>CAWCWR010000005.1:0-1502570 GCA_963799335.1 uncultured Phycisphaeraceae bacterium | reverse complement strand
TGGTCATGCACGGCAGTGCGGTCGTCAAGCTGTTGCTGGGGACCGATTCTCTGCCGGGGGTGATGGCCCACCTAAACGTGCTGGTCGCGGGCCGATCGCTAATCGATACCGATCTGTACGTGGCCGAGATGCTGCGGATCGCCGAGGCCGCCGCGTCGCTGCGCGACGATGCCGAAACCCAAACGTATTTGAACTGGAACCGTCGGCTGCCCGAAGACCAACGGCTGCCCTCACCGACGCGCATCGCCAGCTACGGCCGGTCCAACGCGGCAACGCGCTTGTTTGACCGGCTTTACGACGGTCAGATCAAGCCCCACGCCCCCGCCTGGGCGGACGCCCATCGGCCGGCGCGGACCTACCGCCAACTCGCGGAAGCGACCCACGACGCCATGGTGGACACCGACAGCGGCTTCACCCTGACCCTGACCACCGAATTCATCCGGCAGGTGGTGTCCGCCAAATTGGACGGCGACTCCAAACCGCTGCACGCCTACCTCGACAAACTCGGAGCCGACAAAGCCCTCGCCCGGCTCGAAGCGCTCATCCGCTTTGAAAACAACGACGAACTCGTGGCCCAGGCCCGCGCCAGCGTCATGAAAAAGTACCCCCAACTGCGGCGGCAGCTGGTCTGCATCCGGTGACGGGTAGAAGCTTTCACGGGTCGAGGCGTGGCCCGATCCCGCAGCCAAATCCGTTAGAGCCGTGGGGACTTGCGCCGCTCAAACGAGTCGTCGTCGGGGTCTCCCGCGTCCACCATCAGCTTGGCGATGACGGCCTGGTCCTGCATCGTGAGCCCGCGGAAGTCCGCCCCGATGCGCGTGCCGTGGGGGGTCGGCGACATCCAGACGATCTTGACCTTCACGCGGAGCGAAGTCTTTGACGGCGCGTGGGTGATGCGGATGTAGCCCCGGCTGCCGACTTTCATTTTAGGCTCGTCGACGGTGCAGAACAGCAGGCCGGTGTCGGACATGTTGAGCACCGGGCCGTACTGGACGTGGACCTCGACCATCGTCAGCCGGAGGTACGATCGGCGGTCGAAGGACTTGGACATCTGCGCACCCGCGGTACTCGATGAGCTTGGTGCGGGGGTTGCGTTTGTACTGGCCGTCGAAGCGCTTCCACTCCTGGTGGGACTCGAGTTTGGCAGGGTCTTCGACCAGTTGATCCAGGAAGCGGGTGAGCAGGCGGAGGCGGGCGTGGGGGTGGACCGCCCGTCGGTCGCCGCGCCAGAAGCCGCGTTTGGTCAGTTCGTCGTTGATCGTTTCGGCGGTGATCCAGCCGTGGGGAAACCCGCCGCGACGGACCACCAGGTCGTCGAAGGCCTTGGCCCAGCCCGTGGTTTTTTCGAGCTGCTGCAGGGCGCGGTCAAGAGAAGAAAGCATCAACGGAATCACCTCCCCCTTGCTATCGAGCAACCCGGCAGGGAGGTTAAGCCGCGGGGAATCCGGCCTGATAACTTTCCGCGGACCCAGGCGTCACAACCGGAATAGGACACGCAGATTCCGGCCATCGCCGCCCGCCATGACCCAAAAACAGACCCGCCGGGTCAAGCCCGGCGGCTCGTGCGGAACCCAGGAATTGATCGTCCGACTCATCGTCCGCGGCGTTTGAATTTAGCGCCAAGGTTTTTGGGCGGCAGGGTCTTGGGGATCTTGCCGTCGGGGAACATGGCCTTGAGCTCGGCCTCGGTATAGCCGGCGGTGGGATCGACCACCGAGGCGACCTGGCGGTCCGAGACATCGCGGGGCTTGTCGCGGCGTTTGATGCCGGTGCGGCGTTCTTCCTGGACGTCTTGGGGGACCGGGCCGGGCTTGAAGGCAGGGAAGTCGAACTTGTCGATCTGGGCGCCCGCGAGCTTTTCGACCTCGGTGAGCATCTGCCCCTGCTCGGGGGTGACAAAGGTCCAGGCCTGACCGCGTCGGCCGGCGCGGGCGGTGCGGCCGATGCGGTGGATGTAGATCTCCGGGTCCTCGGGCAGATCGTAATTGATCACGTGGGTGATGTGGTCCACGTCCAGGCCCCGGGCGGCGAGGTCGCTGGCCACGAGGATGTCGATCTGCTCTTTGCGAAAAGCGTCCATGACTTTGGTGCGCTGGGATTGCTGGAGGTCGCCGTGGAGCTCGCGGACGTTGAGGTCCTTGGACTTGAGGTAGGTCGCGACCTTGCCGACGGTGGCTTTGGTTTTGCAGAAGACGACGGTGGTCTCGGGCTTCTCGCGCTGCAGGAGCTTGAGCAGCAACGCCCTTTTGTCCCAGGGCTCGACGGGCAGGTATTTCTGGTCGACCATCGCCACGGTCAGCGAGCCGGAAACGGTGGTGATCTTCTCGCTGTCGGCCTTCATGAACGACCGGGCGAGGCGCTCGATCTGAACGTCCATCGTCGCGGAAACGAAGATGGTTTGGCGATCGGGGTCGGGGACGGTTTTCAGAATCTTGCGGATGTCCTCGCGGAAGCCGATGTCGAGCATGCGGTCGACTTCGTCCAGGACGATGAACTTGATGTCGTTAAACGAGAGCTGGCCCCGGCCGTGGAGGTCCATGACCCGCCCCGGCGTGCCGACGATCAGGTGGCCGCCCTCGGCCATGGATTTTTGCTGGTTGCGCATCGACTCGCCGCCGATGATCGTCGAGGTGCGGATGTTCGTCGCCCGGCCCAGGCTGTCGAGTTCGCCGGCGACCTGGTTCGCCAATTCCCGGGTCGGGACCAGCACGAGCGCCTGGCCGCGGACGCTGGGGTCCGCCAGCGACAAGATGGGCAGGCCGAACGCCGCGGTCTTGCCCGTCCCGGTCTTGGCCTGGCCGATGACATCCTTGCCCGCCATGATCGGCGGGATCAGGGCCGCCTGGATCGCGGTGGGGTGGACAAAGCCCGCCTCGGTCAGGCCGTTGACCACGCGCTCGGACAAGCCCAGGTCGGCAAAGGTGACCGACTTGTCGAATAGGTCTTGCTTGGGGTCGTGGTAGTCGGCTTGAGTCGCTTTCGACGCGGCCGAGTCGGCCGACATTTCTGAAGCTGAAGGAGAAGAAGAGGGGGAAGGGGGGGGCGGGTCGGCGGAGGGATCGCTGCTCATGGTGAAGGGTGACCGGTCGGCGGGGGGGCAAAGTGCGGGGCAGGGGGGCAGGCGGGGCGGGGGGGGCGGGGGGGCGGGGGCGGCAGGGGGGGCGTGACGGTCGGGCTTTCGGACTGGGCCGGCCGACAAGTTTCCGGTCGAGCGGCAGATGATAAGGGGCGTGGACCATCCACAGGTTTTCCGCGTGATTCTAGGGCGATCCGCGGGGTTTCACAAACCTAAACGCTCCGCGCGGACCGACCGCCCCCGCCGACGGACCGCAACGCGGCGGCCCGGGTTTCCGCGGTAGGATACGCCGGTGAACGTCCGCAACACCGAGCAATCCACCGCCCCGCTGAGCCGCATCGAGGTCCGCCTGGACGCGGTGGACCACAACGTCGCGGAGCTTCGCCGACTCGTCGGCCCGGACGTCACCCTCTGCGGCGTCGTCAAAAAGAACGCCTACAGCCTCGGGCGCGGTGACTCTCGCCCACCGCCTGGTCAAGGCGGGTTGTCAGATGCTCGCGGTTTACTCCCCCGCCGAGGCCGAGCAGCTCAACGCCGGGGCCATCACCACGCCGATTCTGCTGTTCTACCCCCTGCGGCATCTCGCGCGGACCGAGGGGCTGTACCGGCCCGCGGTCGCCGAGCGGCTGCACCTCACCGTCCATGACCCCGAGCAGCTGGAGCAGATCGACCAACTGGGGCGGACGTTCGGCATCCGGCTGCCGGTCCATCTGTTTATCGACACCGGCCTCTCCCGCGGCGGCCTCTCCGTCCAACAGGCGGCCGCGGCATTGACCACCCCAAGCAGCGGCCCTACACCCGGTTGGCGGGCCTCATGACCCACCTCGCCACCGCCCCGGGCGACCCTATCCGGGCCCAGAAACAGATCGACCGGTTCGACCACTGCTCGCGAGCGCACCGCGACCGACATCCCCGCCGACGCGATGATCCACCTGGCTAACACCTACGGCACCCTGCGCGCGCCGAACCTATCACCGCACCCTGGTCCGCCCCGGGCTCGGGCTCTACGGCTACGGCGACGACGACCTGGTCGGCGATCCGCAGCTCGCGCACGACCTCACCCCCCCCCTCCGCCTCCAACCCGCCGTCCGCTGGGTCAGCCGACTCGTCCACGTCGGCCACTACCCCCGCCACGCCGGCGTGGGCTACGGCGCGACGCCACAAACTCAAACGAAACTCCGTCCTGGGTATCGTCCCCGTGGGCTACGCCGACGGCTACCCGCTGGGCCTCTCCAACCAGGCCACCGTCCGCGTCTATCCACCCAACGGCGACCTCCCCGTTCCGCCCGGCGTGCATCCGCCCGGCGGGGTGGATTGCCCCGTCCTGGGCCGGGTCAACATGGACCAGATCACCATCGACCTGACCGACATGGTCAAGGCGTTGACCGACCCCGCCAACGACAAACCCTTGGCCGACGCCCAGCAGCTGCGCACCGCCGAGGTCGAACTGTACAGCGACGACCCCGACGCCCCCCACGCCCTGGCCCGGCTCGCGGCGCTGGCCGACAGCCACGCTTACGAACTGCTTTGCCGCCTCTCGCCGGGTCTGCCCCGGGTCTACGTCTGAAAATCGTCCCCCGCGGTGGCGTCGGTCGGGGTCTCTGCCCCGCCGGAGACCCCCGCGGTCTCGGCTGCCGTCTGGACTTCCCGCAGGAACTTCTCGATCGCCCGGTCCAGCTTCGGCCAGTGGCGGTGCACCAGCGAATTGTGGTTGGCCCCCGCGATCCGCACCGACTCGACGCACCCTTTCCCCGCGGCCACTTCGCCGGTCTCGCAGGCCCGCGCCGCCGCCAGCCGATGCACATGCTCGGCCCCCGGCAGGAACGGGTCCCGCCCGCCCTCCACCAGCAGCACCGGCACCCGGATCTCGCGCGATCGCCTCCACCGCCGACGCCTCGTTGATCGTGAACCCCCGCTCCCCGGTCGCCACGTCGAAGCCGCCCATCAGCCAGTCTTCCTTGACCCAGGGCACGAGCTTTTGCCGAAAGCTGTTGATCGCCCCCCGCAGGTCCGCGAACGGCGCCAGCGCCACCACCCCCGCCACCCGCTGATCCATGGCGGCGTGCTGCAGCACCGTCCCCCCGCCCAGGCTGAAGCCCATGGTCACCACGCCCCGCGACACGTCGATGAACCCCCGCCTGGCCGCCTCGTCGATCACCGCCCGCATGTCCTGCTTTTCCTGCACCCCGAACGTCACGCCCCGCCCCCCGCTCCGCCCGTGGTCGCGGTGGTCGAACAGCACTACGTCGTGCCCCATCGCATTGAGCTTCCACGCCCGCTTAAAATGCCGCTCCTTGGTCTCCATCAACCCGTGGGCCAGCACCACCGGCAACCCCCCCCCCTCCCCCCACTCCCTTCACTCCCTGCCCCCCGTTGCCCCGAGGCCCTTGCTCGCCGAGCGTGGGTGCCCCCGGCTTTTTCGGGTTCTCGGTGTCATCTGCTTCTTTGCCCACCGCCGGCGAGTACCACCCGTCCAGCACCACGTCGCCGTCGCGCTGCACCTGAAACCGCCGGCCCCCGCGTTCCCGCGACACCCGCCGGGCCAGGAAACCCACCTGCCGACGAAACGGGTAACGCCCCGCACCCAGCGTCAGCCGCCCGATCGCCACCGACACCCGGGAATGCGATATGTTGGGCTGGGGCGGCGGATTTTCCATCGCCCGAGTATAGGAAACTGTCGCCCACGATCTCGGCATCAGCGAACTTCATCGCTCGTCAAACCTTTAAGGCAGCGCTGCGTTTAATCACGGAGAGCACGGAGACACGGAGCAAGGCCGGGGAGAGGGGGGCGGGCGCAGAATACTGAGGTCGATTTCATCTTGGCGTAGGCGTGACCGGCTTAGCTATATTGTATTTCAATTTTATGTTTTCGGCCTTACTCCATGCCTCCGTGTCTCCGTGCCCTCCGTGGTCAAGTGCAGCGCTGCCTGCACCAATCCCTACCGCTCCCCCCTCGCCCCCCCCGCGCCCCGCACACCCTAGAATCCTTCCATGCGTGACCCCCGAATTACCGCCCTGGCCAAAGTCCTCGTCCACTACTCCACCGGGGTCAAGCCCGGCCAACTCGTCCGCCTCGCCGGCGACCCCGTGGGCCTGCCGCTGCTCGAGGCCTGCTACGAACAAGTCCTCAAAGCCGGCGGCCACCCCATGCTCCGCCTCGCGCCCGAGAGCTGCACCGACCTGCTCTACGAACACGCCAACCAGGACCAGCTGCAGTACGTCAACCCCCTGGCGGTCCAGGAAATGAAGACCATCGACTGCTCCATCGGCCTCTGGGCCAGCAACAACACCAAGTCCCTTACCCGCGTCGATCCCAAGCTCCAGGGCCTGGTCTCCGCCGCCCGCAAGCCGCTGACCAAGATCTTCTTTGAACGCGCCTCCGCGGGCGATCTCAAATGGTCCGGCACGCAGTACCCCACCCTCGCCTCGGCCCAGGACGCCGAGATGTCGCTGACCCAGTACGAGGACTTCGTCTTTTCCGCGGGCCACCTCGACGCGCCCGACCCCGTCGCGGTCTGGAAAAAAATCAGCGCGCGTCAGCAGAAAGTCGTCGATTTCCTCACCGGCAAAAAACACCTGCATTTCCAATCGACCCACCCCGCCGGCGGCGGCACGGACCTGCACGTCGATGTCGAAGGCATGACCTGGATCAACTGCGACGGCCACGAAAACTTCCCCGACGGCGAAGTCTTCACCGGACCCAACCTCGCCGCCGGCCCCGACTCCCCGGCGCCGGGGGCGTGCAGGGGGTCGCGAAATATTCGTTCCCCGCGGTGCATCACGGCCGAGAGGTCCACGACATCCAACTCACGTTCGAAAAAGGCCGGGTCGTCGATGCCCAGGCGTCCAAAGGCCTGGACTTCCTCCTGGCCATGCTGGATCAGGACGAGGGCGCCCGCACCCTGGGCGAGATCGCCATCGGCACCAACTACGCCATCACCAACTACACCAAGAACACGCTGTTTGACGAGAAAATCGGCGGCACCTTCCACGCCGCCGTCGGCGCGGGCTACCCCGAAACCGGCAACGCCAACGAGTCGGGCCTGCACTGGGACATGGTCTGCGACCTCCGCCCCCCCGCCCCGGGTACCCCAGGCGGAACCATCCACGTCGACGGCGAACTCCTTTCCAAAGACGGCCAATTCGTCTTCGACGGCTTCCCCGCCCCGGAGTGATCCCCCTCTCAACTCTCTCACCTTTGCCCAACTACTCCCACGCCTTGGTTTACCCGAGAAAAAGCAAGTTCAGCACACAAGTTCACTACAGAGGACACAGAGGGCCGCAGAGGAAGCCAGGGGAGGGGAAGGTAATTTGTAACCGCGGATGGACGCGGATGGACGCGGATCAAGGCAAAGGAGAGTCGATCGTAAAAGTGCAATACGTTAACCAGCAAAGCCGGGTTTAAAACTAAAATTAAATTCAAACTCAAAACTAAAACGCAAACCCAAATTCAAACCCAAACCCTACACAATCTCCCGCCAATCCAATCACAAGCTCATCTTGTCTTTATCCGCGTCCATCCGCGTCCATCCGCGGTTACAACCTTGCCTTAGCCCCCCCCTCTACCCTCTCCCGCGTCCATCCGCGGTTACAACTTGCCTTAGCTCCTCTACTCCTCAAAGGTTTAACCCGTTCGCAGAACTGGCACGCCCCGTCGCTCGATTCGCAGTTTTGCCACCGCCCGCGGATTAAGCTGTGGACGCAAGATCAAACCCGCGGCCCCTGCCGCAGAAAGGATCGGATGCTCGCCAAGACGCTGCAACGGGTGCTGGACCAAAAGCTCACGACCGCCAAGGAGATCGGCGAGCTGGCGGGGGTTTCGACTTCGACGGTTTACCGCTGGGTCGCGGGTCAATCACAACCGGATTTTGATGCCATTCGACTGCTGGTCCGCCACCTGCCCGACCGCCTGGCGCAGCAGGAAATCCTGCAGAGTTTTATCAGCGGCAGCGATTGGCATTGTCAGCATTTGGAACTGGAACTGGACGTCAACGCCGACGGAACCATCGACGCGGACGAACGCGCTGGACGCCACTATCGAAACGGTCAAATGTGTCGGCGAATCGTTGTCGCGGATCCGCAGTGGGGCGCACTCGCCGATGAACGCCGACGAGACCCTGGCGACGCTTTCGCTGCTGGGGCAGGTGGTCACGCATTGCGTGGTGACTCAGCGGGTGCTGGTGGATATGGCCGAGCAGCGGAAGAAGCGGAAATTGCGGCTGGCCAAATAAAAGGTATTCCCCATCACCGGCAACGCGGTATAGTCACGGGGGTCAATGACCCCCTGGAGGGTCGGCGACCGGTGTCTTTTCCGTTCATATCCCCCGATCAGGAGTCCGACTTGTCTGAACCGCCGCCCCCTCCCGCGCCGCCCGTCTCCCCGGGTCCCGCGACCGCGACCCATGCCGCCAACATCGAATCGCTGGTCGATCAACTCAAGGCCCACCAAAAATCCACCCGCATCATTCTGATCGTGGGTTCCCTGGTCTTGCTGCTGATCCTGTTGCTGTTCGGATTAGGCCTGTATTCCACGGTCCGTTCGAACTTCTCGGCGGCGCAACTCGAGCCCGCCCTCATGGCCCGCGTCCAGGCCCGCACGCCGGAGCTGCAACGCAAAGCCACCGAAGCGATCACCCTCGCCCTGCCGACCTACCAGTCGCTGGCGCAGCGAAAAAATGACCGAGATCACCCCCCAGCTCCGCGAGCAGGCCAAGCAGGAATTCGACCGCCTGCCGGACCTGCTGCGCACGAAATTTTCCGACCGGATGGAAGCCTTGCAGCAACGGGTGCAGGCCGACATCACCCAGCAGATCGAAGGCAAGTTTGAATCCTTGCCCCCCGAGCGGATCGAAGCGTTGACGCTGCACCTGACCGACGAATTTGAAACCGTCGGCCTCGACGTGCAAAGCCACCTCGAAGACCGCTACACCCAGCAACTCGAACGTCTCGAAGCGGTGCTCAGCAAATTCGATGTCGCCACCCCCGCGGGGTTGAGCGACCAGGATTTGCAGCTCAAGCTGATCGAAAACGCCGCGCTGCTGGTGGTCCACCTCACGCAGAACCCCGACGAATTGCCGACGATGCCCAGCGTTTCGTCCGACGGCAAAGTCGTCAGCCCCCGTCCGTCGTCACCCGCCGATTCGCAGGAGGACCCTTCATGAGCACCCCACCCACCGCCTCCACCTCCGACCTGGCTTCGGCCGAAGCCAAGCTCCGCGACTCTGTGAAATCCGCGGGCACGCGCAAGATGATCACGCTGATCGCGATGATCGCGTTCTGTCTGATCCTCGCGGGCTACCTCGGCTTCGCGTATTGGCAGATTAAAAAAACCGACGCCCAGACCGTGGTGCAGTTGGCCGAGAGTCAGGTCGATCCGTACCTGAATCAGAGTGCCGCGACCTGGGCCGAGCAACTCGAGGGTCAGGCCCCGAGCGTGGTCGATCAGGCCGCGGAAGCGGCCTTGACGATGCCCGCGATGTTCACGCAGCGCATTGTCGGCTATGCCGACACCAAGGTCGACCAAGAGTTGCCCAAGATCGAGGAACAGTTCTCCAAGTCCCTCGGCGAGCTGCTCAGCGAAATCGACGGGGTCATCCGTGCCGAATACCCCGACGGCAAGATCCCCGACGAAGACGCCGAAGAGGTTCTCACCCGCGTGGCCGAGCAGTTCGGCGTATCGCTTAAAGGTGAATTAGACAAGGTTTACGACCGCTACGCCGAGGTGTCCGCCGAGATGATCAGCACCCTTGATGACCTGACCGCCGAGAATCCGACCAAGACTCAGCAGCTGCACCGTGACCTGCTGGAAAGTTTCTTGGCGTTGATCCAACGGGTGCAGGCCCGCGGTCCCGCCTGACCCAACGGGTCGGCTTTCGGGGTCCGCGATGCGCGACCGAGGCTCGGCTTCATCGGCCGTCGACGGTCAGCGGAACGGTCCCGGCTTTTCCTTCATTGCCCGGCTTTGCCCCGCCCTCCACCGGCGGGGCATTTTCAATATGCAGCTCGCCTTGGCGCGCTGCGTTGACCAGTCCGTCACCCGGCGGTCGGGGGCCTCGGGGCCGTCGTGAACCCGCAGCATTTCGTAACGGTTGTCCCGCTGGGCGGGGGTGAATCCCGCGTCGCGGATCAAGTGGCAAAGCACTTCTTCACTCAGGCAATAGGTCGTGCCCGCGGCGCGAGACGACGTTCTCTTCCATCATCACGCTGCCCATGTCGTTGGCGCCGTAGTACAGCCCGAGTTCGCCGATGCGGGGACCCATGGTGACCCACGAGCTGCCGATGCTGGCGATGTTGTCGAGGTACAGCCGGCTGATCGCCTGGGTCCGCAGGTACTCGGATCGCGCCCGCCAACCTCACGACCTTGCCCGCCCGCGGCGCCGACCCGGCCGCAGGCGGCCTTGTCATGGGGATCGACCTCTCCCCGCAGGACCGCCTCTGCCAGTACGTCACCGGGGAACTGCGCGTCTCCCGCGGACTCGGCGTCCCAGTCCGGCAGGTGGCCGAGGGGCGTGTTCTCTCGCTGAAACGGCCAACTGATGAAGCTCACGTAGCGGCCGGGGTAGTCGTTTTCGATCGCCTCGTCCTGCCGCTGGCGGATCGCGTCGAGGTGCATGATCCGGTCCGCCGCGCCTTCGATGTGGCCGAACATCATCGTCGCGCTGGTGAACATGCCCAGCCGGTGCGCCGTCGCCATGACGTCCAGCCATTGCTCGGCGGACGCTTTGCCGATGCCGATTTTCCGCCGCACGTGGGGCGCAAAAATCTCGCCGCCCCCGCCCGGCAGCGAGTCCAGGCCCGCGTCCATCAGCTTCCGCATGATCGCTTCGAGCTTGGCCCGCCAGACCTCGCGCGGTAGTTCGTGCGAGCGTCTTGGGATCGGTCTTGGCAAACCCCGGCAAGTCATACACCGCGACAAACTCCACGAACTCCGGCGGGCTAAACCCGTGGATATGCACCTCGGGAAACTCCGCCTTGAGACCCTGCAGCAGCTCAACGTAAAAATCCACGCCTAGGTTCGGGTGCATCCCGCCCTGCAGCAGCACCTGCGTGCCGCCGATATCGACGAGTTCCCGCACCTTGTCGTGGAGCTGTTGCCTGGTCAGCACGTAGGCATCCGCGTCGCCTTCTTTACGGAAGAACGTCGCAGAAGGTGCAGGAGGCCGAGCAGACATTGGTGTAGTTGATGTTGCGGTCGATGACGTAGGTGCGGATCGCCTGAGCGCCCGTCGCCGTGTCGGCGTTCGCAAACCGCGGTGGACCATCGGCCCAGTTCGTGCAGCGTCGCTTCGTGATAGAGCCGCAGGCCTTCCGCGGGGGTCAGCCGACGCCGGCCCGCGATGACCGCGTCGATGTCGAGTTCATCGGCCAAAGCGGAAGTTTGAAATGGCAAGGTGGCAGGGGTCATCGGAACGGATGGTAGACCCCGCGGCCGACCGGTGCCACGACTCCGAGCGGGAAATCGCGGCCGCCGCTACGAGAAATCTTCCCCGATTCTCCTGCGGTGCCGCAAGAGAAAAGGGGTCAGGCGGCCTTGGCGGGCACGTGGTACGCGGGCCGGCCGGCGGCGGGCCGGGGGGCGGCGGGGGCCGGCGAAGTCGCCGCGGTGCGGGGGGCGGGCACGTGGTGGGCGGAGTCTTCCACGCCGTGGACGATCGTGCCGCCCATCGTCAGCTGCCGGCGGTCGGCGTAAAGTTTCCAAAGCAGGACCAGGCCGTAGGCATAGCAGGCGGCGAGATAAACGATGACGGCGGCGAGGACGGCTTGAAAAAGCATAGAAGGGGGCCTTGCGAAGGAAACGGATGGATCAGCACGGCGGACCCGGCGGCGATTGCTCCGCGGGGTCCGCAATCACTCGGGGCTTCTTTGTTATCGCCGTTATTCGCGCGAGACCTGCAGCTTTTTCCCTGCCGCGAAGAACACTGCCGGCCGGTGAAACTCGATCATCGGAAATAGTCGTATCTCAATCGCCACATGCAGCAAGCGATGCGGATGGATCAATGCGCCAGATCCTCGGCCTGAAGGGGTTGGTCGCCGGGCACATCGCGGCCAAGCGTTCGGCCGACCAGGCGGTCCAACTCGGCGGCGGGCAGCCCGGTGCCGGGGCGCTTGACCACGAGATCGTCGGCCGTCAACGTGCGGCCCGCCGATAAGGCCCGGCTGGAGCAGACACTCTGCCGCGAGGCGGTCTTGACGTCCCCTTCGAGGTCGCCGCAGGACTTGGCGATCGGCCCGAGCATGGCCGCCGCCCGGCGGGCGAGTTGGATGTAGCGTTGCAGGCCCGCGGGTTCGATGCTGGCGGCGTGGTCGGGGCCGGCGGCGGTGCGGTCGTGGGTCAGATGTTTTTCCAGCAGGCAGGCACCCGCCGCCACAGCCAGGCCGCCGGTGTCTTCCGCGGTGGTGTGATCCGAGTAGCCGGTGCACCGCCCGAATCGCTCGCGCAGCGCGGCGATCCCGCCCAACGCCGCCGCGGGGTCGGGCGTCGGATAGGCCGAGACGCACTGCAACAAGGCCCCGCCGCCCCCGCCATTCGGCGCGGCGGCTTTACTCTCGTCGGAACGCGCCACGATCCGGGCGGCGAAGTCCAGCTCGTCCAGGTCGCAGGTGCCCGTGGAAATCAGCATCGGTCGGCCCAGCGCCGCCGCCGCTTCGAGCAGCGGCCGATTCACCGCATCGGGCGATGCGATCTTGACCGCATCGACTTCCAGCTTCGCCAGCTGGTCTACGTCCCCGAGGCTGAACGGCGTGGCCACCAGCCTCATTCCACAGTCGCGAACCACCTTCCGCAGCGCGAGCAGCACGTCCAGGGGCAGCGCTAATCTACGCAGCAACGCCGCGGCGTCTTTCGCCCGGCCGACCTGATAGTCCGCCAACCGCGCGGCCCCGGACAGCAGCCGATCGGGGTGGAAGACCTGAAACTTCACCGCGTCGGCCCCCGCCCAGGCCGCGGCGCGGATAAGTGATTCCGCCCTGTCCGCCTCGCCGTCGTGATTGACCCCGATCTCCGCGATGACCCCCACCACCGCCGGCCGCCGAGCATCGGCGTGACCAAACCATCGGGCATCGTCGGCCGCGTCGCGCGTCATCTCCGTATCATAATCCCGCCGGTCGCCGACGGTATCGGGCACGCCGCCGCCACGCAGAACATCCTCCGGGTCATCCCCTCCGAATAAGGTCGAGCGGTCGCCTTGGCGTCATGGAGAGCCGGCGTCCATTCGTGAAGGTTTGACCGGGCAAGGGCGAAAAGATATGGTGTTCGGCCACCGAAACCGCGTCACGGCCCCGCCGAACGCCCTGCCCCCGACCGGGTAGCTCAATCGGTAGAGCATCGGCCTTTTAAGCCGCTGGTCGTGGGTTCGAGTCCCACCCCGGTCACTACTCAACCCCCTCAAGCCGACGACTTGCGGGGGTTTTTATTGCGCCAATGATGACCCCCCAAGTGTGACCCCGATGTGGCCCCACGCGAGTTACTAGCATCGCCATGTTGACCCCCACAAGCCAATGCTTCTCGTGGACGAGATGGCAAAGACACCCGCGACGGCAAAGAATACGGGGGCAAAGAAAACGGGACAGGTAAGTTATTGAGTTTCATACCGAGGATAAATTACATAACGTACCTGTCCCGTTTTCTTTCCCGACCCGTGCCGTGGGGGACGTCAAAAACGTACCTGTCCCGTTTTCTTTGCCGACTTCATCGTTCCGCCCGACACCGAGACCATCGCCCACGCCGTCACCGGGGCCCAAATCTACAGCGGGCCGGCGATTCTCAGATGGAAATTCGACTTCACGGCGGATTTACCTACTCCACTTCGATGAGATGAGTTCGGGCAGTGCGACCGTGCTGTCGCAGGTGATCGAGTATATGACGGTCACTCCTCGCATCTAAGCCTGTTTGGTGCGAAACGCGTAATGCATCACCCGCAACCGCTCACTGACCTGATCCAAGAGCTTCATGATGTTAGGATGATGGTTTAGGTAATCCGTGCTGTCAATATGAAAGTTAGTTTTTTGTTCAAACAAGCCGCAGCACTGTACTTGCGCTAAAAAAACTTGTTCCTACGCCCGGATTCGTTAGACTGATAGACAACTTTAATCCGTATACTTACTGTTAGGTCGCAAGCATGTTCGACAAAGTCAAAGTGCCGTATTCGGCAATCTGCTTAAATCTTCTGCTTTGGCTCATGGCAGTCGGTGCGGCACTTTCAGCCGAGGTCGCCACCGAGTTTTTCTGGCCCGCTGTCGTCGGTCTGATCTTTGCGGCAATACTTCAGCATCAAGCGTATTACTGTCGTGCTAGGGAGCGGAAAGAAAAGCGGGTTGCTGCTGCGTCCGATGCGACCTAACCACCGCCTGCAGTTGACCGGCGACGCCCGCGATGGATAATCATGTGTCGGTGGTACGCCCCCTCTGCGGGCGGCCGGCAACTGAGCCTTTTACGTTAGACCGCATGAGGAAATTAAACGGGACAGGTACGTTATTGAAGTTTGGCGAACGTTTTTGCAATTGTCCTTGCCTATTCAACGGAGTTCCCGGCCGCATCGTGCACATTCCCGGTGGCACCGGCATCGCTCCCGCATCGGCGGGGCGGTTGTAATCCTCCCCATCCTGGACGTATTTACAAGTAGAGACTCCGGGGTTTCGTGGTTAGGTAAGTTTGATTGGTGGGGGGCGTAGCGAGGGGTGGAGCCCCGGATGGAGGGGTTAGGCGATCGGCTGGTCTTCTGCTCGTGGCCGGCATGGTAGCCCGCCGTGGTCTGCGGGGCCGGTGAGCGGTGCGGCGGACCGTGATCTCCCGTCGATCCATGTGGACATATAAAATTTGATACGACACTTCATTGAGTGTCTGCGGCGGTCGAGATGACCCCGCTCATGAGGGTCATCCATGTGGGGAATCGTTCGGCCGGCGAATCAGATAGTTTCGCCACCAACGGCCTGAGTGTGGGTTCATAAAAACAGGCGAGTTCCAGCAGGGTTTTGGCTTCGCGCGGTTCGTAGAGCTTGCCGGGCTGATACTGCGCAATACCTGCTGCGGAACGCTGGCGGTCGAGTTCTACTTTCGAGTTGCGCCACTCCTCGCGAGTTTTCTCGCCTGTCGCATAGGGGATGACGTAATTAACCGAATTTCGGATCGATGCCCCCGAGGGCGACACCCAATCGTACAGCGGCGGCTCGCCATCGGGGGTTCCCACGAGCAGCGACAACTCGATCAAGCCTTTAACGGCGCTGCCGTGGTAAGTCAGTGAGTCGCGTTCGCGAAGGTCATGACTGGACCCATCGGCGAACAATCCGTGGTCGATCATGCGCCGGGCTCCCTCGAGGGCGGCATCAGCCCACCGAGGCTCGTCGAGGATTTGCGCACACAGCGCAGTGAGGCGCAGGTGCTTGACGTAGCGATTGGATACGCCGTCGGGGGCTAGGCTTCGGCCGTAATGGATAGTGCCCAATTCGCGAACCCATGCGTCGATGTCACGAACGTCTTGGGGTGAGAACGTTTCGCGGAGCGAAGCGTAGGCCATTAACAGGGGACAGAATTTATTCTCGTTTACTTCGTTTCCGGTGATGACGTAGCGGCCGGTCCAGGCCCGGATCAAGCGGCGAAGGTGTGCAGCAACCTGGGCGTTTTGGTTGACTTGCCACGCCCGAAACAGACGTGCGATGTCGCCCATTTGATTCAACGATGCAACGGTCGCTACGCGACGTTGGTCGGTGTTGACAAGGCCTTCGTACTCGATCACCTCTAAGGGCTCGGGCCCACGCGACAGCGCTGATTGGGCGTTAGAAACGATCTGCTCAGCAAGCGCACGGGCCTCTTCATCGGACGCGACAAGGACGGCCAGATGTTGAAGCTGAGGTCGGTTGAGGACGACGGTCAAAGGGATTTCAAATTCCCCGGCTAAATCATGGCTTTTCACATCGTCGGGATGCTCGGCTTGTGATTTCTGCGCAGCTTGTATCATCAGAAAAAGAGTAGAAAAGTATATAATGATGATGAACAATAAACGCGATCTATCTTTATACAGAACGGTTAGTCGTATATTTGATGTCGTCAGACCCATTTTTATTCTCGCTTCGCGCTGATCGCGACTGAACTTTGAATTAGGTCATTTTAAGCATGGTTTAAAATGAGAGTAAAGGTCGAGGCGTTTTTGGCGGAAGTCTTTGCCAAGACTTTAATGGCCGTTAAAAACACATATCGGTTGCCGTCGGCGTGATCCCATGCAGAGTTCTTGCCTGCCGTGGTCGGGGTTGCCGATCCTGGTCAGGGGCAGTTGCCGGACACGATCGCATCGTGCGGGCGGATCAGATCCTGTCGTACGGAGTGGTCCAATATCTAGAGAGGGGTCATTGGTAAGCCTTTTCGCCAAGGCCCGTTAAAGCTTCGAAAGGCACGGCCTTCGAGCCACAATTAGTCATGCCGAGGGGTTGTGCGAGGGTCTTTCTGTTGAAACCAGGCGGGGAGAATAATAATTCTCTTGACAATCGCGGCGTGAGTGGTAAATTACCCACGCAATCAGATTACCCATGCAATCAGCGTCATCAGCTTTCTTTCCGCTCTGTTCAGATTTTCGGCTCTCTCATCACGGCTTCCCCTCTGGTCTGCCCATGCCAACAGTTACCGCATCACAAATCGCCCGCGAGCTCGGCGTTTCGCGCCAGTCGGTCAGTAAAGTGCTGGTCGGCGGCAAGTCGAACATACGCGTCAGCCCGCAGATGGCCCGTCGCATCCGCTGCACGGCTGATAAGCTCGGCTACCGGCCAAACACCGCCGCCCGGACGATTTCAACGGGACGCACCGGGTCGATCGATATGCTCATGTCCACCGGCTCGGGCGCCAGCCGGCTGCCCACTCGGCTGATTGAGGGCATCCACGACGCTCTGATTGACCGTGACATGCAGCTCACCGTCAGCCGCCTTCCGGACAACAAGCTGCGTGATGCCGGCTACGTGCCCAAAATCCTGCGGGAACACTCGGCCGACGGCATTCTCGTGAACTACACCCACATGTTCCCCGAAGAGCTGCCCGAGCTGATCCGCCGGCACGAACTGCCGGCCACCTGGGTGCTCACCAAACGCGAGGCCGACTGCATCTACCCCGACGAGATCGACGGATTTCGCCGCGCCACCGAACACTTGCTGGAGCTGGGCCACCAGCGCATCAGCTTCAACATCCTTAACTGCTCGGGCCACTTCAGTGAGGCTGACCGCCAAAGTGGCTACGAGCAAGCGATGATCGCCGCGGGCCTCGAGCCGCGGGTGATGCACGCGGACGCCGCGATGGCGCACATCTACTGCCTGCCCCACCATACCGACGACCGTCACGAAAGAGTTAGGTCGTGGCTCAGCGGTCCCGACCGCCCGACGGCTGTTTTGGCGTACTCGCATACCGAAGCGGACTTCATCGCGTTCGCCGCCGCCACACTGGGTTTGAAGCTTGGCCGTGACCTCTCGCTGGTCGGCGTTAGCGACGTCGTGGGCAACCGCATGGGCGTGCCGCTGACCCAGCTCGTGCTGCCGCACGAGGAGATCGGTAGGCGGGCGGTGGCTCTGCTGATGAGCAAGATCGATGACCCGTCCCGGGTCCGCTCGCCGGTGGCGGTCCGCTCGACCCTGTCCCTGGGCGCGTCCAGCGGGTCGCCGCCGTCCGCGGGCTAATCCCGACGATTTATAGGTTTTTACGTAGATTCGTTTCTTTAATTCTCCCTGGAGGTTTTCATGTTTTACCCGTCTTTCCCTTCGTGCATCGTTCCTGCGGCCGTCGCCGCGTCGCTCGTGGTCGCCGCGCAATCGTCGGCCGGAGTGATCACTTTTGACCCCGCCGACGGCTACACCGTGGGCGCTTCGCTGTCGGGCCAACCCGCCGTCGGATCGCCTAAGTGGGAAGGCAACGGCTCTCTGTACACCGTGGCCGCCGTGGGGGCCGACGGTGGCGCGGCCCAGAGCGATCCGACCAGCCCAAGCACCTTCGCCAGCGTCCGTTACACCCCCGACGCGGCGTTCCTGGGCGGCAGCACCGACGCCGCCGGTCAGTACAGCTACGGCTTCCAACTGCGCAACGACGCGGCCCCCGACAGCCAAGACTTTTCGGTGGCCCACCGCATCTACATCGGCCAGGCTTCCGGCGGCACGGCCATCCGCATCAACATCTTCGACAACGGCCGCATCGAGTTGGCCACGGGCTCGGGCACGGTCAACGTGGTCAATGTCAACGGAGCCAACTTCGACATCGATGACGCCACCGGCCGCTTCATCGACGTGGCCGGGGTCATCGACTTCGATACCGACACCTACACCCTCAGCTTCGACGGCGTCCAGCAGACCGCCAATAGCTCCAACAGTTTCGCTTTCAACAGCGTTGGACAGTCCACCTTCGGCCAGTTCAGCTTCCAGCAGGGCGGTTCCGGCGACGCCAACGCCCGTCAGATCAGCATCGACAACCTCGGCGCGGCGATCCCCGAGCCCGGCTCGATGGCGCTGCTGGGCCTCAGCGGCCTGCTGATGTTCCGCCGCAAGTAAACCCAACCGACCCCACCTTCGCCTTCGTTCGGCCCGGGCAGACGCCCGGTTCCGGACTTTGGTTCCCTTCTTTTCTTTAGGTTAATGATTAATATTATGCACCACTTGACCCCCTCACTGCTCATGGTCGGCGGCCTCGCAACGCTGGCCGCGACCGCCCCGGCGATCACTCTCGACGCTTCCAAAGACACCTACGTCGAGTTGGCGACGCCCGACATCAATTACGGCCTGGCCGATCAGTTGCTGGTTCGCAACGACGGCGACTTCCGCATCAGCTTCATTAGCTTCGACATCTCCGGCCTCACCGCGGACGTCAGCTCGGCCAGCTTCGAGATTACTAAGCTTAGCGGCCGCGGCGACCGTGCTTCCACCGTCTGGGGCGTCACCGACGAGGCCTTCGATTCCTGGAACGAGCTGACGCTGACTTGGAACAACGCCGGGGTCATCGCCGACGGTCAGACCGATGCCGGCAGCCTCACCGACGAGATCTCGCTCGGCACGCTCATCATCTCCCCCCGGATCGACGGGCAGGTCCGCGAAGTGCTCAACGACCCCGACGGGGTCGGCGGCAACCCCGTGCCCGCCGGGGCCAACGACGACCTCGTATCGTTTCTCAACAGCGACACCAACGGCATCGTGACTTTCGCGGTCCACCACGCCGGCCCGGCACTTAATGGCAACAGCTATAGCTACGCCAGCCGTGAAAGCCTCGCCGCCGCACCCGCCCAGCTCACCCTCGATCTCATTCCCGAACCCACGTCGCTGGTACTGCTGGCCTCTGCCGCCGGCCTAGTGCTGGGCCGCCGCCGCCGCCTCGCCCCCACCCGCTGAGCCACCCCCGTCCCGCGTCCCCTACCGGGCCGCGGGGCCTTGCATCATTTCGCCTTTTTTCTCAGGACCTTCACCATGAATCGCAACAGCCCCCCCATCCGCCGCGGTTTCACTCTGATCGAATTGCTGGTGGTCATCTCGATCATCGCTCTGCTGATCGGAATCCTCCTGCCCGCCCTTGGCTCAGCCCGCGCGTCGGCTCGACAGATCAAGTGTGCCGCAAACATGAAGCAGTTCGGCATCCTGCAATTCGTCTACGCCGAAACCTTCGACGATTACGCCACCCCCGCCGGCTATAACCCCGATGGCTCGGACACCGGTGCGGATTGGGAAGGGTGGGTCTCGACGCTGGCGGACGAAAGCTTCGACATCCCCCCGGTGCCCTTCGTGAATTTCGCAGCGATGAGGGAACAATTTTCGACTTCGCCCTACGAGATATTCGTCTGCCCAGACAACGACTACTTCGAGCAGAGCGGATCTAAAAGCTATGTGGGCAATGCACGGGTGATGGGCGTGCTTAACAACGGTTCGACGGGCTACGCCCCGCTGTGGGGTGGCGCCAAGCCACGGCCGTTGACCGATGTGCTGCCGACCTCCGAGACGCCCCTGATCCTTGAGGGCTGGACGAATCAGCGGATGGACGACTGGCTGCGGGACTGGGCATCGAGAGTCGACGAGTTCCCGGAGTTCGACATTGCTAGCGCGGCGTACCGTCCGCCCCACGCTCAGAACCTTCACAACATCCTCTACGTTGATGGACACGTCGGCGGGGTGCAGCGTGAGAACTGGGAGGCGGACTGGTTCGACCTCGCCAAGATCTTTAACAATTAATGGGAATATCGTCCGTCCCTCATCATTCTCTGCTGCTGCAACATGGAGCCTCCCGCTTTGACCCGAGATTCATACCCCCGTCCCGTGCTACTTCTAATTGCGATCTTGTTCCTTCAGGTCTGGGCACCGCCGAGCCGGGGCGAGTTGGGCGTGATCCCGCAGCTCGCCGACGGCCAATCGATGAAGGTCACCGGCGAGCCGAGGCTCACCGGGGCGGCGCAGCAGGACGCCGAACTTCTGCAGCTCGTCGAAGACGACACGCCGCACGGTGCGGGCTTTGCTATCGTGACGCGGAAGCAGCCGGCCCACCATTACGACATCGAAGTTAAGCTGCCGCTCAGTGGGACGATCACGCCGGGCGACACGCTGTTTGCCAGCTTCTGGGCGCGGTCAAAGTCGGGAGCGCGGTACGAGACCGGGGAGGGCTACACGCTGTTCCGGATTCAGCAGACCCAGCCGCCGTGGAAACGCGGGCTGTACCGCGAATGGATCCTCGGCCCCGAGTGGAAGCAGTATTACGTGGCCGAGCGCTTCGACCACGAGATCGCCAAGGGGCAGATCATCGCGGCGTTCTCCGGCGGCTACCCGCCGCAGCACATCGAGATCGTCGGGCTGGAGGTCACCAACCTCGGCCCGGAGGTCGACCCGCTGAGCCTGCCGGCGATGAATGTCTCGTACCAAGGTAGCGAACCCGATGCAGAGTGGCGGAAGCAGGCGCTGCAACGCATCGAGCAAATACGCAAGGCTGATCTGACAATCGAGGTCGTCGATAGCCAAGGGAACCCCATCCCCGATGCGGACGTGCGGGTTCAGATGACTCGACACGCCTTCGAGTTCGGTGCCGCAATCAGTGCCAAGTGGCTTAATCAACATTGGGAGACAGAGTCTGGCCAGAAATACCGGCAGATGGTTCTAGAGCATTTCAACTCGGTGGCGATCGAAAACGCATTGAAATGGTCGGCGTGGGAAAACGATCCGGATGTCGCGCTGCGGACGCTGCGCTGGGCCAAAGAGCATGATCTGCGCGTGCATGGTCACGTATTGGTTTGGCCTGGTTTGGAGAAATTTCGTGTGACCGATGCGAGTCGGATCTGGGCTGAAGCCCAAGAAAACCCGCAGGTCCTCCGCGATCGCATCAGCCGTCATATTGAGTCGATCTTGACCGAGACACGCGGGATGGTGGACGTCTGGGATGTGGTTAATGAGGCTTACAATCAAAACGATTTTATAAAGCTGCTGGGTGAGGCGGAGATTGCCGAGTGGTTCAAATTAGCTGAGAAGCATGCTCCCGGCGTCCAGCTGATGTACAACGATTTCGGGCTGCTGGGCTCCAGCGGCACGAACCGACTCAAGCACCAGTTCGTCATCGATCTGATAAACGGTGTGCGCGAGCGCGGCGGACGGGTGGATCAACTCGGTCTGCAGTCGCACCTGGGCAACGGGCTTACCCCGCCCCCCCGCGTGTTAGACATCATCGACCGGTTTTCCAGCCATGACATCAACATAAAAATCACCGAGTACGACTTAAATGTTGACGACCCCGAGTTGGCCCAGCAATACACCGAAGATTTCCTCATCGCAATCTTCAGTCACCCCGCGGTCACCGGATTCCAGGCTTGGAACTTCTGGTCAGCGACGCCCACCTGGATGCCGGAAGCTTCATATTTTGGTGCCGACTGGAAGCCGCTGCCGGTTGGCCGAGCTTACCTCAACCTCGTTCGAGACCAATGGTGGACCGAAGGCCAATTTCGTACTGATGAACGAGGCCAAGTGAAAATCCGCGGTTTCCTCGGGGAATACGAAGTGAACGCTTCCGATGGTGATGATTTGAGCGTGGTAAATAAAGTGCGACTCGATTCAAACGGTCAGCTCTTAAAAATTAGCTTGGATCAATGACATTGAGACTATTGCTTCTATTAAACGCGACGACTCTGGACTATGGTTGATTATTAAAGAGCGACATAAAGAGTTTGACTTGATTCTGCACGAGGAAACCTTGCGGCTGGCTTGCACGGCTTAAACATCGCACCCGCTACGGTGGTTGCGAAAACTCTGAAGGCAGCGATTAAATTAAATCGCTGATGAACTTTAACACCGAACTTTTCAATACTAAACTTTTAATATAGTTACCCCTGAGTGACTCACAAGCTTCTGCGATCATTCTCACGCTTAATCCCGTTGGAGCTTTTTGCGCCAACAAAGCCTCTGTTTTCAGGGAGCTTTGATCTTGAACGATGGGATAGGATGGCGCAAGGGGCGCTGGGGCACTCGGATTGAGGCCAGCCCGGCGGGTGCGTCGAAAAGTCAATGATTAAGTCAGGTAGGTGTAGCCCGAAAGTCCGTGCTCATAGAAGCGCCGCAAGGTGGCCGACTCTTCGACCTCGAGTTTTCCTTCACGAACCGCTTGTTCCAGCGTCTTGCGGAACGTTCGACGCAGTTGCTCGGGCTCGAACTGAACGTAGCTGAGGACTTCCGCAATGGTGTCGCCCTCCACGACCTCGTCGATGTGCACCTGCCCCTGATCGTCGAGGCTCACGTGCACGGCATTGGTATCGCCAAAGAGGTTGTGCAGATCGCCCAGCGTCTCTTGGTAGGCCCCGACGAGAAAGAAGCCGAGCAGATAATCGCTGCCGGTGTAAGCATGCAGCGGCAGGACCGGGACACTGGAGCGGCCGCTGTCGGCGGGGGCGACGAAGTGATCGATCTTGCCGTCGCTGTCGCAGGTGATGTCCGCCAGCACGCCGCGGCACGTCGGCTCTTGGTCAAGCCGATGGATGGGCATCACCGGGAAGAGTTGGTCGATTGCCCAACTGTCCGGCAGCGACTGAAAAATCGAGCCGTTGCAGAAATAGATATCGCTGAGCAAGGTCAGCAGGGCGCAAACTCTTGGGGCATGGGGTCCAGGTCTTTGGTCGCCCGGTGCACACGAGAACAGATCGCGTAAAACAAGCGCTCCGCCAAGCCGCGGTGCTGGATCGAGCAGTACCCCAGGCTGAAGAGGCTAAGCGTTTGGTCTCGGGCGACTTGGGCATCGTGATACGACTCGAGAATTTCCGCCTTGTCGAAACCGTCGAGGGTCTCGTAGAGCGTACGTACCGGCGTGGGGAGTTGCGCCAAAGCCGAATCGTCCAGTGCTTCCGGCTTCTCAAACCGATCAAAGCCCGACCAACCCAGAACATCCATGATCAATACGCTGTGATGCGCGGCGATGGCTCGGCCAGATTCGGTGATGATGGTCGGCGGGGCGACTTCCGCGTCGCGACAAACTTCGCCGATGTGATGAACGACGTTGTTGGCGTACTCCGCGAGGCTGTAGTTGATGCTCGAATCGTTATTACTCTTGCTGCCGTCGTAGTCGACGCCCAGCCCGCCGCCGACATCGAGGTACTGCAGTCCTGCACCCAGTTGAGCCAGCTCCACGTAGAACCTCGCCGCTTCATTGAGTGCCGATTTGAGCGCCCGCATGTCGCTGATCTGGCTGCCCAAGTGGAAGTGAGTCAACTTCAGACAATCGAGCATTTCCTCGGCCTTGAGCAGTTGCACCGCATCGAGTACTTCGCTGACAAAAAGCCCAAACTTGCTTCGCTCACCGCCGGAGCTCTGCCACCGACCGGAACCGGCTGAGGCCAGCTTGATCCTGATCCCGATCTTGGGCCGAACGTCGTGCTGCTTGGCCTGCTCGATAATCAGCTTCAGTTCGCTGAATTTTTCCACCACGGGGATGACATTGCGCCCTAGCTTCTGCGACAAGATCACCGCTTCGATGAACTGTAGATCTTTGAATCCGTTGCAGATGACGATCGTTTCGGGGTCGGGCGTCAGCGCCATCACGGCGAGCAATTCCGGTTTGCTGCCCGCCTCCAGCCCGAAGCCCAGGTCCTGCCCGAAGCGCAGCAGTTCTTCGATGATGTGCCGCTGCTGGTTGACTTTGATCGGATAAACCCCGCGGTAAGCTCCGCCGTAGTTCAGTTCACGAATCGCGTCCTGAAACGCGCCGGCAATCAGTTTTAATCGATCTTCGAGGATGCCTGGAAAACGCAGGAGCAACGGCGTCGCCAAGTCTCGCTGACGGAGGTCTTGAACCAGGCGGTGCAAATCCAGGCTTCGGTCCGGGTCACGCCCCGGCGCGATGCGGACGTGACCGTCCTCACCCACGAAAAAATAGCCTTGCCCCCAGTGATCGATCCCGTAGAGCGATGAGCTTTGGGAAATGGACCATCCGAGGGATGTTGAAGAAAGGGGGGTGGCGCGTGGGGTTAAAGGTGGCATCATTGGGCTTCAGCGGGTGCGGCGGTGACCCCGGCTTTTCGGTCTCAACGGCTTGCCCTGCTAACAAAGCGTTTGCTGGTTTGTCCCGTCGCCATTAAAGCCGCCGGTCGTGGGTTCAAATTCCACCCCGGTCAGAAGGGCGGTGTCGGCGGTGTTGAGTGATTAGTGACCCAATGCTGGGCCCCCTCCATGTGGGGGGGGGTTCCTGTTGGGTCACGTGTCGAGGAAAGGGGTAACTATAACCGGGGGGATGCCACTTGTGAGCGTTGAAATCGATAAACCTTGGGTGGCGAGTTTAAATTTCGCACCCGTCAGGCGGGGGCAGCGGTCCACGGGGATGGCGGGGTCAGGCGGCCCGGCGGCGGCGGTGAAGCAAGAACGTGGAGAAGCCCAGGATCAGCACGGCGGTGGGCTCGGGGATGATGGCCCCGCGGACCAGCAAGGCGTATTTGCGGGTTGCCCAGCGCGTTCTGTAATTGTTCATGGGTCGCGCGGATTTCCCACGTGCCCGCCTCCCAGATGCCCACCGTGACCCCGCTGCCGGTGAGGTTATAGCCCGAGGACTGGCCGGGCCAAAGGTCCAGGGCGTTGGTGGTGCGGGCCGCGTCGTAGTTGCCCCACGCCGGGGCGGTGAGCGAGCACAGCGCGAGAGCGGCAAAGCCGGCACGGAGGGGTTTGCTGGTCATAGCGTTCTCCCGGTATCGAATATAAAAAACAACACAGCACAAGACATCAGGGTTGCACGGGGGCAGGGGTGTCGTCGGAGACCGTCGCGTCGGGGGCGACGGCGGCGGCGCCGCGGCGCCAGTCGGCGACACCGATGTAGCGGTTAGGGGAAACGTCCAGGTCCACCGCGATGCAGTTGGCCGAGCCCTGTCGGCCGCGGCGGATCACGGTGTGGCCCATGGATTCCAACGCGGCGACGGCGGACACATCGAAGCCATCGGTGTCTTCCAACTGGATGCGGTCGGGCAGCCACTGGTGGTGCTGCCGCGGGCCGTCGACCGCCTCGGCGAGGGGCTGGTCGTAGACCAGCACGTTGACCAGGACGTTGAGGACCGTGTTGGTGATCGTCCGCCCGCCGGGGCTGCCGACCAGCAGACAGGTCTGCCCCTCGCGGCGGACGATGGTCGGGGTCTGCGAGCTGAGCATCCGCTTGCCCGGGGCGATGACGTTGGCCGGCGTGCCGATCTGCCCGCCGGTGGTGGTCACGCCCGGCTCACGGTTGAAGTCGCCCATCTCGTTGTTGAGGATCAATCCCGTGCCGGCGGTGATCATCCGGCTGCCCCAGCTCATCTCCAGGGTGTAGGTGTTGGAAACCCCCAGGCCGTCGGCGTCGATCACGCTGAAGTGCGTGGTGTCGGGACTCTCGGCCTGGACGTCGATTTGTGGCTGGAGCTCGAGGCTCGGCGTTGCTTGGTCGGGGTCGATCGAGCTGGCCAGCAGCCGACCGAAGACCGCGCTGCCGATCTCGAAGGGCACGTCGACAAAGTCGCTGTCGCCCAGCGTCAGGGCCCGCCAGTGGTAGGCCCGCCGCATGACCTCGGCGAGCAAGTGCAAGGCCTGGGGTGAATCACGCGGGTGCTGCTCGAGCTTGAGCTCGGTGAGTTGGTGGAGCATCATCGCCAGCGTCAGGCCGCCGGCTGAGGGCGGCGGCGGGGCGTAGACGTCATGGCCGTAGAACTCGATGTGGACCGCCGGGCGGAGGATGGCTTCGTAGCCCGCCAGGTCCTCACGGGTGATGATCCCGCCTTGCTGATGCATGTCCTCGGCAATCGCCGCGGCCAGGGACCCGGTGTAAAACGCGGCGGGTCCTTCGTCGGCCAGCTGGCGCAGCGATGCGGCCAGGTCGGGCAACACCAGACGGTCGCCCGCGGCCCATTCCGAGCCGTCGGGCTTGCCGTAGACCCGGATCAGCTCGGCGAAGCGATCGGGCTCGCGCTGCACGATGTTTTTGTCCAGCACCTCGTTGAGCGACAAGGCCAGCGCCTCGTCGACCTCGAAGCCCGCTTCGGCCAGATCGATCGAGGGCCGCAACAGCTGGGCCCAGGGCCGTTTGCCCCAGCGTTCGTGGGCCAGCGCCAGGCCCGCCACCGTGCCGGGCACGCCGACCTGGCGGTGGGAGAAGCGGGTGCGGTTTTCGAGGAACATCGTCGGCTCGGCCGCGCCGGGGGCCGTCTCGCGGTAGTCGACGCACCAGACCTGCAGGTCTTCGGGCGGGGCGACCATCATGAACCCGCCGCCGGCGACGTTGCCCGCTTCGGGCCAGGTCACCGCCAGGGCGAAGGCCACCGCCACGGCCGCATCCACCGCGTTGCCGCCTTCCGCCAGCACGTCCGCGCCCACCGCGCTGGCCAGCGGTGTCTCGCTGACCACCATGCCGTGGACGCTGGTCGTCGGCTCGATCGGCTGGCGATCGATCCGCGACTTGGTTTCTTGTGCCGGCGACACCGGAGCCAGCATCAGGCAGGCGGCCCCCAGCGTCAGAGCATGGCGGAAGCGGCGGATCGAACGTGGCGGTAGATGAGTCATAGGCGTGCCAGAGTCAAGCTTTCGTGGACGGTATTACGGGGGCTTCAACAGAAACCGATGACGATGCCGGTCCAGCAGAGCACCGCCAAGACGGCCGCGGCCGTGGCGGGGACCAACTGTGTCTTGACGTGGTCAATCAAGTCCGCGCCGGTGGTCATGCTGCTGAGGATGGTGGTGTCGGAGATGGGCGAGCACTGGTCGCCGTAGACGCTGCCGTTGAGTACGGCGGCGAAGCAGATCATCAGATACAGCGTGGGGCGTTGCATGGCATCGCTGCCGCCCAATGCCGCGGCCAACGGCATCGCCAGGGGGAAGGCCACCGCGAAGGTGCCCCAACTGGTGCCGGTGGCAAAGGCGATGATCATCGACAGGAGCATGAGCACCGCGGGCATCGCCCAGTAAGGCAGCGTCTCGCCCACCGCCGCGACGAGAAACGCCCCGCCGCCGGTCTGCTTGGTCATCGTGCCCAGGGTGATCGCGAGCATGAGGATGATCGAGGCGACGACGACGCCCTTGAGCCCCGTGCCCACGCCGGTCATGAGCTGGTGCACCGTCATGCCGCGGGCCAGCGCCAGGCCCGCGGCGGTCAGCACCGCCAGACCGAACGCCCAACGCACCTGCGGCGAGCCGCTGGTGACGAAGGTGCCGATGGCCACCGCCGTGAGGACGAGCAGCGGCAGGGCGAACTCCCAGACCGACGGCCGGTAGCCCTCGGGCACATGGCTGGCCTGCAGCTCGGGGGCCGCCAACGGCTCGGACCCGGGGGCGTCGAGTTGGCCGGTTTCCCGCGCCCGGCGGATCGCCGACCGCATCTGCTTGCCGAGGATCGGCGCCTTGTCGATCGACAGCAAAAACGTGCCCAGCACCGCGAACCAGGCGTAGAAACTCAGCGGCAGGCTGGAGAAGAAAAACGCCAGCCGGTCGGCCTCGGTCGCCAATACCGCCACGCCGGGCACGAAGATCAGCGTCTGGACATACAGCGGCCAGGCATTGAACGCCAGCAAGATCGCGATCGGCGAGGCGGTCGAGTCGACGATGTACGACAGCTCCTCGTGGCTGATCCGCTCCTTGTCGGCGATCGGCTTGACGCTCGTGCCCACCAGCACCGTGCTCACCGTGCCGCCCTGGAAAAACAACACCCCCAGCGCCCACGCCACCAGCTTCGCGGTGCGGGGCCCGCGGACCACCGTGCGGGTCGCCCAATCGGCGAAGGCCTGGGCCGCCCCGGTGCGCGACCAGATGCCCATCAGCCCGCCCAGCAGCCACAAATACAGCAGCATCACCCCCGCCGCGCTGGTGCTGGCCAGCGACGGCATCAGCACCTCTTCGGTCAGGTCGTACTGCCCCAGCATCAACGCCGCGGTGACCACGCCGATCAGCAGTGCCACAATCGGCTCGCGCAGGGTGAGGCAGAGCCCGATCGCCACCGCCGCCGGCAGCAGCGACCACATCCCCAGGTGCCGCGTCGCGGTCACCCGGAAATAGTCGCCCGCCTGATCCTGCAAAACCTTGCCGTCCAGTTGCTCGGGCAGCATCGTCGGCACCCCGCCGGCTTCCAGGGCCGCCTCGACCGGTGTCCGCTCGCCCCGCTCGATATAGAACAGCCCCTGGTCGTCTTGCCGCACGTCCAACGCGGTGGTCTGGACCTCCCAACTGGGCTCAACCGTCCAGCCGATCACCAGCCCACCGACCAACCCGAGCAGGAGGATCACCAACGAGAGAATTTTAAGGGGTTTTCCGTTCATGCTGTGCAGCTTAACTTAAGGGCATTGCGAGCCTGTCCGCGATTCATGACGATCTTGGTTTCGCTCGCTAGAGCACGCCCGCCCCATCGCCCTGAGTCACGATCACGCTCCCGCTAACCACGGCTTCGGGAGGTGCGCAGAAATCTCGGGACCTCCCGGCCCCCGCAACCAAAGCATGCGGCCCGGCTACCGAGCGTCTCGGATCACGACCCGTCCCGGGGATCCGTATGGGTGAGTCGGACCTGGTCCAGATCCAGGTACTCGCCATCAGCGCCTCCAATTGCCCGAAGACCGCAGACGGACGAACCACGCTTCACGCATGGGATCGGTCTTTCCGCCGCCCAGAGATTCCCAGGGGCCGTCGCCCAAGCGGTACGAGCCTTCGTAAGTACAAGCCTGCGGGTCGTAGCCCACCACCACCGTCAGCGGTTGGTCCAACTGCTCGGGCAGCGTGGCCACCTCCGCGGGTTCGGTTTCGCCGTCACCCATCGCCAGCAACGACAGGTCCATCTTGCCCTCGTCGTTGCGGTCCAGCACGAACTGCACGGTGACCTTGGGGGCCTTCGGATGCTTGTTTTGGGATAGCCCGACGTTCAGGCGTTCATAAGTCGATTTGCCGGTCACGCGGTAATCCTGAATCGTGGTGACCAGATACACCGGCTGATCTATCGACGTAGAAGCCGTCGAGGGAAACGTAGGCGTTGGCCGTACCCTCGGGTTTGCGTTGGAGGCGGTTGGCCCCGTTGCCGGTGGTTTGGCTGCCCTGAAAGCTGTCGTTCCAGGCGGTGTCGACCATCGGGTTGATCCCGGGGCCGACGCGGACCTCGACTTGATCCAGGGCCGTGCCACGGGGATCGTCGAAGTCGACGACCAGCAGGTCTGCCGGGTCGTCGGTCCGGGGCAGAGCCCCGTCGTTGGGGTCGGCCCAGGAGGCCGAGGGGCCGGCGGTGCCGAGCAGAAGGCCCAGCGCCGCGGCCATCGGTCGCAGATAGGAAATCCCCCGCATCAGGCGAGGTCCCGTTTGCGGCGGGCACCCATGAACAACCCACCCAGGCCCAGCAACAGGGCCGAGGCGGGCTCGGGCACGTTGGAGGTGACCAAAACGTTGTCGAAGCGGAAGTCCACGACGCTGTTGGAGTCGCCCTGACCGCCGAAGTACAGCGTGTCGAAGCTGGTGGTCGGGGTGATTACCGAGCTGGCGAAGAGCGTGTTGTCGTCGACATCGACCTCGGTCGAGGACAGCAGCACATCGATGTTGCCGGCGACATTCATCGTCAGCAACAGGGTGTAGGTGATCTCCGTGTCATCGGTGAACATCAGCGGGTCGTCGGCCGTGACGTCAAAGTCTGACGCGAGTTGACCGCCCGGGGTGAAAGTCAATCGTTCAGTCGTCGAATCGTCGGTTTCGGCAATAGCTGCCGCGGTATTGGAAGTGCTGTTGCCCACGTCCAGCCGGGCGAAGTAGCCTTGATCGGCGAGGCTGATGGGCTGGTCGTCCACGTCCGCGTCGGCGGTAAAGAGGGTGCCCTGAGCGTTGAACAGGCCGAAGGCGAAGCCGCTGTCGATGAAGACGCCGTCGACGCCGTAGGCGTCGAACTACATCTGGATGAAGTCGCCGACATTGGTCAGCGAGACGCTGTCGAAATGGGTCGCGAACGCCTGCACGTCGGTGTCGGTGGTCTGAAGCCGAAGCTCGTTGCCCGAGCCGAGCTGCGGCGAGGCGGACTCGACGCCGAGGGTCGCTTCTCCGTCGATCAGGAACCAGCCGTCGCGGTCGCCGTCGGAAAAATCATCCCCAAAAACATCGATCCCGTACGCGGGGACCGCCAATGCGGCGGCGGCGAGGGCGGGGGTCAATCTCAATACTCGTTTCATCGAATCCTCCTCTAACTTGTAAAACTGCCGGGTAAAGCAGGCCCGGATAGGTCAATCGTCAGAAGTGACGGCGAGGCGAGTGTAACTTGGCGATGGGGCATGGCACGCTCTAAAGTCTGATTTTGACAGAAAAAGATGAATATATAACATCAACTCAATATCGTGTTGACAAAACCGCAACACGCCGCGGCTGGTGGCGGGGTGCCCCCAACTCCGTCGTTTTGCGAAGACCCGGCGAGGCGTCGAGCAGGCGGGGCACCACGTTGACCATCGCCGCCACCGTCGCGGTGTCGCCCGGGACGCCCCCCTCTATATTCGCCACCAGATGATGGTCGCCCTCGATTTCGATGCGGTCGCGGGGCGAAGGCTCGTCCAGGGCCATGGTCAGGTCCAGCCGTACCGCCTCGCGATCCTCGTGCCGCAGCGTCGCCACCTGGTGCAGGCCCCGGGTCTGGCCGGCCTCGACCGTGAAGTACGGCGTCTGGATCCGCCGGGTCGCGATGACCGGTTCGAGGTCTTGGGTGATCGCGTGGGCGTCGGTGGTCCAGCCCATGGCGTCGGCAATCAGGGCGACCGATTCGCGGAAGCCCGCGTGCCCCGCCTTGCCCTGGCGGTACAGCTCCAGAAAGCGATCGGGGTCCATCCCGCTGCCGACCTTGCGCTGCAGCGGCATCCGCCGGGTCGAGGCGTTGACCACCCGCTGGACCAGCACCCGATCCACGTGCCGCAACACGCCGCTGACGACCACCGGCAGCAGGTCCATCACGAACCCGGGGTTCACCCCCGTGCCCACCACCGAAACCCGCCGCGTCTCGGCCAGCGAATCCAGCATCATCGCTTCATGGGGCGCCGTCAGCCAGGGGTAGAGCATCGGCTCGCAAGTCGTCGCCACGCTGACGCCGGCCTCGACCATCTGGCTGATCTGGTTGATCGTGTCCTTCACCGACGAACCGGCGGTGTGGAGCACCACGTCCGGCGTGGCCTGGCCCATCAGCTCGTCGAGGCTCGCGTAGACCTTGGCGTCTTTCAGCTCGGGCACCTGGGTCAGCGTATCTATAGACTGCCCATGCTTGGCCGGGTCGATATCGACGCCTCCGACCACGCGGGCCCACGGGGTCCGGGCCAGGAGCCGAAGCGACTCGAGGCCGATCGGGCCCAGGCCGAATTGGGCCACCCGGATGATACGAGGCGGTGCGTCCATGTCTGATTGACTCCGATGAGGGGGAGTAAAAGCTGCCGCCGGCCATCGCGGCCGGCAGGTCGAGCCAAGGCGCGCGACTACCCGGTTCCCTTAGGCAAGCCCGGTGCCGTTCGGGGAAACACCGATCCCGGCCGCTCACGCCACATCGGACCGTAAGATATGATGATTGATTGACAATATGACGATCCATGCGTTGTTATTAGATCAACGCATTTCGGTCAGTCCGTACCGCTTGGCAAGGCGGTAGAACTGACCGCGGTCCAGCCCCGCCTGGCGTGCCGCGGCCGCGAGATTGCCGTCGGACAGCCGGATCGCCCGTTCCAGATAGGCGGACTCGAACCGGTGCTTGGCTTCGGCGTAACGGCCCTTGAGCAGCGAAGCGTCCGACAGGTCAGACGCCGCGGGGTCCGTCAGGCGGGCCGGCAGGTCCCGGGTGCCTATCTCTTGGCCCGGTTGCAGGACCGCCAGCCGCTCGATGAGATTTTGCAGCTCGCGTACATTGCCCGGCCAGTCGTAGCCCCGCAGCAGGTCCATCGCCTCGTCGGTGAACGTGACGGGCTTGGCGTGCTCGGCGAACTTGCGGCTGAAATGCTCAATCAGCAAAGGGACGTCCTCGGTGCGCTCCCGCAGCGGCGGCACGGTGATGGACACCACATTAAGCCGGTAGTAGAGGTCGCTGCGGAACTTACCGTCCTCGGTCGCACGCAGCAGGTCCCGATTGGTCGCCGCCACCACCCGCGCCCGGCTCTGCCGGGGCTTGTCGCCACCCACCGGCGTGAATTGCCCGTTTTCCAGCACGTGCAGCACCTTGGCCTGCAGCCCCAGCGGCATCTCCCCGATCTCGTCCAGAAAGAGGGTGCCGGCCCCCGCTTCCTCGAACCGCCCGATCCGGTCCCGCGTCGCATCGGTGAACGCCCCCTTGCGGTGGCCAAACAACTCGCTCTCCAGCAGGTTCTCGGGGATCGCGGCGCAGTTGACCTCGACAAACGGCTCGGCGGCGAACGCGCTGCCGGCGTGCACGCCCTTGGCCAGCAACTGCTTGCCCGTCCCGGTCTCGCCCAGGATTAAGACACGGCAGCGCGACTCGGACACCCGCGCAATCATGTCAATCACCGACGCCATCGCCGCATGGGCCGTCACCATCTTCTCGATCCCGACCGGACGGCCGGGCAGAGCCGGCGGCTCGCTCAACGCCCGCCTCGCCCGGGTCACCAGTTCCTCCCGGCTGACCGGCTTGGTAAGGTAATCGATGCAGCCAAGCCGCATCGCCTCGCGTTCGGACTCCTGCGAGCCATAACCGGTAATCATCATGATCGGCAGGGTGTGCCCCGCCCCGCGGACCTGGCGGATCACGTCGATCCCGCCGAGGTGCTTCATGACGAGCGTCGTAATCATCAGCGCCGGCGTGTCTCGGCCAACAATCTCGGCTGCCCGTCGCGGGTCGCTGCAGGTCACGGCTTCGTAATCCGCTGCCTCCAGCGCCCCCCGGGCCTCGGCCAGAAACGCCGTCACATCGTCCACCACCAAAATCTTGGAATTCATCTTCGACCTCGCCAGGACTCGGCAACACGCAACGGTAGCTTACGTCATTGTTGACCAAACGACAACGCATCAAGGAAGATTTGTCAACAAAATAGGCGAATAAGGGCCAGTTTGATCGAGATTACTCATTGCAATCGCAAATTTATGGGTTGGCACTTCATTTGCCGTGTCCTCATGGGTTGACCGGTCTAAGCAGGCCTTCCTGACATGTTCGCCCTCTGCGGCCTCGAAAAATCTGTTCGGCACCCCTGGAGAATTCCGCTCACGACGACCGTTTCCGCCCCGTATCCGTCGATCTACCCCGCGCTCCGCCGCGGGTTCACCCTCATCGAACTGCTGGTGGTGATCTCCATCATCGCGCTGCTGATTGCGATCCTGCTGCCGGCCCTCGGGGCTGCCCGGGAAACCGCCCGCGGGGCGGGCTGCCTGGCCAACCAACGGCAGATCGGCATCGCCTTCGACGTCTACGAAAGCGAGTTCGGCCTGGGGGCCCCCCGCTGCGACGGTTCTTTGTGGGACGATGGCAGCGGCAACGAGATCCAATTGGCCGGTAGCACCGCGGATTACACCGACGCCTACTGGGGCCTGCCTTATGCCCAAAATATAGACGCGCCCCGGGAACTTTGGGCCTGCCCTTCCGTGTCTGCGGGCGATCCCAGTGCCGTGCTGGACATGTCGGGCAGCGGCGACTTCGAGCGTATCAAAAACTCCACCTACGCCTTCAACGGCTGGCGCCAGGACGACCCCTTTAACGATGCCCCGGCCCTCGGCATCACCGGGAGCAGGACCCTCTTCACCCGCCGCACCAGCGGGATCACGGGCACGGTTTTTACCAGTTTCAGCCTGCTGACCTCCCGTAACAAAGCCATCTCCAGCGAGTTCCTCATCGCGCCCTCAACCTTCATCATGGCCTTCGACGGGTATGAACCCATGTCCGAAGGCGACGAAACCCCCGTCGGCTCTTTCGGCGACAATCTCACGTTCCAAACGCAATATGCGACTCGGCCCGACTTCCCGCAGATCCTGACTTCCGGGTTCTTTCGGCACAAAGAATCCAGCAACGCGCTGCGGGCCGACGGTAGTGCCGCGTCGATCACGATCAACGACAAGCCCGCCGTAGGCAACTTCAGCGGCGATGGCAACAACCATGTGCCCCGTTGATTGATGCCCGCCTGTGCCGTGACTTCTCACCCTCCCGAGTCATGACTCCGATGCCTTTGATATTACGTTTGATTTTGAGCCAATTGCTTTCGGTGCCGCCTCGCCTGAGGTGCTGGGCCGTGGTGGGGGGGTGTGTGCTTTCGCCGGGGGTGTCGGCGTGGGCCGCGGAATCTGCCCGAGGCGTCGGCATGGTGGTGGCTGGCCACCCCGCGGCGGCCGAGGCCGGGGTCGCGGTGCTGCGGTCCGGGGGCAACGCGGTGGACGCGGCGGTGGCGACCGCCTTGACCCTGGGCGTGGCCGAGCCGTGGGGTTCGGGCCTGGGCGGGAAGCTCATTCTGCTTTATTTTGAGGCCGAGTCGGGCCGGGTGTTTTGCCTGCAGGCGATGGATCAGGCCTCGGTGGACGCGGACCCCGCCGCCCTGGCCAAAGTGTCTTCTTCCGAGCGGAAAGAGGGCCCCAAAGCCGTCGCCGTGCCCGGGATGCTGGCGGGCTGGGGGATGGCGCACCAGCGTTGGGGCAGCCAACCTTGGGATCAGCTGGTTCAGCCCGCCATTGATGCCGCCGAGTCCGGCGTCGTATTGGACCGATTCGACGTGGCGGCGGCAAACAACGCCCGGGAGAAGCTGGACGCCGGCGGGGCACTCGGCCTCTTCTTCCCCCAGGGGCAGACGCTCTCGACCGGGGATGTGATCCGCTACCCGGAACTGGCGGCGACCCTGAAACTGATACGCGACGACGGGCCGGGCGTGATGTATGGCGGCCCGCTGGGCGAGCGGATCGCCCGGAGCATTCAGGACCAGGGCGGTACCATGAACGCGCGGGATTTCACGTCCTATCGCCCCGAAATCAAGCCCGCGCCGTCGGCAGAATACCGCGGTCGGCAGGTCTACTCATCCATTCCGCCGGCCACCGGCGGGGTCACGGTGCTCCTGACGCTCGCAGCATTGGATGCCTCGCCCGCCGACGCCCCGCCAGATGAAGCCGCGTCCCCGGCCCAGCGGACCGATCAACTGCTGCGGCTGCTGCATGAGGTGTATCCGGCGATGCGGACCGTGGGCGACGGGCGGGACGGTCTGCGGCAGATGGATCTGCTGCTGCGGCCCCGGGCCGTGGCAGAGGTCGCGCGGGCAGCGCGGGACCTGGCCTTTCAAACCAAACAGCCGGTGAGCAGCGCGGGCGGGCCCGCCGTGGACCTGGCTGCGGCGGCCATTCCCAAGCCGGACGAATCGCTGCGTCTCGCCTGCACCAGCCACTTCCTGGTGGCGGACGCGGCGGGCAACATGGTCAGCGCCACCCAGTCGCTGGGCTACCACTTCGGGGCCGGGGTTGTGATCCCCGGGACCGGGATCGTGATGAACAACTCGATCGACAACTTCGCGGTCAAGTCGCCCAACTCGTCGAACTACCTCGTGCCGGGCAAGCGGGCCCGCAGCACGATGGCGCCGCTGCTGATGATCGAACACGGCCGGGCGGTGCTGGGGGCCGGTGCTCCCGGCGGCCAGCGGATCCCCACAGCCGTGCTGCAGGTGGTGACCGGGATCATCGACGGGGGGATGAGCCCGGCCCAGGCGGTCGATGCCCCGCGGCTCCACCTTCGACACGTCAGCGGCGACGGGCCGGAGCGGCGGGTGGTGGACAGCGAAGCCGACCTTGATCAGCCCCTCCCCGCCTCCCTGACCGACGCCGGTTGGCGGCTGCGTTCGACCGACGACCAGAGCATGATGTACTTCGGCGGCGTCAACCTCATCGTGGCCCAGCCCGACGGCGGCTGGCAAGGCATCGCCGACGACCGACGCACCAATGCCGCCCGGGCCCAGTAGCCCCCCCCCTCGTATTCCTGACCTTCTTACTCTTAACCCGGACCCCACCATGAACTTAATCCTCCGCCTACCCCTGCGTATCCTGCTGATTTTGGCTCTGCTAGGGGTGAGCCCGTCTTTTGCGGCGGCGCAGGCCGCCGAACCCGGGGACTCAGACATCCGTGTGGCGGTGGTCGATTTTTCCGACGGTGACTACGAAGGCCCTAAGCAGATCATGTCGATCCTCCGGCCCGAAACCGGCTTTGCCTGTGACCGCCTGCTTCCCCAGGATGTGATCGACGGCAAACTGCAGGAGGTTGGTTACGACCTGGTCATCCTGCCCGGCGGCTCGGGCAGCGGGCAGGCCAAGGCCCTGGGGGAGCAGGGCACGAAACACTTGGTGGATTTCGTCGATCAGGGCGGCGGTCACATGGGCGTCTGTGCCGGGGCCTACTTGGCCTCGTCGCATTACTCGTGGTCGCTGGACCTGATCAATGCCGAGGTGCGGGATACGAAACATTGGAACCGGGGGACGGGCAATTCCGTCCTGGACTTCACCCCGGCGGGCCAAAGCCTGCTGGACCACGAGTCGGCTCAGGGCGACGTCTTCTACGGCCAGGGCCCGCTCCTGCGCCCGGCGACCATCCGGACCTGCCGGCCTACGAGACGCTCGCCACCTACGCCACCGAGATCGCCAAAAAAGGTGTCCCCACGGGTGTCATGATCGGGACCACCGCCATCGCCCGGGCTCCCTACGGCCAGGGACGGGTCATCGTCTACAGCCCCCACCCCGAGAAAAAGGGCGGACTGCACGACCTGATCCTCCACGGCGCCCACTGGGCCGCCACCGGCGAAGAATCCCAAATTATGCCCGCCAACGAACCCGAATGATTGATACGCCCCGGTGAGCGGTCCGTGCCGCAGCGGAGGGTCACGCTAGCTTGCAGAGTCCAGGTGCCGAAAGCTGAGACAAAAACAATAGTTCTAATTGCTCCCGCTTGAAGCTGCCAATCCACGTTTAGGCATACGCATTAGCCATCGGAGTCCTGATTGGTGTTTTCGCCAATCGCGGGTTCTCGGTTCGTGCAGCGAGTCAAACGCTAAGGTGAATCCCGCATCATTTTCGCGCTAGAGTAAATGAAGGTCGATAGCTTCTTCGCCAGCCCACTACCGCCTCGCGGTCCTCATGGGCAGCAATCGCTTTAAGCATCGCCGCCGGGGTCTCGTCAAACGGTCCATCCGCATTCATGTTCCGATACCAGTAGATCGGCCCGCGCATATTATTGCGATTCACCAAATGACGACCTACACTGGTTCCGTGGATCACTTCAAAAACAAGCTGCACTCGGTAGCGGTGGTGCCTTTTCTTATCGTGGCGCTGCTGGTGTCTAGTTCCGGGCAGATTTTGTGTGTTGGGCAGGACGGTCGGACTGCGCTGGAGTCGGCGAATCCGATGTTGTCGTGTGTTCTCGATACGTGTGGTGACGAATGGTCGCAGAGCGCGGGAAGCACGGGGGCGACAGTTCAGGGTGCAGAGGGTTGTGTCGATACGAAGGTCGCTGGGTTCATCACGGTTCGCAGCGAACGGGTGACCGGCGAGATGGGTTCCTACCCGTTGCCGGACATCTGGTTTGGATCGAGGGTGCGGGCGGTGGCGGGGGACCTGGCGAAAACGGGGGAACGACGATTTGTTTCTCGCGGCGATTCTTCCGCTCTGCCGTTGCTGCAGGAAGCTTATGCGCCGCGGTCGGTCATACTTCTAGTTTAGTTCGAAATCAGTGATTGGCTGTGACGCTGGCTTGGCGTCGTGGTTTGGTCGTGTCCTGGTTTCGGAGTAAATTCTTTGCTGCTATCTATCGTGAAGCTCGCGCTTTTGCCGAGCGCGTTCATTATCGCGGGGTGTCGTTCCGCTCCTTTTGCAGATGATGCTTCCTGGCCTGAACCTCGCCCGCTAGGTGGGGAGATGGAGGCTATTCGTGCGCCGTCGGGTCAACCGGAACTCGGAGCGGTGGATGAGTCGTTCGAGGAACCGAGCGGCGCGTTGTCGCTTGGTCAGGCGATGGCGTTGGCGGTGGCGCGCAGCCCGGAGTTGCAGGCGTATGCGTGGGACGTCAGACGTGCCGAGGCGAGGGCGTTGCAAGCGGGGCTGTGGCCGAACCCTGAGCTGGAGGCGGAGATCGAAAACGTGGGGGGGTCGGGCAGTTTCTCCGGCACGGGGTCGGCGGAGACCACGGTCAGCCTGGCCCAAACATTTCCGCTGGGCGGGGACATCGAGCGGCGTCGGGATTTGGCGGAGCTTGATGCGCGCTTGGCGGGGTGGGATTACGAAGCGGCGCGGCTGGAGGTGTTGACGCAGGTCACCGCACGGTACGTGGTGGCGCTCAGTGCCCGGCGGCGGGTGGAGGTGGCCCTGGAGGCGCTTGATCTGGCCGAGAAGGTGCGGGCGACGACGCAGAAGCGGGTGGAGGCGGGGGACGCGCCGCCGTTGGAGGCGGTGCGGGCGAGCGTGCCGTTGGCCAATGCTCAGGTCGCGGTGCGCCGGGCCGAGCGGCAGAGGGTGGCCGCCCGCAAGCAGCTTGCCTTGACGTGGGCTTCCGGCGAACCGCGTTTCGATTCTGTGGCGGGCTCGCTGGATGACATTGCCCCGCCGCCGTCCGCCGATCGTCTGGTGTCGCTGCTTAATGAGAACCCCGCGGTAGCGCGGTGGGCCACGGAGATCAGCGCCCGTCGAGCCGGGGTAGCGCTGGCCCGGGCCGAGGCCACTGCCGACCTCACGGGTCGGCTGGGTTATAAGTTTGACCGCGGCAACGACTCGGACGGATTCGTGGTCGGCATCTCGTTGCCGCTGCCGATCTTTGACCGTCGCCAGGGCGATGTTCTGGCGGCGCGATTGGGCGTGCCGTCCGCCGAGCAGCGCCGGCGACAAGCCGAGCTACGCCTCGAAGCGATGCTGTCGGCGACTTACGCCCAGCTCGCCAACTCCTACGACGAAGCAACTGCGATCCGCGACGTCGCGCTGCCCCCGGCAACCGAAGCGTTCGAGGTGACCCGCCGGGCTTTCGAGAACGCCGACCTGTCGCTGATCGACCTGCTCGACGCCCAACGAACTTTATTTGAACTGCAGACGCGCTACGTCGATGCGTTGATTGATTACCACACCGCCGCGGCAGAGATCGAGTCGTTGATCGGCCGGCGGCTGTCTGCTTTTGATTTACCCCCCCTCGCTAAGGAACCCCAACCATGATTGCAATTCACCCTTCCCTAAGTATCCGTACGCTTGCTTTGGCCGCCCTCGCGGCCGTGACCCTTTCCATCGTGGGGTGTGACGAGGGGGCGGTCTCTCAAGACAGGGATGCGCATGTCGGCCATGATCACGCCAGCCACGGCGATCACGCCGAAGAACCCTCGGCGGCGATGATCCTCGCGACCCACGAGCACGACGACCCAAACGAAAAGTGTTTCATGTGCGATGCCACCAAGCGCGACCAGGGTCGGCTGTGGTGCAAGGAGCACGTGCGCTACGAAGATCGCTGCTGGTTGTGCCATGAGGAGCTTGAAAATAAGGACCGGCTTTATTGCAAGGAGCACTTTCTCTATGAGGACGAATGTTATCTCTGCCACCCGGAACTCAAGGAGGGCGAAAGCGATGCAACGCCAACGGAAAACGGCGAGGGTGACGACACGGCCGCCGCGACCCAACCCACCGCCAACGCATCGCCCGACCCCGGCGGGCTGTTCTGCAAAGAACACGGCGTCTACGAGATCGAGTGCGGCATCTGTCAGCCGGACCTGGCCAAGACGATGCAGCCGGGGCAGAACCTCAAGATCCGCTTCCCCTCTGCTCAGTCGGCGGACAAGGCGGGCGTGAGTGTGGGCCAGCCGCAGCGGGGCGAGTCGATCCCCGCGATCGAAGCGCTCTGCGAGGTGCAGTACAACCTCAACGCGATGGCGCGGGTCACGCCGTTGGCCGAGGGCGTGATCCGCAAGGTGCAACGCGACGTCGGCGACCGCGTCGAGGCGGGGGACGTCTTGGTCGAAGTGCACTCGTCTGCGCGTCGCCACGGCCAAGAGCGATTACCTGGAAGCCGTGGTCCAGCGTGATATCGGTCAGCAGTCGATGGCGCGTCAGGAACGACTGCGCGAGCAAAATATCTCGGCGGAGAAAGACCTCCTCGAAGCTCAAGCGATGCACCGCTCGGCGAACCTCCAGGCCAACAACCTGCGTCAGCGGCTGATGAACCTCGGCTTTACCGAGCAGGAGATCAAGCAGATCGAGCAGGACCAAGACACCTCGGCGAGTTTGCTCGTGCGGGCCCCGTTTGCCGGCACGCTCGTCGAGCGCAGCGCGGTCGTGGGGGAGGCTGTGGACACCGGCCGGTCGGTCTTTACCGTGGCGGACCTGTCGAGCCGATGGCTGGTGCTCTCGGTGCCGTCGCGATATCTGGCTCAGCTCAGCAAGGGTCAGACCGTCGCCGCGGTCTTCGACGAATTGCCGGGGCTCGAGGTGCAGGGCGAAATCACGTGGATCGATTCGGCGATCGACGCGCGTAGCCGGATGATCAAGTCGCGGGCCCTGGTCACGCAGGACGCGGACCGCATCAAGACCGGGCTGTACGGCAAGGTGCAGGTGGTGATCGGCGATGCCGCTCCCGCCACGATCGTCCCGCGGGACGCGGTACAGCGACACGAAGGCAACTCGTTTGTCTTCGTTCGTAACGAGGCCGACCTGTTCTCGCTCGCGCCGTGTCGCCTTGGGGCAGTCCAACGATCAGACTGTCGAAGTGCTCGCCGGCTTGGCGGTCAGCGACGCCGTGGTCACCGACGGCAGCTTCGTGGTGATGTCCGAGTTCCTCAAGTCCCGGCTCGGTGCGGGCTGCGCCGATCATTAAGCAACCTTCGCGTCGATCCTTTGGGAGTGTCTGAATGCTTGCCCGCCTCGTCGAATTATCCCTGAAAAACCGGCTGATCGTTATGGTCGCGACCGTCGCGCTGATCGTGGCGGGCCTGTGGCGGCTGACGATGTTGCCGGTGGACGCCTTCCCCGACACCACCCCGGTGCAGGTGCAGATCAACACGGTCGCCCCGTCGTTGAACCCCCTGGAGATCGAGCAGCAGATCACCCTGCCCATCGAGCTGTCCATCGGCGGCCTGCCGGGCCTGGTCAACGTGCGATCGATTTCCAAGTTCGGCTTCTCGCAGGTCGTCGCCACCTACGACGACGCCACCGACATCACCGACGCACGGCAATACGTCTTCGAACGGATCAACACCGTTGAGCTGCCCGAGGGCATGGAGCGGCCGCAGCTCGGGCCGATTGCCACGGGCCTGGGCGAGATTTTTCACTACGCGGTCTACGCCGACGATTCGAGCCGCACGCTCGAAGAGCTGCGCACCATTCATGACTGGGTAATCAAGCCCGAGCTCGCAAAGTGCCCGGCGTCGCGGAGGTCAACGCGTGGGGCGGCGAGGTCAAGCAGTACCACGTGGTGGTCGATCCCGAAGCGCTGCTGAAGTTCAATCTGACCATGGACGACGTGTTCGAGGCGCTGGAGCGCAACAACACCAACGTCGGCGGCGGGCTCATCACCTCCGGCGGCGTCTCGGAGATGGTGCACGGCATCGGGCGGGTCACCAATGTCCGCGAGATCGAAAACGTGGTCATCACCTCATTCAACGGCGACCCCGTCACCGTCCGTGACATCACAAAAGAGGTGAAGATCGATCATGAAATCAGGCGGGGGGCGGTCACCGCCGACGGCCACGGCGAGGTCGTGCTCGGCCTGGCATTCATGCTCATGGGCGAAAACGGCAAGGTCGTCACCGAAAACCTCAAGACCCAGCTCGACCAGGTCCGCGCCGCCCTGCCCGATGGCGTAAGTGTCAAGGTTCTTTACGACCGCACCGAACTCACCACCTCCGTGATCGGCACGGTGCAGCACAACCTGCTGCTCGGGGCGGTGCTGGTCGTCGTGGTCTTGTTTCTGCTCTTGGGCAACGTCCGCGCTGGGCTGCTGGTGGCCATCGTGATCCCGCTGACCATGCTCTTCGCGATCCTGGGCATGTACGAGTTCGCCATCGCCGCCAGCCTGCTGAGCCTGGGGGCGCTGGACTTCGGCATCATCATCGACGGCTCGGTGGTCATGACCGAAGCCAACTTGCGTAACCTGGCCGAGCGGTCACGTGAACTCGGCCGCAAGCTCACGCCCGCCGAGCGGCTGGAGGTGGTGATCCGGTCTGCCAAACAGGTTGCCCGGCCGATCGGTTTCGGCATCGGCATCATCCTGATCGTCTTCCTGCCCGTGCTCACCCTCGAAGGGATCGAGGGCAAGATGTTCAAGCCGATGGCGTGGACGTTTATCTTCGCGCTGCTCGGGGCCCTGCTGATCGCGCTGACGCTGTCGCCGGTGCTGGGCTACTACTTCCTGCCGCGCAAACCAAAGCATCGCGTCGGCTTGTTTGAGCGGCTGGTCACCGGCACCTACGGCGTCTTGCTGACCGGGGCGATGAAGGTGCGGTGGCTGGTCTTCGCGGTCGTGATTGGTCTGCTGATCCTCACCGGCTATCAATCTACGCGGATGGGCGGCGAGTTTCTGCCCCGCCTCAGCGAAGGCGCGGTCGTGGCCAACACCATCCGCTTGGCGGGCATCTCCATCGATCAGTCCACCGACTGGAACACGCGGATCGAGCAGCAGCTCATGGACGCCTTTCCCGATGAGGTGCGCCACGTCTGGAGCCGCATCGGCACCGCGGAGATCGCCACCGACCCGATGGGCACGGAGCTGACCGATATCTTCGCCTCGCTCAAACCTCGCGATCAGTGGACCCGCGCGGGCAGCCAGGCCGATCTGGTCGCGGCGATGCAGCAAGAGTTGGCCGACCAGCCGGGCCTGAACATGGTCTTCAGCCAACCGATCGAGTTGCGGCTCAACGAGATGATCTCCGGCATCCGCACGGACCTGGGCATCAAGGTCATCGGCGACGACTTCGACGAACTGGTCCGCATCAGCGACGAGATCCAGCGCGTTTTGCTGGAGATACCGGGTTCGTCCGACATCGCCGTCGATCAGTTGACCGGCCAGCCGACGCTACAGGTTCGCGTCGATCAGGAAGCGATCGCCCGGCAGGGTGTGCCGGCGCGGCACGTGCTGGAGTTCGTCGAAGCCGTCGGCGGCGTCACCGTCGGCGAGGTATTAGAGGGCCAGCGCCACTTCGACCTGGTTGTCCGACTCCCCGACGAATACCGCCGAAACCCCGATGTGCTGGCCGACACGCTGGTGCCCACCGAATCGGGCCAGCGCCTGCCGTTGCGCTCGCTGGCGGCCGTGGATCAGACCGAAGGCTTGGCCACCATCAACCGCGAGTGGGGCCGACGGCTCATCCGCGTGCAGTGCAACATCGCCGGCCGCGACCCCGCCTCGTTCATCGAGGAAGCCCGGGAGCGGATCGACAACCAAGTCCCCCTGCCCGACGGCTACGTCGTCGAATGGGGCGGACAATTCGAGAACCTTCGAGCGCGCCCAAAACCGTCTGATGCTGGTCGTTCCGGTCACGCTTGCCCTGGTCTTCGTGCTGCTGTACTTCAGCATGCGAAACCTCCGCGACGTGCTGCTGATTTACACCGGCATCCCCTTCGCCCTGGTCGGCGGCGTCTTTGCGCCTGTGGTTGCGCGACATCCCTTTTAGTGTCAGCGCCGCCGTCGGCTTCATCGCCCTCTCGGGCATCGCCGTGCTCAACGGCCAAATCATGGTCACCGCCATCCGCGGCTTCCTCAACGATCAGCAGCCGGTGCGCGACGCGATCATGAACGCCGCCAAACAGCGCCTCCGCCCCGTGCTCGCCACCGCCGTGACTGACGCCGTGGGCTTTCTGCCAATGGCGCATGTCCACCGGCGTGGGCGCCGAAGTCCAGCGACCCCTGGCCACCGTCGTCATCGGCGGCGTCCTCACGTCAACCCTCCTGACCCTGTTCGTGCTCCCCCTGCTTTTCCAGTTGCTGGGAAAAACACCCGCCACGGCTGACGCCCAGACCGACATGAAATAGCCCGATTCTAAAGTCTGCCATTTATATGCTTCGTAAAATCGACGGATCGCCCTATCCGTTTGATCCGTACTCACCAACGATTGGCACCCGGGTATTTGCCAGCGGGGAAGGCCGGGCAAAAGATTCTTGGGGGTCGCACTTTGCAGCCGAAAACGGATGTTCCATGGGAAACTAGGCATCTCGTGCTCATCTCCGAGGACAACCCTAAGTTCAATCGGTTTCAAATCTTTTCTTTAGTCAGATCATCGAGTCGAATCGGCTGGCCAGATTCAACGGATCGGTTCGCGGCGACCCCGGTGAGTACTGACCACGCGCCGTCGATGTGCGAGGCGTCGCGACGCTGGGGGTCGGGTTCGCTATGGGGCAGAAAGATACGTTTGAGAAGTTTGGCGTCGCCGCCGCCGTGGCCGCCCGATGCCGAGGGAATCGTGAGTTCTTCGGGTTACTCAAACATGCGTTGAACACGGACGTATCGTTCACCCTGATACTGCTCGGCGGCGAGTGCTTCGTCGCTCTGGCCCGCAATAATGTGGCCCGAGCCCCGTCCGAAATATTCGACCTGCCCCTCGGTGCCGGTCACGGTAAGACGTTCGCCCTCCCAAGGGCAGTAGGCGACCAGCGAATAGATCAATAGTGTCCCGCGGGTATATCGAGCACTGACGGTCATCGTGTCCTCGGCGGTGATGGGCCACTGGTCCTCGCCGCCAAAGACATTGCGGTCGCGGATGTAGCCCGAATCTTGCTCGGCATCGAGGTACAGCTTGGCTAAATTGATATCGTTCTCATCCTGTGGTTTCTCATCGAGATGCAGGGCGAACGGGTCAGCCTTGGCTTCGCCGTGGCCGTGGTAACGATCATACGGGTACGACTCGCCACGGTCGGCGGCGTCCTTTGCCCCGTTAAAGGCGATATTCCCCTGGGCTTAGAGGCTTTGCGGGCGGTCGTTAAGGATCCAATTGACTAAGTCAAAATGATGGGTGGACTTGTGGACAAACAAACCGCCGGAGTTCTTCTTGTCGCGGTGGCAACGCCGGAAACAATTTGCGCCGTGCGAGGTATCGAGTCGTCATTGAAAGTCGACCAGTGTGGTCTTGCCGATACGGCCCGACGAGACGACTTCTTCAACCAGCGAAAACGCGGGCTGCCAGCGGTAATTGAAAGCCACCCGCAACGACCTTCCGCTGCGACGGATGGCATCAAAGATCGCGTCGATCTTGCCTTCGTCGGTCGTCATCGGCTTCTCGGTCACGACGTCACAGCCCTGCTGCATCGCTCGGATGATGTATTGGTCATGCGTCGCATCGACACTGGTGACGATCACACTATCGGCCTTTGAGTCAGCGACGAGATGATCGAAACGCTCGGCGGAGTATGCGGGAACGGGAGCTTTGCGGTAGGCCTGTTGAATATAAGCATTCCAGACCGACATCCGAGTCGAGCTGATATCGTAGAACCCAACCAATTCAGCGTATTAGTCGAAGTCAGACAGGATGGCGTAGATGAATATACGCGACCGGCTGCCGGTACCGACGATGATGTAACGTTTGCGTTGACGAGTCATAGATATAATCTCAAATCAATAAATAGCGATGTACTTAGAGACGTTTTTTTTATTTCGTGAAAATGCAATCGGTGGCATCGCACTGCGCTGAATCAGTATATACCATACCGCTCTCGTTTGACGTCCAGGGAGGCGGATTTAACGAAGGTCTCACATGGATTCCGGAAAATCTGGCGAGGCGATTAGAATGAATAGTCTCCCGGTGAAAGTATCATCGGTGCGGACCGTTTTGTAGGTATGCGACCAGGACCGCCTTTCGTTTGGCGGGGAAGGATGAATTCGGCTGTTGTGTTGGGTGGAACGCGAAGCTGGCAAGAAAAGGTGTGGTCGGCGAGCTTCCATTCCACAGTAATGGGGCCGTAGGGAGAATCGAACCCGCCGCGGGCGTGAGTGAGTCCGCCGCCGGGCTGAGGGCAGAGCCGAAAGTGCTTGAAGCCGGGATGCGATTCGAGCGGCTGGATGCCGAGGATCGTTTCGTACATCCAATGCCCGATCGCGCCGTAGGCATAGTGGTTGAAAGAATTCATCTCGACCGGGCCGAAGCCTCGGTCGCGTGTATAGCTGTTCCAGCGTTCCCACATCGTGGTGGCGCCCTGGAGAATGCTGTAAAGCCAGCCCGGGTAGGTTCGGTTCATGATCAAGCGGTAAGCCAGATCGGTTTTGCCAAAACGGGTCAACACCGGACATAGCAACGGGGTGCCCACGAAGCCGGTCGACAAATGATTCTCGTAGTGGTCCAGCCGTTCGAGCAGGTGCTTCAGCGCGGCCGGCCGAAGCGGATCGGGCAGGATGTCGAAAGCCAGGGCGAGCAGGTAGGACGTCTGGGTGTGGCCCGCGAGCTGCGTATTTTCTTTCACGAACTTTTTTTGAAATGCCCGGCGTATCGTCGTCGCCCGTTGCAAGTAGCGATTAGCGTTTTCAGCGTCATCTAGTACAACCGCGATCTTTGCAAGCAGGTCGAGGCTGCGGATGTGGTACGCCGTGCCGATGAGCGTGCGCGGCGTTGCGCCGAATCGGTCATCACCCATGTTATCCAGCGCTAGCCAGTCTCCGAAGCCTGGCCAAACATCTTCGCGATCGATAGGCCGAATCCCTTGCTGGCTCGTTTGCTCCAAATACTGCTCGAACCGCTGCATGCTCGGGTAGTGATCTTCGAGAACCCTGCGGTCGCCGTAATGCAACCAGAGTTGCCAGGCGCAAATAATGCCCGCTTCAGACCAGGCGGGCCCGCCGTCACGGTCGGAAGGATTCGGGCTGGGATTGGGGGCAAAGCGGGGGTAACGGCCGCACTCATCCTGACTATCACGCAGGTCCTGCAGCCATTTGGCCATAAAACCTGACGTGTCGTAATTGAAGCAGGCGGTAGGCATGTACACCTGCGCGTCTCCGGTCCACCCAAGTCGTTCGTCGCGCTGCGGACAATCGGTGGGCGCTTCCAAATAATTGCCACGCTGGCCCCACATCTGATTCGAGAACAGCTGGTTCAGTAGTGGTTCAGAGCAGCCAAAACTGCCGGTGGCATCCATATCATTGTGCAGCACGACCCCCTCCACCGCTAATACTTCAACCGTTTGGCGTGTCGCGGAGCGGACTTCCACGTATTGAAAGCCATGGAATGTGAAAGCGGTGGTATAGGTTTCTTCCTTGTCGTCGCCGCGGAGGGTGTACCAATCGGTCGCTGCCGCCGAACGCAGGTTCTCGGTGTAGAGCGATCCGTCCTGCTGGAGCATTTCGCCGTAGCGCAGCCTAATCGTCGAACCGCGGGGGCCGCGGACCATCACTTGGCATCGCCCCGAAATATTCTGTTTGAGATCGTAGAGCGAGATGGCGGAGTCCGGTGAATCAATACGCTCGCTCGGTATTCGGCGGATCGCTCGGACCGGCGGAGCCACGGGGGCAACAATGTCGCAACCCGGTGGCTGAAATACCTCGACGGGTTTCCATCCGCCTTCGTCGCCACCCGGAGCATCCCAGCCCGGCCGTTCCTGTCGCGCGTCGTAGCTCTCACCGTCTAACAGATCAGAGTACAGCAGCGGCCCGGTGTTCCAGCGCCACTGCTCATCGCTGGAAATGACGACCTGCTTGCCATCATCCATCTCGATCCGCAGCTCCGCCAGGAGCGCGGGACGCTCTCCGTAATTTTCACGCCCGAACCAGGCGATGCGGCCGCAGTACCACCCATCGCCCAGCACCACACCGATCACGTTTTCGCCACGTTGAAGAAGAGCGGTCACGTCGTAACTTCGATACACGACCCGCCGGTGGTAGTCGGTCCAGCCGGGGCTGAACTCTTCGTCGCTGATGCGTTGACCATTGATCGAGCAAGCGTGCAGCCCCAGAGCGGTGATGCACAGCTTGGCCCGGGCGGGCAAATTATTAAGGGTGAAATTTCTCCGGAGCATGGGTGGGCGGCCCGGCGTGACCGTCGAGCCTTGATCCGTGCCACCGATCCAAGACGCGATCCACGGCAGGTCTCTACGGCCAGTCTCAAATATGGACGGCTCGCTCCAATTCCCGCCCACCCCTTGCGCGTCCCAGACCCGCACCCGCCACGCGTACCGCGTCATCGGCCGCAACGGTTTGCCCGCATATTCCACCCATCGCGACCGCGAAGAATCCACCCGATCACTATCCCATTCCAGTTTGGTGGACGCCCCCTCTTCAAACCCCCTCGTTTTACACATCGTCGGCACCGTGACTTGGATCTGGAATGCGGATTGCGACGCCTCGGACACGCTCGCCGAAAGCTGCCAAGAAAAGCGGGGATGGTCGTGATCGATCGTTCGCGGAGCGGCATCGTATTCACAACGCATTCTGCAAACTGGAATTAGATTCGCCATAAAGTTTTGTTTCAATCATGATTAGGCGGCTGCAATGCATCGGGCGATGAACACCCATTGATTCAAGACGGCCCGAAAAGTGTTTCCAACAAATAATACTTGACAGTTAACCTCGGAACTGTATCATCTGAACTAGTTCAGTTGGGGGTGTCAAGTTTCAGGTTTCTTTTAACCCTATCGGTTTCACCTTTCACCTTTCGTTTTTCTTCTTTCACCTCAGGAGTTGGGAATGTCTATTCACACCGTGTCCGATCGATTCAAAGGTTACGTTCACTGTCGCTTAGCCCAAAATTTGTGCTTGGTTGCCGCCGCCTCCGGGGTTTCCGCGATGGCTTGCGCCGCGGATGCGGGCATCATCAATGCCGCCGCGAATGACCTTGCCTTAGCGGATACCAACGCCGACGGCCTGGGTAACTGCGCGGGTGGCCAGCACTAACACCGCGTTCCAAATGGGTGAATCCAGCGCCGACGAAAACGAGATCCGGCTGTGGATCCCCTTCACCCTCGACGCGTCTGACCGAGTGGACATTGCCAATGCCGTCTCGGTGACTTTGTCTTTCAATCTCCAAAGTTCAGGCAACGTCGCCAATTTCGACGTGGACCTCTATGGCTACAACGGTCGCACCAGCGCGGTGGCAGTCAACAGTGACTACGAAGCCCCGGCGACCTTATTAGTCAACGATGCCTTGACCTCCGCCTCTGCGGCAGGCGTTTATGCTTTTGATGTAACAAGTTTCGCGAAAACCGAGTCGGCGATAGCCGGCAGCATCATCGGCTTCCGCCTTCAGATGGACCCCGCCACGCTGCCCAATACCGACGGTTTATGGAACCGTTATGTCATCGCACTTTCAGAAAGCACGACACCGCCTCAGTTGACCATCGTGGTTCCCGAACCCGCAAGCATGGCTCTACTCGGGCTCGGGAGCCTCGTCATGCTAGGCCGCCGGCCTGCCCACAAGTCCCCAATGTAAAGATTGGTGGTTGGCGATACTCGTAACAGTGAAGGAATAATCCACATGGCAAAATCCACCGTGAATTTTTGTATCGACGATTCTCAGGACCGGCCGTTTGTCGTGCAGCTCCAGGATCAGGTGCTGGCTCACATCAAGAGTCAACGGCTGCGGCCGGGAGACAAACTTCCGAGTTTCCGTGAACTCAGCCGAGAGTGCCGGGTCAGTGTCGGCACCGTCAAGCAGGCATTCAACACGCTTACCGCCGAGGGCTATCTCCGTTCCCACCCCGGCCGCGGCGTATTCGTCGCCGAGCCTCAAACCAAACGTAAAGGCGTGGCGCTGGTGCTTCCCACGCTCGAAACCGAAGGGATTCTGCGGGTGATGCGCGGTGTCAAAGCGGGGCTGACGGGGGGGGCGCACCGCATGATTGTGCAGGCAGCGGACATGGATTTCGATCAGGAGTTGGACCTGTTCGATAACCTTGACGCCTCGTTCGTCGCAGGGGCAGTCATCTATCCGCCACCGATGGCACGGTTTGTCGGCCCGCTGCAGGCTTTGCGCGAGCGGGGTGTGCCCTACGTGCTGGTCAACACCTGCTACGACGAACTCGATTCCCCGGCCGTGGTCACCGATGCGTTGGCCATCGGAAAATTGGCCATGCAGCATCTGTTGCAGCAGGGGCACCGCCGGATTGGCATGATCGACCACACCGGCGACGCGACCACGCACCGCTTGATTCGGCGAGGTATGCACGAAGCCTTGGCTGAAGTGGATCGTTCATTCAATCAACTGCCGCGAATCCGACTCAGCGTCTCAGACCAGTCAAGTGGTGAGCCCTGGGCCAACGGACGGCAGGCGACCACACGACTTTTGAAGGCATATCCGGATCTCACGGCGGTCGTTGGCATCAACGAAGCGATTGCCATGGGAGCGCTCGAAGGGGTGCAGGCTTCGGGGCGTCGGGTGCCCGACGATATTTCGGTCATATCCATCGGCGAGTTGGAGCTATTTTCGGTGGTCACTCCCAAAGTGACCTGTATACGGATCCCCCACGAATTGATGGGGCAACGCGCTGCCGCACGGTTGTCCGCGATCCTCGACGGCAGCGATAGTAAACGCATCGGCCCCACCGTTGAACAGCTTCCCCCAGAACTAATCGTTCGTAGCAGTGTCGCAAAGATCCACTGAAGCCCAAGCGCCCCGGCTCATTTCTTAATCCCATTTCTCTCCGTCTCAAAGCAACTCATATGAAAAAACCTTTCGCACTAACTCTCGTTCTTGCTGCTACCGCAGTGCCCTACAGTTTTGCTCAGACGGATTCAGATTTGTTAGTGGTTGAAACTGCTGCTGAATTCGGAGCTTCCGGCGGGCAGCAACCCGACCCGGGCCGGGATGGAAACTCTTACGACGGCTTTCTGTTTGATTTTACCGATGGATTAGAGGTTTCCGATAGTAGAAAACTGGCTTCGTTGGGAAAGATTTTAAATTTTGAGGTTGGAACCGGCTTCCCGGCAGCGGGTGTCATAATGCCGCCGCCAGGCAATCTGCTTTCGTCGCCCGATCGGAATCCATTTGCCGGGAAAGGTCAGATTACCGGTTTAGAAATCGAAGGCCAAAAGATCAGCGTCGTTGCGGCGTCATTGAACGTGGACGGGGAATCAAAATTATTGCCTGGCATGATTATCGAACACCCACCTGCCCAGGCGGGGGTGTACCTCGTTGCCGACGAAGGCAGCGAATCCACTCCGTCCTCGACCTTCAGTGGGCAGCAAGGATTGATGTCAGCACCCGCCTCGATCGACGGCAGGGATGTGGGAATGCTGCTGACCTTCGAGCCGCCCGTGAGCGGATTTGGGATCGCCGCGTTTAACCGATCTTCCACCGCGGGACCGGACAACAATCTTGATTTGGCCGCATTCGACGCCGATGGAAACCTTCTTGGCCACTACCGCTTGCCCGGAGGACGTTCGGTGGCCGCCGGCGGTAAAGGCACGCCCATGTTTGTGGGGCTGCATCACGACTCTAAGCCGCTGGCGAAAGTTTACGTCGGCCACTTCGTTCCCTCCGCTCGCAATCTGGTGTTTGACGATCTCATCTACGTGGAGTCAACTCATGATTAATATCCACCGTTCAACAATGTCATTGGTTCGTAAAGCTAGAGATTCATCCTCGCAAGCCGGTTTTACGCTCATTGAACTTCTCGTTGTCATCAGCATCATATCGCTGCTCATATCCCTACTGCTTCCCTCCTTGGGTGCAGCACGGGAATCAGCCAGAGGCGTCGCCTGCCTGAGCAACCTTCGGCAAATGGGTACCGCTTCGCTGAGTTATAGCAATGACTATAAAGATACCGCGGTGCCCGCATTCCCCATCTATAGTCGTCGCCACTTGGGCGTAACGGTTGGCAAAGGGATGGGTAGTTGGCAGGGTGCACTACTTCCTTATCTTGGTCTCGAGCATGTTGATTCTTTTAATTCGATCGAGGACGGGAGAATCTTTGTCTGTCCGATGCAGCCGTTTTACTTCGGGTACGGCCACAATCTTGAAGGCCTGGGATGGGGTACAAATATCGGCGATATGGAGAAGCCGACTAACGGATTTATCAAACTTTACGAAATCCCACGAACGTCGGACTTGGTGCACCTGATCGATAATGAATGGGAAGGTCGTCCGGGACCGACGCCTCCCGTTAACTGGACTTTTACCTGGCAGCCATTTGTGAGAGCGCCCGTGTCTCCATTGTCCGATCTCGTGGTGAATCCTCGGCATCCCAATACGACCGCGAACATCTTATTTGCCGACGGACACGCGAGTAACGATAGCGATACCGTCATCGCGCCCACATTTGCCATGCAGACGAAGCACTGGCTGCGATAATTACTTTTTTTCTTTTATGCTCTTAACGAGCATTATCATTCTGGAGTTGTGCAAATATGTGCCGAAGTTATATGCTAACCATTGCATCGTTTGTTCTATCGATTTTCGTTTTACATCCCACTTCGTCGCTGGCAGCAGAGCCGTATCGGGTTTTGTTTATAGGCGACAGCATCACTCTGCACGGCCCGTCGAAAAAGCTGGACTGGGATATCGAGGCTGGCATGGCAGCGTCGAAACCCGACAACGACTACGAATCGCTATTCCGTAAGATGCTGGCCGACGCCATGCCGGACCGCAATATTCAACACATGATTGCGATGAAAGGCAATGGCTCCGCACGCGGGCGACTGGCAGGGATGATCGATTACCAAGCGTATAAACCCCATTTGGTCGTCGTACAGCTGGGAGAACACGAGCACGATGACAAAGGTATCGAAGAAGTCCACGATAGTTTCGGCGAGTTGTTCGATGGTCTGATGAACATCGAAACCAAGCCCATGGTTCTGGCGACGGGGCGATGGAGTCCGACTAACGGCAGCCCGTATGGCGGCTGGATCGAAACCGTGGACGACGCCATCCGTGCCGAGGCAGATGCGCGAAACATCCCCTTCGTGTCCGTCGAAGAACTTGCGGGTGATAAAACAAATCGCGGTTACGGATCCCACTCCGGTGTCCAATGGCACCCTAACGATGCAGGTATGAAAGGCTATGCCGAGGGGCTGTTCAAAGCTTGGAAAGGTGCCAATGCCTCGGCGAGATATAGTGCAGATTCCAAGCCTGACAAAAGCACTAACCTTCGACCGCGGGTCATGTCGCCGTTACGTGGATTCACGGTCGATCGCATGGATGAAAGCACACTCCGAAAGGCGGCCGATGAATGGCACGCCAACAGTGTTCGCTACATGATGCGTCCGCGTTTTCTGGGGCTATCCGTCTACCGCAGCACACCTGAAGTTGCCTGGGAAAAGATGATGGCCGCGCTACCTGATCAACTAGACATGGCAAAGGAGCTGGGCCTGATCGTGATTCTATGCCCGTTCGACCTGCCTAACCCCGCGTATGTGGATTACCCCGAACCCTACTTTGGCAAAGAATGGAAACATCGATTCTGGACGGACGAATCCAATTTACGTCTCCTCGAAGAGTGCTGGGACGACATCCTCGAGGTGATTAAGGATCGTGACCAAGAGATTTGGCTGGAACTGATCAACGAGCCGCTGGATTGGGAAGACTTCCCCAACCCGCCGAAGAACTGGCCCTCGTGGGCACAAAAATTAACGGATCATATCCGTGAGGTGGAGCCCCGTCAGCCGATCGTGATCACCGCGGGTCCCGGTGGGCTTTGCTGGGCATTCAAGGATTTCGAGCCTATCCGTGGCGACAATATTATTTATACGACCCATAATTATCAGCCTCACCAGTACACGCATCAAGGTATCGAGAACATCCAGGCCACTGACCTTAAGCAGGCCTACCTTGATACCCAGCGGGCGTGGCCCGGTGAGTTCACCGACACGGGCGGAGGATGGTGGGACAAGGCCCGACTCAAGGAAGAGTTAAAGCCCATGATCGATTTCCAGAAACGACATAATGTCCGGATCTATGTCAGCGAATTCGGGGTTGTGAAATGGGCACCTAACGCAGCGGACTATCTCCGCGATAGTCTCGAACTGTATGAAGAGATGGGGTGGGACTGGTCGATCCACGCCCTCGACGAGAATCCTATTTGGAGCCCCGAGTACAGCGACAAGTTTGAACAATCCAAAGACGCCAAGAGAGTCGAATCCATGACGGAGCGTGGAAAGGTCATTGCCGAGTATATGTCCCGTAACCTGAAGCAAGCGCCTACACAATCAACCCACCGGGATGCAAAATAATGATTCAAACAACCTGGTTGTAATCGCTTGCGCATGCGTGAAGTTTGTCGGATATCAAACTTTACCTATAACTATGTGGATGGTATGGACGTTGATGACTAGGCACCCAAATCTTTTCTCCCTATATGCTGCTGCATGGCCCGGCGTATAGGATTCACTTAAAGAGCACCCGCTATCAACCTAAAAGTATGTTTACGCGCATGTATCCATCCAAGTTCTAGGTACAGTCGCAGGGCAAAACACGGTTCGTCGCTGTCTTCATCTAAGACTGCCAAGGCGTAGGTCCGCCAAGAAATCTTTACGCTTGGGGGACAATCGATCATCTTTATAACGAAGCATTCGACGACCAGTGCTCCGGCCGGTCGTCGGTTCAAGCTTCATAAGGCTCGCCTAGCATTCGACGGTCACCCCGGAGATTATTTGCCGGGTCATATCTATGATGAGACCGTGAATCGACGGCTGATGGTTCTGCGTGGTCTATTATGCCGGTTGTGCCTACCCAGGGTTCCGCCCGGGAGCTTCTTGTTTTGCAGTGGTTGGCGAGATGGGGTGCTGGTTCCTAAAACGTGACCTGACGGAGATCCTGTCTGATGGGATGAACCGGCGTTCAGTTAAGATAGGGCATCAAGGCATACGAGGAGCGGGGGGGTGACGCTTCAAATATGCATGAGGTCGGGGTGGTCAACCTCCGGCCAGGGTCAGAGACGGCAAAGTTTCAGGAAAAGAATCGTTGATATGCCTTCGCAAGAGGTGGCACGCGTTGTCCTTTTGACATGTCGTAGGGTATTGTGATTTGCGAGGAGTCTCTCTCGAAGTCAATCGTTGTTTAACCACTTGTGCTTGTCAAGCGTGTAAGCTCAACGAGATATGGTTAGAAGCGCTCTCGATATGCCTAAACATGATCAAACCCCCTCCTAACATTTTGTACGTTCACTCCCACGATACGGGTCGCTACATCTCGCCCTACGGCATTGCGGCGCCCACTCCTCGGCTCCAGGCATTTGCTGAGCGAGGCACGGTTTTTCGTCAGGCATACTGCGCTAACCCGACCTGCTCCCCGAGCCGGGCGTGTCTGTTGACCGGCCAATACGCTCACACCAACGGCATGATGGGCTTGCGCACCGCGGCAGCGGTCTACATCATCCCGAGCGGACTTTGCCGGCGTGGCTCGTGACGCAGGGCTACCGCACCGTACTCGCCGGTTTTCAGCACATCACTGAAGGCGGCACCCAGGCCAGTGCCCGTGTTGGGTATCAGCATAATCTCAGCACAGCTCATCCGTCGGCGGCAGAGAATGCGGACGCTTACGATCGTTCGGTCGTAGCGTCCGCCGCGGGCTTTCTTGCGGATGCGGGGTCGGCGAATAGTGATAAAACGCACCACCCGTTCTTCCTTGATGTCGGTTTTTTTACTACTCACCGCACGCCGACCCAACCTGCCCGGGAACAGTGGCACAACAACCAGGATTCCCCGGCGGGTGATCCTCGGTACGTTTGCCCGCCGTCGTGCCTGCCCGACACGCCTTCGACGCGGGAAGATTACGCCGACTATCTGGTGGCAGCCGGTCGACTTGATGGCTATATCGGAAGCGTGTTAGATGCGCTCGACCAAGCGGGGCTCCGCGAGCAGACGCTGGTGGTGATCACCACCGACCACGGCATTGCGTTCCCGTTGATGAAAGGGTGTCTGACGGGGCACGGGACGGGGGTGATGCTGCTCACAGCAGGGCCCGGCTTTGGCTCGGATGGTGGCGGCGGACACGTGGTGGACGGGCTGGTCAGCCACGTTGATTTATTCCCCACGCTGTGTGACGCGATGGGTTGCCAGGTGCCGGCATGGATTCAGGGGCAGTCTTTCTACCGTGTATTCGCGGGGGGCGAGGCACCACGCGACGCGGTGTTTGCCGAGATGAACTACCACGCGGCATACGATCCGATGCGCTCGGTACGCAACGATACATTGAGCTACATCCGTCGACTGGAACCTGTGCCCTACCCCGTGCTGCCCAACATTGATGACTCGGCGAGCAAAACCAAACTGTACGACATGGGCGTACTTGCCGGGGGGAATCCGGCCGAGGAGTTATATGACTTGAAACGTGACCCCACTGAATCTGCCAACAGGGTTGACGACTCAGACTACGCCGTGGCCCTCGCAGAGATGCGTGGGAGGCTGGAGTCGTGGATGCGAGACACCGATGACCCGGCTTGCCACGGAAGGGTTCACGTGCCGGGTATGCTTAGCAATCCGCGCAACGCTTATAGCCCCAGCGTGACAAGTGAAGTTACCGAGCGAGAATAAAGGTTGTAAAGGGATCGTTGCATATCGCTTAGTTGAACCGATGGGTTGTTTTTCCTCGCCCGGGACTGGTATGAAACGGATGGCGAATCAAAATGACTTTAGAAGCAGTGGCAAAAAAAGCGGGGGTATCTTGCTCGACAGTTTCGCGGGTACTAAACGGCAAACGCGGACCCTCCATCGCCACGGTCCGTAAGGTGATGAGTGCGGTTGAACTGCTTGACTATCAACCCGCGCCCCCCGGGAAACGGCCGGGGATGCGGCGAGCCAGCTATCAAGGGATTCGGCACGGCCAAATTGCTTTGATCATGCTGGATGAAGGTTTTCGCAACCACACAGATTTATTTGCGAAGCTGGTGGTGGGGATCGTCAGGTCAGCGGAGGTGCACGGGCTAGAAGTGACGATCGGGATGCCGACGGCGGGGGGCAGTTTGCCCGGACGTGTCAAGCAAGGGCTCGTCGATGGGCTGCTCTTGGCGGGGCATCGTGCGGACCCCGACATGGTGAAAGCCTTGCCGGCCGTGCCCCGGGTGTGGATCACCTCTCGGCAACAAGACGGAGAAGATCAAGTCCTGATGGGTAACGAAGGGGCCGGGGTTATCGCGGCGAAATACTTGATGAAACAAACGCCCGGACCCATCGCCTGTATCAATCCCTTGGCCTTGCATCCCGCGCTCAGACGCCGATGTGATGCGTTTGAATTTACCTTGGCCGAAGCGGGTCGGGAGTGCCGGCGGATCGACGGGCCCACGGATCTACCGACCGCGCGTAACAGTTGGATCGTTCCTGCCCGAGAAACGCTGCTTGGTCCTCTGCTGTCAAGATTTTTAAACGATGAGCCTTTGCCCAAAGGTTTATTTATTTCGAACGATCTGTGGATGGCCGCCATCCATCCGCGGCTGAAAGCGGCGGGGAAGTTACCTGAGCACCTCATCTCCTGTGGCGGTCAGCAGTCTTACCTCTCGGGCCTCGATCCGGCCCCCGCCACCGTCGATATTGCTCAAGAACTTATCGGCCGACAAGCGGTGGAACAACTCGTCCGACGGATCCAGAACGACGGGGATTCGGTATCGGTGCTGTTGGCCATCACCCCCGAACTAGTGGTTCCAAGTTAAGTCTCGCTCGAATTAGGTATCTCCATTCGGCAAAGATGCCCCCCCAATCCTAAAGAGATATCCAAATAAACACTTACTGAAATAGCACTTATGGCAATATCTAACTTTCTGCGATAGTTTTCTGCAAACTATTATCATTCTTGTCATTCGTTTGCGGCAGGGTAAGCTATGAGCTGGCAGAACCAGCTTCTGCTCGGCAGCGAAGTGTAAGCGCCGGAATCATGATTTCGACCAACGCTGTCTTTGTTTCATTCTATTCTGTTTTTTGGAGGCATCCCCATGTTAGATTCGTCTAGAGTTCAGTCATTGATGGCTTGTGTCGCGGCAGGGTTGTTTACAGCCGCCCCACTATCCCAAGCGGGAATTTTATTGTCAGAAGACTTTGACTACGACAATGGAGCGGTGAGTGGAGAGAACGGCGGAGAGGGTTTTGCGGCTAGTAGCAGCTATTCGGACAACGGCAACGGGACGGCCACGGTGAGTTCCGGAAGTCTGGTTTTCGGCGATTTGCAGACCAGCGGCGGCAAACTGACGCTCGACGCGGTGGGGGGCAATCTCCTGGTCACGCGCGATATCGGTTTTTCGGCCACCACCGGCAACGTATGGTCGAGCTTCCTGTACTCACGCATTGATACCGACCCCGACAATTCAAGCCGCGCCGTTGAAGTCCGGTTGAATGACGGATCCATCAAGTTTGGGGTCCAACCCAAGGTCGCGAATACCCAAGGTGCCAACATCAGATACGACGGAGGTACCTCCGGCAGTGCGGCGGGTACGTTCGCATCCGGCGATGTGCTTTTGGTGATTGCCAAGTACGAAAACGTCGGCACCGACGGTGCTACGGCCTCGCTGTGGATTCTCGACGAAGCGGCCTTCGAGGCCATCAGCGACGATGGAGTCACGGAAGCCGAACTCGGCACCGCGCTCCAAACTGATACTTTGGGTGCCGCAGCCAGCGAAACTATTTCGAGCGGAGACACGTTGCAATTGGTCAACGCAACCAACACTTTTCCCTATACCTTCAGCATCGACGAATTACGTTACGGGACGACCATCGAAGACATCATCCCCGTCCCCGAGCCCGGTTCGATGGTGTTGACCAGCTTGGGTGCTTTGGCACTGCTCGCTGACCGACGCAGAGGTCGATAACACGTTCAATACGCATCTCCGGCGTAAAAGCCTGAGATGCGGTTACAAATCGCAGGAGCAGTTTCGTATATCGGCCGGGTATCGTCACATTTAGAAATTTCCAGTTTTCGTAATGCATGACATTCGATCCAAGCAATGGACCGGCTGATCGACCAGGTCCGAAATCCAACTCTATCAAAACATATCCCGCAATATGTAAAAGATATTTAACTGGGAGGGCACGGATTTGATCCCGCCCCAAAAGCTTATCGTCTAAGCGTTAACATCTCGAATCAAACACACGGGCTCATCCATGGTGCCGCGTTGAAACAGGGCCGAGCTGTGCGATCAACTTTGAAGCCGGCGTCTCAAGTTGGAATCCAAGTCTTTTATCTAAGGGAAGTATCGTGGCCCACCAGAATCTTACTTACGTTCACGTGCTAACCGCCGCCACGCTGAGTCTATTTGCCTTGACCACGACCGCGCAATCCGGCGTCCCGACGGTCGATCAGTTGGGTCCAATCGGACTGACCGCGTCTTTTGACCACGGGTTTCACGCTGATACCGCGGGGGGTAATCCGAGGGCGTTCGTTCACGATCTGGTGCGACTGGATGACAACGGCCGTTCGGGTTCAGCGTTGCGGATCAAACCTTTGCAATTCATGCGGTACAGCATCCCCGGCAACCTGTCAATGGACCGCGGGACCGTAAGTCTCTGGGTCGCGCCGGACCAGCGCATCAAGCCGGGCATCGACCTGACGTCCAAGGATCGGCATATCGTCTGGGCGACCAACGACCGTTTACAAAATCGGATGTGGGTTGAGTTGAATTTTGAAAACAAAGACAAACCGATGGTCCGCGCGGTGTTCGGTAATGAAGACGATCGCTACGGTTTCGCGGTCATGATTGAGGATTGGCCCGCGGGCGAATGGCGACAAGTATCGCTGAGCTGGGAGCGGCCCCGCAGAGCAGCGTTGAAAATCGGCAAAGGCTCATGGCTGGTTCGTGACAGCGTGCCTTTGCCCAAGATGCCCGACCACATGGCCTACGATATTTATTTGGGTAGCCAGGCGTCCCAAAGCGAGCGATCGCCCGTGGGCAAGCCCCACTGGTTTGAAGGCAAAATCGATGATCTGTTCATCAGTCCAGACTGGCAGGCTGATTCGCCGCCCGAGAATCTGCCGGCGGGCGTGTTGCATACGCCGGCGGCCGACTTGGCGTGGGCGATCGATCAGCCCGCCCGAGTACAGATTCATCTAGAGGAAGGGGCATCGGAGGGAGATTGGTCATCTCGGCCGGTGCGGACATTCCTCAGCCTTGGCCAAACCTGGACTGCGCAGTCCCCTCGCCAGCGTCGCGCGTCGTTGCGGGGGTTACGACTGCTTCAACAGGATCCCATAAATGGTCAGGTCATCCCCCGCTCCAACGTACCGACGGACAGCCACCCTTTTAAGTTCCACGAAGACGGTTACTCCGATGCCGAGTTAGACTTGAGATTTATTCACGAAGGCCCGCTACCCGCGACCTACGCGCTGTACTTCGACCCCGCGGCAGCCGACAGCACGACCCACGAACCCGATGTCCCGGTCATGGTGGGCAACGGCGATCGCTTGCGCGTGGGGCGGCCGAGTTCCTTCGGCATCCTTGATGGGGGCCTGCGCGGCAACATCGCGCCGTTTGATCCCGACGGAGACGGCGATATCGATCTCTGGGTCTCTTTCGCCGATCAACTCCGCACGGGCGATGCGATGAGCAACGGGCATTATTTTTACGAGAACATCGGCGGACCCGGGCACGCTTCGCTGTACGCACCGCCGATCCGTATCCATCGCGGCTTTACGCCGATCGATTACACCAAAGCCAGCGCTTTGCCCCAACTGGTCGATGTCAACCTCGATGGCAAGATCGACATGTTTCTTTTCGTGAATAAAGCTAAAGCTCAATGGTGGGAGTGGTCGTATATAAACGGTCGAATTGTTGTCGATGCGTTTCACGAACTGCCCACGCCAAAATCGGGTAAGTCCGAACGCGGCCGTCTGCTGGATTGGAATAAAGATGGCCAACTGGACCTGCTCGTCGGGACGGCAATTTATTTTGGCAAACAGACAAAGCAATCCGTGCCGGTCTTCAATGAACAAACCGATATAAACTTAGAAATCGACTCGATCGCTGCCGATGCTTGGCAATCCAGTCCGCTCGGCCTGTTGCCGGTGGACTGGGACGGCGATGGGGTCGAAGAAATTATCGCCAGTGGCTGGCAAACCCGTTTGTTTGTTCACCGTAAAGTCCCCGGTGAAAACCGTTACGGTCCCGGTGAACGATTGACCACGTTCGACGGCCACGAGTTGTATATGCCGTCGGTTTTCCCGGTGCCGAAATTCATCGACTTTGACGGCGACCAAGACCTGGACCTGATTTGGATCAACGAGGGCTCGACCGCGGGCTGGTGTGAAAATGTTGCCGGCCCGGGGAAGACACCGGCGTTCCGGCAGACGAATTTCTTTTTCGCGCAGGACAGCCCGCTCAGCCCCGGGTGTATCGCGATCGCCTGGGCCGACGACTGGGACGATGACGGGGATCAGGATTTGATCCTGGGTAGTGCCAGCGAACACGTTTATATGTCGGAGAATATCGGCAACGACCAGACGCCGATCTGGGACAACGCGCGGCCGATGCATGCCGCGGGTCGTCCGATCGAAATCCGCTCGGGCGACCAGGGTTCGTTGCTGGGGCCGCAAGAATCCGACTGGGGCTACACCAATCCTTTGGTCGCCGACTGGGATCGCGACGGACTCGACGATCTGATCGTTTCGGGGATTCGCGGCGAGATTTATTATTATCGAAACGTCGGCGAAGTTGGCCGGCCCATGCTCGGCTCGGCGCGACTCATAGAATTTGATCGCTCGATTGAAAACCCGCCCACCCCCGAGTGGACCCGCTTCGAGCGCCAGGGCCACGAAGTGATCATCGCCCACCGCTGCCGCCCCGCGGTATACGACTGGAACGGCGACGGTTTTCTCGATCTCCTGACCCTTGACCACACCAGCCAGTGGGCGGTTTACTTCGGCCAGGCCGGACCGGACGGCATCCCCGTGGTCGGCCTGCCTGACCGAACTGCGGTGGAGTTCGACAACCCCTACGCTTTGGCGATGATCTGGAATCGCCGCCCCCTGGGCCATCCGGGTTGGCGAGCGCACTACGCCGGCCGCACCGTGGCACAACTCACCGATTGGGATGGCGATGGCGACCCGGACTTGATTCTCGACAACGTCAATGCCCGGCGGTACGAAAACGTGACCGGCGGTGGGAGCCACGATAATCAAACGCCGGTCAAGTTTGTCGATCAAGGCGACATGGCCGATCTCCGGATCGTGAAACACAATTCCGGCCCATACGTCGGTGACCTGAACGGCGACGGCCGCGACGATCTACTCGTCGGGGCGCAGTCGGGGCGGCTGTTCTTCTTCTCGCGGGAATATCTTGAGGGAGCGAGCCCGGTGGTCGCCACATCACCCTTGGAAACGCGGGAGCGCAAGTGAACCCTTCGATAGCGACCATAACGCCTCTGCTGCTGGGGCAATGGTCGGGCATGGGTCTGAGGTGGTTAGACCTCGCCGCGATTGTGGCGTTCTTCCTTTATGTCATATGGATGGGACTACGCGGGGCAAAGCACAACACCAACACCCAGCAGTATTTCCTGGGCGGAAAGAAGTTGCCGGCGTGGGCGATTGGGCTTTCGATGGTCGGCACCTCGCTAAGTTCCATCACGTTTTTGTCGTTGCCCGCCGCGGCATTTGCGGCAGATTACCGCACGATCGTGCCAAATCTGATGCTGCCGATCGTCGCGGTATTCGCGGCGATCTATCTCGTGCCGTTCTATCGGCGGGTGTCGGTGGTGTCGGCGTTTGAATACTTGGAAAAACGGTTTGGTATCAGCCTGCGTCTCTACGCGGCGATTACGTTTTTATTGATGCAGACCGTACGAATCTGCGTGGTGCTGTATCTGGTATCGCTGCCCCTGGCGTATCTTTCGGGCCTGCCGATCATCTGGGTGATCGTCATGGGCGGTGTGTTTCTCGCCGCATACACAATTTATGGCGGACTCGAAGCGGTGGTCTGGACCGATGTGGTGCAGACGGGCATATTGTTGATTGGCGGTATCGTTTGCCTCGCGATCATTTGGCAGAAGATGCCCGATGGTTTTGCCAGCGTGTTCGAGGTTGGCCGTGAGTTCAAGAAGTTTAGCTTTGGCGAGACCTATTTGGACTTCAACGAAAAGACGCTGTGGGTGATGATCGCCTTGGGTCTGGTTAACTTTGCTTCGCAATACGTCGGCGATCAGGGCACGGTTCAGCGCTACCTCGCGGCGGGCAGCGTCCGTGAAGCACGCAAGGCCACACTGCTCTGTGCCGGATTGAGCCTGCCGATCTGGCTGATGTTTTTCTTCCTGGGTACCTGCCTGTTTGCGTATTATCACGAGTTCCCCGACGCGGTCGTCGCGGCTTTTAAATCGCCTGACGAGGTCGTGCCTTACTTTATTAACAGTTCGGTGCCGCCGGGCTTGTCGGGTCTCATCATCGCGGGCTGCATCGCGGCCGCAATGTCTACGCTCGACTCGTCGATCAACGCAATGTCTGCAGTGATGACCACCGACATATACAAACGCCTCCTGCGCCCCCACGCAACCGATCCGCAACAACTCGGCTTCGCAAAATTCGTCTCGGCAACCATCGCTTTTCTCATGATCCTCGGGGCGATCGGCCTGCACTACACACCACGCGAAAGCATGGTCGATTTGGGCTTCATCGCCACCCAAATCTTTGGCGGATGCTTGCTGGGCATTTTCCTGATCGGTTTATTATCTTGCCGGGTGACCGGCCGATCGATGCTGATCGGGCTGTGCGTGGTGGTTGTTGCCAACCTCTATTTTGCCTTGCAAATCTTGGACCTGATCCCCGCTGACCTGCAGATCCCCGTGCACACGTTCTGGGTGCGAGGCCTGCTCAACGTTCTGCTGATCGCGGTGGTCATGGCGTTGTCGCTGCGTTCGCCACCCAACACAATCAATCGCGAACTCACCGTATACGCCACTTCTGACCCCGACCAACCCCGGCCCTCGCTTTAACTTCATCTGGACCCCAGACATGACCGCTATCTCCGCCGAATCTACCTTTCCTGCAAAAACCGCCGCGAACGGCTTCGGCGTTTGGCCGGTAATGCTCACACCTTTCCACGAGGACCTATCGATCGACTGGGCCAGCCTTGATGCCATCACCGACTGGTACATCGATCAAGGATCGGCCGGGCTGTTTGCGTGTTGCCAATCGTCAGAAACCCCGCATATGACCAAGGAAGAAAAAGTTCAGGTTGCCGCCGCGGTGATCAAACGCGCTGCCGGGCGGGTGCCCGTGGTGATCGGGGCATTAGGCCAGGCTAACGACGACGAGCGGCTCGAGGCGGTCCGGAGCTACGACGCTCAGGGTGCCTACGCGGTCATCATCATCCCCAATTCCTTTGGAGGCCCCGAGGAGTCCGAACGAGTCATCATCGATCGCATGCAAGCCCTCGCGTCGCGTTGCCCGGAAATACCTTTGGGCTTGTATGAATGTCCGGTGCCCTACAAACGCCAGCTCTCGCCCGAAGCGGTTGGCGAACTCGCCGCCACCGGAAGATATGTCTGGATGAAAGAATGCAGTGCGAGTGCATCCCAGATCGAGTTGAAGGTCAATGCCAGTAAGGATACGCCGCTGCGTATATACAACGCGAACACCGAGTTGATCGCTCGCGGCGTCGAACTCGGCTGCTGGGGTTATTCCGGCCTGGCGGCAAACTTTGTACCCGAAGAGTGTGTCGCGCTTTGTAATAGCGCAAGCGTCGGCCCGCTCGACGCTCAAGCAAAGAAACGCTATGACGACTTGGTAATACTTAATCAGGAACGTGTTTTGGTCAACTACCCGATGGGTGCCAAGCAATACCTCCGTGAACGCGGGGTGCCGATCAAACCCATTTGCCGGGTGCAAACTCAGGCTCCCGCTTATGGCGCGAGGTAAACGGATACGCGGCAACGGCCGTAGCTTGTCAATCCTTTCGTCGACCCAAATTCATACCTTGAATAATATTACATATCACAGAATGCAAGATTTGATGAAGCATACGATTCTTATCGTTTGGGTTTTGATGCTCTTCGCCTCAGCCTCCTACACGCATACCCAAACTCTCAAGCTCGGCGCACCGTTCTCCGACCACATGGTGATCCAAGCCGATTTGCCGGTTGTGGTGTGGGGTTGGGACAAGCCCGGATCTTCAATAAGTGTGACATTAGCCGGCCAGTCTGCCGAAACAAGCTGTCAGCCCGACGGCCGCTGGCTTGTGGACCTGCCCGCGGTGTCGGACGTTGGGCCGCACGAACTCCGGGTTATCGGCAGCGGCACGCTCACCTTGACCGATGTGCTGGCGGGTGATGTGTGGTGGTGTTCGGGGCAATCCAACATGGCCTGGCCGATCGGAAAATCGAGTAGCCGGGAGCAGGTCATGTCGGGTCCACCCGATCCGCAGTTGCGTCTCCTCCGACTCCCCGCGGCTGGGGCCGACCAAGCCGCTACGGATATCGACGCTACATGGCAACCCGCACGGGGCGAAGCGTTACAGACCTTCAGCGGCGTGGCGTACCATTTCGGCGCAGCGCTGCGGCGAGACACCGGTCGGCCGATCGGTCTGATACAGGCGGCCTGGGGCGGGTCGAACATTCAGACCTGGATATCCGAACACCGTATTCAAAACAGTCCGCACCTCGCAGATATCGTTCAGCTACGCGAGAAAGGGTTGCACGAATATAGGCTCAGTCTAGCGCAGTGGGAGGCGAACGGCCGCCGCGGTAAAAAGCCGCCGTTCGGCGGCGCTCGGCCTCAACACGGGCCGAGCCTGCTCTACAACGCGATGCAAAACCCCATGCGTGGCCTCAAGGTACGCGGCGTGATCTGGTATCAGGGCGAAGCCAATACCCAATGGCCCGACCAATACGCGGACCTGTTCGCCGACTTGGTGTCCGACTGGCGAGCCGACTTCGCTGCGCCAGACCTACCAATCTACTTTGTTCAACTGCCCAACTTCAAACACCCACTATGGCCCGGATTTCGTGAAATGCAGGGGCGCATTGATTTGGCTGACACCCACATGGCCGTCACGATCGACGTTGGCGAACGCGACGATATCCACCCGCCCCGGAAAAAGCCCGTGGGTGAACGCCTAGCACGCTTAGCACTCGTCCATACCTATGGCTACGAGATCGTAGCCAGCGGACCGCGCGTCCAAACCGTGTCTCGTGCTTACGACCCCGCCCATTCGATCGTTATCATGTTCGATCAGAGCGGGGGGAAACTCTCGCCCCCAGCGGGGGGCGGATCGTTGAGCGGATTCGAATTGGTTGATGCGAAGGGTGTCGCTCACCCCGCAAACGCCGAATTGCTAAATGATTATTCTATACTGATCACTTATGGTCCTGTCGTTCAACCGGTTCAAGTCCGTTACGCCTGCCAACCCGATCCCCCGGTAAGTTTGTTTAACACGGTGGGCCTGCCCGCAGCGCCGTTTATTAAGGATGTTCCTGAGTAACTCAGGGAGTTGACCAAATTAGCCTGGACAAAAGGTTAGTGTGTTCAATGCACTATTTACTATCTTCGCTGATCGTAGCAGCGACGTAGCTCGGCGATAAAGAGATCCTGAGTTGAACGGCAACTCTTGAATGTCCTGGACGCTCGCCGGCGGTTACTACAAACCGCTGCTTAAGCTGAAACACAGTACTAACTTATCTGTTCAGCACAGCTTCAATCCATAGGATGCACCCTGTAATCGGAGGGCGGGAGGAAGAAACTAGAGCAGACGACACTGCAAAGAATAAATAACTTGCGTTATTACAAGTTAGATGATGACTTATTTCATCATCAAGTGACGACCACAACATAACTTAAGCTTTTTCTAAATATATATACCATGAACACTGTCGATTAACTTGCAGAAATGGGCGATAATATTGCTTTGGAGATAGCTATTTTTATCGTTATGCTCATTATCAATCGATCAGAACAAATTATGTGGTGCTGGATCGAATTCTCGATTTCAGGTTAGACCCTTAGGTCTAGTACTTTCTCATCGTTTTGGTATATAAATGTACCAGTCCCCCGTCACTTGCCCTTTATCAAGCATGCCTACTTAGGGACTAAGACACGAGTAGTATTTGCATGATTGACTCTTCCTTTAGTTTTTTCTGATTCTTTAAAATATCCGATTGCAAACGGCTGGGATATTTGTGTATTTACAAGACAAATGACGCTTCGCCTAACTATAGGGGTCTTCACTCATGAACATTGTTATCGAAACTCCCGTAACTGATCATGACCCACAACTTTACATCAGCGAAAGAATCGCATCGAAGATAGACGGGTTTGCAGGGATGGACCGAGCGGCTTACCAGCAGTATGAAGGCCAGGGATATGTGGTCATAAAGGGCGGCTTTAGTGCGGAGGAAGTGAAGGCGGCTCGGAAAGCCCTGCAACAGATGACGCTGGCGGATGATCCGGATTGCAAAACCGTGTTCTATGAAGGGTCTATTCGAAAACGCATGAATCAATTGGCGGACCTTAGCGCCCGGTCGGGAGACGGCGACGTGGCGGTCGCCCAGCTCGCCATAGGCGATAAGGTGGAGTACCTGCCCGAACTGCCTGCCGAGGAAAGATCACGATATGTGCGTAAATTTGGAGGCTTCTGCCGTACCCAGCCCGCACTGGGCGCTTTAGCCAACAAGCCCGAGATGGCCGAGGTGGTTGCCCGGCTGGCTCGGTCATCAACTACCTTGTTTCAAGACATGGCAATGATCAAGCCGCCGAACGGGCGTGAGAAGCCGTGGCACCAAGACCACGCTTACTTCAATCTACCGCTTGACACCCGCATCGTGGGCGTCTGGATCGCACTCGACAAAGTGACGCCCGAGAACGGTTGCATGTATGTTCTCGCCGGTTCGCATAAGGAAGGTCCCCGTGCCCACTTCATGCGACGTGATTGGCAGATCTGCGATACCCAAATGCTCGGTTGCCATAGTACGGCCTGCCCGATGGAGCCCGGGGATGTGCTCATATTTGACGCCAAACTACCGCACGGCACCCCCACCAATCGCTCTAAAGAATATCGCTGGGCTATACAACTGCATTTTATCCCCGCCCATGCCGAACAGGTCGATGAAAGCGTTCGGCTCGACGCATTCGGAAACGAGGGTAAAAACGTTTCTTGCTGAAGGCATAATCTGCCATCCCTTTTTTAACTACAGGGACACCCCCACAACTAAAGCATCTGTATCTCGTTCACTTTGACTTTTTTTTTTTTATTTGTAGAACCCAGCCGCCGGCCATTGAGCGTTGATCTACCAAGACCATTGCATTATGGTTTCTAACCCTATGTCAAGAAAGAATGTTTATGAACCCACCATATAACTCTCGCCGTGGATTTACGCTCATCGAATTGCTTGTGGTGATTTCAATTATCGCGCTGTTGATCGCACTGCTATTGCCCGCGTTATCTAACGCCCGAGAAGCAGGGCGTCGAGCGGTCTGTCTTAGTAATTTAAGACAGATGATGATCGCGGCCACAGCCTATCAGGTCGATAACGATGATGAATTTATGTACCAAACCGCCGCAGACAGTGTGGTCCAAAACGCCTTGGACCCCGCGGTGACCGAAGCGAACTGGCTCAAATCCATGGTGTTTTACTTCGGAGTCGATGACCCCTCTTCCACACTGATTTGTCCGACTATCCGCAGTGATCTCAACATCGATACTACAGGTCGTACAAGTTATTTTGCGAACGGCATGGTGACATGGTTTGGTAGCAAAATCGTACCCTCGCCGTCGACCGTCGCGTCGTTCCACGACAGCAATCAGGTGAGGCCACACTCGTTCGTTGCGCCTCGTGAAGAGTCGAACGCTTCCAATATCACCCAGATTACAAACACCGAGTGGAGCGGTTGGATGCGGGAAGGCAGCGGTAATCTCATCAGCGACAAGCCCCACCGCGACGGGAGAAATATCGCGTTCTTAGATGGCCACGCGGAGGCCTTGCAGCAGGAGGAGATAACAAGTCGTATCTACGGATTGCTGATTAATGGGCAAGATACTTATGAACCCGATGTGGCGGGTTACGCGAATCCGGCTCGGCTGGGTCGACCCTACTGGTTGGTCCCGTGAATGCTGATGGATCTTAAATGTGTTTAGCAGCTAATAAGCATAAACTAATATGATGCATAGACCAATAATGCAACCACGGCGGTTCTTAATATGCAAATCTAACGTTCAAGTGTTTAGGAAACGTTGCCACCAAAACCCGTCTTGACTTAATACTTCCGAACGGTGGGCTTTTCGATTCCGAGTATTAATGTAGCGGACTGTGCCAAACAAGTTTTATGATTTTGCTGTAGCAGCAATCGCGATCAGTTTTTTATCTGATGGGTTGGTAATCAGCGAGGGATTTTGAGGATAATTACCGCGCTGGCGGGGAGGTTGATTTCGAGTATGCCCTGGTTGATGGGGGCGGGGGTGGAGTGGTAGTGCATGCTGTCTAAGGGCGGGCGGTCGTCGCGGGCCATGTCCTGGGGGTCGCGGGGCAAGAGGAGGTGGACTTGTGCGGTTGCGTGAGCGAGACCAAATGCGGTGAGGTCGATGCGGAGGGGGGTGGGCTGGGCGAACGAGCGGTGGGCGAGGTGGAGGTAGAGGTGCTGGTCGTCGGCGGTGGCAACGGCGTCGAGGAGGGGAAAGGTGGGGGTGCCCGGGGCGCGGGCGTTGCCGTAGGCGTGGACCTCGAAACCTGCGACGGCAGAGGTGGTGGGGGGGGGGTGGAGGTCGAGGTCCAGGCGTTGGTCGCCGTGGAGTCGGCTGTAGAGGCCAGTGGTTAGACCGGTGGGGGTGAGGAACGGGGTCTGTTTGCCGGTGGGGTCGGCACGGAGGGCGTTGATGTTCCAGCTGGTCCCGACGAGCATGGACTGGTTGCCGATTTTGAAGCGATCGCCCTGGCGGATCATTCCGTTGAGGTGGGCGGCGACGGCGAGGGCGGAGGCGACGGAAGCTTCGCGGGGAAACTGGTTGATGGCGAGTTTGTCGCCGAAGCCGTTCCAATTCCACTCGGTGTGAGCGAGGGGGCCTTGGATCTGGGCGACGCGCCAGCCAGGAGCGCTGGCGAGGATTTCGCGGTTTTCCCAATGGCCGGGGCCGAACTGCCAGAGGTAGTGCAGTTGCTCGAGGGTGAGGTCTTCGGGGTAGACGTCCTGCCCGTCGCGGGCCGGCTGATAGTCGTTCATGGGGTAGTAGCTGTGGAGGGTGGGGTAGTCGATCCACTGCTTGACGCGGTCGTCCTGGTAGAAGAAGCCGGTGAGGTCGGTTCCGCCGCCGAGGTTGCCGTCGTAGATAATTTCGATGGCGGGATCGACGGCTTTCATGGCTTGGGCGAGGGCAACGACGTGGTCGGCGAGCCAGGTGGCCTGGGCCTGGGGCTGGGTGTGGCCGGCCTGGTGGGCGAGGTCGCGGATGTAGAAAAACCCCTCGTTACCGATCTGGAAATACGGGACGTTCCAAGGCTCGGCCCGGCCGTTTTGCTCGCGTAGCTTGGCCCACGCCAGCAATTCCGCGGGGAGGTCGGCGTCGGTTTTAGCGTTGCAATAAGCGACGAATGCCGCGGCGTGGGCGGTGGCCTCTTCGAGGGTTTTCTTGCCCGCCAGCAAGTCCTTGAGGTTCAGCACCATCATGGGTTGGGCTTCGAGGGTTGCGCATAATTCGAGGAAGGCGTCGTGGCTGAAGCAGTTGGAGATGGGATTGTTACCTACGCGGGTGGGGACGCGGGGACCGCCGCCGCGGCCGGGCACGCCATCGATGCGGTCGGTCCAGTCGGTGTGCGAGATGTCTGTGCCGCCGGGCCAGCGAATGACGGGGATGTTCATCCATTGCAGGAGTTGGATGACATCGTCGGGGAGTCGGCCGGTGTCGGGATCGGCGATCGCGTCGGGTCCGGGTTCGCCCCAACTGGCGACTTCCATGAATTGCCCGAAGAGTCGGGCATCGACGGGGTTGAGCACGGCGGTTTTGATGACCAGTGTCGCGGGGGACGGGGCGGGTTGGCCTGGGGACGCGGATTGAGCCTGGGCGGCGGTGCCGGTCAGCAGCGGCATCAAGAGCAAGGCGAAGGCCCGGGCAAGGTGGTGTGGTGTCATGAATAAGATTCTGCGTAAGGGGTGGAGGCAGGCCGGGCCTTCGGGCCCGACCGTTGGACGGGGACCCGGGGGGTTTGGTAAATCGCGATGCCCCGGGGCGGCATGGTGAGAGCGTGTTTGCCGGAGGTCTCGCCGATCAGCGTTTCAGCGTTTTGGGGCAACGGCACGGCGGCGGGGGCTTCGGCGTTGTTAAACAGGACGGTCAGACAGTGATCTTTGCCGACCCGCTGCACCGCCTCGATCCCGGCGGGGGCGTCGGCGGCGAGCGGCTGTACTCCCGCCTGCTCGACGAGCCGGGGCAGCAGGGCGGTGGTCAATTCTTCGGTCAGCCAGCCGCCGACGTATACCACGCTGCCTTGGCCCACGGGGCGCTGGGTGATGGCGGGCTGGCCATCAAACCATTGGTTCTGCCAGCGGGCGAGGACCTGGGTGTCGTCGGCGGGCGTGAGCGATTCGATCCAGTGTCGGCCGGGTATCGGCGTGTCGTGGCCGTCGAGGATCAGGTCCATGGGCCGAACCCGGGGTTCATTGACGCGGGTGTAGTCCGCAATGGTCACGCCCGCCAGTGCGGCCAAGACGCCGGGGGCGGTCTGCCCTACCACGTTGTTGTGCATGTCGCGGGTCGCGGTCATGGCCCCGACCACCAGCGTCCCGCCCGCCTCGACCCACCGTTGGAGGGCAGGCAACCAAGCGGTGTCGAACATCGCCCAGTGGGGGATGACGTAGAGCTTGAGCTGCGTGAGATCGTCTTCGGGGTGGATGATCCCGGTCGCCAGGCCACGCTCAAAAAAGAATCGGTGGACATCCTGCGTCACGTCGTAAGGACGCGGCAGTCCGAAGTGGCAAGCTTCAAAGCCCGCATCCACCTGTGCATCGGGTCCGGCGATCGCCACGTCTGCCCGGACGGTGGTATTCAACAACAACGGCTCGAGTTCGCGTAATTCGTGGCCGAGCTGAGATGCCTCGTCGTAGCGCCGGCGGCCCACGTTATCGTGATCCAGGATGCCCTGCCAATACTGCTCAGCCCCGAAGCGGCAGGACCGCCAGCGGAAAAACATCAGCCCGTCGGCCCCGCGGGCCACGCTGCGCCAGGCAAATTGCCGCATCTCCCCGGGGGCCGGGCTGTCGTGCATATACGGCGGCTGGCCCCCCGCCCCGCACTGCTGCTCGGGCACGAAGAAGTTGCCCGACCACCCACGGGTGCGGTCCAGTCGGCAGGCGTCCTTGGCCGGTCGCAGCGCCAAGTCGTTCCAAAACATCGGATAACTATCAAAGGACAGGAAGTCCAGGTCCTCGGTGAACGGCCCGCGGTAGTCGATGTGGTCAAACACCCCGTTGTGCGTGATCCACCATTGGGGGTTGACTTCGCGGAGGATCTCGACCTGACTGCGTTGAAACGCGGCGGCCCCGTCGCTGAGAAATCGGTGATAGTCCAGCACCTGGGCGGGGTTGAGATAGGTCGGTGCCATCGGCCGGGGGGTCGTGATCTGGTCGAAGCTGCGGAACGTCACGGACCAAAAACAGGTGCCCCACGCCTCGTTGAGCTGATCGATGTCGTCGTTAAATCTGCGGCGACACCATTGGCCGAAGGCTTTCTGGGCCCCGACACTGTGGTCTTCGCTGAAGTGGCAGTTGAATTCGTTGTCGGTCTGCCAGCCTACGACGTGGGGGTGGTCGCGGAAATGCTCCGCCATCGCCCGGGTGATGCGGCGGGAGTGTCGGTCAAATTCGGGGTGTAGGTTCGACAGATGCTGCCGCGAGCCGTGGGACATCAGCCGTCCCTGCCCGTCTTCCCGCAGCAATTCGGGGTAGTTCTGCGAGAGCCAGCGGGGCGGGGCCGCGGTTGGCGTGCAGAGCATGGTCTGCACGCCCTGCTCCGCCAGCAGGGCCATGGGCTTCTCGAAAAACGAAAAATCATAAGTCCCCTCCTCCGGCTCCATCCGATCCCAGGCAAACTCCGCCATCCGTGCCAGGTTGATGGCCGCGTCCTTCATCCGCCGGGCATCGTCGGCCCACGTTGCCGCGTCGCAGTGTTCGGGGTAATAGCAAACTCCGAAGTGAAACTTCGACAACGGCGTGGGACGCAGGTGGGTCAACGGGCGGGTCGGGGCAGAGGGTGGCATGATGGGCCTAACATAGTGCAAAACACTAGAAATACGAGGAATCGTGGCGTGGTAAACATCATCGTAGAAAGATGATGCGTAACGATAGATTGAGGATGATCGATGCTGGGGAGCCGGGAAGCAAGGTGTTTTACGATACGGTTGCTTGTCGGAAGGCGGGAACGGTGCACGCCACGAGCTTACGCAAGGCTAATGTGTGACCCGCGATTTTGTGCTTGTATCATCCGCGAATATAAGCTACACTGCAACCGGTTGCCAAAGAAAGCTTGCAACCGGTTGTAATATTTAATCCCCATTTACCGTGCTGTCGGGTAAAGTTACACGACACAGTCGTTTCCGTACTCAGTCATTCACCTTTTGGAGGAATTCCTAATGTCTCTTGTCCGATCTATTTCCCGTTCGCTACTCGCCTTGGCTGTGGTTGGCGGTCTGTCCGTCTCCGGCCATGCGGCTCCGATTTTTGTCAGCTTTACCAATGCCTCGACGACAACCGGCGCATTCAACACCCTTAACAATAGCACCGCGACAGCCGTCGCTCTTAATGACAGTGCTAACACTTCAACCGGTATTACCATTCAACGCACGACGGATATCGGAGGCGGAAATAGTGGTACAGGTTATGCTGCCCCAGCTTTCGGCGGCGATGCGGCGGCCGCCGGAATTACCGCGATGGCGGGGCAGAGTGTGCATTTTACCAGTAGTCCCAGCCAGATCGGCACTTACGAGTTTGCCGGCCTCGATTTGACCATGATGTACGACTTCACTGTCTTTGGTTCTCGCAATGCATCTGATGAACGCAAGACTACATATACCCTCTCCAACGGCCTCTTGTCCGACTCTGAGGCGTTGACCGTCGCCGGTCCTGTCAACAACGGCGACGTCGTCGTCCTGGGCAGCCTTGTTCCTTCGGTCACCGAAACGCTGACTTTGAGCTTCCAGTTCGATCCTTCTTCAACCGGATCGGCATTCGGTTATATCAACGCGATTCGCATCGACTCCTCCCCCGTGCCCGAGCCCGCCTCGCTGGCGCTCGTCGGCCTCGGCAGCCTCTGCGTCCTGACCCGTCGGTCGGCCCGCAGCTAATTCGTCACAGACTTGAATGTGGCCGGGCGGATAACCCCGCTCGGTCGTTTTTTCGCGATTCCTGTCGATCATCGCCGCTTCACCCTCGCTAGCTCATGGCCAAACCTCTCGCCAATCTGTCCCCCGCCGCGGGTGAAACCGTCACCTTGGCGGATGTTGCTTTGGCCTGCAACCTCTCCAAGGGTTCCGTCAGCCGGGCGTTGTCCATGACCGCCGAAGCTTGCCCCCTCAGCTCCGCCACCCGCGAACGGGTCCTCAAAGTGAGCCAAGAGATGGGCTATCGCGTCAATGCCCAGGCCCGGGCGTTGGCGCGGGGCCGATCCATGTCCATCGGGCTGCTTTATGAAGGCACCCTTCCGATCCTCGAAAGCGTCTACCACCAGATCGTCGACGCTTTCAGCCTGACCCTGCGTGAGCACGGCTACCACCTTGCCCTCGTCGGCCTTGACGACACCGACCAATGGCAGGACGCTCTCTTTGGCGGACGGGTCGACGGCTGCGTCTGCCTCCACAGCCTGCCCGTGCGGATCGAGCACATCATCGACCGTCTCAATCTGCCCCTCGTCTTGCTTAACGGCAAATCCGAATTGGCCCACGGCTCGGTGGGCGTCGATGACCGACGTGGCGCCGCCTGGTCACCGAGCACCTGCTGTCATTAGGCCATCGCCGTATTTTGATGTTCACCGATACCGTCCGGGAGATGCCGCATTACAGCATCCCCGAGCGACAAACGGGTTTTCTGCAAACGATGCGGGATTCGGGCGAAGCCTCCGCGGTGCCGATGTGCTTTGAGGGCGATGCAAAAGAATTGGCCGCTGCCTGGCACGCGATGCCGCAGCACCCCACCGCCGTGATCTGCTATTCCCACGTCGAAGCGGTGCAGACCTTGCGGGTCTTGCGTCACGCCGGCGTCGAGGTGCCCGGCCAGGTGAGCCTCGCGACATTCAACGACGTCTTCCCTGTGGCGGAACTCGACCCCGCCCTGACCTGCGTCAACATCCAACCCCAGGCCATCGGCGAAGCCGGCGGCCAATTGCTGATGAAACAGCTCGCCGCCTCGGGCCACGCCCCCCCCGCCCCCCCCGTCCCCCGCCAATCGGTCGTGATTCAGCCCACGCTGATCACCCGCGAATCCACTCAGCCCCCCGCCTGAAACCTCGGATCGATCGCCCGCCCCTTCCAGAGTCCTGGGCGATCATCTTTTTTATCTTTCGTCACGTTACGAGCCGCGAGGCTCCTATTTTAGGAAAGTATTCATGAATCGCCCTGCTCTCTTCACCGTCGCCCTCACCGCCACCGCCCTCACCTCGACCGTCACCGGCCAGGCCATCGAACTCTACTCCGGTGCCGAGTCCAAGGGCCTATTCAAGACTTCGCCCGCCGCCTTCAAATACCTCGACTTCGCCCCCCGCGACGTCGTGACCGACACCGGTTCGTCATTTGTGGTCAACGCCCGGGAAGACAGCGACGGCGGCATGGGCCTCTTCGGCATCGTCGGCCGCAACCTGTTGGGCAAGTCCCCCGTTTCCTTCGACGGCAGCACCCACCAACTTCGCGTCGAATACAAGTTCCACGACGACAACGAAGCCCCGACCTTCAAACTCGTGCTCAACGACCAAGACGATGCGGGTGCCGGCGAGCAGTACAAGTTCGTTGTGGCCATCGATTCAGATACCGAGGAAACCAGCGACGGCTTCTCCGAAATCTACCTGGATATCAGCGAAAACGACGCCGACCACCGCAACCCCGGAAAAGACTCGGGCTTCAGCAGCGACGGCGACGGCATCGCCAACTACGACTTGACCCAGTGGCAATTGCAGTCGGTTTACGGTAGCTCGTCGCCCCTTCACGTCGAAATCCGCACCCTGGAAATCGTCGAAAAAGGCAGCAACGAACCCGGCTAAACCCGCCCATTCGATGGCCGATAACAAACATACGGTTCGGCCGCGGCGATAAAACGCCGTGGCCGGGACTTAAAGGGAAGCGGGGGGGATAGACGGGGTAGAAGAGATCAGAGTAGCTGCGGCTTGGTTATTTTACTGCACTCAGAAAGTCACACCATGCATATTTCACCCCCATCAAGTTTTCGTGCCCCGACCGCCCCACGCGCAACCGCTTTCACGTTGATTGAGTTGCTGGTGGTCATCAGTATCATCGCGTTGCTGGTGGGCATCCTGTTGCCGGTCTTGGCCAACGCTCGTGATGCCGCCAAACAGTCGGCCTGTCTGTCGCAACTCAAACAAATCGGCGTCGCCACCTACGCCTACGCAGCAGATTACGACCAAGAAATGCCCATCAGCTTTTGGCTTAAACCCGCCTCCGGGGGCAACCCGTCAGAATCGGTGGACTTTACCGTTTTGTTAGCCAACTACATGGGGGTGACCGGCAACACTAAAGTGGAGCAGCGCGACAATACCCAAGGCAACGAACGCGAAGTGTTCATCTGCCCCTCCGCCTTGGACCGTAAAACCACCATCGGGGCGGTATCGACCTACTCCGCCCACCCACGACTGTTTATCAACCCCGACCGCCGCACTTCCGCCTGGCGCAAACTACCGGCGCACGCTCGCATCGACACCAGTATGCTCCGTGCCTCGGAAATCGTGATGGTTTTCGACGGTACGCAACGCGAAGCCGATAACAACGATGTGGGTTACGGAGCCGAAGCCCGCGGTATGGACGGCGGCCAATTTGATAGTTTTTCCTTGCTTCTACGTACCACCGCTTACGGCAGTGACGACACGAACGCAGTGGATCCCGGCCCCAACTCGGACGTTCCTTCCACCGGCGCTCCTGCCGGGTCTAACGCCAACATCCGCGGCCGACACGCCAACGACTCTTCCGCGAACTTCCTGTATGGCGATGGGCACGTGGGGGCCGTGGCATTCTCAGCTCAAGGGACCGACCTTTTACAACGCAACATCTGCGCTGACAAGTAAATCTTTCTCTAGACGGCAAACTTCAAACACTACTCTTTTCCCTTTTATTTACCTACCGCACTATCCCCATGAATTCATTGAGTCAAAAATTTAAAACGTTTTGCCTTGCGACCGCCGTGACCCTTGCCGGAGGCGCGATATTTAACGTAGACGCGGCTGCGGAAGACACGTCCTACATGAAGGACGTCCAGGGCATGGTATTCAAGGGTTCGTTGTCGAGCTTTTTTCCGACCGGGAATAAGGCGGCGGACTTAAAGTACAAGATGGCAAAAGCCCGGGACCTGCCCGGCGGGGCGGGGTGGGCGCTCAACATCCAGACCATCGAAGGCCAGGAGCCCTGGTCCCAGGGCATGCTGGTCAAGACCGAGCAGGACGTGGCCGAGGGCGACGTGCTGTTGGCGTCGTTTATGATGCGCAACGCTGAGTCGATGACCGGCGAGTGCCTGGTGAACTTTGTCTTTCAGGGGGGTCCGCCTCAGTACAGCAAAAGCGCGATGGTGCAGGTCAGCGCGGGCCGGGACTGGACGCAGGTTTATCTGCCGTTTGCCGCCCGGGGAGATTATGCTGCGGGCGAAGCGATGACCGGATACCACCTGTCGCTCGCCGACCAGACGCTGGAAATCGCCGACTTCAAAGTAATGAACTTCGGCCCGGATTACGACGTCTCGACGCTGCCCAACAGCGACGTGGCCTACGAAGGCCGGGAGCCCGACGCGCCCTGGCGGGACGTCGCGGCCGAGCGGATTGAAGAGATCCGCAAGGGTGATCTGTCGATCCAGGTGGTTGATGCCGACGGTCAAGCGGTTCCCGATGCGAAAGTAAGCGTCGAGATGACCCGGCACGCGTTCCCTTTCGGTACCGCGGTGGCTGTCAGCAAAATCCTGCTCGACGACGAAGACGGCGACCGGTATCGCCAAGAACTCACTAATAACTTTAATGCCGGTGTGTTTGAGTCCGCCATGAAGTGGAACAACTACGGCACCGGCACCCCCGCGCAGATCGCCGAGTCGATGGACTGGCTAACCGAGCACGACATCACCATGCGGGGCCACGTCCTGATGTGGCCTAGCTGGCGGTGGGTCGATCCCGAAATCCTGCCGCTGCGCGAAGACCCCAAGCAATTTCGCCAAGCCATCGAAGACCGCGTCACCGGCATGGTTACGACCTACAAGGAAAATATCCAAGACTGGGACGTCGTCAACGAGGCTTACAGCAACAACGACATCCTCAAGATGTACGGCGACGAGATCATGGTGGATTGGTTCAAGCTGGCCCACGAAGCGAATCCTAATGCGGCGCTCTACGTCAACGACAACGGTATGCTCACCGCCGGTGGCCGCCTGACCAAGCAGATGCAGCATTACATCGACATGATTCAGATGCTGGTGGACCAGGGTGCCCCGGTCAGCGGCATCGGGATGCAGGGCCACTTCGCGGTAACCCTGACCTCGCCGGAGAAAGTCTGGGAAACGCTGGACCGTTTCGCGCATTTCGATATGCCGATCCAGGTCACCGAGTTTGATATCAAGAACGACGACCCGCAATTGCAGGCCGACTTTTTGCGGGACTTCCTCACCGCCTGTTTTGCCCACCCCACCATCGAAGGTTTTTATATCTGGGGCTTCTGGGAAGGTCAGCACTGGCGTCCCGAAGCGGCGTTGTTTAACCAGGACTGGTCGGTCCGCAAGCACGGCAAAGTGTGGCAAGACCTGATCTACAACCAATGGTGGACCACCGAATCCGGCCAGACCGACGGCAAAGGAAAACTCAACGTCCGCGGGTTTGTCGGCGACTACAAAGTCACCGTGACCGGACTCGATGGCAAAGAAACCACCACCACCGTAAAGCTGACCCACGATGGCAGCGACCTAACGATCACACTCGACCGCTAAGCCTCCACCGCCGATTGATCGATTAGCCATGCCCAACGCCTCCTCCGACTGGCTGCCCGTTCACCCCGCCCCCCGGAAGGTGGAACGTACCAAGGATTCTGCGCCGGCGTCGCTTTTGGACTCCGTCAGTGAAAGGATCGGTCCTGATGAAGTGCCGCAGGTTCAGGGCTACCGATTGAGCGTGACCCCGTCGGGGGTGGAGTTGGTCGGGCACGACGAGCCGGGATTGTTTTATGGTCGCCAGACGGTCGCGCAGCTGCGGCTGGCGTATTCCGAGGCATTGCCAACGCTGCGGATCGACGATTGGCCGGACCTGCAGTTACGGGGCTACATGCTCGACATCAGCCGCGACCGGGTGCCGAAGCTCAGGACCATCAAGGAATTGATTGACCGTCTGGCCCGGCTGAAGATCAATCAGCTGCAGCTTTATACCGAGCACACGGTGGCGTACGAAGGTCACGAGTCGGTATGGGGCGCGGCGTCGCCGCTGACCTTCGACGACCTTGCGGAACTGGAAAATTATTGCCGGACGCGGCATATCGATCTGGTGCCTTGCCAAAACTTATTTGGTCACCTGCACCGCTGGTTGACCAAGCCCGACTACGAAGATTTAGCGGAAGTGCCCGACGGCTGGGACACGCCGTGGAACTACCGCGACCCGCTGCCATTTTCGCTGAACCCGCAGGACCCGCGATCGTTCGAACTCTCGGCGGACCTGATCGATCAGCTGGCGCCGAAGCTCAAGTCGGACTTGTTTAACATCGGCTGCGACGAGACGACCGACATCGGGCAGGGCAAGAGTAAGGCGTTGGTCGAGCGCGTCGGCCGGGCGGCGGTGTACCTGGAGTACCTGCAAAAGCTTTGCGGCCGGGTGCAGCAACACGGCAAGACGCCGATGTTCTGGGGCGATATCGTGGTCGATCACCCCGAACTGGTCCCGCAAATCCCCGACGAAGCGGTGTTGCTGAACTGGAACTATGAAGCAACCAAGTCTTTCGGCCCCGAGTCGAAACAGTTTCGCGATGCGGGCGTGCGGTTCTACGTATGCCCGGGCACTTCGAGCTGGTGCAGCTTGACGGGGCGGGGGCAAAACGCGATCGACAACCTGCGGGACGCCGCCGAGGCGGGACTGATCCACGGGGCCGAGGGGTATCTGATTACCGACTGGGGGGACCACGGGCATTGGCAGCCGTTCGCGAATTCGTGGGTCGGGCTGACCTACGGCGCCGGTGTGGCGTGGTGCCTCGAAAGCAACCGGGACACGGCGACGCTGCCGCAGGCGATCGACCTGATCGCCGCCGAGCAGATCGACGACGGCATCGGGTCGATCCTGTGGGAGATGTCCAACGTGTACCGGTTGGCGGAGCCGACGTTTATAAACCAGACGTGGATGTTCCGGTATTTGAAGTCGCCCGGCGATCCGTTTACGCAGGAGCCGTGGGATCGACTAACGCCGACGGACATCGAGCGGGGCATCGCGGGGCTGGAGGCGGTGCTAAATCGGATCGAGGCGTATCGTCCGGAAGCAGCGGAGTCAAGGCGGCTGCGTGAAGAGGCCGAGTGGTCCACGCGGCTGGCGCTGTGGTCGGCGCGGCAGGTGGCGAAAGTGCTCGCGGGGGCAGACCCCTGGACGGTCGGGCCGAACGATCGGGACACCTACGAAAATCTAGTGGAAGCCTATCGCCAACGGTGGGACCGTCGCTATCGACCCGGCGGGCTGGAGGACTCGGTCAGCAAACTGACGCTGGTGTTGCGCGGCCACGAAGCGGTGTCGGTCAACTTATGAATCTGATGTGAATCAGGGGTGGGATTTTCAATTAAATGTTGGGTTACACCCCCGGATCACGGCGGGTGGGCGATGGTTACAAGGGATCACCCGCAGCCGGGGCGGGAAACTTTTGGAATACCCCCATTTCGACCCGACCTCGGGGCGTAGAGGATGTATAGTTGCCCAACCTGAAAATGGACCTGCGACGGGTGAAACCGGGTTTCGCCGTATCGAGGTTGATCGGTGGGCAATCGGAATAGGATTGCCCCGCACGAGGCAGAGGACGGAGGGGTGGTAGCGGCGGGAGAGGGGGGGCGGACGCGAGGGACTGATTTATTTTTTTGCGGACGCTGAGGCGTCGCTGAGTTTTGTAGGCAGAGTGACGCGATGACGGAGACGACGCCCAGGGTAAATGAGAACGCGACGGTCTCCGCTGCGGGCGGCGGCGCGGGGTCGGCGGGGCATCGCCCGCCGCCGGACACCGAGCACCTGATCGTGATTCGGCCGCGGACCGGGTGGCAGGCGGTGGACGTGCGGGAGCTGTGGCGGTCGCGCGATTTGCTGGCGATGTTCGCGGTGCGCGACATTAAAGTGCGGTACAAGCAGACATTCTTTGGTTACGCCTGGGCGGTGGTCGTACCGGCGGTACAGGTGCTGGTGTTCTCGATTTTCTTCGGCAGCGTGTTGGGGGTCAGCGACAAGGTCAACGAGGCGGCGGGCAAGGCGCTGCCCTACCCGCTCTTTGCACTAACCGGGCAGATTGTCTGGAACTTTTTTCAGCAGACCTTCAGCGGGGCGAGCGGGAGTTTGATGGCCAACGCGGGGATCATCCGCAAGATCTACGTGCCGCGGCTGATTCTGCCGTTGGCGTCGGCGGGGAAGCCGGCGCTGGACGCGGCGGTGGTTTGGTTCCTGATGGTGGGTCTGACGGTGTACTTTGCCTATGATCCGCGGTTCGATGTAGCGCTGACCTGGAAGATCCTGTGGTCGCCGTTGCTGCTGTTGGCGGCCGTGGTGCCGGCGTTGGCGTTGGGGCTGATCGCGGCGGCGTTGACGGTGAGTTACCGCGACCTGCAGTCGGTGCTGCCGTTTATCACGAGCATGTTGTTTTTTGTGACGCCGGTGATTTATTCGGTGGAGCTGCTGCCACCGTCGCTGGAGTGGCTGCTGTATCTGAATCCGATCGCGGGATTCGTCGAGGCCCACCGGGCGGTGACAATGGACATGCCCGTGAACTTGTTTGGCTTGGGCATTTCGGTGGTGCTGTCGGCGGTGCTGTTTGTGTTTGGGACGTTTTTATTCACGCGGATCGAGCGTCGGTTTGCGGACGTGTCGTAGCCGGGGGTGGTTTTTCTGGTTCTTGGTGAAGGATAAGGTTTGTCATGTCAGACATCGCGCTGGCCATCAACGACATCTCGAAGCTCTACCGGCTGGGCGCGGGTCCGGCGGGCAAGGGTGATTTCCGCGAGGCGGCGGCGGGGATGCTGACGGGGCTGGGGAATCGGCTGCGTGGACGCCGGCCCACCGCGGCGCAGGAGGCGGAGCGGGAACTGTGGGCGCTGCGGGACATCAGTTTCGAGGTGCCGCGCGGCACGGTGATGGGGCTCATCGGCCACAACGGCGCGGGCAAGAGCACCCTGTTGAAAATCCTCAGCCGCATCACCGACCCGACCGCGGGGACGGCCTGGATCGACGGCCGAGTCGGCAGCCTGCTGGAAGTGGGCACGGGGTTTCATCCCGAGCTGTCGGGGCGAGAAAATATCTACCTCAACGGCTCGATCCTGGGCATGACCCGGCGGGAGATCAGCAGTAAGTTCGACCAGATCATCGCGTTTTCGGAGATCGGGCGCTTCCTGGATACGCCGGTGAAGCGGTACAGCAGCGGGATGTACGTTCGGCTGGCGTTTTCCGTGGCGGCCCACCTCGAGCCGGAGATCATGGTGATCGACGAGGTGCTGGCGGTGGGCGACGCGGCGTTTCAAAAGAAGTGCCTGGACAAGATGAAGCAGATCGCCAGCGGCGGGCGGACGATTCTTTTTGTCAGCCACAACATGGGGTCGATCCAGGAACTTTGCGACGCGGCGATCGTGTTGCAGCACGGGAAGATGATCGGCCAGGGCAGCCCCGAACAAGCCATCAAGCAGTATCTGCAGGCCAACGCCGAGGGGGCGGGCAAGGACGTGGCCACGCGGACCGATCGACGCGGCAAGGGACGGGTCAAGGCCGTCTCCGCCACCGCGTTCAGCCAGGGGCATGAGGACGCCCCGGGATTGGCGATCTACGGGCAGCCGCTGGAGATCCGCGTGGAGGTGGACCAGTTGGTGCCGGACCTGACCTGCACGATGGCGGTGTACGATTTTCTGCACCGGGCGGTTTGCCGGTTCAGCAGCCGGGTGCTGACGGAAGTCGATCAGTCGGTGGACGGCAAGACGTTCCGCGTCGTGATTGATGACCTGGCGTTGGTGCCCGGCGAGTACACGGTCAACGTCGCGCTCAACGGCGGTAGCGAACTGGAGGACCACCTCGAGTCGGCGACGGGTTTTGAAGTGCAGGCGGGCGTCATGGCGGGGCGGGCACTACAGGAGTCGGCGGGCGAGGCGTGGTTTGCGCCGCAGCACGTGTGGACCGTGCCGAGGGGTGGGGCGTAGGGGTGAGTGGCCGTTCAAACTTTTCTCAAAAGCTGCTGGGGTGGTGGCTGTCGCCGACGCCGCGACGCGGGGCTCGGCTTTGGCAACGCGTGGTTCGGCGGAGCGGCGGCGGAAGCGGAGTTGAATTTCAACCCTCGCCGAGCGAAGCCCGCACCGCCCGGCGGAGGCAGCGGTGGCTGGTGTTGCCGACGCACCGCACATTCGACACGCTGTTTCCGCTGGCCGAGCATTGGGCGGGAGGACAGGCGCTGCACGGCTGGGAATTCCACGACGAGTCGTGGAACCAGGTAGAGCATCGCTTTGATCACCGGCGGCGGTTGCAACAGAGCCGGAGTCTCTCGATCCCCCCGCAAGCCCAGCAGCCGATAGCAGGAGAGGTCGAGGTGGACGGCGACGGCAGGATTGCCGTTGATCGGCTGGCCGCCACACGGCAGAATTGGGTGTGGCTGCACCTGCCCGCCGAGCAACACGTTTGGCGCGATTATCAATGGGACCTGCGCGTGACCCGGCACACCGACTTTCGCGAGTTGCAACTGGCGTTTCGATACGTCGATTTTTACAACCGCTACCGGTTTCGCTACGAAAGCGGGGCGTTTCATTTTGACGTGGTTCATCACGGGCGGTTTGAAAACAGCCGTTTGCGGGCGGACTTCACGATGGAGGCGGGGCGGGAGTATGCGCTGCAGATCGTGGTGCGGGGCAATCGGTTTGTGTTGCGGGTGGACGGAACGGTGGTGCTGGACGCGGTGGATAAGCGGGACCGATTTGCCTACGGGCCGGTGGCGGTGATTTTTTGGGAAGACGACGGGCAGACGCCGATCCGGGCGGATGTGTCAGGGCAACGAGTGACGGAGACCCGGCCATGACCAAGCGCAACCAGACAAAACTGAATGACGCAGCCCGGGCCAATCTGCAGGGTGTGGAACTGGTCGGGCCGTGGCTGAAAAACAACGGCGACGGGCTGAACCTGTGGTCGGTGGTGGAGTGGTCCCGGGGGCGAACGCGGGTCGGGGTGTCGTCGATGCTGGGGGTGGAGCGGTTGCCGAGCGAGGCGGATTTATCGTGGGTTAAGTGGCCGACGTCGGCGGGGTCGATGATCGGTGCTGCGGCGCGGGGCGAGGTCGGCGTGGCCGCTCGACAGCTCAAAGAGACCGCGGCGTTGGCGGCGTTATCCGAATCGAAGTTGGCCGCGCGCAGTTTGATGGACGGTCGGCGGATGGCGGGGTTGTTGGACTGCTCGGGTTTTGCCTACGGCGATGTGTGGTCACTCCCGCGGGTCGAGCGGCGGATTCAAGCCTACGGCCGCGTGAAACGACACGGGGGGAAGCTGATCATGTTGCCCCAGGCTTTCGGGCCGTTTACCAAGCCGGACGTGCGGGATCGGGTGGGCACGTTGCTGGGGATGTGCGACTTGATTTTCGCGCGGGACCGCGTTTCGTTGGACCATCTGCAGACGCTGCCGGGGCTGGAGGGCAAGCTGGAGATCGCGCCGGATGTGACGCACTTGCTGACGGGGCGGGAGCCGGACGATTCGATCGCGTGGGGGCAGCGGGTGTTGATCGTGCCCAACGCGCGGATGCTGGACCGAACCGACGCCGCGGTGGCGGAGCGGTACGAAGCGTTCGTCGGCCGGGCGGTGGAAGCGACGCGTGGGGCGGGGCTGGAGCCGTGGTTGATGGTGCACGAGACCAACGACCGCGGGTTGGCCGAGCGGCTGGCGACGCGGTTGGGCGGGGGCGGGGCGTTGCCGATCATCGAAGAAGCGGCGTTGGAATCCAAGGGTCGGATCGCGGGGAGTTTCGCGGTGATCGGGTCGCGGTATCACAGCTTGATCAGCGCCTTGTCCAGCGGGGTGCCGGCGGTGGGGACGTCGTGGCACCACAAGTACGAAGAACTGTTTGACGACTACGGCCGGGGCGACTATTTGATCTCGCCCGCGGATTCTGACCAGCGGCAAGCGGAAGTTCTGCGGCAACTGCTGGATCGTGAGAACCGCGACGCCGCCGCGGCGCGGGTCGCGGAACGGGCGGCGGAACAGAAGGCGCTGGTGTCGGCAGCGTGGGCCAGGGTCGATGCCTGCCTGGGTATCGGGGGGGCGGCCACGCGATGAGCGCAGGGTTGAAACCTTACAACGTGATGAAGCCGATCGAGGGATCGGGGATCAGCCGTTTGCTGAAGCGGGCGAGAAGGCGGTGGCGTCGCCGGGGCATCGAGCGCGGCGGCTCGCCGGCCGGCCTGGATTATGCATTTGTCCCGCGCCGGACTCCCGCCCAGGCGGCGGCATGCTTTGCCGGCGACGGCGGCAAGCGCGTCGTCATTCACGAGGCGACCACCGCGAGCCACCCGTTGCCGATCAATGTGACGGACCGCAAGGCGTTGCCCAGCGACGCGGGGTGGTGGGGGTATTCGTTTCGGGACGTGCCCGCCCGGCCAAGCGGGGAAACGGCGATCACCACTTTGCCGCGGTGCCGCATCGTGCAGTACCGCGATCCGCAGCAAGGCGGTGACTATTACCCCGCGGTTCTCACGGCCGACGACTGGGCGCTGGACCTGCGGGAACTGCGGTTTCGCGACGGTCACGCAAAGGTGTTACGCGGTGCATGGGACGGCGGCATGCAGGGTAAGGATGTCGAAGAACACGAAAAAATAACCTGGGTCGTGGAGCGGGTGTATGACAATCATTCGCACTGGTTGACCGCGCACCTACCCAAGTTGTTGCTGTTGCAGCAACGCGGCGAACTCGATGCGGTGGTGCTGCCGCGGAAAATCACGCCCGCGATGCAACAGACCCTGCGGTTGGTGGGAATCGATCCGGATCGGTTCCGAACATTTGGGGATGCGGCGGTGCTCAATGTTCAACGGCTAACGCTATTGGAAACCGATCGCTTTCGGCCGGAGCTATTACGCTTGATCCCCGAAGCACTGGGCATCAACGACCAGCCCTCGGCCACGCGGCGGGTATACATCAGCCGATCACGCGCGGGTCGGAGAAAATTAGCCAACGAGGACGAACTCTGGCCGATGTTCGCGGAGCGGGGCTTCGAGCGGGTGTGGATGGAAGAGCTGCCGCTGGACGAGCAAGTCGCGCTGATGAAGCAGACGGCGATATTGGCGGGACCCCACGGCGCGGGGCTGACGAACATGTTGTTCTGCCCGGCGGGCTGCCGGGTGCTGGAGATCGCGGACCTGAGTTTTCCCAACCCGAATTTCTATGCCATCGCCTCGGCGATGAAACACCGCTACTGGGTGCTGAATTCGGAGTCGGTGGGAGACGGACATCCGTTAGAGAAGGACCTGCGGGCCGACCCGGCAGCGGCGGATCAAGTCTTGCGAGAAATGTTGGCCGACGTGGAGAACAGCCAACGGGGCGGAGGCCGCGCGTGAGGATTGCGGTGGTCATTCCGTGTCACAACGCCGAGGCCTGGCTGGGTCAAACGCTGGGTTGCCTGCTGGACCAGACGCTTGTGCCCGAGCAGATCGTGGTGGTCGACGACGGCTCGACCGACGGCAGCCGCGCGGTGGCCGAAGCCTTGGCGGCGCAAGCCACGTCCGAAGCTGACGAGCAAGCCCCTCGGAAACCGCGGTTCACTTTGATCCATGCCGATGAGCCGGGCAGCGCCTCGCGGGCCCGGAACTTAGGGTACTCACGAGTGGGCGACGGTATCGAGGCGGTGATGTTTTTGGACGCCGACGATGTGCTGTCGCCCGAGGTTATGCAAGGACTGGCGGAAGCGCTGAACTCCGGGACGCCGGCGACGGAGCCGCGGGAACAACGGACAGCGGGAAGGGGGGTCGCGCTGGGGCCGTGGGTGCGGCTGGAGCGGGGGGACGGCGGGCGCTGGGCATCGCGTCCTCGGTCGGCCCCGGATCGGCCGGCGGGCGTGACGCCGATCGATGGGTGGTTGACAGGTTGGTATCACCCGCCCTGCGCGGTGTTGTGGGACCGTGAGACCTATGACCAAACCGGGGGGTGGGACCCGGCGTGGTGCCCCAATGACGACGGCGACCTGATGCTGCGGGCGTTGGTGGACGGGGCGGCGGTGCGTGTGGCATCGCGAGGGTGTTCGTACTACCGGGTGCTGCCGGGCGATCAGGTATCACTGAGTGGGCGGCGTGGTACGGCCGAGGGGCTCGCGGCACGGCTGCGTGTGTTCAAAAAAATCGCGCTGCGAATCGAGCAGGCGGGCCGTATGGATCACCACCGCGATGCGTTGGCGGAGGCGGCGTGGACGATACGCCGAGAGGCCAGCGGACCCGCGCCGGAGGTGGCGGCCCGTGCCGAAGCGCTGGGCCGAAGATGGGAACGGTCACGCTGGCAACGGCTGCGACCCGGCACAATCAAGCCGACGGCGGCTTACCCCGATGCCCCGCCACCGTTTGAGTCAGAAGAAATCACCTACGGAATTGAAAGCTTCAAAAAACTAAGCTTGGATGATTCGGTGAGCGAGACGGCAAGACCACGGTTTACCGCCGCCCCGAATCGTCCCCGGGTCAGTGTGATTATGCCCACGTATAACCGACCCGCGGAAACCGAGCGGGCGATACGCAGCGTGCTGGATCAGTCGTTTGCCGACTTCGAGCTGCTGGTCATTGATGATGCCTCGACCGACGAAACCGCCGAGCGGTCTGCCGCGATCGCTGACCCGCGACTGGAGGTCATCCGCCTGAGCAACAACGGCGGCGTCGCGCGGGCCCGCAACGTCGGGCTGCGGCGGGCAAAGGGTTCGTACCTGGCGTGTCTCGACTCGGACGACCGGTGGTTGCCCGATAAGTTGGCCCGGCAAGTAGAACGGCTCGATCAAGCGGAAGACGACGTTGCGATGATCTATTGCGGAATGAAAATACAGCGCGAGGCGGGAAGTGAAGAGATCGTCGAGCCGGCCTGGCGGGGAGATTTAGAAGAAACGATGCTGCGGCAAAATGTCATTCAACCCGGTGGTTCGGGGCCGTTGATGCGCCGCCAGGTGTTGGCGGGAATCGGCTTTTTCGATCCGGAGCTGCCCGCCATTGAGGACTGGGACTATTGGTTGCGGGTGGCGCAGCTTTACCGGATCGACGTGGTCTCCGAGCCGTTGTGTATCTATGATGACACCCAACCGGACGGGGAGGATCGTCGCTCTCGGCACGTGCGGCGCAACCTCGATGCGCGGGAAATGTTTTTTGTCAAGCATCGCGCTGCGCTGCGGCGTCACGGTGCGGCCTTGGGTTTTCTGCGGGAAACCGTCGAGCGGTGCCTTCGACCAAAGGTCATCGACCCGGCGACCGCGCGGCGGCTGGCGTGGCGGATGATGCGAGAGCGGCCGGGCGATCCCACGGCGTGGCGGACCTTCAAATGGGCGTGGACCGAGCGGACAAACCCATCAGGAAGGCCCACGCGATGCGCATCATGATGTACACCTCCACGGTGCCGGTCGAAGCCGGCGGGGTGCAAGCGGTGTTTCACCAGGTCAGCGACGGCTTGGCCCGGCGGGGCCACGAGGTCCCGCGCGTGTGGCCCATCCCTTTTTACGATTCGCCCACGCCGCAGCGCGAGGACTACATGCCCGACCTGGACGGTTGGCCGGGGGTGGCGGGCGTCGATGCGCTGCGCAAATCAATCTGGCTGATTCGGCGACTGCTGGGCGGGCTGCGGCGACACCGACCGGCGATCGTAAACGTGCACTTTGTACGGCCCGGCTGCCGGCATTTTTTCCGGTGGCGGCGATGGTTCGGCTACAAAGTCGTGTTGACGTTTCACGGCAGCGATGCCCTCTGTCCCATGACCCAGGACGAGCCGTACCTTCAACAAATCTTGCGGCGTGCCGACGCCATCACCGCGGTGTCCCCCATGGTGGCCCAGCGCTTGCGGGAGATCATGGGCGCGCAGGGCCCGGAGGTCGAGACGATTTATAACGGGATCGACTGGGATTTCTGGTCGCGTGATGCGGCCGTGGCGAGGCCCCTCGAGTCGCCGACGATCCTGGCGGTGGGTCGATTGTTCGAAGTGAAAAATCATCGGCTGCTGGTGGACGCGATGGCGCAAGTCCACCGTCGACGGCCCGACGCCCGCCTGGTCATCCTCGGCGGTGGGCACTGCATGTCGGACCTCCGCGCGCAGGTTGCTCGGCTGGGATTGGACCAAGTGGTTGATTTGCCGGGGCAGGCCACGCCCGAAGAAGTACGTGACTGGCTGGGCCGATCGTCGGTGTACGTCTTGCCATCGCTGAGCGAGGGGATGCCGCTGTCGCTGCTGGAAGCCATGGCGGCGGGCGTCCCGTGTGTCGCCACGGCGGTGGGGGGCGTGCCCCACGTCGCCGGGGAGGGGTCCGAAGCTCAGCCCCCCGCGATCGAACTGGTCGCATCCAACGATACCCAAGCGTTGGCCCACCGGATTTTACGGCTGATCGAAGACCGGCCGACATGGCTAGAAATGCGGGACCGCGGCCTAGCCCGGGCCCAAACCTTTACCCTGGAGAAAACCATTAACCACTACGAGCGGCTGTTTCTTCGCCTTGGTTAACCCCGGCTGCTTATGGTAAATTAATATTGCGACCCACCGCGTCGCATCCGCGATCCGCACGCCACCGCGGATTTGCTCAGATCAAGGGGACTTAAGTCAAGAACTGAGTACTTGGTGGCTGGCTGGACGAAATGGATTTAAAGATGTCTCGAAGTATAAATGAACGTGCAAAATGGCACTCCCCCGGCACCGGCCGATCTTCGACGCTGCAAACCGCACCCGAAGATCGAAGGTCTTATGTTTCTACCGCAATGGCGGAGCCTGTCGAAGTGGTGATCGAAAAACATAAGCATCCCGAGCAGAAACCTGTTCCGAGTGTGTCGGTGTTGACCACCGCCCACAACTCGGCCAAGTATCTGCACGAAGCACTCGACAGTATCTTCGCCCAGACCTTTCAGGATTTCGAGCTGGTGGTCGTCGATGACGGATCGACCGACGACACCGCCGACATCTTGGCGGAATATGCCGACAAGCACCCGCGGATGACGGTGCTGACCAACTCGCAGTGTCAGGGTATCAGTCGCTCGGCCAACCGCGGGCTGCAAGCTTGCCGTGCTCCCGTGATCGCGCGGATGGATGCCGACGACATCGCCTATCCCGATCGCCTCGAAAAACAGCTGGCGTTTTTCCGGTCTCACGACGCGGTGGCGGTGGGGTGTTACGTCGAGTTTATCGACCACCGCGGCCGCGAGTTGACGGTCATGCTCTCGCCGACCGACGATCAAACCATTCAAGAATTGCTGTTGCAGGGCGACTGCACGGTGTGGCACACCGGCTCGATGATGGACGCGGCCGCGCTGCGGCAGGTCGGCGGTTACAACGAAGCCTACGGCAGCGCGGTCGATATCGAATTGTGGCTGCGTCTGGGCGAAGTGGGCCGACTGCTCAATCAACCCGAAACCCTGCAGCAATACCGCTACTACGGGGACTCGGTCAGCGCGATCCGCCGTGAGCAGCAGATGAAGCTCTGCGAACAGGCCACCCGCGAAGCCGCCGCCCGCCGCGGGGTCGAGCCGTCCTTCATCAAAAAAGAGCACTGGCGATCGGGCGCGACCAAAGCCTCCAAGCTCCGCTTCATCCACCGGCTCGGATGGTGGGCCCACCGCAGCGGGCACCGTCGGACCACCGCGATCTACGGCCTCAAGTCGCTCCGACTCCGCCCGTGGAGCTGGCAGGGCTGGATGCTGCTCAAAGCGTCCGCGGTCGCCACGGCTCGACGGCCGTCGCGCCGCTAGCCTTTTTGCGTCATCGGTTCCGAAGGTTGCCGGAATGGTCATCGTCGCGACCAGCCCAACCCCGCACGACCCTGCTGGGTTAGCCCTTCACCGCACCGGCCATGATCCCGCCTCGAAGGAAGCGCTGGGCCACGATATAGAACAGCACCACCGGCAACACCGCCAGCACCGCCCCGGCAAAAGCGTACCGCTGATTGGTCGCGAACACCCCCATCAGCTGGTTCAGCGCCACCGGCAGCGTAAACTGGTCGCGGCTCTGCAACACGATCAGCGGCCAAAGCAGGTTCGACCACGCCCCGATCACGCTGAACACCGCCAACGTGGCCAGCGTCGGGCCGGTGAGGGGCAGCATCACGTGCCGCCAGATCTGTAATGCGTGGGCACCGTCCAGCCGGGCGGCTTCTTCCAGCTCATCAGGAATCGCAAGGAACGCTTGTCGACAAAGGTAGATGCCGAAGGCCGTCACGCTAAACGGCAGGACCACCGCGATCAGCGTGTCGTACAACCCCATCCCCACGACCGTCCGGAACAGCGGCACGATGATGACCTGCTCGGGCACCATAATCGTCGCCAGAATTAAAACAAAGACCAGGCCCCGCCCGGGGAATTTCATGCGGGCCAACGGGTACGCCGCCAACGCCGCCAGCAGCACGTTGAGCACCGTCTGCGTCGCGGTCACGATCAGCGAGTTCACCAGCGCCCGCAGCAGCCCGGCCTCGCGCCAGGCACCCTCGAAATTGTCCATCGTGGTTTCGTCGGCCTGGGGCAGACGGTTGAGCGGCACGGTGTTCTGCGCCAGGGCCGTGCCCAGCAACCACAGAGCCGGCCCCAGCGCAAGCACCATCAACGCCAGCGCACCGAGATACAGCAGCACGTTCAACCAGGTCGGGCGTGAGCGATTCATGGACGATCCCTCACGACGTAAAGCTGCACCAGGCTGAAGGCAAGAACGACCACGAACAACGTCACGCCGATCGCGCAAGCCTGACCGAAATCGCCTTTCTCGAAGGCGGTTTCAAAGATCAGCGGCACCGCGGTCTGGTGCGAGACCGGGGCGCCCTTGATCGTGACGTACAACTCATCGAAGACTTTGAGTGCCGAAATCGAAGAGATCAGCGCCACCAGCACCAGCACCGGCCTCAGGCCCGGCAGCGTGACGTTCAGGAACGTCTGCCACCGCCCCGCCCCATCGACCACCGCCGCTTCTTCCAGCTCGCGGGGAATGCCAACCAAGCCCGCCAGAAAAATCATCATGAAATAGCCAAAGCCCTTCCACACGGTGACCATCATCGCGCTGATCAGGGTCCACGGCCGTTCGCTGAGCCAATAGATCGGCCCGCTGCCCACCCACGCGAGCATCGAGTTCAGCAACCCGTCGTCTTCGTTAAGCAGCAACCGCCAGGCGATCGCCGCGACGATCGTCGGCGTGACCACCGGCAAAAACAGCCACACCCGCAACCCCCAGGCCCACCGCAGCCCCGAGTGCACCAGCATCGCCGCGCCCAGGCTCAACGCCATCAGCACCGGCGTCACCAGCAAATACAAAAAACTGTTGCCCAGGCAAAACCAAAACTTCTCGTCCACCAGCAGCCGGCGATAATTATCCAGCCCCACCCATCGGCCCGCATTGAACGCGTTGTAATCGGTAAACGAATACCCGATCACCTGCACAAAGGCCGCGACCACGAAGACCAAAAGGATCAACACCCCGGGCAACAAAAACAGGTACGGCGTCCAGCCGCGGTGCGGCGACAACCCCCGGCGCGACCGCCGGCCCAGGGTCGCCGCGGCAGGATCGACCGCCACGGCCGTGGCGGAGGTGGGCGGCTGACTCACGGCTGAGCTCCGGCGACGTGCACACCTTGCCACGCAGGATCAGCGGAAGACGCGGACGAAGAGTATCGCTCGGGGCGGGGCAGCGACTCCATCCCCGCGGGACGGGCCGAACGGAGGATCCGGTCCCACTCGGCATCGATCTGCCCCAGCGTCGCTTCCACGTCGGCCCCGTCGAGCAGCGCCGCTTTGATCCCCTCGTTGAACGCTCGGCGGAGGTCCGGCCAGGTCTCGAGGGCCGGGGTAAACGCCACCGCCTCGGGCAACGCCCCGGCCGACAGCGAACGGGCGTAAGCGATGAGCCGCTCCGCCTCGTCAATCTCCGCCCCGGCTTCCGCGGAAGGCGGGGCGGTGGGTTTGAAAAAATCGTCCCGCAGCGACGCCGACGTGCTGGGCAACACTCCCGACTGCCGGGCCAGCTGCGTCTGGTGATCCGGCGAAGTCATCCACGCCGCCAATTCCGCGGCCAGTTGCGGGTGCTCGCTGGCAGATGACACGCCCAGCACCATCACCGCGATATGCGACCGCCCCAGCCGGCCGGTGATCGGCGGTTGCACCGTCGTCTGGGCAAACACTTCCGGGCTGGCGTCCTTGATGCGGCGCAGCATGTTCGCGCCGGTCTGGGCGACGGCGATCTGGCCGTTTTGAAACAGCTCGACCACCGCCGAGTGGTCCCGCGTCGCCGCGGATCGCGGCAACACCCCGTCGCGGTACAGCTCCACCCACTGCCGGACCGCGTCCACCACCTCCGGCCGAGTGAGGTCGCTCATCAGCCGACCCCCCGACTCGGCAAACGGCAGAATCCCCTCGGCCAACAACATCGTCGGCAATTCCGACGACTCGCCCAGCGGCAGCGAAAACAAAAACGCCCCCGTCGCCGCGTGATACGTCCGGGCCGCTTCCCGCAGCCCCGCCCATTCGTCGGGCAGGTCCTCGGGCGACATCCCGCCCGCCGCCAGCCGCTCCCGATTCGTCAGCCGAACCGACGTCGTGAGATACCACGGCAGCGCCCGCAGCCGGCCGTTCATCTCCAGCACCGCCATCGCCCCGGGCAGGTAAGCGTCCGTCACCTCCGGCCCGACATACTCATCGATCCCCGCCAACCCGCCCAGCGCCGCCACTCGCGCAAAGTCCCGGTCCGACAGGTTGATCACGTCCGGCGCCCGCCCCGCGGCCGCAGCCGCCACCAGCTTCCGATTCAGCGCATCAAACGGCACATCTACCCAATCAACTTCCACCCCCGGATGCGCGGCCTCAAACCCCTCGACCAGACCGGTGATGTAGTCATCGAAATACGGCGAGAGCGCCAGCGTCCAGATTTCGAGCCGTCTCTCCCCTTCACCCGCATCGTTTTGCCCCCCGCATCCGCCCAGCACCCCACAAAAAAGCAGCACCAACATAAGTCGGTGCTGCATGAGCAAATCAAGAGTTTGCATAGTTCTGTGATTCAATCGGTTCACATTCCGTATGGCAAGTCACTTTTGAAGTGACGGTGAGGCCTTGAAATCAATCAGAATTGCGTTCGAGGTTGCAAAAACCCGACTTGAATTATGGCGTGAGGATGCGATCCCGGGCCGAGGTTGCGACTTCAAGTGTGCTAAACCCGGAAGCGTCGGACATGTCCGAGGTCTGCACAAATGAGGCATGGCCATCGACGAAACCGAAGTTCGCTCCGCCGTCGAACTCATCGGGCTGGGCATCGGAATGACGGGTGTAATCGATGGCCGAAACGGCCCCGGCAACCCCGAATCGAGCGGCGGGGATCGGGAACGGCGTGGCACCACCGGTGTCGCCGAGGCGATAGGCGGGACCCTTCGCTGGGTCGGGCCCAGGTCCAGTAACCGTAAGTGATGCCGAGTACCAGTTGCCAAGTCCGGCAAATTTCGACCAGTTTTCGGCGATCAGATATATCGAGCTTGAATCAATCACACTCGTGTCGAAGTAGCTGCCGTTCGCATCATCTGGCGGCAGGCTGAAAGCACTAGGGTTTTCATCGCGAGTCTGGCCGCTGGCGTAGCCGTTCATGCCGTAGCAACGTACCCCGCCGGGGAGGTCACTGGGGCAGATAAAAATTGAACCACCAATCGAGTCGTAACGGTTGGTGCCGGTCGCGTTTTCATCGGGCAAGTACGAGCCGATGACGCCCCGGTCATGCCAATCGATCGTTTCGGTGGGTTCACTCGGCGCTGCAGTACCCGGCGACCAAGGATACTCTTGTTTATTGTCAGTCGCGTAGGTCGTTAGGGCAATGACAAATTGACGAGTGTTACTAAGACAGGCCGACTGTCGGGCCGTTTCGCGGGCCGCGCCAAGAGCGGGCAGGAGGATGCCGATGAGCAGCGCGATGATCGAGATGACCACGAGCAGTTCGATGAGGGTGAAGGCGGGACGGGCGAGAGGGGCAGAGGGGGGGAGGTGGGAGCGGGGGGGGGTGAACATAGTGGATGTCCTTGAAAAGTGGCTGCGTGAATAGCAACGGGCCTGATCGGGGCGGGGGAAGCGGGGGGCAGGGGGTCGAGAACGGAATGTCGCCGGCGTTCTACAGAAGCGAGACTCGCAGGCGGGCTCGGCGTCGAATCGATGGGGGGGGATGAAAGACGGGAGCAAAAGACGCCCGGCCGCGATTAGGCAGCCGGGCGTGAAGGAGGCGAGAATTACGCACGCTTGCGGCGGGCCAGGAGGCCCAAGCCGCCGAGACCCAGCAGGGCCAGCGAGGTAGGTTCGGGGACTTCGGTGATCGAGAGGAAGTCGGTGGCGAGACGGACTTCGTCCCAGTAGGTGACGCCGGACTGGGCGGGCGACTCGTAGCGGCTCTGGGTGAACGGGGTCAGCGAGTCGCTGACGTTAACCGAGGTCACCGAGAGGGCCAACGAACTCGCGAGAGCAGCTTCGGTGGTCAGGGTAGGATTCAGGAATACTTCGATCAGGTCGTTGCCGGCGGTGTTGACCGTCAGGCGGGTCAGCACGTACTGGTTGGTGCTAGAAGCGGCGTCGGCGGCGACAACGAAGTTCTGGCCGCCGGCACGGAGCACGATGTCCGGCACGTTGCCGGTGTTGGTGCCGCTGTCATCGTAGCCGACTTGTAGTCCTTGGCCATTGGAGCCGGTGAAGCCGCCGACGGCGTAGGTATTGAGGTCACTGTCGGCCCAGCCCAGGCGGTTGATGATGGTGCTGTAGTACCAAGTGGTAGACGCGGGGGTAGGATTGAGCTGACGGGTGATGTTGCGGTTGAACACCGAACCCGCGGAGCCGAGCCACGCCAGACGGCCGCCGGATTCGTAGTCAACCGAAGGCGAGTCGTTGCCAGTACCATTGACCTGATAATTCGAGGTCGAACCAGCGTGGGGTACGCCGAAACCGTCAACGCCCGCGGTGCCGACCCAACCCTGGGCCGCAGCACCCTGGGTGCGGATATCGACGCCCACGGTGTATTCGCCGTCACCACGGGCTTCGCCGGTCAGAAACGGATCGTTGGCGACCAAGACACCGAATGCAGGCGTGGCGAGGCCAGCCAGGAGCGAGGCACCCAAAACTTTGGAAACGATTTGCTTATTCATGAAAAACCTCCATTGGGAGCCGCCGAGGAAGTTCGACGACCCTACCTGCAGAAATGCAGGGAAAATTAGACCTCAGCGATGCTCGACGTTTACATCGTCGAACGGACATCGCCGTTAGTTCTTATATAATTACCTCATTCATCGCGACTGTCAAGCTTAAATTGCCGAAAGAAGTCAGAATTGTTGAATTTTCATCCGCAGGGTGATGAGGCAACCATAACCGTAGCATTGAGCAGAATGCAAGATTTTTTTTGGGACTAAGAGGATTATTTGAAGAAGATTGAAACTAATTCCGTGCGCTAATACTTATATAAGATTACCCGGATTAGATCACGGCATCCCAAGGCCAAGCCGTTGCGACTCCGTGCTTTCGCAATTCCTGTTGGAATGCGAGGACGGCGGCGGCGTCTTGGTGCGCGGTCGCGGGTTCGATGCCCTCGCCCAGGCACCAGGCCGCGAGCGCACCGGCGGCTTCGCCGATGTTCCATTCGACAGGGTGCAGGCGGTAACAGCCGTTGGTGATGTGGGTGACGCCCAGGTTCTTGGCCCCCGCCAGGAGATTGCGGGTGCGGACGGGGATCAGGCTGCCCAGGGGGATCTGGAAGGGGGCGGCATCGACGTAGATCGAGTTGCGGCCCGCGGCGGTGGGGTGCAGGTCCAGGCGGTAGTGGCCGATGCCCACTGAATCCGGGAAGACGTGGGCGGGGATGCCGGTGAAGTGGGGGGTGGTGATGAGGCGGTGGCCCGCGGCGTGACGCTGCTCGGTGCCGACGTGGGCTTCGGTGACGATCGTGCGGGCGATGAGGCGGCGGGACTCGCGGATGTAGGGGGCCAATGCGAAGCCGTCGTCGGAGCCCAGGGCGGAGCCGTGGAGTTTGAGCCCCGGGTAGCCGTGGCCCCCATCGTGGCGGGGCGCGGCGGTCTGCATCCAGTAAAAGAAGCAGAGGGATTGCTGTTTGGCCTCGGCGAAGGCGGCGTCGCGCTCGCCGGCCGGCACGTCGAGGGTGGGCCGGCGGAAATAGTCCATCTGTACCCAGTTGACCAGACACACGTCCGGCGGGGTGTCCCCCCTCGGCTGCTCGGGCGTCTGGATGTAAATCGACCGGTCGATGATCCGTCGGTAACGCCACAGCTCCCACTGCCCGTCGGCGGGCTCATCGGGCCAGGGGATCATCGGCAGGTGGCGGGGCTCGTTGTGCTCGCCGCAGATGGTCCAGGAAAACAGTGGGCCGGGCCAGGGCTCGTCGAGGTCGGGGACGAAGGCGGCCCAGTCGTCGTAGCCTTGGGGTTTGGCGATGGTGTGATCTTCCCCGGGGTGGTGTTCCATGGCGAAACACCAGCTGATGGCCTGCTGATCGGTGGGGTCGTGGTCGGATTCGGGGTCGGGGAAGTTTTCGCGGTCGGTGCGGCCGTGCAGTTCGCCGTGGACCGCGTGGTGCTCGGCGCCGACGGCGTAGGCGGTGCCGGTCAGCGGCAGCAGGTCGCCGCATTCGGTGGCGTCGATGACGTAGTCCGCGGTGTAGGTCACCCGCTGGCGGGTCCGAAGGTCCCGGAGCGTGACGGACCGCACCACGTCGTCACGGGTGTCGGCGGAGAGCGGTTCGTGGTGCAGCAGCAGGGTGAGCCGGCCCGCGTCGAGGTGGGGCTGAAGCAGATCCATGAGCACCGCGTGGGCCACCGCCGGCTCGCAGCAGAGGTGGCTGACCCAGCCGTTGCCGGGGTTGAGGCGGGGTTGGGCCGCGGCTTCGGGCGTGAGTCGGCGGTGCTGCCGCATGTGCTCCCGCACGCGGCGGCGGAAGTCGAGGTAAGAGGCGGGGGCCGAGGCGAACCCGGCCTCCCCCTCGATCCAGCGGTTTTCGTCGGGCGGCACCGCCTGGCTGGTGAGCTGGCCGCCGACCCAGGCGGTCGGCTCGGTGAGCACGCAGCGTCCGCCGGTCCGCAGCACCGCCAGCGCGGCGGCGACCCCGCCGGTCCCGCCGCCGACGATCAGCACGGGGGTGTGGGGATGGGCTTGCACAGCGTTTCGAGGCGTGGTCATGGCAGAATTCGACGGGGGAAAAGAGGGAGGACCGCCGTCACCGGCCGCCGGGGCGGCAAAGCTTACCGGGGATGACAGCGATGACGAAGACAAACCGGGAGGGTCAGGGGTGGGCGGGGCGGGGGGCACCCGAGGAATCTCGGATGATCAGGTCGGCCTTGAGTTGCTGGTTGCGCAGGTCCGCAGTCCCGGTGCACACCAACCGGACGATCCGCCGGATCGCGGCGTAGCCCAGCTCCGCCAAGGGCTGGCGAAAGGTGGTGAGCGGCGGGAACAGGTGGGTGGCGCTGGGCGGATCGTCGATCCCCACCACCGCCAGGTCATCGGGGATCGACAGGCCCCGGGTGCTGGCGACCTGATAGATATCTAGCGCCAAGTAATAGCCGCCGGCGATCAGCGCGGTGGGGCGGTCGGGGCCCGAGAGCAGCTGGCCGAGGCTCATCTTTTCGTCGTCGGTCAGCCGCCAGCTCTTGGCTTCCAGCCGATTCGCCTCGTCGGCGGTGATGCCCAGCGACTCGCAGGTGCGGGTGAAAGAATCTTGCCGATCGCGGCTGTTGCTCAGTTCGCCCGCGCCGCCGACGTAGCCCAATCGGCGGTGGCCCATGCGGTGGAGGTGGGTCAGCGCCTGGCGGATCAGGTCGATGTTGTTCACATCGACCGAAGGGACGCCGGGGTGCCGCGCCCCCACGACCACCATCGGCGTGTCGGCGGGATGCTCGGCCCGAAAGGCCTCCACCGCTTCGGGCAACGGATTGATCAGCAGGTAACCCTGGCAGTCGGTCCGCAGCTTTTGTTCGTACTGCAGGATTAGCAGATCGGTCCCCTCTTCGCGGGAAGCGTGGTGCATGCCCTCGAGCAGTTGACCGTGGTAGTAGTCCGCCAGCGACGCCTCGGGTTGGAGGATCAGCGCGATGCGGGTCCGACGATTGGTCCGGTCCGACTGGTCTTTGATGAAGGTGCCCCGGCCCTGCACGCGATCGACGACGCCGCGGGCTTCGAGTTCCTGCATCGCGCGGTGTGTGGTGACCAGAGACACCGCAAGGGTTTCGCTGAGTTCTTTCGTGCTGGGCAAACGCTGGCCGGGCGTAAAGTGACCCGCCCGGATCGCGTCGAGCATCGCGTCCTTCACCGAGACGTAGAGCGGTGAACCCGCCTTGTTTTTGATCGGCTTGAGTCCCGGGTAGGTCATGGCAATGTCCTGGCGAGAAACGCCGCGGGGGCCGGCGGGAGGCAGAAGAGATGAGTCGGCTGAAGAACAGAGATCGGCCGCGGGTCGCGAGATCAGTTTAGCACAGCCCCAGCGTTTTCAGCGCTCCCGGTCAGCACGATCTGCCGCGGGGTGCCAGCGGAAGCCCAGGTGGTTGGCGACCGGGCGGAATTCGCCGTCGCTGGGCTGGTTTAAAATGATCGGGGCTGAGTCTGGCGTCTTTTCATCGAGGTTCGGGTTTGCGGGATCGAAGTAAAATGAACTGGAGCCCCCGCCGTCCAGGGCCACCGCGTCGTCCGCACCGACTTCAATCATAAGGTCGGCCAACTCGGGCAGGGTCATCCCGACGCTGCGCTCGGGTTGTCGGCCGTCGATGACCACGAGGTAAAGCCGGGTGCCGTCGGCGTTGACCCCCGCGGCGGTGCGGGGGTGGCGGTGGTCGGGATCGACCCGCGCGGTCTTGCCGAGGTTTTGCCCGTCGTGCACCAGGAGTCCGCCGAGCTGGGGCGCGGTCGCCGAGCCGCCGATGGACGCCACCGCGTCGTGGATCCGGTTGAGGCCGATGTCCCAGGGCGGCATGGTGGAATTCGGCTCGAACCACCCAGGCTCCGGGGAGGCCGTGGCCGCAGCGTGGCCGCGGTCATCGAAGAGCAGCACCGGGTCCATCTTGCCGCCGTAGCTTCGGCCGGGCGACACGGTTTGCCCGTCGCTGATGCTCAGCCCGAGGATGTCGGTCTCGCCGGGCGGGAGGTTGTCGCCGCCGAAGAAGTTGGCGTTGATGGCGAGTTGCAGGCCGTGGGCATTCGCCCAGTCCGGGACGCTCACCATGACCGCCTCGGCCATCTCCGGCTCGGCGTCGTCCCGCGGCGCGGTCACCACCACTTCGAGGTCCGGATCGCCGAGATCGATTTCCGCCAGCCACCCGCGGACCGGGCCACGATCCTCGTTGGCGGGCAGCTCAATAGCCCGCACCAGGAACGGCCCGGTTTGCACCGACGCCGCAGAATCCTCCACTGTCGAAGGTTCTGCGTGAACCCTTCCGCTTGACAGAGCCACGGCCAACAGCAGAACCGAACACATGAACTTGCCGGGGATCGATATTCGCATAGGGTCGGCCTCACCAAGTGAAAAAAGAAAAATGATGCTGCGACGAGTCCAAGGGCTGGCGGTCTGTGTTTCTCCCGGGAGAGCCCGCTAACTCAGGACCCATCGGTCCTCGTGAATCGCCTTGAAAATCTGATAACTGGCCTCGGCCATCGCGATCTCGGCCTGCTCGAGGCTGCCCTGAATATAGATCGCCATGAAACAGTGCCGATCCCGCAGGTGGTCGTAGATGTACGCCATCTCCGAATTTGCCCCGTCCGCCGGCCACCAGCCGGGCTTCTGCAGGGTTACAAAAGCGGGCCGCTCGGGAAGCTCGGCGGTCAGCCGCGACAGCCCGGCCCGGAGGTGATTTTGATTCGTCCAGCCCAGCCCGCGCGTCAGCAGCGGGAAGCACCGGGTATCCCGCGTCGGCCCCGCGAGGGTCGCCGCGGCAACGCGGACAAAGTCATCGGTGGTGAACGAGTTGGCTTCGGGATTGCCCAGGGCGCCGGCCGAGCGTCGGCGTTGAGCGGCAGGTCCACCGCCGGACGGGCCGGGAGAATCCGCACGGGTTGGCCGGGCAGGTGCAGCGTGATCGGCCGGCTGTGGTTCCAATGGGGCCGGGTGAAATGCCGACGGATCAACCCGTGACGCAAGCCCCAACCCCGCAGGGCCGCGTGGGTTTCGGCAAAACCAACCGCCTCCTGCAGCGTGTTGAACGCGTCGTTGTCGCTGAGCACCAGGCTGCTGAGGATCAGCTCCCGCAAAGTGGCGGCGCGGTCTTCGCCCACGGCGACCACCGTTTCGGGCGTCAGCCCGTGCTCATCCATCCACGTCACGGTCAGGGCCGCGGTGATCCATTTGATCGTGCTGGCGGGGTAGAAGTGCTGCTCGCCGCTGTCGCGATAGCGGGCCGTGGTCAGTCCGGCCGGCGAAGGGTCCCCGCTGGGCAACACGCCCAGGGTCAACGCCGAACCCGCGGGCAAGTCGATGAATTCCCCCAGATCGACGGGGCAATCCATCAGGTCGATGGACTGCTCGAGTCGCGGCAATTGCCTCCAAGGATCGTTCAGGGCATTCACGTCGGGCGGGTTCATCGGATCATCCGATCTCGTCGAGCTGTACCCACTGGCCCTCACGGTCCATCGACCGGTTGGCGGCTTCCATGACCGCCACGTTTTCCAGCAGACGCTCCAGCGACACCGGGGCCTCGCCGGTATCAAAAAACCGGGTCATGCCCGCGATCAGGCGGTCGTAGACCGTCGCGAAATCGACGTGAAACGAATGCAATCCCTCACGGCCATGCACGGTCGCGCCAAAGTCATACGACCCGGCACGTTCGAGCCGCAGTGTCGCCGCCCGGCCGTCGCGGTAATGCAGCTGCAGGATGTCTCGATCCTCGGTGTGGTGGGCCGAGACCGCGAGCACACCTTCGCCCCAGATCGCGTCGACCATTTCGAGGGTATGGACCCCGTAGAAAAACGTGCCGGGCATCAGGTCGTGCAACTCGCCGGGGCCATAGGCGTCGATGGCGACCAGCTCGCCCAGCTTGGCGTCCCGCACTTGGTGGAGTTCTGCGGCAAAGCGGAGGCTGGACGCCGAGTAGCACCGGCTGCCGTGGGCCTCGGCCAATTCCTTGATTTTTCGCGCCTCGATCAGGGAACACGCCAGGGGCTTGTCTATATAGGTCGGCAACCCGCGCTGCAGCGCAGGGGTGGCGTGCTGCAGATGCTTGTGGCCGTTGACGCTGAGCACCAACACGCCGTCGACCTGGTCGAGCATGGCCTCGAGATCGTCAAAGGATTGGGCCCCGAGTTTTTTCGTGTCCGCGACCCATCGGCCCACCTCGTCGGCGGGCATGTCGTGCTGGCCGTCGGACCAAAAGGCGGTGAGCCGGCACGGACTCTTACCCGCCGCGTGGTTTTCCGACAGCCGCCGGGCAAATTCGGGCAGGTGCGAACTATCGACGCCGATCGCGCCGAGCCGAAACGTGGTCGCGGCGGGTGAGCCGGATGGCGAAGAAGGTGTAGAAGACGTAGTGGTCAAAATGAACTTTCACAAAAGAGCGGAATGCGCCGGGGTCCCGCAGTTAACCCAAAAGGTAGAAACCCAAAAGCACGCCCCGCCCAGGCGAATCGATCAAACGGCCTGAGGTGTCCCGGATCGCGAACGGTCCGCAAGAACCTGCGGATCAATCTGAACCACCGCGGCCGCTGGTTTCGGTGACCCGGCAGCCGCCCGCGCTGCGTCGAACACCAATTCCATGGAGGCCAAACCCTGGGCAAAATCGCACACCGGCTCGTCCGCGGCGGTGCCGCGTACGCGATCGGCAAACGCCTGCATTTGCCGGGCAAAACGCACGTCGTGGGTGGTGACCGAAAGGCCCTTGGATTGGCCGTTAAGGTCGATGTGGTGCAGTGTCTCGGCGTCGTTGAAATCGTAAACCAGACTGCCTTCGGTCCCGACCAGCCGCAGGTCGAATCGGCTGGTCTCGGCCCAGCCGCAGGCGATCATCCCCGCCACGGGGGTCCGGGTCGCGATACGGCCCGCCGCTTCGGGCGACGCTTCCGAGGCCAGCAGCACGGTGGCGTTGGACTCGCCCCGCCCGGTCCAGCCTTCGCGCAGGACCGCGCCCGCAGCTGCGTGGCACCAAACAGATAGCGGAACAGGTCCAGACTGTGCAGGCCGGTGTCGATCAGCGAGCCGCCGCCGCTGCGCAGCGGGTCGCTCATCCACGCTTCGCGGAGGTGGGGCAGATTCGCGGCAAAGGTGTTTTCAAACCGCACGACCTCGCCGATGAGCCCGGCAGCGACATGCTGGATCATCGCGTCCACCGCCGGCGTAAACCGGTGGCAAAACCCCACGAGGCAAGGTTGGTCGGCAAAACGCTCCGACAGCGCGACGAGCTCCCGGGCGTCCGCCAGCGTGTGGGCGGGGGGTTTCTCGATCAGCACGCCCAGGCCCGCCTGCAACGCCTGCTCGACCACCGGCAGCCGGGCCGAGGGCGGGGTGCAGACGATGACTGCCTGCGGCTGATCCTGCTCCGCCAAGCCCTCGCGCAGCGATGAAAAATCGGCAAACGCCCGGCCGCCAGTAGTTTTCGCCAGGGTCTCCCGGGCGGTTTCTACTGGATCGACCACCGCGACGATGCGGACCCCGTGCTCGCCCTGTCCGAGAGAATCGGCGGCGGCGGCGTGGGCCCGGGCGATCCCGCCCGCTCCTATAAGACTTATGTTAATTGGCATGATAATTATAGTATATTCGCTTGCCAACGGTGGCAAGCCGTTTTATCATCTTCTGATGAACTTTGCGAACACTTTTGCGGGTCGGATCCGAATGGGCTGCCTTCACGGGTGTAAGCGGTTTGGACAGAATAGATTAGGGGCCGGCCGAGGGCGTCGCCGCGGCGGGGCTTTTTTAGCCACCGTTTCGCTGCTGGCCACTTCGCTAACCGCGCAACCCGCCGAGGTGCGGGGGACCTGGCTCACCACCACCGGCGTCGATCAGATCCGCAGCGGCTACAACACCCAAACCGTCGTCGGACAACTGGCGGACGTGGGCATCAACACGCTCTACACCGAAGTCTGGAAAAACGGCTACACCAACTACGCCTCCCAAACCCTCGACAACCTCGTCGGCGTCGATCGCTCGCCCTTCCTGGGCCAACGCGACCTGCTGACCGAAACCAGCATCCAGGCCCACCGCCGGGGCCTCGTCAACCTCGCCTGGTTCGAGTACGGATTCTCGCCCCAGTTCCTCGGCAACGGCGGAACCCCCAGGAACCCCCTGGCCCGTCGGGCCCAGACCAACGGCTGGCTGCTGGAAGACCCCAACGGCAACTACGCCAATGCTTCTAACGGCTTTGCCTGGATGAACCCGGCCCTGCCCGAGGTCCGACAATTTCTGATCGACCTCACCCTCGAAGCGGTCCGAACCCACGACGTCGACGGCATTCAGTTCGACGACCGCCTGGCCTGGCCCCTTGAATTCGGCTGGGACGCGACCACCGCCGACCTCTACCGTCAGGAGACGGGGCGCGTGCTGCCCGGCAGCACTTCCGACCGGCAGTTCCGTGAGTGGCGGCAATCGAAGGTCACCCAGTTTGCCGTGGAACTGACCACCGCCCTGCGTGAAGAACGCCCGGACCTGCACCTGAGCGTCAGCCCCTCGGTGCGGGGCTTCAGCGATGTGCAGTACAACGCGGTGTGGTCGGACTGGGTCGAGCAAGGGTTGTTCGATGAATACGTGCCGCAGGTTTACCGGGGCGATCTGGGGGATTTTCGCAATTCCCTGCCCAGCAATCTCCAGCCGTTCATCGATGCCGGCCGGCTGGACGAGCTGGTAGTAGGCCTACGCAAAAACGGCACGGGCGGCGACACCACCTTCGCCAGCCTCCGCCAACAGATCATCGATGTCGCCCTCGCGGAGGGCGGCAACACCGCGGGCCACGCCATCTTTTACGCCAAGGGCGTGCTGGATTTTGAGGACGAGCTCACCGCGTTTTACGGCAACTCGCGCGACAGCCCGTACTTTGCCGCCGACCGCCGACCCGATCCGACGGTCGCCACCCTAACCGATGCCGCCGCTCAGGTCTGGTCCGCCGACGTGACCCAGGCCGAGCAGTACCGAGTGGTCGCCGAAGTGGCCGGACGCTGGGTCGAAATGTTCACCGGCTATTTTGAACTTGGCGTTTTCGACTTTGAAATCGACAACGCCACGGCCGTCGAGCTGCTGCTGGATCGGCGGCCGATCCCGGGCGATACCGATTTCGACCGCGTCGTCGGCCTCAGCGATCTCGTCACGCTCGACCAGTCTTACCAGACCGCCGGCGGCCTGCGGCAGGGCGATTTCAATTACGACGGTTTTGTCGATGCCGCGGATCTGGCAGTGCTGGCCGAGTTCTGGCAGAGCGGGATCGAACCGGCCGATCGGGTGTCCCTCGCCGCGGCGGCTCGGCAACTCGGGCTGCGCAACGTCCCCGAGCCCGCCACCGCGGGACTGCTGGGCCTGATCCTTGTCACCGTAGTCGGCCGACGTCGCCGCCCGGCCCGCATCGCTTGATCCTTCTCGCCACACCCCCTTCTCCCGCCTTCCCTTCACATTAGAATGCACATTATGCGATACCCATTTGCCGTCCTGACCGTTGTCGCCGCCACGGGGATGCTCACCGGCGTCAGTCCGGCCGCCGCCCAACCGATGGCGGACCCCGAAGTCCGCGGAACGTGGATTACCACCACCGCCAACGACGCGCTCAAAACCCCCGCCCACACCCACCGGTCCATGCAGACCCTCCGCGAGATGGGCCTCAACACCGTCTACGTCGAGACCTGGAAAAACGGCTACACCCAGTTTCCTTCCCCCACCCTGGAGGCCCTGCTGGGTGTAGAGCGTCGCCCCGACCTCATGCCGGGCCACGCCAACTACCCCGCCGACACCCCGGGCATGGAAGGCCCCCGCGACCTGCTCGAAGAATCGCTCATCGCCGCCCACCGCAACCAGCTGATCTACATCGCCTGGTTCGAATACGGCTTCATGGCCTCTTTCAAGGACACCAACAATCACCTACGCCAGCAGAAGCCCGAGTGGATGACCACCACCGCCGACGGCAGTCTCGTCTCCGATCAGAACGCCTTCGTGTGGATGAACCCGCTGCGGCCCGAAACGCGGGAATTTTTGCTCGGCCTCGTGCTTGATGCCGTGGAACAGTACGACCTTGACGGAGTGCAGCTAGATGACCGCATCGCCTGGCCGGTGACGATGGGTTACGACGATTACACGGTGGCGCAGTATAAGAAAGAACACGGCGGCAAAGCCCCGCCGCAGGAAGCCCGTGACGCCGACTGGGTCGCCTGGCGGGCAGAAAAAGTCGGCGAGTTTGCCGAGCAGTTTTACCGCGATCTCAAGGCCGCCCGGCCCAACCTGATCGTCTCGATCAGCCCCGCGGTGTTTCCGTGGTCGCTGGAGAATTATGCCTGCGACTGGGCAACCTGGTCTCACCAAGGCTGGATGGACGAATATGTCCCGCAGGTCTACCGCCCGACGTTTAAGCGCGTCAACGAAGACTGGCCCGTGCAACTCGAGGCGGTCGGCAGCCAGCGGACCGACGACCTGATCGGCGGCTTCGCCGTAGTGGGCTCCGGGGACGACACGCCCTGGGAAGATTACGAAAAAATGCTGCGCATGGTGCGTCAACGCGGCGGCGGCGGGCACTGTCACTGGTTCAGCCGCGGCGTGCTGGAGGTCTATCCCGACCGTTTCACCGCGTTTTACGACGTAGAAAACGCCGGACAGTCCCCCCACCCCAAGCTGCCCGTCGATTGGCGTCCCGCCCCGCTCGTCGCCAGCCAGGAACCCGGCGACGACGCCTGGACCGTGGAGGTCCCCGAAGCGGGCCGGTACCGCGTCATCGTTCGCCACGGCGAAGTCTGGACCCGGCACGACACGGCCGATTTTGACGCAGGCTCGATCACTCTGACCGAGATTCCCGAGGAGGTCGAGGCCGTTGAGTTGTTGGTGGATCGCCGCGCTGCCGAGCCGTTGGAATCTTTGCGGGTCCGCTGACCCCGGGAGAGCCGTGGCTTAACACGGATCACCCTCGGTGGATTAGCAAACAATGGTTTCCCTCGTTAGATTCTATTTATGAACGAACTCGAAAATAGACTGGGCGTGTGTAGTTGGTCGCTGGAGCCGCGGGATGCGGCATCATTGATCGACAACGTGAAGAATCTGGGCCTCGCCAAACTGCAACTCGCGATCGATCCGATCCGCGAGCAGCCGTCAGCGTGGAAAGCGTTGCCCGGGTTGTTGGCGGATCACGGCATCCAGCTTGCTTCCGGGCAGTTCGGCGCGGTCGGGGAAGACTACGCCAGCCCGCAGACCATCCGCGCCACGGGCGGGGTGGTGCCCGATGAGCATTGGCCGACCAATCGGGAAAACCTGGAACAGACACTGCCGATCGCGCGGACCTACGGCCTCACGACACTGACCACCCACGCCGGCTTTATCCCCCCGTCCGCGGACGATCCGGTTTTCGACAAACTCGTGGAGCGAGTGCGCCATCTCGCCGACCGCATCGAGGCGGAACTGGGCGGCCGGCTGCTGCTCGAAACCGGCCAGGAAACTGCCGAGACGCTGGAGCAATTCCTCAAAGCACTCGACCGTCCGCAGGTGGGCGTGAATTTTGACCCCGCCAACCTGTTGCTCTACGCCATGGGCGACCCGGTTCCATCGTTGGCGCGTCTGCGACCCTATCTCGGGCAGGTGCACATCAAGGACGCGACCCCGCCGGCCACGCTGGGGCAATGGGGCGAAGAAGTCACGGTGGGCGAAGGCAACGTGGATTGGGTCGAGTTCTTCAAAGTGCTGGAGAACACCGATTACGACGGAGACCTGATTATCGAACGTGAAGCCGGCCACCAGCGCGTCCAAGACATCAAGACCGCCCGGGATTTTGTGCTGGCCCACGCCGTCTCGTCCCAGTGATTCCTCACTGAGGTTTAAATCTTTAACCTCTCCGCCCGAAAAGATCAGTCACCGGGTGCCACGATTGAGGGGGTTCCGCGAGAACCCACTCGGTCTGCCCCTCCGGCCACGGAGATCAGACACCCGGGGCACCGCGGCTTTATGCTGTGGGCGATGGCCGAGCATTTTCAAAAGACCCTGCGGACGTGGATCGGCCAACGGTTGGCCTGCGGCGACGTCGGGTTGGCGGAGGTGCGCGAGCACGTGGCGGAGAGTTACCGACTGCCGCTGGAGATTTATTACCGTGCCACCTCGTGGTGCCGGGAACGGGGGACCGCCCGGGGGGGGCAGATCGACCCGGACTGGAGTCCGGTGGAAGTGGTTCACGATTACCTGGCGGACCGCCTGGGCCGTGACGAATTCATGGAGCAGTGGGAGGCCAGCGGGCTCAGCCTCCGGCGGTGGCTGATCAACGGCCTGCTGTTTTATCTCAAGGAACGCCATCGCGCATTGCATCGGGGGGGCCGCGGTCGGGGCGGGGGGGGCGGTCGGGGGCGGGGGGGCGGGGAGGCGGCGGGCAGCGGGTCGGGGTGGTCGGCGATCCCGGTCCACGAGGACCCGGGCCGAGACGCCGACCGGTTGATGGTCGGCGGATTGGTGCGGCGGGCGGTGAAACAAACGCTGGCGAAGTTGGACGCAGCCGGGCACGGTCGGCACGGCCGGGCGTTCGTTGCGTTTTATTTCGAACAGAAAAACGTGGAACAAACCGCGGATGAACTAGGGGTCTCCCCGGGCCAGGTCAAGGGGATGCTGCGCCTGGCGCGGGGCCGATTCAAGGCCAGCTTCACCGAATTACTCACCCGCGACGGCGTTCCCGAAAGCCGCCACGACGAAGAACTGCGGGCCATGCTGGAGGTCATTCACGGATGAGCGATGCCGCTGCCCGAGCCGACGACGCGACTTTTGTCCCCGACGAACTGCCCTCCGATGCGGCGATCACGCGGCTGGTCGAAAGCCTGACCGCGGCTGGCGACCCGGCGAGGCGGATCGCGGCCGAGCCGGTGGACGGCCTGATCGACACCCTCACCGCCGGCGCATCCGCGGCGGCCTTGCTGGATCGGTGGTCGGGCGACGAAGCCTGGCCCCACGGGTGGTGGCGCACCCTCTTGACTGACGATCTGGAACTCGAACAAATCGAGGCCGCCAAGCACCAAGCCAAGCGGGCGTTTGCCCTGGCGGCAGCGGATACCGATAGCACGCCGCGGGTTGGCGGGAATGACGGGGTGGGGCAGGGAGGGCAGGGGAAGCTGGGGGAAGCGGGGGGGAGAGAGGGGGGGAGGAGGGGGGAAAGAGGGGGGGGAGGCACCGTTTTTGGCGTATTTGCTGGTTTTGGCGGTGGGTCGGGTGCGGCGGGGGGTGTGGCTGACCGCGCTGCCCGCCGAGACGGTGGAGGACTGGTGGACGGCGGTGGGGGGCGTGGCGGATGAGCCGGTGGCGGGTTGGCTCCTGCGGGCGGCGGACGCCCCGACATAAGTCTCACCCAGTAAGTCAAAATTATTCAACGGGGGAAAGCGATAGCGATGTTTTCGTTAAGCTTATCAATGTCATATATTTGCATTAGATTAGCTGTCTCGTGTCCACGGTTTTAGCGGGACCGTAAGAAAAAAGTTGACTCAACGAGCGCACCGTCGATCGCCGGCGGGTCTGTCTGGACGGCAAGCGACCACGATGCCGCAAGCCTGAACCCGACTTTCCCAAGGTGAGGCCACGATGAACGCTCAGATCCGAAACACCACGTCCGCAGAATCGACTCCGAACGAAATCCTCCTGACCGCGGCCGCTCGGGCGGAACTGGTGGCCGAGCACCAGGATTACGCCTGTCGCCTGGCGGCGAAGGTGCGGCGGCAGGCGGGTTTGCCCCGCTACGTGGAGCAGCAGGAATTGGAAGGCTGGGCTTTGCTGGGGCTGACCGAAGCGGGCTGGCGCTTCGAGCCGGGCCGGGGGGTGCCCTTCGGGGCGTACGCCAAGCGTCGGATCGTCGGCGCGGTGCTCAACGGCATCGGCAAGATGCACCAGGCCCCCGAGTCCGCCCGCCGAAAAGCGCGGCGGCTGGCCCGGGCCCAGGACGCCCTGCCCGAGATGGAAGACGGCCGGATTGAAGCCGAGTCGGCCTCTAGCCAACTCGCCCGGTCCATTGCCGCCACCGGGGCGTCGATCCTGGTCCAGCGCCTGGGCGATGGGCCCGAGCCCGCGTGCCGCGACAGCCCCGCCGAAGCCGCGATCCAGCGTGAAGTCCGCGGCCGGCTTCAGTCCGCCCTGGCGTCGCTGAATCAGCAGCAAAGTCGGCTGATGCGGATGTATTACTTCCAAGATAAAAGCATGGCCGAGGTCGGCCAGGCACTGGGCATCAGCACCCCCACCGTGTGCCGCCGCCACAAAGAAGCCCTCCTGACCTTGGGCAAAAAGCTCGGCCAAGGCTGAACGACCGATGCCGGCTCCGTGCCGCGAAATAAAACCACATCACGAAAGCCGCCCGCACCCGGGGAGTGCGGGCGGCTTTCGTCGTGCCGGATCCCACGCGACGCATCGACGGCAACATCCCCCGCGGTGGCGGTCGTCTCAGCGAGCGAGCCGAGACCAACGCCCGGTGGGGTAGGGGGGTTGACGCGGGTTGGTACTTGTCTTTGACGTCAGCAATCCGTCAGCGAGCAAGCCCGCATGATCAATCGGTATAGGCGAAGGTCAGCTCGCCCTCGGCCGAGCCCGTGACACCCAACGGCAGCGAGGACAGGTCGGCCCGCAGGCGATCCGCAAAGGCGCCGGGGTCCGCGAGGTACCGCACCGCCAGGGTATAGGTCCCATTGCTGTCGTACCGGGGCAGGGCCACGTTTTTCACGCCCGACTGAGCCAGGGCGATGTTGCCGATGCGCTGGCCAAAGTCAAAGCTCGGGCAGTCGCGGATCGTCAGCCGGAGCGTCTGGTGCAGCGCGGGGTTGCTCACCGCGTCGCCCATCAGCGAGCCGGTCAGGTAGCGGGCGGCAAGCTGGAGGCGGTCCATGTTGGCCGACCCCGCGGGTAATTCGGCGTCGGCGGCGGGGAAACTGGCGGCCCCCACGACCCGGTCGTCCCGCAAATCGATCAGCCGGGCCAGCAGCCGGACCGGCCCCGGGGCGCCGTCCCCCGCGGGCACCGCTTCGACGTAGCACACCCACCGTGCCCGCTGCCGCAGGTGGTCGGAGAGCTGGGTCAGCCCCGCCCCCGCCGCACTCTGAAACGGTTGGCTCACGGGCTCGACACCCACCACCGGGAGGCCCGCCGCGATCCATTCCGACTCGATCGCCTGCGCCAGGGCGCGTCCCTGTCCCGCCAGCAATGCGTGGTCACGGCGATCCGCCGCATCGTCCGCCGCGTGGTCGGAGGTGTAACTCAAGACCGCCAGCGCGGGGGCGTCGGCCTCGTCGATCAGCTGCTTCCACGTCTGCCGCATCGGGTCCTCGCCACTGCCTGTGTCACCGTTGGCCGCGGGGGGCGAGGGGGGGGTGGTCATGGCGTACCACAGCGGCGTGGAGGAGACGGCGAAGATCACGTCGCCGCCGCTTTGGCGCAGCGGCTCCACCCGCAAGCCGTCTTCGCTCAGGCCTGCGCTCACCTGTTGGATCAACGCGTTCATGACCAGGTGCGGGGGTTGTTGCAGCATTAGGTCCACCGCCACGATGTCGTAGCCTTGCCGGGTAAAGCGGGGGTTCACCGCGGTTTCGGGGACCTGCGTCGCCTCGGCCAGCAGCGACCGGAGCTTCTCACGGCTGCCCGCGGGGAGGTCGCCTTCAAACCGCAGCGTCGCGAGGTAAGGCCCGCGCAGCGCCCGCGGCAGACCCCGGGCCGCCATGAGTTCTTCCATCCAGTAAGTCACGCTGTGCTGCACCCAGATGGCGTCGGGCACCTCGGGATAGCGATCTTTGTCCTGCCAGTATTGATCCGAGATCGAGGTGAGCACCCGGCCGGTCGCGACCTCGATGAGTCGCAGACTCACGGCCCCGGCGTCCTTGACCCCCGAGGTGTCGGGGGCGACTTCGATCGATAAAACGTAGGGCGAACCCGTCAACTCCGCGACTTCACGCAGAAACGTAGCGGAGGGGGCGTCGGCGGATTGACGCTCGGTCAATCGGCGGGCACGGGTGTCGTTCAACGCTTCGACGGTCAGGATGACGCGGTCATCGGTGTAGTCCGCCAGCTGTTTCTCGACCTCCGCCGCCAAGGCGTCGGCGACGGCGGGGCGGGTGGAGGCCGGGTCGCCGTCTTCCGCGAGATACGACAAAGCGACGGCGATCGACAGCGGGCCATGCTGCTGGGTGTACTGCTGGACGGCCTGGGCGCCGCGCTCGACGGCCGCCTCGCTGGGCGTGGTGGGGATCGTGGTCGCCGCGACCTTGGGACCGAGGCTGGGTTGCCCGGCAGCCCCCGGGCCCAGCAACACGATCAAGAGCAACGCGGCAACCTGCCGCGGGGCAAGACGACACATAAGTAGGGTGGGTGATAAGTTCATAATCGGATTCCGGAGACGCACCGCGGTGAGACAAGGGGGCGTGAAATGAGCGGGGGAAAGCAAATTTAGCGGTCCGTGATCGGGTCGTCGGCCGCGCGAAGCTTCGGATCGTCGGCGGATTCATCGTCGTCGGAAGTATCGTCTTGGGCTTGCAACGCCGCCAGTCGGGCGGCCCGGATCGCGGCCGTGTCGGCTTCGCGGCGGGACAACTCTTCCTCGTCGATCAGCCATTCCTGGGCAAAAGGCTGATAGTAGAACCGCACTTGGCCGTCGCCGCGGCCGGGAACTTTCGTGCCCGACATTACCTGGATCAACTCGGCGTTGCCGGTGTAGGTCACCATGTGCTGGGGCGGGTACGGCTCGGCGGAAACCAGCAGCTCCACATAATAGATGTTGGCCGGGTCATAAATAAATTCGTAAAGCGAGACCTTGACCGCCTGCCCGGGGTTGGCCCCCGCCTGCTGCAGGACGTCCTTGATCTGCGCGGGCGTCAGGCGGATCACGAACCAGTCGCCCGCGATGCCTTCGGTGGTTTGCAGGGCGTCGATAAAATTCTTGACCGCGATCTGTTGCTGCACGTTGTCGGTCAGCGGCTTGCCGTCGGGCCCGATGAAATCGCCCAGCACGAGGATGCCCGAGGCCCCCGGGGTCAGTGCGGGGGTGGCGGCCTGGATCGTGGAAGCAAACGAGACCCGGATCCGTTCGAGGAGTTGGTCGAGCCCGCCGGGAGGGGTCGTGGTGAAGGCCTGTTCGGCGTCCTCGGCAAACGACGCGTCCGCGGTCTTGACCGCGTCGGAAAACTCGACGGGGAACACGCTCATCGTCCGTTCGAGAAACGTGGGCTGATAATTCTTGATCTCGTCCCAGCTCCGCTGCGACGACCACTCGCGGACCTCGTCGATGCTGTAGGACGGATCGCTGGCGCAGCCGATCAGGCCCAGACCCAAAGCCAGCGCGAGGTCATCAGGGTTTGCGGCACCCGCCGGCGCGGGCGGACCGGACGGCGGCGGGCGGCGGGTGGGGTCTCGACATCGGCAAACATCAAAGTCTCCTTCGAACCAAAAGCAAGCGTGTCGCGGAAGCAGCCAAGGCCCTAGGGTAACCCGGCAGCGGGATGCCCGGTTGCGGGGGTGGGCGGGGGAAATCCCGGGGGAGGGTGGTGACGCGCGGGGGTCCACCTCTCTATCCCGCCGAGTCGGGGGGGTGTTTCAGCTCCCGGGGCGGGCCCGCCGATCGTCGCTCGCCGCGGCTCCCCCCGATCAGCAGCATAACGGTGCCGATCGTAACGACGACGCCAAGTTGACTCAGCAAAATCAGCAGCGCCCGGCCGTATCCCACTTGCCCGTTGCCGGTCAGCTCCTGCGCTCCGGTGAAAGCGGCGTTCGCGCGCATCCCGGGATGAATCGGCACCCCCCACTGACTCAGCCATTGCCCCGGCAGGCCCAAAAAATCGACCACCAACTGCACGAAACAAATTAGAGCCGCCACCGCGGAGATTCCGACGCTTACGAAGGCCACCCGCCGCGCCCGGGAGACGGACCGCAGCCCCGCCAGGCCGGTGAACAGCCCCGCCGACACCATCCCCAAGCCGATCCCGATCGCGGTGGCCAAACCGATCATCGCCCACCCCCCGAGGGCGGCCCGTGGGTCTTGGCCTAGCGTCGCGACCCACGTCCCCCAGAGCACCGCCGACTGGATGACCGCCAGCAGGCCTAGCGTGATGACCGTGCTCAGCAGATAAGCCACCCCGTTGATCCCCAAGCGCCGCTCCTGCCGCACCACCAGGCGGTCGGTCAGCCATTCGCGTTGGCCCGTCAGCAGCCCCAACAATATCGCCGCCACCCCCAGCCATGAAAAACTCCATCCCAGCTGTTCCGGCAGCGCTAGATCGACCGGGGCACCCGCGACCCCGGCGTGATTCATGACTTGGCTGGCCGACCCTGAAATGGCCTGCGTAAGCCACGCCAACCCCGCCCCCAGGGCGGCGGGCAGCAAGAGGTCCACCAGCGCCCGCCCCGGCTCGGCCACCATTCGGCGAAGTCGGCGCATGGTCAAAACCGATGTCTGCTGCCTCACTTGCCTCAGCGTCGGCCGCCCCGCCCCGCCCCGCTGCGGCGGCACCGGGCTGTAACGGTCCGCCTCCCGGCGGGCGTCTCGCTCTCGCTCCGCTCCGTCGGCGGACGCGAGATATCGCTCCCGCCACGACCGATCCTCGCGGCGCGATCGCAACCCAAAAATGCCGTCCCACGTCTCTAGCTTCAGTTGCGTTTTCACGGCCGCCGGCTTGCCGTTGGCGATGATCTGGCCGTCCAGCAACCCGACCACCTGGTCGCAGTGGGCCATGGATTCGTAGTTGCGGGTCAACCAGATCACCAGCGTGCCACGCTCGCACAACCGGCGCAGCGTCGGCAACAATCCGACGTCGAGTTCGGCCCCGCCGGCCCACGCTTCTCCCTGCAATGCATCGGGCAGGGGGGTGACCGTATCGACCACCACCAGCGGCGGGTCGGTCAGCAACTGAACCGCCAGCCCGACCCGCATCCGCTGGGCCGCCGTGAGTTTGCGGATCCGCCGTTTCAATGCGTCCGCCAGGTCCACCGTGTGAAGGATCTGATCCAGGTGCCGGTTCAACTCGTCAGCCGGGATGTCGCGCGACAGCCGCAACCGCGCCGCCGACCTCAGCACGTCCCGCACCCGCAGGGAATCGTGCATCGCCGGGACCCCGCGAAGCTCGGCGGTTGTGCCGAAAAATGATCGGCGGTGGGCCACGCGATCCACCCCGTTCAATAACACCGAGCCTGCGTTGGGCCGGCGTCGTCCGGTCAGCAGGTCCGTCAGGGCGGCGAGTTCCGCGGGCTGATCGCCCACCAGTCCGACCAATTGTCCGGGGCAAAATGTCACCGCCACGCCCTCGAGCAGCGGGCGCGGTTTGCCTTTGACCGTGACGCCCTGAAAGCGGACCTCGACCCCGACTTCGGGAGGAGCACACGTCAGCTGGTGGCCGTCAAACTCGAAACGAAAGGGGCCGAGTCCCAAACGGTCGCCGGGCGACAGGGTGACGGCGTCGCGGATCGTCTGGCCGTTCACGGTCGTGCCGTTGGTCGAGCGCAGGTCGCGCACCTCGACCCGTTGGCCGCGGCGGGAGACCTGGGCGTGGCGACGCGAAACCTGCAGGCTGTCCAGCGGCTGGTCGCAGGCCGGGTCCCGGCCGAGGATGAGTTGCCCCTCGCCTACAGAGATGACTTTGCGCTGCATCATCGGCGGGGCGGTGTCGATCGGGGCGTGGTCCCCGTCGGGGATCGTCTGCTCATACGAGCGCAGGCCCGGCAGATCGTCACCCATCAGGCTGGCCGAACCATCGACGATACGACTGTCTTCGAGAAACACCCCGCCGGCCTTGGGCGGGTCGGCGGCCGGTAAAAACGCCGCGTCGATCGCGGGTGGTTCCGCCGCCGATTCGACCCGGGGATTAGCCGACGTTTCGACCTCGATTTCGACCTCGGTGCTGCCGGCGTCGGTTTCCACGGGTGGGGGAGAGTCGGCGATCGCGAGGGTGATCGTCACGTCGCCGACGCTGATCGTGTCGCCGACGTTCACCGCCGTGCGCTGCCAAATCCGTTGGCCGTTGATTTTCAGCCCGTTGCGGCTGTCGAGATCGGTGGCGAAGATTTGATCCTCGATTTTTTCGAGTCGGCCATGCTCTCGGCTGAGCGTGTCGCTCACGATCGACAGCCCCGCCGAGGCGGATCGGCCGAACGTCAACGATCCGCCCTCGGCGTCCCAGCCAAAGGTCCGGGTTCCTTCCGGCTCGACGATACGCAGCGTGACCAGGGTCATGGTGTTCTCCTCACGAGGATTCCGAACTCTCGACCACGCCCCCCGGGTGGCCGAACTATAACAAAGCCTCCGCTCCATCCGTCGTACGGCAAGACGCTTAAACGGGTGTGCGAAGCGGAGCGGGGGCGAGCCATTGCGAATTTGCGGTGGCTGTCCATTGATCCGGCCGGCGTCGCCGATGTTGCAAAATTTCACGGGGGCCGGTCGGTCGCAGGTTGCGGGGTAAGCCCTACCCTGCGCGGCGGTCGGGCGGACTTGCCGTACTATGAAACACCGTCTGCCGGAGGCGGATATTCGTTGCATCTGCGGGACTCGTCCGGCCGCCTCCGCTCGGCTCACTGCGTTTCGTCTTACCGCGCCCCTTTTTCGAGGCACCCCGATGTCCGTCAACGATCCCCCCCCCACGCCCCCCCGGCCTCACGACCCCGACGCCATCGATCCGCAGGAAGCGGCGACCCGGCCGATCCACGAGGACACGGACGTGACCAGCGCGCTGGACGACCCCAGCCGCCCTCCGGCGTCCTCGGACACGGGCTCGGGTTCGGCGGGCTCGGGTCAGGCCAGCGATCTTTCGGCCGACCTGTTTCAACCCGCCGCCGCCGCGGCCGCCACACCCGCGGCCGCCACGCCCGCGCGGGACCAACTCGGCCGGTACCGTTTACTGGGCAGCCCCGACGGCCAATCGCCCCGCCCCGTCGCCGGCGGCGAGGGCCATGTCTACCGCGCCCGGGCCGAGGGCGGGGGCCCGCTGGTCGCGCTCAAGACCCCGCTGCCGCAATACGCCGATCATCGTAAACGGTGCGCCCGGTTGATCCACGAAGCCCGGCAGCTGCGCTCGATGGACCATCCCGCCATCGTCAAAGTCTTCGACATCGACGAGCAACATCAGCCGCCGTACTACACCATGGCGCTGCTGCCCGGCGGCTCGCTCTCGCAAAAACTTAAAGAAGATCACCCGCTGGCGACCGCGGAAGTGCTGCGTCTCGCGATCCCCCTGGCCGACGCGGTCCGCTACGTCCACGAAACCAAGGGCGTGAGCCACCGCGACATCAAGCCGCAGAACGTCATGCTCGACGAGCACGAAAACCCCGTGTTCGTCGATTTCGGCTTGTCGCGGGACAACACCGGCGACGAAGCCTCCATCGTCGATGCGGCCCACGATGCCACTTCCCAGCGATTCAAGGTCGGCACGCTGCTGTACATGGCGCCCGAGCTTTTTGAAGGCAAGGCCGGCAACTCGCAGACCGACATCTACGCCTTCGGGGTCATGCTCTACGTCATGTCCACCGGCAAGCGACCCTACGACGGCCGGGACTTTGAATCGTTGAGCAATCAGAAGCGGATGCACAACCCCCCCGAAGCCCTGAGCGTCTACCCCCAACTCGACGCGCGCCTGGATCGGATTATCGGCCACGCCACCGCCCGCCGCGCCAAAGACCGCTACGCCACCATGGAAGACCTGCTCGAAGACCTGCAGGCGATCCGCGACGGCCACGCCCCGCTCCACGCCCCGCAAAAACGCCGCCTCGCCCCCCCGCCCGCCGCGCCGGTTCCGCCCGCGGGGGGTTCGGCATTTCTCGACCCCACCGACCCGACCCAGAGCACGGCCGCAGCCGGGAACGCCTCCGCGGGTTCGTCGGCCCCGCCCTCCCGGGGGGGGTGGACCAAAGCGCTGGTCGCCGCCGTGCTGTTTATCGCCCTGGCGGGCGGGGGCTATTACCTGATGCAGCATCCCGAATCGTTGCAGGCCGGGGTCGCCGCTGTGGCGGCTTTCCTCGAGCGCGAGGACGAGCCGACCTCCGGCGTCAACGCCACGCTGCCCCCCGACGCCGACGCCGACGCCGGCATGTTCAGCCAATACGATCAAGCGACGCCTTCTGTCATTCCACCCGTGGCCCCACCGATCGATGACGGCACGACGGCAACACCCTTGACGCCGACGTTGCCCGCACCCGATGCGGCGGTGGATCGTGTCCCCCTCCCGTCGGTTTCCGATACACCGGCACCCGGTCCGACGACCGCGGCTGGGGCTGCGAACGCGACCGCGACCGCGATTACGGCTGCGGTCGAGGACGCAGATGCGGAAGTTCAAGCCTTGCTGCCGCAGATCTCCGCCCGCCTCCGGGCCGACCCCGCGCTCGACGCCCGGGCGGTCCAAACCCTGGAAAGTTTGCTGGAGCAGACCACCGCCGCGTCGCGCCCGGGTTACCGCGATCAAGTTCGGCAATGGGCCCACGACGCGGCGGCACGGGGCGCGGAAGACTCATTGGCGTGGCTGATTACCCATGCCCAGGACTTCGACCTTGCGTCGTCGATGGAGCTGCCTTCGGGGTATACCTGGCTGCACGCCGCGGTCCGCAGCTCTGAAAATACGGCGTTTGCCGAGGGTTTCGCCGACTGGATGGCGGAGCAGTCGATCGACCCCGCCGTGCTCACCGCCGCCCCCGCGGGACGGCCCACCCCGCGGGCCCTTGCCGAATCCCTGGGACGATCTGCCTGGGTCACCGCGCTGGACGAAGCGACCGCCGCCGCCGCCGATGAGATGCCCAATCTTTGACCGCGATCGACCCGCAAGACCTCGCCGGACCTACCGTATTTCTGCAATCCTCCCCACGTCTCGGATGTCAACCATGGCCAGCCCATTGCCCACGCCCCGTCACGAGGCCCCGCACCCGCCTTTGTCCCCCACCGAGGCTTCGGCCCTGCCGGGGTTGCGGCTCCACCCGGAAACCGACTCGGCCACCAATCTCGAGCGTCTGATCCGCGACGGCGTCGCGGCGGGCCTCTCCCGGCGTCGCCTCTATCGCCTGGTTATCGACAGCCAACTCAAAGCTTCGTTTCCCCGATTGCTCCGCCCCGATGACCGTCGGGCCGCCGCCACGTTGCTCCTGACCGATCCCACCGTGCGCCGCTTGTTTGACCGCCTGTATTCCGCCGCGTAAATACCTGCCCCGATTTTTTTGAGCCGCGCCGGCGATCCGATGAATCAGCAGATCGACCGGTCGGGCAAGGTGATTTGCAATCCGTCCCACGCCATGCCGACCCGCAGGTCCATACCCAGCCCGGCGAGCCCTCGCCGGGTTTCGCGGTACACCGAATCCAGGGTGGTGTCGTCCGCGGCCGGGTCGTGGTGGGCCAACCACACTTCCGAGATCCCAAACCGTCGGGCCAGTTCGATCCCGCGGGAGGGCGAAGCGTGCCCCCAGCCCTGACGATCTGCTAGTTCGTCCGCGGAATATTGCGCATCGATCAGCAGCAAGTCGGCGTCCCGGTAGAGGTCCGCATCGGGGCCGAGTTCATCGGCGCTGCGTCGTGTCGCCTCGGTGTCCAAAGCAATGGCCAACGCCGCGGCCCCCGCCTGGATGCGAAACCCGTAAGCCCGGCCCGGATGGTCCAGCTCGTAGGGTGTCACCGTGATGGGCCCGAAGTCTCGGGGCCGGTGCAGGGTCAACCGATGGAACACCACCTCCGCCTTGATCTCGCTCCACCGCAGCGGGAAGTTTACCCCGTTGAATAATAATTTGATGTGCCGCGGCGCGTCCAGGTGGACATGGTAGATATGCAGCCGATGTCCGGTCCGGTGGATCGGCGCGAACAACGGCAGCCCCATGATGTGGTCCCAGTGCAGATGGGAGAGCAGCACGTGGTGCTCGGTTTGCTTGCGGTCGAGGGCTTGTCGGCCAGCGTTGCGGAAGCCGCTGCCCATGTCGGCGTAGAGATGCGTCGAGCCGTGGGTGATCTCGGTGCAGATGGTTTCCCCGCCGTAGGTCAGCGGGGCGGTGTCGGCGGACAGTTCCCGGTTTGTTAGCTGGTCAACCCAAAGGTCCAGGGTCGCCCCGCCCCGGCGCCTGGCCTCGGTGGCAAGCCCGGCCATTCGCCGACGCATCTCGTCGGCGTCCGGTGCGCGAGGTAAGGAGCCACGGGTTCCCCAACAAGTGATCTGCACCCGCACTCCTTTCGCTCAAAGCCTCCCTCATTTTGCACCGCCGACCATGCTTCTCATCCCCCCGCGATTACCGGCATGATTCAAACCTTCAAGCTTTCTCAGTTCGGTCCGCTTGAACCGAGGCGATGCTTTGGGCTCAGCATATCTCAAGCGGTCTGCGGCGACGCGGATTTCCGTGAATTGGTCCCGCGGGTCGTTGATTTTTTCGCCCGGGTTGGCCGGGCAAAGCTCCGCCACCACCGCAGCGGCAGCGTGCCGAGCAGCACGATCAGCAACTGACTCATGACGAAGAGCAGCAGCCATTCCTTCGGGCCGGGATTGAAGAGTTTTTCGATCAGCCCGCCGTCGCCCGCTTCGGTAAAGCCGTAGGAGTGCAGGCCCGCGCCAGCAGGTTCACCCCGAACCACGACCAGGCGGTGACGATATTGCCCAGGATCGCCAGCAGCGCCAGCCCGCGTTCGCGCACCAGGTGCCCCCAGCGGGCATGCAGGATCACGGCGTTCCAGATCACGATCATCAGGGCGCCGTTTTCTTTCGGGTCCCAGCCCCAGAAGCGGCCCCACGACTGGTCCGCCCAGATGCCCCCGAGGATCGTGCCGACAAAACTCAGCAACACGCAGAAGCAGACCGTCCCGTAGATCGTCGTCGCCAGCCGCCGCGCCAACGGCCGATCCAGGCCTTTGGTGAACACGCCCATCAGCACGTAGAGGATGCCCAGTGCCCCGGCCACGAACGCGGCGACGTAACCGAACGTGATGATGATTACGTGCGTCGCCAGCCAGAGATTCGTATCCAGCACCGCCTGCAGCACCGCCATCGTGTCGCCGTCCGCCGAGAGGCCCTGCGCAATCAGCAGCGTGACCACCCCGACGCTGATGCCCACGATCAGCCCCAATCCGCGACGCAACAACGGCTCGAGCAGCAGGCTGAGCAGCACCACCCCCCAGCCGATGAACACCGCCGAACTGTAGAGGTTGGTCACCGGCGGCCGGCCCGAAAGATACACCCGCACCACCAGCGCCACCGTGTGTACCAGCAACGCCACGACCGTCACTTTCCAGGCGGTGGACAACAGCAGCCGCGGGGCCACGATCCACGAGAAGATGATCAGCAGCCCCGCCGCGATGTAGAGCACCATCGCTTTGCTGAAAGGCGCGAAGTGATTGAAGTGCCACTCGACCGCGGCCTTCCGCGTCACCGCGGGGTGCTCGGCCTCCAGCTTGTCGAGCAGTTGACCGACTTTGGAGTTGAACGTTTCCGCGTCGCCGGCCGCGTAGCTGCGGTACATCTCGTGGTAGGCGGTGCGGTAGGCCTGATTGTTCTCGCTGCGGATCGGTTCGACGTGCTGCCCCGGGGCGTGGCTGGCGTGGTCGTGGGTCAGGTGCATCGGCTCCCAGTCCGCGGCGACCTCGACGCGATCCGCCGCAGGGGCAGGGGCAGCGTTGTCGTCGAGGGGGCGGGGGAGGGGGGGGGAGGGGGGGTCGGTCGGGATGCTGTGGATGGCTTCCTGATTCGCCAGACCCAGGAAGGTCGAGACGTTGCCCGCTAGCTGAAGCGCTTCGTTCTGGAAAACGGTCCGCGCCGCCTTATCGAGTTGGTCCGCTTGCTGGGCCACTTCAAACAGCCCGGGCAGCTTGGGATCGATCTCGGCGTAGCTCAGCCGTTTGGCGACGTTGTCCGCCTGCCCCACCAATGCACGGACCTCGGGGTGATCGACGCGGAACAACGGATACTCCGCCGCCTGCCGCGGGTCGGCCAACACTTCGGTCAGCCACCAGCTGGCGGGGATGTCCAGCTTTTCGTCGATCGCCGAGGGATCGCTCAGCGCCGCCCGCCAGTATTCGGGGACTTGGTTGGCGTTCTGTTCGACCAGATTCTGCCGGCCGCCGAACAGCAGCGCCGCATTGCGGGCGACGGTGTCCATCGGCTTAAACCGTCCGCCGTAGGACACCGGCAGCTTGCCGAACGCCTGGTAGTCGTACCGCGTCTGGGCCTCCATCGGCCGAAACTCTGCCGCCAGCTCTTTGCCCAGCCACGCCAGAAGCATCGCCGCGACCACCCAGGAAACCACCGCCGCGACGCGACGACCCGCGACCGGTTTCACCGGCCGCGGCGGGGTCGAAAGCTCGGCAGACGCCGTTGATGGTGGCGGCAGGGCGCCCGGTTGCTTATTCGACATCAGACCCGTCTCCGGCGGAGAAATTTACTCAAACTCAGCATGAAGTGGATCGTCAGCCCCGCCCCGCCCAGCGTGCAGGCGATGTACGGCATCGTCCACCCCGGGTTCTTGACCACCTGCAATATCGTCCCCACATCACCCGGCAGATACCCCGACTGAAAAAACGTCTCGCCGGCATACCGCAGCGGCTCGTTCATGCGGATCTTGATCTCGCGATCGGTGCCGGTTTCCGGATCGGTGAGGCGGATATCGCTGGCGTAATTTTTCGGAATCTGCGTGCCGGGGTACAGGTCGTGGTGGAAGTCCAGCAGCTCGATGGTGTAAGGCTTGTAATGCCGCTCAAAACGGTAATCGATCTGCAGGATGTTGCCGTCGAGAAACACGTTCTGCGGGATGGTTTTGTACGACTCGCCGATGAACGTGGTGAGGGTGGAGAGGTAATAATGCCCCAAGGTTTGGCCGTCGCGGACCAGCGTGGCCTTGAGCCCCGGCAGGTTGTACATCTGCCCGCCCACCCCGCTGACCTCGGCCTGCGGCTCGAGGACAAACCGCTGGGCGATCCCCTTCATCTCCGGCAGCGCCGGCTCGACCACCGGCCCCCGACTCCGCATCGTCGAATTGGTATAGAACGCATCGACCCGGATATCGAACGGCAGGTCCGGATGCTCCACCAACCGCCCCGACAGAAACGCCCGCTTCAAAACCGACTCGGGGATCACCGTCACCCGGTCCCGCCGCGGGTCCGACGGATCGACCACGACCAACTCGCTGGTGCGCATGTCCTGGACCCAGTTGATCGATTCCCCCTCGTAGATCGGCATGCTCGCTTCGACCGCGGAGATGCGCGTGACCCCCTCGCCGACAATCAGCAAGATCAGGCTGCCGTGGATCAGCACGATGCCGACCTTTCGGCCGAACAACACCGCCGTACCCAAAACAAACGGCACGTACAGCAGCCCGCCGATCAGCAGCATCGCCAACAACCCGTAGCCCGCATTCAGTTGTCCCGCGATCGGCGACCCGTGAAACCACATGATCGCCGCCGTGCCTATCGCCAGCAGGCCGTATCCTCCCACCTGCTGCCACCCCTTGGCGCAGGACCTGGAACCGCACCGAGTGGGCCGCGATAAGATTGATCAGCAGGATCAACCCCAGCGTCGCGCCGCCGGGAAACAGGAAATTGCCCGGCAGCGGCCGATCCGCGGGCGAAAAGATCGACAACGGCACCACCACCGTCCAGCTGGTGAAATACATGTCCATCACCCACCAGATGCCCCGGGTGACCTGCGCCAGCGTGCCGAAGAAGATAAGCAGCATCGACAGGATCAGCACGACCACGGTCAGTTTGAGCGAGGCGAAGGGAGCCAGCAGGCTGCGCAACATCGTCGAGATCATCGGGGGTTGGCTCAATCGGCAGAGCGTAAACTCGAGGCCGGGGGGCGAGGGGGGTACGAGGGGGGACAGGGGGGGGAGGGGGGATCACAAACTGCACCGACCGGCGTCGGACCCGCGATCCGGGAGCGACAGTATACCCCGCCGTGCCCACATCCTCCGGACGCCGCCCGGGTTTCAGCCGCCGACGTGATCCGACCCGTGGCCGCACCCCTTGCAGGGCATCATCGCCACGTAACCAACGACAATAATTGATTTCTAACAAGGGTATACCCTTGCTTTTTTCCTTGATATTTAACCATTTAACGCTTGACGGCCGACCCATAAACCGCAGAATGATGACATCGCCAAATTGCCTCCACCCTCCGCCCCCTCTTTCCCCCCGGGCGGCTTGTGAGGCCGTGTGCTTGGCGTTCGCCTTGGTCAGTCAAGTCTTCGCTCGGTTTTTTTCGCATTGGTTTGAAACATCGTCCTTGGACGACGGATGAGCACCGGCGGTCTTTCCCGGAGCTCGTCGCGGAGTTAACGCGTGGTCCGCGTCACTTCCGTCTGCGGGCATTTCCGCCTCGCCTCGCTTCGCCGTTGAATTTCGGACCCTGAGGGACTTGACCATGAACAGCCAATCGTCCGTGCGAATCGGCCGCATCCTTGGCGTCGCCGCCGCCTTCGCGTTGGTGTTCGGGTTCTCGGTGGGCGGGGCTCCGCAGGCCGCGGCCCAGGCGAGTCTCAACGACTGGGCCAGCGGCGCGTTGGCCATGGCCGAGACCGACCCCGCGGAGCTTGAGCTGATGGCCGCTCTCGAAGACGCCGACGGCGCCCACGCCGAGCTCTTCGATAAAGACCGCTTCCCCTCCGCCACGTCCTGCGCCGACTGCCACCCCAAGCACTACCGTCAGTGGTCGGTCAGTCAGCACGCCTACGCGCAGATGAGCCCGATCTTCAACGCCATGGCCGGCAAGATCCTGCTGCTGACCAACGGGACCAACGGCGACTTCTGCATCCGCTGCCACACCCCCGTGGGCATGAACCTCGGCGAACCCGAGTTCACCTCCAACATCGACCGCCACCCCACCTCCCGCGAAGGCGTCACCTGCATCGTCTGCCACCGCGTCGATCAGGCTTACGGCAAACTCTCGGGCCGACTCGCCCTCCATGAGGGCCCGGTCACCGAACCGATCTACGGCCCCCGCGGCGACAACGCCGACCTGGACCAGGTCATCGCCCAGGCGGGCCTCGCCACCGAGTACGACCCCGACAACCCCACCCGCAAAGTCCACGGCGAAACCCAGAAATTCTTCCAGATCTCCACCCCCGGCCACTGCGGCTCCTGCCACGACGTGACCCTCGTCAACGGCTTCCGCCTCGAAGAAGCCTTCAGCGAATTCAAAAACAGCCCCGCCAACAAAATGGGCGTGACCTGTCAGGACTGCCACATGGGCAAGCAGCCCGGCAAAATCCTCGCGGAAAAAGACCACCCGAACTTCGAACGCGAAAACTACGACTACGGCCCCGCCGCCCAGGTCGGCAACGTCGAAACCGGCGATCGCAAACTCACCAACCACATGTTCGTCGGCCCCGACTACTCGGTCCTCCACCCCGCGCTCTTCCCCCTGCACCCGCAAATCAAGGAAGAAGATGAAAAGGGCGACAACACCGTCAACGGCTGGACCATCCGCCAGTGGCTGACCTTCGACTGGAAGGCCGGCTGGGGCGACGAAATCTGGGAATACGAAACCGACGAACCCGAAACCGCGGTCTTCCCCACCTGGACCGGAGACTACACCACCGGCTGGGACAACCCCGACGACCGCGAAGCCGGCCGGACGGTCGTGATCAACAACCTGCGCCTCCTCAAGCAGGTCGAATTGCAACGCCTCAAACTGCTCCGCACCGGCTATGTCCTGGGCGACATCGTGCCGACCAGAGTCAGCGATAAAAAAGTCGAATTCAAGGTGCAGGTCAAAAACGGCACCGACGGGCACAACGTGCCCACCGGGTTCGACGCCGAACGACTCGTCTGGCTCGACGTCCGCGTCATCGATGCCGACGGCCAGGAAATCATGACCTCCGGCGATCTCGATCCCAACGGCGACCTCCGCGACCTCCACTCGCTCTACGTCCACAACCACGAACTCAAACAGGACAAACAACTCTTCAGCCTTCAATCACGTTTCCTGGTCCGTATGCTCCGCGGCGGCGAACGCGAACAGGTCTTGGCGGTGAACTATTCGCCCAGCGTGCTGCCGTTCATCCGCCCCTCACGCAACTCGACCATCCTCACCGGCCGACCCGCGGGTGCCCGCAAGCACAAGATGGGCATCGAGCCGCTCGGCGAGCGGTGGCCAACCTACCGCGTCGATAAGAAAAACATGACCGGCCGGTCGCCCTACACCATCCGGGTGCAGCTCAAGGCCGCCATGGTCCCGGTCAACCTGCTGGCTGAAGTCAAGGACGTGGGCTTTGACTACGACATGTCCGCCCGCGACGTCGCGGAAAATCTCGTCAAAGGACACAGCGACGCCGACGGCAACCCCGTCATCTGGCGCAACACCCTCGAACCCCCCGGAGACCCCGAACGCTTCATCAACGTCGGTGAGGTCTTCAAATACCAAGACCAAACCGTCGAAATCGCCTGGATCATCGACGGCCTGGGCACCGTCCGCCAGGAGATCGACCTCCGCGATTGGCAAAAACAACTCAAGTCCGACAAACTCACCGACGAAGAAAAAGCCGCCCTCCAGCAACGCATGGACGACGCAAAAGCGGAAGTTTGGCACCTCTATGAACAAGTTGGCCTGGTGTCCATCGGCGAACTTGAGGAAGCTTCCGACGAGGAGGCCGAGGCCTACCGCTCGCACCCTGACGCCAACCGCGTCGTGGGCCATCAGGTCGTTTGGGAAAAAGAAATTGTCATCGATCAATAAAGATTGATCGACGGGTTAACGTCTGTTTTGCACATTCGCTGTTGATCAACGGTTTGATAGTTCGGTAGACCTTAAATCGGCTCGTATAGCTTGACGAAACTTATATTTGTTCTGTGCTAACAGGTCGGCTGATTGCTTCCAAGGTAGGGAAAGACCCCGCGAGTTTCGCGACCGACACCCGATGTCCCGCGGTACGATTGAGCGTCACGTCTCCGGAGATTTCTTTAATGCCATCATCCAGGGTTAGGAAGCAGCGGTCAGTTCAAATGAGCGCCCGATGTGATCACGATCGACGGTTGATCTTCAGGGCAGGGGCGGTGGTGGGGATCGGGATATCGTTGTGGGCGGGACCGGCCTGGGCCGACGAGAAGCCGATGGACCCCGCCGAAATCATGGAACCCGAAACGCCCCCTCCCACCCGGGACACCATGCCCGGAGACGAGGTCCGCGGCGGCGAACCCATCGGCCACCGACAAATCCCCCCCGCCCCCGAGCCCGCCGCCCCTTCCGAAACCCCGCCCGCTTCCGATCCTGCGCCCGCCGCCCGGCCGGCGTCACCCGCGCCCGATCCCGAAATTAAAGCCGCCGACGCGGACCCCATCGAATCGGAAGGGTCGCCCGCGGCAACCCCGGCCCCGCCCCACGCCGACGATGCCGGACTAGACGGACAAGACGGACACGGCAAGTCCAGCCGTATATCCGACACCGCCGTGCCCGAAATCAGGATGGACCCCCGCATGCAGCGGCCCAAGCCGATCTTCGAGTCGGGCGCTCCGTTCTTAGGCACCGGCAAGATCGACCAGGGCATCGAACTGCCTACCGGGGCGGTGTGGCAACCTCAGGTCGTGGTGTTCGGCACCTACCGCACCGCGTTGCAGGTGTACGACGACGGCATCGACACCCAGGCCGAATGGGCCAACCGGCTTGACCTTTTTGCCAACGTGCAGCTCTCGGGGACCGAACGCCTGCTGGTGGGCATCCGCCCTTTGGACGATGACGGCGAGTTCACCGGCTACTATTTCAAACCCGACGATGCGGAACTCGACGGCTTTGAAGAAGCCTTCAGCCTGGAACTCAGCACGCTCTTTTTTGAAGGCGACTTCGGCGAGATCTTCCCCAACGCCGACCCCACCGACCAGGGCGGCTTCGACCTGGGCTTCTCCGTGGGTCGGCAGCCGCTGTTTTATCAGGAAGGCTTGCTGATCAACGACGACATCGACGCGATCGGCTTGATCCGCAACACCCTCTTGCCCTTCGGCGGGTCGGACCTGCAGGCCACCTTCATCTACGGCTGGAACGAAATCAACCGCGGCAACAACGTCGAAGCCAACGACACCAACCTCTTTGGCCTGTTTACTCAGGGCGACTTTCCGACCAGCACGGTGAATGTCGATCTGGTCTACGTTGCCGACGACGAGGGCGACAGCAGCGGTTTCTTCTGGGGAGCCAGCAGCGTGCAACGCATCGGCCACTACAACACCGCGTTCCGGCTGGTGGGCAGTCACGCAACCGACGGCGAAACCGCCGCGGTCCAGGACGGGGCCATCGCCTTCGGCGAAGTCAGCTGGACCCCGCCGTGGGGCCACGACCTGGTCTACGTCAACGGATTCGTCGGCGTCGATAACTTCCGGTCCGCCGCCCGCGGCCCGGCCACCGGCGGACCGCTGGGCCGCACCGGCCTGCTCTTCGCCGCGGTAGGGCTGGGACGGTACGGGGCCGCCTTGGAAAACAACGCCGACCGAGCCGTCGGCGCCGCGATGGGATACCAAATGTTTCTCGACAAAGAAACTAGAGAACAGATCGTCCTGGAGGGCGGGGTCCGGTTAGGCACCGACGACAGCCAGGACTCCGCCATCGCCGCCGGGGCCCGCTACCAAAAAGCCTTCGGCCAGCACACCATCCTCCAGCTCGACGCCTTCGTCGGCGCCCGCGAATCACGGGACATGCTCGTCGGCAGCCGCGTGGAGTTCCGGGTGGAATTTTAAAAAACCAAAGCGGTGAACTACAAAATGGCGTGAGGCTGAGATTCGATAACTCGCTCTTGAGAACACCGACTTTATAGAAATAATTTTGTTCAATATTTGATGGTTTGAGGGTTTCTACATTCAGGTTTATGGATTTTCAAATTTCGCCTCAGAACCTTATTGTTGGATGGGTCTGGATACCGAGTGTGGTCAGTTTAGAAGCTGAGATATGACCGAATTGCTAAGTCAAGTCATCTGGATAGGGGGGGCGGCGATCGTGTTGATAGTGGCCCTGCAGGGCTGTTTTTTTCTGGCGGGCAACGTTTTCCAGGCGGCTCATCAACGCACCCAGCGACGCGGCGAACGGGCTTTGTGGGAAACCCGCTTGGCAACCGCCCGCCTTAAGCAGCGGGAAGCGGCGGCGGGGCAACGCTGGGCTTGGACCGGCTACCGGAAATTCCAGGTGGTGCGGAAGCAGCCGGAATCCGCGGACCAAAGCATCGTTTCGTTTTATCTCCAACCCCACGACCGCAAGCCGATCCCGGGGTTTGCCCCCGGGCAGTTCTTGACGTTCCGACTGCCGGTGCCGGGCGAAGCCAAACCTCTGGTCCGCTGCTATTCCCTCTCGGGATCACCCGCCCTCGACACGACGCAGCCCGAGTACCGGGTGTCGATTAAGCGGGTCCCCGCCAACCCGAAAGACCCCGAAAGTCGGCCCGGCCGCTGCTCGAATCACTTTCATGACGGGGTGGAAGTCGGCGATCTTCTGGACGTGAAGCCACCTTCGGGGCAGTTCATCTTGGACGTGCAAAAGGATACGCCGGTGGTGCTGATCGGGGGCGGCGTGGGCCTGACCCCAATGATGAGCATGCTTGCCGGGTTGGTGGCGGATCACCCCCAGCGTGAGGTGTGGTTTTTCTACGGCGTGCGACACAGCATGGAACACGCCATGCTTCCGCAAATGCGCAAATTCGCCGAGTCGCCCCATATCAATCTTCGCGTCTGTTATTCCGATCCGCAGGACCATGACCGGGCGGGGCAAGATTATGACCACGCCGAGCGGGTGAGTATCGATCTCTTGCGGCGGGTATTGCCGAGTAATAATTACGAGTTTTATATGTGCGGTCCGGGTCCGATGATGGACGCCCTGACCGAGGGGTTGGCCGAGTGGGGGGTCCCGGAGCGGGACGTGCACCTCGAAGCCTTTGGGCCTTCGGCCCCGAAAAAGATAGCAAAATCCGCGGATCCCTCGGCCGCCGGTCCGCCGGTGACGTTTCGACAGTCCGAAGTGACCGCCCCCTGGGATGCGTCGCTGGAGCACCTTTGGGAGTTTGCGCAAGCCAACGGTGTTTCTATCGATTCGGGCTGCCTGCAGGGCAATTGCGGGAGCTGCGAAACCGCGATCCTCCGCGGCAAGATTGTTTATCCTGAAGGGCCACCCGCTTTTGAACCTCAAGAAGGAAACTGCCTGGTTTGCTGCGCAAAGCCCGACGGCATTTTAGAGTTGGACGCCTGAATACATTTTGTTACGCTAAGTATAAGTTCCCGGCTCGGGTATTCCCTTCTTTTTTGTTCAAGTTGTTTGCGCAAGTTTGTATTGAGAACCGCGGGTTCCCTTCATTTCATTCGGAGTTACCATAATGGCTGCATCACGACTCAGTGCCCCTCAGCAAATGTTTGTTTTTGGGTTGGCGATGCTGGCGGTGCTGGGCACGTTGGGCTGGGCGGTGGCGGTGTACGCGCAGGACTTCATGCCGGTGCGCTACCGGGGGTTGAGTCAGGAGGAATACGCCGAGAAGATCGTGGGCCCCGAGGACACGGATAACAACTGTGCCAGTTGTCACGCGCTGGAGCACGAGGCGTGGCAGCAGACGCGGCACTTTGCGACGTTCCAGGACATTCACAGCACGGACGAAGCGAAAGCCATTTTGGAGAAGATGGGTGATCGCTCGATGAAGCGGAGCGATACCTGTATCCAGTGCCACTACACGCCGCAGGTCGAGCGGGGTCGGCTGCGGCCGGCCTGGGGCGTGAGCTGCGAGTCGTGTCACGGCCCGGGGCAGGAGTGGGTGCTGCGGCACAACCATCCGAATTTCGACGAGTCCACGCCGGCGGGCAAATGGGGGGAGATGAAAAAGAACGAATCGGCTGACGAGCGGGCCGCCCGGCTGGACCCGGCCGAGGAAGCGGGCATGATCCACTCCACGATGACCTACGACATCGCGACGAATTGTTACGGCTGCCACACGGTGCCGAATGAACAACTGGTCAACAAGGGCGGCCACCCCGCGGGCAGTGCCGGTTTCGATCTGGTGGCCTGGAGTCAGGGCGAAGTCCGGCACAACTTTGCCTCCTCGGCGGGCGCCCCCGACAGCCCCACCAACGCGGCGGCCAGCGGGGGTCATCTCCGGAAACTGTTCGTGCTGGGCGCGGTGGTCGATCTGGAAATGACGGTGCGTAACTTGGCCAACGTGCAGGAGCCCGGCGGGACGTTCCACGTGGCGATGCTGGAGTGCGCCACCGCGGCGCGGGCAAAGCTGGCAGGGATCGTCTCGGCGATCGACGTCCCCGAACTCAAGGCGGCTTTGGATGCCGTGCCGGCGGAACTGAGCGCCGACACGGCCGTCGATCAGACCTGGGCCAACGGCCTGGGCGCGGCGGGTAAAGCGTTTGCCCGAGGCCACGACGGCGAATCGCTTGGCGGGCTGGACGCCATGATTCCGACCGAGTTCAAGGGCACCACGCATAAAGAATAGATTTGAGCAACCCTATTCGTGCGTTTTTTGCTCGCGCATCGATCAAGACGGCCGACGGAGTTGCGGTTTGATTTATCGCAAACCCAATCGTCGGTCAATCTTGATTGATCCGTGTCAGAAACGATGAGTGTCTGCCGACGTATTTGATCCGTGCCGTGGTTTTGAGTTGAGCTTCGTCGATCCGTTTGAGTAGCGCATTTTCATGGCTAAAGCGGCATCTCTTCGAGTCATGGATCGGCCCAAGCGTTGGGACGTCCCGTTCTGGGAAGAGGGGCGGGGGACGGTGCGGACGGTTCCGATGACCGAGGCGTTGGTCGAGCAGATGCTGCGGGTGCGGCCGTTCCGGCTGATGAAATCGACGCCGAAGCTGCGGGACCTGCTGCTCAACGATTGCCGGCTGCGGTTGTTCGAGGACCGTGAGATCGTGGTGCGGCAGGGTGATTACGGCAATTCGGCTTTCCTGATCCTCAGCGGCCAGGCCACGGTGCTGAAGGAGGTTTCGCGGGCGGACCTGGGCCGGCCGCCGCCGTCGCGCAAGCCTTGGTGGCGGTCCCTGACCCAGCGGCTAACGAATTCGGAAGCGGTGGAAGCGCGCGACACCCGCGGTTATCCGCAGTTGGAGACGACCGAGACGTTGAAAGGGTCTGCGGCGCCGGGGTCTGCGGCGCTGATGACGGGCTTGCCGACGGTGCGGCTGCCGGCGGGGGTGCTGGAGCGGGACGGGGCGGTGACGCTGGATCGGCCGGCGATGTTCGGCGAGTTGGCGGCGCTCGGGCGGTTGCCCCGTTCGGCGACCGTGGCGTCGCGGGGGGAGGCGAAGCTGCTGGAAATCCGCTGGCAGGGGCTGCGGGACCTGCGCAATCTGGACGAGCAATTCAAGCAGCAGATCGACGAAAATTACCGGCAGTTTGGTCTGACCGCGACTTTGCAGGAAACACCGCTGCTAAGTTTTTTACGCAAGCCCGAGCACCGGGCGGCGGCCGAGCGGATCGCGGCGGAAGCGGTCTTCGAGACCTACGGCCGTTTTGATTGGCACGGCAGCTACCAAAAGATGCGTCAGCAGCAAGGCGATCCGTTCACCGAGGAGCCGGTGATCTGCCGCGCGGGGGAAGTGCCCAACGGGTTGATTCTGATCCGGGCGGGTTTTGCGCGGGTGAGTCGGCCGATGGGGGAGGGCGAGCGAACGGTGAGCTACCTCCGTAAGGGCGATACGCACGGGCTCAGCGAGCTGCGACAGAACGCGGGCCGGAATGATCTGGTATCGGCCGTCGCGGGCGGGGCGGGGCTGACGGGGGGCAACGGACAAGAAGGAGGAGAGAGGGGGCGGGGCGGGGGGAAGGGGGGGAAGGGGGGGCGGTGCCGCTGGGATCGACGTTGCGGGCGGTGGGTTACGTGGATGTGGTGCGTCTGCCGACGCGGACGGTGGAGGAGTTGATTCTGCCGCATTTGTGGGCCGACGGGTTTATGGTGGGGGCGGGCGGGGTGAAGGAGAAACCGGGTCGTCGGCCGGACGTGCGGTTGCCGATTTTGAAGCGGGGCCAGGCCGACGACGTATCCCTAAACGACGCGGCGGACTGGGGCGGCCAACTGCCCGCGGCGGGAGAGGGTGGCGGGGGGCGGGCGGGGGGGGTGAGTCCGGGGATGCTGGAGTTTTTGGTGGAGAACCGTTTTATCAACGGGACCGCCACGATGTTGATCGATCTGGATCGCTGCACGCGCTGCGACGAGTGCGTGCACGCCTGCGCGAGCGGTCATAACAACAACCCGCGGTTCATCCGCCACGGGCAGACCTACGGCCACCACATGGTCGCCAACGCGTGTATGCACTGCGCCGACCCGGTGTGCATGATCGGCTGTCCGACGGGGGCGATCCACCGCACCGAGGCGTCGGGGGAGGTGGTGATCAACGACAACACCTGCATCGGCTGCGCGGTGTGCGCCGACAGTTGCCCGTACGACAATATTCGGATGACCCCGATCCGCCAGCAGGGAGGACGGGGGGTGGATGCGATCATGGTCGGTCCGGGGACGGGGCAGCCGATCGTGAAGGCGACCAAGTGTGATTTGTGCGTGGAGCATCGCGGTGGGCCGGCGTGTGAGCGGGCGTGTCCGCACGATGCGCTGCGGCGGGTGAACGTGGGGGACGTGGGTCAGTTGGCGGCCGGTCTGGGGAGGGCGGGGCCGTGATGGGACCGGGCGCAGCCAGGCGGTGGACGGGGTTGATGTTGACCGGCGGCGCGGTGATCGTGCTGGGCGCGTTTTTGTACATCGAGCGGTTGGCGCTGCGGCCCGCGGCAACCTGGTCGGGCTGGGTGTTGCTGGGGGTGGTGCTGTTTTTGACGGCGTACAACGCGCGGAAGAAGCTGACGTATCCGCCGCTGGGTTCGAGCGCGGCGTGGCTGCAACTGCACGTGTACGGCGGGCTGGGGTGCGTGGTGGTTTATGTTTATCACACCGCCGGGCGGTGGCCGACGGGGTTGTTTGAGAACGTGCTGGGGCTGCTGTTTCTGGGGGTGGCGGCGAGCGGGGTGGCGGGGATTTTCATCAGCCGCACGGTGCCGCGGCGGCTGACGCTGGCGGGGGGCGAGGTGATTTACGAACGGATCCCCGCCTACCGGGAACAGCTGCGGACGGCGGCGGACAAGCTGGTGGCCGAGACGGTGGAGTCGTCGGGGGCAACGGTGTTAGCGGAGTATTACGCCGGGCCGTTGAGCGATTATTTCCGGGGGCCCCGGGATCGGGGGTCGCACCTGCGGCAATCGAATCGGCCGCTGCGTACCCAGCTGCGGGGGCTGGAAGACCTGGAGCGTTTTTTGAACGATGACGAAAAGACCGCGGCCGCGGCGCTAAAAGAATCGGTCCGGTTGAAGGATCAACTCGACAAGCACTCGGCCATGCAGGGGTTGCTCAAGACCTGGTTGTTCGTGCATATCCCGCTGACCTACGCGATGCTGCTGTGCGTCGGGGTGCACGTGTGGCTGGTGCTGGCGTTTCGGGGCAGCGGCGGCGTCGGCGGGGGGGCAGGATGAATTTTCCGCTGCAGCAAACGGACCATCGGCACTCGTCTTACGAACGGCCGAACCAGCAATGGGAGTGCGGCTGGGCGGGTGAGGGCGCGGGCTGCGGTGCGGGGCCGGACGCCCGGGGGCGGTGTCAGGTGCATCGTCAGTCGGTGTGCGAGCCGCGGAAGGAGGGGGACCGGTGGATGTGCAGCCGGCGGTCGGTGGACGGCGGGCCGTGCGAACGCGGACCGGGTCCGGGCGGGGCGTGCGGTCGGCCGGCGGGCACGCATCCGCCGTGCGGGCCGCGGCGGCGGCTGCGGGCGCGACGGGGACGCTGGGTGTGGGCGGTCTCGGCGTTGTCGCTGGGTTTGTTGGCGATGGGGTTGACCAGTCCGTGGAGCCTGGACGTGTTCTCGCCGGGCGAACTGAGCCGGGCTCACGCGAGCATCGATGCGTCGGCGGCGGGGCTGGACGGGGGCAGCCGCGGGCAGAACTGCGTGGCGTGTCACACCCGTGCGGCCGGAGTCGATCACGCCCTGGGAGCGCTGCTGGCGGGCGGATCGCGGGAAATGATGGCGGATAGTCGGCAGTGCGCCACTTGTCATTTTGATCTGGAAGGTCCGGGCGGCCCGCACGCGCTGGCGGTGCATTCGCAAGCGTTCGAGGCGGTCGCGGCGGCGACGCGGCGGGCCGAGGCGCGGGCCGAGGCGCGGGAGTCGGCCGATCACCTGGAGCACGCGGGCCTGGAACTGACCTTGGCGGCGTGGGCGGGCTCGCCGATGGTCAACACGACGGATCCGCTGGCGTGCGCGGTGTGTCACACCGAGCACCGCGGGCTGGACCACGACCTGTCGTTCATGTCCGATACGAGTTGCCAGATTTGTCATACCGACCGGTTCGCCGGGTTCGGCCGGGACACGCGGGCAAAAGGTGAACGGACCAGCGACGGATTGACCGGTTGGGGACACCCGGCCTTTGCGGAAACCGGCGTGCCGGGGTTGCAGTACAACCACTTGTCCCACCAGCGGCGGGAGGGGCAGGGGTATGCCTGCGCGAGTTGCCACGAAGTGGAGCCGGGGCGGGTGGGACGGGTGGTGGGGCTCAAGGCGTTTGAGCAGAGTTGCCTGGCGTGTCACGCGGATGATCTGAAGAAGCTCGCGGAACCCTTGGCGGTGGTGCGGCTGCCGGCGATGGAAACCGACGCCGCGTGGTACTGCGCCGCAGGCGACGATGGCGGACCATGATGAGGAGGCGCCGCTGCCGCTGCTGATGGTGTTGCTGTTGGCGGGTGATGCGGAGGTTCGGCCGGTGGTGCAGACGTTGGCGGAGGTCGGGCTGCTGGACGCGGTGGCGGAATTTGATCTGGAAGATAGGGAGCAGAAAGATACGCTGGCGGCGGGGCTGCGGCGGGTGTTAGAGGATTTGTCGGCCGATGGTCCGGAGGTGTTGTCACGGCGGGTGGCGGCGGCGCTGGGGATGAGCCGGGACGCCGACGAGGTCGCGGCGCTGTCCGCGCAGCTGCACCCGGCGCGGGAAGCGGTGTTCTTGTTTACGCTGGATTATCTGGAAGAACTCGAACTGGAGGAGCCGGGGATCGCAGGCCGGCCGCCGTTCGTGGGGTCGCTGCCGGATTCGGAAGACGAGCCGGGGGTGGACTATTTATTTGTCGATCCGGAAACGACGGGCGGGCAGACGCGGCTGATTGCGTGGGACGGGCACGCCGACCCGCTGATCGTGGCGTTGCTGGACGGGTTGGCGGTGGCGAGCGCGGGAGATGATTATTCCGAATCGGGGCAGGGCTTGTCGCTGACCCAGGAGTTGTTCACGGCGTTTGGCGACGAGTGGAACGCGAGCTGCCTGTCCTGTCACGCGGTGACCGAGGCGTCGGGCAAGCGAAGGCTGATCTGGTCGTCGCCGGAGCGGAGCGTGGGGTTTGCGAAGTTTGATCATCGATCCCACGTGGTGCGGGCGGGGGAGGGGCAGGGTGAAAATTCTTGCGTGGCGTGTCACGTCTTGGCTGAGGGTACGGAACTGACAGCAGGGGTGCTCGGGGGCGGCACGGGGTTGCAGCCGGTGATGCAGGGCAGTTGTCTGGATTGCCACAATCAGGCGCTGCCGGCGGGCGGCATCGGCGGGGCCTCGTGCACGGTGTGTCACGTCTATCACGTGGACCGGCCGAGGTTGGGGCGGCTGCGGGGATTGACGGAATAGAGAAACGATCGCCGGCCGAGGATCCGGAGGTTTAGTGGAAGTGGATGGAATCGAGGAGGTTTTGAAAGGCTTGGCGCTGGGCCTGGACGGCGGCGTCGGGGCCGGACATTTTGATGAACCAGGTCTCGGTGGGCAGCGCCACGAGGGTGACGAGGGTGCGAACGGATTGGCCGTCGGCGGGCGCGGCGAGGGAGGGCATGCCGGGCGGGGCGTTGTCGGGCGCGGCGGGCGGGGTGCCGACCAGATCGAGCAGGGCCCCGGGGTGGCCGCCGACGGTGAGCCGGGTGACGGGCTGATCGTCGAGGGTTTGCAGGGCGGGCAGGCCGAGTTGGGCCCGCCAGCGGTTGATGTTGGGCAGGGCTCCGCCGCCGTCGCCGGGCAGGGTCATGAGGGTGATGCGGGCAGAGGTGGCGGGGTCGGTTTGGCCCTGGGCGTTGGGGGCGAGGTAGGCACCCTTGAGCATGGAGGAGGCGTCGGCCTCGGGTTGCCAATGGGGCGGGGCGTTCCAGTGGGTTTGGCCGGCGGCGTGGCCGCCGGAGGCCGCCGGGGACGGACCCTGAGCCTTGACCGTCGGCGGTCGGCGGTCCGAAGCGGTGGTCGAAGGCGTGGGGGGCAGGGTGCGGGCAAACTCGAGAAAGGACTCGCGGTGGACGGCGACCTGCTGGGGCAGGCCCACGGCTTTAAGAAACCAGGTCCGGCCGGCGTCGGGAACCATGGCCACCAGCATGCGGACGTCGGTCTCGCCGAGGTCGGCGTGGGGGGCCCGGCCGTCGAGGGTGGCAAGCACGCCGGCGTTGCGGTCCTCGCCGTGAAGGGGCTCAAAATGCTGGGCCAGGTCCGCCTGAACCACCGGGTCCAGGCCGAGCTGCGCCCGCCAGCGGTTGAGGTTGGCCAAGGGTCCGCCGACGTCGTCGGGAAACGCGGAGAGGGCGATTTCGAGGTGTTCATCGCCGGCCGGCGTATTGTTTTCGCTAGCTTCGTCGATGGTTTTGTCGCCCGCCTCGTCCGCCGGGGTGGGGTGGGGTGCGATAAACGTGGCGAGACGCATCGGGCGGGCATCGGGGGATTCTGTCCAGCCGTCGGGGAGTTGCCAGACGAGGCCGGACGCGCCGCCTCCGTCAGCTGCCGACGCGGCGGTGAAATCGGACGATGCCGCCAGGGGGCCTTCGGTTTGCAGCTGCCGGGCGGCGGGGTCCTTGGCGGTTTCGTAGGTCCGGATCTGCTCCTCTTCGCAGGCCATCAGCGGCAGCAAGATGAGGGCGAGGGTAAGGGGGCGGGTTTTTTTCATAGGTTGGCCGGTTATTTTTGATCCAGGTTCCAGACCGGATCATAGTCGGGCGTCGGGAGGGCGGCGGTGGCGACCTCGTGCAGCCGCTGGGCGGGCGGATCGTGTTGCCAGAGGCCGGGGTCACATCCGTCCAGGACCGCCAGGGTTTCGGCCGGCCGGTGGTTTTCGTAGTGGGTCAGGGCCGATTCGTACAGCGGACAAAGGGTGGTCCACGAAGCGGAGACCGGCGGGATGCAAAGTTCGTGCAGGGTGACGGGTTGGTGGATGCCCAGGACGCGAACCTGGTGGAGTCGGCGGAACTGCAGCGCAGAAGCGTCGTCGGCGTGGGGCGGGGCGCTGAGGGCCTGGCGGGTGGCGTCGGTCACGAGGCAGGGGACCCCGAGTTGTTTGGTCGCACCTTCGACGCGGGAGGCGAGGTTGACGTGATGGCCCAGCGGGCTGTATTTGAGCCGGCGCTGCGAGCCGGCGTTGCCGACCTGGGCCGACCCGGTGTTGATGCCCACGCCCAGACGCAGGGGCCCGCCGATTTTTTTCTGCCAGAGCGCCGAGAGTTTGGGCATCTGGGCGAGCATGTCGGCGGCGGCGCGAGCGGCGCGGCGGGCGTGGTCGGGCTGCGTCGTCGGGGCGTTCCACATCGCGCCGATCCCGTCGCCGGAATAGTCGATGACAAACCCGCCGTGGTCGGCGATGCAGGCGGTCAGGCGTTCCATCGCGTCGCTGACCAAACGAAAGGTGTCCTCGGGCGAGAGGGTTTCGCAGATGCGGGAGAAGTTGCGCAGGTCGCCAAACAACACGGTGATCTCTCGGCCCGCGGGCTGGAGCAGGTCGGGCTGGCGTTCGAGTTCGCGGACCAGTTCGGGCGAGGCAAACTGCTCGAGCTGGACGTGGAGCCGCGTGGCCTCGGCCTGCTGTTGAAGCCGGGCATTGCCCGCGGAAACCGCGGAAGCCAGGAGCTGCACGATCTGGGCTTCGAGAGGCTGGATGCGGGGCTGGGTCAGGCCCGCCCGGGGGTGGCGAGAGCCGAAGACCACGCCGATCACCTGATCCTCGGCGTTGAAGATCGGCGAGGCGACGTAGGCCTCGATCGCCGCGAGGCTGACCGCCACGTCGGCGTCGGGAGCGGTTTCGTAATACGTGCGTTTCTGTTCGAGCACGCGGTCCAGGACGGTGCGGCTGTAGTCGTAGGGGCCGGAAATTGACTCGGCCCGGGCGGTGGTGTGGGTCGCGACGACCTGCCAGTCCTCGCGGTCGCGGAGGATCACCAGGCCACGGTCCATGCCTACCAGCTCGACCACGGCGGCCGCGGTTTCGGCAAAAAACTCCCGCGAGCCGGCGGCAGATTTCTGCACCGACAACAAGGTCTCGAACCACTGGGCGAGTTGCTCGGGGCGCGGCGCCTGACCCATAAGCTCCAGCGAGGCCGCGGAGGCGGCCCGCTGCGGTCGGACCGGCTCGGCGATCGTGTGCAGCACCGCGTCGGCGGACTGATGCGGCGAAAGCTCGATGCGGGTGTGGCCCCGCGTCAGCGTGGCGGGCAGCCGGACGTGGTGCTGCTGATGACGCGACAACGTGAGGCCGTCGGAGGTCACCAGGTCGGCCCCGAGGTTGTCGATGCGGATCCGGCCGTCGGGCAGTTGTTCGAGGCGGACCTGCCGCCGAGAGATGTACTGATCGTTGATGGTGAGGCAGGCGTGGTCCGCCGCGGGAGCGCGGCCCAGTTCGATCGGGCCCGCCTCGTGGGGCAGCTCCTCGTGCTGGTCGGGGTTGATCAGGGTGATGTGAAACATAGGCAGCTACGGCGCCATCTGCGAATCGGCCGACGACGACGACGATCCCGGCCGGCACGACACACCGATTGTAATCTGATCGGGCCACCCGGCGGGCGAGCCGACACGGCTCCACGACCATTAAAAGCAGGGCGGCGGGGGTAAATCCCTACAGAAAACCCGCCGGATGATGAAACAGTCTCGCCAAGACTCGGATTACAATGGACACGGGATGCGGAAATGTCTTAGCGACGAAGGCGCCCGGCACCGGCCGTTCAAGCCAGCTTATTTTTTATTGAGACTCGCCCCACCTTTGCCCGAAGGTCTTGCTCCATGATTGCTTTCGCGAAACGACCGTCGAAGTTTCGCGTTCCTGCACAAAGGGGCGGCTTTACGTTGATCGAGCTGCTGGTGGTGATCGGCATCATCGCGCTGCTGATCGGGATCCTGCTCCCGGTGCTCAGCAACGCCCGGCAGACCGCCCGCGACGTGGTCTGCCTGCAAAATCTCAAGCAGCTCATCACCGCCATCCATACCTACACGGTCGACAGCCGCGAAGTGCCGCGGGGCCACGTCAACAACACCCAGGGGCCGCGGGCCAACAACCTGGCGTTCTACGGCAACTCGCCGAATTCGTTCCTGCCCGGGGCAACCAACGACATCGGGATCGCGTTGTGGCTGCTGCACCGCCACGACTATGTCACCACGCCGGAGGTCTACGTGAGTCCGGGGATCGCCAACCATCTGCCCGACCCGATGACTCACGGGGCCGGGCCCCGGGGGCAGCTCACCTTCACCGACATTTCCGGCGACTACAGCCGCACCCAGAACCTCAGCTACGGCTACCACAACGTTTACTACGGCGAGGGCAGCGGCGACGGGATCGGGCCTTACAAGCTCACCCTGGAACAGCCCGAAACCGATGCAGATTTCGCCCTCATGGCCGACCGCGGACCCGCCTGCTGCGGCAGCCCGGACAACGACCTGTCGGGCAGCGGCGAGGCGGGTCGGAGCAACGTCCACCTCGACGGCGACCAGGAACGCGGGCAACACGTCAGCTTTGCCGACGGCCACGCCTCGTTCGAGGTCGATCCGAACATCGGGCCCCTGCGGGCCGGCTCTACCCAGCGCGACCTGATCTTCTTTGACTATTCCATCGGCAGCGAGGGCGTGCCGTGGGACAAGCGGGACGTGGTGATCGTGCCCTCAATGTTTGCGGACCGCTAAGGGGCGGCCGCTGCGCAATCCGCCGGGCGGATATAGGGGGCGGATATAGGGGGCGGAAGTGGGGGGCGGGGGTGGGATCGACGGGGGCCGGGCATCCATCCTCATTTGATCCCTTCAGGGTGTCGCCGCGGGGCGGACGGTGAGATTCATCTCGATGGGCTCGAAGCCGGCGACGATTTGAAACTCGCCTTGATCGTTCAACTCAGCCAAGGCCAGCGGCTGGCCCTCCGTGGAGTTCACGTCCATCCGGTAATGGCCCGTCGGCAGTACGGCCGTGGCGGGCAGGACCAACTCGCGGGGGGGCTGGTCTCGGCCCGCGGCATCCGTGCGGTAGAGGGTGAGCATGCCGCCGCCGGGGGCGACGTTGAAGTCGACCATCCGGAACTGGGGCATCAGCACAAACGCGGCGCGGGAGTCGTTGCTGGCCTGCCCCCACGCCACGGTGACCCGGCGCTGGACCGGGGCGTAGGGCGCCGAATCGTGGACAATGCGAATGTCGTGGACCCCGCGGGTGAGTTCCACCACGCACGGGGTTCGCCCGCATTTGAGCTGGGAAATACCGTTGAGCACGACCATTGCCCCGGGTGGGTTGGTTTCAATGGGCAGCAAGATCTTACGGTCGTATTGCTGCCAGGCGTACGCCCCCACGCTGCCCAAGAGCAGACCGATGACGGCGGCCGTGCCCAGCAGGGCGGTGCGGTGCTTGGTCACCCGTTTCCGCAAAAAGTAGCCGGTGGTTGCGGGGCGGGCGGTGAGCGGGTCGCCGTTGAGATAGTTTTCAAGGTCTTGGGCCAATGCCGCGGCGGAGGCATAACGGCGAGCGGGCTCACGTTCGAGACATTTGAGCAGCAGCGATTCGAGGTCGCGGTCGATGACGTGGGTGGAGAAAGTCGAACCGTTGGACGAGGGGCCCGGGTCTGACGCAAAGCTTTCATCTGCCGCGCTCGCGCAGGGCTTCGGCGGGTGGTTGAGGGTGGGAGCGTGCGACGAAACGGGGGCCGGCGGTTGGCGTGGACGCGAGCCGGGTTTGACGGTGGGGGGCTTGCGGGATTTGGCTTTGCGGGGCGGGCGGGCGACGTCATGCTCGGCGATGCGCTGCAGGACCTGCAGACGCGGGGCCGGTGACGTCGTGGGGCAGCAGCCCGGTGAGCAGTTGGTAAAGGATCACACCCAGGGCGTAGAGGTCGGTGCGGGTGTCGAGTTGATCGACTCGGCCGGCCGCCTGCTCGGGGGCCATATACGCCAACGTGCCAGCGATCTGACCCGGCTGGGTCATCTGCGTGCGCTGCGGCGCGAGGTCACCGTCCGCCGCGGCGAGGTGGTCCAGAGGCTTGGCGAGGCCGAAGTCCAAGAGGACGGGCTCGGGGTCAGTCAAAACAAACGAGGAAGTGCGCGACACGCTTTTACCCGACGCACTGTTACCCGATGCGGCCCCGGCGTCGGTGGCGGACGCATCGACTGCCGACGGGGTGCGGACGAGAATATTAGAAGGCTTAAGGTCGCGGTGGATCATGCCCTTCTGGTGGGCGTGCTGCACCGCCCGGGCGATCTTTTGCATGAGTCGCAACAGCGCGCGGCGGTCGGGTTGGTACTGGGCGACATATTCGTCCAGCGGCAGGCCGTCGACGAGCTGCATCGCGTAATACTGGATGCCCTCGTGCTGACCCGAGTCGTAGACCCGGGCGATGTGGGGGTGTTCGAGCCGGGCGGCGAGCTCGACTTCGCGCTCAAAACGGAGGGTGGCGGTGCGCGAGCTGCCCGCCAGGGCGGTGGTGGTCTTCAGGGCGATCTGGCGCTGGGTCGAACGCTGGACCGCCCGCCAAACGACGCCCATGCCGCCTTCGCCCAGCTTGCCGAGGATGTCGTAGCCCGGCAGCTGCGGCGCGCCCCGGGGCGGGGCCGAGCGCCGCGGACCGCCGCTGGGCCGGGGCGTGCCCGGGCCGTCGGGATCCAGCGTGGGCGTGAGATCTCCCGACGCCGGCGGACCGCTGCCCGCCGACGGTGGCGGCCCGGCAAAGAGTGCCGCAGAGTCCAGAGGATCGGGGGTGCGGTCAGCCATAAGTCATTTCGCCAACCCGAGGAATCACACCCCGCCGAACCCGCCCGGCACCGCCCCGTGCGCTGCCCCCGCCGCTTCCGACGCGACTTCCTGCCGCGGGTATCGATCTATCCGACCCGCCCCGCGATCTATTTCAAAAACATCGAACCAGCAGCCATGGTAAAGCCAAACCCGGCGGGGTCCACGATCTTTTTTTTTGAATCAATCGTGCTGCCGTACCGCGGCGTGATCTTTGCGAGTGGATTGATCGATCCCCTTGCCCCGGTCCTCGCCGTGCCAGAGCCGCCCCAGCGCCCACGGCCACCACGCCAGCCCCAGCATCAAACCCCCCAGGATTTCCACCGCCAAAATCCGCCACGGCCAGGGCGGCAGCAAATCCAGCGGCGTCCACGCCTGGGTCTGAAAATCACCGACATATCCGTAGTTCCAGCCCATCGCCAAGTTGATCGGCGTGACCACAGCGACGTAGGCCAGCGACACCACGAACGCCAAACCCATATCGCCCAGATACGGCCGATACCCCCGCACCACCACGTCGTAGCTCGCGAAAGCCATGATCCCCGCATGATTGATCCAGAACAACCAGTAAGTCGGATGCCCCGGCCCCTGCTGCAGCACCGGCGTGAGCAGGCCCCAGATCGACAAACCAAAGGCCCAGAAATACAACGTGGTCCGCAGCGCCGCGCCGGCCAAAGCATCACCATCGGCCCCAGCAACGCCGCCAAATCACAGATGTGCAGCGGCACCGCTTCCGTGTAATCCCGGGCGATCAGCAAATAATACGCCTGCTGCACCAGCCAATTGACCAAGCCCGCCGCCGCCAAAATTTGCGAAACGCGGCGCAGCCGATGGGGGTCGGCCGACCCCCGCCCGCCGACCGAGAGTGACCACCCCCGCCACAAATGCCACGCTGCCCAGCAGGCTCAACGCGTGCAACGGCGAAAAAGCACGGAAACCGTCGGCAATCGTCAAGACCCAGGTCATCGCCCCTATTTAACACGTTCACCCGCTCGATGCCTGCTCCCCCCGGGTGAGGGTTTCCATTTGTAAGATCCGTGAATGCCACCCCCTTGCCCCGATCGTTTCGATCCCGCAGAAGTCCAACACCTTGAATAATCAGCCAGGCAAAACCAATCATGGAGGCGGACGAGGGGTGGAAGGAGGGGGGGGATGGCCTAGGATGATGGATATGGCGATCGTGGATGTGTTGATTTTGTTGGTGGTGCTGTACCTGGGGGTGGGGCTGGGATTTGCCGTGGGGTGGACCGCCTACGGGCACGCGGCGGTCGATCCGGCCGCGCAGGGGGCAATCCTGGGCCCGACGCCTCGGGCAGTTTCCGCGGGCGTGGGTGGTTTGGCCGAAGCTGTGGTGGCGGTGGGCGGGCGTGATGTTTCGCCGCTGAAAGGGCGGGGGTCTTGCTTTCATATTGTCACGAACTCACCGGGATAGCGGGGTTAAGCCCGCGGGGACGACGTCAACTGTCCACCGCTTTTCCCGAATCGGGGTAAGTCGGTCCCCGGAACACTCCCGGAATTTACCCGGACCCCCCCCCGGAACGTTCCCGGTAAAACCTGCGGGTCCGGGGCGGCATTGGTCGATGCAAGGGTTCGTGACTGGCTGGCTCATCGCGGGCTGGGCAACGATCGCCGACCCGAATTCTTGCGGAGTGCCTCCCCTTGCCCCAGCGACCCGCCCCCACCCTCGCCCCCCTCGCCCCCCCCCTCGCCTCCCCCCTCAGGCCGACCTCCGCCCCCCCCCTCAAGCCGGTGGTTGCGTGGACTCAGCGGCGAATCAGTATCGTGGTCCACGCGGGGTTGGTGGTGCTGATGTTGCTGGCAGTTTCGTTGACCTTGGGCCGATCTTCCGAGGGCTTGGCGGTCGCTTCCGGGGTTTCGCCCGTTCCGGCGGGAGATCGCCCGGTTTCCGGCTCCACCGTCGATCCGCAACCCACCCATCCGGCGGTCGAGGGGGTCGCTCAGCCCGTCGGCCAGATGGTGACCCCCGTCGGCCGGCTGGTCACGCCGCCACCTGCCCGCAGTTTTAGTGAGACTCCCGCCCACCCGGAAACGGCTCCGAGCTCCGCCGCGGTATTTGCCGCCGCGATGCCGCTGCCTCGGATCACCCAGCAAATGCAAACCGCATCGGACCGGGATGAAGCACGAGCGGTCGCAACCGGAGCGGTCGGCGAACTCGCCGCGTCGCTAGATGATTCCGAAGTCTCCGTCCCGTTGCGGTCCACCCCGCCGTTGGCCCGCGCCGACGCGGCCGCCGAGGTCCGCGCCCTGGCGGCCGCGATGACCCAGACCCACCGCTCGCCCGCGGACGAGGCCGCGGCGTTTGCCGCCCGGCCCGTGCGGCAGGCGGTGCCCTCGGCCCGCGACCCCTACGCCGACTTCGGACGCGTCTACGCCAGCCCCGGCGCCACCCGCGTGGTTTACCTCGTCGATGCCTCGGGCTCGATGATCGACACCCTGCCCTTCGTGCTCATCGAGTTGCAGCGGGCAATCCGCACGCTGACGCCGCAGCAAACCTTCACCGTGATGTTCTGTTCGGGCCGCGGGATCGCCGAGGCCCCGCCCATGGGGATGAAGCGGGCCACCGCCGCGGCCGTTGCCGACGCGACCCGGTGGATCGATCCTCTCGCCGGCCGCGTGATCGCCTCGGGCTTGCCCGATGCCGAGTCCGCCCTGCGACGGGCCCTGGATTATCAGCCAGACGCCATCGTCCTGCTCAGCGACGGCATCACCGGCCGCGGCCCCGCCGCTCCCGCCCGCCACGCCACGCTCCTGAATCTGATCCGCGACGAAAACCCCGGCCGCATCACCCTCCACACCCTCCAGATCCGCCGCCCCGACCCCCTCGCCACCGCCACCCACCCCGGCACCCTCCAGGCCTTGGCCCAGGAAACCGCCGGCACCTACCGCTACATCCCCGATAACCAGCTGGTGCCCTGAGCCCCCTCCTCGTTACTCTTTATAAACCCGCCCATCCACAGGTCCCCGGTCGCCCGCCTCCCCTCGCTCCTCCCCATCCGACCCCCGCGGCAGGCCGGCATTACCATACGCCCCATGGCCTCCGCCGACCCCGATCCCCGTCAGCCTCCCCCCCCCCTCTCAACCCCCCCCCTCTCAACCCCCCCCCTCTCAACCCGCCCCGGCCCCGTCGCTTTTCCACGACGTGCCCGATGACGAGGACCTTCTCACCTCTGCCGATCTCGCGGACCTGAATCTTGGCGACGACCAGGGGCCCACGCTGATCCTCGATCCCGACGCCGCCGTGCTCCTGTTGGACCAAACCTCCGCCGCCGCCCCCCCGGCGTCGCCGCCGCCCGACGAGCTGCTGGAGGATGCGGTGGACCCCGACGCGGTGGACGCTTCGGTCGCGTTCAGCGCAAGCTTTCCCGGATCATCAGCCGCCCCCCGCGCCGCCGGTCGCCGACCCGCGATCCCTGTGGATCATCCCCTGGCTGGTGTCCCTGGCGGCCCACCTCTGCCTGGTCGGTGGGGCGGTCGTCGTCGTGTGGTCGGTCCGCGAAGTGCTCAGCGACGACCGGGTCATCGCCCAGGTCAGCCTCAGCGACGAGCCCGGCGCGACCCTGCAGATCCAGACGCCCACGCCCGTCAAGCTCCCGCCCCCCACGGTCCCGACCCCCCCGACCCCCGCCACCCCCGCCGTCCCGCTGCTGCCCGCCGACGCGATTGAACCTGCGCTCGAGGCCGCGTTGCCCCGCTTTGATGACCCCCTGCCCCCGCCGCCGAGTTTTGCGGTAGCGCCCCCCGCGGCGAGCGAGTTCAAGGCCGAGTTCATGGGCCTGGGCGGCAACGCCGAGACCATCGTCTTCGTGCTCGAAGCCGACGGCTCGATCATCAGCGACTACCCCCAGATCGTGGGCCACCTGCGTCGTTCGCTGGGCAATCTCAGCGAAAAACAGCGCTTCACCGTGATCGTCTACGACGGAAACGCCGCCAAAGAGGTCCCTCCCGCCGGGCTGCGGCGTGCGACGCCCGACGCCAAATCCCGGGCGATTCGCTGGCTGGACGACACCGCCAACGTCGAGACCACCGGATCGGGCGATCCGGTGGCGGGGCTGAAGCTGGCCTTTAAGTACAAGCCCGGGCTGGTCTATCTCCTGGCGGAAAACATTTCCAACAAGGGCGGCGGGCAGTACGAAATCCAGCGCGAGCGGATCCTCCAGGCCGTGGACGCCACGCCCGCCGGCACGGCGATCAACACCATCGAACTCAACCGGCAGGACCGGCTGGCGTTCGATGACGAGGGCCAAAAAATCAGCCTGACCCTCATGGAAATGATCGCCCAGCAGACCGGCGGCAACCACAAGTTCGTGACCACCAACACCGTGCCCTAGCCAAACCGGCGTGGCGGTTTCATCGTTAGACTAGACTGACCGGCTCCCCCCGCGATCAGCACTTCGGACCCACCCATGAAATTTCTGCTACCCAGTTCGACGACGCGCGGCGTGATGATCGGCGTGGCCACGTTATGGGCGACCCCGCATGCCCGGGGTCAAAGTTCGCCGGAAACCGAAACGTCGAGTTTCTTTTCCGCGTTCTTTTGGTCTTCGGACCTGCTGGGCCTGGGCATCATCTGGCTGCTGATCCTCTGCTCGTTCGTAAGCTTCGGCCTGACGCTGTTGTTCGTGATGCGCTACCGGCGGGATAACCTCATGCCCGCGACGGTGCAGACCAACCTCCAACAACTGCTGGCGGGCAAGCGATACCGCGAGGCGATCACGTTGGCCAACCAGGACCCCAGCTACCTCGGGCGCATCACGTCCGCGGCGCTCAACGAGGCGTCCAACGGCTACGGGGCGATGGAACGCGCCCTCGAAGAATCCAGCGACGCCGAGGCAACCCGCATCCTTCGGCCCATCGAAATCCTCAATGTCATGGGCAATATCGCCCCCATGGTCGGCCTCTTCGGCACGGTCTACGGGATGATCGTCGCCTTCCAACAGCTCGTCGACGCCGGCGGCAGCCCCGATCCGGTCGACCTCGCCGCGGGCATCTCCACGGCGCTGGTCACCACGTTCTGGGGGCTGGTGGTCGCCATCCCGGCGTTGGCGGCCTACGCCGTGGTCCGCAACAAGATCGACGCCCTGACGGCCGAGGCGATGGTCGCGGCAGAACAAATCATCAAGCCGTTCCGGCCCGCACGGAAAAAACGAACGCCCCCCCCCGAAACCAAGTGACCGACTCCGAAGCCGTACCCGCGACGGCAAGCTAAGTTATTTTCGAGTTATATGTTTTGGGATTGGCCGTGGACCGGTGGACACTATTTGGATCATGAGAAACTTGGTTTATGTCTAACGTCATCAAACGCGGATCGGTTACGCCGAGCATGAACATCACGCCTTTGATCGACGTGGTGTTTCTGCTGATCATTTTCTTTATGCTGGTCAATAATATTGTTTCCGAAGAGACGGTGGACATGATCCTGCCGGAGTTGGTGGATTCCGAAGCGCGGGAGGTCGGTGAGATCGATCGGGTGGTGGTGAACATTGCCCCGCGGTCGTTTTCGCGGGACGGGCGGACCGAGTTTCCGTGGGCCCATGCGGGATCGGCCGAGTACGTGAAAGTGGGGACCGGGTCGGGTTCGCGGTTTTCTCCCGACGATGCGGCGGGCATCACCGCGGCACTCGAGCGGATCCGGGCGGACCAGCCGGGGGTGGAGGTGCTGCTGCGGTCCGACGGGGCGATTTATTACGAGGCGGTGCGGCCGATCATGGACGCGGTGGCGGCGGCGGGGATCCAGACGGTGAACCTCGTGGCGACGATGCCCCAGTAGCGAGACGAGTTGAAGCCGCCATGGTTGACCTTGCCGACGATCAGAGAAGCCCTGGCCTGCCGGTGGAACCGACGGTGCACCACCGTTCGGCCCGTCAGCGGCGCGCCGGGCGGCGCCGGGCGGGGGCCGGCACGGGGTGGGCGAGTTGAACCTCACGTCGATGATCGACGTGATTTTCCAGTTGCTGATTTACTTCGTGGTGACGGCAGGGTTCATGCTCGACGAAGGGGTGTTGGCGGCGCGACTGCCGCAGGGCCCGGCGGGTCCGGTGGCGGCCGACGAACTGCCGCCCGAAAAGATCACGGTCCGGCTGACGGCCCCGCCCGAAGACGACAGCCGGGTCCGCATCGAGCGGGGCGCGGTCGATCGGCCCAAGGTTTATGAGGGGTTTGCCCAGCTCGCGGCGGACCTGAATCGGCTGCGCTACGACCCGGAGGGCGGCAACAACGAGGGCGTGTACGACGCGGACAACCCGGTGCTGATTCAGCCGGCGGGCGGGGTGCGTTGGCAGCACGTGGTCAACGCCTTTAACGCGGCGTTGGCGGCGGGGTATACAAACGTGAGTTTCGCCTCGCCGGAGTGAACCCTAGGATTGACTTTACGGGCAGATGATGGAAAAGAGAAAAACCATGACGAAGAGATTATCGCGGGGGTCGGCCGCCGTGGCGACGGTGGTTTTGGCTTTGGCCGTGTGCCGAGTCGGCGTCGCCCAAGATGCAGCGGATCAAGCGCTGAGTGAGCTGGCGTCGGTCATGGCCGCGGACGATACCGCAGCGCGGACGGTGGCGGAGCAGTGGTCGGAGGTCGCCCGGCGGCGGGCGGCGTATCGGCAGGCCCCCCGCGAGCAAAGCGAATCGGCTTTGACGCTTTATCTCGAAGCGCTGCGAGAACTGGTGGCGGGGGATGCGAGCGAGGGGCATCCCTTGCGGGCCGTGGCGCGGATCGACTTGGCCGAGGCGCTGCTGGTCGATGATCTGGAACGCCGCGGGGCGGTTGGCCCAGGGCTACGTCGAGTTCGGGGTGCCCACGGCGGATCAGCGGGCACGGTTTAACGCCGCGGTCCCCGAGGCGCGGCGGATGACCGAGGCGGCGGTGCTGGAATTGACGGAACTGGGCAACGGGATCCGGGGGGATACCGGGCTGCGGGATCGGCTGGAGTCCACGGGCGCTTACACGCAGATTTTTGGGGGTTACCGGGATCAGAAAGCGGTGTGGTATGCGGCGACGGCGGCGTACTACGCATCGATGCTCCCGGGGGCCGACCCGTCGGCGGTCAAGGGGCAACTGGAGTCGGCGCTGCGGGAGTTGACGGGGTTGTTGGCCGACGAATCGGTGTCGGAAGGGTTGAAGGAGCGGGCGGCTTCGTTGGCGGGGCGGGTGCTGCTGGCGTTGGGCCGGGCGGGGGAAGCCGAGCGTGAGTATTTGGCGGAGGCGTGGCGGGGCGCAGGTGGGCGAGGGCGCGGGGCCGTGGAACTACGATCAGCTGGCGGCGGGGTTGGCGATAGCCGCGGCGGCGGGGCAGGAGGCGGGGCATGTGGAGGAACGAGGGGGGGGGCGAGGGGGTGGGCGAGGGGGGGGGGCATGAGGGGGGGCGGGTGCAACTCGAATCGTTGCTGGAGAAGAACGCGGTGCGGGGGCGGTTTGAATATCGGCTGCTGGTCAGCGACGCGTTGCATCGGTGGTGGATGCGGGAGGCCCGCACGTTGGCTCCGGCGGAGCGGGGGTCGGCGGTGGCGGAGGCCTACGGGGTGTACGACGCGATCCTCGGGGACCCCGCGTACGGGGCGGGCTCGGCGGCGGTGCGGCAGCTGATCCGGCAGCGGTGGGCGGCGGGTCTGCCGACGGGCGATGAGTTTGCCGAGCGGGTGAAAGCGTTGCCCGCCGGCGTGCGGGCGGCGGTGGCGGCGGTGTCTCGGCAGCGGGGCCAGGCGATCTTGTCGCAGAGCGAGATCGGCCAAGCGGAAACTATGGAGGGGGAAGATTTGCTGCGGCGGGCGGTGGCGGCGGGGCGGTCGATCACGGATCCTGACGTGTCGGGCGAGGCGGCGTGGGCCGAGGGGCAGTACGAGGCGGCGTACGCGGCGGTGTTGTTGGAGCCGGGGGACGCGACGCGGGTGTCGGAGGTGATGGCTCAGTTGACACGGGTGGCGGAGCAGACGCCGGGGCAGGCGGCCGCGATTGACGCGCTAGACCTGGCGATGCGTCTGGGCCAGGCGTGGCTGGAGCGGGGCGGACCGGAAATGATGGGATTGCGGGAAGCGTACGAACGGGCGGGGGAGGTGCTCTACGGCGGGGAAAACTTTGCCGCCACGGCGGCGGCGGACGAGCATCTGCTGTTTTACGGGCAGGCGGTGCTGGAGGCGAAGGGAGAATTCGAGCGGGCGGCGGCGCTTTACGGTCGGCAACTCAAGTCGCATCCGCATTACCTGGAAGCACAAGCCCGGCGGGTGCGAGCCCTGACGCGGTGGATGCGGGCGACCGCCGGCGGGGCGCGGCAGAACCAGGTGGCGGCCCAGGTGATGGACGAAGCGCGGCGGCTGGAGGCGTTGGCCAAGCCACTGACGTCGGACTCGACACAAGATGAGGCGTCGCGGTCGGCGGCGGGGCGGGGGTTGGCTTACGCGCGTTTGGCGGAGGCCGAGGTGGACGCGATGCGGGGCGACACGGCGGGGGCGCTGGGCAAGACCGCGGGGTTTGCCCAAGAGTTTGCGGCCCAGCCGGGGGTGGTACGGGAGGGGTTGACCCGACGGCTGAGGTGGTTGATCCAGGCCGAGCGGTGGGACGCGGTGGAGGCGGAGGCGGCGGGTTTGATGCGGCAATTTCCCGACGCCGCGGCGGGGGTGATTGGTGAGGTGGTGACGGACCTGGAAGCGGATGAGCGGGGGGGGGCGGGCGTGGCGGTTGGGGCAGGGGGAGGGGGGGGAGGGGGGGCGGCCGGGGTGGCGGCGGGGTTGGCCCGGCAGTTGGCGGACTGGGCGGCGGGGCGGGGGCTGAGCGGGGAGCAATTGGTGGCCTACCGCCTGCCGGTGGTGCGGTCGCTGCGGCGGGCGGGACGGGCGGCGGAAGCCGTGGCGTACCTGCGGGACAGCGGATTGGAGCGGGACGGCGCGGACTCGGCGGCGGTGATTTATGAGAAGGCCAGGGTGCTCCTGGTTCTGGGGGACCCCGCGTCGCTGAGCGAAGCGGCGAGGTTGCTGAATCAGGTCATCGGGGCGATGACCGAGCCTTACCCCGAGCTGTACTGGTCCGCGTGGATCGCCCGGCTGGAGGTGATGGCGGCGCAGGAGGGAGCGGGCGAGCCGGCGATCGGGCGGCGGGTGCGGCAGCTGCGGCAGCGCGACCCGGAGCTGGGGGGGCGGGCATTCCGCGAGCGGCTGGAGGCGCTGGAGGCGGGCCGCGGGAATTAGGTGAAAAGCGGAAGGGGCAGGATGGGAAAGGTAAGATTTCATGGGCTTAAAGTTTGCGGGCCGAGATCGGTTTTGATTTGGCTTTCGGGGGCGTGATGCAGGTCTGGGGATTGTGGACGCGGTCTCGCGTTGCCGGGGGGCGGGGAGTCAGTAGAATCGGGTGATGCAGTACCGCACCATTCCCGGGACCGACGTTGACGTATCTTTGCTGGGGTTTGGCAACTTCACTTTCGGGGTCAACTGGTGGGGCGACTTCACCGACCAGCAGGCGGTGGCGATCCAGAACCATGCGGTAGACCGGGGCGTGACGTTTTTTGACACGGCCCCGGCGTACGGCAACTGGCGGGCGGAGTCGCTGATGAAGCCGACGCTGGAGTACGCGGGGCGGGACCAGATCGTGCTGTCGACCAAGTTTGGTTATGACCTGGTGACGGACCCGGGGGAAGAGGGCAGCCACCGGGAGCGGAAGCAAAACTTCTCGCCCGGGAATTTGCGGGAAGAGCTGGAGCATTCGCTGCGGATCATGGGCGTGGACATGATCGATGTGTATCAGGCCCACAACATCAAACTGCGTCACTACACGCCGGAGCTGTTTGCGGAACTGGAGTCTTTTAAGAAGGAGGGCAAGATACGGGAGTGGGGGATCGCGCTGGGCCCGGCGATCGGTTGGCGGGAAGAGGGGCACGCGGCGTTTGCCCAGCACGACGCGGCGGTGGTGCAGACGGTGTTTAATCTGTACGAGCAGGACCTGGGGCGAGAGTTTGGCGAGATCGCGGCGGCCCGGGGCCGGGGCGGGGTGGTGGCGCGGGTGCCCACCAACTCGGGGATGCTGGACGAGGAATTCAAAGACGAGCACCATAAGTTTCCCGAGCGGGACCACCGCAAATTCCGGGACCGGGCGTGGATGGTCTACGGACTCAAGAAAAACGCGATCGTGCGGGAGATGGCGGGGGATCTGGGGATGAGCGTGACCCAGCTGGCGCTGCGGTGGTTGGCGATGCAGCCGGCGGTGGTGAGCATCGAGCCGAATATTTTGAGCACCGACGATGTGGACCGCTACGTTGAATGCTGTGACGGCGTGGCCCTGCCGGGCGAGGTGACGGACCAGATCGCGGCGTTGTATGCCGACGACTGGGGCCTGGGCGACGAGGCGCACCCTTGCGATTTTAAGAGCAGCACCGCCGCGGACGGGAAAGTACGCTCAGGGTATGTGCAGCCGGCGGGCATCTAGATTTTTGCTAGCGAAACTTTTCGAAGAAGCGGGGTGGGGGGGTGGATCACATTTTTTCTTTTTCGGGAAAACATCAATATGACGCAGCACAAGACGACGTTTCGGTTCGGACTTCGAGGCTTGCTGGCGGCGGGGCTGGTGGGGGGCGGCCTGGCGGGGGCGGCGCCCGTCGATGCCCAACCGGCGGCCTCCGAGCCGAGCCACGAGGAGTCGGCCTGGGTCGGGGCGGCGGCCGCGATCGAGAAGTGGACCCGGCAGCCGGCGGACGAGGGATCACCCACCGGCGAAGAGGCCCAGGGAGACGGCAAACAAACCGCCCGCGACGCGCTGGAGGCTTATGTCGCCCAGCGTGACGCGCTGGACCCCGAGGCGGCGGCCGCGGGTTGGTTGGCAGTGTTTGATCGGTGGACGGCGGAGACGCAGGCCGAGAATAAGCGGGGGCGCAACGCGTGGGGTTTTGGCGGACGGATGCAGGCGGAGGCGGCGGACGGTGACGAGGGGCCGCTGGGGTTTTCCGAATTGGTCGAGGCACTGCCCGGGCCGGGAGCGTGGAAGGCCTTGAGCGAAGCGGTGGCCCGGCGCGGCGAAGCGGCCGGCGGCGAGGGCAAGGAAGCGGTCGAGCGCGAGGGCGAAAACGGAGCCGCGGCCAAGGCGGCGGACGGTGAGGCGGCGGAGGAATCCTCGGCCGGCCCCGAGCGGGCGCTGGCGTTGCTGGTGGGTTATCTGTCGGGCGAGGAAGCGCAATTCACCCGGGCGGCGGACGCGGCAATCGCCTGGGCCGAGGACATCGAGCCGAGCCTGGGGCAGCAGCTGGTGCAGGCAGTCGCGCCGCTGGTGGAGGTGATGGGGCAAAAACCGGACGCGGATAACGTTCGGCGGTCGCTGCGGCGGCAGATCGATCAGGCCCGGCGGGGCGAAGCCTGGAGCATCGAGGTGCCGGACCTAGTGACCCTCTTCGGCGAAGAGGACGCACGCGATCTACTTAAACAGATCATGACCACCCCGGTGGAGTACCTGCAGTTCGAGGAAGGGCAGGCCACGAAAAAGCTGGCGGTGGAGATGGCGCTGGAAAACGTCGATTCGATGTCCCGGCCCCGGTTCGGCCTGATTGAAGACTTCGACCCTGCCAGCGTCGAGCTGTTCGCCGCGATGGAAGAGAAGTTCATCACGCAACGCGCCCCGCGGGCGCCCGGGCGCCGCACGGCAACGCGGACGGCGGACTGATGGACCGGCTGCGGCGGGCGGTCGGCGGCGGCGGCCACCAAGAGTTTATCGAGCAAGAAGAGGACTATTCGGATTCGTGGGACTACCGCAGCGCGCAGCAGTATTATCTGTTGGGGCTGATCGTCGCGGACCGGACCGACGAGGCGGAAGCTTACGTGCTGGCCCACTTTTCGGGTGAAGAACAGAAAGACGGGCAGCAGAACGAGCTGTCGCTGCCTTACGGGGCGTTGGCCTCGCTGGGCCAGGCGGGGGCCGCGGGCCAGGTGTACGCCTTTGCCGAGCGGATGGTGGGCCAGGACGGGGGCCAGGCGTTGTGGCCCATCCTGATCCGGCTGGGGGCGCAGCTCGATCTGAGCGACCAGGTGCTGGAAAAACTGGAAGGCTCGATCGACGAGGCGGAGGGGGACACCCGCCGGCGGCTGTCGGGACACTTGGCCGACGCGCTGCTCGCCGCGGACCGGGTGGACGAGGGCGGGGAAGCGCTGCGGCAGCAGATTGCCCTGCGGTCGCAGCTTAAGTCAACAGACCAGGAACAGCGGGCGGAAGGGGTGCAGCTCAACCTGCAACTGGCGGAAATCGGCCGGCTGACCGATCGCCCGGCGTGGCTGGAAGAAGGCCTGTCCGCGGCGTTGGAAGGCTACCGATTACATGCCGCGGACCTGTCGGACGGCGGTTGGCGGAGCACGCGGCTGCGGCAAGGTCTGGTGGCGATGCTGGTGCGAGCGGATCGGCCCCGGGAGGCCGAGGCGGTGCTGATCGATGCGTTGACCCGGCTGGCGGCCATGCAGGAAGTCGCGGCCGCGGGGGGGCGGGGCTATCAAGACGCCTCGATGCTGCTCGAGCCGATGACCGAGTTGACCGAGCTTTACGCCGGGGCCGGGCGTTGGGCGGACGTGTTGATTTTGCTGGAGCAATCGCCGTACTGGGGCGAGGGGGATTTGGCGGAAGTGCTCACCGAAACCGGCGTGGACTTGGAGCACGGCGATCCGTTGCCGCTGGGCTATTTTGCCGCCAAGGCGCTGATGGAGGCGGGCCGAGAACGCCAGGCGGAAGACGTCACGCGGGAGCTGTTGTTCCGCGTGGCGGATCAGGATTCGGTGTACCGGCTGTGGCTGGACGTGCGGGGCGACGGCGCGGTGGGTTTGCTGGATGAGTTGTACGAGCGGGACCGCTACGAGGAGCGGCCGCTGATCTGGAAAGCGGTCTGGCTGCTGGAGCGCGGCCGGATCGAAGAGGCGGACCGCACGATCCGGGCGGCGATCAAGGTCGATCCGTCCGACGGCGAGCAGGGCCGGGGCGACCGGATCCGGGCCTACCAGGTGCTGGGCCAGGTGATGGCGGCGCAGGGCGATACGGAAGGCGCAGCCACCATGGAGGGCGTGGTCCGCGCGATCCGGCAGGCGGAGGACGCCGACCGATTTTATTCGGCGGGTCTGTTGTCGCGTTCGGTCAAGATGTACGAAGAAGCGCTGACCCACTTCAGCGAGGCGTACTGCATCCAGTCGCGGCTGGCGGTGCGGCTGGCGGACATGGGGCGGTTCGACGAGGCGGTGGCGCATTATGAGAAGGCTTACGAATTGATGCCCGACAGCTTCGGCCGGGTGGAGAGCCATTGCTTCGGGTGCGAAGGGGTGTTCTCCGACGAGCGGGTGCAGCCGATCGCCGAGCGGGTGTTTTCCCGGCTGCTCGAAGCGTCGCCGGAGAAGCCGCAGCTGCATTACCTGATGGGTTATCTGCTGAGCACGCGGGACCGTGACGCCGAGGCGAACGACTACTACCGCCGGGCGGTGGAGCTGGACCCGCAGTATCTCAATGCCTGGTCGAAGCTGTCGGGCCTGTCCAAACGGATGCTCAAACCCAAGGCCGAGCGCGACGGGATCGCGTTGCAGATCTTTCGGCTCGACCCGCTGGGCCGGCACGTGTCGTCTTCGCTCGACGAGGTGCGGGACCTGTCGGCGGCGTGGGAAGCGGTCGCGTCGGTGCAGTCGATGCGGCACGAAAAGGCCGAGGAGCTGATGGAACTCGAGGCCACCGCCCAGCGGCTGGCAGAACAGCCCGCGGATGATGACCGCTTTAATCATAGCTACCGCTACCACCGCAGCGATGACGAAGAGATCCCGACGCCCGGCGAGATGCTGGCTCACCACCAGATCACGCGGGTCGCGGAGCAGCTGCTGCAGTTTGACCGGTACCGGTAAGAAGTTGACCCATGGGGTATGGGATCCTTTGCTTTCAAGTGGGGCGGGCTGGAAGCCCGCCCCACTTTCAAGTATGCCACGACCGAGGCGAGCGGGTCGGACCGACGCGGGCGGGGTTGCTTATGATGCGGCGATGCAGGGACTCCACCCCGACAGCGAAGTGATCCACGACGGCGTGCGGGTGACGCTGCGCGCAAAGCGCTGGTGGGCGACGACGGCCGAACGCACCGGCGCGAGGTCGTCGAGGCGGCGGACGCGGTGGTGGTGTTGCCGTGGATCACGCGGGAGGAAGCGCGGGCCGGCGGCGTGGCGTGGACCGCCGGGCCGAAGGGGACGGGTGGGGATGCCGGGAACGTGGCCGGGCCGGGCGGGGGGGGTGGGGGGGTCGTGCTAATCCGGAACGAGCGGTTCGCGGTGGCCCGGACGTTGTGGGAGCTTCCCGCCGGGACGGTGGAAGATGGCGAGTCGCCCGACGACTGCGCACCCCGGGAGCTGGAAGAAGAGACGGGGTTTTCCGCCCGGCAGGTGACGAAGCTGACCGAGTTTTTCCCGACCCCGGGGTTTTGCACCGAGAAGCTGCACGCCTACCGGGCCTCGGGGCTGACCCACGTCGGGCAGCGGCTGGACGAGACCGAGCGGATCGAGGTGCACGCGGTGGCGTGGGCCGAGGCGTTGGCGATGGTGCGGGACGGACGGATTCAGGACGGCAAGACGATTGCGACATTGTTGTATCACGAGACTTTTGGCAGGAAACGGTAACCCATGGCATTCGACACCCGCGACTATTCACGGCAGCAGGGCGGCTTCGGCCAAGGCGGGGGGGGCGGCGGGGGTGGGGGGGGGATGCGTCTGGGGGGGCTGGGCATCCCGACGCCGGCGCGGGGGTCGATGGTGTACTGGCTGCTGATGATCAACCTGGGGGTGTTCTTCATCGACGGGTTGCTGGGGCGGATGTTCGGGTCGATGGTGGTGGGCGCCGACCGGCCGGTGGCGATGCTGATGACGCCGCTCAAAGCGCTGGGCCATTTTTCCGCTGACCTGGGGTTAATGCATTTTCAGGTGTGGCGGCTGCTCACTTTTCAGTTTTTGCACGAGGGGTTTGGGCACTTGCTGGGCAACCTGCTGGGGTTGTTTTTCTTTGGGCCGATGATCGAATCGTGGATGGGGAGGCGGCGGCGGTTCCTGGCGTTTTACCTGTTGTCGGGGATCGTGGCGGCGCTGAGTTACGTGGGGCTTTGGCTGGCGGGGGTGCTGATCAGCGAGCCGTGGGTGCCGCTGATCGGGGCGTCGGGCGGGGTGTTTGCGATTTTGGCGGCGGCGACGGTGGTGGCGCCCAACGCCCGGGTGCTGCTGTTTTTCGTGATCCCGATCCCGCTGAAGGTGCTGGTGTGGGGCCTGCTGTTCATCGCGGCCTACGTCGTGTTGGCCCAGGGGAATCTGAACAACGCCAATGCCGGGGGTGAGGCGGCGCACCTGGGCGGGGCGTTGGCGGGGTTTGTGCTGATCCGGAATCTGGGGTGGCTGAACTTTGCCGACCGGTTTTCGGCCACGGCGCTGCAGGCGAACGTCCACGAAGGCCGGGCGCGGCGGAAACAGCAGGCCGCCACCGCCACCGAAGCGGAAGTGGACCGCATCCTCGCCAAGGTCTCGGCCTCGGGCATCCACAGCCTGACCAAAAAGGAAAAGAGCACACTCAACCAGGCCACCGAAAGCAAGCGCTAGCCGCCCCCCCTCACTCCGCTTACCTTTCCTGATCTCTTGCTCCGCCGGTCCCCGGTTCCCGGCCGAAGGTCCGTTAAACTGTCGCCCCATGTCGGCGATCACCTTCGAGCTGCTGCACCAGGACACCACCACCGCCGCCCGCGTGGGCCGGGTCACCACGCCCCACGGCCACTTCGACACGCCCGCCTTCATGCCCGTCGGGACCCAGGGCACGATCAAGGGTCTGCTGCCCCGCGACGTGGCGAACACCGGGGCCCAGATCGTGCTGGGCAACACCTACCACCTGCTGCTGCGGCCGGGCAGCGCCCTGGTGGCGGACATGGGCGGGCTGCAAAACTGGACCGGCTGGGGCGGCCCGATGCTGACCGATTCCGGAGGGTTTCAGGTCTTCAGCCTGGGACATATCAACCAGATCAACGACGAGGGCGTGACGTTTCGCAGCCATCTCAACGGAGACCGCATCGACCTGACCCCCGAGCGTTCGATGCTGACCCAGCAGCAACTGGGGGCCGACATCATCATGGCGTTTGACGATTGCCCGCCGGCGGTCCAGCCCAAGCACAACCCGCGGACCGAGGCGGGGTCGGCGCCGGTTTCGGCCAAGCGCACGCCCCCTGCCCGGGACGCCGCGCCGCTGTCCCCGGCGGACTACGCCCGGCGGCTGGAGGTGGCCAACGAGCGCACGCTCCGCTGGTTAGACCGCTGCGTCACCGCCCACCGGGCTTCGGGGCGGTGGGACGAGCAGGGCTTGTTCGGCATCGTGCAGGGCGGGACCGATCTGGAACTGCGGACCGCTTGTGCCCAGCGGGTTGCCCAGCACGACCTGCCGGGTTACGCCATCGGCGGCGTGGCGGTGGGCGAGGGTAGCGACGACATCCGCCGGGTGGTGGAGCACACGGCGCCCCTGCTGCCCCGTGATCGGCCGCGGTACCTGATGGGCGTGGGCTACGAGCGCGACATCGTGGCGGCGGTCCGGGCGGGGGTGGACATGTTTGATTGCGTCCTGCCGACCCGCAACGGCCGCAACGCCAACGCCTTCACCCGGACCGGCCCGATCCGGCTCAAGAACGCAAAATATGCCCAAGACCCCCGCCCGATCGAGGAGGACTGCGATTGTCTGGCGTGTGGGGGAAGGGGCAAAGGGGCAGAGGGGCAGAGGGGTTTAGCGAATAATTCTGCTGCCTTGCACTCGGCCCCTCAACCCCTCAGCCCCTTAGCCCCTTTTTCCCGCAGCTACCTCCGCCACTTGTTTCACGCCCGGGAGATGCTGGGGGGGATCCTGGTGAGTCTGCACAACCTGCGGCATTTCCAACGGCTGCAACTGGACATCCGCCGGGCGATCCGGGACAATGCTTGGTCGGATTTCGCCCGCCGCTGGCCGGTGGCGTTTACTCCGGAAAACCCCGCTCCGGCGGCCGATTAACCGCGTCAACCCCGTTGCCGTGGCCACCCCTCCGCCGCCGGACGCCGCCCGCTAGTCGTCCTTTACCCCCCTGCCCCTCGACCGAATCCCGAGACCACCACGATGAACCCCGACGCCTTCACTCACTGGCCCCTCACCCTGGCCCAGGAGGTCGATACCTCCCTGCCCCCCGCCTCCACCGGCCCCGCCCCCGGAACGACCCCCGGCGCGGCCCCCGGCACGACCGGCACCGCGGTCGAAGGCGCCGAGGGCGCGGCCGACGGCACCACCGCCGCGCCCAGTGCCAGCCCCTTTGGCAACATCCTGATCCCGATGCTGCTCGTCCTGGGCGTGCTGTTTTTCTTCTCCATGACCGGCGGCCGCAAAGAGAAAAAACGCCGGGCCCAGATGCTCAGCGAACTCAGCAAAGGCAACAAGGTGCAGACCGCCGGCGGCGTGCTGGGCACCATCGTCGAAGTCCGCGAGGACGAAGTCTTGGTCAAGGTCGACGAAAACTCCAACACCCGCATGCGCTTCGCCAAGTCCGCCATCACCGCGGTGACCAAGAACGAGTGAGGCCGGCGATTTCGGCGAGGGTTTTTACGCTTAGGTAAACACACGTATCGACCGCGACGCTCGCCGATGACTCGGCCGAAAACAACCTCCCGCCTCGACTGATTTGATCCAACGGCCCCGGCCGCGATTGCGTTGGCAATCGAAGAACCTTTTCAACCATAAACCCATAAGCATATGAACACTCCTCTCTGGAAACCGCTGCTCATCATTCTGGTCATCGCGGGCTGCGGCACGCTGGCCCTGACCAAGGGCCTCAAGCCCGGCATCGACCTCGCGGGCGGGACGACGCTGGTCTACGACGTGCTGGTGCCCGAGGGCCGCGATTCGGAAGAAGTGATCAACGACACGATCGCGATCCAGCGGGAACGCGTGGACTCCTCAGGCGTGAAGAACCTGATCTGGCGGGCCGAGGCGGGCGACCGTCTGTCGGTGACCATGGCCCAGGCGGGCCCGGAAGTGCAGGAAGCCCGCGATGCCTTCGACAACGCCCGCAAAGCGCTGCTGGCCAATACCCTCGACGCCAACGCGGTTGATGCCGCGGTGGCGATGGAAGACCCCGCCGCCCGGCAGGCCGAGTTCGAGCGTCTTGCCAAGGGCGATCCCGCGGTGGTTCAGCAGCTCAACCAACTCGCCGAATTGGTGGCCCAGCGTGACCGCGCCCGGCAACCTTATACCGCCGCCAACGAGGCCTGGCAGGACGCGCAGTCGCAGGTCGGCGAGGACCCGAGCACCGAAGAACAGGCCGAACTGGACCGCCGCTTTAACGAACTCAACGAAACCGCGGCGGCTTTCAGTGCCGCCCGCGACGCGGTGGACGCTCAGCGTCAGCAAGTCCTGGCCCGCTCGGTCAACGCCGCGGAGATCGACCGCATCCTCGCCCTATCGACCGAAGTCCGTCGCAACCAGGACCAATCGCCCCGGGCCGAGGCGGTCCAGCGTTTTAAGGACAACGCCCCGAGTCTCGCCGACGCGTTCCAAGCCATGATCGACGCCTGGGAAGCCTACGAGCAAGTCAAGGGCCCGTTGGACGATCCGGAAGACCTCAAGCGGATGCTCCGCGGGGCCGGCGTGCTGGAGTTCCGCATCGCCGCGTCGCCCGACGGGCAGCCGGTGGACGTGAATACCTACGTGCAGCGATTGACCGAAAAGGGCCCGCGGGCGGGGCTGACCGAAGACTACCGCTGGTTTAAGATTCAGTCTCTCGAACAGATGGTCGACGAGCGCAGCGTGCGTGAGCAGCTGCAGGACGACGAGACCACCATCGGCCCGTACTTCGCCAGCCGACGCGGCCTGGTCGGCCGCGGCCCTACGGCGGCGACGTCTACGTCCTGCTGGCCAACACGCCCGGCCTGGCGATGACCGGCGACGACGAATGGTCGCTCACCGGCACCACCCGGCAGTCCGACGAACTGGGCCGACCCTCGGTGGGCTTTGCCGATGGACACCGACGGCGCTTCGTTGCTGGGCCAACTCACCGGCGGCAACGTCGGCCGGCAGATGGCGATCGTCCTCGACGGCGAACTCATGTCCGCCCCGACCCTGCAGGCCCAGCTGTCCTCGGGCGGCACGATCACCGGCGACTTCAACGACGCCGAATACCGCTACCTGCTCAACACCCTCGGCGCCGGTTCGCTCGAAGGCCAGCTCGTCCTACGACCCCATCAGCCAGAAAACCACCGGCCCGTCGCTGGGCGCAGGACAACCTCAGCAAGGGCCTGACCGCCTGCATCACCGCCCTGATCGTCGTGGGCATCTTCATGGCGTTCTATTACCTCTTTGCCGGGCTGGTCGCCGACTTCGCCCTGGTGGCGAACATGGTCATCATCCTCGGGATCATGTCGATGATCGAGGCGACCTTCACCCTCCCGGGCATCGCCGGGCTGGTGCTGACCATCGGGATGGCGGTCGACGCCAACGTGCTGATCTTCGAGCGCATCCGCGAAGAGCGCGAGGCGGGCTCGGACCTGCCCACCTCCGTGCGCACTGGGCTTCGGCAAGGCGTTGTCCACCATCCTCGACGCCAACATCACCACGCTGATCACCTGCGTGGTGCTGGGCTACACCGCCACCGCTGAGGTCAAGGGCTTCGCCGTGGTGCTGGGCATCGGCATCCTCGCGACGCTGTTCACCGCGTTGTTCTGACTCGCGGGTCATCATCGACATGTATCTGGGCTTTTTCAAAGCCAAGACCCTGCCGATGCTGCCCACGCTCATTCCCGGACTGCGGAAGCTGCTCTCGCCCAACGTCAACTGGATCACCAAGGGCAAGCTGTTCATCCCCCTCAGCGTGGTGCTGTTGATCGCCGGGTTTAGCATGGCGATCTACCGCGGGTCCGATCTGCTGGACATCGAATTCCGCTCGGGCACGGAGGTGACCTTTAGTCTGGCGGAAGGACGCACGCTGGAGATCGCGGAAGTCCGCCAACGGCTCGAAAACTTTGCCGAGACCTCCGACGCGACGATCATCGCCCAGGAAGCCGAGGCGTCGATTCAGCGCGATCGAAACCCAGAACGCCAACCGCGAAGTGGACCAGCACGAAGACGTGCCTATCCGTCCGGACTGGAGCTTGCTGGGCGAAGCGCAGGTGCTCACCGTCGGCGACCCCGACGAAAACGGCGGGGCCACGGGCTTCTCCGTCGCCACCCTGATCGAAAACTCTTCCGCGGTCAGCGACGCGATCAGCGCGATCTTCCGCGACGAGCTGGACGTGACCGAATCGGTCAGCTTTGCCAACAGCAACCTGGACGTCGGCCGGGCCAAGGGCACCGTCGAGCCGGTCACCAGCGGCTCGCTTTACGAAAGCCTCAACCAACAGTTCAGCGAGCCGGACCCGGACGTGCAGAACCTTGTCGGCGGGGTGGCGATCGTGCTCGAAGACTTGCAGCCTGCCCTCAGCGTCGAGGCCCTGGAAGAACGCATCACCCGGATGCGCCGTCAGCCGGCCTACGAATTGCTGGGCCTGCAGGGCATCCGGGTGTTCGGCCTCAACCGCGACGGCACGGACCGCGAGGGTCGGCCCAGCTACGGCAAGCTGGCGGTGGTCATGAACGACTACGAAACCAACTACGCCGAGGACCGCACGGACTTCACCAATCCCCAGGGACTCGCGACCACCGGCTGGAACATCGTCCGCGACGCGCTGCAGCGCGACACCTCGCTGTCGAGCGTGTCCAACTTCTCCAGCCAGGTGTCGGGCACGATGAAGCGGCAGGCCATCGTCGCGATGACCCTCTCGCTGCTCGCGGTGGTGGGCTACATCTGGCTCCGCTTCGGCAGCCTGCGGTACGGCCTCGCGGCGATCGCGGCCCTGGTCCACGACGTGAGCATCACCCTGGGCATCCTCGCGATCTGCGGCTATCTCGTGCAGATCCCCGGGTTCCACCAGGGCTTGCTGCTGGACGATTTCAAAATCAACCTCGCCCTGGTCGCCGCGTTGCTGACCATCGTGGGTTATTCGCTCAACGACACGATCGTCGTGTTTGACCGCATTCGGGAAAACCGCGGCCGACTCCCGCGGGCCACCCCCGGATCATCAACGCGTCGATCAACCAGACCATCAGCCGAACCGTGCTGACTTCGGGCACGACACTGATCGCGGTGCTGACGCTGTACATCCTCGGCGGCCCGGGCGTGCACGGCTTCGCCTTCGCCATGCTCGTGGGCATCCTGGTGGGCACCTACTCGTCGATCGCGATCGCGGCGCCGATCCTGATGATCGGCGACAAGAGCGGTGAATACCCCGACGATGGTCTGCCGGCCGACGCCTACGACCGCAAGCCCGCGCCGATCAGCGACAACCCGCTGGAAAGCCGGGCCAAGTCGATCCCTGCGGAATGAGTCCGCGCGTGTCCCGTGTGGATCGGATGGTGGTGATTTCGACGGGCCAAGCCGCAAGCGGATGGGGGACGGCGCAAAAATAGTGGCGCGGGGTCAGTAAATTCCCGCCATGTTTCCGCTGCCCGCAAGGAACTCGTTCCAGCATTGCAGGCTCCAGTCCACGCCGGGGATCGGCGAAACCGGGAGGATGTGGGGCGTGGGCATGACCGGCGGGCAATCGACGGCCGGGGGCAGGGGGGCTTGGTCGCAGATCGGCAGGATCGGCCCCTCATCGTTGCAGCCGGGGGTGAATGCCACCGCGTCGCCGCGCTGGTCGCGGAACCAGCCGTCTTCGTAAAATCCCAGCAACTTGCGCGAATAGCTGAACACGCTGCCGTCGTCGATAAAGGCGACCCATCGGCCGCACATGTCGAATATCACGCGGTCATTGACCCAGGCGATCACCGTGCCCCCGCGGCCGTAAATGGTTCCGATGTCGGTGGGTGGGTGCATATCGATTCCTCCACGGCGGCGAGCTCGGCCGGCCATCCCGCGACCGACGCGGCACACCCTAAAACCCGTAACAGCTCTGCCTGTCTATCGGCCATCTCCGCGGCAGGCTTGGGGTTTTACCTCGGACAGATGCGGATGAATCCCAAATCCTCGGCCGTGGGGCACTTTTAGTGGGGCGGGCTTCCCGCCCGCCGTTCGGACGTAGCCCGAAGTGGCGGCTTCAGCCCTTCGGGCCGATGGCGGGCAAAATGCCCTCTCGACTACTTTAGAGCAAAGTATCCCGCACCCCACTCCTCGGCCTCAGCGGGGGCCCGGTGATCTTCGTCTAGAACTGGGGAGATGCGTCGAACACCGGGTACACGTCAAAGCGAAATCCCCGGCCGCGGTGATCGGCTGCCGGGGGGGGGTGATCGACGAGCGTGGGGGCACGCAGCGGCCGCTTGACCACGACCCGTTGCCGGGCGAGACGCATCGCCGGGGACCAGAGGTCGGCCGCGTCGGGGTCGTCGCCCGCCAGCATCCGCAGGACACGCAGGGGTTTGCGTTCGGTGGTCTTACGTTTGGCCGAGCCGGGAAACATCGGGTCCAGCAGCACCACGTCGAACCGCGGCGTCGCGGCGTGGGGTGATTCGCTGGCTGAATCTGTGCGGGTTCCCAGCTGCGGCAGAATCTCCACCGCGTCACCGATCGGCAGGAGGGTGATGCGCCCGGCGATCTCCGGATCGACCGCGGCGGCCCGTCGCAGGGCGTTCTCCAGCAGGGCGTGGATCACCGGCTGACGCTCGACCGCGGTGACCGTGCAGCCCGCGGCGGCCAACAGCCAGGCGTCTTCGCCCAGCCCGGCGGTGGCGTCCAGGATACGGAGCGGAGCGGCGGGTTGGCCGGGGGCGGGGGGGGCGGGGGGGGTGGGGGGGGTAGGGGGGGTGCGTCGGGATCGTCCGAGGCCGACGGCGCGGAACAACGGCGACTTGCGCGAGCGCCCCGCGGGGCTGGAGGTGTCGAGCGCAAGTAAATCGGCCGCGACGCCGTGACCGCCGACCAGCGGGTGGCCGGGTTGGACCACGTGCAGCTCCAGCCGATAATAATACGGCTCGTCCCAGGCTTGAGGTGGGCCGGCAAAGGCGGCGGGGGGTCGGCGACTTTGAGAAGTCTCGGCCACGCGGAGGTGCAGGGGATGTGGATCACGGAATTTTTTTGCGACCGATAACCCGAGTCGTTCGGCGAGCCGATGGGCGGTGACTTTGTGCCGCTGCGTGCGATAAGCCACCGCAACGCCGCCATTTGAATTACCTATCTCCCCCAGTTTGCCAAAGTTTTCGTTCGGAGCGTTCAATGCGGATTTTCCTTGTCTGGCAAGGGGTTAGGGAATGTGATCGGTTGGATTCGAGCCGTTTGTGGAAATCTTTTGCGGCCCTTGACGAGGATTTGGTCAGCCTCTATCTATGTAGGCATCGCCCACCAAGGACTGGTCATGATTGCGATGGAACCCGATGTCCGGGTTCCGCCGAGGTTCTTTTCCACGACACGCAAGATAGAAATTATGGCCATGACTGACTACCGGGAAGACAGCCGAGTTGTTTCCCCCACTATTAATATCGATCCGTTAACTACGGTCAACGGGCAGGTGACCCCAGTCCGCGAAGATCGCGTCCGCCGTGCTCAGATGTTCATCGAACTGGGCAAGATGGATTCCGACGCCCGCGTCGAGCGGGCCTTGGATCGGATCCTCGATGATTTTGACCGCAAGCTGCGGACCTCGTTTGGCGATGACCCACTGAAATTCGACGCGGCGGACTAACTTTCACGGTCGCTGTACTCATCATCCGTGGGTGCATCTAAAAAATGTAAATCAAGCGAGGGCGTGCTTACTCGGCAGCAGAGTTTGATCGTCGGCTTTTTCGCGGAGGTGATCGCCCGGGCACGGGGTGATTAATCGTGCGGACCATCGGCCTCGGCCTCGGCGACCTGGCGTTCGTAGCGCTCACGGTTCGTGCGGTTGTCCATGAGCACGAACAGGCGGTGGCGGTGCTCGGCGGGAACGTGCTGGTCGATCGCCTTGCGGACCAGGCCGATGTGCGTCCGGCGGCTGAGGTGAGTCAGCACGACGGCCTCGGCGGTGGAGCGCTCCAGCAGGTCGATGATGTGTTCGAGGTGCAGGTGCTTGCCGATGCCGGCCCGCTTGCGGTGGCCCGCTTCCATGAAGGTGCATTCGGTGATGAGCACCTTGGCGTGAAGCACGTCGTCGCGGTCAAAGTGCGGCCCCCAGGCGGTGTCACCGGTGTAGCAGATCAGCGGGACCTTGAGGGTCTGGGAGATGTCCTCGCCGGACTTTTTAAGTTCGACGAGTTTTTCCTGGGGCAGACCGACAAACTGTGGTTTGAGTTTCGAGCGTTTTTCGACGAGCGTGTAGCCCAGTGAGGGCACGGTGTGGACGGTTTCGAAGGCCCGCAGGAAGTGGTTGTTTTTGATTTCCTGCTCGTCATCGGGTTCCATGGCGATGACGTGGTAGGGCGTGCGCTGCTGCTCGATATCGACCCAGGCTTCCATCAGGCGGTGGATCGGCATGGCCAGCGGTTTGGGACAGAGCACGGTGCCGGTGCCCATGCCTTGGAAGGAGCGCTGGGAGAAGTAGTAGGACAGGGCCGCGGCGTGGTCCATGTGGCCGTGGGTCAGGGCGATGTAATTTGAGGACAATGCGGGGCGGGGGCAGAGGCCGATGTCGAAGGCGATGTCGAATTCCGGCAGGTGGACGCAGGATTCTTCGCCGGCGATGGAGAGTCCTTCGACCCGGAACGGCGGCAGGTACAGGAAGCCCAATTGCGGGCGGCGGGGAGATTCTTTAGGCAACATGGTCGGGGACTCACGAAAACGGGGTTATCGGGCGGGAGAAGGATATTGCAAATAGCGGATCCCCGCACGCCGGTCACGGGCCTCTGAACAACGCCACGGGCAAACATCCGCCCATGAAAAAACCCGCGTCGAACCCGACGCGGGTGGGAATGAATCTATGAACGGGTGCGGATGAACGGATCAGTTCTGCGTGAGCTTTTTGTTGACCTTGATTTCCATGTTCCGGATGGTGGCGCTGACCGCGAGGCCTTTTTCGCCGGTGATATAGACATCGACGTCTTTGTCGAAGCTGGCGGTGTCTTCCGCGGCACCGCCGGCGCCGTCGGCGGTTTTGGCCACGGCACTGACGCCCGCGCCAAATTCCCACTGGCCGTCCTTAAATTCGTCGAGGCGTTCCTGGCTTTCGAACACCAGCAGGGTGCGGTATTTGGCGATGCCGATGCCGGGCCCCATGTCGATGCTGTTGACGTCGAGGTAGGTGCGCTGGCCGGTGGAGTTGTCCACCAGCACGCCGTAGCCGTCGTCGCCGCCGATCAGAAGGACCTGGGTGCTCACGTTGCTGATGGTGGCGTAGCCCGCGGCGTCTTGGATGTCCTGCTGGGTGACTTTTTTGTCCTTGACGATCATGGCGATGGTTTCGTCGCTGCTGTCGTCGATAAATTGACGCTGCTCATCGGGGGTGCCGTCGGGGGCCGAGATGCAGCCGGTGGTCAGCAGGGCGGTGAGCCCCAGGGCGACGGCGGCGAAACGGGGAAGTGGAGCGCGGAGAGTACGTTGCATGAAAGACCTTTCGGTGAGGGGCAGCCCGCCGCCGAAACCCCCGACCCGAATCGGACCGGCGTGACGAGCGATGATCGTTATCAGACAGTAGGGTGATGACGAGAGAGTCGGCGGGGCGGGTCGCGCGAAATTAGGTTCGTTTCATACGCCGGGTGAAAAGCCGACCCTCGGTAAACGGATTGAGAAGCGTCGCGGGCTCGAAGAGATCCAGGCAGCGGAGCCGCTCGAATGTCGAAAGCCCAACCGTCGGACGCCGGAAACGAGAGGGGGCCGTCGCGGACGGAGGAGGGGTTTTGCGGGCTCGATGAGTCGTGGCGGGTGACGTATGTCAACGACGGCTGGCTGGCGGCATGGGGCGGTGAGTGGGAGGCGTGGGTGGGTCGGCCGTGGTCGGCGATGGTGGGCCAGGAGACGGCCGACTGGTTCACCCAGCAATGGCGCGGCCGGGAATCGGGGGGCAGTCGCGGGGCAGCCATGGTCCGTGACCTCACCCGTGAAGACCTCCCGATCAAAGCAAATCAGGCCACGGAAACCGAAGAGGATAAGCCATGTCAGGCGACAAACCCCCAGCCCGGGTCGCTGCGGATCACCGTGCGGGGCCGGGCAGACGAGTCGGGGCAATGGCAGGGCGGGGGCGCGGTGGTCACGCATCAAGCGTATGGATTACAAAATACCCGGCGTGCGGAGGAACGTGAAGCTTTCGATGCCTTGATTTTGCGGTTGACGCAGGACTTGATCGGAGCGGGGCCGGGCGATATCGGGGGCGGATTCGAGCGGACGCTGGAAACGCTGGGCCGACACGCGGGGGTCGATAGCTGTTTCATGTTTGAGTTTGATATGTCGGTGCGGTCGGCGAGCATGGTGCACGAATGGCTGGCGTCGGGGGTTTGGTCGATCCGGGAAAACTTTGCGGGGGTGTCCCGTCAATCGTTGCCGACGCTGTTCCCCGCGGCGGCAGAAGGCCAGACGTTGTGGGTGGACGATCTCTCGGAGATGGACGGCGAGCAGGCCCGGGGAGAGCAAGCGATGCTCGCGAAGCTTGGCGTGGGCGCGTTTCTGCTGCAACCCATCTGGAGCGAAGGTCGGTTGATCGGCCTGCTGGGTTTCAATCAGCGGGGACGCGGCCGAGTCTGGACCCGCGCGGAAAGCGAATTGCTGGAGCGGGCGGCGGCGTTGTGCTCGGCAGCGTTGGATCGCCGGCGGGTGCAGGATCGGTTGGCCTTCCACGTGGACAACGCCCCGCTGGCGGTGATTGAGTGGGATGCCGACTGGCGGGTGCAGCGCTGGTCGCCGCAGGCCGAGCGGATTTTTGGCTGGTCGGCCGACCAGGTGATGGGCCGGGGCTGGGGAGAGTGGGACTTCGTATTGGCGGAGGACCGGCGTGCGGTCGAAGCGGCGGCCAAACGCCTGATCGACGGCCAGGACCCCTCCAATCACGTCACCAATCGCAACCTGACCGCCGACGGCCAGACCATCACCTGCCAGTGGTTTAACTCGGTCATGCGCGACCAGGCGGGGGTGCTGGTGTCGATCCTCTCGTTTGCCCAGGACATCAGCGAAGAGGTGCAGGTGCAGCAACGATTGACCTCCAGCCAAATCGAGTTGCAGAGGTTGCACACCGAATTGCGGGAACGTGCCCGGGAGGCCATGCGGGAGAGTGAACTGCGGTACAGCTATCTGGCGGAAGCGGCGACGGACCTGATGTCGTGCCATGACCTGGACGGCCACTATCTCTACGCTTCCCCCGCGGCCGAGGCCCTGGTGGGCTATCCGCCCGAAAACCTGGTGGGCCGGCTGGCTTACGACCTGATGCACCCCGACGATGTCGAGCGGGTCAAAACCGGTCACCAAAAGATGGTCGCGGGTTCCGGGCCGTGGGCGGTCACCTACCGCCTGCGCCACCGGCAAAACCATTATCTGTGGGTCGAGACCACCAGCCGGGTGATCGACCGCCCCGCCGGGTCCCTCGATGCGCCGCCTGACGATCAAGACGCGGGTCCCGCCAAAACCGCCGAGGCGGCTGCGCCCGCCGAGCAACAGATCGTGGCGGTGACCCGCGACGCCACTTCACGCATCGAGGCCCAGCGCGCCCTCCGCGACAGTGAGCGGCGGTACCGCCAGCTCGCCGAGCACGCCACGGACATGATTTCCACCCACGACCAGCAGGGTCGATTTCTTTACGTCTCCCCCGCCGGCCACCGCATCCTGGGCTACACTAACGACCAGCTCCGCGGCACCATGCCCCGCGAGATCGCCCACCCCGACGATCGCCAACGCGTCATCGACAGCCTCACCCGGCTGCAAAACTCCACCGGCGTCATCCGCACCACGTTCCGCGCACGCCACACCGACGGCCACTACATCTGGCTCGAAGCCGCCAGCCGCTACGACGGCCAGGAACTCACCGTCGTCTCCCGCGACGTGACGGACCGACTCCACGCCGAGCAGCAGCTCCACCTCATCCGCCAGGCCGTCGAACAGGTCCGCGAAGCCGTCATCATCACCGACAATCAACTCGATGCGCCCGGGCCCCACATCCTCTACGTCAACCCCGCTTTCACCGCGATGACCGGCTTTGCTCCCGTGGACATCCTCGGGCAGAACCCCCGCATCCTCCAAGGCCCGCGGACCAACCTCGCCGTCATCGACCGGCTCCGCCGCAGCCTGCGCGACGGCCAGCCCTTCTTCGGCGAAACCACCAACTACCGCAAAGACCGCTCGGAATACCTCGTCGAATGGAACGTCAATCCCGTCACCGACAACCAAGGCCGACTGACCCACTGGGTCGCCATCCAGCGCGACATCACCGCCCGCCGCACGGCCGAAGAGTTGGCCCGCCTCCACCGCGACGAATTGGCCCACGCCACCCGCGTTTCGGCGATCGGTGAAATGGCTTCGGGCCTCGCCCACGAACTCAACCAACCCTTGGCCGCGATCAACGCCTACCTCCGCGGCAGCCTCCACCGCATCGAGCACGGCAACGCGACGACCCACGAATTGATCGACCCGCTCAACCGCGCCGCGGAACAAGCCGGCCGCGCGGGCCAAATCATCCGCGGCATCCGCGAATTCGTCACCAAGCGCGGCACCCAGCGACAGCCCCAGGCCATGCACGAGCTGATCGCCCAGACCCTTGCCCTTCTCGAAGCCGACGTTGCCGAGCACCTTGCCCGGATCGAGGTCAACCTCCCGACCCATCTGCCTCTCGTGCTGGCCGACGACATCCAGATCGAGCAGATTCTGCTCAACCTCATCCGCAACGCCCTAGAAGCCATGGCCCGGGTCCCGGTCCCGCAACGCCGTATCGAGATCAGTGCCCACGTCAACCCCGAGGGACAGCTGGTCACCACGCTCCGTGATCACGGCCCGGGGCTTGACCCGCAACAAATCGACCGGCTCTTTCACCCCTTCTTCTCGACCAAGGACGAAGGCATGGGCATGGGCCTCGCCATCAGCCAGTCCATCGCCCAGGCCCACGGCGGACGTCTGCACGCCGCCGCCCACCCCGACAGCGGATTGATCTTCCACCTTACCCTGCCTACCCAGAGTGACACGAATGGAGCACCGGACGAATAAATTTTCTCAACTTAGGGAAAGACCTTGCTTTACCCCTAGGTAAATCACTCATCATGGTTTAGAATGATGAAAATTTCTTAAACAATTCTTAGCTTTATTTCACGTCTTACGCGCCCTTTCGTCCCTCTCATGTCCACTCCTCACACCGTATTCGTGGTCGACGACGACCCTGCCGTTCGCGATTCGTTGCAATTTATGCTCGAGTCGGCGGGCCATCGCGTCGAAGCCTACGCCGATGCCCCGGGCATGCTCGCCCGTGCCCGGCGTCCGGTTTCGGGTTGTCTCGTCGCGGACCTCCGGCTGCCGGGGATGTCGGGGCTGGACATGGTCGATCAACTGTCGGAAGACGGCACCGATCTCCCGGTGATCGTCATCACCGGACACGGCGAGGTCGACGCCGCGGTACGCGCGTTTAAAGCCGGCGTGATCGACTTCATCCAAAAACCATTTTCCGATCAATCGCTGCTCGAGCGTGTCCACGACGCCCTGCAACAATATCGCGCCCAGCGGGCGGCGGCTGACGAAAAAGACGATCTGGTACGCCGCTACGAGTTGCTGACCCCCCGCGAACGCCAAGTCATGGCGCTGGTGGTCGAGGGCAAACTCAATAAGCAGGTCGCCAGCGAACTGGGTCTCTCCCCCAAAACCATCGAAGTGCACCGCTCCCACGCCATGAGCAAGATGTGCGCCAAGTCGTTCGCCGACCTGGTCCGTATGGCCATCGCGTTGCGTGGTGATTAACCCTGGCCCTCAGCTTGTCCGGCGGGGGGGGGGGGTGGGGGGGTGGGGGGGGTAGCCTGTTGTCATCCGTCGGTTTCGACGTGTTCTGTATCCCAAGCCTGGCGACCCAAGCCGAGCCGGGATATGGACGATGGTGGAATCGGCGGCCGTTTCTGCGGTGGGTTTGTCCCTGGGTGACGCATCTCCCCGACCACTTTTATTGAATAAAAAACCTTGCTGCCAGCTCTTAACTGGGCGGACCTATCGGACGATGAGATCAACGTCGCTTTGATTTCCCTCGTCCGCCACGCCCCAGGAGTTTCTCGTGAGCACGCCCACCCTTGGCCAAAAAATTGACACCCTCCTCGAACCGTTTCTCCGCGACGAGGCCGAGCTTCACAAACGCCTCGAAGAACTGACCGCCCAGATCGAACTGCTGCAGATCGACGTCACCGAGGCGGAGCGCGATCTGGCGGTCGTCGGCCAGGCCCGCACCGATGCGCTTCAGCAAGCGGCGCAATCCGACCCGTTACTCAAAGCCGTCTTCGGCCGTTCCGCCCCCGCGCCCGCCGAGTCCGCGGAACGCTCCGAGGCCGTCCCCACCAACGCCGAAAGCCACCCCCTGCTCAGCCCCGCGGGATAAGCGATCCCCCCCCCTCACCCTTCCACCCCCCACTCCCGGCTGAACGACCCCATCAAAAAAGCCCACGGAAAGAATCCGTGGGCTTTGAAGAATTGAAGTGGTGGATCAAGCTAGAGCTTGGCGACGACGCCGGTGACGGTTTTGACGATGGCGGCGGCTACCTTGTAGGGGTCGGCCGCGGAGTTGGGCCGACGGTCTTCGAGCCAGCCTTTGTAGCCGTTTTCGACGGTCGCAATCGGGATGCGGATCGAGGCACCGCGGTCCGACACGCCGTAGGAGAACTTGTCGATTGCCTGGGTTTCGTGCAGGCCGGTGAGGCGGAGGTGGTTCTCGGTGCCGTAGACTTCGATGTGGCGTTTGATGGCTTCCTGGGTTCCGAAGGCTTCGCAGATCTTGGCGTACTCGGCCTTATCGCCGGACTCGCGGAGAGTGGAGTTGGAGAAGTTGGCGTGCATGCCGCTGCCGTTCCAGTCGCCCTTGACGGGCTTGGGGTGGTATTCAATGGCAAATCCGTATTTCTCGCCGATGCGTTCGAGCAGGTACCGGGCGACCCACACGATGTCGCCGGCTTTGGCGGCACCCTCGGCAAAAGTCTGGAACTCCCACTGGCCGCACATGACCTCCGCGTTGATGCCTTCGACCTTCAGACCGGCATCGAGGCAAGCGTCGAGGTGTTCCTCGATGAACGCTCGGCTCATGGCGTTGCGGCCGCCCACCGAGCAGTAGTATTGTCCCTGCGGGCTGGGGTAGCCGTTCATCGGGAAACCGATAGGCCGGCCGGTCTCGATGTCGATGACCGCGTATTCCTGCTCAAAACCGAACCAGAAGTCGTTGTCATCGTCGTCGATGGTGGCCCGGCCGTTGGACTCGTGGGGCGTGCCGTCGGCGTTGAGCACTTCGGTCATAACCAGGTAGGCGTTCTTGCGTTGCGGGTCTTTACAGATGTAGACCGGCTTGAGCAGGCAGTCGGAGCTGCCGCCTTCGGCCTGCCGGGTGGAGGAGCCGTCAAAGGACCACATCGGGCACTCTTCGAGGGTGCCGCCGAATTTCTTGAACAAGACTTTGGTCTTGCTGCGCAGACTCTGGGTGGGCTTGTAGCCGTCGAGCCAGATGTATTCAAGTTTCGTGTAGTCGGTGCTCATGTTCGTAAGATTCCTCGGGATCGGGGGTTAAGGGTTTCTCTACCTTGAGGCGATTCGAGATGAGGGAAGGGATCGGCCAGTACTAAACGGTGACCTGCCCAGCTCACCCCACCATGACGGCAAACGCCCATCGAGCTCACTGCTCGGGGTGGGCAGAGGTTTATAGTGGATTTAGCGTAGCGGATCAAGCAAAAATTTGAGAATAAAGTCACATATTTATGCGGCAAGCACCGAGACATGCTGTTTTATCAAGCACCCACTGACATATTGGCCTTGAAATTGAGCGGTTGCGAGCGGACGCAAAAAAACCTGCGGAAGGCAGGTTTTGTGGGGGGTAGATGGGATTTGAAAAGAGGCCGGGATGGGATTCGAACCCACGACTGCTTACGCAAGCGGATTTGCAATCCGCCCCCTTGGTCCACTCGGGCACCCGGCCGGTGATGAGGGTCGCTGGCTATTCTAGGTTGGCGCGATTCAGATGCAACACGGGCGAGGAGTGAGGCTGGGGCGGTCCGTCAGTTGGGCAGGATGAAATACTTGGCGGGACCCAGGCCGGTGATGAGATAGTAGGTGATGCCCACCAGCTGCCAGCCGAGGGAGGCCAGCAGTTCCCCGGCGATCAGGCCCACCGCCAACGGCAGGGCCGCGTGATAGGCGGCGGTGCCCCCGAGGCGGACCACCGCGGCGCGCAGCGCCCAGCCGATCAGAAACGACCAGGCCAGGCGGATACTCGCGGTCGAGCCGAGCATAAAAAACAGCACGGGGTGGATCGGCCACCAGGCCAGCCGCAGCCGGGCAAACGCACACGCCACCACCAGCCCGCCGCCCAGCAGCAGCCAACCGATCGCCCCGGCCTCGGGGCGGAGGGCGGCGATCGGGCCGGCGGCGGCGTCGGCGATCACCCGCTCCAGTTGGCCGGTCGATTGCAGGTCCGCCACGCGGCGGGCCAGGGCGTTGAACGGCAGGACCGGGTGCCAGCGGTTGGCCCAGTCCTCGGCGCCGCTGAGCCCGCGGGTGTAGATCAGCGTCAGCGTCGCGACGATCGCCAGGCCCAGCGTCACCGTCGCGACGCCGGCGATGCCCAGGCCCGTCGCGCCCAAGCGACGACGACCCCCGACCCGCTCGGTCAACGCCAGGGCATTGACCACGTAGCCCGCCAACGGTTCGCGGGGCACCGCGAGCAGCGTCGTGCCCAGCAGCGCGACCGTGAGAAACCCCCCGGGGCCCAGGCCCTCGAAGCCCACGAGCGCGACGATGACCGCGAGGGGATACCAGTTGGGTTCGAGATAAAACATCCCCGTCTCGGCGCTGAGCCGGGCGAGGATGAGCAGCATGACCAGCGCCAGGCCCGCGAAAAGCACCGCCAGCCGCCAGTCCAGATCGGCAAAGTGCGCCATCATCCAAACCATGCCCAGAAAGCAGACCGCCAACCCCCGCAGGGCCCACATGGCCGAGCGTTGGTCCCCCTCGACGCGAGAAAAACCCAGGGCCGCGGCGGTCAGCTTGCCGTAGTACCGCCGCCCCAGGTAGAGGATCATGAGGGTAAAACCCAGGTACGCCCCCGCCCGCAGCAGCGTGCCCGGCTCGGTTTCGATCGGGTTGCTGCCCAACGTCGAACCCCGGGCCACGAACGCGGCGCTCGAGCGCCACCCACGCCCAGTTGCTGATCCCGACACTGAACGACACGTCGCCGCGGATGAAAAAAACAAAGGCGATGACGCTGAAAAAAAGCTCGGGGTGATAAAGCTGTTCGCTGCCGTGGACGTGGGTGTTGGGAAACAGCGATTGCAGCGGGCCGAAATCGTACTTCAGGGGGATGTTGAAGAAGGTGAGGTCCCACTGGTGCAGGCCGTTGATTAGGTGGATGGTGAACACCATGCCCAGCCCCAGCCAGAAGAGGCGGTTGGTCAGCAGGGCCGGTCGTCGAGACGTCGGGAAGGTTGGCGAGTCGCCAGCCGCGCCCAACGCTACAAGAGATGAGCCGGGCGGGGGGGGTAGGGGGGGGCGGGTGAGTTCTTCGATGAAGCGGACCAGCGGGTAGGGCAGGCGTTCGTGGCGGGCCCACTGGGGGTGCACGATCAGGCCCAGGCAGACCGATGCGAGGCCCAGCAGCAACGCCAGTCCGCCCCAGAAACGCAGCACCGGCCACCAATCGGCCCAAGGCACCTTGTTCAGGTCGTACTCGTCCGGCTCGCCCACGCCGTTGACCAGCACGTCCGTCACGCCCTCCTTTTCCTGCCCGTCGTTGAGCAACAAGCCGTCGGGCAGATAACTGAAGACTTCGGTGGACTGCCAGTGGTCCTGCGTCTTGGCGAGGTTGGCGGGGTTGCCGACGTTGCCGACAAATGTGCGGAGGAAGTTTGTGCCCGGCCAGGCGCAGGCGGCGGTGGCCAACACGATCATCACCACCAGGTCGCCCCGGCCCAGGAGCTGACGCCGCCCCATTGAGCGAAAACTCACCCCGCACGCCAGCAGCGACAGCAAGACCGCGGGCCCGTAGACCGAGGTCGGCAGCAAATTGCCGGTCATCAAAGGCTGCAGGATCACGGTGTCGTTAAACATCGTGAACAGGCTGATCCAGAGTGCAAGCAGCAGCCCCAAAATAATCCCGATGATCGGCATGGCGATAGATTACGGGATCGCGCTGCGCTGGCCCGGCAATGAGCCCGCGTGTCAGGCGGTGAGCTGAGTCTTGACGAGAGTTTGGTACGTGCCGCAGCGTTCGAGGAGCTGGCGGTGCGTGCCCTGATCGATGATTTCGCCGTGCTGCATCACCACGATGTTGTCGCAGTCCACGACGGTGGAGAGGCGGTGGGCGATGATGAGGGTGGTTCGGCCGGCGCGGAGCTGGTCGATGGCCTCGGCGATGCGGGCTTCGGACTCGGCGTCGATCTGGCTGGTGGCTTCGTCAAGGATAAGAATCGCGGGGTCACGGAGGATCGCGCGGGCGATGCAGAGGCGCTGGCGTTGTCCGCCCGAGAGGCCGGCCCCGGCTTCGCCGAGTTTGGTGTCGTAACCCCGGGGCAACTCGTTGACGAAGTCGTCGGCCGATGCCGCGCGGGCGGCGGCGACGATGTCGGCCCGGGGGACGTGACGCCGGCCGTAGGCGATGTTGTCGGCAATCGTGCCCGCGAACAGTACCGTTTGCTGGGTGACCACCGAGAGTTGGCCGCGCAGCGAACGCAGCGAAACGTCGGCGATGTCCTGGCCGTCGATCAGGACCCGGCCGCGGGTGGGGGTAGTGAGCCGAGGCAGGAGGTTGAGCAGGGTGGACTTGCCCGAGCCGTTGGTGCCGACGATGGCGACCGACTCGCCGTGGCGGATATGCAGCGTCACCGCCCGGACCGCCAGCTCATCGCTGCCGGGGTACTGATAATCGATCTGATCGAACACGATGTCGCGGTGGTGGCGGGGCAGCGTGGGGAGATCGGGCTGACCCTCCGGGGCCGGGCGGGAGCCGGGCTCGACGGGCACGGCCATGATCTCGTGGATGCGGGTCGCGGCCGCGCCGGATTCCTGCAGGTCGTTATTGAGATTCGCCAGCGGTTTGACCGACATGCCCGCGATGCCCAGCGACACTAGCACGAGGAAGACGTCCTCGGGCTTGACCGATTCCATCTTGAAGACGAGATACGCCGCGAGCAGCGCCACCGCCACCAGGCCGCAGAGGGCGATGAATTCGATGATCGGCGAGCTGAGCGCCTTGGCGGTGCGGGAGCGCATCTCCTGCTCGACCACGCGGCGGTTGATAGTGTTAAACCGGCGGCGTTCGTAGCCCTCGGCATTGTGGAGGCGGACCACGGCTGGGCTCTGCATGGTTTCCTGCACCGCCCCGGTCATGTTGGCGTATTGACGCAGCGAATACTTGGCGGCACGGCGCACGGACTTGCCGAACTTACGGATCGCGATGCCGATCAGCGGCAGGCCCAGCAGGAAGATCGCGGTGAGCTGCCAGTCGATGATCAGGGCGGTGCTGAGGCCCACCAGGCCCATGAGCAGGTCCCGGATGGCCTTGCCCATGAGGGTGTTAAACCCCTTGCCCAGTGTGGAGGTGTCGCGCATCAGCCGGGAAAGCTGGTCGGCCGCGCCAGGCCCCCGAGGCGCTCCAGCGGGGCGTGAAGCATGTGAAAATACGCCTGCTGACGGATGCGCATCACCGTGCGGAGGGCGACGGTGATCGACATCATCTGGTAGGTGAAACGCAGCGACGAGCCGATCGCCGCCAGCGGAATGATGGCCGCGACCGCGATGGCAAAGCCGATGAACATGTCGTCGGGCAGCAGGTCCGCGAGGTAGCGGTAGTCGCCGAAGCGGGCGATCAGGTCGGGGTCCGACAGCGCGGCGGCGAGGTATTGGTGGAGGGTTTGTTGATCTTCGCCGAAGGTCAGCTTGATCATCCAGCCCGCGAGGTTGAGGCCGGCAAAGGCAAAGGTCGCGTCGAGGATCGCGGCGAGGGCGCCGATGATCAGCAGCCGACGGTAGTGAAGCATTTGACGGGCGTAGCCCCAGAAGTGGGTCATAGGCGGGAGATTGTAAGGGACGCGGTGATTTGGATTTTGGGGCGGGTGGTTTGGGATCGGCGGCGGCAGGGAGAGGTCTTCGAACAGGGCGAGAAGTGAGCTTTGGGGGCGTCGGCAGCTTCGGGCCGGGCTGGGGCGGTATATTGCGGGCCATGACTGCATTGCCCCCGCCGCCGATCGAGGACCCGCCCGAGACGCGGACGCGGCGGCTCCGGATACCCCGTTTGTCCGCCGGGTGGGTCGGCGGCTGTCTGCTGGTCCTGATCGCGGTGCCCTGCTTTGTCACCTTGCCCTGGTCGCTGCAGTATTACGACGCCCAGCGGATCGGCGGGGGCGGGACGGGGGACGTCCTGGCGATGCAGAACCTGCCGCCCAGCTGGGGCGAGCCGATGGGGACCGACGACCTGGGGCGGTCGGTGCTGTGGCGGAGTCTGCTGGGCGGGGCGATCAGCCTGGGCATCGGGGGCTGCGCGGCGCTGATTGCGGTGGTCATCGGGGTGGGCTGGGGGGTGATGTCGGGCTACGCCGGGGGCAAGACCGACGCGGTGATGATGCGGACGGTGGACGTGCTGTACGGGCTGCCGTACATCCTGCTGGTGGTGATGATTACGCTGGCGTTGCAGCCGGTGCTGCTGGGTTTTGTCACCGGGGCCCTGGGGGGCAACGACACGGTGGCGACGAACGTGGCGGGGGTCGCGACGCTGCTGGTGGCCATCGGCGGGGTGAGCTGGCTGACGATGTCGCGGGTGGTGCGGGGGCAGGTGTTGAGTCTGCGGGCCCAGCCGTTTATCGAGGCGACGCGGGCGGTGGGCGTCGGGCCGCTGCGGGTGATGGGGGTGCACCTGCTGCCGAACCTGGTGGGGGTGATCGTGGTGTACGCCACGCTGGCGGTGCCGCTGGCGATCCTGCAGGAAAGTTTCTTGAGCTTTCTGGGCATCGGCGTGCGGCAGCCGCTGCCGAGCTGGGGCAACCTCGCGGCCGACGGGGTGGACCAGCTGCCCGCCCTGGTCACCCCCGGGGCCGCGGTGTACTGGTGGCTGCTGGTGTTCCCCTGCGGGCTGCTGGGGCTCACGCTGATGGCGCTGAATTTCATGGGCGACGCGCTGCGAGAACGGTTCGATCCCAAGCGGACGCCACGGTAATCAAGGCCAGCTCGGGGGCAAATGGCCTTCGATTTCAGCCGAGCTCGCGCCGACGGGTCACCCGGGGTTCTGATATCACTAGCATGGTGGACCACGGCACCCACCGATCAGGAAGTTTGACGACATGGAAAATCGCTTTGGCTTTAAAGATTTCGTGACGGTGGTGCTGCTGTTGGCGGTGCTGGCGAGCATCTGGATCGCGATGAAACAGTTCGATCGCCAGCACGAGACGCTGATGATCGTGGCCCAGGAAGTCAAACAACAGGCGTCGGCCCAGGCCCGGCTCGAGCGGATGCTCGCCACCGCGTCGGCCCAGGGCATCGCCATGGGCAACGGCGCGGGCCGGGGGTCGTCGGCCGAGCGTCTGGCGGAGGACGGGTTCATGGACCCCGCCGACTTGCCCGATCCTTTCGAGGAACTCCAAGAGGCCGAAGCGCGGGACGACTACGCGGAGGGGGACTGGGTGATCGACGCGTTTTCGGTCAACGTGGCGAAGATCACGCCGTTTATCTCGAAAGATTTTTACGGGGCGGTCGTGCAGAGTTTCGTGGTCGAATCCCTCGCGGGCCGGGACGCCCAGACGTTGGAATGGTCGCCGCAGCTCGCGCAGACCTGGAAGATTCAGGACAATGTCGAGGTCTGGCAGGCTTACGTGGACCAACGGCAGGCCGTGCCGCTGACCGAAGCCGAGGTGCGGGCCGAGGCGGGATTCGCCCCGCTGGAAACCGACGAGGCGCGGCAGACCTACCTCGACCAGCGCATGAAAGAGGGGCGGCGGGTCGACGATATCGCCAGCGAACCCGACTGCCCGCCGGCGACGACGATCACCTTTCGGCTGCGGCGGGGGATCACCTTTTCCGACGGCGAGCCGCTCACCGCCCGGGACGTGGTGTTTACCTACCAGCTGCTGATGAACCCCGACATCGACGCGGCGGTGTACCGCAACGAGTACGGCCTCAAGTTCAAAAGCGTCCAGGCCAGCGACGACTTCACCGTGGCGTTCGCCTTCAAAAAACCGTTCTTCGATGCGTTTCAGGAAGCGGCGGCGTTCCGGGTGCTGCCCGAGCATTTTTACGGGCCGCTCGACGAGCCGCAGGTGGGCCGGATCAACAGTCTGCCGGGGCTGCTGATGGGCAGCGGGCCGTACAAAGTCAGCGTCGGGCCCACCGACTGGGTCCCGGGCCGCGAGATCGTGCTGGAGCGCAACGAGCGGTACTGGGGCGAGCCCTCGCCGACCCAGCGGCTGGTGTTCAAGGAAATCACCAGCGACGTGGCCCGGCTCACCGCATTCCGCAACGGCGAGATCGACCTGTTCTACCGGGCGGTCCCCGAGCAATACATCGAATACCTCGAAGACAAAGACCTGATCGCGCGGTCCCAGTCCGTCGAGGCGTTTCGGCCCAACGACGGCTACGGCTGGATCGCGTGGAACCAGGAGAAAAACGGGCAGCCCACGCCCTTTGCCGACAAGCGGGTCCGCCGGGCGATGACGATGCTCATCAATCGGCAGCAGATCATCGACACCGCGTTGTTTGGTTACGGGCTGATCCCCAGCGGGCCGTTTAACAAATTGAGCCCGCAGTACAACCAGAGCATCGAGCCGCTGCCCTACGACGTATCGCGGGCCAAGGCGTTGCTGGCCGAGGCGGGGTACGAGGACCGCGACGGCGACGGGGTGGTGGAGTCCCGCGAGGGCGTGCCGCTTTCCTTCAAGCACACCTATCCCAGCAGCGGGAATTTTTGGAACAACGTCTCGCTGGTCATCAAAGATTCCCTGGCCGAGGCCGGGGTGCGGCTGGAACTCGACCCTCTGGAGTGGTCGGTCTTCAGCGAAAAGGTGCGCAGCTCCGACTACGACGCGATCAGCATGGCGTGGGGTGCCAACATCGAAACCGACGTGCACCACGCGTTCCACTCCAGCAACATCGGCAACGGGGCCAACAACTTCCCCGCCTACCGCAATCCGCAGCTCGACGCGCTCATCGACCAGGCCCGGGTGACGCTGGACGAAGACGAGCGGATGGCGATTTGGCACGAGGTGCACGCGATCCTCAACGAGGATCAGCCGTACACGTTTCTGTACGTCCGCAAGTTTTTGACCTTTGCCGACGACCGGTTCCGGAATTTATACGAGACGAAATTCGGGATCAGCGAACGGACGGTGTGGTACGTCCCGGCAGAATTGCGAAAGTACTGAGGAACCCCCCGGAAAAGCCAAGACCCCGGGTCGAATAAACCAAGGGGCCGCCGGCCCGAGTGATGAAGAGAGGGAGGGGGCGATGCGATGCTTTCTTACTTGATTCGCCGATTGTTGTTGATGGTGCCGACGCTGGTAGGCGTGACGGCGGTGGTGTTTTTCATCATGGCGCTGTCGCCGGGCGGGGTGGGGGGGTCCGAGTCGTCGGTGGCGGGCGGGGAGATGGCGGCCGAGTCGCAGCAGGCCCAAAAGGAATACCTCGATCGGCGCGACGGCCTGGAAGCGCCGTTGGTGGTGCAGTACGGCCGCTGGCTCAACCGCGTGTCGCCGATCGGCTTTGCGAGCGGGGACGGCGGCCGGGTGCTGTGGGGAGAACTGCGGCTGCTCAAGTGGCCGGACCTGGGCGAGAGTCTCAGCAAGCGGCGGCCGGTGATTGAACTGTATAAGGAAGCGCTGCCCATCACCCTGCTGCTGAACGTGCTGACCTCGCCGATCACGTTTCTGCTGTCGATCGTCGCGGGGATTCAGATGGCCCGGCGTAAGGGCGGGGCGGTGGACGTGGGGCTGGGCACGTTTTTCCTGGGGCTGTGGTCGATGCCGTCGATGTGGGTCGGGGTGCTGCTGCTGGGGTTTCTGGCCAACAGTCAGTACCTGCAGTGGTTTCCGACGGGCGGGCTGAACTCGACACGGGCCAATGAATGGGCGTTCCTGCCGAGCTTTGCGGGCGGTTTTGAGCGGGGGTGGCTGCTGGACCGGGCGTGGCACCTGGTGCTGCCGGTGGTGTGTTTGGCCTACGCGGACTTTGCGTTTTTAAGCAAACTGATGCGCGCCAGTGTGCTGGAAAACCTCGGGGCCGACTTTGTGCGGACCGCCCGGGCCAAGGGGCTGCGGGAGAAGGTGGTGCTGTACCAGCACGTGTTTCGCAACAGTCTCTTGCCGTTGATCACGGTGTCGGCGGGGGTGATCCCCGCCCTGATCGGCGGGTCGGTGATCATCGAGCAGATCTTCAGCATCCCGGGCATGGGGAAGCTGACGCTGGAGGGGATCTACGCGCGGGACCGGGAGCTGGTGTTGGCCGGGGCGCTGGTGAGCGGGTTGCTGGGGCTGTTCTTTATTCTGGTGGCGGACCTGTTGTATGCGGTGGCAGATCCGCGGGTGAGCTATGAGTGAGCCGCGCAAAAGATCAAGCCCTCGTCGCAAGCGGGGGGGGAGCGGTCCGAGGAGACGGCCAAGCGGATCGAGGCCGCGGCGGGTGGGGGAGTAACTCGGGACCCTGGGGTGGTGGCGGAGCCGATCGCTTCCCAAAACATTGCGGCAAGTTCGCCGGGCTTTTCCCGGCGGGTGCTGGCGCGGCGGGGGGCGTGGGTCGGCGTGGCGTGGCTGGGGTTGGTGTCGCTGGCGGGGGTATTCGCCCCGTTCATCGCCAACTCGCATCCGCTGCGGTTTGAGTTGGCCGACGGCACGGTAAGTTACCCGTTATTGGAAAATCTGACCCCGGCGGACGTGGCGATGCCTCTGGTGCTGGTGGTGATTTTGGCGGCAGTGGTGGCGGGGCGGTGGACCCGCCGCCGGTGGCGGTGGGCGGCGGCGGGGGGGATGAGCGCGGCGGTGATTCTCGGATCGATCTTGCTGGTGGAGCCGCCGCAGATCACGGTGTACGCGCAGTACCGGCAGGCGATGGCGGACGGCCGGGCGGTGTCGGCGACGTACACGCTGGTGCCGTATTCGCCGTCGGACCGGTTTCGGGATCGGCCGGAGCTGCGGCCGCCGTTAGAACCGGGCGGCGACTTCATGCTGGGCACGAGTCGGGGCGGGGCGGACCTGCTGAGCCGGATGATCCACGCGAGCCGGGTGGCGATGGCGGTGGGCTTCATCGCCACGGGGATCGCGCTGGTCATCGGCGTGGTGCTGGGCGGGCTGATGGGTTATTTCTCGGGGATCGTGGACCTGTCGGGGATGCGGCTGGTGGAGATTTTCTCGGCCATCCCGGTGTTCTTCTTGTTGCTCACGTTCGTGGCGTTTTTCCCGCGGAACCTGTACATCATGATGGTGATTATCGGGGCCACCGGCTGGGTGGGGTACGCGCGGTTTGTCCGGGCGGAATTTTTGAAACTGCGGGCGATGGACTTCGTGCAGGCGGCGCGGGCGTGCGGGCTGCCGCTGCGATCGATCCTGTTTCGGCACATGCTGCCCAACGCGGTCGCGCCGCTGCTGGTGGCGGCCAGCTTCGGGGTGCCGTCGGCGATCCTTTACGAAGCAACGCTGAGCTTCCTGGGCCTGGGGCTGGTGGATCAGCCCAGCTGGGGCCAGATGCTCAGCGAGGCCACGGGGGCGGGCGGCGGGTTCTACTGGTGGATCGCGGCGTTCCCGGGGTTGGCGATCTTTCTCACGGTGTTCGGGTTCAACCTGCTGGGCGAAGCGATGCGGGACGTGGTGGACGTGAAGAGTTAAGGATAGGAAGTTTGGCCTTGGGAATTGAGTTTGAGATACCGTGGCGAAAGGTGACGGATATGAATGAACGAAAGCGTCGGGCGTTGTTGGAAATCCATGACCTCTCGGTGACCTTTCCGGGCCGGGGCGGCGGGGATGAGGGGCGGGCAGGGGGGCAGGGGGGGGGCGGACGCGGGCGGCGGACGGGGTGAACCTGACGGTGTATTCCGGGCAGACCGTGGCGGTGGTGGGCGAGTCGGGTTCGGGGAAATCGGTGTCGGCGATGTCGGTGCTGCAACTGATCCCGACGCCGCCGGGGCGGTACGAGCGGGGCGAGATCATTTGGCGGGGCGGGCATCAAGTCGCGGGCGACTCCCCGCCGGATGCGACGGGCTTTGAAAGTCAAGACGCCGGCGGCGCGAGTGAGGCGGGAAATGAGACGGCGAATGAGGGGGGGGGCGAGGGGGGCAATGAGGGGGGGGTGGATTTGTTGAAGCATTCGGATCGTCAGATGCGTCGGGTGCGGGGGAACCAGATCGCGATGATTTTTCAGGAGCCGATGACGTCGCTCAACCCGGTGTACACCATCGGCGCCCAGATCATGGAGGCGGTGCTGTTGCATCAGTCCGTAGGTCGCAAGCGTGCCCAGCAGATCGCGACCACGGCCCTGCGGGACGTGGGGATCGCGGACCCCGAGTCCCGGCTAAACGAATATCCCCACCAGCTGTCGGGCGGGATGCGGCAGCGCGTGATGATCGCGATGGCCCTGGCGTGCCAACCCGAGTTGCTGTTGGCCGACGAACCGACAACGGCCCTGGACGTGACGATCCAGGCGCAAATCCTCGAACTGCTGCGGAAATTGCAGCGCGACAAAGGCATGTCGGTGTTGCTGATTACCCACGACCTGGGCGTGGTCGCGGAGAACGCGGACGTGGTGGCGGTGATGTTTGCCGGGCGGATCGTGGAAGTGGCAAACGTTCGGGAACTGTTTAGTCGGCCGATGCACCCGTACACGCGGGGGCTGCTGCGGTCGATGCCGGTGCTGGGGCGGAAGGTGGATCGGCTGGACACGGTGATGGACGGGGCGACGATCCCCGAGGATTTCCCGGCCGGCTATGACGTGCGGCCCCACGACCCGACGCCGAATCCGGTGTCGCCCTACGCCGGGGCCGGCGCCAGGCTGCACGAGGTGGAGCCGACGCACTGGGTGTTGTGTGAAGCGACGACCCCGGAAACCCAGCGGACCGCCACTCGGCCGGCGCTGGATTACCGCCGCGACGCGGTCGCGGTAGGGTCCATGTCATCGGTCTCTGGATAGCGAGATAGTGCTAAGTCTCGGCACGAATCAGTGACCCCGTCAATCGGCGATTGAAGCAATACGCGAGAGATCGGCGACGAGTTGGGGGATGCGGCGTCGACCGTCGAGGATGATCGCCCGGTCGGCCGACGGCGGCTCGAGGGTATCGAGCTGGCTATGCAAAAGGTCGGCGGGCATGAAGTGGTCCCGGGCCAACATCCGCTGCTGCAATGTTTCCCGGTCCACCTGCAGATGCGCCACGCAAAGGTCCGCCACCCCGTCACCCAGCCGGTCCCGGTAGCTCTGTTTTAGCGCCGAGCAGGCCAGCACCGCCCCGGGGGTTTCTCGCAGCAACCGATTGAGACTGTCCAGCCAGGGCAGGCGATCCGCGTCGGTCAGGGGCAGAGCCCGGCTCATCTTGTCAACGTTGGCGGGCGGGTGGTAATCGTCTGCATCAAAGAAAGGCTGCCCCAGACGTTCCGCCCAGGCCCGACCCAGGGTCGTCTTGCCCGAGCCGCTGACGCCCATGACCAGCCAGCGACGAGATGACACGGGCGGAGAGGGGGGCATCGGAATCCCTTTGGGAAAATGAATCGGCGTAAAGACACCGCGCCGGGCCGGCGGGGTCGGGAGCGGCATCGGCCGGTTTCCCGCGTCCGCGGGGGTTATCGCTCGCCGCCGGCCGGTGAGTTTAACCAAACCTTGCAGACGGTCTAACCGCTACCCGCCGCAGGGCTTGCCCCATTGCCGTGACAGGTCGGACCCTTCGGGATTCCCCGACTCCCCACGGCCGCGAGCGTCAAGTCACCCGGACCAGCGGACGATGCGGAAGGGCGGGGTCCACGATTGATCGATCCAACGAAAGTCTCACCATGATGCTGAACTGTAAAAACGACCGTCTGCCCGGCTTGACCCGAACCCTGGGGGGGTGGTCGCTGGGGCTGGCCCTAATCTTCGCGGTGCTCCCCGCCCGGGCGGACATCGACATCGACGGCGTTCGCGACGGCCAAACCGTGCAGGGCAGCGTCCAGATCCGCGCCCAACACGACACGCGGGGCAGCACCAGCGTGGAACTGGACCTGCGCGGGCCCAACGGCTTTCGCATCCGCCAAGACTCGCAACGCAGCGTGATCCGGCTGGTCACGGAAACCGACGGCGAAAAGACCGTCGATTGGGACACGTCCCGCGCTCCCGAAGGCGACTACGTGCTGATCGTCAGCGGGGCCAGCGTGAGCCGCAGCGGTCGCCGGGTCGAAACCCAAGTCGTGCGGTTCCGCGTCGAGCACGAAGCAGAAGTCGCTTCGGTCGCGCCGTCGATCCAGGGTGTGCAGCAGATCACCAGCCTGCCCATGGTCAACTTTGTCGATGCCGACGACACCACGTTGACGATCGGTCAAGCTTCGGACATGGCGTTTGAGATCGACGGCGGCCTGCCGGTGGGCGCCGACATGCTGGTGCTGGCGTGGTCGCCGGACCGCGAAGAACTCGTGCCGAATTTCGCCCACGTGGTGGCGGCCCCGCCCTATCAAATCGCAGCGAGTCAGCTAAACCTTCTGCCGATCGGCAAGGTGGAGTTGCAACTTCGCCTCCGCGTCGACGGGCAGATCGTGGGCAAAGTGGCTAAAAACGTCCTGGTCCGCAACCGCGCTTCGGCGAGCATCAGGGGCGGGTCCAACGAAACGGTCACCGAAACCCCCGCCGCGGCTGCTCTCCAAACCACCGGCGATCAGCCGACGACCTCGCCCACCCCACCGACCACCGTCAAGCCGTCCACGGCAAGACCGAAGTTGCCGACCGTATCGATCCGGGTGCCGGACCCGCAGGGCGAACTTCAGCCCAAGCCGACGCTCACCACGGTAAAGCCCACGCCCGCCGACGCGAATTCGGCCGATGAATTTGACGTGCAGTTTTCCGACAGCACCCCGACGCAATATGCTCTGGGTTCAAATCAGGACCTGGCCCTGGAAGTGGTGGGTGACCTGCCCGACGGGGCGGACATCCTCGTGCTGATGTGGCACAACGACGAGCGGGAAATGGTCAGCGGCTTTGCCCACGCCATCACCCAGGCCCCCTTTGAAATCCGCGGCGACAAGCTCGACGCTGTCCCCGCCGGCCGGGTGGAATTGCAGACGCTGCTGCGGGTGCCCGGCGAGCCGATGCGCGTCGAAAAACGACAGATCGAACTGGTCGCCGCTACCGCCACATCGACCACGCCCGACGTGGCGGCGGACTACCGAGGCCTCACGCTGACCGAAGACGGCTTTACCCAATTCACCAAGTCCGCCGACACCCAGGTCATTTACGTGGCCCAGAACGGCAGCGACGACAACGACGGGCTCTCGCCCTCGACCCCGCTGAAAACCCCTTCCACCGGCTATGCCAAGCTCCGCAGCGGCTATCCCGACTGGCTGCTGTTCAAAGCCGGCGATACTTTTGAAGGCGGCGTCGGGCTGCTGCACAAGTCCGGCCGCAGCGCGGCCGAGCGCCTGCTGATCGGGGTCTACGGCGAAGGGCCACGCCCCGTCTTCAACGTCACCGGCACCAACTGGGGCGGCAAGCTGTTCACCACCCGCAGCGACAACATCGCGATCGTCGGCCTGCACCTCACCGCGCCCCAACGCGACACCCGCCGCGGCAACTTCCGCGAATCCGACCTCGAAGACCACTGGAAACAGGGCGGCATCGGCTTCCTGGGCGGCGTGGAAAACGTCCTGATCGAAGACCTGGTCGTCGAATACTTCAACGTCGGTTTCGTCTTCCAGTCCAACTCCGACCACGGCTACATGACCGGGCTGGAGATCCGACGCTCGGCGATCGTCAACAGCTACGGCCACTGGGACAGCAGCATCGGCGGTCACGCCCAGGGCATCTACGCCCAGTACGTAAACGGCATGGTCATCGACGAATGCGTCTGGGACCACAACGGATGGAACCCCGATGTCGAAGGGGCCGTCCGCACCAAGTTCAACCACAACCTCTACATCCAAAACGACTGCCTCAACGTCACCGTCAAACGCTCGATTATCAGCCGCGGCTCGGCCCACGGGCTGCAGCTTCGCCCCGGCGGCGTGATCGAAGACAACCTCTTCGTCGGCAACGCCCTGGCGTTCTTCACCGGCCAACACCCCTCGGTGGTCCGCCGCAACGTCATCCTGCAAAGCGACGACATGGGCAGCGCCCCCGGCGACGAACGCGGCATGGGCATGGAAATCCTGCCCTGCGAGCACGTCGTGATCGAGAACAACATCGTGTCGCAGAAAGTCGGCTCGGCGGAGTTCGGGGCCGCCATCCACATCAACTGGAACCACTACTACATCGAATGGCTCGAAGGCAAACCCTACAACGTCGTGCTCAAGGACAACAAGATCCACAACTGGCCCCGCTATCAGGGACGCGAAACGGCCCTGCTGATCGACAGTGCCGCCAACCTGTTGGAGAATGAGCGGAACGTCTCGGACCTGGCGTCGGGGGGCGGGGAAGACCCGCCGTGGATCGATCCCGACCGCGATGTCGAGTCTTACATGGAGTCGCTGGGTCGGACCCCATCGTTCAATGACTTCATGCACGCCGCGGCTCACCGCCCCCGGGGGCAATGGGTCAGCGAGTTCTCCGCCGAGGCGGTCAACCATTACATCCGCCGCGGGTTCGATGTCCGGCCGTTTGATTAAGAAGTCATCCACAGCGTTTTCACCCTGAGCGGGCGATCCGGGATCGCCCGCTTTTGCGTGGAGAAAGCATGGAAAACACGCGATCGCGGCGGGAGGCCGCGGCTTCCAGAAACCGGGGTTTCGCGAGGCGGTTAAACGCAGCGGAACACGCCCGATAATCCTCGGTTGCGAACCGCGTGGGCCGAACGGTCGATACACTTGGGGGGAAGCCTGCGCTGACGCGTCGGCCTCGGCCCCCGGCCCCGATCAGGCCCCCTTTTCCGACTGATCCACGCCCGGCACCCCCTCACCCTGGCCCGCGTCTTTGGACGACGCCGACCCGACCCCGGCTGCGTTGCGTAACGACCGTGCCCCCCCGCATTTCCCGCATGACCGAGCTTTCTCCGTTTCGCGAAATGTGACGCGTGCCCCGAAAGGCCCCGCCTTGACCGCCTCTGACCCTGATCCCGGCCAGCCCTCCCACCCCCCCTCCGCCCCTCCCGCGCGGCAACCCCAACCCGCCCCGGCAGGGTCGGCGGTGGCGGGGCGGGCGTCGCCGATTCGGCCGAAGCTGGGCTACCTCATCCCCGAGTTCCCCGGCCAAACCCACGTCTGGATGTGGCGGGAAATCGTGCACATGCGTGAAGCGGGCGCGGACCTCACGCTGTTTTCCACCCGTCGGCCGCCGGAGCGGGACCGAGCGCGACACGACTTTGCCCAGGCCGCCGCGGCGGAGACGACCTACCTCTGGCCGATGTCGGCCAAGCAAATCGCCGGCTGCATCGCCTGGGCCAAGCTGCGTCATCCCGCGGGTTTCTTGCGGGCCTTGCAGCCTGGCCATGACGCTGCCGGTGCACGCCAAGCCGAATCTCAAAAGTGTCCTGCCGCTGCTGGCCCCGGCCTGCTATCTGGCCCGGGAGGTACAACGCCGGGGCATCGACCACCTGCACTCGCACACCTGCGCCAACTCCGCGGTGTTGGCGATGCTGGTCAAGCAGCTCGCGGGTACGCCGTATTCGTTGACGCTCAATGCCAATGTCGAGTGGTGGGGCGGCGCGATGGCCGAGAAGTTCGGCCAGGCGGAGTTCACCATCGCCATCACCCGCTGGCTCGAAGCCCAGGTCCGCGACGACTATCCGCAGCTGCGCGACGAGCAGGTCGTCCTCGGCCGCATCGGCGTCGATACCTTTAAGTGGACCCCGGCCGTGGATCGAGGCGATGCGCCTGTCGGTGGACCCCTGCGGATCATCACCGTGGGAAGGCTTCACCCCAGCAAAGGTTACGACGTCCTGCTGCAGGCCTTGGCCAAGCTGCAGGAGCGGGGGATTGGTTTTGACCTGACCATGATCGGCGACGGGCCCGAACGCGAGTCGCTAACCCGGCAAGCCCGCGATTTGGAGTTGACCGACTTTGTGACATTCACCGGCTCCCTGGGCGAAACGCAGATCATCGACGCCATGCGATCCGCGGACGTGTTCGTGTTGTCGTCGCACGCCGAACCCTTGGGGGTGGTCTCGATGGAGGCGATGTCGATGGAAGTCGCCACGATCGCGACGGATGCGGGTGGGGTGGGCGAGATCATGACCGATGGCAAGGACGGGCTGCTGGTCCCGCCGGGCGATGCCGAGGCGCTGGCCGATGCCCTGCGGCAGTTGGCGGAGCAACCCGAACTCCGCCGACGTTTAGCGGTGGCGGGTCGTCAGAGCATCATCGACCACTTCGATTCCCGCCGGGGTGCGGCGACCCTGTTTGAGCGGCTCACCGGCAGACATCCCGGAGCCTTGCTCGCGGTGCTCGACCAAGCCACCACGGATCAATCTGCCACGACCGATCAAGAAACCGCCGCGGCACCGCGCGCTGCCGAGTCGTCGGCCGCGCCATCCGAAGCGGGGGTGTCTGCGTGACCAGGCCGCGTGTGTTGCTGCTCGCCGAGCAGGCCAATCCCGAGTTCGTCAGCGTCCCGCTCGAAGGCTGGTCCCACAGCCGCGCGATCGCCGAGGTGGTCGATGCCCACTTGGTCACGCAGGTGCGCAACCGCGAAGCGATCCTGCGGGCGGGGTGGGTCGAGGGCCGGGACTTCACCGCGATCGACTCGGAAAAAGTGGCCGCCCGGATGCACAAATTTGCCAACGTCCTTCGCGGCGGCGCGGGCAAGGGCTGGACCACCGTGATGGCCCTGAATTCGATCAGCTACGCCTATTACGAAAAACTGGTCTGGCAGCAATTTGGCCAAGCCATCGCCCAGCACGATTACGACGTGGTGCACCGCATCACCCCGCTGAGCCCGACGCTGCCGAGCAAGCTCGCCAAGCGCTGCCGGGCGGCGGGTGTGCCGTTCGTCTGGGGTCCGATCAACGGCGGGGTGGCCTGGCCCAAGGCTTTCGACGCCGCCCGGCGGGCGGAGCGTGAATGGCTGAGCTATGTCCGCGACGCCTACAAACTCTTGCCGGGCTACCACGCGACCCGCCGTCACACCGCCGCCCTGATCGTCGGCTCGGCCGCCACCGCCGACCAGGTCGATCCGCGCTACCGTGACCGCTGTGTCTACATCCCCGAAAACGCGATCGACACCGACCGCTTCACCGCCCGCCGGACCCGCACCGTGACCGAGGGACAGCCGGTCCGGTTGGTGTTCGTCGGTCGATTGGTGCCCTACAAGGGTGCCGACATGCTGCTCGAAGCCGCCGCGGACCTGGTGCGACAGAAGAAAGTCACCGTCACTCTCATCGGGAAAGGCCCGGAAGAGGCGAAGCTCCGCGAGATGGTCGCCCGGGAAAACCTGACGGACGGGGTCGAGCTGCCCGGCTGGGTCGAACACACTCAGCTGGCCGCGACTTTGGCCGAGCACGACGTGTTTGCGTTTCCCAGCATCCGCGAGTTCGGCGGCGCGGTGGTGCTCGAGGCCATGGCGGTCGGCCTGGTCCCGGTGGTCTGCGACTACGGCGGCCCGGGGGAGCTGGTCACGGCGCAGACCGGTCACCGCCTGCCCATGGGCTGCCGGGAACACATCGTCGCGTCGCTGCGTGAGAGCTTGCAAACCATCGCCGCCGACCCCGCGGGGCTCGAGCCGATGGGCCGCGCCGCGCGGCAGCGCGTCGAGCAACAATTCACCTGGCAGGCCAAGGCCCGCCAAACCGCGCAGGTATACGACTGGGTCACCGGCCGCCGCGCCGACAAACCCAATTTCGGCATGCCGCTGCCGGACCTGACCCCGCCGGCCGACGAACTCGGTTCGAGCGATTTTTCCGCGGAACCGTTGGCCTACACTTCGGAGGGAGCCGCGTGACCGCAAGCCCCACCACCCCCACGCTCGAAGAATTGGCGACCAACCCGGCCTCTCCCGCGGGAGAGGGCACGGCCGAAACGGACGTGATCGAACCCGGCTTCTCGGCGGGCAACCCGCGGACCGAAGGGCAAGGCCTGGCCAAACGCGCGGTCAATGCCGGCAAGTGGACCAGCATCAGTTTCGTCTTCGACCAAGGCCTGAGCTTCGTCAGCAACATCATGCTGATCTACTTCGCGGTCCCGCGCGAAGCGTTCGGCCTGATGGCGCTGATCCTGACGGTCAACGTCGGACTCGAGATGTTTTCGGACATCGGCATCTCGCCCTGCCTGATCCAGAACAAGCGGGAAGACCCGGCGTTTTACAACACCGCCTGGACGATGCAAGCGATCCGGGGCGTGATGCTTTGGTTGGTCGCGTGCGCGCCTGTCCTATCCGATCTCGCATTGGCGCGACGACTGGGCGCCGCTGATGTGGCTGCTACCGGTCGCATCGCTGACGGTGCTGATCAACGGTTTCCGCTCGACCGCATGGATCACGGTGCAGCGGCACCTCAACATCAAAATCATGTCGCTGGTCCGCGCCGGCGTCGCGGTGCTGCGCATCGCCGCGATGGCGGTCATCGCCTGGTTTTCACCCACCGCGTGGGCGCTGGTCGGCGGGCTGGTCATCAACGCCCTGCTGCTGTGCGTCGCCAGCCACTACATGATCCCGGCGATCAAGAACCGTTTCCATTTTGAACGCGAAGCCTTCTGGTCGCTGATCAAGTACGGCCGATGGCTTTTCCTGAGCACGGTCATCACCTTTTTTGCCGGTCAGCTCGACAAGCTGCTGCTGGGGAGCCTGATCTCGGTCTCGGCCCTGGGGGTGTTCTATATCGGAGCCCGCTTCGCGGAACTCGCACCGATGTTCTTCAAACAGATCGGCGGGATGGTGGGCTTCCCGGCGTTGTCGGACGTCTACCGCCGGGACGAGGAGCGGTTCAAGGTCGTTCTGCTGAAGATGCGGGTGGTGCTCACGCTGCCGATCAACTTGTTTTTGCTGGGCATGATCGCGACGGGGCCGATGATCACCTGGTTCTTTTACGCCGGTTCGCCGACGCCGAGTTTTATCGAAGCGGGCTGGATCATCCAGGTGCTGTGCTTCAACTCGATGGCGGGGATGGTGACCACCAGCTACGGGCACGTGTTCATGGCCAGCGGCCGGACGATGTTCAACATGATCTCGGTGGCGGTGCAGCTGGTGGTGATGGTGGTGTGCCTGACGATCGGGCTACCACTTCGCCGGGGAGACGGGCTTCATCATGGCGATCGGCGCGACCCAGTGGGTCAAGTATGCTTGCCGACGCGGCGCTGGCCAAGGCCTGCGGCGTGTGGCAGTGGAAGTTCGACGTCTCGGTGCTGGTCGGCTGCGCGTTGCTGGCCTACGGGGCGTTGCTGGATGTCGGAGTGGTTGGCAGGAGGTTTGTGCTATGAGTCAAACGCATCCCGCGATCTCGGTGCTCATGACCGCCTACAACGCGCGAGCGGTACGTCGCGCGAGACGGTGCGAGCGTGCTGGGCCAGACGCTTCAAGAACTTCGAGTTCGTCGTCGTCGACGACGGATCGACCGACCGGACCGCCGGAGATCCTCGCGGCGTTCGCGACAGAGCGACCCGCGGATCCGGGTGATGCACCGCGACAACGCGGGCATCCCGACGGCCGCCAACGCGGGGCTGGCGGAATGCCGCGGCGGAGTTCGTGGCCCGCATCGACGCGGACGACATCGCCAAGCCCACGCCGGTTTGACCAGCAACTGCCTTACGTGCGATCAGCACGACCTGGTGGCGTGCGGGACGTGGCACGACCTGATCGACGAGCACGGGCGATTCCTGCGGGTGCCAGCGACGCCGGTGGACAACGAAGTCGATCCAGCGCGGGGCGTTGCAGGGCCACGGCACGATCTGCAACCCGACGTCGATGATCCGCCGGCAGGCGATGCGTGGATCTGGACGGGTACAGCGACGATTTGCCCAGTGCCGAAGACCTGGACATGTGGCTGCGGCTGGGCGAGGTACGGCCGGCTGGGCAACCTGCCGGTGAGCCTGACGCAGTACCGGTTGCACTCAAATTCGATCAGCGAGCGGAAGTGCGAGCTGCAGCGTTCGTCTGGCGAAGATGGCCTGCGAGCGGGCGTGGGCACGGCGGGGCATCGACTGGCATCGTTCGAAGCCGAGGCGATGTGGCGGCCCGGCGAGGACCGCGGCTCGCGAGCACCACTTCGCGATCGAATACGGCTGGTGGGCGTTTCAACAGCGGCGAGGTCGGGCACCGCCCGGGCGTACGCCCAGCGGGCGCTGCGGCTCAAGCCGTGGGACCCGACGGGGTATCAGGCTCATGATGGCCGTGCGCTGCTGCGACCCCGGGGAGGCAAGCCGATTTGAGTCCATCACGATCAGGGAATGCGAGGCCGCGGGTGTTGTTTGTCGGCCGCGGTGCGGCCGTGGACCGGGCGGCGCGGGCTATCTCGTGCGGCAGCGGATGTTTCTCCTGGCGCTGAGCCGCGTGGCGGAGGTGACCGCGGCGATGTTCGACCTCAGCGGAAAAGACGCCGCGGCGGGCGTGACCGAGATGGGGCTGAGCGAGGTGGTGGCGATCCCCGAGCCGACGCTGCGGCGGGAGTCGCGGTGGAGCGATGCTGTGGAACGACTCTGGCGCGTTCGACTCCGCGGATGATGCGGGGCCGGGACCTGGAAAAGGCCCGGGCGGTGGTGGCGGCGCTGCGGCCCGATGACTTCGACGCGGTGATGGTGTACCGCATCGACACGGCGGTGTGGAGCGGGCTGATCGGTCGTCCGGACCTGTTGCTGGATATCGATGATCCCGAGCACGCCCGCACCGCCCGGCGGCTGGAGAAACTGGGCATCACCGCGGATCGGCGGTCGCGGCGCGGACCTGCGGAAGCTCAAGGCTTTTGAGCAGCACGCGGCGTCGATGGCGCGGGTCGGCGTTCGTCTGTCAGGAGGCGGACCGCTGCGGTTCGAGCCGCCGCGGCCGCGAGGTCGCGCCCAACGCGGTGGACACGCCCGAGAAGTGCCCGGAGGTACGGCCGACGCCGACACGTTGTTGTTCGTGGGGAATCTGAACGGGGACTGGAAAGCCCGAACGTCGAGGGGCTGCTGTGGTTTGTCGATCAGGTGTGGCCGAGAGTACGGGAGCAGCGGCCCGCGACGCGGCTGCGGATCGGCGGGAAGACGTCGGCGATGGTCGAGCAGCGCTTGACGGGGGTCGAGGGGCTGGACCTGCTGGGTTTTGTGGAGGACATGGCCGCGACGGTGCGGCAGGCGGCGGTGAACCTCGCACCGATCCGCTTCGGCACCGGGACGCGGATCAAGGTGCTCGATGCGCTGGCCCAGGGCGGGGCGGTGGTGAGCACGACGCTGGGCTGCGAGGGGCATCGCGGTGCGAAGACGGGGAGCACGTGCGGCTGGCCGACGGGCCCGAGGCGTTTGCCGCGGCGTGCGTAGACTTGCTGGAGGATCCGCGGGAAGCGGCGGAACTGGGCCGGCGGGGACACCGGTTGATACGGGAGCACTACAGCACCGCGGTGCAGGTGCCGCGTTGGCCCGCCGGTTTGCCGAACTACTGGGGGTGGAGCCGTCGACCGAGGATCAGCAGGCGGACCCGTCGGAGCCGGCCACGAATACCCGGGACATGCTTTTGGAGGACCAGCTTCCGGGGGCCGAGCTTCCGGGGGCCGAGCTTCCGGGGACGGGGGCAACGAGATAAGTCATGGAGCCGATGCGTATCAATTTTGTGTTGCCGAAGCCACCCTCTCCGGCGGGGTGCGGGTCGTGGCGATCTACGCCGACCGCCTGGCCCGCCGGGGCCACAAGGTGACCGTGGTGTCGATGCCCCGGCGGCTGCACTGGAAACGTCGGCTGCGGCGCGGGCTCAAGGGCGAAGGCTTCGCCAAAGCGGTGGGGCCTAAGACAACGTTTTTTGACGGGCTGGATCGAGTGGATCACCGCATCCTGGAGACCGACCGGCCCGTGTTGGACCGGGACCTGCCCGACGCCGACGTGACGGTGGCGACGTGGTGGAAGACCGCCTACTGGGTCGATCAGCTCTCGGCGAGCAAGGGCGGCAAGGCGTACTTCATCCAGCACGACGAGCGGCATGTCCACGGCACCGACGAAGGGGTGATTCCCACGTGGCGGCTGCCGATGAACAAGGTGCTGGTGGCGCAGTGGCTCGTGCCGGTGCTGCGGGAACACGGCGTGACGGGCGGACTGGAGATCGTGCCCAACGCCGTGGAAGCCCAGCAATTTTACGCGCCGCCGCGGGGTAAGCAGGACGTGCCGACGGTGGGGCTGATGTACTCCGACGCGCGGTTCAAGGGCGTGGACATCGCGTTGGAGGCGGTGCGAAAAGCCGCGGTGCGTCGGCCGGCGTTGAAGCTCGTGGCGTTCGGCAAAAACGACCCGTACCCGCATCTGCCGCTGCCCGCCGGCTCGCTTTACGTTCAGGACCCGGCCCAGGACAAGATCCGCGAGGTGTACGCGGCCTGCGACGGGTGGCTGTTCGGCAGCCGCTGCGAGGGGTTTGGTCTGCCGATATTGGAGGCGATGGCCTGCCGCACGCCGGTGATCGGCACGCCGGCGGGCGCGGGGCCCGAGCTCATCGGCCAGGGCGGGGGCATGCTGGTTGATCCGGAAGACGCCGACTCGATGGCCCACGCCATCGTGAAGCTGGCGGACATGAAAGACGACGCATGGCGGGCGATGTCGGACCTGGCGCACGCCACCGCCACGAGTTACACCTGGGACCACGCGACCGATGCGTTCGAGCGGTCGCTGCGCACGGCGGCCACCGGCAGCGGTACGCCCGGTCACGCCGACCCCGGAGAAGCCGGACCCCTGCCGATGGGTGTTCGTCCGGCAGATAAGATGGAGCCGCAAACGGAAGACTCCGAACGGAGGAAGCCGGCATGATGTGGTTTGCCCAAGCGGTGCTGTGGGGTTGGCTCCCGGTCGTGTTGATTCTGTTCTTGGTGATGCCCCCGCGGCGGGCGGTGGTGGTCGCGCTGATCGCGTCCTGGCTGTTGCTGCCACAGCTGCGGTTTCAGATCGACAAGGTGCCGGACTACACGAAGATGACCGCGACGTGCTACGCGATCATCATCGGGGCTTTTTTGCTGGACCCCAAGCAGCGCATCCTGGCGTTTAAGCCGATGTGGCTGGACCTGCCGGTGCTGCTGTATTGCCTCCATCCTGTTCGTGCCGTCGGTGCTCAACGGCTACGGCCTGTACGACGGGGCGGCGGTGTTCCTCGAACGCTCGGTGGAGATCGGGCTGCCGTACCTCATCGGCCGACTGTATTTTCAAACCCCCGAGCAGGCCAAGGACTTCTGCCTGGGCATCATCATCGGGGGGCTGGTCTACGTGCCGCTGGTGCTGTACGAGCACCGGATGAGTCCGCAGCTGCACAACATGTTCTACGGGTTCTCGCCGTTCACCGACTGGAAACAGGTGCAGCGGTGGGGCGGGTATCGGCCGCAGGTGTTCATGAGTCACGGTCTGGCGACGGGGCTGTGGATGAGCACCTCCGCGGCCCTGGCGATCTGGCTGTGGCACTGCAAGTCGATCAAGAAGGTCTGGCCCGCTGCCGATGCCGGGGGTGGTGGCCGTGCTGCTGGTCGCGGCGGTGCTCTGCAAATCCACCGGGGCGATCATGCTGCTGGCGGTGGTGCTGCTGGCGATGATCTCGGTAAAGTACTTGGGGACCAAGCTGGCGGTCTGGGGACTCGTCGCCACGGTGCCCGACCTACCTGCTGCTGCGGACGGCCGGCCTGCTGGAAGGCGCGGAGCTCATCAAATCGCTCAGCGAAGCGCAGCCGTGGGCCGAGGAGCGGCTCAACTCGCTGTACTTCCGGCTGTCGATGGAGAACGCGATCATGGAGCGGACGGTGGAAAAACCGCTTTTCGGCTGGGCGGGGTGGGGCGAGGCGTTTAACGTCTACTTGCCGGAATTCAACATGGGTGGGGTCCCCGACAGCTTCTGGATCCGCACCTTCGGCGAGGGCGGCTACACGAACTTGGTGTTGCTCTATTCGATCTACCTCACGCCGGTGTTCCTGCTGCTGACCAAGCTCAAGCCCCGCGATTGGCGCAGCCCGGCCGTCGCGCCGCTCACCGGCCTGGCGATGATCATGCTCGTCTACGCGATGGACAACCTGTTTAACTCCATGCAAAACCCGGTCTACATCGTCGCCATCGGCGCGGTGTCAGGCATGGCGATGGCGGTCAAGCGCGTACCGGCCTCTCGATCAAACGCCGCCGCCGGACCGCGTAAGAAGATGTCCCCGGCGATCACCATCGACGACCGCGACCCGCTGGTCGGCGATGCCGATGAACTGCTGATCGATCTGGACGGCAGCAGCGCCGGCCTGGACGACGTGCCGGAGGGCGAAGAGCCGCTGCTGCTGATCGATCCGCCGCGGATGACCGGCCGCCGTGACCCGCAAGGCGGAGGGCGGGGATGAGCGAGATGGTGACCCCTGCCATGCCTGCCGAGGCCAGCGCCAGCCGCCATAATCAGGCAGCCTTGTCCGCGCCACCACTGCCCGCATCCGCGAGCGTGCGGGTGGTGATCGTCAACTATCGGACCCCGGGGTTGACGTTGGATTGCCTGGAGTCGCTGGCAGGTGAGGTCGCGGATCGGCCGGAGATCCGGGTCGTGGTGGTCGAGGGCGGCAGCGGCGACGACTCGGCAGACCGGCTACGCGAAGGCATCGCCCAACGGGGCTACGGCGGCTGGGTGACGCTGGATGTGCGGGAAAGTAATGCGGGGTTTGCGGGCGGCAACAACGCCGCGATCGTGCCCGCCATGGCGGAAGTTCCGCCGCCGGCGTACGTGTGGTTGCTGAATCCCGACACGGTGGTCCGAGCCGGGGCGTCGATGCGTTGCTGCGGTTTATGGAAGCCCATCCCGACGCCGGGTTGGCGGGGAGCCGTTTGGAGGACCCCGACGGGACGCCGCAGGCCTCGGCCTTTCGCTTCCCCACCGTGGCCAACACTTTCGAGAGCACGGTGCGGTTCGGCCCGATTTCACGGCTGATGAAAAACAAGATCACCGCGTTGCCGATTGCCGACCGGGCCGCACCGCGCCGAGTGGTTGGCGGGGGCGAGTCTGCTGGTGCGGCGGGAGGTGATTGAAGCGATCGGGCCGTTGGACGCGGGGTATTTCATGTATTTCGAAGAGACGGATTTTTGCCTCGCCGCCCGGCGGGCGGGGTACGAATGCTGGTACGTCCCGAGCAGCCGGGTGGTGCATCTGGTGGGTCAGGCCTCGGGCGTCACCGCCAAACAGACAAAAGAGAAGCCTGCCCGGCGGCGACCCGCGTACTGGTTTGATTCGCGCAAAAGATACTTCGTCAAAAACCACGGCAAGGTCGACGCGGTCCTGGCGGACGCGGCATGGATCACGGGGTTCGCGGCGTGGCGGCTGCGGGTGAACCTGACGGGTCGACGCCACGACCCGGATCCGCCGAAAATGCTCGGCGACTTCATTCGCCACAGCGTGTTCGTCTCGGGGTTCGGCGAGTTGGAGCGTCAAGCGGATAACGCCAAGACGCCGAGACGCCGAGACGCCGAGAAGTAGCCAAACGATGCAAGTTAGCGCATTTAACTTGCCTGCCTTGAAAACTTGGCCATTGTCCCATTGGCTTAAACGACCTAACCCCGCCCGAATTGATCCATGACAACGCCTCCTTCACAACCAAAACCCGGCCTCTGGGCCTTGATCCGCGAGGATTATGTGGCCCACCGGCGCGACTTGTCGCGGCCGGGGTTCCGCGCGGTGGCGGTCTACCGCTTCGGGGTTTGGCGGATGGGCGTGAAAAGCAAGCTGCTGCGTGCGCCCCTCAGCGTGCTGTACCGGATGCTGTATCGGCGGGTGCGGAATGTCTACGGCATCGAGTTGCCCTATTCCGCCACGGTGGGACGGCGGGTCATTTTCGAACATCAATCGGGCGTCGTGATCCACGGCGCGGCGGTCATCGGCGACGACTGCGTCATCCGGCAAAACGTCACCCTCGGCATCCGCCGGGAAGACGAACCCGACCAAGCCCCGCGGCTGAGTCGTGGCGTCAGTGTCGGCGCGGGGGCGGTGCTGCTGGGCGGGATCGACGTCGGCGACGGAGCGAGCATCGGTGCGAATGCCGTGGTCGTGAAGGACGTCCCGGCGGGGGCCACGGCGGTGGGCGTGCCGGCGAAAATCCTTAATGGTAAGGCCATCGAGCTGCCACATGACGCACCGACAAGGCTACCGAAAAACGGTAAAGAAAAGCATCCCTTGGAAGGCGTTATGCTGGCCGAGGGCGTCAGCGAGGTTGCCCCGGCGGCGAATCCGAGCGGGGGTGTGGCATGAGCCGCATCGGCGCGGTCATCATCGGACGTAACGAAGGCCCGCGGCTGCGCGATTGCATCCGCTCGGTGAAAGCGCAGATCGATACGGTCGGCACTGAAGCCCGGGGCGGCGGGTCCATGGTCGTGTACGTCGATTCGCGATCGACCGACGGCAGCGTGGAGCTTGCAAAGAGCTTGGGCGTGGCGACGCTAGAACTCGGCGAGGGCCGACTCACCGCGGCCCGCGGTCGGCAGGCGGGTTTAGAGTTTCTGCGGCAGCGGAGCGACATGCTGGCTTACGTGCAATTTATCGATGGCGACTGTGTGCTCGAAGATCACTGGATCCCCGCGGCGGCCGGGCATCTCGATACCCATCAATCGGTGGCGGGGGTGTGCGGCCGACGGACCGAGCAACGTGTGGCGGCCTCGGGATGGTCGGCACTGATCGATATCGATTGGGATATCCCCGCTGGCGAGGTGCCGTACTTCGGCGGCGACGTGCTGGCGCGGGTGGCCGCGATCGAGCAGGTGGGCGGCTGGGATCCCTCGCTGATCGCGGGGGAAGAGCCGGAATTGTGCTTCCGCCTGCGGGCGGCGGACTGGCGGATCGATCGGCTGGATCGGCCCGCGACGCAGCACGACATCGCGATGACCTCTTTCGGGGAGTATTGGAAACGCAGCCGACGGTCGGGTCACGCTTATGCCGAGGTGGGCTGGAAGCATCGCGGCGGCGCGGGTCGGCGGTGGTTGAAGATGGCGGCCTCGATCATGCTGCAGGGTCTGGTGCTGCCGGTGTTGATCGTGGTGGGATTGATCGTGTGGTGGCCGATCGGAGTGGCGTTATGTCTGCTGTATCTGAAGTGGGGGGCGACGATGATTCGGTCTTGCCGCAAGCGGGGATACGATTGGCCGCTGAGTCTGAAATATGCCGTGGTAAACTTGCTGTGTCGGCCCGCCGGGGGCTGGGTGTGCTGCGCTATGTCGCGGGACATCTCTCGGGTCGGCGGGCAAGACTGATGGAGTACAAAGCCGCTTCGGGGCCCACGAACGAGGGAACATCGCCCCGACCAGGGTCGGAATCCGCGGTCACGGCGGGGGTGGCCCATGAGTAAGTCTGCGTTATTTGGTTTAGTAGACAGCCTGGCGAACTTCTCGGCCGGGAATCGCGGACCTGTCGGCCCGCGAGGAACGCCTGGACACGCTGGCGGGGCTTAGTTGCGCTGCGGTCGCGGGTCAGCGGACCGGTGCCGGTGACCACGCAGTTCGACGGCCGAATCGGCGCGGTGGCGGGCAGCCGGGTCGAGCTGGGCGAGCATGTCCGATTGGGCGACGGAGTATTTTTTGAGACCGCAGGCGGCGGCCGCATCGTGGTGGGCCAGGACGTGCGGATCAACGCGGGCACGCTGATCGCATCCCACGCCTCGGTGACGATCGGCGACGACGTGCTGATCGGCGAGTATGTCAGTGTGCGGGATGCCAATCACGGGACGGCGGATATGGCGATGCCGATCGCTCAGCAACCCCACGAGGCGAGGCCGATCGTGATCGAAGGCGGCGTCTGGATCGGGCGGGGGGCGTGCATCCTCGGCGGGGTGACCCTCGGCAGCGGGGCGGTGGTCGCGGCCAACAGCGTGGTCACGAAAAACGTGCCGAGCCAGGCGATCTACGGCGGCGTGCCCGCCAAACTCCTGCGGATGCGGGACGGCAGTCTGCCGACCCCCGAGCTGCGGCTGACGGGCGAGGGGGAACTGCGATGAACCCGGCGAAACTCAGCGCAGATGCGGCACATTTTGTACGTCGGCGCGGTGCTGCCCAAACGCAGCGAGACGTTTGTCTACCGCGAAGTGCTCGGGCTGCGCGAGCGGGGGATCGAGGTTTCCGCGGCCTCGGTGAATCCGCCCGAGCGTGACTTGGGCGACCCGGCGGTGGACGCCTTGGCGGCGGAGGTGGTGCCGGTGTACGGCCGGGGCGGCCGGGCAAAACTGGCGGTGGCGCGTGACGCCGCCCGCGCGGCGTGGTGGCGCCCGGTGCGGGGTTTGTTGGAAAATCCGGCGATGTACTGGCCGAAATACGTGTTGCAATCCGAAGCGGGCTATGCCCTGGCTTGGCGGGTGCGCGACCGCGGCGTCACCCACGTGCACGCCCACATGGCCCACGTCCCGGCGACCGTGGCGATGGCGTGTGCCGAAGCGCTCGAGGTGCCCTTCAGCCTCACGGGCCACGCGGCGGACCTGTTCCGCGACCGCTCGGCATTGAAAACCAAGCTCCAGCGGGCGTCGTTCGTGGCGTGCATCAGCGAGTGGCACCGGGCGTTTTACCGACAGCAGGTCGAGGGCGGCGCGGCCTGGGCGGCCGAGCGCCTGCCGGTGATCCGCTGCGGAGTGGACCTCGAGGACTTTGCGGCGACCGACCCAGCTGCCGCCGACGGGCAGCAGCTGTTGTCGGTGGGCCGACTTGTGCCGAAAAAAGGTTTCGATGTACTGCTGAGGGCGATGGCTCGGCCCGAGGCGGCAGGCACACGGCTGAAATTGGTGGGCGACGGGCCGGAAGAACCGGCGCTGCGGGCCCTTGCCGATCAACTTGGTCTTGCGCAGCGCGTGCAATGGCTGGGAGCGCAGCCCAACCACACGGTCCGTGAGTTGATGGGCCAAGCGGGCATCTTCGTGCTGCCCTGCCAGGAAGCGGCGGACGGGGACCGCGACGGCATCCCGGTCGTGCTCATGGAAGCGATGGCCCGCAACGTCTGTGTCGTCAGCGGAGACTTGGAGACTATCCGCGAACTGGTGTCCGATAAGCAATCGGGGTTGATGGTGTCGCCCGGGTTGGTCGATGAGTTAGCCCGGGCGCTCGGCCAGTTAGGGCGCGATCCGGCGTTGCGCTGTCGCCTTGCGGACGCCGGCCGGCTACGGGTGGCGGAAGAATTTGCGTTGGACGTGACACTGGACCGACTGGAAACGGCGTTTGCGGCGGCGGCGAATCGACCGATTCTGCCGGACCCGACCTCCACGGATGGTTGGTCACCGTCATCCGCTTCCCCGCCGGGGAAAACTCATGCCTGAAACCTCGCCCCCCACCCCCCCGGACACGCAGCGGTACTGCCTCATCAGTCCGACCCGCGACGAGGCGGCCTACGCCCGGCGGACCCTGGAAAGCGTCTGCACCCAGAGCGTCCCGCCCACGCGCTGGGTCATCGTCGATGATGGCAGCACCGATGCCACGCCGCAAATCCTGGCGGAATATGCCGAGCGCTACGACTTTATTCATATCGTGACGCGGGAAAATCGGGGCGAGCGCAAAGTCGGCCCGGGGGTGATCGACGCTTTTTACGCGGGCTATGACACGATCAACCCGCAAGACTTTGACTATGTCTGCAAGATCGACCTTGACCTCGATTTGCCGCCGCGGTATTTCGAGGTCCTGATGGCCCGGATGCAGGCCAACCCCCGCCTGGGCACCTGCTCGGGCAAGGCGTTTTACCCCGCCCCCAGCAACATCGACAAGACCTTTGAGGGGGAGCTGATCAGCGAAGCCTGCGGCGACGAGATGTCGGTGGGCATGATCAAGTTTTATCGCACCGAGTGCTTCGAGCAGATCGGCGGGTTTGTTCGACAGGTGATGTGGGACGGCATCGACTGCCATCGCTGCCGGATGCACGGCTGGATCGCTCGGTCGTGGGATGACCCGGAGCTGCGCTTTCTGCACCTGCGCCCGATGGGCAGCAGCCACAAGGGGATCTTCACCGGGCGGATGCGTCACGGCTTCGGTCAATGGTTCATGGGCACCAGCCTGCCGTACATGACCGCCAGCGCCGCGTTTCGCATGTCCCGCCCGCCCGTGGTGCTGGGCGGGGCGGCGATGTGGTGGGGCTACGTCCGGGCGATGCTCACCGGCCAGCCGCGCTACGACGACCCGGACTTCCGTCGTTATCTGCGTGCCTACCAGTGGGACGCCCTGCGTCACGGCAAAGCCGCCGCGACCGAAAAACGTCACGCACCCGCGGAGCCGCCTCGCCCTTTGCAAGACCGTCACTCAAAGATCGACACCGATACGCTTGCCTCCCGTCCGGCACCGTCTGCACATGACTGAATCAACCCCGCCCCAACCCGACATCGCCGACGCGACGCTTACCTGGAGTCACCTGGTGGTGACGTACTGCCGGCCGGACGTGCTGCTGCTTTCCCTGAGGATTGCCGCCGAGCAGCCCCGGCCGCCGAAGCAGGTCATCGTCATCGATGCGACGCCGGGCAATGCGTATGACGCATCCCGGCAAGCCGTGCTGTCGCAGGTCGCTCCCGATTTTCCGGAGATCGAATGGATCTACGAACGCGCGGAGGTCGCTTCGACGCCGTACCAGCGCAACCAGGCGGCGGACCGCCTCACCGCGGACGTGGCGTTTCTCTTTGACGACGACACGCTGATGTACCCCGACTGCGTCGAGCATCTGATGGCGATTTACGAGGCCGACCCGCAGCGCGTGGTCATGGGCGCGACCACGTTGGCGATGCCGCAGCTTCCGCCACAGTTGGTGGATCACGAATCGCTGCCCGAGCGAGCCCCCGTCAAATTGCCCGACTCGCCGGCCCAGCCACTGCCCCGCCAGGGGTTCCTCGCAAAGTGGTGGGATCGCCAACACGAAGATGACAAGCTCTGGGTGCCGTACGACGGTTCGTTTAAGCAATGGGATATTCCGCCGGCCGTCGAAGCCTTGGGCGTGATTCCGATCACATTTACCAACGGCTTTCGCATGACATTTCGCCGGGAGATGCTGGAGCGCGAGCGTTTCGATCCGTGTCTGCGGCGGTACGCAATCTGCGAAGACCTGGACTACTGCAACCGGGTCTTGCGCCACGGCCCACTGGTCCGGTCCAACCACGCGAAGGTGCATCACATGACCGCGGCGGGCGGACGGCTGAGCCCGTCGTCGGTCGCGGCGATCGCGGTGCTCAATCGGGTGGCGCTGTGGCGGCGACACGCGACGGGGGCGGGCCGAGACAAAACCCCGCTGCGACGATGGGCCCGCCGGACGCTGCTGATGGAAACCATCCGCGATCTCAAACGCCGGGACTGGCGGCTGCCCCGACTTGCGGGGACAATGCACGGCATCCGGCGGTCGCGGCAGTTACACGCCATGACCGCAGATCAGGTGACCCAGCAATATCCCGCCATTCAGCAAGCGGTGTTTGATCATTACACCCCGTCGGCCGATAGAAAGATTGCCCCGGCCCCGCATCTCACCCCCGCCGGGCCCTAAGCGACGTCATGACTCACCTCTCTACCCCTAACTCGCCGCCGCCCGAGCCGTTGCCGCATCCCGCGATCGACGTGTCGATCTGCGTGCCGATCTACAACGAGCAGGACAGTGTCCAGCCGCTTTACCGCGAGATCGCGGCGGTGATGGACGACGGGCCGTACCGCTACGAAGTTATCTTTGTCAGCGACGGCTCGCACGATCAGTCGGTGGCCCGCCTCCGCGAGGTGGCGGCCGACGACCCCCGTGTCACCATTCTCGAGCTCATGCGCAACTTCGGCCAGACCGCGGCGATGGCGGCGGGCTTCGATCAGGCACGCGGCCAGGTCATCGTCCCGATGGACGGCGACCTTCAGAACGACCCACGCGATATCCCCAAACTCGTTGCCAAATTGGACGAGAACGGCACCGAGCCGGGTAAGTGGGATATCGTCAGTGGCTGGCGCAAAGACCGCAAAGACGGTGCGCTGCTGCGAAAAATCCCCAGCAAGATCGCCAACCGACTGATTAAAAGGCTGACGTGGACCACCGAGATCAACGACTTCGGCTGCTCTCTCAAAGCCTACCGCGCCGGTGTGCTGAAAGACGTCACGCTCTACGGCGAGATGCACCGCTTCCTGCCGGCGATCTGCAAATGGCGCGGCGCCCGCGTCACCGACCAAGTCGTCAACCACCGGGCCCGGGAACACGGCAAAAGCAAGTACGGCTTGAAGCGCACCTTCAAAGTCCTGCTCGACCTGCTGACGGTGAAGTTCCTCGGCGACTACGGCACCAAGCCGATCTACTTCTTCGGCAAGCTCTCGGCCATGACGCTGATGCTTTCGGGAGCGTCGTTGTTCGTGGCTATTTTGCAGAAATTCGGCTGGTTCTGGACCGAAAGCGGCGAGCGACTGAGCCTGAACCGCAACATCTTCCTGCTCTTCACGGTCATGACGTTCATGATCACGATCATCTTCCTCATGATGGGCGTGCTGTCGGAACTGATGGTGCGGATCTACTACGAAAGCCAGTCGCTGCGGCCTTATAAAATCCGCGCGACCCACCGCGGCGGCGAGCCGACCCAGGTCCACCGCCTGGGCGTCTCCGAGCCCGGCCCGATGTCCCAAGCGGTTTAATTCTCATGCCAGTCAACTCCCCCACCCGTATCGGTCACGACACCGCCCCGCCCGCCGCCAACTCCAACATCCGCCTGACGACGGCCATGCCGGATGCCGCCGACGGACCCGACGATCTGTCGTGGGCCCCCGACGATGACCAACTCGCGGCGCTGCACGAATCCTTCGATTCCAACTGGCAGGTGCCCAACGACGTGGCTTCGGGTTACGACAAGTTCCGCACCTACTACCGCGCCAACATCGTGCCCCACCTGCCCGAGGACCGTTCGACGCCGATCCTCTGCGTGAGCTGCGGCCCCGGTTACCTCGTCAATGTGCTCAATGAACTGGGCTACCAAAACGTGACGGGCATCGATTCGGACCCCGAAAAAATCGCCCACGCCCACGAACGCAAACTGACCTGCGAAACCGCCCGCTGCTTTGCCTACCTCAAGGCGGCCGGGCCCGAAAGCTACGGGCAGGTCATCTTGGAGCAGGAACTCAACCACCTGACCCACGCCGAATCTATCGCGTTTCTCAAGTTGTGTCACCGCGCTCTGAAGCCCGGCGGCACGGTCTTTGGCTACGGGCTCAACGGGGCCAACCCCATCGTGGGAGCCGAGAATCTCTGTCACAATATCGACCACTTTTCGACCTACGGCGAGCACAGCCTCACCCAGATCATGGAACTCGGCGGTTTCCGCGACGTGAAACTGTTGCCCCTCAAGCTCTATGTATTTTGGAAAAACCCGCTGAACTACGTCGGCCTTGCGGTGACCACGGTCTACGAAACTTACTACCGCATCCTCTTCCGAATGTACGGCAAGAGCGCGTCGATCCTGACCAAAAAGATCGCCGCCGTCGCCACCAAATGAGCTTTCTCCGTCTTTCGGTCGCCGCCGAGAACAACCTATCCGCGGTAAGGACAAAGGAAACCCGTCCCGATACCCGAAGAACAGGTATGCGCGTACTACTGGTCAATTATGAATACCCGCCCCTCGGCGGCGGCGGCGGGGTCATTGCCCAAGACGTGGTCGAAGAGCTGGCCCAGCGGGGCCACGAGGTGACGGTGCTCACGTCGGGTTTTGCAGACCTGCCCAAGATCGAGCGGGTCAACGAAAACCTGGAGATCCACCGCATCGACGTTTGGGGCCGCAAGGAACTGCCGACCGCGAGCATGCCGTCGATGCTGTCGTTCTGGCCGCTGGGCGTGCGCTACGGCAAGCAACTGATCCGCGACAAAACCTTCGATGTGGTCAACACGCACTTTCTTGTGCCCAGCGGCCCGGTGGGTCAGTCGCTCGCCGACCGCGCCGGGATTCCGCACGTCCTCACCATCCACGGCGGAGATATCTACGACCCGACCAAGAAAAATTCCCCGCACAACCACTGGGCCTTGCGGCGGCTGGGTCGCAAGCTGATGCTTCAGGCCGACATCGTGGTGTGCGCCTCGCATGACATCATCGGCCACGCAAAAAAACACTACGAGCCGTCGCTGGAAATCCAGCACGTCCCGCTGGGCATCAAGCCGACGGCCCCGATGGACACCTGTCGGGCAGAATTCGGTATCGGCGATGAGCGTTTTGTCATGGTCACCACCGGGCGACTGGTCGAGCGCAAGAAAGTGGACTGGATGCTGCGGGTCGTGGCAAAGCTCGACGACCCCAACGACTTGCTCATCGTGCTCGGAGCCGGGCCGAAGATGGCAGAGTGGCAAGCCTTGGCCCAAGAACTGGGCATTGCCGAGCGGGTGCAATTCCGCGGCCACGTCAGCCAGGACGACAAGCACAAGCTCACGCAGTTGGCCGACCTCTACACTTCGACGACTCGGCACGAAGGCTTTGGTCTGGTCTTCGTGGAAGCGATGGACCGCGGACTGCCGGTGGTCTGCTTCGATAACGGCGGGCACGTCGATTACTTGACCGACGGCGAGACGGGCGGGGTGGCTCCGCTGGGTGACATCGAGGCCTTTGCCCAGCGTGTCCAGCGGGTGAAAAGCGACCCCGAGTTCCGCCGAACCTGCGGCGAGCACAATCGTGAAAAAGCCAAGCGGTTTCACATCGGCGTCTGCGCCGGGCGTTACGCCGAGCTGTTTGAACAGGCCATCGCCGAGCGTGCGAGCGGTGGACAACCCGCTGCAGCGTAACGCACTCCGTTCGGCAGCGATGAAGTCGATGCACTTGATCCTCCCCGTCGAGCTTTGGTCAAGCCTGACGTCTCCCGTTTGATTCGATTACGAAACTTGCCGCCCTACCCGATGAGCCAACACCAACCCGAAAATCTGCCGGCCCTCGAATCCGATCTGCCTTACGACGTCTGCATCGTCGGCTCGGGTTTTGTGGGCACGGCGGCAGCGTTGGACCTGGCCGATCGCGGGCGGCGGGTGCTGGTACTCGAGTCGGGGAACGATGTCGAGACCTGGAAACAAGACGAGTCGCTCAAGGATATGGCGGATTACGAAGTGCAGGGCGACACCGATTACCCCTCGCGGATGATCAGTGCCCGGGCGCGGGGGAAACTCCAACTATTGGACCGGCCGGGCGGACCGCTATCAGCCCGCGGATTTTGCCGGCAGCCCTTACGCGGATCCGGCTTGCCCCTGGCCGCTGAGCTACGACGAGTTGAAGCCCTATTACGTCGAGGCCGAGCGCTTGCTGAACGTGACGGCCGCGCCTTTCTCCGATCAGATGCCGCCGCGCGACGTGTCGGTCCCCGCTCCGAAAAAGAACGACATCGCCGGGCTGCAGGCGTTGTTCGCCAACCAGGGCATCACCATCGATAGCTCGCCGACCGCCAAGCCGCGGAAGGCGTTTCGCTTCTTCCGGCTCCCGGCTGAGCAACACGCCCGCCTCACCGCCCACCCCAACATCGAACTAGTCTCGGGCATCACCGTGACCCGTATCCAGCACGAGCAGTCGTCGTCGTCCCGCGTCACCGGATTGCAATGCCAACTGCCCGACGGCCGTGAAGTCAACGCCTCGGCCCGGGCCTATCTGCTGGGCTGCGGCGGCATCCAGACCCCGCGTCTGTTGTTGTTGTCTAAGTCTTGCGCGATTTCCCCAAGGACTCGCCAACGATTCGGACTGGGTCGGCCGAGGTTTCAACGAACACGTGGGCATCAGCATCTACGCCCGCTTTCCGCACAGCCGACACACCCTCTTCCCCCGGCACCGGGTGGGCCGGTCGCATCAGTTCTATACCGATTTTTATGAGCGGGGCTTCGGCGCGGTTCACGCGGCGTTTATCCAGTCATACCTTTTCTATCACAACCTGATTCCCGAAGAGCGGTTCAAAGTCGCGAGTCAGTTGTGGGGTATTTTAAAGAATGTCACGCAAGCCACGCTGCTGCTGGGTTGCCGCATCGAGATGATGCCGCATCCCGACAACCGTGTCACCCTGTCGGAAAACAGGACCGACAAGTTCGGTGACCCGTTGGCCAAACTGACGTTTAACTATCACGAAAAAGACCACGCTTTCCTCAAAGAAGTCCGCGCGATGATGAACGGCTGGCTGGACAAACTCGGCACCACCCATCGTCACGAAATCGAAATGACCTGGCCTCGCCACCACATGGGTACTACGAGGATGGGCGACGATCCGCAGGCGTCGGTGTGCGATCGCTTCGGCCGAACGCACGCGGTGTCGAACCTGTTTCTCTCGGGCTGTGAAGTGTTTCCGACCGGCGGCACGTTGCCACCCACGCTGACCGCCGTGGCGCTGACCTTGCGAAGCTGTGCGCATCTGCACGAGACGCTGGATCAGGTTGAAGCGTCGGCCACGCAGGCCGAGTCGACTTTGGCTGAGGTCGCCTCGAGCTAACGCCATGGCCGAAGCTTCTCCCCATCCCGCCGACCTCACGCCCCTGACGCCATCGGTGGGCCCTGAACCTGCCGGAGGCCGCAAGCGCTTGCTCATCACGCTGATGAAACTCGCGGTGACGCTGGTTTTTTTTGCGATCATTGCGTACTACGTCGATTGGCAGGAAACCGCGGCCCAGCTGCGCGACTTTCCGCGGGGCCTCATCGGCGTGGTGGTCTTCTTGTGGCTGATCCTGTTTTTTATCAGCGTGATCAAGTGGGACCAACTGCTCAAAGTCCACGGGCTGAAGTATAAGTTTGCGGCGTTGTCGCGGTGGTACGCCATTGGTTATTTTTATAATCAGCTGTTGCCATCGATCATCGGGGGTGACGGGTACCGGATTTTCCGGACGATGGACAATGGCCGACACCGGGCGTGCGCGATCCTGCCGGTGTTTCTTGAGCGGGTCAGCGGGATGGCGGCGTTGCTGACGATGGGCACGATCGCCGCGACGGTAGATTACGCGCTGCAGGGCGGCATGTTTTCTTATATCGCGATGCTGGTGGGGTTGATCGGCGGCAGCGTGGGGTGCCTTTTCTTAATCGGCCTGTGGCTGACGCCGCTGCACCGCTGGATCGTGACGTGGCGGCGTTGCCCGAAGGTGTTGAAGGTGCTGATGGAACATTCGGCGGAGTACCTCCGGGCGCCGCTGAGGTGTTTCTGGGCGGGGGTTATTTCGTTTGTGTTTCACGGAACGAGGGGGCTGATTTATTGGTTGCTGCTTTGGGGTTTGGGGGCGGAAGTCGGGTTTCTGCCGATCCTGGTGGTATTGGCGGCCACGACCCTGTTGAGCATGTTGCCCATCAGTCTCGGCGGCTACGGGCTCATCGAGGGGTCGTTCATGGCGTCGATGCCGTACTACGGCGTGACGGAGGAAGCGGGGCTGAGCGCGATGTTGATTATGCGTGCCACGACGCTGCCGATCGCGGGCATCGGCGGATTGCTGAGTTTTTGGGAACATCGCCGCCGGGATGCGGCGGTTCGACGGATGGATGATACGGTTCAAGGCCCTGCCGTGATGGGAGCGAGACAGCCATGAATAAATTAAATCTGGTCACCGGGGCCACCGGCTTCATCGGTTCGAATCTCGTCAAGCATCTGCGTGGCCAAGGCCAGCGGGTGCGCGTCCTGGTTCGCGATCCAGCGAAGCTGAAAACTTTGTCTTTAGAAGTCGATGGAGTCGTGCAAGGCGACATCACCGATGCCGCCTCGGTCGCGGAAGCGGTGGCCGACGTGGACCGGGTGTACGCGATCGCGGGGACTTTCCGCGAGCCGAATCTCAACCGGGCGCAGTACGAAAAGGTCAACGTGGAAGCGGTGCGGATCATGCTGGAGGCCGCGGCCGCGGCGGGGGTCCGGCGGGTGGTGCATTGCTCGACCTGCGGGATCCACGGCGACGTGCCGCGCGGGCAACAGGCGGACGAAGACACCCCGCTGCGGGGCACGGGCGACTACGAAGAAACCAAGGCGGCGGGCGACCGGCTGGCGCGGCAACTCGGCGAGCAACTCGGCCTCGAAGTGGCGGTCGTCCGGCCGACGCAGGTCTACGGCCCGGGCGACACCCGTCTGCTCAAGCTTTTCAAAATGACCGATAAAGACCGCCCCCTGATGATCGGCCCCGGCGACGGGGGATACCATCTGGTGTTCATCGACGACTTGGTGCAGGGCTTTCAGCTGGCGGGGCAGCGCGAAGCCGCCGCGGGGCAGGCGTACCTGATCGGCGGGGCGGAGGTGCCGTCGGTCAAGGCGTTGTTCGCCGCCCTTGCCGAATTGCACGGCCGGGACCAACAGAAGCTGCGGACCCTGCCCGCGGGTCCGATGTTGGCCGCCGGATCGCTGTGCGAGACGGTGTGCAAACCGCTGGGTATCAGCCCGCCAATCTACCGCCGACGGGTCGAATTTTTTACCAATAACCGTTCGTTCAACATCGGCAAAGCCCGGGAGCAACTGGGCTATCAACCCCGGGTGTCGATGCACGATGGGCTGCTTCGCACCGCAACGTGGTACCGAGAGCAAGGGATGTTGTCATGATTCAGATGAAGCGAAACCTCCCACAAATCGCCGACCAAACCTTCGACGTGGTGGTCATCGGCGGGGGCATCTTCGGAGCCTGTGCCGCGTGGGACGCCGCGCAGCGGGGGCTGTCGGTTGCCCTTTTTGAGCGACACGACTTCGGCGGGGCGACCTCGGCCAACTCGCTCAAGATGGTCCACGGCGGCATCCGTTACGTGCAGCACCTGGATGTGGCACGGGTGCGGCATTCCGCGGCCGAGCGACGGACGATGCTCAAGATCGCGCCGCACCTGGTCAACCCCCTGCCCATCGTGATCCCGACCTACGGCCACGGCATGAAAGGCAAAGGCGCGCTGCGGATCGGCATGGGCCTGTTCGACCTGATGACGCTCGACGCGAACCGGGGGCTGGCCGACAAACGCCGCCGCATCCCGTGGTGCGGAACATTGAGTCGTCAAAAAACGTTGGCGATGTATCCGGGCCTGAACGCCGAGGGGTTGACGGGCGCGGCGCGTATTCAGCGATGCGCAGATGTACAACCCCTGCCGTCTGGTGCTGGCTTTCGTGCAAAAAGCGGTCGAAGCCGGAGCGGTGGCGATCAACCACGCCCAGGTCATGTCGCTGGTGCGTGAGGACAACCGAATCACCGGGGTCAAAGTTCGCGACGGGCTGGGCGCTGAGTCGATTGAGATCAAAGCCAGGACGGTGTTGAACGCCGCGGGGCCGTACGCCGAGCGCCTGTTGGCGGACTCGGCGGCGGACCTGAAGATTGACCTGAAACTCAAAGAAAAAATTACTTATTCGCGTGACACCGCCTTCGTTGTAAAACGGAAGTTGACCCACCCGGGCCACGCGGTGGCGCTGCAGGGCACGACATCCGACCCCGACGCCAAGCTGGGCCGGGGTGCCCGTCATATGTTCGTCGCGCCGTGGCGGGACGAGTACACGCTGGTGGGCGTGTGGCACGTGGTTTACGGCGGGGATCCGCAGAAATTCACCGTGACCGATCGCGAGCTGCAGATCTACATCGACGAGATGAACGCGATCTACCCGGAATGGGATTTGAAGCTGGAGGACGTGGCGATGTGGAACGCGGGGTTGGTGCCGTTCGGCGACAACCCCGACGGGGCGTCGCACGCCGAGGGCCAGGACCTGAAGTACGGCCACCGCTCGCACCTCATCGACCACGCGAAAGATCACGACCTTGAAAATCTGGTCACCCTCATCGGGGTGCGTTATACCACCGGCCGATATGAGGCGGTCCACGCGATCGACCTGATCTGCAGAAAACTGGGCTGCAAAGATCGAACCAGCCGGACGGCCACCACCGCGGTGGCCGGCGGCGAGATCGCGGATGTCGAAGCGCTGGTGACTGAAATCACTGCCAAGGAAGCGGGGCGGCTAAGCCCGGCGGTCTGCCGGGTGCTGGTCCGAAATTACGGAACCCAGGCGCAGGCGATCTTGAAGCTGACCTTCGACGACCCATTGCTGGCCGAAACGGTGGGCGACACGACCACGCTGATGGCGGAGGTGGTCCATGCGCTGCAGGCCGAGATGGCCCTGACTTTGGGCGACGTGGTCTTCCGTCGGACCGACCTGGCGACCGGCGGGTACCCCGGAGCGGCGGCGCTGCGGCAGGTGGGGCAGCGGATGGCCGACGAACTGGAGTGGCCGCCCGGCGAGCTTGAACGGCAAATCGCGGCGGTGACCGAGCGTTTTCCTCGCTGGGCGGTTGCGGCCGACGACGGCGAGGTTTTAGAAAGACCCGACGAGGCGTCGGAAGTCGCGGCTTAGACCGCGCGTGATTGCTATTTCTCCCCAAAGTTTTCAGCTAATCCTCGGCCCGTCAGCCGAGATGAATGAGGCTGAAAATACTCAAACGATGAGCATGGCGTCGCCGTAGGAGTAGAAGCGGTAGTCGTTCTCGATCGCTTGGTGGTACCAGTCCAGCAGGCGGGGCAGGCCCACGTTCGGCAGGGCCGCGACCAACGCAAGCAGGGTCGAGCGGGGCAGATGAAAGTTTGTCAATAGATGATCGGTCCAGCGGTAGATGAACCGGCCGTCAGCGACGCGCTCGGGGGTGATGTAGAGGTCGGTGTCGCCGTGGTGTTCACGCAGCTCGCCCAGGGGATGGGGCAGCGATTCCAGGGTGCGGACGGTGGTGGTGCCGACCGCGAGGATACGGCCACCCGCGCGGCGGGTCTCACGCAGGGCGTCGAGGGTGGTCGCCGGCGTGCGGGTGAATTCGGAGTGGATGGGGTGGTCGTCAAGCCGCTCGGTCTGCACGGGCAGAAACGTGCCGAGGCCGACGCGGAGATCCACCGCCGCCCGGCGGACACCAGCGTTCGCCAAACGGCTCAGCAGCTCGGGCGTGAAATGCAGGCCCGCGGTAGGCGCGGCCACGGAATCCGCGACGGCGGGGGGCTGGGCAAACACGGTGTTATAGCGTTGACGATCATCGACCCGCGCCCGGCTCGGCGAGCTGACGACGCGCCCGACGGATGTACGGCGGCAGGGGGGTCTGACCCACCCGGTCCAGCAACGTGGCGGGATCGGTGGGTCCTTCGCTACGCACCACCACCGACCATTGGCCGCGACCCAAAGGCTCGAGTAATTCAAGATCGACGCCCTCATGGACCGGGGCTTGCTTAATATTTTCTTCCGAAGCGGTGAGCCTGATCGTTTCCCCGGGGCGGAGCTTGCCGCGTGACTCGAGCATGACCGCCCAGCGTTCGCGGCCCCGGTCGCTGATGAAAGCTGCCGGGCTGGGTGAGTGGGGAGAGGGGGGGGAGAGGGGGGTGGGAGAGGGGGGGGGAGGGGGGGGAGTCGATCGACGTAGAGGCCGGTGATCTTGCCGCCGGTGGCGGCACGGGTGCCGGTGAGGTAGGCGGGGATCACGCGGGTCTGGTTGACGACCATCAGGTCGCGGGGTCCGACGAGGCCCAGGTCCGGGAGGTCGCGGACTCGGAGGTGTTCGAGCTTGCCGGTGTCGCGGCGGCAGACCATCAGCCGGGCATGGTCGCGTGGCTCGGCGGGGGCCACCGCGATGTGGCGTGGCGGCAGATCAAAGTCCAGTTCATCGGTACGCATGGAGGGGCATGGTAGTAGGATTCGGCGATGGCTCGACGACCCGGAGCGTTGACAAAACGGTGGCCGCCGACGGCGTATCTCCGACGCACCCGGCGACGGCGGAGGGGGATCGCGATCGCGTCGGCGGTGGGGTTGCTGCTGCTGATCTTGCTGGACCAGCGGGGCTGGCTGGGCTACCGCGGCACGGACCTGCAGCGCTACGACGGCGCCTCCGCCCGGGTCGTGGGGGTGGTGGACGGAGACACGCTGGACCTGGACCTGCCCGACGGCGAGGCGTCCACCACCCGGGTCCGCATTTGGGGAATTGACACGCCGGAGCTGGCCCAACCCGACCGACCGGCCCAGCCGGGGGCAATCCAGGCGGCAGCTGTGGCCCGGCAGCGGGCCTACGGCGACACGGTGCGCCTGCGGCTCCAGCCCCACCGGGTCCGCGATCACTACGGCCGACTGCTGGCTTACGTCGAACTCTCCATCGGCGTTTCTCTAGGCGAATTACTTCTAGCTGAGGGCTGGGCCCGGGCCGACCCCCGTTGGCCCCACGATGAATTGGAACGCTACGCCCAACTGGAGGCGACGGCCCGGCAGCGCGGGCAAGGCCTGTGGTCGGCAGACGAAACCGATGATGAATAATCACATAACGCTTGCGAAATCCTCACCGGTGGTGAAAATGATGCGTATCGTTGAGTGGGATGTTGGACCACGTGGCCCGGCATTTCACGATCCGAATGGCCGGTTAAAAACTCGGCGTTACCGGGTCTGATTGAATGATCTCTTCTCAGTTGTTTTGTCAGAGAGTGAGTCTGTTTTGGTTGCAAGAGGACGAGGCCGTGGCGGAGAACTGCCCCGGGATGCGCGGCGGGAGGCGATCGCCCAGACCAGCGCGTTTCTGACCTGGGCGCTGGCGGAGGAGCGGAACCTGCCGAAGATCCCGCGGCGGGAGGTCAGCGACGGCGGGTTCGCCAAGCTGCTGGATCGGCCGATGGCCCGAACGGTGGTGAGGCACTGGTGGGGCCAGACCCTGGAGGTGCTGCGCAAAGCGGGGCCGTCGGATTGAGATCGACTGGCGGGGCGCAGCGGCTTACGCTAGGTTCTCTGACTACCGCCGGAGTGGGCCGCGAATCACGAGTCCGCGAGCCGATCCGGCGGCGTCGGAAATGTCTCTTTCCGGAACCCCCACTTAAGCCGACGTCACGGCCAACCGATCGGAATTCAACCGCATGGACCAAGTCAAAGCCACCATCAGCCCCGGCTACCGCTGGCGGCTTCTACTGATCAGCCTTGCCATGCTCGGCTTCGGGGCCTACTGCGTCTACGACTGGCAGATCGGCTATCCGAAGATGGTCGAAAAATATCAGACCTACGAGCAGATCAAGCAGGACCACCCTAACGACCACCCGCGGGTGTGGAAAGAAAAAACCGAGGCCGAGGGATGGAACCCGCGGGTGCCCAAAAAGAAGACCGACCGCGACGTGTTTACGCAGTTGATCATGGCGCTGATCGTGCTACCGATCGGGTTCTATTTCGTATTTAAATTCATCCGTGAGAACGGCCGGTGGGTCGCGATGGGCCAGGCGGGGCTCACCGCCAGCGGCGGCCGGGCGATCCCCTGGGTCCGCATGGAAGACCTCGACGAAACCCGCTGGAAAACCAAGGGCATCGCCTGGCTGAATTACCGTGATGAGCAGGGCCAGGCCCGCAAGCTGTTGCTGGACGATTTCAAATCCGAGCGTGAACCGATCAAGCAGATCGTCCAGCGGGTGCAGCAGCACCTGTATCCCGAGCGGCTGCAGGAAACTGAAGCCGCCGCGGCGGAACTCGCTCCGACGACGCCCTCCGCGGGCCTGCCCGTTGCCGCCGGGCAGGTGTATCTGACGCCCGACGAGACGGGACAATATCAAGTCACCAAGGTGCTCGCGGTCGATGAGCAGGCGGTGCACCTGCGGAGTTACGAGCAGCGGTTTGCCGAGCCGACGGGGGACATCGACACGTCGGGGTTGACCGTGGCGATCGGCCACATGCCCCTGGCGTTGGAGTCCTTTGCCCCGCCCGCCGAATTGCTGATCCGCACCGAGCCTGTGGCGGAAGACGAGCTCGAGGGTTACCGCATCTGGGCGGGTCAGGACAGCTGATGCGGTCGCCGCTGGCGGCCTGCGCTTTTATCACCGACAACGCGACTGGCTGGCGTTGGTGAGGCCACGATACGTTCACAAACGTCATTCGAAGCCGACGTTGTCCGGGGGGTCAGTTATCTGCCGCCATGACTTTCAGCCGGGGCAGCACCATCTCCCGCATCAGGATTTTGACGCACGCCGCGAGCGGGATAGCCAGCAACATGCCGACGAGCCCGAGCAGCGATCCGCCGATGAGTACGACCAGCATCACCGTGAGCGGGTCGAGGTTGGTGGCTTTGCCCTGCACCACCGGCTCGATCAGCCACCCATCGAGGCCCTGGGCGATGAAATACACCACCGTCGGCCAGAGCAGCAGCCCGAAGTGAAAGCCCGCCTGACTCTCGGCCCCGCCGCCGCCCGCTACCGCGGTCATCACCGTCAGCAGCACCGCCACCAGCCAGCCGACCATCGGCAGAAACGGCACCACATTGAGAATACCCGTGAGCACCCCCAGTAAAAACCAGTACGGCACGTCCACCAGATACCACCCGACCACCAGCACCACCATCATCACCAGGCTCTGAATCACCCGGCCCCGCACGAACGACGACACCGCCAAGTCCATCTGCCGCAGCATGTCCAGTGTGTGGGCGCGTGAACTCTGCGGGATATACGGCTCAAACCAGTGCAGCACCGCGTCAAATTTCCACGAGAAGAAAAAGAAGCAGAACGCCACGACCACCGCCGCCAGCAAAAGGTAGCTGGTGAAGCTGATCGCCGATCCCACCAGCCCCACGCCCACGTCCAGCGACTGCATCGCCCAGTTGGCAATCAACGCGCCGTCGAGCTGACGCAGCCGGTCGGCCGCGAGTTCCAGCAGCTGCCGGCTGCGATCGGGGTCGATGATTTTTTCGACCACCGCTTCCACCAGATTGCCATCGTCGATGTCGGTGTCGGTGACTTCGATTGCGGCCGTGTCATCGCCCGCGGTCGCCGACTCGGCATCATTGCCCAAGGGTGACGCTCCGGAGGTTTCCGGTGGGGCGGCCGACGGCAAATCGTCCGCGGGCAAAGTCGCGGCCGGGGGTAAGGCCTCACCGGCAACCTCCGGCTCGACCACGGCCTGCTCGTCCTCAGCCGTCAAGTCGACCGAAATATTGCTGCTTGACGAAGTCCGAGCTTCGTCAGGGGTCGCCGGGGCCGTGCAGGATTCATCGCCCACCGCATTTCGGCTTTCGAGGGTGAGCAGTAATTTATCGACGTACTGCAGGTAGCTGTCGCGGCCGTTGCGGATCAGGTCGCCGCCCTGTTCCTGAAGCAGGACGATCGCGGGCGGCAGCACCGCCGCGACGATCACCAGACTCAGCAGCATCAGAGAGATGGTGCTCGCCAACCGCCCGATCCTCAGCCGACGCTCGGCGAAGCGCAGCAGCGGATTAGCGATGTACGCCAGGGCCAGGCCGATGAGCACCGGCACCAGGACCGAGCGGATTTCGTACAACAACCCCAACACGCTCGGCAGGACAAACGAGAGCACCACAAAAATAATGAGGAATGCGAGAAGCGTCTGAAACCAACGCCGCTGCCAGACGTACGCGCCGGAATTCGCCGCGGGACGTGCCGTCGGCGGACGTGTCCTGGTGAGACGACCCGCCGGACGCAGCGTCCAGCGCGGCGTCCAACATCGTCCGCGATCTCGACTCCGTCGCCCGGGGAGAAGCGGGGGAAGGGGGGGAGTGGGGGGGGGAAGGGGGCGGGGGGACGGGGGATCGATTCTCGGCCGGCGAGGGGGCATCACTCATAATCGGGCCATTTCCGAAGTTACGTCCGGGCGCGTGTGTGGGTCAACTTCCGGAGGCACGCGCTGCCGAAAAACAGCGCTGAGCATCTAGAATATCGCCACTTGCCGCCCGGGTGCGAAGCGGCCGGCCTCGGTATCCCCATCGATGCGAAAAGAAAGACTCAAGCTCGCAACGCTCAGGCTCGGCCCAAACGCGGAGACGTCAGTCCAACGCGACCCGCGATTGGCCGAAAGCTTCGCGGAACGAGAAGACCCCGATGAAGTCTTCGATCGAATCTTCTTGGGTTTTGTGCATCATGCCGGATTCGACCATGGCGAACACGATGTGGCCGAAGTCCTCGCAGCGGGTGATACGCCACCGCCGCAGCACCGTGCCCGCCAAGAGGCCGTACTGCTGAATGGCGAAATCGCGGAGCCCTTCGCAGAGCATGGTCCCGCTGACGTGTCGGCTGGGCGAGTCTTCCTGAAGCGGATCGACGGCGGCATCGGGTTCGCCGTGCTCCCGCCGGACGGTAAAGTCCAGCCCGCGCTGCACAAACGCAAACGCGTCCACCGGGTAGCGGGTCATCTTCACGGCTTGTTGGAGTTCGCTGCTCATCGGCGTTGAATTATAGCTCGCCGCTCGGCCAGCGGTAGTCTTTCGTTTTCGCATCCGGCCATCCTGATCGCAGGTCAGTCCGAAGTCTTAGTATGTCCCGGCTTGTCCGGCCTGTTTTACACTCACATGGCGCATCCCCTGCCGAGTTCATTCCATCCATGGTCAACGCTTCCCCCCTTCCCCCCCTCCTCGCCCCGCTCGATCCCGCACCGGACCTTCGCCGATGATCTTGGCCCGGCGGCGGGAGGCGGTCTTCCTCGTGTTGGCGGGATTGTTTCTGGGCACCCTGACGCTGCTCAATATCCTGGGCATCAGCCGCTTCATCGTCTTGGGCAGTTACGGCCCGTTGTCCGACCTCCCCGGGGCCGACTGGGTCTGGCAGTGGGGCACGCCCAATTTCCTGAGTTCCTGGACCTTCGCGGTGGCGGTCGGGGTGCTGCCGTACCCGCTCACGTTTTTATGCACCGATCTGATCTCGGAGTTTTACGGGCGGCGCCGGGCCAACTTCCTGGTCTGGGTCGGGCTGCTGCTCAACCTGTGGATCCTGGTGGTGATGTACGTCGGCGGCGTGCTGCCGGGCTTCGACAGCCCCGACCCGATCACCGGCTATCCCCCGCTGCCCACCTTCGACCCCGCCACCGCCTCCTACATCGAGACCGGCTGGACCTTTTTCCAAATCCGACACCTCACCTCCGCCGCGGTGACCGCGTCGATGATCGCTTACCTCATTGCCCAACTGGTCGACGTGCACGTCTTCCATTTCTGGAAACGGTTGACCCGTGGCAAGCATCTCTGGCTGCGCAACAACGCCTCGACCCTGGTCAGTCAGTTCATCGACACCTTCGCGGTCATCACGATCACGCATTTTTATGCCCGGGCGTTGCCGATCGATGCCGCCGACGCGATCTGGCCGCAGCTGTGGCTGTTCATCGTGACGGGCTTCGCGTTCAAGCTCGTCGCGGCCCTGCTCGACACGCCGGTGATTTATGCCGCGGTGGCGGTCCTTCGGCCGTACCTGCAGATCGACCCCACCAGCGAGCACCACGCCGCCCACGACGGCCTCATCCTCTTCGGCAGCGAAGCCGCGCCGCCCGACCATGACGACCCACTCGAAGTCCAAGACGACCCCGAAGAGACGCTGGGCGTGTGGCGTGACGATTCGTGATTTGCTTGTGACCTTCAATCTTCGGACCTACCGTAAGCTAGCCATGGCCAACAAAGCCGACCTGCGACTCACCTGCCGCCGATTCCGCGATGCCTTGCCCCTGCCCGAGCGGCGGGCGGCCTCCGATTCGATACGTCGATACATCTTGTCGTTGCCTGAGGTTGTCGCCGCTGACCGCGTCTTCATTTACGCCTCGGACGGCAGCGAGGTGCAGACCTACACCCTGATCGAGGACCTGCTGGCGATGGGCAAAACCGTGGCCTTGCCCCGCATCATCGACCTGGCCGAGGGACAGATGGACGCGGTGCCGATCACCAGCCTGAAACACCTGGCCCCCTCGCCCGAGCACTTCGACTTGCTCGAGCCGTCCGCCGACGCACCGAATCTGGAAGCGGTCACCGGGCACGCCGCCCCGGATATCGCCCTGCTTCCCGCACTGGCGGTCTCGCCCACCACCGGCCACCGCCTCGGCTACGGCCGGGGGTTTTACGACCGCTATCTCACCCACCACCCCCCGCCCCGTACCCTCCCCCTTGCCCTGGTCTACCACGCCCAACTCCGCGACCCGCTGCCCGCCGAACCCCACGACCAGCCGGCCCCACTCATCGTCACCGAGCGCGGCCCGATCCGAGTGGGTACGCTCCGCTCGGCCGAATCCTAAAATTGTTGTTCCCCCTGCTTGCAGAAGGTTCCCATGGGTATTGATTGCCGTTTGATAGGCCTGCCGTTCACCGGTCTTTGGGTCGGCACAGCCGTGCTTCTCGCTGCCCCGGCGGTACCGCAAGAAACCGGCCCGCCCCCCGCCGCAGCCGCGGCCACCCCGGCACTTCCCACACAGCCCACCCCGCCGACCATTAGCCACGCGACCACCTATTTCCTCGAACCCGTCGATGCCGACGGCTACCTCAATTATGTGGCGGCGCTCAACCAGACCTTCGGCCATCCCGTCCTACCCCCCGAGCAAAACGCCTTCGCCGGCATCGTTCAGCAACTCGACACCACCGATTGGTACGAAGACCAACGCCCCCGGTTTTATGAGCAGCTCGGCCTGGCCCTGCCCGCCGAACCCCCCGCGTTCACCTTCGACTACATCCAACATGTGCGCCGACAGTTGCCCCCGCCGCCGACCGGGGATGATGGTCAAGCCACCGAGCCGAACCCGTGGCTCCCCATGGATCCGCCCGAAGTCGTCGCCGCCGAGGCGGCCTACGAGCAAGCCCTCTCCGGCCCCTGGACCCCGCAACAGCTTCCGGGGATCGATACGTGGCTCGCCACGTTGGAGCCGCCGCTGACGGCCGTGGCGGCGGCGGTGCGACGTGACCATGCTTACACGCCAATCATCGAAAACGACCCATTCACCGGCACGGTGATGGACGTGATGCTGCCGCACTTGGTTTCTCAGCGACAAATTGCCAAGGCTTTAGGTATTCGCATCCACCGCGACCTGGCGGCAGATCGCCTCGATGCGGTCGCAGGTGATCTCGTGACCCTCCGGCGGTTGGCCGAAGTTTCCGGCCGCGAACCGTTCCTCATCAGCCGGCTGGTCGGCGTATCCGTGTTGCAACTGAGTCAGGAAATCCTGCCGCGAGTCTTGGGCCACCCCTCGTTCGCGATGCATCATCTCGACCCGCTGCGGACCGCTTTCGAAAACCAAACACCCTCCCATTTATTAATGGAAAGCATGGAACGTTTCGAGCGGCTCACGTTGCTGGAAATCGTCGGGGCGATCCGGGCGGGTGACGCAGAGTTTACCGCGGGCTTTAATGTGCGCTCGACCGATCCCGCGGTGGCAATCGCTGACGATCAATCACGCCCGAAGAAAGAGTACAACTACCCCGCGCTGGCCACGCGGCTGCTGCGCAGCGAGGCTTTCGATCCCGACCGGGGATTCCGCCGGGTGAATTCATTCTGGGATCAGCAGGTAATCGCCAGGTTTCGGCAAGACGCACCTTTTTCGCGTTTGCAATACCAGCTCGATGCGGAGGTGACTCGGCGTCGGGATGCGAGCCGGGCAAACCTGCTGCGGTTGGCGATGTTGGATGCGCTGGGGCCGATCAACAGCCCCGCCGTGAAACAAGAAGTCACCGACACGCTCGTGGATTTAATCCTCGGCCAATTCGTGACGAGCTTCGGCGGGGCCCTGGGACGTGAAAAATCAGTGTCCGTCAAGGACCGACTCGCGCAGATTGCACTTGCTTTGGCCGTCTATCGGCTCGACCACGAAGCCTACCCCGCCACCCTGCAACCACTCGTGCCCGACTACCTCCGCGATCTTCTCCCGGATCCGTACGGCGGGGCACCCTTGCGGTACCAACGCCACCCTCATCCGGGGATTATAGGGATGGGCTACCGCCTCTACAGCATCGGTCCCAACCTCGTGGATGATGGCGGCACGAACATCGAATACGACTTCGAAGCGGACATCACCTTTATCGTGCGACAGCCTGAGAAGTAAAACCCGCCAACGGTTAAGTCGGCAGGTGGCCGATGCTTGATTGCTTTGACGATTTGCCCATTGGTCTCACGGCTGGATCGGGGCAAATGTGGTGTCGGGTTCCTTGAAAGCGGCGCGAATGACTTGGCACTCGTTGCGTTCGGGCAGGGGAAATCCGAGATACGCACAGGCGGTGGCAAAGGTGTCGTAGGTTTCAACTTCGAGGTCGGGCACGAGGGTGAGGTCGAAGTTCGGCAAAACGCCGGGGCCGCGGATGATCCAGGGGATGTGTCGGCCGCGGGGGTCATCGCCGTGGTGGGTCTTTTGGAAGCCGCCGTGATCGGCGGTGACGATGATCAGCGTTTGCTCGAACAAGCCTTGCTTTTTGAGCATGTCGAGGACGGTCTTGAGGGAAGCGTCGGCGTATTCGATGGCATCGAGCTGCACGGGCGTGCCCCAGCCTTCCGCGTGGCCCACACCGTCGACGCTAGCGAAATGCAGCAGCATGACCTGCGGGGCATGTTCGGCGATGAGTTCGGCCGCCGCGGCGGCGGTTTGGGGGTCCCAGCGTCCGCCGGTTTCGGGAAGGTCGGCGTGGTCGATCGCGTCGCCTCGGTCGAAGGTGTGGAACTTGGACTTGCCTGCCACGAGGGCGGTGCTGTACCCTTGATCATGGGCGAGGTCGAAGATCGTCGGCGCTTGTGGGTGGCGATACTCGACGCCGTCGGGCGGGTCGTCCCCGTTCCAGTGGATGCCGTGGTAGAGGATCTTGCGGCCGGTCAGCATGCTGATGTGCGACGGCAGAGTGCTGCCCAATTCGGTCGTCCGTGCCCACATGGTGTAGCTGCCCTGGGCCATCAACTCGCGGATCATCGGCGTGTCGGCCAGCAACATGAGATCGGGCCGCAAGCCATCGATACTCACGATCAACACCCGCCGGGCCGTGTCTGCACCCCGAGCCGCCGCGTCAGCATCTGTCGAGGCAGATATGACCTGGGCCGATGCCGAGTCAGCGGTTGCCGTGGGGGGTGCGGCAGGGCGGGCAGCGGAGGGGCGGGCAGCAGAAGGGGGGGAGGCAGAGGGGGCGAAGGGGGGCTGGGAAGCGCAGCCCGCGGTAAATAGCACGGTAGCCATACCGGCGAGCAGACATCGGCGAATCAGCATGGGCTTAGCTTCCGCGACAAAAGACAAAAGAGAATCAAAGAATCAAAAATACCAAAAATGGTTTTATGTCTACGATGAGAGCAGATTTGGGATCAACTTTGGGGGTTAATAATGCAAGACGCCGCTGCCAAGCGGGTAGCGGCGTGATGAGGTGATCGGGGGCAAAGCCAATCTGTATCCGCCGGGTGATTTTACTGATCGGAGCAGATGTTTTTTTGACGCAGGTCCGTGCCGTCCACGTCGTAGCGAACCGAAGCAACGTGGCCATCGGCAAAAAGGATGCCCGCGGTGGTGTCGCTCATGTGTCGACCGCGGATGTTGTTGGCCGCGTTGGCGACCGCAAACTGGCTGGGCGGGTCGATATTGGCGTTGATGATGATCGTCCCGTTCCGGTTGGCCCCGCGACCGAAGGTGCCCAAGAGGTGAGAGGCCCATCCGATCGCACCCGAATCGATTGAGAAAGCTTCGGGATTGACGTTGTTTTTGAAGCTGCCGGTCGCCCCGTCCAGGATCTGGTTGCCGTCAAACACCATGATGATGTCCGACCCGCGGGTGATGAGATCAAGGTTTTGCGAGAACGGCAACTTGTAGGCTGGCGGTGCAGTGGCCGCACGGCTTTGGTTGATAAACATCCGCGGATGGGCGGAGTAAGTCAGGAAGTCGCTGGAATTCGGATCCGCCGATTCGATCGCGTCGGGGCAAACAAAGACTTCATTGGTTCGCGCGGCTTCGGACGTTGAAAACCCGGTGCCCGAAACGCCCATGTAATTGTTGAGCAGATGGTTGAACTTAAAGACCGACGAACTGCCGTCGTCACTGGGCGGAAGCTTACCTTTATATTCAGCGGCGTAGCCGAAGGTCGCCACTCCGACTTGCTTGAGATTGCTCAAGCAGGCGGACATTTTCGCTGTCTCCCGCGCCTGGCCCAGGGCGGGCAAGAGGATGCCGATGAGCAGCGCGATGATGGAAATCACCACCAGCAACTCGATCAGGGTGAAGCCGTGGCGGGGGGAAAGACCGTCCGCCTGGGCGGACAACCGTAATTTGCGCTGCCCGTGAATTGGGCAGGCATCAGCTAAAAAAGCGGAAGAACGCTGATCGATATTAATCATGACAAACTTTCAAGAAAGGTCGAGTGACGGAGTAGATGAGCCAAACCTAGCCACCAACGAGGCATCCAAACTTAAGGACCAGGTAAAACCGATGCAGATGCAACCGGTTGCATTATAAAATACAACCGGTTGCCGCGTCAAGCATATATTGAACCAACTAATTGAAAAATAGCGCGGAACACCCCTGCCGGATCATTCGGCATTTCGGATCTATTGCCTGCCGCGAATAATGAAATGGGCACGGGATGGAGTGTGATTAACGACCCCTGCCGCTTCGTGAAATTTTAGAAGCTGCCACTCATTTTGGTTTCGGTGGATTTGACTTGATTTTTCTTGAATTTGCTGTTGGTTTTGAGGTCTTCAAGCAGAGCAGAAAAGGCGGGGCGGTCGGTGGGGAGCGGGACGGGTTGTCGGGTGAGGCCGGACATGAGCATGGCGTTGCCGAGTTCGAGGCCGCGGATCATCTCGGTTCCCGGGGCGATCAGGTCGGCCTGGGCACCGCGGTCGGCGACGACGGCGATGAAGTTGCGGGTGACGGTTTCGTGTTCGCCGTGGGGGGCCTTGGGGGTTTTTAGCGTCATCTCGGTGAAGGGGACGTTGTCGAACCGGCCGGTGGAGCTTTGGGTGAACTCCGCCACGGGCACCTGGGTGCGGAGGAAGGTGAGGCCCGGGTGGTCGGCGTCGTAGATGAGGGTGCCCTGGTCGCCGACGATTTCGAGGCGGTTGATGCCCGGGGTTTGGCCGGTGGAGGTGACGAAGGTGCCGGTGGCGCCGTTGTCGAATTCCAGGAGGGCGCAGACGTCGTCTTCGACTTCGATGTGGTGGTATTTGCCCACGCTCGCCAGGGCGGTGACTTTGGCGGGCAGGCCGACGAACCACTGGAGGAGGTCGAGGTTGTGGGGGCACTGGTTGATGAGGACGCCGCCGCCTTCGCCCGCCCAGGTGGCGCGCCAGCCGCCGGAGTCGTAGTAGGCCTGGGTGCGGAACCAGGTGGTGATGGTCCAGGAGACGCGGACGAGTTCGCCCAGCGATCCGTCGTGGCAGAGGCGGTGGATTTCTTTCCAGGCGGGGTTGGTGCGCTGGTTGAACATGCCGGCAAAGAGGAGGCCGGGGTGTTTCTTGACCGCGGCGGCGTAGGCGTCGTTGACCTGCTGGGCGGCCTGGGCGGTGACGGCCACGGGCTTTTCGCAGAGCACGTGAACGCCGGCGTCGAAGGCTTCCCGGGCGAAGCGGGGGTGGTCGTAGTGGGGGCAGGCGATAAGGACGGCGTCGATGTCGCCCGAGGCGATCATGGCGCTGGCGTCGGTGTAGGTCTTGCAGCCGTGCTCGTCGGCGAGGGTTTTGAGTTTGTCACCGGCCTGGGGGATATCCGCGGCGGCGGCGAAGGTCAGGCCGGGAATGTCTTTGAAATAGCTGATGTGGGAGCCGGCCATGCCGCCGGCGGCGCCGATGACGCCGAGACGGACGGGCGATGGCTCGGGGCTGGTCAAGGGGGCAGTGGTCATGGGGGTGGACTCGGTCAGAGGGAGGAACGGGCAGCGTCAACCATATCGAAGGCGGCGGCGGGGTGCCAGTGGGTCGGACACGAGCCGGGGCGATTGAACGCGGGGGGGGGGCGTTGGTAGGCTGATGGGTCGGACCGCCCGGGGCGGTGTGACGTTTCAGGTTGTTCTTTGATGTGGCCGCGTTCAGGCGTGGCGGGTAAAGGGATAGACGCGATGTTTGCAGATGTGCCGTTGGCGCCGCCGGACCCGATCCTTGGTTTGAGCGAAGCGTACAAGCAGGATCCGAATCCGGCGAAGATCAACTTGGCGGTGGGGGTGTACAAGGACGCGGCGGGGCGGACGCCGGTGCTGGCGGCGGTGAAAGCCGCCGAGCGGCGGCTGCTGGAGGAGGAAGTGACCAAGGGCTACCTGTCGATCCAAGGGTCGGCGGGCTACGGCCGGGTGGTGCGGGGGCTGCTGTTCGGAGCGGAGGATGCGTGGGTCGACGGCGGGGCGGCGTTCACCGCCCACGCCCCCGGCGGCACCGGGGCGTTGCGTGTAGCGGCGGACTATCTTCAGCAGAACCACGCGGGGGCCACGGTGTGGCTGAGCAACCCGACGTGGGCCAACCACGGGGCGATCTTCGCCGCGGCGGGGGTGGCAACCCGGACGTACCCGTACCTGGACACCGCCACCAACGGGCTGGACTTTGACGGCATGATCAAGGCTTTCCGCGACGTCCCTGCGGGGGACGTGGTGCTGCTGCACGGGTGCTGCCACAACCCGACGGGCGTCGATCCCACCGCCGCCCAGTGGGCGGAGGTCGGCGACGTGTTGGCGGAGCGGAAGATATTGCCGCTACTGGATTTTGCGTACCAGGGTTTCGGCGACGGGCTTGAAGCGGACGTGGCGGGGCTGCGGACGGTGGTCCAGACCTGTGGCGAGGCGCTGATCTGCTCGAGCTTTTCCAAGAACTTCGGGCTCTACTGCGACCGGGTGGGGGCGTTGACCGCGGTGACGCGCGACCCCGCGCGGGCCGAGGCGGTGGGCAGCCAAATCAAGACCTGCATCCGGCGGAACTATTCCAACCCCCCCGCGCACGGCGGGGAAGTGGTCCGGATCATTCTTGAGGATGAAGACCTGACCCGGCAGTGGCGGGAAGAACTCACCGACATGCGGGGCCGCATCAACGGGATGCGGGAAGCGTTTGCCGCCGGCCTAGATGCGCGGGGGATCAAGCTCGCGCCCGACGGCAACGCCTTCGTCCGCCGACAGAAGGGCATGTTCACGATGTCGGGGCTGAGCAAAACGCAGGTCCAGACGCTGCGCGATCGCCAAAGCATCTACATCGTGGGCTCGGGCCGGATCAACGTGGCGGGGATGACCCAGGAGAATCTGCCGATCCTGTGCGATGCCATCGCGGGGGTGGTGTGACTTGATAATAGGTCAAGCTTTCGACAGGATGACAGGATGAAGGATCAGATCAACAGGATCACCAAATAAAGCTTTCTAGTTTGAATTCCCGGTTTCATTTTCTTTGCGTTGCCTGCTTCAAATCCTGTTGATCCTGTTTGCCAATCCTGTAATCCTGTCAAAACCATCGGACGCGGATTGTTCCGTCAGCTTCGTGGTTAAACTACCGACCCCATGCACGAAAATATCCCCGCGATCCTCGATGATTACACCGCCCGCATCACGTCGATGACCGATTCCATGCGCGTCGATGAGAAGGCGGTTCGGCTCAAGGAACTCGAAAAGCAGATGGGCGCCGCGGACTTCTGGAACAACCAGGACGCAGCCAACGCCGTCATCGACGAACTCAAAACCCTCAAAGCGCAGATCGAGCCGCTCCAGGCGGCGAGGGAAACCATCGAGGAAGCGGCGCTGCTGTGGGAGATGGCGGCCGAGGCGGACGACGAAGAAAGTCGGCAAGAGGTGGATCAGCAGATCGACGCGATCGCCCAAGAGCTGGACCAATTGGAAACCGCGTCGTTGCTGAGCGGGAAATACGATTCGCGCAATGCGTATCTGACGATCCAGTCCGGGGCCGGGGGAACGGAGGCGGACGACTGGTGCGAGATGTTGATGCGGATGTACCTCTACTTTTTTGAGAAGCAGGGCTGGGACGTATCGGAGTATTCCAAGACCCACGGCACGGAGGCGGGGTTCAAGGAAGTGACGCTCTACGTCAAGGGCCCGATGGTCTACGGCTACCTCTCGGCGGAAGCGGGCACGCACCGTTTGGCGCCGCGTGTCGCCGTTCAATGCCGAGGGCAAGCGGCAGACCTCGTTCTGCGACGGTGGAGGTGGTGCCGGAGTTTCCCGACACCGGCAAGGTCGAGCTGGACGAAGAAAAACTCGAGTCCACGCAGTTTGCGCGCAGCTCCGGGCCCGGCGGACAGAACGTCAACAAGGTCGCCTCGGCCATCCGGCTGGTCTACCACTACGACAAGCAAAACACGCTAACGGTGGTGTGCAGCGTCGAGCGCAAGGCCGAGCAAAACCGCAAGCTGGCACTCAATATTCTGCAGCGGCAAAGTCGAGCTGCTTGAGGAACAAAAGCGGCAGGCGGAAATGGAGGCCGCCACCGGCGGCGGGGTGGATCGGGGCTGGGGCAGCCAGATCCGCAGCTACGTTTTTTACGACAACCGCGTCAAAGATCACCGCACCAACTATGAAGTGGGCAACCCCCAGGCGGTCATGAACGGCGAGTTGGAAGGCTTTATCGACGCGGAATTGCAACGCCGGGCCAAGGCCAAGCAAGCGACGATGTAAACCGCGTGATCCGGCGTACAACCACGACCCAGCGGGGCGAGAGGGGGCGAAGGATCAGTCAGGCATGATGGAACGAGCCAATCAGAAGGTCAAGGGGGGGGAGAGGGTCGGGGGGGGGCAGGGGGAGAGGGGGGGGCGGGGGGGTGGTTACGCCTTGGGCCGGTGGGGCGTGGCCGCGTGGGTAGTCATGGCGACCGGGAGCCTGGCGATGGGGTTTTGCGGGGCGCTGGGCGAGTTAACGACCCTCACGCACGCCGACTCGCTGATCCCGGTCCTCGCCAGTCTGCAGCGGTGGCAGTTGTTTTATTGGGGACAGGACCGATTCGGGATGCTGCTGCCGGCGTTGGTAATGCCCATCCGTCACCCCTTATGGAATCTGATTACGCAGAACGCGCTGGGCATCGCGGCGGCGCTGATGGTCGCGCCGCTGTTGCATCGTTATTTGCTGGAGTGGGCGAGGGGGGCGGGAATCATTTGGTCGTGGCTGGTGGCGGGGGGCGTGATGCTGGGGGTGTTGTCGGGCGGTTACCAGATGGATTTGCTGTTCACCCAGCCGTACATGTTGGGGCTGATGCTGGGTTTGATCGGGTTGTTGGGATTGGAGCGGATGGCGCGGGCGGGGCAAGCGACGCGCCGCGGCCGAGCGGTCTGGGCCATGGCGGGCAGCGGTTTATTATTGCTGGCGCTGTGGGTGAATCTGGCGGGGGTGGTGGTGCTGGGGTCGGCGTTTGCGTGGAAGCAGATCAGCGGCGGCGGGTGGCGGCGTGAACGTCAGGGGTGGGCGTGGGTGCAGGCGGTGGTGCTCGGCGGGGTGTATCTGCTGGCGGACGGCCTGCGGCGGTTTGCGGAAAGCCGTAGCGAGTACGGCTGGCTGCCGATGGACGAGTGGCCCGGCGGGGCCTGGACCCTGCTGCAGCACGCGAACGAGGCGGCGTCCCCGGCGACGATCCCGACGTTGCTGGGCCTCGCGCTGATCGGCCTGCTGGTCGGCGGATGGCGGGGAGAGACCGCGGCGATTCGGCGCACGGTGGTGCAGGCCGGCGCGTGCGTGGGGTTGGCGGCCCTGTACCTCGCGGTGGTGTCGGCCAACGAACACGTCCGCAGCAACGGCACGGCCTACCGCTACGCGCTGCCCGCGTTTGTGCTCTTGCTGACCGCCGGGGCCATGACGTCCGGGCTGGCGATCAGCAGCTTGCGGGGGTCGGTTCGCGGGGCCCTCACCGCGGCGTTGGCGGCCCTGGTGGTGTGGGGTGCGGTGCAGCGGCACGGCCCGCCGTCGTATGCCGAGACCCGCCGATTCGTCGATCAAAAGTTTGACCGCGGCAGCGACGAACTCCTCGAGAGCGGCGCGACACTGGTGCTCGGACAATACTGGGACGTATGGCACACCGTGTTTCACGCGAATCTGCGGCGCTACGAAAGCGATCAACCGATGACGATCTACGGGCTGGCTCACCGCGGTGACGTGACCCGGCCGCTCTGGTCGCCTCTGCCCGTGGGCGCACGGATTGCCGTGCCCCGGACGCCCGAATCGGAGGCGGAGGTCGCGTTTTTTGTTCGCCACTTCGGGCTGCCAGCGCTGCGAAAAGTGCAGGAGACGCCGCGGTTCACGATCTACGCGACCTTGCCGGGCGGGTGAGGTTCAACCCGGCGGGAGCGTTGGGCCGATAAACAGGTACCCACCGCGCGAAACCTGCGCGGGGGTTGCCCCATGGACCCGCTCAACCCCGCCCAACCCGACGCCAAATCGCCCGCCGCCTGGGCCCAGGTCTGGCAGTTGCCCGTGCTCGCCATCGGGCTGGCGCTGCTGGGCGGGGGGTTGTATCTCGCCAAGCCGCGGCTGGTCCCGCCGGACTACCACGGCACCCTCGACACCGTGCAGCAGTACCTCCGCGCGGGCAACCCCGAGGAGGCCCGGGTGCGGATGGACCTGCTGGTGGAGGAAAAGCTCGCCGAGCAGGACGACGACATCCGCGGGCGGTACTACCAGTACCTGGGCGACCATGATTGGCTGGTCTACGACGACCTTTATCCCGTGCCCGCCGACACCTCCGAGAGCCGGGCGCAGCTCAATAAGGTGGTCGACGCCTACCGGCAGGCCGACGAAGAGTTTGACCGCGACCTGGACAGCGAAGCCATGCAACGCTGGGCCATGGCGCTGGTCCACCTGGGCCAAGAAGATCAAGCGCTGCAGATCGTCGACCGGATGGGCCCGTCCGACGCCGACAAACGCTACCGCCTGATTCGGCAACTCATCGAAGCCCACCGCGACCGGGGGGACCCTGAAGGCGTTCGTCGCCATGCTCGATCGATTTGAAAACACGCTGCGCGACGAGCGGGATGCCGCCAAGCAGCTGCGTCAACGGCAATGGGTCGCCGAGGTGCGGGCCCGGCATTACCTGACCGTCGGCGATCCGCAGCGGGCGATCGATTACATCAACCGCGAGATGCAGCGGCTGCGGGCGGCGGGGGCCGCGGATGACCCCGCCCTGATCGTGCTGCTGGCCCGGGCGTACCAGGACATCGCGGATTTTTCCAACGCCCGCCGACTCTTCGCGGTGGGCCAGCAGATGGTCAGCGACAGCGATCAGCTCAACGGCCGGATCCTCGTGGGCCAGGCCCAGATCGAGCTCGCGGTGGGCGGCGAAGGCTTCGAAGACCGCGCCCACACCCTCTTCAGCCAGGCCGCCAAAGAATATCCGATGGGCCCGGCCTACCTCGACGCCCTGATCGGTCGGGCCCACGTTGAGGCCATGCAGCAGCGCCTCAGCGAAGCGACCGATCACTTCCGCCTCGCTATCGCCCACCTCTTGGAATCCACGCCCGCCTGGGACCCCCGCCGCGAGGAAGTCGTCACCAAGATTGCCTCCCATGTCGACCGCTCGATCGATCTGGAACGCAACGATGACGCCTTGGATTACCTCAGCCTGCTGCTGCCGATGTACGAAGGCGGCAGTGCGTTGCCCCCCCGCATCCTGCTGCAGTTTGGTGAAATCCACGAGCACATCGCCCAGCGACGCAAGGAGCACGCCGACCGCCTGGACCCGATGAAATGGACCGGCCCGGGTGATCCGCCGCTGGCGGCGCGTCGCACCGCGTACCAGGAATCCGCCTACCATTTCGGCGAATCCGCGGAGTTCTTCAAACGCCACGCCGACGCCGTCACCGTCGTCGACGACTCGGCCCACGGCAAATCCCTCTGGTCCGCCGGCGCCAACTTCGACAAGGCCCAGCGGTGGTCCGACGCCATCGACACCTTCGCCGAGTACGTCTCGACCCGGCCCGGCGACGGCGAGCAAATCAAGGCGCGCCACCACCTGGCGCTCGCCTACATGGCCGACCGACAGTACGAATCGGCGATCGGCATCCTCAACGACCTGATCGACAATAACCCCCAGAGCAACTGGGCCTACGCCTCGCTGGTGCCCCTGGCGCGCTGCTTTACCGCGACGGATCAACCCGACGCCGCGGTCCGTGTCCTGTTGAGCATCGTCGACGGCCACCCGGGCATCCGCCCCGATTCGGAAACCTACCGCGAAGCCCTCATCGATCTCGCCCGGACCTATTACCTTCAGGGCCAGACCGATCCGGTCTATTTCGTCAGCGCCATCGAGCGGCTGGACATGGCCGTCGAGCGGTACGGCCAAACCGCGGAAGGACCGGTCCTGCGCTACATGCTCGCCGACAGCCTGCGTCGCTCCAGCCGTGCCCTCACGGGACAGGCGGAGACCGCCCGCAGCGAACGCCAGCGGCTCGCCTTTCAGGCCGAGCGCGCCGACCGCCTACGCAGCGCCGAAGCCTATTACGACCAGGTCATCACTGAACTCGAAGCCCGCTTCCCCGCCGCCCGCAGTGACCTCGAAAACCTGTATCTGCGCAACGCTTATTTCTACAAGGCCGACTGTGCTTACGACCGCCGAGATTTTGCCTTGGCGATCAGCCGTTACCGCGAGGCCGCGCAGCGCTGGAGCGACCACCCCGCGTCGCTGGTCGCGCAGGTGCAAATCGTCAACGCCTACTGCGAAATGCAGGAGTTTCAGCAAGCCTACGTCGCCAACCAGAACGCGCTCTGGCAGCTCAGCCAGATGCCCGACGAAGTCTTTGACCGCCCGGACATGCCCATGACCCGGCAGCACTGGGAAGACTGGCTGCGCTGGTCCAGCGAGCTCAAACTCCTCGACAAACAAACCGCCGCGACCAACTGATCTCCCGCGGCACGGTCGCTTGCCCCAATTGCCAGCGTCGATCAAATGCGTCTGAACCTCGGGTTCGCGCCGTGCCGATCCTGCTCGTTACCGCGCAAAATTCACGCCCCCGGCCGTTTAGGTCCGATATCGCCCTTAACCCCGTGAGCAGGACGCTCACTCCCTCTGAAAGGCGGTCAGGATGACCCCGCTCTCTCGCCGTGCCCCCGCCAACCTTTCACCCCCTCGCGTCGGCCACGCTTCTCCGCCGACCGCCGCGGGGGAGCAAGCCGATCAGCCCCGACTGCTCGTCGATCTGCTGACGCGCGAACGCGACCTTTACCAGCAGCTCAAAGATTTGTCGGGTCGGCAGCAAGACATTATCGCCCAGGGCCAGACCGAGCAGCTCCTCGCGGTGCTCTCCGAACGGCAGGGCATCGTGACGCAGCTCACCCACATCAACACCGAGATCGCGCCGCTGCGCGAACGCATGAACGCGATCTCCGAGGCCGCCCCCGAGGCGGTGCGGCAAGCCATCCGCCAGCTGGTGGCCGACGTGCAGGACATGCTGCGGTCGATCATCGAGGACGACGAACGCGACCGCCAAACCCTCGAAGCCAGCAAGCAGCAGGTCAGCCGGGAGTTGACCAAAGTCAAGACCGCCCCCGCCGCGATCAACGTTTATAAATCCAACGCCCACCGGCCGGCGGCCGCGGGCCTGCCCCTCAACGGCTCGGCCCGCTTCACCGACTCCCGCGGCTAGATCCCCCCCCCCCCCCCGCTCGCCCATGCCCCCCCCCTCCGCCCCGCCCTCCGCCCCCCCCGTCACGTCGCCCGCGTCCGCCGACTCGGCGGGGGTCGACCCGCCCCGATCGACCGTGCTCGGGCCCGATGATCTGGCGGAGATGATCCAGGCCTACTCCGCCGTCGCCGAGCGGATGCAGTCGTCCCACGAAGCCTTGCAGAACGAAGTGCTCCGACTCCGGCAGGAACTGGCGAACAAAAACCAGCAACTCGCCCGCAGCAAACGCCTCTCGGCGCTGGGCGAGATGGCGGCGGGCATCGCCCACGAAATCCGCAACCCCCTGGCGGCGATCCAGCTCTACGTCGAAATGGTCAGCGACGACCTCGGCGACCTGTCTACCTCCTCGGCCCAAGACGGTTCATCATTGCTGCCGCCCAAAGTCCGGGCTCAGCGCTTGGCCACCGCGGCCGACAACACCCACAAGATCGCCGGCGCGGTCCGCGGCCTCTCGGCCATCGTCAACGATGTCCTGAGCTTTGCCCGTCTGATCGAGCCGCAGGCCCGCGCGGTCGATACCCGGTCGCTGCTGGAACGCGTGGTCGATGAACAACGGCCGGTCCTCGACGGCCACTCCATCAACGTCGAATTTGAGATTGGCCAAGCCTCCCTCCACGCCGACGCGGACCTGCTGCACCAGGCGCTGCTCAACCTCGTGCGCAACGCCGCCGACGCCATGGCGTCCCGCGGCGGCGGCACCCTGACCCTCGGCGTCGAGCGCGATCAGATCACGGTCGGCGACACCGGCCCCGGCCTGCCCGATGAAGTGGTCGAGCGCATTTTCAACCCGTTCTTCACCACCCGCAGCACCGGCACGGGCCTGGGCCTCGCCATCGTCCACCGCATCGTCGATGCCCACCGCGGCGACATCGTCGTCCGCCACCACCCCGCTCACGGCGGCGCTATCTTCGTCCTCACCCTTCCCCCAAACCCCTCCTGAACCCGGTTGACCCATGGCCCAGAAAATCCTCGTCGTCGATGACAAGCAGATGATGCGCGACTCGGTCGGCGCCACGCTCCAGCGGGCGGGCTACACCGTCGTCGTCGCCGCCCACGGCAAGCTCGCCCTCAAAATGGTCGAGAAACACACGCTCGCCGCCGTCGTCACCGACCTCATGATGCCGGAGATGGACGGCTTGGAACTGCTCGACACGCTTTTGCAATCCCGCCCCGGACTGCCCGTGATCCTCATGACCGCCTACGGCAGCATCAACGACGCGGTCTCGGCGATGAAGGCCGGGGCCTTCGATTTTGTACAAAAACCCTTCGAGGGCGACCAACTCGTCGGCGTCGTGCGTCGGGCGGTGGAGCAGCAAAAGCTCGCCGCCCCGCACAAGCAGGCTCCCCGCAGCTCCGCTGCTTCCGGCCCGACGACCGCCACCCCGGCCCCGCCGTTGATCGGCCAGTCGCCCGCCATGCAAGCCGTCGCCCACCAGATCAGCCAGATCGCCGAGTCCAGCGGCACCGTGCTGATTCAGGGTGAATCTGGCACCGGCAAAGAGGTCGTCTCCCGCAACATCCACGCCCAGTCGCCCCGCCGCGAGCAGATCATGCTCTGCCTCAACTGCGCCGCGCTGTCCAGCAGCCTGCTGGAGTCCGAGCTTTTTGGTCACGAAAAGGGGGCGTTTACCGGGGCCGATGCAATTGCGCAAGGGACGGTTCGAGCTGGCCGACGGCGGCACGCTGCTGCTCGACGAGATCAGCGAGATCAGCCCGCAGCTCCAAGCCAAGTTGTTGCGCGTGTTGCAGGAAGGTGAATTTGAACGCGTCGGCTCATCGACCACCCTGCAGGTCGATGTCCGGGTCATCGCCACCACCAACCGCGACCTCACCCGTTCGGTCGCCGACGGCAGTTTCCGTCAGGACCTGTACTACCGGCTCAACGTCCTGCCGATCCCCCTGCCGGCGCTGCGGGAGCGTGGCCACGACATATCGCTGCTGGCCCAGCATTTCCTCGAACTCGTGGGCGAGCGTGAAGGCCGGGATGCCAAAACCTTTGATGCCGACGCCGAGCAGTTACTGGAGACCTACACCTGGCCCGGCAACGTCCGCGAGCTGCAGAACATCTGCGAGCGGGCCAGTGTGCTGGCCCCGTCGCCGGTGATCGACGCCGCGCTGCTGCGGCCCTGGCTCCCCGTCCCGCCCCGCCACCCGGCCGCATCTCCGCCCCCCCTCGTCGCAACGCCCCCCCTCGTCGCAACGCCCCCCCGCGCCACCATCACGCCTCCCCTCGCGGGGAGTCCCGCGCTGCAGACCACGGTTTCGCCCGCAATGCCTGCCCCACCGGTGGCGGCGGATTTCTCTCCCGACCCCACCCCGATCGCGACCACCGACTACGCCGACATTCAGCCCCTCGAAGAGGTCGAACGCGACCGCATCCTTCATGCCTTGGGCCGATTCAACGGCAACCGCACCCGCACCGCCGAGGCCCTGGGCATCGGTGTCCGCACCCTGGGCCTGAAGCTCAAAAAATGGAAAGAACTTAATCTCGTCGCCCAATCGGTCTAACCCCCCTCGCTCCCCCTCTTCCCGCACTCCGCCCCTCGTCACGCACGATTCGCTAGTTACCGGCAATTTCGGCCGACCCGCCTCGCGCAAAAGCTGCGCTGCCCGTCCACTTAACCTCAGGGTCAGCGGTGGCGGGGGAGTCATCCAGCCACGGCGCCACGCAAATTGATCCGCCATCGTCCGGCATCCGCTTTGCTCCCCTCCCTCTGGTTGCCGCCCGTGCATCCCCCCGCTTCCCCCGCTCCGCCCGTCACGATTTGAACCGACATGACGTCCACTCTTTTCAACAGCGGAGCCATGCCCACCCTCGAACGCCTCGTGCAGTTCACCGGGGCCCGCCATCGCGTCATCGCCCACAACGTCGCCAACCTCTCGACCCCTTATTTTCGTCCGCAAGACCTGAGTATTGAAAAATTCCAACGTCAGCTCCGCCGGGCGGTGGACGACCGCCGCGCCACCGCGACGGCCGTCGACGGGCCGCTGCACATCTCCGACACCCGCGAGTTTCGCTTTCTGGACCACGCCCTGGACGCCCGTCCCGAACCCTTGGACGAAAACATCATGTTCCACGACCGCAACAACCGCGACCTCGAACGCATCATGCAGGATCTGGCCGAAAACACCCTCGCCCACAACACGGGTCTGCAACTGCTCAAAAGTGAATTCGACCTCTTGGAAATGGCGATCCGCGGAAATCCGTGAGCTGACGTTGGGTTTGAGTTTTGAAATCGTAATTTGGATAGTTAGGCGACTCGCCGCCCGCCTACAAAAAACATCTTCGATTTAATCCCCTAAGCCAAATTTACGGATTCGACTTCCTAGCTTCCCACCCTCAACTTGGACCTCCCTATGTTCGGTGCTCTCGACACTTCCACTTCCGCCCTCGTGGCCAACCGCATCCGCATGGAGACGGTCGCCGCCAACATCGCCAACGCCAACAGCCTCACCGACGAGAGCGGCGAGAACAACCCCTTCCGCCGCCGCATCGCCCTGCTCGCCGCCGGCGACCCGACCCGCGGCCGTCACGCCGGCGGGGATCAGGGCGTCCACGTGCAAGAAATTGTGCTCGACCGGGCGCCGTTTCAGCTCAAGTTCGAGGGCAAAGACCACCCCCTGGCCGACGAAAACGGCTACGTGAAATCGCCCAACATCAACCCCATCTTCGAGCAGGTCAACGCCCTGGAAATCTCCCGCGCCTACGAGGCCAACATCCAGGCCGCCGAGGCGACCAAAGCCATGATGCAGTCCGCCCTCCGCCTCCTGGCCTAGCGTTTGCTCCCGGTCCGGAAGGTTAAGATGGCCACCCTCTCTCCTGAACCCTGACCCCTGACCCTTGACCCCTGCACCCTGACTCCTCTCCCCGAGCTCCGCCATGAGTGACCCCCTGGGCCTGATCAATCCGCACGCCGGCGCCTCCCGCATCAGTCCGCTCCAGCCCGGCAAGCCGCTGAATGCCCCCGCACCGACCCAGGGCCCCGGCTTCAAGGACGTCCTGATGAAAAACATCGAGCAGGTCAACGCTCTGCAGCAGGACGCCGAAACCGCCATCGAAGACCTCGCCACCGGCCGGCGCGACGACATGGACGGGGTGATGATCGCCAAGCAAAAAGCCGACATCGCCTTCCAGATGATGCTCGAGGTCCGCAACAAATTGATGGACGCTTACGAAGAAGTCAAGCAAATCCGCGTCTAGTGCCGACAGTAGGGGAGTGAGCTTTTTTATCGGCGGTGGTTGACCCGGGCGGAGCCCGATTCACCCCCAATGCCGGCTCACGCTAACACCCGGCATGGAGGCCGACGCGATGGACTTCGCCCAAAAATACTGGACCCAGATCCGCGCCCAGATGGAAGGGCTGCCCGCCGCGACCAAGCTGCTCATCGGCTCGCTGGTGGTCATCATGCTGCTGGTGGGCTTCATCGCCCTGCTCTACGCCGGCCAGCCCGAAACCGTGCCGATCAGCCGCTTTGCCGACGGCCAGAGCGAAGCCGTCGCCGCCCGGCTCGACGCCGCGGGCATCGACACCGAAATCAAAAACGGCCAGATCTACGTCGTTGCCAACCAGCACATGGACGCCATCGCCCTGCTGGCGCGCGAAGACATGCTCTCGGAAAACGCCTCATCCGCCTTCGCCGACATCACCGGCAACCCCTGGGAAACCGACGCCCAGGGCAACCGCAAATACCTCCTGGCCACCCAGTCCTACCTCGGCGCGGTCGCCCGGAAATTCAAAGGCGTCCGGTCGGCGGACGTGGTCATCTCCATGCCCGAGCGCGTGGGCTTTGGCCGCAGCACCGTGCGGCCCTCGGCCTCGGTCACCGTCATCATGAACGGCAGCGGCCAAGTGGACAACCATCTGGTCACCGCCATGGCGGGCCTGGTCAGCGGCGCCATCTCCGAACTCCGGCCGACCGACGTCGTCGTGCTCGACGCCAACCACGGCCGGCAGCACACCGTCGCCGACCCCCAGGACATCGTCCCTACCGAAGTCATCGAACTGGTCCGCCACCAAGAGGATTACCACCGCCAGAAGATCGAGGAAACCCTCCGCAACATCCCCGGCGTCATCGTGGCGGTCAAGGTCAGCACCAACGCCGTCCGCCGCGAAGTCCGCGAAGAACGGCAATATTCGGACAGCGAACAGCTCGCCCTCGAAGAGGACACCGAAATGATCAGCCGTGACTACCAGCAGGCCAATGAGGCCGGGGCCCGGCCCAACACCACGCTGACCATCGAATCGGGCAACCAGATTGCCCGCGAGCAGAACGAGACCACCTCCCGCCGCGAATACGACGGCAAGCTGCTGACCAGCACCGCCCAGATCGAGATGGCGGGTCATCAGGTCGAACAGATCAACGTGACGATCAACGTGCCCCGGACCTACTTCGTCAACATCTTCAAGGCGATCAATCCCGACACCGAAGATGCGCCGAGCGACGAAGCCCTGGGCCCGATCCAGGCCGGCCAACTCGCCGCGATCGAAGAGCAGGTCGCCCCGCTGATCGAGGCCAAAGTCCCCGGCGACCATCAAGGCCAGCATGGTCTACGACATGGCTTACCTCCAGCCCGTCGTGGCCGGCGGGGCGGGGGCGGCGGCGGGGTGCTGGGCACCGTGACCAACTCCAACATGGTCGCCACGGTGTCCGCCGGCGGCCTCGCGATCATCTCGCTGGCGCTGGCTTTGCTGATGGTCAAGCGGCGCCACCCGCCCCGAAGAACTGCCGAGCCTCCAGGAACTGGCGGGCGTGCCGCCCACCCTGCCCACCGACGACGAGCTCATCGGCGAGGCCGACGAAGTCGAGTCCACCATGGCGGGCCTCGAAGTCGATGAAGAAGAACTCCGCACCCGCCGCCTGGCGGAACAAATCAGCGACATGATCAAGTCCGCCCCCGACGACGCCGGCGGCCTCCTGGGCAAATGGGTTCACGCCGATGACTGAGGTCAGGGTCCAGATGTCGGGGTTCGGGGTTCAGGGGTCAGGGTTCAGAAACGTTCTGCGCCGTATTCAACCATCTCATACTCAAGCCATCCCTCAGTATCCACCCTATCCGATCCCGAGCCCGATCTCGCCCCCTGACCCCTGACCCCTGACTACCGACCCCTGACTACTGAAAATGTACTCCTCCATCAGCCCCCACGACACGATCGACGATCTGACGGGCGTCCGCAAGGCCGCCATCCTGCTGCTGTCGCTGGACTCCGACGCGTCGGGGATGATGCTCAAGGCCATGCCCACCAAGGCGGTCGAAGAGGTGACCCGCGAACTGGCGAGCATCGGCAGCGTGCCGAAAAAACTGCGCGACGAAGTGGTCACCGAGCTTCTACAACCTCGCGGTCGCCCAGAACTGGGCGATCGAAGGCGGCCTGGACAACGCCCGGATGCTGCTAAATAAAAGCCTCTCGAAAGAAGACGCCGACGCGATCATGCAGCGGATCAGCCACCAGGTCCGCAAGACGCCGTTTGCGTTTCTGCAGAAGGCCGAGAGCACCAACCTGCTGACGTTTATCCAGGACGAGCACCCCCAGACCATCGCCCTGATCGTCAGCCACCTGCCCTACAGCAAAGCCTCGGAAATCCTCGGCGGCCTGCCCACGCCCAAGCAGATCGAGGTCGTCAAACGCGTCGCCAACATGGAGCAGACCAACCCCGAGGTCATCACCGAAGTCGAGAAAGGCCTCGAAGCCCGACTGGCGAACATGCTCAACCAGAGCTTTGAAAAGCTCGGCGGCGTCAACTCGGTCGCCGAGATGCTCAACCTCACCGACCGCACCACCGAAAAGTCGATCATGGAAGGCCTCGAGGCCGACGACCCCGACCTGGTCGAAGAGATCCGCCGGCTGATGTTCGTCTTCGAAGACATCAACCTCGTCGACGACAAGGGCATCCAGTCGGTGCTGAAGGAAGTGGAAAACGACGAACTGTCGCTGGCGCTCAAGACCGCCAGCGAAAGCCTGCAGGAGAAGATCTTCCGCAACATGTCCGAGCGGGCCTCGACGCTGATCCGCGAAGACATGGAATTCATGGGCCCGGTACGCGTCAGCGATGTCGAAGCCGCCCAGCAACGCATCGTCGACATCGTCCGCCGCCTCGAAGACGCCGGCGAGATCATCATCACCGGCCGCGGCGGCGATAAGGACCTGGTGGTGTGAGTCGGGGGTCGGTAGTCAGGGATCGGTAATCGGTAATCGGGAAGCAGGGATCGGAGCCGGATTCCCGCTGCAGAACAGTTGGTGTCCGATCAAGTCATTGGTCATTTTTGCTTCCTGCAGAATGAATAAGTACCCCGCCAACCTCAGTCTTTAGCGCACTGCCCCGGCTCCCCGATCCCCGATCCCCGATCCCCGATCCCCGATCCCTGACCCCTACAACTGACCCCCATGCCCGTTCTTAAACAACAACGCAGCACGCCGCTGATCCGTGACGCGGTGGTCCTGGACCTGGGCGACCTGGGGCGGCAGGCGGCGCGACTCAAGCCGCGGCCGAGGCTCGGGCCAAGGAAATCCTGGCCGACGCGCGGTGCCCAGGCCAAGCTCATTTCCGAAGGCGCCGAGGAAGCCGGCTTTGCCCAGGGTCACGCCAGGGGTCTGGCGCAGGGCATCGAAGACGGCACCGCCCAGGGCCGGGCCGAGGCGCTGACGCAGGGGGCCGAGCAGGTGCAGCAGGTCACCGCGCAGTTTGCCGCGGTGGCCGAGATTTGGCAGGCCCACCGCACGCAGATCGAGCGCGAAGCCCGCGGCGGCGGTTTTGCGATTCGCCCTCAAGTTTGCCCGCAAACTCACGCATCGCGTGATCGATATCGACCCGCAAGTCGTCGTCGAGCAGGTGCCGGGCGGCGTTGTCGCAGGTGCTCGAACCCACCGACGTGGTGATCCACATCCACCCCGAAGATCGGCCGACGCTGCCGAGGCGTGCTGCCTCAGCTGCTCGACAGGTTTGTCAACTGCAGAACGTGCGATTGCCTCGACGATCTTGACGTAGATCGCGGCGGGTGCGTCCTGGGCTGCAGGGCGGGGAGATCGACGCCACGCTGCGACACGCAGATGGATCGGATCGTAGAGCTCATGCTGCCCGAGCCGGAAACCGCTGAGCCGGAAACCGCCGAGCCTGCGGTCAGCGCCGATCCCGCGGTTTCATCGGTTGATGAAGAGACCCGTGTCGATGAACCGGTGACGACAGACGATCCCGCCGACGTTGAAGCATCCCTCGATGCAGACTCAACTACCGATCATGATGAGCCTGATCTGGATTTGCCGTGATTTGAAAATGAGTTGCCCTTCGGCATCGCATTCGCTCAGTAACTTTCTCTATGCCTGTTCTCGACGCCCAGATCGACTTGCTTGACCGCTGCACCGCGCCGGAATTGCGCGGCACGGTGAAAGAAGTGCGCGGCCTGGCGCTGCGGGTCGGCACGCTACCGGCGCCGATCGGCGCGGCGGTGGAAATCTATCCGCGGATCGCATCCGCCGCCAGCGCCCAGGCGTGCCCGGCGAGGTGGTGGGTTTTGACGGCCGCGACACCGTGGTCATGCCCTTCGCGACCACCGCCGGGATCGGTCGCGGGCGACCGGGTCATCGCGCTGCACCACACCCAGCAGGTTCGCGTGGGCCATTCCCTGCTGGGCCGGGTGCTCAACGGGATGGGCGAACCGATCGACAACCTCGGGCCGACCATCGACACCACGCCCTGTCCGCTGACGCCGCCGCCGGTGGATCCGCTGGATCGGCCGCTGATTGATCAGCCCCTGGCGACGGGCCTGCGGGCGATCGACGCGATGACGCCGCTGGGCAAAGGCCAACGACTGGGCATCTTCGCCTCCCCGGGCGTGGGCAAATCGACCTTGCTCGCGAGCTGCGCGAAGCACACCGCGGCGGACGTGTCGGTCATCGCGCTGATCGGCGAGCGCGGCCGGGAGGTCAAGCATTTCATCCATAACGCCCTGGGTCCCGAGGGTCTGTCGCGCAGCGTGGTGGTCTGCGCCACCAGCGACGAGCCGGCGTTGCTTCGGCTCCGCGCCGCGTGGGTCGCCACGACGGTGGCGGAGTATTTCCGCGATCAGGGCCTGGATGTGTTGCTGGTCATGGACTCGGTGACGCGCTTCTGCCAGGCCCAGCGCCAGGTGGGGCTGGCCGCCGGCGAACCCCCCGCGACCAAAGGGTTTCCGCCCAGCGTGTTTGCCACCCTGCCCACCCTGCTGGAGCGATCGGGCCGTACCAGCGCCGGCTCGATCACCGGGCTCTACTCGGTGCTGGTCGAAGGCGAGGACATGTCCGAGCCGATCGCCGACGCCTGCCGCGGTATCCTCGACGGTCACATCCAACTCGACCGCAAGCTTGCCGAGCAGGGCCACTACCCCGCCATCGACGTGCCGGGTTCGATCAGCCGCGTGGCGGACGACATCACCGATTCTTCCCACCAGCAAGCCCGCCGGGCGGTGCTCAAGCTCATCGCCGCCTACCGGCAGGTCGAAGATCTGGTGAACATCGGTGCCTACGCCCCGGGGTCTAATCCCGAATTCGACTTGGCGATCACCTGCAAGCCCGCGATCGATCGTCTGCTCCAGCAGGGCCGGGGCGAAGTGCAGGGCCAGGCGAAATTCGCCCAGACCACCGCCCAACTCCAGGCCCTCGCCGGCCTGCTCGATCAGACGCGGCAACAACTCCAGTCACCCCACAAGCCCCCCATCCGCCGCAGCCTGTAAGCGTCCCCCCCCCCCCCCCGTTCCCCGCCGTGAAATTCTCTTGACCGCGAAGTGAATCATGCCCTTTATCTTCCGCTACCAAACCCTGCTGCAGCACCGACACCGACTCGAAGACCAGCCCAGCGCGAGACTCGCCGAGCGCGTCCGCACCCGCATGATCCTGACGGATCAACTCGCGCAGATGCAGAGGACATCGGCCAGATCCAAGGGCGACCTCGGCTCGGCGTTGGTCGGCCGCATCGACCTCAGCCGCGTCGGCGACTTCACCCGCTTCAACGCCGAGGCCACCGTGCGCGGTCGGCAGCTGGTCAGACGCCTCGCGGAACTGGAACCCAGGACACGCCGCCCGGCAGCACTGCTCGAAGCGCACCCAGCAACGCAAGGCTTTGGAACTGCTCCGCGAGCAAAGACCTGAAGACGCCTGGCAGCTGCAGCAGAACCGACGCGAAACCGCGGAGCTCGATGAGCTGGCGTCGCAGGCGTACACCCGTGACGCTGTTTGCTGGTCAAGCCGCGGCCGCGTGATGCCCAGCGAGCGGAGCGTGCGCGTGAAATCACTGCTCGCCGCATTCTCATTTTGATGTTGTTGCACCTGACCGCCGCCGGTCGGGTTTGTCGGCTGGCTGCAGGCGCCAGCCAGCGGCTGGATGATCACCGGGTGCAGCGGTGGTCGATATGTTTCGTCCGACGCTAGACGAGGAGGCCCAGGCCCGCGTCCGCCGCCGAGGCCGCCGAGGCCGAGGCGGCCGCCGCCCGCGATCAATTGCTGCGTCTCGAAAGCGTGGCCGACGGTGCCGCAGACGCTGCAGGACCGGCTGATGAAAAACTTCGAGGCCGACGAGATCGACCTCCACCGTCTCGAACGTCTCCACGCCGAGACCGACGCGATCCGTCGTCGACTGGAGCAGGACAAGAAGCTGATCGCCGACCAGCTCGCCGAGCTGCGAAGCCCAGCGGGCCGAGTTTGACGAGATGGTGCAGCAGCGTTCCGCCGCGATGCAGGACGAGGATTTCCGCCGAGCGGTGCAGACCCTCGAGCAGCTCCCCGCCAAGCAGGCCAAGGCCATGGTGCAGCAGTACATGGCCCGCGGGCGAGACCGACGTGGTGGTCGATTACCTCGCCGCGATGCAGCTGCGTAAGTCCGCGGCCGTGCTCAAAGCCTTTAAGAACCCCGAAGAAATCCCGCAGGCCACCCTCCTGCTCGAACAACTCCGCGTCCGCGGCCAGGACCCTTTCAGTCAGGCCAATCCAACAACCCCGGACCCCCCGTCTCATGAGTACCTTCAGCATCTTCCTGCCCACCTCTCGACCGCCGGCTCCAATGCCGACCCCGCCGGCGCCGCCACCCGATCGACGGCTGCACGCCGCGACCTGACGTTGACGCCGCCCGCTTCGACCAATCCCTCCGCGAAGTCCGGTCACCCCGATCGCCGACTCCACCCCGCGACCGTCCCGTCCCGACGTCGGCCCCCGACCGTCCCGATGCGTCGTCATCCAAAAAGCTCAACCCGCACCGGCAATCTTCGACTCTCGAGTCCGCGGAGGCCCGGCGTGCCACCCCGGCTGCATCCGAGGAATCCGAGTCCGCCGTTGATGACACGGCGCTCACCCGAAGCCTGACCCGGTCGCCGGCGACCGAAGTGGAAGTTCTCGAAGATGTCGACCCGTTGCTCGCGGTCGAGATCTGTCGTGGCCGACTGAAACCTGAATCTCGCCAATCACCCCCGTGGCCGACTCCGCCCTGGGTGACTTCATCGACGCCGCGTTTCCGTCGAATTTTCAGGCGAGTTTCCCGTTTGGTTCGGGACTCGCGGGTGATCAGACCAGCCTGCTGACCCTTTCGCTCAACGCCGGCCCGGCGCTTGCTGCCGCCGCCGCGGGCGTCCCGGCCGTGGCGCTGCCCGGCCAAGCGCTGCCGCTGATACCCGGAACGACCACCCTCACCGCCGAACTCGCCCCCGACCTCGCCGCCGTCATCTCGAACCCCTCCGAGACTTCCAGCAGCCTTCCGAGGATACAAACCAACAACAGGCCTCGTCCCAGGGCAACGCCTCGCCCAACACCACGTCCGCCGCGGTGCTGGCCAACACGATCAACGCGACCGTAACGCCAGCACGACCAACCTCACGTCACCGCCGCGGACCGTGGCCCCGCACCCACGGTCACCCCGCCTGCTCAACGATCACGAGCGGCTTGCCCACGCCCGATCCCCCGCGCGCCTAGACCGAGGCCGACTGCGATCGCGACGCGCTCAACACCGCCCGTATCAACCGCGGTCTGAGCAATGCCGTCAATCAGCAGAGCGGCACGGTCACGCTCGCGTCTGACCCCGCCGGACATGGGCACCGTCCGCATCCAACTCAATCTGCAGGGCGGCAACGTCTCGGCGCAATTCCATGCCGAAACCGAATCCGCCCGGACCCTGCTGACCCAACAGCTCGGCCAACTCAAGGGCACGCTCGAATCCCAGGGCCTCAACGTCGAAAAGATCGGCGTCCAGGCGATGGCCAGCCCGAGCAATTCGTCCAGCCTCTCGCAATCAGCAGCAGAACGCCCAGCAGCAACAGGCCCAGGCCGACGCCGACGGCCGTTCCCGCGGCCAGCACCAGCAGAATCCCCACCAGCAGCCTTCCTCCGGGCAGAACGACGCTGAGGAAGAACGTGCCCGGCAGAATCTGAGCACCGCCCGTGCGTTTTTTGATGATTTAGTCGCCGGTGACGCCGACGCGGCATAGCGGTTGCTCCCTTCTCAATCACCCGCTCGTCCGAGCCTTCTCCCCGGAGCCGCCCCATGTCCTCGATCCCCAGCCTCGCCGGCACCTCGCCCTCCGCGGTCAACGCCACCGCCAGCCGCAATCCCTACGCCGAGGTCTCCAGCGAAGAGTGGCTGGGCATCATCCTCGAAGAACTGCAAAACCAGGACCCCTTCGAACCCAACGACACCTCCGCCACCCTCGAACAGCTCAACAGCCTGCGCAGCATCGAAAGCGACATCAGCCTCGCGGACCAACTCGAATCGCTGGTCCTGCAAAACTCCATCGGCCAAGCCGGCTCGCTCATCGGCAAGCAGATCGAAGGGCTCAACACCCTCGGCCAAAACGTCACCGGCACCGTCGCCTCGGTCCGCGTGATCGACGGCAAGTCACAACTCCAACTCGACGCGGGCGGCACCGTCGATTTCAACAACGTTCTGAATATCACCAACGCCCCCGCCACGACCCCGGTCGGCTCCGCGGCGGCGGCGACCAACCCCGTGACTCCCGCGGGCGCGACCGACTTCCTCTCGGGCCTGCTAGGCAACGCGGCGTCGGTCGATGATCGCGCGGAGACCACTTTGTGAGTCAGAGTTTGGACCTCCTGCGTCTGCTTGAGCCCGCGGTTCGACCGGTGACCGCCGCGTCCCCGACGCCCGCACCCGGCGGCGAAACCCCTTTTGAACAACAGGATTTCGACCGCCTCCTCGCGGACGCCCGCCGAACGAATCCCGAAACCCCGCCGACTTCAGCCGCCCCCGCTACCGCCACCGCCGAGACCGCCCCGAGCGTGGCCGAACGGGCCAACCCGCTGCCGGAGGCCTCCGCGGACGCCGCCTCCCCTCCGTCGGCCGACCCACTCAACCTTCTCGCCGACTTCAGCCGCATCGAAAACCCGGGCCTCCGCCAACTCCTCGCCGAGGCCCGCCCCGACTCCGCATCAATTTCTGACGCCGCCTAACCCCCCCCTTTGCCCCCCCCTTGCCCCCGCGTTTTCACGCTTCCCCCGTAGCCCCGCCCTTCGCCACTCAGACCCTTCAGCCCGGAAGACTTGCCCATGGGACTCACCACTTCGCTCTACACCGGCCTCACCGGCCTTGCCGCCAACTCCCAGTCCATCGACGTCACCGGTAACAACATCGCCAACGTCAACACCCACGCCTTCAAGTCCAGCCGTATCAACTTCGAAACCGCCATCGCCCGCACGCCCCAGGCCGGCTCGGCGCCCAGCGGGCAGACTCGGCGGCACCAACCCCGCGCAGATCGGCCTGGGCACCCGCCTGGGTTCGATCACCGCCGACTTCTCCAACGGGGCGCTCTCCGCCACCGGCGTCGCCACCGACATGGCCCTCGAGGGCGACGGCTTCTTCGTCGTCAACGACCAGGGCACCCAACGCTTCACCCGCAACGGCAACTTCACCCTCGACCGCGACTTCAACCTCACCAGTACTTCGGGTGGGCTCGTGCAAGGCTACGGGGTCAACGACGATTTCGAGATCGTCGAGGGGGTCCTCCAGGATGTCGCCATCCCCGTGGGCGTCACCACCCTCGCTAGCCCGACGACCGAAGTAAAGTTTGCCGGCAACCTCAACGCCGGCGGCGACATCGCCACCCAGGGCTCGATCAGCAGTTTTGAAACCCTCTATCTCCGACAACCTCGCCACCACCCTCGCCACCGGCGCCACCGCACTGACGGGCCTCTTCGATGTCGACGGCGACAGCCCCTTCGCCCCCGGCGACGTGATCACCATCTGCGGCGCCACCCGCGGCGGCGCCACGCATCCCCGACCGCACCTTTGAAATCAACGCCGCCCCCACCGCCGGGGTCGATGCCGACGACAACGGCACGACCCTCGCATGACTTCGCCGACTTCCTCGATACGATCTTCGGCATCGACGAATCGCGAGCCCCCGCCGGCGTCGCGGTCAACGCCGGGGTCCTGGGCATCACCGGCAACTTCGGCACTGCCAACGCCATCGAGCTCCAGGCCTCCAACCTCATCGTCAACCAGGGGACCGCCCCCAACTCCCCGCTGGACATCGACACTACCCAGGAAGCCGACGGCGAATCGACGCTGACCACCTTTGCCGCCTTCGATTCGCTGGGTAATCCGCTGACCATCAATCTCGTCACCGTGCTCAGCGAAAAGACCGCCAACGGCACGTCCTGGGATTTCTTTGCCACCGCCGAGGACGACACGGACCTCGACACCTTCCTGGGCACCGGTAACGCCAAGCTTCGATACCGAAGGCCAGCTGCTGACCACCGCCGACAGCGTCCTCACCCTCAACCGCGACAACACCGGCGCGGAGAACCCGATGCTGATCGATCTCGCCTTCACCGACCCCTTCGGCTCGGTCACCGCGCTGACCGACAACGCCACCGAACTCCGCACGCTCTCGCAGGACGGCTACCCCATCGGCAGCCTGGAAGACCTTCGACATCTCGCTGGACGGCACGATCACCGGCTCGTTTACCAACGGGCTGCGCCGCAACCTCGGCCGTATCCCCGTGGCGACCTTTGCCAACAACAACGGCCTGCGCCAGGTCGGCGGCTCGCTATACGAGGCCGAAAACAACTCCGGCGACCCCGCCATCCGCACCGCCGGCGGCGGCGGGGCGGGCACCGTCGTCGCCCGCTCCCTCGAACTGTCCAACGTCGAACTCTCCGACGAATTCGTCAACCTCATCACCGCCTCCACCGGCTTCTCCGCCAGCTCCCGGGTCATCACCACCAGTGACGACCTGATCCAGGAACTACTCACGTTGGTGAGGTAATCAGTCATTGGTGATCGGGGATTGGGAATCAGTAATTAGGTTGTGAGTTAGGCCTCGGCCTACGTCATCAAGCAAACCCGCTCCCCCGCTCAGCCAAGGCCCGATTTACCTCTGACTTTCCCAATCCCCAATCCCCAATCCGATCCCCGACTACCGACATCCCTGACCCCACCATGATCACTGTCACCCGACTCAACGACAAACCCTTCGTGATCAACGCCGAGTTGATCCGCACCGTCGAGTCGAACCCCGACACCACGATCACGCTGATCAACGGCGACCACTTCATCGTCAAAGAACCGATGGAAGAAGGTGGTCGCCCGCACCATCGAATACGGCCGATCAGCTCCGCAAACTCCTCCCCCGCCGTAACCCCCCCGTCTCGCCTGCCCCACCTTTATCTCCCCCGCAGGTCATGCCTCCGGCCGACCAACACGGCGGAAACTTTCTCAACGCATCGCCGTGCCTCGGCCGATAACACGGTGTCCCGGCCACGCGGATCCGGGGCCGGACGATCTGTCATGGACCTGGGCCTACTCTTCGGATTTCTCGGCACGTGGGCGCTCGTCGCCTGGGCGCTGTTCTCCGGTTCGGGGGGCAACCTGGGGATGTACATCGACATCCCCTCGGTGATCATCGTCGTCGGGGCATCGCTGACCATCGTGTTCTTCTGCTTCCCGGCCAGCAACGTCAAGGGCATCATCGCGGCGACTCAAAAAAGGCTTTTTCTGGAAGTCGCCCTCGATCGACAAGCTGATCGAAGACATGGTCAGCTACGCCGAGATCGCCCGCCGCGACGGCATCCTCAGCCTCGAAGCGACCTGCAAAGAAATCGAAGACCCCTTCGTGGTCCAGGGCATCCAGATGGCGGTCGACGGGACGGACCCCGAACTGATCGAGCAGATCCTGCTCAACGACCTGGACGGCGTGGTCGAACGCCACGAGCGCGAGCAAAGGGCATTTGGGATGCGGTCAACAAATACGCCCCGGCGATGGGCATGATCGGGACGCTGGTCGGCCTGGTCGCGATGCTCGCGGACCTCAGCGACCCCAGCGCAGATCGGGGCGGGCCTGGCGGTCGCGCTGCTGACCACGCTCTACGGCGCGATGGTCAGCAACATGCTCGCCGGGCCGATGGCCGACCGCCTGTCGAAGCGCTCGGCCGAAGAAATCCTCTACAAAACCATCATCGTCAAGGGCGTCATGTCGATCCAGACCGGCGACAACCCCCGCGTCGTCGAGCAGAAGCTCCGCACCTTCCTGCCCCCGTCCATGCGACCCGGGCGGAAGAGGAAGCGGCGTGAGCGGCAGGAGCGCGTCGAGGGGCTTAGGGGATAAGGGGCAAAGGGGCTGAGTGAACAGCCTCGAATGCCGTCGTTGTCTTCACTTAACCCCTTTGCCCCTTAACCCCTTAAACCCTTGGTCCCTATGCCTCGAAAGAAATGCAAATGCCCGCCCCCCGGTGCCCCGGAGTGGATGACGACCTACGGCGACATGATGACGCTGCTGCTGTGCTTTTTCGTGCTCATCGTCAGCTTCAGTGAAATCAAAAAAGACGAGCAGTTACCAGGCGGTCATCGAAGAAATCAAGCAGGCCTTCGGCATGCACGGGCGGCGGCGGCAAGATCCCCATCACCGATGACCCGGCCCTGTCGCTGATCGAACGCCTCGAAGCGCTTGCGGCTCAAACAGGAAAAAGTCCCCAACCGCAGCAATACCAAAGACCCCGGCCAGCAGGGCCGTGAGCCGCAGGTGACCAAGGTCCGCGAGGGCATGATGATTTCCACCGGCGGGCGGATCACCTTCGAGCCCGGATCCGCCCGGCTGACCGAAGAGGCCAAAGAGAGCCTTCGACAAGTGGCCGAAGTCTTCAAAGGCTGGGAAAACCTCGTCGAACTCCGTGGCCACGCCGCGTCGCTGGAACTGCCCGAGGGCGGCAGTACGGTCCGAAGGGTTTTCCGACCTGTGGCACCTCAGCCACGCCCGTGCCAAGTCGGTGTTTGACTACCTCACCACCGATCTGGCGATCGACTCGGACCGCTTCCGGCTGACCGCCAACGCCGACCGCGAGCCGCTGGACGCCCGGGCGGCGGACACCGATGACGCCGAGGTCAACCGCCGGGTGGAGATCCTGGTCAGCGAGTCGTTAAAGCAAGATTTCACCAAACCCGAGGCCGGTAGCCGAAGTTAACCCCGGACCTTGCCGAAGAACCCTGGGGGCGGGTGGGGAGACGGGAGCCGGGGCGAAGGTTCTTAAAAGTGACACACCGAGTGAAAGTCGACATGGCAGATGAGCAGAAGGCGGCCACGCCCAACGAGCAGTCAACGAAGAAGAAGGCCTGCCGCTGGTCCCGATCATTGCGGTGGCGGCGGTGCTGTTGCTCGAGGCCGCGGTCATCGTGGGGCTGTTCATGTTCAGCGGCGGCCCCAGCGAGGTCAAGGCCGAGCCGGGCGTGACGGACCTGGTGGCCAAGGGCGAGGAGCCCGCGGAGGTGCTGATCCTGGCGGGCAAGTTCCAGAACACCAAATCGGGCCGCAGCTTCATGTACGACACCGAGATCTACGTCGTGGTCAAGCAGAAGCACCTCGAGCTGATCGGAGAAAGAAAGGACGGATGCAGGCCTCGATCACCAAGGACATCACCACGATTTTCCGCCGGGCCGAGCCGTCGCACCTGCGGGAGCAAGACCTGGCGACGCTGACCCGGCAGGTCAAGGCGTCGCTGGAGAACGCGCTTGGGGCAACGATGCGAACGACGAACCTTATGTGCAGGAAGTGCTGATCACCAAGTGCATGGAATTTGCTTCGGATTATTGATAGGGGCCGAGGGGTCAAGTGGAAGCAGGCGGCGAACGTGACGCGGCCGGATCTGGGTCGGTTGGGTTTGAGGTCGAGGTACTTGATATGGCGGACGACAATTCACAACCCGATCCGATGGCGGAGTTGGCGGACGATGACTTCATCGCGCAGATGCTGGCCGAGGCGCAGTCGTCGGTCAATGAGATCGCCAACGCGGTGGGGGACGACGGCGGCCCGCAGACGCCAAGCAGGAGCGAGGGATCGATCTGCTGGGCGATGTCGATCTGGACGTGTCCATCGAACTGGGCCGCACCGAGATGCTCGTCGAGGACGTGCTGAAACTGCAGTCGGGCAGCGTGGTCGAACTCGACAAACTGGCGGGCGACCCGGTGGACGTCTACGTCAACGGCCGGCTGGTGGCGCGGGGCGAAGTGCTGGTGCTCAACGACAATTTCTGCATCCGCGTCAGCGAAATCGTGGCGGACCTGGAAGAACAGGCGGTGGCGGCGGGCAACGAGTTGGCGGGCGGCGAAGCATCGGACCCCGAAGCCGCGGCCGAGGCGGAGATGCTCAAAGCCATGGGCGGCGACGGCGCGGCCTAAGCCCGCTTCGCGAACACGTGTCGGCCAAATTTGCGAGTTTCGCTGGAGGGCGGGGGATCAAAAGACCGATAATCGGTTCGGATCCCGCGACTCGGCCCGAGGCCGGGGGGCGTGGTCCCCGACGCTGTTTGCACCCCGGCCAAGGAGGGCCACCCGTGCATCGCCCAACCCCCGTCCTGCTACTTTGTTTGATCGCGTCTGCCTGGCTGCCGGCCACGGGCGGCACGCTCCGGGCTCAGCCGATCGACGACAAAGCCGCGGCGCAGCAGCGACTGGCCGAACTCGCCCAACGCTACGGCACCGCGCCGCCGCCGGAACGACCCCGCTGCCGATCGCCCGGGATTGACAACCGATACTCCCGAGACGATCCGGGCCGCAGTTGAAGAATTGCCGCTGGGCCGGGCCGCGGAATCTTGAGTGCCGACGGGGGCGGAAGTGCTGTCGATGGGGGGGGGGCGGGGGGAACCGGGGGGGCAGGGGGGGCGGGGGGGCTCGACGAGCCGACGGGGGGGTACGTGCTTTCGACTTTGGCGGCCCTGGGCGTCGTCATCGGGCTGGTCTTTGCGGCGCGCTGGGCCTACACCAAGATGGGCGGCACGGTGATCGCCCGGTCCTCGCCGATCGTCGAAGTGTTGTCGCGGACGCCGGTGGCCCACAAGAGCCACGTCCTGCTGCTGCGCGTGGGCCAACGCGTGCTGGTGGTGGGCGATTCGGGGGGCGGGGGGCTCCGCACCTTGGCGGACCTGAACGATGCGGAGGAGGTGGCGGCGGTTTTGCAGTCGGTAACCGCGGGGCAGGAAACCAGCGTCAGCCGCAGCTTCAACGCCCTGGTGTCCCGTTTTAATCACGACGCCGAGGGCGGGGGCCGCGAATCTCGGCTAGAGCTGGGCGGCGACGACAGCGAAGTGCGGATGGACCGGACGCGGGACGCGCTCTCGGGGCTCGCCTCCCGGCTGCGGACTTTGGGCGGGGCCGGCTCACCGGGGGGTGGCCGATGACGGGGCGGCAGGTTTTGAAACTGCTGGGCACAAAATCGTGTGCGGTCGCGGCGGTCGTGGTCTTCGGCAGCCTGCTCGCCGTGGCGGCCACGGGGCAGGACTCCGCCCCGCTGGACCCGTTTAATCCGATGTCGATTTTGGAAAACGCGGACCAGGCGTTTCCCTTGGGCCGCGGCGGGGGTGAACCCGGTGAGCCGGGCGAGGCAGGGGGGGCAGGGGGGGCGGGGGGGGGCGATTTTGAAGGCGGACTGAGTTCGTCGTTGTCGATCGTGGTGCTGTTGACGGTGCTGTCGCTGGCCCCGGCGATCCTGGTGATGTGCACCAGCTTCACCCGGATCATCGTAGTGATGGCGTTGCTGCGGCAGGCGATCGGCACCCAGGCGCTGCCGCCGTCGCAGGTGCTGGTGGGTCTGTCCTTGTTCATGACCGTGTCTCGTGATGATGCCGACGTTCGAGCAGATCAACGAGACGGCGCTGCAGCCCCTGCAAGCGGGACAGATCGACCAGGTCGAGGCGTGGGAACGGGCCAAGCAGCCGCTGCGCGACTTTCATGTTTGACCAGATCGACCACGCCAACAACTGGGACGGCGTCTACATGTTTATGGAGTACCGCGGGCAGGACACGTGCAACCCCGAGGAGTTGCGGCGGCGAGGACGTGGACATGATCACGCTGGTGCCCGCGTTTATTCTGAGTGAGTTGAAAATGGCGTTTCTGATGGGATTTCGGCTGTATCTGCCGTTCCTGGTGATCGACATGGTCATCAGCAGCGTGCTGATCTCGATGGGGATGCTGATGCTGCCGCCGATCTTCATCTCGCTGCCGTTCAAGCTGCTGCTGTTCGTGTTGGTCGATGGCTGGCGGCTGGTGGCGGGAAGCCTGCTCAACAGCTTCGCGGTGCCGGGGGTGACGTTGTAGTTCAGGGTTTGGGGTAGGGGTCAGGGGTAGGGTTCGGGAAAGGCAGGTTGATTCTTGGCGTCCCCTGTGAATCTTGAGCCCGTCGATAAATAATCTCCCCCCCTCATCGTTTTTCTGAACCCCGCACCCAGTACCCAGTACCCAGACCCCAGTACCCTGACCATGCCTTTCGACCAAGCCATCCAACTCGTGCGGGAGACGTTGACGCTGATGCTGTTTCTTGGCGGCACCGATCCTGACCGCGGCGCTGGTGGTGGGCCTGGCGGTGAGCATCCTCCAGGCGGCGACGCAGCTGCAGGAGCAGACGCTGAGCTTCGTGCCCAAGATCCTGGGCATGGGGGCGGTGGCGATCATGACCGCGCCGTGGCTGTTCATGAAAATCATGGACTTCTCCGCCCGGATGTTCGGGGGGCAGTGAGATGTCGAGGTTGCCGCCACTCACGCCAAGACGCAGAGACGCCAAGACGCCAAGGAAGGCAGATAAGTCGTTTGCCACCCCAGCTGCACTCCGAGCTACTCAGGTCACTCTTGCTTCGGCGGTAGCCCAGCTCACTTCTTATCCGCGTCCATCCGCGTCCATCTGCGGTTCCAACTTTCCCCCGCCTTCCACGCCCCCCCTGCCTTCCTTGGCGTCTTGGCGTCTTGGCGTCTTGGCGTCATCCCCCGCCCCGCAAAGGAGACCCCGCGGTGATCTCCCTGGGCCCGATGCTGGAGCACGTGCCCGGGTGGCTGATGGTGCTGTTCCGTCTCAGCGGCATCTTTCTGCTCGCGCCGGTGCTACGGCAGCTCCGCGATCCCGCGGATCGGTCAAGGTCATGATGATCGTCGGACTCTCGCTGTGCGTGTACCCCATGCTCCTGGGCAAGGGCATGCTCCAGGCGGGGATGCTGGGCAGCGTCACCGCCGGCCAGCTCACGATCTGGGCCTTGGCCGCGGCGGTCGCGGTCGAGCTGCTGATGGGCTACGTCGTCGGGTTCTGCGCGTCGCTGCCCCTGATCGGCATGCAGCTCAGCGGGCAGATCATCGATCAGCAGATGGGCGTCTCGGCGGGGGGCGTGTTCAACCCCGAACTCGACTCGGAGGCGGGCGTCATCGGGCAGGTGCTGTTCATGTCCGGGCTGGCGATGTTCCTCATCGTCGGCGGACACCACGCGATCATGCTGACGCTGATCAGCAGTTTCGAGGTCGTGCCCATCGGCCAATTCGCTTCGCCGGGCTCGACGGTGGAGATCGGCCAGCGCTGGACCTGGTCATCGGTCTGCTCAACATCATCTTCGAGATGGCGCTGCGGATCGCGGCCCCGATGCTGTGCATCCTATTCCTGCTGCGGATCGCGATGGGCTTCATCGGACGCACCGTGCCGCAGATGAACATCCTCAGCGTGGGGTTCATTTTCTATATTATGGTGGGGCTGGTCATCCTGGTGGTGGGCATCGGGACGGGCCTGGGGGTGTTCCGCGTGACGATGATTCAGACGCTGCGGGAGGTGCTGGACATTTTTTCAAAGTAATCCGGGGTTGGTCCGATAGTAAGGGGTTGGGCAACGCGGCGATCGCGTCGCGGTTGTTGTGCGGCCGAACTCTCGGCCGCGCAGTGCACATTTTTGTATTCCGCCGCGGCAGGACGCCGGGCGTGACCGAGGCAATGGATGGCCGACTCAGGACAGGACAAAACCGAAGCCGCCACGCCCCGCCGCCGCAACGAAGCGCGGCTGGAAGGCAACATCCCCAAGAGTCAGGACCTTAACGCCGCGGTCATGCTGCTGGCGGCGATCGTCGGCCTGCAGCTTTTCGGCAACCAGGTCTTCGAGGCCATGCGCATCACCATGCTGACCATGCTCGGCGGCGGCCACGCCGCCAACCCCACCCGCCTCGACGACCTGACCGCGCTGAGCGGCTACTCGATCCGCACCATGGTGGGCATGTTGGCCCCGCTGCTGCTGGCGATCACCGGGATGGGCCTGGTGGTCTGCGTCGGCAGGTCGGATTCGTCGTCACCGGTAAACCGCTGATCCCCAGCCTGAAAAAGCTCAACCCGTCAAGGGGATCCAGCAACTGGTCAACCTCCGGGCGTTTATCCGGCTGCTGCAGAGCCTGGGCAAATTCATCCTCATCGGAGCGGTGCGCGTCGGCGGTGATGTACCACGACCTCGAAGAGATTTTGCACCTCGCCGAGCTCGGACGCGCTGCCCGCCTTCGCGCTGGCGTCGGGCATGGTTTTCGAGTTGGCGATGGTGCTCTCGGCCCTGCTGATCGCGTTGGCGATGGCGGACTTCTGCCTACCAAAAGTGGCAGCACGGCGAAGACCTCAAGATGACCAAGAGAACAGGTCAAGCAGGAAATGAAAAACATGGACGGCGACCCGCTGGTCAAGCAGCGCCGCCACCGCGTCGCACGGCAGCTCGCGATGCAGCGCACCGGCCAGGCGGTGCCCCACCGCCGACGTGATCGTCACCAACCCGACGCACTTTGCCATCGCGCTGAAATACGACAACGGCTCGATGCAGGCCCCGAAAGTCGTGGCCAAGGGCGCCGACTTCATGGCGATGCAAATCCGCCAGATCGCCGCGACTCCACGGCATCCCGCTGGTCGAACGCAAACCCCTGGCCCGGGCGCTCTACGCCCACGTCGAGGTCGGCCAGGAAATCCCCCAGGAACACTACACCGCCGTCGCGGAAATCATCGCCTACGTGTACCGCATCAGCGGCAAAAAAGCCGCGTAACGCCCCGCCAGGTCCGTCTGTCCCGCGTTTCTATTTATGCCCGAAGTCGCCCCCTCAGTGCTGCCCCCCTGGTTGAATCGGCTGGACCGGTATCGGCCGTTGCTCGTGCCGATCGGCGTGATCGGATTGGTGGCGGTGATCGTCGTGCCGCTGCCGCCGTTCATCATGGACATGATGATTGCGGCCAACATCGCCCTGGCGGCGTTGATCCTGATGACCACGATCTTCGTCAAGTCCCCGCTGGAGTTCAGCGTGTTTCCGTCGCTGCTGCTGGGCACGACGCTCTTTCGGCTGGTGCTCAATATCGCCACGACGCGGCTGATCCTGGCCGCCGACGTGGATGACCCCGCCGAGGCCACCGCCGTCGCGGGCAAGGTCATCCAGGCGTTCGCAGAATTTGTCTCGGGCAGCTCGATCGTGGTCGGGGCGATCCTCTTTATCATCCTGATCATCGTGCAGTTCGTGGTCATCACCAAGGGGGCCACCCGGATCTCGGAAGTCGCGGCACGCTTCACCCTGGACGGCATGCCCGGCAAGCAGATGGCGATCGACGCGGACCTCAACGCCGGCATCATCGACGAGCAAGAAGCCCGCACCCGCCGCGACAACATCGGACGCGAGGCGGACTTCTACGGCAGCATGGACGGTGCCGCGAAATTCGTGCGCGGCGACGCGGTCGCGGGCATCATCATCACCATCGTCAACATCCTCGGCGGCTTCGCGGTCGGCGTCGCGATGAAGGGCTGGTCCATCACCGAAGCGATGGACGTGTTCACCAAGCTCACCATCGGCGACGGCCTGGTCTCGCAGCTGCCCGCGTTTGTGATCTCGATCGGCGCCGCGCTGATCGTGACCCGCTCGGGCAGTCGCCGAGACTTCGGCGAAGAGCTGACCGAGCAGCTCACCAGCCGCGGCGCGGCGATGGGGATCACCAGCGCGTTCCTCGTGGCCATGGCGTTCACCGGCCTGCCGATGGTGCCCATGCTGGCGCTCGCGGCGGTCTGCGCCGGGTTCGCCTTTGTCAGCGGGAAGAATCAGAAATCCAAGGACGCCGCGCTCGCCGATGAAGTGCAGCGGCAAAGCGTCAGCGACGAACCGGCGCCAATCGAGCAGGCGCTGGGCGTGGACATCCTCGAACTCGAAGTCGGCTACGGCCTGGTGCGCATGGTCGATTCTAAACAGGGCGGCGACCTGCTGGACCGCATCACCATGATCCGGCGGCAGCTGGCGGCCGAGCAGGGATTCGTCATGCCCCCCGTGCGGATCCGCGACAACATGCAGAACCCGCCCAACGACTACAACCTGAAAATCCGCGGCAACACCGTCGCCTCGGGTCAGGTCTACCCCGGACAATTCCTGGCGATGGACGGCGGGCTGGCCTCGCCGGACCACGGCGAGTTGCCGGGCGTCCGGGTCAAGGAACCCGCCTTCGGCCTCGACGCGGTCTGGATCGACTCGGGGCAAAGACAGCGGGCCGAATCCTTGAACTACACCGCCGTCGATGCGACGTCCGTCCTGGCGACGCACATCACCGAAGTGGTCAAAAACTTTGCCAACGAACTGCTGGATTTCGAGGAAACCAACAACTTGATCACCCAACTCAAAGAGAAGTCGCCCAAGCTCACCGAGGCGGTGCTCGAGCCGGCTGGCGGCAGCGACACCCCGCTCATCAAGCCGGTCCAGCTCCAAAAAGTTCTCCAGAACCTGCTCCGCGAACGCGTCCCGGTCCGCGACCTGGCGACCATCGTCGAAACCCTCGGCGAGTGGGCACCGCGCAGCCACGACCTGGACGTGCTGACCGAATACGTCCGCAACGCCCTGCGGCGAACCATCTGCAGTCAGTACACCGTCGAAGAACCCGCGGCCAACGACCCCGGGCTGGTCTCGCCGATGGTTTCTAAACTCTACTGTGTGAGCCTCGACCCGTCGTTGGAAGATCAGATCATCGGGTTATATCGATCGCAGCGCGGAAGGCACGAACCTGTCGATGCCCCCGGCCGTGGCCAACCGCATCACCGCCGCCATCATCGCCGAATCGCAAAACCTCATCGAAGCGGGCTACAACCCCGTCGTGTTGGCGTCTCCGCAGGTGCGGGCGCAGGTGCGACAGCTCATCGAACCCCACCTGCCCACGTGTGCGGTGCTGGGTTACAACGAAATCAGCAAGGGCGTCGAAGTCGAATCGCTGGGCCTGGTGCAATCCTCCGCCGCGCCGGCAGCGCCTGCCCCATCGCGGACCGCGCCGCCTGCCGCGGAACCCTCCGCGTCTCCGAGCAAACTTGATGCGATGCTGCAGGGGGCGGGCCGATGAACGTGCGTACCCTCATCGCGCCGAGCATGACCGAAGCGCTGGCGCTGGTGAAGCAGCAGGTCGGGCGTCACGCCGTGGTGCTGCACACCCGCAGCATCAAGCAGGGCGGCTGGCTGGGCATCGGCCGCCGCACGCTGATCGAAGTGACCGCCGCGGACGGCCGCGAGGTCGCCCGCGCCCGCCGTCAACAGTCCGGCGAATCCCCCCGGGCCCGGGTGCTCCGCCAGGCGGCCGAAGCCCGCGGCAACGTCGCCGTGCCCAACGCCCAAGAGCAGAAAACCGCGGGCGATCTCATCCGCCGCACCTACCAGGCCGCCCGCACCCAGTTCGACGCCGCATCGCCGTCGCTCGACGCCGCCTTCGCCAGCAGTCTCGATCCCACCACGGCCAGCGCAGCGATCAACGTCGCCGAGGCACCGCCCCAATCAGTCAGCTTCAGCCGCCCCGATTCGATGGAAAAAGAGCTTTACGCCGTGCGGCAGCTCGTCGAGCAGGTCATGCAGAACCAGCACATCACCCAGTCGCTGGTGGCCGCACCGCCCACCCAAACTCTGCCCGACCCGCTGGTCGCCATGTACGGCTCGCTGATCGAGCAGGAGGTTTCCGCCCAGTTGGCCGACGAACTGGTCCGCGAAATCGACCCCGGTGCCAGCGACGAGATGGACCTTGCGATGCGTCAGCAAATCATCCGGCGACTCCAGATCGACCCGCAGGCGGGGCAGGTCATCTCCGCCGAAAGCGGACGCCCCCGGGTCATTGCCCTGGTCGGCCCGACGGGCGTGGGCAAGACCACCACCGTCGCCAAACTCGCGGCGATGATGAAACTCAAGCAAAACAAGAAAGTCGGTCTCATCACCGCCGACACCTACCGCATCGCCGCGGTCGAGCAGCTGCGCACCTACGGCCAGATCATCGGCCTGCCTCTGGAGATCGTCTCGGGCCCCGCCGAGATGTCCGCCGCCCTGCAAAAAATGTCGGACTTCGACGCCGTGCTCATCGACACCGCCGGGCGGTCCCAACGCAACACCGATCGACTCGACGAGCTCAACACCCTGCTCAGCACCGCGGACCCTCACGAAACCCACCTCGTGCTGTCGTCGACCGCGTCGCAGCGGGTCCTGCAACAGATCGCCGACCGCTTCGAGGCGGTGCGCACCGACCGGGTGATCTTCACCAAAATCGATGAGGCGGTGACTTGCGGCGCCATGCTCAACATCGCCCAGCGCATCGGCAAGCCGCTGAGCTACGTCACCACCGGCCAGGAAGTGCCCCATCAAATCGAAGCCTGCGACGCCCAGCGACTCGCCGACTGGATCATGGGGAAAGACAGGACCCGCCCATGAGCACCATCGACCAGGCCACCGCCCTCCGCGGACTCGTGGACCAATACCACGGCGATCAGGATTCCCAGACCACCCGCCGACCCGCCGCCCCCGTGCGGCTGGCGCAGCACCATCGCGATCACCAGCGGGAAGGGGGGCGTCGGGAAGACCACCGTCAGCGTCAATCTCGCGATTCAGCTCGCACGCCTCGGCCGACGGGTCGTCCTGCTCGACGCCGACCTGGGCACCGCCAACGCCGACGTGATCTGCAACCTCCGCGCCTCCGCCACGCTGGCCCACGTCATCGCGGGGCAATGCGAGCTCACGGACGTGCTGATCGACGCGCCCGGAGGATTCAAGCTCGTCCCGGGGGCGTCGGGTCTGGCGCGTTTCTCAAATCTCGATGACCATCAGCAGCAGCGCTTGCTCACGCTGATGGCGGAGCTCGAAACGCAGTGCGACGTGATGCTCATCGACACCGGCGCGGGGGTGGGCCCCGACGTGATGAGCTTTTGTCACGCCGCCGAGCGTGTGCTGGTGGTGACCACCCCCGAGCCGACATCCATCACCGATGCCTATGCGGTCATTAAAACCATGAACGCTCACGAGGCAACTTCCGACATACGCCTGCTCGTGAATATGGTTCAAAACGAAGCGGAAGCACGTTCAGTGTTTAATCGCGTGGCTTCGGTTTGTCAGACTTTCCTCGGCTTATCCCCGAGTTTTGCCGGGCACATTTTAAGCGATGCGCAGGTCCCCCTGGCGGTGCGTCGTCGGCATCCCGTGGTGCTCGATGCGCCCCGGGGCAAAGCGGGAATCTGCCTTCTGGGCTTGGCGCACCGCATTGATCGCCACACGGTTTCGGTTTCCGCCAAGCCCGGCGGACTCCTGCATCGGATGAATTTCTGGAAGCGAACCTAGATCATCCGTGCTAACGGATACGCAATTTCCACAATATTTCGGCGAATACGAAAAACTCCTTTTACCTCCGCGCAGAATTAGCTATATTTATTGTGCAATCCAGGACGGGTTGTATCATGTTGAACGTTGCAACGGACTGCAATCATGACCGCTCGCGTTATCGCCACCATCTTCGCCTTAGTCAGCTTCGCGGCGGCCCTCATCGTCGGCCAACACGCGGGCAACCCCTTGCCGACCATTCTGCTCCGGGCCATCCTGGTCATGTTGGTCTGTTATATGATCGGCCGAGTCATCGGCGCAGTCGCGCAGTCGTCGATCAAAAGCCACATCGAACGTTATCGGGCAGAACATCCGATCCCCGATCATTTCTCGACCGACGACGAATTCGGTTCGTCGGGCGGTTCGGCCAATGATTCCCCTCCCGTCACCTCGCAACCAGCCTCGGTTGGCTAACTTTCAAGCGTCGCGGGTTCGCCCGGGCGGTCATCTCCACGGTCGAACAGCTCGGCCATCTCAAAGGGCAGGTACAAGCAATGAGTGCTAAAGATCAACCCCGCCGATTCGTCCGGTATCAACCCCTCAATCCCGACCTGGCCCGCCGACTGTGGCAGGACTACCGGGACCAACCCAACGAAATCACCCGCAACGCCCTGATGGAAGCCTACCTCCCGGTGGTGCGGTACAACGCCCAGCGGGTCTGCGCAAAGCTTCCCGACCAGGTCGAACTCGAAGACATGATCTCGGCGGGCAACATGGGGCTGATGGACGCCATCCCGAACTTCAAACCCGAACGCGGCAACAAGTTTGAAACCTACTGCGCCCCCGGGTCCGCGGCGCGATCCTCGATGAGCTGCGGGAACTCGACTGGGTGCCGCGCCTGGTGCGGTCGCGTTCCACCCGCTGCGACCGGGTCCGCAACGTGATGCGCAATTCCACCGGCGTCGAGCCGACCGACGAAGAGCTGCGTGACGAAATGGGCCTGGACCACGACGAATTCGAAAAGATCAGCCGCGACTCGCGGGCCGTCGGACTCATGTCCATGACCCGCCAGGCAACGTCGATCGCGGGCAGCCGGGCGTTCTCCGAAGTCGACGTGCTCAACGACGGCAAACAGGTCAACCCGCTCTCGGCGGTGCAGCGCCGCGACCTCAAGGAACAGATCACCCGCGGCCTGAGTCGATCCGAGCGCCTGATCATCGTGCTCTATTACTACGAGGAAATGACGATGCGCGAGATCGGCAAGACCCTGGAGCTTTCGGAATCCCGCGTGAGCCAGATGCACACCTCGATCCTGCTCCGACTCCGCGCTCAGCTGCACCGCCAGAGTGCGGACCTGGTCGAGTCTGCCGCCTAGGCGAAAACCGGAAGGCGAAATCATCGGGTAATTATTTTTTTGTGTTAAGTCAGCGGATCGGTTCACCGATTGACATGCTGGGAAGGTTGCCGGATGCAAGGATTGCATGACCTTCCGCCGAAGCCGAATCGTTCACGATCGACCAGGGAAACGAACATGACCGCGACCAAGAGCCCCGCCAAAGCGTCCGCCAGCCCCACGCCCCGCGAACACGACAAGGCCGCCATCGAAGCCGCGTGGGCCAAGTACCACGTCGACAAGAGCGAAGCCGCCCGCGACGTGCTGCTCGAAGCCCACCTCACGCTGATCCAGCGGGTGGTCGAGCGGATCTCGCGCCGCTTGCCCGCCGAGGTCGATCCCGGCGACCTGATGCAGGAGGGCGTGTTCGGCCTCATGCACGCCATCGACCGTTTCGACCCGGGCCGTAACGTCCGCTTCACCACTTTCGCCACGCAATCGATCAACTCGGCGGTGCTGGACTACCTCCGCTCGATCGACTGGGCGCCCCGGTTGGCCCGCAGCCGTTCGCGCAAGCTCAACACCGCGCGTCAGTCGCTGACCAAGGAACTGGGCCGCGAGCCGGACGAAGACGAATTGTTCAAGCAGATGGACATGTCCCGCAAAGATTTTCTGCTGACGGTCCGCGATGGTTATTTGACCAACACCGTCAGCCTCGCGGCGGGGGCCGACTCGGCGGACTCCGAAGGCGGCTACGCCGGACTGGGGCAGGTCCTCTCGGATCAATCCGCCGCCTGCCCGGTGACCGAATCCCACCGCCGGGCGCTCAAGGACCTGGTCACCAGCAAGCTCAGCCGGGCCGAACGTCTCATCGTGGTGCTCTACTACTACGAGCAGATGAGCATGAAAGAGATCGGCACGACCCTGGACCTCTCCGAATCCCGCGTCAGCCAGATGCACAGCTCGATCATGGCCCGGCTGAAAATCCAGCTCGCCGACCGACTCGAAGACTTCCGCGATCCGAAGGATTAAGTCGCGGCGATCCTTTAAATTTCGGAAAAATCAACGCAACCAAGACGCCGCCCCCCGCGGCGTCTTTTGTTTTCGATCCGCCAGTGCAGCGGTTGATCCCCGTGGTAGATAGATCGTGGGATACTTTGCTTTATAGTGAGGCGGGCACCTTGCCCGCCATCGGCCCAAAGGGCCGAAACCGGTACCCCTTCGGGCCACGCCCGAACCGCGGGCTGAGAGCCCGCCCCGCTTAAATATCCCACTACCTATCCCACGACCCGGCGTCGTCACGGGCCGAGTTTTCGTAGCATGCCGCGTTCCATGAGTCATCTTTCGTCCATCATTGAGCAGCGTCTTCGTCACGCGGTCGCCGCCGCCTTCGGCCCGGAGGCGGCGGACGCCGACCCGATGCTGCGTCCGGGCAACCAGCCCCACCTCGGCGACTACCAGGCGAATCTCGCGATGTCGCTGGGCAAACAACTCGGCCGACCGCCCCGCGAAGTGGCGCAAGCCATCGCTCAACAACTGACGCCCGCCGAGCTTTTTAGCCAAGTCGATGTGGCGGGGCCGGGGTTTCTCAACCTCACCCTCCGGCCCGAGGTCATCGGCGACCACGCCTCGGCCATGGCCAACGATGAGGGGTTGGGCATCAGTCCCGCCACGCCGGCCCAGACGGTGGTGGTGGATTATTCCAGCCCGAACGTCGCCAAGGAGATGCACGTCGGCCACCTGCGGTCCACCGTCATCGGCGACAGCATCGCCCGCACCCTCGAAGCCTTGGGACACGCGGTGGTGCGTCAGAACCACCTGGGCGACTGGGGCACGCAGTTTGGCATGTTGATCACCCACCTGCTGGATCAGGGTTTTGATCCGGCGGCCGGGGCGTCGCCCGGCGAACTCACCCAGCTCTACAAAGCCGCCAAGGCCCGGTTCGATGCCGACCCGGACTTTGCCGAGCGGGCCCGGCAACGCGTGGTCGAACTCCAGGCGGGCGACCCCACCACGCGGGCGATCTGGCGGGCGCTGGTGGACAGCTCGCAGGCGTATTTTGATCGGCTTTATGACCAACTCGGCATCGGGCTGCGGCCGAGCGACAGCCGTGGCGAGAGTTTTTACAACGACCGTCTGGAGCCGATGATGGATCGGCTTCAGCGGGAAGGCCATCTGCAGATCAGCCAGGGCGCAGGCCGTGGTTTTTCCGGAAGGATTCACCGATCGCGACGATCAACCGATGCCGATGATCGTGCGTAAATCCGACGGCGGCTATCTCTACGCCACCACCGACCTGGCGGCCGCGTGGTACCGCATCGACGAGCTCGGCGCCGACCGCTTGGTCTACGTCGTCGGCGCGCCCAGCGGCAGCATTTTGAAATGCTCCAGGCGGCGCTGCGGCAGATGGGTTGGCTCTCGGCCTCGCATCGCCTGGACTTCGTGGGCTTCGGGTCGGTGCTCGGGCCCGACAAAAAAATGTTCAAGACCCGCAGCGGCCAGACCATCAAGTTGATCGACCTGATCGACGAAGCCCAGCGTCGCGCCCGGCAAGCCGTGGCGGAAAAGAACCCGGACCTCTCGGCCGACGAGCAGCGGGCCGTGGCGCACGCGGTGGGGGTCGGTGCGCTGCAAGTACGCCGACCTGTCCAGCGACCGGGTAAAAGATTATGTCTTTGACTGGGACCGGATGCTGGCGTTGGAAGGCAACACCGCGCCGTACCTGCTGTACAGCTACGCGCGGATCCGGTCGATTTTCCGCAAGGGGGAAGTTGATTTTGCGGGATACCAACCGGGCGAGATCGCGGTCCATCAGCCCGCCGAGCGGGCGCTGACGCTGCAACTGCTGCAGTTCCCGACGGTGGTGCAAAACGTCGCGGACACGCTTGAGCCGCATCGGTTGTGCAATTATCTGTATGAGTTGGCGACCCGCTACCACCGCTTTTTTGAGCACTGCCCGGTGCTCAAAGCCGAGGACGATGCCACCCGGCAGGGGCGGCTGGCCCTGTGTCATCTGACCGCCCGGGTGCTGGACCGCGGGCTGGGGTTGCTGGGCATCCGGGTGGTCGAGCGGATGTAGTTATAGCTACAAAACCGACCACGGAGGTTAGGAGACACGGAGGCACGGAGAAAACCAGATTGAAAAAATTGGCTAGCGAGTCCCTCAGGCTTCACGGATGACTAAAGGATGATTGTGTTTGTTGCGTAAGTCTTTTGCTATGACCTCCGTGTCTCCGTGTCTCTAAATCTCCGTGGTCGTCTTGGAGTTCTCGAACATGATTGATATTGCTTTGAAAGAATGGTCGTGCGTGTGTGACTTGCTGGTCGAGGGGCGGACGTGTTTGTTGCTGCGTAAGGGCGGGGTTCACGAGGAGGCCGGGCCGGGGCGGTTTGTGTTGGAGCACGACCGGTTTGGTTTGTTCCCCGCGTGGGAGCATGAGAATCTGGACTGGATCAAGCCGGAGCTTCGGCCGGACCGCGCCCCGATTCTGGAGGAACCCGACGAGATCGTCATCCAGGGTTACGGCCAAGTGGTCGGGCTGTGGGAGGTGCCCGGCCGAGAAGCGTTTGACCGGCTGGATGATCTGCATCCCTGGCTGGCGCCGCAAGTGGACATGCGGTTTGACTACAAACCGGATCGGCCGTTGTACGCGATGCTGGTGAAGGTCACTCGGCTTGCCGAGCCGCGGCGGCTGCCGAATCGGCCGTCGTTCGCGGGTTGCAAAAGTTGGGTTCCGCTGGACGGCGAGGATGCCCTGCGGGAGGCTTCGGCAGATACCGTCGCGCGGTCGGATTTGGATGAAGATCGGCGACGGATCGAGGCCGCGCTGAACGCATGAAGTCGACCGGCGTCGGTCGCGAGAGTGCCGCCGGATCGTGGTCAACGGGTCGAAATGAGCGGTAGGGGGCTGACCCATCCAAGCGGGCCGGAAGGTCGCCCAAGCGGGCCGATACTCGGCGAAAGGGGGGTCAAGCGGCGGCAAGCCGGGCTTGCCGCCGTTGGCGACGGCCGTCCATCCAACCGCGGGCGTGAGTGCTGAAACTGGTGATTCCGACGTAGAGGTATCCGCTGGCAAACAGCAGGAGAAAAGGCACGGAGACGGCGGTGTTTTGCTGGGTCAGCGAGTGGTGGGCGCACTTGAGCATAAACAGGCCGAAGGCGATTTCGAGGAAAGTGATCCAGAGCTTGAGGCTGGGTATGCGGATGGGGATCACGGCGAGCCGGGATTTTTGGTCTTTGGTTTTGGGGTTGGCGGAGGCGGGAGAGGCTTCGATAGCGTCGCCGTATTTGGGGGTACGGATGAAGGGCGACTCGTGACCCAAGAGGGCTTCGAGGCAGGCGACGGCGTTGTTGAGGGCGATGCCGATGCCGATGGACATCAGCATCGGTACCTGGAGTAGGGTGAACCAGAAGCTGCGTTTTTCGGCGCGTCTGGCTGGTGAGGTAGAACGCGGTGGCAGAGGCGGTGCCGAGCATGAACAAGCTGATGCCCAGGAAGACGCCCGCCCACGAGCCGTCGCCCAATGGCTGGAGGTTGACGTACACCGCGGGGTAGAACAGCAGGGCGAAGAGGCTGATGTAGAGATACACCATCGGGCTGGTGAGATGGAAAAACGCTTCGAGCTTGACCTTGAGCGGCACGGGGGCCCGCATGAGCGAGGGCAGGAGCTTCTTGGCGGTCTGGATGGAGCCCTTGGTCCAGCGGTGCTGCTGGCTTTTGAAAGCGTTGATTTCGGGCGGCAGCTCGGCGGGGCAGGTCACCCAGGGCAAGAACAAGAAACGCCAGCCGCGGAGCTGGGCGCGGTAGGAGAGGTCGACATCTTCGGTGAGGGTGTCGTGCTGCCAGCCGCCGGCGTCGGCGATGGTGGTCTTGCGCCACAAGCCGGCGGTGCCGTTGAAATTGATCCACGCGCCGCTGCGGTTGCGGGCGGTGTGTTCGACCACGAAGTGGCCGTCGAGGAAGATCGCCTGGCCGCGGGTGAGCAGGGAGTCGTCGCGGTTGAGGTGTGCCCAGCGGGTCTGGACCATGCCGACCTGGTCGTCGGTGAAGTGGTGGACGGTGCGTTTGAGGAAATTGGCGGGCGGGATAAAGTCGGCGTCGAAGATGGCGATGAGTTCGCCGGTGGCGGTGGCGAGGCCGGCTTCGAGCGCCCCGGCTTTATACCCGGTGCGGTCCACGCGGTGGCGGAGTTCGATATCCACGCCCCGGGCCTGCCAATAGGCGACGCGGTCGGCGCAGATCGCCCGACTGCGGTCGGTCGAGTCGTCGAGCACCTGGATCTGCAAGCGGTCCGCGGGGTAGTCGATTTCGCAGGCGGCATCGATGATGCGGCAGGCGACGGCCCCCTCGTTGAACATGGGCAGTTGGACGGTGACGCGGGGCAGCTGGGCGTAGCGTCGGGCGGGCCGGGCAACGGCGGTGCGGTGGCGGTTAAAGAGGAACACCAGCCAATAGCGGTGCAGGCCGTAGCTGCCGATGAGGCCGATCAGCAGGAGGTAGGTGATCGTCAACGGCCAGCGGAGTGGCATGAGCAGGTCGGTGAAGTCGAGGTTCAGCATCGCGGGGGTCGTCAGCAGGGCGTAGGGCGGGCGGGGACGAGGGGCTTTTAGGTGGTGTTCACGCCGGCGGCGTGTCCGCACCGTCGCCGGTGCCCCGCATCCCGGGTCCGGAAGCACCTAAGTTCAGCAACAGCCGTCCGATAAGGCGGGTCCAAAGGTGGGGTTCAAGGCTCCCCCCCCCGTGCGGTCCGATACCTCTGCAAGACCCGCCACACGCGGCGCGGCTCGCAAATGACAGGCCTCGGCCCCCCGGGCATGGGTGCAAGGTTAGCACAGATACGCGGCGATTCAACACGAGTTGCCCCAAGTCAGGAGTCTCGGGATGCGGACACCATGGAAATTGAGCGGCGTTTGCGCCACGGCCATCACGTTTGCCACCGCCGGGGGGTGTCTCTACACGCCCGCCCCACAAGGCCAACTCACGGCCCAGCAACAGGCGGAGTGGGACGCCTACCGTCAGCAACAAGTGCTGAGCACACCGGTTACGGCCACGCCGGCCCGCGACATGCACCACGCCATGACCCGGCGACGCCACCCGGCCCCCCGCATCCCCACGCCCCGCGTCGAGGCGGTGCCGCCCAACGCGGCAGATCAACACGCCCAGGACACGGCCCCCCGCGATGCGGCCGCTTTCGCGTATTCGGACCCACGCAATCCCAAACCACTCGCCCAGGATCAGCCGTCCACGTCACCGTCCCGGCCACGCTCGTCGGCCGCCCCCCCTCCGGCGGTGGAGTCTGCGACCTACGGGCAGAGTTATTCCATCGCGACGGACCTGCGCAACAGCCGACGGCACCTGTTCGGCGAGCTGCCCGACGCCTCCGCCGCGACGCAGGTGAGTCCGCTGGATGACGAGGGCAACCTGCGGCGGGTGACGTTCACCACCGAGGGGGCCGACTTTGACCTGGACGTGGACGCGACGGGCCAGTGGTTGGCGTTTGCCAGCACCCGGCATCGGCAGACGGCGGACATCTATCTGCAACGGGTCAACGGCACGTCCGTCACCCAGCTGACCAACGACCCCGCGCGGGACGAGATGCCCAGCCTGAGCCCCGACGGCCGACGTCTGGCGTTCGCCAGCGACCGGGGGGGCACGTTCGATATCTACCTCATGGAAATCGAGGGCGGCCCGGCGGTCAAGCTCACCGACGATGGGGCCCAGAACATCCACCCCAGCTTTTCGCCCGACGGTCAACGCCTGGTCTACTGCTCGCTGGGCAGCCAGTCGGGCGTGTGGGAGCTGGTGCTGCTGGAGGTGAATCGCCCCGGGCAGCGACGCATCATCGGCCACGGGCTGTTCCCGGTCTGGTCGCCCACCGGCAACCGCATCGCCTACCAGCGGGCCCGAGAGCGCGGCAGCCGGTGGTTCAGCCTGTGGACGATGGACGTGTCTGCCGAGGGCGAAGTCACCCGGCCCGTGGAAGTCGTGGCGAGTGCGAACGCCGCGGTCATCACCCCCGAGTGGAGCCCCGACGGGCGCAACCTCGTTTTTTGCACGGTGCTGGACCCAACGGCCGATAGTCCTGCAGGATCCAGGGCTGATATCTGGATTTGCAACGCCGACGGCACGGGCCGCACCCGGCTGACCCACGGACGCTACGGCAACCTGTATCCGACCTGGGCCGCCGACGGATCGATTTACTTCGTCTCCAACCGCGGCGTGGACGCGATCGAAAACGTCTACGCCCTCCGCCCCGATCAAGCCGTCTTCCTCGCCCGTCGTCAAGAAGCTTCGCCCATGAATCCCGAGCCAAGGCAACCCGACTCGGTCGAAGCCCAGGTGCCCACCCCGGTCACCGAATAGCGCCCCGCCAGTTTTCTCCCCTCATTTTCATTGCCGCGGCAGGATGCCTCGGCCACACGGCAGGACGCCATGACAAGTAAACAGATCATGCTGATCCTGTCCCCGTCGGCCTTCTTGGCGATGGCGGTGCTGCTGACGGGTTGCCAGATGCAGAAGCGCCAGCCGCTCACGGTCGCACCCTACGACACCCGGCAGGTGTTTGCCGTCGCCCCGCTCCGCAACGAGTCGGGCACGGTTCACGCCGACGGCACCCGTTTCGCGGACAAGCTCACCCAGCAACTCGCCCTGACCCGGGGCGTCGACACGTTGCCGGTCAACCGCGTGTTGGCCGCGATGGAAGCCCTGGGCCTGCGCCGCATCGACAACAAGGCCGACGCGCTGCGGCTGCGGCAGGTCTTGGGCGTCGATGGTTTGGTCCTCGGCAGCCTCACGGCTTACGACCCGTACGACCCGCCCAAGCTCGGGGTGAACCTCGAATTGTACTTCGATTCCCGGGCCGCCCAGACCCAGCGCGACGGGCTGGACACCCGCGAGTTGGCGGCCGCCGCGTCGGACCGCCAGACCGCGGCCGTCTCGGGGGCCGAGTCCTCAGACCGCTACGCAAGGGCGGTGGCGACCCAGCCGGTGACCGCCATCGCGGGCTATTTCGACGCCTCAGACCCGAACGTGCTCGACCTGCTGGAGGCCTACGTCGTCGAGCGGGGCCCCGACGGCACCGGCGAGATGACCCGTCGGCGGCACCTTATCAGCATTGATCTGTACAGCGAATTCGTGACCCACCGCCTCGTGGCCCAGCTCCTCGACGCCGAACGCCTCCGCCTCCGCCAGCCCAACGCCCAGAACACCGTCGTGGCCCCCCGGGATGTCTCCCGCCCGACCACCCCGCTGAACCCAAACCGACCCGATCCCGCTTCCCCGCCTCCCCCTGCCCCCCCTCCCCTCCCTTGACTGACCGGCACGCCCGGTCACCTGACCGGAACCCGCGTGACCATGGCCCCTGCCGATTCCAACCCGCCCCTGCCCCCCTTGCCCCCCGACGGTGCGCCGCAGCTGGATCTCAGCGACGATCAGCAGATCGTGCTGGTCAAGAACGGCCAGCGCTATCCCTTTGCCTGCCCACCGGGGGGCGAACTGCGGCTGCTTCAGCACCTGCGTGAACTCGTAGCGGACCCGGGCTGCGCGATCAACTGGTTCGACGCCGCGGTGTTGTCCCATGAGGTCGGCGAGCGGATGTCCGCCCGGCTCGAGGAGCATACCCAAAGAAAAAGAGTCGGCTGACGGCCCCGTTGGCCGATCCTGTTTCTGCGGTTGTCCGCGGAAGGCCCCCGCCGTTGCTTCGTCCCGCTTGCCTGCTTCGATCATTTATCCAACCTTCCGCGAGTCCCGCGCTTTCCCGAGGAATTTGACCCATGTCCGAACTGCCCGGCCACCCCTCCCCCCCCTCTCCCGCCTCCCCCGCCTCCCCTTCTTTGACTTCCCCTTTGTTCTCATCTGCCGATTCTCGGCCGGACGAGACACCGACGACGGGGGCGGCGGACTCCGAGCAGGCCGCTTCTTTGGAGCAAGCGATGCCCACGCCCCACGCCCCGGGCCCGGCCAACACGCCGGTTTCGGTGACCCAGAAGTTCGTGGACTACCTCCGCTTTGAACGGCACTTCAGCCCCTACACCGCCCGGTGCTACGGCGCGGACCTGCGGCAGTACTGCGAGTATCTGGCGGGCGATTCGGTGGGCCCCGACCAGGTGATCCCCGATGAACTGCTGCCGATGGTCGAGGAAAAACTCTACACCACCGACGCCATGACCGTCCGCGGATTCCTGGCGCACCTCGACAGCTTCGGCTATTCGCCGGCGACCACCGCCCGCAAGATCGCCACGCTCCGCAGCTTCTACAAGTGGATGCTCAAGAAAGAACTCGTCCACACCAACCCCATGCTGCTGATCCGCACGCCCAAGCAGACCAAGCGGCTGCCCAAGGCCATCGGGGTCGAGCAGATCGAGGCGCTGCTCGCGGCCCCCGACAACCGCGACACCCTGGGCGCCCGTGACCGCGCGATCCTCGAAACGCTCTATTCCACCGGCGTCCGCGTCAGCGAACTGGTGGACCTCAACCGCAACGACCTGGACATGGACGGCAGCACCATGCACGTCCGCGGCAAGGGCAAGAAAGAACGCATCGTCCCCCTGGGCTCGCACGCCATGGCGGCGATCCGCCACTACATGACGCTGCTCGAACCCGACCACCGCTTCGTCGAACTGCGTAACCAGTCGATGACCGACCCGGTGCTGCCGCTGTTCATCAACAAAAACGGCGGGCGACTAAGCTCGCGCAGCGTCCGCCGCAAACTCGACAAGTATCTCAAGACCTGTGGCCTGGACACGACCATCAGCCCCCACACGCTGCGTCACTCCTTCGCGACTCACTTGCTGGACAACGGGGCCGACCTGCGGAGCGTGCAGGAACTGCTGGGCCACCAGAGCCTCAGCACCACGCAGATCTACACCCACCTTAGCAGCATGCGGCTGCGCACCAGCTACGACCAGGCCCACCCCCGGGCGGTGTGATTTTCTGATTCACGTCTTCTATTCTCGCAAGCCCACGGACGGTGTCCGTGGGCTTATGCCGTTTTTGGAAGTTGGATACCCAGCGTCAGCGTGGACGGCGACCCGCCGGTCTGTCGCCCTGCTAAACTCTGGGTTATGCCAGTGTCCAGCCGGGCCACGCGGTTTGGGTTTTCCACCCGCCAACGAAAAGCCCTCGCCCAGCACCTCGGTGCGTTTGTGTTCTCCGGCCTGCTGCTGATGCTGGCCTTCCCCCGCCCCGGCTGGGGGTGGATCGCTTACGTTGCGCTCGTGCCCGCCGGGATCGCCGCGGCGCGGACGCGGTCGTGGCGGCGGTTGTTTCTCACCGGGTTTATTGTCTATGGTCTCTGGTGGTGGTGGATGACGCGGTGGCTCACCGGGGTCTCGCCTTTTGGTCCGCTGGCGATCGGGGTGTGGCTGGGGGCGCAGACGGCGCTGGGGGTGTTGACGGCGGGGGTGCTGCATCAGAAGTCGCGCTGGCCGATGGTCGCGGCGTTGCCGCTGGGGTGGATCAGCATCGAGATTCTGCGGAGCGTTTGGCCGGCGGGGGGGTTCTCGTGGTTCAGCCTCGCGCACAGCCAGGCGGCCTGGGCGCTGGATGATGTCAACCGCGTGGTGCAGGTCGCCGACCTCTTTGGCCAACACACCGTCGGCCTGGTCGTGGCGATCGTCAACGGGGCGGTCGTCGATGTCATGCTCCGGCGCCAGGCGCCGACGCCTTTCCCTGGGCATCGCGGTGCTGGTCCTGGGCGGCGCGGTGGGCTACGGGTCGTGGCGTATCAACCAGTGGCACGAGCTGTCCCAGCCCGGCCCGACCGTGGCGGTCGTTCAGACCGCCGTGGTGCAGGACAACCAACAGGGCCGGACCGTCGAGCAAATTCTCGATCACTTCCGGGACCTGATCGAGCTTCACGGCCAGGCGGCGCAGCCCCGGCGGTCGGCGGATAGTCAAACTGTCAAACAGGGAGAACCGTCAGCCCCGGGCGCACGATCCCCGACCTGATCGTTTGGCCCGAAACCATCGTGCCCTTTGCGATGAATCCCGAAGCGGTCGCCCACAACCGAGCGGAGTCGCCTTTGAAAGCGCAGATCGCCGAGGCAGCGCTGGGCCTGGTGGTGCGCGACGGCGTGCCGACGCTCGTGGGCAGCAGCACGATCCTGCGCGACCCCGAATTCCGGCGGTACAACTCGGCTTACCTCGTGGCGGCCAACGGGCGGATCGTCGGCGAGCCGTACCACAAACAGCACCGCGTCCCCGCGGGCGAATACATCCCCGGGCCCGGCTTTGTCGGCACGCTCGTGGCCTGGTTCAGCCCGTGGAACTCCGCTTACGAGCTCACCCCCGGCGACGGCCCGGTCATTTTCACCCTGCCCAGCGGCACCCGCGTCGCCAGCCCGATTTGCTACGAAGATGCCGTGGCGGGCATCTGCCGAAAGATGGTCTACGGCCCCGACGGCAAACGCCTCGACGCACTGGTCAACCTCACTAACGACGGCTGGTACTCGGGCCGGGGCATGCGCCGCCAACACGCCCAACTCGCCAGCCTCCGCTGCATCGAAAACCGCGTGCCCATGGCCCGCAGCGTCAACACCGGCATCAGCACCCTCATCGATTCCCTCGGCCGAAGCTCCGCCCAGCTCCCCGAATTTACCCCCGGCACCACCGCAGCCCAGCTCCAACTCGACCCCCGCGCCACCTGGTACGGCACCCTCGGCGGCCTGCCCGCCACCCTTTTCGTCTTGTTCGCGATCGCGGCCGTCACGTTTTCCAGCCTCTTCGGCCGGCCCACCGCCAAGCACCGCATCGCCTAGCCCGCCCGCCACCAGCAAAAAACTTCTCAAGCCAACGGCGGCTGTTTCCGCGGTTGCGCCCGCCCGTGCACGGGGGTGATTTACATCGCGTGCTTAACCTCACCCCAGCGCGAGCACGACCCCCAGCGACACCCCGCTGACCACCGTGCTCACCACGATGCACGCCGATGCCAACGCCGCGTCGCCCTTCAGTTGGGTCGTCAATACATACGACGCCACGGCCGTGGGGCACGCGGCGAAGATCATCACCGCCTGCCGATTCTCTCCGCTCAGCCCCAATGCCTCGCATAAAAACCATGCCGCCACCGGACACGCCCCGCATTTCAGCCCCGCCCCCAGCGTCGCCATCGGCAGCCGGGCCCGCACCGGGTAGGTCACCAGCGCCCCGCCCAGGCTGATCAGCGCCAGCGGCGCCGCCGTCTCCGCCAGCAGCCCCAGCGTCGTGCGTCCCGCGTCGGCGACCTCGGTCCGGGTCCACCACAACGCGATACCCACCCCGCACGCGATCAGCAGGGGATTGGTCAGCAGCGATTTGCCCACCTTCCACGGCAGCGCCTTGTCCACCCGGTGCTGGGCCAACACCAACACCACCACCCCCCCCACGTTGTAGACCACCATGATCGGCGCGAACATCAACGCCGCCCGCGCCAGCACCGCCGAGTCCCCCCCGGCCATCAGGGCCACCACCGGCAACCCCACAAACCCCAGGTTGCCCCGAAACGCCGCCTGCGTAAACACCCCGACCTCCGCCCGCGGCCGACGCAGCAGCATCGCCACGCCCACCGCCAACCCCGCCGTGAGCAGGGTCGCGCCGTGAGCGCCGCGGTCATCCGCCCCGCCTCGCCGATCTCCCCGGGCGCGTTCATCAACGCCCGGACAATCAACGCCGGCAGCGCCACCCAGTACATCAACCGATCCAGCTGCCGCCGGAAGTCGCCGCCAAAAAAACGAAACTTAAATAGCCCCGCCCCCAGCCCCACCAGCAGCACCAGCGGCAGCAGCGAGTTCAAAATTTCGCGGATCACGTCCATGGCCCGCGAGTGTAACGAACGACCCGCCGCGGGCTATTCGTAGCGGACCCCGGCGTGGTCGATCCACCCGCCGTCACGCCACTGCTTCGGGTCGTGGTGGGTCCAGTGCAACGCCCCGCCCAGCTCGTTGTACTCGTATTCCCCCTTGAAAGAAATGCGATCACCTTTGCTCACCGGCACCCGCGGCGCCAGGTCGATGTTGTGGGCGATCTTGATCGTGACGTCGGACTTGGCGACTTCCACCAGGAAACGCTGGTGCCGCGACCCTTCGTTGTCGTCGGGCAGCAGGTGCACGACCGTGCCCCGATCCGTCAGGATCACGTCGGACTTCTTTTTGCGAAACTGCTCGGCGACCGCCGAACGCCGGCGTAGCAGCGGTTGCTTGGCCTTCGTCGGCGGCGAGGTGCGCCGCGGCAGGTGCGACGGGTCACGCTCGCCGGGTCGGCCGGGGGGAGGGGAAGGGGCGGGGGGGGAGGGGGGGCGTCGCTTGGCTTTGCCCACCGGCCGACGACCCGAGCCGCTACCGGGGGGCAGCGTTTTTCGCCCGGTGGTGACCGTCCGCGTGTCGTGCTGCCGGGATTTCCACCATCGGAGGATCAGCGGCATCGCCAGCAGCAGCACCTGCTTGAGCATCCCCACGGTTTGTTTTTTCTCGTTTTTAGCCATAAAAGCCCTGCGGTCAGTGAAAAAAAATCGAAACAAGACGCAGCGAAATCCCAACAAACCCTTTGGGGTTTAGCCCATCCCCCCCGTCGCGAACCACCCCCAACCTCGCGCAAAAACTTACCAGTCCAGCGGCGACCGCCAGGCGTCACGCAGCACGTCCAGATCAACCCGCAGCGTCTCGCAGTCGGGCGATGACCAGAGCCTCAGTTGATCGTGACCGGCAAAGACACCCACGACAACCATCGGCACCCCCGCGTCGCGCAGCGATCGGGTCGCGGCGTCAAGATGGTCGGGCGTGATCTCCAGCAGGTAGCGGCTGGGCGACTCGGCGAAACAGGCGGCGGGCAGGTCGAGCGCCTCATCCTGCAGCAGGCCGGTGAGATCCAGGTCCAGGCCCACCCGGCCGGCAAACGCCATCTCGGCGGCGGCGGGCAGCAGGCCCCCCTCCGAGCAGTCGTGGGCCGAGGCCACGCCGCCGTCGGGACCCCGGGCGATCAGCGCGGCGACCGCGGCGGCATTCCGCGGCCCGGCTTCGAGATCGACCCGGGGGATACGCAGGTCCGCCTCGGCGGGCGACAGGCCGCAGGCGGCGAGGTGTGATCCGCCGAGGTGGGACGTGGTTCGGCCGATCAGCAGCAGGTGATTGCCGGGGGCTTTGGCGTCCATGGTCCGGGCGCGGGTCACGTCGTCGATCATGCCCAGCGCGCTGATGAGCATCGTGGGGGGGATGGTGATGAGTCGGCCGTCCTCGGTGGTGAACTGGTTGGACAACGAATCCTTGCCGGAAACGAACGGCGTCTGGTAAGCCATACCCCCGTCGTAACAGGCCTCGGCAGCGCGGACGAGGCTGCCGAGCTGGGCGGGGTCGTCGCAGCGGGGCCAGCAGAAGTTGTCGAGGATCGCCAGGTGCCGGGGGTCGGCCCCGACGCAGACGGCGTTGCGGACCGCTTCGTCCAGCGCCGCCAGGGTGGCGTAGTACGAGTCGCCGTCCACCGAGGTGCCGTCGGCCCGAGACTTTTCGGAGAGGTAGGGCGCCAGGCCGTTGGTGAGGGTGATGCCCTTGAGCGAGTCGAGCTTGGGGCGGAGCACCGCCCCGTCGGACGGCCCGTCCTGCTGCGGACCGACCAAGGGTTTGACGACGCTGGCACCCTGCACTTCGTGGTCGTACTGGCGGATGATCCAGTGCTTGGAGGCGAGGTTGGGGTGAGCCAGCAGCGCCTGCAACGAGTGCTGGATCGAGGGCGGTTGGGTCGGTTTTGTTTTTATCGGGGTGATGTTTTGCGGATTCGCCGCGGGGAGTTTGCCCGGCCAGTGGGCGGTGCGGGTGGGCGTGGGCAGCCCGTCGTGCATGAACGCCATGGGCAATTCACCGACATCATGTTCGTGCCAGCGGAGGCGCAGGGTGGGCTGCTGGGTGGCGGGGTCGAGGTGGCCGAACTCGCCGAGGTCGCAGAACGGCACGCCCTCGGCCTCGGCAAGCTCGCGCAGCGCCGCCACGTTCTCCGGCGGCACCGCCAGGGGCATCCGTTCCTGGGCTTCGCTGATCCAGACCTCGGTGTAGGTCAGCCCGTCGTATTTCAGCGGTGCGGTGTCTAGGGTCACGGTCGCGCCGATCTTCTCCGCCATCTCGCCCACCGCCGACGAAAAGCCGCCGGCCCCGCAGTCGCTGATCGCGGAAAACAGCGTGCGGGTGGCGCGGGGGTCGGCGTCGGTGGGGGCGGGGTAGTCGCGCGCTTGCAGGAGCACGTCGAGGGTCTTCTTTTCGGTAATCGCGTTGCCGATCTGCACCGCGTGAGAAAACTCATCGGCGTGGGTGTCGGTCAACTCCGCGGAGCTGAACGTCGCGCCGTGGATGCCGTCCCGGCCCGTCGCGCCGCCGAGGATGATGATCCGGTCGCCGGGCTGGGCCTCGCCGAAGCATTTGTCCAGCGGGATAAGCCCGACGCAGCCGGCGTAGACCAGCGGGTTGGCGACGTAGTCGTCGTGAAAATACACCGCCCCGTTCACGGTGGGGATGCCCATGCGGTTGCCGTAATCGCGGACCCCGTCCACGACACGCTGCAGCGTGCGCGCGGGGGGGGATGACGCCGGGGGGAAGGGGCTGAGGGGTTGAGGGGCTGAGGGGTTGAGTGGCGGAACCAGAATCGTCATCGATACCCGATTCTTCACCCTTTGCCCCTTTGCCCCTTTGCCCCTCGGCCCCTTCCGCCTCGGGAAATCCGACGCAGAACACGTTGGTGTTGGCGATGGGTTTGGCGACCCGCCCGGTGCCCATGATGTCGCGGATGCAGCCGCCGATGCCGGTGGCCGCGCCGCCGTAGGGTTCGAGGGCCGAGGGGTGGTTGTGGGTTTCGACCTTGATGGCGATGCCGTGGGTCTGGTCGAAACGGACGATGCCGGCATTGTCGTCGAACACGCTGACCAGCCAGTCGGCCCGGTCGCTGCCTTGCCAAAGTTTCTTTAGGTCGAAAGTCGCGGCGGCGACCGTGGTCTTCAGCAGGTTATGAATGGTCACGCTGCCGTCGGGATTCAGGTCGTGGCCGGCCTTGTCGCGGAAGATTTCCAACGCCGCCGGGTCATCGGACGTAAAGGAGATTGTGGACTTGAGCGTTTTGTGAACGCAGTGCTCCGACCAGGTTTGGGCGAGGGTTTCGAGCTCGATATCGGTCGGCTCCCGGCCGTCGGGCAGCGCCCGGTAATACGCCCGGATCGTCTGCATTTCCTCAAGCGAAAGGAAAAGGTGCGCCTCCCGCGAAAGCGTTTCGAGCGCCGCGTCGTCGAGCTCGCGGAGCGGGATATGGCGCAGCGCAAACTCGTAGGGCTGGCCCTGGGCAAACTCATCGGGGTGATAGGGTTCGAGGTGTACCGCCTGCACGACGGAATTGCCTAGGTGCCCGGTGGCAAAACGCCGCAGCGACTCGTCGGTGAGGTCGTTGCCCCCTACAAAGTCGTAGCGGGTCGCGGTGCGGACCCGCACGGGGCCCCGGTCGGGCAGCATCTCCGCGATCGCGTCCTGGGTCGACTCGGCCACGGGGTCCATCACGCCCGGGAGGTAGTGGACCTCGACGGTGCGGACACTAGCAACCGACGGTTCGGCGGGAGAGGCGAGGGGGGGGGCGAGAATTTGGTTGATGGGGTCGGCCAGGAGGTGCTGGGCGATCCGCTGAACTTCTTGGTCGGTGGCGTCGGTCTCGATCAGGAAGATCGCGGCGGTATGGACGCCGGCGACGGCATCTCCCAGGGCCGATCGGGCGGCGGGCAGGATCGATTGCCCCAGCGGATCGGGCTCGCCGGCGGCGGGGCGGATTTCGAGGCGATGGATGGTGGGCGTGGCGATCATGCCGGGATTCTAAAGCACATCCGCGGCACCCGTGGCGGGGTTCAAGTCCCTTTTGCGTGAGACAGCGATGCCGGCAAGCGGTGGGCTCGATGTAGCCCGTAGCGGTTATCGGGTTTCGTCGGCTTGGCGACGTTGATGACCGTCATGGCGTGAGTCAGGGCGTGGCGGGGAGGGGCTGGTCGGGCAGGCGGCCGACCTGGCCGAAGAAGCTGAACCAGAGGGGCTTGTCGGTGGTATCCGCGAGGCCGGGCAGGGGGGTGGGCACGGCGTGGCGGAGGATAGCTTTATAAACCGGGAGGTAAATAAAACCCTGGTCGTCGGTTTCGAGGTAGGGGTAGTGCAGCACGAGGCCCGAGTCGCGGTGGTCGTCGACGATGCGATCGACGATGAGCGAGACCGCGGGGGCCGGGGCGTGGGCGGCGGTCTGGCCGTCGGGGCCGACGTGGTGGCGGATCAGGGCGGCGGGGCGAGGGCGAAGGCGTCGGCCAGGGCGTCGTCGGCGGCGTCGGGTTGTTGGTGGAGGCGATACCAGGTGGCGAGCAGGTAGTGGCCGTAGAACAGATCGCTGCCGGGCTCGGCACGGTCGAGGATGTCGGCCATCGCCGTCCGCGTGTGTTCGGCCATGAATTCGTCGCGGGGCAGACCGGCAAGCTGGGCCAGCCGCTGCGTCGCCAGGTAGACCGCCGGGGTGACCTGCAGCCCGAGCTTGGCATGGTGGACACGGTTGGTCCGGGCGCTGGACATCTGCCCGCGCTGCAGCGACTTGAACACGGTGAATTGGTTGCGGGGCCAGGTTGGATGCTCAGCCCAGACCAGCGGGGCGGGCGGTTCCTCGACTTGGCCGGCGTTAATCGCGAGATGGATGACCACGACCAACGCGGGGATCAGCAGGAAGAGGCTAAGGGTGAGCACGACGACCCGAGGCCCGCGGACCGTAGGCCCGGGCCGACCGCCGGCCGACGGGCGCGAGGTCGGAGGGGGAGAAGGCGGGGGGGGCGGGGGGGAGAGGGGGGTGTGGAGGGGGGGGGTGGTGACACGACGATTTATAGGTCGCGGAGAAGGGCAAGGTCGGAGCAGAATAGGAAGGAGCGAGAAATATGAGGCGATTGAAGAGGGCGTGAGGAGGAGGGGGGAAGAAGGGGGGGAAGAGGGGGGGGAGGGGGGGTCAGTCGTCGAGGATGCCGTAGTGCTTGAGGTGGCGGATGAGCGTCGGGACGGGGTTGTCGAGGTCGCGTGGGATCAGCTGGGTCTGCCAGCCGCGGGCGGCGGCGGCGGCAACATTTTCGGGCAGGTCGTCGAAGAACAGGATCTGCGGGGGCGCGATGCCGGTGCCTTCTTCGACGAAGCGGTAGAGGTCGGGGTCGGGCTTGGCCCGGCCGATGATCTGGCTGGCCAGGGGATAATCAAACTGCTCCAGCGGCAGGTAGGCCGGGTGATCGCGGTCGCTAAACAACTGCCAGTGACGTGCATTGGTGTTGCTGAGACAGGCGGTCTTGATGGGCAGCATTGACAGTCGGTCGAGCAGCGCAATCGCGCCGGGGTAGGTCTCGATGAGCACCGCGTCGAGGACCCGCTGGATGTCGGCGGCCCGCAGTTGGATCGCGCGGGAGATCCGGGCAAGAAAATCGATCACGCTGATGCGGCCGGTTTCAAAGTCGTCGAACGGTTCGGCCAGGGCATGACCGCTTCCCCGCGCCGCCCGGGTCGACAGGTCGCCGGTGAGCCCGGCGAGGTCGGGCAGTTGTGCGCGGCGGGCGGCGTGGTCCCAGTCGTCGGCGATGCGAATCAGCACCCGCCCGAGATCAAAGATTACCAGGGCGATCGGGGGCGGGGGGTCGGGGTGATCGATGGGTGGCTGCCTTGAGGTCGGGTCGGGAAGCGGTCTCGCGGAGGACACAAGCCCGCGGGGGTGCACCGGGCGGGATACGCAGAGTTACTGCTTGCCTTCGATGGCGCAGAGGAGAATGGCGGCCGCCAGGCCCAGCCGAGGGTCGAGGAGGTTGTCTTCGTCGGCGGTAAAATCGATGGTGATTTTGCGGACAAAGGGATTAAAATTCTGCCGGTAGTTCGCCACCAGCGTGCCGCCCCAGGTCGCTTCGTAGGTCTGGGGCATCACCGCGGCCACCAGATCGTGGGTGCGGCGAACCAATGCTTTGACCATGGAATCTTCGGTGATCTTGCCCGCTTCGCGGCCCTGGGCGTCGATGATGGTCCACTCGTCCTTGAGCATGGACTTCATGCCGTGGCGTTTGAGGGCGCCCGACGTTTTCGTCGGAAATCGGGTCATAGACCCCGTAGCTGCCGGAGATGTCCCAGATGCTGGAGGTGCGGATGACCAGCACTTCCTCGGCCATGGTTTCGTCGGCGTAGATACGGATATCTTCCTTGAGTTTAAAAGCTTTCTGTTTTGAATAGAGAACCACGTTGCCTTCCGGATCAAAAATGTGGAAGGCGTTGCCCAAAATCTTGAGTACTTTTTGGCGAAGCACGTAGGTGGGAAAAGCGTAGCGTTCTTCGAGTTGCATGAAAGGTCTCTTTAGTGGATGAAGTCGATCCGGACCGGACCAGCTTACTCTCAAAGAAGGAAGTGTAAATGTGGGCCATCGCGTCTCAGAGACAATGAGGTGACGGGACGACGAAGCCCGACTCGGGGGTTGGGGTAAAGCGGCGTTTACGAAATGTCCGGTTGCGGGCGAAGATCAAGTTTTACAAAAGTGAATCCGGGCCGTTACTGCCGGGTGTGGCCATCGCCGCGGGCGATCCATTTATAGGTCGTCAGGTCTTCGGCGCCCATGGGGCCGCGGGCGTGGAGCTTGTCGGTGGAGATGCCGATCTCGGCGCCCAGGCCGTACTGCTGGCCGTCGGAGAAGCGGGTGGAGCAGTTGACCATGACGTTGGCCGAATCGACGGTCTGGACGAAACGATCGACGGCGCGGACATCGTCGGAGACGATGGCGTCGGTGTGCTTGCTGCCGTAGCGGTTGATGTGGGCCACCGCATCGTCCAGGTCATCGACGACCCGCAGGGCAACGATCAGGTCGAGATATTCCGCGGACCAGTCGGATTCATCCGCGGGCTTGGCCGCGGGGAGGACCGACATGCTGCGGGTGTCGGCACGCAGTTCGCAATTCTTGGCCGCGAGCGCTTCGCCCACTTTTTGTACCAGCCCCGACTCGACGCAGCCTTGGTGAAAGAGGATCGTCTCGGCGGCGTTGCAGACGCCGGTGCGCTGGGTCTTGGCGTTGACGCAAATCGCCACCGCCATGTCGGGGTCGGCGTGTTCATCGACATAGACGTGGCAGTTGCCGGTGTAGTGCTTGATGACCGGGATGCGGGCCTGCTCGACGACCGCGCGGATCAGCGATTCCCCGCCCCGGGGGATGCAGAGGTCCAGGTCCTGATCGAGCTTCAGCAGTTCACCCACCGCCGCGCGGTCGGTCGTGGCGACCAGCTGAATGGTTTCGGGCGGCAGCCCCGCGGCGGCGAGACCGCGGTGGATGCAGGCGGCGATCGCGGCGTTGGAATGCATCGCTTCCTTGCCGCCGCGGAGGATCAACGCGTTGCCGGATTTGAGGCAGAGCGCGGCGGCATCGGCGGTGACGTTGGGCCGGGATTCGTAGATAAACAGCACGCTACCGAGTGGAACCCGCACTTTTTCGAGGCGGATGCCGTTGGGCAGCACCCGGCCCTCGAGGATGCGTCCCACCGGGTCAGGCTGCCCGGCGATCTGACGCACGCCGTCAGCCATGGCGGCAATCCGGGAGTCGTCCAGCGTCAGCCGATCCAGCATCGCCGCGGGCAGGTCGTGGTCCCGTCCCGCGTCGGTGTCTCGCTGGTTGGCGGACTTGATGGCCCGGGCGTCGGCGAGCAGTTCGTCGGCGATGTGGTGCAGCGCCTGGTCCCGGACGCGGCCGGGCACGGAGGCCTGGGCCAGACCCGCCCGCCGAGCGGCGGCGGCGATCTGTCGGCAATAGGCGGGCACGTCGGTCATGGACTGGGCAGCGGGGGCGGAAACGGTCATGGACCTATCCTAGAAAGATTGCGGGACCGCATCAGCTGGCAGGCCACAAGTCCCCCGGCAGACCATCGGGAGCTCGACGTCTTCCCTATCTCAACGTCCAACTCCCGAATCTCCGTGCCAGCAAAATCACGGCGTTTCGCCGCGCCGCTTTACGGTGACTTCGATGCCGCCCAGCGGATCGGGATCGGTTGTGATGTTCGGCGCCCCGCGAATCACGGGGTAGGCGATGGTCGTCTGCGTGCCGCTCTGGGCCACGGCGGCGAGGTCCGCGATCCGCAGCTCGGCCGACAACTCGTAGCGGGCATCATCGTTTTCGATGGCCTGGATAATGTCGGCCGGGCCCACCAGCCGCACGTCCCGGAGAAACAACCGGCCGTCGGTCGGCTGCACGATAAACGAGTTCTGCTGGTCCACCGGCAAATTAATAAACAGCGGCACCCGGGTGCGGACCGTCGTCGCGTTGTTGCCCGAGGGGGTGTAGTTCACCCGGATCGTGCGGAACTCGGCGGTGGACCAGCGGTCGGTCAGGTCCAGCGGGTCGGGAAACCGCAGCGGCACGTTGATCGCCACGGCGTCTCGGCCGGGGTTGTCGATGTTCAGCGGGACCTCGCCCAGCAGTGCAGTGACCGTTTGGTTACGCAGCTGATCGATCACGTCCGCCGGGGCCGTCACGCTGACCCGATCGGGCACCGCCACCGCCAGGCCCCCGATCATCTCCAACGCATCGGGATCGATCAAAATGGGCAGGTTGGTGGTTTCAAGCAGACGCAGCTGGACCGGCAACGTCTCGGGCGTGGTGGTCAGATCGGTGATGCCGATCTCCCCGAGGTGTTCTTTGATCAGCCGGGCACTGAGGATGACGGTCTGTTCCTGCACCGGTTCGGAGCCGGAGGCCTCGACGGGAATAATCATCGGCCGGGCGGTCGCCTGGTTGAACTTGCGGATCTCCGCGTTCGAGGCCTTGAACTGCACGCGGATGGACTGCGCGGCAAAGGGTTGAACCGCGTAGTTGCCCGTCGCGTCGTCGAACTGGACCTGGATCTGCCGGTCGGTCTGATTCAGGACCGTGGCCTCGGCGTAGAGCCAAACGAGCACCGAGATGACGGTCACGACGATCCAGGTCTGAACTTTTTCGTGGAACTTGCGTTGGGCCATGCGGCGGGGTCAAGGGTGAGGGGAGGGGTGGTAATAAACTCGAAAAAACAACGTTAACAGTTCGGTGAGGCCGAATTCAATATCGCCATATACCAACGGGCGGGGCGACCTGCCGTCGCAGACTTCCTAGGCTTACGCGGCCTTGGATTTGTCGGCCGCCGAACTGGCGGCCGGGGCCTCGGGGTCGCCCGCCTCGTCGGGGTCGATCAGCGTGACCTGGTTCATGCCCCGCGTCAGCACCCGCCGCAGGTCTTCGATACTCAGGCCGCGGGTGAGTTGGCCCCGCTCGGCGACGCTGATCGTGCCGCTCTCCTCGGAGACCACCACGATCAGGGCGTCGACTTCGTTGGACAGCCCGATCGCGGCGCGGTGCCGCGACCCCAGCTCCTGCCCCACGCTGTCGCCCTCGGCCAGCGGAAACTGCACGCCCGCCGCCACGATCCGGTCCCCGCGGAGGATCACGCCCATGTCGTGCAGCGCCGAGCCGGGCCAAAAGATCGTGTTCAGCAGTTCCTTGGTCACATCGGCATCGACCCGCACCCCCGCCTCGACGATCCCGCCCAAGCCGACTTGCCGCTCGATCGCGACGAGCGCGCCGACCTTGTTGCGCGAGAGGTAGGCCATCGAGCCCAACAATTCTTCGACCACGCGCGCCTTGCGTAATCCCGTCTGCCGGAAAAAACGCGTCTCGCCCAACCGGACCAGCGCCCGCCGCAGCTCGGGTTGAAACACGATGACCAGCATGATCAGCGCCACCTGCAGAAAGTTGTCGTAGAGATAACTCAGCCGCTCGAGTTGGTCCGCCCCGCCGAAGACCTGGATCGTGAGCGTGCCGATGATGAGCACGATCGCGACGCCCTTGATGACCCGCGCCCCGCGCGTGCCTCGCAAAAACCGCAGCACCAGATAGACCACCACCCAGATCACCGCCAACTCGAAGAGCACCGCGTACCACTCCTCGGCCCAGTACACCTGCACCCGCGTCCAGACGTCCTGGACGTTTTGCCGCATCTGATTAGTTAGGCGATCAAACATCGTAAATTGACAATCCGCAGCATCCGGGACGGGTTGGCAGGGCCTAACCAAAGATTAATGCCCGATTTAATCGCTATCATACCGCCTCTGCCCGACGCGGGGGGAACGGATCGTGGGATGCTTTAAAGTGGGGCGGGCTTCCCGCCCGTCGTTCGTCAAAGTGGGGCGGGCTTCCAGCCCGCCGTTCGGGTGTAGCCCGAAAACCTAGCCTCACTCAGCCCCATGAATAACGCCTGACCGGATTCCCCTCCCCCACCCAAAGATCACCCCCCCCGGGCATGAGGCAATAGGCAACCGCCCGCCGCGTTATACTGCCCGCCGTCCGGACCCGTCGGCCTCCCTTCCCCCGCCGCCGCTTATGCATCACCTCCAGCGCCTGCGGGCCAATATCCAGTCCTGTTTCCTGGGCAATCAGCAGGCGATCGATCGCATCATCGTGTGTCTGCTCGCCAAGGGTCACGTCCTAATCGAAGACGTGCCGGGCGTGGGCAAAACCACCCTCGCCATCGCGATTGCCAAGAGCCTCGACGGCAGCCTCGCCCGCATCCAGCTGACCCCCGACATGTTGCCCGGCGATATCCTGGGCGTGACGGTATGGGACCGCGAAAAATCCGAATTCGTTTTCAAGCCCGGCCCGATCTTTTCCAACATCATCCTCGCCGACGAAATCAATCGCACCACCCCCCGCACCCAGTCGGCCCTGCTCGAAGCCATGAACGAAGCCCAGGTCTCCACCGACGGTGTGACCCGTCGGCTGCTCGACCCGTTCCTGGTCATCGCCACCCAAAACCCCTTCGAGTTCGAAGGCACCTACTTCCTGCCCGAGTCCCAGCTCGACCGCTTCTTGATGCGCATCAGCCTGGGCTACCCCAGCCCGGCCGACGAGGCCCGCGTGCTGATCCTCGACCCCCGCCGCACCGCGCTGGCCAACCTCAAGCCCGTCATGACCAGCCAGGAACTGGTCGAACTTCAGCAGCAGACCGACGCCGTCCGCGTCGATCCCGCCCTGGTCGACTACGTCGTGGCGATCGCCAACGTCACCCGCACCCACGAACAGCTCCAGATCGGCGTGAGCCCCCGCGGGTCGCTCGCCCTGGTCCGCGTCGCCAAGGCAACCGCGCTGCTCCAGGGCCGCGACTACATCACCCCCGAAGACGTGTCGGGCAACGTCAGCGCCGTCTTCGCCCACCGCTGCATCAGCAAAACCTTTATGCACGAAGCCGACGGCGTCGCCACCCACCGCATCCTCCAAGAAATCCTCCAGTCTGTCCCCAGTCCGGTTTAATGACCTCCGTGCAAAGCGTCTTCGGTATGACGAGCGTCCCGCCCGTCGTCGCGGCGCAGCCGTGAAACAAGCGCAAAGCGTCTTCGGTGGGATGGGCGTCCCGCCCGTCGTCGCGCCGCAGCCGTGAAACAAGCTGACGGGGGAGAGTGATCTCTCGCGGTGTCTCTGATTGCCGCCCGCAAAATCTTATTTTTTGACAAGCTGCCGCTGAGAAACAGCAGTCTTTGCAAGCTTTCTTACCTGTCGCGGAACTTATCGCTCCGCCGGGCGTCTATCTTGGGGTCCCTACCCCGCTGGAGAACACCATGCACCGTCACCGCCTCATGCTCGTGGCCGCCGCCCTGACCGCCGCCGTCACCCTGCCCGCCTCGGCCCGGGTCAAGCTCACCACCCTGCCGGTCCGCGAACGCGTCGAGGTTCAGCTCGACCACGAGACCGCCACCCTCGTGGAAGAGGAACGCATCGTCCCGCTGACCGCGGGGATCAACCAAATCGATTTTTCCTGGGCCAACACGCAGATCGACCCGAGCACGATCGTGTTCCGCGTCATCGGCGCGGTGGACGACTCCGAGTCGCCGCCGGAGGTCAACGTGCTGTCGGTCACCTATCCGCCGGGGGAAAACGCCCTGGTTTGGCAGGTTTCGTCGCAGGCGTCGGCCTCGGTCACCGTGCGGATCAGCTACCTGCTGGGCGGACTGACCAAAGACTTTAACTATCGCGCCGTCGCGTCGGCCGACGAAAAGCAACTGGTCCTGAGTCAATACATCCGCGTGAAAAACTTCGCGGGTGAAGGCTACCAGGACACGCAGATCTACGCCGGCCTGGGCGACAGCTTCCTCAAGCCGCTGGGGGTCAACGAGACCAAGCAGATGCTGGTGCGACGCGTCGAGGCGCTGCCGGTGGTCAAGACTTACACCGCAGACCGGCACCGCTACGGTTGGCTAGATCAGTCGCAGAACAAGCTGCGGGTGCCGATGCATTACCGCCTGGACAATACCCCCGAAGCCGGGCTGGGCGATGCCGCGCTGCCCGCGGGCAAAGTGCGCATCTTCCAGGAAACCTCCGGCGGCAGCGGGGCGGCGTTCCTGGGCGAAGACTGGGCGTCCCACACCCCCGTGGGCCGATCGGCGGAGCTTTTCCTCGGCGTAGCCCAAGATATCGTCGTCAATCGCACCGTCGAGCAGCGCCGCGATCAGCCCGTCGCCGGCAACCTGATGCACCGGAAGGTGACGCTGAAGTACGAGATCGAAAACTTCAAGGATCAGCCGATCAAGCTCCGCCTGGGCGAACAGATCGACGCGCTGCGTCAGGAACTGGGCTGGGCCACGGCGCAGCCCGCCGAGTGGGTCTTGGGCCGGGGCACGACCCTTGACGGCCCGCCCGTGGCGGACGCATCGAACGATTCTCAGGTGACCTTCGAGCTGCCCCTGCCCGCCCGGAAGGGCGACGAGGCCGAGAAGGTCACCGTCCAGCTCGAAATCGTGTTCCGAAACCAATGGTGACCGCTTCCCCCCCCCCCCCTCTCTCCTCCCCCTCCCCCAACCTTCTCTTCCTGGGCGGATTATTTTTATCAAACTCAAAAATCGCGGACACGAAAGTAAGCTCATTATGAAAATCAAGATAAAGATGATTATGCTCACCCTCAAGTTTGTTGCGGTCACCGCCGTGGTTCTGGCGGGAACCCTGGCGGAGGCGGGGAATATCGACCTGGCGACCGTGCCGAACCGCGACACGGTGCAGCTGACGATCTATAACAGCGCCGACCTGACCCTGGTGCGGGAGACCCGCAAGATCGTCTTCAAAAAAGGCGGCAACCCGTTGCAGTTTTCCTGGGCCAATACGCTGATCGACCCGACGTCCGTGCAGCTTCGGTTCCTCAACCACGCCGAGAAATTGGACGTGCTGGACACGACGTTCCCCCACGACCGCCCGCAGGAGCTGGTGTGGAACGTGGGCAGCGAGTGGGCGGGGGAAGCCACCGTCGAGATCAGCTATTTCACCTCCGGGATTTCGTGGTCGGCCGACTACACCATCATCGCCCAGGCGGACGAGTCGGCGGCGCAGATCGAGGGCTACGTCACCGTAGTCAACCAGTCCGGCGAAGACTACGAGCAAGCGCAGGTCCGCCTCGTGGTCGGGACCATCAACCTCGTCGAACAGATCGCCCAACTCGCCCGCCAGTCGGGGATCGATACGGATAAGCTCGGTTTCGACGACCAAAGATACAACCGGCTCCGGTCGGACTCGGCACGCGAAATGGTGCTCCGGGCCGAGGAAATGTCCTTCTCGGACTCGGTCATGCCTGCTTCCGCCCCCGCACGGCAAAAAGACATCGTCAAGGAAGGGCTGTCGGAATACTTCATCTTCACGATCGAAGGCACGGAAACCGTTAATAACGGCTCGCGTAAGCGACTGCCCAGCTTCGCCGCCGAGGCCCCGCTGGACGTCGAGTACCGCTACCGTCCGCAAGAATATGGCCACCAACTGGTGCGGATGTTTTTGATGACCAATGATGAGGATGCCGGGCTGGGCGTCTCGCCGCTGCCCGACGGTCAGGTCCGGGTGTTTCGTCAGCAAGCGGGCAAAGACGGCGCGGGCCGGGGTCTGACCTTCGTCGCCCGCCAGCAGGTCAAGTACATCCCCATCGGCGAGAAGATCGAGATCAACCTCGGCGTCGATCCGGACGTGGGTTTCGAGGCGGTCGTGCAGCGGGTCTACCGCGACAACATCTGGCTGCAGCTGCGGACGCCCCAGGTCATCCGCAAAGTCGGCGAACCCGGCGTGGCGTTCGACGATCGCTCGAGGGTCGTCGGCTGGGACGATCACCAGGTGGTCGCCCGGCGGGTGCGCAACGACACGCCCCGGCCCATCAAGATCGAGGTGCGGGAATCCTTCTGGGGCGACGCGACGTTTATCAGTCAGCTCGAAGCCGAACGATTTGATAATCAGACCGTGCGGTACCGCGGTGAACTCGGCCCGGGCGAAGAAGTCCAGGCGGTCTACGAGGTGATTCAGCGTCAGGGACGCAACGTGAATCAGCAGCGCGTGGAGATCGTGGAGGGCGCCGTCTCGCTGCGGGATTGGCAGCGTGAGTGAGTCGCCGGATCCGCACCGTTGATCCCGTGTCCGTTTTGATAGAGCCCGCAGATCCAATCTGCCGGCTTCTTTTTACCGATACGCTTGAGCGGTGTGTGCGGGAGTAAGATGCCCCCATGAGTGATGCGGTAGCCGAGATTCGCAGGGCCACGAAGGTGTATCAGAAGTCCAAAGCGGTGCCCCCGGTCCACGCGCTGGCGGGGGTCGATCTGGTCATCCCCCGGGGGCAATACGTCGCGATCATGGGGCCCTCGGGCAGCGGCAAATCGACGCTGATGAACATCATCGGCTGTCTGGATCGGCCCACCGCCGGGCAATACCTGCTGGACGGCGAGGACGTGGCGCAGATGAGCGACGAGAAGTTGTCGCGGGTCCGTGGGCGTCGATTGGGCTTCGTGTTCCAGGCGTTCAACCTGATCCCGCAGCTTAATGTTTGGGACAACGTGGCGGTGCCCTTGTTTTATCAGGGCGTGCCGACGGCCGAGCGGCGGGAGCGGGCGGCCCGGGCGTTGGCGCGGGTCGAGTTGTCCCAGCGGATGGAACACCGCCCCAGCGAACTCTCGGGCGGCCAGCAACAACGCGTCGCCATCGCCCGCGCCCTGGTCAACGATCCGAGCATCCTCTTGGCCGACGAACCCACCGGAGCCTTGGACACCAAGACCGGCGACGCGATCCTGGCGTTGTTTGCCGAGCTGCACGACTCGGGTCAGACCGTGGTGGTCATCACCCACGACGAGGAGGTCGCCGAGCACTGCGAGCGGGTTGTCCGCCTGCGCGACGGCCTGATCGACCGCGACGAAGCAGGGGGGCTCGCCTAGGCGGGATCGTTGGCGGTCCCGTGCTGGGCGGTTTTTACACAGCCGCCTTCGCCCGACGGGCGGACGTGAGGGTGGAAATAGTCACGAATCCCCATCCAGGCGTAGGGGTCTTCGCCAGCAATCATGACGATGTCGCGGACGTCAGCCTTCGCCACCGTGCGGTTGTGATCGACAAAGCAGTCGTGGGTCTGCAGGTCGTCGGTCCAGGGCAGCAGCGACGAAGCGGACATGTAATGATTCACCAAGACCCGGCGGTAACCATCGGTGGTGTTGGGTAGGGAACGGTGCAGGAGGTAGCCGTTGAAAAACACGATGCTACCGGCCTTCACTTGCACCGGCACCGCGTCGTCGTCGGACCAGGGGAAGCCGGTACTCTGCTCGGCACAATCAAAGCGGGCGTCGGACTGCTGGGCCTGGGGATAAAGCACGCCCCGGCGGTGTGAGCCGGGCAAGACCCACAGGCAGCCGTTTTCGATCGTCGCGTCGTCCAGGGCGATCCAGCCACCGGTCAGAGACCGGTCGCGGGTGGGTATGTAGTCTTCGTCCTGGTGCCAGGCCTGCCCGGGCTTGCCGGCGGATTTAATAAACAGCATCGACTGCATACATTTGATGTCCGGCCCGATCATGCCCCGCAGCGCCTCCACCATGGCAGGGTGACCGAGGTTGTTCCGCATCAACGACGAGAACTTGTGGGGGAAATGGATGCAGAGGTACTGCTGCAAAACCTCCTCATCGGTTTGATGGTCGTGGGGGCCGAGAAACCCCGGGTACTCGCCAAATTTGCCACGGCAGATTTCCGTGGCTTCGTTTCGCAGTGATTGGATCGCCCGGGAATCCAACGCATTTTCGACGATCAGATAGCCCTGATCCCGAAAAAACGCGCGGGCGTCATCATTCATAAAACCGGGGCGGGAGCCATCGATGCGGTCAACCGCGGGTGGGTTAACTTCTTTCATAGGATTACTCCGGGATCAGACTCTTAAGAAATGCAAGGAGCACATTATCGTGGCCTACCCCAGAGATAGCCAATCTTTCTCGGCCGGTGTACACAAGGCTTTTTGTGCTGCGTGATCTGGAGCACGGGTTGTAGAAAGCCGTGTTGTGTCGGGCATGAAAACAACCGTCTGATTTTGAGGCAAGCCATGGTTGATCGGTGAATTTTCGACCGTTCTTGAGTAACAGAAGGATTGGCCGAGCAGCGGGTCGGGGTACACTTACCGATTGGCAACGTTACCGGCGTGAGGGGGGGGAGGGGGGGAAGGGGGGGGCCAGTCGATTTCGCCGGGGATGATTTGGGGGCTGATGCCGACTTCCATGCCCGAGGTATCGCCGGCGTGTTCGATACGCCAGATGAGCTGATCGACGGCACGTTGGCCGCGGAGTTCCTGGGGGACCAAGATGCTGGCGGGGCGGGGGGTCACGGGGGTGAAGGCGGGGCCGGAGGACACAAAGCTGGCGAGATCCAGATCGACTCCGATTTTCAGCCCGTGCCGGGGGGCGCAGCGGTAGAACGCATGGGCAATGGGGCTATCAACGATAAAGACGCCGGTGGGGCGGTCGGGTTGCCGGGCGTAGCGTTCGACCAGTTGGTCGGTGCGGGCTTCGATCTGTTCGATATCGAAGGAGAAGATCGTCTCGCCGGAGTCGGAAGGGGTTTCGAAATTGGTGACCGGCAGCCGGTGCTGGCGGGCGGTAAGTTCAAAAGCGTCCTGGCGGGCACGGAAGACGCCCCAGTCCGCCACGGCATTGATGCAGGCAAGCGACGGGTGCCCGCGCCGGGCAAAGTATTCCGCGGCGAGCTTGCCCGCGGCCTGGTTGCCCGAGATCACGCGATCGGTCAAGCCCCGGCCGTCGCGGTGGGACGTGAGCCAGACCGCGGGCAGGGCATCGATGAGATGGATCAGCCGTTCGTCGGTGGGCCGACCCGCAACCACCGCCCCGGCGACGTTGCCCTGCTGCAGCCACGTCGGGGCGGCATCGCTGGAAAGAATGTGGGCAAAGGTCAGGTTGAATCCCGCCGCCTGCGCCGCCCGGCTGGCGGCCGTCAGCAGTGGGGAGACGTCCTCATACAGCCGACGTTCGGGCGTATCCAAGTACAAGAACGCCAAGTTACGCGACTTCTCAAAACTCGCGGGCACCCGGGACGAGGGCCGCGGACCGGGCCGCACCGCCCGCGGTTTATAGCCCATGTCTTTGAGCTGTTGGCGCAGCTCCCGCGAACGCTCGGCCGAGACGCCGGGTTTGCCGTTGACCACCCGTGAAATGGTGGTGTGGGAGACGCCCAGCTCCTTGGCGACATCGACGATAGACTTGCGTTTCTTACTCATGGCTACCAACTTTCAAACCTTGAACGACCCCTCCCGCCACCGGCCATCCATTATACGCAAGCGTCACGTTCAGTCGGGCGGGACCCGAAAAAGTATCCCATTGATGTGACGCCATACCCAGTATTTTTCGGGGTTGACAATTGAGTTAAGAAACTTATATTGAAATATCAATCAGGTTTAATAAAACCTGGCCGGATCGCGAGCATGTATCTATCCCGGGACTCATTCGGGTTAGGTGTCAGAGTAGTCCAAACCGCGTCAGCCCCCCCCTCTCTCTCTCTCTCTCTCGCCGTTCTCTGCAATTTCATTTTCATCTGTTCCCGCAATCTATCCCGCGTTTTCCAGAGTTCCGATGCCCAACCACTTCACCGGCCTCGATTGGATCGTGCTGACGGTCTACTTCATCCTCACGATGGGGATCGGCTTCTGGTTCTGGCGTAAGAGCCGATCCAGTGAAGGTTTCACCGCGGCGGGGCGATCGCTGCCGGGGTGGGTGTGCGGGTTGTCGATTTTTGCGACCTACCTCAGCAGCATCAGCTACCTCGCGTTGCCGGGCCGTTCGTTTGCGGGCAACTGGAATCCTTTTGTGTTTTCGCTGGCGATCCCGATTGCGACCATCATCGCGGTCAAGTGGTTTGTGCCGTATTACCGTCGATCCACGGAGGTTTCGGCTTACGCCTTATTGGAAAAGCGTTTTGGCGTGTGGGCCCGGTTGTACGTCAGCGTGTTTTATCTGTTGACCCAGATCGCGCGGATGGGTGTGGTGATGTACCTCATGGCCTTGCCCATGCAGGTGATCTTCGGCTGGGACATCTACACCGTCATCCTGTTCACGGGCATCAGCGTCACGATTTACTCGCTGGTGGGCGGGATCACGGCCGTCATCTGGGCCGACGCGATCCAGGCGATCGTGTTGATGTTGGGCGCGCTGGTCTGCCTGGCAATCATGATGGTGGGTATGCCCGAAGGCCCGATGCAGGTCTTCGAGATCGGGGCGGAGCACGATAAATTTTCGCTGGGTTCTTACGACTTTTTCGATGTCTCGAACCCCACCTTTTGGGTCGTGCTGATTTACGGGCTGTTTATCAATCTGCAGAACTTCGGCATCGATCAGTCGTTCGTGCAGCGATACATCGCCAGCAAGTCCGAGCGCGAAGCCCGCAAGAGTTTGTGGCTGGGCGGCATGCTGTACGTCCCGATGAGCGCGGTGTTTTTCCTGATCGGAACGTCGCTATTTGCGTATTACCAGGTGCATCCCGAAGGGCTGCCCGAAGTCAAACAGGTCGTCGCCCAGCAGCAGTTAATACAAGAAGGCATCTCGCCCCGTTTGGTGGATGGGCCCGCGGAGGCCGCGGGGTCCGGTCCCGCAACCGAGTCCGTGGCGACTTTTAGCCCGGAATATCAGCAACAGCTCGATGACATCGCCCAGGGGTTGACCGACGCGGATATCGGCGACCGGGTCTTTCCTCACTTCATCGCCAAGCAGCTCCCCCCGGGGATGACCGGATTGCTGATCGCGGCGATCTTTGCCGCGGCGATGAGCACCGTTTCCACCTCGCTGAATTCTTCCGCCACGCTGGTGATGAGCGATTATTACGAGCGCTTCTTCAACCGCACGCCCACCGATGCGCAGCGGATGCGGGTGCTCTACGGGGCCACCCTCGTCTGGGGCGTGATGGGGACCGCCATGGCGCTGGTTCTGGTGTCGCTGACCGACAGTGCGCTGGATATGTGGTGGAAGCTGGCGAGCATCTTTTCCGGGGGGATGCTCTCGCTGTTTCTGCTGGGCATGATCAGCCGCCGGGCGGGCAACCCCGCCGCGGTCACCGGGGTGATCGTCGGCGGCCTGGTCATCGTCTGGATGGTGTTCAGCCAAACCCCGACTTGGCCCGGCGAATGGGAGGCCATGCGGAGTCCGTTCCATAGCTTCATGGTGATCGTCATCGGGACGCTGAGTATCCTCTTGGTCGGCTTGCTGGTCAGCCGATTCACGAAGCCGCGCCGCCCAACGACGGAGTAGCCTGCTGGCCGAAGTGATAACCCATGGTCGCGGCTTTGGCGGGTTGGCGCAGCGATCAGACGCCTTCACCCCAAGAGCAGGATGCCTGTCTGCATTGAGGCAGCGAGCGCCGGATCGAGGTGTCGATGCCGGTCGAACCAGACCGCATCATCCGGGCCGGCAGCTTCCCAAACAAGCGCCCGCAACATTAGCGGATCAAGTGTTAATGGCCTTCCGGCGAGTGCCGATCCTTTGTAACCCCAACCCCTGACCCCTGACCCCTGACCCCCGGTACCCCGCACCCAGTCTTACGTTCCCCTCAAAACGCGATGGTGCCGATGCGGCCCGGGGTGGCGTAGCCGCTGATGGCGGGCTCGGGGATATCCTGGCCGTCGATGAGCAGGCCGAAGTCGAGGCTGGTCAAGTCATCGACGTCGTGATAGCTCGCGCTGCCGTCGACTTTGGCGATGTTCATGCCCCCGTCGTGGGGTTTGTCGCCGTTGATGTTGCCGGTGCTGGTGACCATCCAGCCGCTCCAGCCCGGGTCGGTGCGGGAAGCGGGGGTGCCGCCGCCGATGGCCCAGCGGGCGCGGGTGATCGCGGCGTTGGAAGCTTCGACATCGTCACGAAACAAGGCAATATCGGTACGCGACATCTGGGCGAGTTTGCCAAAGGTCGAGACGGCCCCGTTGATCGCGTAGCTGACGTATTGCGTATCGGTCGGGGCGAGGGCGCCGCCGGTCTCCGCGGCCTCGCTCACGATCTCGGGGCACCGCAGCAGGGTGGTCTCGAGATTGACATAGTCGATCATGGCGACCACCCAGTTGGACGTGTCCCGCCCGCTGCCGGCGGCCAACCCGGAGGTCAGGCATTGCGGCACCACGCGGCTGCTGCTCTCAGGGCCCGAACTCGATTGCCCGGCCCACTGAAACGGCAACGGGTCGCGATTATCCACCGCGTAGGCGTGGCCCCCGATCGCCAGCTGCCGCACGTTGGAGGCGCAGGCAACGGTCCGCGCTGCGACCCGGGCCGAGGACAACGCCGGCAGCAGGATGCCGATCAGCAAAGCGATGATGGAGATCACCACGAGCAGTTCGATAAGGGTAAAACCGCGGCGGAAGGAATGATGGTCAGAAGAAAATAACATCGCGCAGAATCTTCCTGCCCCGGCCGACGATGGTGTGCATCGACCGCAGGCCCAAGGAGTGATCGAAAATATGAAACAGACGCGGGAGCGTTCGAGGTCAATCACCTCCGGGCGACCCGTGGCCGTCTCGGCAACGGGTCGCCGCGGTACGTGAATGGTTTTAGTGGCGCAGCCGACCCCGACGCAGCAGCAGCAAACCCCCGGCCGCCAGCAGGCTCAGGCCCGCGGGTTCGGGGACCACGGCCTGGGAAATATCCTTACCGGCATTGCCCGAATCGAAGATCCCCCGGATTTCTTGGTCCGAAAGTTGACGCTCCCAAAATCCCAGGTCATCGATCAGGCCGTCGAAAGTCTCCGAGCCATCGGAATCTTCGACTGCGCCGACCATGAGTTCGTTGAGCGCATCGATGTTGTTGGCGGTGACCGATGAGAGTTTTTCAATCTCGCCGTTGATGTACAACCGGACGCTGGCGTTGGTTCCGTCGTTGATGAAAGTATAGGCGACGTGGGACCATTGGCCGGTGGAGATCAGCGCGGTGTCGGTGGTCACGATGTCGTGGCTGGCCCCGCCTAGTTCGAGGCCGAGGGAAAGCTTGCCGCCGTCGATGATCTGGAAAAAGGCGTCTTTGTTGGTGGTCTTGGTGGAGGATTCTTCGCTGAAGATGGTGTAGAACTCGCCCGCCGACAGAGACTCGGGGTTGACCCAGCCCGCCACGGTGGCGGCGGCGGCACCAGCGAAGATGACCCCACCCTCATCGAGGAATTGCTGGGCGTCGCGTTCGTAATCCCAGGCGTTGCCGATCTTGCCCGTGGCTCCGGAAATCGGCAGGGGGAAAGGGGGCGAAGAGTTGTCGTCTTGGGTCAGGTCGCCGTCGGTTCGGCCCTGCGCATCGGCAGCGGCGACGGCGCCCGCGGCTTCATCAAACTTGTAGTGGCTGACCAGCCCGTCGGTGATCGCCGCCTCGGCGGGCGGGGTTCCCACCATTCCCAGCAGGATCGGGGCGGCGGAGGATTTATTCCGGCGGCCTCCATGCCGCCTGGTTCGGGGTCCGGGGGGTCGGTGCGGATCAGCAGGAACCAATCGATGTGAGCGATGAACGGACCCGGCGTTTGCAGGTTGCCCTAGACGCGGCCGGGGGCAACGTGTTGTACCTGGACCCGGGGGTCTTTCCGCTTAGCCGAACGCTGATTATTCCGCCCAACACGCGGGTGGAAGGCTCGGCCCCGATGGACGTGTGGTCCGATTCGGTGGGCGGCACCACGCTGCTGGCGGTGGGCGCGGGCCGGCCGGCGGCCTGGCAGGACACCGGCGATCCGAGCCTGGATACGTTCAGCGCGTTGCTGGTTTTCGGCGGCAACAACATCCACCTGCGACACCTCGGAATCAAGACAACCGACGATGCGGAGACGGGATTGAAGGGCTAGGGGGTGGGCGTGATGCTGCCTTCGGTCAAGCGTTGCTCGATGAGTCACGTGGCCATCGACGGGCCGTGGCGGACCGCGGCGCTGCTGTTGGATGCCACCTGGTCGCCGTCCAACCAGCGGATGATCGATCTGCACGGGGGCAAGATTCAGCCGTCGCATATGAACGAGTTTGACCTTTACGGCAGCATGTTGTCGGGTAATACCGGCCTCATGATCCGCGGGGCGGTGGGGCGGGACCCGGAAGACTACACGCCTGAGGAGTGGATCTGGTCGTGGGGCGGCACGTCGGATATCAACATCGTCGCCTGCCGGCTGGAGGGGCGCAGCGATAAAACTTTGGATCAGACGCAAGGGGCGGCGTATTACAGCGACGCGCCCATGCGCTACGCGGCGCGGGGCGGGCAGGGCCACCGGCTGATCGCCTGCTACCTCCGGGCCCGGACACGCTACATGGTCTATCTCGGGCATACCAACCGAGACCGTTTCTCTAACTGCTACTTTGAATCCCGCCGCAAAGGTGATTCGCAGATCATCATGTATCGCCAACCGCCCAACCCCGGCATGACCACCTTCATGGGGTGCCGATTCAATGACCTGGATTTTGACAGCCACTGGGACAGCGAAGGCGTCATGATGTGGGGCAGCGGAACCGGGGCGACCTTTTGAGTCGTGGGCGGGGCGGTGATGTTGGGGATTGTGGGATGAAGGTGCCGTGCAAAAGAACGTCGCGGTGGCGGGTGAATACTGTACGAAGACGATTATTGGGGCTGGGTCAACCCCGGGCGGTCATCGGTGCGGAAGGGCAGGGCTGGCAGTCCGGCGGCATTTTGCAGGGTGGCGGTGGGGTTGTCGGCCCAGAGGTATCGCACGGCGGTGGGGTGGGTGATGCCCGGAGCCCGGAGCAGGACCGACTGGCCTTCAATGGTGGCGTCGGCCCAGATAAACGGGCCGTCATCCTGGGCGAGGGCGAATCCGCGCGGCGGCTTAGCGTCGGCGGTGCGGAGCCCGCCCGGCGCATCTCCAAACATCACGCGGACCGCCTCATCTTCGATCTGCATCGAGCGGTAGCGGGGACCCCGGTAGGCGACTTCGCGGCCATACACCGTGGCCAACGCCGCGCGGGCCAGCCGGTGCCCCACGCTCTGCTTGTCGCTCGGATGGATGTCGCCGCCGACGGTATCGCCCACGTCGATCGCGGTGACCATGGCGGTGTGCGGAACTTGCTGCGTCAGGTCCTGCACTTCGCGGAGCTCGGCCCAGGCGCTTTCGGCAGGGCTGTCGACCGGCGGTCGAGTGTTGGCGAGCTGCACAAATAAAAACGGCAGCCGCTCATTCTCGAAGAGGCGACGCCATTCGCCGATCATGGCCGGAAACAGCTTGCGATAGCGATACGCCTCGTTTCGATTCTGTTCGCCCTGATACCAGATCACCCCGCGAAGGCGGTAGGGCGCCAGCGGTTGGAGCATGCGGTCGTGCAGCAGTCCGGCCCAGGTGTGCATCCGGGAGTTGCTGGGCGGCCGCGGCCGACTGCCTTCCGAGCCGGCGTCTTCCCAGGCTCGGACCTCCGCGGACCACTGATCAAAGGCGGCCTGAGCCGCGGGCAAGCTTTTGATGACGTAGTCCAGGTCGGGGTCATCCTGCAAGGTCTGACGTGACATCCACGCCTCGGCGGAGGACCCGCCCCAGGCGTTGGCGATCAGGCCCACGGGCTGGTCCAGGGTTTCCTGAATCTCACGGCCGAAGAAATAGCCGACGCCCGAAAAGTCCGCCGCGGTTTCGGGGCGGCAGAGTTCCCACCGGCCCTGCAGCTCTCCCGGAAGATCGAGCAGCGAAGCCCGCGGGACCTTGAACAACCGGATCATGGGCCGATGCGCGCCCGACAGTTCGCGCGCTGGATCGTTGGATTTGCGGACCGGCCATTCCATATTGGACTGACCGCCGCAGAGCCAGACCTGGCCCAGCATCACGTCTTCAAAATCCATGCCCTGGTTGCCGCTGGTGATATCCAGTTCATACGGCCCGCCGGCGGGCTGGGGGTCGAGTTCGATCCGCCACCGGCCATCGATGTCGCTGATCGTGTCGTAGGTTTTGCCCCGCCATCGGAGGGTGACCGGCGAGTCGGCTTCCGCGGTGCCCCAGATGGGAACGACCGCCTCGGCCTGCAGGACCATGTGGTCGCCGAAGATCGCGGGGGTGTCCAGGGCGGATGCGCCCGGCGCGTAAGCCAGCGATGGCAAGACGACCGCCAACAAAACGATACCGTGGACCGCGCTGTCGAAAGTTTTAGGGATGCTCATCGTTTGGCCGTTTCCGTGGGGCTGACTGTCGCCGCGGGGTTGGTCATGTGATACAGGTAGCCGTCCTCGGCCCCGACCACGAGGTCCGGCACGCCGTTGTCGTCAAAATCGGCGATGGCCGGGCAGGTCGAGTGCCCCGCCAGCACCAGCGTATCGATCGGGCCCAGGTCGCGGAAAATAAATGTGCCCGGCCGGTCCGCGACGTTTTTATAAAAATTCAGGTTGGTGCCGTTGGTCAGCAGATCGAGTTTCCCGTCACGGTCCCAGTCCACCAGGACGAATTTGCGTCGTCCGGCCCGGCCCGCCCAGCCGCCGCTGAGTCGCAGCGCGGTGCGGTTTTCCGGGCCGTAGCGTGGGTCATCGGTGCGGTCGGCAAATCGTTTGGGCAGCACTGATTTTTTACTGTTTTCGTCCAGCACCGTGGCGTAGTAGGTGATGCGACCCTGCGCGTCGAGTACCGCCAGGTCGTTCTCGCCGTCCTGGTTTTGATCAAAGGTCATCGCGCGGCCGTGGTGATCGAGGACATTGGGTGCGTCGGCTTCGACGTGGAAGAGGCGCTGGCCGGGGGTGAGCATCAGCTGCCCCTCGATTTCCTGGCGAACGAACAGGGCGAGGTAGCCGTCTTCGTCCATGCCGACCAGGTCCAGCAGGCCGTCGCCGGTGAGGTCGATGGCCTGGATGCTGGTGCGCCACGGCAGGACGAGTTCGTCCTCGGCGGGTTTCCACCAGTCCCAGGCGGGCCTGCGGGGCGGTCCGTCCCACCGCACCCCGACGGGCTGGGCGGCGGCGAGTTTGGGTTGGGTGGCGGTGCCGATGTTTTGGTACCACAGGATCCGGCCGAAGATGTTGTTGATCAGCAGGTCCGGCAGCCCGTCGTGGTTCCAGTCCGCGGCGTGGGCGAGGGTGTAGCCCCACTTGGCCTCGGCGGGTCCCTGGATCGAACCGTTTTCGCCGGCCTGGACACGGATGACCTCGCCTTCGGCAGAGAGGTGCTGGGGGGCGGCCCACCGGCGTGGCTGGCCGCCGAGATTTTCGAGATAGGACGAAATAGCCCGCCGAGTCGCCGGCGATGATGTCGGCCCGGCCGTCGCCGTTCCAGTCGACGACCGTGGGCGTGGGCAGGATGCCGACCTTGATCTCGTGGGCCTGTTGTAAGAAGTATTGCGGTCCTTCAAATTGCGGCTGCCCATCGCTGATTTCGCCGGTGTTGCGTAGCCAGGCGACGTGCCCGTCCTCCTCGCCGACGATCAGGTCAACGCGGCCGTCAGCGTCCCAGTCGGCCGCGACGGGCATGATCATCTGCACGTCCATGCGGAGGACCTGCCCGTCGCGGCGGAGCTGAACGCCCTGGGCAAACTGCGGGTCGGTCGGCGTGCCGATGTTTTTGTAGAAGGTCAGCGCATCGAGGAATTCGCCGCAGATCATGTCGTCCAGCCCGTCGCCGTCAAAGTCGGCGAAGCTCGCTGCGGGGTCGCCGTAGGTCGCCAGTTCTTTGCCGCCGGGCTTAATTTGGGTTGCGTTTCGATATTTGGGGTCGTCGTTGGTGCCGTGGTTTTTCACCCACCACACCTGCCCGGTGATCGGGCCGTTGGTCCACTGGCCCGCGGCGTCGTAGTTATCGTCCCAGCCGTAGTCGCGCCAGTCGCTGAGGCTGATCGTCAGGTCATCTACGCCGTCGTGGTCGAAGTCGTAGAGCCGCCAGAGGTTGGATCGGCCGATATAAAACGGCGGATCGAAGTCGATGGTGGTCCAGTGAGACAGCCCGCGGGTTTGAAACTTGTCGTAGCGTTTACCGGGCGAGGTCACGACCCATTGGCCGTCGCCGGTGCGCGAGACCTGAAGGTTGCTCGTCGCGCGGCTGATCGGCTCTCCCTTGTCGAATTCGTGGGCCTCGCCGCCGCGTTTGCGGGGAAAATGATTGATGGTGTTTTCGTTTTTGGCCGTGCCCGCCATCAGCAGGTCGAGTTGGCCGTCGTCGTCGTAATCCATCGGCAGGGGGTTGCCCCACAAACCGACGCCGAGCTTGACCATCAGTCCGGGGTGGTGGTAGCGCATGCGCTGCAGGCCGTCGCCGGGCGCTATGGCCAAGGGTTTGGCCACCGTTTCGTAGGCGCTGTTGATCAGGCGGGCGTTGTTGAAAGCGAACGTGGAAAAGACGACGTACCAGGTCCGCTGGGCGCCGTCGAAGTCCGCCGAGCGTCCGGCCACTTTGAGCCAGGCGTTGCCCTGAAACCGCACCATGGGCAGGCCCGTCGGCGTCTGCCGCTTGCTGAGCGTGGGGGCGTGGCCCTCGCTGGCGGCATGATTCCCTTGACCCGAAAGATCCTCCCACCGCTGAATCTCACCGTCTGCATTGGCCAGGCTGTCGGGGTCAAGATGCAGCACCAACCCCTCGTCCACCGGCAGGTCCCCGTCGCCGTCGGTCAGATGCCGCTGCCGCAGGTAAGCCTGCACCTGACGTTGCTCGTCTTCCGAAAGCAGCCGATTAAACACCAAAACTTCCGATACGTCCCCCTTAAAATAACTGTTGGGCTCGGGCGAACTGGTCCCTGCGCCGCAGCCCAAGGTCGTGAACAGGTGCCCCCGCGGCATGCCGTCGGCCCCCGCGGCCTCGGCGACGACCGGCTCGCCGTCCGCATCGAGCAGCATCGCGGTCACCGTCGAGGTGTCGCTGTCCCAGCTCCCGCCGGCGATGACCACCGTGTCTTTGGTCAGCGAGCCGTAGTCGGTGTTGGCCGCCACAAATTTGCCTTCCGCCGTTCGGCCCTGGGCACGCAGCCGGCCGCCGGTTTTGTTCTCGTGAGGCATCGAACCCCAGACCGCATAATTCGCCTGGCCGCTGTCCTGTGCCCGACAGGGTGACGCGGGGAAACCCATCAGCAGGACCGTCCCCACCGCTCCCACCGCCCCGGCAAGCCCACTACAAAACCGCGAAACACCCTTGTTTCGACGAGCTAAAACCGGATCGGCCAATGATGAAAAATGCATGTAGAACCTCACGAAAAGAAAGGAGAAATGGAGGGCTGGCCCAAGCCATCGAATCGCGACCGACCTCAGACCATGGGAACGCTACCAAACAAGAATCACGCCGGGGAGGTTACCGCTTCGACGGGAGGCGGCGATAATGCCACGGCCGGCAACGTCTCGAGCGCTTGTCGCACCCGTTCGACGTCGGCCGGCGGGAGCGCGCTAAAAGGCTCCGCCATGACGTTGCGGCAGAGGCCCGCGAGGCTCAACGCGGCCTTGAGCCCCTGGATCACCCGCGTGCCGTATTGGCCGACGCCGTAGATGCCCCGGGTGATTTGCATGACGATCTGTTGCCGGCGTTGCACCTCCGCCAGATCGCCGCGGACCGCGGCGTCGTATAGATCAACGTAGAGCCGGGGAAACAGATTGGCGCCGCCCGCGACCCCGCCGTCGCCGCCGAGCATGACCGATTCGCCCAGCAGTTCTTCGGGACCGATCAGCAGGCTTTGCCGTTCGCGATCCACCACGCCCCGTGCCCGATGGAAATAGCCCATGTCTCCGGAGCTGTCTTTGAATCCCGCCACCCCGGGCAGGTCTAGCAGCTGAGTCAGCGTATCGATCTCCAAGTGCAGCTTCACGCAAGCGGGCATGTTGTAGAGGTAGACCGGAAGCGGCAGCCGCGGCAGCAGCCGCCGCACGTACGCAACGAATTCCACTTGGCTCAGCGGGAAATACGGCGGCGGCGCCAGCACCACCGCGTCGGCCCCCGCGTCGGCGGCACAACCCGCCAACGCCACCGATTCGTCGGCCGAGGTATCGGTGATCCCCACCAGCACCGGCACGCGCTTCCCCACGTGTCGCGTCGCGGTTTCGATGACTTCCCGTCTCATCTGCCCGCTGAGACTCGGCGCTTCGGCGGTGGTGCCCAAAATGAAAAGCCCGTGTACCCCGCCATCCAGGACGTGCTCCACCAATCCCCCGAGTGCCGCGCGGTCCACCCGGCCCGGCTCGGCCAGGGGGGTGATCAACGGCGGCACGATCCCGCGCAGCGGGCTGTCAAAAAAGGAAATTGTCATATTATAAAACTGAGATTCGAGAGTTTAATTAAACCACCAGGTCATCGCTTCGCAACGAAGTGTGAGCCATCTTCGATTATTGAATCAGCCGCAGTTTAACCCGTAAACCTGCAAAATGCACGAAATAAATCTATCGATTACAAAATATCGATTAAATAATTAAACTTAATTAACTTCGTTATTACGTCTTGATTATCGTCCGGTCCGTGTTAGTTTAATGCAGAAGAGAAACGGGTCGGCTCTTTTCTCTCACCGTTCGGCCGCGTCTCGTCTCGTTTTTTCATTGACTTCTCAGAGCTTCCTCCTGTCTCTCGTCCGCTCTGTCCCTCATCTTCTTCGGGAACATTCTGTGATCTTTCGCCGTCCCGCCTTTACCCTGATCGAATTGCTGGTGGTGATCAGCATCATTGCGTTGCTGATCGCCTTGCTGCTGCCCGCCCTGGGCCGTGCCCGTGACGCGGGCCGCAGTGCCGCCTGCCTCAGCAACCATCGCCAATTGCTGATCGCCGCCACCGCTTACAGCATCGACGAAAAGAATGCTTTTCCTTATATGAACGGCACGCCCCGCTCGGTCGGCAACCAGTGGGCCAACCCTGCCGATCCGGATTCGGATAACTGGCTTTTCCGCATGTTGCCCTACCTTAGCCTCAGCAAGGACGGAGAAGCGGGCCTGCTCAACTGCCCCGGGGCGATCACGAACGACTCGAATCAGAGCGGCTTTCAGCAGTACGACAACAGTTACTTCGCCAATGGGGTCATCACCATGCTGGGCGGGGAACAGTTTCTTAATCAATCCGAAGTCGTCTTTACCGGCTGCAACAACACCGTCTCCCGCGGCGTCGCGCTGCGGGCGGCTTTGATCGGCAACCGGACCCGCGAGCAGGCCCTCAACGATCCGGTCTGGAGCGGCTGGATGCGCTTCGGCAGCGGCGAGTTAATCAGCGACCAACCCCACCAAGGCTCCCGCAACCACGGCTACCTCGATGGCCATGCCGCCAACAGCCGGTGGGAAGACCTCACCAGCACCGCGTTTGGACTGTTGATGAGTGGTCAGCCGGGGCAGGAAGCAGAAATCTCCGGCTACGGCTCGCCGGGCCGTATCGGCCAAATCACTTTCAACGGCCGCTGATCCCGTCGCGTCGTTATCAATCTGCAACCTGTCTTCCGCATCGCGTTTTCTCCACTTTCTCCGCCCGTATTGCACCGATGCCCTACCCCCGGACAATCCGCTCGACCCTCTGGGGTTTGCTCGCCGCGACGTCGATCGCCGCGGCGCCCGTGCCGACGCCCCGGCTGGTCAGCGGGGAGCCGATCCGCGTCACTCAGCACGGCGGCATCGGGCTGCTCGCCGCCCCCAACGCTTACAAAACCGTGCCGTTTGCCGCGCTGCCGCTGACCGGCGGCGACCGGCCGGACCTGCTGATCCATGCCGACCGCGGCATCGAGACCGGCGCCTATCTCTATCGATACCTCCGCGTTGATGCCGACAATCAGCCGGTGTACGCCGCCCCGCAGCGCGTCACCCATCCTTTCGGAAACGGCGGACTCCCCGACGCCGCCGCCACCCTCGGGCCCGACGGCAAGCCGATCTTCTACTTCGCTCAAGGCCGCACCCTCACCCGCTGTCGCTTCGACGCCGCTCGCGCCGAATTGATCCAAACCCGGCAGATCGATCTCCCCGACCTGCCCGCGAGTATCGGGTCGATGGCGGTGGTCCATCTGGAACCTGAGTACGTGACCTTGGCGTTGACCCTGCAGCACGGCGGGCAATCGCCCGACGGCGATCGCAAGTCAGACGACTTCAGCGTTTTTAATGGCATGGGTCTGTACCGGGGCGTATGGCCCTTCGTCGGGATCTACCGCGTGACGTTGACCCCCGACCTGACGCGCGTCGTCGAGCCGGCGCGGCGGTGGTCTGCCGACCGCCGTGAAATCCGCGGTGCCGCGACCCTCGTCCCCCTCCCGGCCTGGAATGCGACCGCCCCCAGGCAGGGTGGCCTGATCGCGACGGGACGCTTCGGCAGTTTCTATTATTTCCCCGTGTCCGCTTCGACAGATGAGCCGCTGGGCGCGCGTCAACTGGTCACGGACCCCGAGGGGCGTGTGCTGCGCCATCCCACCACCGGCGGGAACGCCATCGCCTGCCCGAGTTTTGAAATCACCGGCGCGACGGACCTGCTGGTCGGCGGCGAGGGCGCGTTGTATCGCTACCGTGCCACGGGACAACGTGACGCCCGCGGCGTGCCGACCTATCACCCCGCGCAGCCCGTTCGGCAGGCCGACGCACCGCTTTACGCCGGCTCGCTGCCGGTGGTCAGCGTCAGCGACTGGGACGGAGACGGCCAACACGACCTGATCGTCGGCAATTCGGAAGGCCGCATCCTGTTTTTCAAAAATTTCGGCGAGGATCGGCATCCGAGCTTCGGCGTCGGCGTGCCGCTCCACGCCGGCGGCCGAGAGATCCACCTGCAGCAGGGCTACTGGAGCGTGCAGAACATCAGCGAGGCCCGCTGGGGATACGCCTGCCCCGCCGTCGCCGACTGGAACGGCGACGGCCTGCCCGACCTCCTGGTCGGCAGCGCGTTGCAGCCGCACCTGGTCTACCTCAATGTCGGCACCCGCACCGAACCACGCCTCGACGCTGCCCATATCCTGATTGAACAAGGCATCCATCTCGCCGGCATGTGGCGGACCCGTCCCGGCGTCGCCGACATGGGCGGGCGGATGGCCTACGTCATGCAGGACGATCGCGGGGCCCTGGCTCGCTATTGGCGCGTCGATGATGTCCACGTCGAATCCGACGGGCCGCTGCGCCTCGCCAGCGGGCAGCCCATCACGCTGCACGTCGATGGCGAAGGACCCGGACAAAAAGGTCGGCCCAAGATCGACCTGACTGACTGGGACAACGACGGCATCCTCGACCTGTTTATTGGCACCGCCAAACGCGGGGCGATCCCCAACCCCCAGGGTCTGCCTTGGTCCCGCAACGACAAGGGCCAGCGCCGCGCAGCGTGCAGGTGGTCTATCTCCGCAACGCTGGCACCGACGCCGTGCCCGCTTACGAGTGGCCCCGCCAACTGATGTTTCGCGGCCGGGATTTCTACCTCGGTGCCCACGCCAACGCTCCCGCGGCCTGCCCTTTCGGCCCGACCGACGGCGATCGGCCCAACCTCCTGATCGCCATGGAATCCGGCCATATCTATTACTACCACCGACGCGACCTCGATTTCGCCCCCTCGACCCAGCCCGCCGAACCGCCGACCTCGGCGGTTCCTCGCGATCTTTCTCAACCCCCACCCTTTTTCTCAGCTCGGGCTCATGCCCGTTAAACCCGGCCTCTGCCTCGTGGCAAAGGCTCCGTCGGATCGTTCCGACCCTTCCCGTTTCTCAAGCTATCTGGAGCAGAAAAGATGAATCCTACCTTCGCCCCCTTCCCTCGCCTGGGCTTCACGGCCCTCGCGCTGTGCGCCGCGGCCACCACCGCCGACGCGAGCTCGATGTCCCCGGTTACCGCCGGCCTCATCTTCGCCGCCGACGCCCAGGACGTCACCCTCACCGGCGGCAGCATCTCAAGCCTCAACGACCAGTCCGGGCTCGGCAACAACGCGGCTCAGGCCACCGCCGCCAATCGCCCCACCCTCACCACCGGGGCCACCCAGGGGGGCACCGACGCGATCGACTTCAACGGCACCGACCAGGTACTCGAGATCGCCGCCACCTCCACCTTCGACTCCGGGGCCATCACCGCTTACCTCGTCTACAGCCCCGACGACAACACCAACGGCCGCATCATCAGCAATGCCTACAACGACGTCGATCCCGGGGTCGGCACGCAATACAGCGGTCAGGCCTGGGCCCCGATGGACGGGTCCAACAACCGCTTCCGCGCCCTGGTGCGGGACTCGGGCAACGGCTTCCACGCCGCCAACACCCCCACCAACTCCGCCCCCCAGGGAACCGACTTCCTCATCGGCGGCCTGGTCTACGACAGCACCAACAGCACGACCGACAACATCCTCGCCATCCTGATTAACGACGACAACACCCGCTTCACCGGCACCGAGGCGGCCTACGACAGCGACCCCAATCCGTTGTTTCAGGACCACCAGCTCACACGCATCGGTGGCGATATCGATTTCAGCAACCCCGCCAACAGCGGCGTGCTCAATAACCTTTACAACGGCCAGATCGCCGAAATCCTGATCTACAACCGCGTGCTGACCGACGTCGAACTGGGTCAGGTCGAGTCCTATCTCTACAACAAACACCTGATCCCCGAGCCCGGCGCGATGACCCTCCTCGCCGCCGGTGCCGGTCTCATCCTCGCCCGCCGTCGCCGCTGACACCCCCTACCCGCCCCATCGCCTTGACGGGTGATCGGGCGCTTTCGGTAAGACCTCTGCCCAAGGTATTCAATCCGTCAGCGACACCTTCGACCCGTGGGCAATACAAAGCTTTCGTCTATCTCCCGGGTCTGAGCTGCAAGCCTCAGCGCTCCTTTGTTTCGGGCCACGATAGATCATCCCGCGGGTAGTACATCACCACCCCGTCCTCCATGCCCACCAGCAGATCCAGCCGCCCGGTGCCCAGGTCAATCGCCAACGGCGAGCAGGAGTGCACCCCCAGCGCGATCTTCTTGTCGCGGAACCGCAGCGGCCGGGGGTACTCGAACTTGGGGGCGGCGTTGGTCCCCGCGTTGCGGAGAAACAACACGCTCGCCTGCCGCTCGTCGCCCTTGTAGGTGTCGTCGGGAATCCCGCCGGCCCCGGGGATCGATGCCGCCCGACCCGTCCCCGCCAAAAGATCGATCTGCCCGTCGCCGTCCCAATCCACCGCTTGCAATTTCGTGCGTCCCAGCTGTCCGGCTGCGCGTCGGCCGTGTGTCTGAATCGACTGCCCCGTCGTCAGCGTGAGCACCTCCCCCCGCCGCACGTTGTAGTCGTCAATCCGCCAAAACATGCGGAGCTTGTTTTCCTCATCGTTCACGATCAGGCAACGCTGCCCCGGCACCCCCCAGTCGGTCACCGCGGGCTGCGTCCGCCAGACCAGTTGCAATTCCAGGCTATCGCAGCGTAGGGTCACCGGCTTCTCAAATTCCAGCGTGCGGGATTCCGCCCGTTGCAGCAGCAGCGTGATTTCGCCCAGGATGCTGTTAAATAGAATGTCCAGCTTTCCGTCGCCATTCCAATCCACCAGCGTCGGACAGGTATAGCCCCACTGCGCCTCGCTGGGCCCCTGGATCCCTCGGTAGCCGGCGTTGATGCGGAAAGCTTCGCCGTCCACCATAATCGGTACGGGCAGATCAAAGCCCGGCCGCGGGGGGGTGCCGATATTCTTCAAAAAATAAAAGTGTCCGTTGTCGTTTCCCGCCACCAGGTCGGTCCGCCCGTCCCGGTCCAGGTCCCCCGCGGTGATCACCGGCAACGCCCCGAGGCTCATGGTCGGCTGTTGTACCATCACCCGTGTCGGCGGATCAAAAATCGGCCCGCCCGCCGAACTAAACCGACCGGTAAATCGATAAAACCAGACCAAGCCGGTATCTCCGACGATGAGGTTGGACCGACCGGTGGCGGGATCGGGGATCGCCACGGGCACGGCGTACATGCCCGGGTGCCGGAAACCGTTGCCTCGTTTGTCGCTGAGCAGCACCGCCGGCTCGGGTTGCAGTGTGTTTGCAGAAGAAAGCCGGAAATAGTGGAAGCTGCCGAGGGCGTCGGTGCCAATCAGCCCGCGCGTCGATCCCGGCCCCAGGGTGACCGCGGTCAATCCCGGATTACGAAACTGAAAATCACGGCCCGGCGGAAACAAGGGGAACGACTTACGGTGTAATTTCAGAGGCCGGTTTTTTTGCGAAGAGGCCGTGACCGCCACCCCGCCCAGCCCGTGAAACCGCGGGGCGCCCCGCCAGATGCCTGCGCCATCGAACGGCCGGTACTCCGGCGAGTGTCCCCATGCCCCTTCGGGCTGCTTGCCCTCAACCGTCGTGGCCGAGAAAAACACTGTCAGGTCCCCCTTTGCCAAGCGAGTCGCCGCGATCCCCGCCCAAGATTCCGGCCCCGGCAACGGTCCCTTCGTTAATACCTTGAAATCCAAATCCGTCCGATCAAACTCGGTCAGGATCAACTGGTCCGAAGTCGCGAAGAGGCCCGTGATCCGGTTCGACCCGTCGGCGATGATCGTGCCGTTGCTGGCCGGCCTCGTGTACCGCTGCGGCGCACGGTACACCGGCGTGCCGTCCGGCAGAAAGTGCGAAAACGGCAACAAGCGATGTCCCGCCAAAAACAAGTCGTAGGGCCCGTTCCCGAACACCTCCGCGGTCCCCAGCGGCCGCACCTCAAACGCGTCGGTCGCTCCGAGCGGCCCGTACTGCCGCGCCAACGGAATCGGAGCCCCGCCCGTCCAGGGTTCCAGCCGCAAGGCAGGGCCTCGGTTTTCGCCGCTAACCCGCGCCTGTCCTTCCGCCGAGACGCAAACCAATAACGCCAGCAACCCCAAGTACGCCGGAGAAGTCATCCGCCCGACTGCAATGAAAGCACGATGCATCAACTTGTCAGGCATACAACTCGGGGATCGTGAAAAGTCGAACGGCCTCATCATTGCTCTCCGATGCAGAAATTAAATGAACTTTGTTTTGAACGTAACTTCCCGATCGAATCAATGTAACACATACGGCTCATTGAAGAGACTGGAATATTTAGTTTCCTCGATACGTCAAATGACAGCAGGATTCAATTAACAATCGTATTTGATTCTATAACGGTTCGTTGCATTGCGTATCATTTCGGTATTTACCGGCACCACGAGCGTGCTCATATGAACCCAGCATCAGATGCCAAGCTTAGAAAAAGACTCACTGATGAAACACTAATTGAACGTATCTCAATTTAATTCACGCAGTTTGAAATACCCGTGCTACAGCTTTCCCCGGCACCGGTCGGTAGGAATGCCAAAAACTTCACCCGGCAGCGGATACCGATGCGTGTGGATACAGATTAGTCACCCCGTTTAAGCGTGCCGTCTGAAAAGCTTTGAAGCCGGTGTAAAAGGTATCGACACAGGCTGGTTTAAGACGCGCCGTTTCGGCAATGTAGAGTCATGGAGGGCCCGCTTAATCGGGGAAAAGCAACGGAGGGCTGGCGCACCTTGGCTGTATTTATTTTCAAAGCAATCTTGTACACGGTTACCTGGGTTACTTGTGACCCTGAAGTGACTTCCGGGCCGTCGGCGGCACTATTGCTCTGATTCAAACGCTTCAAACTCCCCGCGCTCGTTCGCCTCGGCCACATATTTTTCAAAAGCGCTGTGCTGGTACGAAATGAACACGAAGGCGTGGTGCAGGGCGAGCCATTCGATATCGGTGGTGTCTTCGCCCAGGTCTTTACGCAGGCGGTTGAGTTCGGCAAGCAGGGGTTCGGGTTTCATGGCAACAGGGTAGGCAATTCATCGAGCCGCAGAAACCGTCGTCTCTTTGTTTAGTCGGCGGGGGTGACTTCGGCCAGCACGGTACCGGGGTCGTGCTCAAAGCGGTGCCAAAAATCCAGGGCAAAATCGTCGGGCAGGAGGAAGGCGTGTTCTTCACGCAGCGCACGCACGATTTCGTCGCCGACGTGGCGCGGGGGTGTGGTGGGCAGGTCGAGATCGGCGGCCATCTCGGTATCGACCGGGCCGGGAAAAACGCTGACGACGTGGATGCCGTCGGGCGCGAGTTCGTTCCGCAGGCCCTGGGTGATCGAGAACGCGGCGGCTTTGGTAGCGCAGTAGGTCGGAGCAAAGGGGAAAGACTTGATCGAGCCGACGCTGTTGAGATTGACCACGGCCCCGCCGCCGTTTTTCTTGAGGATCGGCGCGAAGACGCGGGTCATGTTGAGCATGCCCTGGACGTTGACGTCCCATTCTTTCTTGAGCTTTTTAGGAGCGTCCTTGGCCAGCAGCGGACCTTTATCCGCCAGCCCGGCGTTGTTGATCAGGAGGGTGACGTCTTTGGCGGATTTGGCGGCAGCGTTGATGTCTTTCATTTTGGTCACGTCGAGTTCGAGCGGCACGACCTTGTCTTTGTATTGTTTGACCAGCGGCTTGAGCTTGTCGGGATCGCGGGCGGCGGCGTAAACCCGGACCACGCCCGCCTCGATCAGGGCGTGAACGGTGTGGAGGCCGATGCCCCGGTTGGCACCGGTGACTAAAGCGCTGCGGAGGTGGAGGTCCATGATGGTCTTTCGGTAGAAGTGTGGCAAAGAACGTCAGTGACCCGACGATACGACAAGGTGCCGGAGGATTCAAACATAAAAAAGGCGTTACCCCGTCGGGTAACGCCTTTATAAAATGCAAGAGCAGGCGCGGCGATCAGGCGGCGATGGCTTCGGTGATTTTTTTGGCGGCGTCGGTCAGGTCGTTCGCCGACGGTCATGGTGGGGATGTCGGCCTGGGCCTGCTTCGAGAATCTTCCGGGCCGGCTCGACGTTCGTGCCCTCAAGTCGCACGACCAGGGGGACCTTGAATCCGACTTGTTTCGCGGCGGCGACGATGGCGTTGGCGATGGTGTCGCATTTGGCGATGCCGCCGAAGATGTTGACCAGGATGCCCTTGACCCCGTCGTCAGCCAGGATGATGCGGAAGGCTTCGGTGACCGCGGCCTCCGAGGCGCTGCCGCCGACGTCCAGGAAGTTGGCGGGTTCGCCGCCGTGGAGCTTGATGATGTCCATGGTCGCCATCGCCAAGCCCGCGCCGTTGACCAGGCAGCCGATATTGCCGTCGAGGTTGATGTAGGACAGGCCGTGCTCGGCGGCCTTGGCCTCGGCGGGGTCGACCTCGGCGGGGTCTTCCAGAGCTTTGATATCCTTGTGGCGGAACATGGCGTTGTCGTCGAAGTCGATCTTCGCGTCGATCGCCAAGACTTCGCCGTCGGGGTGGGCGTTCGCTGGGGGGCGTGACGATCAGCGGGTTGATCTCGACCAGGCTGGCATCGGTGCCCAGGAACAGCTTGGTCAAGGCGTCCATGACCTTGATCGCCTGGTTGATCTGCTTGCCGGTGAAGCCCATGGCGAAGGCGACCTTGCGGGCCTGGTATCCCTGCAGGCCGGCGACGGGATCGATGGGTTCTTTGATGATTTTTTCGGGGCGTGTTGGCGGCGACTTCTTCGATGTCCATGCCGCCCTCCGCCGAGCCCATCAGCACCGGACAACCGCGGGCACGGTCCACCACGATGCCCAGGTAATACTCTTTCTCGATATCGACGCCGCTGGCGATCAGCAGCTTGTTGACCGGCACGCCTTCGGGGCCGGTCTGCGGGGTGACCAGCGGCTTGCTGAGGATGGTCGCGGCGGCTTCCTTGGCCTCGGCGGCAGACTTGACGAGCTTGACCCCGCCGCCCTTACCGCGGCCGCCGGCATGGACCTGGGCCTTGACCACCGCGAGGGTGGCGCCGTCGGCGGCGAGCTTTTCAAAAGCCTGGCCGGCTTCGTCGGCCGTATCGACCACGATCCCACCGGGGACCGGGACGTGATATTTTTCGAGCAGTTCGCGGGACTGGTATTCGTGAATCTTCATGGAAACCTTGCGGGTGAAAATCGGGAGGACACGGGCGGAACGAGTGGGGGGGATGGCGATGATGATAACGCTTCCCGCCGACCGTGGGATCGACGGACGGTAGGATTGGGACCCCCGGGTTTCATGGGCCTGTTGTCTGGTGCAATGTCGGCTTGCAACAGAATCGCCTCTGCCCGCCGATCGTGGGCGGCGGCCTTGACCCGTGGGCCGCGATCGGCCGATACTATAATGACACCGATGCGCTATCCGACCCGCTCCAACTCGACCCTGGCCCCGGCCGCCCTCGTGGCGCTGTCGCTGGCGGTCTGCCTCGGCAGCACCGCGACGGGGCAGACCGTGGTCGAACGGCGGACCTCCGCGGAGTCCGAGCAGGCCGTGGCCTCCCTGCTGGCGAGCATCGAAGCCGCGGCCCGGCATTTCGTCGGCCAAACGGTGGCGGTCCTCGAAACCACGCGGCCCACGGTCGTCCCCCCGCGGGGCTTTGCCGCCGACCCGCCCCGGCTCGGCCACTCACCGCCGATCGCGTTGGCGGTGCACCTCTCCCGGCTCAACCTGCCGCCGCCCGCTGATGTCTAAATCCGTCGGCTTTTCACACATTTATTTTATCTCGCCGCAGATCGTCCGCTGAGCGTCACCCGACGGTCAGCCGAACTTCTGCCCATCAAGCGTCACGCCCCTCCGCCCCCCCCTCCGGCGGTCTTGCGACGCCCTCCCCAGCTTTCCCCGGATCGGCTTCGATCCATTATCAGAACGGACAAACATCATGGTGGTTCAAGCCATCGGCAAAGGTTTCACCAAAGTTTTCGGCTCGCGCAACGAGCGGGTCATCAAGACCTACAACAAACGCGTCGCTCAGATCAACCAACTCGAACCGCGGACGCGCCAGCTGACCGACGCCCAGCTGCGGGCCAAGACCGCGGAGTTTCGTCAACGCTCGACCGACGGCGAAAGCCGGGAGACGCTGCTGCTGGAGATCATGGCGGTGGCCCGCGAGGCGATGGACCGGGCCGTGGGCATCCGCAACGTGCTCAACCCCGAAGCCGAGTTCGATCCGTCGCGTTTGTCCCAAGCGATGCAGAGTGAGTACGCCCGCCTGCGTAGCGAGGCCGACGCCAGGGAACCCGAGCCGGTGATGGGCGGCGAGCCGGCCCCGGGCTATCTGCAAATCGACGTGCCCAATGCCTTTTATGACGCGATCCGCGAGCTGTATCCCGAGTCCAAGCCGCCGTTCCGGGCCCGTCCGTTCGACGTGCAGCTGCTGGGCGGCATGGTGCTGGGCGAAGGCAAGATCGCCGAGATGCGGACCGGCGAAGGCAAGACCATCGTCGCCCCGCTGGCGTGTTACGTCGCCTGCTGCGAAAACCTGCACTGCCACGTGGTCACAGTTAACGACTACCTCGTGCAGCGTGACCGCGACTGGGTTTTTCCGTTTTATCACTACCTCGGCCTGACGGTCAGCGCCATCCACCCGATGCACATGCAGCACCCCTCGGAGAAAGCCCAGGCCTACCAGTGCGACGTGCTGTACGGCACCAACTCTGAACTGGGCTTCGACTACCTGCGTGACAACATGAAACTCTCCGCCGAGGAGCAGGTGCAAAAGACCCGCGACTTCTGCATCATCGACGAGGTTGATTCGATCCTCATCGACGAGGCCCGCACCCCACTGATCATCTCCGGCCCGGCCCACAACGACGCCCCGCGCTACGACATCGCCGACCAGATCGCCAAGCACCTCATGGTCAAGCAGCGCGAATGGGATGCGGCCAACAAGAAGGTCGAGGCCGCCGAGATGCGCATCAAGGGTCTCGAAGGCGACGCCCGCAATGCCCGGGACAAAGCCCAGGCCGCGGAATACCGCAAAGAGATGAAGGTGCTGATGGATCAACTGCCCGCCCTCGAAGCCGAGCGGGACCGATACACCCAATTTTACGAAGTTGAGATGGAACGCAAGGCGGCCCACCTGACCCACGACGGCACCGCCGAGGCACAGAAAGTCGCCGGCGTCGGCAGTTTCTACGTCGGCAACAACATGGACCTGCCGCACCTGATCAATAACGCGATCCGGGCCCACGCGGTTTATAAAAACGGCCAACAGTACGTCGTGCAAAACGGTGAGGTCGTGATCGTCGATGAGTTCACCGGCCGACTCATGGTGGGCCGGCAGTGGTCCGACGGCCTGCACCAGGCGGTCGAGTCCAAAGAAGGCGTGAAAATCAAGCAGGAAACCCAGACCCTCGCCACGGTCACCATCCAGAACTTTTTCAAGCTCTACAAACGGCTGGCGGGCATGACCGGCACGGCGATCACCGAGGCCACCGAATTCAACGAGATTTACAAACTCGACGTGGTCAGCATCCCGACCAACAAACCGATCCAGCGGGTCGATCGTGAAGACCTGATCTTCATGAGCGAGAAGGACAAGTGGAACGCGATCGTCGACGAAATCGAACGGGTACACAACACCGGCCGACCCGTGCTGGTCGGCACCACCAGCGTCGATAAATCCGAAATGCTCTCGGAGATGCTTAAACGCAAACACGGCATCAAGCACAACGTGCTGAACGCCAAGGCCGAAAACGCCGAACGCGAAGGCAACATCGTCGAAGACGCCGGCCACCTGGGCGCGGTCATGATCGCCACCAACATGGCGGGCCGAGGCACCGACATCAAGCTCCACCTCATCGAGCGCGAAGCGCTGATCGAACATTGGAAGACGCGTAATCTTCTGCCGCGTCAAGCGGACATCAGCCAGACCGACGAGGCGTTGATCGCCCTGTCGTATCGGCACCAGGCCATCAACGAGCTCCGTACCAATAAGAAAGAGGCCGAGTCGCTCAGCGATGAAGAACTCAAGCTCCGCCTGCTTCGCAAGTGGTGCGAAGCAGATGCGTTCATCGAGGAAAAGAAGACCGCGGCGATGTCGATCGACGATTGCCTGACGGCGCTGGATCAATTGCCGGATTACAAACGGCATCGTCTGCAGTTGTGGGACCGGGTCGAAGCGATGGGCGGATTGCACATCGTCGGCACCGAGCGTCACGAGTCGCGGCGGATCGACAACCAGCTGCGCGGCCGGGCGGGTCGGCAGGGCGACCAGGGCAGTTCGCGCTTCTTCCTGAGCCTCGAAGACGACCTGATGAAGATGTTTGCCGGCGGCAAGACCAAAGTCTTGCTTTCCAAACTCGGCATGAAAGAAGGCGATGCGATCGAGCACGGCATGGTGTCCCGCTCCGTGGGCCGGGCCCAACGCAAGGTCGAAGAACGCAACTACGAAATCCGTAAAAACCTGCTCGAATACGACGAGGTCATGGAACACCAGCGCAACGGGTTCTACGGCACCCGCCAGGACGTGCTCGAAGGCAACGATGTGAGCGAACTGATCTTCGACTACCTCGGCGAGTCAGTGCATGACGCCGTGCGGCGTTACCTCGCGTCGGACTACGTCAAACAGCAGGCGGCCGAGTGGTGCCGATCGACGTTGGACGTTTCGGTGGACCCGGCGAAGTTGCACCTGCACGAGCTGGACGAGCTGCAGGAAACCGTACGCAAGTCCGCCCGCAGCGATGTCGCACAGATCATCGATGTGACGCTGGGCGAGTACATGTCCAACGACGCGGCCCCCGAAGACTGGGACCTCAAAGGCTTGTCCTCCTGGGCGATGTCGCGGTTCGACGTGAACCTGCCCGCCACCCGGCTGAAAGACATGAACCCCACCGAGGTCGCGGCCCAGCTCACCGCCGCGGCCCAGGAGCAAGTCGATAAAAAAGACCTGTCGGGTCTCGCCAAGTTCCTCGACGAGGAAATTCCGCAGCGTGAATTGGCGGAGTGGGCCAAGCAGAAATTTAATCTTGAGCTGAGTATCGAAGAACTCAAGGTGCACACCGTCGAGACGGCCGACGAGATGATTCTCGAAAAAGCCCGCGAGGCGTACAAACGCCGGGAGATCACCTACCCCGTCGAGTTTGCGATGGAGATCATCGTGCAGGGTCTGCAGCAGGACCCCAACTGGGCGATCCAGCAACTCGCAGGCATGCTCAAGTCCCGTTACCTGGTGGACCTCAAGCCCGAAGAACTCAACGGCAAGAACGGCCAGGACATCTTCCAGCTACTGCTGGGCCACCAGGAAGAATGGCTCAAGCCCGGCGGCAAACTCCGGCAGGAAGCCACGGAGATCGCCACGCTGCACGGCAGCGATCACGAAGCGCTCAAGGCAAAGCTTCGGGACCGCTACGGCGTTCAACTGGCCGACGACGAATTAGATGGTGTCGAAGACGTGGAAGACTTCGTCTACGAAAAAGGCCACGCCGCGTTCACTTCCGAACTGCATCGACTCGAGCGATTCGTGTTGTTGCAGATCCTCGACAAGACGTGGAAAGAACACCTCTACAGCATGGACCAGGTCAAGGACTCGGTGGGTTTGCGGGGCTATGCCGAGAAGGACCCCCGGATCGAGTACAAGCGGGAGGGTGCGTCGCAGTACGCCTCGATGCAGCAGTCGGTGCGCGACCAGGTCACGGACCTGATCTTTCGTGCCCGGCTGACCCCCAATGTGCAGCTCAACAATGCTTACGGCGACCAGCAGCAAGCCCAGCAGGCCCCGGCCCCCAACCGGCCCGGCAGCGATGGGCAACCCGGGGTCACGGCGTCAACTGATAATGCAGGCGGTGTCGCCACCGCCACCGGGACTGCCGACCAGGAGGCCGACCTGGCCGCCGCCAACCGTGCCGGGGTTCGACGCGATCCCCAGGCCAATCTCAGCCGCAAGCAGCGTCGCGCCGCCGAGGCCCGGGAACGCCATCAGAAATCCTCGGGTTCTAAGCAAGACCGCAAACGCAAGGGCCGCTAAACCCGCGGCCGGCTTTGAACGGCCGACCGCGCTTTACGTTGGAGTGTCATACCTAATCGAGATCGCTCGCTTCACCTTCGTGTGTGGCGGGGAAAGGAATGGTTTGCGTTTCATTTTGGTTTTGAGTGGGTTATTGATTGGCGTGAGTCTGACGGGATGCCTCGGGCCGAGTTGGCCGGGCGTCGAAGATCGGTTGGCGGTGGTGCCGCGGGGAGAAGACGAGACGGTCGTCGCGTTCGCCTCGTGTCTGCGTCACCGGCGGGCGGCGCCGATCTTTGAGCAGCTGCTCGCCGCAGACCCGGATGTCCTGGTGATGATGGGCGACAACGTCTACGCCGACCTGCCCAACACCCCCCGGCGGGCGGCGGACTTCCGCGCCGCTTACGACACGCTGGCGAAACAGCCGTACTGGCAGGCGGTGGTCGCGGAGGTGCCGGTGCTCGCGACGTGGGACGATCACGACTACGGTCGCAACGACGCCGGCCGAAATTGGCGACACAAAGAAGCCGCCAAGCAGGAATTCATGCGTTTCTTCGACGTGCCGATCGACGCCCACATGCGGGGGCAGGCGGGCATCTATTCCGCGGTGACACTGGGTGAGCCGGGCCGACGGGTGCAGATCATCCTGCTCGACACGCGGACCTTTCGCGGCAAGCTCAGTAAGAAAGTGGCGGCGGGGTTGCGCAGCGGCGGGCCGTATAAACCCACCAACGATCGCACCCGCCCGCTGCTGGGCGAAGCGCAGTGGAAATGGCTGGAAACCAAGCTCCGCGAGCCGGCGGAAGTCCGGCTGATCGTCTCGAGCATCCAGGTCGTCGCCCGGGAACACGGATGGGAATGCTGGGGCAATTTCCCCCACGAACTGCAACGCCTCTATGGCACCATCGAACAGACCCAGGCCCGGGGCATCACCTTCCTCAGCGGCGACCGGCATCTCGCCGAGGTCTCGGTGGACCGCGACGCGATCACGCCCTACCCGATCTGGGACATCACCTCCTCGGGCCTAAATCAAAAGATGAAACCACACGAAGAACCCAACCGCTACCGTGTCGGCGGCGTGCACCGACGCAGCCACTTCGGGCTGCTGCGGATCGATTGGTCCCAACCCAAACCGATCCTGGACGTGTCACTCGTTGGTTCGGACGGACAAGCATTTGAGCAAGCCCAAATCGACACCGACCAGTTGCGAATCGAATAGCTACAAAGATTCTTTTTTTTGTTGTGCAGATTTAACTTCATTCTTTGCCCGGTAGATAGGTCAAGTACTTAAAGTAATTTGGCAATCACGCTGTCGGCGACAAAGAGGCCCCGGCGGGTGAGGCGGAGATGGTGGGCGGTTGTTTCGAGCATGCCGATCTCTTTCATTTCCTGGATGGCGGCATATCGACGGTGGTGGGGTGGGACGTTATACGCGATCCAGTCCAGGGCGATGCCCTCCGCCAGGCGGAGGCCGAGCATAAGCCGCTCGCCGACGCGGTCGTCGGGGGGGAGTTGTTCGTGATCGACGGTGGTGGGCCGGGGCGAAGTGTCGAGGTAGGTCGAAAGGTTGGGGGCGTTGCGCCAGCGATGGCCGTCGAGATGCGAGGCCGCCGCGGGGCCCAGGCCCAGCCAGTTGCGGTTGTGCCAGTAGGCGAGATTGTGGAGACAGCGGTAGTCGGGGCCGGGTGGCTGGGTATCGGAATCGACGGACGCGGAGGTGACACTTTTTATGAAGTCAGCTTTGGACCAGTTGCTGACTTCGTAATGTTCAAATCCCTCGGCCTGGAGTCGATCCAGCACGTGAGTGTACATCTGCCGTTGGGTGTCCTCGTCGATGGGCGTGACCTGTCCGAGGCGGAGGCGGGCGGTGAGGGGGGTCTGCGGCTCGAAAGTCAGGCCATAGGTAGATAGGTGAGTGGGCTGTAGTTCGACGAGGCGGGTCAGGTCGGCATCAAGCATGTCCAGCGTCTGGCCGGGGATGGCGAAGATCAGGTCCAACGAAAAATTATCGAGACCCGCGGCGCGGCAGGCATCGACCGCCCGGCCGACGTTTTCCGGATCGTGCCAGCGCTCGAGTGCCGCCAGCGAAGCGCGATCAAAACTCTGGGCACCAATGGACACGCGGTTGACCCCGCCGTCGGCGAGTTGTCGCATAAGCGCGGGGGTCACGGTTTCGGGATTGGCTTCGACGGTAAACTCGACAACCCGCTCGAGAAGATTCAGCCGGCGGAGGGTATCGAGCAGGTCGGCCCAAAGTTCGGAGCGGAGGTAGGTCGGGGTGCCGCCGCCGACGAAGATCGTGCTCGGCCGCAGGTTCGTCTCCCCGGCGCGCGTTTCAATTTCGGCGATCATCGCCCGGGTGAAGGCTTCCTGTCGATCTTCGGCCCGATCCACCACGCTGTAAAAATCGCAGTAATGGCATTTGTGAAAGCAGAAAGGCAAATGCAGGTACATCGCTTCATAGCGGGGCGGCGGCTGCGCAACCGGGGGTCCATCGAGATACGGACCGTCCCGATCCGAGGCTTGCCGCGCCGCGTGGGGAAGCTTAGACTGCGGGGGCGGGCCTGGTTGGTCTTGGTTAGGTTTTCGGCTCCGAGACATGGGTACCATCCGCGGTCGTGGAAGACTTTATGCAAGCATCACTGGTCATGTTCAAAGCCGACGGCAGCCGACGCGACTTCCCCCTCCGCGCGGGGGCGATGGTGGTGGGGCGTAAGAATAGCTGCGAGTTGCGCATCCCGTTGTCCAGCGTCTCCCGGCAGCATTGCGAAATCAGCCTGAAAGGCGATACGGTCAAGCTCAAGGACCTGGGCTCCAGCAACGGAACCTACCACAACAGCATCCGCGTGCAGGAGGCGGAGCTGGAAGCGGGCGATGAAATCGTCGTCGGGCCGGTGGTATTCACGGTCGTGATCGACGGCGTGCCCGACGATATCAAGCCGGTGCACACGATCGTCGGCGGCGACGATTCGCACGACTCGGCAATGACCGCGGCGGGCGATCTCTCCGCCGGCCTGACCCCCGACGACATCACTTCGACTTTGGAAGACCAACCGAAGTCCGCCGCCGCGCTCAACGTCGGCGGATCGGACAATGAGCTGGACGATGACGTCTACGACCTGGACTTGTCCGAGCCCCCGGGATCGAAAAACAAGAGCGGCGGGTCCACGGGCGGGCCCACCGAGAGCAGCATTCTCGAGTTTGATTTCGACGACCTGACCGATGACGACTGAGTCGCGGCGGGGTGATGGGGCACTGGGGTTGGCGGCCTGCTCGCCCAGCCGGGTCGGTTTCGTTTCTTATTTTGCATCGACGGCATGCAAAAAAAGACGAACACCCTTTACAAGTCGGCCACACGCATGCAGCAGCTTCTCGATGATCGCGGTTGCGCCGATTTGAGCGTCACTCAATTGCTATGGCAAAAATTGAGGGGTTTTGACCATCTACGACCCGTGGGCATCGCGATTGCCTTAGCCGGTGGTGGCTTCGGTTTCGGTTGCCAGCGGAGCGGGCTGGGGTTTGGGCTGGCCATTGGGGACCTGAACCCGCATGCTGCAGCTGCGGCAGCGGACGGTTTTCCCGCGGGCGCTCACAGGGACCGAGAGCACGGTACGGCATTTTAAATTGGGGCAGAGCAAACGAACGGCACTGGTAGACATGGGAACCTCTCGGGACGGCCGGGGCGATCGGATCAACGGATGAAGCGGACGGGCCGATGCTTTCTATATCGAGCCGTCGGGGAGGCGACTTAATTTGACGTGATGGTTCCGTAGACGAGAAACCGATCGGCGTCGATCTCTGACGGTTAGCGAACATTGGGAATCCTGCGTGGGCCGAGGCATGGGGAGGGGATGACGGGCGCTTCCTGTCGGCGGGGCCGGGTTCGATTACCCTGCGCGTCCAGCGCGACTGCGGGTTTGCAGATAGGCGCTGGGTCAGAGATCACCGAGCAGCGGGGCAGAAGGGCAGGCAAGCGATGGGTTGGGAAGCGTGGACAACCTTGAGCCTGGTGGGGGTGATGGCGGGATTGCTGGTGCGCGGCACCGCCGGGCCCGACACGGTGTTGCTGGCAGGGGTCGCGGTGTTGACGGGTCTGGGCGTATTTTCCGACGCGTTTCCGTCGGCGGCGCGCGCGTTCTCGGGGTTCGGGAACGAAGCGGTGGTGACCATCGGGGTGCTCTTCGTGATCGCGGAAGGCTTGTCACGCACCGGGGCCATGGGTCGAATCACCCGGCCGCTGTTGGGCGAGCCGACCACGGTGCGGGGGGCGCAGGCTGAGGATGCTGCCGACGGTGGCGGGGCTTAGCGCGTTTTTGAACAACACGCCGATCGTGGCGATGTTCATTCCGGTGGTGCGGGAATGGAGCAAAAAAACGGGCCTGGCAGAGTCGAAGCTGCTGATCCCGCTGAGCTACGCCGCCATCATGGGCGGCTCGTGCACGTTGATCGGCACGGCCACGAATGTGCTGGTCGACGGCATGGTTCAGGCGGCCCAGCGGGGCGGGGAAACGCTGGGGCCGGTGATCGACGGCACGCGGCAGATCGCATCGCTGGGGCTGTTCAGTATCACGGCCGTTGGCCTACCCGCGGCGGTGGTGGGGGTGTTTTACTTGCTGGTGGTATCGGATTGGCTGCTACCCGACCGGCGGGTCAAGGACCCCGTCGGGGACGGGTCGGGACCGGGGGGAACCGCCGCGCGGCAGTTTACGATCGAGATGCTGGTCGCCGCGGACGCGGGGTTTGCGGGGCGGACCGTGGAGCAGGCGGGGCTGCGGAACCTGCCCGGGGCGTACCTGATCGAGATCGAGCGGGAGGGGGATCGTCTGGTGGCGGTCGGGCCGGAGCAAACGCTGCGGGCGGGGGACCGGCTGATTTTTGCGGGGGTGGTGGACGCGGTGGTGGAATTGCAGAAAATCCGCGGGTTGGTGCCCGCCACGGATCAAGTCTTTAAGCTCGACGACCCCCGGCCCAACCGGAGGCTGGTGGAGGCGGTGGTGAGTCCGCAGAATCCGCTGGTGGGCCAAACGATTCGCGAAGGGCGTTTCCGCACACATTACGGGGCGGCGGTCATCGCGGTCTACCGCGGCGGGGAAGCCCTAAACCAGCGACTGGGGGACGTCCGCCTGCGGGCGGGGGACACGCTGCTGCTGGATACGCACCCGCGCTTCGTCACGCAGCAGCGCAACCGGCAGGACTTTATCTTGGTCTCGACGGTGGAAGGTTCGGAAAGTGAGCGGGACGACCGGGCCTGGATCGCGCTGGCGTGGCTGGCTGTGATGGTGCTGCTCACGACGCTGACGCCGATGCGGTTGGTCACCGCGGCCCTGCTGTCGGCGGGGGGGATGGTGCTGTCGGGTTGCTTAAACCCCGAGCACGCCCGGCAGGCGGTGCAATGGCGGGTGCTGATCGCGATGGGCGGGGCCCTGGGCGTGGGCAGCGGCACTGGACTCGACCGGGGCGGCGGTGCAGCTGGCCTCTTGGCTGATCGAGGGGTTCTCGGCCTGGGGGCCCTACGCGATCCTGGCGGCGGTCTATTTGGCGGCGATGGGGCTGACCTCGCTGATCGGGCCGATCGGCACGGTGGCGCTGATGTTCCCCGTTGCCCGGGCGGCGGCAGTCAGCCAGGGGCTGAACTTCGAGCCCTTCGCGGTGACGCTGATGATGACCGCCGCCGCCAGCTTCGCCACGCCCACCGCCTACCAGACCAACCTGATGGTTTACGGCATCGGAGGCTACCGGTTCGCTGATTTCGTGAAAATCGGCTTGCCGTTAAATTGTTTGGTCATGGCCGTGACGCTGACGATTGCGCCGCGGGTGTGGGGGTTTTGAGGCGTGCTCACCACGGCAGCTACGGCACGCTGAAGCAACTTGTCGTGATAAAAGTTATGCGGAAGCGGGGGGGCGTGGCGGTCAGCACGAACCCGGGGCATATTCGACGCCGTTTTGCGGGGTTTCCCAGAGGCGGAGCATGGTGAGGGAGGGCAGCCGGGGCTTGAGCTGGTCGTAGATATGCCGGGCAATCATCTCCGCGGTGGGCACTTCGAGGCCGGGGATGTCGTTGAGGTAGCGGTGGTCGAGTTGCTCGATGACCGGGGCGAGGATGGCCTTCAGTTCGCCGTAGTCCATGAAATAGCCCACCGCCGGATCGACCTCGCCTTCGCAGACAACTTCGCAAAGGTAGGTGTGGCCGTGCATCCGCCGACACTTGTGGCCCTCGGGCATGGTGTGCAGTTGGTGAGCGGCGTCGAAGCTGAATTTGCGAAGGATGCGGGTTTTCATGAACTGCGAAGTATGAAGTTTGCGGGGCGAAGTATCAAGATCAAGCCTAGCTCAGCGAAGCGAGGACCCGGGTTTCAGTAGATTGTCCTCCGCCCGCCGCCGATTGCCCGTGGCTTGTCGCACTCCGCCCTTCGCGCTTTCTCACACCCCGCGGGCCAGGGGGTCCCAGATGAGTTTGTGGAGCTGGGTCTGGACGCGGACGGGCAAGTGGTCGGCGATGCACCACTCCGCCAGGTCGGTGAGTGAGAGGCCCTCGCAGCCGGCGATTTCGAGGCCGGGGGCCACGTGATTCACGGCGCTGACCAGCACTGCGTGGGCCCGCGTAGCCAGGTCGTATTCCTTGAGTTTCTGCTTCATCCACTCGTAGTCGGCCCGGCTGGTGAGGACAAACTTAATTTCGTCGCGGTCGGTGAGGTGATCGAGGTTAGCCCAGAGGTTGCGGTGGGCCTCGCCGCTACCGGGGGTTTTGAGGTCCATGATCCGGACCACGCGAGGGTCGCAGGTAGAGATGTCGCAGGCTCCGCTGGTCTCCAGAAGCACGGTCTTGCCGGCGTCGCCGAGAGCGGTCATGAGAGGGTGGACGTTTTTTTGGAGCAGGGGTTCGCCGCCGGTGATCTCGATGAGATGGCCGTGACCATCACTGACGCTTTCGATTTCCTGGAGGATCTGCGGGAGGTTGCGGGCGTCGCCCTCGTGGAATGCGTATTCGGTGTCGCAGTAGTTGCAACGGAGGTGGCAGCCGCGGAGGCGGACAAACACGCAGGGCAATCCGGCATAGGTCGATTCGCCCTGGACCGAATAGAAGATTTCGTTGATCCGCAGCGTGCGGTCGGCAAAGGGGCGGCTCACGGCAAGGTCTCCGCAGAAGAATCATATCCTGCCGGAATCATGGGCATGGGCGCGGAAGGGAAAGCGGAGACGGCGGGGGGAAGGGTGTCGAGGAGTTGCTGCACGGTTTGGCCGAGAACGGGGTGGCGGAGGGTCGGGAGGAGTTCGGCTAGGGGTTGGAGTACGAAGCGGCGCTCATGGAGACGGGGGTGGGGCAGGGTGAGTCCGGGCGGCTGCAGGATGATTTGTCCGTGGAGCAAGAGATCGAGATCGATTTCGCGGGGGCCCCAGTGTCGGCGTTGGTCGCGAGGCGGTCGGCCCAGTTCATTCTCGATGACCAACATCGATCGAAGGAGGTCCTGGGGCGAAAGTGAGGTTAGCAACTCGGCCACGGCGTTGAGGAACCGGCCCTGATCCTGCGGCCCAACGGGCGTGGTGTCGTAATAGGAGCTGACGCGCAGGTCTGCCACGCCGGGCAGATCGCCGAGCGCTGCCAGCGCCCGCCGGAGATGGGCCTCCCGATCACCGACATTAGACCCGAGGCCAACGTAGGCCAGGGCAGCGCGACATTCGTCCTCCCCGAGGGGAGAGGGACCCGGTGAAGGAGAGGGGGGGGATGTGCGGGGGAATACTCGGCCACGGCAGCGGATTGTACCCCCCGCGAGCCGATCGCCGACGGAAACAGGATGCGCCTCGAGACACGCACCCCCGCGGCGGCGGTCAGACGGACTATCATGAAGCTTCTTAAAGCAGGTAAAGTTATGACCACGACCACAAATCTCGAAAAAAAAACAAGCGCTGTCCCCACCGTCGGCCCGGCGGGTCTCGGGCCGGCCCTGCCGGAGGTGAACCTCGAGGCGATGGACCGCGAGCTGTCGGACGCCTCGCCGACGCGGGTGGTGGAGTGGCGCGCGAGACCTTCGGGGTGGCGGGTCAGGGCGGTGGATTGACGCCCGGTGGGCTGGTCATGTCCACGAGTTTCGGCGTGCAGTCGGCGGTGATGCTGCATCTGGTGACCCGGGTGATCCCGCACCTGCCGGTGATTTTCATAGATACGGGTTTTCATTTTCAGGAGACCTACCGGTTTGCGGACGAGTTGACCCAGCGGCTGCAGCTGAATTTGCGCGTCTACGCCGCCGCGGAAAGCCCCTCGTGGTTCGTCGCGCGGCACGGCCAGCTCTGGAAGTCTGACAACCCCGATGAGCTGGACCGCTACGACCAGCTGCGGAAGGTCGAACCCATGAACCGCGCGTTGGCGGAACTGGCGCGACCGCGACTTTGGCGGGATTGCGGCGGCAGCAGACCAATCACCGCGCGGCCTTACGTAAAGTCGAGCAGCCGGGCGGCAGAGGCGAACGCTACAAAATCGCCCCGATCCTGGAATGGTCGACCAAAGACGTGCACGACTATTTAAAGCAGCACGATCTTCCGTACCACCCGCTGCACGAAGCGGGGTACGCGAGCATCGGCGATTGGCACTCGACCCAGCCGATCACCGCCGGGCAAGACGAGCGGGCGGGTCGGTTCAACGGCCTCAAACAAGAGTGCGGCCTGCACCTGCCGGCGTCGGCGCAGGAGGATGAAAGCCGGTACAGCTCGGGGTTGTAGGTCAGGAACGAAATTTGCCTTGCCGGTCTTTTAAGATTCCTGCGAGACAGAATCTGCACTCTGCGGCTGGCCCTCGACGGTGATGCGGCTGGGGTGGCCGAACCAGCCGTTGACGCCGTGGGGGCCGGGGTACATTTCTTCGAGCTTGGCGGCGGCGGTGGCGATGTCACTGTCGGCCGGGACCCAGTGCCGTCCACGTCGGGAAAATCGAGCTTGCAGTTCTCGCACTTCAGGTCCGAGCGGAAGCGGATGGGGCACCAGAAGCTCTCGATGTTGCGGAGCATCTCGCTGCCCAGCGACCAGACGCCGGTCATCCAATCGCAGTACAGACACCAGACGCGATCACCGCCGACGAGGCCTTCAAATTTGTGCCGGCTGACGTTAACCCAGTCGCGGTCGTTATAAGTGGGCAAGCCGATGATTTTGGTCAGCGGCGGATAGACGACGTACTCCACCAGCCGGATGAGATTGAACAGCGGCACCGCCATCGCGGTCCAGTAGACCGCCACGTAGTTACGCAGCGGGCCGACCGCCCGGTTCAGCGACTTGACCAGGCGGGGGCCGCCGAGGGTTTCGCGGTGGGCCCAGCCGTGGAGTCGACACCACGAAACGAGCACGGTGTACTGCGCGGCGATCGCGATGAGCAGATAGAGCATCGCCCAGCCGAAGCCGTCGTGAACCCAGCTGCCAACGATCAGCGCCACCACCCAAGGCGCGACCGTGAGCAAAGCGATGACCACGTCCAGCAGCGGGGCGTGGGCCATGGCGTCTGCCAGGCGCGAGCCCACGGGTCCCAAACGAGGGATAAGGTGCAGCAGGCCAACGCCCACGGCCAGGGCGGCAACGAGAGCGAGGTAGGTCGTCAAGAGGATCATGCGGGGATGTTAGCGACGATGGAGCAGCGGCGGCGGTGGAGCGGGTTTCGCTCGTGATCCGTCTTGAGAGTAAAGGGGGTTAGGCGTCTCCCCATTGCTCGCTGACCAGGGCACGCAATGATCGATTTTGAGCTACGCCCAAACGACGGGCGGGACACCCAACCCGCCGAGGTGAAGTCCAACCAAAACTCAGAATAGGCCGTTGCGAAGTTTTTGAACCCGTGGTTTACGGCACGATCTGGATCGTGCTGCCGTCGCTGTGGTCGGTGAGCATGTTGAAGACCATCTTGATGTCGTCGTCGGCGAGACGGATGCATCCGCGGCTGGCTTCGGAACCGATGGAGGCGGGTTCGATGGTGCCGTGGATGCCGAAGCCTTGTTTGCCGCGGTTGGCATCGTCCAGGCCGCGGATCTTGATCCAGTATTCGCCGATGGGGTTGTCCGGGTTGTCGGAGGTGTAGTATTCGCCGTTGAGGTCGTCCCGCCAATCGGGGTTGACGACCTTGCTGCCGGCGACGACCTGCCAATTGCCCAGCGGCGTTTTGTCGTCTTTCCCCAGGCCCACGGGAAAGGACGTGAGATAGACCGGCAGGCCCTCGGGGTCCAGGGCATAGAGGTCAAGCTTAAAGGAATGTTTGGTCACCCGGCCGTGGATCGGACCCTGGACGACCTTGAGTACATGGTCGGCGCGGAGTTGCTCGGCCTGGATGCCGTTGATGACTTCTAGCAACTGGTAAGGCACGCGGAACTGGACCCCGATGCGGCTGAGGAAGGCCCCGTCGTTTTTATAAGGTTTGGTGATCGGGCAACCTTCGACAAAGTCGTTGGTCCAGAAGATCGTATTGTTTACGTCATCGAGACGCTGCCGAATGACGTCGGCATCGCGGTCGGAGAGCTGGAGATTTGAGGCGAAGAGCAGGCGGGAAAGCACGCGGCGTCCGCCGACGAGGTCGCCCGACGCGATGAGCTGATCGCCGCGGTTATAGAGCGTGGCGGCGTCGGCCCCGGAGTCGAACGGCCTAGGCTTGGGCAGCGACTGGACCGCGGTTTGGGCGGCCTGCTGAACCTGCGGGTCGGGCTTGATCTCCGGGTTGGAAGCCGGGCGAGGGCTGCCGCCGTCCGCGGCGGAGCGGGGCGGCGTGGTGGGAAGTTGGGGGTTGGCTTTGATGGTGGACGCGGGGGGAGTCGGGTTGGCGGGTCGGCGGCCGGGGGCCGAGAGGCCGGCGAGGTCCGAGAGCGCCGGGTCGGCGGCGAGCCGGGACTCGGCGGTGGACGTCTGGACATCCGCGGGGTCGCCCGTCGGCGGGGCGGCGGTCTGATCGGCGGGGTTCGCGGGTTTGCCGGTGATCTGGGTTCCGTCACCGGACCAGAAAAAATAACCGGCCCCAACAAGAACCAACACGAGAATGCCGATTTTGGGCAGTTTCCCGAGGCCCGAACGGCTGGAGCGGTTGCCGCCACGGGACCCGAGGCGGTTGTTTTGGGATTGCATGGCCATGGGCATCTTCCGTGAGCGTCGGGACGCAGAGGGTGGGGAGTGGGGGGGGGTGAAGCTTAACTAGGTAGCCGGAGTTGATCGATCCGGCCGGGCGGAGTGAACCGCGGTCGAGCGTGATTTTAACGCAAGTCACACGCAGGGGAGCGGGGCAACCTAAAAAACCAGGCGGGCAAGGGTCCGCCCGTCGGGGAACCCCAAATGATCGGACATGCGGCGATGGATTGACCACGCCACGACAATTCAAAAAACTTTCCTGCCTGTTTTATGAAACGCTCGTCAGCAACAAACGCTCAGCAACGGCGGATGCCGGTTTACTCCTGGGCGTCGCGTTGTTCGTTGATCCACTGGAGATACTCGGCGATGCGTTTTTCGTAGCCGCGCTGGGTGGGGTTATAAAAAGTTTTATCCACACCGAGGTAGTCCTGATCGACGAAGCCGGTGTCCGAATCGTGGGCGTAGGCGTAAGTGCCGTCTTTGCGGTTGGAGGCGGAGCGGAGTTTTTTGGGGACCGGGACGGTGCGTTGGTGTTTCACGTCGTCCAAGGCGGCGTTGATCGCGGCGTAGGAGGCGTTGGATTTGGGGGCGGTGGCGAGGTAGAGGGTCGCCTGAGCGAGGGTGATGCGGGCTTCGGGCAGGCCAATACGGTGGACAATGTCGTAGCAGGCGGCGGCCACGGTGAGGCCGCGGGGGTCGGCGTTGCCGATGTCCTCGGATGCGAGGATGGCGATGCGGCGGGCGATGAACAGCGGGTCTTCCCCCGCGGCGAGCATGCGCGCCAGCCAATAGACCGCCGCGTCGGGGTCGCTCCCGCGGACCGATTTAATAAACGCCGAGATCGTGTCGTAATGCTCGGTCCCGTCGCGGTCGTAGGCCAGGGCTTTGGTCTGAATGGACGCTTCGGCGGTGGCGAGGTCGATGTGGATCGAAGCGGCCGAGGGGTCCAGGGGCTGAGGGGTTGCCTGTGAGAAAGCGGCCGCGTCTGGTTTTTCACTTTGCCCCTCGGCCCCTTGACCCCTCTGCCCCTGCTCCGAGAGCACGGCGATTTCCAGGGCGGTCAGCGCCCGGCGGGCGTCGCCGTCGCTGGTGATTGCCCAGTGACGGAGGGCGTCCTCATCGACTTTGAGATTGAGTTTGCCGTAGCCCCGCGGCTCGTCGGCGATCGCCCGGCGGAGGACGCCGAGGATGTCGTCCTCGGTGAGGGGCTCGAAATTAAAGATTTGCGAACGGCTGACCAGCGCATTGTTGACGGTATAAAAAGGGTTTTCGGTGGTCGCGCCGATCAGGGTGATGATGCCCGCCTCGACGTCGCCCAGCAGGACGTCCTGCTGGGCTTTATTGAACCGGTGGATCTCGTCGAGGAAAAACAGCGTGCGGCGGCCGTCGTTTTCGAGCCGGCGGCGGGCGGCATCGAGGACGTGACGAACGTCCTTGACGCCGACGACCGCGGCATTCCCGCGATCGAAGTGCGCCCGGGTGTGGTGGGCGATCAATTCGGCAAGGGTGGTCTTGCCGGTGCCGGGTGGGCCGTAGAAAAGCACGGAGGTGAGGCGGTCGGCCTCGAGCATGCGGCGCAGGAGTGTTCCCGGTCCGAGGAAGTGCTGCTGCCCGGCAAACTCATCGAGGTTGCGGGGCCGCATCCGCACCGCCAGGGGTTCCACCGCCCGAAGGCGGCGTTGGCGTTGGTCGTCCCAGAGGTCGCTCATGGGAGAAGTCTAGCGTCGGGCACCCCCCGCCGGCCGCGCCCAAGCGGAGGTTGGTGACGAGGATGCGGGATGTACCGGCTAGGCAAAAGTCCCCGGTAAACTCTCGCATCAACCGTGAGTACGGTTACCCCGTGGGCGGCCGTGGTCGTGTCGACCGATAGCGATGCGGTGCGGGCGTGATTATCTGACTTTGGCTCATGACCCATCCGTAGGCCACCGCGAAAGGTGCGTTATCGAACCCCGGCGCCGGCAGAGTTGGGGTTAACCACCGGGTGACAAGCTTCGATGGACAGGGGGTGTGCTCCGCGCTTCGAGCAACGCGTGGGACTTTTACCCTTGTTCATTCTGTTAAGAAGAGAAAGCAAACCGTTATGGAAAAGATCCGCTGGACAATTGGTCGCAAGTTAATGATGGGCTTCGGGGTGGTGGTGGCGCTGATGCTGGTGATGTCGGCGGTGACCTACGTCCAGGTCCGCGGGGTGTCGCAGGATCAGGACGAACTGATCGAAACCGATCTACCCACCCAGACGCTGGCGTTGCAGCTTCGGGGCAACGTCCACGCGGCGTTGTCTGCCCACCGGGGCTACATCATCCTCGGACTGGAAGAGCTGAAGCACGAACGCTCGGCTATCTGGAAACAGATCGACGCCCAGGCGGACGAACTGTCGACGCTCATCGCGATCGACGGCAGCGACGAAGCGAAGCGACACATGGCTTCGCTGACCAGCGTCCTGGCGGACTTCTCTGCCAGCCAGGCGAAAATCGTTGCGGTGGCCCACGAACGCGAAAACATGCCCGCCACCGTGGCGTTCGAAGACGTGGCGGCCCCGTTCGGCAAGAAGATGGAGTATCAGCTCGAGTCGATCCTGGAGGCGGAAGAAGGCCTGCCCATCACCGCCGAGCGCAAGCAGTTGGTCAAGCAAGTCGGCTATGCCGAAGCTCACCTGCTAAAAGTCACCGCGGCGTTGTCGCACTTCCTCGCCGATGGCCGGAAAGATCAACGCGCCACGCTCGAAGACGAACTCGCGGCGTGTCAGCGGTCGGTCGACAAGCTCTTGACCATGACCCCTCTGTTCACCGCCGATCAAAAGATCAACTTTGAAGGCTACATCAACGCCCGCACCCACTTCATCGAAGAAGCGGGTGACGTGGTCGCCCTGCGGGCTTCGCCCGGGTGGAACCAAGCCCAGTTCATCTGCTCAAACACGGTCACGCCCCTGGCGATCCAGGCCGACGGAATCCTCGGCCAAATCGTCGATGAATCCATCGCCAACGCCGACACGCAGGTCGCCAGTCTCGACGCGCGGTCATCGTTCCTGCAGACCATGGTGCTGGTGCTGGCGGGGGTGGCGACGCTGCTCTCGATCGGCGTGGCGTTGCTGCTGCGGCGTATCATCTGCCCGCCGCTGGTGCGGGCCGCCGAGGCCGCCCAGCGGGTGGCCGAAGGCGACCTGACCGTGCGGGTCAAGGCCAACACCAACGACGAAGTCGGCGACCTGGGTCGCAACTTCAACGACATGATCGAAAAAATCTCCGAGATCATCGGCCTGGTCGCCGACACCGCTTCCGAAGTCGCGGCCGCCTCGACCGAAATCGCCGCCACCTCCGAGCAGATGTCCTCCGGTATGCAGGAACAGTCTTCGCAGGTCACCCAGATCAGCGCGGCGATCGAAGAAATGTCCGCCTCGGTCATCGAGGTGGCGCGTAAGTCTGCCGAGGCGGCCGAAAACGCCGAGCAGTCCGGCCGGGCCGCGTCGGAAGGCGGCAGCGTCGTGAATCAGACCATCGGCGAGATCAACGCGATCCGCGAAGCGGTCGATGCCAGCAGCAACAGCGTCGCGGAACTGGGCAAACGCGGCGAGCAGATCGGCGCGATCATCGAAGTCATCAACGACATCGCCGACCAGACTAACCTGCTGGCCCTTAACGCCGCGATCGAAGCCGCCCGGGCCGGCGAACACGGCCGAGGGTTCGCCGTGGTCGCCGACGAAGTACGCAAGCTCGCCGACCGCACCACCCAGGCGACCGAAGAGATCGGCCAGTCGATCTCCGCGATTCAAAGCGAAACCACCAGCGCGGTGCAACGCATGGACGCCGGCAGCCGTCAGGTCGAAAGCGGCGTGGGCAAAGCCACCGAAGCGGGCCGCAGCCTGACGCAGATCGTCAGCAACGCCCGCGAAGTGGCGTCGATGATTCAGAGCATCGCCGCGGCCACCGAACAGCAGTCGGCCACCAGCGAAGAGGTCGCCCGCAACATCGAGCTCATCGCGTCGGTCACCGATCAGTCCCGCGACGGGTCGCAGCAGGCCGCCGAGGCCGCCCGGCAACTCAGCCAACGCGCCGAGCGACTGCAGGGCCTGGTCGGCAAGTTCAAGGTCGGTGCCGAGGCGGCGTAAGCTCCTCGAAGATTTCAAACCACACGTTTGACTTCGCGAATCCGCTGGCCCCCAGGGTCCGCGGATTTTTTCAGCGGCGTATTTCCCCGAAGCCCGGCCGCCGGGCCGCGAGGGGACCCGGCCCCTGGCTAGACTTGGGCCATGGACACGACACACGACAACCGCGGTGACGCAGAGAACGCCGCCGGTGAGCATGCCCGACAGGGGGCGGGGGGGCTGGCGGTGATGTTGCGGGTGCGGGGTTGGTCCTGCGTGGTGGTGGGCGGAGGGGCGGTGGCGCTGCGGCGGGCCCGGGGATTGGCCGCGGCGGGGGCGGAGGTGGTGGTGATCGCGCCGCGGGTGGACAAGGAATTAACGCAATACGCAGCGCGGATCGAAGCGCGGGCCTACCGGGCCGGAGACCTGACGGGGGCACGACTCGTGGTGATCGCCACCGATCGACCGGCGGTCAACGCCGCGGTCGCGGCGGAGGCCACCGCGGCGGGGGTGCTGGTGAATCGGACCGACGCCGCGGAGCGGGGGGACTTCACGGTCATGGGGCAGTTTCGGCGGGGGCCGGTGACGGTGGGGGTGGACACCGGCGGCAGTTCCGCGGCGGCGGGCAAAGCGATCCGCGAAGAGTTGGACGCGGCGCTGGACAAAGAGTGGGCGGTGCTTTTAGAAGAAGCCCGGCCGTGGCGGAAACGGGTGCAGGAAAATGATGCCGACTCGACCACGCGGACCACGCGGCTGCGCCGTTTGACCGATTCACGAGCGCGGGCGGTGCTGCGGGAGCAGGGGGTGGAGGCATTGCGCGACTATTTACGAAACGTGGCGGAACTCTGCGCGGATAAATGATCGGCCAGGTAGACACGAACTATTCATACGCACAACGGTGAGCGAGGAAAAGAGGGGGGGCGGCGGGGGTGAGGGGGTGGGGATAGAATGCGGGGCGGGGCAAAACTTATGGCATTGACGGTGACAAATCTGGCATTGGTGGGGCTGACATTGGCGGCGGCGGTGGGGTCGTGGCTGGCAATCGTAGAACTCCGCATGGCGATGGCGGGCCGGGGGGAGCGCGTTGCGTTGGCAGATCGTCCCGCGGCGAAACGGAGAGCGAAGGGGCCCGGGGCCGCGGGCAATCGGTGGGTGAGCGGTTTGGTGGTGCTGGTGGGGGCGGGGTCGGCGGGATTGCTGGGCGGGCGGATGGCGACCAGCGAGACGGCCTGGAATCCGCTGGTGGCTCACGTCGACGGGTTGCTGCTGATCGCGGCGTTGCTGGCGGTGATCGGGTGGTTCGTGCAGCGTCGGCCGAAGTTGGCGGGGATGGCGGCCTTTTATCTGCCGCTGCTGACTTTGATCCTGGCGTGGGCGGTGTGCGCGTCGGCGTGGACGTATCGGCCGTTCGGCGTCGATACGCTGCACCCTGTGTGGCAGGCGGTGCACCTGGCGGGGGTGTACCTGGGCACGCTGGGCAGCGCGGTCGCGGCGGTGGCGGGGGCCATGTACCTGTTCGTCGAGCGGCAGTTCAAGGCCAAACGCAATCCGACGGCCCTCATGCGGGTGGCGAGCCTCGAGCGGCTGGAACGGCTGATCGTGCAGTCCGCCACGCTGGGTTTCGCGTTGCTGACCCTGGGGCTGGTCAGCGGGGTGGTGATTCTGTGGGACCGGGCGGACCTGGACGCGGGGTGGTGGGCGTCGCCGAAGGTGCTGTTGGCCACGGCGGCATGGGCGGTCTACGCGGTGGTGATGAACGTCCGGACCGCCACGATGTTCCGGGGACGCCGGGCGGCATGGCTAGCCATCGGGGGGTTGGTGCTGCTCCTGGGGGTCTATGGCCTGGTGACGGCAGGCGACGGGGGGAAGTCAGGTGACGCACCCAACGGCGGGATAGGCGGCGGAGAAGGCGGGGTGGAAGCGGTGCAACGCCAAGACGCCAAGACGCCAAGACGCCAAGGAAGGCAGGTCAATCAGAAGGTAGAAGTTGGCCAGAATGTAGAAGTTGGCGTAGAGGCAAATTTGCAGATTGTGTCGTTTCATCAAAGTCAAAGTTTGACGATATCGAACTTAAATGTGAATCAGCTTAAAACAAAATACGCACTCTCCCCCTGTCTTGGTTGGCGTCTTGGCGTCTCGGCGTCTTGGCGTTTAACGCAATCTCGCGAAACTCGATACCCCGCCACGCCAAACCCCGAATGCGGGGTGGCTTGATGAGGATTTTGCTTTTAGGAATCAATCACCGCACGGCACCGGTGGCTTTGCGGGAGGCGTTGGCGGTGGGGGCCGACCGGTTGCCGGGGGTGTTGGCGGCGTTCCGCGCACGGTTTGACGTGGAGGGGCGGGGGTGCGAAGCGGTGTTGATCTCGACGTGCAACCGGACGGAGTTGTACGTGGCCCGGCCGGCGCACGCCCCGCCAAATGCGGAAGAGTTGCGGGCGTTTCTCGCGGAGCAGACCGGCGCGTCGGCGGCACTGGTCACCGCTTCGTCGATCCACCGCGAACAGCAGCCGGCGGTACACCACCTGTTTCGGGTCACCGCGGGCCTGGACGCGATGGCGGTGGGTGAGTCGCAGGTCTTGGGGCAGGTGCGGCGGGCCTACGAGGCGGCGCAAGTGGCGGGCACGGCCGGGACGACGCTGCACCGGGTCTTTCAACGGGCGTTGAGTGCGGCGCGGGATGCCCACAAGCAAAGCGGGGTGGATGCGCTGCGTCAGTCCGTAAGCTCGATGGCGGTGGAATTTGCGGGCAACCTCTTCGAGTCCTTCGAGGACAAGACGGTGGTGGGGCTGGGGGCAGGGGAGATCACGAAGGCGACCCTGGTGCGGATGCTGGAGAAACGGCCGGCGCGGACGTGGGTGGTCAATCGGACGGCGGACGCGGGACTGCGTTTGGCCTCGGCTCTGGGTTTGTCGATTGAACCGATGCCGGAACATCTTGAGTCTGCGGGGAACGTGCGGGGGCGGCAGGGGGGGCGTGAGGGGGGGGGACAGGGGGGGCGTGGAGGCGCGCGGCCGTGGGCGGATTTGGGGGAGGTGCTGGTGGAGGCAGACGTGGTGTTGGCGGGGACGGCGTCGGCGGAGCCGGTGATTACCGAAGCGATGTTTCGGCCGCTGCTGCGACGTCGGCGGAATCGGCCGCTGTTTCTAATTGACTTGGCGGTGCCGCGGGACGTGGAGCCGGCGGTGGGCACGCTGCCCAACGTGTACCTCTATAACATCGACGACCTGAACGCGGCGTTGGCGGAGATCCCCGAGCGTCGGGAGAAGATTGAACGCTGCGAGCTGCTGGTGCGAGACGCGGCGGAACGCTGCGTGGGGGCTGGGCAGCATCAGGAGGTGGGGACACTAGTGCGACAGCTGCGCCAAAAGCTCCAGGCGATCGGCGAAGACGAGAAACAACGCACCCGGCGAAAGCTAGCGGCGATCCGCGGTCCCGACCACGGCCGAGATGCCAGCGCTGCCGACGAGTCGGACCGCATCGACCGGTTGCTGGACGAACACACCCATCGGCTGATCAACAAGGTGCTGCATCTGCCCTTAAGCCGGCTGGACCCCAAGGGCGGTAAGACCCGGGACCCGGACGCTGCCGGGGCAGAGTTAGCCAAAGGCTTTACCCTGCTGCAAACGCCGGCGAGCGAAAGTCAAAACGAGACCCGAGTCGGCTCGACGGAGAACAACGGGGCGGGCGAAGGAACGACCGGCGTCGTTAGCCAGGGGGGCGGGGTACCGCTGGGTTTTTATGCGGCGGCGCTACGGCGGTTGTTCGATTTGGACGAAACGCGTGGGGGCGGCGCCTAGTAAAGATGAATCCGAGCGCGGCGATTATTTGGGGTGTGATAGGGTGTGGCGATGAGCGATCATGGTCCAGCGTGGTGGGGAGGGCAGAAGCGGAAACTAAGGATCATGGCCACTGGAGCGGGCTTGGGGGTGTTGTGCGGATGGGTGGCGTTGCAGGGGGGGGTGATGGGGGGCGATCCCGGCGCGGTGGGCGGGCTGATCGGCGTGGGGCTGGATGCGTGGTTGATGGTGGGGTTGTGGTGGGCGGCGGCCACGGGTTACGGCTGGGCGATGGGGCAGCGTGGCGTCGTGGCGGCCGGGGCGGGGATGGCGGGGTTGCTGGTCACGCTCTACCTCGCGGGTTTGACGGTGGGATACGGAGCGGGGTGGGTGTGGGCGGTGGTGCTGGCAGGCTTGGGCTCGTGGGGCTGGGGCTTATATCGCCGAATGCGCTCCCATCCGAAAATGCTGCGAAAAGCATCGGAGGCTGCGAGAGGCGAAACCGGGGGGGGGCAGGAAGGGGGGCGAGAAGCGGGGCAAAGGGGGGGGCAAAGGGGGGGGCGAGGGGGGGGGTGGGGGTGGTTGGTGGGGGTGCCGGGGGCGGCGATGTTGGTGGTGGCGGCGGCCTGCCCACCCGGGACGCTTTGGCGGGTCGAAGCCTTGGGCTACGACACGCTGAGCTACCACCTGCAGATCCCGCGGGAGTGGGTCACGGCGGGGGGAATGGTGGAACTGGAGCACAACGTCTATTCGTATCTGCCGGGGCTGATGGAGTCGGCCTTTGCCGGACTGATGGTGATGCGGGGCAGCCTGGCGGGGTTGGTCGAGGCGGGCGGGGGGGTGGGGGGGGTGGGGGCGCGGGTGGTATATGTGTGCCAGGCGTTCCATGCCTCATTTGCGGCGTTGGCGGCGGCAGGGGTGGCGTCGGTGGTGTGGAGCGTGGGCGGCCATAGGGATGGGCGACTCGGGTTGGCGGTGGAGGGGGCGAGGTCAACCGAGGGGGGGGCGGAGTCAACCGAGGGGGGGGCGGGCCAACCTCAACTTGCCGCAGGTTGGGCGGTGGCGGGCGGGGTGGGGGGCGGAGTGATCTTGCTGGTGCCGTGGGTGTTGGTGACCGGATCGTCGGCATATAACGAGTTGGTGGTGGTGGGTTTCGCGGCCACGGCTTGGGCGGCCCTTGTGCAAATGCGCTCCGGCACCGTGCCGCGGCAGGATCCTAAACACGCGAGCCTGGCACCCACGCGGGGTGTACCGGGGGCATTGGAGACGTCGGCCATCATCGGCGTGCTGGTGGGCGCCGCCACGTTGGCGAAGTTAACCGCCGGGTTCACGGTCGCCTTGCCGTGGGGCGCGTTGTTGCTGGGGACGCTGGTTAGCCAAAGCGGGCGGCGTGACGGCGGGCAGCCCGAAGACGTGAAGTCTGTCGCCGGGGATGTTTATGAAGACGCGGACCGCGACGGGACGGCGGGTCCACTCACCGCGCGGTTCAAGCGGAGCGGGGTCCTGGGTCCGGTGGGGGTTTGTGTCGCCATGGGGGTCGTGGTGCTGCTCCCTTATCTGGTGCGGAACGCGGCGTGGACGGGCAACCCGGTCTTTCCGTTTGCGGGGTCGGTGCTGGGCACGGGTCACTGGGACGCCGAGCGGCTGGAGCGGTGGGATGCGGCGCACATGCCCGACGAGACGTGGAACCAGTGGGGCTCGGCGATCTGGCGACAGGCCCTGGGCAACACCGGGTACGGCGCTTTCGGCGGCGATCCGACGCCGCGGGAAAGCCAGAACGTTGCGCGGTTTGTCAACGAAGGCGGGTTCCCGATTTTCTGGATCGCGGGGGCCGCGGGACTGATCTACGGCCTCACCGCCCGGCGTTGGCGGGGGCTGGCGGGGGCGGGGGTCATCTTGCTCGTGGGGCAGTTGGCGTGGTGGTTGGCGATGACGCATCTGCAGAGCCGGTTTCTGGTGGTGTGCGTGTTGCCCTTGGGGGTGGGCGTGGGGTTGTTGATGGTGGGGCTGGGGCGGGCGGGGCCGAGGGTGATGGGGGTGGGGGCGTTGATCCTTGCGGCGATGCTGACGGTGGTGTCGCTGACCACGTTGTGGTCGCAGACCACGCCGGTGCGGTTGCCCGATGGTTCGCAGGTCTCGGCTCCGCTGTGGTTGTTGGTGGACGGCCTGCCGGAGCCCGCGGGCCGGGGCGTGATGTCCCCCTTGCCCGCCAACGGTCTGCCGAAAGGCAGCCGGGTCATGGTGGTGGGCGACAACTCGTCGCTTTTTTACATCGAGCCGGCGCTGGTCTACGCCAGCGCGTTTGATGCATCGCCGTTGACCTCGATCCTGGCGGAGACCACTCAGCCCGACGAAGTCGCCGAGCGGTTGCGCCGCCGGGGAGTGACCCACCTTTGGCTGGGCTACAGCGAGATCGACCGGCTACACCGGACCTACGGCTTCGACGCCGGGGTCACCCGCGATGTGCTCCGTCGCATCGTGACGGGATGGACACACGTGACTCCCGAAAGCGAATCCGCCGGCTCGGTGCTGGTGGCGGTGCCCGAGCCATGATTTAATCGGGGGTCGCGGATCGCGTGAAGCTTGATTTTCGCCGCAAAATCCCCGATAATAGGTCCGACAGACAGCTTCCTCTTAGATGCGAAAGGAGCCGGCCCGACGAGACGTAAAAAATTTGAGCCTTGAGGCCCTTCGGGCCTGCCGAGCGACTGCACGCATTCGAACCGTTCTTTTTTTACCATTCATTTTGTAGCGCTCGGTTTTTTATGCGCCACGCGGGGGGCGAAACAGACCGGATGGGTGATCCGCTCGTCTCCGCGAATCCGGATCTCCCACGCGCAAGCGATCCCTTACTTCTGGAACAACGACCTTGAACATCGAGCTGATTGACGATCCCCACCGCGACGATTCCGACGGCCTGCCCCCGTCGGTGACGCTGGCCAATCATCCGCTGATCGAGCATCTATTGACCATTTTGCGCGAGCAGTCTACCCCGGCGGCGCGGTTCCGCGAGACGCTGGAAGCGCTCGGGCATCTTTTGGCGTACGAAGCGATCCGCGAGGTGGCCCTGGAGCTTATCGACATTCAGACGCCGTTGGAATCGATGCGGGCTCCGAAGCTCGGCGAGCGGATCGTGATCGTGCCGATCCTGCGGGCGGGGCTGGGTCTGGCGACGGGGATGTTGCGGTTGCTGCCCGAAGCGGGGGTGGGACATATCGGCTTGGCGCGAAACGAGGAAACGCTGGAGCCGGAGGGGTACTACGAAAAGCTGCCGAGGGAGTTGGCTCGGGCCACGGTGCTGCTGGCCGACCCGATGCTGGCCACCGGGGGCAGCGCGGTGTCGGCGGTACACCTTCTGAAACAGCGGGGGGCAGAGCGGGTGATCTTCGTGGGGGTGCTGGCGTCGCCCGAGGGATTGGCGACGCTGGCGGCAGCGCACCCGGACCTGCCGATCGTGGTCGGGGCGGTGGATCGGGAACTGGACGAGCGGGGGTACATCGTGCCGGGCCTGGGCGACGCGGGGGACCGGTATTTCGGAACGGTATAAGAAGTTCTGGAGCAAAAGGTCGAAGCTCAAGATTTGGGGACCGAAGTCGCATAGCGGATGGTATTGCAACGCCCCGATCAATCGATGATGGTCTTGGATTTCGACGCGATTGCCCGTGCTTTGCCTTTGTTCGGTTCTACAGATGATGTCGGGTGAGGTAGGCGACGGCGGGCTCGGGGTCGATGTAACTCACGTCGAAGACCACGTCCGCGAGTTCGCGGTAGATCGGTTCGCGCTGCGCCAGGACCGCGGTGATTTCGTCGAGGTCTGCGGCATGGGAGGTGACGCCGGTGTCCCCGAGCAGCGACGGACGATTCGCGTCGGTTTCCGGGTCCGCCGAGAGGCGCTGGGCGAGCACGTTGGCCTGGGCGTGGAGGTACACCCGCTTGAGGTCCGTCGCTTCGCGGATGGCCCGGGCGGCGTCGGGCTGCATCACGGTGCCGCCGCCCAGGGCGATCACGTGATTATCCCGTGCGAGTAATTCTTGAACCACCTCGACCTCGGCGGCACGGAACGCGGGTTCTCCGTCGGTTTGCCAGATGTCGGCGATCGATCGGCCGTCGAAGCGTCGGGTCACTTCGACGTCTGAATCCACGAAATCCTTCCAGGTCTGGGCGGCGATCATTCGGCCGAGGGTGGTTTTGCCGCTGCCGCGATAGCCGATCAGAAGAATATTCATAGTCAAAGTATCGGTCAGCGAGGAGCGGCGGGCGAGCGGAGACGGCGGATGCGGGGTCCGTCTGTCGGCGTAATGGTGGTGCATTATTAAGAGTCAGATCACCCGGGCGGGGACCCCGCGGAGGGTCGCGTGGTCGGGGGTGGCGCGGGTGACCACGGCCCCCGCGGCGATGATGCAGTGGTGCCCGACCGCGAGGCCCGGAAGGACCTTCTGCCCAGCCCCACCAGGGTCTGCGTGCCCACCCGGACGTTGCCCGCCAGGGCCGCGGTCGGCGCGAGGTGCACCGCGGCATCGAGTTGTCCGTGGTGCTCGACCACCGCCGCGGAGTTGACGATCACCCCGTCCGCCAGCGTCGCGAAAGCATTGACCACCGCCTGGGCCCCGACGAACACCGACTCTCCTAAGCGGGCGGAAGGGCTCACCGCGGCCGAGGGATGGATCACATTGCGGAAGCTGCGTCCCTCCTCGCGCAATCGGAGGATCAGCCGGTGGCGATCGGCGTTGTTGCCGATCGCGACGTGGATGCTCGCCCGGTTCAGCCGGGGGTCGTCCACGTCGAGCCGGGGCAGCGTGGTGGAAGGGGTGGGGGCGCCGAGCGTTTCAGCGTCGGGCAGCGGGGCGTCATCGAGGAAACCCAGGACCGTCAGACCCATCGCCATCGCGGCGTCGGCGACGACTTGGCCGTGGCCCCCGGCCCCATAAATAACCAGCGGCGGTGTCGGGTGGGCGGGTTGAATCATGAGCGGGCTCGCCGGGGCGGCTAATCCGAGGGTGCCGCGTGCGAAATAATCAAAGTGAGTTTGTCGGCGTATCGCGGGGCGATCCCGACTCGGGGCCGGGGTACCGGTCCGCGATCGCGGCGTTCCACGAGGTCGCCCGGCCGATCACCGACGTGTCGTGGAACTCCGACCGGCAACGGTAGCAGACCATGAAGCGCGGCGCGGTGAACCAAATCACGATATCCAGCACCACCACCACCGCGAGCACGATCATCGCCGGCCGGCCCAGTCCGATACCGAACAATGCCGTCGCCAAGGAGCCCGCGGCAATGATCAATACGAAAACGGTGAGCTGCGGAACCTGCTTTTTGGCATACAGGTCGGGGCAGGTGCAGATCGGGCAGTGGCGTAGCTGATCTTTGTCATCGAGGGTTTGGTTCCAATCGAGACTGACCGCCGGCCCTCGGCCATCGGTGGCCTTGACCACGGTGGGGGGCTGGGCGGGATCGACGTGCACCGTCAATCGAGGGTTGCCTTGCCGATCTTTGATCTCGATCCGCATGGGATACGCCGAGGGGTAAAGGAAACGGGGCGGATGGGGGAGAGGGGGGAGAGGGGGGGTAGCGAGGGACAGAAAGGAACGGTCAATGTGAAGAAAACGAGCCTTCGGGGCGAGATGTCTGCGGAGCGGGCCGAGCGATAGAATGCGGCGATGAAGCCGCTTGTTATAGATGATACGCCGGAAGTGGAAATTTGTCTGACGCGGGCTCAGTGCCGGGTGGTGGATCGATACGTGGAGCGGTCGCTGGGATTGCCGACGCTGGTGCTGATGGAGAACGCGGCGATCAACGCCGCGGGGGCCATTTTCGATCTGCTGCGGGAGTCGTTTGTGGTGGACCAAGATTCCGCCCGGGTGGCGATCCTCTGCGGCGGCGGGAGCAACGGCGGGGACGGTTACGGGGTCGCCCGACATTTGAAAAGTTGGGGCCTGTCTCCGCGAGTGTATTCGACTCACGACCCGGATCGCTTGAGTGGCGACGCCGGGGTGAACGCCCGGGTGTGGAAAAAGATGCGCGGGCAGGTCACGCGGATTGACGACCCGGTCGGGCTGTCCGAGTCGGTCCGTGAGTGGGCGGGCTGCCAATTGATTGTCGATGCGCTGCTCGGGACCGGCTACGGCCACAAGTCGGGGCCGGTGCGGGAACCCACCGCCGCCGTGATCGAAAGGGTGAATGCCCTGCGCCAGCCCGAGGGCGCGGTGCCGGGCGACGAGGGTTCCGTCGGCCATGTCGGATTGCGGGTGGTGGCGTTGGACGTGCCCTCGGGACTGGACGCGGACACGGGGGAACCCGGGCCGGCGGGGGAATGGGCGAACGGGTTCCGGCCGGTGGTGGCGGCAGACCTGACGGTGACGTTCGTGGCTGAGAAAGCCGGTTTTGCCCGGGCGCGGCGGTGGGTGGGCCGATCGGTGGTCGCGGAGATCGGCGTGCCGGGGTCGGTGATTGCGCGGGCGTTAGCGTTGGACGTGTAGTATTGACCGAAGATGACGGGGGGGACTTTCTCCGAAGTTGACGGCGATTGAGTTCGGCGGCATAATGCCCGGCTCGATTGAATTTTCCCCCATCCCCGATCTGCCTCGCGGCAGCTTGGGGAGTGACGAAAGAACCGGCCATGAGCACGACCACCGATATCGCCCCGGGCACGAAGATCACCCTGAAAGTAGTCCGCCAGCCCACCAACGCCGCCGCGAGCAAGACGCTCGCCCGCTTGCTAAGCAAGGACGCCGAAGTGATCGCCGAGAACCGTCGGCACGCCAAGATCCGCAAGAAAGCCCAGTGGATGTCCACCCGCGGTGGCCGTTGGCGCATCTGGGAATCACGTCTGGCCAAGCAGCACCCCGTGACGGGTCAGCTCGGCGAGCAGGGCACCTTCGTCGCCAGCTACGACGTCCTCAAAGACCTGCCCAGCGTGGCACGCTTTGTGGAAGTCACCCCCGCGGGCTGACACGCGGATCAACTTCTGCCGGCTTTTTCTGCCGGCTTTGATTTAATATTTGTGCTCGCCGTGATGCCTTGGAGGAGGTGTATCGCGGCGATTTTTTTTGGGTGGCATCCTTCGACGGTGCTTAGCATCAGAGGGAGAAACCGGTCCAACCGGCGATGCGATTTAACTCCTGCGTCCGTGGTGCCCCCCGCCCCGACCGGCTACCATGAAACCGTGAACATCTCCCTGTCATCCATGGTCCTCGACAACGCCCCGGCCCCCGCGGCCGACGGCGGACTCGACTTTATCCGCAAGAAAAAACCCGATTGGCTGCGCGCTCCCCTGCCCGGCGGCGCGGGCTACGGCGAGACCCGCCGCCTGGTCGATCAGTACGACCTGCACACCGTCTGCGAGTCGGCGAAATGCCCGAACCTCGGCGAATGCTGGGCCCGTGGCACCGCGACCATGATGATCCTGGGCGATGTCTGCACCCGGGCCTGCGGTTTTTGCAATATCAAAACCGGCCGGCCCCCCGAATATGACCTGGACGAGCCCCGTCGCGTCGGCGAAGCGGCTGCCCTCATGCGGCTCAAGCACATCGTCATCACCTCGGTCAACCGCGACGAATTGCCCGACGGCGGGGCCGAGATCTGGGCCGAGACCATCCGCGAAATCCGCCGCCACTCGCCCGGCACGTCGATCGAAGTGCTGATCCCCGACTTCTGCGGCGACTGGGACGCCCTGCAGATCGTGCTCGACGAACGTCCCGAGATCCTGAATCACAATATGGAATCGGTCCGTCGGATGTACAAAGCCGTGCGGCCCCAGGCGATTTACGACCGCTCGATCGAACTGCTTCGCCGGGCTAAATCTCAAGGCCTCACCGTCAAGACCGGCATCATGGTCGGCATCGGCGAGAAGCCCGAAGAAGTCGAACAACTCATCCGCGACGTCACCGAAGGCACCCGGGTGACGGGCCTGACCGCCGATGTCCGCGCCACGAATCGCGACCCGTTCGCCGTCCCCGACCCCAACCGCGATCTGCCCGCGGGCGTCACCCTCGACCGCCATGTTACCGGCCAACGCAAACCCGCCCTGGGCGAAAAACTGCGCCGCGGCGGCTACCTCGTTCAGCAGACCACCAACCCTCACTGGCGCCACGCCGCCCCCGCCATACCCGCCCCTGCCCACGACCGCATCGCCGAACGAAGCTATCCCGCCGCGACCTACCCCGGCCACGGCGTGCACGAAACCTGCGACATCCTCACCATCGGCCAGTACCTGCAACCCACCCGCAACCACCTGCCGATCTCTCACTGGGTCACCCCCGCCCAGTTCGTCGAATACAAACAACTTGCCGAACGCATCGGCTTCCGCCACTGCGAGTCCGGCCCGCTGGTCCGCTCGTCCTACCACGCCGACGACCAGGTCCTCAGAATGCAGGACGCCGCCCCGGTGAATTAACACTCCAACGGCGAGATCGTGTGACCCCGGGTGATTAGCTTGCAAGTCTTCCTCATCCGCCCCATCACGCGAGCATATCTCCTTATCGATCAATTTTGCCGTTTATGTTTGCCGGTGGTAAAACCGACTCCAACGTTTTTATTGACTTTTCGGACGCCTTATGCCACGCCTTCAATTTCCATTTTCTGCCGTGTTAATCACCTTGGTCTCGGGGATCTGTCTCGTTGCCCTGCCCGCGACCGGGGAGTCGTCCCTCGATCAGCTCCGCGCGGCCGTCGAAACGCTGATCCTGCCCAACGCTGAGGAAGGGGTCACCACGGGCATCGTGATTGCCGACGGCATCACCGGCCAAGTCTTCTACCAGACCGACGATGCCGACACCGCGTTGGCCCCGGCGAGCAACATGAAGTTGCTCACCACCGCCGTCGCTCTACACCGCCTAGGGGCCGACTACACGCTCGATACCGTTCTGGCGGTGGGCGGCGACGATCTTTACCTCATCGGCGGCGGCGATCCGGCACTGGGCGACACCGCCCTGGCGGAGGACCGCGGGCTGCCCATGACCGCCGATCTCGACGCATTTGCCCTCGCCCTGCGGCAGGCCGGGGTCGTCCGTATCCCCGGCGACCTGATCGTGATCGATGCGGTGTTCGACGACCAACTGACCCACCCCACCTGGGGCGAGTACAACACCCGCCAGTGGTACGGTGCCCCCGTCGCCGGGGTTAATCTCAACACCAATTGCGTCGATTTCACCTTCCTGCCCGCCGACGACCAAAAATCTGCCGCCACCGTGCAGACCCATCCCCTGGCCGGAGGCTTTAAGCTCCAAGGCCGCGTGGAGACCACGTCCGACGTCAAAAAACACAACCCCATCCTCGGCATCCGCACCACCGCCGACTCGCCCGGCACCACTTTTACCGTCAACGGGGCGGTCGCCCGTCGCGCAGGGCCGTATTCCAAACCCGTCGATGACCCGCTCTATTTCGCCGGCCGTGCGCTGCTGGACACCCTCGACCGCGAGGGCATCACCCTTGACGGCCAGGTTCGCACCGCCCGATCCCTGCCCCCGACCACCGTCGAGCTTCGGGAGATCCACCGCCACCGCACGCCGCTGCCCGACGTGCTGCGCCGGGTCAATGCCAATAGCCAAAATATGATGGCCGAGGCCCTGGCCAAACTCGCCGGCCTGGACTATCTCCGCAACCTCTCGTCCACCACTCCGCCCGTCTCACCCGCCGATCAGCGCGGTTCGTGGGCGGCTTTTCACTTGGCCTCCGTCGATTTTTTAAAGCAGATCAATCTCGACACTCTGCCGGTGGTCTGCGCCGATGGGTCCGGACTCTCCCGCGAAAACCGCCTCTCGGCCCGCACCCTGGCGGGCCTGCTGACGGTCATGCTCCGCCACCCCGATGGGCGGACCTACCTCGATTCCCTCGGCGTGTCGGGTGTCCGCGGCTCCATCACCCGCCGCCTCACCGACCTCAAAGGCCGGGTCTACGCCAAGACCGGCACCATCAACCGCGTCTCCGCCCTCTCGGGCTATGTCATCGCATCTGATGACCGCGTCGTGGTCTTTTCGATCCTCCACAACGGTTTCAAATCCGGCGCTACGCCCTATCGAACGCAACAGGACGAGATCGTCCGCGCCATCGCCGACTGGCTGGAAACACAGACCCCCGACCCCCGCCGTCCGCCGGAGGTCCCCGTCCCCGTTGAGCGCACCCTCGAGTCGGTCGCCGGCGACTGACGGTGCACGCCGGTTTTTCTTTTAAAGACACGCCTTAGGTCCGCCGCCTCGTGGGCCGAGCGTTGCTTCTGGTCTTTGCCTTAACGGGCAAAATTCACTACACTCCGCGACTCAAAACCCCGCCGCCTCCACTTTCGCAGACGGCTTTTATTCACCCCGGAAGCGGGTTCTCCGACAGGACCCCGCCACCCCATACCGGAGCTCCCCCGTGGCCGACCCCACCCCCAAATTGTACGAAGGCATGTTCCTGATGAGTCAGTCCGCGATTTCCGCGGGGATCGACTCGGCGATCAGTACCGTTCGCGGCATGCTCGACCGCGTGGACGCCGAAGTGCTCGCCCTTTCCAAATGGGAAGAGCGCAAGCTGGCGTACCCCATCGATAATCAGAAACGCGGCACCTACCTCCTGACACTATTCAAGGTCAAGCCCACGCAGGTCGTCAACATCGAGCGGGACTGCAACCTCTCCGAAGACGTGCTGCGGGTGATGATGACCCGGGTGGATCACATGGGCGAAACCGAAATCGCCGAAGCCCTCAAGGCCGCCGACGTCTCCGCAGACGCCGCCCGCCTCGAAGAAACCCAGGCCGCCGAAGGCGAATCGACAACCTCCCAAACCTCCGCCACGGAAGGTGCCGACGAAACCTCGAAAACCGAAAACAGCGACGCCCCCGAGCCCGCCACCACCGATGCCTGATTCGCGATGATGAACCGTGGTGGTTGCGGACAATAGATCGAACCCGCCGGGCTTCGCATCTGACGTCTCGCGTCAGCACGTTCAAGATACGTTTTCTCCCGCAAGCGGAATTTCTCATGGCCAGCTACAACCGCGTCATCCTCATGGGCAACCTCACCCGCGACCCCGAGGTCCGGTTCTTGCCCAGCAACATGCCCGTGGCCGACATCGGCCTCGCGGTCAACGATCGCTACCAAGACAAGCAGTCGGGCGAATGGGTCGATCGGCCCAATTACATCGACTGCACCGCCTTCGGCAAAACCGCCGAAAACCTCGCTAAGTTTTTCACCAAGGGTCGCCCCATCATGATCGAGGGCAAGCTCCGCTTCGATCAATGGGAAGACAAGCAGACCGGCGCCAAACGCAGCAAGATCAAGGTCGTCATCGATCAATGGAACTTCTGTGATAGCAAGTCCGACGGCGGCGGCGGGGGCGGGGGCGGCGGCGGCGGCGGCGGGGGCGGCAACAGCTACGGCAGCCAGGGTTCGGGGGGCGGCGGCGGAGGCCGAAGCTACGGCGGCGGGTCCGGTGGCAGCGATGGTGGCGGCGGGGGGGGCGGCGGCGGCGGCGGTTACCAGGACGGCCCCTCCCACGAACCCATCGAAGAAGACGACATCCCATTTTGACCCCCTGCCCGCGACAGCAACTGAAAATTTTGCTTATCGCCTCGGTTTCGACCGATAACCCGGGATAAACTTACGCTTCACTCCCCGTTGGCGTCACGCCGAACTCCCGTTCGGGCCGCCGCCTAACTTTCAAAACCCGCCCTCCGCGGCGAAAGGACAGCTCCTATGAAAACCATCGAACTCCTGCTTCTCGAAACCGTCGATAACCTCGGCATCGTCGGCGACGTGGTCAAGGTCAAGCCCGGCTTTGCCCGCAACTATCTCCTGCCCCACGGCATCGGGATGACGCCCAGCCCCGAAAAAATCGAGGAACTCGCCTCCCGCCGGGCCGAAGAAGCCGCCCGCATCGAGAAGATGACCAAAGAACAAGAAGCCATGGTCGCCAAGCTCGAAAACTTCGAGCTCACCCTCGAACGCTCGGCCAACGACAGCGGCGTGCTCTTCGGCGGCGTCTCCCAGCACGACATCGCCGTCGCCCTGCGCGGCGAGGGCTTCGACATCGAAGACCGTTACGTCCGCATCGGCGACCAGATCAAGCGTCTGGATTCCTACGACATCCCCCTGGTCATCAGCCGCGACCTCAAGACCGAGATCAAGCTCTGGGTGGTCAGCGATACGCCCCTCGAAGATCAGGATAATCAGGACGAGCAGCCTGTAGAAGGTGCCGTCGCCGAAGACGACACCCCCAGCCCCGCCCGGCAAGTCGCCGCCGCCGCGGACTGATTGTCGCCGTTTCCTAACTTCAGAAAAACCGCCCCGCCCCGGTCAATTTAGACCGGGCTTTTTTTCGTAGAAGTTTTTAAGTCGATCACGCAGGTTAGGAGACACGGATGCACGGAGGAAGGCAACAAATCTTGGGTGAAATATAATGTTCAAAAAATGTTGAGTTCGAATTAGTTGATATAGAACTAGCGTGCGGTTTTTTGAATCCTGTTGATCCGGTTTTTGTCCTGTAATCCTGTCGAGAATCGTACTTTCTCGTGTTTTTGTACCACAATAGTATTTAAGCCCACGAACACTATTGGTGAGCTAGGGGTAGTGGAGAAAATCCGCGGATTAATAGGTGAAAACCAGGCTTAGCTGGCCGGTGTGAGCGACGTAATCTTGGTCGCCGATGGCGTCGCCGAAGATGGGGCGGTAGCTGGCCTGCATACGGAAAGCTTCGTTGAAGCGGACGCCCAGGCCGATCTCGGGTTGAATCCACCGCTGAACGGCGGCGTCGTCGAGGAACTCGTAGTAGTTGGCCCCGCCGGTGACGTAGAGGTGGCCGTCGGTGCCGTCGAGGAGCTGAGTGATGTTGGCCCCCGCGGTGACGATGCTTTGGCTCAGGTCGGTGTTGAATTCATAGTCATCGTACTCGACGTCGTAACCATCGTAATAAACAATCTGTCCGCCGAGGGTCAGGGTGGTGGTGTCGCCCAGCTGAAAGCGGACGTTGGTCGCCCCGCCGAAGCCGTAAAAAGCTCCGCCCGCGACGGCATCGACCGACCCGCCGAAGCCGGTGGTCACAAAAGGGGTGACCTGCCACGACACGGGGTGGGTCCGATTGCGGGGAATGAGGTTGATCGGCACCGCAAAGTGGCCGGAGCTGTGGAAAATTTCGGTGTCTTCGTAATCGACGTACTGCAGGGTGACCCCCGCGGAGATGCCCAGCGTTTCGTTGAAATTCAACCCGCCCGCCAGATCGACCCCGCCGCTGACCCCGTCGAACGGCCCGGCTTCGATGCTGGAAAACCGCGGATTGATCGCGTACCAACCAAACGGCCCGTCGCTGTCATAACCCGCTTCCGTGTAGCCGTCGTCGTAGCTGGCGACATAATCTCCGCCCGCCGAGTTGCCGTCGAATTCTGGGGCCAGGTCGTACTGGAACCGGTATAGGTTGGACCAGGCCGGTCCCGCGGTGCCCACGCCGTAGAGGTCGAAGGTGTGCCGCGCCAGTATCGCGGTGGTGGCAAAGGGGTTGCCATCCAGGACCGCGACGACGGTCTGGCGGTTGAGCTGCTCAAGGACCTGGGCGTAGACGTCGGCTCCATCTTCCTCGATGAAATCCTCGATCTGATCTGAAAGGTCGTCGGCGTTGCTGCCGGTGAACGTCCGGCTGAAACCGATGTTGGGAAACTCAAGGATTGCCACGGTTTCCGAAGCGTTGATCGTGAAACGGGCGGTGTCGGCAGCGCCGGCGTAGTTGAGCGTGGCGACCACGTTCTGGCCGTCGAGACTGGAGAAGGCGTCGAAGGTTTCGATCGCCGACTCGGCGAGGTCCAGGACGTTGGACCCGGTGGCGGTCACGGTGTTGGCCCCGTTGCCCACGGCGGTGATGGAAAACAGGTCTTGCGCGGTGGTGCGATGGCCCGTGAGAACCGAGCAGATCCCGCAGGTCAGCAGAATCCGGGCACGACGAAACGTGAAAGTTGGCATGTGGATCCCCGAGGCGGTGAATGAAGAATCAAAACAGCAGGTGCAGGCTAACCCGGGATCACCGCCAGCGTCAACGTCCGGGGTGCGCAGGCTTTCGCTCATCCGGGTGGTACCCGGGTAAGGCTAAAGCGTGGTCGCGATGATCGAAACATCCGCATTGGGCGGCGAACATTTCAAGACACTATCAGACCCCGGCGGTCGTTGTTAGGTAGCAGCGCTGGCTCAGGCACTGGCTTTGGCTTGGCCGCGTTCGGAGGCTTTGCGTTCTTCGGGGTATTTGATGCGGGTGTGGTAGACGGCGCAAAGCGTTTTATGCACCGCCGCTTCGACCTTGGCGAGCTCGCCGAGGGTGAGGCTGCATTCGTCGAATTGCCCGTCCATCAGGCGTTTGGTGGCCATGGTGTGGACGAGGTTTTTGAGTCGGATGGCGGTGGGTTCGTCCATGGCGCGGGCGGCGGATTCGATCCCGTCGCAGAGCAGCATGATGGCGGCTTCTTTGGTCTGAGGTTTAGGTCCGGGGTAGCGGAACTCGAATTCGCTGGGGGCGGGTTTGTCTTCGTTGGCTTTTTGTTTTTTGGCGGCGTGGAAGAAGAACTCGACGAGCGTGGTGCCGTGGTGGGACTCGATGAAGTGGCGGACGCCCGGCGGGAGGTTGTACTCACGGGCCATTTCGATGCCGTCCTTGACGTGGCCGACGATGATCAGCAGGGACATCGCGGGGCTGAGTTTAGTGTGGCGGTTGGGGCCGCCGCCCTGGTTTTCGATGAAGTAGGAGGGCTTGTTGATTTTGCCGATGTCGTGATACATCGCTCCGACGCGGCAGAGCAGGCCGTCGCCACCGATCGAATCGGCGGCGGCTTCGGTCATGTCGGCGATGCGGAGCGAGTGCTGGTACGTGCCGGCGGCCTCTTGGGCCAGCCGCTGCAACAGCGGGTGGCTGGCGTCGTTGAGTTCGCGCAGCGTCATCGCGGTGGTGACGTGGAAGAGTTTTTCGATCAGCGGCAGGATGCCCTGGACCAGCAACCCCACGAGCACGCCCGCCAACATCGTGTACACGATGTCCGAGGCCAGCAGCCCCCACTGGGCGGAGATCGCGGTCTGCAACCAGGGCAGGCTCCAGGTCGAAGGCAGGGTAAAGCTGCGTTCCGCCAGGCCGCCCACCGCTGTCGCCAACCCCATCGCCAGCCCCGCCCACAACCCCACGCGCACCAGCGTCGAGCGGTTGCGGACTTCGTCCAGCAGCGCCACCGCGGCCGCGACGCCGGTCATCATGACGATCGCCGCGGTCATCGGCAGCCGGAGGCTCAGGACGATCAACACCGTCACCACCAGCCCCATCGTGAGGGCAAACCGCTGGTCATAAACGATGGCGAAAATCACGGCCCCCAGCAACGTGGCAAACGTCACGCCGCCCAGCGAGATCTGCGGCCAAATGCCCACGAGCAGGACCGCGACCCCCTGACAAAGAAGCAGCACCGAGGTGAGGGCCAACCCCCGCATTGGGTTGCGTCGGACCTGGGGGTGGTAGGCAAAGACGTAAGCCCAGACGCCCCAGCCCAAGAGCACCATGAGGCCCGCCGATCCCAGCCAGGCCAGCCACCAGCGGTGGGTTGACCTTTGGTTATCGAAGGCCTGCCGCTCGGCTTCGATGAGTTTGAGGTCGTCGGTTTCGAGTCGTTTGCCCGAAGCCACCAGCACGGTGTCGGGCGGGTAGACCACTTTGACGTCGGGGACCTGGTCGTAGGCCGCCTGCTGACGCTGCGCGGTGAGGGTGTCGTCGCGGAAATAGGTCGGGCCCAGGTGTTTCTGGATGAGGCTGTAGACGGTCCCGCGGAGCTCGGGTTGGAAGTTCATGGTGACTTCCGTTTCGAGGCGTTTGTCGATGAGTTCACGGTTGTCCGAGGGGATCAGGACGTGCTTGGCGTAGGGCCTTTCGGAAGCGTCACCGTCGTAAGGCCGGGGGTGATAGGCGCTGATCCGGCCGATGCCTTTGATGACCTGGTCGTACTGGTCCGGCTCGAGGATCACGTGGTTAAACAGTCGCTGAAGCATGCTCTCGGTGCGCACCTGCCAGCGATCGGGGTCGAGGTTGTCGCCGTCGTCGGGGTCGGCGTAGGTTTTGAGCAGCGCGTGGCCTGCGGGACCCAGTCGCTGGTCTTCGCGAAAATCCTCGGGCAGCTGGTCGTAGGGGCGGTCGGCCAACGCCAGGAGATTCAGCACATCGCTGCGGAGCGTGTCGTAAAGGTTTTGGTTGTGAACAAAGACCGACGGCACTTTGTACCGTTCAAAGTCGCGGTCCCGCTCGGTCGTGGCCTGATCGATGGCCTCAAACTGGACGCGGGAGACGACCGGCTTGTCGATCACCTGGGTGGGGTAGTACGGCGATCGGCTGCGCGATGACACGGCAAGGGCCGAACCGACCAGCGCGAATACAAAAACGTAAAGCACCGCCCAGCGGAACTCGCCGTTGCGCAACGTGCTCGAGCCACCGGGGGGTGGGGCGGGGCACCGCCCGGCGGATATCGCGTCGGCGTGCGTTTTTGCTTTTACCTTGTGGCATATCAAAGAGCCGAGGGCTTGGTGGTCACGCCGTCAGTCAGGCGAACGGTGGCAAGTAGGGGGGGGCGGAGAGGGGGTAGGGGGGGTAGAGGGGGGGGGTAGGGGGAGGTGGGGGGCAAGTCGCTACCCAGGTGATCGGGTTGATCGGCCTCCAACTTGCCGAGCATGATTTTATCGCACCTTGGCGGAAGTTCCAGTGCGAAGCCAAATGACGAGACCAAATAAATTTGGGGTGAATTTTTAGAACGGTGGTCTTGGACCCGCATGATGAGGTGGTCAGCGCTTAACCCGACTCGCCGTAGGCTTCGACGATACGCTGCACGAGGCTGTGGCGGACAATATCGGTGCCGTCGAGCGTACAGAGGGCGATGCCCTTGACGCGTTTGAGACGGTGGGCGGCATCGATGAGGCCCGAGTCGCGGGGGTCTTCGAGGTCGATTTGGGAGGCGTCGCCGGTGACGACCATTTTGCCGCCGTGGCCCAGCCGGGTGAGAAACATGAGCATTTGAGATTTGGTGGTGTTCTGGGCTTCGTCGAGGATGATGATCGCGTCGTTGAGGGTTCGGCCACGCATGAATGCGAGCGGGACGATCTCGATGAGATCGTGAGCCATGAAGCGTTCGATATGTTCAAACGCCATCATGTCGTGCAGGGCGTCGAGCAGGGGGCGGAGGTAGGGGTTGACCTTGTCTTGCATCGTGCCCGGGAGGAAGCCGAGCTTTTCGCCGGCCTCGACCGCGGGGCGGACCAGGACGAGTTTGCGGACCTGGCCGGCTTTGAGCATGGAGACTGCGGCGGCCACGGCGAGGTAGGTTTTGCCCGTGCCGGCGGGGCCTATACAAAACGTCAGGTCGTGGTGATGCAGGGCTTCGAGGTAGGCGAGTTGGCCGGCGGTCTTGGCGCGGATGCGCTTGCCCGGGAGGTAGACCTCCATCGAGTCGGGCGTCGAAGGCGCCGCGTTGACCGTCGGGCCGGCGGGCGAAGGGTTAGTCAGCGCGGCGGTGGACACGGTTTCGAGCAGCGCTTCGCGTTTCATCGGTTGACCCGAGCGGGCGGCGTCGGTGAGCCGTTCGATCACGATGGCCGCCTGCCCCACCGGCCGGGTTTCGCCGGTCAATCGCAGCGAACCGTTCCGCAGGCTGATGCCGACGCCCAGCGCCTCCCGGATGATCTTGAGGTTGCGTTCGGCGGGGCCGGTGACGGCCAGGCGCTGATCGCGATCGGGCAACTGAAGGGTTAATTCCAAAAGGGTCGGTCTCCAAAAAAGACGGTCATGGACGCGGTATCGAAACGATATTTTAGCCCGGCAGATGATGCCGCGTCGTCATGTACCGACGTCGGCCGGACCGCCTCACGGGGTCGGCAGCGTGGTGCCCCAGGCACGGGCAATTTCTCCGGGGGTCGCGGGCTGAAGCAGGATTCCGTTGGCAAATTGGGTATAGACAAGGTTGCCCTCCGCATCGATCAGGTGGCGGAGGGGGCTGCTGCGGGGGGTCGGACGGTCGATGACCAGGCGGTGCCCGTCGGGTTGCACGATGACGCGGACGGTACGGAGGGCGGGTTCACCCGTGGCGGGGTGATAGGCCGTGAAGGCGTACTCGACATCCTCCGCCGGGAGCATCGCGGGGAAGACCGACAGCATGATCTGCGGCAGGTACGCTTTTTCCGGGGCTTGCCATTCCTTGATCTGGGGCTGACCCTTGAGGTCCAGGGGGGTGCGTCGGCCCAAGAAACGCTCGTGCTTTTGAATCTGTTCGGCGGCATCGCTGGCGGGCGGGGATTCGGTGATGACGGTGATGGCGTTGACCGATCGGCCGGCCATCTCCTGATCTCCGCGGACGCCGGTCTGGGCCCAGGTCATGGTCGGGGTGGATTGGTTTTGTCGGGGTAGGCCCCGCGTCGAGGGGGCCGGGCCGCCGGGGCGGACGGTGGACTTGAGACTCCACACTTCGCGGAGTCCATCGTCGGAGGCGAAGATTTCCTGGACCGTATCCACCGCCAGAGTATCCAGGTATTCCCGGCGAAATTGGCGGACCAGCGTGCCCTGACTTTCGTAGCCTTCACGCTCCAGCACGGCTGGATCGGACGTCGAACCCAGCCGGATGTACCCTAAATCGCGATCGCCCTCACGGAGCCGATAAAACTGCTCGGCCGGGAGGGCGCGACGCAGGTCTTCGGGGGTCAGGGTCTGCAACCAGGCCTCGCCGGCTTCGATCAGGCGGCCGCGAATCTCGTCGAGTTCTTCGGCAAACGGAACGTGCAGCGAATCAAGAACGTCTTCGAACGCGGCCCGGCCTTCCTCGGCGGCGTGCCGGGGCGCATTGACCTTGATCACGGCCGCGGCGAAGGGTTCGAGCATGACGATGGCCTGGCCGTACAGCCACTCGGTGCCGTCGTCTTCAGTCACGTCGAAGTACATGCGGATGGCGGGGCGGTTGGCGATGCGTTCCTGCCGAGGCTTCTGCGGTTGGCCGGATTCGTCGGCCGCCAGCCGGGGAAAGCTGCGGGCAAAGCCCATCTGCACCATCGCGGACTGGGCGACTTGTTCCAGATTAAAACGCGTTTCGCTCGTCGCCAATTCAAAACTGACGCTGTAGCCGGCAGGCGCCGCCCAGAGGACGCTGGGACCTTCCCACTGGAGGGTGCCGGGCGGGGGCGTGAGCGAAATGCCGTAGGCCCCTTCGCTCCAGCGCAGGGGCGATTCGCCCCCCTCCGACGCGACATGTTCTTGGGCGGTGAGCCAGGGTGCGGGCAAAAAGCAGATGAAGCAGCAGATGGCCGAGAGCAGGCGGTGGGGCATCGAAGCATTGTATCCCGTGGCCAGAACCTGCCGAACCCGGGGTTTGGTTATTTTACTTGCGACGGCTGGGGCGAGATACCCGCGGTCAGACGGCGGAGTTGTTCGAGGTGGCCGATTTCCAGGCCGCGGTTCCACTGCTCGGTCGGGACCTGATCGGTCAACTGGAACACCCAAAAAGCTTGGCGGTCGGGCGTGAACAGCGTGACGGCGTGAAGCTGCGGCGACGTCGCGGCCTGGGTCAGCAGCTGCGTGGAAAAAAGGATGTCCACCGTCTCGCCGATGCCGGCCTCGGCGTCTTGTTGAACCGCCCGGACCGGCTGCCCGTCACGGGCGGGGATGAGCCGTCGGCCCTGAATCAGCTGGGGCAAAATAAGCTTGTCCATTAACTGCATCGGTGCGATCGGTTGGCTGGCGGTAAAACGGTAAATGCGGAGACGCTCCGCGGGAGCCGCGGCATTGACCAGCGCCCACGCGGCGGGGGTGTTGGCCGTGCCCGCGGCCTGGCTTTCGAGCGTCCACGCCGCGGGCAGCGCAAGGATCAACCCTTCGAGAGCAAACTCGTTGGGCGGCGCCGTCGCCGCCGCCCGCAGCGGGGCACCCGTATAGACATAACTCAACAGAAGTGACCCGCAGAGCAGCAAAAACATCGATCCCGCGACGACTAACTTGCGCAAAGCTTCGGATGTGATCATCGGGGGACGCAACGGCATAACCACGGATCGTAGCTTGCCGCGTCCGCGTGAACCAATGACGACTCCGCAGGCCGACCCTTCGCCATCATCGGGAGGTACTTAAAATGCCGCATTTAGACTGGCGCAAAACTAGTGATCGCAAAAAAAACGCCGACGGCCTCTCGGCCCTCGGCGTAATCTCTCTCGATCAACCCATGGCCGATCGAGCCGTCCTCCATCCCGGGGTCAGGGACCCCAGAAACGAACGCCTCGTGGCGGTTCGCTTTCTCCCACTCCGCCCCGTTCGGGTGGTGCGGTGGTGTTGCGGTTTTGCCCCGAAGCTTCGACATAAACCGGGTCAGGGGGCACCAGGGTCAGCCCCTGCATCGGGCGATGCAGCGGCGGGCGCGGCGGACTTGTTGGGTTGAAAACGATGTCCGTGACTTCACCCGACGGGTCGGCGGAAGGCGAAGCCCACTGCACCCGCCGGTCGCGCCGGTCGGCGTTGTCGGAAACGAGCAATGCTTCACGCAACGCGGCAACTTGCCGAGCCAGGGTGTCGAGCGCGGGCTGATCGTCATTCGGCCAGGGGGCATTCCTACCCTCACCCGGAAACGCCACGACATCCTCTCCCGTCAGCGAGACGGCGGAATGAGATTTGTCCGAAGAAGATCCGGTTCGCGGATGATTTTGCGACCGAATCCGGTCATCATCCGACTCCGCTTGGCGAGCCGCAGCGCGGTGGCCAAAGAGTTCGGACCAGGCCACGCCGATCGACCCCAGCGCGCGGTCGGCCGCAGGTAAATCACGTCGCCGTCCTGCAGGACCACGTTGAGTGTGGTGTCGCCATCACGAATCATGTGTTCCAGATCAACGGTCATCCGTCGGCGCAGTGTGCCGTCGGGATGCGGCCGCAACACCAACGCCCGGCGCAGGTCAGCCCGGGGGTTGGGAGAAGCCACCGAGACGGTGTCGAGCACCCGGTTGCTGCCCCGGTAAGCTTGGGGGCCGGGCGACTCGACCTGCCCATAGACGAATATTTTCCGGCTGGCGAATGTCTCCACGCGGACCCCCACCGCCACCGATCCCTCAAGTTCATCAGCATCCCCTTCAGTTTTCGATGCGAGCGCAGCTTCAGCCCGTTGGGTCAATTCACCAGCGACCGCCCGGGTCGTGCGATCCACCGCCAAAACACTGCCCAGGCCATCAATCCAAAGTCGGCCGTCGTGACCGAGCGTGTGCATCGATTCAATCACCGACGGGCCCTGTTGCCGGGTCACCACCACCACGTCCGGCACCCCCAGCCGATAATCTTCCGCCCCCCGCTCGACCTCCGCCGCCCGGACAAACGCCGCATAATCCTGATGCACCACGGGGGTCTGGCAACCCGCCAGCAGCACCACCCACCATGACCACGCCACGCCCCGCATCAAATTGTGGCGATACAGCCTTACCATAAAGCTAAATATCGACCCCCGCCCCCGCCCACTTAAGACCCCTGCCGTCTGAAAGGATAATTCCGGCAAGGCAAGATCACCCCCCCTCCCCTCGCCCCCCGTCGCCCCCCCTCGCCCCCCCTCGCCCCCATCTCTCTCTTCACCATCTCACTCCACACCCCCTTGGCCCTCTCTTCCCGGTTGCAAGCCCACATCTAATTTCGGTTTAATTCTCATTTTCAATTCACCCCCATCAAATCACCCACTCACGTTACCCACGTCTCAATCCAGGTCGCTACAATCTCCCCGCAAGGGTCTGTAGCTCAATTGGATAGAGCACCGGTCTTCGGAACCGACGGTTGGAGGTTCGAATCCTCCCAGGCCCATTCTTAAAGCCCGTAAACACCTATGTTTACGGGCTTTTCTTTTGTACCTATTTTCGGCCTGCCGAATCTGTACCTAATTCTGTACCTAATTTTCGGAATTGGGTACAGGACCTCGGGCTGCTATCTGATTGCAAATAGGTCGTGCCCCAAGGGATCAGCCGCCTAGTGTGGTGGTGGCGTCGCGCCTGATGCATAGCACATAATCCCTGCGATCTGCGTCCGATGAAATCGTGGCGGGCTAGGGCAGCCTTTCCGTGCCTTGCATTGGAATATTGTTCTACGATCCGGATAGGCAGAGGAATCCTAGTGTACTCAAATGCTTTCGCTAAACGTAATCTAGCGGAACTTTAGACGCTTGCTGGGATATGAGGTAGACCACTTGTCACGCATGGAATTCAAGAAGCCGCCCGTCGTAGAGATTGTGGCTGATTGGCATTTCAAATCCTCGGGCCTACGCTCGTGGAGTGTTGATGAAGCTTGTTCGTTCCTCAAAGAAATTGCCGATGAGCCAAAAGGCTTTGAGCTTCTCGGCATGATTACCGTTAATCCTACTGATGGCGTTGACGGTCTAGGCGAAGCCTCCGCGGATGAATTTACTGTCGAGAAGTCTATTGAACGTATACGTACTTGGAGCCGTGATAGAACAACCTGCTACCAGATTGCAGAAAATCGATTGATTATCAACAAGGTAAAAACGACCAAATACTCTCCGCGGTACCGAGATCTTAGGGAAACCGCGATGGCCGCTAGAAAGGCGTACATCGATCGTTTTGAGTCAATTGACGACGTGTCACTGACACTTCGCTACCTAGATGATGTCGAGATTGTTCCTGCTACGGAGTCAAGTGGCGTATCTCTCAGCGACTATTTTACCATTAATCTGAACTATCCAACATCATTCGGATCGAGCTATGACTATGATTTCAGTGCGTCTTGGCTAGTAGACGGTATGGCTGTGAAATTGTCTATGGAGGTCGCCGAAGCGCAGAATTATATCTTTAGACTCGATTGGACTGCAACGGCCAATGCTGATGATGCGAACCCGATAATTGCCGACGAGTCGATTGATCACTGCCACGATATATTAGATGAGCGGTTCAGAGGTTCATTTACAGATAAAGGATTTCAACTTTTTGAGCCGGTCAATCCATGATTTTTTTCCCACCACCTTCTGATATTGCAACTCCGTATATCGCGGAAGTTTCATCTGCGTCGGAGAGGCCGACGACAGTGACCGGTGCCGGCTTGCTTGAACGCAATTTGATTCGAGAATTGAAGCTCGGCCAACATGTCTACCAACTATGCCAGCAGAGAAAATCGATTGTAACTGCTGGAACATACACGATAGAGGGAATTTCGCCGTTACGCGTGGGGCATGGCGAAAATTACCAAGAAGCTAAATAAGACTTCTTATCTCAAGTACACACGAATTTTCAGCGACTAATACATCTGCGTCCATTTGATTATGACGTATCAGATCGCCGCCTATGGAACGCGCTATCTAAAACGATAGATACTGCGGAGTTCTTCCAAAACGCAACGTATGAAGTAATCAAGTTTGGTCGTATTGTAAGAGATCGTTATTCGTATGAAAGGACAGTGATTTGGTCAGATACAAACACACGCCAAAGAATTTCACTCGGTGAAGCCTCCGCGGATTTTGCAAGCCTGCCTCTTGGCTGTTACTTCGAAGCGCGTGTCAAGCTAGCATTCACGGACGATAGTTTCAGAGCTATTACTCATGTGCGTCGGGTTCAAGACATGGAGTTTGGACCGACCGCCCGCGAGGAATTTTGGAACAACAAGCAAGCTGCTGATACATGATTTCAGGGGAATATTTCTTTCTCGATGTGGGCCAAGGCACAGCAAACGCAATTTTGCTCAAGGGTAAACGTGCGGTACTGCTAGACGCTGGCCCGGCATTTAGCGGTACGACTCTTAAATTACTCAAGCGTTATGCCGAGACCATCGAATGCGTGGTCCTGTCGCATAGCCACCAGGATCATTTTGCTGGCTGGGAAGCTATAGCACAAGAGTTTCAGCAGAATATAAAGGCGATTTACACGCTGTGTGACCGGCCGATCCCGAAGAAAAAGCGTGTTGATATCACGATGAAGCTGGTAAATGAGCGCAAGCTACCGCGGCCGATACGTGCCGAGGTTGCTTCTCTTGATTCGCCTCAAAAGATTTGGCAAGACACCGAATCAGACCTGTGTATCGAGCTTATGTACCCAGATATGCTCGCAAATGAAACAGCCCGAGTTGCTGGGGATCAAAATAAAACCTCGGCTATAGCTTGCCTTCATTGCGGCTCTAGCCGGATTCTCTTTCCTGGTGATAGCACCGTGAGTGCCTGGCGGGACATTCACTCGCACGCGACGAATCAGAACGATTTTCCGATGCCGATTGAGGTTCTGGCGATGCCTCACCATGGGGGTTTATTGGGTGGAAACGAAGAAGATACTAGATGGCTATTTGATGAAGTTCTAAAAGTTAAGACTGCAATTATAAGCGTTGGGTCAATCAACAATCATGGGCATCCAAAACCAGAAGTGGTTTCCCAGTTGCGTAGCTGTGGGGTTCGCATCATGTGTACCCAGATAACTAAGCGTGTCATGGCGATCTCGAAAATTTGCGACCTGGTGTGCTGCCCAAGATCAATATTGGTGCATCATTACCAGTTTTAGATACGACGAAAAGCGGTAGAAGTAGAAACGTTGCTTGCGCGGGAAGAGTCGTAGCTGAATTGAAAACAGATACTGGTGTATCTGTCCGACTAGAGGTCTTACACCAAGATTCCGTCAGACGTAAGGTTGCAACGCCATTGTGTAGGTGATGTGCTGCCACTGCAGATTCAATTTACAGTCCAAAAGTTTGGTTTTAAGAGCTGAAAGCCTCATCGAACGCGGCGATCACACTAAGCTTCTCATCACCTATCCGCTCATTCTTTCGCAGTCTCCGCACCGCCTCGACCAGTTCGCTTGTGGTCGCCGGCCATTTTGCCCTATCCGCCGTCGTGTGAAAGTGCCGGGCCAGACGGCTAAGGTCGGCGGGGGTCGGGGTGTCATCCATCCCGGCGATCGTGGCCATGATTGCTTCGATGTTCCAACCGTCATCGCGTGGGTCTGACTCTCCGTTCTCAACCGCCTCGATGAATCCACCTGTCAGCGGCCGCGACTGCCGCACACGCCCCGCCCGTTCTTTGGCAAGCCGCAGTACGGCGTCGAGCGGATCGACGCCGGCTTTGTTGAATAAGACACGGATGGGGCGGATAGCGTCGCTCGTGCGGCCGTTGATCGTTGGAGGGGTAGCGACGACGGTGAGTTTGTGGAAAAGGTCGGGGGTCATTACATAGCCCAGGGTTGAGCGGGGACACCAGTACCGGGGTGGTAACAGGCAGAAGCGAATCCGCCTGAGAAGTTATCTCTGTGGTCGTGCGGCGGGATGATCGTGATCGGCGATGGGGACAAGACGGCGCTTCATGACGTGTTGGACCCAAGTCAGCTGCCCCACTGGTGCAGGAGGCCGGCGTAGGTGGCGGGGCGGCGGTCGCGGAAGAAGAGGTTCCAGGTGCGGCGGTGGTGTTCGATCTGGGCGAGGTCGAGGTCGGCGGTGAGGATTTCGGGTTGGTCGGCGCTGGCCTGGGCGAGGATGCGGCCCAGGGGGTCGGCGATGAAGCTGCTGCCCCAGAAGGTGTTTGGGCCTTCGGTGCCGATGCGGTTGGCGGCGGCGACGAAGACGCCGTTGGCGATGGCGTGGGAACGCTGGATGGTGATCCAGGCGTCGCGCTGGGCGGCGTGGTCCTCGGCAGAATCTTCGGCGTGGCCCCCGATGGCGGTGGGATACAGCAGCAGGTCGGCGCCCTGCATCGCGGTGAGGCGGGCGGCTTCGGGAAACCACTGGTCCCAGCAGACGAGCATGCCGATCTTCGGGGCGTCGGGGCGGTCGTCAAGCGGGTGGGCGGCGTAACCCAGGTCGCCGGGGGTGAAGTAGTATTTTTCGAGGTAGCTGGGGTCGTCGGGGATGTGCATCTTGCGGTACTTGCCGCGGATTTGGCCCGCGGAGTCGAGCAACACCGACGTATTGTGATACAGACCCGGAGCGCGGCGTTCAAAAAGCGATGCGGAGATGCAGATGTCGAGTCGGCGGGCCAACTCGGCGAGGGTTTGCGTGGTCGGGCCGGGGATCGGCTCGGCGAGGTCGAAGGTGTCGGGGTCTTCACGGTCGCAGAAGTACCGGCTACGAAAAAGCTCCGGGGTGACGACCAGTTTCGCCCCCCCGTTCGCGGCGTCCCGGATCATGTCGCAGGTGGTGTCGAGGTTGGCTTGGGGGTCTTCAACGCAGGCGTGCTGAAGCAGCGCGACGGAGAGGGGCCGGGCGCCGGCAGCATGGCGAGTGGGGGTCGTGGGAGAGAGAGGGGGGGGGACATCGGCGGACCCTGGGGAATGTATAGGCGGGAGCTTGACCCATCGGCGGGCGGCGCTAGTGTACGGCATGGTCAAAACCCTTTTGTGGATGACGGTGGTGGGCAGCGCGGGGATGAGCCAGGCCTTGGCCCAACCGGTCCGCGACGGCCGGGTCGAGGCCGAACTGCTGGCCAGAGATACGGCATTGATCGCGGGGCAGACCGCGACTGTTGGGCTGCGTTTGAAGATGGACGGGGGGTGGCACACCTATTGGCAGAACCCCGGGGATGCGGGACTGGCCACGACGTTGACGTGGGACTTGCCCGCGGGATACGTCGCCCACGAGATTGATTGGCCGTCGCCGGACTATTTTGAAGTCAGCGGGTTGGCGAGTCACGGTTATGAGGGCGAGATTCTGCTGCCGGTGCGGATCGACGTGCCGGCAGACGCGGGCGGCGGCGGACAAGATGAGGGGGAGGGGGGGGAGGAGAAGGCGGTCACGTTGCGGGTGACGGCCGATTGGCTGGTGTGCCGTGAGCTTTGCGAAACGGGGATGGCCGAATTGAGTTTGACCTTGCCGGTGGGAGATGCGAGTTCAGCAAAGTCGGGAATAAATCCGGCCTACCGGCGTTGGTTTGAGTGGGCGGCCCAACGTCAGCCACAGCCGTTGGCAGAGGGGGCGGGCTCGGCCTACCGCGGAGACGACGTGATAGGACTGCAACTAAAAACTGATCCGCTATCAATTGAGGCTGTGTCGGACATGACGTTGCGTTTCTTCCCGGCTCAATCAGGCTTGATTGAAATGTCGGCAGAGCAAAGAATGTTGTCTGACCCGGATGGCGGCCGACGCCTCACCCTGGTTCCCGCGATCGGGAGTGCATCGGTAGAAAGACTCCGCGGAGTCGTGGTGGGACAAAGCAAGGATCGACGTGTGGCTTACCAGATCGACCTGCCCATCCGCGACGTTGCGGATGATGGCCGGGTCGATTGATTTTTTTACCAGGAGTTTTAGATGAAGACCTCGATAGGTTTGGGCGTGTTGGGTTTGATGGCCAGCTTGGCTTTGCTGGCGGTGCCGATGGCGTCGGAAGCGGCGAAAGAAACCGGCGGCGTGGCGACGGGCGAGATGGCGCCGGCGTTGACGCTCACGGATTCAGAAGGCAACACGCATTCGCTCGAAGACTTTGCCGGCAAAACCGTCATCCTCGAATGGACCAACAAAGACTGTCCTTTTGTACGCAAATTTTATGACGAGGGCCATATGCAGGGTTGGCAGAAAGACTACACCGCGAAAGAAGACGTGGTTTGGCTAACCATCGCTTCCTCGGCTCCCGGCAAGCAGGGACACCTGACGCCCGAAGGATGGAACGACCTGATTGAAAAACAGGACAGCCATGCGTCCGCGGTGTTGCTGGACGAAGACGGCACTGTGGGGCAAGCCTATGCCGCGAAAACCACGCCGCATATCTATGTCATCGACGGCGAAGGTACGTTGCGTTACCAGGGCGCGATCGACAGTATCCGGTCGGCCAAGGCGTCGGATATCTCTTCCGCGACGAACTATCTGGCCGAAGCGGTCGAGGCCGTGTTGGCTGGCGAAGAAGTGGCAGAGCCCACGACGACGCCCTACGGCTGCGGCGTGAAGTACTAAGCCTAGCTTGAGTTTAGATTACCTCTAGCCGCGGTCCGTGAGCTTTTCCCGCAGGGATAGGCTGACGGGCCGCGGCGTTTTTGTGCGCGTGTTGCCAACTCGAAATCGATTCGAGGCCGGGCTGAAATAGACCCGATCGCGTCGCGGTTGCCGGAGATCTTTTGCAGTTTTTTTAAGAAAAGGGCGAAACTCTGAGGGCCGCCATGAGGGCCGCGGCTTTGTGCAAGGTTTCTTCGTACTCGTCCCTCGGGTCGGAATCCGCCACGATGCCCCCGCCGACCGAGAAGCGGACTTGATCTGCCGCACGGTCGATCAGCAATGACCGGATGGTGAGGTTCAGCCGGGCGGTGGGTCGGCCGGCGAGGTGGGTGACCAGGCCGACGGCACCGCAGTAGGGCCCGCGGCGGACCGGTTCAAGTTCTTCGATGATCTGCATCGCCCGGATTTTGGGGGCGCCAGTGATCGAGCCGCCCGGGATAGTCGCCCGCAGCAAGTGGCGGAGCGATCGGCCGGGATGGAGTCGGCCCGCGACGGTCGCCACGCCGTGGTGGACGGTGGGGTGGGTTTCGATGGTGCGGGGCTGGGTAACGCGGACCGAGCCGTAGTCGCAGACCCGCCCGAGATCGTTGCGGAGCAGGTCGATAATCATGTGCAACTCGGCGGCGTCTTTCTCGGCGGACTGAAGCTCGGCAGGGTCCGCGGTCGCCGGCCGAGTACCTTTGATCGGCCGGGTCAGCACGGCGCCGCGGGCATCAAGCTGCAAAAAAAGCTCCGGAGACGTGCCCGCCAGAACGCGGCGGACTCCGCCGTCGGGGTCCAGGGTTTCGAGGTAGCCGCCGTACCACGCGGGGGAATGGGCGGCCAGCGATAAGTAAAGCCCACGCGGAGAGCCGGCAAAACCGGCTCTAAATCGCTGGGCCAAGTTGACCTGAAACACGTCGCCCGCCGCGATGTAATCCAGCGCCCGCTGCACAGCCCGCTCGTGCTCGGCACGCGGGCGCTCGGGATAGACAGGCGTGGCCGAAAAAGTGAATTCTTCGTCGGTAACAGAAGTGGCCCCGAGGTCCGGCAACGCGAAATCGGGGTCGCCGACGCGAAACCAACGGAAGTCGCGGTGATCGAACAGCAGCCCGGCGGGACAGCGGTGGAACTGCAGGTCCGGCCAACCGTGGTCATCGGTCGCGAGGTTCGGCAGGTTTTCGATCTGACGCCCCAAGTCATAACCGAGGTGGCCCAGATAAACGGCCGAAGGGTCGGCCTGACTCGCGGCTTCAAGATCAGCAAAAGGGTCATGGGACCAGGTCGGCAGGGCAGGATGGCGGGCACCGATCCAGTCGCTGCGGCGATCGTGATGGACAAGGGCTCCGACCGGCTCGGCCAGCAGCGAGTACCGCGACCATTGGGGATGATACCGGCCCGAATGCAGCATCAGCACCGGGCGGTCCCGGGGCCAGCGCCGCAGCGCCTCCAGCGGATCAAACGGATATTCGAGCGGTTCACCGAGCGGCAGCATCGCCGAATCATAAGCGGTGGAGGGGCTACAGCGGCGGGCAGCGAAAACACACGACGCCCATAGGGCGGGAGAGGCGGGAGAGGCGGGAGAGGGAGGGAGAGGGGGGGGGAGCGGCCAGTCACCGGCAGTCCGCGGCGACCGCGGCTGAAGATCAGCGTGGGTCGCAGTGACGGGCGGAAACGTAACGTATTAAAGTATAATAATGCACTTTCTCCAAACCGCCCCGTGTCGTCCGTCGACGCGGGACTGCCGGTGAATGGGCTGCTCTCCAGATTGACAAAGATCAGATACGGGGTGGCCGTGCGCAGCTCCGCCAAGCGTCGAAAGCATCCCGGGGGGATCCGTCATCGACTCGGAAGCTAGTGGCACAGATGCGAGGGTCGCGACTCGTGGTGCAACCGCCTGCCGTTAGATCGTACCGCTGCGCTCACCCTAACCAAAATAAAATCCGCCTAAATCCGCCTGAACATGGGTATTCCCGCAAGAATCGTGTTCGCAAGTCTATCTAATTAGCGAACGGCATCGGCCGGTTGAAGATGGGGATCTGCCGACGCGGTCAGTCGCAAGTAGGCATCTTCGAGCGTGGGTTCGCCGACGGCGATGCGTTGGAGTTGGCCGGGGAAGCGTTCGGCCAACCGGACCACGATCAAGGGGCCTTGGGCATGTTCGAAACTGATTTCTTGATCGACCACCACCGGCTCGCGGCCCGTGGGCCAAGGCCCAAACTCGGCCGCGACGTGGTCCCGCAGGGTGGGAAGATCCGCCGCGTCGTGGGGTCGTAGCGTGATCGCGTGACGATCCTTCCCGCCGCGCAGATCGGCGGGGGTCGAAATGGTCAGCAATCGGCCCGCGGCGAGGACCGCCAGGCGATCGGCGCGTTCGGCCTCGTCCATGAGGTGCGTGGTCCAGGCGATGGTGAGGCCGGTGGTTTCACGCAGCTTCAGCAGATGGTCCCACAGTTCTCTGCGGGCGGCGGGGTCCAACCCGGTGGCGGGTTCGTCCATCAGCAGCAGCCGGGGGCGGTGCAGCAACGCCTTGGCGATTTCCAGCTTGCGTCGCATGCCGCCGGAAAAACCTTCGACCGGTTCGTGCTGCCGGTCGGCGAGGCGGAACCGATCGAGACCGGCCTCGATGCGGGGGAGGGATTCTCGCCGTGACAGGCCGTACATCCGGGCCTGGACCGCGAGGTTTTCGCGGGCGGTGAGTTTGACGTCCAGGCTGGGCGATTGAAATACGACGCCCAGTTCGCGTCGCGCCGCGGCCGGCGCCGAGCGGACATCGTGGCCGAAGATTGAAACCGCCGAATCAGGATCGGAGGCTTGCAGCAGGGTGGCGAGGATACGGAAGGTGGTCGTCTTGCCCCCGCCGTTGGGCCCGAGCAAGGCGAAGGCCTCGCCCGGCTGAACGGCGAGATTCAGGGCGGTTACCGCGTCGACGGTGGCCTTGGGATAGCGGTGCGATAGGCCACGAATCGCGACGGCCGGGGGGTTTGACGGTGGGCCTGTGATATCGCCCGCTTGCGGCGGTTGCAGTTCATCCGACAAGTCCACATCCATTGCGGAGGCGGGCGTGGGCGAATGAGGGGGCAAAGGGGGGAGGGGGGGGGCGGGGGGTTCACGAGGTGGTGTCCGCCATGATGACCGTCAGCACGACGGGCAGGTAGATGAGCGAAGCGAAGAACAGCCGCCGGGCGGAGCGTCGATCGTGTTGCTGCTTCCAGCGGACCGCCAGGGCGAGGTAGGCCAATCCGCAGGCGAGCGTCACGCCGAAGGCGATCCACCCGGCCCCGCCCACCAGGGTGGGCAGCATCCCCGCGGGCAGCAGCAGGACGCAGACCACGATGGCCTCGCGAATCGAGGTCCGCCCCGACGGATCGCGGACCGCGTGCATCGCGAGGTTGGCCGCCGCGTAGTCGTCACGGTACATGTATCCGATCGCCAAAAAGTGGGGGATCTGCCAGAGCGCCATGATGAGAAACACCGCCCAGGCCGTGGCCGCCTCGGCAGTGAACAGGCTGCCGGTCACCGCGGCGTACCCGATCAGCGGCGGCATGGCCCCGGGGATCGCCCCCACGTGCAGCGAGATCGGCGACACCCGTTTGAGCGGGGTGTACACCAGCGCGTAGGTCAGGATCGTAAAGGCCGCCAGGCCCGACGCCAACGGTGTGCCAAACATGCACAACGCCGCCTGCCCGGCGAGCATCAACGCGAATCCCAGCGCCAGGGCTTCGCCCATCGGCAGCCGTCCCGCCGCCAGCGGCCGCTCCGCGGTCCGCGGCATCAACGCATCGCTGCGGTATTCGTAGGCCTGATTAAATACGCTCGCCGCCATACAAGACATTGCCGTGCCCGCCAGCGAGCCGATGAGCATCAGCCACGACCAGCCGTAGCCTTCCCTCACCGCCAGAAAAAACCCCAAGGCCGCGGTGATGACCACCATTCGTGTGATGCGGGGCTTGACCAACACGCGGTAATCGGCGTAGCGGGCCGACCACCCCTGGCCCGCCGCCTCCACGCCGGGGCCAACCGACCGCTCGGCGGCCGGTAACGAGGGTGCGGAACTGGTGGATGACGAAGAAGTATTCAAGGAAAAATCGATCCACGGCGACAAGCCAATTGACGCCCATGATAGAGTCCCTCGCCGGGCCGCGAGGGTGGCCCTACAGGGTATCCGGCCGATCAACGCAAAGTGGTAAACCGCTCAAAAAAGAAGCTCACCCCGCGGAAGGCACGGCCCCCTTCGCCGCGGAAGTCTCCGACCGCCCCAACGCGTCCCCCGCCCCGACCGGCACCTGCTCGCCGCGCTCGTAAGCGTCCGGCACCAGGTGAATCCGCACCGCCAGCCAACTCGCCGCCGCGAACAGCCCGGCCCCCACCGTCTGGTGGGCCGTTGCCAGCGTCGGATGCTCGCCGGACCACACCGTCATGACCCCCAGAAAAACCTGCAGCAGCAGCAACCCCGCAAACAGCCCGGCCGGTCGAAGCACTCGCCCCCCCTCCGCCACACGCCCCCCCTCGGCCATACCCCCGTAGCGGCGACCCAGAAAAGCCATGTACCCCAGCCCCACCGCGGTGATGAAATACGCCCCCAGCCGGTGGGCGAAATGCAGATGCACCTGGCCCGCGGTGTACGGCTCGTAGGCCGCAATCTGCGTCGATCGGCCGTACCGCTCCGGCAAGTCGCCGATCGGATACGCCGCCACCGCCGCGTCCAACTGTTCCTGACTCATCGGCGGCATCACCTGGCCGTAATGCGTCGGCCAATCCGGGATCGCCAGTGCCGACCCCGAATGACGCACCGCCGACCCCAGACTCAACTGCACCAGCAACAGCCCGAGTAACACCAGCGGCATCACCCGCCACCGCCGCCGGTGTCGCCCGGCGCTGTCCCCGCCGGGACGGGTCATCCAAAACCGCCCAACCGCCGTGGCGGTCAACACCGTGAGACACAGAAATAGCTGACCGGTCACCCCGTGAATCGCCGCGAACAGCGACCCCGCCACGAAAGGGTTTTGATTGAACGTCACCCGCACGATCCCCAGCGCCCCTGCGATCACGAATATCAGCAGCCCCACGCCAAGCCACTTCAGCCACCGTCGGTTCCGCTGGGTCCGCCACAAACCCACGACCAGCCCGATCGTGATCCACCCCACGACGTAACCCTTGAGCCGATGGCTGTGTTCCAGCCGTGTCCCCAAATCGTGCCACCACGTTTCCAACGGAGCGATCAGCGACCAAGTCCCGAAAGTAAAGAACCCCTCGGGCACCGCCATCCCCGCGTCCTGGCTCGTCACGTGTCCGCCGATGGCCACCAGAATAAACGTCGCGACCACCAACAACCCCGCCAAACACCACACCCAAAACCGATACCGCGGATAGTCAGCGGGCGTCGAAGGTACCCCATGATTGCTGGCCGAGGGGGGGGGCGAGGGGGGGGGCGAGGGGGGCGAGGACTGGGTTGAGGGGGTGAGGGGGGTCATGGGTCGAGGATTGTAGGAGCCGGTTGGTCGGGGACTACTGCCGCGGCGACGCGTCCGGAAAAAAACATCGCGGATAGGGCGGCGCAACCTCGACTCCGGCAGCTGCGAAACCGCCTTCAGTGAGGCTGGAAGCGTGTCCCACCATCGGCATTTTCAGCAAAACGTCGGCTCGGCCGGCGGCATCACGCCTTCGTCCCGCCACGTCGCTATCATTGGGGCATGTCCTCCCGCTCACCCCAACTTCTCGCGATGATTTTGATTAGCTCGCCCCGCCCCCGGTAGGTCCGCTGATCGCACTTTTATAAAGTTGACCAGCCCTGCCGATTGGCGGGGCTTTTTCGTGATCTGACCCCGTATCGACTACCTTTTCCCTCCTTGAGCTTATTGCTCCCCTCCCCCCCCTCCCCGCCTCCGCGGAGCCCGCCATGTCTAATCTGCCCACCCCTGCCCCGACGCCCCCTCTCGATTCCGCCCAGCCCACCCGCCGCATCGAGATCTACGACACCACCCTCCGCGACGGCACGCAGGGCGTCGGCGTCTCGCTTACTCTCACCGACAAGCTCGCCATCACCCAGCTGCTCGACGAGCTGGGCTTCGATTTCGTCGAAGGTGGCTACCCCCTGAGCAACCCCAAGGACGTCGCCTATTTCGAGCAGGTTCAGCAACTCGACCTCAGGCATGCCCGGGTCTGCGCCTTCGGCATGACCCGCCGCAAAAACATCGCCGCGGCCGACGACCCGGGCATGCAGGCCCTGGTGGGCTCCAGGGCCCCGGTCATCGCCATCGTCGGCAAGACCTGGGACCTGCACGTCGACGAAGTCCTGCGCATCACCCGCGAAGAAAACCTCGCAATGATCCAAGACTCCGTAGCCTTCTGTTGCGCCGCGGAGCATGTGGATCGGGTTTTTTACGACGCCGAGCACTTTTTCGACGGATACCGGGCCAACCCGGTTTACGCCCTCGACACCCTCTACGCCGCGTTGCGGGGCGGCGCGAGTCGCCTCGTGCTCTGCGACACCAACGGCGGCAGCACCCCCGACTGGATCCGCAGCACCATCGACCGCGTCGTCGACGACCTTCAGCTGCGCTTCCGCGACCAGGAGGATCAGCCCCATGTCCGCGACCGCATCGCGATCCACTGCCACAACGACGCGGGCCTGGCGGTCGCCAACTCTCAGGCGGCGCTGGCCGCGGGTGCGGTCCAGGTCCAGGGCACCATCAACGGCATCGGCGAACGCTGCGGCAACGTCGACCTGCTCACCGTCATCGCCAACGCCAAGCTCAAGCTCGGCTACGACTGCCTCGCCGACGGCGCCCTGGCCCGCCTCGCCGAGTTGTCCCAGCGCGTCTACGAACTCACCGCCGTCGATCCCAACCCCGGCCAGCCCTACGTCGGCCACAACGCCTTTGCCCACAAGGGCGGCATGCACGTCCACGCGGTCCAACGCATCGCCCACAGCTACGAACACGTCCCCCCCGAATCCGTCGGCAACCAACGCCACATCCTGGTCTCCGAACTCTCGGGACGCAGCAACATCGTCGCCGCCCTGGGCGAAAAATTCGGCGACCGCGTCACCCCCGAAGTCCAGAACACCCTGCTCCAAAAAATCCAGGACCTCGAACACGCCGGCTACCAATTCGAACACGCCGCCGCCAGCCTGGAACTGCTGATGTACGAAGCCCTCCACGAAAAACCTTCGTTCTGGGTCCGCGACCACTACCGCTGCGTGATCCTCGGGGTCCCCGAAGAAAAAACCAACACCGAAGCCATCGTCAAGCTCCGCATCAACGGCCAGACCGAGCACCGCGTCGCGGAAGGCGACGGCCCGGTCAACGCCCTCGACGCCGCACTCCGCAAATGCCTACGCGATACCTACCCCCAGATCGATGGGCTGCACCTGACCGATTACGCCGTCCGCGTGGTCAACCCCACCGCCGAGTCGGCCGCCAAGGTCCGCGCCACCGCCGAATTTGAAGCCAAGGGCTCCGACGGCAGCCGCCGACGATTCAGCACCGTCGGCGTCGACGAAAATATCGTCGACGCCAGCTGGCAGGCCCTCTCCGACGCCATCCAGTACCACCTCATCGAATCCGGCGTCACCGCCCCGGCTCCTAAAAAGAATTAAACCACCGTCAGCTCCCCCCCCCCGCGAGTGCGCTTTGGTGGCCCCGCGCGTCGGCAAGGACTTTCGCCAATGGATCAAAGCGTTTTACGCCGCCACCCACACCCGCGGGCTGAATTCCGGCGTCGCCGCCTCCATGAGACGACGTAGTTTCACGCGCTGACGCTCGCTGGGATCGACAAATTCCAGGCCGATCTCTTGCCGCCGCAGCCCCATCGGCTGCATCCGCACCACCCGCGCCGCCAGGTCCAGATCGATCCCCGCCTCGCGGATTTGCAGCGTGGTGAGTTGGCCTAACTTCAGTCGGCAATCACCCTTGCGAAACAAGCACGCCCCGGTTTCGGAAAGGTCCGCCACCGTGCCGTAAGGCGTGGGCAATCCCATCATTTTTTGCCGGGGCCGTCGCCGACGATCACGATTCGAGCCACCGTCGGACGCGAGGGGACGACTGATCATGGCTTGGGCTCCGATTAAAAAGTTCAGCAACGAGGCAATACCCGCCACCCCGTCTTATCGGCCAATCGCCGTCACCACTTCACCTAAGCGGCCGATAAACCATCGGGCAACCTCCGCGCAGCAAAAAAAACCGCCTCCGCGGATCGCTCTTTTCATATTAGTGTCGCTACCCGTATCCCTCACCATTACACCCCCCGGGGGGGCATGGTCCTCAATGCACTCGGCAGGGCTCGAACCTGCAACCTGCGGCTCCGTAAACCGCTGCTCTATCCAATTGAGCTACGAGTGCGACCCGTCACCCAGGACGGATTCCCGGAGGCGACCGCTTGGAGGGCGGGTCCCGGCCGGGACCGCACAAGATACCCAAGACCCCGCCGCACTTCAACCGCGTACAATTCCTGCGTCATGCCCGCGCCATCCACCGTTTCTCAACCCGCTAGCGCTCCGGTCCTCCCCGGCCGCTCCGCCTCGGCCCTGCCCGCGGACGCCCGCCTGGATCGGCTGCTGGACGTGTTCCGTGTCGCTCACCGAGGCGCCTCGGTGCTGACGGCTTACAGCGGCGGCATCGATTCCACGCTCGTCGCGGTCGCCGCCCGGCTGGCCCTGGGCCGAGACGCCGCGCCCGCGGCGCTGGGCGATTCCGCGTCCCTGCCCCGCCGCGAACTCCGCGACGCCCGGAAGCTGGCGGTCGATCTCGACCTGCGACTGGTCGAAGTCGCCCCCGGCGAACAGGACGATCCCGACTATCAGGCCAACGCCGGCGACCGCTGCTACTTCTGCAAGACCCACCTCTACGCCGCCCTGCACCGCACCGCTGCGGACCTGAACATCACCTTGATTGCCAACGGCACCAATGCCGACGACCTGGGCGACCACCGCCCCGGCCTCCGTGCCGCCGCGAGGCCCGCGTCATTTCACCGCTCCTCGAAGCGGGTTTGCATAAACAGGACGTCCGCGACCTCGCCGCGTTGCTGGGTTTGCCCAATGCCGACAAACCCGCCGCCGCCTGCCTCGCCAGTCGGCTGCCCTACGGCACGCCCGTCACCGCCCAGCGGCTCGCGCAGGTCGAGGCCGCCGAGGACGCCCTCCACGACCTGGGCTTTGCCGGTTTCCGCGTGCGCCACCATGAAGAAGTCGCCCGCCTCGAAATCCCCGCGGATCAGTTCGCCCGCCTCTTTGCCGGCGACCTTCATCACCAGGTGGTCCGAGCGGTCAAGGCTGCCGGCTACCGGTACGTCAGCCTCGATCTCGAAGGCTTTCGCAGCGGCAGCGGCAACGTCATGCTCACCGTCGCAGGCCACCACGCCCGCCCGGCGGACCCGTCCCCCGCGACACCCGCCCCGTAGTCCGACTTGCCAAGTCGGCCTAGAACCTTGCTCACCCCCGACCTACCATGGGGTTAATCGTTCCCGCCTCCGGAATCCGATCGTGAAAAGCAAGTGTGACCAGTGCAGCCGACCCGCGACCCACCACTCGGTGGAAATCATCAACGGGCAGAAAATCGAAAAACACTTCTGCGACGCCCACGCCGCGGAAGACGGGCTCAGCGTCAAGGCGGTGCATACCCCGATCAACGAGTTGCTTAACAATTTCGTAAAGCTCCATTCCGGCGGCGAAACCGAGTCGGAATCCGACGCCGACACCGGCCTTAAAAAGAACACCTGCGATCACTGCGGTCTCACGTTCAAACAGTTCCGCGAAGATAGCCTGCTGGGCTGCCCGCACTGCTACCGCACGTTTGAAGACAAACTCAGCCCGCTATTGGAGCGGGCCCACGAAGGCGGGACCCACCACATCGGCAAGGTGCCCCACCGCGCGGGCGTCGGCGAGCAACGCCAGATGGCGCTGCAACGCCTCCGCCGTCAACTCGATGATGCGGTCGAATCCGAGGACTACGAACTCGCCGCCCGCCTCCGCGATGAAGTCCACGGCATGGAAACCGACGACTAGCCCCGCAAAGCCACCACCGAGCGGATCAATTCGGCAACGACAACCCCCTAAAAGCCAACGCCAAGTACCCAAATTTCAGGCACCCCAACCCAGAAATATGCTTCCCTGATCCCTGATCCCTGATCCCTGATCCCTGATCCCTGATCCCTGATCCCTGATCCCTAACCCGCTATGACCCTCCGCAACCTCCCCGAACACGCTGGCGAATGGCTCCGCGGGGACGGTCCCGCAGTCCGACATCGTCATCTCCAGCCGAATCCGCCTGGCTCGCAACCTGGCGGGCTTCCCCTTCGTCGGCCACGCCACCCGCCGCCAACGCTATGAGGTACTGGACGCCTGTCGCGGACAAATCATCAACAAACGTCTCGCCGACCAGATCGAATGGGTCCAGCTCTCTGACGCCACCCCCAACGAACGCCAACTGCTCGTCGAGCGTCACCTGATCTCCCGTCAGCACGCCTCGGGCAAAAACGAAATCGCCCCGCGGCGTCGCCATCGGCGGTGACGAGACCTTCGCCATCATGGTCAACGAAGAAGACCACCTCCGCATCCAGGTACTGCGCAGCGGCATGCAGCTCTCCGAGGCTTTCGACCAGATCAACCGCATCGACGACGTGCTCGAGGAAAAACTCGAATTCGCTTATTCCCGCCGCTTCGGCTATCTCACCGCCTGCCCCACCAACGTGGGCACGGGTATCCGCGTCAGCGTCATGCTCCATCTGCCGGCCCTCAAGCTCACCGGCGAAATCGACAAGGTCAAGCGTGCCGCCCGCGACATGCACCTCGCGGTCCGCGGCCTCTTCGGCGAAGGCTCCGAAGCCCAGGGCGACCTCTTCCAGGTCTCCAACCAGACCACCCTCGGCAAGTCCGAACGGGAAATCCTCGCGGACTTCGAACACACCGTGGTCCCCCAGATCATCGCCTACGAACAGCAAGCCCGCCAGGCCCTCCTGCGTCAACGCAAAGAACAACTCGATGACAAAATCTTCCGCGCCTGGGCGATCCTCAACTCCGCCCGCGTCATCGGCACCGAAGAAGTCCTCCAACTGCTCAGCCACGTCCGCCTCGGAGTCAACCTCGGCCGACTCGACGCGGTCGATACCCGCACCATCAATGACCTGTTCCTGCTGACTCAGCCCGCCCACCTCCAGCACCTCAGCGAACAAGTCATGGACCCCGCCGCCCGCCGCATCGCCCGCGCCCAGCTCATCCGCCAACGCCTCGCGTCGCGGTGATGTCTACCGCAAGCCGCTTCCGCCACTGAATTTACAACTCGTACCGGTTAACGTCAGCGTTATTTTAAAATTAGGCCCAGTCGGACCGTAGAGCCTCAGGTGCTCAGGAGTGAGGCCACCAGAACAATGGACCCGACGATGAGGAAGAGGCCGCCGACGATGACCAGGGCCATCCATCCGGGGGGGCCGCCGCGGGTGCCTTTTTGGCTGTCTTTGATGCCCATGCCCTCGTGATCGATCTGGGGCACGTTGTTGGGGTCTTTGTCACTCATTGGCACAGTTTAGCTAGCCTTGGGGCAGGTTGCTGGCAGCTTCGCGCAGCATCTGAATTGCGTTCATCTGCGGCTTGGCCAGCGGCAGGTCTTCGATGTTTTTGAGCGTCCGCCATCGGCCGGCTCCGTTCCGCAACCGGCCGCCGACCGCCTCGTGAAGTTTCACCGTGAACTCGATTTGGCGGTGCGTGGTCTGATGCGAAAACGTCGCCGATGCGATGATCGGTCCCGAGCTTTAATCCCAGCCGGGTGCTCCACCGCCGCGATGGCTTGAGCATCGGTCGGACCCGTTTCCGCTGGCGGATTGCTCGACCGTCGGCAGTTGCCACATGTTGGACCACAGCCCCGCGGCGGGGCGCTGCTCGAAGAGGTATTTCTGACCACGCCGCACCGCGATCACCCTGTGCCGCACGGCAACCGGCTTTGTCTTGGGTCGATTTGGTGGGCAGCCTATCGACCGCGCCGGCCGACAACGCCCCGCAAGTTTCGCGCAGCGGACAGACCAGGCACGTCGGCCGTTTGGGCGTGCACACCATCGCCCCGAGTTCCATCACCGCCTGATTAAAATCGCGTGGTGAGCCGCCCGCCGTCGCCGCCGATTCGACAAGGTCCGTGGCTTTGGCCCAGAGGCGTTTCAGGGTGGCGGGTCGATCGATTGCTTCTTGGATCAGGAAATACCGGGCAAACACCCGCGCCACATTGCCGTCCACGATGGGGGCCGGCACGTCGTACGCCACCGACGCCACCGCCCCGGCGGTGTAACGCCCCACCCCGGGCAACCGCAGCAGGTCTTCCACCCGGTCCGGCACCCGCCCGGCAAATACCGCAACCACCATCTTCCCCGCCGCGTGCAGGTTTCGTGCCCGGCGGTAATAGCCCAGCCCCTGCCACAGCGTCAGCACCCGCTGCTCCTCGGCCGCCGCGAGGTCCGCCACCGTCGGAAACGCCGCGACAAACCGTTCAAAATAAGGCACCACCGTTGCGATCTGCGTCTGCTGCGCCATCGCCTCGCTGACCAGCACATGGTACGGATTTGCCTCGCGCTGCCGGGTCGGGCGGAACGGCAACTCCCGCTGATGCACCCCGTACCACGCCAACAGCGATTCGATCGGAAACTTGCGCACGCCCGATCATACTCCGCCTGCACCTTCTGAAAATCTCGAGAATCTTTACCCGGGCACCCTCTGCCCAAGCCTCTGCCCGCCGAGCGTGGGCGGTGGCTCAAGGTCGTCTTTCACCCCGCGACGTTCGCACCCGCCTGGCAACCGACTACAATCGTGAAAATCTTTTACCACCCCGGAGCACCACGGATGGTCACCTCACGCCGCAGCCTCACGCCCGACCGCGACTCGCTCACCCACAAGTTTCAGATCATGGGCCACGAGGGCTATCTCACCATCGGGCTCTTCGAGGACGGCACCCCCGGCGAAGTTTTCGTCAAGATGTCCAAAGAAGGCTCCACCCTCTCGGGCCTCATGCAGGCCTTCTGCCGCGCGTTCAGCCTGGCCCTCCAGTACGGCCTGCCCCTCGACGAGGCCGTCCGCCGCTTCAAAGACATGCGCTTCGAGCCGATGGGTACCACTTCCAACCCCGAGGTCCCCGAAGCCAAATCCATTATCGACTACGTCGCCCGTTATCTGGAAGTGCAGTTTTGTGAGACCAACGCATCGACTCTATAGATACGGTTTCCCTCGGATTCAAATCAGTGAGCTTACGTACAGCTGATAATCTCCGTATCTATGCAATTTGACTTAACCTCGCTTGTTACGGATCGCTAAAGATCAATCCCGTTCAGAGAAGTAGCGCGTAACGATCTCGGCGGCAAGTTTCGGACGACGGTATTCGTCGAAGATCCCTTTGTTATTAAAAGCTCGGGGGCGCTTCAGCGCGTAGCTGTCGGCATAAGTGCGGATGTCACAGAACTGCCACAACGACAGACCATTGATACGATCATCGGTCTGGAACTTTTCACAGACGATCTGCAGGAGGTCTGCCTGATATTCTTCGGACCAATGCGCATTGAGCGGATCGTGCCACCCATAAATCGCACCCGCCCCGATTTCGCTGATGATCAGCGGCCGATCGTCGAGGCCAACACGGCGCAAGTGCTCAAGGCAGTCGTCGATATACGGCACAATGGTATCCAAGGGTCGAACCCCCGCCTCGGGTTGAGCGTACCAGCCGGGGTAAATGTTGATGCTGATGATGTCCGCCAGATCGAGGTTAATGTCATCCATTAACTGATTGGTGGCAAACGTCACCGGCCGCGTCGGGTCTTCTTCTTTGATGGCGGCGGTCAGGCGTTCGTAAAGCGCTCGCGACTCGGGCAGCTCGCTGTGGCCTTCGTTGAGGAAGCCCCACATGATGACACTGGGATGGTTAAAGCTGCGGCGGACCATCTCGCGGGTCATGGTTTCCAGACGCTGCGCAAAGTGCGGGTTCGTCAGGTGTTTGAGTTCTGCCTGCCAGCCCAGGGATTCCTCGAACACCAGCAGCCCCACCTCATCGCAAAGATCCAGAAAACGAGGGTCCTGCGGATAGTGCGAGCCGCGAACAAAGTTGCAGCCGGTCTGCTTGAGCAGTTGGATGTCTTCCAGCAGTTGGGTCAACGGCAATGCAGGCCCGCACTGGGGATGCGCCTCGTGCCGGCAGACGCCATGCAGCTTGAGCGGCTGGTCGTTGAGCAGCAGGCGCGGCCCATCGACGCGTATTTCGCGTAGCCCAAAGCGTGTGGTGAAGACGTCTGTTCCCAGTCTTAACCGCAGCGTATGCAGATGGGGCCGGTCGGGAGACCATGGTTTTGCGTGGGGCACGACGCCGCTGAATTCCACCGATTCGTTTGTCCACACGGCATCATCGGCCCGCTGGAAATCACCACCGTCAAACGCGATTTCTAATGGCACCGCTGCAATGGACGATTCATTGGCGCAGGCGCGAACTTTGATGCGGCCGGCCTTCCAGTCCTGCACGGTAATCTGAACTTCCGTGATCGCCGGGCCATCCAACAGGTGCAACCAAACGCCACGGTAGATACCCCCGTAAAGATAGAAATCGAAGTACGGCTCGACGAGCGTTGTCCGCTCGTGGTGCAGCCGATTATCGACCACCAGGGCAACGTCGCGCCGCCGTTCATCACTGGGCGGTACGTCCACGTTCCAACCGCCGTAGGGCAGGTCGTATTCTCCCTGCGGCTGACCATCGATGTATAACTTCGCCCACAGACCCAGCCCATCAAAACGCAGCTGCGACTTTTGATGCGGCTTGATCTCGATCTGAGTTTTATAGATCGCCGTCCCACGCCGACCTGCGTCAGCCGGCGTCGCATCGAAGACACCCGGGACCGTCGCGAGTGCGGCGCACTCAACCGTCGCGGGGTCTAAAGCACCCGGGTCCGCCAAGTCGGGCAAAAAAGCAAAGGACCAGATGCCGCTGAGATCGATTGTGGCGGCGGGCGCGGTACGTGGAAATGGTTGCACAAAATACCTTTGTTTATCAGGATTACGCGGGTTGAAAATTAGTCGGCTGGTGATTAACCGACACGAAAAGTCATTTAATCGGGCACGCTGCGAACAATGCTGTTTTGTCGCTGATCCGGAACTCCGGGCAAGCCCAAAGCTACTCGCAGACGCGACATTGCCTGGGTTTGGTAAAGCAGGACGCGCCGCTTGGCGGCTTGGGCTTTCGTCTTCGCCTTTGGGGGATCAAGCGCGAGGGCAAGCACCGCCGGCGCAATCTCCGCACGCTCATCGGGCAAATCCAGGTCAAACAACCAGTCGCCCAAGCCGATATCCCGCCACATGATTCCCTTGCTGCTCTGCTCACTCCAGCGGCAGACGATCGCCGGTATGCCTTGGGCAATACACATGATCGGCGAATGCATCTCGTGGCCGAAAAGCCCTGCACTACGGCGGAATACACTCATCGCCTCGCTCGTCAACCAGAAGTTTTCCCGCCACACGACCTGCCGCCTCACGGCTACGGGCAACGGATCCAGAAGCATCTCTCGACCAAGCTTGACCTGGGTTTCGTCTTCCGGACAGATCAACACCTTCAGACTCGTCTCATTGACCACGCGCTGGATTGAGTCGAGGAGCGGTTCGTGGTCATGAAGTTTCATCTGTTGGTTACGCTTGACTTTGACAGGATCAACCGCTTTGTTTTTGGAACTAAATTCCCAGCCGGGGGTATAACGTAACCTTGGGATACAACATAGGAAGCGATCCGGCTCCAGCCGTTGTTCCTGCAAAAACGCTTCCGCTGAACGGTCTGCTCGCAGATCACAAGCAAACGCAGCATCGGGACAGAAATCCATCACCGGACTTACGCAACCCTGTTGTCTGGCAAAATCCAACGACACCGAATCTCGAAAGTAAACAAACTCTGCATGATTCAACGTCGAGATGGTTTGGTTGATCGTCGCGTCATCGATATCCTGAGTCTGGCTTGAGCGTCGCCTGCCGAGCGTGATGCCGCAGACGCCGTACGGCTTGCCGGTCTCAAACCGCCAGCGGTTTAGATCTTCTTGGGCGACGAGGTAAGGCCCCGAGCCGTGCAGAAGAATGTCGCACTGCCCAAAGGCTTCGAGAAGTGATTGGTCATCCTCAACAAGGTGCAAGCCGGGGAAACGGGCCAAAAGCATCTCGCGGACCCCGTGGCTCACGTCCATTGGCCAGAGATAAACTTCAATCTCGGGTAAAAAAGTTTCGAGTAGGGCAAGCAGGCCCGGCGTGTGGGCGATGTCGCCGATGTTGACCGTCTGCCACGAGCTGCGGAGCAGCAACTTCTTACGCGGCAAAGCGTCGGCATCATTTTTCCCGTAATGGCGATCCATCACCGGTTCCACTCGTCGGCGTATTCCAGACACAAGACGCACATGCGCGTGCCCAGCATGTCGCCGATGGCGTAACGCTTATCGGAGACACGGATCGAATGATGGCTGTCCAGACAAGTGTCACCGAAAAACGCGAAGCCGCCGTCGGGCTTGCGATATTTCGAGAGCAAGATGTCAGCGCATCGATTTCCGGAATCTAAAATCGTCTGGTGCCGATGTGAGCCGCCGAGTTGCTGATCCGATAATCTTAAGATAAATAAAGCATCCCAATTGAAGCACATATTGTCTTCGGGTCCGAACGTGCCGTCGGGGTTCTGCAGTGCGAGAGTTGCTTCGATGATTTTTTCGGGGTACGGAATGGATCGCTTGGAATCCGACATAGGCTTGAAGTACCTTAAAGCAACCGGCCATGGCAACGTGGGGCAGATCCTCGGGCATCCGTCGGCTGGGGTAGCCGGTGGCCGGGTCGAGGATATCACGCTCGAAGGCGTCGAATGCGCAGGTCGATTCATTGTTCTGCTCGCGGTCCGGCAAGTGTTTCAGCGAACTCACGTATGCTCGGAGTGAACGTGACCAGGTTTCTCCCGCTTGCCACGGATTCCGCCAATCCAACTCCGCAGAGGTCCATGTCGCGGGATCCATCACTCGCAGGTCTGCGAACTGGGTCGGCGCGATGGGGTAATTTGGCGTGAAGTTTAGGCGCGCCATCGCGTCGAGGGCCGCCCCGTGCCGCTGGCCCCAGACCTGCGCCCAGGTGTGCCGCGGGAGCTTTTGCGCTTCGGTTTCGAGCGGGTCTTTGAACAAGCCGTCGTCCGGATCCTGGCAACTCTTAAAAAACGCGCACGCCTCTCGCTTCTGTTTGTCGGGGACCTCCTCCAGTGCCCCGAGTTGATCGAGTAAGGTGATGGCCAATCCCGAGGCATTCAGTGAGCAGGGGGCATCGGTCTTGGCGTGATAGCGCCATCGGCCCCAACCGACCTGCGTCGCCCGAACGCTCTCCAACCAATCCAAAACACCCGGCCGAACCTTGGCTAGATACGAAGCGCGGGATAACGGTGGAAGGACTCTCATACCGTTAACCGGATGATCGACCGGATTCGCTGCCTGAAATTCACTCACTACGATTCCACTCTGCGATTGCGGCGACACTTACTGAACGGTACGCACACCACTGGGCCGGATACGGATGTAGTCGCTTCGCTTGCCGGTGGGGTCGAACTTCTTGGTCATTTCCGAGGTGCTGGAGTATGGGTCCCACACCCAAGACTGGGGTCGATCGGCGACACTGCCGACGGTTTCCCTGCGCGGCATGTCCATCGTAATATCCCGCCACAACCCCGTCCTCATGCGTTTGAAACGGGAACATGTTGTTCCAGTTGGCAGCGTTGTCGAAGATGAACTCGCGGCCATTGTCTCCTGCCCCGTGACCGTGGTCACTGGTGATGATCACCTCGCTGGGATCGAGGATTGAATCACGTATGCGGTAAGCAGCGTCGGCCCGGCCGTGGAAAGTTCCGTTGTAGATGTAGCTCAAATCGTGCCGGTCCGGCGTGGCCCCGGAAATCCCGGAGTTGAAGTTGTAATTCGTTGGGTCGTCATCACTCGGGCAGAGAAAAACTTCGTGGCTCTCCAGATTTTTTTGCAGTAGTCGATTATCGAACCACTTCGGGTCGGCAAAGCCCGGAGCGCTGGCGGTGGGGAACACCCCCTTGAACTCGTCGGCGTAAAGTTGAAGTCGCAATCCCCAACTGGCGCTGGTTGCTGAGACAGACCGCCGCCCTTCCCGCTTCACGAGTGCCCTGCAGGGCCGGGAGAAGAAAGCTGATCAACAGCGCAATGATGCTGATGACCACCAGCAGTTCGATGAGCGTGAATGCGTTAGGGTGGCGGGTGTCAAACCGGTCATGGTGGGTCGGAGATGCCATTGTGAAACTCCTGAAAGGGGGGCTCGATATATGACAAGAAAACGGTAGATTCAGTAATCGATCATGAAGACAGAAGCCTCGGTTTCACCTTTGACGAGGCTGCCGACATGGCCGTCAACGAAAAGGGCGTTGGCTGATTCTTCGCCGTGGCGGTAGCGAATGGTGACATCGGTAGGACGGTCCGTAGAGCTACGGGCATCGAAATCGTTGGGGTCTTCGGCCATGATGGCATAGGGCATGCCGTCGTATATTGCAGGTAATTCAATGCTCAGACTGATTTTTTCGAACGTGGAGCCCGAGCCATTGTTGGCATCGACAACCATCATGGTGTTGCTCGGGACCAGTACGGAGTCGATCCGCAGGTGTTTCGGGCTTCTGAAAACCCTGTCAAACATCACCTCTTCGTTGGCGGCATAGGCCCCGGATAGAGCGCGGACCCCATCGTCGAGAAGTTCTGGACAATGAAACTGCGAAAGGTCCTGGTTATTAATGTTGCCTCCACCCGCGTTACGGTCATTCGTGTAGGGTTCGATGACGTTGCGCCAGCTGAGATAACTGCTACCTCCCGAGGGCCTGGGTACTGTCCATGCCGACATAGGCAGTTGGCCGTCGTAATCGGCAGCATAAAGGTAGGTCGATATTCCGATCTGCTTCAGATTACTTTTACAGACCGAACTCTGAGCTGCATCACGGGCGGCGGTCAGTGCGGGCAGCAATATAGCTACGAGCAGAGCGATGATGCTGATGACCACCAGCAGTTCGATGAGCGTGAAACCAAAGGGACGGCGGGATGTGGGTCGCATAATGAAACTCCGACTTTTTATAAAGAACACGAAACGATTGAAACGGGTGAATCGGATACCAAGCTGATCAAACCGCGGCGGCAGCCAGGGCGTTGGCTGGGAGGCTGGTTTCGGAAGATTCGGGGAGCGGAAGCATTAGTTTTTGATTTTTTGGCAGATGAAGCGTTGCGCCACGTGCTCGCATTTTGCCTTGCAGCAGCAGGTTTTGCCCGGTGACGGGGAAGAGGCCGAGGGTGTTCCAAACGAACCAACTGGAGAGCCCACCCGAGTCGTCGTTGCCGGGCAGGCCGCCGCGTCCGGTGGCGAATTGATACTTGAAAATCGCGTCGAGGATGGCTTCGGTGCGGTCGGATCGACCGGCCCAGCGGTAGGCGTGCATGGTTTCCATATCGGGCTCGTTGTTGAGCCCCTCGAATCGGCCCAGCGCGAGTTGCCGATTGAGTTCATCTTTGGGCGTATCGAGCACCGGCCGGGCCAGCGGCGGCTGACCGAAGCCGAAGAAGTGGTCGAGTAGTTGAACAAATCGATCCGGTCCACCCGCGAGAGCAATCCGTTGCGGCATTGCATGCTGCAGGCGGAAGGAATAGTTCGCTTTGGACCCCTCGTAATACTGCCCATCGAGAAGCAGGCCGGTCGCGGGGTCGTAAGCGTTCCGCCAATTTGCCGCCAACGGCTCGAAACGGGTAGCGGTCTTTCTATAACCCAGTGCATCCGCCAAGGCTGAAGTAGCGTAGGCCGCGTGAGCCAGGTCCAGCGTGTGGGTCGGGTGGGGGCAACGGCCGACCCGGCAGAAATCCCGGCCCGCCTCGGTGTCAAAGTTCGCGGCCATCAATCGCAGTGCCCGGTGATAATCAACCCCCGGCACTCCTCGGAGATAGGCATCGTAGATATTCAGGCAGGCCAAACCGCGTGCTTGCTCGGCAAACCGGTCCGGACCTTCTTCGAGGATTATCCCATTGGGAAACATGCCGCCGTGGCAATCGGCCCATTCGAGCAGGCCGTTGATGAGGTTGGCGGCCAAGTCTGGCCAAAAGGTGCAGAGCAGCGGCACTAAGGTTTTGTATTGGTCCCACAACGTGGCAACATCCGCGACGCACGGCGAGTCGCCCTCCCACCATGGAGATTGGCCGGTGAGATTTACGGGCTTGAGCAAGCAGCGATAGAGTGCCGTGTCGAACTTGACCGACAAGTCTTCGTCGTCAGTGTCAATCACAATCGCGCTCAATCGAGCAGCCCAGACGTCGCTGGCGCGAGCGGCGATGACCTCAAATGGCATGTCGGCCTCGCGGAGGCGTTGCCGGGCTTGCTCGGGCTACGAAACGAAAAGCCGATTCGCAGGTTGACGACACGTTTCTCGAAACGGCCGAACGTGATGCCATGTTTGCCATCTCCACTGGTCGCGGCGGACCCGTCAGATTCCGGGTGGCCCTGCCAAGGGTTTAATTGACCGGCCTCGGGGCATTCGATGCTGACGAAGTAGGTCAGACCGTGGAACTGAAGAGTGGCGTCTACGCGGCGGGGCGATTGCAAATCGATCGCCTGGAGGTCGCCTCGCAGCGGACCGAGCCCGTCGCAGGTCAGGCCGTGGCTCGTGAGGTCGATCAAGAGTTGGTTCTGTCGGCCCGAGGCGGTAAAATGGTAGCGGTGTACCGCTACGAAAGGTGCGACGGTAAGTTCAAAACGAATCCCTCCCATGGAATCTTTGGAGTCCCCGGAACCCAGGCGTGCGGCGTATCGGCCCGGTTCGGCGTGTTCATCAAGCAGTGGCCACGACTCGCCGAACTCTGCCAAGCTGTTCTGGAGCGGCGTGACTTGGAGGTGGTTGTGAAAAACGCCGATTTCACCGGTCCCGCTGGGATGGAGGTGTGAAATGGCGCGAGCGGTGGGACGATCGGCGAGTTGGCGGGGGACGCGGTTGTAGTTGAGTGCGTTGGTGCCGTAACCCGTGGGGTAAGCCCCGCTATAGGGGCCGACCGAAACCAATTGAGCGGGCAGCGCGGCATGGGGGTGGTTGTTGCCGACTTGAGCCTTATGGAACAGCCATGTCGCGGCAAGTCCATCGGGTGCCGGCAGATCGGTGGTTGCGGTTCCCAAAAAAAGGTCAACGCAACGCACAGCAGATTTCTCCGCCTTGTTGGCTTGCAGCGGCGGAATTTGTCGGCATTGTGCGGTGGCCATTGAATTATTACCTAAGGAAATTCAAAAGATGCATCATGACATGACCGGTCAAGTAGCGATGGAAATAAAAAGACCTCTAGATACTATAGCTCAATATTACGCTCCAACCAAGAAAAAATTTTTCCGTTTCAGGGTTCAATGCCCTCCCTGATCGACGGCGGGATCATTCAACTCGCTGATTCGCATGATCCAAGGCCCCCCTCAGGAGCCGGTAAGGCACTTGCTGGACGGAAATATGGTCACGGATCGAGAGGCTCGCGGCAAGGGCGGCGGATTCCGCCAAGCACATAAACGCCGGCTCCATCCGGATACTGCCGAAAGCGATATGGCTGGCGGAGCAGCACACCGGTACCAGAAGGTTGGTGCATTCGCCACGCTTCGGCACGATCGAGCGGTACGAGACGGCGTAAGGTCCGTCGAGTTCAGCCTGAATATCACCTTCATTTTGCACCATTCCGTCGCGTACCACCCTTCGGCAGTTGTGGCTGTCCATCGCGTACGCCCCCAGGGCAATGGGGTCTTCACAGGTGCGGTCCCGCCGGACATCAGCCTCGGTCAGAATGGCATCTGCGCGTAAGCGACGGGCTTCGCGGACATAAAGCTGCTCGGGCCAGTGCCCGGTGTCGCTAAACTCGTCGCCGGCCAAGCCCCAGCGGGAGAACTGCTCGCGGTACCGCTTCGGCACGGCCGCATCGTTGGCGAGAAAATAATAAAGCCCCGCTTGGTATTGCCGGTGCTGCTGAAAGATTTGCTCACGCTGCGTGTAGCTGCCTTCGGGCCATCCATAATTGGCCCCGATGAAGTCGCTCGACACCGCCCCGTGGTTATTAGTGTCGGTCTTGTGCGTAACGCATAGCCGATCAAATTTTCGCAATTCGCCGTCGCGGATCGGCTCGTTGTAAGCGTCGGGCCCGGCCTGGAGCCAACGCGCCGCCAGTTCGTAATTTTCCCGATCGTAGCCTTCCGGAGCGGTGAATGCGACGCGGAGTGATGCGTCGTCGGTGAGGCACATGCGAAAGTTATACGCCTGGATCCGCGTGTCGCCGCTGCCATTGGGCGAAGCGTCATGGAGATCGACGCCCGGCAGCACGCCGGACTCGGGCCGCCCCGGTTGCCGGTAAGGATCAATCGGCTTGCTGAATTGGTGTTTGCGGTGAAGCTGCACGCCGTTGATGGTTTCGTCGAAACACGCATTGCTCTCACGGCCCACCGCATACGAAACCCCCGCCATGGCCATCAGATCGCCCTCGTAGGTGCAATCGATAAAACGCTGGGCCTGGACACGAAGCCCGCTGAGCATGCGGACCGACACGATGGCGTTGTCTTCCATTTGTACGGAAGCCAGGAACTCGCAAGGCCGTACATCCAGCGAATTGGCATAATTGGCCATCACGCGCTGGGCAACGCTCGGCTCAAAACACCACTCGATCTCTCGGCCGTACTCCTTCCCCACATCTCGGTAAAACTGTAAAGCTCGGCCGCCGACCGCCGACTTGTTGCCAAAATCCGTCCACCCCAGGCCGTTGGTGGTCATCCCCCCCAAGGTCCGCGCCGGGTTGAGCAAAATGACGGACTGCCCGGCGGCTTGCACCGTTCGGGCCGCGATCACGCCCGCCGCAGTCCCGCCGTAAATGCAGACATCTGCGTCGATTGTTTGGTCGCTCGGCGTAATCCAGCCGGGCAGGAAGTAGTGGGGTTGGCCGTCGTTTTGCATAAGCTGGCTCCAGTTCAGACTTTTTGAATAGGCGATGATAGTTCGTTGTGACCGCTGCCGCGTAAGCACAAACCCGCCACGCCGCGTTCGCTGTCGACAACCCCGAAACAACGAAGGATAACCCCACGCAGCCGAGCCAGTCACCGCACAAGATTAGCCGGCTGTCGCTTTGCCGAATGGCGACAACGGCAACCAATTTACATAAAACAACGCTGATGGCTTGCAACGCATGTGTCCTCTCGGGCAGCTGGGCTGCGCAAGGTCGGGCGGTTAAGTGAAGTCGCGGCACTGGCGAACCCGTGGCAGAGCGATTACAACCACCGGCGGCCGCCCCCCCCTGTTGGTGAAGCCTGACGCGGTGAGTCAAGCCGAAAATCCCCCGGGATTGCGGACTTTTTGTCACCAGAAATCGTGAAGCGGTACGGATGACAATAATTTCTTTTCCATCTAATTTTAAGGATTCGCATTTATGCCTGAAGAGCGAAAACGCTACGCGATTGTTGGAACCGGCGGCCGTTGCCGGATGTTTATCGACGGCATCCTCAAGGACTACGCGACGTTCGCCGAACTCGTGGCATTCTGCGACCTCAGCGCAACGCGGATGTCGTATTGGAACCGCTATGTTTCGGAATCTGGGGCTCCGCCAGTGGCGACCTATTCCGAGGCACAATTCGACGCATTGATCAATGAGACTAGACCAGACGTGGTGATTGTGACCACGACCGACGCGAGCCACGACCGCTATATCATCCGAGCGATGGAGCGGGGCTGCGATGTGGTAACTGAAAAGCCGATGACGACGGACGAGAAGAAAGTCGCGGCCATCTTTGCGGCGATCCGGCGAACCGGCCGGTCGCTGCGGGTCGCCTTTAACTACCGCTGGCAACCTGCATTTTCGCTGGTCAAAGAGGTTGTCGCCTCGGGGCGGATCGGCAAGCCTACGCTGGTGGACTTCCAGTGGCGGCTCGACACCGCCCACGGGGCGGACTACTTTCGGCGGTGGCACCGTGAAAAACAGCATTCCGGCGGGCTGCTTGTGCATAAATCAACTCACCACTTTGACCTGGTCAATTGGATCCTCGACGATCGCCCCGAGACTGTTTTCGCCATGGGCGATCTGGCCTTCTACGGTCAGGCTAACGCCCGGGAGCGTGGCGAAACGCACCCCTACGACCGCTACACCGGAGAGCCGGCGGCTAAAGATGATCCCTTTGCGTTGCAACTCGACAGCGGTAAGGGCAGAGACAGATACAGCGAGGTCCGGGCGTTACAGGGCCTGTACCTTGAGGCCGAGGCTGACTCGGGCTATGTCCGCGACCGCAATGTATTTGGCGGTGAGCAGAAGTGGCCGATTACCGCTGAAGACACGATGGCAGTGACCGCACGCTACAGCCGCGGGGCAATGATGAGCTATTCGCTCGTGGCGTATTGTCCGTGGGAGGGGGAAAGATTGACCGTGACCGGCACGGAGGGGCAGGTCGAATACTTCGGCCGGGGGGCTGGCCACATCATCGCGGGTCAGAGTGAGGCTGCCCTCGCGGCCGCACAATCTCAGGAAGAGCGTTACGTCCGTGTTCAGCGCATGTTCGAGAAATCAGAAGACCTCGAAATCCCCGAAGCCGCCGGCGGCCACGGCGGGGGAGACCGAAAACTGCTCGACCGCATATTCCTGCCCAATCAGCCCGTCGATCGCCAGAACCGCGACGCCACTCACCTCGATGGTGCCTGGTCAGTGCTCACCGGCGTGGCGGCCAACCGGTCAATAGAAACCGGCAAGGCGATCCGGGTCCGCGACCTGGCCCCATCGTTCTGTGCCGGCCACGACTAACCGATTCTTGTTAAATATTTTTCGTCTTTTCTAAGCACCACACCGTGACCAACATGGGATTGACCACATTTAATTTTACCCACGAAAAATTTTTCTTGACAACTAGACCGGTCAAGGTAAGCTAACGATACTTCTGGCTCAAATCTTTCTCATGAACGTCACGATCCAACACATTGCCGAACGCGTAGGCTTGTCTAAGCAAGCTGTAAGCAGTGCGCTCAACAACAAGACCGGTCAAGTGAGTGCGTCCACCCGGCAAACTGTTCTCGAAACTGCCAAATCGATGGGTTATCAACCCAACTGGCGTGCAAGATCGTTCGCCCGTCAGCAGTCGCAGACGATCGGATTGGTGTACGGATGCCCCGCGGTCTACGTCGAGCGATCCCAAATTGTCTCCGCGTTGGTTCAACAACTTGCTGACCTGGATCGGGAACTCATGTTGATCCCGGCAATGGGTCCGGTTGAAAAATGGGGCCACAAACTGCGTGACGGCCGAGTAGATGGGGTGCTGATCACCCACCCGATTCCGCTGGGTTTGGAGCAATTCGTGGCCGAGCACAATGTGCCCGCGGTTTTTTTGAATCTGCGTAGCGATCTGGATGTGCCGCAGGTTTATTTTGATGATGTGGCCGGGGCGAAGCTGGCGGTGCAGCATCTCCTGGATTTGGGTCACCGCCGGATTGCTTATTTCTGCCAGTCTAAGGGTCACGGTGAGCATTACAGCAATGCCGATCGCCGCGAGTCGTATGCCTCGGCCATGTTCGACGCGGGTTTAGAATCCCATATCAATATCTTTGTCGGCAAGCCCGCCGAATTTGCTGCGAACCTCATTTTATGTGCGCCGATAGATCGACCTACCGCCATCGTCGTCTACAACGATCACGACGCGATCCAACTGATGCAGTCGCTCTGGCGTCGGGGCCTACGCGTGCCGCAGGACGTGAGTGTAGTGGGGTTCAACGATGAGCCCGCGGCCTGTGACTCCCAGCCTCCGCTGACAACGGTGGCCATGCCGGTTGCCGATTTGGTGCGTTCTGGGCTTGATCAACTGATGAAGGCCGATACCAACTCCGCAACGCCTTCCCCCGCCGTGCTCCCGTTGACGCTTGCGGTTCGCGAATCTACGGCCCGACCAACTTCGTTTTAATTTTCGTGTCAGTCTCTTTTCCTACCTGGAGGTCAGTTCTATGAATCAACTATCTTTATTTGGCTTAACTCTTTCAACATCCGCTTTACTTCTTGCAGCACCGCAACTCAATGCAACCACTCTCGTCACCGAATCGTTTGACTACGCGCTCCTGTCGGGCGCAGACGGCCTGAACGGCGGTACCGGGTGGGCAGCGGGCTCAAGTTGGTCGTTAGCCGGCACCGCAGTGACCACCGCTTCGATTACGACTGGACTCACGCTGAGCTCGATGCCGGTCTCTGGAAATGCATTGACATTTGCTAACTCAGATACCGATAACAGCCTTTCGTCTTACGGTCGTACATTCGGCAACGCGGTAGGAACCAACGGCAATGTTTTTATCAGTTACTTGATCCAAGAGGTCGCTGATCGCAACCCGAGCTTTGGGAATGAAACCCAGTTTGGACATGAGTTCCGTCAATCTTCATTAGGCGGCGATCCATTTATTCAGGGACGTGGCGCAGGAGTCCACAGGATTCAGCGGTCCGGATGAAGCCACGGTGGGGGTTGCTAAGACTCGCCCCGGAAGTTCCGGCGCTTATGATTTACCTACCTTGCAGACCCGACTAGTTATCGCCGCGTACGAAAATATCGGGATCGGTAATTTCACAAGTGAGATAACGACTGGTACGCTGTGGATTCTATCTGCCGATGACTACGACGCGGTGGTGACCGAAGGCCTGTCTAAGGCTGTGCTTGACGCTAACAATCAAGCCAAAGCATTCGAATCGATCGATTCCCCGACTTTCGGGACCCCCGATCTTGAGGCAACCGATGTGTTTCGTCTTCTTACTAGCCGTGGTACCGCGGTCTATGACGAATTGCGTATCGGGACAGAATTGAGTGATGTTTTCATCATCCCCGAGCCCGCCTCTTTGGTCTTGGTGTCATTCGGCAGCCTGTGCCTGCTCAGCCGACGGCGTGCCTAAAACGAAAATGTCTTTTGCGTCGCCCCGTGCTCACCGGCACGGGGCGGCTTTTTACTGCCGTCCGCTTGTGTTGCCGCGATGACCCAGCCGCCCAATATTTTTTATCTGCATTCGCACGATACGGGCCGACACATTCAGCCTTACGGGGCCCCGGTGTCTACGCCCCGGATGCAGCGGTTGGCTGAAGAAGGCGTTTTATTTCGTCAAGCGTTTTGCGTTGCTCCTACCTGTTCACCCAGCCGTGCCGGTTTGTTGATGGGTCAATCGCCCCACGTCAGTGGGATGCTCGGGCTGCACCACCGTGGCTGGTCACTAAGCAATCCGCAGCAACACTTGGCCCACTTCCTCCGCGACCAAGGCTACCGAACCGCTCGCTCGGGCGTCCATCACATCTGCGGTGATCCCAGACCGGTGGGCTACGACGAGCAACTCACCAAAGATGGCTGCGGTGCGCTGCTGAATCGGCAGGCGGTTAAGACCTTCCTCGAACGCGACCACGATCAGCCGTTTTTCCTGAGCGTCGGCTTCGGCGAAACCCACCGGGCGGGCCGTGGGTTCGCGGCCGATTATTTGACGGATCATCAAGCGCGATACTCCTCTCCGATGCCCGGCCTGCCCGACGAAACCCGCACCCGCCGCGACGCGGCCGAGTTCAACGATTGCGTCACCCGACTCGATCAGCACGTCAGCGACGTGTTGGATCAGCTCGCGCTCAATGGGCTGGTCGAGAACACCCTGGTCATCTGCACCACCGACCACGGCGTCCCATTTCCCGGCCACAAATGTAGCCTTACCGCACGGGGTACCGGCGTCATGCTCATCCTGCGTGGGCCTGGCGGCTTCACCGGGGGACGGGTCAATGACGCACTGGTCAGCCAACTCGATCTCTACCCGACGATCTGCGAACTGCTCGACGCCGATCCTCCCGAATGGCTGGAGGGTCACTCGCTGCTCCCGCTGGTGACCGGCGAGGCGACTTCGATCCGCGGGGAATGTTTTTCGGAAGTGACGTTTCACACGGCCTACGAGCCGAAGCGTGGCTGCCGCACGTTGGACTGGTCCTACATCCGCCGCTTCGGCCAACGCCGCCTGCCGGTCCTGGCCAACACCGACGACAGCCTCTCCAAAGATGTTTGGCTGGAACACGGGTGGGCCGAGCAGCCGCTGCCGGATGAAGAATTGTACGACCTGCATCTGGATCCCGACGAGCGAGACAACCTCGCGGCCGACCCGGCTTTCGCGGCGACCCTCGACAACATGCGTGGCCGCCTCGACCGCTGGATGCAGCAGACCGAAGATCCGCTGCTATACGATGAATTGCCGATCCCTCGCGACGGTATCTTGGTCAATGCTCCGGATGGTTCGGCCCAACCGCAGCGCATCCATGCCGCAAGCACCGCGGGATGAATCGACGGGGTGATGCTGAGCGTAAAATTTATTGAGGCGTCGCGGCATTATTCAGAACTCCGATCTTTGGAGCTTATTACTTAAACCTTGTATCCCCTTTTGAAAGTGTCCCCGATGTATCGAAACGTATTACCCGCCGTTGTGTTTTTATTGGCAGGCTTAACGCCGCTCGCAGGCGCCGCCGAGGTGGAGTTCCCTGAGGGTACGGTAGTCGAAGCCGAAGACGTCAAGGGTGCCGACAAGTACGGCAACGTGGTGGAAGACGCCGACGCCTCGGGCGACAAAGCGGTGACCAGCGGCAAGGAATGGGGGCCGGTGTTCCGTTACGAGTTGGGGGACGATCTGCCCGAACAAGTCATCGTGCGGGTGCGGGCCAAGGGCGGGCCGTTGCAACTTAAAGTGAGGGCAGACGGCAAAAACAAGGAATTGAAATGGAGCTGGGACAAGCCTAAAGATTACGAGTGGATCGACTTTGGACCCTATGACCGGGAAGAACTCGGGGATCGGATCGAGTTAATCCGTGGTAAGGGTGATCAAGTGCCCCATGTCGACGCGGTGGTGATTTCTCCCGCCGGCGGAGCAAAAGCCGCCACGCCTGATAAAGCCCCGACTGATACCGAACCAGCAAATGCCCCCGAGCCCGGCTCGGGGGACGTGACGTTTCCGACCGGCACCGTGGTCGAAGCTGAAGATGTTCCGGGTGCGGACAAGTTCGGCCATGTGGTTGAAGACCCCGATGCCTCCGGCGGCAAAGCGGTGACCAGCGGCAAGGAATGGGGGCCGGTCTTTCGGCATGACCTGGACGCCGATTTCCCCGACCAAGTCATCCTCCACGTGCGACGCAAGGGCGGGCCACTGCAACTCAAGGGCCGTGTCGATGGGAAGAATAAGGAGATCAAGTGGGACTGGAGCAAACCCAAAGATTATGAATGGGTGAAGTTCGGACCTTACGACCGAGAGGAACTCGGCAGCAAAATCGAATTTATCCGTGGCAAAGGCGATCAGGTGCCGCACATTGATGTGGTGGTGATCGCGGCGGCAGGGGGGGATAACCCACCCGATCCCAACAACGCCGGGGCCATCGCCGACACTCCACAAAACGCGGCCGAAGCCGGGATCACCGACGACACGGGTGGCGACATCATTCCGTCATATCGACCGCGGGCCGAGGCGGGAAGCGTTTTGGTTGGAATTAGCATCGATTGGGAAGCCGACGCGGGGTCTATCACCGGCCATCACTGGGGGATGGCCTTATTTCACCCGGTGACCGGCGAGGCCGTGGACGATACGCCATTTGTCGATTTTCTAGCGTCGGCCAAGCCGGGCTTGGTGCGGATCCACCGCTCAAAACTGGGCAAATACTGGATGAATTCGGACAAGACTTCGTTCGACGACGGCCAGCGGGTCTGGGACCAAGCCGCAATCGCCCGAGCTTTGGCACCGGTCCAGGCTCTACGTGATCGGGGCGTCGAGGTTGAGCTTTTTGTTTGTCTGAGCGATTGGCCCACCTGGTTCAGCGAAAGCAAACTAGTCGATCCCAACCGCCTCGATCAGGCCGCCCGTATCGTCAGCGAATTGGTCGAGACGGCCGCGGCAACCGGCGTTCGGGTGGATGGCTGGGAACTGCTCAACGAAGCGGATAACACCTACCAAAAAGCCGATCGCTTGCCGGACCTCTGGGCATTGTTCAACGTCATGGCGGAAGCGGCACGAGAGGCGGACCCCACCACCAAGATTGGTGGGCCCTCGTTTACCTGGGCCAATCCAGAGTGGGTCAACCCGTTTCTCGATGCGTGCGGCAGCAATCTCGATTTCTTCTCTTGGCATAACTACGCCGGCGGCAAGCCCACGATGCCCAACGAAAAACTGATGGCACAAGTCGAGAAAATCACCCGCTATGCCGGCAATGTTCAGAAAGCGCTGGCCAAGCGTGATCTCAGCCACGTGGAAACCTATCTGACCGAGTTCAATATCCAATGGACATGGAAACCTTACGAACGTCGGCACGCTAACAACGTCGGAGCGGCCTTCCAAGCCGCAGTCATTACCAGTTTGGCCGCTGAAGGTATCACCGGCATAACCATGTGGCACGCCAAAGGGAACGCGTACGGCTTGATCGACTCGGACAATCGGATGCGATCCACCGGGCAGCTTTACGCCCTTTCTCCGTGGCTGCAAGGCCGACTCGCAACGGCAGACTTTGCGCAGTCCGCCGCCAACGAAGACGTCCCCGGCATTATCGTGGTCCCCATCGTACGCCCCGAGGGTGGGCGGTCCTTGCTCATCATCAATCAGTCCGAGGCTACGGCCCAGGTGCAGCTGCCTGTGGGTACGGCTGACAAACTACAGCATCTGGTGCAGATTGATGCCGATGGCCGGTATGTAACTGGATTGCTTGCCGACGACATTGACTTGCCCGGCTGGTCGGTCGCCTTGTTATTGGATGAGAATCCGGGCCTACCTTCAGGTCGAACCGAGATTGAAGGTCAAAATATAACCTTTGATTGGTAATTGGAAAAAGCAACACTTGATACTCGGCAGCCCAAATCTCTATGCGACATAGAAGACAGGATCTTGAGATCCTGAAATCGGTGCATGTCAATGTATGACTCGATAGATCGGTTGCCGCACACTGTGAATATGCTCTGCTGTCGTATTGTTGACGCTAGGCCGACGCCCCCTATCTTGAATGCTCACCGAATTTCGAGTCAACCGAGGATGTCCAAAGGTTTTGGGATCAGAAATTGCAGGGTTTTTTCGGCTCAACGTGCAAGACCGCGCGCACAACCAAAACGGTTTCCATATGCCCGCCGTCCTCACCGTTTCCTCACCTCCCGCCCGCTTCCGGCTATGATCCCATTATGTGCGGAATCGTCGGCCTCGTCGCTCAAACCAATGTCAACCAACGGCTCTACGACGCCCTCACCGTGCTCCAGCACCGGGGGCAGGATGCCGCGGGCATCGCCACCGATGACGGCGGGCACCTGCGCCTGCGGAAAGACAATGGGCTGGTGCGCGACGTCTTCCGCAACAAGCACATGCAGAAGCTCAGGGGCACCATGGGCATCGGCCATTGCCGCTACCCCACCGCCGGCTGCGCCAGTTCCAGCGAAGCCCAGCCGTTCTACGTCAACGCCCCCTACGGCATCACGCTGGCGCACAACGGCAACCTGACCAACTCGACCCAGTTGGTCGAGGAAGTATTTTCCACCGACCTGCGCCACGTCAACACCACCAGCGACAGCGAAGTCCTGCTCAACGTGTTTGCTCACGAGCTGATGGGGGTGGGCGAGAAAGCACCGACGCCCGAGGGGGTGTTCCGCGCGGTCCGGGCGGTGCATCAGCGTTGCCGGGCGCCTACGCGGCGGTGGCGATGATCAACGGCCACGGCATCGTCGCCTTCCGCGATCCCCACGGCATCCGCCCGCTGATCTACGGCCAGGCCACCGGGCTCCACGGCACGCAGACCATGATCGCCAGCGAATCCGTGGCCCTCGATACCCTGGGCTTCGAGACCGTCCGCGATGTCGCCCCCGGCGAGGCGGTCTACATCAACAAACAAGGCGAAGTCTTCAGCCAGCAGTGCGCCTCCGAGTCCCGTCTGAGCCCCTGCATCTTCGAGCAGGTCTACCTCGCCCGCCCCGACTCGGTGGTCGACGGCATCAGCGTCTACAAAGCCCGTCTCCGCATGGGCGAGAAGCTGGCGGACAAAATCCTGCGGCTTCAGCCGGACCACGACATCGACGTGGTGATCCCCATTCCCGACTCGGGGCGGACCTCGGCCCTCTCGTTGGCGGTGCAGCTGGGGGTCAAGTACCGCGAGGGGTTCATCAAAAACCGCTACATCGGCCGCACCTTCATCATGCCCGGCCAGTCCGAACGCCGAAACAGCGTCCGCAAAAAACTCAACCCCATCGGCCTCGAATTCAAGGGCAAAGTCGTTTGCCTGGTCGACGACTCGATCGTCCGCGGCACCACCTGCCGCGAGATCATCCAGATGGCCCGGGATGCGGGGGCCAAAAAGGTGTACTACTGCTCGGCCGCGCCGCCGGTACGCCACCCCAACGTTTACGGCATCGACATGCCCAGCGTCGCCGAACTCATCGCCCATGACCGCAGCGTCGATGACATCGCCCAGGAAATCGGGGCCGACTGGCTGGTGTATCAAGACCTGGATGACCTGATCGCCTGCGCGGGAGGGCAACGACGCGATCATCGACTTTGACTGTTCGGTGTTTGACGGACGTTACATCACCGGCGATATCGACGCGGGGTATCTCACCGATCTCCAGGCCACTCGCAACGACCTCGCGAAATCTCAGCGGGAGCAAAAGCCCTCGACTACGCACGCCGATGCGTCACCGATGAACGCCTAGCGTTTGCGCGCCTGCGGGAGCCTCGACACCGCAGTGCCCGACGGTCGATCGACCGTATTCGGTCTCCGCTGAGTTAAGGAAGCAAACCGCTGACTTCTCATCTTGCAGCGGATATCTGCTAAGGGCGGGTGTCCCGCAGCCGTTCCAGGCTGTCGGTCAGACGCTGGTCGGTTGCTTGATCGATGGTGAAGGTGCGATCGTTTTGGCGCCAGATTCCGTTGGGTTGACGCGAGAGGGTGAGTGGGGTGCCCTGGCGATCGACGATGCGCAGCTGCCAGGGTGGTGGTTCGGCCGGTGAGGCGGGGGCGGTGACGAAACGTTTTGCTTGCAGGCCCGCCAGGTTGTCGAACAAGATCGCGGCCGGGGCGGTATCCAGCGTCACGTCGTTTTGATCGACATATCGGCTGCGATCCGCTCGGGAGATCACCATCGATTCGGGGGACGCGGCGGCGGCGGGGGTAGCTGAAGGTAGAGTGGGGGGAGAAGAGGGGGGGGTTGAGGGAGGGGGCGGTTCCCAGGAGACTTGGACCTGCGTGATCTGATCGGCGCGCCACGGCACGATCAGCGTGTCGCGGTATTCCGCTCCCATGGCCTGGGCGATTTCTGCGGGGAGCTGAAAGACGCCGGGCAGATCGGTACGGGACGCCAGATTTTGCTGCACGTTGACCACGTAAGCGGGTCGGTCATGCCCCAGGGACAGCCGGGTGATCGGGCCGCGGGGCAGTTCGGGCCACGCGGTCCACGCCGCGGCCTGCGGGGCTTGGAGCCAGTTTCGCAGCGTCTCGAAACGCTCGGCCTGCCAGTTGTCGACCGCTTCTCCCTCTCCGCCCTCGAGATTCCAACCCGCCGGGGTGCGGATAAAAACGAAGACCTGCCCGTCGTCGCGCTCCAGCCGGACGCGGTCGATGGCTCCGTCGGTGAGGGGCAGGGTGCGATTGCGGAGCGTCACCACCGGGGCCAGCAGGGCGGTGAGTTGGTCCCGGGGCACCAGCAAGGCCACGGGTTCGTTTTCACGCACCGCCAGCACCACGTCCTCGCGGCCGTCGCGGTCGGCGTATAGCCGGACATGCTCCTGTCGATCGCCCGCCAACTGCAATTCGATAATCGCCAGCGGGGCCTGCGCTTCGCGGGGAGCCTGCGCAAAGCCGCGGGGCTGAACCTCGCTGAGCGTCCGCAGCCACGCGGTCAGCAAGGACTTGTCGGGTTGGTAGGTGAGCGAGGGTTCGACAAAGCGATAGCCCTCGCCGTCGTCTTGTCGAACCGCCTCGACCACGTCACGGCCCACCCGGTTGACCCGTTGACCGCGGATCGACTCGGGCAGAGCCAGGACCAGCCGCGGATCACGCCAGGTGTCCGGCTCGATTTGCGCAAGTTCCATCCAAGCCGCGGGAACAGTAAAGAGCACCTCGGCGTCGGAGGGATCGTCCGGGGAGGAGGTTTCGCCGTCCTTGCCGACGGACCACGCGGCGTATCGACTGCGTCCCGCCAGGTCCGCGGTTTGGCCCAACCGCAGGCGTTGAGATCGGCCGGAGGTGTCCTGCACCTGGATCCAGGCTGCGGGCTCCATCAAACCGTAGCGTGAGAGGGAGGCGGCCTGGGCCGGTACGCTGCCGAGGTAATTTTGCGGCACCGGCCGGGCCATGAGCTGGAGGATCGGCTCAACTTTCTGCTGAGCGACGCGCTGGGCTCCCTCCCGGTCCAAGGACCAACCGCCGGCGGACCGCTGCAGTTCCAGAGTGCGGTCGCCGCGATGAATCGTTAGCCGGGTCACTCGCGATGCGTCAAGGCCCGGCAACCGCTCGGGCCACCACGACCGCGGGTCTGCGTCCAGCACCCAACGATGCAGCGCGGGATCCACCAGCCAGGCGGACGACGCCCCGGCTTCCTGCAAATATGCCCCGCCGGTCACGTTCGTCGCACCCAGCTTCAGCTCGAATTCGCCGGCATCGGAAGTAAATCTCGCGGTCGCTCGGGGTGGGTTCAATCCCATTTGGTCCAGATTCAGATCGGCATTCGCCGTGCTGTCGCTACCCCGGTCTGCGGCTGGACCCGGCTTGCCGAGGTCGATCTCCCGCATCGGCCGCAGCGACAACGCCGCGTTGATCAGCTGCTCCACGACCTCCGGCCGAACCGGAAACCGCGCGGGTTCGACCTGCCACCACTCGCCGCGGATTCTGTCCAATGCGTAGCGATTGCCTTTGGTTTCCAGCTGAATTCGCGTGAAGTCCCGGCCGCTGATGAACACCTTGTCCTGCGTGATGGAGCCATCCGGCCCCCCGGCGGCGGGGGGGGACGCCCCCCCTCGCGTGAGCAGCGTCACGCCCACGATTCCTGCCAACGCCAGCACGAGGATGAAGGTCGTTTTGAGGTTCACGGGTCGGTGCTTTGCGAGGAAGGGTGAGAAGGAGGGGTGGGGTGGTGGGGTGGGGGGGAGCGTTCGGGGTGGCCGTCACACCTTGCGAGGGGCATCTTAACGCGGTCGTGCCGCACGGTGATCCGTGGATGGGTGGGGGTTTTTGTGACTGATCGACGGGCGGAAAGTGACGGCTGATTTAACCCCGGCGACGCCACGCCCACACCCCGATGCCCAGCAGCAGGCTGAGGGCTGGCAAACCCGCGAGCAGGATCCACCGGTAGGCCAGGCTGGCGGTATCGCTGAGATCGGCGATCCGCCGCAGGTCCTGCGTCCGCGGGGTCGCCGCGATGGCTTCGTCCAGGCCCGCCAACCAATAAGCGGCGTTGACGAAAAGTTCGCTGTTGCCCAGCCGCCGGCCCGCCTGCGTGTCGGTGAACCAGTGCCGTTCGCTGAAGACCAGCAGTCGGCCGGGGTTTTCCGGTAGAGCCTGTCCTGTCGGACGCTGCCCCATCGCCCCGGCGGCGATGACCACCCCGTCGTCGCCCACCGCTTTGGCGGCGGTGTAGCGGTCCGCCGCGATCTGGGCGGGGGTGGTCAGCGCATCGGCGATCCACGCCCGGTCATCGGTGAGCCTCGCCACGGCAAACGTCTCCACCCGCGGCCGATCTTCGAACACCAGCGGCGTCGGCGCGACCCACTGCACCTCCCGCCCCGCCAGCGCGTTGCTCAGCGGTGAACCCTCGGGCCAACGCCGCATCACCCACCCCGCCGCCCCTCGTGGCCGTCCATCGCTGCCCAGATCTTCTCGAAGCACGAGCTGGTGGTTCCGCGGCGTGATGCCCCAGCTCCGCGAGAGTTCGATCAGCGGATCGCTCGGCCGAAACTCGGCCTCCGGGTCGTAATCCAGCGTCAGCATGACCCCGTCGCCCGCCGCCAGGCGTTGCCGCAACACCTTGGCTACTTGTTCGCGGTCGGCCTGGGTCGTGCGCTCCAAATTCAAAGCGGGCACGACCCAGACCGCGGTCTGCCCCGGGGCCGGCGCGGGGGGCGGGGCCAACGCGCTGCCGCCCCCGCCGTCGGCCCCCGCCTGCCGCCGCTGCCCACCGACCATTCGGCAACCTCAAAGTCCGCCAGCGCCATCCGGCTGGCGACGTGCGCCAGCCCGCCCTGGGTCGCGACCAGGCTCTGCGGGGTGTCCCGCACCACCACCAGCCGCGGCGGCACGTCGATACCCATCGTCAGCATCGCCCCCGTCAGTCGATCCTCGCCGATAAACAACCGCTCAGCCGGCGTTGCCCCGGCGACAAACATCTCGGCGATCGACACCACCCGTGACGCTTTCTCGGAAAGCACCACCACCACCTCGCCCCCGCCCCCCCCGCCCGCCATCGCCGACCGCAGCCGCTCGTACGCGTCCGCCGACGGGGGCAGCAGCAGCGTCTCGGCTTCCTCACGCAGTTCACCCCGCAGCGCTTCCATCTGCTCCTGCAAACGCAGCAGCGTGTCGCGGACCCGCAGCGTCGCGTCGCGGTCCCGCGTCCGTGGTCCGAGTTGCCGAACGAAGGGCGAGAGCACTTCCGCATCCGCCCGCCGCAGGTCGTTGACCAGCGCGTTGCGGGCGTTGTTGAGCGGCGGCATGGGCTTGTCCATTTGCCCCCGCAGGGCCGCGGTGCCCTCGGCATAGCCCCGCGACAACCCCTCGAGTTGATTCGCCAACACCCGCAGAGTCTGTTGCAACTCACCCGCTTCTTCCGCCTCTTCGGCGGCCAGCACCGCGACGGTTTCCGAAGCCTGCGCAAACACGCCCGCCAACCGATCCAGGGTGTTGATCCCGCGGACGATGACCTCCCGCAGCGGCTGGGTCTGATCGGAATGCCGATCCTCCAACTCACGGTAAAACGCTTCGATCCGCGACAAGTCCCGTTCGGGATGCAGCACCTGCACGTCCAGGCGGCTGGTGGATCGACCGTACTGCTGCAGCAGATCGACCACGTCTCGGCCCACCTCCGTTTCATCGCGCACCACCCCCACAACCCGCAGCGGCTCATCGAGTCGACCCAGAAGTTGCTGGGTCTGCGGCGACAACGTGAACGCCCGGGTGGCGGTCAGGTCGTACCGTAGCCAGGGCTTGACCCCCGCGGGCAGACGGCGGAACTGCCAGTCGATCAGCACGTTTGCCAGGATGACCACCGCGATCGCGACCCCGACCGCCACCGCCACGTTCAGGCCGTAGAGTGTCCGCCGCTTGCCCGCCGTCGCCCGCGGTCGCTCCTGCCGCGTCGCATCGCCCGGCTCCGGTCTCGTCGGGGGGGGGGTTACCGCCATCGTCGGCTCTCCAACAGTTTGACGGCCAGGAACAAGAACAACCCCGTCACCGAGGCGAAGTACACGAAGTTACGGATATCGATCAGACCCTTGTTGAAGTCTTCGTACTGGCGATTGACGTTGGCGTAGAACATCGCCGACCGCACGCCGGAGGGAATGAAGTCGGCTTCGGGAAGAAAGTAAAGCAAAAACGTGAAGCTGCAGATCAGCAGCACGCTCAGCAGAAACGCGATGATCTGATTCTCACTGGCCGCCGAGGCGAAGGTCCCGATCGCCAGGTACAGCCCGCCGACCAGCAGCAGGCCCAGGAGGCCGGTGGCGATGGGGCCCCAGTCGGGTCGGCCGTTGATCTCCAATACCGCGGCCTGCACCATCAGGGGCGAGAGCAGGACCGCAAAAAATACCACGGCCGCCAGCCATTTGCCCAGCACGATCTGCATCTCGTTGATCGGGCTGGTCATCAGCCGTTCCAGGGTGCCGCGGGCGATCTCTTCGCTGATGAGGCGCATGCTGATGGCCGGGGCCAGAAACACCAGCAACCACACCACGCCGGCGTACGTCGTCCGCATCGTTGCCGCCTGACCCGGCCCAAAATTGATGAAGAAAACCAGCGAAGAGCCCAACGCGAACAACGCCAGCACCACGTAACCCACCGGCGAAAAAAACAGACTCGCCAACTCCCGCCGCATCATCGTCAAGATCGGTCTCATCGCGTGCCCCCGGGTTTTGCCGTGGGTTGGGCGTTGTTTTCCACGTCCGTGACGCGCACGAAAAATGCTTCCATTGAACCCGTCTCCCGCCGAAGCTCCCGCACCAACACGCCGGCCTGCGACAGCGATTCCGCCACCGCCGCCCGCGGGTCCTGTCCGCCCGTAGCGTTGAGCTCGGCCTGGCACCAGCCGACCGAATCTCCCGACAACGCTTGGACTTTCGTGACCGTCACCCCGTCGATCGTTTCCAGCCGCTGTCGCAGCGGCCCCGGCGCACTTTTTGCTTCGAGGTAGATTGTTTTGGACCCGCCGGTTTCCGCACTTTGCCGGGTTAGTTCTTCGGTCGTTCCGTCGGCCACGACCTTGCCCTGCGCAATGATGACCACCCGGTCGGCCACCCGCTGCACCTCCGGCAGCAGGTGGCTCGACAGTAAGACCGTGTGCTTACCCGCCAACTCACGGATCAACTGCCGCACGTGCCCGATCTGATTCGGGTCCAAACCCGAAGTCGGCTCGTCGAGCACCAGCACCGGCGGCTCGTGCAGCAGCGCCGCGGCCAGCCCCACCCGCTGCCGATTGCCCTTGCTCAGCCGCCCGATGGTCCGCCTTCGCAGCTTGCTCAGCCCGCAGCGATCCGCCACGTCGGCGATCCGTTCCGCCCGGCGTTTGCGCGCCATCGCGTGCAGTTTTCCGCAGAAGTGCAGGTACTCATCCACCCGCATTTCCGGGTACAGCGGGTTGGCCTCGGGCAGGTAACCCAGCTTCCGCCGCGCCGCCCCCGCCTCGGTCAGCACGTCGTGGCCGTCCAGCGTCGCCCGCCCCGCGCTGGGCGGCAGGTAACCGGTCAACATCCTGATCGTGGTGGATTTGCCCGCCCCGTTGGGCCCCAGAAATCCGACGATTTTGCCCGGCTCCAGCTCCAGCGAGAGATCGTCCACCGCGTGCGTCGGGCCGTAGTATTTCGTGAGTTGATGAGCGGTAAGCATAACAACGTGCAGGTCCTGGGCGAGCCGCACATTGTCAAGGAATCAACCGGCAAGATCAAGGCGAGTTGGCTTAGGGTTGCTGGGTTTTGGGGACTCGGTTTTTGACAGGATTAAAGGATGAAAGGCAGAATCAACAGGATGAAGGCAAATACAAACATTGGCCAAAACGGCGTTTGATTTTGTTCTCACCTATTTGCATTCGGATTTTTGTTTTCTCCGAATCCTGTAAATCCCTGTTTTGAATCCTGTAATCCTGTCAAAAAACGAGTTCCTAACCACCCCGACCACAGCGTCATCCTTCATCGACGTGTTGCCTGATAACCTCCAGGAATTGTGGGCCGTAGCGGTCCAGCTTGGTCTGCCCCACACCGTTGATCGCGAGGAAGGCCTGATCGTCGGTCGGCAGACTCTGGGCCATGTGACGCAGCGACGTGTCACCGAAGACGACATAAGGCGGGACCCCCTGCTTCCGCGCCAGGTCACGCCGCAGTTCCCGGAGTTTGCCGAACAGCGGCTCGTCGATGGGCAGGTCCGGATCGACCCCCGTCGCGGTGCCCGGCGCGGTCCGCGTCCGCCGTGCCCGACGGTCTCCGCCGCCCCCGTGTCCTCCGGGCAGCATGACCTTGCTTTTTGCAAGCTCGATAGTCAGTTCGCCTTTGAGTAGCCGTTTGCCCTCGGCCGTAAGGAAGGCCGTGCGGAACTCGTCGCCGCTGAGCGTCAGGTGCCCCTCGTGCAGCAGCCGTTCCGCGAGTTGTCGCCAATGATCTACCGGCTGATTCTTGCCGATGCCGTGCACGCTCAGTTCGTGGTGCCCCCGGCTCGTGACCCGCTCGGCGGTGCTGCCGCGCAGCACGTTGATCACGTGGCTCAGCCCGAAACGTTGGCCCGTCCGCACCACCGTCGACAGCAGCTTCTGCGCGTCTTCGGTCGCGTCCACCACCTTCGGCGGCTTCAGGCAATTATCGCAGTGCCCGCACTGCCCGGCGTGTTCTTCACCGAAATGCGAAAGCAATCCCGTCGTTCGACATCCGGTCGAATGGCAGTATTTAACGACCTGTTCTAGCTGCTGCCGGGCGTGGTCCTGCTCGGCCTGGGTTTCCTTCTGGTTGATGAAGTATTCGATTTTCGCCCGGTCGCCGCCGGAATAGAACAGGATGCAGTCCGCCGGGAGGCCGTCGCGACCCGCCCGCCCCGTCTCTTGGTAATAGCCTTCGATGTGTCGCGGCAAGTCGGCATGCACCACCAGCCGCACGTCGGGCTTGTCCACGCCCATGCCGAACGCGATGGTCGCGCACACCACCCGCGCGTCCCCGAAAATAAACGCGTGCTGATTGGCCTGCCGCACCGGCGCCGGCAGCCCCGCGTGGTACGGCAGCGCCGCGATCCCTGCGGCCTTCAACTTGTCCGCCGTCTCTTCGCAACGCTTGCGCGATTGGCAATACACGATCCCCTCGGCCAACGGATTCGCCGACAGATAATCCAGCACCTGCGGCACCACCCGCTGCTTCGGCCGAATCTCATAATAAAGATTGGTCCGCTCAAACCCCCCGCGGTGGATCGCCGGGTCCCGCAGGTCCAGCTCCCGCACGATGTCCTCCGCCACCCGCGGCGTCGCCGTCGCCGTCAACGCCATCACCGGCACGTCCGTGAACCGGCCCTCGAACCCCGTCCGCAACTGGCCCAACATCCGGTACTCGGGGCGGAAGTCGTGGCCCCACTCGCTGATGCAGTGCGCCTCGTCGATCGCAAACCGCGCCACCTCCAGCCGCATCAACAACGCCCGGCCCGCCCCCGACATCAGCCGCTCGGGGGCGAGGTACAGCAGCCGGTATTCCCCCGCCAGCGCCGCTTTCTCCCGACGATAAAGCTCCTCGCGGTCCAGGGTCGAATTCAGAAACGTCGCGGGGATCCCGTTGGCCGTCAGCAGGTCCACCTGGTTCTGCATCAACGCGATCAACGGCGAGACGACCACCGTGAGACCCGCCCCCTCGATCAGGGCGGGCAACTGATAACAAAGACTCTTGCCCCCGCCCGTGGGCAGGATCACGAAGACGTCCCGGCCCGCCACCGCGTCGTCCACGATCGTCCGCTGCATCGGCCGAAACGCCTCGTGGCCGAAATGTTGTTTGAGCAGCCGATCCAGATCGTCACCCCCGGCCGCCGAGGTCGCGAGGACCTCCCCGGGCAAATCTATCGCATCGATCGGGGGCTCGGATTCGGACACCGTCGAAGCGTAGCACAACTTCCGCCCTCCGCGACCGCTTGCCCCGCGACACCGGCCCGGATAATTTGGCACGCCCCGACGCGGCGTTTGTGCCTGCCGCGACGAACCGCCTCCCGAAAGGCCTGCCGATGTTGCTGACCGATATCCTTCAGCCCGACTGCCTCATCGTCCCGCTCCGGGCCGACGACAAGCAGGCCGCCATTTTCCAGCTCGCCGACCTGCTCTGCGAGAAGACCGGCATCGCCGACCCCGCCGCGCTCAAAGAAGCGATCTGGAAGCGCGAAACCGTCCGCACCACCGGCATCGGCGGCGGCGTCGCCGTGCCCCACGGCAAAACCGAGCAGGTCCCGAAACTCAAGATGGCCATCGGCCGCACCGCCGCCCCCCTGGAATTCGGCGCGATCGACCGCCACCCCGTCGAACTCATCATCCTCCTGGCTTCCCCCGTCGATCAGACCGGCCCGCACATCGAAGCCCTCTCCCGCATCAGCCGTATGCTCATCGATCCCGACATCCGCGATCAGCTCAAAGCCCTGCCCGATCCCGAGTCGCTGTACGAACGGATCAAACAAATCGAATCGTCGGTCAACTGACCGCCGCACCTTATCGACCGCTTCCCCGCATCACCTCAGGTCTGCGGCGATCATCGGGTGCCGTCGCCGAACGGGCCCTTGACCAATATCGCACGGTGAGGGTCCGCTCCCTGACGGTCGCGGCTCGGTGGGACTCTGCCGCTGGGGTGACGGGGTTACTCCGCCGTTGAGCCGTTGTAGCGGGTCATGGCTTTTTCGAGGCCGTCGGTGAGCCAACGTTCGGCGCAATCGCAGGCTTTTTCGAGGGCGGGGTCCAGGTCCGCGAGTTGGTCTTCCGTGAATCGGCTGAGTACGAAATCGACCTGCGGGGCGCGGGTCCGGGGACCGATACCGATCCGCAGTCGGGGGTAGTCGCGGGTGGTGAGCACGCGCTCGATATCTTTCAGGCCGTTGTGCCCGCCCGGCGAGCCGGCACCGCGGAGGCGGATCTGGCCCACGTCCAGCGCGATCTCGTCGACAAGGATCAGGATGTCGGTCGGATCGAATTTGTAAAACGACGCGGCTTCGCCCACCGCCAATCCCGAGCGGTTCATGAACGTCATCGGCTGCATGAGCATGACTTTTTTCTGATGGATGAAGCCTTCGAGCACGCCGGCGTGAAACTTGTGTTTGACCCCGGTGAGGCCGTGACGCTGAGCCAGTTTTTCGAGGGTCATGAACCCGGCATTGTGACGGGTCTTGGCGTATTCCGGGCCGGGGTTGCCGAGGCCGACGATGAGTTTCATGGATCGGTTCCTGTTGGTTCACGCGAAACAATCCGCGCATAAAGAAGCCCCGGGTCGGTGACCCGGGGCTGTAAGCAGGGCGGGGGGTTTAGTCGTCGTCTTCGTTCTTGTCGTCGTCGCCGTCCTTGCCGATGACTTCGGGCTCGTCGCCGATTTCCGTGCCGGCATCATCGTCGTCATCGACCACCGCCTGCTGGATGAAGATGTGGGCAAGCAGCACGTCACCTTCGGAGGCGAGCTTGACGCCTTCAGGTAGTTGCAGGTCCCGGGCATAGATGGCGTCTTCGAGACCCAGGCCGCTGCAGTCGCAGAGCAATTGGTCGGGGATGTTGTTGGCCTTGCAGCTGACGGTGACCGAGTTGTGGGGGTGGGTGAGCATCGCGCCGTCTTCGGTTTCGAGGACCGCGGGTTCGCCTTTGAATTGGACTTCGAGGTCGAGTTCGATCTCTTCGTCGAGGTTGACGCGCGCGAAATCGACGTGCATCGGCGTAGTGTCGAGGTAGTCGTACTGCACGTCTTTGATCAGGCAGGGCTCGGAGTTGCCTTCGACCGAAATATTGATGAGGTGGGCACCCCCGACCAGGATTTCACGCAGGTTACGGGCGTCGACGCTGACGTGGACGGGGTCCTGCTGGTGGCCGTAAACCACGGCGGGCAGCAGGCCTTTTTCACGCAGGCGGATGGAGTAGCGGCTGCCGAGCTTGGTGCGGGGGGCGGCGTCGAGGGTCGGGGTCTCGTGGGACATGGGTTTCCTTTATTTGGCGAGCGGGTGGGGCGAGCTGGGTGAATTAAAAAAGCGTGGGGGGGAGGCGGTTTTGCCACTTTATCTTTTGGTGCCGTCGATGCCTTTGCGAAACAGGCTGGAGACCGAAAGGTTGTGGTGGATGTTGTGGATCGCGGTGCCGAAGAGTTCGGCGACCGAAAGCTCGGTGAGTTTGTCGGCGATGGCGGCACAGCGGTTGGTACACGGGATCGTGTCGGTGACGATCACGCGGTTGATTGGCGAGTCGGCGATGCGTTCCATGGCCAGCCCCACGAGCACGGCGTGGGTCGCGGCGACGACGATGTGTTTGGCACCGTGTTTTTTGACGAGTTTGGCGGCTTCGCAGATCGTGCCGGCGGTGGAGATCATGTCGTCGATCATGAGGACGTTCTTGTCCTTGACGTCGCCGATGATGTTGGAGGATTCGACCATCGGTGCCGGACTTGCGGCGTTTGTCGATGATGGCGAAATCGCAGTCCAGCGCGGCCGCCATGGTGCCCGCCATCTTCACGTTGCCCGGGTCGGGGCTGACCACGCAGAGCGGATCCAGGTCCGTCCGGGTTTCGGAGATGTGCTTGAGCAGGACCGGCGCGGCGCCCAGGTGATCGACGGGGATGTCGAAAAAGCCCTGGATCTGAGCGGCGTGGAGATCGATGGCCAGGACGCGATCGGCACCCGCGGCGGTGATGAGGTTGGCCACCAGCTTGGCGGTGATGGGGGTGCGGCCCTCGTCTTTGCGGTCCTGGCGGGCGTAGCCGAAGTACGGGATCACCGCGGTGATGCGCTCGGCGCTGGCGCGTTTGAGACAGTCGATGTAGATCAACAGCTCCATGAGGTGGGCGTTGACCGGGTCGTGGGTGGACTGGACGACGAAGCAGTCTCGGCCGCGCACGTCTTCCTCGATCTTGACCAGCAATTCGCCGTCGGGAAAAATCTCGGTCTTGCCCTGGCCCATGGGCAGGTCGAGATGCCGACACATGGCCTCGGTCAGGGCACGGCTGGCGCGGCCCGAAAAATTTTGATGTGGTCGCGATCGGCCTGACTCATGGCTGCGACTCCAACGGGCGAGGCGCTGGGCGAGCCTTGGAGGTCGACCGGCCGGAGGATGCGGTCGACCGCCGCGAGTTGCTTGGGCGTGTTGATGCTCAGCACGTCCTCGGCGGGCACGGCATCGACGAGGGTGACGGTCTTACCGTCGCTGACGGAAAAGGCCGGGCGCATCGGTGAGGTAGTACTCGCCCTGGTTGTTGTCGTTGCCGACTTGTCGAGAGGGTGTCGAAAAGTTCACCGCTGCGGAAGCAGTAGTAGCTGGGGTTGACCTCGTGGATGCGAGTTGCGTCGGGGTCGGCGTCTTTCTGTTCGACGATGCGGGCGAAGATGTATTTGCGGAGCGTGGCGGACGATGCGGCCGTAGCCGGTGGGGTCGTCGAGCACCGCGGTGGCGAGGGTGGCGGACGGCGGCGGAATGCGGCGGTGGACGTCGAGCAGCCGCTGCAAGGGTGGCGGCCTGGATGAGCGGGCCGTCGCCGGCGAGCACAAAGACGTCGCCGGCGGATTGATCGTCAAACTGCCGCCGGGTCATCTCGACGGCATGGGCGGTGCCGAGTTGCTCGGTCTGCTCGACAAACACGCAGCGGGGATCGTCGGCAAAGGTCCGACGTACGTCGTCGCCGCGATAGCCCACGACGATCGACGCAGCGATCAACGCCCGCGGCGAAGCAGGCGTCGATCACCCAGCGCAGCATCGGCCGGCCGGCGACTTCGTGGAGCACCTTCGGCAGATCGCTGTCCATCCGCGTGCCCTTGCCCGCGGCCAACAGATCGCCCGGATCCGACGGCCGAGGTTCAGATTGAAGAAGCAGAATTTTCGTGAGGGCTGGGTCATGTGTAGGGTCTCCCCGGGCCGAGCACGACATCGAAAACGATAAAAACAGACCCACTAGGACTCGAACCTAGAATGCCAGTACCAAAAACTGGAGTGTTGCCGATTACACCATGGGTCTAAGGTCGAAAAATTCAGACCCGAGACGGCCACCGCAGGCACGGCGACGCGAGAGAGGGTCCGGCAAATGGAAACGGGCTGGGCGACCTGGGTGCCGGTCTGCGAGGGGCGTAGGCCGCCATCTCGAAGATGTCCCGGGTCCCGCTGTTCGTGCCGCACACGCGTCACGATCGGACCGTTTCCGTGGCGAAGTTTAGGGACGAGCGGCGGGGTGTCAAGGCGGGCGGGGTTGATCCTTCCCCGACCCAAGGCCGCGGGACAGCGGGTTCGGGTCCGTCACGGGGGTCTTGACCAGACCGTTGTCGGTCGTGATTACCCGGATGATGGGTCGTTCAGCTCGCGGAACCGGTCGCATCGCGAAAGATCCACGGCGATGGAGCGGTTGCCGTCCCGGCCGCGTTGTCGGTGCATCGGCAAGACCACGCGACAAGCGACCGGACGAATCGGACGAATCGCGTCTAATCGGACGAATCGAACTAATTCTCAGACAATTCGAGCAGGCGGACGGGCTTTCGGGTTGGCCGGTCCGCAGGCTCAGCCGGGCGGCGGCGAGACAAGCGAGGGCCTGGGTCTGTCGGTGCGGTGGGAGCGGGTCGAGTCGCGACTGCATCGTCTGCCGCCACTGCTGGGCCACCTGATCGGCAAAATGGGCGGCGGCACCATTGGCCGAGTCCCAGCTCTCGGCCGACGACGGAGCACCCGGCCCGAGCGTGAACGACGAGTGGTGGTCGGTGACTTGCAAGTGGGTCTGTCGACCCAGCACCGACAGCGACCGGTGATGCAGGGGCGCGGTGTCCGAAGCTTCGAGATAGACGCTGCCGCCGGTGGCCAGGTGGCCCGTCGCGGTGAGCCAGCCCGTGAGCTGCCGGGGATCGGCGTAGGCCCCGGCCTTGTCGGGTTCGGGACGGTCCGAGCCTGCGCCAGCAGAGATTCGGGCAGGGGGGTGATACGCCAGCAAGGTGATCCAGCCGTCGAGCAACCGGGTCAGCAGCGATCCCTGATCGGGTCGGCCGTGGCTGATGAACCGGGTCAGGCGGGGGCTATTCGGGCGGATCGGGGTCGGGCGACTGCCGAAATCCGGGGGTTGCAGAAACGAGGGGAGCGTGAGGAGGGTGCGACTGATCGACCGCGGTGAGTCCGTCGGCGAGGTCGGCCAAATCGGCGTAGACGGGTTCCAGGGTCAGGACCTGCGTCGCCGCTGGCGGCCGCCAGGCCCGCAGGTCGGCCATCGCGACGTCACGCATGGGGTCAACAGCAGATACGCCGTGGGCCATCGACCAGCAGCTGCCGCAGATCGTGGGCGCCGGGCAGTCCAGTCGTCTACCCAGGTGATCTGAGCTCATCGCAGCTCCGCGGCCCGCCGACCGCCAGGGGACGGATCGTATCGACCCCATGAAGTCGAGGATATGACCCGCCAGGGGGGCACTGGCGGGGCTGGGTCCACACCGTCGGCCTCGGGCGGCAGCCCAAGGAGACGGTGGAGCGAGATGAGGTGCGTGGTCAAGCGATGTCGGGTCGGTGATCGGTTCAAGCAGGCCAAGCCGCGAAAGTCCGGATCAGGTCTGTCAACTTAGGGCCAGACGGCAAGGGAAAAGATCGGGGCGGGCTCGTTGGCCGGGAGTTGTGAACGGCGATACGATACCCGTGTGTGGATGTGACGGCCGCGGAAGTGCCCGAGCTCCTCGGCCGCGTCGGGGCACGAGGAAAGTCCGAACACGATAGGACACGGCGGTGGGTAACGCCCACCGGGCGAGCTGGCGACGGCCCGCTCAGGGACAGCGCCACAGAAAAGATACCGCTGGGGAAGGGGCTAAGGGGCTAAGGAACTAAGGGGTTGAGTGACAGCATCGTGCGGATGCTGTTTTCACTCTACCCCTTTGCCCCTTAACCCCTCAGCCCCTTTCTCAGTAAGGGTGAAATGGTGCGGTAAGAGCGCACCGCGTGGCGCGTGATCGTCACGGCAAGGCAAGCCCCGCTGCGTGCAAGCTCAAGCAGCCCCGCCCGATGTGGTCCGCCACGGCCGGAAACGACGGTCCGTCGTGGGGCGGGTAGAGTGCTCGAGCCCGTCGGCAACGACGGGCCTAGAGAAATGGCCGTCTCCCCCGGAATTCTCCGCTTCGTGATCGCCCGCATCACGGCCGCCGAGCGCAGAATTCCGGGGGGAACAGAACTCGGCTTACGATCCACACACTTTTGCCATCACCACGCCCCGCGACCCTTGTCGCGGGGTGTTTTTTTATCCGTTCAAGCATTTTTAGGTGATCGCCTCGAAGTACAACCGAATGCAAATTTAGCTCGACACAAGTGGATGGTGAGTCGGTTTTGTTGATCGCAAAAAAACAGCCGGCAGAACCGCAACGATTATTGAGTTTGACCATGAAAAAACCGCCCCGGCTTGGATGGCCGGGGCGGTTTGAAGAATCTTCGATCAAGCGCGATGGGGTGCCGACACGCATACCCCCTATGCCATCATCTTACGGATTAAGAATCAGGTCCACCGCGTTGCGGGTGGGCAGGGCGAGGCACCGTGGGCCTGGGCGGCGGCGTTGGCGGTATCGCCGGTGCTGGACTTGACCAGGTCGAGGATGTGGTCGGACATGGGAGCGGGGATGAGGTTGCCGTGGGCGTTGGCGGATTCCGCCAGGCTCTTGAGTAGGTCGATCTGGGTTTCACCCGACGCGGCGAGGGCGGCCTCCGCGAGGCGGACTGGGCCGAGGCGTCGTCGAGCAGGGCCAGCACTTCGCCGGCTCCGGTGGCGACCTCGGGGCGGCGGTCGGTGACCGCCGTTTCAAAGCGGGCAGGGCGTCGCTGATGTCGAAAGGCGAATCGATGACCGCGATATCTTCGAGCAGTTCGAGAGCTTCGACGGCGAAGGCGGTGGATTCTTCGGCACTCAGGGCCGAGCCGCTGTAGTCGGTGGTGGCTTGCTGGATCGATTGGTTCGAGGTTCGGCGTCGGCGACGACGACGGTCACGCGGGGCTCGTTCTCGAACTCTGCGGCCAGTGAGGCCTGCGACGATGCGGTGCGCCAGGGCGACGATCGGAGTCAGCGCAAGTTTGTAATTGTCTCGCGAGTCGGCGACGCGCGCGACGGATGCTGGCGGCATCGCCGCGGACCAGAATCAGATCGACACCCGGCGACGGAAGACACGAGGCCCGCGGCGGCGGAAACGGTGGACCCGTCGAGGGTGTTGTAATCCAGATCGCCGACGGCACCGAGCATCGAGTTGCGTTCGCCTTGCTGCTGGGCAACGACCAGGGCGGTGGGCTTCACCCCCTGGGCCAGCGATTCGCCAACACCGGAACGACACGGAAATCGTTGGTGAATGATTCAGATGGCATGGCTTTGGCGAGGGCCTGGGCCGAGCGGAAGCGGACACGGCGGTCGGGGTAGCCCAGGCCGCGAACCAGAGGCTGGAGGGCGTCGAGGCTGGCGGTGGCCGACAGGGCGGCAATGGCGTCGAGGGCGAGCTCGGCGTCGTTGTCATTGAGCGCTTGCTCAAGGACATCCTGGAGGCGCTGGGGGCCGGCGACCATGGCGTAGTAGCGCGGCGACTGCCGACTGGAGGGGTAGCTGGGGTCGTTGGCCCCGTCGGGCAGGCGGTTCTCGCGGCGAAGGTTGGCGATGACAAAGAGGCTGAGGGCGGCGATCGAGGTCGGGGTTGAGCGAGAGGGCGGTTCTCGGCGGCCTGCATGGCGACGGCGTCGCCGGCGATGGGGCCGGGCACGATGAGAGAGACGAGGCCCGGGCCGCCGTTGACGGTGAGCTTGGGGTTGTACTGCCAGACGACGCCGGTGTCGGTGGCGGGTGTCGTAGCTGTCGAGGTTGGCGGGGTTGCGGGTGGCGGTGCGGTACGAGCCGTAGCCGAGGGCGAGATACAAGTCGGCGGCAGACGCGTCGGCCGTGGCCTGCGGAGTTTTGCAGCGATGATGCATCGACGGCCGCCTGCGCGGCTGCGGCGGGCGCCGGCGTCGGTCTGCGGATTTTCGATCACTCTGCTTCAGGGCCGGCAGGGCCTGGGGGTAGCCGATTTCCGCCAGCACGCGGGCCAGCTGGGTCTGGGCCACGGGATCAAGCTGCGGCAGGGCCACCGAGAGCGGCTGCACCAGCGGCGGGCCGATCTGCGACATCGACCGCAGATCGAGGGGTGCAGCGATTGGCGGTCTTGATCCAGCAGGGCGGCGAGCAACTGCGGGGCGGCAAATTGGCCGGCGGCCCGGAGACGCTCGGTGGCGTTACGAAACGCACGCTGACCCTGGTCGAGTCGGGTGATGTCGGCTTCGATCCGCTCGGGTTTCACGGCTGCGGTCGAGACGGGCGGACTGGATCTTCTGTTGCAACTGACGCGAGACATCGCCGAGACCGTCCATGCCCACCGCCCGCTGGAAAATGCGGTCGGGTTCTTCATAGCGGCTGGCTTCCACCGCGTCGAGCATCTGATCGGCGTCGACATCGACCAGCGCCTGGGCGGCCTCGCCGGCCAACGCGGGTTGGGCAATCAGGACGTAGTGGCGATAGTCTGCCCAGAGTTGGTCGGCGTCCTGAGCCGTGGCGTCCGGTGAGCCGGCCATCCACATCGAGCCGACTAAAACTACCAACACGCTCGACAAAAGACGGGGCGGTCGCAACATCGGCAAGACTCCAGCAGGCGGGTTTGAAAAAGGAAACGTGAGGATCGGAGCAGCCGGCTCGCGGTCCGCGTCCGGCCGTGCGGGTGCAGGGCAGGGGGCTGAACACCGCGGGCCGTGCCCGGGTCATCCGACGTAAAAGAGCAGGCTAAACCTTGCCATGCCCGGCGTCAAGAAAACCGGGGGGCCGATAAGCGAGGTGCCGCCCGTTGGCCGCGGGTGGCGGTCGCGGTTGATCGCCGTCCGCCGCCCCGCCCGTCGATCGGCGGAGTGCGCGGGACAGACCGCATTCCCGCAGGTTTGCCACTGCGCCCGGCGGACTGCATAATCGGAGACGAGGCTTACTCGATCTCGATTCCCCCCGGCGGCTGGCCCCCTGTCATGCTTAAATTTCTTGTCTACGACAAAGATCAGCCCGCCGCCGATTGGCCCCTGCGTAATGCGTACATGGTCGATTCCGAAGGCAACGGCGTGCGCTGCGACATCACCTACGAAGACGGGCATGATCGTCTGCGACAAACGCGAAGCCGGCACCGCGGCGTTCTGCCTGCAGCACGCCATCGGGGACCTGGGCAAGCTGACGCTGCAGACCTGCCTGCTGCCCGAACGCGACGAGCCCTACCTGCTGGACGTCGAATTGGCCCGCCATCGGCTGATGACGATGTACAACAAGCTCGAAGACTGGGCGATGTTCGAGCTCGACCCCGCCCACCCGGTCAGCAAGCGGGAAGACAAGGCGCCGGCAGTCAGTTCATCGAAGCCCTCATGCGTGCAGAAAGAAGACCCGGTGGCGGCGACCCGCCTGGCCAACGACAGCCTGGCCGCGTCGCTCGACGGCAGCGAAGAGCTCGCGCTGGCCCACTCCGAGCTCTGCTGAACCGTCGCAAGGAGGCGGCGGCGCTGCCGCGTCGTCCGATCGGCTGCGGCGTGGGCCTGGATCAGGGCGACGATCGGCTGCGGGCGGGGCTGGCGGCGAACGTCGACTACATCCAGCTGCCCCTGCCCTGGAAGCAGCTCTCGCCCGGAGGAGAACGCCTACCGCTGGGAGGAGATGGACCGCTGGGCGGAGTGGGCCCAGACCACCCGCAAGCCGATCATCGCCGGGCCGGTGTCAGCTTTCGAGCCGTCCTGCCTGCCCGACTGGCTTTACATCTGGGAGCACGACTACGACACCGTCCGCGACCTGATCTACGAGCACATCGAAAAAGTCGTGCAGCCGTACAAGCACGTCGTCTCGGCGTGGAACATCGTGTCGGGCTTGCACGTCAACAACCACTTCACGTTCAACTTCGAACAGCTCATGGACCTCACACGCATGTCCACCATGCTCGTCAAGAAGCTGCACCCCCGGGCGACGGTGATCGTCGAAATCCGCCAGCCCTTCGGCGAATATTACGCCAACAACCCGCGGTCGATCCCGCCGATGATGTACGTCGATCTGCTGATCCAGTCGTCGATCCAGTTCGACGCCTTCGGCGTGCGGCTGCCGATGGGCCAGGCGGTGGACGGGCAGTACACCCGCGACCTGATGCAGATCAGTTCGATGCTCGATCAGTTTTCGGGCTTCGGGAAGCAGCTGTACGTCACCGTCGCGGCCCCGAGCGAGCCGGTGACCGAAGTGATGATCGCTTCGACGGCCAACGAAGAGCCGGTCGACGACGACAGCGGCCACTGGCGTCGGCCGTGGTCGCGGGGGTGCAGGGGCACTGGCTCGAAGCGGTGTTTCAGATCGCGACTGAGCAAGCCCTACGTCGAAGCCGTCTGCTGGCAGGACATGATCGATTATCCAAATATCGAACTGCCCCTCGCGGGACTGGTATCGATGGACCATCAGCCCAAGATCGCGCTGCGTCGGCTGGTCGATTTCCGTCGTAACCTGCTCCCCCCCGCCCCCCCCACGCCCCCCACGCCCGCCGCGACCCCGGCCACGCCGGTGACCGAGCCAACTGCGGAGACGTTTCCCAACTCGGCCGAGCAATCCGGAGATTGATCGCTGGGCCTGTCTCACTCTTCCGCGACGGTGATGCTATGGCGACGACCTCCGACTCCCGATCCACGATTTGTCCGGCAGGAGTTGCCGGGGTGGTCTCGGATCGTGACGAGCAGGATCTGTTGTGGTTGCTGACCACGCTGCTGGCCGCGGCGGGGCTGAGTTTGCTGGTGTGGATGGTGGTCACGACCGTGACGACTCGGCCGTGGGACCCCTCGGTCCACGATCCGATTGCGGTCGATACGTCGCTGATGCTTTCGCCTGAGTCCGCCGACGTGATCGCCGGCCATCGCATCCGCATCAATCACGCCGGCGCCTCGACGCTCGACCTGTTGCCGGGTGTGGGCCCGACGCTCGCGAAAAATATCATCGCCCACCGTGAAGCCCGCGGTCCGATCCGCTCGGCCCGTGAGTTGGAAGCCGTCAACCGTATCGGGCCGGTTGTCCGCGAGCAGATGACGCCGTGGATCCGGTTTGACTGAGAGTTAGAACACCAAAGCTCATCGGGGGTCTGGGTAGTGGTTCACTTTGATTCCAATAATCTCACCGGCCCGGATTCGGCACCCGGTAGAATGGGGTCATGAGTGACACCCCACAAGGTTTAGACCCCGTAGAAGCTGCCCACCGCCTGCTGAACCATGCGGTGGGCGAAGATGAACCCCTACCCGCCAAGCTGGAGGCGGCGTGGGCCGAGTGGTCGCGGGGGGTGCAGAAGGTGGACGAGCGGGGAATGACGCTGCTGCGGGCGGCGTTTGAGGCGGGGTGGGGAGCGGCGATTAGGCCGTGATCCCGTCGTACTCGGCCGACAGCTCTGACTCTTCGAGGTCTTCGGTAAAGTCCCAAAGCATCAAGATTGGCTCTTCGCGGTTCCAGTTGTCGTTGTAAGAGTCCACATCATTCTTCAATTGACGGCAATCGCTGTATATCTGCGAGCGTCTCGACTGCACCGCTTCCTCTACATCATCTTTTACTGTAGTGGGGTCTTCGATGTCGATCCAAAGTGGTAGCTGGTTACTACGACGCAATGCATGTTTCTTACGGACCCGGCGACCCTGTGGGTCCGTGAGATACTCTTCACGCATTGCCTCCGATAGCTCCTTCGCGCACAAATCTATAGCGCTGCGCCGCGGCATATCCCAGAGACCTTCACGGATAGCCCAAGATGCCATCGTTTTTGAAGTTGTCGGCCACTCTTGGCCAGCCTCGCGATACTTGGCAACAATCTCCTGCCTAAGTTCCGCCTTTGTCTTTTTCTTCAGAGTCACGGTTCCGATAGTCATGTTGATCTCCGATCAAGTTAACGAATCCATCCATCTGATACAGAGTTCTCGACAACGGCGTCGCGAATCTGTGTAAGCATTGATTGGCTGTGCGTGTATTTGATTGCCTTGCGATACTGAAGTTGTCCGACGATGACACCGGGGTGAATCCGAATCCGGTTAGCAAACTGAATGATTGATTTGGACGAGAAATAAGGCTTCTTACGAAGAATAAAACTCTTTAGATCGTCTTGCGGGATGAGCATCGACGCCGCATCTTCATTTGCGCGATCCTCGATTTCATCTTCAGCCTCACCGGCACGAACATTTGCGATATCGATGTCGATTTTAAATGCGTCGCGATGTGCGATATGTGATATCTCGTGGCAGAGTGTGTGCCAAAAGTTGTCGATTCTTCCGTAGCGAAGCGACATAACGATCACCGGACACTTACGCCGATCATCATCTAGCCAAAGGGCTGCGCCGTCGATCTTTGTCGAGCGAAGATGCTTAACCACGACAAACCTGATTCCGTAGTCAGCCAGCAGGCGGGGGGCTTTGCTTGTGCCCTCAGCGTGTGCCGCAAGAATACGAATCGTTGTCTTCAACTCTTCAATCTTACTTGGGCGGTAGGGCTGCACTATCTGTGCTTTGGCTTTGCCTAGCGCGGCCAAGCACCATGCGACATGCGACATACTCGCAGCATCTGCGGCATGCCTGAAACTGGCGGCCAGTGCCGGTTGTTCCGCGAGCGAACGTACACCAAAAAAACTTTGCACCGCCTCGGTTAACTCGCCTACGTCTTTCAGTTTCGGTAGCCAGCCACGGCTCTGCATTTCCTTGATCGGCGCGTAATTCAACAGATCGGCCTTAGCAGTACTCGATGCCGACCCGCCAGCTTGTGCGAGTTGGTAGGTCGATTCAAGGTTCAACCAGAATTGAGCGTCTACACCAAGCGCGGCCCCTAGTTCCTTGGCTGATTTTGTGGTGATCTTACGCTTCGCGTTAATGATTTCATTTACAGCTGCAACCGGACGCCCCATGGCTTCGGCCAAATCAGTCTGCGACCAACCACGGGCTTCCAGCTCTTCGCGGATAATTTCGCCCGGAGGCTCAACAAGATGGGCGGGGATATTACTCATATTAGTGGTAGTCCTCAATTCCTTTCACGACCACGACCTGATCTTCAATTTCAACAATCAACCGATACTGCTTGTTAAGACGTATGGAGCATTGGTGGGAGCGATTTCCTTTCAACTTTTCATAATTCCACGACCTAAGTTGGCTGAATGTCCGGGTGTCCGGCGCATCTGAGATTGAGCGAATTCTTCGCCTAAACGAAATTCCGATTCCGGCGGGATACTTCCCGTCACACTCTCCCAACAAAAGAGCCTTGAGGATGTCGCTTTCAATCTCGAAGTCCATGCACAAAGGCCCCTGGCGATAACACATAGACCAGCGTACAGAGGAATCGGTAAATCGTCAATCCACCTTTTACCGTTTTATCGAATATCGGCAAAACAACGATTGACGATTCGGAATTAGTTGTCATAATAGATGCATGAGAAAACTCTCCACCGAAAAACGGGCCATGATCCTCACCGCTCTGGTGGAGGGCAACAGCATCGCCTCGACCTGCCGGATGCTCGGCGTGTCCAAGGTGACGGTCCTGCGGCTGTTGGCCGATGCCGGGACGCTGGCGGCAGACTTCCATGACCTGACCGTCCGCGATCTGCGGTGTGATCGGGTGCAGGTCGATGAGCTGTGGAGCTTCGTAGGGGCCAAGCAACGGCAGGTAGACCGTGGGGCCGATGCCGAAGGCTCAACGTGGACCTGGACCGCTATCGACAGCGACAGCAAGCTGCTCATCAGCTACCTCGTCGGCAAGCGTGACGGCGGCTACGCGATGGAGTTTGCTTACGACATGGCCGACCGCATTGAGGGCCGGTTTCAACTCACCAGCGACGGCCTAGCCGCTTACCTCGACGCGATTAGCGATGCGTTCGGCGACGGGATCGACTACGCCATGCTCGTCAAAATCTACGGTGCCGAGCGGCCAGACCATGCCCGCTACAGCCCCGCCATCTGCACGGGTGCCCGTAAGGATGTCAAGATCGGCAACCCCGACCCGGCCCACGTCAGCACATCGCACGTTGAGCGGCAGAACCTGACCGTGCGGATGCAGAACCGCCGGTTTACCCGCCTGACCAACGCCTTCTCCAAAAAGATGCAGAACCACCAGCACAGCGTGGCGCTGATGTACTTTCATTACAACTTCTGCCGGAAGCACCAGACGATCAAGACCACCCCGGCGGTGCGGGCAGGGGTGGCGGACAAGATTTGGACGATGATCGACTTCGTCAAGATGCTGGAGCGGGAAGAAAAAACCCGTGGCGGTCGGCTCACCGATTATCTCGCCGCAGATTCAAAGTGAACCACTACCGGGGTCTGGATATAGCGGACTTCTAAAAGCGGTATCCTTATCGTGAATGAGCCGCCCCGGATCCCCCAACCGCCCGCTTCGCGTGCTGCGTCAACACCTCGAAACCGACCGCTTGCTGGGCGTTGAGGTCGTGCCGAGGGGCAGCCTGCCCGCGGTGAATCTCAAGGAGGCCGCGCCCGACCCAGCGCTATCGCCGGGGGCATCTGCTCTCGCGAATGCTGCCGCAGTTTCTTCTGAGAAAACGCTTCCTCTTCGTTCGCCAGCGCACCGTCATGGACCTCGGCGACAAGCGCGAGGCACTGCGGCAACTGGATCAGTTTGAAGTCAAAGGCTGCACCCGCTGCGAATTGCACCAGAGTCGGCAGCAGACCGTGTTCGGCGAGGGCGACCCCGACGCACGGCTGATGATCATCGGCGAAGGCCCCGGCGCCGACGAGGACCGCACCGGTCGGCCGTTCGTCGGACGGGCGGGAGAACTGCTCGATAAACAGATCGCGGCCATGGGCCTCACCCGGCCTCAGGTCTACATCGCCAACGTTGTGAAGTGTCGGCCGCCCAACAACCGCACCCCGACCCCCGCCGAGGCCAGCACCTGCGGCGATTACCTCCGCCGACAAATCCAAACCATCCGCCCGGCGGTGATCCTCACCGTCGGTGGCCCGGCCGCGAAGCTGCTGATCGACACTAAGGACGGTATCACCCGCCTCCGCGGGACGTGGCACACCTACGACGCGGTCGATCCGCCGATCCCGATCATGCCTACGTTTCACCCCGCCTACCTCTTGCGGGCCTATACCAAAGACAACCGCGCCAAGGTGTGGAACGACCTCCAAGCCGTGATGCAAAAACTCGCAGCGACCGATAACTAAGCTTCTCGGTTGACGCCAGGGGGAGGCTTGCAAGATGTAGACCGCGGTCCGGACGGCTGTCCTGCCCCGCGCAACCCCGATACTACGTCTGCCCGGGAGCGGGGCCACGTCGGGCCGGGTTATACATCCTCCGCCCGCTCAAGCCGGCCCTCGATCCCCGTCGATAATACTACTGGACCCGATCTGGTCCGCGGTCGCCCTTACCGGGCAGTGCCGCGGCCGCCTCCGCCGGTCCGGAAAGTATCGAAACACCATGGGACAAGTCACCTCCAGCGTCGGCCTGATCAGCGGCATCGACACCGCCGCCATCATCCAGCAACTCATCCGTACTCGAGTCGTCGGCCCAAGCTCCAGATTCAGCAGCGCAACACCGTTCTCGAAGCCCAGCAGACCGCATACCAGACGATCAACGCCCAGTTGCTTTCGTTAAAAAATGCGTCGTCGCGGGTTTCAGCCGACGATGCGTTCGAGGCCACCTCCGCCAACAGCTCCGATGAATCGGTGGCCACCGTCTCATCCGGCGTCGGCGCGGCGGTGGGCAACTACGCCCTGACGGTCAAGCAACTCGTCGGCAGCCAACAGACCGTGACCCGCGGCTTTGTCGATGCCGACGCCACGTTCATTGCCCCCGAAGGTGCGACGCTGACCTTTAACCGTGGCGAAGCACGCCTGGACCGCACCACCCTGCTTTCCGAGCTCAACGGCGGGCGAGGGCGTGCAGCGCGGTTTCGTCCGCGTCACCGACCGCTCGGGGTCCACCTCCGTCGTCGATCTGACCTCCGTGGTCAGCGTCAACGACGTGGTCGATCAATTCAACCGCGCCACCGGTGTCAACGTCATCGCCGAGATCGACGGCGACGCGATCCGCCTCACCGACGCCACCGGCCAATCCCGCAACGACCTGATTATCCAGGACGTCGGCTCGGGCGATGGCACCGCGACGAGCCTGGGCATCGCCGGCCGATCGTCCAGCGGCACCCTCACCGGCAGCAACATCAACGTCGTGGGCAAAGACACCTATCTCAGCAGCCTCAACGACGGCAACGGCCTGCGCTCGCTGGCGCGGCGATAACGACCTGCAGCATCACCACCGCCGACGGCAGCGACTTCGACCTGAACGTCAGCAACGCGGTCACCCTCGAAGACGTCATCGACACGATCAACGCCGCCACCGGCGGCAGCGTCACCGCCGCGATCAGCGGCGAAGGCACCGGCTTGCGACTCACCGACAACTCCACGGGCGGGACCACGTTCGCCGTGACCGCCCTCAACGATTCCCAGGCGGCCCTGGACCTGGGCATCCTCGCCACCGATACCAACGGCAACGGCATCATCACCGGCGCCGCGATCAACTCCCAGATCAACGCCAAGTCGCTGACCAACCTCAACGGCGGCAAGGGGCTGGTGGCCTTCGGCGGAGAGGCATTCGTCACCCTGGAGGGCGACACCCCGTTGGCGGACCTGTTCCGAGGGGCCGGCGTCACGACCGACGGCACGCCTCTGCCGATCTGGAAATCCTGGCCCGCGATGCCGACGACCTCACCCTTCCCACCGAGATCGATCTCGACAGCCTGCACCACCGTGCAGGACCTGATCGACCAGGTCGATACCGCCACCGGCGGCAAGGTCACCCTCGCGATCGACGGCCAGACCCTCGTGGCCACCGACACCACCGGCGGCACCGGCGAACTCATCATCCGTAACGCCAACGGCAGCTCCGCCGCCACCGAGCTGGGACTCAACATCGCCGCGGAAGTCGATTCGGTCGCCGGCAACAACCTCGACCCCGACGGCGATCGTGCTGGACAGCACCCGCATCGTCATCACCAACTCGGCGGGCAGCAGCAACAGCGTCAACCTCGACGGCTCGCGTCGGTGCAGGACATCATCGACGCGATCAACGACGCGGGCACTCGGCGTGCGGGCCGCGCTCAACCCCGCGGGCACCGGCCTCTCGCTGACCGACACCGCCGGCGGCACCGGTGACCTGATCGTCGAAGACCCCATCAACGGTGCCCTGGCCGCCCAGCTGCAGCTGGCGGGCACCTACGAAAACGGCCGGGCCGACTCCGGCCCCTGGGCTTCCAGTACGTCAACGAAGGCACCCGCCTCGACAACCTCGGCGTCACCCGTGGCCAATTCACCCTCACCGACTCCGACGGCCTCACCGCCACCGTCGATCTGACCCAAGGCAACGAGCAGACCATCGCCGACGTGCTGGGCGAAATCAATTCCCGCGGACTGGCGATCAACGCCCGGGTCAACGACACCGGCGACGGCCTGATCCTCGAAGACACCGGCAGCGGGGCGGTGGGCATCAGCATCGCCGAGGACGGCTCGACCACCGCCCGCGACCTGGACTCGCTGGGCACCTACCAGCCCGGCGAGGTCATCGACGGATCGTTCCGCAAAACCGTCGAAGTCACCGCCACCGACACGCTCTCCAGCATCGCCCTGAAAATCAACGACGCCAAGCTCGGCGTCACCGCCGCGGTCATCAACGACGGCTCGCCCGGTGCACCATTCCGCCTCAGCCTCTCTTCCGAAAAGCCCGGCACCGGCGGCGCGTTTACCTTCGACGACGGCGGCCTGGGTTTCCGCGTCGACAACCTCTCGGAAGCCAAGGACGCCGTGGTGTTCTTCGGCGGCGACAGCCCCGCCGACTCCCTGCTGGTGACCTCCAAAAGCAACACCCTCGATACGCTCATCCCCGGCGCACGATCAGCCTGCTGACCACTTCCGACCGCCCGTGCAGATCACCGTCAGCGACGACCGCGAAGCCATCACCTCGGCCGCATCCGACTTTGTCAGCAGCTTCAACAGTCTGTTCGAAACCATCAACGAATTCGACAGCTACAACTGCCGAGACCGAAGAACGCGGCCTGCTGCTGGGCGATTCGGCCCTCTCCCGGCTGCGTAGCTCGATCTACAACGCCGTCATCGGCCGCAACCGCGGCCTGACCGGGCAATTCAACTCGCTGGCCCAGATCGGCATCAACGATCGGCGCGGGGCCAGCCTGCACATCGATCAGAAGAAGTTCACCGAAGCCCTCAACGCCGACCCCGACGGCGTCCGCGACCTGTTCACCCTCGAGCAGTTCGCCAGTCGACCCCGAGACCGGCGAGGCCACCGACGAGGTGGTCGCCCGGGGCGTCGGCACCGAAATCGACGCCCTGCTGGATCGTCTCACCGACGGAACCGACGGCCTCCTCGAGCGCCAGGTCGATATCCTCACCAACCAGATCGAGGCCAACAACCGCCGCATCGACCAGGTCGATCGCACCATCGAGGACAAGCAGTCGCGTCTCGAACGCGAGTTCAACAACCTTGAATTGACCCTCGCCGAATTGCAGGATCAGCAGTCCGCCTTATCCGAGCTAAGCCAGCTTCAACCGGGCTAAGTACCAGTTTGCGGGCGCGGTGAGGGTCTTGCATCGCCTCTCTGTGTCTCGGCCTTCGACCCTGCATCACACACTTCTGCCGCCGCCCGCCGATAACCGCGTCACGCCGTTTCGGGCTAAGGCTTCTCCCCTCCCCGGTCGATAGCAACCCTGCATGATCAAGGCCGCCCCCAACCCGTACCTGCGCAGCAAAGTCATGACCGCCAGCCCCGAAGAGCTGCGTCTCATGCTCTACGACGGCTGTCTCAAATTCTGTCGACTGGCCAATACCGAACTCGGCAAAGACAAGCCCGCCTTCGACGCGGTGTACGAACATTTCTCCCGGGCCCAGAAAATCGTTCTCGAACTCTCCAGCAGTCTGAACCATCAAGAATCGCCCGAACTCTGCGAAAAACTCAGCGCTCTCTACACCTACGTCTACCGCCTGCTGGTCGATGGCAACATGGAAAAAGACACCGCCAAAGTCGATGAAGCGATCAAGCTCATCGGCTACGAACGCGAAACGTGGATCATGCTGATGGAGCAGAACGCGCAACGCCCACCGCCATGCACCACCCCGCCGGCCCGCCGGTAGTGCGGAGCCCAGCAGACCGCCCTCAGCAGCCTCTCCCGCTCGGCGTAATACGCAAACGGTCAACACGATCAAAACAAGAATCTCCTAGAGTCCCGACGGCCGCCCGTCGCCCGCCGACGACACGGCCGATCACCGCGTTGGCGGCTTCCGCTCCGTCTTTCAGGACCTGCTCGATATGGCCGGGGTCTTGAAGCAGTGCTTCTCGACGTTGCCGAGCCGGGCCGAAGTGGTCCAGCAGCAATTCGAACAACGCCTGCTTGGCGTGGCCGTAGCCGAAATTGCCCGCGCGATATTGTTCGGCGAGCTCCAGGCTGCGCGGATCGTCCGCCCCGGCAATCGCCCGGAAGATCTGATAGGTCGTGTCGTCTTCCGGGATCCTTGGCGTCTTCCATCGGCGTCGAATCGCTGACGATCTTCATGATCGTCTTGCGGAGCTTTTTCTCGGGCAGGAACGGGTCGATGAGTGTTGCCGTAGGACTTGCTCATCTTCTGCCCGTCGAGGCCCGGCAGCACGCCGGCGTCGCGCGCGGATCATCGCGCTCGGGCAGCTTGAACACCGCGGTCGTCCGCGTCGGCACCCTGGCCGCTCGTCGGGCGGTAAGCGTGGTTAAACCGCTGGGCCAATTCGCGGGTGATCTCGACGTGCTGCCGTTGGTCTTCGCCGACCGGCACGAGGTCGGGCGCGACGCCGAGGATGTCCGCCGCCTGCAGCACCGGGTAGGTATACAGCCCGAGGCTGGCAGAAATACCCTTGTCGACCTTGTCCTTGAATGTGGTGGCCTTGTCCATCTGCGACTTGGGGCAGACGCAGCCGAGCAGCCAGGCGAGCTCGGTCACCGCGGGCACGTCCTGCTGACGGTAGATATGCACGTGCGGCAAGTCGGCGTCGAGGCCGAACGCCAGGTAATCAACCACCACCTGCCGGACGTTGGCCCGCAGGACTTCGGGGTCTTTGAACGGAGGTCAGCGCGTGGTACGACGCGACGAACACGAACATCTCGTGGTCGTGTTGCAGATCGAGAAACTGCTTGATCGCCCCGGCATAGTTGCCCAGGTGCAGTTGGCCGGAGGGTTGGAGCCGGAGAGGACACGTTTCATGACGCGGGGCAGGTCTAACGCATCGACCGAGCCGCGGCCGTCGGCCTCAGCGTGGTCAGCCTCGCGGCCGCGCAGAACTCGCCGGATCAGACCGGGATCCTTCACGCCCCGCGACGACTCGACGCCGGAGGAAACATCGACGGCATAGGGCCGCACCGTGCGGATCGCCTCGCCGACGTTCTCGGGGGTCAGCCCGCCGGCCAGGATCGACGGGCGGCAGGCCGGAGCAGACCGCTCGCCGCGAGCCACTGCCCAGTCGACTGGTGTGCCCGCTGCCGCCCGCCCAAGCGGTTGTCGGGAGGTCGGCGTCGACAGTATCGCTTCGACAGTTACGGCTGAACCGACCAGCGGCATGAGTTCCACGTCCTCGACCGGTTCGGCTCGGCGAGACGGCTTTAAGACCTCGATAGTCCTGTCAACTGCTGCCGCCAAGCCCGGGCCTCTCCCGGCCATGCAACTGAACGTGCACGATCGAAGCCCGGATCGCGTCAGCTCCAAGAACTCCTCGGCCGAGTGAGTCGCTGATTAACCAGCGCCGACCGGGTTCGACGCCAGGCGGCAATTCTACGACAATTGTCACGCCGATCGCGGTAGATCAAGAAACCGCGGGCGACTTCTGCACAAACACGAGCCCGATCATGTCCGCGCCGGCAGCGACTACCTCGGCCGCCGTCTCCGCATCGCGGATGCCACAAATCTTGATGCGTGTCCGAACGTTCTCCTTGGCGTCTTGGCGCTCCGCGTCTTGGCGTTGACCTGCGTATCTGCGAATCCACTCACCTCACCACCTCCAGTCGGGCGTACTGCAGGATCAGTGTTTTGTTGCCCGCGGTGATGAAGTCGATCTTCGCACGGGTGTGGGCACCCATCGGCGAAACGTTGCACCACCCGGCCCAGTCCGAATTGCGGATGCTTCACCAGCGTGCCCGGCGGGTACTGTCCCGCCTGCTTGCCCGCCAGCGATCGCTGAGCCCCGCCGCCGCCGGTGTAAGTCATCGTCTTCGTAAGGCATCGCGGTCCGACGAGGGATCGACTTCTTCGACGGCCTCCGCGGGGAGTTCCGCGAGGAATCGGCTGCGGATGGTCGGCATCGGTCTGGCCGAAGACGGTGCGGTATTTGCCGTGGCAGAGGTAGAGCCGGCGCTCGGCCCGGGTGATGCCCACGAACATCAGTCGACGCTCTTCTTCCAGTTCCGCTTCGTCGTCGTTCGACGCGTTCGTGGGGCAGCAGTCCGTCTTCCACGCCGATCATCGCGACCACGGGGTACTCCAACCCCTTGGCGGCATGCAGCGTCATCAGCGTCACCGCGCCCTGCTCGGGATCCACGCTGTCCGCATCGCTGACCAGCGCGATCCGCTCGAGAAAACCCAGCAGCTTTTCGCGCAGGATCGGCCTTCTCGAATTCGCCTGTCCTGCTCGGCCTCGAAGATCAAATTCCTCTTCAAACTGCTGGGCCGAGGTCACCAGCTCGCCGAGGTTCGCCAGCCGCTCCTGATCCGGGTCGGACTTGTCGTTGCGGTAAAAGGTTTCGAGGCCCGAGTCGCGCAGCATGTCTTCGACAAAGCCGCGGAGCGAGGGTTCGACGTTGGGCGGTCGGCCGCCGGTCCCGGCAATGCTGCTCGCCTCAGATAGTGCAATCCAGCGGAGTGGCATCGAGACACTCCCGCGGAGCGGGGAGCCGATCCCCACGGTGGTCCGCCAATGATCGACGGTTTTCGCAGAACTTAGCGACGCTGGTCTGGGCCCGGGCATTGAGGGCGGTGACCTTCATCGGGTCGGCCAGCACCTGATCGATGGGTTGGTGCTTCGCCAGCGCGAAGGCCTGCAAGGCCTTGACCGAGTTGCGCTGATGCCGCGGGCGGGGGTGTTGATAACCCGCAGCAGATTCACCTCGTCCGCGGGGTTGGCCACCACACGCAGGTACGCGATCGCGTCTTTGATTTCCTTGCGGTCATAAAACGCGGTGCCGCGGGCGATCTGGTACGGGCACGCCGGCGTTGCGCAGCGTCTCCTCCATGACGCGCGACAGCGAGTTCATCCGGTAAAACACCGCCATCTGTCCCCAGGCGATTGTCTCCTCGTCGTGCAGCCGTTGAAACTCTTCGACCACCCAGCGTCGCTTCTTGTTTTTCGTCGGCGCAGGTGACGATCTGGACCGGCTCGCCGTCGGGATTGTCCGTCCACAGCGACTTGTGGCGTCGGCCGCGGTTGTTCACGATCAACGCATCGGCCGCGGCGAGGATTTTCTTGGTCGAGCGGTAGTTCTGCTCCAGCCGCACGACCTCGGCGGCGGGGTAGTGCGCTTCAAACTCGAGAATGTTTTGGATATTCGCCCCGCGCCAGCCGTAGATCGACTGGTCGGGGTCGCCGGTGCACATGATGTTCTGGTGCTGCGACGGCCAACGCGTTGGCGATCATGAACTGCGCGTGGTTGGTGTCCTGATACTCGTCGATCATGACGTACTGGATACCGTTCGCGGAGCTCGACGAGCACATCCGCGTGCTTCTGCAACAGCTTGACGGTTTTAAGCAGCAGGTCATCGAAGTCCAGGGCCGCGTTGCGTTCGAGGATCGCCTCGTACTTGGTATACACCTTGGCGACCGTGCGGTCGTAAAAGTTGCTTGGCCTGCTTCGCGAAACCCGCGGCATCGAGCAGGTCGTTTTTCGCGTTGCTGATCGAGCTCCGAGCATCGACGCGGGGGGAAAGTTCTTGGTGTTGATCTCCAGGTCTTCCAAGCGCCTGCTTGATCGCGCGTTTCTGATCCGCGGTGTCGTAGATCGAATAGCCCGGCGGCAGCCCGAGCCGGTCGGCATACCTGCCGAATCAATCGGTGCACAAAGCGAGTGAAACGTCGCGACGGTGGTCGCCCGGGCCTGCCGTTCGGTGAGCAGCGCTGCGACACGGTCCCGCATCTCGCCCGGCCGCCTTGTTGGTAAACGTGATCGCCAGGACGTTCCACGGGCGCGATGCCCACGCCCTTGCACCAGGTAAGCGATCCGCCGGGTGATCACCCGCGTCTTGCCCGACCCCGGCCCGGCAAGCACCAGCAGCGCGCCGTCGACGTGGGTCGTGGCGCGGGTCTGGGGTTCGGTGAGGCCTTCGAGAAGCGGATCGACTTCGGTCATCGCAGCAGTGTAGACCATCGCTCGGGATCAACGCCGACTAGTTCAAATCGACCGCGTCTTCGCCTTCAGAGTCCCCCAGCGTCCGCGATTGATCGACGAGTTGCGCATCAGATGCAACTGGGTGACGACTTTGATGCCGCGGGCCTCGGCGTCTTCTTCGGCCAAGAAAGCGTAGCGCTCATCTGAATCGGAGCTGAGAACCATGCCCGCCAGGTCTAAAAACGCGGCGGTCGACACCTCGGCATTGGCGAGAATAGTTTGCAGCGCACCGTATTTTTTCAAGGTCGGCCAGGGCGGGGTCGCTGAGCAGGTCCGTGATGGTCTGCCTCGCGTTATCCAACGCCTCCTCGGTATCGTGGTCTCCGCGATGGCCGAAAGGCTGGAGCATCGCCGAGCGATAGCCCCCGGGGTGGCGATCGGTTTCGTCGAGGATGCGGGCCCGGCACAAGCCTTGCAACAGGATGTTGTAGCGGCCGTCCTCCTGCCGATCGTGCTGAATCAGGTATCCCACCACCACGCACGGCCGGAGGGGCGGATTCATCGGATCCACCAGCATCGATTCATCGTGCGTGTCGGTGACCGCCATGGCGATCAGGCCGTCGCTGTCCAGGGCGTCGCTGAGCATGGCCCGGTAACGATCTTCAAAAACGTGCAGCGGAACGGTGGCGTGGGGCAGCAGCACACACGCCGGTAGAGGGAAAAGGCGGAAAGGGCGGTTGAAATTAAGCGTGACGCGTTCTTCGGACATATGACATTCTCGCGCGGCGGCGGGGCGGCTTCTCCGTACATTTCATTGAAGAAAGTTGGACAGCTTCTCCGCTTAAACCTGGTAGCAAGCGGTGACGGACAAGCATGTATCGCACATCAATCCGCTGGTTTGCGTTTGCGTTCGCGGGGCGGCTTGCTGGTGAGCTCGGGGGGCTTCATGCTGACGGAATGGCCGGCGGGGACCGATTTGGTAAGGAAGACCGAGCCGCCGATGGTCGCCCCGCGGCCGATGACGGTGGTGCCGCCGAGGATGATCGCCCCGCCGTAGATCGTGACGTCGTCCTCGATGGTGGGGTGGCGTTTGATGCCGCGCCAGTCCTGGCCGCCCTTGGTCGACAAGGCGCCGAGGGTGACGCCCTGGTACACCTTGACGCTTCGGCCGATGGTCACGGTCTCGCCGATGACGATGCCCGTGCCGTGGTCGATGAAAAAGGATTCGCCGATCTCGGCTCCGGGATGGATCTCGATGCCGGTCTCGTTGTGGGCGTACTCCGAGAAGATGCGGGCGAGCAGAGGCAGCTTGAGTCGGTACAAGCTCGTGGGCGTAGCGATGAATGAAGATCGCGTCGAGGCCCGGGTAGCAGAAGATGGTCTCGTCGGTGGAGGTCGCGGCGGGGTCGCCGTCGAAAGCGGCCTGCACGTCCAGCGAAAGCTTGCGACGGACCTCGGGGATTTGCTCAAGAAACGCGTCGGTTTTTTCCGGGCCGTCTCGTCGCATTCCGGGCAATCGTCGCCGGCCTGCGCTTCGCCCCGCTGGTTCATGCAGGTACCGCTCGGTCTGGCGGATCTGTTCGTAGAGCAGACGATCCACCTGCCGGACCAGGTCGAGGGTGCGGGCGGTGATGTTGTCCGACGTGAGCCGCTGGTCTTCGAAAAAGCCGGGAAACGTGAGCCGACGCAGGGTTTCGGCGATCTCGATGCAGCGTTCCCGGCTGGGCAAGAACATCGCGTCGATGTGGCGGGTGCGCTCGTCCTCGGTGTAGGAGTCCACGATTTGCTGGGTCACCGCATGAATCGTGGCGAGAGGCGAGTCCGTGGTGTCGGGATCGGCAGGGCGGTTCATCGGGGCATGATATCGCCAACGCAAACGTGGACGAGACGGATGACCCACCAAAACGAATCTAGAGATGTCGGTATAAAAATCCCGCGCACAAACACACGGGTCTCAAACAAACGGGGCGGCCGAATGATTAGAAGCCGCCGGATGCGGGGTCGCAGGCGATGAACTCGGACCTCAAATTCAGGTGGGTGCGTCGCGGGGTCATCCGGGAAGTCCGCTCATGGCGGCGTGACCGTCGTGCCCCATCCTGCTCCCTTTGAGGTCCGAAAGGCCCGAGTACATATGGCCTGGAATCGACCCAGCATCCGAAAGCTTCTTCACTTGTCACGAGCAAATTATAGCTTCCGTCCGCCGGCAGGGCCTACAAAATTCGTCAACATTTTTAGGATGCTCACCCACGCTGATCGCGCAGCAGCCGGGCGTATTCCACGATCGCCTCGCGCGTGGTGTAGGCGGGCTTCCAGTCCAGACCCGCGGTGGTTTCACTGATGTCGGCGCAGGTGTAGTCTTGGTAAAAACCAAACGGATTTTCGAAATAATCCGGCGATAGGGAATTGGCACTGTCTTCGAAAAGTGCGTCGTTGAGTGCCTCCACGATTTGGTTGAAGCTCGTCGCTTGGCCGGTGCCACAGTTGTAAATGCCGGACGTGGCGTTTTTCCCTGCCCCCGCGAGGGTGCAGCCCACCACGTCTTTGACGTAGATCTGGTCGCGGGCCTGATCGCCGGGGTCGAAGATGCGTGGCCGTTTGCCCGCCAACATCTGCTTAGCGAGCTGATAAATCATCGACGCCATCTTGCCCTTGTTTTGCTCGCCGGGGCCAAAGACGTTGAAGTACCGCAGGCCCACGAGGTGCGCCTCGGGGTGGGCCGTCAACGTGCGGCGTTGCACATTTTCCATGACCCACTTGGAAAAGCCGTAGACGTTGGCGGGCCGGCCGGCGTCATCGAGGCGGAACGGCCGACGCTCGGCCAACGCCCCGTTGGCGGCGGTGCCGTAGGTCGCGGCGCTGCTGGCCCAGACCAAGGGAATCTGCGCCCGTACCGCGACCTCGACCAGCTCGGTGAATGGCTCGACGTTGTCGCGGATCATCTCTGCCTCGTCGGTCACCGTCGTGTCGGTGATCGACGCTTCGTGGAAGATGGCGTCGGGCTCGAAATCTTCGACCATGCCCGTCAAGTCCAACTCGTGGAGCATATCCGCCACCACCTGCCCGCGGTACGACCAACCGTGGGGGCCTTCGACCGACAGGTTGGCGAATGTGCCGAGGCGGAAATCATCGACCACCAATAACTCGGCCTCGGGCTGCTGCTCCTGGAGCGTGCGGGCAAGATTCGAGCCGACAAAGCCGGCACCGCCGGTGATGAGATAACGCATAGCGGTAAAGGCTCAGAAGGGGTCGGAGGCAGAAGGGGGAACGAGAGGAAGCGCGAGCGATGCGTTAGCGATAAGCCGCATGTTTCTTGATCGCGTCCATAAAACTCACGAGGGTAAACAGAAAACTCAATCCGCTCCGCTGGCGGGCGGGGGGATGAGCAGTTCCATGCCGACTTTGAGGTTGCCGGGGTTCTCACCGATGGTTTGCCGGTTGGCCTGGTAGATCAATTCCCACTTGGAGGGGGAGTTGTAAAACTGCTTGGCGACGTTGCTGAGGTTGTCGCCGGCCTTGACGGTGTAGGTCGCACCGCGCCGGGGCAGGTCGTCGCCGACACTGCTATCCGGGTCGGCCGTGGGGGACGGGCTCAGAGAGGGAAGCTTGATGACCTGTCCGACTTTGAGGCGGTTCGGATCGACCAGCGGGTTGGCCTGGGCGAGTTCGACCCATTTGTTGGCGCTGCCGTACTTGGCTAACGCGATCGAACTCAAGCTATCGCCGGTTTCGATGGTGTAATTTTGTACCGAAGTCGCGGCATTGGATTGATTGGAGTCTTGACTGACGGCAGCGTCAGGAGTGGTTTCACCGCGGTCGTTGTCACGCGCGGGCCCCGGTAGATCGGTCGGGCCCAGTGTCTTGGTGGGCGAGTTGAAGGTAGCGGGCGACTCGGCGGTCGTCGTGGAAGCCAGCTCATTGGATGTCGAAGTCTCGGCACCGGGCTGCGTGGGTGAAGCGGACACGTCGCGCTCGGTCGAGCTTGCCTCCGTTGGCGACGCGATGACCACCCGCGGTTGGGGCGGGTCCTCGGCGAAGATCGAGTCCCGCTCGGCAAACGGCGGACGTCCCACATCCAGCGAGGGGTAAGCCAGCGGCTCGGGTTCGGGCAGCCGCGACCGGATCGGTGCTGTAGTGAATCCGCGTTGACGGTGACGGGGCAGTGCCGGCGTTGGGGCGGTCCTCGTCGTCGGCGGGATCGACATTGGGGCGGGCGGCGTAGAGATCCGGCAGCGGGTTATCGTCCTCGGCATGGTTGGCTGAATCGACCGCACCGGTCGTCGTAGTGCCGGAATCGCTGGCGTCCTCGGGGCCGGGGTCACCCTGCCACATCAACGAGCCCACGACAATAAGCAGCAGCAATCCGCTGGCGAGGAGTGTAATTTTGTAAGCGGCGGTCATGGTGAGTTCTCGGGCGGCAGCCGATCGCGTGGCCGACCGGTCAGAGCAAGTTTAACGGACCTGCCCGCGCTCGGCTATGTCGGCCCCACGCCGCCGGGCCACCACCGCGCCACCCGGTCGATGCCGACCCAGATCATCGCCACGCTCACCACGTTGCTGATCAGCAGGTAAGCCAACGCCGGGCCCAGCGACCTGCCGTCCGTTAGCCGGTAGGTTTCAAACGCGAAGGTCGAGAACGTCGTGAACCCTCCGCAGAACCCCCCCAGCAGCGCCAGCGACCACACCGGCGGGACCGCATACCGCTGACTGATCACCCCCCATACGCTGCCAAACAGCAAGCAACCCAGGGCATTAACCACCAGCGTGCCCCACGGCCACGGCGACCCGTGCCACCGCTGAATCAAGGTGCTCAGACCCACCCGTGCCAACGTCCCCGCCGCGCCACCGAAGGCCAACCACACCAGAGGAAGAAGTTTCTGCATCGCCCGAGAGTTTAATCCCTCGTCATGCCCAGCCCACCGACCGATAGATCCAGGTCACCCACGCCAAGTATTTTTCAACCCGGTTCACCCCCGGCTGTCTAGACTCGTGATCGATGCCTTCCGCTCCCGCCGTTGCTGACAATATTCCGCGTCTCGGACGCGATTTTTTTCGCCGTGATCCGGTGGCGGTTGCGCGTCGGCTGCTGGGCCAGCACCTGTTTCACGTCGTGGACGGCCAGCGCGTCGCGGGGCGGATAGTCGAGACCGAGGCGTATCTCGGCTACGAAGACAAAGCGGCGCACTCCTACAACTGGCGCAAAACCCCCCGCACCCGCACCATGTTTGCCGACGGCGGCACGGCCTACGTTTTCCTGAACTACGGCATCCATCACCTGCTCAACATTGTCGTTGCCCAGGTGGACCAACCTCAGGCGGTGCTGCTACGCGCGGTCGAGCCAACCCAAGGCCTCGACACGATGCGGGCTCGACGACCCAAGGCCAAGCGAGACACCGACCTCTGCTCGGGCCCGGGGAAACTCGGCGCGGCTTTCGGAATCACCCGGAACCACGACGGGATGGACGTGGTGACCAGCCCGAGCCTCGGCGTCGAGCAGGTGCGTCGTCGGGCCCTGCCGGATCGTCAGATCGTGACCACCACGCGGATCGGCGTGGACTACGCCGGCGCATGGGCGCAGGCACCCCTGCGGTTTTATATCCGTGACAATCCCCATGTAAGCGTAAAATAGTCGGCTCCGCCTAGACCCCACCGATCAACCCGCCGACCATCGGGCCTCATGCGGTCTAGCGTCCGGCGGGAGGGGCGGATAAGCTAAACCTTCGGCACATCTGCCCCCCGTCACGTTTGAATGATCGAGTATCCGATGAACCAGTCCGCCCCGTCGAACCCCACGCCCGAATCCACCCCCCGAGAGGACCAGCCGGAGACCACGCCGCCGGCGTCGGAGCAGGCACCCGCCGCGTCGGCCGCACCCGAATCAACGTCGGCCCCGTCGCCCGCGGCCGACGATTCTCAGTCCCATGACGCCGGCATCGGCGACCTCGCTTCCTCGCTGGTCGGTAAAGTGGTCGAAGGTGTGAAGCAAGTGGTGTCCACCGCCGGTTCGGTCGTCACGGGGTCCACCGATTCGGATACGGACGCCCCCGCCGACGATGCGCCGGCCGAGGATATCGACGCCCAGGTGCAGCGCGAACTCGACGCGGCGGAGGGCGGCATGGAATCGCTGCTCGAAAAATCGCTCGAAGATTCCGACCCCGCGCCCTCGACCGCTCCCGCCGACGGCGAATCGGCCGACAAGTCCAAGAAATCTCCCGCGGATTTCCATCACCAGATCGTTCGCGGCCGCATATCCGCGGTCCGCGGGGAGGACGTGTTTATCGACATCACCGGCGGACTCTCCACCGAAGGTGCCAAGCTGCAGGGCGTCCTGCCGCTCATCCAGTTCGAGCGTCCGCCCCGCATGGGCTCGATCATGGACTTCGTGGTCGACAAGGTCAACGAACAGGAAGGCCTGGTCTACCTCTCCCGCGAAGGCGCGATCAGCCTCGCGACCTGGGACCAACTCACCCGCGGCAGCGTGGTCGAAGCACGCGTGACCAAATCCAACAAGGGCGGTCTCGAACTCGAGATGGTCGGCAGCATCCGGGCCTTCATGCCCGCCAGCCAGATCGACCTCTACCACGTCGATGACCTCGATCAGTTCGTGGGCCAGAAAATCGAGGCGGTGGTTCAGGAAATCGACCGCAAAGCCAAAAAAGTTTTGCTCTCCCGCCGGACCCACCTCGAAAATCAGAAGCTCAAAAACCGTGACAAGCTGCTCAAAGAACTCGAAGTCGGCCAGGAACGTCAGGGTACCGTCAGCAGCGTGGTGGATTTCGGAGCGTTCGTCGATCTCGGCGGCGTCGACGGCTTGGTTCACGTTACCGACCTGTCGCACACCCACGTCAAAAAACCGTCGGACATCGTCAAGGCCGGCGACAAGGTCACCGTCAAGGTGCTCAAGATCGAGCCGGAGAAAAACCGCATTGCCCTGGGTATGAAGCAGATTGAGCCGGACCCTTGGGACGGCGTCAGCGACAAGTACAAAACCGGCGAACAGATCTCGGCCCGCGTGACCCGCACCGCCAACTTCGGCGCGTTCATCGAGATCGAGCCCGGCGTCGAAGGCCTGCTGCCCCTGTCCGAAATGAGCTGGAAACGTATCCACAAGGCCGAAGAAGTCGTCAGCGTCGGCGACGTAATCCAGGTCGCCATCATCAACGTCGATCCGCAAAAAAAACGTTTGACCCTCAGCCTTAAAGCCGCCAAGGGTGACCCTTGGGTCGGCGCCGCCCACAAGTTCGCCAAGGACTCCATGGTCACCGGAACCGTCACCGGCACCACCGATTTCGGCGCGTTCGTCGAACTTGAACAGGGCGTCGAAGGCCTCGCCCATATCTCCGAACTCGATACCAAGCGTGTCGGTCAGGTAACCGACATCCTCAAGGTCGGCGACACCAAAGAATTCCGCGTTAAAGACATCGACGAGGACAACCGCAAAATCAGCCTCTCGCTCAAACCCGCCGGCAGCGACGGCGGTGGCGGCCAGGGCGATGGCCGACGCGGCGGCCGCGGCGAACAAGCCGTCGTCAAAGGCCCGGTCCGCAAACGCCCCCCCCAGGACAGCCTCAAGTCCGGCTTGGGCAACATCAATAGTACCGGTCTCGGTGGCCTGAGCCTTGACGATTTCAAATAAAACCGTCTGATGTCGGATTGCGCCATGGTCATCGTCGGGGCGGGCGCGAGCCGGGCTCTTTGCCGCATGTTTTGCGGGAGGTCGTTCGGCTGACACCCAGCCCCTCAACATCGTGGCCCTCGACGGAGCCCGGAAACTGGGCGCGAAGATCCTGATCGCCGGGGGAGGCCGCTGCAACGTGACCCACGACGTGGTGAATCCCCAGGATTATGCGGGTGGACCCGCCGCCAGCCGCAACGCAATCAAGAAAGTCCTGCGGTCCTTTACCGTACAGGACACCATCGACTTTTTCCGCGAGCGCGGGGTCGAACTCAAGCGCGAAGACACCGGCAAACTCTTTCCGACGACCGATCGCGCTCGTACCGTGCTCAATTTGCTGCTCCAGGCTTGCTACGACGTGGATGCAAAGCTGCTGACCGAGCACCGGGTCACGGCGATTGAGCGAGTGGCTTCGTCAAACGATTCGATCTGCGGCCGGGCATTTGTCATCCACACTTCGCAGGGGGAATTTAGGGCCGACCGCGTGATACTCAGCACCGGCGGGCTGCGCGCTGCCCAAGACCGGCAGCGACGGCGGGGGCTACACGCTTCGCCAAAGCGCTCGGCCACTCGGTGACCCCGACCTGGCCGGCCCTGGTTCCGCTGCGACTACCTGCCGGGCATTGGCTCACCGAGTTAAAGGGCATTGCGATTAACGTGACGCTGGACGTTGCCGGGCCGACGGGCAAGGTGACTCACCGCCAGGCCGGAGCGCTGCTGCTGACACATTTCGGGCTGTCGGGGCCGGCCGCGATGGACATCAGCCGGCATTTCGGCGGCGACTTTGCCGACGAGTCCCGGCAACTCACCGCCAATCTGCTGCCGGGTCAGGACTTCGCCACGCTGGAAGCCGACCTCATCGCCCAGACCAATGCCCATCCCCGACGCACGCTGCTGCAGGTCGTGCAGGCCCACTTTCCCGAGCGGTTGGCCGCGGGACTGCTGGCTCACGCGGCGAAGTTGGACCCCGCGCTACCGATGGCGCAACTTTCCAAAGTCGATCGGCGAAAACTCATCCACACCCTCACCTGCCTCCGGTTGCCGGTGGTGGCCGACCGAGGTTACGAACACGCCGAGGTCACCGCGGGCGGGGTGCCGCTTTCGGAAGTCAATCTGTCCACCATGGAGTCTCGCGTCTGCCCCGGCCTGCACTTGGCCGGCGAAATCCTCGACGTCGATGGCCGCATCGGAGGTTACAACTTTCAGTGGGCGTGGTGCACCGGCCGACTCGCGGGCCTGGCCGCAGCCAAATCTTTGCGATCAAGTCGCTGACCCCGTCAATCCTGTAGCAAACGATGAACTCCGAGGTTGCTCCAACGATTGACCTCCGGAAAGGTATCGCAGTAAAGCACAGACCGCTTGCCGCATCGCGGGTCTGCACTAATTGACCCGCCGAATCCGTTGCCGACATGAGTTACCATGCTACGAGACCCATGAACTTTGAACGCAAGCACATCCCGAACCAGCTGACCCTGCTCCGCCTGCTGATTGCCGGGTTGTTCTTTGGGGTGTTGCAGATGTACCGCTACGAGGCCCAGCCCGCTTCACCGGTCTGGGTGCTGCCGCTTGCCGCGGTCTTGTTTTTCTCGCCGCGCTGACCGACGCTTTGGACGGCCATCTCGCACGCAAGTGGGACGTGGTCTCGAAGTTCGGCCGAATCATGGACCCTTTCTGTGACAAAATCCTGATCCTCGGGGCGGTGATCTATCTCGCCAGTCCGCGGTTTCTCGATCAGGTGGCGGTGGCGGACGGGGCGTACCGCACGATGGTCAGCGGGGTCTACCCGTGGATGGTGGTGCTGGTGGTGGCCCGCGAGCTTTTGGTGACCGGCATCCGCGGCGAGGTCGAAAAGGCGGGCATCGAATTCGGTGCGACCTGGGTTGGCAAGCTCAAGATGATCCTGCAGTCCATCGTCGTGCCCGTGGTCTTGATCATCGTCATGATCGACCCGCGGCAGCATCCGTGGCTCGGCTGGGTCCGCGATGTCCTGGTCTACGCCACGGTGATCGCCACGGTGCTGTCGGGGTTGCCGTACATCCAGGGCGCGGTCAAGGTCTTCGCCCGACCCCAGCCGCCGTCGGCCTAGAGGATCGATGGGAGGTCGATCTCGCCGGGTGACGTAAACCGGGCGGGTCGGTCGGCCGATAGCAGAGGCAGAGCCCTCTCCCACGGACGCCCCCGATGACTCCCGAACAAGCCACGGCCGTGCTGGTCCAACGTCAGCTGCTGACCGAAACCGCCCGACGACAACTGCTCGATGCCGCGGCCCCCGGGGACCTGATCGCCCACTGCGTGGAGGCCAGCCCGGCCGACGCGGATCAGATCCTACACGCCCTGGCATCCGCGGCGGCCGGCCAAGCCCCGCGGATCAGACTCGCTCAGGTGAATCATCAGCCCGCGGCTTTGGAATATCTCTCGGCTCGCGAAGCGTGGGAGTACCTGATCCTGCCGCTGGAAATCGAAGCCGACGGCACGCTGCTGTGCTGTACGACCCGCGAGACGCTGCCGACCAGCCTCGGGCACCTCTACCGTAAGATTGCCGGCGCGTTCCGCATCGTGTTGGCAGACATCGGGCCGCTGGAGATGTACATCGCCGAGCAGTACCGCTACGAAGGTATCGATATTGAAGCCGAGGCGGCGTGAGACTCTGGCTATCCCGGGGTACAAATTGACTGCCGGCACACGCGCAGACGGACCGCCGCTCGCACACCCCGATTGATTGCGCGGTGATTGAAGTGCATCAATTCGCGCCCGCTACGGAAAAATCGAAACAAATCTACGCCAATCGCTTGGAAACCACGGTCCCCGCGGCCGTGGTCTTCACATCGTAACCCGCCTGATCCAGCTCATCGCGGATGGAATCGGCCGCGGGGTAATCCTTGGTTGCACGGGCGGCGTCCAACGCGGCGGCGCGGTGGTCGGCCCACTGTTCCTGATCATCGTCATCGCCTCCGAGGGGCATGAAACCCAGCACCCGGTCGAAGGCCTGCAGCACCCCGCCGGCTTCGGCCGGGTCGGTCCCCGGGTCGGCCACAAACTCGAACACCACCGCCAAGGCCCCCGCCACGTTCAAATCGTCGGCCAACGCCGCGGCAAATCGCGCAACCGTCGGATGTCGTAAACCCACTTCTGTCGGCTTGGCCTGCTGCGCCAGGGTTTGGGCAAGCTCACGCAAACGTCGCACATTGGTTGCCGAGTCCTCGAGTCCGCGGCTCGTGAAATTCATCTGGCTGCGGTAGTTGGCCTTGATCATCTCGTAGCGCAGCACCGCCGGATCGACGGGTCGGCCGGTGAACGCGCCGTCCAGGATCTGTCGGACGGTGTAGAAGTTGCCCTTGCTCTTGGACATCTTGACGCCATCGACCATCAGGTGGCGAGAGTGCATCCATAGTCGGGCAAAGGTGGGTTGGCCGCTGCTGCCGCAGGACTGGGCGATTTCGCATTCGTGGTGCGGGAAAATGTTGTCCTCGCCGCCGGTGTGGATGTCGATGACCTCGCGTTGCAGGACCGCACGGGCCATGGCGCTGCACTCGATGTGCCAGCCGGGGTACCCTTCGCCGTAGGGACTGGGCCACTTCATCAGGTGGTCGGCGTCGGGCTTCCACAACAGAAAATCGGCGGGGTGCCGCTTACCCGCCTGGTTCTCCGCTACGACGCGGCCCCCGGCGCCGCCCTTGAGTTCTTCGAGGCTGTTGCCCGACAGTTGGCCGTAGTCCGGGAAGCTCTGCACCGAAAAATACATCGCGCCGTCCTCGGCCACGTAGGCGTGATCCTTGGCGACCAACTGCACCGATCAACGCCACCATCTGCGGCACGAACGCCGTGGCCCGCGGCATGTTCCGCGGATATTCGTCCGCGACCTTGAGCCCCAGCTGTCGGGCGTCATCCGAGGAAAGCGTCGATATAAAAATCTGCCACCTGATAAGGATCGCCGGGGTCGTCGATGACCGAGGCGTGGGCGTCGCCGGATTTTTTGGCGGTCGGCAAGTCGTGGCCGCAGCCAGTTGCATCTTGTCCTCGCCGCCGCCGTCGGCCAGCTGATCCTGCGTCATGTGTCCCACGTCGGTCAGATTCATGACCTGATGCACGTCGTAGCCGACCAGTTCCAGTGTCCGCCGCAGGACATCGGCAAACAGAAAAGTTTTGAAATTGCCGATGTGCGCAAAGTCGTAAACCGTCGGCCCGCAGTTATACATCGTCACCCGTCCGCCCTCGTCGTCCAACGGCTTGAAGCGTTCCACCCGGCGGGTCAATGAATTATAAAAACGCAGCTCAATCATGAGCGGAATGATAACCGGACCTGCAATTGCAAATTGTTGCAAGGGTTTGACGGGTCTCTGGGTTACGCGTTCGTACTCTCGGCCGGCATCCCGATTTTTTCGATCGTGACTGCGATGACTTTGGTGCGTTCGGCGTGATCGACGGTGACCTTGACCCCGTGGGCCTCAAAAGATTCGCCGATGTCGGGGATGTGGCCCAGTTCGGCGAACACGAACCCGCCGACCGTGTCGTAATCCTCATCCTCGGGCAGGTCGAGACCCAGCTGGTCGTTGAGGTCGTCGATGTTGGTCCGGGCGTCCACTTTTGCGGTGCGCTCGTTGACCGCCACGACTTCGGGCAGTTCGTCTTCGGGTTCGTATTCGTCCTGAATCTCGCCGACAATTTCTTCGAGGATGTCCTCGATGGTGATCAGCCCCGCGGTGCCGCCATATTCGTCGAGCACGATCGCCAAGTGGATTTTGGTGGCCTGGAATTCATGGAGCAGTTCGAGCACCCGTTTAGATTCGGGGATCAAAAACGGCTCGCGCACCAGCGCTTGCAAATCGAAAGGGGCAGAGGGGGTGGTAGAAACAAGGGGGTCGGTCGCGTCGGTGCTCTCGTGGTTGAGCAGCGACAGAAGGTCTTTGGCATAGAGGATGCCGACGATCTCGTCGAGGTTGCCGCGGTAGACCGGCAACCGCGAGTGACCGAACTCGATGATCGCCTGCTTGACCTGATCGAGTGTGGCGGTCAACTCGAGGCCTTGCACGTCGGTCCGCGGGGTCATGATGCGGGCAGCGTCGGTGTCCTGAAGATCGAATACCGCTTCGATCATTTGTTTTTGTTCTTCGCCGACGTGTTCGCCTTCTTCGTGGTCCTCGACCGCGGCGAGGACCTGGTCCGAGAGGTCGTCCTCTTCGTTGTGCAGATCGACCCCCGAGATGCGACGCACCACCGGATCAAACAGGCTCAGCGGCACGGTGATCGGCCGCATCACGATCGCCAGCACGCGCAGCAGCGGGATCGACCAGGCCAGCAAGCGCTCGGTGCGGTATTCCGCCCAGCTGACGGGAATCGCCACCGTGAAGACCCCCAGCAGGACCGATCCGATAAGGAAAGCCGCGAAGTAGGGCCACGGCGACAGCGGCAGGGTATCGATCCACCGCATCTCGATGAAGTACAGCGTCGAGAGCACGACAATCAACCCGCTGGACGCCCGCAACAGGCCGGTGGTGAGCAGCAGCTCGCCGTGGCGGTCCTGAATGAGCTGGGCCCGTTCGGGTTGGCGGCGGATTTCGAGAAGGTCGGCAAGCCGTTTGCGGGAGTAAGTTTTCAGCACCGAGTGCGTGGCGGAGAAATAGCATGCCAACACGCAGGCCGCGAGGGTGATGACAAGCGGCGCGATCACGGCAGGTCCTCCCCGTGGGGGGCATGGGCGGGGGCATCGATGTCGAAAGCTGGCCGGTCAAATACGCGGCCGACCCCGAGCTGACTCATCAACTCGTCTTCGCGGCGGTGCATCCGGCAATAAGCCGCCTCGTCATGATCGTCTTCGCCCAGCAAGTGAAGCAGGCCGTGGACGGCGTAAAGCAATAACTCGACACGGGTGTCATGGCCACGTCGCGCCGCTTGTCGCCGAGCTTCATCGACGCACAAAATCACGTCGGCTTCGATACGGCCGATTTTTTCCGGGTCAGGCGTTTGTTTTTCCGCCAAGTCGTTTGCCGAATCCAGCAGATCGAACGTCAGCACGTCGGTCGTCGACGAGTCACCGCAGTGCTCTGCGTGCAGCTCACTCATGGTCGTGTCGTCAACCAGGCTCACTTCCAGACGGCCTTGCCTCACCCCGCAAAGCGACCCGGCCCGTTGCAGCAGCGGTTCGATCCAGCCTGCCGCAGGCGGGTCACCGTCCAGCGTATCGCAATAAAATTCAACGGTGAAGCTGGCCGCCTGGTTTGGGTGCGGAGCGATGCGGGTCGATGGCCGTGCATGGACCTCAGGTCGGGGCGTGGCCGTGGATACGGACTCGCCCCTGGCAGAGTCGGGTTCGGAAACTTCGGCATCCGCCGGGTGGGCCTCGCGGGTCTTGCGATCCGCCGGGTCGTCAGTAGTAAAGTGGGTCACGGTTACAGTTATCTCAAGAAAAACATCGTGCGGCTACTCAATCAATGGGCGGGCCCATTCAGCCTCCCGGGATCGCGGTGCCGCAAAGTCCTGCCGCACTGTAACGATTCGATCTCCGCGCCGCACTATTCTCGGGGCTGATCGCATTCGCGAAGCTTGATCAGGGTCACCCGGTTGCCTCGCGGGTTGTAACGGACTTCGCTCATGTAGGCTTTCATGAGCATCACGCCCCGGCCGTGAGGCCGACACAGGTTCTCCTCCGCCGTCGGGTCGGGCACCTCATCGGGGGCAAAGCCCGGCCCCTGGTCCTCGATCTCGATTTGCAACCGCTGGGCGTCGGCAGAAAATTCGACGATGACCTGTTTGGAGGGGTCGCTGCCGTTGCCGTGCCGCACCGCGTTCGTCAGCGCTTCGTCGAGCGCCAGGCGGATGGCGAAGAGGGCCTGCTCGTCGAAGCCGGCTTGCTGGGCAGCTTCTACGATCGCATGCTGCACGACCGGCACTTCGTCGAGCCGACTGGGAAAAACGAGCTTGGTCGCCGCTTCAGCCATGAATCCCAGGATCCCAGTGGAGTCTCGAAGAACAAAGTCCGCACGGTCAACCCCGGGTCAGCGACCGCCAACGGTCCATTTTGGCCGTGATCGACAGGTGCCGGATTATTTAAAACTCGCCAAGGCTTTTTCGTTGTTGTCGTGGATCTGGAACAACTTGTTGAGCTTGGTAATCACGAAGACTTCATAAATCTGCTTGTCGATATTGGACAGCCGCAGTTGGCCGCCTTTTTGTTTGACTTTGGTGTTGACGGTGATCAGCGTGCCCAAGGCGGCCGAGGACAGGTGCTCGACGTTTTCAAAGCTCAGCAGGATTTTCGGGTTGGCCTGGCGGTCGACAATCGTGGCGATTTCTTCGCCGATCTGCTGGATGTTGGCCTCTTCGAGGATGTTGCGATCGACAAACTCGATACGGGTGACATCATCGACTTCGCAGACAACGAGACGGGAATCTTTAGTGGTCATCAACCGGGCTCCGAGGCGGGCGGGAGGGGGGTTTCGTCAACGGGGCGGACGCCGGGGCAGACCGCTTGAACCCTCGAAAACTAGCCGTAGTCGCCCGAAGTGTCAAGCATTTGCGGGTCGAGGGGATCCGTAAATGTACATCGGACGACACCACGGTATTGATAAGCCCGGTCCGCTGCAGAGCGAACCATCGGCGTTGGATCAATTTTGTCGGTGGTAATGCTCTGGTTCCTCGGTCTCCGAGACACTTTCGCCCGGCCGTGTTTTCTGCTGGACCGCCCACAGCGAAGCGTATTTAAGTTGCACGCTGACCGCCGCCTTCTGCGCAATCAGCAATCCAAACGTCCCGTCCCGCCAGGCACCCTTAAGCACATAAAATTTGATGAACGCACCCCACGGCCGCAACACCAAGTCCCACCACCGCGTCCGCTTGCCTCGCGCGTGCATCTGCTGGGCGACCATCAACAGCCGCTCGTCCAACCGCTGCCCGCTGAAATAATCCGACCACGCCGCCGGCCCCACGCGTTTGTGTTCGAGGTGTCCGGTCAGCCGCAACGTCCGCGACGGATCGCTCGGCCGACGATCTTCGTGCAACACCTCATCGGGCCAGTGCACCCGCTCCCGGTGGATCAGCCGACTCTGCCAGTCCGGCGACCACGCCCGCACCGGCCGCCCCATGACCCAATTCCGCCGTTTCATATAAACCACGTCCAGCCCGGCCAAATCCGCCTCACGCAACCCCCGGATCTGTTCGGCCAGCACCGGCGACACCTCCTCATCGCCGTCCAGCACCAACACCCAATCATGTTCCGCCTGATCGACCCCGAATTTTTTCTGCCCCCGGTATCCCCGCCACGGCTCGAGCAGATACCGCGTCGCCATGCGCTGGGCGACGTCGGCGGTGGCGTCCATCGACCCCGAATCCACCACCAACACCTCGTCGGCCCACCCGCACGACGCGATCGCCGCGGGCAGCGTCGCCTCGGCCTCTGCACAACATATGACCACCGAGAGCTGCACCATGGCCCAAGTTTAATCGCCTCCGCCTCCGCGGACGTTTTCCCGCTTAGCCCGGCCCTTCAATCAACTCGTGCCGATCTCTCGCCGCGCACGCCAAATCGCCCTTCGGCCTTCCGATTCACGCTACAATTCCCCGCCCCTTACGCAAAAACGAGCCCCCCCATGCCCCCCGAAACCATCGACCCACCCACCGCCTCGCCCCCCTCGCCCCCCTCCCCCGCCGCCGGTCGCACCGATCGTCTCAATGCCGTGATCCGCTTTGCCGGCGACTCGGGCGACGGCATGCAGCTCGCCGGCACGCAGTTCACCGACACCTCCGCCGTCGCGGGCAACGACGTCGCGACCCTACCGGACTACCCCGCGGAAATCCGCGCCCCCGCGGGCACCGTGGCGGGCGTTTCGGGATTCCAGATCAATTTCGCCAGCGAAAATATCTATACCCCCGGCGACATCGTCCACGCCCTGATCGCCATGAACCCCGCGGCCCTCAAAGCCCACATCGCCGACGTCGAACCCGGGGGCTACGTTATCGTCAACGAAACCGAATTCTCCAAGACCAACCTCAAGAAAGCCGGCTATCCGCTGATCGACGGCAGCAAGGATTACCAAAACCCCCTCGACGACCAGGCCCTCAACGCCCAGTACAAAATCATCCGCGTCCCGATCACGAAGCTGAACCAGGAAGTCCTCAAAGCGTCGGGCCTGAATCCCAAAGGCATCAACCGCTGCCGCAATATGTGGGCCTTGGGTCTGGTGTACTGGCTTTTCGAGCGTCCGCTCGATACGACCATCAAGAACCTCACCGACACCTTTGCCGTGCGCAAGAAGATGCCCGAGGTGGCCGAGGCCAACATCCGCTCGCTCCGCGCCGGCTACGATTTCGGCGAAACCGCGGAACTGTTCCCCGTGACCTACCGCGTGCCGCAGGCCGACATCAAGCCCGGCAAGTACCGCAAGATCACCGGCAACGAAGCCCTCGCCATGGGCCTGGTCACCGCGTCGAAGTTGGCGGACAAAAACTTGATTTATTGCAGCTATCCGATCACCCCCGCGTCGGACATCTTGCATTACCTCGCGCCGCAGAAGCACTACGGCGTCAAGACGTTCCAGGCCGAGGACGAGATCGCCGCCTGCTGCGCCGCGATCGGCGCATCCTTCGCCGGCCAACTCGCGGTCACCGGCACCTCCGGCCCCGGGCTTGCCCTCAAGGGCGAAGCCATGGGCCTGGCGGTCATGACCGAGCTCCCCCTGGTTGTAGTCAACGTCCAGCGAGGCGGCCCGTCCACGGGCCTGCCCACCAAAACCGAACAGTCCGATCTCTTGCAGGCGATGTTCGGCCGCAACGGCGACTGCCCCATGGTCGTGTTGGCCCCCCAGTCCCCCGCCGATTGCTTCACCCTGGCCATCGAAGCCTGCCGCATCGCCATGCAGCATATGGTTCCCGTCCTCCTGCTGACCGACGGCTACCTCGCCAACGGCAGCGAACCCTGGCCCGTCCCGACCGCCGGCGATTTCGAGCCGATCACCATCACCCACCCCTCGGGAAACGCAGCTGCTCAAGATGAGGAGAATTCTGAAGGTGCGATGGGCGTCCCGCCCGTCGATCGCCGCCGCGGCGATACCACCCCCGGCTCCGACGACGCCCACCTTAACTCCGCCGCCAACGGCGACTTCCAGCCCTACGCCCGCAACCAAAACCTCGCCCGCCCCTGGATGCTCCCCGGCACCCCCGGCGGCGAACATCGCCTCGGCGGACTCGAAAAACAAAACATCACCGGCAACGTATCCTACGACCCCCAAAACCACCAAGACATGGTCCGCCTCCGTGCCGAAAAAGTCGCCCGCGTCGCCGACTCCCTGCCCCCCCTCCAAATCCACGGCGACGAGGGGGGGGGCGACTTACTCGTCCTCGGCTGGGGCGGCCCCTACGGCAGCATCAAGACCGCCGTCAACCACGCCCGCGCCCAAGGTCAATCCGTCAGCAGCGCCCAACTCCGCCACCTCAACCCCCTGCCCCGAAATTTGGCCGACGTCTTGGGCAAATTTAAAAAAATCCTCATCCCCGAACTCAACGACGGCCAACTCCGCCTCCTGATCCGCGGCAATTTCCTCGTCGACGCCCGCGGCCTCAACAAAGTCCAAGGCAAACCCTTCCTCGTTGAAGAAGTGCAGAAAGCCATCGAGTTGATGTTAAGTGGCGAGTGGGGTGACGCCGAGGCGTTATGGCCGGAAAGTGGAAAACTTGAGGTTGCCCGCTGATAATGACCATATATCGCGGCCTGAACCTGTAATTATAGACCGGCTGGACGCTTAAGCGGACCGGCGGGAGCCATTTCTATCTTTACAGCATCCTGGCAAAAATGATCCGATACCTTGGCGGCCGGAGGTGAGATAAACAAGACGATTCCCTCCGGGACGATCAGCAGCCTGATGAAACAGGCTGGTGTCATAAAGCATGCCTAGACATCAACTACATGGTGGTCAGCAAGAAAGTTTAGCCATCACCCGCAGGGGTCGTTAATCGGACGAAACGGCACAGTTTCCATAAATTTTTTCTCATCGCTCTGATAGAGGTTTTATTATCCGCATTTCGTGATATGATCGGCGGTAGTGCGATGCAACCGGTTGCATTGCGACGAACGATCTTTTGGCTTAATCGATAGCCAACGTTCTTATTTATGGCTTCATCTTCTTGGAGGAATCCCATGCGTTCAGGTATCTTTGGATTGGCGGCGGTGTGTGCGGTGGCGTTGCCCATGACGGCGTCGGCGGATTTTTTGATTCAGTCATTTGAAAACAACGACCTTACGGTGCCGGTCAATATCAATCTCAACACCAACGACATCGCGTCCAGCGGGTTCAGCACGGTCGGGGTCACCGACGGGTCTGCGAGTTACCAGGTCACCCCCGACTCGTCCGGGGCCACGTTCCTGCTGCGAATCGATGCGCTCAATAACCCGGGCCTGATCGCGGCGCTGCGGGCCAATCCGGTCATCACTTATGATATCACCGCGCCCACTGATCCGAACCCGGGCAACGGCAACGCGGGCTTCGGCACGGTCCGCATCGTCAACACGCTGGCGGGCGGCTTCGACGCCTCGACGCCCGGCGCCTACTACGACACCTACGTCGAGTACGGGGCCGGCCCGATCGAAAGCAGCTTCACGGTCAGCACTGCCCAGATCGATGCTTTGGAAGACCCCAGCAACACCTACGCCGAGATTACGCTGGGCGTGAACGCCCAGGGCGGCGAGATCCCCACGGTCTTCTACGACAACATCCGCATCGTGGAAATCCCCGAGCCTGCGTCGCTGGCGCTGGTTGGTCTGGTTGGTCTGGCGCTGTTCGGCCGTCGCCGCTGAGCCGACCGCCGCGGGATTCCCCCTCGACGATTTTGCCCCCGACCCACGTCTCGGCGTGGGTCTTTTCGTTGAGTCAGCGAAGACGCCGCGTTTTCTGTACCGGCCGCGACCGCCGGGGGTGCAGGCCGGTAAACTGGTGAACGCTCTGGTCGGTTTCCTGATGGTCGCGGCTCGTCGGAGTTTCCTGGCTTTTTATTTTTCGGATCATTCGGACTAAGATGTCGCTCCACGATTCAAGTTGCCGACGCCCGAAAGCTCCGTCATGCCCGAAACCAAACTGCCCGTCTTGAAAGCCAAAGACTTCGCCTCTGATCAGGACGTGCGGTGGTGCCCGGGCTGCGGAGACTATGCGATCCTCAACGCGGTGCAGCGGGTGGTGGCCCAGACGGGGCACGCGCGTGAGAACACCGTGTTCATCTCCGGCATCGGCTGCTCGTCGCGGTTCCCCTATTACATGAGCACCTACGGGTTTCACTCGATCCACGGCCGAGCGCCGGGGTTTGTGACCGGGCTCAAGGTGGCGAACCCGGAGCTGGACGTGTGGATGGTCACCGGCGACGGGGACGGGTTTTCCATCGGCGGCAACCACATGATGCACCTGCTGCGACGCAACGTGAACGTCAACGTGCTGCTGTTCAACAATCGGATCTACGGGCTGACCAAAGGCCAGTATTCACCGACCAGCGAGCGGGGGAAGAAGACCAAATCGACGCCGATGGGGTCGCTGGACTTTCCGATCGATCCGATCCAGGTGGCCTTGGCCGCGGGCGGCTCGTTCGTGGCCCGATCGACCGACAAGGACCGCGGGCTGACGGATGTGATGACCGAGGCGAGCAAACACATCGGCACGTCGTTCTGCGAGATCTATCAGAACTGCAATATTTTTAATGACGGCGCGTTTGAACCATTAACGGGCCGGGACACGCGGGAAGACTCGGTGCTGTACCTCGAGCACGGCAAGCCGATGGTGTTCGGGAAAGACCGCGGCAGAGGCCTGCGGATGGTGGGGATGACCCCGGAAGTGGTGACGCTGGGAGAAGCCGGGGTCAGCGAGGACGATCTGCTTTTCCACGACGAGACGAACCTGACGCTGGCGATGATGCTCGCCCGGCTGCACTACCCCGATTTCCCCGAACCGCTCGGCGTATTTTATCGGCAGGAGCGTGACACCTACGAGTCGATGGTGACCGATCAGGTGCGGGCCGCCACGCAGTCGCGTGGGGCGGGCAGTCTGAATGATTTGTTCAACGCCGGCGACACTTACGTGCTGGAAGGGGCGGAAGCCCGTCACGGGTTGCACGAGTAACTCTCGGCCGACAGCATGACCGCGGCGACTTATACTGCCGGGCATGAGTGAAAGCTACACCTGGAACGCCGGCGACGGATCGATCACGGTCCACGAGCGCGGCGCACGGATCAGCGACTGTCAGATCGAAGGCATCGAAGGCAACTTGTTTTACGACGACAGCCACGGAAGCGGGGGGGATCGTCTCTGGATCGCGCCGGAGGTGGCGTACTACTGGCCGAGCTTGGAGGATGCAAGAACCGATCCGGTCGGGACCGCCGAGGTGCCGCGGGATGTGGACCCGGGGACTTACGAATCCGCGGGCGATTGGCCCGGGGGGATACACCTGATGAACAGCTGCTCGCTGATCGACGGGCGGGACGAAAAGGCGATCGGCCTGGATATGAAGCGGACCATCGCGACGGTCGATCCGCCCCACGGCCTGCCGGCCGACATTAAGTGCGTCAGTTTCGCCGTCGTCAACGAGCTGCTGGTGACCGGCGGCGACCCCGGCGCGGTCGCGGCGGCGTGGGATATCCTGCAAGTGCCGCCCACCGGCACGCTGATCTGTCCGACCACCACGCGGGTCCAGCCGCGATCGTATTACGATCCGTTTGGTGAAAACCACGTGACGATCAGCGACGACGCGGTGCGGTTCCGCATCGACGCGGAGCGGCGGATCAAGATGGGGATTCGCCCCGAAACGACGACGGGTCGGATGGGGTACTACCGCGGGCCGGCGAGTCACGGCAACTCGGGCATCAGCTCACTGATCCTGAGGGTGTTTCCCGTGTCGCCGGGCGAGACTTACGTGGATATTCCGCGGGATCACCCGGCAGAGCAGCGTAGCGGCGGCGACGCCTTGCAGGCTTATAACGATGACCAGACTTACGGCCGATTTGGCGAGATGGAATTCGTATCCCCGGCGGTGGTGGTCGGCGGCTGCGAATACCGTCACAGCAGCTGCGTGACCCACGTGTTGGCGGGTCCGGAAGACTCGGTTCGGACGGCGGGATCGGCGCTGCTGGGCACGGCGATTACCGAGCAGGACTGATCTGCTCTCGGCCGATTGCGCGGCGACCCTGGTTTTCGAGAGTTAGGTGATCGCGCGGCAGCTGGTCTTGGCGAGTTTGTGCAGATCGTCGATCTGCTCGCGGATCATATCGGTGGGCAGAGGGGTCATGGCCAGCAGGGTGGCGAGCTCGTTGGCGTTTTCGCTGATCTGCGGGAAGCCGTAGAGCGTGGCGGAAGCGGCAAATTGCTGCACCACGCACTGCGAGCTTTCGTCGCCGGCTTTATTGAGGATCGCCTGGCTGAGCTGTTCGACGGTATCGGTGATGCCGTTGAGATAATCGATGATGAGCGGCCGCGTCGGGATGTCCGCCCAATGTCGGCTGAGTCCCGCGGCTACTTTTGTAGTGGCCTGGGCCTCGGGCAGCAGGCCGCGAAGGACCTTGCCGAGTTCATCATATTTCAGTGGTTTGCTGAAGCAGGCGTGCACACCCTCGCCGGTCAGCTGATTGGTTTCTTCGCGGGTGATGTTGTGGCCGGTCATGATGAACGGCGTCTTCATGCCGCCCTTACGCAGCCGCCGGATCACGAAGAGTCCGGGGTCGGGCTCGAGTCGGTGTGAGCAAATGACCAGGTCAAAATTCTGCTGATTGGCCAGGGTCACCGCCTCCAGAGACGTGGTGGCATCGACAAACGTCAGGCCCCATTGCGCGAGCCGCAGGTTCGTGAACCGTCGGTCGATCTGCAAGGGATCGACATGCAGCACCCGGCCCACCAGTTGAATCGTTTTTTCGGCGTTTTCGGCGGCGGCGTCATGCTCGGCACTCAGGTCCGGCGTCGGTTCGCATTTCATGACCGCCTCGGCGTCGATGGGCTTATCGAAGCGCAGGCCGATCTCGTGGGCGGTTTTCCGGAGGTAGCGGCAGTAGACGACCTTGGCGGGGATGCGGACCAGCGGCTTTTCGCCGTCGTAGATTTGAATCTCGCAGCAGGTGTGTTCGTGAACGAAACCGCCGTGGAGGATCGAGATCCCGGTGTTGCTGAGGTTCCGGGTCGGCACGATGAAGCATTGCTCGGTGCCGCCGGGCTGCTTGATTTGCAGCCGCACGATCAGCTGTTCGGGCAACGGTTGGCGCGTATCTTTGCGGCGATTGGCCCCGCTGTTTCGTGCAGAGGCCGCGGCCGCCTCCAACTCCTGCATGATCCGATCCTGGTCGGATTCGTTGATCCGCAAGCCAGGTGCGGTGCTCAGATTACTGGTGGCAGGTCTCAAAATTCGCCTCGGTAATACGCCGATAACGCGGTGGGTCTTCGTCGGCTGGGATACACTACGGCCGATCCCGCCGCAGGCAATCAGCATCACTATCGTCAGCATCAGGTTAAGAATTTAGGTACATCCCTAGGTTAAAGTTGAGCCGAAGACGGGATTGCCTCGGGCGGGGTTGCCGGGTTGAGGTAACCTGTACCGATGGCCCGTCAATCACAATCCGCGTTGGCGATCGATGCTTCGACCCGGGTTTTGGCCTTGCACGGGCCGGAGCAGGCGATCCAAAAAGAGAAACTCGATGAGCTCCGCGAGGCCCTGTCGGCCGAGCACGGCGACGTTCAGCGGATCGACTTTGACGGCAAAGTGGCGACGCTGGCGGAGGTGTTTGACGAGGTGCGGGGCTACTCGCTGATGGGCGGATACAAGCTGGTCGTGGTGGACCCGGCCGACGATTTTGTCAAAGCCCACCGCGAGCCGCTGGAACGCTACGCCCAGTCGCCCGTGGACCACGCGACGCTGGTGCTGCGGTCCGGGACGTGGCACAAGGGCAAGCTGGACAAGCACATTGCCAAGGTCGGAGCGGTCGTCAAATGTGAACCGCCCAAGCCCGCCGAGGCGGTGAGTCGGTTGGTGAATCGCGCCAAGGAGGTGCACGGCCTCACGCTGGACCGTCCCGCCGCCTCGTTGCTGGTCGATCGGCTGGGCGTCCACCTGACCCGGCTCAATACGGAAGTTGACAAGCTCGCGGCGATGGCGGGGGCGCTGTCGGCCAAGGATCGGTCGATGAAGTCCGCGGGCACGGGACGCATCGACCGGGCGATGGTCGAGGCGGCGGTGGGCAAAAGCAGCGATGAAAAAGCGTGGGAAGTGCAGGAGACCCTGCTGGCGGCGATGCGGCCCATTCCCGCCCGGTCTCGAACCGGCAGCAGCGGCACCGGAGTGGGAGCGGGAGGTGGGGGGGCGGGGGGGGCGTTGTTGGAGAAGATGCGGGAGTTGATTGATCTGGGCGGGCAGCCGGAGGTGCTGGTGATGTACTTCGTGGCGGACCTGGCGCGGAAGCTGGCGGTGGGGGGGCAGATGCTCGCGGCCGGCGAGAGTGAGCCGGCAATCGCGAAAGCGTTGAAGCTGTGGGGCGGGCGACAACGATCATTTATGGAAGTGCTCAAGGCGATCGGTCCCGAGCGTGGGGTCGAGCTGTTGGACAAAGCGTTGACCGCGGACGCAAGGAGCAAATCCGGGTTCGGGCCCGCGGGGCGGAATCTTGAAGGTTTGTGCGTGCAGATGTCCGATAACGGGTAGAGCGATCACGCGCTTTGATCCCGAAGGATTCGGGAGATGCGGGATGGCCTGGCTGTGGGACACGGCCGGATTCGAGTTCGGTGCAAGGAGGCACGCACGATGCACACCCAAGCGATGTCATGGTTGGTGACGTGGACCATTATGTTGGCCGCGGGATTGATGCTGACCTTGGTGTTGGTGGGGTGTGAGCGGGGGGGCGGGCCTTCGACCCCGCCGTCGCTGGTGACCGGCACCGGGGGGACGGACCCGGATCAGCCGGGCCGGGGCACGCTGGCGGAACAAACCCGGGCCATGGCGGACCGGTTGGCGGCGGGGGTCGATGGGGATTCGGCAGGTCAGAACGATGACGCCTGGGATGCGGCCCAGATCGACGCGGGGTTCGACCCGTTTGCTGACGCCGCACCGCTGCCCACCCGGCGACCGCCCGAGCCACCGGGGGCCGCGGTGGGGACCGGTGCGCAGGCGGAAGCCCGGCCGGCACTGGCGGAACTCGAAAAACGGGGTATCGAAGCGTTCGAGGGCGCGGGCTCGGCCCGCGTCCCGGGGCCCTCGGCTACTTTCGAAGAACTGGTCGATGTGCCCCCGGCCCCCGCCCCGCTCACCCGGTCAGACATCCTCGAAGAACTCGTCCAGCAGCTGCGTCGCGGCGATGACCCGGCCATGGCAAAAGCGGTCACCGCCGCGGCGCTGAGCCTGGCAGACCCTCAGCAGCGGCTTGATCCCCGGCTGCTGGAATCCCTCAAGCCGCTGCAACGCGAGTCGGTCCAGCGACTACAGCAACTGCTGGTTAGCCTCCGGGAGCAGGCGGCGCAGGGCGGCGGCAGCGAACAGGCGGCCATGGGGCGGGCGTTTGACCGAAAGATGTTGGATTCGGCACTCAACGATGCGTTCGACGCGATGCCGATCACGATCGTGCACGCCGGGCTTTGCCGCAGCGTCAGCGGTTACGGCGTATACGAGCCGATGGGCGGCAGCAGCTTTCTCTCGGGTCAGGCCAACCGGGCGATCGTGTACGTCGAGGTCGAAGACTTCGCCACCTCGGCCCTCGACGACGGTCAGCGCGAAGTGCGGCTGATGCAGGAGCTGATCCTGTATAAAGAAAATGACGGCCTGGCGGTATGGCGTCACCAGCCAACCCAGATCGTGGACGTCTCGCGGAACCGTCGCCGCGATTTTTATGTGGTGCAGATGATCACGCTGCCCGCGCGGCTAAGCGAAGGCCGGTACCGGCTGAAAGTTCGTCTGACCGATCAGCACGGCGGTGCGGTAGACGAAACCACCCTGCGGATTCAGGTCGTGGCGGACGCCGGGCTGCTGGACGGCAACCCTGCCGATTGATCCTAAGAGAGATGAGGCTCCGCAAAACTCACGGCGGTTCATCGCGACGGCGACGCGGATATCAACCCATGATTTGCTGCAGGGCATCGATGAGCTGATCGAGTTCATCGGTGGTGGAGAATGCGCCGGGGCTCACGCGGACGCCGCCGTCGGGGAAGGTATCGAAACGCTGGTGGGCGTAGGGTGAGCAGTGCAGGCCCGGGCGGACGGCAATATCAAAACTGTCGTCGAGGATCGAGCCGAGGTCCGAGGCGTCGAAGTCTTCGACGGTGAAGCTCACGGTGCCGACGCGGGAGGTGGGATCGGTGCTACCCAAGACGCGGCAGGCGGGCATGGCCGAGAGGGCGTCGAGGAGTTGTCCGCAGAGCTGCTGTTCGTGACGCAACACGTTTTCGAGAGGCTGGGACAGAACGTAATCAAGCCCGGCGGCAAGGCCCGCGAGGCCGACGGTGTTGGGCGTGCCGCCTTCGAGAAAGTACGGCATGAGGGTGGGCTGGGTCGGGGTGGCGGAGTCGCCGCCCGTGCCGCCCTCGCGGAAGGGCCGCATGAGGCGGTCACGCTTGGCGGGGGAGTCGGTGTCGATGGGCAGGCCGCAGCGCTCGCCGACGTAGAGGATCCCGGTTCCGGTGGGGCCGAGCAGGGACTTGTGGCCGGGCAGGGCGAGGAGGTCGATCTTCATCGCATCGATGTCGACCGGGACAACGCCGGCGGTCTGCGCCGCGTCCAACAGAAACAAGGTTCCGGCTTCACGAGCGATCGCGCCCACGGCGGCGGCGTCCTGGATCGTGCCGGTGACGTTGCTGGCGTGAGTCAGCACGATCAGGGCGGTCTGCGGCGATAAAGCGCTTTTGATTTCAGTCGGCGAAACGCGGCCATCGTCATCGCAGGTGACGCGGGTGAGGGTGATCTGCCCGGCGTCGGCGAGGGCTTGGAGCGGTCGGCTAACCGAATTGTGTTCCAGCACGGTGGTGACCACGTGCGGCAAGCTTTCGGGAGCGTCGCCGTGACGCGGGGAGGAATGGAGCACGCCCTTGATCGCGATGTTCAGGGCGTCGGTGCCGTTGAGGGTGAAAACGATACGCTCGTGGTGGGGGGCATTGAAGAGGCGGGCGAGGCGGAGGCGGAGGTCGTCGAGCATTTGCTCGACGGCGGTGGCCATGCGGTGTCCCGCCCGGCCGGGGTTGGCGGCGTCTTGTCGGATGAATTTGGCGGTCGCCTCGGCGACGCCGGGGGCTTTAGGGAAACTCGTCGCGGCGTTGTCGAGGTAAATCATGAAGTTCATGGCCGCTGTGGCAGCCACGCCGAAAAATTGAGTGGTAGTAGAAAAGGCCTTAAAACAAGGCGGGTTTGCCCTGGATGCGTCGCCAGGTGGACAGCTGGCCGAGGTGGATGCCCGGGTGGCTGGTGAGGACGAAGGTCAGGAAGTCGCCGACGGTGGGCAATGCGTCCTTCATCCGCGGATTCTCGTTGGGCTGGGCGAGTTGCTCTTCGCGGGCTTGGGGAAGGATCGCGATGAGGTCCTCGTGGCCTTGCCGCCAGACGCGCAGCAGTTCATCCCAGGCGGGGTACGCGGCGGGGTCATCCACGGGCTGGCTGCCGAAGCCGAAGCGGTTGTTCCATTCGTTCATATCGATGGGCGCGGTGCCGCCGAGCAGACTCACCACGCGGTAGGCGGAATTGCCGAGATGACCAACGATCCACGCGGGGTGGACGCCTTCGGGGCAGACCCGCTCAAGCCATAGGTCGGCCGGAACGTCGGCCACAAGACCCTCGCCGTAGTGCTGCAGAAACGAATAAATTTTGCCGGCCTGCAAAAGTGACATGGGGGGCTCCGGGAAGGGGTGAGCGGTAGCCTAGGCACCGACATACTTGGCGTAGATGCTTTTGGCGACGTTGGCTTTTTGTGTGCCCTTGATGATCGCCCGGCCATCGGTAAAGAGGGTGAGCTCGTAGGGTTCGCCGTTGTCGGTGATCGCGGCGCGGAGCATGAACTTGTTGGCCATGACGCTGCCGTGGGCTTCGAGACGTTGGGCGATGTCGGCGAAGTCGAGTTTGCCGTTTTGCTCGTTTTCTTTGTGGGTCAGTTGCACGGCGTTGCGGCCGCAGAGGGTCGTGGTCGAGCTGCCGAACTTGCCGTCGAGAAACTCGAAGTTGCGGTGTTTGCAGCATTGGCAATCGCCCACGTCGTACGCTTTGGCGACTTTGAATTGACGAAACGTGTTAGCCCACAGGTCGAAATTAAGCATCGTCGGCGACACTTTGTCGAAGTTGCCGGTGAGGATTTTAAGCGTTTCGGCGACCTGATAGTTGCTGACGATGGACACCGCCGGGCCGATGACCCCGGCGGTGTCGCAGGTGGGATTGAGCCCCGGTGGGGGAGCCTGCTCAAAGATGCAGCGGAGACAAGGGGTGGCCCCCACGGGGCCGGAGCCTTGCTCCCAGGGTGACACCGAGTCCGTCGAGTGCGGGAGGATGGCATAGCTCGCGCCGACGGTGCCGACCGCCCCGCCGTAAACGTAGGGCAGGCCATGCTTCACGGCACAATCGTTGGCCAGATAGCGCGTCTCGAAGTTATCCACGCCGTCGACGATGATGTCGGCTTTTCGACCATCGGAATACTCGCCCAACGCGAGCTTCTCCATGTTGGTGTGGTTCACGTCCTCGACCACAGCGGTGACCTTCACCTGCGAATTGATCTTGGCGATCTTGTTCTTGGCGGCCACGGCCTTGGGGATCGCGTTCGCCACGTCATCTTCGTCGAAAAGAACCTGACGCTGGAGGTTGGTCATCTCGATGTAGTCGCGATCGACGATGATGAGGTGGCCCACGCCGGCGCGGGCGAGCATGTTGGCGATAACGGTGCCCAACGCACCGCAGCCGACAACGAGGGCGGTGCTGGCCAAAAGCTTGCGTTGGCCGTCTTCGCCGAAGCCCGGCAGCAGCATCTGGCGGTGGTAGCGATCAAGAGAGTCGGTCATGAGGAGGGGGCGGGGTTGAGGGGCGGAGACGAGGGGGGCGAGAGGGGGGTGGACGGAGGGTCCTTGACCAGTCGCTTGCCGAGGCTGACGACGTCGTCGGCGTGATAGCCCATTTCTTCGTAAAACGCGATGACGTTCTCGTTGGAGCTGCGGACCTGAAGGTTGATCTTGGGGCAGTTGAGCTTGGCGAGTGCCTGCTCGGCGGCGTGCATCATCGCCCGGCCGTGACCCTGCCGACGATGGTCGGGGTGGACGGCGGCGTAGTTAATCCAGCCGCGGTGACCTTCGTAGCCCGCCATGACGGTGGCGACGATCTGCTTGTCGATGACGCCGACCAGCAACAGCTCGGGATCGACGTGGATTTTGCGGGTGATGTCGCGCCACGGATCGTTGTCGGGCGCGACGAGGCCGCATTTTTTCCAGAGTTCGATGATCGAACCGACGTCGGCGGGTTCAAAGGGGCGAATATTCATAAAAATTATCCAACGACGAGAGAGCCGCCCTGAACCGGGTCGATGCGGACGCCGCGTGATCTCAAGGAACGAGATCGCGGCGTCAAGGTTGTCTTCAGACTCGGCCGTGAACTGCAAGGCCATGACGCCGATCTTTTCACCGACGTGGGCCTGGCGGATATCGAACTTCACGTCCGGATGCTGTTGGGAAAGCTGCCAGATGACGGGCTGATCCTGGCAGCCACCTTCAAAAGTGAGCCAGCACTTGCGGTGGGCGGTCGGTTCGGCGGTGGGGGGTCGAGTAGACATAGAGAAGTGTCCTGCGGAAAAATAACGCTTGGCTGCGTTACGACGCGTCAGCCGCCGGCGATGGCGGGGACGATGGCGAGGTGGTCGCCGACGTTGACGGGAGTCTCGAGGTTTTCGAGGAACCGGATATCTTCATCGTTGAGATAGATGTTGATAAAGCGGTTGAGCTCGTTGTCGGATTTATAGAGCTTGGTGCCGAATTCGGGGTAGTCGGCGCGGAGCTTGCCGAGGATCTCTCCGACGGTTTCGCCGGCGACATCGACGGTGTCATGGCCGTTGACCTGGGGTCGGAGGGCGGAGGGGATTTCGACCGCGAGGGTCGGGGGTGGTGGCGGGGGCGGTGGTGGAATCAGACATGGGCGGGCTCTTTCGCGGAAGGAGAAGCGGGTTGTTTTTGGGTGGATTCGATGAGCTGGTTGAAGTCATCCATCTTAGCGGGGATGGCGGGGGTTTCGGGGAATTGGCCGTCCATGGCTTCGAGGGTCTTCAGGCCGTTGCCGGTGATGCAGACGCAGATGGACTCGTCGCGGGGGATACGGCCCGCCTCGATCAATTTAATCGCGCAGGCCAGGGTGGTGCCGCCGGCGGGTTCGGTGAAGATGCCTTCTTTTTCCGCCAGCAGTCTGATGGCGGCGAGGATTTCCGTCGTCGCTGGCCGAGGCCCCGTAGCCGTGATGATCGTCGCTGCCGGACTCGCGGATATTCTTGAGCACGTAGTAGCCGTCCGCGGGGTTGCCGATCGCGATGGACTTGGCGATCGTGTTGGGCTTCTGCGGGCGGAACAACTCGTCGTCTTCTTCCAACGCGGTAACGATGGGGTTGCACCCCGCGGCCTGGGCTCCGTACATCGCGGGCTGGTTGTCCTCGACCAGGCCGAGGGTGATGAACTCCTGGTAAGCCTTCCAAATCTTGGGCAGGATCGTTCCGCCGGCCACGGGCACGACGGTATGGCGGGGCAGTCGCCAGCCCATCTGCTCGGCGATCTCGAAGCCGTGGGTCTTGGCGCCTTCGGTGTAAAACGGCCGAAGGTTGACGTTGACGATGGCCCAGTTGTAATTGTCCGCGATCTGCGAGCAGAGGCGGTTCACGTCGTCGTAATTGCCGGTGATGCGGACAACCTGGGGGCCGAACACCCGCATGCCGACCATCTTGCCCGCCTCGAGATCGTGGGGCACCATCACGCAGGCCTTGAGTCCCGCGGCGGCGGCGTGGGCCGAGACCGAATGCGCGAGGTTGCCGGTGCTCGCACAACCCACCGTGTCGAAACCAAACTCGAACGCCTTGGTGACCGCCACCGCCACGACGCGATCTTTATAAGAAAAACTCGGATAATTGGCCGAATCGTCCTTGATGTAGAGTTCTTTCACGCCCAAGTGCTGGGCCAGGCGGTCGGCTTTGACCAAGGGTGTCCAGCCGGAATTGAGCCCGGACCGGGGTTCGCCTTCGATCGGCAGCAGGTCGCGGTAGCGCCACAGCGACCGCGGGCCGGCCTCGATCGAGGCGCGGGTGACCTTGCCCTGCATCGCGTCGTAGTCGTAGGTCACTTCGACGGGGCCGAAGTCGGCATCGCAGATGGTTCGGGGCTCGATGGGGTAGTCGATGCCGGATTCTTTGCCGCGGAGAGAGTGGACGTAGCTCATGGGGTTGCCGTCTGGGCCGGGCCGCGGCGGAGCGTGGCGCGGGTAAAGGGGAAGGGGGAGGCGAGGGGGGGGGCGAGGGGGGGCGGGGGGGGGCAGCGAGGGGGGGCGGGGGAAACAACAACAAGCCCCTCTTATCAGATAAGAGGGGCTGACGGGTCTCGCAAAAAGATCGAGTTCCGGGCCGCCTCTTATCTTTCCCTCGGCCGAGATAAGTCGGCGGGGGTGGGAATTCGCACCTTTTCGAGGATGAATCGATGGTTGCGGTGACTTCGTAACGGGCCTGTCCCTGAGTCACATCTTGATAAGAGCTGGTGAGGATGTCGCCGACATCGTGTCGGGTCAGATAATATAGACTTAATCCGCGACGAGTCAATCCCCGCCCGGGTTAGATCCGCGGGACGACCGTCGGCCGGTATGAAGTCGTGGTGTCGCCGTTGTTTTTTGCAAATATTGTTCTGATGTCCCATCCCGAAAGCAATCTGAGTACTGAGCCAACCGCGTTGTCGGTTGAAGATGATGCCGCGTTGATTGGTCCTCAGCCGCAGCGGCCCGCCGATGAAAACCCCAAGCAACACCGCATCGAGGCGACCTTGGCGGACGCGGAGTTTCCGCGGTACTGGAAATCCGGCTCGCTGAAATACGACGATTTCGCCCCTCTAACCGAAGGCGGGACCGCCACCATCCAGACCTGCCTGGACAAAAACCTCAACCGCACGGTGGTCTACAAATCGCTGCACCCGCAATTGGCGGACGACGAGGTGGAGATCGCCCGGTTTGTCCGGGAAGCACGCGTGACGGCGATGATCCCGCACCCCGGGACCGTGCCGCTCTACGAGATCGGCCGGGACCGCGGCGGCAACGTGTATTTCACGATGAAAAAGCTCGACGGCCGGGACCTGCGCTCGCTGCTGACCGACATCCTGCAACGCAACCACCACACCCAAGAACTTTATCCCCCCAAACGGCTGATCGACATCCTCATCGATGCCGCGCAGACTGTCGCCTACGCCCATAACCAAGGCGTCATCCACCGCGACCTGAAACCCGCCAACATCCTCGTCGGCGAGTTCGGCGAGGTCACCGTGCTCGACTGGGGCTTGGCCAAGATCAAGGGCGAAGCCACCCCCGAGCCGCTGCTGCCGCCCCAGGGCACCCAGGGGATCGCGCTGGAACTCACCCAGCCGGGCCGACGCTTCGGCACGCCGCTTTACATGTCGCCCGAGCAGGCCCAGGGCGGCAACACCGACGAGCGGACCGACGTCTACGCTTTGGGCATCGTGCTTTATGAAATGCTGACCGGCCAGCCCCTGGTCTTCGGGCAAGAGCTGGACGATGTGCTGCGGCAGATTTTGGAACGCCCCACCCCCCGGCCCTCCGACGTGGCCCCGAAAGCGGAGATCGACAGCGCCGTAGAAGCCGTCTGTCTCAAATGCCTGGAGAAAAACCCGGAGGACCGCTACCTCTCGGTGCATGATTTGATCGACGACCTGCAGTCGGCCCGTGACGACGAACGCGAAGCGGTCGAGGCGTATGCCAATCGTTGGTACGACCCCGTGCGGAAATGGCCCAAGCGGTGGGTGGTACCGGCGGCATGGCTGCTGGGCGCGGCGGCGGGCGCGGCGGGGGCGATTTTGGCTGCCGAGATGATGCATTAGCGGGTGACGCCGCGGTGACAAACGACCCCTCAGGGTAGAAAAACGCTGGCTGAATGGAATGCCCACTCGGCCGCCTGTGGTGATGCGTCAGTATGCGCCACACAAAATATAGACTTGCTCCGGAACTGTTATGGAAGTTCTGCGTCTATATTTGATATGCGTTGTAATTTCTTACTGCTGCTTCTGTTCACGGTCGGCTGCCAGCCATCGCGAGCGACGATTCCGGATCCCGCGGCGGAGGCATCCGGCGTAGAAGCCGCCAAGATCAGCGTGATCGACATCGGGTCGCGGACCCAGGCTTCGGTGACGCAGGTGTTGTTAAAGCCCTCCGCGTTGGACGAACGCCAACGCAAGACGATTGCAGAATTACAAGCGTTGGCCGCTGCCCATTTCGAGGAGCGGCGGTGGAACAACTACGGGCCCGACAGCCGTTTCCGCGAGATCACACTGCCCGCCCCGGGCGGATCATTCGTGCTGCGGTCCTGGCACCCCATCTACGAGCGTAACCCCCAAGTGGTGGCCAGTTCGGGCGGGCTCACCGCATGGTCGGGGGGCAGCCGGAATGAGTTTCTGCAGCAGGACTGCCCGACTTATCTTGCCCGGCGGAACGCATTCGACACGATTTACCGCGGACTGCAAGAAATCTCTGCCGCTACGCAAGCAACACCCATACCTAGCGGGTCACACTGATGCGCTATAAGCCATGAACGTCAAGGGGTGGAGTCACCGCTATTCAGTTACTTGTCGGAATAGACGTTTTAAACATCATTGGCCGGGCGGATATCCCGCGACCGCCCAGATCAGCTTAACCCAAGATGCAAACGCCGAAGTCTCAGTCGTAACTTTGCATGTTTTGGCGGCGGTGCAGCAGTATCAGGCTGCCCATCATCAGCAGTGACAGACTGGTCGGCTCCGGGACATTGGCAGCCCAGGTGATGAGGTTGACGGCGTAAATGTCGTTGTCTAACACGATGTCGTTCTTGTCTTGGCTACGGTCTAGGAAAGTGCCCGCCCCGCCTCGGTTGAAGAACGTGTTGCGGTCAAAGTGGCCGACGATCCGGCCGATGTCGGCGGTGGCCACCAAGAGGGCCGCATCATTGGACGTCACCGGCCGCGCGGCGCCGCGGGTGGCGGTCCCGGTGTTGTCGCTGGTGCTGCCCTCGGCCTGCACGAGGATTTGCGCGGAAACACCCGGAGTCAGCGTGCCGATTTGCAAGGGGGTAACGCCTTCGCCGTCGAAGGCATTGACCCCCGCGAGGATGGGGTGATCGCTCTGAAGGTAATCCGCGGGTGCGGGGTCTGCCGCCGCATCGCTGCTGAGGGTGTAGGTGCCGCGGTCCTGGTTGACGATCAGCCCAAAACGATCGAGGAACTGCTGGTCGGAGTTGGAAGCATCGCTCCAGTTGCTGCCGAAATTGGCGTCGCTGATGAATACCGCCCCTCCACCGCCGCGGACATAGGACTCGAAGGCGTCGATTTGGTCGCTGCCGTAGACCGCGTTGTTGGAACCCATGACGACCGCGTCGTAGTCCGCCAAGCTCCGCGAGGTCCCCACGACTTGGCCCAGGGAGTTGACCGTCTGAAAATCAGAGAAATTCAGCGCCGCGCCGGTGGTCTGGCCGGTGCTCGGAGCACCGCTTTCCAGCGGCTCGCGGGCTTCTTCGACCGAGAACCCGTTACGCTCCAGCAGGGTGGCAAACTCGAACCAGCCGTGGTTGCCGCCCGAGGTGCTCTGGTTGGTGATGCTCGCCAGTTGCTCGGTCAACCCCGCGTCATTGCTCGCCTCGAGAAACCCACCACTGCGCTCGGCACCACGCAGAAACAGGATTCGTCCCGCGTCTTGAGCGATCGCCGACGTCGATCCTGTCGAGGTTGCCAACACCCCGCAAACCACCAAAGTCAATCGCCGGTATATCGTCAGGTCAAAACTCATCAACTCGTCTTTCACACCTTGCGGTAAAAAATGAAACGGAATAAATATACAACGCCAACTATATAGTGGGGTCTTCCGAATTGTCACGAAAAAACCCGCTCGAAAGCGGGCTTGAACAAAGATCATTTTTCCACAGACTCATTACCACGCGAAGTGGGCGAAAGCCTTGTTGGCTTCGGCCATGCGGTGGGTCTGGTCGCGGGTGTTCATGGCCTTGCCTTCGCCGTGATACGCGTCCATGAGTTCTTTGCCCAGCCGCATGTGCATCGGCTTGCCACGCTCGGATCGGGCGGCATTGAGGATCCAACGGAAAGCCAACGCTTGCTTACGCTTGGGTTTGACCTGCATGGGAACCTGATAGTTGGCACCGCCGACACGCTTGGAGCGGACCTCGACATTGGGCTTGACGTTCTCGATGGCCTGGCGAAAGACATCGATGGGGCTCAGATCATCGTCAGTCCGTTTGTCGATTTCGTCGAGAGCGTTGTAAACCACCCGCTGCGCGGCGGTCTTCTTGCCGTCGTGCATCAGGCAGTTGATAAACCGGGCGAGGGTCTTGTCGCCGAAGCGGGGGTCGGGCTTGAGCTGTTGTTCTGAGGCGGTGAATCCACGTCCCATGTCGGGCACTCCTGGGGTCGGCTGTCGGATTCGGCCCATGGGCCTCGTCTCGTTCACCGCGACCGTTCACCATGAACGAGGGCGATTACTTGCCGAAGGTTGAAAATTAAATTTGATTCAGGGCGATACGGGTTCTGTTGCGAATCGGAAGTTCACACCTTTAAAATCGAAGGCAACACCGATGAGGTTTAGCCCTTGGGCTTTTTGACGCCGTACTTGGATCGGCCGCGTTTGCGACCGTCGACGCCGAGGGTGTCGAGAGCGCCACGGACAATGTGGAACCGCACGCCGGGGAGGTCGCGGACCCGGCCGCCACGCACCAGCACGATGCTGTGTTCCTGAAGGTTGTGGCCTTCGCCGCCGATGTAGGCGGTGACTTCTTTGCCGTTGGACAGACGCACCCGGGCGACTTTCCGCAGCGCGGAGTTGGGCTTCTTCGGGGTCACGGTCTTGACCTGCAGGCAGACGCCGCGACGCTGAGGGCATTGGTCCAGGTCTTTGACCTTGGACTTGAACTTCGGTGTGCGGCGGGGGTTACGGACCAGTTGGTTGATGGTAGGCATCAGCGTTCTCAGGGGTAAATGTAGCGAGTCCAAGAGTATAGCAAGAAATGCGGGCCGTGGGCAAACCGACGCAGAGTTGGAGTGCTGGTTCCATCCGGGTTACGGGGTTGCCGGCGGGGTGGGTGCCGCTTCCGCCGATTCGCGGAGGACGGCCTCGAGTCGATCGACGTGGCGGGCCATGCTGAGTTGATCCGCCAAGCCGACACAGGCGGCACTGCATTCGCCGCGGAAGCCGGGGTCGGCGAGGCGTCGCATGGCGGCGGCAAGGGCGGGGCCGTCGCCCGGGTCGGCGATGACCAGCCCCCGCGGGGGACCCTGGGGCGGCACGAGGTGGTCGCTGGCACCGTTAAACGCGGTACTGATCGCGGGCGTGGCGAGCATGAGCGATTCAAGAACCACCTTGCTCGAGGGGTCATACCAGCTGGGCAAAACCGTGACGTCGGCGGCGGCAAAGAGGGGGGGCATGTCCGCCACGGGTCCGAGCGTGCGGGTCCGGCCGGTGACGCCCGCCGCGGCGAGTTGCCGACGCTCACGCTCACCGAATCCGCCAGCCAACAGCACCGTGAGCGGGAGGTCCTCCAAACCCGGATCGCCGAGAGCCTGGATCAACGTGCCCAACCCTTTGAGACGGGGATTTTGCGCGGCGAAGAGAAACACCGTGTGGTCGGCGGGGATGTCGTGTAACACGCGGATTTGCTCACGCCAAATCCGCTGCTGGGCGGGCGTGGCGTGGGGCATGACCGCCGCATTCGGGATCATAAGCGTACGTTCCGCGGGGAAGGCGTAGTGTTGTTCAAGTTGGCGGATGACGTATCGGCTCAGGGCCGCGACGCGGTAAACCCGGGGATGCGCCAGGGTGCGGCGCTCTAGTCGCAACAGCGACCGCTGCTTGGCGTTGAGCCGGGTGAGCAGGTTTTTTTGTAGCCGTTCCCAAGTGCTTGGCCGCAGCGCAACGTTGCGCCGCTGGGTCTCGCGGATCGTGCCGCCGCGGGGCTGGACGATCCGGGCGGCGACGGCCATGGTCATCGACAAGCTGGTATCGAAAAGGGGTGAGGCGTGTCCCGCCAATTCCTGCTCCGCCCACCGAGCAAAACCACGCAGCCGCCCTGCGGAAGAAGACCTGGTCTCCGCGAAAGCACGAATCAAGACGCCCGGCACCTCGACAGACGGCGGGCAATAACCGGTCAGCAGCGTGAGGTCGTGACCCCGTCCGGCCAACTCTTGAAGGATTTGCAGCGTCGAACGCTCGTTGCCGCCCGCAGCAGGATCAAAAGACTCGATGACGACGGCAGTCCGCATGGGCAGAGATCGGGGAGAGTAAAGTCGATTCGTCGTTATCTATCCAAAACCGATTTCTGCGGGTGCTAAAGAAATCAATCGTTGCGGGGCGGATGCGTGTCCAGCAACGCTTGCACCTGCGCAAACACCTGATCGACGGTGATATTCAGCATACTGGTGGGTTCGCCGGCATCGGGGGCCACGACTTGACGCTCGGCCTCGAATCCAATGTGGGTCCATTCGGGGGTGGTGGGGCCAAACAGAGTGACAACGGGGGTGCCGGCGGCCGCGGCGAGGTGTCGCGGGCCGGTGTCGTTGGTGACCACGAGGGCCGACTGCCGGGCCACGCTTTTCAAAAGGCGGACGGTCATCCCGGCCTGGGGCAGGTCGATGATCGGGACGGTGGCGGCCGCGACGACGCGCGACAGGATGACACGCTCCGCGGGGGAGCCGGTGACCGCCACGGCGCAGCCCCGCTGCTCGTGGCAAAGCGAGGCGAGCTGGGCGAAGCGTTCGGCAGGCCAACGCTTTTCGGGTTTTTGGGCCCCGGGATTCAGCAGCACCACCGGCCGACCTTGGGCGGGAGCCAGCAGACCCGCGGCCCGCTCGTCGTCTTCCGGGCGGGTGGCGATCTGCATCAGGTGATCGTTTTCGTGCCGCTCCGCCCCGAGGTAGTACGCCAGGCTGAGGTAATAATCGATCGTCGGCACGGGGGTAAAGCGGCCGTCCGCCCGCGGGGGCAGCAGACGATCGGTCAGCAAACTGCCGCGGCCGTCGCGATCGTAACCGACCCGCCGGGGGATGCGTGCAAGACGCGCCGTCAACGCCGCGCGGAAGCTGTTGGGCAGCAGCACCGCGGTGTCAAACCCCTGCCCACGCAACCGCGAGGCGGCGGCCCAATTGGATGCTCCCTGGCCGTCGGCGGGTAGCGCAATCATCTCGTCGATGTAAGGCAGCCCTTCCACAAGATCCACCAGCGACGCCCGGAGGTGCACCGCCAGGTGAGCCTTCGGCCAAAGCTGTTTAAGGACGCGTAGGGTCGGAATCGCCATCAGGCAGTCGCCGAACCACGTGGGCATCAGCACGACGACACGCTCGGCGGGTTGAAGTGGATCGCGACGGCCCATGGGCGGCGAGTATAGCGACCGGCACGGATTATTTTAACCCGACGGCCGCGAAAACAACAACGCCGCGAGGACCGCGAGTTGCAACATCACCGCCACCCCGATCCACCGGAAAAACGCGGCGTCGCCCCCGTCCCCCCCGCCCATCCAGAGGGCACCGAGCATGCAGAGAAACGCCACCGCCTGGATCGCGATGGCGGCCACGCCGAGTTGCTGAACCTCACCGGAGCTGCCCCGCTGGGTCCGCAGCTCCTGCAAAACCAGACGCAGGGTCTTGTTAATTTTTGTGAATTCATCGGACGCCGCTTTCGGGTCAAGGTCCGGCCCCGATTTGTCACGCGGCGATGCTGGAGGTGAGGTGACGGGTGACCCTTCAGAAACCGCAAGGTCCGCCACCGATTTTGTCGCCGGAATCCCAGCATCAGGCACGGAAGATGGCAGGGGCGGCGGGGCCACGCTACCGAATTCCGACTCGGGAGCAAAACTCAGTCCATCGATCGATGGTGCTGCCGGGGCCGCCGTCGCGTCGGGTTGAACCTCAGACCTCTGCGTCTTAGCCGCATCGGATGATCCTGCCGCGTGGGAACCCGCGACACGCTCGGGCCGGGCGGTATCGTCCGATGCCGGGGCCGTCGGGTTTGTTGGGGCGGGGGGGGCGGGGGGGGCAGGGGGGGCAGGGGGTACAGGCAGACGCTGCTTGGTCCAGGGCACAAACGGCCGCGGATTCGCCGTGCGGTCGCGGTCCGTCGGCCGGGCGGACGACGAACGCGTGGCGTCACCTTCGTCGGCATGTCCGGCAGAGTTGGAGTCCGCCGGAGGAATCTCGGCCGCGGCGGGTGGCCGCTGCTGAAGCTTGGCCATGGCCTCGGCGTCCCATCGCTTGCCCGCCACCCGCGTCCGGCTCATCTCTTCACCGGCCTCGGGTTTCCGCTGGCTGGCGATGATGCGGACCGCCTCGACCAACGACTTGGCGATGAAGTCCGGGGCGGGCTGCGGCACTTCGGGCCATTGATCGCCCCGACCTTTGGCAGATTTGGACGTTCCCGCCGCCTGGGTCGCTTCATGTTCCCGTAATTCGGCGATCGAGGGTGCCGGAGAATCCGCCTGCAGCAGGATCGTCCGGCAACCCGCCGCCGCCCCCGCGTCGGTATCCCGCAACGCATCGCCCACCATCCAACTCTGCGTCAGGTCCAGCTTCAGGTCATCCGCGGCCTGCCGCAACATCCCCGGCTGCGGTTTGCGTGTCGCGTGTTCTTTTTTATATTTCTCCACCGTCCCCTGCGGGTGATACGGACAAAAATAAAATCCGTCGATGCGGGCACCGTTGACCCGCTCGCTCACGAGTTGTTCGATTCGGCGGTGTACCGCTTCCACGTCTTCCTCGCCGTACTTGCCCCGCGCCACGCCGCCCTGATTGGTCACCACCACCACCCGGTAACCCAGGCCGCAGATCGAGGCGATCGCCGGCGCCACACCCTGCATCAACCGCACGGCCTCGGGATCGCCAAGGTCGCCATCGTTATGGATGATCGTATTGTCCCGGTCCAAAAAGACCGCGGGTCGCTTCATACTCAGCAAACTAACAGATTCACGCCTAAGCCTACGACCAGACTTACCCCCGGTACATGGTGCAGCGGTTATAACTAGCCCCCGCCACCGCCCCCACCCACGTTGCAAACTAAAAACCAGCCCTGACCCCACCACGCGAGGTCAATTCAGAATCACCCCGTACAAAGACGCCCCACATGCAGCGCATTGAGATCCTTGATTATGGTCGCTTTATCGCTGCCTTGGCGGTGCTTTGCTTTCACTGGTTCTTCATCAACATTTTCTACGGCAATTTACCGGGGATTCAATACGAGCCGGCGCTCGTGGATGTGGTGAAGTACGGCTACCTGGGCGTGGAATTCTTTTTCATGATCAGCGGGTACGTTATCTTTTTCTCCGCCACCAATCGCACGGCCACCCAGTTCGCCTGCCTGCGGGCAACACGACTGTATCCCGCATTCTGGGTGTGTCTTCTGCTCACGAGTCTGGCATTATGGATCGGCACCCGTCACGGCCCCGGACCCCTGCGGATTTTGGCCAATGCCACCATGGATGCTGAGCGACTGGGGTACGAGTTCGTTGACGGCGTCTACTGGACGCTGATTTACGAACTGCGGTTCTACCTGCTGATCTATGTATTACTGCTGCTAGGGCTGGGCAAATGGCTGCATCATGTTGCTCTGATATGGCCGATCGCAATTGCCGTTTTGTGGCTAAGTGAGATACGTATCCATTATTTTGGCGGGTTTTACGTCTACTTTGCGGGAGGCATGCTGTTGGCATCGCTAAGAGAACGTTTCACGATGGCCAGCCTAGCCGGGCTGCCTCTGGTCTTGCTGATGTGTTTGATCCACACCGTGCAACGTGTGGCCTGGCAATCCGAACATAAAAATATCGACTACAGCATCGCGGTGGCCGCGGCACTGGTCGTGGGTTTCTATCTGCTTTTTCTCTTGGCGGGGACACGCCGGGGCGGCGACCTGCGGCTGCCCGCCGCCGCGCTGCTCGCGGGCTTGACGTACCCTCTGTATCTCTTGCACAACCAGATCGGCGTGGTTCTTCTGGCTTACGGAGCGAGTGAAAACACGAAATGGATCGCCTACGCGACCGTTTTCATGATCGTGCTGGGGTTGTCGGCGGCGGTGCACCTGGGGATCGAAAAACAGCTGCGGAAAATCTGGAGGCGTCTTTTTGAGATTCTCGTGGGGTATCCCAGCTTGATCTTGGAGAAACGCCTGAACCAATGCCGCCTCGGTTTCCGACGGTTTATCCTAACATGTCGCGGTCATCGGCCTGCCGATTAATCCGGTTCTTTATTCTTTTGAAGCCGTGCCCTTACCAACCGCTGAATTTCCGCCACCGCTTGATCGAAATCGCCGTTGACCACGAATTCGTCGTAGACGTCCGAGCTTTCGGCAAACGCGATCTCTTTCTGGGCCAAGCTAAAACGCTTTTGGATCGTCTGCTCGTCCTCACGTTGACGGTGCCGAAGCCGGTCCAGCAGCGCTGAGTCGTCGGGGGCCTTGATAAAAATGGTGTAGGCGTCGGGCATCGTTTGTTTGATCTGACGAGCGCCATCGACGTCGATTTCCAGAATCACGATGCGGCCGGCGTCGAGTTTTTGCTGGACGAACCGGCGGGGCGTGCCGTAATAGTTGCCGTTGTATACCGCGTGTTCGAGAAACTCATTGGCTTTGACTTCGCGCTCGAAGGTGGGCGGATCGACGAAGAAATAGTGGCGGGCCTCGACGTCGGCGTCGGTCTTGGGGCGGGTGGTTTTGGAAATCGAAAGGTCGGCCTCGAGCCGATCCAGCAGCGCGTTGGTCAGGGTGGACTTGCCCACCCCCGAAGGCCCGGAAATGATCAGCAAAAACCCGGATCCGGAAGGCGAGGCGGGGGGGTCGGGGGGGAGGGGGGGACGGGGGGGGAGGGTCGTGGGGCGTCGGGCATAGGGCGAACTTTATACCGCGCCCGCTGTCCTTGCCCCGGCTCCTCCCGAGAAGTTTTGCGACACGCCCGACGCCCGGCGGGATTCAGGCCTCGCTGCGGCAGGTGGCCACGAGAAAAATCACCGCCATCCGCACCGCCAGCCCGTGGGTCACCTGTTCAAGGATGACCGACCGGGGGCCGTCGGCGACCGCGGCGTCGATCTCCATTCCGCGATTCATCGGCCCCGGGTGCATGACCAGAACCTCGGGCCGGCATTGGGCAAGCCGAGCAGAATTCAACCCGTAAAGCTTCGCGTATTCGCGGGTGCTGGGAAAGGCCTGCGACGCAATGCGTTCAAACTGCACGCGCAACATGTTGAGCGCATCAACCCGCGGCAGCACCTCGTCAAGGTCGTGGGCGAGTTCACAACCCATTTTGCCGAACGCCGCGGGCAAAAGCGTCGGCGGGCCGACCAGGATGACCCTGGCCCCGAGCTTTTGCAGCCCGATGATGCCGGACCGCGCGACGCGGGAATGGGCAATGTCCCCGACAATACCCACCGTCAACCCGGTCAGGTCGAAGGTGTCGAGTCGGCCGCAGCGGTCCGCCAGGGTGTAGAGGTCCAGCAGTGCCTGGGTCGGATGTTCGTGGGGCCCGTCGCCGGCATTGATGACGCTGCACCCGACCGCCCGCGAGAGTTGCAGCGCCGAGCCGGCGTGATGGTGGCGGCAGACCATGACGTCCACGCCCATCGCCTCGATGTTGCGGGCGGTGTCCACCAAGGTCTCGCCTTTGGACACGCTGCTGCCCTTGCCCTTGAATTCCAGGACGTCGGCGGAGAGGCGAGACGCCGCCAGGTGGAAGCTCATGCTGGTCCGCGTCGAATCCTCAAAGAACAGATTCGCCACCACCCGGCCGCGCAAAGCCGGCACCTTCTTCACGCTGCGGGTCGAGACTTCGGAAAAGCCGCGGGCGGTTTGCAGCACAAACCGGATGTCCTGGGCCGAGAGGTCCTCGAGCCCGAGCACATGACGGTGTGGCCAGACGTAAGGGTCGCTCATGGGGAAGGCTCCTCCAGCAGGATGGCGTCGGCCGGGTCGGTGGGCTGAATCTTGACGCGGACCGTTTGTGATACCGGCCGCTGCAGCCCGACGAAATCCGGAGCGATCGGCAGCTCCCGCAGGGCCGGCCCCCGATCCACCAAGACCGCCAGCCAAACCCGCCGCGGTCGGCCCAAATCCATGAGCACCGACAACGCCGCCCGTACCGATCGGCCGCTCATCAGCACATCATCGATCAGCACCACGTCTCGGTCATCAATCGCAAAATCGACCTCGGTGGTCTGCACCACCGGCTGGGTCGCGATCTCCGTCAGATCATCGCGGTACAACGTGATATCCAGCATCCCGATGTCCGCCAGCCCCAGACGCTGGCCCACCCGCTGAGCGATCACGTCGCCGCGATTACGGATCCCGATGAGCGCCGGGCGCGGCGGGGCCGTCTCCGACGTATCGCCGGGGCCATCGACCGCGGTGGCCACCCAGTCGGCCATCCGATGCACGAGATTCTGAACGCTCGTCGGATCGGCGAGTTCTTGCATGGCCGACAGAATAACAACCCTCGGCCCGAATCAAACTCCCGTGGGCCACCCATCGTTTCCGAGAACGGTTGAAAATGTTGGTGGCGAGGCGGTGCGGGCGTTATCCTCGCCGTTTAGGCGCCGCTTGGGATCATCAACCCGACGCTGCAAATTTATGGCAAACACGCCGCTGGGCCTACGCCCAACGGGTTGGGTGGGTATGAAGCAGCGACAACCCCTCGTCCGAGGACCGAAGGGCACACCTGAAAAAACCCGCCGCGTGGTATCGCGGCGGGCTCGGGAGTTTGACGGGGTGATGACGGCCGTGGCCCGGGTTCCAAGAGGCGTCGGGCAGTCGATCAGGTGAAGTCTTATTTAGTAAGACATCTCGATGCCGACCTTGCCAACGAGGGCAAAGTCGTCGTTGTCGGTGAGCAGGCCAGCGTCATCGTTGACGATGACCAGGTCCACGCCAGCGGAGAGGGCCCACGTGCCGAAATTTGACGGGATGTAGTTGTCCAGCGGCATCGTGGCGGCAGCGCCGACCAGGAAGAAGCCGAAGAACTCGTGGCCGTCGTCGCTTTCGTAGTAGTTGTCAAGGCTCAGGCCGATGACGATCGGGAAGCTGAATTCCACGGGGATCGAGTCGCTTTCGATAAACGGAGCGCCCAGGGCGCCGCCGAGTTCGAGGTAAGTGCCTTCTTCGCCGCCCGCGTCGCGGGTCTCGATGGCGACCATGGCGTAGGGGCTCAGGGCCCAGTCGCCGAGCATTTCGCTGTCGTCGTACTCGATGCCGAAGTTCACTTCGTCGATCGTGCCCGTCGCGTTGCTGGGGTAAAAGTAAGCGGTATAGCCGGCGCTGAGGCCGATCTTGTCGCTCAGGGCGTAGCCTAGCGAGGCGTAGATATCGTTCTCGTAGTAACGGCTCGGGCCGCCGCCTTCGGCGAACGTGCCGGCGCTGTGAAACGAAGACCAGGTGCCGACCGTAAGGTCGAGCTTGTCGGTCAGCGAAGCGCCGACTTCAATCCAGGGTTGCAGGATCAAACCCTGATTTTCCTGTTCAAAACCACGGAAGATGTACTCCGTAACGATACCCGCACCCGCGGCGACGCTGATGTTGCCGGTGTTGGGGGCGGGGGGGGCGGTCTGCGCCAGAGCGGGGGTGGCCATGGCCGCGGCGGCCAGACCGACCAGGCTAAGCCCGGTCCATTTCTTTTCCAATGTCATCCTTGTGACTCCTTACCAAATGTGGGGAACCCTGAACTTACTTTTGGGATCACCGCCAACGTGACGGAGCCCATCCATGCCGACTTATGCGAGATTCATACCAAAAGCGTTTCGTGCCCGCAATATTGTGCGAGGTTTTCTACATAGGCCGCGGAACAATCGTCGATTGAGGCGCGGCGCGGTGAAAAAGATATCGGCCGACACCTTTCTATCAGCTTAAAAAATAGTTTAATTATCGGGCCTGAGCTACCTATGTCCCATGCCTCCTGCCGACCCCGTGGCGGATCGGAAGGGACCCCTACGCTAAGCCGGCGTCAGGCCGCGATACAACTCTTGGACACGCTGGGACTGGGTCCGCCGCACGGTTTCGAGGGTCAGTCGGTTGATGCGGTAGTCCGGTTCATCATCGGGCAGCAGCTTGCAGTGTTCCTGAATAACGTTGTACAAGAACTTAAAAGCGTCGCGGGGCTGATGCATTTGGTCCAGGGCTTCGATGATCGAGGATCGCTGCACGTCTTGCTCAAAGAACTCGGTGAGCGAGATCGGCTCGGCTTTACCCGCAGAACGGCAGGCGTTGACCCGGCTGCTGCAGAGGTCGTAAAGCGTGGCCCCGGACCAGGTGAGCTTCTCGATCATGTTCTGTTTATCGAGGCGGGCCTCTTGAAAAAACTCGGGTCCTTCTTTTTGCAGGAGGTAGCTGAGCTCGACGGGCAAGAGTAATTTGAGGCCGATACCTTCTTGTTTGAGAAATTTATTGTCGAACATCGGCCAGATGAGGCTGCGCATTTTTTGGGCATCGCCTGCCACTGCGGTCGGTTCGTCAACACGATCGACCAGAACGACCATCCCGGCGTAGCCGAGGGATTTTAAGATATCAACGAATCGGCGGGTTAGTTGGTAACGGCTGTCGCGTTGTTCCTGCTCATTTCGGCCGTGAGTCGGCAGGGGCTGACCTGCGAGGGTGGCGGGGCCGACTTCGCCGAAGATTCCCCGGAGGTTGGCGGGGGTGCGACCGACCGCGGGCATCTCGCGGGCGACCTTCCGCGACAGCCCCCAGGTCTTACCGTAAACGTATACCCAGTAAACCCATAGCATCACCGCCGCGGCGGCGACTCAGCCCCGCGACCGGCAGCAGCCACCACGGCGTATCCGAGGTTGCGCTGCGGTCCAAAAAGTAGAACCACCCCCCCAGGCCGAGGGTGACGACGGTCATGATGATCGCCAGATTCCGCCAAAACGACATCGGCAACCGCCACCCCAGCCGCAGCGCTTTCCGCAGCCGACGCCACCGGGGCAGGAGCACACCGGACGACGGCTGATCGTACAAACCCGCGAGTACCGCCAGGTCCATGCCGCTGCTGACGCGTTAAGCGTTTGCGTAATTTACTGAGCTTTTCTTCGGGCAAAGCCATGGTTGGGTTGGCCCCGCTTGCTGAATCTTTGAGCAGAGCATCGACGAGCTTGGTCACCGCATGGCCGAGTATGGCGTCCTGATGGTCCGCGAGGCGGAACTCCTTGATAATGGTGGCCGCCTCGGTCCGGCGGGCCCGGGTCAGCCGATCCAGAATCGGATTGAAGTCGTCGTAGGCCACCGACAAAACCCGCCGCTGGTCTGACGACTCCGCCACGTTCTGATTGTGGTCATCGATCTTGCGTTGCAGCGTCAGCCGAATCGCGGTCTTGCCCGAGCCTTTTTCGCCAAAGACCACGGCCGTGCTGGGCTGGTCCAGCGTGCCGAAGATTTTGTTGACATCCGGGTGGTGCAGGCTCGAATCCGCGAGCCGATTAAACACGCCGTCGAGGCGGGCCTCCTCGGCGGCGAAGGGGTTTTCGGTCAGCCCGTGGTGGGCCAGGAAATTCTCGACTTTCATAGGGTTGACCGTCCGCTCGATGTTCTGGAGGATGCGGCAAATCGATGGCAGCTATACACTACCCCACGGCGCACCGCGACTCCACTAGCTGATCACAAGTCAGTCCCACCGTGGTGAACTCCGCGTGAACCGTGACGCCTAGCCGTGAAATTGACCGCGGTCTGAGACAAGCACTTCGGGGCTTGATCCGTGGCCCCTTGCCGCTTTCCGTAGGAGCACCGCCCCCATGTCGTCGACCGATGCCTTACGGACGCAGGAAGCCTCGGCCGCATTTCGGTCAGCATTTAAACTTACCGATGCTGCCGCCGCACATCCCGATGCTCCCGCAAAGCCGGTCCGACTGGTGCCCTTGGTCCGGCGGCTGCTCAGCGATTCACTGACTCCCGTCCTGGCCTACCGCCGCCTGGTTCGGCCCGACGCTCGCCTCGCTTCCAGCTACCTGTTTGAATCGGTGATCGACGGCGACCGGGTGGGGCGGTTCAGTTTTCTGGGCAGCCGACCCGCCGCCGAGATCATCGCGCGCGGTCAGCAAGTTCAGCTGCGGGACCACGCCGACCCCTCACGCGACCGCAGGTTTTTCAGCAAGGATCCGCTGCTCGAAGTGCCCCGTCACACCGCGCACTGGTCGGTGGCCGACGACGCCTACAGCGACCTGCCCGAGGCGTTGCCCGGGGCGGGGGGGTGGGTCGGCATCGCGGGCTACGACACGGTGCGCTACCTCGAAGGCGAGTCATTGCCCTCACCCCCGGCCGACGACCGCGGCCTGCCGGACCTGCATCTGCAGCTTTATCTTGACGTGGTCGTGTTCGATCACGTACAGAAAACCTTGTTGCTGATCACCCACGCCCGCACCGATGCGCATGCATCCGCCGACGACGCTTGGTCCGCGGCGCACACGCGCCTCGACGAGCTTTCGGCCCGCCTCTTTCACGCCGACCCGAGCGACGACATCAGCCTCCCGCCTGGCCACGTCGATCTCGACACCCCGCCCCCCGCATTGCCCGCCAGCAACATGGGTGAAGGCGGCTACGCGCGGGCCGTCGAAACCTGCAAAGACTACATCGCCGCGGGCGACGCCTTTCAGATCGTGCCCTCCCAGCGGTTTGCCCTGCAGACCCGGGCCGACCCGTTTGATATCTACCGCGCCCTGCGGGTGGTCAACCCTTCGCCTTACCTGTTCTATCTCCAGATCGACGGCGGCGTGCTCGTGGGGTCTTCCCCGGAAATCCTGGTGAACGTCACCGACGGCCTTGCGACCAGCCGGCCCCTCGCCGGCACCCGCCGTCGTGGTGCGACCCCCGCCGAAGATCAGCAGCTTGCTGAGGAACTGAAAGCCGATCCCAAGGACCGCGCCGAGCACATCATGCTCGTGGACCTGCACCGCAACGACATCGGTCGCATCGCCCAGCCCGGCAGCGTCCAGCTGCCCGAACTCCTGGCCATCGAACGCTACTCCCACGTCATGCACCTCAGCTCGACGGTGACCGGCCGGCTCCGCGACGGCCTCACCGCGTGGGACGCCCTCCGCGTCAGCCTCCCCGTGGGCACCGTCAGCGGCGCACCCAAGGTCCGGGCCATGCAGATCATCGATCAGCTCGAACCCCACCGCCGCGGACCCTACGGCGGGGCGGTGGGGCACGCCGACTTCCACGGCAACCTCGACATGTGCATCGCCCTCCGCACCATGGTCATCACGCCGAACGGGAATCAGGGATCAGTCGCCGGGGATCAGGGTTCGGATACCGGCGGTCGCCCTGATCCTGCTGGGCCCTCGGCAAACCTTACGCCCAGGCCTGCACGCCCTGCTGACGCCCCGGCTGACTTGCCTTCCCCGGCCCCCGACCTCGGGCCGGCGGACCCGACGTGGACCGTTCACATCCAGGCGGGTGCCGGGATCGTCGCCGACTCCGATCCTCAGGCCGAGCACGAGGAAACCGTCAACAAAGCCGCCGCCCTGGCGAAAGCGGTGCAGATCGCCGAGCAGCTGTTTACCTGATTGAGCAGAATGCCTGACAAGCCGCGACCCTCAGGAAGCGGGCGGGTGGGTGAACTGCGGCGGGTTTCGGTAAGGGGGAGTGCTCGCTCCCTGACGGTCGCGGCTCGTTACGGTCGGGCACCATGGCTCAAATTTGAGTATCTCACTACCCAAATTTGATTTCCTGCCCCGATTCTGTCGATAAATCGTCGTGGCCACCGATTTCAAAACCATCCTAAACCTCACCGTCCCCCTGATCGTCCAGATCGGCCACCGCAAGCTGCCGCTCAGCGAAATCCTCGCCCTCAGCCCCGGCTCGATCCTCGAACTCGCCAAGTCCGCCGACGAAGAACTCGACCTCCAGGTCAACAACAAAAACGTCGGCACCGGCTCGGCGGTCAAAGTTGGCGAAAACTTCGGCATCCGCATCACCGACATCAACTCCGCCCGCGACCGAGCTCAGGCGCTGGTCGGGGGCGGTTAAAACTTCTGACAGGATGACCGGATTGAGCGGATCAACAGGATTCAATCCGTGAAACTCCTGCTTACTTTTTTGTCTTGCAGGTTCGCGTGGGTTCGAAAAACTTTAGTAAGCCTGACGAGTAAGCAAGCTTCTCATCGTTTCCGAATCCTGTCCATCCGTTCGATCCGGTCATTCTGTCTACAAAAATGAGTAATCAAGGCTAGTATTCTCTCCGCTGCCTTGCCGTGGGAATGTTGAGCTGTTTTCGATACTTCGCGACGGTTCTGCGGGCGAGTTCGATGCCGTGTTTTTTGAGTTCATCGACGAGGGCATCGTCCGACAGAGGCTTGGATTTGTTTTCTTCTTTGATGATGTCTTCGAGCTTGGCCTGGACGGCGGTCCAGGACATGGCTTCGCCGCCGTCGGTTTCCGTGCCGCCGGAGAAAAACATGCGGAGGGGGAAGATGCCGCGGGGGGTTTGCAGGTATTTCTCGCTGACCGCCCGGCTGACGGTGGCAACATGGATGCCCAGCTGGTCCGCCACCAGGGTCATCGGCAGGGGCTTGAGCGCCTGGGGGCCCTGCTCGAAGAATTCCCGCTGCGCGTCGATGACCACCCCGATGACGCGCAGCAACGTGGAGTGGCGCTGATTGACCGCGTCGATGAGCCAGCGGGCGCTGGTCAACTGCTTGCCGACAAACTCGCGGGTTTGTTTGTCCGCGTTTTTGTCGCCCGCTAAATCTTCATAGGACGAGGAGATTTGCAGGGCGGGCAGCCGGCTGTGGGTCAGCGTCGCGGTGTAGAGATCGGCCTCGTCGTCATATTCGATCGTGGCGTCGGGCGTGATGGTGCGGACCGTGTCCACCGCCAGGCTTCGGCCCGGATGCGGCTGAAACTGCCGCAGGTTCAAGACCGCCTGCTGCACCTGGTCGATGGGTCGGCCCAGGGATTTGGCGATCTTGGGGTAGCGGTTGGCTTCGATACTTTTAAGGTGGTTGGCCACCAGTTCCCGTTCGAGGGTGAGATCGAGCTTCGGGTCGTGATAGCTTTTGTGATCGATCTGCAGCAGCAGGCATTCGCGGAGGTTGCGGGCGGCGATGCCACTGGGTTCGAGGGCCTCTTGCAGGAGTTCGACGCACTCTTCGAGTTCGTCGGCCGTGGTGTGAGGCGGCGCCAGATCCAGCAGCTCTTGGGTCGGCGGCCGGAGGTAGCCGTCGGCGTCGATGTAGCCGATGAGGTATTCGCCCAGCGCGGCGGTTTTTTCGTCGATCTCCACGAGGTGCCACTGGTCGGTCAATTGGTCGTAGAGCGAGGCCCCGCGTGCGGCGGTGTTGGCCATCGCGTCCATTTTTGCGTCGCGCTCGCCGCCCCCCGAGGCGACGCGGCGGGGGGTGTATTCGCCCGAGTCGGAGGTGTTGGCGGACCAGCTGTCGCCGTACTGCTCCGAGAGATTGCTGAGTCGTTCAAAGTCGTCGGATTCGCCGTGGCGGTCTGTGGTTTCGCCGACGATCAGTTCGCGTTCGCCTTCGCGGTCGTCGCGGGCTTCCTGTTGCCGCTCGGCCAGGAGCGTGTCCTGATCGCTGCCGGGCTCGACCTGTTCGAGCGTGGGATTGCTGGCCAGTTCCTGCTCGATGCGTTCTTCCAGGGCCGGCTGGGCCATCTGGAGGATCTCCATCGACTGGATCATGCGCGGCGCCAGCTTCATCCGCTGGTCCATCCGCTGGTACTGGCCGGTGTCTAAACGCATCGTGGTGGGGGGGGGGGTGGGGGAAGACTGACGACCGGGTCGGCCCCGTTGGCCTGGCTTTTGCAGGGGCGTGGCGCAACTCTACCACCCGAGCGAACCCGCGACCCGGGAATCGGGGTACATCGATTAAAAATTTACCGATTTCGGGTTCAGAATTGGCTCACCCGCGCCTGCACCGCGTCGCTGAGCACCGCTTTGCTGACGGTCTGCAGGCTCGCGCCGGTGGGCAGCCCCCGGGCCAGGCGAGTGACTTTGACCTGCATTTCTTGCAGGCGCTCGGCGAGGTAGAGGGCGGTTCCGTCGCCTTCGAGGGTCGGGTTGGTGCCAAGGATGACTTCGCCGATGCGCGGCCCGTTTCCCGCCCGGCCCGCCGCGACCCGCTCGATGAGTTTTTCGACGTTCAGATCGCCCGGGCCCAGCGATTCGAGGGGCGCGAGTCGGCCCATCAGCACGTGGTAGCTGCCGCGATAGGTGCCGGTTTGTTCTAAGGAGATGACGTCGGAGGGTTGCTCGACGACGAGGATCGTCGAGTGGTCGCGGCGGGGGTCGGTCACGATGGCGCAGGGGTCGGACTCCGAGACGTGACCGGTGACGGAACAGACTTTGAGGTTTTCGCGAAATGCCCGCACCGCGTCCGCCAGGCCCAGGGTTTCGGCCTCGGGCTGGCGCAGCAGGTGAAATGCGATGCGCTCGGCGGAGCGTTTGCCGATGCCCGGCAACTTTTCGAGGTGGTACAGCAGCCGGTCGTAGGCCGACGGGGCGGAGGACTTGGACGGTGTGGATTCGGAGGGGGGCGGCATGGGCGATAGGATAGACCGATGGACCCCGATGACCACGTCTGCCTATGTTTCCGCGTCAGTCAGCGGAAGATCGTGAACTATTGCATGCGTGAACGGCCGGCGGTCGCCAGCCTGCTGAGCGAATGCCTCGGGGCCGGCACGGGCTGCGGCTGGTGCGTGCCGTACCTAAAAAAACTGCACCGGCAGGTGGAAGACGGGGTCGAATCCCCGGACCTGCCGGTCAGCCCGGAGGTGTATGCCCGTCAACGAACCAGCTACCGAACTTCGGGAACCCGCGGCGCCGACACGGAGTAAGAATTGGATGAGCTTGTTGATGAAAATGTCGTGGGGCGTGTTGCTCGCCGCTGGGTTGAGTTTAGGTTCGGTCAGCGGGCGGGCGCAGTCGGCCACGTTGGTGCCCGACCTCAAGGGTGATCACCCCCGGCTGCTCGCTTCGGCTGAGGATTTTGAGCGGCTGGGTGAGCGACGTGAAGTGGACCCGGTGTTGGACCGGTTGCTGAACGATTTGGAAACGCGGGCCGAGGGGTATCTGGACCAGCCGCTGCTGAAGCGGGAGCAGGTCGGGCGGCGCATCCTGAAAATATCGCGGAAGGCGTTGGGCCGGATCAGTGTGTTGAGTTTGGCGTACCACAGCACCGGGGACGGGAGGTTTGCCCGCCGCGCTCGGGCAGAAATGCTGAACGTCGCGGCGTTTTCCGATTGGAACCCGAGTCACTATTTAGATGTGGCGGAGATGGCGGCGGCGGTGGCGATCGGCTACGACTGGTTACATGCGGAACTCGACGAAGACACGCGGAAGACGCTGCGGCAGGCGTTGTTGGACAAAGCGCTGCGGGTGGACAAATCGCGGTGGCAGTGGGACTGGATGCAGGCCGAACACAACTGGAATTCGGTCTGCTACGCGGGGATGGCCATGGGGGCCTTGGCGATAGCCGAGCACGAGCCGGAGGTCTGGACGCGTTGGCGGGAGTCGATCCTTCAGAACAACCCGCGGGCGCTGCGTTCGTATGGCCCCGACGGGGTGTACCCCGAGGGGCCGGGCTATTGGTCTTACGGCACGACGTTTCAGACACTGTTGATCGAGACGTTGCGCTCGGCAGTGGGCGAAGACCTCGGCCTCGCGGACGCGCCGGGACTGATCGAAAGCGGGGCGTTCATGACGCACGCCCGGGGGCCCAGTGGGCGGATGTTCAACTTCGCCGACGGCAGCGAGTCCGTGAACTTCACGCCGGCGTTTTTGTGGACCGCGGCGGCAGCGGATCGGCCCGACTGGCTGACGCATTGGCGGCAGAACGACTGGGACGATTTGGCCGAGGGGCAGGGGCGTTTCGCGGTGTTTACGGCGTTGTGGTGGCTGGGTCAGGAACGCGCGGCACAGGCGACCGTGCCGCCGCGTAGCTGGATCGGGCGGGGACCGAATCCCGTGGCTTTTTTTCGAGAGAGCTGGGACGAACCCGGCGCGATGTGGCTGGCGGTCAAGGGCGGCCGGGCGGACCTGAACCACGGGCACATGGACGCGGGGTCGTTTGTATTCGAGGCCGACGGCGTGCGGTGGGCCATCGATCCCGGCGGGGTGTCCTACCACGGCCTGGAATCCGCTGGAGTGGACCTTTGGAATTCGGGACAGGCAAGCACCCGCTGGCAGGTTCACGCCTACCGCAACGAGGCGCACAACACGCTCTCGATTAACGGAGTCGCTCACCGTGTCGAGGCTACCGCGACCCTGGGTAGCTTTCGACCGTTGACCCTGGACAGCGACCGGGCCGTGGTAGTCGCGGACATGGCGCAGGTGCTGGGGGAGCCGGTGTCCAAAGCGGCCCGCCGCTTTACGTTTGAAGCCGGCGACCAGCGGCAGGTGGTGGTGGAAGATCGACTGATCGCGTCGCCGGGCACCGAAGTGGTTTGGACGATGTTGACCGAGGCGGAGGCTTCAGCCGATGAGGGTGGCCGGATGGTTGGCTTAGAACAGTCGGGCCGGCAGCTGAAAATCGAAGCCATCGGCGACGACGCGGGTCGGTGGGAAGTCGCTCCCTACCGCGTGCCGGACGGGCGGTTTGGTCCCGCCCAGCCGGGGTGGACCCAGCTGCGTTGGGTGACGCGAACTGACCAGACCGGCCGGCTTGGATTGCAGATGACTTTGACTCCGAAATAGCCCGGCAGGCGCTGAGCGGTGCGAGCGAGGCCGACGCGTCAGATTATTTCGTATGCTTGCGACCATGACGCCCCACACCCTCATCCTCCGCACGGCCGGGACCAACTGCGATGCGGAACTGGCCCACGCCTTCGTACGGGCGGGGGCAACCACCCAGACGATGCACCTGCACACGTTGCTGGAGCAGCCCCAACGGCTCGAAGACTTCGACATCCTCGGCTTCCCCGGTGGATTCAGCTACGGCGACGACATCGCCGCGGGCCGTATCCTGGCGAATCGGCTCAGGCACCGGTTGTACGAACCGCTGCTGGCGGCGATCGACCGGGGCGTGCCGATGTTCGGGCCTTGCAACGGGTTTCAGGTGCTGGTCAAGCTGGGCTTGCTGCCCGATCCCCGTGCGGGACGGCAAGAGGTGACGCTGGCCCACAACACCTCCGGGCGGTTCATTGACCGCTGGACGCCGGTCACGGTGGAGAGTCAGTCGCCCTGCCTATGGACCGCGGGGTTGCCGGATCACGACCTGCCCCTGGCCCACGGCGAAGGCCGGTTCACCGCGCCCACCCCCGTCCTGGACCACCTCGAAAAAAACGGTCAAGTCGCGCTGCGCTACGCGGAAAACCCCAACGGCTCGGCCCGGGATATCGCCGGGATCTGCGACCCCACCGGCCTGGTGTTCGGCCTCATGCCCCACCCCGAACGCTACCTGCACCCGACCAACCACCCCCAGTGGACCCGCCGCCCGTCCGCGTGGCTGGACGAGAAACCCGTGGGCCTGCGGTATTTTGAAAACGCGGTCCGGTTCGTTCGGGCCCAGCGGTCACCCCGGGTCGTCGCGGACACCGTCTGAGCGATCAATTTCTCAAGGCAATGCAGGGCGGGGCATTGGTCAAGCCCGCGCTTTTGGCGTAAACTTCTCGACCCGATTCATCGATTGCGCCGGCCCAACGGGGGCTGGCCATTCCCCTACCAGGCGGCCCAACCGTGGGCCGCGACCCGGCGGTTCCCGAGCACGTGTCGTGCCGGGCCGGGTACATCGATTACGAAGGACATCTCCCGCACATGGTTAATCGAAACCTCATCGCCTCGCTCAGCGTCGAAGACATGGAAGCCGAGGCCATGGTCGCCGAAGCCCTCGGCCAGGCCGTCGCCGACGGCGACATGGAATCTCTGCTCGAAGACACCATCGGTGACTTCAGCTCCGGCGCCATCCTCCAGGGCAAAGTCATCGGCTACGCCGGCGACGACTTTCTCATCGACGTCGGACTCAAGTCCGAAGGCATCCTCGATAAAAACGAATTTGACGACCCCAAAGACATCGAAGTCGGCGATATCGTCGAGGTCCTGCTCGAAGAAGTCGAAGGCGACGGCGGCTCGGTCGTCGTCTCCAAACGCAAGGCCGACCGGATCCGCGGCTGGGAGAAAATCATCTCCGAGAACGAGGAAGACGACGTGGTCGAAGGCAAGGTCATGCGGAAAATCAAGGGCGGCCTGCTGGTCGACATCGGCGTGCCGGTGTTCCTGCCCGCTTCCCAGGTCGACGTCCGTCGGCCCAACGACATCGGCATCTACATCGGCCAGACCATCGAGTCCAAGATCCTCAAGATCGACCTCGAACGCCGCAACATCGTCATCTCCCGCCGTAACCTCATCGAAGAACGCCGGGCCAGCCTCCGCAAGGACCTGCTGGAGCGCATCAAGGTCGGCGACATCGCCGAGGGCACCGTCAAAAACATCGCCGACTTCGGCGCGTTCGTCGATCTCGGCGGCATCGACGGCCTCCTGCACATCACCGACATGTCCTGGGGCCGGGTCAACCACCCCTCGGACGTGGTCAAGATCGACGACAAGATCGAAGTCAAGATCCTCAACATCGACTTTGAAAAAGAAAAAATCGCCCTGGGTCTCAAGCAAAAAGACAGCTCGCCTTGGGAAGACATCGAAGCCAAGTATCCGCCCAACACCCGGATCAAGGGCGAAGTCACCAACATCATGTCCTACGGCGCGTTCGTCAAACTCGAAGAGGGCGTCGAAGGCCTGGTCCACATCTCCGAGATGTCCTGGACCAAGCGGATCAACCACCCGTCCGAACTGGTGTCGATCGGCGAAGAAGTCGAAGTCGTCATCCTGGATTTCAACAAGGACAAACAGGAAATCAGCCTGGGCATGAAGCAGACCGAGGTCAACCCTTGGGAATTGGTCGCCGAGAAATACCCCCCCGGGACCGTGGTCGAAGGCAAAGTCCGCAACCTCGCGAGCTACGGCGCTTTCGTCGAGATCGAACCCGGCATCGACGGCCTGCTCCACGTCAGCGACCTGTCGTGGACCAAAAAGATCAGCCACCCCAACGAGTTGCTCAAGAAGGGCGACAGCGTCAAGTGCGTGGTCCTCGAAGTCGATCGCGAAAAACAGCGTGTCGCCCTGGGTCTCAAGCAGATGTCCGAAGACCCGTGGGACGAAGCGATTCCGACCCACTATCAACCGGGTATGATCGTCATGGGCAAAGTGACCAAGATCACCAACTTCGGCGTCTTTGTCGAACTCGAAGACGACCTCGAAGGCCTGCTGCACATCTCCGAGTTGGCCGACCACAAGGTCGAAAACCCCGTGGACGTGGTCAAGCAAGACCAGGAAATCGAAGTCAAGATCCTCCGGGTCGATCTCGACGACCGTAAGATCGGCCTCTCGCTGAAACGCGCCATGTGGACCTCGGAACAGGACGCCGCGGCGGAACGTACCGAAAAAGCCGCTCCGCAAGCGGGCGGCGGCGGCCTCGGCGGGCTGGGCGACAGCGACCACCTGGGCACCGACAAGATCACCTTCGGCCAAGGCGGCGCGTCCGCCGACTGATACCGGTCAACGAAACCTACTTCATTGTGAAGCCCACGCTCACCGAGCGTGGGCTTTTTTCGTGTTAAAGCAGGTAATTTCGGTAAGCATTCCCGGTCCCAACGGGTACAATGATTCGATGGACCGATACGACTTGCAGGACCGTTATTTGGATCTGACCCGGGTGGTTTTGCCATCGCTGGGACGCACGCGGAATTGGGTTATTTCTCAGGACCACTGCTTCATGCGGGTGGTGCTGGATCACGTTTTTGCAGACTGCTGGTACAACCACCTCGACCGTAAACTGCGTGCTTATAAGCAGCTCAACGACTCGCAGCTGAGTTTGGCGGTCTCGATTGCCGAGAAGATCAGCCGGGCAGAGTCGGCCACGGTGGCGGAGATGAACCAGCGCTCGCTGGAATGGCGCAACAAACCGGTCCAAGCCAAGTCGCGGACCCTCGCGTCGCAGGGTAGAGCTTAAAATGATGGTAGTGGGATACTCTAAAGTGGGACAGGCTTCCAGCAAAGTGGGGCAGGCTTCCAGCCCGCCGTTCGGGCGTAGCCCGAAATGGCCAGGGTTTTAGCCTTTCGGGCCGATGGCGGGCAAGATGCCCGCCCCACTTTGAAGCAAAGTATCTCACCACCGAAATAATGATGGTGAGTCAACCAGCACATCCAATCGCAGATAGCAGATGACGCATAGCGACCTGGGTCGTGAAAAGCCATTACCCATGAATCGCGGATGAGGCATGGTTTACATTTAAATTTAGATAGACTCGGGGCGGTGTCCGCTCGCAGATCAAAACTGGATCGCACGCTGGCGAAGCATGTGGTCGGCAAGGGTGAGGGCCATCATGGCCTCGGCCATCGGTACGAATCGGGGCAGCAGGCAGGGGTCGTGACGGCCCCGCGTGGCGAGTGTGGTGGGTCGCCCCGCGGTATCGACGGTGGGGCGGTCCTGGGGGATGCTGCTGGTGGGTTTTACCGCGCACCGCAAAATGATCGGCATGCCCGACGAGATCCCGCCGAGCATCCCGCCGTGGCGATTGGTCGCGGTGGCAATCTGAGTGGCTGAGGGGTTGAGGGGTTGAGGGGCCAAGTGGTCGGTATCACCGGCTTTTACCTCTGCCCCTTTGCCCCTCTGCCCCTCGGCCCCTTCTGCGGGCACGAACGTATCGGAATGCTCGGTCCCGCGGGCCGAGGCGACGCCGAAGCCTTGGCCGAACTCCACGCCCAGCACCGCGGGGAGGGAGAACATCGCTTTGGCGAGGTCGGCCCGGAGTTTGTCGAAGACCGGCTCGCCCCAGCCGGCGGGCACGTTGAGCGCGACGACCTTGGCGGCGCCGCCGATCGAGTCCTGCTGCTTCCGAACGTCCTTGATCAATTGTTCCATCTGCGCAGCGGCCGTCGGGTCGGGGCAGCGTACGTCATTGGCCTCGACCTGCTCGAGCGTCACGGCGGTGACATCGGGGATGTCCGCCCGGATGTGACCGACCTGGTCCACCATCCCCAGCACCGAGATGCCGTGGGCGGTATGCAGAAGTTTCTTGGCGATGGCGCCCGCCGCCACGCGGACCGACGTTTCGCGGGCCGACGACCGTCCCCCGCCGCGGTAATCGCGGAAGCCGAACTTGGCGTCGAAGGTGTAGTCGGCGTGGCCGGGACGGTACTTGTCCTTGATGTCGCCGTAGTCTTTGGACCGCTGATCTTGGTTGCGGATCAGGATCGCGATGGGGGTGCCGGTGGTTCGGCCCTCGAAAACCCCCGAAAGGATTTCGGGGGTGTCGTCTTCCTTCCTCGGGGTGGTAATGCGCGACTGGCCGGGCTTGCGGCGCTGCAGGTCGGGGATCAGGTCATCGATGGAAAGGGGCAACCCGGGGGGGCAGCCGTCAACGATGCAGACGTTGCCCGGGCCGTGGCTTTCGCCAGCGGTCGTGACGCGGAAGAGATTGCCGAAAGTTGAGCCGGGCATGGGGAGGGGGTGAGGTTGAAAGTCGGAAGGTTTGCGGTAAGGAAATAAGCTCCCGGCAGTTTAACGCGGCGGGGAGGGGGGCGGCGAGAAGGGGGGCGGGGGTGAAGGTTATTCAACGCCCGTGGTCAGCGAATCGCACATCCGTATCGAAGGTTGTCAGGGACGCCGGGCGACCGCGGTGTCGTCGGCCAATCGCTGGGTTTGCAGGATCAGCAACGCGGCTTCGAGCTGCGGGTCCAGTCCCAGGTCGAGGATGTCGCGGGGGGTGGGCAGGCGAACCGCGACGGTTTCCTCAGCATTATCCGCGGCACGCTCGACGGGTTCGTGGCCCGCGAGACGGACCCAGGGCTTGGTCAGCGGGACCTGGATTTCATCGACCGCCTGATCGCGTAGCACATCGATTTCTTGACGCAGTTCAAGGTTCCACGCCACGGTCTGATCGGTGACATCGACCTCGAGGTCGGGGTCGATCCCCCAAGTTTTGCTGTCGGGTTTGCGGTGGATGATACGGCCCTTGGGCAGCTGATAATACTGGGTGGTGACCTTGAGGCCGTACTTGGCGCGGGGCGGGGGGGAGGGGAACCAGTAGACGTCCTGGACCGAGCCTTTACCGTAGCTGCGACCACCGATGATGAAGGCGCGGTCGCGGTCCTGGAGGGCTCCCGAGACGATCTCGCTGGCCGAAGCAGAGCCTTTGTTGATGAGCACGATGACCTGCATGTCGGGGTAGGTGCGGGTCTTTTTGGCTTGCCAATAGCTGGTGCGGACGCCTTCGCCGTTGACGGTAAAGAGGATATTGCCGTCGTCGAGGAAGCGATCGACGATGTTGATCGCGGAGGTGAGGAGACCGCCGGGGTTGTGCCGCAGATCGAGGATGAGGCTGTGAAGGTCGCCCTGCTGGCGGAGCTGTGCGACGGCCTCATCGATGCGGTCGGCCGACTGGGGGATGAACTGGGTGAGGCGGACGTACCCGATGCCGGCGGTCTGATCGAGCCAGTAGTCCCAGTCGCCGTTGTCATCATGGTCCCAGCCCTTGACCGATTCGATTTCGATGCGATTGCGGACGATGGTGTAGGGGATGAGCTTGGGTTCGCCGACGCGGAGGATTTTGAGGTTGACTTCCGTGCCGCGGGGGCCGGTGATATTGCGGACGGCTTTGTTGAGCGACCAGGAGGAGGTGTCTTTTCCATCGACCGAGGCGATGACATCGCCGGCCATGAGACCGGCTTGCTGGGCGGGGGTGCCGTTGAGGGGGCTGATGACGGTGAGTTGCTCGTTGCGCCGGGCGATCTGCACGCCGATGCCGAAGAACGCGCCCTGGGTGGATCGGCTGAGGAAGTCGATGTCCTCGGGCCAGTACATGCTGGAAAAATCGTCGAGGGTCGCCAGGCCGCCTTCGGTCATTTCGTAGGCGATGACGGGTTCGGGGAGGTTCACGGTCCGCTGGTTGTGGGCCAAAATCTGGTCGAGCCGGGCCAGGGCCTGGCGGGCGGGCCAGTCGGGCCCGGCGGCCGCGAGTTCACCCTTGATGCGGATCAACGCGGCGCGGAAATCGTCGGCCTGTTTTTGGTCGCCCAGTCCGGGGAAGGTGTCCGACAAGGCCGGGGTGTCGAGCAGAATCAAAAGTGGTTCGAGGCTGCCGGCGAGGAGCTGGGCGTAGCCTTGATGATCGATGTGACGCTCGGTGGCGGTCTTGATCGATTCGCGGAGCATTTCCGCGGTGATGCCGTTGAGCCGGGTCTGCCAGGGTTCGTCGTCGGGCTGGGCTTTGTCGAAATCTTCGAGGCGATCGATACGCTGCGCGCGGGCTCGCTGGAGCTCACGCAGTGCTTCGGGGTGGTAGAGCGCCAGAACGCGGAGGTGCGAGCCGACACGCTTGACGTCCTCACGGAACCGGGTTTCGTTTTCGTAAAGCAGATTGAGTCGGCCAAACAGGACCGCGGCCTCGACCCAGTCTTCTTCGAGTTCGGCCTGTTTGGCGGCGATCTCGGTCTTGGTCACCAGATCCACCACCGCGGGGTTTTTCAGAACCAGCAGGGGTTCGTCCGCCACGCTGTGGGCTTCGATCGCCGAGACGATCGCCTCTTCGAGATCATTGGCCTCGACCTGGGTGCGGACATCGGCCAGAGATTGCTCGAAGGCGTCGAGTCGCTGATCCTCGCGTTGAGTTTGGTTGGATTGATAACGTTGCAGATTGGCCACAAGTTCGCCAAGGGCGGGGCTTGACGGGTGGTCGTCGCTTTTTAGTCGGCCCAGTACTTCGTCAAAGCGGCCTTCACGGGCCAATCGATCGAGATCAGCGGTGTCTTGATTGTTTTGGTTGACGGGAGAAACGGAGGGGGCCGAAGGCGAGACGGCCGGGGGAGTCGGTGGGGAGGGGGGTGAGAGGGGGGGCGCCGGCTGGGCACAGCTCACCGAAGTCACCAAAAGCAAAGCCGCGGCGGCGAGTGGCAGCGAGAAAAAACGATAAGGCACGGCAATCCTTTCGGCGTCCGGAACCGTAGTCCCGAACGGTAGATATAGAGCGATGCGGCATACGGAATGCCGGGACGTGGCGTAAGCCCGGCAGGTCCGATGTCGCCGAGTTGACGAACATTCTACGCCGCCCAACCCGGGATGTTCGGACGTCGGCGGTAAATCCATCCGCTACCTTAATCCAGAAAACCCGCTGAAAGTTCTGCGACAGCCGGGACTTGGGTACGAAATGATTTTGTGAGCGCGGCGGCGGTCAGGCCGACTCTTTCTTTTTGACCCGCAGTTCGGTCAGGGTCACCGGGTTTTCGACCGCGTGTTTGGTGATGAGGTACTTCACGCCGTCGTTCTTGAGGTCGGGCAGCTCGTACATCAACTCGAGCATCAGCTCTTCCATTACACTGCGGAGTGCGCGGGCTCCGGTTTCGCGTTTGATCGCCTGCTGGGCGAGGGCCAGGAGTGCGTCTTGGGTGAACTCGAGTTCGGCATTCTCCATGCTGAAGAAATACTGGTACTGACGGACCAGGGCGTTCTTCGGCTCGGTGAGGATGTTGACCAGCACGTCGGCGGTCAGCGGCATCAGCGGGGTGATGATGGGCAGCCGACCGATGAGCTCGGGGATCATGCCGAATTCGAGCACATCCTCAGCCTGGACCTGAGAAAGCACCTGCTCGCGGTCGAGCTTGCTGTCGTCGACGGTGGTTTCCGAGGCGAAGCCGATGGACTTGGAGCCCAGGCGTTTGCGGATGATATCTTCGAGGCCGACAAATGAGCCGGCACAGATGAAGAGGATGTTGGACGTGTCGAGCTGGATATACTGCTGCTCGGGGTGCTTCCGACCGCCTTGGGGAGGAACGTTGGCAACGGTACCTTCGAGCATTTTGAGCAGGGCCTGCTGCACGCCTTCGCCCGAGACGTCGCGGGTGATGCTCACGTTCTGGGAGGTCTTGCCGATCTTGTCGATTTCATCGATGTAGATGATGCCGCGCTGGGCGGCCTCGAGATCGTAGTCCGCGGATTGCAGGAGCTTGAGCAGCAGGTTTTCGACGTCTTCGCCGACGTAGCCCGCTTCGGTGAGGGTCGTCGCGTCGCCGATGGCGAAGGGGACGTTGAGCGTGCGGGCCAGAGTCTTGGCCAGCAGCGTCTTGCCGGTGCCGGTGGGGCCCAGCAGGAGCACGTTGGACTTGTCCAACTCGACGGGGGTTTCTTTCTCGGCGGCGGTCAGACGTTTGTAGTGGTTGTGCACCGCGACGGACATCGCCCGCTTGGCAAGGTCCTGGCCGATAACGTACTGATCCAGGAACTCCTTGAGCTGACGGGGCGAGGGGATGCTGCCGAAGCTGGGGCGACCCGAATGCACGCGGCGGCGTTCCTGCTTGAAGATATTCTGGCAGAGTTCGGTGCAATTGGCGCAGATGTAGACGTCGTTGGGACCTTCGACCATCGGGCCGACTTCGCGGGACGACTTGCCGCAGAACGAACAGGTGGTGACGCGACGGCCCTTGAACCCGCTGCCGTCGCCACCGTCGCCACCCGAGCCGGAGCCGCCCTTGTCGTCGTTTTTCGGGCCATCCGAGCCGCTGTCGGGATTAAAATCGCCACCGGAAAAAGGGTGGTTGGAGTCTTGATCGTTCTTGCCGCCGCGGCCGCCGTTTTTGTTGCTGGACATAAAGGTTCTCGGGGGTCGGGACCGGGGTGAAGGCCCGGGATTCATCAAAAGGATCCGGCGTGCCGCGAATCACGAGTCGGTGTCGCATCGGGTGCGACGGATGATCGAAGCGGGGGGGGGGTGCTCGTCGGACGCGGCGCGGGCCGGTCTACGTTTGCCAATCGTCCAGATTCGAGTTCTCCCTTAGCCGGTCGTCACCACGCGGCTGAAGCATCGAGAGCAAATGAAGCTGACGAGGACCCGCGCGGGGGTAAGGTCATCATAGCCGACCCGGTTGCAATTGCACGCGGCCTTCAGGGGTCCCTGGGCATATATTCGTTCCCTTTCGCACAGTCCGTAGGACCGGTGGAACGACCCACGATATTATCGGGGCCGACTTGCTAAGTACCGGTTATCGGCAACCAAGAGCGAGGGCGATAAGCCTCCACGACGCAGCTCGCGTCACCGGATTTAGTCTTTAGGCCTTTCCTCGAAGTCTTCCGGCAGGTCGGACCCGTCGAGCGTCTCGGGGTCTTCCAGATGCAACGGGGACGCCGGCTCGTCGACTTCACCGGGCTCGTCGTCGATCCGCGCCCGGGCCTTGGCCGCCATTTTACGCTTGGCGTAGTCAAACTCCTCGTCGCTCAGTTGATTTTCGCGGTGCATCTGCCGCAGGTCGGCGAGGGTAAAACCGAAGTCCAAGCCATCCCCGGCCGAGTCGTCTTCCCCCGCCAGCAGCCGCTTGCGAATCAAATAAAAAGCCCCCGCCAGCAACAAGGCCGCGACGACCAGCACCACACACCAGAACAAGACCTTTCCCATCCCCTGGGCCGTACGCGAAACGGACTGAGCCAGGGCGAGGGGTTGCCCCACCGCCGCGACGTTCCAAATAGCGATGCCTGCACCCATCATTACCAAGCCCCTGGCCCTTTGCCGTCGGGGTGGGGTGGGGTGGGAGCGAACCGATCGAGCGTGGGGCACAGTGCCAGCCGGCATGAATCAGTCTCCGGCGGATTCCGCGTCGGGCTTGCCTTCCACTTCGGTCACGCTGGCCTGCTCGATGATCTTATCGAGGGTCTTCTGCTCGCGGATCGACAGGTAAAGCTGCTCGAGCTCGCCACGCTGACGCATCTCGCTGCGGAGCTTTTCGGGACGGCGTTGTTGTTGCATGGCCATCATCGATATGCGGCCGTTAATCTCGTTTTCTTGGACTTCGATTTCCAGCTGCTTGGCGGCCTTGTCGAGCACGAAAAACGTCTTGAGCTGACGCGTCGCGGCGACTTCGCCTTCGCTCCGGGCCTCGGCAAGCTTCTGCTCGACCTCGTCGGGCTGGGCACCGCTGTAAAGCAGCTCCATCTGCTGCCGCTGCAGCGCCCGCTCGATCTGCCGACTCTTGAGGCCCTCGGGCAGGTCCAAGTCCACCGCATCGACCAGCTGCTGGGTAACCTGCTTGTGCATGTCCGCCTGCTGGGCCTGCTCGTTACGCTGCTCGAGCATGGTCTTGAGGCGTTCGCGGAGTTCGTCTTCCGACTGCATGCCGAACTGCGGCAGCAGCTCTTCAATGGCCGCGGGTTCGAGTCGATGCACGTGCGTCATCGCCATGCGGATGGTGATGGGCTGGCCTTTGATTTGATCGTTTTCGTGGCTTTCGGGGCCGGTCATGCTGATATCGACGGTGTCGCCGACTTTCTTGCCTGTCAGCTGCTTGCCCAAGTCTTTGATCAGGATGCCCGGCGACGTGGCCCTTGTGGTCTTTGTCCTCGCCGTGGACCAGGGTGTAGGCCCCGGCGTGTTCGTGGAGCACTTCGGCGTCGTCGCCGGCTTGCTCGCCCGCCAAGACCTTGACATCGCTCTGCACGTAATCGCCCTCGGCCACGGTCGCGTCATCGACCGCCGACATCTTGCCGTAGCGTTCGCGGTACTGCTCGATTTCTTTCGTCACGTCCTCGTCGGTCACTTCGCTGGTTTTCTTTTCGACCTTGATGCCGTCGAAGGAAGGCATCTCGAAGTCGGGGGTGATCTCGACTTCGACGGTGTAGGTCATCGAACCCGATTCGGGCACGGTGATGTCTTCGAGGTCCTTGACGTCGGGCTCGCCGATGACGTCGAGCTTCTCGTCTTCGATGGCCTGGGTGTAGGACTCGCTGAGCAGCTGGCCCTTCACATCGCCCTGGACCGATTCAGCAAATCGTTTTTCGATCAGCCGGCGGGGCGCACGACCCTTGCGAAAACCCGGAAGCAGGGCGTCGCTGCTGAGCGTGCTGAAGGTGGCTTCGATCTTTTCTTTGATGCGGGACTCGGGCAACTCGATGGTGAGCCGCTTGAGGGCGGGGCCGGCGTCTTCGACCTTGACGGTCTGTTCGCCGCGGGCTTCGTCCACGACATCGGTCTCGGGGGTTTCGGCAACGGCGGTGTCAGGGGTTTGGTCGTCGGCCATGGAAGATCAACTTTCTAAGATAGAAGGAAACGCGGGGGTCGGTCAGCGCGTTTCCAAAGGGTTGCGAGAGAGGCACGGGAGTGCAACAGAGCGTGTTTCGATAAGCGGTGCCAATCGAACCCTCCGACCCGCGCCAGGCTCGCTCCCGTGGGGCGGCCGGTATCTCGAAGGGACGGAGATTATGCGGGAAGGGCGGCGGCGGGTCAATCCCGCACTTCAAAATGAAGAGGGTTATCTCTGTAATTTGGTCCGGTCGCTGGGCGTGTCGACCATCTCATGTTGATTACCCCGTCACTACCCACCAAGCCTCAATCCTGACTCACGCCCCGGCCCCCCCAAGCTTCTCGTACAACCCCGCCATCCCCGGCAACTCCAGCCCCGCGGCCCGCCCCGCCCGCAGCGGGTCGCCGACGATCGACTCGATCTCCATCGGTCGGCCCGCCTCGTGATCCAGCATCATGCTGGTCTTGTACGGCGTCATGCGCTGGGTGTAGTCCAACATCTGCGTGATAAATTCCTCGGTGATCTCCCGTCCGTCCACCGCCCGGACCGCCGCCCGGACTTCCTGCATCAGGCTCACCACTTGTCGGCGGTGATCGGCGTCGGCCATCAGTTGATCGGTAGTCCGGTTGAGCACGACCGACAGCCCGTTGTACGGCACGTTCCACACCAGTTTTTTCCAGCGGGAAAGCCGGAGGTCCGCCACGGCCTTGGTTTCGATGCCCGCTTCATTCAAGTCGCCGACCACCCGCGGAAACAGGGCCGCCGCGGGCGACTCGGTGGCCTGGGGGTGGAACAGGCCCAGGTGGATGTGGCCGAAATCCACGTGATCGATGTGGCCGGGACCGACCTTGTTGGCGCAAAGAAAACACAGCCCGCCGAGCACGCGATCCCCGCCGACGATCGCCGCGGCGTCGGCCTCGGGCTTCAGGCCGTTCTGCAACACCAGCACCACCGCGTCGGGTTTGACGCAGCGTTTCAGCAGGGCGGGCAGCTGATGGTTTTGGGTGGTCTTAACGCACACCACCGCGACATCGCAGGCCGGGAGGTCCGCCGGATCGCCGTAAGCGTGGATGTCCTCGGCGCCGATGACAAAATTCCCGCGCACCGAATCCACCTGCAGCCCGTGATCCCGGACCTGCTCAAAATCACTGCGGAGCAAAAAATGAACGGATCGCCCGAGCTTCGCCAAACACCCGCCGTAGTAACCGCCTAAAGCCCCGGTGCCGAGGATGGCGTAGGTTAATTCCACATCACACCCGTTTGGATCTCGATCATTTCGGCTTCTATTGCTAATTTCACTAACCTAAAAGTCGATACGTAAACCGATTTCAATTCCTTGTACATCATGTTCGCGGAACTCTAATAGTGATGTGTCGTCTTGCCCTTCGGTAAATCCACGAAAGCGATAACCACCAAAGATCGTGCAGTTATCAATCAGTTTGGCACTGAGTCCGGCCATAAACTGATAGGCAAAGTGATGAGTCGTGTTATCGTAAAAATCTGTCGTGCGTGATGTCCCATTGCCCGAGAAAATGGTGGCCGAAGGAATGATATCGAAGTCGCCGGTGATCAGACCCAGTCCGATACCCGCACCTATATACAGATCCACGTTTCTGACTGGGGTAGGTATATCGTAAAAGACGTTTCCCATAAAGGTGAGGTAATCCAACTCGCCTTGAGCAGTCACCGGAAAGCCTCGGACTCTAAGATCGACAAGATCGGTTGATCGAAAACCGACTTCAAACTCTAACCGAGCGCTCCCCAAATAGGTACCAATGGCCCCGGTGATGGCATCATCATCATCGAGATCAAACAAAGCTTCATCGGAAGCCCCAGGCCCGGTTCCACCAACGTCATTTGATCGGATCGTGTAATCCTGGGTTAGGCCGTAGCTCCCGGAGATATACATTCCCGATCGAGCTGGCGCGATGATGCTCTGATTCAACGCGTCCTGGTCGAGATCGCTGAACGGGTCGAAGTCGTTGTCCGACTGGGCCAAGGCGGGGAGGGTGGTCAAGGTGGCGAGGAGGGCGGCGATGGTCGTCCGCGAGAAGAATGTCATGGGTCACCTTGAGCGTGGAATGGAGGGAAGGGAGAACGCGTGATGATGGACGTGGAGGGGAGGCGCGGTTTTTTTGACCTTGGCCCGGATGGAGCAATATAACAGCCGGGCCTAGGATGGTCGACAACGCGGGGCGGGAGTGTGCGGGGGGTCTGATAACGTCGCGGTTTTTGACTCAACACATGGCCCCGTCGAGGGCGAAGGGGATTACGGATGCCGGAGTTGCCGGAAGCGGAATGTTGGGGGCGGCGGGTCGCGGAGAGGGCGTGCGTGGGGCGGACCATCGTCTCGGCTTGGGCCAAACCCGACGAACGCATCGTTATCGCGGGGGTGTCGCCAACGCAGTTGGTCCAGGAGCTGGCCGGCCGAAATATTGAGGCCTGCCACCGCAAGGGTAAACAAATGTGGTGGACCCTCTCCCTCCCCTCCCCCCCTGCACTCGGCAAATCCAAACCCCTGCGTCACCCGCTCTGGCACTTCGGGATGACCGGCGGCTTCCGGGAGTACGGCCCCGGCGAGGAGCAACCCCGGTTTCTCAAAGTCGAGCTGACCCTTGACAACGGCCAGCGCTTTGGCTTTGTCGATCCGCGCCGCTTCGGCCGGGTCCGGATGCTCAAAGACCCGCCGAACGAGTCGCCGCTCAGCGAAATGGGCCCCGACGCGTTGGACGAGTTGCCCACGCCCGCCGCGTTTGCCAAAAGTTTGGCGAAACGCAGGACTCCGATCAAGGCGTTGCTGCTGAACCAAAAGTTCCTCGCGGGGATCGGCAACTGGATCGCCGACGAAGTGCTCTACCAGGCCAAAATCGCCCCGCAGCGGCAGGCCTGCGATTTGACAGACGCCGAGGCCAAACGCCTCCGCGGTAAAATCAGACACGTGTTGCAAAAGGCCTGCGACTGGGAAGCGGACTACACCCGTTTTCCGCAAACCTGGCTGTTTCATCACCGCTGGGGCAAGAATCAGGAGGCCTTGACGGGCCGGGGCCAGGAGATCGATTTCGATACCGTCGGCGGACGGACCACGGCCTGGGTACCGAAAGTTCAGGTATAGCCGTGCTATGTTCGCCGTATTCACCGGGTGAAAATACGGTCATGTTGCGATATAACGACGCGGTTCTGATCAGGAGAAAGCGGGCCGTTGACCCCGGGGACACCAAAGTTGATACTGATTTTCTTGGCTAACAGTTCCGACGTTTTTGCCGCCCGCGTAGCTCAGTTGGATAGAGCACGGCTTTCCTAAAGCTGAGGTCGCAGGTTCAAATCCTGCCGCGGGCATTGACTTTTATTGAACGAGTTTTGAATCGCACGGGCGAAGGCTACCGATTTAAACGTTGCTTGGCACCGTCGATGACACGGTCCCAGTCGAAGGCCGGGCCGGGATCGGACTTGCCGGTGGTGAGGTGGTAGTGGCCGATCAGGCCGTGGTGGGCGTCCTGCCGTTCGTCTGACAGGGCATGGTTGACCACTTGGCCCTGTTCGTTGCGGGGGGCCTGGAGTTCGATCTGCGGGAGTACGCGATGCAGCGCCGCGGTGAGGCGGATCAGCGCGTCGTATTGCTGATCCGTCAGGTCGTACTGCTCGCGGACCTTGCCCTGGATTTCGCCGACGACCAGTTCATTGCGGCTGGGGTGGCCAACAAAGTTGGGGGTGCGTATGCTGTCACGGTCGATCTGCCGGGGGATGGTGATGGTGGTCCGCCCGGCCGCATCGCGGGTGTACCATCTGTCCCAGGGTTTCTTTTCGCTGGCGGCGTAGGCGCCCATGTTGGCGATCTCGATCCCCACCGACCGGGAGTTGGCGTGGCCCGCGTGCCAGGCCCGTTCCTTGAGGTCCAGCGTCTGGTAGATCGTGCCGTCGAGGTCGAGCATAAAGTGCACCGACAGGTGGCGGTGATCGTGAAGAATCTCGAAGCAGTACCGCGAGGTGCCGCAGACGTCGTAGTGGATGACGAACTGATCGATGACTCGTTGCAACTGCTCGAGGGTCCACCCGCCGCCGCGGTGGGCTTCGACCTGCGGGGGCGTCAGGTTGTGGTCGCGGAGGTTGTACCGCTGCGGCGAGCCGGCGGAGTCGCCCCAGTCTCGGGCCCGTCGCTCGTCGAAGGGGGAAAATAATTTATCGACGCGGTAGGCGTCGTACCCGCCGGGGTCGCTCCACAACACCACGGGCGTGCCCGTGCGGAAACGCTGACCTGCGACGACGATCTCGTCGCCGTGCCGCGGCAGGGGCGTGCCGGGAACCACCGAGTCGAAGTTGTGTGAAGTTTTAGACACGCTGGAGCAGCCGACGATCAATCCCAGGGTCAGGAGCAAAACGGCGACGGGGCACGGGTCAGCGGCTGGTCGCACAGCCGCAAAAAAATGACATGGACGCATCGAGAAAAACTTCCGTAAGAGGAATAATCTAGAGCAAAGTACCCACGGCAGGATTCGAACCTGCGACCTGCGGATTAGAAGTCCGCTGCTCTATCCAACTGAGCTACGTGGGCATATGGGAAGTTTCAGCCTTGGTGCATTAATCAACTTTAGACTTAGCCGACGGATGAATTTATGCGGGGGCCTGACGTAGAACGGCAACGCGACAACTTGGGCGTCGATAGCGTTATTGCCCACCGTGACTTCCACCGCATCACCCACCCCTGCGGTGTCGCGGTCGAGATACGCCATGGCCAATGAGGTATCGAGCGTCGGGGAAAGGCAACCGCTGGTCACACGGCCGATGGATTGACCCTGGTGGGAAACCGCGTCCCCCTGACGAGCGGTCCGTCGGCCTTGAAGTTTGATGCCGTGCAACCGGCGGGCGGGGCCGTGATCGCGGATTTTTTCGAGAGCGTCTTGGCCAATAAACCGCGGTATTTCCAAGGCAGAATCGTCGTCCGGATCGGTGACGTGTTTGTCGAGCGAGACGGCAAAGCCCAGGCCTGCGCTGAGGGGGTCGGTGTCTTCGTCCAGTTCGTGGCCGTAGAGCGGCATCCCGGCTTCAAATCGCAGGGAGTCGCGTGCCCCCAGCCCCGCTGGCTTGATGGTGGCATTCTCGCCCTTTTCTTTGAGCAGCAGTTTAATCGCCATCCCCGCCATCCCGGCCCCGAGCATGACCTCGACGCCGTCTTCTCCGGTGTATCCGGTACGGCTGACGGTCATCTTCAAAATCAGCAGGTTCTTGAGGGCGAAACTGTAGTTTTTGAGCGTCGGGATTTCTTTCGAGAACTCGCCGATCTTCTCGATGACGTGGGGTCCCTGCACCGCGAGCATGGCGGTTGTTTCGGTCTGATCCGTGAGTTTGACCGCGAAGTCGTGCTGCTGAATCACCGTTTCAAAGTGGTCAAGTAACTTTTGACGATTTGCCGCGTTGACCACCAACAACCAATGGTCGTCGTAGCGGTAGACCAGGACATCGTCTTTGACCCCGCCTTGCTCGTTGCAGACCATGGAATAGCGGCAGGTCTTAGGCTTCATGTCGCTGATCTTGCGGGTCAACACGGTTTCGAGGAAGCGTCGAACGTGACGACCCTCGAAGCTGAGCCGGCCCATGTGGGAGACGTCGAAAATCGAACCGCTGGCGCGGGTTTGCCGGTGTTCGTCGAGGATCGAGCCGTAATGCAGGGGCATTTCCCAGCCGGCGAAATCGACGAGCTTGGCTCCGTGGTCGGCGTGGAAGTTTTTGAAGGGCGAGGTTTTTAAAGACATGTCTGACCGGCGGGTGGTGAGAGTAGGGGCGGTTGTGATACAGACGGGCGATCGGCCCGGGGATGCGACGGAGCGGAGGTTCAGCCCATGCCAAGCTGGGAGAGCAGTCGGGCAGAACCACGGAATATCGGGTCCCACGAGACGCAGCCGACGGTGAGGGCCAGCAGGGTCAGGGCCAGCATGGCGGTCAGAGCAAAGCGGGAGCTATTCATGCTCGCATGATACCGCCGCGCCCCGTGAGGTTTTAGCGTGCGTCGGCGGTTTGGGTGAGATCGCCGGGATCGACCTTGGGGGGCAGACCGAGGTAGAGCAACGAGCGGTTCATGACGTTGCGGACCGCGGGGCCGCTGACCTGCCCGCCGAAGTGGCCGATCGCGCGGTCGGGTTTATGGATGAAACAGCCGACGACCAGGCGCGGGTCGATCGACGGGGGCACCGGCGATGAAACTGGAGATGTACTGATTGCGGTGGTAGCCGCCGTTCTCGAGATCGACGAGTTCGGCGGTGCCGGTCTTGCCGAATAAGTCGTAGAGCTTCGAGCGTGCGTGGCGACCGGTGCCGGTGGGGCTGGTGACGACCTCCGCCAGACGCGGCGGGTCTGCTGCACCACTTTCGGCGAGAGGACCCGGGCGGTGATGTTGGTGCGGCGCTGATCTTCGGTCGATCCTCGGCCGCCTCGATGGTGGGGTTGATCAGCACACCGTCGTTGGCCAGAGCGCAGAAGCGCGGGTGGCCTGGAGCGGGGTAACGGCGAAGCCGTGGCCCATGGGCATGCGAGAGAGGTCGGTGCCCGCTCCAGCGGGTGACGGGGCGGAGCAGGCCGGGGACCTCGCCGGGCAGTTTTGAGCCGGTGGTGCGGCCGAAGCCGTAGCTGGCGAGGATGGTGTGCAGGGCGTCGGGTCCCATGCGTTCGGCGACCTTGGCCATGCCGATATTTGAGGACTGCACGAGCACCTGTTCCCAGGTTAACTCGCCGTGGGGGCTGGAGTCGCGGAGGATCGGGCCCCGGGCGGGTTTCCACCAGCCTTCTTTCGTGCAATCGATCAGCTCGTCGGGCTTGGCGAGACCCGCCTCGACCGCGGCGGCCCAGATCAGCGGTTTGACGATCGAGCCGGGCTCGAAGAAGTCGGTCACCGCCCGGTTGCGTTGGGCCAGCTTGGCGTCCTCGCGGAATTGTCCGAGCGGGTCGCGGAAGTCGGACGGATCGAACCCGGGGCATTGGCCAGCGCCAGGATTTCTCCGGTGTGCGGGTCCATGACGATCAGTTGGCCGGACTCGGCCTTGAAGTGATCGACGCGTGGCGGCGAGCTCCTGCTCGGCGATCGCCTGGAGGTTCAGGTCGAGACTCAGGCGGATCGGTTTGCCGTCGGCCTGCAATTTGTAGTCGTGGTTCGCCAGCCACAACCGGCTGCCGTCCGCGGTCGTAGACAAAAGCGTGTCGGCCGGGGTCGGGCGCGAGGCGGTCGTTGTAGGCCAGTTCGAGTCCGTCTAGGCCGTTGCCGTCGTGGCCGATAAAGCCGACGACCTGGCCGGCGAGTTGGTTCTGGGGGTAATCGCGGACCAGGATGGAGTGGGACGCCAACCCGCGAAGCGTGCGGAGTGACGGGTCGCTTTGCGTACTGCTCGTAGCGTTGGTCGCTCATGCGGGGGTCGATGACGATGTATCGGCTGCCGCGGCGTTTGAAAAGTTGCTGCTCGATCTCCGCGGGCTCGTAGCCCAGCTGTGTAGCCGACGGTCTCGGAGAACGTGCCGGGGTCTTCGACGATGTCGGGGTCTACAAACAGCAGGTGGGCGACGTGGGTCGTGGCGATGACTCGTTGGCGACGATCCACGAGGCTGCCGCGCCGGGCGTCGAGACCGCGAAAGCCGACCTGGCTATCGATCAGTTCGGCAACGTGCGGCGAGGGGTAGCGCTGAAGCTGATACACCCGGCCCAATAGCGCCAGCAGCGTCAAGCTGACCAACACGATGCACCACTGCCCGACGCGGACCACGCGGCGATTGAGCTGATCCAGTGACCCCGGATCGGGCGTGGTGATGCTGCGACCCACCGGTGGGCGTGAGCCGGAGCGAGGTGGCGGGGACGCGGGTGAAGGAGGCGAGAGGGGGGCGGCCGGGGATTTGAAGCATTTCACGGTTGGTCACCCCGGGCATCTGGCGGCGTCGTGAGTGTGGCGGTGGAATTAGTGGCGGGCGATTCGGCAGCGTCGTTTTCGTGGGTCGCGGGGGACGCCCCGGCCGGTGCCTGGTTACGGGGTGCATGAGAAAATCGGGCGGGGTCGGGCCAGGCAGGAGTGGGGGAGGCGGCGCCGGTGGGGGTCGGCAACGGGGCAAGGTTTAGGCCGACACGTCGGATCGCGGCCCGCAGAGCCACGGGGTGGGCCCGCTCCGCGATGGCGGCCTGGGCGTCCCAGGTGTTTTTGCGGTCCTGGTCCATTTGCACGTGCAGATCGGACATGGCGTGAGCCATGAGCAGGCGTTGCTGCTGCAGCGAAAGCAACGTGAAACCGATGGCCGCGAGGCCGAGCACGGCGATGAGGATCTTGAACAACATAAGCGGCGACCCGAAGCCGAGAGGAGCACGAGCACAAGGGGTGTTATCGGTCAGCAGAAGGCGGAATCGGGAGAATTTTTTGGACGGCGAAAACTGATCGATGATGGCCATCAATCACCCCACTGACAGTGAATCTGACCGCACCATGGGGTGATAATCCTGCGCGAGACCGAAGACATGGGAGCTGAGCGTGACACGATTTAGTCGTGCCGGATGACCGCGAATCCCTTTTGCATTTCAATGGCAATACATTCGGGATCAGGGCAGCTTGAGGACTTGGCCGGCCGCCAGGGCGTTGGGGCTGGCGAGCTGGTCGCGGTTGGCTTCGTAGATTTCATCCCAGCGTGAGCCGTTGCCCAGGGTGCGGGCGGCGATTCGGGTCAGGTTATCGCCGGCCCGAACGGTATAGGTTTTGACGGAAGTGGGGGGGCGGGGGGCGATACTTCGGTGGCGGTTTCACCGGAAACAGCGTTACCCGCCGGCAATTTCAGCACCATGCCCACGCGTAGCTGTTCGGGCCGGGAAAGTTGATCGGCGTTGGCGTCTAAGAGTTCGTCCCACCGCTCGCCGTCGCCCAGGAACCGGGTGGCAATGCGGGTCAGGTTGTCGCCCGCCACGACGGTGTACGTCGTGGCGGAGGCTCGGCTGGCGGAAGCCGAGGTAGTACTCGACGATGACGCGGGATCGCGGTCGGCACGGGTAGCGTTGGCATCGGGTGCGGCGTCGCGGTCCGGCAGTCGGAGGGTCATTCCGGCCCGCAAATCCTGGGGCGACTCAAGCTGATCGCGGTTGGCTTTGAGCAGTTCGTCCCAGCGGCTGCCGCTGCCGAGGTGGACCGAAGCCAATTCGCTGAGCGTGTCCCCGGCGCTGACCTGGATTTCGCGGTCAGCGGCAGCGGGCCGCGAAGTGGCGGGAGGGCGGCTGGGGAGTTGGGGCACGGCCTCGGGGGTCCGGTCGGCATGTTCGGCATGAACCGGTTCGAGCATGCGTTGAAACGCCGGCGAATCGAGGGGCGGTAGGTCGAGCCGCGTGCCGGGCCGGGCAATCCCCGAGCGGGTGAGGCGGTCGGCGTTGACCTGGGCGAGGATGCGGGCGTACTCGGGGTTCCCGTAATGCTGGCGGGCGATATCGGCGAGGCTTTGGCCGGCCTGCACGTAGAGGTGAACGGTCTGGCCGCCACTGCGGCTGGGCAGGGCGGGTTCGTCGGCAACCTCGGTGGGCACGGGCAGGGCTGGTCCGTCCGTCACCGCGACGCCGCGAACCGCGCCGATTCGCTCGTCACGCGAAGAAGCATCGGAGGAGGAGGGAGAGGGCACCCGCGCCGCCAACCGCATGGCCTCCAGCGAAGCATCGAATCGGGCCACGGCGTTACCGGGTTGGCGGGCGTCCTGGGTATCGAGTTCGGGCAGCAACGGCTCACGGCTCGGCAGCGGATCAGCGGGGGACGAGCCGCGGCCGGGAGTGAATTGGGAATCAGCCGGGGAAGGGGGGGCGGGGGGGGTGGTGGGGAGTTGGTCGGGCGATGCATCATCACGGGTCATACCACGCGACGGATAGCCCGCGGCGTCATAACCGGCGGGGGGATTGGCCTGGGTCAGCGATGACGCGCGGGAGTCGGCCGCCGCGTTGTCGGTTCGAGGCGTCGAGTCGGGTTGATGGTAGATGTCATCCTGCACCCCACGGCTGAAGTTGGTGGGCGAATTGGCGGGGTCGGCCTCGGGTTCTTCGCCGGTGAGCAGGTCTGAAAGCACCAGCCCCACCAGAAGGATCAGGGCCAGGCCAACGAGGAGTCCGACTTTGGTTTCTTGTGCCATGCGTCCGTTTTCGTCCGTGAAGGGCATCGGGGCGGGGCAGCCGTCCTTGGCCGCGGGGAGGATCAGAAAAGTGTACCACCAACCGCGCCCGCGATCACGGTTCCGTGGTTTTTCCGTCTCTACCGATAAAGCGGACGCCACGCAGTTTGGCGGATCGGCTCCGCGGGTTGAGCGCCACCTCGTCGGGGCCGGCGGTCAGCGGCTTGCGGGTCAACCGCTCCGCCCGGCCGTCTTGTTGGAACTTGAGAAACGCCTGCTTGACCGGCCGATCTTCCAGCGAATGAAAACTGATGATCCCCGCCCGACCGCCCGGGGCCATCACGCCCGGCAGGTCCCGCAGCAAACTATCCAATGCGTCCAGCTCGCCGTTGACCGCAATCCGCAAGGCCTGAAAGGTCCGCGTCGCCGGATGAATCCCCCCCCCTCTCCCCCCCCCCCCCTCTGCCCCCCCCTCTGCCTCGCCGTCCCCGACTTTTACCTCGTCCCCCGCCCCCCGGTCCGCGGGCGGGAGGCGGGTAGCAGCGGCGGCACAGTTCGGCGAGCTGATGGGTCGTCGTAAAGGGGTGATCTTCGCGATCCTCCACGATTCGCCGGGCGATACGGCGGGAGAGTCGTTCCTCGCCGTAGCGGTAGATGAGATCGGCCAATTCAGTTTCTGGCAAGGTATTGACCAACGCCGAGGCGGGGCTGCCTGTCGATGGGTCCAACCGCATGTCCAAGGGCCCGTCGTTCATGAATGAAAAACCCCGGCCCGGGTCGTCCATCTGATTGGAGGCAAAGCCCAGGTCCGCCAGCAGGCCGTCGAATCGAGGCGGCAACCCGTCTGTCTGTTGGTCGAGGCAACCCCCGGCACGTTCACGCAAAAATGCCGCAAAACTGCGGTGATGTAATTCCAGCGAAACCTCGTGGTTCGCCGCCAGCGCGGCCAGTCGTTGCTGGGCGAAGTGCAGGTTGTCGGCGTCCAGATCGGTCGCCACGAGCCGCCCACCGCGGATCAGCGGCAAGATGACCGCGGCATGCCCCCCACGACCCAGAGTGGCATCGAAGATGACCTGGCCGGGTTGGGGGTCGAGAAGCGATAAGACTGTCTCGGGCAGCACCGGCTGATGGCCTGCCGAGGCGTTGGATGCCAGCGATGAATTAGCACCGGCGGCCGACTCGGAGGGGGCGGGCTCGGGGAAGTCGGTCATGCTCAAGTTATACCCCGCCGCGTTTACGCAATGCAGCAGAGTTGTTCGGAGAAGTCTGTGGTTAAGCCAGCTTCCGAAACTGGGGTAGCTTCTGGACGCGATTAGGCCGAGAGCGAAGGGATCGGTTTCAGGCGGAGGAAGCCGAGGGGTTGAGGCCGTTGGTTTCGCTTGAGGCCTGCGGGTCTTGGGTAACGGTGCCGCCGCGCTGCCGGGTACGTCGCCGACCGCGGAACCTGCGATAGCGCATGTCGCGGGTTCGGTTACGGGACCACCGGCGACGATATCCTCCGGGTCGGTCGGTCAGCAGCAGGCCCAGCGGGGTCAGGCACAACGCCTGGTCGCAGGCCACCCGCACCATGACGAGAATGGGCATCGCCAGCAACGCCCCGGCAATGCCCCATAGCCACGAGCCGACGAGCACCGCGACGATGATGGCGATCGGATTGATCCGCAGTCGGCTGCCGTAAACCATGGGGCTGATCAAATAGCCTTCGATCAAGTTGATAATCAGAAAAATCCCGGCCGCGAAAATACCCGAGCTGACGTCCACCGTATCCACCGCGGTAGAAGCGAAGATTAGTGCTGCCGCGAGGATCGGCCCGATATAAGGCACAAAGTTAAACAAGCCCGCGATCAGACCCATGGCAAAAGGCTTGGGGTATCCCAAAGCCCACAACGCCAGCGACACCACCAGAAACTCGCAGAAGTTGATGAGGGAGAGCGTTAAAATGTATCGGGCAGTGTTGGCTTCCAGGTCGCGGAAGATGCGCACGATCTGCCGGCGTTGGCCAAACGTGCGGGCCATCATCGAAATCCGCTGCATCGGCCCCTCGCCCGAAACCAGCAGGAAAAACGTGATCACCAACGTGATGCAGACCGTGACCATGTTAGAAGTCGTACCCATGACCAACGGACCGAGCACTTCCCCCAGCGTCGTGCTGAGTCGTCTCGCGATTCCCGGACTGATGACTTCTTCCCAACGCTTGGGGTTGGACACGACCTCCGCCAACCCCCCCAGCCACGCCGTCACCGCCGGACTGCAAATCAGCACCAACGATACCGCCACCACCAGCATGGAAAGTATAAACAGAAAGGTCGAAATCCCTCGACGGACCGGCAAATGGTGGTGAAACCACCGCACCGCCGGCAGCAACGCCAGGTGAAAGACGATCGCCGCGATCAGGGGGATCAGCACCACCTGTGCGAAGCTGACCAACCAGATTCCCGCGGCCACCACGACCGCCCACGCCGCAATCATCGAGATGGTCGATCGCGGAAGCACGACGCCCGGCTTCGGAGAGGGTTGGGGAGAGACTTTCATTTTTAGCTAGACTGGCAAGACCGAATCAATTTATAGTGAATACGGAAAGGTGTAGCGCCGCAAGGCATTATCTCACAGAACTGATCGTACCGTACGCTCGTGACGCATTCGTGAAACGGCCGTGCACCACTGATAATTGAATTGAAGGTTATATGTCTCTAGATCAACCACATTCCGCCGCGGCCGACCCCCTGGCCCAGCCGTCAGCCGAGCATGCCAACCCGACACGACATGAAATGGACGAGCTCAAAACCGACCTGGCGGCTCTGCGATCGCAGATCCGAGACCTTGCGGAGGATTTGACCGGCTTGGGAAAGTCGCTCGTGCCCGATACGTCGATCCCACCGCTGCTGGAACCCGCCCAACGGATGCTCGACTCGACCCGGCAGCAGATCACCCGGTCGCCGGTGAAGATGCTGGTGGGGGCATTCGCCGCGGGTTTCCTGCTGGCGGAGTTCAAGAAACGGGATCTGCTGACGCTGATCCCCGGTCTGGGCTTTTTGGGACTGATCGACGACGACCTGCCGGAAGACGAGCCGGAGACCCCGGCCCCGGCCAAGAAAACCAAGAAAAAATCGACGCGCAAGAAACCCGGGACCCGCAAGAAGACGACCCGCCGCAAGGCGTCATCCACCGTCTAGCTCGGCTGATCACCCACGGCTGCACTCTGGCCGAGGCTGAGGGCAAGCTCCTCTACCGTGCGGGTCAATCCTGGATCGCCCAGGCGGTGCTGCTGCTGCTGAGTTTGCTGATCCTGAGTGGCAGCTTTGTGTTGCTGAATTTGAGTCTTTTCGTCGCGGTGCGAGACCAGACCAACTTGGCCATCGCGTTTCTGACGTTGGCCGGGGTCTACGCCGCAGCGGGTCTAGTCCTCTTGTTCGCCAGCCGACGTGTAGGTAAACGATGATCCGCTCTCCTGTTCAAACAAAATCCTCCCCAACCTTCGCGACCCGAGAACCGTTATGACCGAACTTGCCCCGGACCATTCGCTCGCCCCCATCCGTCAACGGGTTAGCCACGCCAAGACCGAGTTGTTGCACCAGACGCGTTCGCGGCCCGAAACCAAAGGGCTGATTGGCAATCACCCCCTGACCTGCCTGGCGATGGCCGCGGCGGCCGGCTACGCGGTCGGAAAGATCCCGTTGATGCGAGCCCGGGCGGTTCGTCCGGTGCGAAAATTCGCAATGAATCGCTTGCTGGCGAGCTTTAAGTGAAACTCGGCATTCGGTAGGTTTCTCTCCGCTCCGACGCTCGATCAAGATGCGTCTGACGAGCGTTCGACTCGCAACTAACCGCCATAACCTGCGGGTCTCGTCCAGGCTCGACGCCTAGACCCGGCCCGGATCGATCCGATGCTTGATTTGAGATCGCCGCCTGTTTGCATCCTTGCCCGCTTGTCTTACACTACTCCGCTCCCGCAACAGCCCGTGTGGCGGAACTGGCAGACGCGCCGTCTTCAGGTGGCGGTTCCCGCAAGGGAGTACAGGTTCGAATCCTGTCACGGGCATTAACCGTACCTTCGCTTCACGCGACCGGGTACGGTTTTTTTTGAGCGCAAAGGGTCGGTGGGCAGGCCATCACCCGGCCAAAACGGACAAAATGGCCGATATTGGGCGTGAATCACCCGGGTGGTTTGATCCAGCGAAGGTGTTCCCACCCGTGGCCGGTCATTTGCAGCCGCAACATTTGCAAAGCGCATTTCGCCGCTCGGTCTCTGACTGCAGCCCGGGAACCGGACAACCGTGCCTGCCCCGCCACCGTGCCGGAAGCCGATGCCAGCGCGAGCCAAACCGTGCCGACGGGTTTGTCCTCCGTGCCCCCACCCGGCCCCGCGATCCCCGAAACCGCCAGGGCATGGTCGCTCCCCGACCGCTGCCGGGCACCCTCGGCCATCTCCCGCACGGTGGCCTCACTGACGGCCCCATGACTTTCCAAGGTAATAGAGCGGACACCCAGCTGACTCATTTTAAGTTCGTTGGTATAGGTGACCCATCCGCCCAGATAGGCTGCGCTGCTGCCGGGGACGTCCGTAAGCATCGACCCGATCATGCCGCCCGTACAGGACTCGGCGGTCGCGAGGGTCTGCCTTTGCTTAAGCAGCAGCGCCAACAACGCCTCGGGCAGCGTGGTGTCATCCCGTCCAAAAACAATCGGCCCTAGTCGAGACGCCACCTCCTCCGCCGTCGATTTGAGTGCCGCGCGGGTGGCCGCCGCGTCATTGCCCTCCGCTCTCACCCTGACGCTGCACAACCCGTTGGCCACGGTCGTGCCGACCATCGGATTTCGATTTCGGGCCATCAATTCGCCCAGCCGGTCGGCCACGTCCGATTCTCCGAGGCCAAAGGTATGAACCTTCGTCGCCAGAATGACCCGCCGTTGCGTATCCGCCCGACCCGATGACTCGTCGCCGGTCTGGACCACCAACGCCGGCCGGATCGAAGCCTCGAACATGGCCTTCATCTCCCGCGGCACGCCGGGCGTGACAAAAACGTCCGCCCGCCCGACCGTCGCCCGGATTCCCGGGGCGGTCCCCGCGGGGTTGGGGATCATCGCCGTGCCCTGCGGATGCATGGCCTGCGTCTGGTTCCGCACCGCCATGGTGTAACCCCGCTCAGCGAAAAATCGTTCGAGCGTGGCCATGCTCTGCTCGTCTACCACCAGCGGCCGACCCATGGCCTCCGCCAGCGCTTGCCGGGTCAGGTCATCATCGGTCGGCCCCAGCCCGCCGGTGATGACCAGCAGGTCCGCTCGGCCCGCCGCCCACCGGATCGTGGCGGTGATTAGCGCTTGATCGTCCGCCACCGTCTCGTGCAAGATCGTCGTGATACCCAGCTCCGACAATCTGCCGGCCAACCACGCCGAGTTGGTATCGACGGTCTGCCCCAACGCCAACTCATCGCCGATCGAAATCAAGATCGCCTGCTGCATCATGCCGCCAGTGTAGATGGACCGCCGCGGCCCGTCGTCCCGCCTGCGGCCTCACCGCCCCGAAGGCATTCTCTCTCGCGGCGGTCCACAATTTTGTCGCATCCTCTCTCGCTTGGTTAAATCAATCCCACCTTCCAAGCCTGCTAAACTCCCCGAATGACCGCAATCCTTCTGGATGGTAAAAAAATCGCGCAGCAGACCCTCGACGCCGCGGCCATGCGGGTCGAGCAGATTAAACAGGCCAGCGGCGTGACGCCCTGTCTCGCGACCATCCTGGTCGGTGCCGACCCCGCTTCGATTACCTACACGCAGATGAAGCGTCGCCGCTGCGAAGCCATCGGCATGCTGTCTCGCAAAATCGAACTGCCCGCCGAAACCACCACCGCCCAACTCGTGCTCGCCGTCACCGAGCTCGGCCAAGACCCCGCGGTCCACGGCATCCTGCTGCAGCATCCCGCCCCGAGCCACATTGATGAACGTGCCGCCTTCGAGGCGATCCCCGTCTCGAAGGACGTGGACGGCGTGACCTACGGCAGCTTCGCCCGCATGTGGTTCGGCCAAGCAGACTTTGACAGCTGCACCCCCGGCGGCATCGTCCGCCTGCTCGACGCCTACGACCTGCCGATCCAAGGCCAGCACGCCGTAGTCATCGGCCGCAGCGCCATCCTCGGCAAACCGATGGCCGGCCTACTGCTCCAACGCAACGCGACCGTCACCCTTTGCCACAGCCGGACCCGGAACCTGCCGGACCTCGTGCGGGAGGCCGACCTCGTCGTCGCCGCCGTGGGCCGGGCGGAATTCGTCAGGGGCGACTGGATCAAGCCCGGCGCCGTGGTCATGGACGCTGGCTACAACGACGGCAACGTCGGCGATGTCGAGTTCGCCGCCGCCGCGAAAAAAGCCTCCCACATCACCCCTGTCCCCGGCGGCGTGGGCCCCATGACCATCGCCACCCTCATCGACCAAACTGTCACCGCCGCCGCCCATCAACTGCAGCTAACCCTGTCCTAAACTCGCCCGTCACAGGTTCACGATTGGCCGCCGCCACGTCGGCTTCACCCGCTCGATAAGCCAAACCCTCAACCCCCAACCCACCGCCATGTCCCAATTTTCCGCCTCCCCCTACGACGTGCAGAAGACCTCCGGTGTCTGCGTCGTCACGGGTCAGGAACTCGCGCCGGGTGAGGAATGCTATTCCGCTCTGGTCGATATCCCCCCCGATCACCGCGAGAAAAACGACCAACTCGGCATGCGTCGCGTGGACATCTCCCTGGCCTCATGGGAGCAGGGCCATCGCCCCCCGCACCTCTTCAGTTTCTGGAAGACCACCATTCCCGAACCCTCCAGCAAAAAGAAGACGTACGTCGATGACGCTGTTTTGATGAACCTGCTCCGCCGCCTCGAAGACGCGGAAGAACCTCAGCGGCTCGCGTTTCGTTACGTCGTCGCCCTGATCCTCATGCGAAAAAAATTGCTCCGCTTCGATGGCACGCAGCGATGCGACGACCCGGCCGACGACGGCCCGGTGCAGGAGTGGTGGGTCTTCACCCCCAAACGCGATGTCGCAAAAGGCCACTTCGGCAAGTGGGCCGACGACGAGACCCTCACCGTCCTGGACCCCAACCTCGATGCCTCTCAGATTGAACAGGTCACCGCCCAGCTCGATCAGGTCCTCGACGGTAGTTTTTGATAGCACACCGCTAACCAATAAATCTCATTCTAAATGCGCTGACAATATCAAATACCTTCGTTTTCTAGACCCCTACAAGTCATCGATCGTCTGTCGCACGCTTCGCATCGCACGGCTTTGTATTTTCTGCGAAAAGTATAACTATGCCCATGTTGTCCACCTGCTGTCGTTGCTTTTTTCCTGTTGCTTTGGCATTTGTCCTTACGTTGCCGCTGGTGCTTGCCGGCTGCCAAACCGACCCGATCGTTCCGCCGAATCTCAACCCGCCTAAGATCGAAAATCCGGCCGCCGATCTGCCCGATTACGCTGACCTGGTGAAACGATACAACACGAATGCGCCATCGCTCGATCGACTGTGGGCCCGGACCGATGTTGAACTGCGGTGGCGGGATGAAAAAGCCCGCGCTCGCCGTGAATCCGGCGACGGTCGGCTGATCTTTGAACGTCCGCTCAATACCGCCTGGACGCTCGAAGTTCTGGGCGACATCAAACTTTGGGCGGGGTCCGACGAACAGGGGTTCTGGATGTTCGATCTAATCGACGGCCGCACCGCCTACTACGGCAGCTATGCGGCGCCGCTCGCCCGCCCCCTGCCCCTGCCGGTGCAACCCGAGGCCGTGCCGTATCTCTTGGGCCTGATGCCGCTGGACCCCGGCCGCCGACCCGCCGCCCCCGAAGTCGAACGCTACCGCGGCTACGACGTCATCGAACCGCCGGGCCTCAACCTCCGACTCATGCTCGATCCCGACACCGCCCGACCCGTTCGCATCGATATGACCGACGACGCGGGGATCAGCCAACTCACCTGTATCCTCACCGGCGATCTGACGGTCACCACCGAGGACCAGCAAGCGATTACCCTCCCGCAAACCGCCGAGCTCTATCCCCAGGGCGAGGAATCCCGGCTTACGCTGAAACTCAAACGTCCCACCACCGACAGCAAGAAAATACAGGGCCGACTCTTCGATTTCGCTCGGCTGGCAGAGAACTTCAAAGTGCAGACCAGCGTGGATCTGAATCAACCTTGAGCCGTGCTCTAAATCTGACTCATCTCGTGTTTGAGCACGCGCAACTGCACGGGCAACGCAAACTTGACGTCTTCATCGATTAACGTTGATTCGCTGACCTGCCCGCCAAATTGATCGATGAGGGTCTGCAGTACGCCATCCACCAGATCCTCAGGCGCGGACGCCCCGGCCGTGACGAGCACCGCGTCCACGCCGTCAAACCACTCGGCCCGCAGCTCGCTCGCATCGTCGATCAATCTGGCGGGGGTGCCGTCGTTTTCGCTGATTTCCGTTAGCCGGATCGAGTTGGATGAGTTGCGGCTACCTACCACGACGGTCAGATCGGCACGCGGCGCGAGCTGCCGGACGGCGTATTGCCGGTTGGTCGTGGCGTAGCAAACGTCCTCTTTCGGCGGTGCGATACACCACGGAAATTTCTGCTTAATTGCGGAGATGATCACGTTGGCGTCGTCCACGCTCAGCGTGGTTTGGGTCAGATAGACCAACCCCTGCGACTCGGGGAAGTTGAGACGATCGACGTCGGCCGGCGTTTCGACGACGTAGGTGACGTCCGGCGCTTCGCCGAAAGTGCCTTTGATTTCCTGGTGCTCGGCGTGGCCGACGAGCAGAATCTTTTTGCCCATTTTGGCGTACCGACGTGCTTCGACATGCACCTTGGTCACCAGGGGGCAGGTCGCGTCGATCATCCGCAGCTGGCGAGCTTCTGCTTGGCGGCGCACTTCGGGGCTGACGCCATGGGCGCTGAAAATGACCGTTTGGTGGGGGGGCACCTCGTCGATAGATTCGATGAAGGTGACCCCTTGGCTCACGAAGCGTTCGACGACATGTTTGTTGTGGACGATGTCGTGGTAGACGTATAAGGGAGGGCCGATCAGCTCGATCAGCTCCTGAACGGTATCGATGGCCATGTGCACGCCGGCACAAAAACCGCGGGGGTTGGCAAGGATGATCTGCATCGGTGAATCTTAGCGGCCTTGGCTAACTCAGTCCGATTGCCTCGACGACCTGCTCGATTTCCAGCCAGTCCATCGCTCGCGGCGATGGCGGCGCGACCACGGTGACCGCCGGACCCCGGGGTGCCCAGACCCGAGGATCGGTGGGGCCGAACAACGCTGTCGTCGGCAAGCCCAGCTGCGCCGCCACGTGCGTCGGCCCGGCATCATTGCCGAGATAACCCGAGGCCCCCATCAATTGCTCCAGTAGTTGCGGAAGCGTCACGCAGATGGCGGCATCGAAACGCTCCTGCCATTCCGCCGTTTCGCCCGTGGGCCAACGTTCGACTTCCGCCTCCCCCAGCAAGATTCGCACGGGCCGGCCGGCCTCGCGCAGCCGTTCGATCACTTTGCCAAAGCGATCCCGTGGCCAACACTTCGCTTCGCCACCGCTGCCCGGATGAACCACCGTCGGGCCCGCAACGTCGCCGGTAATCGCCATCGGGACGTTAGCCAATTCGATGCCGCGCTCGCGTAGCCGAGTCATATGTAGGTCGGCGATGTGGACGACCGATCCACCGTCGTTCACCGGGCGCAGACGTGTCGGCAAGGCAATCAACTCCGCATTTGGAGCCAGCTTGTTAACGTGCTTGACCCATTGATCATCATCGTTGGCGACGAACGTCAAAATATTGCTGGCCTGACTAAACAATTCTGCGATCGCGGGGCTGATGGTGCTGGGTCCCACGGCCGAGTGCAGCCGGGTAAATTCGAACATCTCGATGTCAAACGTCCGCAACCCCGGGATCAAACTCGCGGCCAAACGCCCCCGGGACCACGGGGCAATGAGTGTCGTTGGCGGCTCCAGTGCCCGCAGCAGCGGAAGAATCAAAGCGAAATCGCCCAGTGCCGCCTGATGAAAAATCAGATTCACGATCGATCTCCCGCGTTGGTTATAGCCGTCGGGTTTGTCTTGGGAGATTCTATGTCTTCCTCCACCGCGCTACCTGCAGCGCCATCGCCCGCCACGATTTGCCGGGCCCGCTCCACCGCAGCCTTCGCCGCGCAGAACGGCTCGTCGCCCGACACGAAAACATTCTCTCGACCCACGTCGTTCACTAATCCGTACTCATCCATGCGGTCGAACATCCGCGGCCTCAGGCCGGTAAGGATCAGCGACCGGCCGTCGCTTTTCATCTGCCGGGCAAACTGCTCGATCACATGCATAATCGTGGCGTCGACCAGGTGCGTCCGCTTGAGCCGGAGGATCACCACCCGCACTTCCGAAGTCAGCAAATCGTTGAGCCGATCCTGCAGGTCGTCGGCCGCCGCAAAAAACAGGTTGCCCTCGACCTGCAAAAAGACGATGACCCGATCGACTTCAACCGGGTCATCGCTATCGGTGTCGCAGAGTCCCTGGGGCTTGCCGCTGCGCAGCGGCCGCTCGATGAAGCCCGAGGCCACGCCGGGCGTGCGGATCATCTCGGTGATGTAGAGTTGCCGAGCACGTTGAAGATAAAGCGCGATCGTCAGAAAGATGCCGACAAACACCGCCATTTCCAAAGCTAAAGTTAGCGTCGCGGCGAACGTGCCGACGCACACCAAGAGGTCCGCGGGGTTGCTCTTGGCGATCCGTCGGAGGTAGTCGAAGTCGATAAGTTTCCAGGCAATTGGAAACAGGATCGCCGCGATGCTCGCCATGGGGATATGACGTGCCGCGGGCGCCAGCAAGAGAAAGATTGCCGCGACGCCGACTCCACCCAAAATGCTGCCGAATCGGCTGTGCGCCCCGGCCGCGTGATTGAGAGCCGAGCGTGAGTAGCTGCCCGTCGACGGGATGCACTGGAAAAATGCCCCCGCGAGATTCGAAGCGCCCACCGCAAGGAATTCTTGGTTAGCGTTGATGCGGTCGCCGCTGCGGGCCGCGAGTTTCTTCCCGATGCCGTAGGCGTCGAGCATTCCAACCAGTGCGATTGCGAGGGCGGGAGCAAACATCCCGCGGTAGTCGTGCCAGTCCAGCGACGGGGCCATGAATTTGGGCAAACCCGTTTCGAGGCGACCGACCAAAGCCAGCTCCGTTTCGGTCCATCCCGCCAATATCACCACCAACGCGCCGGCGACCACCGCCAGCAGGTAGGCCGGGATCCACCGGCTCATCCGCTGGCATATCAGCACCACCGCCAAGCTCAGCGATCCCACCGTGATCGCCTGCCAGTGAACGAATTCGCCGTTAAGGGCAATCGCCTGGATCATCCGATCGACTTTCTCCGCCACGCCCTGATACCGGCTTTCGGTCCCCGATAATCCGATCCCCAGGAGGGGCGGCAGCTGCCCAACGGCGATGAGCACCCCCGCCCCCGCGGAAAATCCCACGATGACCGAATGGCTCACGTACCGAACCAGTTCGCCCATCCGTGCTAGCGCAAAGCAGACCTGAATCAGTCCCGCCAGCAGCGTGAGCATGATCGCGGTCTGGATGACCCGGTCTTTGGTGACCGCCATGGCGATCACTCCGCTGCTGATCAGCAGACTCATCGTGTTGGTTGGGCCCATCGTCAGAAACCGGCTGGAAGTCAGCAGGCCGCCGACGATTGTGCCGACGATGGCGGTGTAGATGCCGTAAATCGGCGGGACACCCGCGATCGCGGCAAAGGCCATGGACTGCGGCACCGCCACCATCGCCACCGTCAGCCCGGCGATGAGATCGCCCCGCAGTGCGGCGGGGCGGTAGCCGATTACGCTGTTTCGAAACGACGTGAGGGCCGAGGTCACCGGCCCTGCGGCGAAGCGCGTGCCGACCCAACAAGTGTGTGTGAAATGCCGGCCGACGCCCATGGGCCTAAGCCTATCAACTGCGGCTAACGCCTGCCGCGGCGGGGTCTATCCACGTCAGCGGAAGGTGCAGCGGGGTCACCGGGAATCGGGGGAGAAGTTAAGCGGCCTCCGCAATCCGCCGATGGCAATTCCGGTGGCCGCAGCCCGTGGCCCGATCCCTAAGGGGGTTCGCTTTGCCAGCGAATCCGGAGAGAAGGAAGCCCCGCCGATGGTCCAATCACGCCGCGTTAAGACCGACCTGGAGATCTACCTCAAGCAGATCGACGAGTCGCCGCTGCTCACCGCAGACCAAGAAAAATCGCTGGCCCGCAAGATCATCAACGAAGGTTGCATGGCCAGCCGCGAACACATGATCCGCAGCAACCTCCGCCTGGTGGTCGCCATCGCCAAACGCTACATGAACCGCGGCCTGCCACTTCAGGACCTGATCGAAGAAGGCAACGTCGGTTTGGTCAAAGCCGTCGAAGGCTTCAACCCCGACATGGGTGCCCGTTTTTCGACTTACGGCTGCTGGTGGATCAAGCAAGCGATCAAGCGCGCCCTGATCAACGCCGTCCAGCCGATCCACATTCCCGCCTACATGGTTGAACTCATCGCCAAGTGGAAGCGGGCCTCCCGGGAACTAGAGGACAAGCTCGGCCGGCAACCCAACATCAACGAACTGGCCGAGGAGATGGAGCTGCCGCCCAAAAAAGTGCGCATCATCCGCAAGGCCGTCAAAGCCAGCCGACGCCCGACCCAGACCGGCAGCGGTGCCGACGGCGAAGGCCCATCGCTCTCAGAAATCGTCAGCGACGAACGCAACCTCCGTCCCGACGAGCAGGTCTTGCTCAACGATGACCTGGCAACCATCAGTATCCTCCTCGACGCGATCGATGAACGCGAAGCCAAAATTCTCCGGCTCAGGTACGGCCTTAACGGCGAAGAACCGCTGACGCTGAAAGAGATCGGCACCCACGTCGGCCTCACCCGCGAGCGAGTCCGGCAGATCGAAATCGAAGCCTTGAAAAAACTCAATCAGCGTCTCGAGTCGAATCGGCCCCTGGCGGCCGTACGCGCAATGCAGGACGCCAAGGTCCGTCAGTCCGCATAAAGAATTGAATTGAAACTAGGCCGGGAGCTGTTCGAGCAATCGCTTGACGTAACGCAGCTGGTTCAGCTCTGTCTGTACCGCCGCGGCGTCCAAGGTCTGGGCGGAGAAGAGTTCGGCCAGTCGGCGGTAGTGTGACTCCCGGTCACGCTCAGCCTGCTGCCGATGCTCATTCAGCGCGGCTTGGTCACCCACGGCTAGATCGCTTTCGACTTGCTCGCGGACCTCCATCAACTCCATGAGCACTGCGGGGGGCAATTCCCTGGGGTGCGGCGGGAGGTCGCCGAGTAGCGCTTTGGCCCGCGATTCGGGGTCCGACAAAACGCGGTACGCTTCGTTGATCGCGGCGCTCCGTTCGGCCGCGTCCGCCTGCTCGAGGGGATCGGTGAAGCGGTCCGGATGATTTTCCCCCGAGAGTCGGAGGTAGCTCTGCCGCAGACGGTCGGCATCGATGTCGAAGCTGCGTTCGATTTCAAACTGTCTGAATGGGTCAGGCATATGAATATTGTATGCGGTGCGCTGTATGACCGGTACGTATAGGCGGCGATTGTGGGGCAGTCTTAGGTGTTAGATAAGGCTTCGTATCACCCGTTGCCGGTCACCCCGAGTTTTGTCGCTCGATCCGGATCAGGCTAGACTGTGCCTACTGCTGCGGGCGTGGCGGAATTGGCAGACGCGCCAGATTTAGGTTCTGGTGGGATAAAACCCGTGCAGGTTCGATTCCTGTCGCCCGCATTTGGCCTTCAAAACACAACGGCCGGCCCAAGAAGGGTCGGCCGTTGTGTTTGGGCTCGCAGATTTTACATTCCCGTCTAGTTAAAAACGCGGATCGACTGATTATTCGGCGGCGGGGGTGGCGGCAGCGCCCTCGTAGACCAGGCCGCCTTCAGTCATGTACATCTGGCCAACACTGACGCCGAAGCTTGCCCGCAGGTCTTCATCGCTGGGCAGGAGTTCGAGGAGTTGCTGCATCATCTCCGTGTCTTCGTCATTACTATCTGTCCCGATGGCGTGAGACATCATGCGCTTGCTGCCGATGATGTCTTCGCCGCTGTCGTTGATGAAAAACGCGATGCCTTCGCGGTAGTCGATGAGCTGGGCAGCTTCTTCGGAAAGCGATGAGGTGGCGAGGCGGTTGTCCTGGGCCGGCGGGGTGTTGAGCAGCGTCAGGGTTCGGCCGCTGATGTCGGGGCCGAAGCCAAACATCATGTGCTTTTCGCCGACCATGAACGATGCGGGGAAGGGTTCCTGGCTCATGCGGACGCCGGTGAAGTTCTGTTCGTCCACGACTCCCACGCCCTGCTCTTCGGCGGCACCGGCAAAGCCCTTGATCGCGGCCATCACCTGTTGCAGGACCGGGGCGTCGGCGAGTTCCCAGACGATCGCGCCGGGACGCATGAAGATTTCGTTCTCGACTTCTTTCATTTCCTCGGCTTCGAAGTCCCACTCACGGCTGGTCATTTTCATGGGCTGGGCTTCGAGGAGCATTACGCTGTGCCGGGTGCCCAGGGCCTTGAGGATGGTGGGGATGTCCGCGCCGGCATACATCTGCACGAGGTTGTTGGCCATCTGACTTTGTTGAGCGGCTTCGGGGCCCGCGAGGTCGGCGATGGACTGCATGACCACGTCGTAGAGCTTGCTGAGGTCGTAGGCAAGGTGGAAATAGCTCACGCCGGCGGGGACCCAAGCGGGGGGACCGGCGGGCAGCGTCTGCCCGTCGAGGGTCGCGGGCAACGCAGACCGTTCACCCGCCTGGGCAAACATCTGGTAACGGATCGACTGGTCGGAGAAGTAGCCCGTGCCGGCGATGACGCCGAGCTTGTCGAGGCCCAGCGACGCCAGGCTTTTCTGGTACATCTCCGCGGCTTCCGCATCACTTTCGAGGCGGATGCCGTCGCCGATGAGGCTCAGCGATTTGGAAAGGTCGCCGTAAAATTCGAAGAGCGTGTTTTCTTTGCCGACGGTGGCGGCGGCGTCGGGCTGATCCATCATGCGCTGAGCGAAGCCGTTGGTTTTTTCCTGCTCAACGGAGCTGAGAAACGCTTCCAGCGTTGACTTGACCGATTCGATATCGGTGGCCTGGTCCCACGAGATTTCCTGACCTTCGGCGATCATGCCGCGGACGGTTTCCTGGGACTGCGGCAGTCCGAGACCCATGACGATTTGCCCGGGTCGACGGGCGAAGAGCATGTGCGTCTCGTCGATTTTGGTGTACTGGGCTTTATTGCTTTCTTCCTCGACTTTTTTCCAGTGGTCATCCTGCTGGGCTTCGGTCAGTTCGTAGAAACCGTCGGGTGTGCTCCAGTCAGTCTCACGGTCCATGCCTTCCTGGGCGATGGAGTACTGCCGGACCGGCACGCCGGCCAGTTCATAATCTGCCCGGCGAAGCGCTTCCGCGGCCTCGGGATTTTGATCGGTCTGATCGAGGGCGGCGAAGATGCGGTCGATCTTTTCTTCATCCATTTCCGCCCAGCCCAGCAGCAACATACGGGGCAGCTCGTCCTCGCCGCGGGGCGTGGTGACAAAGCCCATGCCCCAGTTGCTCTGCGCGAGTTCCATCAGATCCGTGAGCGTGAAGCCGTAGCTCTCGATGGCTTCGTTAAATTCTTGCCAGTCGTCGGGGTCTTGGTTTTGGAGAAGCTGCTTGAGCTTGTCGAACCGCTCGGCAGTGAAGATGCGCTGGCCGGCGACGGTGTTGTTCTTGAACTCATCGATGAAAGCGCGAGTGTTGGGCATCCGCAAGGCGAAGACGGTGTCATCGGGCAAGGCTTCCCAAGCGGGGCCGGCGTAGGTGAGTGACGGCAGCAGGGCTGCGGTGGCAACGACGGGGGCCAACCAACGGCGGGAGATCGCAATGGGGCGACGGGTCAGAAAATGGGGCATGATGAAAACTCTCGGCGTGGAATAAGAAGGAGATCATAAGAAGGTCCCGGCAACTACATACTGAGACACGCGGGCCATACGTCTAGTTTACGGTTAAAAATACTCGTGCGTGACGCGGAGGGTTGACAGACTCCCAAATGCGGGCATACTTGGGCGATGCGGAACGCCGAGCGATTTTATTTTGCGGGTTTTTGGTTTACGCGGGTCCTGCCCGTGTCGGCTGCCGCTTAGCTCGTTCCGCAGTGCGGATGACTTGGGATGCACCGACACCAGAGTGTCGGTTTTTTTGTGTCCGTGGGTCGTTGTTTAGTCGTTTAAGGACTGTGGACGATTCGAGCACTTGTCCCCCCTAAATTGTATGTCTGATGAAATCTTGCTTTTACCCCATGAATCTGGAGCCTTGCCATGATCGTCGTGATGCGACCCGATGCCACCGCCGCGCAGGTGGACCACGTGAGTAGTTTGATCCGAGAAATGGGTTTGAAGGACCACCCGATCGTCGGCACGGACCTGACGGTGGTGGCGGTGGTTGGCGACGACCGCAAGAAAGACGGCACGAAACTTGAACGGGCCGAGGGTGTCGATCGGGTCATGAAAGTGTTGGCCCCTTACAAGATGGCGGCCCGGGCGGACCGGGTGGAAACAACCCGGGTGGAGATCGGCAGCGGGGGCGGGTGCGTGTTTGGCGGAAAACAGGTGCCGGTGATCGCCGGGCCCTGCAGCGTGGAGGGTGAGCAGGAGATTCTGATTGCCGCCCGCGCGGTGAAGGCGGCGGGTGCCCACGCGCTACGGGGCGGCGCGTTCAAACCGCGAACCAACCCCTACGCTTTTCAAGGCCACGGGGAGGACGGGCTGAAAATGCTGGCGGCCGCCCGCGACGAGACGGGATTGCCGATCGTCACCGAGGTGCTCACGCCTTCGGACGTCGAATTGGTTAGTCAGTACGCTGACTGTCTGCAGGTGGGCACGCGCAACAGCCAAAACTTCAAATTGCTTGAAGCTTGTGGCCAGCAGCCCAAGCCGGTGCTGATGAAGCGGGGCATGAGCATGACGCTGGATGAATACCTTCAGGCCTCGGAATACATCCTCGCGGCGGGCAACGGCAACGTGATCCTCTGCGAGCGTGGCATCCGGACCTTTGAAGACCACACGCGCAATACGCTTTCGCTGTCGGTCGTGCCGGAGTTGCACGTGCGGACGCACCTGCCGATCATCATCGATCCGAGCCACGGCACGGGCAAAGCCCACCTGGTGCCCGCCATGGCCAAGGCCGCGCTCGCCGCGGGCTGCGACGGGCTGGCCATCGAGATGCACGTGGACCCCGAGCATGCGCTGACCGACGGGGCCCAATCGATCACCCCGGCGGTGTTGGAAACGTTGATGCCGCAATTGGCCCGCATTGCGGCGGCGGTGGACCGCAGCTGTGACCCGGGCGTACCGCAAGCCTGAGGCCGTCGTGCCGCCGCGACACCCTGCAGATTGCCGGCGGGTTTTTCTGCGGTAACGCCGCATCCAAGGGTCTCGTATGATCCGGTGACCTTGGCTGCCTCCGATGACATCACGATCCGTACCGTCGACGTTCGCGTGGATTACGGGGATGTCACGGCCGTGGAAGGGCTGAATCTCGAAGTCGCCGCGGGCGAAGTGTTCGGACTCATCGGTCCCAATGGTGCGGGCAAGACCAGCACGATCCGTGTGCTGGCGACGCTGCTCGAGCCGACCTACGGCGAGGTCTTTATTGCCGGCCACGACACCGCCACCCACCCCGCGGCGGCGCGGCGGGGGCTGGGTTATATGCCCGATCTTGCCCCGGTTTATGAGGACCTCAAGGTCTGGGAACTGCTGGACGTTTTTGCCCGTGTGCATGGGGTGGGAGGTAAGGAGCGGAAGCAGCGGGTCGAACAGGTACTCGCGGCCGTCAGCCTGACCGGAAAACGCAACGCGATGGCGGGCACGCTTTCGCGGGGCATGACTCAGCGGCTGGTACTCGCCAAAACGCTGCTGCATCGGCCGCAGGTGTTGCTCTTGGATGAACCCGCCAGCGGGTTGGATCCGATCGCGCGGATCGAGCTGCGTGACCTGTTGCGGCAGCTGGCCCACGACGGTCAGACCGTCCTAATCTCGTCGCACATCCTCACGGAACTAGCGGACTTTTGCGGCTCGATCGGGATTATGGAAAAAGGGCGGATGGTGCTGTCCGGGCCGGTGGAAGATTTAGTCGCGGGGCTGCGGGCGGCCCGGCGGGTGGTCGTGGAATTGGTAGGCCCGGCCGCGGACTACGCAGAAAAACTGGGGCAATACCCCGGCGTGGTCAGCGTCGAGGCAAACGGCCTGCGGTTGGAACTGGGGTTCAACGGCGGCGCCGTGGAGGCTGCAGAATTGCTATCGACACTCGTGCGGGACGGCCTGCCGGTCGCGGCGTTTTACGAACGCAAACGGGGGGTCGAAGATGTCATGCTCCAAATTGGAGCGAGGGAGGTTTCATGACCCAAATGATCACTCGGTCGCGACGCTCCCGGCTCGAACTATTTAACGTGCTCGAGAATCCGATCGTGGTTCAGCATTGCCGAATGCGATTGCGACCGCTGCCGGCGCTGAGCTGGTCGTTGGTGGTGCTGACCTGCGTGGCGTTTATTTTTGCGTTGACGTATTACTCACTTACCGAGCGGGGATCCTTTGATCCGGTGGAAGCGGCGAAGGCGGCGCTGCTGCCGTTGATCGTCGTGCAGGGGGTGCTGCTGATGGGCATGGGCACATCGGCGGTGGCGACGGGGATCGCGCGGGAGCGTGACCAACGGCTGCTGGACTACCACCGCATGTCGCCGATGTCGCCGCTGGCCAAGATCGTGGGTTATCTGTTCGGGCTGCCGTCGCGGGAGTATTTGTTGTTCGGTCTGACGCTGCCGTTCGTGGGCTATGCGGTCTGGCAGGCGGGGGTGCCAGCGAGCAAGGTGCTGCATTTTTACACGGTGTTTTTCAGCTCGGTATGGCTATACCACATGACCGGGCTGATGGCGGGGATGGTCAGTCGGAAGGCGTGGCAGTCAAGCTTTATTTCGCTGGGCCTGGTCGCGGGGCTATATTTGGTGCTGCCGTTGTTTGCGCGCGTGGGTTTGTCGTTCTTTGATTTTCTGACGGTGCGGCCGACGTTCTACGGCATGATCGCCGAGGAGGTGCACCGCGGCGGACACACCGGGTGGGCGAGTGAACGGTTGGGGCTGATCGATCGTTATCGGCGGGTCCCCTTCTTCGGGATGCAGCTGAATCCGACCGTGTTTTCTTTGATAGTGCAGGGCTTTGCGATTGCGACGATGTACCACGTGGTGCGTCGAAAGTGGATCGACGTCTCGTGGCATCCGCTGTCACGGAGGTTTGCATTGGTTTTCGTGGGCGGGTTGATGGTGCTGCTCACCGGAAGCCTGTGGCCGTTATTGGCCGACCGTGAAGCGCATGCGGAACTCATGGCCCGGCTGTACTCCACCGGTGCCGAGGGCGTATTCACCCTACTGATCGGATTGTTCGCGGTGGTCAGTACGCTGACGCTATTGCTAACGGTCAGCCTGATTACGCCTAATCGCCATACGACGCGGAAAGGTTTGCGGCGGGCATGGAAACGCGAGTTGACGCGGCCGCCGTGGTGGTGGGACGCGGCGGGCAGCGGGCGGGTCACGCTGATGTTATTGCTGATCGTCGGGCTCGGCGGGGCGGTTCTGTTGTGGGCGGTTCAGTCGGGCGGGATTTATCGCATTTCCGATCGGTTGTGGCCGTGGTTGGGTGCGCTGGTGGGCCTATTGGTGACGGTGGTCGTGGCCTACCAGGGGGCTTACGAACGGTTTGGGCAGCGGGCGGTGATTCTGGGTTTATTCGTGGTCTGGGTCGTGCCGGTGATGATCATGGTCATCATGTTGGTGGCGTTCGAAGACCTGTGGCGGACGGCGATGACCGTCGGCGGGCTGTGTCCCGCCGTTGCCGGGGCGTTCGTGCTGGCGGAAGTGTTGAATGTACTCACCGGCCACGTCGGCCACACCGCCGACATGGTGCTGGGCGACACCGCGGCGGTCGAACACGCGCGGTCCGTGGTCGTGTTCACCGTGTGTCTGTACGTCGTACTGGCGGGACTGATGCAGGTGCTGCGGGTTCGGCACGCCCGCCGCTTACGACGACAGGAATATGCTAAAGCCGAATCAGCACATCCACCGCCCCCGCCGCCCCCAGCAACAAGCTGATGATTCCGTTGAGGGTGAAAAATGCCAAGTGAATGCGTCGGGTTGAAGAACGCCAGATCAACGCGTGTTCAAGCAGCAGCAACGCTCCCGCCAAACCAGCGGTAAAAATAAACAATACGCCCAACTGCGGACTCGCCCACGCGGCCAGCAAGAGACAGGCAAAACTCACGACGTGGAGCAGGCGACTGATCCACAACGCCGGCTTGACGCCCAGGCTTGCTGGCATCGAATGCAAACCCAGTTCGCGGTCCACCGCCACATCTTGCAGGGCATAGATCACGTCGAACCCCGCCACCCAGGAAAGCACCATGGCCGCGAGCAGCCAGGGGGTGGCGGTCGCCACGACATAGCCGGGTTCGATCGCAAGGGCCGCCGCCACCGGGCTGATCGCCAACGCGCCGCCAAGAATGAGGTGGCAGAGCCAGGTCCACCGCTTGGCAAAGCTGTAGCCCGCCAACACCCCCAGCACCGGCAGCGACAGGATCATCGGCCAAGCGTTGCCGTCATGCAGCCAGAAACCGGACGTAATCAGCACAAAACCCAACCCCGTGACCGCGATCACGCCCCGCGCAAACGCATGGCTCATCCGCCCGGCCGGAATCGCCCTCCCCGCGGTCCGAGGATTTGCCGCGTCCAGTTGCGCATCTGCCCATCGATTCACCGCCATCGCATACGTGCGTGCCGACACCATGCAAAACAGAATCAACCCGATTTCAATCACGTCCGGCAACCGCCCGCTGACCCTTGCCGTTTCCCTGCCCTGCTCATCCCACCCCGCGGCCAGCAACATGCCTAGCAGCGCGAAGGGTAACGCGAAGACCGTGTGCGTCAGCTTGATATCGATCGCCAGAGCTCGGAGCTGCGACGCCACCGTCGCCCCTTGGCCTGGCTTTACGGGTGCCGTCTGGGTAGAAACATTCAGATTCAAAGTCGTTCTCGATTCAAGCTTTGGCCGACATCGTGGCGGGCTCGGGCCCAGCCTTGAAGCGGAAACTACCGCTCGATTTTCTTACGCACCCGGCCCGACCAGCGGACATTGAAGTCGTGCGGGACATCGACCAGGTCCAGGCAACGACCCACCACAAAATCTACGATCTCCGCCACGGTTTCGGGCAGCATGTAATAGCCCGGATTGGCGGGCGCGACGATGCCTCCGGCCTCGGTCACCGCCGCCATGTTGCGGATGTCGATCAGCGACAGGGGCATCTCGCGGTGCACCAGCACGAGCTTGCGGCGCTCTTTTAGCGTGACGTGGGCCGCGCGGTGGATCAGATTTTGGGCCGCCCCGTTAGCGATCGAGCCCAGCGTATTCGACGAGCAGGGGCAGATAATCATGCCGTCGTGCCGAAAACTGCCCGACGCGATCGTGGCTCCGACATCTTTAAAGTGGTGGTAGGTCAGATGTGCGGGCGCGTCCTGGCCTTCATCCAAACCCGCCAGTGCCGCGAGGTCCACGCCCTCCATGCCCAGTTCATCCTGCAGCAACCGCTGCCCCAGAGGGGACACCACCAGGTGAGTTTGCACCCCGGTGGTGACCAACAACTGGACCAACCTGGCCGCGTAGACCGCGCCGCTGGCCCCGGTGATGCCCACCACAATTCGCCTGGTTTCCGAAGTCTGGTTCATAAGCGGAGTTTAGGCGTCGGCCCCTCCGACGGGGCGACAGGATAGGTGACTTTGCTGTGCTGAATTCAAAACCAAGCAACGCTAAAGATTAACTGCACGGCCACTATCAAAGCTTAGTCGGAAGATATAAATCGGGCTCTGGCTCGCAGCACGATCCCCTCGGCCTCGACTCGGATGTTTTCGATGACGGCCTCGCGGGACGAATCCACCGGCAGCGGCGGGAGCGGTACCGCTTCGCCAACTCGCCAGGCGTCCAGGTGCGCTTGCCCCACGGCGTCGTGCGCTGCAGGCCACTGGGCCAAAGCTCCGATCACCATCGACCGTGGCAGTCCCTGACGCCCCAGCCGTGCTCCCATTAAACTCACGCGCACCGCAGCTTGTGGTCCGGTTGCAACGATCGGGTCGTCTGAGGCCCGCGGGGTCGCCGCTAGAGGTTCTGACCCATTGACGAATTGCAGGAAGATACTGATCACCCGGTCGCCCCAACGGGGGCTGTCGTATTTGCCAGCCAGGAGCAATTGGCCTTCTTGCCCGGCCAGCATCAGGCCGCTGACACCCGCGGGCCATTCCGTGCCCTGATTCGCAAGGTAGTCATCGAGTCGCACCGCCAGCCACGCATTTAATTCATCAAAGGTGACCGTTAACTCGCGTACGCCGTTGCCAGCTCCGATGGGGTGGGTCCATTGTCCCGGGAGCCGACGTTCGACTTCCCAAGCCAAGCTCTCTAACTGTTGGGGCGAAGTCTCGGCCAAGAAGTTTTCGTGGGCTTGCCAATGCTCCGGTGCCGCCCCGGACTGCCAGGCAAACGCCGTCAATACGCCCGCCACCAGGAGCACGAGCAAGATCAGGCACCCAACTAACGGATGCCGAAGTATGCGATATCGCTTATCGATAGATCGGGATGGAGAGGGGGTCGGCATAGGTTCTGGTCAAATCGTGACGGGTCAACCGCTGATTCGGTGAAAATTTTCTGTCGGCCCGGTCAATCGATCGCGCAGGTCAGCCTTTATCAATGTGGTCGTTACCGGTGTTGCTGCCGCCCACCCCGCTGCCGGTCGATGCGGGTAAGCCGGGAATCAGGGACCGCACCGCTTCATTGAGCCGCTGATGTAGCAATTCGTGGTCACCCACGGCCGCCACCATCCGTTCAAGCTGTTCGACCCGGTCACGGTGTCCCAGGTCAGCTTCGACCGCCGCCAGGGCGGCATCGCCCAGCGCCTCGGAAGCCGCCACAAACCAGTGCCCCGCCCCCAAAATGGCCTGCGGCAATTCGCCGCCGGTTACCAGCATTTGATTCAGAGGTATCCCCCGGCGCAGCGACTTCGCAAGTGATCCCCGAGCCATCGAAAGTCCCGATCCGCCACCGCGCTGGCCCGCCCTCATCGATCGCGGTCGCCGCATTGTCGCACCACAAGACTTCGACGTGCTGCCGATCGCGACCCGCCTGCTCTGCCAGCCGCCGGGCGTACTCGGCTGACAACGGATGAGTGACCGCGATGCAACCCGCCGCCGAGTCACTTGGGAACCTCATCGGCATACCCTCGGCGGTGCCCAACTGTACCCCCGCCTCGGCGGCGATCATCCGCCGCTGACGCCGACACTCCTGCAGCGGCATGAGCACGCGGGTATAGCCCACCCAGTCGTTTTCACCCCGGGCCAACCGCAAGCCTTCGAGACACAAAGTTTCGGTTTCGAGATAGTCCATCTCGACCAGCGCCCGGCTGGCTCGTTCCATCACCGCATCCAGTGCTGCACTCATCACCGCATCGTATCACCGACAAATCGTCGGCGTCCGCGACACATCAGACGTCTCCCACGCTCGACCATCGGTGCGGTATCACTTGCAGATCAAACAACGGTCGGTTACGAGTGTTGCCTAATCACCCATAAAACCGCGGTAGATCGCCCGTACCGCTTTTTCAAAGTCTTCGGTCTGCACCCCGACGATGATGTTCAGTTCGCTGCTGCCCTGATCGATCATCCGGATATTGATCCCCGCCTGGGCGAGGGAAGAAAACAGCGTGGCGGCCCGGCCCGGTTTGGTCTTCATGTTCCGCCCGACGGTCGCGATGAGCGCGAGATTCTCGTCTACCTCCAGATTATCCGGCATCAGTTCGGTCTCGATCGCCGACTTGAGCTGCGGCCATTTATCGACGAGTTGCTCGTCGGCCACGACGATCGAGAGCGTGTCGATGCCCGAAGGCATATGTTCAAAAGAAATATCGAATCGACTCAGCAGCCCCAGCACCTGCTGGCCGTAGCCGACCTGCTCGTTCATCATTGCTTTTTCGAGGCTGATGACAGTGAAATCTTTACGGCCCGCGATGCCGGTGATGGGGTAAGCCGCATCGGGATCGGGCGTGTCTCCGATCGATAACTCCGCGACGACGATTGTCCCGGGGTGACGTGGCTCGTTGGTGTTGCGCACGTTCATCGGAATCCCCGCCTGGCGGACGGGGAAAACCGACTCGGGGTGCAGCACCGTGGCGCCCATGTAGGAGAGCTCGCGGAGCTCGCGATAGGTCATTGTTGCGATGCACGCCGGGGCGTCCACGACGCGCGGGTCGGTAATCAAGAGACCCGAGACGTCGGTCCAGTTTTCGTAGACCGATGCCCCCACGCCGCGGGCGACGACGGCCCCGGTGATGTCCGAGCCGCCGCGGCCGAAGGTTCGGATCGCGGCGGGGCCGGTGAGGGTGGTGTCGGAACGTCGACCGTAAAACCCTGGCACCACCGCGCCGCCGTAGGCCGCCGCTTCCCGGGCCAGTCGGTCGCCGAGGGTTGCGTAGGTGGTCGATTCGTCGAGCCGTCCTTTCGCGTCGAATACGATGACCTCCGCCGCATCCACGAACGCGAAGCCTAACGCCTCGGCCAAGAGGCGACCGTTGAGATACTCGCCGCGACTCGCGGCGAAGTCCGGCCCGTGTCCCGCGGCCGCCTCCCCCCGGATTCCTGCTTCCACCTCCGCCAGCCAGGATGCCAGCTCGACTCCGATGTTGAGTTCCCTGGCGATCTCTTGAAATCGGTCGCGAATCAGGCCGAAGGCTTCAGCGAAACTCGATTCGTCGCTTTGGATCGTGGCGTCGTGGCAGGCGTAAAGCAGGTCGGTGACTTTGCGATCCTGTTCGTCGCGTTTGCCCGGGGCCGAGGGCACGACGAATCGTCGCCGCGGATCGGCTTTGACGATCGCACAGGCCTTGCGTATCTGCGTGGCGGAGGCCAGCGAAGATCCACCGAATTTACTTACAATGACGTCGTGTTCGGCTCGATTCATAAGAAGTCGCCAGCCTAGCCGCCGCCGGAATCCGCGACAACCCGCGGGGGCCCGGAAGGCCGCCTGATCCTCCGTATAAAAATCGATAGGTAGGCACTCGACAGGTGGACATCTCACGCTATACTGCTCCCCCACATCCTGCCCGGATGGCGGAATTGGCAGACGCGCCGCGTTGAGGTCGCGGTGGGAGTAAAATCCCTTGCAGGTTCGACTCCTGTTCCGGGCATTGACCGCTGGTCAACCCCTTTTTAAAAAACAAATGCTTAAGCTCCCGCTACCGGCGGGTGCGTTGGTCGGAATGTTTTTTTGCAGCGCTCAGCGCGTCAAGGATCGAACCGGCGGGGGCGGGGGGGGAAGTGGGTGATCCACCCGCGTCGGGCGATTGCGGCATGTCGGCAGCGGGGGAAGAATCCGTCTTTCGGTTCGTCGTGCTTGCTGGCTGACTTAACTGGGTACCTTTGCCCCACCCGCTTTTAGTCATTTTCTCACGGTGCAGATTTTTACGGGCGCGGTGGGATGATGGGGGAGGGGCACCCACGGAATCTGCGGCGGTGCGAGATGTGCTGGCCGAGGTTCGTGAAGATCTGATGGCCGATGTCAGATGCGAGAGGGCGGCGGTGCGGCGTTCAAGAATTTCGATAATCAGCAGCAAGACCGCCGCCAGCCAAAAATAATGTGCCAGGCTCACGGGGCGGGGAACCGGCGGCAGGTCTTGCCAGATGCCGCTGAGCTCTGGGCGGGGTTGGCCCCCGGTGACCCGGGCAAGTTGCTGCAAGATCTCCTTGCCGTCCCGCGCCGCCCGGCCGACGAGTTGCGGCCCGCGGGGTTGGTATTCCGGAGAGTACAGAAGTCGGGTGGGGGCGAGCGTGGTCCGACCTAATTCGCCGAGGTCCAAACTGGCCACCGCGATTTGTTGGCCCTGCAGCGGAACGGTCGCGGCCAGAACATCCGGTGCGGTGTAGGTCATCCGTGGACGCAGAACCGTCGGCCCCGCCGAATCATCCCTATCGGGACCGCTCATCAATACCGCGAGCCGGGGCTCCTGGGGCAGCGTCCCAGCGGCATCGGGCGGCAGAAATAATTCAACCGTGAGCTGCCCGTCATCGACCCGCTGCCGAACGTAAAAGCGCTCGGGCAATTGCCGATCGTCCGCGGCAATCCAGCGTGAGAGACTTGAGAGCAGTTCTCCGAACTCCGACCACGCCGCGATTTCTCCGGTGAATTTGCCGTCGGCCTCGCCGGTGTACACCGCCACCCGCCCCAGCCCCGCGTTCCACGTCGCAACCAGCGGCGCGGCATATTCGTCGGTCGTCGCGAGGGCAAGCTGGGCCTGGGGTTTGAGGTAGTTGAGGTTGTAGCCCCCGACTGTCGGCGGGGGGGTAAATGATCGACCGGTCAGGGCCGTGAGTCCGCCGGTGGTTCGCACCGCCGTGGGCTCATCGATGAAGCTCGACCGCGCCACCACAAAAGTATCCTGGGCAAAGAGCTGCGGGAGCTGTTTCGGGTCGTCGGTGAAAAACGCCCGCCCCGCACCGCGTGCCGCCACGTCTCGCAGCAGAGGCGCGTCCACGTCCGTGGGTTGACCGAGTCCGATGACACTGACGGTCATGTTTGCCCGGCCCGCTTTCTCCAGCAACGTGCGGTATTGCCCCGGCTGCTCGGCGTCCTGCGCGTCGGCAAATAAGATGATGTGCCGAGTGGTTGGCACCCCTTCGGCCAACATCCCCGCGGATGCCGCCAAGGCTTCGTACACATAGATGCCGCCGCCCATCGAATCAATCGACAGGATTTTGTTCTTCATCGCGGCCTTGTCGGTCACCGCCTGCAGATTCAGTATCGTATGCGGGGCCGAGTCCACCGCGATCACGCCGAGTTCGTCGGCCGGGCTTAAGAGGTCCAGCACCTGCGCCGTGCCGAGGTTGGCCAGGTCCATCTTGGTCCGTCCATCGGGAACGGTCATCGCCATCGATCCCGACCGATCCAGCGCGACCACGATCGCCAGCGACAGTTTCCGATGCTCCTGCCGCAGTTCCATGGACACCGGCAGCACCGGGTCCAATGCGGATTTGAAATATCCGCCCGGCCCAAAGGACCGCTGGCCTCCGGTCATTGCCAAACCCGAACCGGCGGTTTGCACCAGGGCCGAGAGCTGATCGAGCGTGCCGTCGGGCAGGTCGGTGGCCGAGACGTTTTCGAGAATCACGCCGGCGTAGCTGGCCAAGCGATCCAGACGCGCGTCGAGTTGATCCGGGCTAGTGGTCACCACGTCAAGTCCCGACGCCGCCAATAAGGCGGCGAGCCCCCGCCCCGGCGCATCGGAGATCAGCAGCAGCGGCTTCTTGCCGGTAACCCCGACTAAAAACTGGGCTTCATTGTTTTCCGGCATCGGATCGGGCCGAAGGGATATTTCCGCTGGGTCCGAATTTTCGTTTGGTGAATCTTCTGTGGCCGCATCGGAGGACGCCGTGATCGTCGCCGTGAGCGTAAGGCGATAGTTCAGCGACCCCGTGCGGTCTGCGGCATCGGGGCCGCCGCTGCGTGGCGCGGTGTCCCGAAACGTCATGCGTGAAAGCCCCGCCGGGAGGCTGCGGTCACCGGTGGCGATCCGCTTTTCGCCGCGGCTCAATACAAAGCTCACCCGCTGGGCTGTCGGGGTGTAGGCCCACCCGGTGATCATGAATGACTCGCCGGGGGCCGCGGTGTCGGGGGCATCGACCTGCACGATCGCCAGGTCGCGCGCGACCGGCCGACTCAACTCGCGGTAGTCGATCGCCACGCCCCGGCTCCCGGCCCGGGCGGCCTGGGCCTGCGGGTCCGCCCCGGTGTAGCGGCCGTCGCTTAACAGCAAGATACGCCCCGATCCGTCGCCGGGAATCAGACTCAGCGCCCGTTGCAACCCTCCGGTGAGGTTCGAGGCGTCGCTGCCCACCTGCAGTCGGAAAGCTTCTAAAGCCTCGGACGTCGATCCTTGCTCCAGTCCCACCTCTCGGCCGAAGGTCACCACCGCCAATCGATTCCGCATCGACATGCTTTCTTGCAGCAGCGCGATCGCTTCGAGTTGCCTTGCCTGAGCTTCGGCAGGCATCGACGCGCTGCGATCGGCCAGGACCACCACGGTCCCCGCCCGCTCGGGCAAGTCCAGCCGCGGCTCGGCCATCGCCAGCACGATCAGCATGTACATCACCAGTCGCAAACCCCTCAACCAGCCACCGCCGGGCGCAGCCACCACCACACCACCGCAAGCGGCGCGAGAAGCAGTAGCCACTGCGGACTCAATAAACTCATATCCCGGCCCTCCGCTTGCCGGCCAGCCTCATGCCGATCCCCGTTTGTGAAGCGGTCGTGTCTCCGCACACGTGGCGGTATAACCACCACGCGTGGAAGCCCAGCAAGACCAAGGCCAGCAGGCCCAGTGCCCACGCCAAACCCCGGTATTCCCGCGTGATCGAACGTTCGTCATCCCATTGCCCGGTTGCTGCCGTGTGGTGGCCCCGCAAATCAGATTCGGCCGTCGATGTGCCGAGCACCGCCACGTCCCGCACTTGATTGTCGAACCATATACGGTAAGTCCCGGTCTGCCTCGGGGTGAACGCGCCGAGGCGTCCATCGAGACCGATGATCCGCTCTCTCGTTTCCATGTCTTCCCCGGCATCGGGTTGCTCAAGCGATCGAACGCGCACCGGCTGATTCGGATCGGCTACCGCGATCCTGATCGGCACGCCAGGCCGAGTGTTCACCGGCCGCACCCCGGGCCGCTCGGACTGACGCCACTCGATGAGGTTCCACAGCAAAATCGGAAACGCCGGGGACTGCAGCAATGTCGATCGATCTGGCACCAGCCGCCAACTGATCCGGTGTCGCCCGTCGGGTTGCAGGTCATCGGCGAGCAGCACCTTCGAACCCGCCACCACGATGGGGCGACCCTCTCTAGTGCTCATCTCGCCCGGTACCTCTGCCACCGCCCAAACAAACCCCGCCAACCCGACCCCTTCGGCCATCGGGTGCGCACGATCCACGACAAACGGCCCGAGAAAAGCCTGCACCCCATCGTCACCCGCTGCCGGGGGATTGGTCGTTGATTCGGACTTACCGGAATCAAAAACAACTTCCCAAGTGGATGAAGTCGTAAGTTTGGTTCCACGCTCATCGCCGCTTGTGGCTAGCGTTTCACTGGTTGATTGACGGTCGGTAAAAAGCAATTCACCGTCACGATCCACGAGAAGTGTCCGTTGCGAAGCGATCATCGCCTGCGTCACGGCCGTGGCCAACGCCGGATCAGTAAGGTCGACTTCAACCCGTACCGGCCGGATAGGTGACGGCATCAGGATGACTTGATTATCGTCAGCTAAAGCATCGCGGCTCAGCCGTGCCACCACCGGCCGTTCCGCAACGTCTCGGGGAACCAGCCAGATCCGCCGACGCTCACCCGCTTCCAGTCGCAGGGTCTGCCGACTCAGCACCGTGAGATCGGATTCCGCGTCGCCGGCATTATTTGGCTTGAGCATTTCTCCACGCAGAAGGGTCAACTCACTCTCGGCCGACTGTTCCGAGAGATTGATGATCTCCAGCAAGATACGCTCCTCCGATTCATCGCCTGCATCTGCTTCGTCCGTCCCCGTGACGGTCTGACTCCGCACGGCGTGGGTGATCGCCACGTTGCCACCCGGACGTCCGACTGAAACCCAGCGTAGCCGACCCCAGGAATCGGTTGCCGAAGCGTTAATCAAGCTTTCAACCTTTACCACCTCGCTCGGGGCGGAATTTGCCGTCGAAGCCTCCGATTCAGGCTTCGTTTCCGCCGTAAGGTCGGTCGGCATGGGTCGATCGGTAATCACCAAAACGACGCACTCGGGCCGCCCATCTCCCCCGCCAGCGCGAGGGCTCGGCCGATGTCCGCCCCGGCGGAGGCCGGCCGCCATTGCTCCAATCCCGCCTCGAGCTGGGCCCACGAAGTCGCCGGCCCGCCGAGCATCCGCGGCTCTTCGCCCGCCGCAATGAGCCTCACCGAATATCGCGGTAGCCTCGCCAACTCAGACCGTAGCGCGACCAAGCCCCGATCGCGTGCTGAAACCGCGGACGAGTCGTCGTCGCTATCACGCTCGGCGACCTGGGCCGACATCGAATAGGAATCATCCAGCACCGCGAAAATCACCGCCGTGTGGTCATCGCGCAGCACCCGCGGTGCGGTTGCGGCCAGCACCAGCAGCGCGATAATCAGCAGTTCCAGCAACAGCGCCAGCGGTGTCTGCAACCGATTTTCTTCCGCCCCCCGCCCTGGGCTTCCACCGCCGATCGCCAGAGAAACAGCGTTGATACTTCCTGCCGCCGGTACCGCGTCCTTAGCCAGTAGATCCCCGCGACCACCGGCAACGCCGCAAGCCCAATCAATAACAGCGGTAAACCCAACACCGGCATCAAAAGCCCTTATTTCACGCAAACTCAAGCAAATGTCATCTCACAACGCTCCGCCGCTCTGACCATTGCTCTACGCCAATCGCAGCATCTCCGCTTGAACCAGCTTGCCCAAGTCCCACGACTCGGTCACCTCCTCGGCCTCCAATTCCACCATCACCACCCCCGCCCGTTGACACGCCGCTCGCCATTGATTTCGCAGCCGATCGAGTTGCTGTTGGTAGCGGGTCAGCGCCCCGCCGTCGAGGCGAAGCTCGCGAAGGATGCCGCTTTCACTGTCGATCAGGCGGAGGTCGCCGGACCAGGCGGGGTCGATGTCCTGCCTCGCGAGCACCTGCACGAGGTAGCTGGCGGACGCACCTTCGGCCAACCGGCTGACGATCGGCCACGGGTCGTCCTCGCACAGCAGATCGCTGATCAAGACCCGCACGCCCTGACGCCGCAGCGGCACCGCGATTTCGTGCAGCGCCCGCGTAAGCGAGGCTTCCTCAACAAACGTGGGTCCCCGCCAGCTTTCCGGCTCGCCTTCGCCGCCGGGCAGCGGTTCGAGCCGCAACCCCGCGGCGTACACCCTCCGCGACATCCGGGCGTTGTTCGCCGCCGCCGCCAGGGCCGCGGCCATGCCCACCGTGGCCACCGGTTTCTCCGACTCGGCCAATGCCATCGATCGGCTGATGTCGATCAGCAGATCCAGGTGCGGAGTCACTTCTTCGCGGTTGAGCTTGATCACCAGCCGATCACTGCGGGCATAAGCTGACCAATCGATCCGTCGCAGATCGTCGCCGGGCGTATATTCGCGGTAGTCCATGAATTCGATCGAGTTGCCCACGCCGCTGCCCAATTGCTCGCCCAGCATACCCGCGGGGGTCTGACGCGGCCGATTCAGCGCGTAACCCAGTCCCGCGCGTCGGCCCGCGGACAACGCCGCCTGTCGCGCCGGGTCATCCATGGCTCGGCCCCGGCGGCGTCGGGTCGGCCGTGGGCTCGGCGGTCATCGCGGCGATCTGCTCCGGCGACTTTTCCGCCAGATCCGGCACCGTGGACGCCGCCTCCGTGGGCGGGCGAAACTGCTGCCACTGCCGCCAGAACCACGGCAGATTGACCAAAACCATCAGCACCACAAACGCAATCGACAGCGGCACCGCGATCGCCCCGTAGCTCCGCCCCCAGTCCGTATCGTCGGCAAACATCGGCCCGAATGGATTCAACAACAGCCAATTGACCGCGCGGGTGTCCCACCGCTCCGGGTCCGCGACGTAAGCAATCAACATCGGCACGATGCTGACCAGACACATCATCAAAAGTCCGAAGACGCCGGTCACCGCGACGTTGTTTTTAAACTTCAGCAGCCGTCGACAGATCAGCACCGCCAGCATGAGGTACCCCATGACCCAGCATGCGGTCGCGAGGTTGCGTAGCCACCAGTCGTCGGGCAACCGCCCCCCGAAGCCCCGCACCGACCCACTGGTGTTTAAATAAATGTATCCCGAGTAGACCAGGGTGATCGAACACGCCCACAACAGCCCGATCCATACCAACCCGCCCCCCGCGCCGCTGTAAAACAGCCACGCCAGCGGCCGAAGCAGCCGCCACCGGGGCACCTCCCGCCGCAGCCGCGGGCCCAGTACTTCCCGTTCGCCGGCGGTAATGACCGCCACCAGGGTCAGCGTCGCCACCGCAAAGCCCAGCCAAACCGTCAACGCCTCCGGCTCTCCGAGGTACCACGCGAGGTATCCCATCCCGCCCAGGGTGGACGCCCAGAGCAGCGTGAAATAAAGCCTCGGCAGCAACGCCCGGTTAGCGGTCGGCGGCGCGATCATCGATACGCATAAGAAAAACAGCATCCCGACCCCCGCCAGCCACATGGCCACGCTGATGCCGAAGCCGATCCAGAAATCCCGGTCTGCCATCACCGAGCCGATCCCCAAGCCGATCAACTCCGCCTCGATCAGAAACGTGAATCCCACGAATCCCATCCCCGAACACCACAAAAGAATCAACGCCAGCAGCGCCTTGACCGGCCAGCCGATCGGTAATGAGCCCACAAAAATCGCCAACTGCGTGGCCGCCACTACCAACAGCAAGTCGATGCCCATGATAAACAGGATCGTCGGGAGGTCGATGCCCCGCAGCAGGAACGTAATCATCATGAATGGGGCGCAGCGCCGTGAGCGTCAGCCCCGTGACCACCATCCCCGCCAACAGTTTGCCCCAGACAATCGACGACGGCCGGATGGTCGTGACGTACAGCAAGTCCGCCGTCGTCGATGATCGCTCGGCTGCCAAACGCACCGCGACGTACACCGGCACGAACAGCATGCAGGTCCCCAGCAAAATCGTCTGAAACACCAGAAACAATTCGCCCCCCGCGCTCTGATTAAACCCCCGCCGACCCTCTTGCTCGATCAGCGTGTACCCGAGGGTGAACATCAGCACCGTCAGCAAAAGCAGAATCATGGCCACGACGAACCGCGACTGCACTGCCTGCCGCAACTCTTTGACGACGATCGGATTCATCCGGTCGTCCAGCCACCCCGCCGTCGCCCGCGGCCATCTCGTTAATCCACTGAGCGCGCTCATTGCACTTCCCCCTTGGTCACGTTCATAAACAACCGCTCGAGATCCGTCTCGACCTGCTTAAATTCAATAATCCGAAACTCGCGCCGCAGTAATTCCGCCAGCAATTCGCAGGCCTGGTCTTCGTCGCCGATGACTTCCGCTTCGACGAATTGGCCCGCCGGGGTGGCCCGCTTGACGTGAGGCATCTCCAGCATCGCCTTGTGCAGCGCCTCGGGGTCGCCCTTGGCGCGGATGGCAACGTGTTGGTAGCGGTCGGTTTCCTCTCGGCCGTGCCGGGAGATCTGCTCGATGGTCCCCGCTCGCAGCAGCGAGCCTTTCTCGATAATCACGGCCCCGTCGGCGATTTCCGCGAGTTCCGTGAGGATGTGCGAACTGATAAACACCGCTTTGCCCTGGTCCGCCAGCGCCTGCAGCAGCTCACGCAATTCGACCCGGGCCCGCGGGTCCAGCCCCGCCGCCGGCTCGTCCATAATCAGCAGCGGCGGGTTGTGGATCAGCGCCCGCGCGAGCGAAACCCGCTGCTTCATGCCTTTGGAAAGAGCGGTGAGCATCTTCCGCCGGATGCCCGCGAGGTTGGTAAACGACTCGATCTGCGCGATCATCTGCGCCCGTTCCCGGCCGCGCAGACCGTAGGCCCGGGCAAAGAAATCCAGATAATCCGCCACCGATAAATCGCGGTGCGTCGGCAGGTTGTCGGGCATGTAGCCGATCAGCCGCCGGGCTTTCTCGGGATACTGGAGGATATCCAGATCGTCGAATAGACACCCGCCTTCGTCGGGGACATCCAGCGTCGCGAGGATCCGCATCGTGGTGGTTTTGCCCGCGCCGTTAGGCCCGACAAAAGCGTAGATCTGCCCGGTTTCAAAGCTGAATGACAGCCCGTTGACCGCCTTGGTTTTGCCGAACTGCCGGTGTAGATTTTCCACGTGAATCTGCATGCTTATTGACCCTCCCGCCATCGGCCAATGACCACGCCGTCGATTTCGTGCTCCCGCAAGTTGTCCAGGGCCGGCTCCAATAAACTCGCGTTATTCAGCACGGCGATATAAGTGTTCGGCTCGTAAAGGTAGCGGGAAGCGTCGGTGTGATAGTTCATCGCCTGGTTCACGACAGAAACCCGGGTCCGTAGGGCCTCGGTTGCCCGCAACTCCGCGAAACTTGGTCCGCGGTCCGCTTCGGATACCGATTGCAGCATCGCGTTATTCCCGGCGGGGAGGCCTTGGCTTTGGTAGACCTGCCCGTCGGCGTCGACCACCCAGAGCGTTCTGATCGGCACGCCTAATCCGTTGGTGACCGACCAGCCGCCGTCGGTTCGACGGATGTCCAGGCGCTCTCGGCGTGATTCGACTTTGCGGATGCCAAAGTGGGCGGGTACCCGGGCCACCACCCAGCCGCGGGTGAGGTGCTGGCCCTGGATAAAATCGATCTCGCGGTCGCGGCCAGAATCGCGGTATCCGCCGTATCGGTAATAATCGTCGGCCTCCTGGGGTGCGACCATGGTCCGCGTGTCGTACCGCAGGCCATCGCCAGGCGTGAGCGGCGCGTAGTAGCCGGTCAGGCCTACCGTCACCGCCGAGCGGGTTATCTGGTCCAACACCGTGACCGCCACCGTCCGGCCTCGCGGCCGAATCCCCTCGCTCAGCAGCGAATAGGCTAGCACCATCCCTGCGAACACCAGCGCGATCAGGGGAATGGTCCACAGCAGCCACATCCGCCGCTTGAACCAAGTGAGCAGGCCGATGTTGATCGGCCCGATGAGCAGCGTGAAACTCACCATCAGCACCAGCAGCCCCCGCGTGGGCACCGATACATCCTGAAGCATGGGTAATGACCGCTCGGCGTCCTCGGCCGTCTGCAGCATCGATCGGGCATCGGCCTGAACCATACGATTCCGGACCCATCCTTCCCAATCGCTGGCGGTGTAATTACTAAGCTGACTCTCCGAGATGACGCTGACCCGGCCCAGACCCACGTCGTAGATGAAAGATTCGTCGGGCTTGTGATTCGGTGCGGACCAGGCTTCGAGCCATCTCGCGGGCAGATTTTCCGCGATGGTCCCGGTCCCCACCACGGTCAGATCGCCCCCGGCCAAAACGTAATCCCGCAGGGCGGCGTCGATCGCGGCGGGGGCTTGCCGCAGCTCTTGCGCAGTGATGAGCACGCCGGTAAACCGGGTGTAGGCCAACCAGTTGTCGCTCCACTCGGCCATCGGCCGGGGCGAGGTCACGAGGCGGGCCAGCCGATCCGAGCTGGTGTACGCGGCGTGTAAACCGGAACTCGGGCTGTAGGATCCGCCGCCCGAGGCCTCGGCCAACTCCGTCATGGCCGCATCGAAACCCGTGGCCACCGGACCCCGCACGCCGCGGCTGATTAAAAACGGTTCGCCCTGATAATGATCCATGTGACTCGAGATCGACACCGGCACCCGATCGTCCTGGCGGGCACCATCGATCGACACCCGGGCACCGCTACCGTCCATTTGCATCGGCGGCTGAAGCAATTCGGTGCTCGCCACTTCGCCCGGGCCGACGCGGAGCGTGGCCGACAGGCCGGTGATCGCGTTGCCCTGCCCATAGGAGGAATAGGAGTCGGCGGGCAACGTCACGCGGATCGTGCGGGCGGTGTCACTGCGGTTGGACACCGACACTCGGTAGACCGCGTAACCGGTGTAGCTGGTGATGTCCTCGGGCTCCTCGACGCTGACCCGGATACCGTCGTAGTTTTCTGTCCCGGCATAGCCCGGGGTCGCAAACAGCAACACGGCCAGCACCCAAATCGTCAAGCCCCAGCAATCTTGCCAGCCGTAGAAATGACGCTGGTAACGGGAGGAATGAACTTTCAACGTCCCGCCTCCACGCTGATCCCCGCGGGGAGTTTCATCTCGGTTTCGTCGATTGCCCCGATCAGCCCGGCCACCACGTCGTGGGCCGAGACTTTGTCGAAGCGGGCGGGATAGCTCAAGATCATCCGGTGGTTGAGCACGTGCGGAGCCACCGTGTTGACGTCTTCGAAGCCGACCGTCGGCCGACCGGCGAGCAATGCCACTGCCCGAGCGGACTCCGCCATCGCGATCGCGGCGCGGGGCGAGGCGCCGTGGGTGACGTACTGCTCAATCACCGCGGGTGCTTCGGTCGCCGCGGGATGGCTGCCCGCCACCAGGCGGGCGATGTATCTCGCCACCGGTCCGGGCAACACGATCCGCTCCATCGTGGCAAAAAGGCCACGCAACTGGTCTTCGGTGACAAAGCTTTCGGGGGCCGGCGCTTCGCCTCGTCGGCGGGTGTCGAGGATCCGCTCCAACACGTCCGCTCCGGGCTGCTGGACCTGCAGCTTGAAGAGGAACCGGTCCACCTGCGCTTCCGGCAGCGGGTAGGTGCCTTCCAGGTCGATGGGGTTTTGCGAGGCGAGCACGAAAAACGGGTCCGCCAAAGGTCGTGTCTGGCCGCCGATGGTCACCCGCCGTTCCTGCATCGCTTCGAGCATCGCCGCCTGGGTTTTGGGAGACGCCCGGTTGATCTCGTCGGCCAAGAGGATGTTGGTAAAGATCGGTCCGGCTTGGAACTCCATCCGCCGCTGCCCGTCGCCGGACTGCTGCAGGATTGTGGTTCCCAGGATATCGCTGGGCATCAAATCCGGGGTGAATTGCACCCGGTTGAACTGCAACGACATGAGTTGGCCGAGGGTTTTGATCAGCACAGTTTTGCCGACGCCGGGCATGCCTTCCAGCAAGATATGACCACGGCTGAGCACCCCCGCCAGGACCAATCGGTGCAATGAAGCCTGGCCCAGCAGCACCGCGTCCATGTCGGCCAGTACCCGCTGGGTCAGCTCTACCGCCGGTCGAAGTTCCTCGGGCTGCAGCAGCCGGGGCGCGGCGGGGTCCCCGGCCGGGGAGGTGGATGAAGAGGTCGAGCCCGGAGAGCCGAGGGGCGACGTGGAATCCGATGTCATGGGCAACCCGGGCGGAGATAGAGTGGGGCAAACACCGCAGCCTCGCGGCGGTCAACGAGCGAACTCATAGATTAACGTACATCTCTTCGCAGGTTTTAGGATGTCCCGGCGGCTAACCCAGATATGGGAATGCCCGGCTGAGTCAACGCGAAGGCGAAGACTCGGCGGCGCGATCGAAGTAACGCTGCACGGCCTCGCGATGGCGGGGCAGGACGACCGAACCCGCGGCGCTGCCGGCGCCAATGGCGGCGTGGTTGAGCGCCCCGCCGGTGGATCCGGCGGTGCCGGGTTCGGCCTCGGGATCGCCGCGGCTGACACCCATGAGTCGGGCCTGCCGGGCATCGCGCACCTCGGCGGGAGGCAGCAATTCGGGGGTAAAAGCGACGCCTTCTTTACTCGACGGATCGCTCCAGACCATCTCGGCGTGACCCGGCCCCCGCGAGATGCCGCCTCGGCCGGCCCGCATACTGCGACACGCCTGCAGGACCGCCGCGGCGTCGCATTTACCTTCGCCTTCTAGAAAGTCCAGCAGCTCGCCGGGGTCGATCTGCGCGGCCGTTGCCCCCTGCCCCGCGCCTTCGCCTAAACCTTCGGTCAACGCTTCTCCCAGCCCCGCTTTTGCTAATGCATCCAGCAGCGCCTCCAGATCACCCGCCCGGCCCTCCATCGCGTCCGCCAACTGCTCCAACATCTCCGGGCTTAAAGCCGTCCCCGACAACCCCGCCTCGGCCAAAGCCTCCGCCACTTCGGCGGGCAACTGCATGCCGCCGGGCATGGGTTGGCCCGCAGCGGCCTCGCTTAGTTCGTTGAGCGCTCTCATGGCCTGGGCCAGACGCTCAGGGCTCAGGCGCTTCGCCGCCTTGTTGCAGCGCCTCGGCCAAGGCTTTGGCCCCGGCGGCTTCTTCTTGCCGCTGCCGAGCGAGTTCCGACGCGTCATCGCCGGCTTGGTCGAGCTGGTCCGCCAGGTGGTCCAGCGCTTCCCAGGTTTTGGCTGGGTCCCGGCCGGTGGCTTCCTCGCCGATCTGCTGCATCGCGTCGCGGACCCGGTCGGCCTCGGGCGTCGGCAGGATACGTTCCTGCTCCAGCACTTCCACCTGATCTCGCAATTCGTCAAGCGAGCGGCTTACGTCCATGGCGGCCCGAGCCCGGCTGGAGGCAGGCATCGGTACCACCAGCGCCGCAATCAAAAAACAACCCGCCAGTACCAATGTCATCCAGGCCGATCCGCCTGCGCCACCGTATCGTAGAGCGGCGTTGGCCTCCCCGGGTTGTCGGTTCCGCGGTCCAAGCCTCCCGGCCCGTGTGCTGGGGCACCATAAGCAGACCGCCTCGGCGGTGGTCACGATCCAGCATCGCCATGACCGTGGCAAGGACCGGCACCTGCCGCCGTGCCCACCACGCCGCCGCCAACCACACCCCCGTCAAGCCCATTAGCCCCCACCACAACCAAGATGGGGGGTAGTCGGTGAGCATACGTGTTACCAATGCCACCAGTCCCCAGACGAAGCCGAAGCCGACGCTACCCCAGACTGCTGAGCGTAGCCACGCCCATCGATAAAACTGCTGACGCCAATGCCGGGCGGTGGTTTGATCTTCCATCATTGTGACCTCCGGAGGTTTGTTCAATGATAACGGGTGCATTGCGTAGGTCACGCACAATTATCGCCAAGGCTCTACTGCAGGAGGGCATTTAGGCCGAGACGTCTTCCAATGTCCGGGCCACCATGGCACGAGAAACCTTTACCCCCGGCCCGTGCTGCCGGATTAAGGAGAGCGTCGCGGTGGCGAGGCGGAGGTTGATCTCGTTGAAATGGAGGATGCCGGAGGGGGTGTCGTGGTTTTCGAGCATGCCGAGGTATTCTCGCGACCGGTCGCAGGCTTGGTTTGCCAACTCAAGCATTTCTTCTCGGGCACCGTCATCGGGCACGAAACGCCGCCCTGCCGCGAGGTCTACGCCCTGATCGCGCAGGATGTTAACTAGTTGCAGCGCTTCGCCAAAGGCGACCGAATATTCCATCAGCCTTTCGCGAGCCGAAGTCAGGGGGGGGTGATGCAGAACGAATAGTTCGGTGCAAAGTTCGCCGACGATCCCGGCGACGCTGTAGCAATAGGCCCGCACGCCGGGGATGCCGTCGGGTTGCTCTTCGCCGTTGCCCAGCCGCTCGGCCATGCCGAGAATCGTTCGGCCTACATAATGCCGGATGTGCCGGGTTGCATTGGGTAGTTGCCGGTGCAACTGATCGATGACCCAGCCGCCTTGTTCCAGCAGCTTGTAATAGCCGCGGTGGTCGGGCGGGTGATTTTTAAGCCAATCGTTAAGAAGTTGATCGACACGATGGTCGTCACGGAGGCATTGATAGAGCTCGCCGAGGGCATTGATTCGTTGCTCCTGCTGAGCTTCGCCCTCGTCTTCGATCGTATCGGCGATACGGAATACGAGATATCCCAATGCGATTTGCTCACGCAGCGGTTCGGGCAATAGAGGGATAGAGAGGGCAAAGGTCCGGCTGGAATGGTCAAGCAGCCGGTAGAGTCGGTCGGCGTCAGACAAGGGTCACCTCCGCGGTGGGCGGGGGAGTGGGGGGGCAGGGGGGGCGGGGGAAATTGCAGCGTTCGCGGCGGTATTGGCGAAGGGGCCCGCGCCGCCGCGGCTCAGCGGGGGGCGGGATCGATCGCGGCAGGACCGCCAAGCTGTTTCATCAGAAGGTTGGCGGTGATCTGCGCCGAGAGGAAGATGACCGGCAGGCCGGAGCCGGGGTGCGTGCCGCCGCCGACCATCCAGGCTCCACGGGCGTGGGGCACACGGTGCTGCGGTCGACGATGGAGCATCTGGTCAAGGCTGTGGGCAAGGTTGAACGTCGCGCCGTGGTTGATGTTCATACCCTGCCACTGGTCGGGGCGGATTTCGATTTCCGCGCGGATGCGGGGGCTCAGATCGACATCCAGTACCTCATGGATGCGGTCGAGCAGACCTGCCCGCACGCTCGCAGCAACGGCCGGCCAGTCGATGTCGGCCTGATTGTTGGGCGTGGGCAAAAGGACATAAAGGCTGCTGTGCCCGGCCGCAGCGAGCGACGGATCGCGGGGGCTGGGGTTGTGGACATAAAAGGACGGGTTGTCGGTCAGCGTGCCGCCGCGGCCGTGATCCCGGCCGATGTCCTCAAGATTCTGTTGGTAGTGCGGCGACATCCGGATCGTGTGATGGGGAAGATCGACTTCACCCTCGATTCCCAGGTAAAGCATGTAGGTCGAGCAGGAATACTTGCGGGCATCAATTTGGGCATCGGTCTGTCGGCCGCGCATCTCGGGGAAAGAATTTTTTGAGCGCCCACGTCGCATCGGCATTGATCACCACGTGTTCGAACGATTCGTGGCGGCCTTCGCCCCGGCCGCCGAGGCTGACGCCGGTGACCTGCTTGCCGTTGAAGGTCAGCGACTCGACGGGGGTATCGGTTTCCACGGTCCCGCCCAGTTCTTCGAGGAGCTTCACCATGGCGGTCATCAGGGCATTGCAGCCGCCGACGGGGTGCCAGATGCCGTACTCGTATTCGATGAACGGCAAGATAGTGAATAAACTCGGGCAATCATAAGGGCTCATGCCGAGGTACTTGGATTGGAAGCCCACCGCCAGTTGCACCGCCGGATGTTGGAAATATTTGTTGTTGAGATCTTGCACCGACCGAGTTGGCTGAATATGGGGTAACGCTTTGAGAGCGTCCAAACGCAAAAGGTCCAGCGGTGAGCGGATGGGGCGGCGCAGGATCGGCTCGGCGGCGTGAAGCTTGGCGCGGTTGTCGGCGATGAAGCGGCCGAAGGCTTCGCCGTCGGGGCCGTGGATGTCGCCGACACGCTTACGCATGGCGTCGAGGTCCTGCGTGGCGTCGAGGGTGATGTCGGGGCCACCGTCTTGGCCCACAACTAGCCGGTACATTGGGTCCAGCCGTTTAAGCTCGACATAATCGTCGAGGTCCCGGCCCGCGGCGGCGAAGATTTCCCGTAGCACATAGGGCATGAGGAAAAACGTCGGCCCCATATCGAAGTGGTATTCGCCGGCCTGGCCGGGGGCGGTGAGTCGGCTGGTGCGGCCGCCGATGGCGGAACGGGCCTCGTATACCGTGACAGGCACGCCCCGGGCCGCGAGAAGGATCGCGGTCGCAAGCCCGCCGGGGCCGGCTCCAACGACGGCAACGGGGGTACTAGTATGAGATGATCCGGACATGAAACCTCCTGCGGCCTCGGATCGTAGCGTGCCCGATCCCGGAGGGCAGTCGCCCCGGCAAATTTTTTCAGCGGAGTCTTAATCGGTGAAACACCTGCCTTTACCATCCGACCGGGCGTGGCTGCGGCGTTTCCGCAAACTTCTGGCCGCGCGGCGGGAGTCGTTAATCGCAGCGGTGGTTCAGGAGTTGGGCAAGCCAGCGTTCGAGACGCTGATGACCGAGATCGTGCCGTTGCTCTCGGCGGCGCGGTGGCACGAGCGGCATGCCTCCCGATGGCTCAAATCTCAGGAAATACGGGGCGGCTCGATATGGCAGCTTGGCCAGAAGCAGACGTTGCATCGGGTGCCACGGGGCCGGGTGGCGATCATCGCCACGTGGAATTATCCGCTGCAGCTGCTGGGGGTGCAGCTCATTCAGGCGGTGCTGGCGGGCAACCGGGTGACGGTCAAACCCAGCGAGCGTTGCCCGCGATCACAGGTGATGCTGCTGGAGTGGGCCCGAGAAGCGGGACTTGACCCAGCGAGAATGAACTGGACTTCGGCTGAGCGTGAGGCAGGAGAGCGACTGCTCGCGGAAGAAAAGTTTGACTACGTGGTATTCACCGGATCGACGGCGGTGGGGCGGGAGATTGCGGGCCGGCTGGCGGAGTCGCTGACGCCCAGCGCTTCTAGAACTTTCCGGAGCCGACTCGGCGATCGTGCTGCGTGAGGCAGACGTCTCGATGGCGGCCAAAAGCTTGGCGTACAGCGTCGCGCTCAACGGCGGGGCAACTTGCATGGCTCCGCGGCGAATCCTCCTGGACCACGCCGTGGCGGAAGAATTTATCGACGCATTGGGCCACGCAATTTGCGAGGGACCGACAGTGGCAGAATATCACCAGACCGACCATGGAGGCGCGTTCGCCGCCGGCCGCGAGGCGGTCGGGGGAGACGCCATCCAACCCGAGTCCGGCGACCACGGCCCGGGGCGGTGGCTAAACCCGGCGATGGCTGATCCCGGCTGGGATCGTCCGCGCGTGGTGGTGGACTGCCCAATAGATTCAGCGCTGGCGCGAGGAGAACACTTTGGTCCGGCGGTGGCAGTGATCGTCGTGGAAAACGAAACCCACGCCTGGCAAGCCCACCGGCAATTTGATCAGCACTTGGCCACGGCGGTATACGGCAACCATTCAGCCGCTATGTCAAAGTTGTTGCGGCGCAGTCACGCGACCGCAGCTCTAACGGGTGGGGAAGGGGGTCAAGAGCGGGCGGGAGCGGGGGGCGTAGAGATTGGTGGGCTGCTGACGATCAACGACGCGGTCATCCCCTCGGCCCACCCCGGGGCAGTCTTGGCGGGACACGGCCCCAGCGGCTGGGGAGTGACGCGCGGCGGGGAAGGACTCCGGGCGATGACCCGGCCGGTGGTGGTGACCCGCACGTCCAGATGGCTACGACCGCCCACCGCGATGCCCAGCGAATTGATGCAGCGTCGCCTCCAGCGTTTTGTAGGATGGTGGTATCGGTAAGGGGCGTCGACCCGAACGGCACATAGAATTTCTCGCTTGCTTCGAGGCAAATCGCCTCCTGCTATGAGAATGTGCCGGGACATAGCCGAAGGGTGACCGGAAGCGTATGCTTGGTCCATGTCCAGTTCACGAAAAATTGTGGTCGTCGGCGGAGGTTTGGCGGGATTGGCCTCTTCGATCGAACTTGCCCAGCGCGGCGCCGCGGTCACCCTCGTCGAAGCCAACGCTCACCTGGGCGGAAAGATGAACGTTCTCGAGCAGGACGGCTACCGCTTTGACATGGGGCCGACCATTCTGACGCTGCCCGAAGTGCTTTGCGGCATCATCCGCCGGGCGGGTGGCAAGGTCAGCGACTATATCGATCTGGTCCGTCTCGATCCGCAGTGGCGGTGCGTGTTTGAGGACGGCACGCGTTTCGATCTGCGGGACAAGTTAGAAGACTCCATCGCGGAGTTCAATGGCGTCCGCCCCGGGGCCGGCGACGGGTTCAAGGCGCTGATCGATTACAGCCGGCGCATGAATCGCCTCAGTCGGCAGGTCTTTTTTTACCGCGATTTGGCGGGGGTACGCGATGTGATGAAAGGCACGCCGATGGGCGATTTGGCCTTGCTCAAGAACGTGTTGGCGATGCGGATGCACTCGACGGTGGGCAAGACGATCGACAAATACATCGACGAACCGCACGTCAAGCAGATGGCTGAGCACTTCTTGCAATACGTCGGGTCCAACCCGTTTCTTGCGCCGGCGATCCTGACCATGATCGCGTCGGTACAGACCGACCAAGGCTGCTGGTACGCCATGGGCGGCACGCGCAGCGTGGCCCGGGCGCTCGAACGATTAGTCAATGAAAGCGGCGTCGAAGTCCACCGCAACACCCGTGTCACCGGTATCACCCAGGAGGCCGGCAAGGTTACGGGCGTGACCACCGACGCCGGCAACCATCTGCCTGCCGATGCGGTGGTGTCGAACTGCGATGTCCAGCGCACCCTCGGCAGCCTGCTGGATTCACCGGATTCCGACGCTCAGGCCGCCGCGGTCCGCAAAAAATTCGAGCCCGCCTGCAGCGGCATCGTGTTCTACTGGGGACTCGACCGGCAATACGAACAGCTGGCCCACCACAACTTTTACTTTAGCCGCGACAGCCACGCCGAATTCGACGACATCTACCGCAAGGGCATCCCCGCCGCCGACCCGACGCTCTACATTGCCGCCCCGTCGCGCACCGATCCCACTCAGGCTCCGCCCGGAGGCGAAGCGCTCTATACCCTCGTGCACACCGCGTACCTCCGCGAAGGCAAACTGCAATCCGACAGCGAACGCTTTATCCAAGAGTACCGCCCCGTGGTGCTGGACAAACTTCGCCGCTGCGGACTCGAAGACGTTGAGAGTCATATCAAGGTCGAGCGCACCCTGACCCCCCGCGGCATCGAATCGATGTACAACGCCGAGGGCGGCGCGATCTACGGCCTGGCGTCGCACGGCAAGCTTGCCGGCGGCTTCAAACCTCCTAATAGCTCACGACAACTCGAAGGTCTTTACTTCGCCGGCGGCAGCGCCAACCCCGGGCCGGGCGTGCCGATGGTGCTCATGAGCGGAGTCACCGCCGCGGATGCGGTGGCGCGTGACCTGAATCTGCCCCGCCCCGACCTCATGGCCACCAGCGGTGAGCCGGCGGACCATGAAGTATTTGCCCACCACCACGAGGAAGCCCTCGTATGACCGACGTGCTACGCCACGCCCGCCCCTCGGCCCGTGTCCGCGGGGGGTTTGCCTGGTTGACCCGACGTATGATCCGCAAGTCGTTTCACGCGGTCCGCATCACTCCCGAAGGGGCGGAGCTTTTCCGTAGCGCTGCACTGCATCCCGGGCCGGTTCTATTGGTGGCCAATCACGGTTCGTGGTGGGACCCGCTGATCGCACTGCGATTGGCCGGGGCGCCGCTGGGGCATCGGCCGCTGGCCGCGCCCATCGAAATGCGGCAGTATGAACGTTTCGGTATTTTGCGTCAGCTCGGTCTCTTCGGCATCCAGCCGCAGGACCCCGACTCGCTGCCCGCCATGATTAACCACCTGCGTGATCGGATCGCGACCGATGGCAACCCCCTGATCTGCATCACACCGCAGGGCCAGTTTGCCGACGTGCGAGAGCCGGTGCGGCTTCGTCCCGGCGCGGCGGCGGTGGCGGCGGCCTTTTCGCAACTAAAAGTCATTACCTTGGCTTTGGAATACGGCTTCTGGCAGGACAAACGTCCCGAGTTGTTTTTACATGCTCTGCCCGCGCGCTTAACCCGGGACGATGCGATGGCGGAGCCTTCAGCCGTCAGCACATCGCGGTGGCACCGCGGGCTGACCCGTCAACTTCAAGCCACCATCGACCAACTCGCCGAGCGGGTGATCGCCCGCAACCCCGCCGGGTTCACCACGCTGCCCGGCGACCGCGGCTCGGCTGGCTCAGCGGTCAACCCGATTTACGATCTTTGGCTGCGTCTGCGGGGGGTGGGCAGCCGTATCGAATTTGATGAGGCACCGACCTCGCGCGATTCTGTATCGCCGGTGATTTCGGTCCACCCCTCGACGCGATCGGCGGGCGGGAGCGCGTCGTGACGCTGATCATCTTGGCGGCCATTGCGATGGCGGGGTCGGCCGTGACGCTGCGGATGACCCGCCGAAACCTGCGGAGCTACCGCCGCGCACCCGCCGACGCGCAGCTGTCCGACCAGTTGATGATTAGCGTATGCGTGCCGGCCCGGGACGAAGAGGAGAACCTGGCCGCCTCGTTGCGTTCGATCCTGGCAAACGATCACGTCAATCTTGAAGTGCTGATTTACGATGACCAAAGCCGGGACCGTACCCCCGAGATTTTACGGGAGTTTGCAAGCCTGGATTCTCGGGTGAGGCCGGTCCGCAGCGTGTCGCTGCCGCCGGGCTGGAACGGCAAGCAGCACGCCTGCGCCCAGATGGGATTCTCGGCCCGGGGGGACTGGCTTTTGTTTACCGATGCCGATGTACGCTTGACCACCGATGCTTTGCGACGGGCGACCGCGGAAGCCATCCGCCGGGAAGTCGCGCTGCTCTCGACGTTTCCGCGGCAGATCACCGCCACGCTGGGCGAGCGGCTGATCGTGCCGATGATTTTTTTTCTGCTGTTCAGCTATTTGCCCATGCGGAGGATGCGTGAAACATTGATGCCCTCGGCCTCGGCCGGTTGCGGGCAGTTTCTGCTGGTTAGAGCCGAGGCGTACCGTGACTGCGGGGGGCACACCGCTTTCCCTGCATCCATGCACGACGGCATTGCACTTCCTCGATTGCTTCGCCGACGCGGTTTTAGGACGGACCTCTTCGACGGAGCCGATCTCTCGGAAGTTCGAATGTACGCCGGCCTGGCGGCGACGTGGCGCGGTTTCGCCAAAAACGCTTACGAAGGGCTGGGGCATTTCGGCTTGCTGATGTTTCTCACGGTTTTTCATACGGTGGTATTTATCGTGCCTTGGCCGGCATTGGGCTGGGCAATACTTGAGCAACAGTGGATTGCGACGGGCATGTTTGCGATAGCCATTGGGTTTTCGCTGATCCAGCGGCGGCAGTTGGGGCGTCGCTTCGGACAGCCAAGCTGGCTGGCCCTCTTGCATCCCGTGGCGGTTACGATGATGACGGCGATCCAATGGCACAGCTGGTGGTGGCACTTGACGGGGCGGAGTTCATGGCGTGGCCGAGGACAGGCGGCGGAAGAGCGGGTCACGTTGGTGGATCAAGATGACCGGGACATCGGCAGCGGATCGAAGCTGGCGGTACACCGCGGCGTGGGGCAATGGCACCGCGATTTCTCGGTGCTGGTTTTTAACCCGGCGGGTCAAGTCTTGCTCCAACAACGCGCCGCAACGAAGTATCACTTTGCCGGACGCTGGGCCAACGCCTGCTGCGGCCACCCCCGACCCGGAGAAACAATCATTGATGCCGCCACCCGTCGGCTCGACGAAGAAACCGGTCTCCGCTGCGAAATGACTCCCGTGGCATCGTTTGCCTACGAAGCCCGCGATGCAGCTACCGGGCTGGTCGAACGCGAAGTCGATCATGTGTTGACCGGCTTCACCCACATTGAGCCGACTCTCAATCCTCTGGAGGCCCAGGCCAGCGCATGGATCGAACCCGATCAATTGACGCGTCAGCTGGACGCAAAAGACCCGCGGTTCGCACCGTGGGTCTCGAAAGTGTGGCGGGTTTATTTGGCATCGAAGGAGGAATCTCGTGAGTCAGTCTCCTCCGCATCATTCACAAATACCGGTTAATGATCGATTCGAACAACTCTTGCTTACCACTGAGCTGCTCCGGTTCGCCGAGTGAATGACCCAGATCCGCCAACTGCGGAAGCGACAACTCGCCAGCCGCAAACTTGGCTCCGTCGCCCTGGTCATAGCTGGCGTAACGCTGTTTGCGGAGCTGTCTGTAGTTGGAGTCGCTGAGGATTTTTTCGGCCGTGATTGCCGCCCGGGCGAAGGCGTCCATACCTGCGACGTGCGCGATAAACAGATCTTCGAGGTCCGTCGAATTGCGGCGCGTCTTGGCGTCGAAGTTTATGCCCCCGCCCTGCAGGCCGCCGGCCTCAAGGAAGATGAGCATGCATTCGATCAACTCGTTGAGGTCGTTGGGAAACTGATCGGTGTCCCAACCGTTTTGGTAGTCTCCCCGGTTGGCGTCGAGGCTGCCCAACAGGCCCGCCCCGGCTGCAACCGCCATCTCATGCTGCATGGTGTGGCCCGCCAGGGTCGCGTGGTTAAATTCCAAATTGAGCTTGAAATCATTCAGCAGGTCGTGCTCCCGCAAGAAACCGATCACCGTGGCGGCGTCGAAATCGTACTGGTGTTTGGTCGGCTCACAGGGTTTGGGTTCAATGAAAAAGCTACCCTCGAATCCTTGACCCCGGGCGTAGTCTTTAGCCATATTCAGGAAACGGGCAAAGTGTTCCTGCTCACGTTTCATATCCGTGTTGAGCAGGGACATGTAACCTTCGCGGCCGCCCCAGAAGACGTAGTTTTCGCCGTCGAGAGCGATTGTCGCGTCGATGGCGTTTTTAAGCTGAGCCCCGGCGAAAGCCACCGTACCGAAATCGGGGTTGGTCGAGGCCCCGTTCATGTATCGGGGGTTGCTAAAGAGGTTCGCGGTGCCCCAGAGCAGTTTGACGCCCGAGGCTTGCTGCTTTTCTTTCAGGTAGGCAACGATGGCTTCCAACCGACGACCTGATTCCGTCAGATTGTCGCCCTCCTGCACCAAATCATAATCGTGAAAGCAGTAATACGGCACGCCCAGTTTGGTGATGAATTCAAAAGCCGCGTCGGCTTTTTGCTTGGCCAGGTCCACCGCATCCGCCGATCCGCGGCCCGCTTGGTCCCAGGGAAAATCGATTGTCCCGGGGCCAAAGGGGTCCGCCCCCGTGCCGCAGAACGTATGCCAGTACGCCACGGCAAATTTGAACAGCTCGCCCAACGCCTTACCGCCGACCACACGCTGAGGGTCATACCACCGGAAGGCCAGCGGGTTGTCCGAGTCCAGTCCTTCAAAAGAAATCTGATTGATGGCGGGAAAATAAGTGTGAGAGCCGGTGACAACGTCCATGGAAATACTCTTTGTAAAAAAATGAAGTATGGGGAGAGCTAGAGATTAAAGGGTGGGGCATAGTTGTTCGAGCTGATTTGTCCAGCGGGCGTAGAGGTCTTGCGTTGCGTCAAAATCTGCCGCTGCCGGGAGGGTTTCGCCTACGCGTTTTAACGAAGCAAAAGCGTCGTCCGGGTTAGCATAGATGCCCGCCCCGAGGGCGGCGCCGCGGGCGGCTCCCGCGGCACCGTCGGTCTCGTAAAGCTCGATCCGCGTGTCCGCAAGGTTCGCCAGCGTTTGGCGAAACAGCGGGCTCAAAAACAAGTTGGCCCGGCCCGCCCGGATCACGCTGAGATCGACGCCGGTTTCGCGCAGGATTTGCATGCCCTGCGCAAAAGCGCAGGCGATGCCCTCTTGCGTCGCGCGGGCAATATGAGACCGACTGTGACGGTTAAAGTCGGCGTGACACAAATGCGCCCCGACCTCGGCGTTTCCCAGCATCCGCTCGGCCCCGTTGCCAAACGGCAGCACGGTCAGCCCGTCGCTGCCCACCGGAGCCTCCTCCGCCAGATCGTTGAGCTGCGGATAGGTCAGATTACCGCCTAGGATTTGTCGAGCCCATGACAGTGCAATGCCCGTCCCGTTGACGCAGAGGAGCAGTCCCAGGCGGGGATCAGCGGGTTGATAATTAACGTGAGCAAAGGTGTTAACCCGGGAGGCCGGGTCGTAGCGGATGGTATCGCTGACGCCGTAGACCACGCCGGACGTGCCCGCGGTGGCGGCGACTTCGCCGGCGTTGAGCACGTTCAGCGATAGTGCGTTGTTGGGCTGATCCCCGGCACGGTAGGTAACGGGGGTGCCCGCCACGAGCCCGAAAGCTTCGGCGGCTTCGGCGGTGACCTCGCCCTGAGGACCAAATGTGGGCACCATACCGGGCAGGTGGTCGCCAGAAAATTGGTAATGCTCCATGAGAAACGACGCGGGCTGGTGACACGCGAAGTCCCAGAGCATGCCTTCGGATAACCCGGAGATGGTGGTGGTCACGCGGCCGGTGAGCCGGGCCGCGAGGTAGTCGCCCGGCAGACAAAACTTGTCCATCTTGGCAAAAATCTCGGGCTCATTTTGCTGCACCCACCGAAGCTTGGACGCGGTAAAATTGCCCGGCGAGTTGAGCAGACGCTTGAGGCAGTGGTCGTATCCGAGCTCATCAAACGACTGCTGGCCGATCTCCACCGCTCGGCTGTCGCACCAGATGATGCTGGGGCGGAGAGGCTTTTGTTGTTTATCGAGACAGACCAGGCCGTGCATCTGATAAGCGAGGCCCAGGGCCTGGATATCGTGGCCCGTGATACCCGCGGCCGCGAGTGCCGCCGCGGTCGCACGGCGGGCGGCATCTTCCCAGGCGGCGGGGTCTTGCTCTGCCCAGCCGGATCGCGGGGAAGTGATCGTCATTTCCTGGGGGGGAAACTGACCACTGCCCAACGTCTGGCCAGAACTGGTGTCGAGTACCGTGGCTTTGACCGAGGAACTGCCGAGATCGATGCCGAGCGTGGCCATGAGCGGGATTCCTCTAGTGCAAAACCTGGAAAGTGGGACGGGCAGCGATCCGCCCGATCGTGGCGGCCGGTTGGTTCGACATCCGAAAACCGAAAAGCGGGGTGGGTCAGAAAGTTTAGCGAATCGCCGGACATACGGCCGGTTTGACCATGTCCGTGTAAGCCGAGCAAACTATTGGATCACTGAAAAATTTCTGGGGCGAGCGGGCTAACATTGGCCAACCAATCAGTTGCGATAGGATGCACGGATGCTTCGCGAATTGCACATCTCCAACCTGGCGGTCATCGAGGACGCTACCGTCGAATTCATGCCCGGGCTCAACGTCTTCACCGGCCAGACCGGGGCGGGCAAGTCGCTGGTCATCGGCGCGTTCGAAGCCCTGATTGGTCTGCGTAAAGCCACCGACATGATCCGGCCCGGAGCGAGCGAAGCTCGGATTTCCGGCGTGTTCGAGGCCGATCAGCCGGGCTTGGCGGAGGGCTTGTCGGCCGCGCTGGACCAGACCATCGAGTCGGGCGACGAATTGCTCATCACCCGTAAGCTTTTTGCCTCGGGCCGGTCGTCGCTGTCGGTCAACGGCCAGCCCGCCACCGCCGCCATGATGCGGCGGGCCGCCGAGTTGCTCGTGGATATACACGGCCAGCACGATCACCAGTACCTGCTCAGACCGTCGAACCAACTACTTATTCTCGATGAATTTGCCGGGTCCGGAGCCGACCGCGCCGCCTTCGGTCAGGCGTACGCAGAACGTCGAACCTTAGTAGAAGAAAAGCAAGAACTCTCGGCCTCCGCCACCCTTCGTCGCCAGCAGTTGGAGCTCTACGAGTTTCAGGCGGGCGAAATCGACGACGCCGAGCCACAGCCCGATGAGTTTGCCGAACTGCAAGCCCGGGAGCGGGTTTTGGGTAACGTGCAAAAAATCCAAGGCGAGGCCGGGGCCGCTTACGCCGCGCTCTATGATGCCGAGGGTTCGGTGACCGAACGGCTGCAGGCCATCACTCACCTGCTCATTGACTTGGCGGAGATGGACCCGGCTTTGGAACCGATTGTCGAACCGGTCCGAGAGACATCATTGTCATTGCAAGAAAGCTCATTCGAGCTGGGGCGGTACATCGATCGACTGGAACACGACCCGCAAGAAGCGGCCGAGGTGGCCGAGCGGCTCAACATCCTTAATCGACTGGTTCAGAAGTACGGCGACGGCCGACCCTCCGCCGATCCGGTCGGATCGGTTCTGGTCTTTCGCCAAGAACTCGCGGTACAAATCGACACGCTCAAGCATCAGAACCAAGACCTTTCAAAAATCGATCGGCGTATCGAAGCCTTGAACCACCAACTGCAGCAAGTCGGCGAACGACTAACGCTCAATCGGCGGAAAGCGGCGAAGAAACTGACACCGCAGATCGAAAAGCAGCTCGCCGAATTGGGGATGGCCGAGGCAAAACTCACCGCGGAATTTGAGCGTGTCGACGATTCGCCCACCGGCGTTGACAGCATCGAATTCGTGGTGCAGACCAACCCGGGCCAAGACGCCCGTCCGCTGCGACGTATCGCCTCGGGCGGAGAACTGTCTCGCACTATGCTGGCGATCAAGTCGGTGCTCGCAACCACCACCCAGGGGCAGCGCATCAGCGTGCTGGTTTTTGACGAAATCGACGCGAACATCGGCGGCCGATTAGGCAGCGTCATCGGCGACAAATTGCGTTCGCTCGCCCAACCGAGTCCCGCCAAGCGTGGCCGCGGCGTCCGAATGCCCACATCTACGCACCAGGTATTGTGCATCACCCACCTGCCCCAAATTGCGGCTTTTGCCGACCGTCATTTCCATATCGTCAAACACGTCGTCGGGAAGGGCAAAGGCCGACAAACCAAGACTACTGTAGGCGTGCTGGAAGATCAGGCACGGGTAGACGAACTCGCCGAGATGATGGCGGGTCACAAGGTCACGGATATCAGCCGACAACAGGCCGCCGAACTTCTGGCTGCGGCTCACTGAAACTTTATTATATCGATAAAAAACACCCGGCAAATCAATTGCCGGGTGTCGCTAAATGCTGTCACGAAGGTTCGGACGGTTTATCGTTTCGCCCCACGGCCCAGCAAACGGGCCATGTCTTGGGCGGCCTTGCGAAGCATTTCGTGATTGCTGGGTTCGCCCTTCTCTTCGAGCTCGCCGGACTTCAGTACTTCGCCGGTCGCGCCGTCGTTGAAGCTGAAGTCGGTTTCAAATCGCGGGCTGATGCGGCCGACAAACGGGGCTACGCCGCCGTAGGAGAAGTCGTATACTTGGCCGCGAACCACCAATTCGTCGGCCAGGCCCAGCGGCTCGGTCTCGATGCGAATCTCGTTGAACGCACCCGAGTAATCGTCTTCTAATCGATCCCGGACTTCCTCAACAAACTCGTAGCCCGCGCCTTCTTTCTCAGCGTCTTCGACGAGGTCCGCGAAAGGGATCAGGGTGACGGAGTTGTACTTGGCCACGCTGACGACCTGCCCCGCAGGACCGGTGTGCTTCGGCCACGCCGCGCGGGCCTGATCACGATTCATGTCTTCAATTTCGTCTTCGTCCATTTCCTCGACGTTATTGTCACCGTCGCCACCGCCGCCAAATACCGAACAACCCCCCACGCCCAGCACTAGGCAAGCCATCAACGCAGCGGTACCGAAACGACTGATATTGGTTCGATCAAAAAAGCTCATTAAACATCTCCACAGGTTCAAACAAAAAAATAAAAATTCAGGAATAATTTAGGTGATTTTACTGGCTGCGTAAACCAGCTTAAAGGGGCAAGAAATTTGTAGCTGCGTTCCGGCAACGCGTGATCCAGAAAATTTTGTGACTCCCGTCTTATGACTGACGACGTGAAAAATTTCACTAGGATTTAAACCATCCGATCCCCCGTCCCTAAAATTTATCCATTTCGACGGTTACCACGTCATATCATTTGAATTGCGGATTCAAAGTCTTGGCATAATATGAATATAAAAATAAGACCAATCGCTCAGATACCACCCACCGTGAGCGGTGTGGGTTGACGGTGAACGGTGTGGGTCGGTTCGACGACAAGATTTAGCGGGCGACGTAGGCCGTCGGGTCCACTCGGCGGCAGGCCGTCGTTGTCGATGATGCGTTGGATCGCCATAACGCCTTCGATCAGTGTTTCGGGGCGGGGCGGGCAGCCGGGCACGTATACGTCCACGGGGATGAACTGGTCGACGCCCTGCACGGTGGCGTAGGTGTCGAACACCCCGCCCGTGCTGGCGCAAGCCCCCATCGAAATCACCCATTTGGGCTCGGTCATCTGCTGATAAATGCGCTGGAGTACGGGCAGCATCTTAATGCTCACCCGGCCGGCAACGATCATCAGGTCCGCTTGGCGCGGGCTGAAACGCATGACCTCGGCCCCGAAGCGCGCCAAATCAAATCGTGACGACGCAGTGGCCATGAGTTCGATTCCGCAGCAGGCGGTGGCGAACGGCATCGGCCAGACCGATGACCGACGCGACCAATTGATGACCTTTTGCAACTGCGTGGTCATGATGCCTTCGGCGGGCAGGGCGGATTCGAGACCCATAGGTTCTGCTTTCTTCAATCAGGTTCTGACAAACACTCAACTCACGACCGCGCCTCGGCGACCGCCGCTAACAGTTTAGGCTCCGCCTCGGCCACGTCCACATCGTCGCCCGGCGGGGGGTCGATCGGCAGCGTCAATATAAAGGTCGCACCCCGCCCCGGCGTGGATTCAATATCGATGCGGCCGCCCATCATTTCCGCCAATTCCTGCGCAATCGTCAGGCCCAGCCCCGTGCCGCCATAAGATTTGGTTACCCCCGGATCCAACTGGGTAAATTTTTCGAAGACCTTGTCGTGGTCATCTTCGTGGATGCCCGGGCCGGTGTCCGCCACCGCGATCCGCAGGTGCGTGGCTTCGCGGCTGGCGGATCGGGCGACGCCGGTTCGGACGCTCTCGGCCCGGAGGGTAACGGTCCCGCCCTTGGGAGTGAACTTCACCGCGTTGGCCAAAAAATTGAAGACGATCTGCTGCAGCTTGCCCGCGTCGGTGCGGAGCATCGGCAGCCGGGGTGCCACTTCCAGAAACATCCGCACGCCGTTCTTTTCCGCCTGAGGCTTGATCAGCGTGACTAATCCTTCCAACGTATCGACGACCGAGACCTGCGCGATCCGCAGCGTCATCTTGCCCGCCTCGATCTTGGCGATGTCCAGCAGGTCGTTGATCAAGTCCAGCAGCCGTCGGCTGGAGGTAATGATATTCGCGGCATAACGTTGACGCTTCTCGTCCATCGGCCCCGTTCGACCCTCGAGGGTTTCTTGCATCACCTCCGCGAAGCCGATGATCGAGTTCAGCGGTGTCCGCAACTCGTGCGAGACGTTGGCGAGGAACTCACCCTTAACCTTATTGGCTTCGAACAGCGCGACGTTGGACTCGGCCATGTCCATGAGCTTGAGGTCGAGGGTTTTGTTGGCCGACTGCAACTCGTCCTGATTGGCTTTGAGGCTGCCGAGCATGGTATTGAACATGTCCGAAAGCTGCTCGAACTCGTCGCCGGTGTTGATGTCGCTGCGGATCGAAAGATCGCCTTCGCTGACGCGTTCGGCATAGCCCCGCAGCACCCGCACCGGCGAGAGGATGATCCGGGTTGTGATGTAATAAAAAACGCCGATCGCCAGCAGCCCCGCGAACAGACCCGCCGCGATGATGTAAACGCGGTTGAGGGTCTGCTGCAGCAAAGCTTCCTGATCTCGCAGCTGTACCAGTAGGATCTGCCGGACCGGATCGGCGATGCCCGCGGCATCAACCCCGGCCGCAAAGCTCTCACCCATGCGTGTGGCGTCGGAGGCACGTACGGCCCGGGCGTAGCGATAACGTGGCTGACCCTCGTTATCGTGGGACGCATCAAACAGCTCGTTGATCCCGGGGCTTTCTTCAAAGAGCGTTAACGCTTCAATCAAAAACGGGTCGGATTCAGCCTGCGTTTCGATTTCGTCCTCGGTTACCAGTGTAAGCAAAACCCCGGTTTCGAAAGCCGGCGCGTCGTAACGATCGATTCGTTTGACTGGCCGACCGAATTCAATTTGGCCCGACAGCCACATCTCGGCGAGGTCCTGGGCGCGGCGCTGCGGGGCTCGTTCGACAAGGGTCTGCATCCGCCAACCGACCACCGTCAGCGCGGCGGTCATCACCAACACCACGGCAAAACCGAAGAGCAGCTGACACTTGTTTGCGAGGCTGATGCGGATGCCCTTTAGCATCGGGACAGTCTACCGCGCGTCGAGCCGAATCTTGGCGACGACCTTCAGCACTTCTCGAGGCCCGTCGAGTTGGCACACCGGCCGGTGAACGTCCTGCGGAAGAAAGATCGCGAAGCTGCCGGGCCGCAGCGGCAGCCGGACACCCGAAGCCGCCCGGTAAAACGCTACGTCTCGCTCGGCATCGTACGGTTCGAGTACTTCGGCCTGCGACAAATCGAAATAATCGATGGCTTCTTCGCCGGTATAGATCGTCTGCACGTCCAGGTACATGCGGTGGGCTTCGTAGCGGCGCTGATCTGCTGGCTCGGTCACGTAACGCTCGACATTAATAAAAAAGTCGTCGTCCCGAAGCTTGACTTGCCCACTTGGGGTTGAGGAATCGAACGATTGCAGGGCCGAGAAAGCCTCTTCTAGCAGTGGGTGCAAAGGGTTATACACGCCGGATCGCTGAAGGGTGTCGAGAATCATGGGGTTTACCAGAGAATCGATTTTGAAACGCGTTATCGGTATGACGCAGTGCGGGATGCTAATGCTCCCGGCAACGCTCGCCCCGCGGCGGCGGGGACTGTTAACCCGGTGGGAGGTCTGCGGCGTCGATGCCCGAGCCGCCGCTGTTGCCGTCGGCCTCGGCCCGGGCCAGGGAGATACGGCGGAAGGCGCTGGCGTTGCCCCGCCGCATCGCGATCACTCCAGTGCGAGCCAGTTCGATGATGCCGTAGGGTTCAAGCAATTCGAGAAAGGCCGCGAGTTTTTCCTCGCTGCCCGCCATCTCGATCATGACCTGGTCACCGGAGACATCGACGATCTTGGCGCGAAACAGGTTGGCGAGCGTGATGATTTCTTCGCGTTTGTCGGTGTCGGCCCTTTGGGTCTTGGTTGAGACTTGCACCAGCACGAGGTCGCGTTCAACGTAAGCCACGTCTTGGTAATCCACGACCTTGACCACGGGAACCAGCTTTTGAAGCTGCTTGCGGATCTGCTCGAGCACCGACGAGTCGCCGATGACCACGATGGTCATGCGGGAAATCTCGGGATTCTCCGTGCGGCCCACGACCAGCGAGTCGATGTTAAACCCACGGGCGGCAAACATGCCCGCCACCTGGGCGAGCACGCCGGGTTCGTTGGTGACCAGGGCGGCAATGACGTGGCGCATCACCAGATCGGCAGTGGCATCTTGATTCATGGGCGGCATGATAACCGCCGACGCCGACCGGCGCGAAGCGACCACGATCTGGTTCGCAATCAGACCGGGGGTAACGGTGTCGAGAAGGCTCAGCGGGCAGAAGGTTCAGTGGACGAAGCGCATCTCGCCGAAGTTCGGCAAGATATGTCGGCCGCTGCGGTTGACCGCGTGGGGGGCGGGAAAATAGATGAAGAACGCTCGGCCAACCATCAGACCCCGCGGGACCACCTGGGCATGGTCAGCGAGATAACCCCGCGCGTCGGCGGGTTGTGTGGAGGCTTCTTCGTACATGCGTTGCTCGACCCAGGGTTCGAGTCGATCCCAAAACCGCCCGTCACTGCTGATCGGCGAATTGTCGCCCAGCACGAAATAGCGTTGGGCTCGGATGATGAGCGGCGGCGGATCGGTGAGCGTGCCGTTGGCGGTGCGGTAAGGGGCACCCCGCACCGCGGGTGTGCCGTCGGCCAGCCGTGGGGTATACGCCAAATCTCGGTCCAGCTCGATGCCCTGCAGCTTCGCCGAATCACAACGGACACGGATGGCGATACTGGGACGATCGTGCGGCGGCGGGCGTGTCCGTAGCAGCGACATCGGCAAGTCGTATTCTTTTCTCAAAACCTCGCGACCATCGATGAATACCAGCAAAGCCTGATCGACTACCCACAACTCCAGCCGCCGCGCCTGGCCCGGCCCGAGTCGATACGGGGTCGATGCGGAAGCGATCGGTCGGACCTGATTTTGATTTGTGCCGTCTTCCCTCCGAAGCGATACCCCGCCGTCGGCGTCGTAACTTACCACGACAGTAGTGGGGCCCGAGTCCAGCCTGGTAGTCACCTCGAATTCGACGTGGGTATCGTCGCGTTGCGGCACGATGGTGGCCGCGAGGCGGATGTCTTCGATAGGCTGACCCCGGACTTCGCCGCCACGGCTGCGCTGAGTTAGAAGATTGTAGGCGTAGGGCGTGCCGTAGCGGTAGTAGTCTTCCCAATCGAAGACCAGTTCCCCGGTCGGGATCAGGTCTTGTGAACTTGATCCGGGCACCGTCACCATGAGATAGTTACGTCGCCAGCCGCCTTGGCTGTCGCCGAGATCCCACTGCACCCCCGGCTGGGGCGTCGCCACCCAAGGCACCCGCCACGGCTGTTGCCGGCCACGAGCCGGATCGCCTGCGGCCCGAGTGGCGAGCGTCACCCGCCCTTGGTCGCGGGGGACGTACTGGCTGTGGTAAATCGGCTGCCATACGCTCCGCTGCACCCGCTCCCAATGCGGATTGGCGGCGGGATCGACCTTACGGGCAATTCTCCAGCCAGCGTCAGGTTGATCCAGCGGCCGGACGAAAACGTTGCCGTCGATGATCTGCAGTTGCTCATTGGGCAGGCCCACCAGCCGCTTGATGTAGTTGGTTTTGGGTCCCGGCGATTGGTCGGCATTAAGCTCCTGCGGATTGCGGAAAACCACGACATCCCAGCGGTGGGGTTCAAACAGGTCGTAGAGGTATTTCTGCACCAGCAACCGATCTCCCGAGCGGGACGCGGTCTGGATCGGTAAATTTTGAGGGTAGCGGCACATCGGACACTCGACCTCGAGGGGCCGATCGCTGCGTGCTCCGTAACTGCCGTGGTCGATCGTGAAGTCGTATCCGCACTGCTCGCAGCGGACCTCGAAGTGCTGACCGAGCAACGTCGGCGCCATCGACCCGGTCGGAATGATGAACGCTTCGACCACGTAAGCCCGGAAGATAAAAGCGAGGATGAACGCGATGACGATCGACTCGAAGGTCTCTTTCAGGCTTTCATCGGTGGCGGGAGTGGTCATGGGCGGGGGGGCGGTGGCGGGAACTGGGTTACAGATCCCTGGGCAAACGACGGGTCGAGAATTGTACGGCTTCCGAAGCCTGGGCTAAACTGCGGACCTTAGCCGGGCGTCGGCTATCCCGCATCCCACGATCCACAGACGCACATGCTTTCAGCCCAATTCTTCGTCAGCACGCTGGTCATCGGCCTAGTCCTGCATTCCATGCTCCTGGCCACCGCGTACCTCATCCTGCTCGAACGTAAAACCGCGTCCTGGGTCCAGGACCGCACGGGGCCTAACCGCACCAACTTTTCCTTCGGCCTCGACGACCTTTGGAAAAAGCTGGGTATCAACGGCCTGTTCGAAGGCCGCACCCACTTCGGCCTCGGCCAAGCCTTGGCGGACGGCCTCAAGCTCTTTGTCAAAGAAGACTACACCCCGCCCTACGTCGATCGCATGCTCTTCCTGCTGGCCCCGGCAATGGCGGTGGTGCCCGCGATGATCGGCTGGGCGGTCATCCCCTGGGGCGGGCTCTGGAACTTTCCGGGGATCGAACTCTTCGGCAACCAAATCATCGAAGCCGGCCGGGTCAGTGTCGCGGTGGCCCCGGTGCAAATCGGTGTGGTCTACATCCTCGCGATCAGCTCCCTGGCGGTCTACGGCATCGTAATCGGGGCCTACGCCTCGAATAATAAATACTCCTTCCTCGGCGGCTTGCGGGCAACCGCCCAAATGGTCAGCTACGAGATTCCCATGGGCGTCTGCGTGCTGATCGTCGTCCTGACGTTTCACACCGTCGATACGCAGCTGCTGGTCAACTTGCAAACGGCACACGCACCCGATGGCGGCGGCGTCTGGGGCATCTGGGTGCATCCGTTAATCGCCGTAATTTTCTTCATTTGCGTGCTGGCCGAGTGCAACCGCGCTCCATTCGACCTCGCCGAGACCGAGCAAGAACTGGTCGGCGGTTTTCATACCGAATACAGCTCAATGAAGTGGGCCCTGTTTTTCTTGGGCGAGTACATGCACATGATCGCGGGCAGCGCGTTCTTTGTGGTCATGTTTCTCGGCGGCTGGAGCGTGAACTTCTTGTCGCCGCTCATCTCCTGGGAGCTACCGCTCGCCGCCGACGGTCTGCTTTGGGGTTCGCTGCTGGTACTCCTTAAAATCGGGGTCTTTGCTCTCAAAGTCTTTTTACTGCTGTTTGTGATGATGTGGATCCGCTGGACGCTGCCGCGGCTGCGGTTTGACCAGCTCATGAAACTCGCCTGGCGGGGGCTGATCCCGATGATGCTGTTGATGCTGTTGATGTCGAGCCTGGTGATCTACCTTCGTCCCGAGTGGCCAAAGTTTTGGCTATTCATTTGCAACCTGATCTTGATTGGGGTGGGCATCTTTGTCGGCCCGCTCCTGCCCCAGGGTCCGCCGGTCAACCGGAAGATTCCGCTGCGAGGCTCGCGCTACAGCCCGGTGGTGCCAGTCGCTTCCGAGCCTGTTTAGGGGACTGGATTTTATTCAAGGCCGTGGACTCTTTATCCCGTATAGGCCTGTCGGTTTAGTGATCGTGATCGTGATCGTGGCCGTGGTGTTCGCCGTGCGGGGGGCCCTCGTGAGTCTCAAGGTTAGAGCGAGGTGAAGTAGGCTTTATCGCAGCTTCAGACGGGGGCAAGGTCTCGCTTGACGGCTGACCGTGTCCCGCTTCGTGGTCGTGGTTTTCGTCTCGATGAGCCGGGTGGCTGTCGTCGTGTCCCTCGATCTCGGCGTTTTGCTGGTCGTGCGCGTCATGATGCCCGTGATCGTGCATCGAATGCTCAGCCGTAGCGATGGCCCAAGCCAGGCCAATGCCCAACAACAACGCGGCGGACAACTTTCCCCGATCGTGAGCATGAAAGTGAAGCTCGGGGAGCAGGTCGCTCAGGGCAATGCACAAGAAAGTCCCCGCTGAGAAAGCCAGAGCCGCTCCGACCAGCGTGGCGGACTCGGCCAGGCCCGTCTGGCTGAGCCCGAAATAAAACAATAGCACCCCCACCGGCACCGCCAGTGCGAACAATGCGTTAATCAGGTGCCGCGTGAGCTTCTCAAATCCGGCCGTGGCGGTCAGGGTAATGACCGTCAAGGCATCGAGCGGTTTATGCAACACAATGACCAACCACACCGCCAGGCCCGGCCACAGGCTGCCCGCGGCGTGCTCGGCGGCGACCGCAGAGGCCAGCGCGACGCCCCCGATGACGCTGTGCAGGCTCATGCCCACCGCGGCGCCGGTCCACGACAGTTGATTCCCGGCTGTCGCGCCGACCATGCCGTGGGCGTGGGCGTGATCGTGATGGCAATCGTGGGTCTCGTGATCGTGTTCCGGCAAGTCCTCAGCCGACGTGACCACCTGACCTTGGCTGTCGAGCTCAGCCACTTCGTGGGTATGAAAGCTGAAAAAACGCTCAATAAAAAACATGAAGAGGAATCCGCCCAGCACCCACCCCATGACGCCCGTCAGAGTGAGGCCGCCCGGAACAGGGCCATGGGCGGTATCAGCCACCGCATGGGGAATCATGTGCAGCAACGCGACGCCGAGCATAAAACCCGCGGTCAAGCTGATCGCCAACTGAAGCCGGTTGTGGGTCAGCCGAAGCACCAACGGGATCAACCCGCCGAGTACGGAAGCGACGATGATCGTAATGCAGTACAGCAGCAGGGTCAGGGTCATGATGCCGGTAATTTACCAGAACCGCATGACTTAGCGGCACCGATCTGTACCATTATGGCAGTGATGAGAGGGGGATAAACCTGTTCCGGCCGCAAATCTTCTGGCTCAAAAGATTAAAAATCGGCAATAGACGCAATTGACAGGATAGAAGTTTGAAACCAAACAAATAAAGATCGCACGAGACTGATTTTATCTGCAATGAAAGCAGCCTCTATCACTACGGTTTTGTCCGAGACCTCTTAGTCTTGCCGCAGATTCCGCAATCGTGTCGAAAGCTATGGGCTTGATCCGTGTAACCACGGTTCCGGATCTCCCGGATAAATTGGAAACTAACTCAGATAAATCGCTCACCCATCGGCGGGTTTGGGTTGTGGCGTGCGGTGATGATTGGGGCGAGCCTCGGCGTGCTTGTCGGGAATGAGACCCGGGCCGATTTGCTGGGCTCGGCTCTGGGTGACCTCGGCTCCGAAGAGCAGGATGATGGCGGAGTAATAAACCCAGACCAGTAGAAGGATGAGCGAGCCCGCCGCCCCGTAGGCCGAGCCGACGCCAGAAAATCCGAGATACCAACCGATCAGTGTCTTGCCGATCAGAAAAAGGACTGCGGTGAGCAACGCCCCGAACAGCACGTCTCGCCAACGGATCTGAGCGTCGGGCAGAAATTTAAACATGAGCGCGAAGAGGGGGACAAAAATGACCAGGGAAACTGCGGCGGTGCCGATGTGGGCTCCCGTTCCGTCAGCCGGGACGACGTAGGACACGACAGCGGAGACCACCAGCGACACGATCAGAAGAAACGCGATGACCAGTACGACGCCCATGGACAGCAGCCGCTTGCGTAGCCACATCCAGATCCCCGACAGTCCACCGCCAGCAGGTTTTGGCTGGACTTCCCAGATGTGATTGAGGGCGACCTGCAGTTGGCCGAAAACGGCGCTGGCCGAGAAAAGCGTGACGCCCAGGCTGACGAGAAAAGCGAGGGTGCCGCTGCCTTGTTGCTGTTCGGCGTTGTCCACGATGGTTTCGATGATGCCGCCGGCCTCTTGGCCGAGCACGCCCTGGACTTCGTGGATCATGTTGGCCCGGGTTTCCGGACCCAGGAGATCGCCGATGCTGATCAGCAGCAGCACGATGGGTGCAAACGAGAGAGCGGTATAAAACGCGATCGCCGCGGCCCACGCCATCGCGTCGTCGGCCAAGAAGTCTTTGAATGCGGATTTTAGAATGGACCAGATCGTATTCATAAGAAAACCTTATGGCGTCGGTGATGCAAAAGTATGACGGGGATGTAAACACACGCTGAAGCGTCGGGAGAAGCTAAAGCACAACCGGGGTTACCTCAACCTCGAAATACCTTACTCACTAGTTTCATAGGCAAAATACTGGGGCGACAAGCCGATACCTTCGCCAAGTTTGTGGGGTTGGTTTCCGGAAATTGTGGTATATCGCCGCAGACTTGCAGAGTGTGTCGTTGAAATTCTTAGGGGAGTCCGGCTAAAAGCGATAGAGTGCTCAGATTACCGGTGCCCCATTTTATGTACAAAATTAGCTGGTGGAAATGAGATGCGATCTTGCTGGTAGGATGCAAAAATATCGTTTGTGAATGTTCTCAAATCAGACCTAAAGGGAATCTGTCCATGGCTCATGATGCCACCTCCGATCTGCCTAAACCCGTGGTGCTGGGGATTGAACCCAGCTTTGGCTTTGGGGACCGTCTCGGACTCGCGACGCCGGGCCATCTGGCGTCGCTCCAGGAATTCGGCGGGCCGATCCGCGGTATATTCGCCCAACAGTCGATCCGGGAGATGCAACGGACCGGCCGCACGGCCCCGCAGGTCATGCAGGCCGCGGTCCAGGGCCTGTCGGCATCCGGAGCCGGCCCGATTCCGCACGGGGTTTGGGGCGCGGACGCCGATCACCTCAAAACGACCGCCGATGTCGAAATCACCGCCGAGGCGGGCTTCGTTTTCTTCACCATCGATCCGTCGGACCATGTCGAACAGCAGGCAGACAACTACGACGATGCCCGAATCCAGGCGACCTACGAATCCGTCTCGTGGTACGAGACCTACGTCGGCAAAACCATCGACGTACCCGGGGGGCCGAACATTAATTTTGACGAAATCACGCTTAAACGTGCCGCAGTGAAATACGGCAGGGCGATCGATCAGGCTCTGAAACTGGCAGCGGACATCAAGCGGGAGGCCGAGCGTAGAAATCACGGTTACGAAATCGAAGTTAGTGTCGACGAGACCGAGCAGCCAACCACGGTCGCGGAACATTACCTTATCGCCGACCAGCTGATTCGGGGAAGTCGGGACCTGCCCGGTCTTGGCTCATCGCTGGTTTCGCTGGCCCCGCGGTTTATCGGGGAATTGGAAAAGGGGATCGATTACATCGGTGACGTGACGGCCCTCGAAGCATCATTGAAAGATCATGCCGCCATCGCGGAAACGCTCGGCCCCTACAAGCTGTCGCTGCATTCGGGTTCGGACAAATTATCGGTTTACGGGTGCTCGCCCGGGCCACGAAGGGCCGTTTTCACGTCAAAACCGCGGGGACCAGCTACCTCGAAGCGTTGCGGGTGGTGGCCCGGCACGACATGTCATTGTTTCGCCGGGTAATTGATTTCTCCCGAGCTCACTACGATAAGGACCGGGCGACCTACCACGTGCACGCGACGAATCAGATGATTGCGCCGCCGTCTGACATTGCCGATGACCAGGTGCTCGAACAGTTGTATCTCGAACAATGGAGCGATGTGCCGGCGGGCCACGGTTTTACCCAGCCGGGGCGACAAATCCTGCACTGCACCTTTGGCACGGTGATGGGCGACGCCGACCTGGGTTCGGAGATCCGCGCGGTGCTGCGTGAACACAGCGATACCCATCGCGCCATCTTAATCGACCACTTTGGCCGGCATCTCCAGGCTCTCAATTCGGGATGAGATTCAGCTTGAAACATCATCATTTCACGAGGTCTTGCACTAGGTGCAACGGGAGATCGTGAGTCAGCCTACGTCGGTAGGCTGCGCAGGGGGGGTAATTTTACTCACGGCAGTCAGTATGTCACAGTCCTTCGTGCAAGAATCAGACAGGCGAGCCTTACAAATTACTGGCCCTGACCCCGATCAACTTTCCGGGTGGCGTCTTAGGCCACACCCTAATTTTCGTGCAAAGGTGGAAACTCGACGACCGCATTAGATGCAACTATTATTTGGCCAAAACTCCAGGTGCTAAATTAATTCGAGCATAGACTCAGGCATAGTGATTCGCGATTTGGTGCGAAAAATGTTGCTGTAGCGTATTCGGCGGATTATGAACTAGATGTTTTCAGTTGCGACCGTTGAGGTGACTTAATAACTAAAACGGCGATTACAGACTATTTCTAGCCGAGTTCAGGCAGCCTGCACATCTAGCATGAGTCAAGCGAGATGAGGACTCGGCGAGACCACAAATATAAAAAAAAGCCGCGGGCTACGGACAAGCCGTAACCCGCGACGAGGGGGGGGTAAATTGTTACTTATAGATTAAACGATTTTACGCCGGGATGCAAGGACAAGACCACCAATGAGCATCAGGGCAATGCTGCCGGGCTCGGGGATGACGGTGATGTCGCGGATCAGTTCACCCGCGGTAATTTGGCCGACAAAGGTAGCGGCTCCGGTGGACAAGTCAATGGTGAAAAGATTGCTGTTAGGTCCATTCTGAAGATTGGCATAGGCGATGCCGGTGGCACCGGAGATGTCTAATCCGAGTTCGCTGGTCAGCGGAGACACACCAAGGCTGCCGACGGTGTTCAAGGTACCGGCATTATTGGCAACAGTGACCAAGACGCCGAGGGTGGCATCAATGCCGTATTGTTGCGTGCTCACAGCATTGGCGACGTTATTCGCGTAAGCGATTGCGGCAATGTTAGGATTGACCCCCTGGTTAGGATCCCCGCTGGCGTAGAAAACGTCGGTTTTTTCAACGGGGGCGAGGTAGCTTCCATCATCGCCGCTGACGACGCGATTGTCGTCGGTATCGCTGATAATACGGGCGAAAGTTCCGTTCATGAACGCGGGATTGAAATCGAAACCAAAGCTGGTGCCCTTCAAGGAAGGTGAGAAGCTGCCGACGAGGGTTGCAGCAAAGGTGGACTGATCGATGGTGTAGAGATTGTCAAAGTCGCCTAGGGCGTATACCTCGCCGGTGGCGGGGCGGAAGTCGATGGCCAGCAGATTTTCGCCAGCACCGAGGCCACGGATTCGGCCGGCATCAAGAGCGATGCTCGGAGCGGCGGAGTCGAAAACCGTGATCTGGTTCCCGGTGGTTAGACCGAAGATGGTTTCTGCGGAAGCGGAAGGGGACGCCAAGCCGACGGTGGCGAGTGCGGTAACTGCGAATCCGGTACTAAAAAGTTTCAAAGGTTCTCCTCCAATGAGTGTGGTCCGAACTGCGGAACAGCAGAACGAAAGTGGTGCAATCTTTATCTACTGTAGCACGGCAACAACTCTATGTATATAGCAAAGTCGTTATTTAGTGGAAAACGTGTAGCCTAAACCATTTGCAGGCTCGATTATGCCGGAGCGAGAGCGGGCGTGGTTTCGACGCGGGTGGTCTGAACGGGGCGGGCGGGCTCGGCCCGGGCGATGACCAGGTCGTGATGGTCGAGGTCTTCACCGACACGGACTAGGCGGGCGGAATTGAAGATCACGATGATGGAGGAGATGCCGTGGCCGATTGCGGCCCACATGGGGGTGAGGACGCCGGCGGCGAGCAGGCCGAGCATAAGGAGGATATAAATCATGGTGCCCACTAGGTTTTGGCGGATGACGCTGACCGTGCGACGGGACAGGGTGACGAGGAAAGGCAGGCGGTCGAGGTTATTGTTCATCAGGGCGATGCGGGCGGAGTTGACCGCGACGTCCGAGCCGGCGGCGCCCATAGCGATCGAGACGTGGCCGGCGGCGAGAGCAGGGCCGTCGTTGACCCCGTCGCCGAGGACGGCGACGGTGTGGCCGGCGGCCTTGAGGTCTTCCACGAGGGTGAGCTTGTCGCCGGGCAGGGCTTCGGCGGTATAATCGGTGATGCCCACGGCGGCGGCCACGCGGGCGGCGGGGGACTGGCGGTCGCCGGTGATCATGACTCGGCGTTTGACACCGAGTTCGCCGAGGTCGGCGATGGCTTTGGCGGCGGTTTCACGGGGCTGGTCGGCCATGCCCAGCCACCCGGCGTACTGGTGGTCGATGGCGATAAACAGCAGCGACAGGCCTTCGCCGTCGGAAATGTCGACGGTGCGCGGTGTCGATGCCCTGCTCGGCGAGCCAGGATTGTCGGCCGATCATCACGGCGCGGCCGTCCACGGTGGCCTTCATGCCGCGGCCGGCGACTTCTTCGACGTCCGTAGTTTGACCGGCGGTGACGTTGGCTTTATTGGCGATGGCGACCACGGCCCGGGCGACGGGGTGGCGGGAGTTCTGCTCGACCGACACGGCGTAGCGCAGCAGGTCTCCGCCGTCGATGCCTTCCGCGGGATTAAGCCGGGTGACGGCGAGTTGGCCGGTAGTAATCGTGCCGGTCTTGTCGAAGACGAACGCGGTCACGCGGCGGACGACCTCAAGCTCAGCGACCGACTTCACGTAAACCCCGAGACGGGCGGCGGCGGAAAGAGCCGCCACCACGGCGGTCGGCGCGGCGAAAATCATCGCGCAGGGGCAAGCGACCAGCAGGAGACTGATGCTGTGGGAAAGGTCCTTGGTGAAAAAGAAAATGATGCCGGCGAGCATGACCACCACCGGGGTGTAAAACGCGGCGTATTTAGACAGCTCGCGCACGGCGGCGGGGCGGGTCTGGGCGGCTTGCAGGATGAGCGACTGAACCTTGCCAAGGGTGGAGTCTTCACCGGCACGGGTGATCTGGATGACCATGCGACCGGTCTCGTTGATGGTACCGCCGTAAACCTCGTCGCCGGGGGATTTTTCCACCGGGAGGGATTCGCCGGTGATGTTGGCTTCGTCGACGGTGGAGATGCCATCGAGGAGTTGCCCGTCGCCGGGGATGTTGTCGCCAGGTAGAACCAGAACCTTATCGCCGGGCTGGAGAGTGGCGGCGTGGACTTCATGTTCCGTGCCGTCCTCGTCGAGTTTTACGGCCCGGGTGGGGGTGATACGGATCAGCGATTCGATGGATTTGAGGGCGCCCGACCGCGGTGCGATGCTCGATGAGCGAAGCGATGAGCATGAAGAACGCGACGGCAGCACATTCGAGGTATTCGCCGGAAGCGAAGCTGGCGATGATCGCCAAGGCGACGAGCTCTTCCATATGGGAATCGGAATGGGCATGGTCGGCGTGCGGGTCGGCATGGGCATGGGCATGGTCGGTACAGCCCGGGCCGGCACAGTCATGAGCCTTGGGCTGATCGCCGTGGTCGTGGGAGCAGCGGCCGGTGATCAGCGATTTGGCCGCTCCGTAGACGATCGGCCCGCCCAGCAGGAGTGCCGCGAGCATCGCCAAAATCTGCGAATAGTCGTCGTTGGCAAACAAAAATTTCGCAATCACCGCGGTAATGAGCACGGTGCAGCCGAAAAGCACGGCGATAATCTTGAGATCCACCCGGCGGTCCGAATCATTGGTGCTCTGGGCAGCGGGAGGGGGGGGGCGTCGTGGGAATGGCTGTGCGGCAGGGCGGTCATGGGCGGCGTTCCGGGTCGGGCAGATCGGCAGAAGAGGGGAGTACCGAGATGGTGGATATTCCATCACCATGATACGCGGGCCGATGCCCATGAATCATGGCAGAACACAATCATAAGAGATTGTAGTACGGGCGTATGGATTACAGGTTCACGCGCTGCGGGTTCAACTTTCGCAGATAAGCGAGAGTAAGTCAGCCGCTCAGGCGGGGGCGTGGTCCGGCTCATCGCGGTGTTCGCGGTAGAGATCGAGGTAAAACTCCAGCAATTCCTTGCCGGAGGTGACACGAGTGCGGGTCAGTGTGAAGCCGTTACGCTCAAAGTGGTCGGTGGCCGCGGTTTTTTCGTAGCGGGTGTCGAGACGGATTTTGAGATAACCGTTGTCTTTACAATGGCCCAGCGCGGTGTCGAGCAGGTTTTCGGCGATCGGCCGACAGCCGCAGTCCGGATCGACGCGGAGGCGGCGGATTTCGGCGGTGTGTTCCTCATCGGAGCCCACCGCAATCATGCCCACGACCTTCTGCTCTAGTTCGGCCACCCAGAAATGGTGCCGCGGCTCATCGAAATACGCCTCGGCAATGTTGTCGATGTCCGCCCCCGTGTCGTTAGGCGCGATGAGCCCCTCGAGAAGGCCGTGATCATAGAGATGCATCACGGCCTTGTGGTCGGCGGGATCAAAGCTGCGTATCAGCAACGAGTCGAGTTTCGCGGAGTGAGCCTGATCTTTCATCATGTGCGTTCTTTGACTGCCCCGGGTGAATCCTGCACCCTCGATTATACCGTTTACGCCGGTAGCGTTTGCGTGGCTGAGCGTGGGGTTTTACCCCATCGTAAACCCATGTCATATCACCGATCCATGACCAAAGGGTAAAACTCTAATTGGTCCGTGGCTGTGTCCAATAGAGCCACGCTGTAAATCTTTGCCCGAAACAGGGCACCGGGATTGATGATCCGCGTTGGACCCTGCTGCTCGTCCGCCTGGCGATGCGTATGGCCGTGACAGAGGTAACGGACCCCGCGGTCCAGTGCTGCCTGCATCGGGGCCTCTTCGTGGCCGTGGCAGAAAACCAGTTCCCCCTCGCCACTCTCCAACGGCAAGCATCCTACCGGATGGTCTACTTGCAGGCCTAACTCCTGGGCGTATTGCCGCAGGTCTTCCAGGTCCCAGTCGGTGTTGCCGAACACTAGATGGGCGGGCAATTGTTGACCATTGGTTCCCGCCACGCAGAGGGCGTCGAGGACCTCGACACTGCCCACATCTCCCAAATGGATCAGACGCTGTGCTCCGGCGTCCAGCAACCGCTCGACGCCCCTCTGGGTCGTCACCGATCGGCCGTGCGAATCCGACAGTAGACCAATGCGTGCCAATCATCCACCATTTCTCGCGCGAGGTTGCGCGGGTGCGGTTCTGCCGGGCCGAGTTAAAAATTGACGATCTCAATAAACTTCGTGACTTTTATCCGATGATGGTTGGCATCCCCCCGCGGGTGGATGCCATGGTCACGGGAGGCTTTCCGCATTCACATGATGCCTGCCCCGGGCGTGGCCGAGTGTAGCCCCCGGAATCAACTTTCGCCATCCGCTGCCGGCCGCGGACCTCATGGTTAAGATACGGACATGAACCAACGTTTAATTGGCAACCTCGCCCTCGTCGCCGCCATGGCGGTGCTGTTGTTCCTGCTGGTCGGCGACAAGGGTGCCTGGGCCCGCTCGGCCGACGTGCTGCGGCAGATCGACCTGCTCATCGACATGCGTCACGAGCTAGCCACCGAATACGTCGATGAACCCGACCAAGAGCTCATGGTTGAGGGTGCGATCAACGGCATGATCGAGGCCCTGGATGACCCGTACACCCAGTACTTCCCGATGGAAGAGTTTCAGCAGTTCACCGAATCGGTCCGCGGCGAATTTTTCGGCATCGGGGCGGAAGTCACCATCGAAAACAACCGCCTGCACATCATCACGCCCCTCGAAGATTCGCCCGCCTGGAACGCCGGGGTTATGGCCGATGACACAGTCCTGGAAATCGACGGCACCGACACCCTCGATCTGCCCATCAACGACGCGATCAAGTTGCTCAAAGGTCCGAAGGGCACCGACGTAACGATCCGTGTTCGCCACGCCAATGGCGAAGAGGCGGATCTCACCATCACCCGCGACCGCATCGAGGTGCAGACCGTTCGCGGCTTCGGCCGCGACGCCGAACACCGGTACGCGTTCTGGCTCGATGCGGAGCGGAAAATCGGCTATGTCCGTCTGACCCAGTTCAGCGAGCGCACCGCCGACGAATTTATCGAGGTGCTTCAACAGCTCAAAGATCAAGGCATGAAGGGGCTGATCCTGGACATGCGATTCAACCCCGGCGGCCTGCTCGACGCCGCGGTGAAGATCAGCGACCTCTTTTTGACCGAAGGGCAGACCATCGTGTCGGTCCGCGGTCGCGTCGTTCCGGAACAGGTTTTTAAGGCCACCGCCCGGACGATGTTCCCCGACCTGCCCGTCGTCGTCTTGGCTAATTCGTTCAGCGCCTCGGCCTCCGAAATCGTGGCGGGTGCGCTTAGCGACAACGACCGGGCCTTATTTGTCGGCGAACGCACTTTCGGAAAAGGCAGCGTCCAACAAATTAAAATGCTCGACGGCGGGCAGGGTGCCCTGAAAATTACCAATGCTTACTACTACCTCCCTTCGGGACGGAACATCCACCGCCGCAACAAGGGCGAGGGGGAGCCGTGGGGCGTTGACCCGACAGACGGCGCTTATGTGGCCATGGACGCCGAGGCTCGTCGAGAAATGCTTGAAACCCGTCGGGACCGCGACGTGATCGATGAGCAGAACGGAAACGCCGAAAAGCCCGCCGCAAGTCCCGAGTTCTTGGCCACCGAATTGAAAGACCCTCAACTCGCCGCCGCCCTTGAGGCTCTCCTGGGCCGAAGTGACGAGGGGACTTGGCCTCTCGTCGGTGAGGGCAACGCCAATGCCCTGGCGCTTGCCGCTGAACGCGATCAACTCGGCCGCCAGCGCGAACTGCTCGAAGAATCCTTGGCCGAAGTCAACAAGAAACTTAAAACCCTCGAAGCCGGCGAAACCCCCGGTGCTCTGGATGACAAAGCCGAGGCCCAGTCCAGCGCGGAAACCGAAGCCCTGCTCGATGGCAACGTCACGCCCCCGCCGCCCGACGGCACCGTCAATGAAGTTCAGGACGTCGAACTTGAAGCCGAGCCGGTCGGTGCCCCGGAGTAATCTACCCGGTCGTCTTCTTCGTCACGGCGAACCACCTCGGCTTCCGCGGCCTACCGGTGACCAGCTCTCATGACCCTGATCCTCGGCCTCGAAACCAGTTGCGACGAGACCGCCGCGGCGGTCGTGCGCGACGGGACCCTCGTGCTGTCGAACGTGATGGCGACGCAGCACGCGTTGCATGTGCGGTACGCCGGCGTCGTGCCGGAGATCGCCAGTCGGGCGCATGTCGAACGTCTGCTGCCGGTGGTCACCGAGGCGTTGACGCAGGCCGGCGTCGAGCTTCGACGACTCGATGCGATTGCGGTGGGCAACCGGCCGGGCCTGGTCGGGTCGCTCATCGTCGGCGTCGCGCCGCCAAAGCCCTGGCCTGGTCGCTGAACAAGCCGCTCCTGGGCGTCGACCACGTCCGGGCCCACCTCCACGCCGCCGAGCTCACGGACCACAAGCCCCGAGGGCCTCGTTACCTCGGCATTCACCAGTCCTAGCTCTGGTCAATGCTCTGGGCCTCGTCGTCTCGGGCGGCCACACCAGCCTCTACCCAATCGATCCCGATCGATCCATCCGCTTGGGCACGACCATCGACGATGCCATCGGCGAAGCCTACGACAAAGCCGGCGTCATCCTCGATGCGGGCTACCCCGGCGGGCCCGCGGTGGACCGATTGGCCCAAACGGGTGATGCTCATGCCCCGGGCATTCCGACACTCCCCGTCTCGATGCTCAAGCCCGACAGCCTGGACTTCTCGTTCTCCGGCCTCAAAACCGCGCTGCTCTACGCTGTTCGCGGCCAGCCCGAGGGCCGCGGCAAGTCTGCCGTCTTCACCCGGGACGCGACGGACCTCACCCAAACGCAGCGGGCGGACCTCGCCGCCGCGTTTCAGCACGCCGCCGTCCAGGCCATCGTCCGCAAGCTGAAGCGAGCGGTGCAGCAGTTGATCGCCGACCGCACCCCGCCCACCGCGCTCGTGCTGGGCGGGGGGGTCAGCGCCAACTCTCATCTGCGTGAGCGGGTGCGGGATTTGGGCCGAAAACATGATCTGCAGGTCCACCTGCCCGCCATGGCTTACTGCGTCGACAACGCCGCGATGATCGCCGGCTACGCGCATCGATTGCTGGTTTCGGGCGAAGCTTCGCCGCTGGATCTGCCGGTGGTGGGGACTTCGCGGATCTGAACTTATATACGTGCCATATATAGCTCCTCAGCGGTAGGTTGCGGTAACGGCCGGCCCGCAAAACCCCGGTTCGTTACGACCCTAAATTCGCTCACCGATTCCATTGTCCGGCGGCCAGGAACCGATACCGTGGGCCGATCCCCCGGGTATCCTTTGCCCATGCCCGAGGCCGCCCCCGTTTCCCCCGCCCCCTTGCCGGTCCGCGATCTGCCCCATGCCGATGGCCATCCGCCGTTGTGGCGCAACTTCAGCTTCACGCTGATGTGGACTTCCACCGCCGCCAGCGGCTTCGGCGACCGCATGATCATGCTCGCGGCGCTGGCCCTGCTCGGCGGCCTCGCGGCCACCGGTGACTCGACCAGCACGCAGGCGGGCACGCAGTTTTTCTTCTTTCTGCCCTACCTGTTTTTCAGCGTCCTGGGCGGCTGGGTGGCCGACCGGCTGCCGCGCAAATGGCTGCTGTTTATGTGTGATGAGGCGCGGGGCCTGTTGCTTCTCCTGTCGTTTTGGATGGTCGCCGGTGCCACCACCGTCGTGCCCGAGCGGCGGTGGGAAGTTTACGCCATGCTTTTTGGCATCGGCATCTTCGCCGCCATCTTCAACCCCACCCGCAACGCCATCGTCCCCCAACTTGTCAGCCGACCGCAGATGCAACCCGCCAACGCCGTGGTGCTGGTCATCAACGTCGTGTTTTCCATGATCGGCATGATCGTCGGCGGCCGCATCATCTCACCCGATGACGCGTCCTCGGTTCAGACCGGCCTGCTGGTCGGAGCGCCTTTCTACCTCGTTTCGGGGTCGTTTTTCGCTTTCATGCGGCCACGTGACACCCGCATCATTGCCCACTCGGGTCGGCAACGTACCCACGTTTCGCTGCCCGCCGCGATGCGTTACGTCAAAGACCACAAACGCGTCATCGCCCTCATCGGCGTCGACGTCCTGGTCTGGGCCGCCGCCGCGGCGATGTACAGCGGGGTCATCGGCCTCTGCAAAGCCCATTACGGACTCAACGGCGAGCCGTTAATGAAAGAGTTCACCCAGGTCAGCGCCGCCCTGGGCTTCGGCATGCTCGCCGGGGCCGTGGTCATCGGCGTGATCCGCACCCGACAGGAAGCGCCGCTGGTCATCGGCGTCGCCCTCGCCATCGCGGGCCTCAGCGTGCTCGCGGTGAGCCTCCTGCCTTTCCGTCCCGTGACCTACGGCGGGGCTTTCATGGTCGGCGTCGCGGGCAATGTCGCCATCGTCAGCGTGATCTCGCTGCTGCAGAGTATCGCCCCCAACGCCGTCCGCGGCTCGATCATGGGCCTCGCCGCCATGGTTACTACCATCGTCAGCGTCGCGATCTACGGCAGCATCTGGCAACTGCCCGGGGCCGACGAAAAAATCGTCACCATCCTCACCGTGCTCGGCCCGTTGCTGTTCATCGCCGGCCTGTGCTACGCCGTTTGGTACCTCCGTCACGGCCCGATGCAACGCGTCGGTACCAATGTTCTTTGGCACATACTGCGGCTGTTTGCGCTGGTGTGGCATCGACTCGAATGGAAGGGTCGGCACCACATCCCCCACTCGGGTCCGGTCATCCTGGCGGGCAATCACACCACCGCCCTCGACCCCTTCCTCATGCAGGTCGCCTGCCCCCGCCAGATCCGCTGGCTCATGCTCACGTCTTACCGCTTCAAAGCCATCGAGTTCTTTTGGAAATTGATCAACCCCGTCTTCATCGATCAGGATGCCGATGGCAACAAAGTCAACGCCTCTCGTCAGGTCCGCGAAATCGTCAAACATCTGAAAAACGGCGATTGCCTCGGCATCTTCCCCGAAGGTGGTCTGCAGTACGACCACCGCCGGCTCATGCCCTTTGAAGACGGCGTCGCGGCCACCGCCCGCTTGTCGGGCGCCAGATCGTCCCGGTCTGGGTCGAAGGCACCGTCCGCAGCAAGTCGATGTTCGCTCACCTCCTCAGGCCCGGCCACCGCAGCGTGACCTTCGGTCAACCCTTCACCGTCGATCGCAAGGCCCCCGTGGAGCAAATCACCGCCGACCTCCGTCAGCGTATGCTCGCCCTCGCCAGTCCCAAAAGTCGGGCGGAGGCCGAGGCGGCGGAAGAATCGTCCACGCAAGCGGACTCAACGTTAAGTCGCTGAGCCGTTATCGGTTAAAGCTGAATATCGAAACAAGCCAACCGCGGCCGCGATCAGGTTTGGTCACGATCGACCCAAGTGCGGTCCAGCCACGCACCATTAAGCCTTGAAAAGGATTGGAGAGATGGTTCGTCTTCTCCAAGGGATATTTAATCCCAGGGTCCGTGGACCCCTTCGGTGGTCAGGGGCCAATCGTCGCTGCGGAACGGTGTCGCGGGCAGCCCCGCCTCGCTGTAAAGTGACATCATCGGATGACCGGCCCAGCCGTACCGAACCGACGCGGGCTGAGAGATTTGATCGCTGCGAACGACCACGCTGTCGCCGTCGATCATCGCCTTTGCGGTGACAAACTGCTGGTCGCTACCCGCCAGGGTGAAGCCGGTCAGCGGTGATCCGTCCTTGGCCACCAATCCCCCGCCGAGGTGCTCGAAGCGGACCCGGACCGCGTCGCCCTCGATCGACATCCCGGCGTAGGTGGGTCCCTGCGCGACGAGATCCGTTTCGCCGTAGACGTGATGCCGGGCCAGCCGTGCGAGGCGATGGCCGACCGGCTGTTTATTGAGGGGGTGTACATCCACGTCGCCGACATCGATGGCGGTGGCCATCAGGGTCAGTGGGGGATCGACCGCCATCGCCTGAGCCTCGCGGAGCTCGGCCCGTCGGTCGTCCTCGGGGCCGGTGGCGGGTTGGCCGTGACCGGCGATCTGCACGAAAAAGAACGGCATCTGGGGTTGCTCCCAGCGCTGCCGCCAATCCTCGATCATCGTGGGAAACAAGGTTTGGTACTGAACCGCGCGGTTCGCATTGGACTCGCCCTGGTACCAGATCACTCCCCGTATCGGCAGCGGCGTGAGCGGCTGGACCATCCCGCGGTAGAGGTTGGCGGGGTGGTCCCGGGAATCGGGCCGACGCGAGTCGAGGTGCGGCGCACGCGGCGGCGCTCCCCGGACGCCCGCATCCGATCGTATACCTGCCGCCACACCACCCGCCGCCGCTCGTACAACGGCAATTCAGCCTCGGCGTCCCAATCGGCATCGTATTTTTCCCATTTATCCAGTAGCGGCGTCAATTTCGGTTGGGCCTCCAAGGCCATCATGCTGGTCCAAGCTTCGGCCCGGGTGCCGCCCGCCGAGTTGTCGATCAGCCCGATGGGCATATCCAAGGTCTCCAGTAGCTCGCGGCCGAAGTGGTAACCCACCGCCGAAAAATTGCCGACCGTCTGCGGCGTGCAGACCACCCACGGCTCGACGATGACGTCGGTCTGATCCCGCTGGGCCACGTTCTCGTTCACCGTCATCAGCCGCAGCCGCGGATGATCAGCACCGGCGGCGTTTTCTTTCGCGTCGCTGGACCGGGAGATCGGCCATTGCATGTTGGATTGCCCGGCGCACAGCCAGACCTCGCCCACCAGCACATCCTCCAGCAGTACCTCGCTGCCCAGTGAGTCGCCTTCGGTCGAGATGACGCTCATCTCGTGCGGTCCGCCGGGTTTCAGCGGATCAAGCATGACCTCCCAGCGCCCGTCGCCGTCGGTAATCGCGGAGAGTTCTTGGTCGGCGATACTGACTCGGACCGGTCGCCCCGGTTGATCCCAGCCCCACACCCGCAGCGGGCGGCCGTGTTGGAGCACCATGTGACTGTCGAACACCATCGGCAAATGCAGCCCCGTCTGCATCTCCTCGACCTCATCAAGGGCGGGCATCACGATTTCCCCGTCGGTTGCCCCCGGCCAATCATCGGTGCGGAAGGGAGCGGTCGGCAGCCCCGTGGCATTCGTCAAATTTGCCTGTGGATTGCTTGCCCACGCATAACGTACCGCGACAGGGTTGGGCACCGTATCGCTACGGACCCGCACGGTCTGCCCCTCAATGCGGGCGTCGGCAAACACCCAGCGTTTGTCGCTGCCGGCGATCGCAAAGCCCGTCACCGGCTCGTCGTCCTGGGTGGCCAAGACTTCCGCGTGCTCCCACTCGAGCACGGCGGTATCGCCTTGAATCTCCATCGATTTGAACTTCGGTCCGGAAGCCGCCACGTCTTGCTCATACACGTCACGCAACGCCAGTAGACCCAGGCGTCGCCCGACCTCTTGTTTATTGGTGGGGTGGATGTTGGTGGTTTCGCCGATATCGATGGTGACGGCCATCCCCCGGTGGGGACCTTCCAAAGCCACCGCCTGCGACTCACGCAGCTCGGCCCACCAGCTTTCCAGCGGCCGATTCTGCACCGGCGCAAAATTCGGAATCTGCACGCCCAGGAACGGCAGATCCTCATCGCCCCATGCCTGCCGCCAATCTTGGATCAACACTTCCAGCCAATCGCGATACGCGCGGCCCGATCGGGCGTTGGCTTCCCCTTGATACCAGACCACCCCACGGATCGGCAGCTGCGTCAACGGTGCGAGCATCGCGTTGTAGAGATTGCTGGGCCGATGGATCAAGTTCGGCAGGTCACGGAAGGCAGGCTTTCTCGGCTCGCGATTGTTAGTCTTCTCCAGGGTGCCCGCGGCTTTCTTCCGTTCGTATTCTGCGAGCGCTCGTTCGTACCGCGAACGAGCGGCCGGCTCGTCCCATTGTTCCAATGCGGCGGACCAGCGCTCCCTCACCGGATCGAAAGATTCGGCGGTTTCGTAGCTTTCACGGCTAACCCAGGACTCGATCGGCGAGCCGCTGAAGGAACTGTGGATCAACCCGACGGGCACTCCTAACTCTCGTTGCAGATGACGGCCGAAAAAGTAGGCGGTGGCCGAGAACTTTCCGGCGGTGTCGGGTCCCGCCACCTGCCACTGGCCCGCAACGATTTGTGCGGGACGGTCGGCGGTGCCCTGACTGACCGTGAACATCCGCAGCTGCGGATTGGCCGATTCGGCAATCTCCTGCTCCGCATTGTCCGACCGCTCCACCGGCCACCACATGTTGGATTGACCCGAACACACCCACACCTCCCCCACCAACAGATCGCGGACGGTGACCGAATTGCCCGGGCCGGCGATCGTCAGGTCGCGGGGTTCGTGACTCGCGGACATCTCCGGCAACTCGACGACCCAGCCGCCCTGGTCATCGGTGACGGCCTTGCCTTGCTGGCCCGCAAATTCGACCGTCACAGCCTCACCGGGGTCGCCGCTGCCGAAGACCACGATCGGCCGATCCGCCTGAATCACCGCGTGGTCCGACCACAACGGCGACACCTGCACCTCGGCCCAGGCCGACGGGGTCATCCATAAAAGAATCAGCAGTACGGTCAGGGCATTCATTCGCTTCGGCATCGTCGTTTCCTCTTACATGAATCAAAAGAGTTATGAGGGTGTGGGCTGGGCGGCACACTGAATGGACAGCGCGGCAGACAACTCCCGCCGTGTCGTTTCATCGATCGGCGTTAAAAGATCAACTTCGCGGCGGCAGGTGTCACGCATCGTCACGCCCTCCGCGATTAGATACGCTTTGGCCGACCGGGGATAACGCCGGTGGATTTGCGGATCCCATTGATCGAGAAACCGCTGGGTGGCGTCTGCCGAAGGCATCGCGCTGGCCGCTTCGTGCTGCAACTGGTTGTAGACCTGGGGATAGAAATTGGTCCCGATCCCGCAGAAGCCGCCCGCACCGTGACGCAGGGCGTCAAGCATCAGCGGCGTATGGGCGTTAAACAAACGCATCGACGTGCCGCGGATCAACTCCAGCCGCCGCGACAGCACGTCCGCGTCGCAGCAGGTGTCTTTGAAAAACACGAACCGGCCGGATGCCGCGGCCCAGCGGATCAACTCATCCCCCGCGAGGCGGTGATAGGGGGCGGGGCATTCGTACAACCCCAGCGGCACATCCGGAAGCTGCGTCAGCAACGTTTCCAGCGTCGCCCGGCAGGCGTGGTCGTCTTCATCTTCCGCGGCGAGTTCGGCGACGTTCAGCACGACCGCCGCCACGCCGGTCCCGTACATCTCGCTCACCGCGTCGGTCAACGATTGCCCCGCCGCCCGGCCCATCGGCGACGCGATCACCGGACAGCGCCCCGCGACCGCCTCCACCGTCAACGCGCTGAGTCGAAGCTTCTCGGGCCAGGTCAGTTCGTACACTTCGCTGGAGGAGCAACAGGCAAACAGCCCGGCGGGGTCGTGGCCGAGGTACCACTCGATCAGTTGCTTCATCGCCGGCTCGTCGATCCCTCCGACCGAGTCGAACGCGGTGAGCATGACCGGCCAGGTGCCGTCGGGAATCAGGGATGCTTGCATCTTCATCTTGAGCTTCGAGCGAGGAATAAAAATTAAGTGAGCGAAGGGGCCGAGGGTTCGTCGACCGATTGATCGGTATTTTGCGGCATGGTCCAGACGGTGAGGCGTTGCAGCTTGTGGGAGGGCGGACTAGGTCGTAACCAGCTGACGGCGTAGGCCACCACCATGAACACGAGGTTGACCAGCAGGCCGACCCAGTAGGCGTGAACATCCAACCTCGCCGCCTCGGGCAACCACTCCAGCAGGTTCAAAACAAAGTAGATGTTGACCAGAATCGCCACCGCCGTGGCGATCAGGACCGAGACGTAATCGACGCGCGTGGTGAAAAATCCCAGCAGAAATATGCCGCACAGGCAGCCGCCGAACACCGCGGAGATGATCAGGCCCAGGTCGACCATGCTCTCTTTTTCCATGTTGAGAAACAAGATCCCGCCGCCGATCATCAGCAGACCCGCGGCGACGGCAATGATCCGGGCCGCCGCAAGGTAGAACCGGTCGCTCCGGCCCGGAGCGACAACCCGCCGCAGAATATCGACCACGGTGACCGTCGACACCGCGTTGATGCTCGAGTCCAGCGACGACATCGCCGCCGCGAGCACACTGGCGATGATCAGCCCCGCGACGCCGACGGGGATCTGCGTCACGATAAAGTGCGGGAACACCTGGTCGGCATCCAGTCCCGCCACCGCCGGGTCCGGCACGGTTTGGTAGTAGGCAAACAATGCCGTACCGATGAAGAAGAATAACACCCACGTCGGCACGCTCATCACCGCGCACAGGGCGGTTGCCTTGCGGGCTTCGCGGGTGGACGACGCGCTGAGATAGCGCTGCACCACGTTTTGATTGCTGGAGTATTCGTTGATCCAATTGAAGATGCCGATCATCACCATCGTGATGACCGTCCGGCTGCCCAGGTCGAAATCAAATGTCGCCCACCCCAAATTTATCGTGTTCCCGGCCTACTTCAAAAATATGACCGAAGCCGCCGGGCAGAACCCAGACGATATCGATCAGACAGATGATCCCGCCGCCCAGCAGCACGATGGTCTGAATCACATCGGTCCAGATGACCGCCTCGATCCCGCCGAGTACGGTGTAGAACAGGATGAACAGCCCGCCGAGAACGATCACCCAGTAGATATTCACGTCCAGCAGCGCCGCGACCGGCAGCGACACGAGGAAGAGGATGGTGCCCAGCCGGATTAACTGCAGCAACATAAAGCTGAGCGCGCCGTAGATCCGCACCAGCGGGCCGAAGCGTTCTTCGAGGTATTCAAACGCCGAGGTGGTGCGGCCCCGGCGGAACAGCGGGATGAACACCAGGATCGCCACCACCGCCACCAGCGGCAGCATCAAGTTTGGCACCACCTGCCGCCAATCGAGGAAATACGCCGCCGCGGGGAACGCGAGGAACGTCATCGAACTGATCGACGTGCCGACCATCGACAGCCCGATCGCCCAGCCGGGGAACGACCGGCCGCCGAGAAAATACTGCTCGGTGCTGTTGTTCTTGCGGGCGAAGTACAGCCCCATCAGGCCCATCGCCGCGAGGTAGACGATGATGACCGCGAGATCGATCGTGCGGAAGTTGGCGGCGAGAAGAGTCATGCGATGAACAACAATGGTGCGCGGTGGAATCGATCAAGAGAGCGGAGGGTCTGGAAATCAGTAAGCGGGCAGGCCCCGAGGCGGATGCTGGAACAAGCCCGCCGGGTCACCAGAAATAAGGCCTTTGCGATGCGTTGCGGGGGCTGTAATGGCTGGTGGATGTTGCCGCCCCGGGTTCGGTGGTGAAGTTGGTGCCCAGCGTTTCGGGAGCACCCCATTCGCCGCTGCCGTCAGAGAAGGTGCGGTTGCTACCCACCAGTCTTTGGACCAGATCGTCGTAGCTGCTGGCCACGCCGCCGTGGTTGGTACTGCCCACCCCGGTCGTTAAATCGTAGTAGTTCTGCTCCGCCATCACGACCTTGTCGGGCAGCGATTCGAGGATTTTGAGCGGGGCCGTGGTGCGCGGATCGTCGTTCCACAATCCGGCCTGAGTGAAATCATCCTCCCCCATGCCGACGATAAACATCAGACGAGAAAGCCGGGTGCCGATCGCATCCGGAGGGCCGGGATTTGCATCATCGCTATCCCACGAGGGACAGCGAAACGCTTCGAAGGTCACAAAATAGGGCGTGAGCTGCGGCACGATGCCCCGGGTAAGCCGTTCGGGGATGGTGTTGAACACCGGCAGCCCGGGCGGCGGCGGCTGGGGTGATCCGGTACGACCAAAGTTCCGCGGGGCCGTGCCATCGTTATCAACGGCATAACTGATGGTGGCCTGCGTGACGCTTCGCTGGTTAACGAGACACGACAGTCGCCGCGCCTGCTCTCGTGCGTTGCCCAATACCGGCAACAGAATTCCGATGAGCAGGGCGATGATCGAGATGACCACGAGCAATTCGATTAGCGTGAAACCTGGTTGATCCTGGCGTTGATTGGTGGGGTGGCGGGTTGATCGTGACATGGGGTTCTCGAAAGGAGTGAGCGGAGAAGTGAGCGTTACTGGAGGTCGTCGAGGCGGACCCGGGTGACTTCGACGTTTTCTTTGCTGGTGGCGTAGACGACGTAGAGGTGGTCCTGCCAGACCCAGCTGTGGGGGTAGCTGTAGCCGGAGAACTTTTCTTTGCCGGCAAAGCGGACGTCGGGGATTTCGTCGCGGAGGATGTAGGCGCGATCGAAGTTGTGGCCGTCGGGACTGAGGGTGATCGCCAGGGGCACGCGGTTGTCGGTGTGCTGGGCGGGGACGTTGATGAGGTAGGCGGTGCCGTCGGGCAGGTTGCCGGCCGACTGCATTGAGCCGGAGTCGGGCATCTCGGTGAGGGTGGGGGTGGACCAGGTCAGCCCGCCGTCGGTGCTGAGCGACGCGAGGCTGCGGTACGAGCCGTGCATGTCGCGGAAGATGCAGACCAAGTGGCCGTCGGCACGTTTGAAGATGGCGGGCTCGACGCCGCGGGCCGACCGTTGGCGATTGGTCGAAGCCCAGGGGAGTTTCGACGCGGTCCAGCCGCTGCGGGCGGTGGGGTCGTCGGTGGTCATGATGCGTGTGCCCGCCTTGCGGAGCTGACGGTCGTTGGCGAGAAAGACGCCGACGAGTCGGCCGTTGTCGAGCTGGGTCGGGATGCCGACCAGACTCGCATCAAGGATGGCGTTTTCCAGCGGGGTCCAAGTTTCGCCGTCGGTCGATGTTCGCAACTCGGTGACGCGGCCGACGCCGGGCTTGCTGGGAAACGTGAAAAAGCAGGTGAGCTCGCCATCGTGGCTCCACCACCCGCCGCTGCTGCGGATATGTTTGCCGTCCACCGGCGGGGCCATTTCCTGCGGGACCGACCAGGTCTTGCCGTCGCGCTGCGGCTGAAGAGCACGTGCGAATCCGAGGCGTCTTCGTCCTTGGCCGCCGCCTGCCAGTGGACATAGAGATGGCCGTCGAAGTCGTAGGCCTTGACCTGATGGTTGAACTTCGGCTCGTCGCCGACGGGGTGAAAGATGGTAAAAGTTTCTGAAGCGACCTTCGGCCGACCCAGTCGCTGAGGCTCATCTTGATCAAACAACCCATCGGCCACCGTCAGGGGCGGTTCCTGCGTCGCGGCGTCGAGCGTGGCGGGCCACTTGCTGTCGTCGAGTTGATACTTTTGGCTCAGGTGCACGCCGACGTCGTGCAGTTCCTGCGGACTGATCGCCCGGTCGTACACCACCACCTCGGCGATTTCGCCGGCAAAGAAACGGAAGTTATCCAGCCCCCGGCGGAGCGTCGCGTCGTCGCCGCCGCCGACCGTAAGCGTGTCGTAGTTCGGTTTGACTTTGGAAGTCATGTCCGGCAGATCGACGCCGTCGAGGTTGAGCTGAATGCGGAACTGGGGGCCGACACGCCGCACGGTGGCGGCGGCCAGGTGAAGCTTGTCGTCTGCCACGCCGAAGTCCATGGAGCTGGGGCTGTCGCCGACTTCCGCACGGATACGGTTTTTGCTGGGTTCACGATCCACGGTCAGGCCCAGGCCGTGCTGCCGGTTCGCCGGGCCGATGGTGCCCGCCCCGATCATCGGACGGTTAAGCGAACCCTCCGAGGTCTGCTGTCCCCGGCGGAAAATGACCAACGCTGTCAGTTCGTCCTTCGGGGTGAACGACGTGCGGAGCACGTCTCCGCCCGCGCTGGCGGCTTGGCCGTCGAAGCGTAGTGCGGGCAGGGTGTCGGCTCCATCGGCGACCCATTGGGGCTGCCGCGCGGTGTCGGCCTGGGTGGCGTGGTGGCCTCGACCGCTACGGTCTTCCCATCGCGGCACCAGCCCTTGATCTACGCGCTTGGCCTGGTCGGCAGACTCGACCGCGTCGGCCGAGAGCCACAATGCTAAGCCTTCGGTCACCGGCAAAGATTCGGCCTGGACCAGCGGCGCCAGCGTGGCCGCCAAGCCCAGTGTCAAGACGGCGGAGTAGATTTGATAATGAGTACGCAAGACAGCGGCTCCCGATAAGGGGTAAGTCATCCGTGATTGAATCACGGTTGGATCATTCTTGAAATATGTGGTCGGCGGGATTATCCGCCGGCCACAGAAAGTCGAATCAAGCTCGCTTGCGACGCAGGATCACCAGCGCGCCCAAACCGGCGAGCGTGAGGCTGCCGGGTTCGGGGACGTTGAGGTTGAACGAGTCGCGCACGATGTTGGAATAGCGGACTTCGTCCAGGTCGCCGGACAACTCGTTGTTTCCGCCGCTACCGCCGATCTCCAGCAATTGGCCGGTAGCACCCAAAGCCCGGAGGTCCGCCACGCCCGTGGCGCTGCCGACCGACACGCGGTCCATCGAGCTGAAGGGCGTGAGATAGAAATTCACGATGCTGTCGTCCGCCGTCGTGGCACCCTGATCGTCGTAGGTCACCGCGACGTGGTACCAGGTGTCGTCGTCCAGAACCGTACGCGTCGATGAGGTCAGAGCGACCGTCGAACCGGCGGTGTCCTTAAAGATCAAAGCCACGGCGGCACCCGAGGCGTTTTGCGTCAGACGGAAGAACACGCGCTGTGCCGAACCCTGATCTTGCAAATACACGATCGCCGGGTTGGTACCGCTGGGATTACGGACCCAGCCTTCGATAGTGAACTGGCTGAAATTCAGAGCACTGCCCACATCGTTGGCCCCGAAACGAAAGGCCCGGGTGGTGTCCGTGGTGAACGTGGCGGAAGTACCCAAACCGTCGGGCCCGGCGACGCCGAGAAACGGCGAGCTATCTCCGCCAGGACTACGCAGGTCCAGGTCGTTAGACGTTTCGTCGAGGATGTAGCTGCTGGTGCTGTAGTCACCGGTATCGTTGTCCAGGTGATACAGCGCCGCGGTGTCGCCATCTACGGTATATGGCACGACGGCGGCGGGGGCCAGCGGGGCCATGGTCAGCGTAAGGCCAGCGACGGCTAAACCGAGCTTGCAGGCGGTAGGTGAGGTAAGACGTTTCTCCATGAGATGCTCCTTGAAAGGTTGAAAGGGGGGTAAAATTCAAATCGGGTAAGCGGATCGACCCACGCGGGGTCAGTCTTCGTGGCCGGACAACACGTCCAGCGGGATGCGGGTGACTTCGATATCTTCTTTGTTAGTGGCGTAAGTGACGTAGAGGTGATCTTTCCAGACCACGGCTCCGGGGTAGCTATAGCCTCGGTCTTTGTAAGCACCTTCGAATCGGCGTTCTTGGGGCTCGCCGCGAAGTAAGAAAGTGCGGTCAAAATGTCGGCCGTCGTCGCTCAACGTCACGGTGACAGGAATACGCCGACCTTCGTTGACCGGATTGTTGACCATGTAAGCCGTACCGTCGGGCAGGTTGCCGGCACACTGCATCGAACACGAATCGGGGAAATCCACAGGCTCGGGCATAGTCCAGGTCGCGCCGCGGTCAGTACTCTCGGCCGCCAGAAGTTTGAACGTCCGATCCATGTCGCGAAAGACCATGACCAATGAATCGTCGGCCCGGCGAAACCAACTCGGCTCCAACCCGCGGCCGCGATTTTTTGAAGGGATGTGCGGCAGAAACGCTTCTTCCCATCCGCCCAAACCATTGGTCTGGTCGGTGTAGAAAATGCGCGAAATGTTCATCGGGGTCGCTTCGGTCGGGCCGTGGGCGGTAACGATGAGTCGGCCGTCGGGTAGTTGACGCGGGTTCTCGGACAATGTCGCATCGGGGATGAGTTCTTCGAGTTCGGTCCAGTGCTCGCCGTCAGTGGTCGTGCGGATCCAGGTGGATTTGAGCGTGCCGGGTTTGTGGCCTTTACCGAGCTTGATCACGTAATTGACCAGCACGCTGCCGTCGCTCCACAACCCGCCGCTGGCGTGGTAATGCTCGCCCTCGATCGGGGGTGCGATGACGGTGGGCTTATCCCAGGTCTTGCCGTCGGCGCTGCGGCTGACCAGGGCAAATGAGTCGTCCGAATCTTCGTTTTTCGGCGTACCCTGCCAGGTGGCGTAGAGGTGCCCCCGGAAGGGCATCAACTGGGGGTGGTTGTTGAAACGGTTGTCGTTTTCCTGCGGTTGATACACCGCGAACGTTTCGACCGCTTCATGCAGGTCAAGCCCGAGAGTCATCGGCTGAGTTTGATCAAACAACTTGGAATCGACCGTCAAGATAGTCTGCGTATCGTGATCGCCAGCTTGCTCGGTCACCGTAGCCGGTTTTGTCGCCGCATCGCCCAGAGTCGGCAAAGCCGCGATGCAAACCAGCGCACCGACGCTCATCGTCAAAGCGGAGCCTTGGCGACGATTAGCACGCGACTGAAAAATGTTGGCAAATGGTTTCAAGACATGATTCCGAATGAGAAGAGATTAAGTGCGATCACTGAGGCCAGCGGCCCCGAAATAAAGTTCAGATCGAGACACCCGACGAATCGATCAAAAGGGGGGTCACCGCCAACGCGGACAGCCGGTCGTCGTCGGGGTGACGCATCCGCCACACCAACTGCTCGATGCCACGGACCCCGATGGCCTCGGCCCCCACGTCGATCGTGGCGGGTCGCGGATACAAGCCGGTGAGACAAGACATTTCGTTATTGCAAGAGATGATTTCGAGGTCCCGGTCCGGCTTTAGACCACGCTCCGCCAGCACGGCGTAGACAATCGCGGTCATGAAATCGTTGGGCACGAATAGCCCCGTCACCCGGGGCGATGCGGACAAGAGTTGGTCCACCAGCAGCACAATCTGTTCGTGGAGTCGGCGCACTTCTTCTTGATGAGAAATACCGGCCCGTTGGTTTTCCTCCCGGGCCTGTGACACGAACTGCTGCACGCCCGCGGATTCCTCACGCTCCTGAATACGAAATCGGAAAGCACTGGACCGCGTGGGGTAGGGCGGATGGTCCACCATCGCGCAAAGGTAAGCCAATTCGCGGTGACCGCGGTTAAGCAAGTAGTCCGCCGCGAGACCGCCGATCTGATGATTGCCCGCCAGCACCGAATCGCCCGCGGCCTCTTGGTGCGAGTTTAGCCACACCCGGGGCACGTTTGCCAAACGCTCTCGCAACCACGGCGGCGGCACCGAGCCAATCAAAATCAGCCCGTCCACCTGCCCCTGGGCGATGGCGGGAGAAATCTGTTCGAGCGTCGCGGCATGGCTGACGATGGCGTTGAGCCCATGCTCCGCCGCGCCCCGCTCGACGCCCCGCATCTGGGAAGCGAACAGGTTGGGGGCGAACTGATAGAGATGGTCGAGGATCAGCACGCCGATGTTGCCGGTCTTCCCCGGTGTGGAGGTCACGGTCTGAAGATTCCGCGAGGGTCGTTGATCCAACGGGACCGGGTCGTAATTCAGATCGCTCATGACCTGACGAACCAGTTTCGCACGCTTCCGCGACACCCCCGAGCGGTTATTCACCACCCGTGAAACAGTAGCCAACGAGACTCCCGCAATTTCAGCAACTTTTTCGTGCGTCATGGGACTAGACCTACACAGAACTCCGCAAAACACCAGCATACGATGACCCAGCGCGTAAGTCAATAGAAATTTCACGAAAGAAAGCGAAATTATTTAGAGTATTTCGTAGCCATTCAATTTTCGCGTGACGTGTAGGGGTGTCGCGGCGTTCGATGGCTTCCTATAGCTATAGATCTGCCTCCAGTGAGCTGGCGGGGTTTGGTTAGAAGGCGATTGACGACTTGTGTTTTCAGATTTTTATCATCCTTGCCTCGCTAAACTTCCTTATGACGCGTTCCTCTCGCACTGTCTCCGCTGATCCCCTCGCGTCTTCGCCCCCGGCCCTCGACCCGATTCCCGCCACACTTCGCTATGTCACCGATGCGCTCCCCGGAATTACGCGCCACCGCCACGGCCGTGGCTTTACTTACCGCACCCCGGATGGCCAAACCCTCCGCGACCGCCGCGTCCGACTGCGGATCAATGCGCTCGCCATCCCCCCGGCCTACCTCGAGGTGTGGATCTGTCCCCGCCCCGACGGCCACCTCCAGGCCACCGGCCGCGACGCCGCGGGCCGTAAACAATACCGCTACCACCTCGATTACCAAGCCTTCCGTCAGCACAAAAAATACGCCAACCTCGTCGAGTTCGGCCAAGCGCTCGGCCCCCTCCGTCGCCGGGTGAATGGCGATCTCAAACTCCCGGGTCTGCCTCGCGAAAAAGTCCTCGCCGCCGCCGTCCGCCTCATGGACCTCAGCCTGATCCGCGCCGGCCACGGCGGCGAAACCGACGGCAAACCCACCTACGGCCTCGCCACCCTCCGAGAAAAACACCTCGACCGACGCGGTTCCCACCTCACCCTCGCTTACCGCGGCAAGTCCGGCCAAACCCAGCACCGTGACCTCGACGCCCCCGCCGTCGCCAAAGTCCTCCGCAAATGTCAGGGCCTGCCGGGCCGGGAACTCTTCCGCTACCTCGACGACGACGACCAGACCCGGACCATCGATGCCGGCGACATCAACGACTACCTGGTCTCGTCGTCCAGCACTGATGCCAATGCTTTCTCCGCCAAAGATTTCCGCACCTGGGGCGGCACCGTCCTCGCCGCCTGCCGTCTGGCCAGCCTTGACCGGGCTGAGACGCCGCCCGCCCGTCACCGGCAGGTCGTCGCCGTCACTAAACTCGTTGCCGAGGCGCTGGGCAATCGCCCCGCCACCAGCCGCAAGTACTACATCCATCCCGCCGTCCCCCGAAGCTTCGAGGACAATACCCTCACTCAATATTTCCAAGACCTCCATCGACTCACCCCCACCCCCGCCAAAACCCAACTCAGCGCCGTCGAATCCGCCACCCTCGACCTCCTCCACGCCGCTCGCACAATTGACTCATAATTCCACCGCCCTCCCCCAGCCCCGCATTTCTTTGTGACTCCGTGTCTCCGTGCCCTCCGTGATCGGCTCCTACCTTCCCCCCACATATCCGCACGACATCCCGCCGATGTTTGCCAAATTTTGCAACTCGCCACCCCCACCGCTTATCACTCAGTTATCCTGTACCGTGTCGTGACTTAAGCGATTTGTTATTAGCATTGAGTTTACCGCTTCCTATTTCTTAACCTGTTCATCCCCGCTCTCGGAGTTGCCATGCCCCGCCCCGTCACGTTATTCACCGGCCAGTGGGCCGACTTGCCTTTTGAAACCCTCTGCGCCAAGGCGGCCGAGTTCGGCTACGACGGGCTCGAACTCGCTTGCTGGGGTGACCACTTCGATGTCGAGCAGGCGGCCAAGAGCGACAAGTATTGTCGGCAGCGCTGGGACGTACTCTCCAAACACAACCTGACGTGTCACGCCATATCCATGCACCTGGTCGGCCAGGCCATCTGTGACCGCATCGATGAGCGTCACAAATCCGTGCTGCCCGAGGAAGTCTGGGGCGACGGGGACGAAGAAGGCGTCCGCCAACGGGCCGCCAAACAGATGAAGGTCGCCGCCAAGGCCTGCCGGCGTTTTCTAAACAACAAGCCCGGCCGGGGCAAAAAGAAGGGGGCCGCGGGCGACGACTTCCCGGGCGTGGTCAACGGCTTCACCGGCTCCTCCATCTGGCATTCCCTCTACGCGTGGCCACCCACGAGCCAAGAATACTGGGACGCAGGCTACAAAGACTTCGCCAAACGGTTCCTGCCGATCCTCAACGAATTCGACAAGCAGGACATCAACTTCGCGTTGGAGGTTCACCCCACCGAAATCGCCTTCGACACCGCCACCGCCGAGCGGGCCTTGGACGCGGTGAAGCACCACAAACGCTTCGGCTTCAACTACGACCCGTCGCACCTGGGTTACCAGGGCGTGGACTACGAGCAGTTCATCCATACCTTTGCCGACCGCATCTATCATGTCCATATGAAGGACGTCTGGTGGGGCCACGGCGACGGCAGCGTCGGCGTCTTCGGCGGCCACACCACCTTCGCCGACCCCCACCGCTACTGGGACTTCCGTAGCCTCGGCCACGGCGATATCGACTTTGAAACCATCATCGTCGCCCTCAACGACGTCGGCTACCGAGGCCCCCTCAGCGTCGAATGGGAAGACGGCCGCATGGACCGCGAATACGGCGCCACCGAAGCCTGCGAATTCGTCCGCGCCATCGACTTCCCCCCCAGTGAACTCGTCTTCGACGCACAGTTTGAAAAAAAGTGATAAAGCAGGCGGGCATAAATTATGTCCGCAATGCGAAGTTGGAACCATTTCAACAAATGCGGTAAATCAATCTGGGGCAAAGATAGGTGGTTAGTACGTAATTCCTCGAGAACCTACTAATTGTTTAGCACTCGATACGGATCATCAAGATGCCAACCCTTTTGCGCATCGGCCCTTACCGTTTTTATTTCTACAGCCACGAACCGAATGAGCCGCCTCACGTTCACATTGACCGTGACGAGAACTCGGCTAAATTTTGGCTCAATCATATTGCGTTAGCCAGAAGCATAGGTTTTCCACCCCGAGAGTTGCGAAAGCTATCATCAATGGTGGTAGATCACAGAGAAGTTTTTTTGGAGCAATGGTATGGGTATTTTGGCACTGACGGCCGATGAACGAGTGGCTGAGGTATTCCTGGATGAAGACCGAATCACGGTCGATCTCAAGGATGGGCGGACAATTAGTGCCCCTTTGGCCTGGTATCCACGCCTGCTTGGTGCGACACCGGCTCAGCGTAACGTCTGGCATATCGCGGGGGGAGGCTACGGAATTCATTGGCCCGAACTCGATGAAGATCTTTCCACCGAGGGTTTGCTCCGCGGTGCCCCGGCTCCGAGATCCGACCCTGAGACGGCAGACAAGCCCCATCGCTAGATTTCGAAAATCCTTCAGCTTTTTCGAATGCGATCTATCACTTATGACTGCCAGTTTTATTCTATTAGCGCAAACAGTTTCGGCAAGCGGGGGCAACTCCACCTATCTGGTCTGGGGGATCGTATTGATGGCGATGGGGGCGGCCCTGTTTTTGACCGAGGCTTTGCTGCCGACGGGGGGGATCTTGGGGGGGCTGTCGGCGGTGGCGGTCATCGGGGGGGTGGTGATGATGTTTCAGGTCAACACGACGCTGGGGCTGATCTCAGTCGTGGCGACGCTGATCGCGATTCCTTTCTTGATGATGTTTGCGCCGAAGGTCTGGCCCGACACGCCGTTCGGAAAGTGGGTCACGCTCAGAGACCCCGAGGCCGAGGGTCGGCCCGGGCCGCATGCGACACGAGACGGAAAGGGCGGCGGCGTTCGCGAGGGCGACGCGGCCGACGGGCTCGTTATCGGTACGCTCGGCAAAACGTTGACGGACCTTCGGCCCGTGGGCACCTGTCTGCTGGGCGGTCGGCGGGAAGAATGTCTGGCGTTTCGGGGGTCGATGCCCCGCGGCACGGCCGTGAAAATCGTGCGGATTGAGGGCAGCGAGATTTATGTCGCCCCGGTAGAAAATTGAATGCGACGGGGAGGGGGCGGTGGGGCTGAATTATGGCGCATGAACGACGGGCAGGTATTCCCGATCTACTAAACCTTAGACTCCTGGTGGAGGCAACCTGCGATTGAGTTTGGTCATTCTGATGAAATTCGCGATTAAGCAGGCCGGCGGTATCGACTCGCTCCCGCCACGAGCAGGCCCAGGGCGAAGAGGCTGAGGGTCGCGGGCTCGGGGACCGGCGAAGCGAGTACGTCGAGGTCGCGATCAGGTGCGACGTAGGGGATAAAGCCGTCGCCGACGGTTTTCTCAATAAATTGCTCGATTTTATTTTGATCGGTGAGGTAGTCGACGCTGAACACGGGTTTGCCGTGGTTGAGAAAGTCTTGTTTCAGCACGTTAATCGTGTCATTGTCGGGGTTGAAGGGATTGTCTTCGTCCGCGTCACCCCCGAAGTAAACGTCTTCGACGCCGATAGCTCCGATGGCGTCGAGGTAGGCGGCCCGGCGGAGAGGGTCTTCGCTCAGTGGGCCGGCAAAGTCGGCATCGTTGAGGATGAACGCGCCGTTTTGGGGGATAACGAAGAAGTCGCCGTTGGTCTGTCGGGCGTGGGCAGTAAGTTCGACTATGAAATCGATCATTCGGCGGGCGGCATCCTGGGCATCGGTCGGGTCCCCGGGCTGTTTCTGGTTGTTGGGAATTTCTTCGCCCCAGAAATAGTAAGCATCGACGATGTCGAGGTAGGCGGCGTCGAATCCTTGATCGACGATCTGATCGAGCCAGCCGGTGCCGGCATCGTTGTAGATGATCTGCTGCCAGTCGTTTTCCCAGTAGCGGACTTTGCGGGACTCGGGCCAACGCGGATTGGTCGGGCCGAGGAAGCTCGGAGCCCCGGCTGCCAGCGGACTGCTGGCGGTGCCGTCGTGGGTCCAGGCGGGTTTCCAATAGGTGCGGAATTCGCTGGCCTCACCGACCGAGAGGTAGGCGGCGGCGACGCGGCGCTGTCCGTTGGCCCCGGTGCGGTTTTTGATGGAGGAGATTTCGGCGGTCGTGTACCGCTGATTCGCGTCGCCGAAGTGCGCGAAGTCCATGACGATCAGGTCGTGGGGGGCGGCGGCCAAGGGACCCGGGTCCAGCGCGCCCGAGGGCGGGGGACCTTGAAGTTGGTAGCCCCAATTGTTGACGAGTATCGGTCCGTCGGCGGTGTCGAGGGTTGCGGCAGCTAACGGAAAGGCTGAACACAACGTCGTGAGGACTAAGGTCGATACTGACAAAGTTCGGCAGGGCAAAAGCTGGACCATGAGATCAGATAAAGATAGGTACTGATTCTAAAAAACCGGCATAAACGGGCTTTTGCCGGACGATAAGTGAGGCAATACTTACGGATTGAGCTGAAGTTGTGCGATCCACATCAAACCGGGGCGGGCATCGCTGCCACCGTCATGAGGTTGAATGAGGCGTAGTTCGCTGACCGGTTGGTCGGGCAGACGATGTTGTGTGGTGTCACTGGAGAGGTGGACTTTGTCGGATGCATCTTGCCAGTCTTGATCACCGTGGCGGTATTGCAGCCGGTAGTTTTCGGAGACGTGGATGACGCCCGAGTCGGTGGCCCAGGTGATGTCAAGGGTGCCGCCGCTGCGGGATTCGGGGAACGTGATGCGGAGCCAGGTGTCGCCGTTGACCTCATCGGAAGACGCCCAGGCGGCGCGGGACCAGTTGAGCGATTCGCGATCTTCAATGCCGTCCACCATGGGAGCGACCGTGTAGCCCGCGTAGCAGGAGCTGGGCATCAAGCGGGTGCCGGCCGGGAAAACCGTTGGCCGCTTCTGCCAGGACGATACTCATCAATTCCGGCGTGGCCTGCATCTCCAGCCATTTGGGATCGGCTTGGCCGACGATATCGTTGATGTACACTTCGTCCAGAAAGATCGGAGCCGACGCAAACTGGTATCCGAAGCTCACCGCCCGGTCCGCGGCGGTCTGGATCGATTCATGATCGCTGGAGCGGGCATAGTCCAGGACGAAGATCGGCATCGGATATTCTTCCAGCACCGGCTGAAGGTTTTTGTTGACGTTGCGGGTGTGAGAATCCAGCGATGAGGGATAATTCATCATGTATTGCTTGCTGGCAAAATCGTAGGTCGCGGTGAACGATTCGAGCATCAGCCCGTCGGACATCGGGGCCAGCCGGTCGAAAAGTTTGAAGCCTTGATTCAAAATGATCGGCGAGTCGGGCAGTGCTTCACGGAAATCCTTGACGAGCTTGACCATGCCCTCGGCTCCTTCGGGGTAGAGCTGGGCGGTATCGATCGTATCGAGAAAGATGCCGTCGTAGCCTTCTTCTTCGACCAGGCGTTTGGCTTCTTTAACACGGTCAGCCCGCCACTTGGGATCGTTGGTGTTAGCGTACCAGGAGTTCCAGATTTTGTTTTTGTCGGGTTGCCCGTCGTCGTCGCGGTCGAAATACCAGCTGGCGAGGTTGGCCGGGCCGGTGCCGTCGCCGACGCGTTGCTCATCGTCTTCGCCGACCGAGATGTACCCGATGGTGACCACACCCAAGTCTTTCAAAGCCGCGATGTCTTGCACCGCCATCTGCGGGGAATGAAGAATCACCACGTCGTAGTGCGAGAGCTCCGCCACCTTACCGCTGCCGTAGTAGCAATAAAACGAATCGGAATCGGCCACACGTTGACGAGCGGGGAGGTCGGCGTTGGCCTTGCGGGGGGCCGGGGCGATCTCGGGTTCGGGGACGGAGGACTCGATGAGCGAGGGGTCGAGTTGGAGGTCGATCAGCCCGCGATCCGGTGCCGATCGACCCGCGACATCCAGTCGCTGCTCATGTTCCACACACCGAGTTGTAGATGATGCGACTGAAGTGACGCGGGATTGAACGACAGGGTGAGGGTGTGGCCCACCAGGTTTTGGTCGACAGGTTCGATGGTTTCCCAATTCCACGCGGCGGGGTCGGTGCCGGAGTGCCGGGTGAGGCTGCCACCGGTGATGAGGAAGTCGAAGCCGAGGTTGGCGTCGCCGTCGGGTTGATACCCGGTGGCCGAATCCCGGTCGGCATCGATGAATACCAGCGTGTTGGCGAAGTCGGACTTCGCGGCGGTGGTGATCTTGACCACGGCACGGTCGCCTTGCTGCATGGCCTGGATATCGGTGAGGTCCCGCGACGCGTCGCCGCCCACGGCGTCGCCGGTCGCTTCACTGCCCTCGGCGACTTGCTTGAGATTCACCAGCATCGCCGAGTCGTCGGGCACGCGGTCGCTGGGGCTGTAATCGCTGCCCAGGGTCCGGGCAACGATCGCGACCTGTCGGCTACCCAGCACCCGATCGGGCACGGAAAGGTTCAAAACGTTCCCCTCCACGCTGCGAACAGCGCTGCCGTTTGGCGACCAAGACCAAGCGGATTGATCGCCACCGTCGAAGGTGTAGATCAGATCGTTTTCGATCAGCATGTCGGCCCCGATAGAGCCGAGCGTGTGGCCGGTGCTGGCATCGAGATCGGTGTCGATCAAGAACTGGGTCCCGGCAAAACCGTACGCCTCGGCGGCGGTAAGCTTCAGCCGCAACTCTCCGCCTTGACCGCTGGCCTCAAAAGAAGTGATGTCGGACGCAAGGCTGCCCGCGTCGCCGGTGGGGTCCGTGAGGGCCGTGGCGGTGGGGACGGCAACGGTCAAAACGACGGCGAGCATGCCGACCAACGATAGAAATCGTGGGAGAATCATCATCAATTTACCTTAAGAACGATTGCAGATATCGATTGCAACGATGGATGAAGGATCGATTAAGCCGACGTGACGTGGCCTGAAAATCTTTTCGGAGTTTTGAAAATGTGCAGAAACTGCGACAGATCAAGTCTGCGATGGGGTGGGCAGGGGGGCAATCTGCACCAGAGGATCCAAGAAATCGGATCAGTACGGCCACTTAAAAGGGTGGGTCATGGCGAATTCGCGGGTGGTGGCGGGGCTCTCGTTCCAGCCAACAATATCGACGTTGCGTTGGATGCCGCTGGCGTGGCCGTCGGCGTACATGCCGTTACTCAGCCCGGCACTTTCCGAGCCGTGACGTAACCAGTCCACCAGACCCCAACCGGGACTGGTGGGATCGATGAGGTTGGGCGTCTCCACCCCGAAGGTGAAGTCGTGGCGATTGTCCATCACCATGATGACGTCGCTGGTGCGGTCCATCGTGGAATAACGCTTGGGTTTCCAAAATTTAGCGGAGAACGCGGGGTTAGACGGCATCCAGGCCACTGCGTCTTGAATCCCGTCGTTGTTGGCGTCGCGGTAAAAAATGAAAATGTTCGCGCCGTAGCTCGATTCCAGCTCGCCCTCTTCGCCGGTGACACTGGTGTCGGGATCGATCTTCCAGATGGGCGTGCTGGCGTTGCCGTCCGGGCCATCGCTGGGGCAGGTGAAAATGTTGGTGTCGCCCGACGTATCGGTCGTGAGGTACGGAGCCATCTTCCGGTGCCAGTAATTTTCTTGAAAGGGGATCGAGGCATCTTCGGAATAGGAATAGGGCACGTACTCGTCGTAGTCGTTGGCATAGAGCGCGAAGGTAAGCCCCAGCTGCTTGACCTGGCTGAGACAAGCGGAGGTCTTTGCGACTTTTCGAGCCGAGCTGAGGGCGGGGAGCAAGATCCCCACCAGCAAAGCAATGATCGAAATCACGACCAGTAATTCGATCAGCGTGAAGGCGGGACGACGGGCGTGCTCACGGTTAGGCATGGTTAGCTCCGGGAAGGGCCAAGGAAATGAGGAGCATTAAATCTTAAACTTGCCTTATCAAGTTGTCAAGCGGAATTTTACCGTCCAATAGAATATTTTTGCTAAAAAATAGCCGAAATTCAGGTAATGTGCAAGCTTGACAATACAAGTAATCAAAGATATACTACATCCATGTCAATCTCAGCGATACCAAAATACGAGCGGGTGAAGCGAGTGCTGATCCGGGATATCGAGTCGGGACGGTATCAACCCGGCTCGGCTTTTCCCTCGGAATCGCAGCTTCTGGAACAGTTCGATGTCAGTCGGCCGACGCTGGTGCGGTCGTTGCAGGAGCTCGTGGCCGAGGGCTACCTTTATCGTCAGCAAGGCAAGGGGACCTTTGTGGCCGAGCGCGGACGGCCTGCTGATCTGGACGAGGCGCAGTCGGCGGCCCCGGCCTTCACCGTTTTCTATCTCGCGCATGTGGCCCGGCTGACCGGCGCGGGCCGAGAGGTGCAGCTGCGGATCCTACGCGGCGTGCAGGAAGCGCTCGGGCCCGGCGTACAACGCCTCGCATGTCCGCGAGGCGGAGCCCGACACGGTCGATGCCGCCACCCGCCGCTTCATCGAAACCGCGCCGCGTGGCGCGGCGCTGATCATCGAGCCCTCGTTTAATCCGACGCTGCGCCTGCTGCTCGAAGAGCGGGGCTGGGTGGTGTGGTCGATCAACGAACCCATCGACAACGGCAACTATGTCAGCATCGATCAGGAACATGCCGGGCTATCTGGCGACGCGTTTTCTGCTGGATGAGGGACGACAGCGCATCGCGCTGATCAATGGTCCCGGTGAAAATTATTGGGGCTTTGCCGCGCGGCTGCGTGGCTATGAACGAGCCTTGGCCGAGGCGGGGGTCGCGGTGGACCAGCGGCTTGATCCGCGAGGGGGTCCACACCATCGACAGCGAAGCGGGACGGGCGATGATGCGGCGACCTGCTGGAAGACGCGATTGGATCGACGGCGTGGTCGGGGCCAGCGACGGCAAGGCCGTGGGGGCGATGACCCACGCGATGGAAGCGGGCATCGAGGTGCCGCAAGGCAGATCGCGTTTGTCAGCATCGATAACACCCTGGCGGATCAGGTCGATCCGCCGCTGCCGGCGGTGGCGATGCCGTTTGAAGAGATGGGCTACCAGGCCGCGACCCAGGCGCGTGCCGCGGCGCAGCGTGGCTTCAACCAGAGCCCGGTGTTTACCAAGATTAGTTTGCAGCCGACGTTGGTCGAACGTTGATCCACGGGGTCACCTTTTCACTACACGTTAGGAGATTGAGATGAACGCTTTTATGATACGTTCCCGACGTCCTGTTCGGTGTATTGGCGTCGGCACACCGTGATGCCTTCAGCCGAGTGTCCTGTCCAAGCCGGCACGGTGCGACGATTACCATTGACGGTGATCGTTCAGCGACTGGGCGGCCTGCACACGTTGCTGCCGACGATGCGCCAGAAGGCGCGCAAGATCGACTTCGGTTTGAACTCATGGCTGCCAACGACAGTACAATCTCTATGTGCTGCTACTCAGATGTATTTCCACCAGCCACGAGTTCAGCGGCGCGTCTACCGCCTGCTCTCGATACCGATCAGCGACATCAGTCACCGGCTTCAACGGTGTTGGCTTAACGCTAGTCGGATCCAACGTCGGCTTCCAAACATTTCCCTTACGTAGACGGCCAGCAGTTTCAACAGCGGCGGCACGGCCGTTACTAGCTACGGCTGCGCAGCCCTTTCGGTACCACCACGGTGCAGCAGTGAAGATTCGCGATCCCGCTGAGCACCACCCTCAGGTCGATCCGTCGGTCAATCGACTTCCTGCTGTGGATGGATTCGAATTTCGATGGACTCGTTAGCGAATCGACCCCGGCGGTGACGACCACTTCCCCAATGGCGTGGTCAACGTGCCACCAAGCCTCGGCCGACCTACACCCATCTCCCGAACCCGCGTCGCTCGCGCTGGTCGGACTCGGCGGTCTGGCGCTGCTTGGCCGACCGTCGTGCCACCGCCTGATGATCGGTGCCACTCTGCCGCACCGCACCTCACCGGGTGCGGTCGGCTTGACAGCTTTGCAGGTCTTTTCGCGTTTTTTTGACTCTAACGGTCTTTCTGATGACAACGCTCTCCGAAACCCTGCCGCACCGATCCGTCAACGGGGCGATTCGTCTCGCGGTGGTCGGGCTGGGCGAACGGGCCGCCTGGATGTTTAAGTGCATGGCCGAGGCTGAGCCGCGACGTCCGCCTCGCCGCGGTGGTCGATCCCGGCGGCGAGGCCGCGGTGCGGCACGATCATCGAAAAAAACGAGTCTGCCGTGCGCCGAGCGCATCGGGGTTCTACGACGAGCTCGCAACGCTGCTGGACAAGGGCGATGACGCTCGACGGAGTCGTGGTCGGCACGCGGTGTCATCTGCATACCGCCCTGGCGATCCGACTGGCGGAGACGGGGCTGCCGATGTTTCTGGAAAAGCCCGTTGCGATTTCGTGGGAGCAGCTCGAGGAGCTGCGCAGTGCTTATGCCAGATGTGCCGGACGGATCGGGTGGTGGTGTCGTTTCCGCTGCCACGCACGCCGATCTTTGAATCGGTCCACGCGATGGTGCGCAGCGGTCGGCTGGGGGAGATCAATCAGATCCAGGCGGTCAACAACGTGAATTACGGGCGCGGTGTATGTCGACAACTGGTACCACGATGTCGTCGCTGACCGGTGGGCTGTGGTTGCAGAAGGCAACGCATGATTTTGACTATATCCATCGGCTGGCTGGCAGCGGTGCCCATGTTCGTGACGCGCGATGCACAGCCGACAGGTCTGGCAAGAGCCGACGCTGAATCAGGATGCGGGATCGGCCATCGTGCAGTATCACACCGGCCTGCACGCCAATCGTACGCCAGAACTTTCTGACCCGCCGTACCGCGGGCACCCGCGGGGCGATCCATCACCGGGCGAAGACGCCACCGTGACGCTTTGACTGGAATCGACAAAACCATCCGCGTGACCGACCACCACTCCGAGCGCGATCGAGAACATCGCGCATCGACGACGAGGGCGGCCACGGCGGGGGCGACCAACAACTGGCGCGCAACTTTATCGATGTGATTCTGGGCCGTGGCCCATCGCTGACGCCGATGTCTCGATGGCTTGCTCTCGGCCGCGACCTGCCTGGCGGCACGCGACGCGGCGCACCGCCGCACCGTCGAACCGATCCCCAGCAGCCCACGGTGCACGCCGAGATGGTCGAACGGCTGATCGAACCGGCTGAGGCGGATGCTTGCCGTATCGGGAATATTTTTCGCGTACTGATCTGAACGAGGGCGGGGATGGTTTCCAGTTGCGGGCCCCTGATACAGGCATTTCTAAACGTTCTTTGCAGACCATCGACTGGATCATTCTGGCGGTTCCGGTCGTGATCCTGACGGTGATCGCGCTGCGGACCCGTCGGCATGTCAAGAGCGTATCGGACTTCATGACCGGCGGCCGGGTGGCGGGGCGGTACATCGTCGCGGTGTCCGATGGGGTCGCGGCGATGGGGCTGATTACTGCGATCGGCATGTTCGAGTTCATGTACCACTCGGGCTTCGCGATCAGCCACTGGGGCCAGATCGCCACGCCGATCATGCTGATCGTCACGCTCAGCGGCTTTGTGATCTACCGCTTCCGCGAAACCCGGGCAATGACGCTGGCACAGTTTTTTGAGGTGCGCTACTCACGGCGATTCCGCGTTTTTGCGGGAATACTGGGGTGGACGGCGGGGATGCTGAACTACGGGATTTTTCCCGGCGGTGGCGGGGCGATTCTTCGTGGCGTATTGCGGGTTGCCCGAGACAGCTTGACGATGGGCGGCAGTCGGATCTGCCGACCTTCGTGCCGGTGATGTTCGTGTTTCTCTGCGTGGCCTTGGTGCTGGTGCTTGCGGGCGGGCAGCTGACGACGATGGTGACCGACTGCGTGCAGGGGCTGATGAGCTACGGGCTTGTACTGGTGGTCGCGGTGGCGGTGCTGATGTATTTCAGTTGGGACCAGATGTCCTCGGCGCTGCTGGATCGGCCGGTGGGTCAGTCGATGCTCAACCCGTTTGACACCGCCCAAGCTCACGGACTTCAATCTCTGCGTTCGTGCTGATCGGCGTGTTCGGTAGCGTGTACACGTTGATGGCCTGGCAGGGCAACTCGGGCTACAACTGCGCCGCGGAAAACGCCCACGAAGCCAAGATGGGGAAGATGCTGGGCACCTGGCGGGCCGGGGCGATGACGGTGATGTTTACGTTGCTGGGCGGTGGCGGCGTACACCTATCTTGAATCACCCGGACTTCGCGGCGCCATCGGCCGAGGTGCAGGCGTCGCTGGCGGCGATGGACAACGAGGCGTTGGCGGGTCAGGTCCGCGTGCCGATGGCGATCGCTGACTTCCTGCCGATCGGCGTCGTGGGTGTGTTTCTGGCGGTGATGATCATGCTGATGATCTCGACCGACACGACGTATCTGCATTCGTGGGGCAGCATCTTTGTGCAGGACATCGTGCTGCCGCTGCGTGGCCAGCCGTTTACGCCCCGCGGGCAAGCTGCGGGCGCTGCGGCTGGCGATCGTGGGGATCGCGGTGTTCGCGTTTTTCTTCAGCTGGCGATACCACCAGACGACGCAGATCTTCATGTTCTTCGCGCTGACCGGCAGCATCTACCTCGGCGGGGCGGGTGCGGTGATCATCGGCGGGCTTGTATTGGAAACGCGCGACCACGGCCGGGGCGTGGGCGGCGATGGTCGTCGGCTCGATCATCGCGGCGACGGGTTTCGTTCTCGAGCATTACTGGGTCAACGCTCATCGCGCCTCTCGGCGACGTCGGCCTGACCACGACCTGGACCGCGGCCCACGCCGACGACTTTCCGATCAACGGCCAGTGGATGTGGATGATCGCGATGCTCGCGGCCATCGTGACGTTCATCGTCGTGTCGCTGGCTGACCTGCCGAGAGCCGTTCAACATGGAGCGGATGCTCCACCGCGGAGAATACGCCCGAACCGGATGACCAAGTGCCCGCGACCCGCCGCGTTCATTCAAGGCCTGATCGGCCTCGACAAAGTCTTCACGCCGCGGCGACCGCTGGCTGGCGGGGTTCGTCATCGGGCTGGAGCGTCTTGTTCTTCAGCGTCTGGCTGATCGTTACGGTGTGGAACCTGATCTCGCCGTGGCCCAACACGCTGGTGGGCGACGTACTTCTGGATCAACGGCATCGGCTTCGGGCTGCTGGTCGGCGTGATCACCAGCGTCTGGTTCACCTGGGGCGGCATCCGCGACCTGCGCCGACTGTTCCGACCTCGAAACCCTCGAGCGTGACATCAACGATGATGGCCGGGTCATCGGTCACCGCAACGCCGACGAGGTCTTACCGGCGTCGGTGGAGAGTTCACCGTTGGCGGATCATCCCAAGGTTGCTATCGAAGCGGAACTTTCGCGCTAATGGGTTCTTGCCTGACTGCAAATAATATCATGACGACCCGCGACTGAGCGGAAGCGGGAGCCGGAACGGGCTGCGGGGCGGGTAACGCTTCGGGCCGCTTGCGAACGGTCGCGGCCCGTTGACGGGATATTGATATATAGAGGATTAAATTAAAAGCCCACTCCGTGGTGGAGTGGGCTTCCAGAGGTTTGCAAATTGATCGAAGCTCGACCGCTTAGCGGTAGAATTCGATGATGAGGTTGAGGTTCACATCGAAAGGCACCTGATCGGCGGTGGGGACCGCGGCGACCTTGGCGGTGAGGGTCGAGGGATCGAAGCTCAGCCATTCGGGGGTCTCGTGGCCGGGCAGGGATTCCATATTCTCGCGGACGAGTTTCTGGATGCCTTCTTTGAGGGTGATCTCGTCGCCGACCTTGATTTGGGCCGAGGCGATGTCGCACTTTTTGCCGTTGACCAGGACGTGGCCGTGGGAGACGATCTGACGGGCGGCCCAGATGGTGCGGGCCCAGCCGAGTCGGCGGATGACATTGTCCAGGCGCTGCTCGAGCAGGCGCAGCAGGACGGTGCCGGTGTTGCCCTGGGTGCGGCCGGCTTCCTTCATGTAGCGGCGGAACTGCTTTTCGAGCACGTTGTAGTGGAAGCGGAGCTTCTGCTTTTCGTTGAGGCGGATGCCGTAGTCCCGCAGGCGTCGGCCGCGGAAGCCGTGCATGCCCGGGGGGTTGAGCTGCCGCTTGGTGGTGTGCTTGGGGATGTCGGCGATGGGCACGCCGACGCGACGGGAGAGCTTGACTTTGGGGCCGGTGTAGTTGGCCATGATGTGTTTACGCCGCGGTTGCCCGGGGACGCCCTTGTGGGTGCTCGGCCGTGGCTACGGCGTCGCGGTGTCTGACAAAGTTCAGGCCGACGCTCGACCTGCGCGTTGAGCCGAGCATTATGACACGCCACGGCGAAACGATCAACCCGCCTCAGCAGCGGAGGCGGTTGTCGTTGGGGTTCAGATCGAAGCGATCCGACATCATGACCTTGTCCCACGCCGCGATGAAGTCGCGGACAAAGTGCGCTTCGCCGTCGTCGCAGGCGTACACCTCAGCTACGGCACGTAGTTGCGAATTAGACCCGAAGATCAGGTCGGCGCGGGTCGCGGTCCACTTGACCTTGCCGGTCGCGCGATCTCGGCCTTCAAAAAACTGCTCGTCTTTATCGACCGCTTTCCAATCGTTGTCGAGGTCGATGAGGTGGCGGAAGAAATCGTTGGTGAGCTGCTCGGGGCGGTCGGTAAATACGCCGTGGGGGGAGTGGCCGGCGTTGGCGTCCAGCACACGGAGGCCGCCCACGAGGGCGGTCATTTCCGGCGGCCGCAAGCCCAGCAACGCGGCTTTATCGACCAGCAACGCTTCGGTGGAGCGGGTTTGGCCAGGAGCCTGGTAATTGCGGAAGCCGTCGGCCTTGGGTTCAAGTACGGCAAACGCCTCGACGTCGGTCATCTCGTCGGTCGCGTCGGTGCGGCCGGGGGTGAAGGGTACCTGCACTTGGTGGCCCGCGTCCGCGGCGGCCTTTTCGATGGCGGCGCACCCGCCGAGCACGATCAGGTCGGCCATCGAGACCTGTCGGCCTCCGGCCTCGTTGAAGTCGTGCTGGACCACCTCGACTTTTTCGAAGATCGCGGAAAGCGACGCGGGATCGTTGGCCTCCCAGTCCTTCTGCGGGGCCAACCGCAGCCGGCCTCCGTTGGCACCGCCGCGTTTGTCGGAGTTGCGGAAGGTCGAGGCGGAGGCCCAGGCGGTGTGGACCAGCTGTCCCACGGTCAAGCCAGCATCGAGCAGCTTGGTTTTAAGCGACGCGATGTCGTCGTCGTTGATGGGTTGGCCGGTGGCGGGGGGCACCGGGTCCTGCCAGAGCAGCGGCTCGGCGGGTACCCGCGAACCCAGGCAGCGGACGTAGGGCCCCATGTCGCGGTGGGTCAGCTTGAACCAGGCCTTGGCAAATGCGTCGGCGAATTCCTCGGGATTTTGGTGGAAGTGCCGGGAGATTTTTTCGTAAGCCGGATCGACCCGCATCGCCATGTCGGCGGTGGTCATCATCGGTGCGTGGGTGACATCGGAACGGTGAGCGTCGGGCACGGTGGTCCGGGCGGCGGGGTCTTTGGGCGTCCACTGCTGGGCACCGGCAGGGCTTTTGGTGAGTTCCCATTCGTAGCCGAAGAGCGTGTCGAAGTAGCTCATGTCCCACTTGATGGGCGTGGGTGTCCAGGCCCCTTCGAGGCCGGAGGTGATGGTGTTTTCGCTGTGGCCGCTGCCGAGGCTGTTTTTCCAGCCCAGGCCCATCTCGGTGATGTCGGCCCCTTCGGGTTCACGGCCGACGTGTTTCTCGACATCGCCGGCGCCGTGGGTCTTGCCGAAGGTGTGTCCGCCGGCGGTGAGGGCGACGGTTTCGTAATCGTCCATCGCCATTTGGCCGAAGGTTTCACGGATATCGCGGGCCGAGGCGAGCGGGTCGGGGTTGGCGTTAGGCCCTTCGGGATTGACGTAAATCAGCCCCATCTGGACCGCCCCGAGGGGCTTGTCGAGCACGCGATCGCCCTGGTAGCGTTCGTCGCCGAGCCACTGGGTTTCCGGTCCCCACCACACGTCTTCTTCGGGTTCCCAAACGTCTTCCCGGCCGCCGCCGAAGCCGAAGGTTTTGAAGCCCATCGACTCGAGGGCGACGTTGCCCACGAAGATCATCAGGTCGGCCCAGGACAAGGCCCGGCCGTATTTCTGCTTGATCGGCCAGAGCAGCCGCCGCGCTTTGTCCAGGTTGCCGTTGTCGGGCCAGCTATTGAGCGGGGCAAAACGCTGGGTCCCGGAGGTCGCCCCGCCGCGGCCGTCAAAGATGCGGTAGGTACCCGCGGAATGCCACGCCAGCCGGATCATGAAGGGTCCGTAGTGCCCGTAATCCGCGGGCCACCAGTCTTGGCTGGTGGTCAGTACCCGCTCGGTGTCGCGGTGCAGTTCGTCGAGGTCGATGGTCTTAAACTCGGCGGCGTAGTCAAATTCGCCGCCCATGGGATCGATCTGCGGCGAGTTTTGCTTGAGGATGCGCAGGTTCAGCGAGTTGGGCCACCAGTGCTGGTTGGCGGTGCTGCCGGTCATGGACTGCTTGTTGGGGCCGTGCATCACGGGGCAACGTGGGACGGCATCGGACATTTCGGCAACGGTCGCTTCGGGCATCGAGATTCAATCCTTCGGGGGCGGTATTTAGGTTAAGCGGGAGGGTGGAGGCGGCGGGGAGCGTCGGTGTGAGAACCCGCCCCGTGGCGAAGTCTAGTCAGCCCACTCGGCCGCCGATGGCCCGCCGGGGTCAGAGTATCGGCCACGTCGCCCGGCCGATCAACCCGACCGCCGATCGGGGATTGTTGAGCGGCGAACATAACGTGTGGTCCCCACGCCACATGCCGAATAACCCACGCTCGGCTCCGCAACGAGATAAAGCCCGATAACTTGATGAATCGGCAAGGCTTGCATAGAGTTCGGGTGTCCCCGGGGCGTTAGGCCCGGCGTGTGCAACCTCTTGGTCATGCTGCAACACCACCTCCGATTAAAGATGGCCGGCCTCGCGATTCTCGCCTTGTGGGCGGTGGGCTGCACCGCCTCGGCCGACCGCTCGGCGGACCGAGTGCATGGCCTGCATACTTGGCAACTCGGGCCGTTGGTCGATGAAGCCGGACACGCGCGCTCGCTGACTCTGGACAGTCCGACACAAGACCAGCTCGTTGCGAGTCAACCTTGGTTAAGTCAGGGCTCATCGTGGTACGCCGGACGGCTGGACGAGGGACCGATGGTGCTGGCCGGGTTGCGCTCCGCGATCGTGAGCCGCAGCGTGACGGTGACCCGCGACGGTTTCAGCAGCAGCCGGGGACGGGTGTTCGACAATTTCCGCACGCGCAGCACCACGACGCGGGCGGTCGAGACGATCCGCTAGGCTGTGACGATGATCAAGACCCGGTGGAGCCCGAACGCTCGACAAACCCCTATAGCCAAGATCATGAAAACGACCCGGCGTGTTACTTTTGCGCTGACGTCGTGGATGGCGGCGGCGGGCATCGCGGGAGGTGGCGGGGCGGTGGGGGGGATGGGGGGGTTGGGGTGCGCGGCGGCGCCGACGAACCCCGCCTTTCCCGTGACTTCGGCCCAGGCAGAAGCCGACGTCAAACGCATGGAGGCGAAGCCGCAGGCGCTGCCCCGACCGGTGGTGATGCTCACGGGCTGGGCCGATCCGTTTTTTGGCAGTGCCTATTGGAAAGAGACGCTGCGGGCGACCGGCGTGCCGCGTGATCAGATCCTGCCGATGTCGTTCTTTTTTCATACGACGTTCCCCGGCTGCCGCGAGCGGGTCATCGCGGCGGTGCAGGAACGCTGGCCCAGCGACGACCCGGCGTTCACCGTCGAGGTCGATGTCGTCGGCTTTTCGATGGGCGGGTTGATTGCGCGGCTTTCCGCCGCGCCGCCGTCGCAAGACGACGGCAACCCACGACGATTGAAAATCGCCCGCCTCTTTACCATTGCCACACCCCACCGCGGAGCCCGCATCGCCAAGTGGTCAATCGACCCGATCATGATCGATCGCCGGGTGGCGGGGATGAAGCCGGGGTCCGCCACGCTGGCCTATCTCGATGAGCAGCGCGGTCGGCCGGGCAACGACTACCGCATCGTGGCCTACGCCCGGACCAAAGATTGGGTGGTTGGCAACGAGCGCACCGCACCGCCGGGGAAGACCGCATACTGGGTCCCCACGCCGTTTCTACACCGGCCTCACCAGGAGGCCTACCGCGACCCCCGCATCGAAGCGGACATCCTCCGTCGCTTGCGGGGCGAAACGCCATTGACCGCCGAGACCCCGGCACCTTGGCCCGAGTGACGCGGCCGATCTCGTCGATGGTTTAGGCTTTGACGGTCGCCGCGGTATCCGACCCGTCAATCGGTCGCCATCGGCATGACGATCAACTCGCGTTCTCCGGTGCGATCCTCCGTCACACGCAGCGGCAGCGAGACCACTTCTCCCGAGGGCAGCCGCACGGTCAGTTGGTAATCGCCGCGAAAAACCCTTGCCGAGGCCCGGCCCAACGCATCGGTGGTGACGGTAACTTCGCTCCACCACTGCTCGCGAAACAGCCGATCGACCACCCGCCCCATGCTCGTGACCCGGTCCTGATCGTCCAGCAGCGCACCGGAGGGATCGACCACGTCACGCTCGCGCAGCCCGGCGAGGTAAATGCCCTGGACCATCGGTTCGGCAAATAACGTCCGCAGCACGGTCTCGAGATTGGCCGCGGCCTCGATCGGGTTAGAGCCGTTGACTTCGAGGTTAGTCACCACCAGCGGTCGGCCAAACTTCGCCAGCCGACGGATCGCCGGTTCGAGGTTTTCCTGACGTAGCGGCCGCGGCCCGTAGCGCTGGCTCACCGTGAACCCGTCCACCGGCCACCGCTCGCGGACCGTCCGGTCCATCGCCGCCATCACCCGCGGGGTGTCGCTGCCTTCCAACGCCTGATCGAAACGCAAGTTCAAACGGACGTGATCGGGCCCCTGGTTGACGTGAACACCACCGTTTGCCGTGGCGTCCGAAGCGAACCCCCCGCGGGCCCAGGCCGCCCACCCCCGCACCATGGCGGGGCCGATGCGCTCGTCGTTGAGGCCCTCATCTTTTAGGGCCGGCCGCACGAGATCGATCCCTTCCAAGCGGTGGCCGTAGGTCGATTGCACCCACCGCAGCTGCTGCAAACCCGCGTCGTACAACGCAGGGCCCCGCAACGGCACCGCCCATTCGGGCAGGCCGAAGACGTCGGCCTCCACCAATACGCCCCAGCGGATCGACCAGCGGTGACCCACTGCCGCATCCACCGCGTCGGCCAGAGCTGAGTCAAGCCGCGGCTCGTTCGCCGTGGGATGCAGCTGCGCCACCCCGAAAGGTTCGCCAGCGATACCCCGTTAAACGCCCGCCACAACTCCGCGGATCCGGCATCGTCAGGCACCCTCACGGCGTCGACTTCCTCGACCGCCGGCCACATGAACCCCAATGCAAAGGCGTGTCGCTCTTGCTTTAGCGTAACTTCTGCGCCTTCTACCAGCCGCCCCTGGTCATCGAGGACCAAGAAGTCCACCCGGTTCATCCGGTAATCCTGGATGACCGCTTCACCGCGTGTCACCCATTCGCCAGCGACGAATTGGCCGTGGCTGCACGTGGGCCAAATCAAAGCGACCAGCACGATCGCGGCGACCACCGCCAGGGTCGGACCTGCCGCAAGACCGGGAAGGTTGGTCCGTTTAATCAAGAGCGACGAGGGCGGAGTGAAGGTAGACATGAAAATCTCGCGGTCGTTGGCGGGGTATCAAACTCTTGCGTTCGACACGGGGTCACGTCAGCACCTGCAGCGCCTCGTCCAGGGTCCGCACCGTGTCCAGTTGCACGCCCTTGATCTTCGGCCATTTGGCGGCGGGACAGACGATGTGCTTGAAGCCCATCCGGGCGGCTTCGACGATCCGCCGCTCGCCCTGCTGCACGTTACGGACTTCGCCGCCTAGACCGATCTCGCCGACGACGCAGGTGCCTTGCTCCAGCGATCGATTGAGGTGCGCCCCGCCGATGGCCAGCGCGAGCGCCAGGTCGGCCGCGGGCTCGCCCACGCGGATGCCCCCCACGCTGGAAGCAAACACGTCCTGATCCGCCAGCCGCAGCTCGCCCCGCTTTTCCAGCACCGCGATGAGCATGTCCAGTCGGGACTTGTCCAGGCCCGAAACTTTCGTTTGGCCGAGCCCAGGAAACCCGTGGCCGTGAGCGCCTGCAACTCGATCAGCAGGCACCGTGAGCCCGACAACACCGGGCACACCACGCTTCCGCTGCGGGCCGCGTACTCCGCCGCCAACAGCCCGGCCCCGTCGGCGACCTCGCGTAACCCACCGTCGGTCATCTCGAAACAGACCGACCTCCAGCGTGCTGCCGAAGCGGTTCTTCACCCCCCGCACCACCCGGTGGCTGTGGTAGCGATCGCCCTCGAAATACAGCACCGTATCGACCATGTGCTCCAGCAGCCTCGGCCCGGCCAACGCCCCTTGCTTCGTCACATGGCCCACCAGGATCAGCGCGCTGCCCCGTCGATTTGGCGTGATACACCAGCTCCAGACAGCACGCCCGCAGCTGCGTCACCGTGCCCGGCGCGGCGGGCAGATCACCCTTATAAATCATCTGGATCGAATCGATCACCAGCAGCGTCGGCTGCAACTTCCGCGCTTGCTCCGCGATCCGCGCCAGGTTCGTATCCGCCAACACGAAGAGATCTCCGCCGGCAAGCCACCCGCCCCGTAAGCGGTTCTTTCACGGCGGTCGTCTCCCTCCGTAGTTTCACCATCCGCCTGCCGTGCGAGTCGCTCGGCCCGCAAACGCAGCTGCCCCGCCGACTCCTCGCTGGTGACGTACAGCACCGTCTCGCCCCGGCGGGCCAGCGCGATCGCGGCCTGCAACATGAGCGTGGTCTTGCCGATCCCCGGATCGCCGCCGAGCATGGTCGCGCTGCCCTCGCGACCAGGCCGCCGCCGCTGGAGCCGTGGCCCCGCGCGCCGCCGCGGTCCCGTGGGTCAGCGGATCGGTCGCTCCGCCCAGCACCCGGTCGAACTCCCCGATCCCCGTGGGGATGCGTTGACGCGAGCCGTCGGCCGCCTCGTCGATCTCGGTGATCGGCACCGCCCGGACATCTCCCCCTCGGCGGTCGGCGGGGCGATCCCGCGGTGGCTGTCCATCCCCGCCCCTTTGCCAGCCGACCTTACTTCTTCCAGTCCGTCCCACTCGCCGCACTCCGGGCACTTGCCCATCCACCGCGGCTGCATCGCGCCGCAGGACCGACAAACAAACTGGGTCCGGGTCTTGGCCATGCCTGCAGGATACCGCGTCGGGTTGGCCCTATCCTGTGCGATCTATGAACGACATGCTCGCCGAGATCGTGGCCCACAAGAAAACCCAGGTCCGGGCCGCCCAGGCCGCCCGCCCACTGGACCAGGTCCGCGCCGCCGCCGCCGCCGCGGACCCGCCCCGCAATTTCTTTGCCGCCGTCACCCGCCCCCGCCGTCAGCTCCGCGTCATCGCCGAGATCAAAAAAGCCAGCCCCTCGGCCGGGGTGATCCGCGAAGACTTCGACCCCGTCGCCCTCGCCCGGGCTTACCACTACAACGGTGCCGCGGCGATCTCCTGCCTCACCGACGAAAAATACTTCCAGGGTTCACTGGATTTCATCGCTCCCATCAAGGCCGCCGTCCCCCTGCCGGTGCTGCGTAAAGACTTCATCATCGACCCGTACCAGATCTACGAAGCCCGGGCCGCGGGTGCCGACGCCGTGTTGCTGATCGCCGAGTGCCTGGGCGAAGCCCCGCTCCTGGACCTGCTGATCCTCGCCACCGAGCTGAAGCTCACCAGCCTCGTCGAGGTCCACGACTACGAATCGTTGATCCAAATCAAATCGCACGTCGGCTTCCCCCACCCCGGCTATCAGCTGCTGGGTATCAACAATCGCGATCTCAAAACCATGACCACCGACGTGGGCCACACCCTCGAACTGCTCAAAGAAGTGCCCGACCGCGACATCCTGGTTAGCGAATCGGGCATCCGCACCCCCGCCGACATCGCCCGCCTCGCCGACGCCGGCGTCCACCGCGTCCTCGTCGGCGAACACCTGATGCGCCAGCCCGACCCCGGCGCCGCCCTCGCCGAGTTGATGCAGACGGCCTAAAACAAAGCCCACGGATGAGCTCCGTGGGCTACGGGATCAGCGATCACGAACCGCTCATTAGACCGGCGTGCCCGAATCGTCCAGCACCACCAACAATGCGTGAATCATCCCGGGCAGGCCGCCCAACAGTGTCAGCAGAATATTGAGCAGGAACGACCCGCCGACCCCACGCTCCAGCAGCACCGCGACCGGGGGAAGAAATACCGCCAGCAAAATCTTGATTAAATTACCCATCACATACTCCAAAGAAAGTCACCGCTAAAAACGGAACCGCGTCTACGCTTCCGCCGCCGCTTCCAGACGCAGCGTCAATCCATCGTACGCCGGTTCCACGCCCGCGGGCAGTTCTTCGGCAAGTTTCATGTGCCGTAAATCATGGGCAATATGCGTCAGGTAAGCCCGCCCGGGCCGCACCTGCTCGATGACCGACAACGCCTGGTCCACCGACAGGTGTGTCGGGTGGTGTCGGTACCGCAACGCGTCAATCACCAGCACGTCCAACCCCTCCAGCAGCGGATACGTCTCGGGCGCAATACTCGACACGTCCGTGCAATACGCGATCGACCGTCCGCCGGCATCGACGCGAAATCCCAGGATCGGCAGCCGCCCGTGCAGCAGCCGCAGCGGGGTCCACGTCGCGCCGTGGTGCGTCCGGGCGATGCCGGGCTCGACGCGGTGGGCGATGAGGTTGGCCACGAAAGACGTGTTGTTTTTTTGCGGCGCGAAGATGTAGGGAAACATCCGGTGCAGGCTCTCCACCGCCGAGGGCTCGGCAAACACGTCGATCGCGCTGCCCATCGTCGCGTTGAACCGCCGCAGGTCATCGAGGCCGTAGATATGGTCGGCGTGGGTGTGGGTGATGAACACCCCGTCGATCCGGCTCAGCCCCGCGCGGATCGCCTGGTGCCGCAGGTCCGGCGTCGTGTCGATCAGGTACTGCCGCGTTCGGTCCTGCGCAGCATTGAAGTCCGCGTGTTCCGCCCCCACCCGCAGCGACGCATCGGGGTAGCGGATCAGTACCCCCGCCCGATCCCGACGGTCACGCGGATCGTCCGAGCGACACACAACGCAGCCGCAGCCGATCATCGGCACGCCCGCGCTCGTGCCGGTGCCTAAAAAAGTCATCTCCAGATACATGCCGAGAGTGTAGCGACCCCGCCTCCCCCGCCCCCCCCCGCCCCACCCGCCCCCCCTCCCCACCGTTCCACGTTCTTTGAATAATCTGCCTTATTTCCCCACGCAAAAGCTGGAGAACACCCGGCCGATCACGTCGTCGGGCGAGAGCTCGCCACCCAGCCCCGCCAACTCGTCCAAAGCCCACCGCATCTCCCCGGCCACCCACTCGATGGCGTCGAGCTGCCGAGCCTGCGGGTCCACATGCTTCGAGGCCTCTTCCAGATGCTCCACGGCCGACCGCAGCGCCGCCTCGTGCCGCGGCTGCAACGCCAGCAACTCCGCCTGCACACTCACCGCCCGGTCTGCCAAACGTTTTCCCATCGCTTGGCGAAGTCGGTCCAACCCGATCCCGCGGTGCACGCTGATCCGGATCGCCTCGTCGTGATCCTCCGCCGATAGGTTCACCGAATCGTGATCGCACTTGGTCAACACCTCCAACACCACCGCCGAGGGCGGGAATGTCAGACCCTCCAACATCGGTGACGCGGCGGTCGCGGCGGACCCGATCGGCCTCACCTTCAGCACCAGGTCGGCCCGCCGCAGCGCCGCCTCCGCCAAGTCCTGAACATCGCGGTCTAAAATCGACTCGGCCTCGTCCAGCCCCGCGAGATCGATCAGCAAAACCTCCATCTCGTCGGCGTCCGGCGAATCATCTTCGGCCGATGGGCACAAACGCAGCGGTTCCTCCAACACGTCACGGGTCGTCCCGGGGGCGGCATCGATCACCGCCCGGGTTCGGCCCAACAGGGCATTGAACAACGTGGATTTTCCGGCACTGGGTGGACCCACCAGCACCACCCGGGGCAACGCCTCGACCGCGCCCCACGAGCGGCTGCGGGCCAGCAAGGCCCCCAGCGCCGCGTGTTCTTGCCCGAGGGCGGCCGAGAGGTCGGCGGGGGCAATGGGCACCACGTCTTCCTGGTCAACAAAATCAATGCCCGCTTCGACCAGGGCCAGCAGGTGTCCGAGCCGATCGACCCGGGCCCGGCTGAAGCGGGCCAACTCGCCCTGGCGCAGGTGCGCCGCCGCCGCCAGTTGGCCGTCGCTGACCGCGTGGATCGTGGCGGCGACGCCCTCGGCCTCAGTCAGATCGAGTCGCCCGGCGGTATACGCCCGGAACGTGAATTCGCCCGCCTCCGCAGGACGCGCACCTGCGCGGATCAGGGTGCGGATCACCCGGTCCAGCAGCGCCGGGTGGCCGGGCAGTTGCACCTCGGCGGTGTCCTGCACGGTGTAGCTTTGGGGACCGGCAAACCAAGTCACGATCGCAGGCAGCGCGGGCAAGTCGGCGTGCGCGATCCGCGTGGGCGTCGCTTGACGCGGAGGGGGGGGGCGGGTCAGGACCGTGATTCGGCTCAGCAGGGCGGCGGCCTCGGGGCCCGACCAGCGGATCAACCCCCGGGCGGATCGGCCGGGCGGAGAACTGATCGCCACGATGGTGTCGGTGCTGGCCACGGGTTAGGCTCGTTCACGAAATAGATTAGATGAGGCGACCAAGGATGCTCGAATGCAAGATCGACGCCAGCGTCGTCCTTCACGAAGTTTCATGATCCCCGCCGGTCGCGGGCTTCAAGTCGTGCTTGCTGAAGGGAGGAGGGGTAGCAACATACGGCGCCTGACCGTGGGGCGGCGTGGGCGATTTACTTGCGCTTCTTATAGTTTTTCATCCCATCCCCGGCGGCGCCGCGGTCTTTTTGCTTTTGCATCTCGGCCTGTTTCTCGGCCGCCATTTCCGCCGCCAGCGCGATGCGTTTCTGCATCTTGTCGCGCAGGCCACCGGGCTTGACGGGTTTCTTATCGAAGAGCGTGCCGGCCTCTTCCTGCTCGCGGACGTGCTTGCGGACCAGGTAGCTGTCCACGATCCCCGCCATGGTCGAGCAGCAGATATAGAGCGTCAGACCCGCCGGGGCGGAATAGAGAAACACCGGGAACATGAAGGGCATGAACTTCATGATCGCCTGCTGCTGTTTCTGCTGATCGTTCTGCGGCGGGGGGGTGGTCAGCTTCATCTGGAAGAAGAAGACCACCGCCATGAGCAGCGGCAGGATATTGAGGCTGCGAAATTCCGGGGAGATAAATGGCAGCCACGTGATCTTGTAGGCCGGCTGATCCGGGGGGATGAAACGGATGAAGTTGTCGCTGACCGAGAGGTCCTGGAGGAAGTGCCAGCTGCCGCCGGAAAGCTGCTGAAAGAAGCCGTAGAACGCCGGCTCGTGGCGCAGCTCGATCGCGTAATAGAGCATGGCGTAGAGCGCGATCCAGATCGGGCGTCTGCAGCAGCATCGGGGCGCAGCCGAGCATATTGGCGGGGTTGATGCCCTTCTCGCGGTAGAGCTTCATGGTCTCGCGGTTCAGCTCGGTGGGCTTGTCCTTGTATTTTTCCTTGAGCTTGGTCATCTCCGGGGCCAGGCTGCTGCATCTGCTTGCTCATCTTCATCATGTTGGTCTGCGCCCGCTTGGTGATCGGGTGCAGGATGAGACGGACGGTGAGCACGAGGATGATGATCGCCACGCCCCAGTCGCGAACCAGCCAGTGCAGGGCTTCGAGATAGCCCAGCAACCCCTTGGCCAGCCACTGGAAGGTGCACCAGGTGCAACCCAGCTCGTAGCGGATGAGTTTGTCGAAATTCAATAGGCTGTAGGGCGCTTCTTCCAGGACATCTTTCTTGCGGGGACCGGCGTAGATCGCCAGGCTCAGGTCGGCGGCCGCGCCGGGGGCCACCGTCCGCTGATCGCTGGTGAGCTGGACCGCGACGCGGTTGTGGTCGGCGTACGCGGCCTCGGTCGGCTGATTCAGGACCTGGTAGCTGATGGTGGGGAAGACGCCGTCGAGCTCGGGGACCTCGGCGGTGGTCGTGGCCGAGGGGGGCACGGGGGCGTGGGTGATCAGCGCGAAGTACCGATTCTCCGCGGCAAGCCAGGCGAGCCGGGGGTTCTTTTTGATCGGCAGGTCTTCGTTGGGCCAGAGGGCACGCGACTTGTTGATCAGCTTGCCGCGGGGGATGAAGCTGTCTTCGACGTAGACGCAAACTTGCTCGGGGATTCGTCGCGGAAGTGGCCGGTGATGAACATCCGCCGGTCGCCGAGGTAGGCCCCGAGGTCGGTCAGCACGTCGCCCTGGCCGTACTGGGCAAAGCTCAGGTTCATCGGCCGATCGGTCTGGTTGATCACGCGCTGATCGAGTTCCAGGTCGTAGCTGCCCGCCGCGAGCGACCAGGTGCGGACCACCTCGGCAACGGGGTCTCCCTGCTCATCGACGATCGGCAGGCGGTAGGTCACCGCGGCGCGCTGGTCGTCGAAGCGGGTGATGTCGTCGGCGATCCAGCGGACGTCAGCCAGGGAAACGGTCTGGCCGTTGATCGTCACCGCGCGGGCGGCGTAGGGATAAAACGCGGGGGCGATGCCGTCGGGTAGGCCGTGCTCGACGTTGATCAGCGTGTAGGGCAGGCGGGGTGCGTCGTCGATCGCGGGGTCCACGAACTGGGCGTAGTCGGCCAGCGTGATCTGACGGATCCCGGCCCCGTAGGAAGTAAACGCGACGCGGAGCTTGAACGGGCTGTCGGGATCATCGCTGCCCAGCGCCGGGGCGATCGGGGTGTCGGCCTGCTTGGCCCGCAACGCGCCGGACGCCGCGGCGGCGGAGGCATCGGAGCGATCGGGCGATGCCGCAACGTCAGGCGATTCGCCATCCGCCGACGCCACGGCAGGGGTCGCGGTGTCGGCCGCCGTCGTCTCGGCGGGGTTGCTGGGGTCCGCCTGTGGCGAAGTCGAGGGGTCCGCCGAAGCGACGGGGTCGGCGGCGGCCTGGTCGGCAACACGCGGATCGGCAGCGGCCTGAGCTTCCGGAACCTCCTCGGGGATCGGCGGGGAATCGGGGCCGTTGCTGGCGATCGCCAGGGCAAAGGCGATGCCGACGAGGATCGCAATGATCGGGACCAGGAGTCTCATGAACGGGGAGCTTTCGGAGGGTATGGAAATCGGGGCCGCCGGGGCGAACGCTGAGGGGTGGGCCCAAGTGCAGGGAAAGGGGCGCGGAGGTCGGGCAGTATATCGAACCGTTCACCAAACTCGGCGCGGCGAGCGGAGCGCGGCGGTGAAATTGCGGGGAAACGGGTCGAGGGTTTAGTAGGGGGGGGGGGGTGAGGGGGGGGTTATCCGGTGATGAGGCGGGAGATGTCGTTGTAAGTCACGTAGAGGAAGATGCACGCGAGGCCGACGAGGCCGATGAGCGAGACGGCGATCTGCACCTTCGGGCTGGCGGGCGAACCCTTGAGCTTTTCGATCAGCAGGAACACCATCAGTCCGCCGTCGACAATCGGGATGGGCAGGAAGTTGAGCACCGCGAGGTTGACGCTGATCAGACCCAAGAAGAAGAGGTAGTACGCGGTGCCGCGGGAGGCGATCCGCGAGCCTTCGTCAACGATGCCGACGGGTCCGCGGAGGTTTTTCACGCCGACTGAACCCTGAAACAAACGCAGCAGCGTGATGTAGGTTTGCTGGATGAATTCCTTGGTTTTCACCGTGCCGATCGCGGCGGCATCGATCGGGCCGTCCGCCTTGATCTCGACCATCAAATCGTCCAGACCGACCTGCATCGCGGGGACCCAGCCGGCGTTGCGGACCTGGTCGATCTGCTGAGCGGTGAGCTGAACCTCGAAAGTTTCCACGGGCTGATCACCCAGGTGCAGCCGTGCTTCGACCCGAGCCGTCACCGTGTCCGAGGATTCATCCGGGGTCAGCTGCGCGAGAATCCGTTGCAGATCCGCCCACGTCTTGACGGGCTGCTGGTCGATCGTGAGCAGCGTGGAGCCGCGGGGCAGATCAGCGGACGCAAAGGGAGAATCAGGCTCCACCTGGCCCACGATGGGTGACCCGGCGTCACGTTGTAACCCGATGCCGATCACCCCGCCCTCGGGGACGATCATGCCCAGGCTGAGCTGCTGTCCACCTCGCACGACCGCCACCTCGGCCCCCTCACGGCCGGCGTTAGCGATGCTGTCGAGCACCTGTCCGACGGTCGGCCAATTGATCTCGCCGACTTTGGCCAGCAAATCACCGTCCTGGATCCCCGCGGCAGAGGCGGGCGAATCAGGCGCGGACCTCGGTGATCCGCGTCGGGGGAATCAAGCCGAGAAACCCGCCCGCCTCGCCCGCGGTGCGGAACGCGGGTTGAGCCGTCATCGGGACTTCAAGAGTTTGACCCGCGGGGCCGGTGACGGTCAACGACAGCGTCTGGCCTTCGGCGGTTTCAAAGGCGGTGACCAACTGGCCGTAGGTCTCGATCGGTTGGCCGGCCACCGCGGTGATGACCGACCCCGCTTTGACCCCGGCCTCGGCGAAAGGCGTGTCGGCATAAACTTTCACAATGCGCAGCGATGGCGAAGGGATAATCCCGGCGCTCAAAAGCGACTCCTGACGCGGATCGGGGCGCGGGGTGATGTCGTAGATCAGCGGCTGAACTTCAGAATCGCGTTGCACGGTGAGGGCGACGGCGCGGCCGGCCTTGCCCAGCGCGGTGGCGATCTTGATGCCGGTCATGTCTTCGACCGGGTTGCCGTTGGCCGCGATGATCTGGTCACCGATCCGCAGGCCGCGGTAGCCCGGGTCGTTTTCGTGGCCCCGGGCGTAGGTCGTTACCGCCGGGGAATCCGCCACCAGCCCACCGACCACCGCGGCGGGGAATTTCACGCCCATCTGAAAGCAGATCATGAAAAAGATCAGCCCGAAGATCAGGTTCATCACCACGCCCGCCGAGATCACCGCCGCCCGGGCACCGATGGATTTGCGATTAAACGCGCGCGGGTCGTTGGACTGGGCCGAGGGGTCCATGTCCTCTTGGCCGAGCATCTTGACGTACCCGCCCAGCGGAAGCGTGTTGAGGCGGTACTCGGTCTCGCCGAGGCCCAGGGCGTCGGCCTTCTCCATGATGAGCTGGTTGCGGGCGTGTTCGTCGAGTTGGTCGAGTGCTTGACCCTCGGCCTCGAGGGCCTCGACGGCGCGGGAGATATATTCTTTCTCCGTGCCGCCGAAGCGGACGCCGATGCCTTTGCGGTACGAGACCAGGGCGTTGCCGAACCCGATGGCGAATTGGGTGGCGCGGATGCCGACCCACTTGGCGACGGCAAAGTGCCCCAGTTCGTGAACGAAGATTAAGAACCCGAAGCCCAGGATCAGGGCAATCACGGCGAGGGTGGAGTTTTCGAAAATGGCGCTCATGGGATCATTGCGGCAAGGGGGAGGGGCGGGGGAAAATTAAAGTCGAGTACCGGCGGTTTCGGTTGCCAACGCTTCGGCGACAAAGGTTCGGCCCCGGGCGTCGGCCTGCATCACGTCCCGCAGGTCACGGATCGGCTGGGCGGGGATCTGATCCAGGGCGAGCTCGACCAGCTCGACGATACGCCCGAAACCGATGCGGTGTTCGAGAAAGGCGGCGACCGCGGCTTCGTTGGCGGCATTGAGGATTGCCCCGGCGGTCGTGCCGGTGGGAACCTCCGCGGCCTGCTCGGCACGCATCACCCGGTAAGCCAGGCGCAGCGCAGGAAAACGCTCGGGGTCCGGGCGGCGCAAAGTCCAGCCGACTCAAGCGCGCCCAGTCCAGCGAATCGCCGGCTCCGGGGACACGCGCCGGCCAAGTCAACGCCACCTGGATCGGGGTCCGCATGTCGGGCGGACCCAACTGGGCCAGCACGCTGTGATCGAGAAATTCGACGAAGCTGTGGACCACCGACTGCGGGTGGATCAGGACGTCCAGTTGGTCCGCGGGCGTGCGGAACAGGTGGTGGGCCTCGATCAACTCGAGGGCCTTGTTCATCATCGTGGCCGAGTCGATACTGATCTTGGGACCCATGTCCCAGGTGGGGTGGTTGAGGCGCTTGCTCGGGCGTGGCCTCGCGGATGGTTTGGGGGTCGGCCTCGCGGAACGGCCCGCCGCTGGCGGTGAGGGTGATGCGGCGGACCTGCCGCGCAGACAGTTGGCCGGCCAGGCATTGAAAAATCGCGGAATGCTCCGAATCGATCGGCACCAGCGTCGCCCCGCAGGCCTCGGCCCGGCTCATGACCAAGCGGCCCGCCGCGACCAGCGTTTCCTTGTTGGCCAACGCCACCGTGCAGCCCCGCTCCACCGCGGCGAGGGTCGCGGGGAGTCCGGCAATGCCCACAATCGCCGCCACCACGATGTCGGGTCGCGTCTGCTGGATCAATGCAAGGGCCGCATCGGCGCCCGTCAACACCTGAGCGCAACGAGACTGCAAACCCTCGACCCCGTCGGGATCGACCTCGGGACGAGCGATCGCCACGGCCAGATCGGGGTTGGCCAATTCGTCGACTTGCTGAGCCAAACGACGCACATTTCCCCCTGCCGCCAGACCCACGATGTTGAGCGGCCGGGTGCCGCTGCGGTTGAGGTGCTGGATCACCGCGAGGGTGTTGACGCCGATCGAACCGGTCGAGCCGAGCACGACCACCCTCGGCGGCGGATCGGCGGATCCGGGCCGGGACGCGGGGGTCGGGCGGGGGGAGGGGGGCGGCGGTACGGCCATGCGATATCAGGGATTGATGATGCGGTTGGCGTATCCACGGCCGGGCTTGGTCGGCGGCTTGGGCGAGGGCGAGTCGGGGGCGGGCGCGGTGGGCGCGTTGCCGTCGGCGGTCGATACCGGCGTGGCTTCTCGGTCAGAAACCTTCACGTTGCCGTTGACATCGCCGTACTCGTCGAGCGGGTATGCCGGGCCGCCGCCATTGCCACCCCCGGACTTTCGGCCGCGTGGGGCACGGCGTCGGTTGTCCTTTTGGCCGTTATTACCCGAGGCAGGGGGGCCCGCTGATTTAGACTTGCGTGACGATTTCTTTTTTGACGGCTTGCGGGGCGGGGCGGGGCTGCTTTGCTCTGACACGGCCGATGGATCGGCGTTGGCGGACGAGCTTGGGCCATCGCTGGTTTTTTCGGCGGAAGTCGTCTCCGAACTTTCGCTACGCCGTCGGCTGCGGCGTCGTCGGCGTTTTTTCTTGCCCGAACCATTGGTCGAATCGTTCTCGCTGGATTCACGATCCGCGTCACGGTTCTCGTCCGATTCGTCCTCCGACGGTTGATCATCCCCGCTGTCGTCGTCTTCGCGAGGCTCGACTTTTTCGATCTCTTCCTCGGGCATGTCGTAGCCCGGGAACCCGGGATGGTCTTCGGACTCGGGCGTAGATGATTCGGCGTCGGGCGAATCGTCGGATACGCCCGAACCCTGCGCTTGATTTTCATCTCCGTCCGACGACTTGCGGCGGCTGCGTCCTCCGCGGCGGCGCCGGCGGCGCTTCTTCGAGCCCTCGCCGTCGTCGTTCGTATGATCCCGATCTTCATCGGCAGACTCGGATTCCCTGGCTTCGGGGGCGGCTGTTTCTGATGCGGCTTCGGAATCGGTGGAAGAGTCGGGGTGGCGATGGTTTTTCGCGGGTTGGTCCTCGGATTGATTCTCAGATTGGTCGCGACCCCGGCCGCGGCCGCGACCTCGGCGGCGTCGGCCGCGGCGTCCGTCCGTCCGTCCGTCCTCGTCGTCGTCAGAATCCGCATCCCCGGAGGTGTCGGAGCTCTTCTCCGAGCGGTCTTCCTGACGGGCGGCGGGATCGACAAATTCGTCCTGTTCGCCCTCGTCCTCGGCGTCTTCGAAGGTGTCTTGGACCGTATGGGGTTCAAGTTCTTCGGGCAGCGGGGCTTGGTTGAGTTCCCGCATGTCGTTCTCCGCGACCGGCGCGAGTTTGCGGAGGAACGAATCCGGATCGACATCCAGCGGGTTGCCGTCGGCATCCTGGGCGGCAATGCCGACGTAGTCGATCCGGCCGCCGCCGACGCGGACCATGACGGATTTCTGGTATTTCTTTTCGAGGTAGACCAGTTCGCCGCGCTTGCGGTTGAGGATGTGGAAGGCCACGTCGGGGCTGATGGTCAGTTCGATATGGGCCACGTCCTGGCGGTGCATCACCAGCGCCAAGCGGCGCATCACGCTGAGCACGACCGATTCGGCGCTCATGCTGTAGCCCCGGCCGGTGCAGTGGCTGCACTCCTGGTGGATCGATTTGCGCAGCGACGCACGCATGCGCTGGCGGGTCATCTCGAGCAGTCCGAACTGCGAGATCGGGCCCACGCGGGTGCGGGCGCGGTCTTTTTTCAGGTTGTTGCGGATGCGGGATTCCACGGCCTTGCGATTCTTGAGCGGCCGCATGTCGATCAGGTCCAGCACCACCAGCCCGCCCAGGTCACGCAGGCGGAGTTGCCGGGCGATCTCGTCCACGGCTTCCAGGTTGGTCTGGTAGGCGTTGGTCTCGGCGTCGCGGGCGGCGCGGCGACTTGCCGGAGTTCACGTCGATCGCCACCAGCGCCTCGGCCTGGTCGATTACCAACGCGCCGCCGGAGGGCAGCGGCACCTCGCGGGCATTCATGTTGTCCAGCTGCGTCTCGACGCCCATGCGGTGAAACAGCGGCACGGGATCGGAGTAGTACACGACCTGCGATTTGGTCCGCGGATTCGCGACCGCCAGGAAATCGCGGGCCCGGCGGGCGGCCGAGAGATCGTCGATCACGATCCGGTCGATGTCGCTGTTAAACACGTCACGGATGGTGCGGATCACCAGGTCCGACTCGGCGTAGAGTTCGCCGGTCTTGCCGCGTTCTTGCGCTCGTCGATCGATGTCTTTCCAGAGGCGCTGGAGGTAAGACAGGTCGCGTTTCAGATCGGTCTTGGTCTGGCCGATGCCCGCGGTGCGGACGATGAATCCGAATTCTTTGGGCGGGTTCAGGGCCTTGAGGATTTCCTTGGTTTCGCGGCGGGCTTCGTCGTCTTCGACCTTGCGGGAGACCCCGAGACGCTGCATGTCGGGCATCATCACCAGGAAGCGGCCGGGGATCGACAGGTAGCTGGTGAGGGTTGGTCCCTTGGTGCCGATGCCTTCTTTGAGCACCTGAACGAGCACTTCCTGGCCGCGTTTGAGGCAGCGCTGGATCGGCGGGCGTTCGTGGCGGGCGGTCTTGTGTCCGACCTGCTCGAATTCTTCACGATCCTTGCCGGGGAAGTATTTGGGGTGCAGGTCGGAGATGTGGAGGAAGCCGTTACGCTCGAGACCAAAGTCGACGAAAGCCGCCTGGATGGCGGGTTCGACGTTGGTGACGCGGCCTTTGTAGATGTTGCTGACGTGAGATTCGGTGGAAGCGCGTTCCTGATAGAACTCTTCGAGCTTCCCGTCCTCGACGATGGCGATGCGACACTCCTCGCCGGGGACGTAGTTGATGAGCATTTCGGTTTTGGGCACGGGCGAGATTAAGTGCGAAGGGGCAAGGCCGAAGGGAAAAGTATCAAGCCGCCGCACGGGGCGTGCGGCAGAGCTGGGGCGCGGGGCCGGGGGTACTTTGAACTTCGAGCTTCAAACTTCGAACTTCCTTGTTCTGGGCTTGTCGTTTCGCTCGAGCCGCGGGCAGTTTCGCCCGGCGATCGAATGAGCAAGCGGTGGTTGGGCAGGCGGTTTCAGATGCCGATGGAACGTCCATCGAACGCCTGGGGCATGATTTTGTTCGCCTCTTGGCGAAGGTAGTGGAGGACCTCGCGGTCCGAGTCGAAGGTGGCGGCTTTTCGGGCCACCCGTTTGCACTGGTCGATGCTGACCCCGCGGATCAGGCGTTTGATTTCGGGCACCGCGGGCGGGGTCATGGAGAAGTTCCGCAGCCCGATGCCGAGCAACAGCATAGTAAATTCGGGCTGGCCTGCCATCTCGCCGCAGAGGCTGACCTCGGTTTTAGTGCGGTCGGCAATACGCACCACGTCCTTGAGCAGCATGATCACCGCGGGGTGGGCCGCCGAATAGAGGCTGGCGATCCGCTCATTGGCGCGGTCCACCGCCACGGTGTACTGGATCAGGTCGTTGGTGCCGATGCTGAAAAAATCGACCTCCGCGGCAAAGGTCTTGGCCTGCAGCGCGGCCGAGGGCACCTCGATCATCATGCCGATCGGGATGTTCTCGGCGTAGGCGATGCCCTGATCCTCAAGGTCTTCCTTGACATCCTGCAGAATCATCTTGGCTTGCCGCAGCTCCATGATGTTGGAAATCAGCGGGAACATCACCTTGATCGGGCCGTGCACGCTGGCACGGAGAATCGCGCGGAGCTGGGTGCGGAACAGCGGCAGGTTTTGCAGGCACAGCCGGATCGAACGCAGGCCGAGAAACGGGTTGGCCTCGTTCATCATCGGCGCGGCCAAGGCGGCATTTTCCGGGATCTTGTCGGCCCCGAGGTCGAGCGTGCGGACCGTCAGCGGCCGACCCTCCAGATGCTCAATCGTCTCGACGTAGCTGTCGTACTGCTGATCTTCGGTCGGCTCGGTTTCCGAAGAGAGGTAGAGGAATTCGGTGCGGTAGAGTCCGATGCCGATGGCCCCCTTGTCCAAGGCCTCGTCGACTTCGGAGGGGAATTCAATATTGCCAAACAGCTTGATCTCCGTGCCGTTGCGGGTCACGGCGGGCTGATCGCGGAGCTTGGCGAGCTCGGCGTCGAGCTTTTTGTACCGGCGGGCTTCCTGCTTGTATTCGAGCAGCTGGGCGGCGTCGGGATCGACGATGACCAGGCCGCGGTGGCCGTCGATGATGACGGTGTCGCCGGACTCGACGCGTTGGGAAAGGTCGCCCAGGCCGACGATGGCGGGGATACCCAGCGCGTGGGCGAGGATCGCGGTGTGGCTGGTTCGGCCGCCGGCGTCGGTCGCCAGGGCCATGATCATGGTCCGGTCCAGGCCCGCGGTCTGGCTGGGGGTCAGGTCGTGGGCGATGACCACCGACGGGACTTCCACCGCGGAAAGGTCGTTGCGGCCCGTGGCGATCAGCTGCCGCAGCAGCCGACGCTTAAGGTCATAAATATCGCTGACCCGGTCGCGGAAATAGCGGTCTTGGTGGGCCAAAAAAGTGCGGGCCAGATCGCTCATCACCGAGAATACGGCGAACTCGGCGGTGACCCGCTCGGTACGCACCTTGTTGCGGAACTGCTCGGTCAGGGCGGGGTCGGCCAACATGCCCAGGTGAAACGAAAAGATTTTGGCGAGCTCTTCGCCCAGCGTCGCGGCGGTCTGCTCTCGCACCTTGGTGATCTGACGGATCGACTCTTCGAGGGCTTTGTCCACCCGACGCAGGTGGTGGTCCACCAAAGCCGTGGGGATCGACCGCCGCGGCACCGCCCGGTCCTCGTTGTCGAGGACCACGGCCTTAAAGAGGGCCACGCCGGGAGATACGGGGATGCCGCGTTTGGTGAACATGGGAATCGTGCGAGGTGAAGTAAGAGGGGCGAATGCCCAAGTGCAAAGCCGACGGCGGTTTGAGTGGGTGCACTACCGTAGGCGGGTGAGGCGGGCCGCCGCGTCATCGGGATATGAACCGCTGGGGGAGTGGGTCAATCAGACGCCCGCGGCCTTGCGAAGTTTGTTGACCATGTCGGTTTTTTCCCAGGTGAAGGTTTCGTGGGTTTTGCCGTTGACGGTGATCTTGCCGGGCTTGCGGCCGAAGTGGCCGTGGCTGGAGGTGGGAGAGAAGATGGGGTGGCGGAGCTTGAGGTGGCTGAGAATGCCGTCGGGGGTCAGGGGGAAGTGCTCGCGGACCAGGGCGGTGATGTCGGGCTCGGGGAGCTTGCCGGTCTTGTAAGTATCCACGTGGATGGAGGTCGGGGCGGCGACACCGATGGCGTAAGAGAGCTGGATTTCGCAGACGTCGCAAAGCCGGGCGGCAACGAGGTTTTTGGCGATGTATCGGGCCATGTAGGCGGCGCTGCGGTCGACCTTGGAGGGGTCTTTGCCCGAGAAGGCACCGCCACCGTGACGACCGCGGCCGCCGTAGGTGTCGACGATGATCTTGCGGCCGGTCAGGCCGACGTCGCCGTGGGGCCCGCCGATTTCGAACTGGCCGGTGGGGTTGACGAAGACTTTGAGGGCCCCTGCGGGGATACGGGTTTTGCCGGTGGGATTGAAGACCACCTGGGTGTCCTTGGCGTTGAAATACTTGCCGTTGATCACCGGCTGGATGATGTGTTTGAAGACTTCCTCGCCGAGTTTTTTCTGCTTGGCTTGGCCGTTCCAGGCTTCGGTGTGCTGGGTCGAGAGGACGACGGTGTCGATACGCACGGGCTTGTTGTTGATGTCATATTCGACGGTGACCTGGCTTTTGGCGTCGGGACGCAGGCCTTTGATGAGTTTGGCGGCTTGGCGGACCTTGGCATGCTTTTCGACGAGCTTGTGGGACAAATCGATGGGCATGGGCATGAGATCGCTCGTCTCCCGGCAGGCGAAGCCGAACATCAGTCCCTGGTCGCCAGCACCCTGTTCTTTGTCGACGCCCTCGCCGGTGTTGACGCCCTGGGCGATGTCCGCGGACTGGCTGTGCATGGTGCGGAGAACGCCACAGGTGTCGGCGTCAAATTTCATGCCCAGGTCGCCGGTGTAGCCGATCTTCCGGATCGTGTCGCGGACGGTGAACTCGGCGTTGTTGAGCGATTCGACGGCTTTTTGATTATGGACCGAAATCTCGCCGCCAACCATGACCAGCCCGGTGGTGACAAAAGTCTCGCAGGCCACCCGGGCCATCGGATCGTGGGTCAGCAGCGAGTCGAGGATCGCGTCGCTGATCGCATCGCTGACCTTGTCGGGGTGGCCCATCGAGACGGATTCAGAGGTGAAAAGGTAGTTTTCGTGACGGTCGGTGGAGCGGGCCATGGGGCCTCCGGGTTAGTGATCAACAAAGCAGCAAGGGGGCGGCGATAAACCGACGAGGGGGCAGAAGTTTTAGCGGGGATCAGGTTCGGCAGCAACGTACCGGATCATATTCTCCATCGAGCGCCGAGTGTTCGAAGCAGGCGGCGTCAGCGGCCCCCATAAGGATCGTGCCGCCCCGAGAGCCCGCACCACCGCAGCAGCGGCGCAATGGTCAGCCCCTGCCCAATGATCGAAAACGCCACGACCACATACGTCATTGTCAGGATCACCTCCGCTGCGGTCTGCGCCGCGTCGCCGTGACCGCGGGCGGCCGCCTGCAGCGCCAACGCCAGCGCCACCGAGATGCCGCCCCGCAGCCCCGCCCAGGTCATCACCTTCGCCGCGTGGGGTGTAAAACCGCGGAAGTTGCGCAGCACCGACATCCCGCCCCCCACTGCCACAAAACGCGCCAACAGCACCAGCGGCACCGCAATCAATCCCGCCAGCAGATACTCCGCATTCAGCGAAAGCACCAGCACCTCCAGCCCGATCAGCACAAATAGCACCGCATTCAAAATCTCGTCCACCAACTCCCAAAAACTGTCGATCCGCTCGGCGGTCGTGGTGCTCATCGCCCGGTCCCGCCCCGGGTTGCCCACCAGCAACCCCGCCACCACCATCGCCAACGGCCCACTGATATGCAACGCGCTGCACAGCGCGTAACCCCCCGTCACCACCGCCAACGTGATCAGCACCTCCGTCTTGTAATCGTCACACCACCGCAGCAGCACAAACGCCAACAACCCCAACCCCAGCCCCATTGCCAGCCCCCCGCCGGCCTCGACCGCGAACAGCTTGCCGACCTCCCCCCACTCAATATCCAAGCTCCCCGGGTCGGCCTGCGTCAGTTCCACCTCCGCGACCACCGCGGCTTGGTCATGTGATTCGACCAGCGTTTGAGACTCACGGACTTCACCCCGCGGCGTGGCCGAGAGATCCTCCGACGGGTCGCCGTGTCCGTTGCTCAGCCCCGCGACGCTCAGCAGCGCCAGAAAAATGACCACCCCCACCCCGTCATTAAACAGCGATTCCCCCGCCAACTTGGTTTCGATACTTTTCGGCGCCCCCACTTTTTTCAGCACCGCCAGCACCGCGATCGGGTCGGTGGGCGCGATCAGGCTGCCAAAAATAAAACAGTAAAGCAGCGGCAACTCCAGCCCCATCACGCTCGAGAGCCCCCACGTCGCCAGGCCCACCAGGGCCGTGGTCGCCACCACCCCGACCGTCGCCAGCGTCGAGATCAGCCACACCTGCTGCCGCAGGTCCGACAGGTTCACGTGCAGCGCCCCGGCAAACAGCAAAAACCCCAGCATCCCGTGCAGCAGCGTGTCGTCAAAGTCCACCGCCTCCACCAGTCGCCGTGCCGGCTCGACCCCGTCCAGCCCCGGCACCAGCCAGTGCACCAGCAACAACCCTCCCGCGCCGCCCATCGCCAGCAGCATCAGCCCGATCGTCGTGGGCAGCCGCAGCACCTTCAGATTGATCCACGCCAGCGCCGCCGCCAACACCAGCAAGATACCCGTCACTTCCAGAAAACCCACACGCACCTCCGTGACCGTCCGCCCCGACTTTTATCGGCACCACGCCGACCCGCCAGTGTACCGATAACCCGACCCGCCCACGCTTCTGCACGCCTCCGCCCCCGCGCCTCGATAGCGAAACCCGGGCCACGTTTAATTTCGTAACGAAATCGCCACGCCCCGTCGCCCCCCCCCCGGCAGCCCCCCCGTAGCCCCCCCGGTCGCCGCCCCCCGTCCCCCCGCCTCCATCCCCGTCGAAACCTTCGCGCTGATCCAAAGCGCTTTTCCCCCCCGGCCCGCCCATGATCGATCCCGCCAAGCCGTTCGCTTCCCGCCGGCCCCCGCGTCAGATCGTGGACGACCGCGCCGACCTGGTCGGGCTGCTCCAGCGTGCCCGCGACGAGCGGTACCGCCTGCTCAAAATGCTGCGCGACGCCCGCGCCGCGGTCAACGATGCCGCCGCGAACGGGTCGGCCCCTCCCCGGCCGGCCGCGGTCCAAGTCGCCGTCCCCCCCGTAACCGCCGCCGCCCCGGTCATTGCCGCCCCCCCCGTGCCCGCCGCCGAGGCCGCTGACAACGCCGCCGCATCGCCGCCCGCCGCGGTTTCCTCGGCGACCTCCCCACCGGCCGCTCTCCCCGACGAGATGCGGGGCCTGGCCGAGAAATTGGCCCAGCTCAACGCCCGGATCGACGCCAAGCAGCGGCGTCATCACCAGCTCGATCAGCGGACCCGCGCCGAGCTTGAGACGCTGGCGGAATCCGCCCTGGCCGCCGCGGCGACCCTCGAAGGTTCCCGGCAAAAAGCCGACGCCTCCACCCGCCACCTCTCGAAGTTGACCGCGCAAGCCGGCCAACTCCATCAGACCGTCGCCGGCCAACTCGTCCGCTGCGACCAATACCTCGACGGCCAAACCGCCGCCGCCCGCGACCTCATCGACCAACACCTCGTCGCCGGCCGCGACGCCCTGCTCGCCGACTGCCGGTCGCAGCTCACCGCCGATCTTCAGCGCCACGAGGCCCGGCTTTACGAAGCCCAGCGGTCCGTGGAGCAGCAGCTCACCACGCGTTTTGACGAACTCGCCGACGGGCTGCAAACCCGTGCCCAGCAGATGCTCGCCCACGTCACCGCCGCGGCGGACCGTGCCGGCCAGCAACTCCGCAAACAGACCGTCCGGGCCATGGCCCAGACCCAGGACATCCAGGCCAGTTTTGCCGACCGGCTGGCCGACGATTGCGACACCCACCGTCAACAGCTCCACCACCTCGTCGAGGAATCCGACGTTCGACTGCTTGAGCAAGCGCGGCACCTCGACGAACACTTTGCGTTGATGAGCCAGCGATTCGAGGAGGAATCCGAGAGTCTGCTGGCGGGCCTCCGGTCCCGGGCCGAGGCCGAACTTCGCCGCCTCGCTCCGTCGGCCGGTCCGTCCCCCGCCCCCCCCGCCCCCTCCGTTGCCCCCTCCGCCGCCCCCGCCGCCGGCGCTGATCGCCATCCCGATCAGCGGGCCGCCTGACCCTGCCGCCCGCCGCCCGGCGACAACTGCCCGGCGGCAACCGCCGACGAAGGTGGTGGGTGAACTTTTCGTGAACCCGAGCCGTCGGCGGCTGGCCCTCCGCCCCCGTGGGGCCTACGCTCATCCCATGAGCACCCCTCCCCTCCCGCCGCACGCCACCGATTCCGTCATCCCCGAGTCCGCCGGCCAGACCCGCGTCGAATCCGATTCGATGGGCCCGATGGACGTCCCCGCCACCGCCCTCTACGGCGCCTCCACCGCCCGGGCGGTCGCCAATTTCCCCATCGCCAACCAACCCCTGCCCCCCGCGATCCTCCACGCCTTCGGCCACCTCAAAGCCGCCTGCGCCAAAGCCAATCTCGACCTGGGCAAGCTCCCCGCCCCGGAGGCCGACGCCATCGTCAAGGCTTCTGACGAAGTCGCCGCCGGCCGCCACGACGCCCACTTCCCCGTCGATATCTACCAGACCGGCAGCGGCACCTCGACCAACATGAACGCCAACGAGGTCATCGCCAACCTCGCCAACCAGCACCTGGGCCTGCCCAGTTCTTCCGGGGGCGATCAGGACCCCGATGCTCAGCCCCGCGTCCATCCCAACGACCACGTCAACATGGGCCAGTCTTCCAACGACACTTTCCCCACCGCGATGCACATCGCCGCCGCGATCTCTCTGGATCAAAAGCTCCGCCCCGCCCTCGAAAGACTTCAGCGGGCGTTGCAGGACAAGGCCGACGCCTGGGACGCGATCCTCAAGACCGGCCGCACCCACCTCATGGACGCCACCCCGATCCGCATGGGGCAGGTCTTCGGCGGCTATGCCGCGCAAATCAAATACGCCACCCAGCCGATCATCGACGCGACCAAGGTCGTGCTCGAATCCATGCCCATCGGCGGCACGGCCGTGGGCACGGGGATCAACACCCACCCGCAGTTTGCCCAGAAAGTCTGCGACGTCCTGTCGGACCGCACCGGGTTGGCGTTCAAAGAATCCGAAAACCACCCCGCCGCCCAGGCGGCCAAGGACGTGTTCGTCTACGCCCACGCCCAGTTCAAAACCGTCGCCGTGACGCTGACCAAGATCGCCAACGACATCCGCCACCTCGGCTCGGGCCCGCGCTGCGGCCTGGGCGAGCTCAACCTCCCCGCGATCCAGCCCGGCAGCTCCATCATGCCCGGCAAGGTCAACCCCGTCATCTGCGAGTCGGCCGTGCAGGTCGCCTGCCGCGTCATCGGCAACGACGCTACCGTCACCACCGCGGGCCTCGGCGGCGTCGGCTCGATCTTCGAACTCAACGTCGCCATGCCCGTCATGATCGACGCCTTTCTCGAGTCCGCCGAGCTGCTGACCAACGTCTCCCACGTCTTCGTCGACAAGCTCCTGGTCGATCTCACCGTCAACGAAGATCGCTGCCGCGAACTGCTCGAAACCTCGCTGATGACCATCACCGCCCTGGCGCCCGAGATCGGCTACGACCAGTGCAGCAAGCTCGCCAAACAGGCCCACGCCGAAGGCAAAAACATCAAAGAACTGGTGCGGCAGCAAAAACTCATGCCCGACGCCCGCCTCGACGAACTCATGAACTACGACCGCATGACCCGTCCCATCGCGGAGTAAGCCGCGGGCTAGTTTGAAGGATTGATGGCGCTGGCAGGCTGCAACTGATGGTGATCCTGTTCACGCTCTGCCGCGACCGCCTGCCGCGCAATCTCCCGCAGGCTTACCGCACGTTCTTCGCTCAGCTCTCGCGGCTTCCATTCGGGAATGGGCAGCGTGTCGCCGTACAGTATCTCCCACCACACACACCCGCCGAGGTACCGCCCGGCGATGCTCGCATGGTTGCCATCGAGCGTCAGCACCCCGTCGCGGAAATACCAGCCACGAATCAGGCTCGCGTCCTGATTGGGCAGGACCTCGGCTGGTGGATGAGCAAAGTCGTAGTCCGGGTCGGGTGCGTAGTCCCACATCTGCGACCGTCGCGCCAGGGCAAACGCGTCACCGATCGGCACTTGTCGCAAATTGTGCGAACGGGCCATCGAGTCGTAGGCTGCCGACAACTTCTCGTGCATTTGCGTTTGGTTCATCATGAGCCGCTCGGATAAGAACGGCGAGTCGTAGCGATACGCCCACGTCTGCAGGATGACAATTTCCGCGGCCGGATTGGTCTCGCGGATCAATTCAATCAATTGTGTCGCGAAGGGTTCATATGTGGCCGAATCAACGCTCAACACGCTGGCCTGCTGGATACTCACCACGTCCCACGATCGATATGTCAACGCCTCACGCAGCGAAACGTGATGCTCGTCGGGTCCTTGCATTTCGTAGCCCGGCAGCTTCTTAACGGCGTATGGCCTCCCCTCCGAATCCGCCGGATCGGTTTGGTGTTTCTGCATGATCATGACGTGGCGTTCCAGCGAGGCTCCGCCCAGGCCGGTGTGGCCGACAACCAGATCGACCTGTCCCGCCCGTGCAAAATAAGGCAAGTACGAGCCAGCGTTGCCCGAAAAACTATTACCTATCAGCAGGACCGCTAAGCCGCCATCGGACGGTTCGGGTGGGCCCGGCTCGGCGGTGAGCGTCATCGGCCATATCAGACAGAGCAGCAGGACAACGCTCAACGTGGTTGCCTCGTGTCCCCGCACGGCATATGTCCCGGTCATACATTTCATCGGCTTCATCCACACCAAAATAGGCCCGTCGGATTTCAGGTTAATAGCCTAACGCTCTCGGATAAGAATTTCGTTGTTTTTCGCGCAGCGGCGGCTCGGTGACTGCGTCCTGCGGCAGACCTATACAACCTCTCGGGTCCGGGTACGATGACCTCGATGCTGCTGTTTAAAATGATTGCGTCCCGTTTGTGCTTGTACCTTTGCCTAGGGGTGCTGCTGCAAATGCCCTTGCTGCCAGTGATAGCCCAGATCCCTCCAGCTGACGAATCACTAAATGCCACTCCCATCGATACGGCTTCCGACGCCCCGCCCACCACCGAGCAACTCGAAACCACCGGGCAGACCGTCAAGATCGACGGCGGAGCGAGCGACGCCGACATCGCCACCCGACTTGTTCAAATCCTCACCGCGTCCCAGCGTTACGAAAACCTAGAAGTACAGGCCCGCGACGGCATCGTCTTCATCGACGGCACCACCACCCGCAACGACCACAAGCAGTGGGCCAGCCAACTCGCCCAGCGCACCGAGGACGTCGTGGCGGTGGTCAACCGCCTTGAAGTCCTGGGCCCGGTCAACCTCGATCAGTACAACCTCCGCGATCAGCTGATCGATATCTGGCGTGGGCTGCTGCGGGCGCTGCCGCTGCTCGCGCTGGGATTGCTGATCCTCACCGTTTCCGCGGGGCTGGCCCGCCTGGTGACCGCGATCCTCGGTTGGCCCCTCGGGCATTTCGTCGAGAGCCGGCTGCTGCGCAACGTGATCCGCAAGGTCATCGGCCTGATGGTCATCGTCGGCGGGCTCGTGCTCTTCCTCCGCGTCGCGGACCTCACCGATGTCGCCCTCGCGGTCGTCTCGGGTACCGGGCTCATCGGCCTGGTCCTGGGTTTCGCTTTCCGCGACATCGCCGAGAACTTCCTCGCCTCCATCCTCCTCTCGGTCCAGACCCCTTTCCGCCTCGGCGACGTGATCGAAGTCGAAGGCTACACCGGCGTCGTGCAGACCGTCACCCCCCGCGGCACCGTCCTCGTGGACTTCGACGGCAACCACATCCAACTCGCCAACGCCACCGTCTACAAAGCCACCCTCAAAAACCTCACCGCCAACCCCTACATGCGGATGAACTTCGATGTCGGCATCGGTTACGACGCCAGCGTCAAGCAAGCCCAGGCCACCGCCTTCGACACCCTTCAGCAACACCCCGCCGTCCTTGCCGACCCCGAACCGATGGTGCTGGTCGATACCCTCGGCGCCTCGACGATCAATCTCAAAATCTACTTCTGGATCGACGGCACGATCGTCAGCGGACTCAAGGTCAAGTCCGCGCTCATGCGCCGCGTCGTCCGCGCTATCGAACAGCAAGGCATCAGCCTGCCGGATGAATCCCGCGAAATCATCTTCCCCGACGGCGTCCCCCTCGTCCCGCCCGCCGCCACGGCTGCGGTCGATGACGAAGGTTCCGCGACCGCCGACTCCGCCTCCAACTCATCCCCGGCGACCCACGACGCCACCGACGCAGATGATTCCACGCCGCGTGAGCCGACGGTTGACTCCGCCTCACCCGATACCCCGGCCGACCCCAACCCCCGCGAGGCCGCCCCGAACCCGGAAGCCCAAGCCGCCCGCAAGCAGGCCCGCGTGATCCAGCGCGACCTCGCCGACCACGCCACCGACGCCGAAGGCGACCTCTCCAGCGAAGTCGCCCAGATCCAGGAACAAGCCGACCGCTCCCGCAACCCCGAAGCCGGCCCCGGGATCATCGATTGATCGCCGCGTAAATCAAAGCCAAAGGAAGGCAAATGGAAACCGCAGATGGACGCGGATGGACGCGGATAAAGACCACTTTCGTTGCGGTAATTCGTGGCCTGTTCACCGCTCTTTCGAGATCAAGCTGCCGTCCAAAAACCGCATAGCGCCGAAGTTTTTCAAATCTTAAATTCGATGTCGAACCGCTCCCCCATCCCACCCCACCCCACTGTTCACAAAACAACGATCATCCGGCCCCGCATCCGCGTCCATCCGCGTCCATCCGCGGTTCCAAACCTGTCTTGATCTTTGATCGACCCCGATACCGCACTTTCACATCTTCAACCACTCCTCCGGCACCCGCCCAAACGCGATCTTGTCGTCCATCTTGTACTCCGCCACCCCCTGCATCGTGGCGGGGTGAATCTTATGACCGCCGAACTTCAGGTTGATCGCGTCCAGCGCTTTCGATAACTCTTGCGGCCGATCCGCCCCCGGAAACAGATGCCCCGGCGTTTCGGAGAGGGGGGTCAACCCCGACAACTCGATGCTCACCTTCTTCGGCGGATCGGTCTGCCCGGCCCCGCTGCCCGGCACGAAGTCCTGCCCGAATCCCCCCGCCCGCTGCATCACTTCCAACGGCTTGAGCCGGGCCAAATGCTGCAGAATCGTCGGCGTGTCCTGTACCGAAGGCAGCGCAATGTCGTCGCTCCACGCCAGCGGCGAGGTGAACGACACGCTTGCCCGCAGGTGGTGCGCGACGTACCCCATGTACCGCAGCCGCACCGCCGCCTTGCAGATCAGCCGCGTCATGATCCCGTACGCCGCCTCGGGATGCCGCAGCTCCGGCGGCAGGATGTGCGCGTGTCCCACACTCGACCGCCGCGTCTTGACCTCGGCCACGTCCACGCCGTGAAACCCGCACCAAAAATACTCCCCGTTCACCGAACCCCAGATCCGTCGGCAGTCCGCTTTGCTCAGCGCCCACAACCCCTCGACGGTCCCCGCATCGGCTTCCCGCAGCCGCTTACACATCCCCTCCCCGATCCCCGGGATGTCGCCGATCTCCATCTTCGCCGCCACCACCCCCGGCATCGCCGCCATCTCGATCACCGTCAATCCACGGGGCTTCTGCAACTCGCACGCCGTCTTGGCCAGCAACCGCGTCGGCGCAATCCCCACCGAGCACGGCAGCGCCCCGTCGAAATCCGCCTCGATCTGCCCCTGCACCCGCTTGGCCAACGCCACCGCCTGCTCCCGCTGCCGCTCCCGCCCCAGCAGGGCAATCGCCCACTCGTCAATCGAATACGCCTTGTCGGTCGGCACGTGTTTATGGATGCTCGCACAGACTTGGTGGTGCAGCTCGACGTACCGGTCCGGCCGCGCTTGCAACAGCGTGATCTCCGGACACAATTGCCTCGCACTGGCCCCGCGGGCACCCATGCCCACGCCGTAGGCTTTGGCTTCATAGCTCGCCGCGATGACGGCCCCCCCGTGAGCCAGCACCGGACACACCCCCACCGGTCGTCCCCGCAGCGACGGGTTGTCGTACTGCTCGCACGACGCGAAAAAAGAGTTCATATCCAAAAACATCCAACGCAACACCGCAACCTCCATCTGCCGCGGCGTCCGTTCCGCAAACCCTAACATAATCCTTTCAAAACTTACCGCGCTTCTTCGTCGCTGTCTACGCTGATCTTCGACAATCGATAATAAATCGGTGCCGCGTCCTATACTCGTCGCCTATGGCATCGCATTACGACATCGTCATCATCGGCGGCGGCCACGCCGGGGCCGAAGCCGCCTGGGCTGCCGCCAATCTCCTGCGTCCGGTTTTTGACGCCGGTCAGGGGGGACGCGGCGGCCGTGTGGCCCTGCTGACCATGGACCCGACCAAGATCGGAGCGATGTCCTGCAACCCCGCCATCGGCGGCCTCGCCAAGGGACAGATGGTCCGCGAGATCGACGCCTTGGGCGGCCTCATGGGGCTTGCCGCCGACGCCACCGGCATCCAGTTCCGCGTGCTCAACGCTTCCAAAGGCCCTGCCGTCCACGGCCCGCGCTGCCAGTCCGACAAATACGCTTACGCCGCCGAAGTTCAACGCCTCCTCCGCACCCGGCCCAACCTCGATCTGCTCCCCGGCCTCGTCGAAGACTTCATCGTCGAAGACGGCCGCTGCGTGGGCGTCATGGTGGCGAGCTCGGGGGCCCAGGGGCCGAGGGGCCGAGGGGTCGAGGGGCCTGGGGACCAAGACCAGGAAGCGCAACGCCTTTCGGATTGCTGCGGCGACCTGGGCCCCTGCGAAAACGATCCCGCAACCAAACCGCACCGCACTCGGCCCCTCACCGCCGACGCGGTGATTCTCACCACCGGCACCTTCATGCGCGCCCTCATGCACTCGGGCGAACGACAAACCCCCGGCGGCCGTGTCGACGAAGGCACCGCCGTGGGCATCTCCGCGGCTCTGCGGAATCAGGGCTTCGACCTGGGCCGACTCAAGACCGGCACGCCCCCCCGGCTCGCTGCCGAATCCCTGGACCTCGACGCGCTCGACCTCCAGCCCGGCGACGACCCGCCCACCCCCTTCAGCGACCTCACCCTGAGCCGCATCGATACTTCCGACGAGGCTTACGCCAAAGTAGCCCACACCTTTCCCGTCTTGCCCCAGCGTCCCTGCCACCTCACCCACACCGACGAAACCGCCCACCAGCTGATCCGCGACAACCTCCACCGCGCACCCATCTATAACGGCCAAATCGAGACCTCCGGCCCGCGCTACTGCCCCTCCATCGAAGACAAAGTCGTCCGCTTCGCCGACCGCCATTCCCACCACGTCTTTCTCGAACCCGAATCCCTCACCACCAACGAGGTCTACTGCAACGGCATCAGCACCTCGCTGCCCGCTGAAATCCAGCAACAGATCGTCCGCCGTCTGCCGGGCTGCGAAAATGCCGTCATCCTCAAGCCCGGCTACGCCGTGGAATACGACATGGTCTGGCCCCACCAGATCGACGCCACCACCATGACCAAACGCCTGCCCGGCCTCTTTCTCGCCGGCCAGATCAACGGCACCTCCGGCTACGAAGAAGCCGCCGCCCAGGGCCTCCTCGCCGGCATCAACGCCGTCCTCTTTCACAACTTCATCCAAAATAAGCGACATCATTCGACAAAATCGCAAAACACAAACCGCGAACTTGATAACTCAGAAAATAGTGAAGCCCAAGCCCCCGTGCCGCAAGATCAACCTGCAGAAAAGCGAGGGGCAAGGGGGGGAACAGGAGGCGGTGGGGGGGGAGCATTCGAGGGTTTCACGTTGCGACGAGACCAGGCGTACATCGGCGTGATGATGGACGACTTGATCACCAAGACCCCGCGTGAGCCGTACCGCATGTTCACCAGCCGGGCCGAGCACCGCCTGATGCTGCGCAGCGACAACGCCGCCGCCCGCCTCACCCCCCTGGGCCGAGAGCTCGGCAGCGTCGATCACGATCGATGGCAACTTTTTCAACGACGCCAGCGACAAGCCGCCGCCCTCCACGCCTTCATGGATTCCGCCCACGTCAACGGCCAACCCTTCGCCAAATGGCTCCACACCCCCGAGCTCACCCCCGCCCAGGTCCAGCAACAACTCGTTGACTTGGGTTTCACTTTCGAACGCCCCTCGCCGTCCGTTTCGGCGGAGGGATACTCTCCCAAGACGTTACGGACAGGGAGCGGGTCCGAGCGATCACCCGCCGCGCCGGACCGCTCCCTGATGTTGGCAGCTCGTCCGGAAAATGCGATGCAACAGTTATTGCGGGGGTTACTTCCGGGGGTCCTTCCGGGGGTTCTCGCCGATCGTCAATACGCGGGCTACATCGTTCGCACCCAGAAGGAGCTCGCCCGCCTGGTTGAGCAAGAGTCCCACGTCTTGCCCGCCGACTTCGATTTCGCGGGGCTGCCGGGATTACGGAACGAAGCCGCCGCCACCCTGGACCGATTCCGCCCCCGCACCCTCGGCCAGGCCGGCCGCCTCGCCGGGGTCAACCCCGCCGACCTCATGCTCCTGAGCATCGCCCTCCGCAAGGCCACGCCCCACCGCTGAATATTCTCTTTTTCGTACCGTTTCTCGAGGACAGATTTGCGTTTTAGTGTCGCGATGCGGTGGGTAGCGAAAGCCAAGAAATGGGGTCGTGGGATCATTTGCTTTAGAGTGGGGCGGGCATCTTGCCGGCGCTCGGTTTGAAGGGTTGAAACTGTAAGCCACTTCGGGCGAGACCCGAACGGCGGGCTAGAAGCCCGCCCCACTTTCCCGAACGGCGGGCTGAAACCCCACCCCACTTCCCGAACGGCGGGCTGGAAGCCCGGCCCATTTATATGTATTCCCGCTACCCGAAATAGGGCGTGAAGGTTTGCCCGGATCCGGTCTTTCGTGTCTAGTGTGGGGTATGCCTAACTCTGCTCAAGCTGTGCGTCCGGACGGATGTTTGATCGTGATCTTTGGGGCGTCGGGGGACCTGACGAAGCGGAAGCTGTTGCCGGCGCTGTTTTATTTGTGGGAGCGGGGGATGATGCCCGAGAAGTTTGGGGTGCTGGGGGTGGCACGCTCGAAGTTCAGCGACGACGAATTCCGGGAGATGATCCACGAATTCAGCCCGAAGTCCTACGCGGGGACCCACGGCGGCAACGACCGCGGGGGGTGGGATGAGTTTGCCAAGCACGTACATTACGAAGCGTCGGATTCAACGGACGCCGCGGCGTGGCCCGCGTTGACCCAGGTGATCCGGGAGAAGGCGAAGGCGCACGGGACGGGGAGCAATCTGCTGGCGTACCTGTCGATGGCGCCGCAGTTTTTCGAGCCGATCATCGAGCAGCTGGGTAGCAGCGGGCTGGTCATCGACGGCAAGCGGATGGTGCCGATCGATCAGGAGGACCCGACGTGGCAGCGGATCATCATCGAAAAGCCGTTCGGCAAAGACCCCGCGTCGGCGGTACACCTCAACAACGTGCTGGCGGACGTGTTTTGGGAGAGCTCGATCTACCGGATCGACCACTACCTGGGCAAGGAGCTGGTGCAGAACATGCTGGTGCTGCGTTTTGCCAACACGATCTTTGAGCCGTTGTGGAATCGGCAATACATCGATCACGTGCAGATTACCGCGAGCGAGACGGTGGGGGTCGAGGGGCGGGGCAGCTATTACGATTCGCCGGGCGGGGGGGCGATGCGGGACATGGTGCAGAGTCACTTGTTACAGGTGCTGAGCCTGGTGGCGATGGAGCCGCCGGTGAGCATGGAGGCCGAGGATATTCGGACCGAGAAGGTCAAGGTGTTCAAGGCGATGCGGGTGCCCGAGGGACGAGAGGTGCCGGAGATCGCGGTGCGGGGGCAGTACGGCCCCGGAGCGATCAACGACGAGGGGGTCAAGGGGTATCGCCAGGAGAAAGGCGTGGACCCTAAAAGTCAGACGGACACGTTCGCGGCGATGCAGTTCAACGTCGATACGTGGCGGTGGGGCGGGGTGCCTTTTTATCTGCGGAGCGGCAAGTCGATGGCGGCAAAGAAGACGGAGATCGTGATCTATTTCAAACCCACGCCGCACTACCTGTTTCGGGAGCAGACCCGGACGCAGAAGCCGAATCAGATCGTGATTACGATTCAGCCCGACGAGGGGATTCGGCTGCGGTTTGAGGGTAAGGAGCCGGGCGTGGGGATGAAGATGAACGAGGTGGTCATGGACTTTGATTACGTGAAGCAGTGGGAGGTTGATCCGCCCGACGGCTACGCGACGCTGCTGCACGACACGATGCGCGGCGACCAGACGTTGTTCAAGCACCGCGACGAGATCGAGGCGAGCTGGGACGCGGTGCAGCCGGTGCTGGACTACTGGATGGATAATCCGCAGAGCGATCTGCCGAATTACGCGGCGGGAACGTGGGGCCCCCCGGCGTCGGACCTGATGATGCAGAAGGCCGGGCGGTATTGGCGTAACGATTGAACCGGCGATATGTCAATGACCTTACCCATTGAGCTGCGTGACTTGTTTAGAGCTTCTCCCTTTGGCCCGTTTCGCATCCTTATGTCTGGCGAATCTTCTTGTGAGGTTCCGGACCCGACGTTTGTGTATATCAGTAAGTTTGCCTTTTATGTCGGCACCGATCCGGACGAAACGGACTTGCCGACACGCAATCACGTGCTCAATATTGTGCAGATTACTTGTGTGGAGGGGTTGCCCAACGAGTCGGCCGCTTAGCGATTAAACTCTGCCGCATGCTTGAACTCACCGGATCCGTCCACGTTGCCCCCCATACCGAATCACTTTTCGATGCCCTGGGCGAATCGCTGATGAGCGGCGCGGTGGCGGCGGTGGAGCAGCGGGGCGTGTTTCACGTGGCGTTGTCGGGGGGGGGGACGCCCGAGCCGTTTTATGTGCGGCTGGTCACGGATCCGAAGTTCCGGGCGTTGCCGTGGAAGCAGACGCACGTGTGGATCGTGGACGAGCGGCGGGTGGACGAGGACGACGAGAAATCAAACGTGAAGATGATCCGGGAGGCGTTGACGGACCATGTGGGGATGCCCAGTCGCCAGGTGCACGCGATGCCGGTGCTGGCCGAGGACCCGGCGGGGGAGTACGAGGCGACGCTGGGCGAGGCGTTCGGGATGGAGATTCCGAAAGGGGCGGCGATCGCGGAGGGCGGGGCCTTTGACGGGGCGTATCCGAAGCTGGACTTCGTCTTGCTGGGGATGGGCGGAGACTGCCACACCGCCAGCCTGTTTCCCGAGTCGCCGGCATTGGGGGCGACGCGGTGGATCGAGGTCAACGACGGAGAAAAAGTGGTGCCGCCCGCCCGGCTCACCATGACCTACCCGCTGATCAACCACGCCCGGCAGGTCGCGGTCCTCGCGGTGGGGGAAGGCAAAGCGGCGGCCCTGCATCGCGTCGCCATGCAATCCCAAAAGGGCGCAGCCCGACACCCGAAACATCCCGATCAGCGGGATCGATCCGGAGAAGGTGGGTGGGGGAGAATTGACCTGGTTCCTGGATCGAGCCGCCGCGGGCGAGTAGGTGAAACAAGAGGGGGGTGGTTTTGTCCGAGCCGGCCCCGGTGTTATGTGATGCAGGCGGTAAGGTCCGGACGGATTGCCCGAACGCTTTGGTTTAATCCGACCACTCGCGGTTCCCCGGGTGGGGGTTGTGATGGTTCAGGTGATCGACGCCCGCCTGCACCGCGGCCTGAACGTCGTCGGTCAGCGCCCGCAGGGCCGCACGGGTTTTCGGATGGCGGGTGAGGTATTCCCGCAGGTCCAGCGGCTGACCGAGGTGGACGAACGCCTGCCGACTGGCCATCGGTCGGGGCATGCGGGTGAGCAGGTCTTCTTCGAGCTTTTCGACGGTTTCGCTGACGCGGTCGAGGGTGGGGTGCTCGGCGGCGTAGCCGATGGGGTAGCTGGCGATCCGGTAGGCGAGCATGGCCTCGTCCGCCCAGGTCGCGGCGGCCGCGTGATCGACCGCTCGGTCGGGATCGAGGCGGACCTCGTGGATGACCCGCCGGGCGGTGCGGACCCGGTCCAGGGCGGAAGCGCGGGGCTTGCCTTTCAAATCCAGCTTCGCTTCCAGACGACCCAGCACCTGCTCGGCGGCGTGCTCCGCCAGCTCGCCGAGGTCGCCGATTTCGGGCGTATCCAGGCCCCGCTGGCGGAGGTTGCGGTGCAGCGCGGCGGTGCCGGCGTCGTAGAGCGCAGCGATCGGATCGGCGTGTAAATCGACGCTGACCCCGAGTTGCTCGGCCAGGGGATCAAAACGCTGGGCGACCCGGCGGCGGGCGTTAGTCGTGTGCGTCACCTTGATCGACACGGGCACCACCAGCACGCGGCGGTCGCGGGGCAGGAGGGCTTTCTGCGCCTGCAGCCCGATGAACGCCGACCCGTCCATGAACGGCGTCACGCGGTCGTTGGTGAGATAGACGTTGCCTTCGGGAAAAAGGATCAGCCCGAAACGCACGGCGTCGAGGGTCGCCAACGCCTGCTTCATCGGCCGAGGGCAACTGCCGTCGCGGTCCACCGCGAACGCCCCCATCCGCTGCATGGTGAAGCGGTGCCGACGGCTCCGCAAAAACACGTCGTAGGCCGCCATGAGCAGGCACCGCCGGCCCAGCTGCCGCATCGCCTCCAGCACGACCGCCGCGTCCGCATGCGTCGGGTGATTGGGCAAAAACAGCAGCCGATCGCCCGGCCGCAACACCCCGTGAAACCGCTCGATCCCGCTCAGCTTGACCCCTTCGATCCGCAAGTGTTTCGGCAGGTGGCGCCGACGGTTGTGGGCCAGCAACAGCGTCGCCCAGAAACGCGAATACTTCGGCGGAAAATAGCGGTACGGCTGATCCGAAAAGTCGAGCATAAGCGGTCCATCCTGCAATCCGACCGATCCCCATCAACCCGCGGGTTGTCGCCCCGCGCCACCCCCGATAGATTACTCGGCCCGGAACCTTCCCACCCACGAAAGATTTACCCATGGCCATCGAAACCCTCTACGACAAAGACGGCAGCCTCGCCCCCCTCCAAGGACAAAACCATCGCCGTCCTCGGCTACGGCTCCCAGGGCCACGCCCACGCCCAAAACCTCCGCGACTCGGGCCTCACCGTCATCGTCGCCAACCGCAAAGACTCGGCCAACGGCAAGCTCGCCGCCGAGCACGGCTTCGACCCGATGCCCGTCGCCGACGCCGTCAAACAGGCCGACCTCATCGCCGTCGCCCTGCCCGACGAGGTCCAGCCCGAAGTCTACGAACAGCACATCGCCCCCCACCTGACCAAGGGCAAGACCCTGCTGTTCACCCACGGCTTCAACATCCACTTCAGCACGATCACCCCGCCCAGAAGACGTCAACGTCATCATGGTCGCCCCCAAAGGCCCTGGCCACACCGTGCGCTGGGAATACGAGCGTGGCGGCGGCGTGCCCTGCCCTCATGGCCATCCATCAGGACGCCACCGGCGACGCCCGAGACCTCGCCCTGGCCTACGCCATCGGCAACGGCGGCGGCAAGGGCGGCATCCTCGTCACCAACTTCAAAGACGAATGCGAAACCGACCTCTTCGGCGAACAGGTCGTCCTCTGCGGCGGCCTCAGCGAATCGATCAAGAAAGGCTTCGAAGTCCTCACCGAAGCCGGCTACCCGCCCGAACTGGCCTACTTCGAAGTGTGCCACGAATTAGAACTCATCATCAACCTCATCAAACGCGGCGGCCTGGACTACATGCGATACAGCATCTCCAACACCGCCGAGTTCGGCGACTACTACACCGGCCCGAAGATCATCGACGACGCCACCAAGCACGTATGGATGCCGCCCTCAAACACATCCAGGACGGCAGCTTCGCCAAAGCCTTCCGCGACGACTACGCCAACGGCTTCAAGTGGTTTAAGCAGCAACGCGCCGAAAACGCCGGCCACCCCGTCGAATCCGTCGGCAAAGAACTCCGCCGCATGATGCCCTGGCTCAAACCCGTCGAACTCCAAGACGGCGGCACCGTCGAAGTCTGAATCGCCGCCACCCCCCACCTACATCAATCCACACCCAATGAAGCCCACGCTCACCGAGCGTGGGTTTTTAAAATGATTCCAAACCCCCCTGCAAGCAATACCCACCCACTTTTGAGCCTCGGATGTCCAGAGCTGACGCCTGGGTAAACCCCGTAATCAAGAACAGCTCAATTGCCCATCGCCCAACCCCGGAAGTGGATGATGACGCTATAAGCCAGCAACAATTATCCATCGCGGGCGTCGCCGGTCAACTGCAGCCGGTGGTTAGGTCGCTCTTAGAGTGTTCCGACAAGTAAATTGATTAGAAGGACGATGAACATTAAACCAACGCCGACGAATATCAGAACTTGATAACGTTTCTCAGCTTTTGAGGGCTGAGGCGGGATCTCATGGAGCTTACGAACCCATTCGAAATGCTTCTGCTGAGAATCGCGAATATCTCGAAGTAATTCGGCAACTTCAGAATCTGGCTCAGGCATCTATGCGACCTAACGTAATTCGGCTCAGTTGCCGGCCGCCCGCGGAGGGGGCGTACCACCGACAGCTACATCATATCGCGGGCGTCGCCGGTCAACTGCAGCCGGTGGTTAGGTCGCCCCTGTCGCTTTACGCCAGCGACAGACGAGGAAGATCGCAAAGCTGGCAACGAGGAACGCCACACCCATGGCAGTCAGCCAATCGGACGTAGTGTTGCCGCCCGCTCCAACTCCAACAGCGATGATGGCGAGCAGCAGGCAGCCGACTCCGAAATCGCTGAGCTTTACTGGTCGAATAAACCCAGGTTCAGACATGCTGCGACCTAACGTAAATCGGCTCAGTTGCCGGCCGCCCGCGGAGGGGGCGTACCACCGACCACTCAATTATCCATCGCGGGCGTCGCCGGTCAACTGCAGCCGCTGGTTATCCGCCTTCTTCATTCACTTTGCTCTCGTTAGCAAGTTCTTTGATTCGCGTGAGTGACAACTTAAATCCACCAGCTTTTTGACCGCCGTCAGGCGTCGGCCGCCACACGACAATCTCCAAAGCAGAATATGGCTGAACTTGCTCAGGGGTGACCGCAAAAATCAGGATTACTTCATTCGGAGAGGAATCGGTGCGTTCGCTGCGCATTGCGATCGGTCGCTGCTCTTTGTCGTAAAGCCTCAGCGTCATGACCACAGGTCGGTCTTCGGGAATGTCGGCGCAGTTGAAGGAGACTTGGACCCAAGGAAACGGCGGATCTTCGCCAGTAAGTTCGTGCTCGTATGTTGTGACCCGAATACCCGCTTCGGCAAGGCGTTGTGCATCCCACCCATCCACGTTTCCGATGGAGCTGAAAGCGCTGGCAGAGGAGGAAACGAGCAAGCACGCGACCCACGCCACGATGCCCGGGACTTTGCCGCAATGCATGATAGATACTCCTAAGGCGGATAACGTAAAAAGGCTCAGTTGCCGGCCGCCCGCGGAGGGGGATCCCACCGACTGTCAATTATCCATCGCGGGCGTCGCCAGTCAACTGCAGCCGGTGGTTAGCGAGCCCGCTCGGCGACGCTTCGTTGCACAACATCCATACCGAGGTAGATCAACCACGCTCCGAGAATAGCGAATAACGGCCATATCAAGCTGTCGAACCGCATAACTAATGGGTATGAGGCGACCCCATAGAGTGCTAGATTGATTAAGTTAAGAGCTGTAAGACCAACAAAAACAGCGTCTTTCCACCTCATGATGCTGTTGCTCGCTAACAGTGATTAGACAGAAACAAATCCACCTATTATCCGAGGTGGTGCGTTTAATCTACTGCGGTATCCTTCGATAGTCAATGAGTTTGGGGGTGAAATGGGGTAAATATGGGGGGAACGTTTTATTTCCGGGATGGAAGTTTGGGAACGATGTCGCGGTTCCCGAATGGCGGGGGCGGAAGTTCGGGGACGGCGTAGCGGTTCCCGATGTTTTGCGGCGCAACTTCGGGAACCGGGGGGTGGTTCCGGTAGTGGAGGGTTGTAACTTCGGGAACGGGGGCGCGGTTCCCGAAGTTTCCGGGCTGAACTTCGGGAACCGTGGCGTGGTTCCGGAAGTTGGGAGGGTGAACTTTGGGAACGGTGGTGGCGTTCCGGAAGAGGTTGGGCTTATTGAGACGTTTTGAGGATGCAAACGGCCGAGCATAACGCGGATCAGCACGGAGACGGGACTGAATGGCGGGGGGGTGGTGGGGGGTGGGGGGGTGGGGGGGTGTGGGTTTGCGGGGTGAAGGGTGGGCGTGAGGGGAGTGGGTTAATCGAGGGAGGGGGTTAGACGAGGGAGGGGGTGAGGGTGGGGGTGAGGGGGGGGGGTTAGACGAGGCTGCCGCCGCAGGAGGAGCCGGTGCCGGCGGTGCAGCCGTAGCAGTGGTCGGCGGTGGCGATGAGGCGGTCCTGAGTTGCTCGACAGTCACGTCCCAGAGGTGCGATGGGGTGGGTTGATGGACTTTGCCGGCGAGCGATCGGGGGGACGGGGGTGCGGAGGTCCAGGGCGTGGTTGAAGTCGCAGTCGTAGAGGCGGCCCTGGGGGTTGATGTGGATGTGGTGGCGGCACATGAGGCCTTCGACGGTGGCGGGGTTGTAGGCGTCGACGAGTTTGTCCATGTAGGGCCGAGTTGGCCGGCGCGTTCGAGGTCGCGGCGCCAGCGTTTGATGGGCATGTTGGTGATGCAGATGAGGTTGGTGAAGACGATGCCGAAGTGTTCGTGGAGTTCGCGGCGGTAGTCGGCTTCGAGGGCGTCGGAGGGCGGGGGGAGGGAGGGGCCGCCGGGGTTGTAAACGAGCGTGAGGGGGAGGTCGGGGTGCGTGCCGTAGCCCACGTCGTTGAGGGCGAGCAGGCCTTGGACCGAGTGGTCGAAGGAGCCGCGGCCGCGCTGCTTGTCGACGTTGTCGGCGGTGTAGCAGGGCAGGCGAGGCGGTGACCTGGACGCTGGTGGTCGGCGAGGAATCGGGGGATCCAGGCGAAGGACTGGGCATCACGCCACTTCCTTGCTGGGCCGATTTTGGCCGGGCCGGGCTCGTCCTCGTGCAGGATGATGGTGGGGTTGCAGCGGTCGATGACGTCGCGTGTCCCCCCGGAATGTGGTCGCTGCGGAAGTGTTGGACCATGTGCGGAAGTGGGGGTTCATCTCCGGGGAGCCGCCGGTGAAGTCGACGGTTTGGATGGAGGGGTGGTCGGCGACCCAGCCGATGACGCGTGTCGGCGATGTCGGCGGTCATGTTGTCTTCGGGGGCGAGTCGGGCGGGGGAAGAGTCGACGTGGCAGTGGTTGCAGGCGAGGTTGCAGCGCAGGCCGATGTTGATCTGGAGGGTGGAGATGACCGGGGCGGTGCGGAGGTCGTGGTTGAAGTGGCGGTAGAACGCGTCGGAGTCGGCGACGGGGAGGGAGAGGGTGGTCATGGGTGTAAGGGGTGAAGTTTACGCCAAGACGCGAAGACGTCCAAGACGCCAAGGGAAGCAGTAAGGCAGGGGGGGCGGGGAGGCAGGGGGGGAGAAGGCAATTTTGACAGGGTTACAGGGATTTTAAACAGGATTTACAAAATCGGCTTTTGGTTTGTTGAGGATTAGGTTTTGGAGGGGCACACGGGCACTGAAGTGCCCGAGCTGTCGGGAGAGAGCTAGGGGATCAAGACCTTTGCCCGAACCCCGAACCCTGAACTCTGAACCCTGTACCCTGAACCCTGTCAAACCCGATCTCGAACCGCTGAATCAGCAGCAGCCGCCGCCCTGGTAGTGCCAGGTGGAGGGGGTGAGGTGGAGGTCGGGTCGGCCGAGGGCGGCGAGGGCGGCGGCGGTTTTGTCGCAGACGGGCATGGGGGCAGTTTCTCGGGAGGACGTGGCCTTTGCCGTCGTCGAAGCTGCGGTCGGGGCCGGTGTAGATGGCGGTCTTGCCGGTGAAGATGCAGGCACCGTCGTCGGGGACGGGGGTCTTAAAGGCGGCGAGTTCGAGGGTTTCGAGGATGAGGTCCTGGTCCAGGTCGTGTCCGGCGGCGTCGAGGGCGCGGTAGGGCATGCGCATGCGGACCTCGGCGGAGCCGAAGCCGGCGTCGACGATTTTCTGGATGTAGACGTCGTAGGTGAGGCAGCCCGAGAGGCAGTCGGCGCGGAGTTTTTCGTTGTCCTGGAGGTGCTGGGGCATGGGGCGGGGGGTGATGGGGTCGGACATCACGAGGCGGCCGCCTTTTTTCAGGACCCGGTGCATTTCGGAGAGGGCCTGCTCGAGGTCGCCGTCGGTCTTGAAGATGTTGAAGAGGCAGTTCTGGGCGGCGTAGTGGATGGAGTGGTCTTCGACGGGCAGGTCCAAGGCGTCGCCGTCACGGATATCGACGAAGGACGGGTCGAACCAGTCGTTGGTCGAGGCGGCGAGTTCGAGGTTTTTGCGGGCGGCCTCGCGCATCTCGGCGACGGGGTCGACGGCGATAACGCCGCCGGGCTTGCGGGAGAAGTAGGCGAGCTGGAGGGCTTCGAGTCCGCCGCCGACGCCGACGTAGAGGACGGTCTGATCCTTTTGCATGTCTTGCTGATGAACGGTGCTGCCGCAGCCGTAGTTCATCTGGTGCATGATTTTGGGGATGTCCAGGCCGGGAAGGAACTTGGGCGTCTGGGGGACGCAGCAGAGGTTGTCGGCGGGGGCCTGGGCGGCGGCTTTGTAGACGTCCTGGACGGTGGCGTGATAAGTGGACATGCGGATCGATTGCCTTTGAGGAGGGAGCGACAAAAATAAGAAAGGGGGCAGGTCGGGCGGAGGATGATGGCCCTGGCTGAGGATCGAGCAGTATAGCAAGCTCAGATAGCGACTTATTCCCGAGGGGTGGTCAAAACTATGTGCGGGTGGGAAAGACGGGGCCGCACCGGGCGTTAAAGATGTATGGTACGCACGGATTGGGGCTCGGTTTAAGCTTACTTCATTTAGTTAAGGACAGTCTTATGCGGTTGGTGACCTTGTTGTTTGTGTTGCTGGCCACCGTGCTGGGACTGTCGAGTTGTGATGGCGCCGAGGACCGGGGCTCGGCGGGGTTGGACGATTCGGGTGAACTCTCGGGGCGGCTAACGATCACCGGATCGAGCACCGTCGCGCCGCTGGTGGGCGAGATCGCCAAGCGATTTGAAGCGGCGCATGAGGGGGTGCGGGTGGACGTGCAGACCGGCGGTTCGTCGCGGGGGGTGGCGGATGCCAGTCAGGGGTTGGCAGATATCGGGATGGTGTCGCGTGAGTTGAAAGATTCGGAAAGCGAGTTGCGGGCAACCACGATCGCGTTGGACGGCATCACGCTGATAGTTCACGCCACGAATCCGGTGGCTGAAATGTCGAGTCAGCAAGTGGTTGACATTTATCGCGGCCAGATCAACGACTGGAGCGAGATCGAAGGGGCGGGGACGGGCCCGATTACGGTGGTCAACAAGGCGGAGGGACGATCGACGCTGGAGCTTTTTCTGAAGTACTTTGAGCTGAAGAACATGGAGATTGAGGCGGACGTCGTGATCGGTGATAATCAGCAAGGCATCAAACAGGTGGCGGGCGATCCGCGGGCGTTGGGATACGTGTCGATCGGGACGGCGGAGTTTTCGGTGGAGGACGGGGTGCCGATCAAGGTGCTGCCGATGGGGGGCGTGCCGGCTTCGATTCAGGCGGTGAAAGACGGGCGTTTTCCGCTGTCGCGGCCGTTAAATCTGGTCACTCATGGACAAGAGGGGGCGTTGGTCCGGGCGTTTCTGGATTTCGCGTCGTCTTCGGCGGTGAATGACTTGGTGGAGGGTCAGTATTTTGTTCCGATCGCGCAGTGACGGGTTGTTAAAGGTTTGGCTGTTGCTGAGTGCGGTGGTTTCGACCTCGATCGTGCTGGTCATCGTTGTGTTTGTGCTGCGTGAGTCGTGGGGAGCGGTGACCTCGGTGGGGGTCACGCGATTTGTGAGTGACGGGTCGTGGCATCCGACCGAGCAGCGATTCGGGATGGGGCCGATGGTGGTGGCGTCGGTGGCGACGATGGTGGGAGCGATGCTGCTGGCGGTTCCGCTGGGCGTGGTGTCGGCGTTGTTTTGTCAGTGGTACGCCCCGCCGACGGTGGCGGTGTTGTACCGTCGGCTGCTGGAATTGCTGGCGGGGATCCCGTCGGTGGTGTACGGATTTTGGGGCTTGGTGACGCTGGTGCCGTTGCTGGGGCGGTGGCAACCGCCGGGGGCGAGTCTGCTGGCGGGGGTATTGATCCTGTGGGGCTGATGGTGCTGCCGACGGTCGCGTTGTTGAGCGAGGCGGCGATGCGAGCGGTCAACCGGACGTGGTCGAAAGGGGCGGCGGCGTTGGGGATGGGACGGTGGTCGACGCTGTGGTGGGTGGTGCTGCCTGCGGCGAGGCGGGCATCGCGACGGCGTTGCTGCTGGCGGCCGGCCGGGCGATCGGCGAAACCATGGCGGTGCTGATGGTGTGCGGCAACGTGGTGCAGGATGCCCGCGAGTCGTGTTCGACCCGGTACGGACGTTGACGGCCAACATTGCGTTGGAGATGGGGTACGCGTATGGCACGACCATCGCTCGGTGTTGTTTGTGAGCGGGCGGTGCTGATGCGGTGGTGGCGCGTGTTGGTGCTGACCGCGGAGGTGTTGAGCCATGGCCGGCTGCGACGGCCGAGGCGGGCGTGAAACTTGCGTAATGTGACGGCCGGGGGGCGGGGTTGCCGGCGGCATCGTGGGAATATCGCTGGGGGGTGGCTTTGGCGTCACGCTGCGGTGTTTGGCTGGATGTCAGTGACTCTGGCGGTGGGCGGGATAAGGGGGCTGTCGTGGTCCTTTCTGATGGAGTCGCCGAGTGACGCTGGACGCGGCGGCGGGCATCGGGCCGATTCTGGTTTCGACCGGGCTGATCCTTGGCGGTGTGCCTGGTCGCCGCGGTCCCGATCGGGCTGGCGACGGCGATGCTGCTGGCGGAGGTGACGCGGAGCGGGCCGTTGGGCAAGCGGTGCGCTTGAGTCTGGACGTGCTCGCGGGGGTGCCGTCGATCGTCTTCGGGTTGTTTGGCAACGTGTTTTTCTGCCAGGTGCTGGGGATGGGGTTTTCGATCCTGGCGGGCGGGTTGACGTTGGCGTGCATGGTGCTGCCGATCTTTATCCGGTCCGCGGAGGTGGGTATCCGGAGCGTGCCCGAGGAGTCAGCGGCAGGCGGCGGCGGGGCTTGTCGATGTCGCGATGGACGACGCTGCGCAAAGCGTGCTGTCCCGGGGCGATGCCGGGCATCGTGGTGGGGCTGGTGCTGGGCGTGGGCCGAGCGGGGGCCGAAACCGCGGCGTTGATCTTCACCAGTGGCTACGTCGATCGCATGCCGACGAGCCTGTCTCGACTCGGGTCGGTCGCTGTCGATCCACATCTACGACTTATCGATGAATGTGCCCGGGCGGTGACGACAACGCGATATGCCTCGGCGGTGGTGCTGATGTCGCTGCTGCTCATCGATCAATCTGACGGCTTCATGGATCGGCCGACGATTCCTCCGTCGGTGGTGGTCAACGTATGACGCAACATAACTGCCAACCTTCGCAACTCGTCGACCCCGACGCCGATCGTCCAGCCGGCTTCACCGGAGCCGATGATCCGCACCTGCTGCCTGTCGGTGCATCTATGGGAAGCAACTCGCGGTGCGCGACGTCGAACTCGAGATCGCGACCGGGAGAGTGACCGCCATCATCGGTCCCTCGGGCTGCGGCAAGTCCAGCTTCCTGGCGAGCCTGAACCGCATGACCGACCTGATCGCGGGCTGCCAGGTCACCGGGTCGACCCGGATTGGGCGATTCGATGTTGCGGAAAACATCCTGCGACATCGATTGGACTGCGGCGAGAGGTCGGCATGATTTTTCAGAAGCCCAATCCGTTCGCGATGTGCGATCCTGAAAAACCTGACGATGCCGCTGAAGGAGCATGGCATGCGCAAAGCGGGCCGAACGGGACGCGCATCGCCGAGGCGGTGCTGCAGGATGTCGGGCTCTGGGACGAGGTGAATGATCGACTGCACCGCTCGGCGTCGACCCTTTCGGGCGGGTCAGCAGCAGCGGCTGTGCATCGCCCGGGCGCTGGCGCTGCGGCCCCGGGTGCTGCTGATGGATGAGCCGTGCAGCGCACTGGACCCGATGGCCAGCGGCGTGGTCGAAGACCTGATCTTGCGGCTGCGAGGCGGCTGCTGCGCGACGCAGGGCAACGGCGGACGCGCTGACGCTGGTGGTGGTCACGCACAATCTGGCGCAGGCCCGGCGGATCGCCGACGACACGGCGGTGTTCTGGGTCCGCGACGGGGCGGGGGCCATGATCGAAGCCGGGCCGACCGATGCGATTTTCGAACAGCCGGGGGAACGGGAGACCCGGCAATACGTCGAGGGTCGGCGGGGATGACCCTATCGGTCAGGCCGAACGCCCCGGGCGTTGTATGAGAAATCCATGAGCGGCGGGCGGTCCGGTGGTGTGGGTGGGGCAAATGCGTCATCTTGGGACGTGATGTCGCATGAGCTGCCGCCAATCCCTGAACATGCCAAATGGATCGCCGAGGCGGTGGGCACGTTTCTGCTGGTGCTCTTTGGGACGGGGGTGGTACACGTCGCGGTGTTTGCCGGGGCGTTCGGCGGTCTGGGGCAGATCGCGGTGGCCTGGGGCATCGGCGTGGGGCTGGCGATCTATGCGACCGCGGCGATAAGCGGGGCGCACCTGAATCCGGCGGTGACCCTGGCGTTTGCGGTGTATCGGGGGTTTGCCTGGCAGCGGGTCGGGCCGTATGTCGCGGCGCAGTTCATCGGGGCCTTCACGGCGGCGGCCGTCTTGTTTGGGCTGTTTCATAATTTCATCGCGCGGTTTGAAGCGAGCCACGGACTGGTCCGGGGGGAAGCGGGCAGCCAACGGTCAGCCATGGCGTACGGCGAGTATTTCCCCAACCCGGATTTCGGCACCGACGAGCAAGCCTTCGCGTTGGTCAGTCACCTGCAGGCATTCTCGGCCGAGGCGATCGGGACGGGGCTGCTGGTGTTCTTTATCTTCGCCCTGATCGAACCGCGCAACGCGAACGCGCCGCGTGGCCGGGCGGTGGCGTTTCCGATCGGGCTGGTGGTGACCGTGCTGATCTGTCTGCTGGCGGTGCTCACGCAGGGCGGCTTCAATCCGGCTCGGGACTTTGGCCCCCGGGTCTTTGCTTACCTGGCAGGTTGGGGCGAGATCGCGATCCCCGGCCCACGCGGGGGTTTCTTCACCGTATATATCGTGGCACCGATCGTCGGGGGGTTGATCGGCGCGGGGGCATATGACGGATTCCTACGTCGGTATCTGCCGCCCGCACCGGCGGTGGAGCTACAGGATGAAGCGAAATCCTGAGTGAGTACAACCCCCGCCGTAAGGTAGCGGCCGGGACCATTATTATTGTGTCAAACCGTCGAGCCATTCGATGATGGCGGTGATCGGATCGACGGTTTGGAGTCGACTGTTGAGAGCGGCGGCGGCACGGTCGAGTTGAGACTTTTGGAGTTGCTGCGTCGCGGCCGGCCCGGCGATGAGGCCCGCCCGGCGTTCGTAAGCCGAGACGTACAGGTACAGGGTTTCATCGCTCACTGCGAGATCGGGGATCGCCGGGCCAGCCACGGTGGGGGGCAAGGTCTTGGGGGAGGCGGGGGCCTGCGCATCGGCTCGCAGTGAGGGGGGGAGTGCCAGTCGCATCGCCTGGTAGAGGGCAAAGTGGGTCTGCCGTTTTGAGATAAAGGGCCGGGCCAACCGGGGAGCATGGGCGGCCAGAACCAGGCCGCTCAGGAAAAACAGCGTGAGTGATGCGGCGGTAAGCAGGGTCTTGGCGGCGGGGTTGTAGCCAGCGTAAGAATCGGGAACGGCGGCGGCATCGGGCAGGGTCAGCCAAACGATCGCCGCCCCGAGCAGCGCGAGAAAAAAAGCGAAGAGGGCCCGGGCTTGCTCGTACCGCCCGGAGCGCGAAGCCAGGACCACGACCACACGCAGACCCAGGCGTTCTTCGGCGGCCGCGACGGCTTGCCGAAGCACGTCCGCGCAGGGTGTGTCGTTAGTTGGGGATGATTCAGCGGGCATGACCGAGGTAGTATGCCTCATCAGATCGAAGCTCGACGATGCCTACTGTGGTGATGCCGCAGGTAAGCAGGATACGCCGCCGCTTATTGGTCGAGAGGAGCGAAGCAATGGGGGGTTGAGCCGCGGGCGGTGCAGATCACCGGATCCGGGAGCGTCGGGGCCGGGGTGAGGCGGTCCAGCAGGCCGCCGGGCATCGACAGCAGCCGACACCAACCGCGGGCGGCAAAGCCCGTTTGGCCCCGGCGGATCAGCGAGACGGTCGTGAACAACGCCGTGAGCGTCAGCACGCTCCACGCCACGATGCTGGCCAGCGCCACCCGGCGGGGGGGCAGCGGTTGCTGGCGGGCCACCGCGTCCAACGCAACAAAAGTCAGGTCGATCGCCCGCGCCGGGTTGCCGCCGCGCAACGAGGGGAACAGTCGCTCGTCGGTGATCTGTCGAGCGATGGCGTCGTGCTCACCCGCCCATTGCTTTCCGAATTCAATCCGGGCTTGACGCGAGTCGGGCAAGATCAAAACCAGGATGCCCCGGCCCCAAACCGGACCCTGCAGCAAAGGGTGCTCAACGGACCAGTCCGCTAAGATCTGACGGGCGATACCGGCCGGGGCCAGCGGCGTATCATCGGATCCGCCGCCCTGAGGCAGCGTCAGAAGGAACATCGGCACGCCCAGATCGGCGTAAAGCTGTTGGCAACGCTGACGCAACTGAGCTTCCTCCCGGGCAGAGAGCAGGTCCGCCTCATCACGCAGAAATTCATCGACCGTGGGCCGGGCCACGTGGGCGTCGAGTGCGGAGGCATGCACGTTGCCGAACTGCGTCAGCAGGCCCAGTAGCAACGGAAACAGCCAGAAAATTCGTAAGAAATTAAGCAAGAAAGTCCGGTATCGCGGCGGTGGAGCAAAGATCTCGATCGACCACAACGGCCCACCCGCACGCCGCCTACGAGCCATCACGCGAAACGGGAAGCGAGCCAGTCCGCGATGGCCTGGTCGTAGGCCGCGGTGCGCTTAAACGCCTCCGCCGCCAGCTGCTCGCGCAGGGCAAGGGTCGTGGCGCCGTCGTGGCGGTCGAGTTCGTCCGTCACCCGCTGATATTGCGTGGGATCGGTGACGATGGCGACGAAGCGGTGATTCTTGGCCGAGGAGCGGACCATGCTCGGGCCGCCGATGTCGATCTGCTCGATCGCCGTGTCCGTGGCCACGTCGGGGTCAGCCACGGTCTGCTCGAAAGGGTAAAGATTGACCACGACCAGGTCGATGGGTTGGATATGGTGCTTGGCGAGGGCGGCGGTGTGGTCGGCTTGGTCGCGGAGGGCAAGCAGGCCGCCGTGTATCTTCGGGTGCAAAGTTTTGACCCGGCCGTCCATCATCTCCGGGAAGCCGGTGACCTCTTCGACGGGCGTCACAGGCAGGCCCGCTTCGGTGAGGGTGCGGTGGGTGCCGCCGGTGGAAATCAGCGTGACGCCGCGATCGTGAATCCGCTGGGCAAAAGCCACCAACCCGGTTTTGTCGGACACCGACAGCAGCGCGGTCCGGACGGCCAACGGATTGACGAGGGATGAATCAGACATATAAGGGTGGCCGACTACGAAAACGCTCAACCGGAAAATGGTCGAAAGTGAGCCTCGGTTTATCGCGGGTCGATGCGGATGAGTTCGCCGTTCTTGCCGATAAGGATCAGGCTTTCGTTGGGACCCATTTCCACGCTTTGCAAGGGCCGGGTCGGCACTTCATCCAAGGTCTGGCCGTTTTGGGGATTGAGACGACTCAAGGCATTATCGCGGTGAACCAGCAGGGTGTCGTTGCGCATTTTGAGGGGGACGAAGTTTTGCTGGGTGGTCCAACGGGCTTCTCCGGTTGCGCCGTCGATGACCGTGAGGCCGATGCCCGGCTCGAGAAGATAGATCATGCCGTCGACCACGACGGGCGACACGGTGAGGGGGACTTCTGAGCGGTAAGGCTCCCAGGTGAATCGGCCGGTGGTGGACGCGAGGCTGTAGAGCGACTGGTCTTCGCTGGCGATGATGATCTGCTGGCCGTCGACGGTGGGGGCGGCGGTGATGGGTCCGTACGCGCTGCCGTTCCAGCGCAGCACGCCGTCGGAAGACCGCAGCATCACGTAGTTGCCGGAGATGTCGGCGAAGAAGACTTTGTCGTCGATGCGGACGGGCTCGGCGGTGATGCGGTCCGGCAAGCCGTAGGCCCAGATTTTGTAACCCGCCTCCACGTCGTGGCCGAACACCGTGCCGTTGAGCCCGCCGGCGATCAGGCGAGGCCCCAGCAGAAGCGAGGGGGAATCCACGGTGTAGCCCAGATTCTGCAGATCGACCACTTCCCCCGGAGGCGGTCGATTTTGAAGACACGGCGACGCGTGGTGACGTAGATGAAATCACCGTCCGCCACGGGGGCAAACAAACGTTCGAGCGGTTGGCCCAGTACGAGCTTCCATTCCGGGCTGCCGTCGCTGACGTTGAGCGCGGTCACCACGTTTCGGGGACGCTCGACCACCACGACCTGGTCACCGAGGACGCGCACGGCATGGATCCGCTGCCCCCGGGCGAGCACGATCTCGCGAACCCATCGGGTGGCATAGTCGAATTGTTGGGCATACCCCGGTTCGATAAGGTTGCCGGTGCGAAACTCCGCACCGGCGGGGGAGTCTTCGGAAGGCGTCGGCGTGCTGCCGCAGCCGACGAGCAAGGTGACGAGGGTCAGGGCGGGCAGGCACCGGCAAAAACTCATACGGAAACACTCCGGGGGGGAGGGCGGCGGGGCGAGAGGCAAGGGCTGCAAGTATCGAACAGGGCGGGGGTCGGGTCAAGCCCAGTGGTCACGGCAAACGATCAAATATCAAAAAGCCCACGGATCAGGTTCGTGGGCTGAGTCAGGTCGGCGCTGGTCGCGCGGGTTCGATTGGGTGAGGCAGGCAGGTTTAGCGTTTGCCCGCGATGGTGGCGATCAGTTGTTTGTGAGGGTCGGCAAACTTCGCCGTGCCTTCGCTCATCAGCGTATCCTCGAGCTTTTGCATATCGACTTTTTGGTCCATCTCTTCGAGGATCGCGGCGGCCGGGCAGGGTGCGGGACTGAGGGGGGTAGGTCGCACCGATCTCGTCGAGAGCGGCATTGGTGGCGGGGGGGTTGGTCTGGATGTCCGAGCCGGCGAGGGCGGCGACGTAATAGTCCTTGGGCTGCTCGGGCTTCTTCGTGCCGGTGGACGCGAAGATCATTTCCTGGTCGAGCTTGAGGTTTTTGTCGGCCCAGAACTTGGCGTTCTCAATGCCGATCTGCTTGGCGTTGATGATGCCCACGCGGCCCTGCAGGTCGTCGCTGAGGTCGGGCAGGTGCTTCTCGGTGTAGACGTCGACGCGGGAAACGAAGATGGAGTAGACGCTTTTGAAGGTGTCGAGGTGGCCGTAACGTTGTCGGCCTTTCCACACCGCATCGCGGGCCGCGACGTATTGCCGGGGGCTGAAGATGAGCGTGACGTTGAGCGTGATGCCCGCGGCGGCGAGTTCTTCGAGAGCGCCGAGACCGGCTTCGGTGGCGGGCACTTTGATCATGCGGTTTTTGTGGTCTTGAGCCCATTTTTTGCCGAGCTCGACGTATTTCGCCGACCGGTCGGCGACCGACGCGGTGTTGGCGGTGTCTTCGAGCAGGGGATCGAGTTCAAAGCTGATCCAGCCGTCGTTGCATTCGGAGGATTGCCAGACGTCTTCGAATTCGCTCTGTGCCTGGCGGACCAGGTAGTCGGTCATCTGCCAGGTGATGTGCTCGTCGTCGAGTCCTTGCTCAAGCAGCGGATTGACGATGTCGTCGAAGCGGCCCGAGGAGATGAGGTCGGCGATGATGCTGGGGTTGGAGGTGCAGCCGGTGATGCCGGCGGCTTTGTTGGTCTTGACTTCTTTGGGATCAACCGAGTCGAGCCAGACGCGGGTGCCCGAGTCGATGAGGGATTGCAGGCCGGTGGACATAGAAAGGTTCCTTATGCGAGGAGGGTCGCCCCCGGGGTTGGACAATCGGCGACGGGTGACGGTGAAGTTACTGCGCCAGTTTAGCGGAGTGGGCCGCGACGTTGCGCCTCAAGCCAATTTTGAAAGGTCCGTGCGTCGACCGCTCGCTCGAGACACGCGACTTCCTGACCGGCGTGATCCAGCAGCAACAGAGTCGGGGTGCTCACCACGCCGTAGCGCTGCGTCCATGCCAAGTCGGCGGGCGTAGGTCGCGATAGATCGAGCGACAAGGGCTGGGTCAGGCGGTGAATCGCGCGGGCAACGTCTTCCCGGGAAAACACCTTAACGTCCATCATTCTACAAGGCCCACAGCTTTTCGAAGTAAACCGCAGCAGGTTTAAGGGCTGCGGGGCGGCACCTTCTAAATTGGCGATCACCGGCTGACTCGATGGCGAAGGGTGGTCCTTGAGCACCGAGACCGGTTGCCAATCCACGCGGTCCGAGGCCACGGCTTGGCGGATCAGGTCCACCGTGAGCGCCAGGCCAAGCATGACGAATACCGCCATGACCATCCGCACCCCCGACCTCCATCGGGTTGGCCCAGCGGAAGGTGAGGGGGGATGAGGATCAGCGGGTCCGGTCATGCGGACTCAACCTGCCGCCGCGCGGGATTGTTCCCGGTCGGTCGGGAGGGTGACGGCTATAGAACCGTTGTTGTCGATGGACGGCCGGTCAACCATGATTCATAAGGTGGTGTGAACCACCAGCAGCAAGATCATCATGACCAACGCCGCCGCCCAACCGGTCACCGCCAACCAGAAGGCCGGCTGCGTCGTGATCGACTCGCCCCGCGCCACCGCCGCGATCCGCTGGTCGTCGGCGTCGTCCAGGTCCGCCAGCGAAGCGACGTCAAACACCCGCCGCGCCTGGATCGGAGGCTCGCCGCGGGAGATGGCTTCGAGGTCTTCCAGCAGATCGTCGGCCGAGCTGTAGCGTTTGCTGCGTTCTTTGGCGAGGCAGACTTCGATAACTTCGGACAGGCCGTGAGACAGATCGGTGTTGAGGTGGTCGGGGGGGATCAGTTCGTTTTTGAGATGCTTGTGCATCACCGCCGAGGGGTTGGGTCCGTCGAAAGGAACCTGCCCGGTGACCATGTGGTAAAGCGTCGCACCCAGGGAATAGATGTCTGCCCGGGCGTCGACATCGACCTCGCCGCGGATTTGTTCGGGACTGATGTAGTAGGGCGTGCCGTAGGCCTTGCCCGCCTCGGCCTCGGCGGCCTCACGGTCGCTGACGGCGCGGGCCAGGCCCATATCCGCGAGTTTTGCGCGGTTGTCCGAGTCGGCCATCATGATGTTCTTGGGCTTCACGTCGCGGTGAATAAACCCCTTGGCGTGGGAGTGAGCCAGCGCCCGGGCGGTTTCGATCCCGATGCGGACCGCGTCGTCTTCGGTGTAAGGCCCCTTCTCGGTAATATCGTCGAAGACCGTCCGCCCGTCGACGTACTCCATGACAAAGTAGTGGTACTCGCCGGACTTGCCCACGTCGAAGGCCTGGACAATGTTGGGGTGGTTGAGCTTGGCGGCGGCCTTACCTTCGTCGTAAAAGCGACGGACAAAGTCGGCGTTGTTGGTGAACTTCTGGGGCAAGACCTTGATCGCGACCATTCGGTCCAGGGAAAGCTGCTTGCCGAGGTAGACCCGGGCCATGGCCCCGGCGCCGAGCTGGTTGATGATTTTGTAGCCCGGGATCTGGGCGCCGGCTTTTTGTTCTTCGAGCTCGGGTCGCAGGCGTTCGATCTGATTGGCGGTGACCAGGCCTTCATCGACCAATAGATGGGCGAGGCTTCGTTGCTGAGGGTCGCCGCCCGAGCCGCCGCCGCTTTCGGCGGCATCGCCCGCCACGCTGCCGCTGCTGAGCTTGAGTTCTTCCGAAGCGTCACTTCCGCGGATGCGGCTCAGCAGCCGGTCAACTTCCTGCTGGGTGGCCAGACCGCGCTCGACCACGATGCGGCCGACGGTCGTATCCAAATTACTCTGGGGCATGTCCAAGGGCGGCATCTCGTAAAGGGTTTTAGATCAAACCGGTTTCGTCTAGAAAGGAATTTCATACAAGGCAGCGACGACCTACCCGCAATCTCATGGCTGGTCATGATAACGAGTGACGCGACCGGCAAGGAAGCCGCCTAGGGCGGGTCGTTTCGCGGCCCAGTTGTGCCATAAATATGATTCGTGAACTCGCTCATCCCAAATCGGCGGTGGGCACACCCATCAGATCGGTCAATCCGGTGGGCTGGCGTGAGGCGAACCCGCTACAGTGAGGGCGATGCTGACCCTCACCGGACACGACCAGGCTGTGCGTAAAACACTCGCGGCGCGGCTGGAGGAGGTCGAACGCCGCTTCGCCGCGGAGTTGCTCAGCGACCTGGCGGGGGTCAATCAGCTCACCCAGCACGTCGAACGCTACCGCGGCAAGATGCTACGCCCGACGCTGGTGATCGGTTCGGCCCTGGCGGCTTATCCCGAGCGGGCCGAGGATGCGGCCTTTCAAGATGAGGTGACCACCGTCGCGACCGTCGTGGAGATGGTGCATATGGCCACGCTGGTCCACGATGACATCCTCGACGAAGCCGAGATGCGCCGCCGCGGTGCCACCATCAACCACCTGCGCGGAAATGAAGCGGCGGTCATGCTTGGCGACTATCTCATCAGCCATGCGTACCACCTCTGTTCCACGGTGCCGCACACCTCGGCATCACGCGGGATCGCCGCCGCCACCAATGTCGTCTGCGAAGGCGAACTGCTGCAACTGCACCACCGCGACGATTGGCAACTGACCGAACGCACGTATTTCGAGATTGTTCGCCGCAAGACCGCGAGCCTCTGCGGGGAGTGCTGCCGCATGCCCGCCGTGCTGGCGACCCGGCAGGTGGGGGGCGGCAACAACCCCAAGGCCCGGGGTTTATTCAACTTCGGCGAAAAACTCGGCATCGCGTTTCAAATCATCGATGACGTGCTGGACCTCGACGGCGACCCCGATCGTGTGGGCAAAACCCTCGGTCGAGATCTGGCCAAGGGCAAACTGACGCTCCCGCTTATCCGCCACCTCGACCAGCTCTCCGCCCACCGACGGCAGCAGCTGGTGCAAACCCTCCGCAATGAAGAAGAAACGGCCGCCGGTCAGCGGCTTCGCGACGAATTGGCCCAGAGCGACGCCATGAGCTATGCCCACGACTGGGCCGCACGGCTGGTTGAGGATGCCAAGCAACAAGCCCTCGAGCATCTGCCGGATTCGCCCTTCCGCCGCCTACTGTTAACCATGGCCGATGCCGTGATCACGCGGCAATTTTGAGTGATGCCGGTTTCGCCCGACGACCTGCCCCGGATACGCAGTCGTGCGCACGGACCGATAACTGGATTGCAAGCCGCCCCGCGAGCCCCCGGGCGCACCCGCGCTAAACTAAAATTGAGAAAGGACCGCCCGCCTACCCGATACAACTCCTGATCAGACCATTCAGTTTGCGGGGGGCGGACGGTAACAGCCATGAAAAAGACTGGATCACGGGTATTGATCTTCGGCGGACCTCATGAGGTCACCGATCCCGCGGCGTCGTTGCTTTCGGAACATTTCGAAGTCACGGTGGTCGATTCGCTCGACAACGCTTTGTCGTCTTTACAAAACGAGAATTTCCACGCCATCTTTGCCGGGGCGGGCAATTTCCTGCCCCTCGAACGTGCCCTGATCGGGGACCAATCCAGCCTGGTGCTCGACACCATCGGCGAAGGCGTTTGCATCGTCGATACCAACGGCCAGCTGACCTGGTCCAACAAACGCATGCGGGCGTTTAGCGCAGAGATCGCCGAGCACGTGATCCGCATCTGCCGCCAGTCGCTGTCGATCTTTCGTTCGCAGGGCGGTGCCGCGGGCGAACACGCCTCGCGTCGCAGCAAAAAGTTCACCTTCCAGGAAAAAGACCTCTATTTCGAGCTCATCTGCTCCCCGGTGGTCAACGAGCAGGGCGACATCCAGCAAGTCGTCGCGGTGGTGTGGGACGCCAGCAGCGGCAAACGGCTGCAAAGCAAAATCGACGCGATCGACGCCTCCGGCCGAGAACTCGCCCGGATTCAGAGCGAAGCCGTCACCACCAAGACGCCCGCCGAACGCCTGAAATTTCTGCAGGAAAAAATCATCAAGTATTCCAAAGACTTGATGCACTTTGACCACTTTGCGATCCGGCTGCTGGAACGCAAGAGCAACCGCCTGGACGTGGTCATCGCCGAAGGCCTGCCCCCCGAAGCGCTGGAGATCGACCTCTACGCCCAGCCCGAAGGCAACGGTATCTCGGGCTACGTCGGCGCCACCGGCCGATCTTACATCTGCCACGATACCGAAAAAGACCCCCGCTACGTCATCGGTCTCACGCACTCCAAGTCGTCGTTGACCGTCCCGTTGATGCTCTACGACGAAGTCATCGGGGTCTACAACATCGAATCCGAGCAGGTCGGCACCTTTAACGAAGACGATCGCCAATTCGCCGAGATTTTTGGTCGCTACGTCGCCCTGGCGCTCAATATCCTCGATCTGCTGGTCGTCGAGCGCTTTACCACCTCCACGACCATCACCGACAGCGTCGTCCACGAGATCAACGGCCCGCTCGACGACATCGTCGCCGAGTCGGGCCAGCTCATGGAGCAGTACATCGGCGATGACCCGATGCGAGAAAAACTCAGCCGCATCATCAGCCACGTCGATTCCATCCGGGATTCGATACAGAACGTGAAGGCCGGCCCCCGGGCGGTCATCGGCTGCGACAAAGTCAGCGAAACTCAGAAAGACTCCCTCCTGACCAACAAGCGGGTACTCATCGCCGACGACGAGCCCAATATCCGCAAAACCGTACGCGACGTACTGACCCGTTTCGGCTGTCGCTGCACGACCGCCAAGGACGGTCACGAGGCCACCAGCCTCCTTGAAGAACACGCGTTTGACCTGGTCATCTCCGACATCAAAATGCCCTACCGCAACGGCTACGAGATCTACGCCGCGGCGCAGCGCATCCGCGAGGATTTCCCGGTCGTGCTCATGACCGGATTCGGCTACGACCCCCATCACTCCATCGTCCGGGCTTCGCAAGAAGGCCTCACCACCGTGCTCTACAAACCGTTCAAAGTCGATCTGTTTCTCGATGAGGTCCGCAAGGCCCTGGGTGCGCCCGCGGAAATCGCCGCGGTCGGGGACTAAAAGCACCGTCTAACTTGCCATTTCTCTCCGACCGCTGCCGTGGTTGCGCCGACTGCTTCCAAGTACTACTCCGGGGGCACACCTTCTAGTGGGTGGTGATTGACGCAACGGGATCGAGAGTGTTCAGCCTATTTGTGTTGGATGTAAATGATCGCGTGGTTCTGGTCGTTTTAGCTGCAGCCGCTAAGCTGCCTCCATGCCGCCTACCGCCCGCAGTGTCGTCGTCCTCTCGCTGATCCCCGCCGTCGAGCGGTTCCCCGATATTCCGCTGGTCGAACCCGATCTGGCGGGCCTGGGCAGCCCCGATGTTGGGCTCGCCACTGCCATTCACCGCACGGTGCTGCAACGTTGGCTGACGCTGGATCATCTGATCGCGCGCCATCTCAAATCTCCGCTCCGCAAGTTGGATGCCCCGACCCACGCCGTACTGCTCACCGCTGCGGCGCAGCTCATTTTCCTGGACCGATTACCCGCCTACGCCGTGATCGACGAAAGCGTCAAGCTGGCCAAGAAATTCGCCAACCACCGTTCGTCGGGCCTCGTCAACGCCGTGCTGCGGAAGCTCAATGCGGCGGTGGGGGGGCGAAGCGAAACGCCTTGGTCGCCCGCACCCGATCGGCTCCCCGCCCTCGACGGCAGCACGATCACCCTCACCCAACCCTGCCTGCCCAAAACCGACAACATTCTTGCCCACCTGGTCATCGCCACCAGCCATCCGCTGCCGCTGTTACAACACTGGTTTAAGCAGTTCGGCCGGCAGCAGGCCACCGCCCTTGCTCTCCACGGCCTGCAGAACCCGCCGACTTTCGTGACCCAGGACCAGCCGCCGCGTCTTTGGACCGAGTCACGTGAAGCCTTGGCAGAATGGCTGGCGCAAGACTCCGGCCGGCGCGTGCAAGACCCCGCGTCGTGGGCGTCGGTGGCGGCCGCTGCGGAACTCGATCCGCCCCCCGCTTCCATTTTAGATCTTTGCGCCGGCCGCGGTACGAAAACCCGGCAGCTCCGTGCCCTCTTTCCGAAGGCTGACATCACCGCCCATGACCCCGACGACGCCCGTCGGGCAGACCTCTGCCTGATTCCCGGGATCAACGTCGCCGAGCCCACGGCCGGACAAACTTACGATTTGATTTTGCTGGATGTCCCCTGCTCCAATACCGGCGTCCTCGCCCGCCGCCCCGGAGCACGCTATCGCGCAAATCAAGCTAATCTCAATTCACTCATCAACTTACAACGCGATATCATCGACCGGGCCATGCCGCATCTCGCGGCGGGGGGGCACCTGCTTTATTGCACCTGCTCCATCGATGACCGGGAAAATCAGCAGCAGGCCCAAGCCCTGCTCGACCGCTGGCCCGGCCGCAGAGTGGTTAAACAAGAAACCCTGCTGCCCGTTTCCGCTAAGGATCATCGGGGCAGCGAGGCTCCGTCCGGGGTTGACCCCGTAACGCCCCACCCGTACCGCGACGGCAGCTACCATGCATTGATTACGGGTTCCCCTGGTCAATAGGTTATCTATGAGGTTAGCCCCTTCAAGCCCCTCACCGTGGCGGATTCGGCAAGCCCGAACCGTTAGGCCCTAATTTCGAGAGTTTGCCATGTCGGTGCAGATGGAACTTGCCCGCGTCCTCATCAGTGAAACCCAGGACACCCACTACGTGGAACTCCGGGAAGTTGATCCGGTCGTGTCCGGCCAACCCCGCCGTTTCCCCATCGTCATCGGAATTAACGAAGCCGCGGCGATCGAACGCCGTCTGATGGGACAAGTGCCCCCACGACCCCAGACCCACGAACTGTTGGCGGATGTCATCGAGAATCTTGACTTTGAATTGGTCGCGGTCGTCATCAACGACCTCGAGCAGCACACCTTTTTCGCCCAGTTACGCCTTCAATCCCGTCATGACGCATCCGACACCCGCGAAGTCGATTCGCGTCCTTCCGACGCCATTGCCCTGGGCGCCGCACAATCGGTGCCCATATTTGTGGCTAATCATGTCCTGGAAGCGGTTTGTGGCTTCTGAGCACGAGGTTGATTTGCATCGAATGAGGATGGGTGGTTAAAAATTGGCATAAACCAAATGAAAACGAGTGGCCGGTCAATCGGCGAAAAAAATCAAATCTCAAGCTCTGTAAAGTCGTGAGCTCAAGCGGTTTGACACGCAGATTAAAATCTCTATAGTGCTCGGCCAGCCCTACGGCCCGTGCCGCAGAGCGATCACCAAAGTTTTATCAACGCTCAGGGCAAGGCCAAACGTATGACCGCTGGCAAGATCAGAATCCGCATGGAAGCCTACGACCACCAGGCACTCGACGCCTCCGCCAAGGAAATCGTCGATCATGCCAAGCGGACCAACGCGAAGGTTGCCGGACCCGTTCCGTTGCCCACCCGCGTCGAGCGGTACACCGTCCTTCGTTCGCCGCACATCGACAAGAAATCGCGTGAGCAGTTCGAGATCCGGACCCACAAGCGTATCATCGATATCAAAGAACCCAATGCCCGTACTGTCGAAGCATTGAACCGCTTGGTGGTCCCAGCTGGCGTTTTCGTGAAAATCAAAGCATAATCTTATTTTACTCAGTAACGACGAAATTAAGTTAGCTTCAAATTCAGTTCATCAATCAGGGTTTATTCCTCTACGTCGCCGGTGTGCTGGCGAAGTAAGAATCGGCAAACTAGCCCCCCTCGGAGATTTAAAATGGCCAAAGCCATCCTCGGACGAAAAATCGGCATGACGCGGCTCTACGACGACGAAGGAATTAACGTTCCCGTCACCGTGGTGCAGGCTGGGCCGTGCTTCGTCAGCCAAATTAAAACCACCGACGGCGACGGGTACGAAGCCGTTCAGCTTGCTTTCGAAGACATCAAGGCCCGAAGTTCGACCTTTCAGATGATCGGCCACGACGCAAAGGTCGGCTTGTCGCCCAAACGGTTCCACCAAGAAGTGCGTCTCGCCGACGGCGGGTCCGAGGGGATGGAGCCGGGGCAAGAAATCGGCGTGGATATTTTTGAAGGTGTAGCTTTTGTGGATGTCATCGGCATCAGCAAAGGTAAAGGCTTTCAGGGCAGTATGAAGCGTCACAACTTCAAGGGCAAAGAAGCGACCCACGGCGTGGAACGCAAGCACCGCTCCCCGGGGTCCATCGGCGGACGTTCATCGAACCTCGGCACCGGCAAGCCAAAAAAAGGTATACGGATGGCCGGGCAGATGGGCAACGAACGCGTGACCGTACGATCCCTTAAAATCGTCGGGATTGACAAAGAAAAAAATCTACTGCTGATTCAGGGACCCGTCCCCGGACCCAAGCAAGGACTACTCACCATTCGGGAGGCTACCCGGCTTTACAAAGGTAAGGCCAAGACCGCTGCGGCGGGATAAGTCGGATATCTACCTCGACGTCTCAATTTGACACGACGAACTAGATCACGATACTGTCTCGCCCCCACAACCGGCCCTCACCGAGTTAGCCGCAACCCCCGCGACGCTAGCGCACGCAACGCAGCTGCAACCCCATACGGGCCAGCCCGTAGGTAATGAATTATGATCGATATCCCTCTCTACAATTCATCGGGCGAAACCACCGGCACCTATAGCCTCGACGAAACGCTTCTGGGCGGTGAAATCCGCCACAGCCTTCTCAAGCAAGCTTTCGTTCGCTACCACGCCAATCGGCGCTCGGTAAACGCCACCACCAAAAGCCGTGGCATGGTCCGTGGTTCTACCCGCAAGCTCTACAAGCAAAAGGGCACCGGCAACGCCCGCCGCGGCGACAAGAAAGCCAATATTCTTCGCGGCGGGGGCATGGCATTGGCGAAGGTCGGGCACTCTTGGCGACAAGACATGCCCACCAAGATGCGTCGCCTGGCAAACCGCAATGCCCTCTTGGCCAAAGCGGTTGACGGTGAAATTAAAATCATCGACGACTCCATGTCGTTCGATAAACCCAGCACCAAACAGTTTGTATCATTACTTAAAGCCCTAAAGCTCGACCGCTCGACTTTAGTCGCTCTTGCCGACGTGACCTCGCATCAAGCTCGATCTGCGGCAAACCTCGAGTCCATCGACATCACGCAGATTGACCGTCTTAACGTCTTTGACTTGCTCAATCACCGGTATCTGCTGGTCTACAAAGCGGATTTCGATGCCTATCTCGGCAAAGTAACCCAAAACGTAAAAGCTCACGAATCGACTTCAACCGCGTCGGAGGCTGCGTAAGTCATGCCATACATTGAAGCAACGAACATCATTAAAAAACCTTTGATTACCGAAAAAACGACTTGGGAATCAGAAGCGCGAAACCGGTACGCATTCGAAGTCGATATGCGGGCAAAAAAACCGCAAATCAAAGCAGCCGTGGAAAAGCTATACAAAGTTCGTGTTGTAAGCGTGGCCACCCAGGTGCGAAAGGGTAAGCACTTCCGCACTCGATTCGGGCCTGCCAAAGCGTCGAACTGGAAAAAAGCCACCGTACACCTCCACGACGAAGACCGCATCGAGCTTTTCTAATATGAATGCTCCCTGAATCGCTGAATCGATTGCTCCCCTGTTATAGCCTTCGCGGCTTAATGTGAGACCTGAACATGGCCATACGCAAATATAAACCGACCACGCCCAGCCGGCGCGACGCTTCGGTCAACCTGTACTCGGAAGTCACCAAGACCAAGCCCGAGAAAACCCTGCTGCAGAAAAAAAATAAACTCGGCGGACGAAATCATCACGGCAAAATCACCGTGCAGTCGCGCGGCGGTGGTAACAAGCAACGTTATCGCCGTATCGATTTTGCCCGCAAAAAAGATGGTGTGACCGCCACGGTGGTGGGGATCGAATACGATCCCAACCGCTCCTCCAACATTGCTCTCCTCGAATATGAAGACGGCGAAAAACGGTACATCATCGCCCCCATTGGTCTGACCGACGGCATGAAAATCAGCTCGTCGGCCGAAAAGATCGAGCCCACCGTCGGCAATTCAATGCCGCTGGGACAAATTCCCACCGGTCTCAATGTGCACTGCGTCGAGATCACACCGGGGCGTGGTGCTCAAATGTGCCGCTCGGCAGGGACATATGCCCGGCTGACCAACCGTGAAGGCAAGTGGGCCACGCTGGTCTTTCCTTCCGGAGAAATGCGTCAAGTCTCGGTCAACAGCCGCGCGACCATTGGACAAGTGGGGAACACCGACCATAACAAGACGAGTCTCGGCAAAGCCGGCAAATCGCGGCACCTCGGCAAAAGGCCTCACACCCGCGGCATGGCTAAAAACCACCACGAACACCCCATGGGTGGTGGCGACAATAAGTCGTCCGGCAACCGTCCCCCCGCTTCTCGGACCGGTACCTTGGCCAAAGGCGGACGGACCCGTAAGCATGGCAAGTCGTCCAACAAGCGTATCATCCGTCGCCGAGTGTCGAAGCGTTACGGGCAGCTCAAACTTAAGTAAATACCCATCGTCGAACAATCGACGAGTTCCCCCCGGAACCACACTATGTCACGTTCACTGAAAAAAGGCCCTTACGTTGATTTTAAACTTTACCGCAAGGTTGAGAAATTGAATCAAATGGATCGTAAAGAACCCATCAAGACATGGGCTCGTTCATGCACGATCGTCCCCGAGTTTGTCGGCCATACTTTTTTGGTGCACAACGGAAAGTCTCATCTCAATGTTTTTGTCACTGAAGACATGGTGGGGCACAAGCTTGGCGAGTTTTCCTTGACCCGTCAGTTCCGTAGCCATACCACCGGGACTAAAGCACAACGTGCGGCCCAAGGACGCTAAAGCTCCCAACGAACTTCTCTTCTTCTGATCAATTTACCTCTGGTCAAGATACATCGACACTCACCATGGCTTACACAAATACCCACCGCATGGCACGGATCAGCCCGCAGAAAGCCCGCCTGGTGGTGGACTTAATCCGCGGCATGAAATACTCCGAAGCGCTTACTACCCTAGAGCTTTCGAAGTTGCGCGCGGCCGTACTCGTTAAGAGTGCCTTAATTGCTGCTTATCACAACGCGGACCAAGCAGAAGCCAACGTCCGCAACCTCAAAGTCAGTGAAGCCCGTGTCGATGCCGGACCAACGATAAAACGATTTCAACCTAAAGATCGTGGCCGCGCTCACCCCATCCTCAAACGTACCAGCCACATCACCGTTAGCGTCGACGAAGCGTAATACCTATTTATAACCACATCCGCTTGCGGCTGTTCAATTGAAACGAGACCCATCATGGGACAAAAAGTACATCCATTCGGCTTTCGGGTCGGGATCACCGAAGCTCACCGTAGCCGTTGGTACGCACCAACTAAAGCTTTTTACGGAGAGCTGCTGATTGAGGACCAAAAGATCCGGCGCTACCTGGATCGTCAACTCAACCGCAAGCCCCCGTTTGCCGCTGTCTCGGATATTCACATCGAGCGAACGCGTGAAGAGCTAAAGATCATTATTAAAACGGCTCGTCCAGGACTTGTCATCGGTCCCAAAGGGGCGGAGATCGATCGCCTCACCGGCGAGCTTCAACACCTCACCGGCCGAAACGTCTCCATTAACTGCATCGAAGTCAGCAACCCCGACGCCGATTCCAAGTTAATCGCTGAGTCAATTGCTGAACAACTCGCCAAGCGTGCCAGTTTCCGCCGAGTGATGAAGATGAAAGCCGAAGCCGCCATGAGCGCCGGTGCCAAAGGCGTGAAAATCCAACTTTCCGGCCGCCTGGGTGGTCACGAAATGTCTCGCAGCGAAGACATCCGTATGGGTCCCGTTCCACTGCAAACACTTCAGGCTGAAATCGACTACGGCTTTGCGGAATCACATACCACTTACGGTATCATCGGGGTCAAAGTTTGGACCTACAAGGGTATGTACAACGAAATCGTCGAGGGTGAAATCGAGTCTAAAGCCGCTGGTGCTCGTCCCCGCGCCCGGGGCCGCCGTTAATTTGTCACCCGTTAGCTTCCGTTGATTTGCAACCACGAGATTAAACCATGCCTCTTCTTCCTAAACGCGTAAAATTCCGTAAACAACAGCGTGGTACGCTTAAAGGCAATGCACTCCGCGGAAACAAAGTTTCATTCGGTGACTACGCATTGCAGTTGACCGAGGGTGGTTGGCTCACGGCTCGTCAGATTGAAGCCGGCCGTATCGCAGCCCGTCAGTATGTTGCACGTGAAGGCAAGCTTTTCGTTCGTGTCTTCCCCGATAAACCGATCTCTAAGAAACCGCTCGAGACTCGCATGGGTAAGGGTAAGGCTGAGCCCGAGTATTGGGTCGCACGGGTCAAGCCTGGAACCGTGGTCTACGAGTTGGCAGGAGTTCCGCGTGATATCGCAAAGAAAGCTTTTGTGCGTGTTGCCCATAAACTACCGTTCAAATGCCGTTTTGTAGAGCGTCGCAGCCACATGTAATTGATTGCCGTATATCACTGCGGCACTAAGGTAATTGATAATTATGAAAGCCACTGAAGTTAAAAAAATGAGCGACCCCGAGTTGGTCGAAACCGCAGGGCAGCTGCGTCACAAGTTATTTGATCTTCGAAGTCAATCTGTGACCGAAAAGCTGGAAAATCCGCGTCAACTTGGAAACCTTCGACGTGACATCGCGCGGGTCTTGACGGAGATTTCCAACCGTAAAGCTCCTGTCAACTCATCCCCGGATTCGGAGTAAGCTATGACTACCCAAACGACCGACTCACGACCTTTGCTTGGTACCAAAATCGGTGTCGTCTCTAGCGACAAGCGAGATAAAACCCGCACTGTTTCCGTAGCCTACAAGGTCCAACACCCTAAATACGGCAAATTTGTCAAACGAACCCAGAATTTCCAAGTTCACGATGCCAATAATGATTCCAAAGAGGGTGACCGGGTTCGTATCGCTCGCTGCCGCCCTTTAAGTAAGACTAAAAGCTGGCGTTTGGTGAATATAGAAGAGTCCGCTTTGCCTCCGGTTACGAACGTCCCTGCTCCTGAGATTGAAGTCCAGTCCTGAGATATCGCTAACTAGTAGATCCTGACCTGATAGAACCAGTTCTGAGATCTTCCCGAGAGGGAAAACCCAATTATGATACAAGCAGAATCCAGAGTTGAAGTCGCAGATAATTCAGGCGCTAAAATAGCGTACGTGATCCGTGTTCTGGGAACATCCACTGCGGCCGGGAAGTTTTCTCGGCCTACCGCCAGTGTTGGTGACCGAGTCGTTTGCTCGGTTAAGAAGTCTTTGCCCGGCAGTGATATGAAATCTGGCACGATCGTTAAGGGAGTGGTTGTTCGTACGGCTAATCCTGTTCGCCGAAAAGATGGAAGCTACGTGAAGTTTGATAAGACAGCGATCGTTTTAATTGATGATGATGGAAATCCCCGCGGAACCCGAATCTTTGGTGCGGTGGCTCGCGAACTCCGTGAGCAGAACTACATGAAGATTGTTTCGCTCGCTACCGAAGTCGTTTAAATTTGAAAGCTTTTGTGTTTTCGTCAACCGTTTATTGTTTACCCATTGTTTATCGCACTTATTTGTATCGATAGTTTGAGAATTCATTATGTCACGACACATTCGTAAAGGCGACAAGGTCAAAGTCCTATCGGGTGCTCCCAGAAAAAGGGTGGTGATCGCGGTAAGACAGGCGAAGTCTTGAGTATTGTCACGGATAAGATTAATCCTAATGCCGAACGAGTGGTAGTGAAGGGTGTTAACGTTCGCACCAAACACCTTAAACCTAATCAGGCCAATCCCCAGGGCGGAACGGTGCAAGTCGAAATGCCCATCCATATATCCAACGTCAGCCCGGTGGATAGCGATGACAAACCCACACGGGTTCGTTATACAACGCGTGATGATGGTTCTAAAATCCGGGTGGCCGCTACCAACGGCGGTCAAATTGGACCGGAACTTAAAAAAGCGCGCTAATTGCCGCCAACGACTCTTGAATTACCGATTAATTGAGCTCACCTATGACTCCTCGAATGAAAACCAAGTTTGCTACCACCGTGGCTGAAACTCTGAAATCTCAGACCAGCAACGGCAATCTCATGGCCATGCCTAAGCTCGACAAAATCGTCGTTCATGTGGGAATGGGTAAGCTGATCGAAGGCACCAAGCTCAACGCCAAGGCTAAGGAACAAGTCCAGAAGGACTTAGCGCTCATAACGGGTCAAAAACCGATCATGACCATTGCGAAAAAATCTGTCGCTAACTTCAAAGTTCGAGAAGGTTATGAAAACGGCGCGATGGTTACCCTCCGGAGTGATCGTATGTGGGAGTTTTTCGATCGCTTGGTCAGCTTGGCAATTCCTCGCATTAAGGACTTTCGTGGTTTCAGTGATCGCTCTTTTGATGGCCGCGGCAATTACTCCTTTGGCTTGACTGAACAGGGGATCTTCCCCGAAGTAGATATGGCCAATGCTCAACACACTTTCGGTATGCACATTACCTTAGTGTTTGTCAATTCCTCTAATGACCTCACGAAAATCGCTATGACTGAGCTTGGCTTTCCTTTTGTCAAGCGCGAAAAGAGCGAAAAGAGTAAGAACGCCGCTTAATTCCCATTAATTTTGGTCGCTTGTGACTAGGTAAATAATTATGTCCAGTAAATCCACTCAGGTTCGTAACGAGCGTATCGCTAAAACGGTCGCTAAATATGCTGATAAACGTCGTGAGCTGAAAGAGGCTGGCGACTACGCCGGTTTGGCTCAGCTTCCACGCGACGCAAGCCCGACTCGTCTCCGTAATCTATGTGCCTTGACTGGCCGAAGCCGTGGCGTTTATCGAAAGTTCAAGCTCTCGCGTATCAAGCTTCGAGAACTGGCACTAGAAGGTAAAGTCCCTGGGATGCGTAAAGCCTCCTGGTAAACTTTTTTATTTTATGCGACCTCGCTCGCAATTCTTTTAATCGATACGAGATTTTCTATGGCTCTCAGTGACCCCATTGCCGATATGCTCAACCGGCTCCGTAACGGCTCGCGAAACGGCTTCACCACCGTTGATTGCCGAAATTCTAAAGTCTGTGCGGGGATTGCTGCTGCCCTGCAGCACGAGGGTTACGTCGATGGGTATGACATCATTGATGATGGGCGTCAGGGGATCCTTCGCGTAAACTTACGCTACGGCCCCAACGGCGAAAAATTGTTCCACAAACTCCAGCGTGAATCAAAGCCTGGTTGTCGGGTCTACACCAAAGTTGATAACCTGCCCCGACCCTTGGCCGGCCTCGGAGTGGCTATCCTCACTACCCCACGGGGGGTTCTCTCCGACAGACAGTGCCGCGACGAAAATGTCGGCGGCGAATTGATCTGTACCGTCGAGTAGTCCGTTGTTTTATTGATTTGGCGTTTTGTATTAAGGCTTGCCCCAAGGCAATCTGAAAGAAGCGATTACTATGAGTCTCATTGGCAAAAAAGCTATTCCATTATCTAAATCCACCGCTGAAGTTAACGGGGATGTTGTCTCTGTTAAAGGTAGTGGAGGCACGCTTTCTCTGACCCATCGACCTGAAGTCACCGTTCGCGTCGATAATGATGCTAAAGAAATTGTTGTGGATCGGATCAGCGATTCTCGTACCGCTAAGTCTATGCACGGCCTCACACGATCGCTGATCGCCAACATGGTCGAGGGTGTAACCAATGGTTACGAAACCAATCTTGAAATCCACGGTGTTGGTTACGGTGCGACTGTTCAGGGAAACAAGGTTAAGCTTAAGCTTGGTTTCGCCGACGAGCGTATTGTGAATATTCCTTCAGGGATTCTCGTTGAAACGAAAAGTTCATCCAACCTCACGGAAGTGTCGGTCAAAGGCATCGATAAACAACTGGTGGGCCAAACCGCAGCCGCGATGAGACAGCATCGTAAACCCGAACCCTATAATGGCAAAGGTGTTCGGTATAAGGGTGAGCAAATTATCCGTAAACAGGGCAAGGCTTTCGGTAGCTAATTTTGTATTCCTATTTCCTTGACGCTATCATTTGTATTTTTACGCTCTCCCGCGTGAACGAAAGTAATCCCGATGGACAAAAATAAGAAAAATACCTTACGTAGAAGCCGGAGGAAAGCCGGTATTCGTAAACGTGTGTTTGGTACTCCCGAACGTCCACGTTTATCGATCTTTCGTAGCAGCAAGCATGTCTACGCCCAGTTGATTGATGATTATGCCGACAACACGCTTGCGGAAGCGAGCACGGTTTCGATCAAGTTAGAGCAAGGCGGGACGGTTTCTGCAGCGGCCGAGATCGGCAAAGCGATTGCGGATAAAGCTAAGGGTATCGGGATCGACGCCGTGGCGTTTGATCGTAATGGATTCCGTTACCATGGCCGTGTGAAAGCCTTGGCTGATGCTGCCCGAGAAGCTGGTCTCAAATTTTGACATATCGTCAGTTTTATTACTGACTTAATAAAGACCCCGTGAGCTACGTGGGCACTACGGACCGATTGTTCGGTAAATTTAAACTTTAGAATAGGCATCACTATGGCTGAGTATCTCGACGACTCCAACGCACTTGAATCAACGACGGTTGCTATTAATCGCACCGCCACCACCGTTAAAGGTGGACGGCGGATGAGTTTTTCTGCCCTGGTCGTGGTGGGTGACCGCAACGGCCGGGTTGGCGTGGGGTACGGCAAGGGTCGTGGTGTTCCCGCCGCCATCGAGAAATCGCAGAAAGATGCCAAGAAGAATCTTTTCCCGGTTAAGCTGAAATCGGGAACTCTGCCGCACGAAGTCAAGGGTCGCGCTTGTGCATCCAGTGTCAAACTGATCCCGGCTTCCCCGGGAACGGGTGTGATCGCGGGTGGTACGGTACGGGCCGTCCTCGAAATGGCTGGCGTGCGGGATTGTCTTTCTAAAGCCTATGGCTCAACCAACAAGATCAATCTTTGCCGCGCCGTGATCAACGCGCTCGAAGGTCTGCGTACACGCGAAGAAATTGCTGAACTTCGTGGTGTGGAAATCGAGACCAGCACGGTTGATGAGATGCTGACATCGGCCAAGCGTTTTATGACCGAGGCTGAAACTGTAACCTCCAAAACCAAAGCCAACGCCCCGCAGAATACTGTTGGTAAAGGTAAAGGCGGCCGAGGCGGCCGTAATGATCGTGGTGGCAGAAGCGGCGGGGGTCAGGGTGGACACTCATCGCGTTCCACTGCAGCTGCGGATAAAGCTGAGAATGGCTCATCCACCTCGCCTCCGCCGGCCACTGGTTCTGATGAATCAACTTCGAGCGGTGTCGATTCTACTACTTCTCCAGCTGAATCCAAGAATCAATCTGAATAAGACAGTTAGAACTTTTGCTTACCGCCATTGCATGCACATCCCTTAGCCACCGCAGACCTTAGTTGCCCTGGCTTAATGTTGAGAGTATTTACCATGATGATTCACGAAGTTACGGAAAAGGCCGGTCGCCACAAGCGACGCAAACGAATCGGACGCGGTGTCGGATCCGGTACGGGTAAAACCGCAGGTCGCGGCCACAAAGGATACGGCTCTCGATCTGGTAACTCTAATGCTCATGAGGGTGGGGCCGTTCCTATGTGGAAACGCTTTCCCAAGCGAGGTTTTACTAACTCGCAGTTCATGCAGCACTTCAATATCGTGAATCTCAAAGCAATCAACGCTCGTTTTGCTGACGGAGATGAAGTTAATGTGGAAACTTTAGCCAGTCTGGGATTGGTCCGTGATTCCAAGCTACCCCTTAAGGTTCTTGGTGAAGGTGAAATCACTAAGAAGCTGACCGTCAGCGCGGCGAAATTCAGTAAATCGGCCACCGATAAAATCGTTGCCGCGGGTGGTGAAGCTAAATCAGTGTGAAAGCGATCGATTAATTATCAAGGTGATATGCGGCCTTGATTTGGTGTTGGCACCAAGTCTATTACTTTCACTGATCTATACCCATTCTACTGGTTCGATATGCTGCAAGCCTTTCTCAATATTTGGAGAATTAAAGACCTCCGCAATAAGCTTTTTTTCACCATCGGGATGTTGGTGATTTATCGCATCGGATTTTTTATCCCGCTGCCCGGGGTAGACCAGTCAGCCCTCAGTGAGTGGGCGAAATCTGCCCAGGATAGTGGCGTGGGAAGTTTAATCAACTACGTCGGTATTTTTACCGGCGGCTCTTTGTCGCAATCGACCATTTTTGGCCTCGGGATCATGCCGTATATCTCAGCAGCCATTATCTTCCAGCTGTTGGCATCGGTTTCGGAACGGCTCAAGGCAATTCAGAAAGAAGGCCCGGCGGGGCGCCAGAAAATCCAAGAGTACACGCGTTATACCACGGTGGGTCTTTGTCTCGTACAAGCGGCATTTTGGCTCAGCTTCCTGCAGAGTGGTAGTGGCGATTTGGTTTATCCTGCTTACCGCCACACCGTCACATTTTGGACATGCGGTGTTTTGGGTCTCACCGCGGGCACGGTTTTTTTAATGTGGCTGGGCGAGCAAATCGACAAGTACGGCATTGGCAACGGCATCTCGCTGATCATCACCGCGGGCATCATCGCGGCCATTCCAACTGCTATCGGTCAAATAGCCAGCGGTTTTTCGCTGTCCGGTGGAGATCCTACCCTGCCTTACGGTATTGATGAAGTGATCTTTTTGCTCGTAGCGTTTTTGGTGGTGGTGGCCGGTTCAATCATCATCACTCAGGGCCAGCGTCGCATTCCGATCCAGCAGGCGAAGCACACCCGCGGTCGGCGAGTTTATGGCGGTCAAAAGTCTTATCTTCCGTTGCGTGTGAACCACGGCGGCGTGATGCCGATCATCTTTGCCAGTTCATTGATGATTTTCCCCTCGATGCTTTTCAACTGGATGGGTGCGGCGATGCCGCTCTCGGCAGACTCCGGTCCGGTCTACACATTCTTCGCCTCTATATTTGACGTGCTTCAGGGTGAGTTCGCCAACATGAACGGCTATCTCTATGCGTTGGTGTACATCGGATTGATCTACTTCTTCGCTTATTTTTGGACCACGGTTCAGTTCCAACCTAAGGAAATGGCGACCCAACTCCGAGACAATGGCAGCTTTATCCCCGGTTTGCGTCCCGGGCCTCGCACCGCGGATTATCTGGAAGTTGTGATGGAGCGGATCACTTACGTAGGGGCCGGATTCTTAGCGGTGATCGCGGTCATCCCCACAATCGTTTCCGGACTTTTTGATATTCCGTTTACCGTTACTCAGTTCCTGGGCGGAACGGGTCTGCTCATTGTGGTGAGTGTGATGCTTGATTTCGTTCAGCGTATCGAAGCCAACCTGATGATGCGGAATTACCAAGGATTCCTCGGTGGGGGCGGGTCGGGTAGTGGTCCCAAGATTCGGGGCACGCGGGGCGGAGCTTGATTCTCCACACCTAGACTTGATGCGCGGTTTTACCATACCGTGTTTAGTCTGATGCGAGGATCGATCGCTTGATCTATTGGTTGATATTGCTAGACCTGTTTTATGCGTGAACGAATCAGACTCAAATCTCAAGATGAGATCGAACGCATGCGAGCGGCCGGTAGAGTTGTCCGGAAAGTTCATCAGATGTGTCGGGAGATGTGTCGGGTGGGGACGACTACCCGTGATATCGATGATGCGGCCGATCAGTTAATTCGCGATCACGGGGCGGTGGGTTTATTTAAAAATTACCCGACGTATAAACCGGGCGAAGGCTTTCCCCGTCATCTGTGTATCAGCGTTAATGATTGCGTGGTGCACGGTATCGCGGATGATCGCCCGATTGAGGATGGCGATGTGGTAGGCATTGATTGCGGCGTCAAGCTTGATGGTTGGTGCGGGGATGCGGCGACGACGATTCTGGTGGGTGAGGTCAATCAGGCCACAAGAGCAATGTGCGAAGCGACGGAGCACTGTCTGCAGATTGCTATTGATCAAATCAAACCCGGTAAACGCTGGAGTCAGATTGCACGTATTATGCAGAAGTATGCGGAAGATCGTGGCTACGGGGTGGTCCGTGACTTTGTCGGACACGGCATTGGTTCTAATATGCATGAGGCACCTAAGGTGCCCAATTTTGTCAACCGCGATCTGCTGAAAAATGATATCTTGCTTCGCGAAGGGATAGTACTGGCCATTGAGCCTATGCTTAATCTCGGCACGCGCGAGGTTAAAACGCTAAACGATGGCTGGACCGTCGTCACGCTGGACGGTAAACCGTCGGCTCATTATGAGCACACGGTAGCGGTCACCAAAGACGGCGCTGACATCTTGACCGACGGCCGCTAAACTACTCGGCCGTATTCTATGCCCCAGCTACTCGCGGAGAAAGTACCTCTGCATTATTAACAGGACTATTTGTGCCAAAAGAAGATATGCTTCAATTCGACGGCGAAGTGCTCGAGTCATTGCCCAACGCGATGTTTCGGGTCAAGCTCGAGAACGATCACGAGATCATTGCCCATATTTCGGGTAAGATGCGTAAGTTTTACATCCGGATCTTGCCGGGAGACCGTGTGACGGTTGATATCAGCCCCTACGATCTTTCTAAGGGTCGTATCACCTATCGGCATTAAATTGTGTAAACTATTCAGCCCAAGCGGTCGGTGGCCGCTACCCCAGAGAAAGTTATTATGAAAGTCCGTTCGTCCGTAAAACGTATCTGTGAGAATTGTAAAGTCATCCGACGCAAAGGCGTTGTTCGGGTGGTCTGTACCAATCCTAAGCATAAGCAGCGTCAAGGCTAAGCTATTTCATGGTATTCGCTTAACCATTTGTAAATCTTTTATTTGCTATTCGAAGCCAGTGCCCCGCCCGAATGTCGGGAAAGATGGACACGCTTAACTTCAAGGAAACATTTTATGCCACGTATCGCCGGCTCGGAAATCCCCGACAACAAACCCACCCACATCGCGCTCCGCTATATCTACGGGATCGGTCCGAAGTTCTCGATGGATATCTGCAAAGAGCTCGATCTTGATCCTCAGGCTCGTGCCAACACCCTCAACGAAGATCAGTTGGCCGCCATTGCTGGTCTGCTTGAATCGAAGTATGTGATCGAAGGTGCCCTGCGGCGTCAGATCCAACAGCACATTGCCCGGCTTCGAGATATCCGCTGCTACCGGGGTGATCGGCATCGTCGCGGCCTGCCGGTACGTGGACAACGCACCCAGACTAACGCACGTACTCGTAAGGGTCGCAAGAAGACCGTTGCCGGCAAGAAGTCGGTCAAGGGTATGAAATAAGAGTAGGCTTTGCTGTCTTTTCGGACAGATCTTCCAAAATATTTACAGGAGCTGTCGGCGAACGATCGTCGGCAGCTGTTCCCTCAGAGCTAGTAACCCGCCTTTGTCGGAGAGTGGTTACGCTTAACTCAAGGATTACATCATGGCTAAGAAAAACAAAAAAGTTCGTAAAAATGTCAGCCGCGGCATCGCTTTCGTCAAAGCTACTTTCAATAACACTTTGGTCACGATTACCGACGTGAACGGCGAAACCCTGTGTTGGGGCTCGGCGGGGAGCGTTGGATTCAAGGGATCAAGGAAGTCGACTCCGTTCGCGGCCACTCGTGCCGCTGAGGAATGTGCGGCTCAGGCTAAAAAATACGGGATGACGGAACTCGAAGTCCGCGTAAAGGGTGCGGGAAGCGGGCGGGAATCGGCGGTGACGGGCCTGGCTCACTCAGGTCTGAAAATTACGGCCGTCGAGGATCACACTCCCATCCCTCACAATGGCTGTCGTCCTAAGAAAAAGCGTCGCGTGTGATTTCGGCGGTTCAGGCGATCCGCTTGGATTGCTCATCATACGTGAACGCTTAGTGTTACCTCTCGGACACCAAACTATTTTCCTCGTTACCAGTAGCCACCCGGTCCGTGCAGCTCGGACTGGTATGAGCGTGAGTATCGGGGCGTTTCCTTTTTGAAACCGCTGCATTGATATTTGGAGAATTATTATGCGTATTCGCTGGCGAGGCCTCGAGTTGCCCCATCGTGTTCAACTCGATCAAGAGACGGCTTCCGATACTTACGGTAAGTTCAGTGTCGAGCCGTTTGAACGCGGTTTTGGTACGACCGTGGGCAACTCTCTGCGTCGTATCCTTTTGTCTTCTCTCCAGGGGGCTGCGGTCACCGGGGTTAAGATCAAAGGCGCCCCCCATGAATTCACCACCCTGGAAGGTGTGCAGGAAGACGTTACCGACATCATTCTTAGTGTCAAAAACATGGTGATTTCTTCGGAGTCCGATGAACCCAAAACCATGCGGTTGCAAGCGGAAGGCCCCGGGGAAGTGAGCTGCGATTTGATTGAGGCTGACACCTCGATCACGATCCATAACAAGGATCAAGTCCTCGCTACGCTGACCAAGCAGATCGACTTCGACATGGAGTTCATCGTTGAAAAGGGCCGTGGTTACGTTCCTGCTTCTGAACAGTATGATGCCAACGAAGATCAGGAAGTCGGTCTGATCCCGGTAGACGCCACTTTTTCACCGGTGACGCGTGTCCGTTACAAAGTCGAAGATACCCGGGTCGGTCAGAAAACCAATTATGACAAGTTGACCCTCGAAGTATGGACCAACGGCACGGTGTCGCCCGATATGGCGGTGGTCGAAGCCGCCAAAATCCTGCGTAAGCACCTTAATCCCTTCGTCCAGTATTTTGAATTGGGCCAACAGGTCGCCAGCGAGTCAGCCGCCGCCGCCGCTCGCGTGGACGAAGAGCTCATCCGCAAGCTGCAGATGTCGCTTAATGAACTCGACCTGTCGGTACGGGCAAATAACTGCCTGGAATCGGCAAAGGTTACTTCGGTCGCGGACCTAGTCAGTCGGCAAGAGTCGGACCTGCTGAAGGTGCGCAGCTTCGGCAAAACCAGCCTGCGTGAAGTCAAGCGGAAGCTGACCGACCTCGGACTGGAGCTGGGCATGGAGCTCCCGGCCGAAGTTGAAATCTAAGTTTATTTCTAACCCGTCCGGTTAAACCCGGGCGGTTTTTTTGCGGCCCCCGTTGCCGCGGTCCCGTGTGCGGACCTCATTGCCGGCTTCTTTATTTTCAAAGCAGCTGAGTGGCACGTCTGGACGGAAGTTTCACCGACCCGGACACGTCAATAAAGGAGACTCAACATGAAACACGGCGTTTACGGCCGCAAACTCGGCCGCCACACGAACCACCGCATCGCGATGTGGCGTAACATGGCGAATGCGTTATTCACGCACAACCAAATCACCACTACGATTCCTAAGGCCAAGTCCTTGCAACCTTTTGTCGAGAAACTGATCACCGCTGCGAAAAAGGGTGATCTGGCGAATCGTCGCCGCGTCATTGCCAAACTCGGGGGTGACAAGGTCATGATTCGCCACGAAGACGACGCTAACGTCACGCGTAACAAGTACGGCGAAGTGACCGGCGGGACCACGATTTCCAAGCATCTTTTTGACGAGATTGCCCCACGCTATGCGGACCGCACGGGCGGCTACACCCGAATTATCAAATTGGGGATTTCGCGGATCGGCGACGGTAGCGATTTGTGCGTGATCCAACTCGTGGGCACGGAGGAGGCTGGCCCGCAATCCAGCGGCAGCAACTCCCGTCGCCGTGACAAAGCCAACAAACGCATGGAATTTGCTGCGAAGCTGCGTAGAGGCGACAGCAGTGACGGCAACGACTCTAGCAAAACTGACGCCGTGGCCGTAGCCGAGCCGGCTGGAGACGAATCGGTTCCTCAGGATGATGTAGCCAAATCCGCGGCCATGCCCACCGAGGCGTTGCCCGAAGAGCCGACTCAACCCGATGCTGAAGCCAAAAGCTGATACTGAATGATTTTTTAAGATTAGATTAGCCGATCCCGCGGGGTCGGCTTTTTTTTATGAGCTCAATGCGTGTATTGAGGATCGATCGCTTTTAAAAAGGCCTTGACGGTGATTGTCGCGGTAATGACATTCAATTCAGTGTAATTTTAGAAGCGGTCGTAAGCGATACGAAGCTGTCTGTTTGCGTTCGGCCATTTGAGTTAAGCAAGCTCACCAATCATTGATAATTCCGGCTCCTCGATCCGCCATTGTGCTCCGTCGCGTTGAATCGGGCGATACAAAGTGTCTCGCTCGACGGGCAGATACCCAGCTTCGTAGATAGCCCGCTTGAGCACCGGCACGGTCACTTCCTGATGGGTATCGCTGCCGCCAACTTTGGTGATGTCGTACCAAACTACGGTGCCATCGATGTCGTCGGCGCCGTGATCGAGCATGACCTGGGCCATGGGCAAAGTTTGCATGATCCAGAAGGCTTTGACGTGGGCGAAGTTATCCAGCATCAACCTTGCAACCGCGATCATGCGGAGATTGTCCACGCCCGACGGGCCGGGTAAGTGCTCCAGAGCGCTGCCGTCGGGGAAAAAAGGCAGCGGGATGATTGTTTGAAACCGACCGACAAAATTGTGCATGATGGCGTGATCTTGTTCATCGCGGAGCATGGTGAGGTGATGGATGCGGTCTTCAAGGGACTCGATGTGGCCGTAGAGCATGGTGGCGTTGGTGCAGAGGCCCAAGTCGTGGGCGGTGCGGTGTACGGTGAGCCATTCGTCGCTGCGGATTTTTCCGCGGAAGGCTTCGTCGTGGACGCGATCGTCGAAGACTTCGGCCCCGCCGCCGGGCAGTGAGTCGAGGCCCGCTTCGATCAGGTCTTCCAGCACCGCCCGAACGGCCCCGGCAAAATCCTTTCGGATGGCTCGCTTGCTGATGCGGGCCAGGTGGACGATTTCAACCGCGGTGAACGCCTTGACGTGGATCTGCGGGGCCGCCCGGTGGATCGTGCGGATGAGGTCGGTGTAATAGTCAAAAGAAAGCTTGGGATGTAATCCGCCGACGACGTGGATTTCGGTCGCCCCGGCATCGCGGGCCTGCTCGGCCTGCTGATAGATTTCCTCCAGCGAAAACTGGTAGGCACCTTCTTGGCCGGGCTTGCGGTGAAACTCGCAGAATTTGCAGGACAAGATGCAAAGGTTTGAATAATTAAGGTGGCGGTTGACGTTGTAGTACGCGGTCCGGCCGTGGAGTCGACGGCGGACGAGGTTGGCCAATTCGCCGACGGTGTGCAGGTCGCGGGTGGTCAGCAGGGTCATGCCGTCCTCGGCAGAGAGGCGTTGGTCGGCGTGAACTTTGTCGGCAACGGCGTGGAGAGCGGGGTCCATCATGATTTATCCTAGCACCGTCGACCCGGCCTGATGTGACCCGGGGCACTTGGGCCAAGTATAATTTCGTCATGCGAATCATCGGACACGGCGTGGACATCGTGGAAAAATCCAGAATCGAACGCATGATTGCCCAACACGGCGAGCGTTTTTTACAGCGATGTTTTACGGCAGATGAGCGGGGCTATTCGGATGCAAACACCAAACGCCGGATGGAACATTTGGCCGGCCGATTTGCCGCCAAAGAAGCGATCCTGAAGGTGCTCGGTACCGGATGGTCCGGCGGGATTGCGTGGACCGATGCCGAGGTGGTTCGCGAGCCCTCGGGCCGGCCGACGGTGCGGCTGCACGGCAAATGCGCCGAGGTGGCCACGTCGCTACGCATCGATGAGTGGTGGCTGAGCATTTCGCATATTGAAACCCATGCCGTCGCGAGTGCCATCGGCGTGGCGGTCGCTTAGGATAGCCCGGCGGGGACAACCTGTCGGATGCACATAGTCCGGGCCTAACGGGTAGGATTAGGCTGAAGCCGGGTTAAACTCCGCCGATTGTCATTGAGTATTGGGTCTGCAAGACGCAATGGACCGATAAGTATTTAGATCATGGGCCGACGACAAGGACGTACCGCTCCCTACGAGATCATGCGCAGCATGACCGGGAGTGCTACGCCCTCACCGAAGCCCGCTGAGCAAACGCGTCGAGCGTCACCCTCGCCCCATCCCCGACAAAACCCCGGTGATGCCGCCGGCTACGGCAAACCTTCTCTGGTGGGGGGACTGCTGCGGGTTCGCGACATGGTTCTTGCTGCCGCCACGGTTTTAGGCAGGCTGGTGATGTTCTGGAAGTTTTACGGGCCCCATCGGGGTGGGCAAAAACCGGAGACCAGCCGCCGGGCGACCCGATCAGAATCTGACGATAGCGGAAGTTCTTCGCTGGTTTCCGCGGCGGTTGCGTATTTGCGCACCGCTAAACAGAAGGTCCTTCGACCGATCGAAGTCAAGCTGCACGGCCTCGCGGTGGGGGGGGTGGTGGTGGCCGTTTTGGGGCTCATGACGCTGATGTATCAGATCGGCCAGCAGACGGCCGATGTTTCAGATGTGGATGCCCTGGCCGGCAAATCCCCGCCAGCAAGCGTGTTGGGCGATTCCGAGTTGCCTGGGTCGATGGATCATCATCGTGTCGTGGCCATGGGTTCGCTGCCGATCGAGCCCGCCGACGTTCCCGGCGGCAGCGTGACGCTCTCGAATCAGCGGCCGGCGAAGGTGGTTTTGCCTTCGCGCGATCCGCGAGCGGTGGGGCTGAACTACTTCACGCTGCTGGCGGTGCCGCCGGACATGGTCGAAGAGGTGCGTGAGCTTCAGGCATATCTTGCGGAGAACGGGTTATCGACCTACCTAGACAAAACCAACAACGGCCGGCTCCGCAATCTGGTCGATGTCACCCGGGGGTACAGCCGCCAAGAACTCGACACCCTTGAATACGCCGAGCATCGCTACCGTATCCAGGCTCTGGGCCAGCGGTATCGCCGTCAAAACGGTGGGCGCGGTCCGGATCTCAGCGACATCTACCCCGACCGGTACGACGGCTCGGCGGTCCCGAATTAGTCGGCCTTGTGCTGTCGGGGGCGGTTTCTGTTAAAGTACCGGGCCGATCCGCAGACGGATCCTACGAATTCTATCCCCACGATTGAACGAGATTTACCGATGAGCTTGGATGCATCCCTGAAGTCTGGCGGCGGCCTGAGCCGCCATCGCAATGTACTGACCCGTGCCGAGCGGATCGCCCACCTCAAGGAAAAGGGTGAATTCGACATGGGCGATGACAATCCCTTGGGTATCCGCAAAGTGGGCAACCGCAAGCTGGTGACCGGCAAGTCGGCAAAGAAAGCCAAGAAAGACGGCGAAGAGTAAGCCTTTGGATGGGCTTGAGTTGATACTCAGCTCCAGCTAGAAACTTCGACGATCGATTGATGCTCTGGCCGACAGAATACTGTTGGCCGGAGCTTGTTTACTTGTTTAATAGCTGCCCGTCGCGGTGGCAGCACGGCCTACCGCCCGAGACCCTTGAGATGTTAGACGCAGAACGATTGATTACTAACCGGCTTCGCGCGATCGATGCCTCCGGTATCCGACGTGTCTTCGACTTGGCGGCCAATCTCGACGATCCCATCAATCTCTCGATCGGCCAACCCGATTTTGACGTGCCCGAGACGGTCAAACATAGCGCTGCCGAGGCCGTGATGGCGGGCTTTAACCGCTATACGCAGACGCAAGGCATCGCCGAACTTCGTAGCAAACTTAAGCTACAACTTTCCGCCGAGTTCCCCGAGACCCTCGGGCTAAGTTTGGCGGCGGGAGAGAGCGAAATCCTCATCACCTCCGGCGTTTCCGGGGGGTTGCTGTTGGCTTTGATGACCTGCGTCGAACCAGGCGACGAGGTGCTCATCCCCGATCCGTATTTTGTGATGTACAAGCATCTGGTCACCCTCGCGGGTGGGACGCCGATCTACGTCGATACCTACCCCGATTTTGAGCTGACGGTCGAGCAAATTTCGCCCCTGGTGACCCCACGCACCAAGCTGCTGCTGTTTAACACCCCCTCAAATCCGACGGGGGTCATGGCCTCGGCACCGTCCGCCCGAGCGGTCACGCATTTTTGCGAACAACACCAGATTTTACTGCTGAGCGATGAGATTTACGACGTATTTCAGTACGGTTCATCGCCTCCCATCACCGCAGAAGATAGTGGCCGCGGCTTGACCCTTGAGGATGCGGAGCCTTTTGTGTCTCCGGCCACCTTCAGCTCTGAAGTATTACTGATGCGGGGGTTCTCCAAAACCTACGGGATGACCGGGTGGAGGCTGGGCTATGCCGTGGGTCCGAAAGTGATCGTCGAGCAGATGACGAAGCTGCAGCAGTACAGCTTTGTTTGCGCTCCCTCGATGGCACAGGTGGCGGCGGTGGCGGCTTTGGATGTTGATATGAGCGCGCATGTGGCCGAGTATGCCCTGAAACGCGATGAAGTGGTCGCTCGGCTTGCCCCCCATTATTCGTTGACCATCCCCGGCGGCGCGTTTTACGCGTTTCCTCAGGTCCCGGAGCGGCTCGGCATGACGGGAACGCAATTCGTCGAGCGGGCGGTCAGCAAAAACCTCCTGATTATTCCCGGCAACGTCTTCTCCCAGCGTGACACCCATTTTCGCTTGAGCTATGCCTGCGACGAAGCAACGTTGCGGCGGGGCCTGGATGTGTTGGTCGAGATGGCCACGGAATGACATGTGCCGGGTCGTGAATGATGGAATGAAACCGGGACGAATCACCGTATTGCTATGATCGACACACACTGCCATCTGACATATCCCGGATTGATTGAGCGGGTGGAGGCCGTGCTCGAAGATGCGGCGGCGGCGGGAGTCGATCGCATGATCACCATCGGCACGTCGCCGGCCGATGCACAGCTTGGGATTTCTTTAGCCGAGCAATTCGGCAACGTGTACGCCACGGCGGGCGTGCACCCCGGCCACTCGGATGAAGTGCACGATATCGAGGCGATGAAGCGTGAATTGCGCGAACAAATCGAACATCCCCGCGTCGTCGCCCTGGGCGAGATGGGGCTGGATTGGCACTATTCTGATCCGCCGCGGGATACCCAAATGCAAGTATTCGCGGCGCAGCTTGAGCTGATGAGCGAGGCCCCGAATCTCAGAGGCGTGATCCATAACCGCAAGGCGACGGCGGACACCCTTGCCCTGCTCAGCGAGCAAGGGGTGGCGGGGCCGCGACTGGTGTTTCATTGCTTCACCGGCACCCCCGAAGAGGTCGAGTTGATCCTTGCCACCGGGGCGATGGTGAGTTTCACGGGGATCGTGACGTTCGCCAGTGCCGCGGCGGTGGCCGAGGCCTCGGACCTGGTCCCGCTCGATCGGCTGATGATCGAAACCGACAGCCCTTATCTAACCCCCGCTCCCTTCCGAAAAATTAAAACCAACGAGCCAAAGTATGTCGCCCAAGTGGCGAAGTTTCTGGCTGAGCGACGCGGGATGACTCCGCAAGCTTTTACGGAAGCGGTCGATCACAACGCCCAGCGGTTTTTCGATTTGCCGATCACGTCAGTTCATTAAAGTAAAAAAAAACGCACCCGCTCCGAGGTGAAGCGTGTGCGTCGGTAAGGATGCAGGTGAAGTACGGCGTCAGCGGCCGTGATGTTGCACAGAGTCAAATACCTATAATTTTTGCCAAAAATTGAACTAGGCCGCGAGTTTCAGGCCGTGATCATCGAGGTAATGCGTCAGTCGGCTCTCATCGGTATCGGATTCGAAGCGTTCAAACCGCATGCCCATGCGCACCGGCCCCGGCTCGTCGAGGTCGTCGTGAAAACGCACGATCTGGCCGGCCGCTCGGAAAGCGATATAGTCATTGCCCGGGAGCACGCCACGCACTTCGATCTCGGTGCCGGGTTTGAGGGGATGATCGAGTTCAAAGCGCATCCCGCTGAGGCTGACATCGTAGATGTGGCCGGTCCACTGGTACCGCTCGCTGCCCGCGGCCCGGACCCGGACAAGGCTGTACATCGCCGGGATTTTGAGCCTTGGGCTGCGGCGGGCTTCGGCCGTACAGTGCGAATGCGAGGGGGAGTGGTGGGGGGTGTCGCTCATGGTGATTTGCCGGGAAAGAGTGGCTGACGAAGAAAACCGTAAAACGGGTAGCCTGCCCTCAGCATCGGAGATCACCAAACCCGACTTAATCGTTAGAACCGAAAAATTAAGGCCAGGCCGTGCTGTAGTCACAGACCCGCGGACGCCGATAATTCGGTATGACCGATCTGCGCATCGTTACGTCTTTGTCCGATCTGCCCGCGGGGCGGGAAGATACCGCTTTCGCAGAATCGCCATCCGACGGGTCCGCGCTGGCGGTCACGGTCGTCCCGGGAGATCGGCGGAAGCTGCGCCGGGGTCCGGTAACCCTGCTGATCGGTACCGCGTTATCGGTTCGCCAGTTGGTCCCAAGCCTCATGACGGTGGAACCCGCCCCGATTCTGGTGGGTTGCCTGCTGCCTAAACCCGCGATCCTGCCGTTGGCGGTGCTGGGCGGGTTTGATCAGCTTGAAACGGTGGCGGGTCGGCCGGAGGTGCAGGAAATCCTCGTGAGCGTGCCCGCCGTCATGGCCGCGCAGCTCCGTGACTTGGCTGAGCGGCTTAATCGCCTGGGCAAACCTTGGCGGTACCTGCCGCCCCTTGCGGATCAGTTGGCGGGGGTGCGGGCTCCACGGTTGACCGATGCTGCCGTTGATGATGAGAGCCACAATTCTGGGCCCTCCGAATCTTGCCGAGGAGCGATCGGCGTCGATACCACGCAATTAATCAACCGTCGTCCCCGCCCGCTGGACGAAGCCGCCATCTCCTCCAGCCTTGCGGGGAAAGTCGTGATGATCACCGGGGCGGGCGGGTCCATCGGGGCGGAGTTGGCCCTGATCGCGGCGCGTTTTAAGCCCCAGCGATTGATCCTGATCGATCGCTCGGAAAACGCGTTGTTTGATATTGATCGGCAGATCGGCCTGCGTTTCCCACAATTGGCCCGCCGGGCAGTTTTGCACGATGTGACCCAGCGAGACCGGACCGAAGACCTCATGGGAGAGCTCGAGCCCGCGGTGGTCTTCCATGCCGCCGCCCATAAGCACGTGCCCATGATGGAAGACCATCCTTGCGCCGCGGTAGAGAACAACTTCTACGGCACCCGCAGCATCGCCGACGCCGCTCATGCGGCCGGCTGCGAGAGATTCGTCATGATTTCGACCGACAAAGCGGTCAATCCATCGTCGGTGATGGGCGCGACCAAGCGGTTGGCCGAGCTTTATATTCGGGACTTGAACCGACGCAGTTCGACAACCTTTTGCATGGTCCGTTTCGGTAATGTGCTGGGGTCTGCCTGCTCGCTGATACCGATCTGGTCGGACCAACTCGCGCGGGGCGGACCGTTGACCGTGACGCATCCGGAGATGACGCGGTACTTCATGACGATCCCCGAGGCCGCGGGTCTGGTCCTGCAGGCGGGGGCATACGCGGGTCAGCCGTACCTTACAGATGCGAACGATCCCCAAAGTGGCAAGGCCTCGGCAGGGGGGGAGGTCTTCCTGTTGGACATGGGCCAACCGATCCGCATCGTCGAGATGGCCCACCGCTTCCTGCGCTTGCAGGGACTTGCGCCCGACGTCGATGTCAAGATCAAAATCACCGGCCCCCGGCGGGGCGAAAAGCTCTACGAAGAATTGGCCTACGGCAGCGAAGACATGCTCCCCACCCCCCACGCATCCATACGACTCTGGCGCACCGACAACGCCTCTGCCGCCCAGATGCAGCAGATCGTAAATCAGTTCGACCGCTTGCGCGATCCCCGCGGCGACGAACGAAAAGTGTGGCGTGAGACCTCAGCCTCCGCCATCGTCACCGCGCTGCGACTCCGCCGTCCCGGAAATGATCAACGCGCTAGCGGTATGACTTACCGGCGGCAACACCGAAGCAAAACCGTTGTCTTCACAGAGACGACGGGTAATGCTTTACGGAGATGACTAGCGGCGATATCAAGCTAGCTAAGGAACGCGTCAGCTGAATCGTGAGTCTGGGGTTCGCAGCCAGGCAGTGTCACGTTTGCCGGAAACCAAGACGGGCGGTGAGTTGCGGATCGGGGGAAGGGCGGTTATCAAGCGGGGATGACCAGCCGACCAGCCGATGCGTTACGGACCACCACGATCGAAAACTTCCCGGGCGGTGCGCCCGGCAGCGTACTGATGACCGCCGGGAAGACGCGGGTCTTGTGCACTGCCAGCGTGCAGTCCGACGTGCCGCGGTGGATCAGCAATGACCCCGAAACCGGCGAGCCGGCCCACGGCTGGGTGAGTGCCGAGTACTCGATGTTGCCCGGCTCGACCCCCCACCGAAAAAAACGCGGGCCCGACGGGCGGGGCACGGAAATCCAGCGGCTCATCGGCCGTACCCTGCGGGCCGCGGTCGATCTGGACGCGATGCCGGGGCTGGCGCTGACCTGCGACTGCGATGTGCTGGTGGCCGACGGAGGCACGAGAACCGCGGCCATCACGGGGGCTTACGTCGCGTTGCGTCAGGCACTCACGTGGGCCAAAACTCAGGGCCGACTCCGCGATGTGGATCAAGCCATGCCCGCCTCCCAGCAACTGGCCGCGATCAGTGTGGGGATCATCGACGGGACCCCGATGCTGGATCTGGATTACCCACTGGACGTGCGGGCGGAGGTGGATATGAACGTGGCGATGACCACCGCCGGGAAGTTTATTGAGGTGCAGGGCACCGGAGAAAAAGGAACGTTTGATCGGTCGGAACTTGATGCTTTGCTGGACCTGGCCACGGCGGGGATCCGGCAGTTGTTTGAGATACAGCGTCGGGCCATCGGTGATTAGCGGTTGCCCCGCCTTGCATCAATCTCAACCCTCGGCCTAGTGTCATCGGATGTTCTTTGGGCAAGGGTGGCACAGGTCAATTGAAGTAAACTAGAGGCACGGATGCCCTGGACGTTGTACCGCTATATTTTGTGGGAGATGCTGAAGCTGCTGGTATTGACCACGGCGGTGCTGGTCGTGGTGCTCAGCTTTGCCGCGTCGATCCAGCCGATGAGCGACGGCAAGCTTTCGCCGGCGTTGCTACTCAAATTTGTGGGGCTGACCGCGCCCACGGTGTTGGGCTTTGCCTTGCCTTTCGCCGGGGCGTTTGCGAGCACGCTGGTCTTCATTCGGCTGGCGAACGATAACGAGATTCTGGCCTGCTCGGCTTCGGGCATCAGCTATCTGCGTGTGCTGGCCCCCGTACTGGCGTTGGGGCTGGGGGTGACGGGAGGGATGTTGTACCTCGCGAACCAGGTGGTGCCGAACTTTTACCGCATGGCCGAGCGAACCGTCGAAAGCGACGTGATCAGCCTGATGGTGGGGCAACTCAATCAGCGGAGCTACGTCGAATTTAAGAAACAAGACCTGGTGATCTACGCCGACCGAGCGACGCAGTTTCCGCCGCAGGAGGTCGAAGGCTCGGTCCTGCCGATGACGCAGCTGATCCAGTTGGAGGGTGTCGCGGTGGGGGAAACCGATGCGGACGGCCGTATCCGTCAGGACACGACCGCGCAGACCGCGACGTTGATGGTGTTCGGCAGCGGCGAAGAGGACGACGCCTGGGTCCGTCTCAACTTGGAGAACGTGGTGCGGACCGATCCCGCCACGGGATTGCCCAGTCGGGTGGATAGCCTGCGTTCTCGGCCGATCCGTCTGCCCAGTCTGCTCAGTGACAATCCGAAGTTTTTGTCGGCCGACGCTCTCGACCTATACGAAGCCGAGCCCGAGCGGGACAAGCGAGTGAGGAACGCCAGCCGCAGCCTTTCGTCGGCAATGGCGACCGAGAGCTTGCGGCAAGCGTTCATAAAGGTCACCGACCACGCGGTGCTCCACGGGGTGCTACCGGGCGATCGGTATGTGCTCACCGCACCCCAGATTGAAGAGGCCGGTGAGGTGCTGCAGATGGTCGGCACCGACCAGCAGCCGGTGGTCGTCGAGTTCTACGCCAACGGCCAGATCGACGGACCCGCCGCCCGAACTTATACCGCAGACGCCGCGAGTATCCGCGTCCGCACCAACGCGCTGAGCCCCGAGCCGACGATCGATCTGAATCTGGAAAACGTCACGGTGGCCGGGGCGACCGCGGCCCCGGCGGTGGGCAACAAACACGTGGGCTTTCGACAGTTGACCTGGCCGGGGTTGAGGCCCGAGGATCCGGAAGAGCGTCGGCCGGCAGAACTGATCCAAGAGGCGGCCAAGCCGATCTACCGACAATCCAAAGCCGTGCGGACAGACGTCCGGCTATTGAACGAAACCCTGCTGGACCTCAAACAAAGCATCACCGCCCAGCGACACGAACGGGCGGCGGCCGCGGTATCGTTCACCCTGCTGCTGCTGCTGGGCTCGGTGCTCAGCATCAAACTCAAAGGTCAATCGACGCTGGTCGTGTATTTTTGGAGTTTCATGCTCGCCATCGTCACGCTGATCATCATCAACAGCGGGGTCAATGTCGTGGCGGGAACATCGGCTTCGCTGGCAGTCGGAATGGCGGTGGTCTGGGCAGGCAACGGCCTGCTACTGGCGGTCCTGTGGTGGAGCTACCGAAAAATGGCGCGGCATTAGCGGCTCAATCCGCTTCTAGGAACAACGTTTATTTCCCTGAGACAAGCCAGGATACGCTGAAATGTCAGAGGAAAACGGTTGAATGCAAACCAATGCCGGGCAATTCAAGTTGCAAGTTGCCGGAAGCCACTTGATTTGCTGGAGCGCGTCTCAGAAGCGTTTACGAAAACTGAAGTCGTGTTTGAAAGGTTCGTCCATCCAAGTCAATCTGCGACCATCTGCGATTTCTCGTAGCCCAAGTGAAAAAATCTTTTAGCAGTATTATGAAGATCCTCGACCGCTACATCATCCGCCAGTTTCTGATCAACTTTGTTTTGTTGTTCACGGTGGTCATACTGCTGTTTGTCGTCGTCGACTTGATCGTCGATGTCGATGAATTTGTGCAGGCCGGCGAGGCACACAAAGAGTTCTGGTACGACCTGACGCCGGTGGCGACGGCCGCGGCAGTCGTTGATTATTACGTGCCGGTGGTCTTGTTGGTGTACGTTTTTTTTAATGGGCTGATCGTGGTCGGGGCCATGGGGTTCACGATCGTTGGACTGCAACGCAACCGAGAACTGACCGCGGTGATCGCGAGCGGGGTGAGCCTGTACCGGGTAGCCGCCCCGGTGTTGGTGGCGGGGCTGATTTTAAGCGCGCTGACGCTGCCGGTGCAGGAATTCTTGTTGCCGCCGTTGGCCCCGAAGCTGGTGCGGAGCAAGTCGCAACTTAAGGAGGCAAAGCAGGGTCTGGAGAGCAAGCAGGTTTACTACGCCCGGGCCGGGGGCAGCGACTTATTGAGTGCCGCAAGTTTTGATGCCGAGGCCGGACAACTGTCGGGGCTAAGGGTGCTGAGTCGCGATGAAACGGGACGGACCGCGACGATCATCACCGCCGACTTTGCGGAGTGGGACGAGCCCGCAGGGGTTTGGGACTTGACCAACGGCCGGGCGGAGGTGCCCGCCGAACTCGGCGGAGAATCATCGCCGAACTTTGCCTCCAACTCGGCCCGGGCCGAAGGGGAGGTCGTGCCCGATCGTCGCCCGCGGGTGCGGGGGGTGACCGCTTACGAGACCGACCTGTCGCCGACGGTGCTGCTGGCACGCCGAAACGCGTTGTACGCCGGCCTGCTATCGATCCGCACCCTCGAAGGGTTGGCGGCTAATGAAGCGGTCGATGGGGAGCAGCGGGCGAAGGTGACGCAGATCATTTCGAGCCGGTTTAGTTTGATGGTGCTCAACGTTTTGGTGCTGGTGATGGGGCTGCCGTTTTTCTTAAAGCGGGTGCCGGGGGACACGCTGGTGTCGTCACTGCGGGCGGCGGGGTTGTGCATCGGCGCGTGGGGCGGGGGACTGATGATGCTGCAGCTTTCGCCGGGCGCGATCCCGGTGGGCGGTCCGGTGTTGGTGGCTTGGCTGCCGGTGGCGATCTATCTGCCGGTGGCGGCTTGGCTGTTACAGACCGTCGAGAGTTGACGCGATCCGAAACGACAGGCCAGGGCTCGCGTGGCCCCACAGAGACAGCAGGCAAGGCGGGGGGGGGCGGTTTATACTGCCCGGTCCATGGCAGACCACCGTATCGACAATATCTTTCGCAGTCTGCGCGAGCGGAGCGAAAAAGCCCTGATGCCGTTCGTGACGGCGGGTGATCCGGACCTGCAGACCACGGCGCGTCTGCTGCAAGCGGCCGAAGAAGCGGGGGCGTCAATCTGCGAAATAGGGATGCCGTTCAGCGACCCGATCGCGGATGGCCCGGTGATCCAGGCGTCGATGAGCCGAGCGTTGGACGCGGGAGTCCGCGTCGAAGCGGTTTTTGACATGGTTCAGCAGCTCCGCGGAAAGGTGGGCCTGGGATTGGTCGCCATGGTGAGTTATTCCATCGTGCACCGCCTGGGTGTCGAGACGTTTGTGCAGCGGGCTCGGCTTGCGGGGCTGGATGGTTTTATCTTCCCGGACCTGCCGCTGGAAGAGTCGGAACCCGCCCGGCGGGCGGCCGCCGAGGCGGGACTTATTTTAAGCATGCTGATCGCTCCGACCACGCCGATCGAGCGGGCCGAAAATATTGCCGCGGCCAGCACCGGCTTTGTCTACGTCGTCTCCAGACCCGGGATCACCGGGTCCGGCGCATCGCTCCCCGAGGAACTTCCCGCCCGGCTGGAGCAGCTGCGTCGCGTCACCGACCTGCCGATGGCGGTGGGCTTTGGCATCAGCACGCCGGATCAGGTGAAGCAAGTCGTTCGTATTGCCGACGCGGCGATCGTCGGATCGGCGCTGGTCCAAGTGATCGAACAAAACAGAAACGGCGACGTGGTGCCCGAAGCCAAAAAATTTATGAGCGAACTTTGCACGGGTTTATCTTGAAAGTTCAAGCCGAGCTTAGTGAACGCAAGCCTCCCGATTTTGGCGTGAACATTGCGTGAGTGAATGGGTTATTCGTCAAATTTTATTCGTTTGCTTCGGGCGGAGATAGTTTCCAAACTTTCAGCGAAAGATGACCATGATTGGTAGCCGTTTGAACCTACCCTTGTTGACTCGAAGCCTGGCATGCACGCTCGTATATCTTTTCTTGCTGTGCGGTTTATTGGGAGCGGGCGTCGCACGCAGCCAGCAATTGGCTAACCCGGGAGGGGTCACGCCGACTCCCCCGCAGCTTGTCGCCGATATGTTGATGCGGCAGGCCATGCAGGTCCTGTCCGAAGGCGGAAACTCTTCGACGGGCGGCCCGAGACCCGATCAGATCGTGCGGGCGGAGGTGCTGGTCGAACTCGCTCTGGAGATTACGCCGGACGTTGCGGAATTCTGGGAATTGCGGGCCGAACTTGCCGCCCAGGCGGGCGACGAAGTGACACGTCAGAAAGCCTGGCGACGCTATAGCCAGCTTCGACCTGGCGAAGATGCCGTCAGGCTGGACTTGATCCTCTCCGAACTGGTGGAGATCGAAACGCTCGACGGGCGTCTCGCGCTGCTGGAAAACAGATTGGCGGAACTTCAGCCGCCGCAGATGACCGAGGCCCTGCGGTCTCGTCTCGCGTCGTCGGCCGCGTCGCTGGCCCAGGAGCTGGGCAACGAAGCAACTTATCTCAGACACTTAAGGACGGCGGTACGATCGGACCCTGCCAACGCGGAGGCAGCCTGGATGACCTACCAGTTGGCCGTGGACCGCGATGCGCCGCCCCGCAGCCGGGGGGCCGCCGCGATGAACGTGGTGCGAGCGCGTCCTTTAGATTCCGCAGCCCGGCTTCTGTTAGCGGAAGCCCTGGCTCATGTGGGTGTGCATGATCGCGCGATCGAGCAGTTTAAGATCGCCAGCCAGCTGCCGCGGGACGCCCCCCTGGAACCTTCGAGCCTGGCGGTGTGGTCGCGGTGTTTGATCGCTTCGGGCCGGACCCGCGAAGCCGGAGAATTATTAGACCAGATCGAAAGCTACTACAGCCAGCTGAGCGATGACGCAATCCCATCCGGGAATCCCGCGGGCGAGACCGGCTCCAGCGATCAGGCAGAGGCAGCACTTGCCGAAGCGGGTGAGATGCCGACCGAATTTATGCTTCACCGGCGAGTCCTACTTGGAGAGGGCGAAGCGGGCGACAAAGTATTGGAGCAAGTCCTCCAGCAATTGCAGCCGCGAATCGACGCAGGCGATAGCGATGCCGCCCTCGATGCGGCGTGGTTGATCGCGGTTTTCGGTGGCGATACCAACCAAGTTACGCAACTCTTGCGGGATCAGGACCAGAACGACCCGCGTTATCAACGAGCATCGGGATTCGTATTCCTCCAAGAAGGATCGACCCAGTGGGCCCGCAACAGTTTTGAGGCGATCTCGAATCAGGACAGCGTGGCGGCCTACGGCCTGGCGTTATTGCAGGGCCGAGACGAGGCGGGCCGGGCAAGATTCTTACGCGATGTCAACCACCGGTTTCCAGGGTCGTTCGGCGCGCTGCTGGCGGCCCGAGAGTTACAAAGCATGGGCCGCGAAGTGTTGCCCGGCCCCGACGGCACCGCGATTGTCTCGGCGATGAACCGTCTGCCGAGTACGCTCTGGCGCTACGAAACCGAGCGTAACCCGTGGGTGATGGTGCGGGCCCGATTCGAGGAGCCCCGCAGCGCATTCCTACGACCCATCACCGTGCAGCTTTCGCTGAGCAACTCGCTGGACATCCCCCTGCCGATCGACCCCGAAGCGGGCGTAGATCGCCGGGTCATGGGGTCCTTTGCCGCCTACAGCGGCGGCCGGCCCATGAGCCAACTACCCGCGATGATGATGAATCTGCCCCATCGCCTGACCCTGGGCCCCCGGGAGCAAATCAGCATCGACGCCCGGCTGGATCGATCGCTATTTGGGCTCTACCTGGTCAAGGCGGCCCCCAGTACCCTCAGTTACAACACGACGTTTACCTTTGCTCCGCGTTTCATCGCCAACCGGGGCGTGGTCACCGGCCCGCTGGGCAGTATCGACACCGTCCGGTCACTACAGGCTTTCGTCCCCGATTATCAGCCCGAGCAGCTGCAACGCTGGTCAGAACGCGCTGGCCAAAGTCAAGGGTTCGAAAAATTCTTTGCTCTCGCCATGCTCAGCCGGGTGGGTGAGAACCTCACGCAAATCGCCGGGGACCGCTCGATTTCTCGCGACGCGGTGGCCGCGGTGAATGAAGCGTTCGAAGCGGGAGACACGCTGACCCGGGGCTGGGTGATGTCAATGCTGCCCCCCCAGACGCGGATGAGGTCGGAGTTCCAAACCGCTTTAGATTTGGCCCAGCGAAGTGAACAGCCTCTGGTCCGCATCATGTTCCTCATGAACCAGGCCGGGGAAGCGGAAGCACCCGCGATCGCCGCGGCGATCCGCGATGGTTCACCCGTGGTCCAGCGATTCGCTCAGGCGTTAAAGGATGCGTTGAGCCAGCCTTCGATTGAATAAACCTCACCGATGTTTGCCGAACTTGATGACGATTGAAGCTGGGTGGCATCGTCGGCCGATGGGCGCAGCAGTCAAAAGTTTTTGTTGAAACGTCCGCATGAAACCCCTTGATACTTCTGGCCTCATGAGTGGATGGTGGTCTTTGGTGCGGGGACGCGTGGGACCCCGGGCCACACTATACCGCTTGGCTAAACGCTTTTTTGATGCCGACCGGCTGGGCGACAGCCCACCGGTGGCCTACCACGCCGCCGAATCCTCCGGCCCCCGGGACTACATCATCTGCGACGGCCACGGGATCCCCGAACCCAACGAAGTCTTTCGCCGGCTGCGTTGGGGAGGTCAACTGCTGCTGATCCATTCCGACACCCGCGAATTGCTCCACGCCGCCCGGGTATATCGTGCGTACGACGGGTTCGATCTCGAGGCCGGCCCGGGCACCACCCGGCGGAGCCTGCTTGGCCTATCTCTGCCGGGCTTCGGTAAGAAAATGAGTTACCTGGTCCTCCGCAAGGTCACCCTGATCGCGCCCGGCGAAGACACCGACCGCTTTACCTTCGATGTTCGGCTGATTAAAAAGGCGGAGTTCGGCGACCGCTACGTCGTCATGAAACAAGTCCCGCGTTACCGCCGGGTCGTCACCCGTTTGCAAACTCGGTTTCCCGAAGCCCCGCAGGACGTCTTGCTTGCCCGGGCCGAAAAACTGGTCAAACGTGTGTTTCCGGTATTCCTGACGCGTGAAGCGGGATTCCTTCAATTGATTCAGCGCGACTTGCCGGAGGCTTTCCGGGGGCGGGTGCCAGAAGCGTTAGGATTCGAGCGAGCCCCGGACGGCACGGTCAAGCGCTTGTATATGTCTTGGCTCCGCCTGGGGGGACAGCCCTTGACGCACATGGCGTTTGCCCAGCAGTCTGCCGAATTGCTGAGCATCCTTCATGATGTCATCGGGGTGATACATCTCGATCTGCGTCTGGACAATATGGTGATCCACAACGGACAGGTGTGCTTCCTGGATTTCGGATCCTCAGTCCGCGTCGGTGAACAGATCGAGAAGAGTCCGCTACTCAGTTCGCTTTTTGAAGAGATGATGAACACCAGCCAGATTCAGCGGACCATGGGCCGGATGCGTGACGCGGGTCGGCTGACTTCGGACGTGATCGTCAGCGCCCACGGCAAGATCGACAAGGCCGTCGATATGTTTTATCTGTCATTGCAAATCAGCAAGCCGGTGAGCAACCCCGACCTGATGCCGTTCATCCAGTTTGACCCGGGTACGGAAGTCGCCCAGCGTATCCGTTTGCTGACCAGTGCGATCCTTCGGCCAAGCGATCCGAATCGGCCACATTTCATTTCCGCCCGCGATGTGCTGGGCGGTTTGCAGCGGGTCGAGCGTAAACTTAGCGAAGTGAGCTCCGGGATTTAACGATTCGCCGCCCGTGAAGTGTCACGGCGGCTTATCATAGGCCGTAACAACTATTGAACCATCCCTTTGGCCGGATCAATCGGCCGCGACCGGAGCGATCTATGACGCAGACCAAACTGTTTTCCTTCCCCTCACGTATTGCTTCACTTAAGTGGGAGGCGATCGCCTTGTGCCTGCTTCTATGGGTGCCAAACGTTGCCGCTGAAACCGCCGTGGCGGCGATGGTAGAAGAAAGTGAAACCACCCCGGAGGCGACCGAACAGCTGTCGGGCAACACGGTCGGATGGATTGAACTAGACGGCCCGCTACGTGAAGCGCCGCTTCCTTTTACGTGGATGAGCGAAGATGGCTCGGCCGACTCTCTGCGTGGACTTCTAAACCAAATTGCCCTGGTCCGCGACGACGCGAACTATCGCGGCCTGGTGGTTTTCATCGATCAGCCCAGTTTGACCCTGACCCAGTGCACCGCGATCGCCGATGCGCTGCGTCAGGTTTCCGAAACCGGCAAGACGGTCATGACCTTTGCCGAGGTGTATGACCTGCGGGGATACATCATCGCCAGCGCTGCGGACATGGTGCTGCTGCAAAAAAAGGGCGCGGTCGAGTTGTCCGCACTTGCCGTGGAGGAGATGTACCTTGCGGGTATGTTCGAAAAGATCGGGGTGAAGCCTGACCTGCTTCAGGTGGGCAAGTACAAGGGAGCTGACGAATCGATGATGAATGCCCAGCCCAGCGAGGCGTGGGACGAAAACTTCGACTCATTGTTAGACGGCCTCTACGAGCAATCGCTCAAGCGGATTATCGACGGCCGGGAACTGAGTCGCGATGAAACCGAACGCCTCTTTGGAGAGTCTTGGGCGATGACGGATGAGGAACTGCTGGCTGCCAAGGTGGTCGATCAACTGGTCGATCGCGATCTCCTGGACGCCACCGAGACGGCCTTCGGGGAAGAATTCGAGTGGGACAGCACACTGGGCAGCGACGCGACCGAGATGGACACCAGCAATCCGTTCGCCATGTTTAGCTTGTTATTTCAAAGTCCCGAAGTTCAGACCGATCGGCCCACCCTCGCGGTCATCCACGCGGACGGGCCCATCATGTCCGGCGATTCCTCCATCGGTGACGGATTCCTGAGCGATGACAGCATCGGGAGCCGGACTTTAGTAGCGGCTCTCGAAGACGCGTTGCTGGATGACAACATACAGGGCGTGGTTATCCGGCTCGATTCGCCGGGCGGGTCGGCCCTGGCTTCGGAAATTATCTGGCAAGCGGTCCGCGAACTCGGCGAGGACAAACCGGTCTTCGCCGCCGTCGGCGAGATGGCGGCCTCCGGCGGATACTATATCGTCAGCGGTGCCGACCAAATCTATGTGCAGCCTCACTCGATCCTCGGCTCCATCGGCGTGGTGGGAGGCAAGATCACCATGGGCGGGCTGTACGAATGGGCCGGTGTCAACGTCGTCCGACGCAGCCGCGGCGCGGGCGGTGACCTCTTCAACTCGGTGGAGCCTTTCACCGACGAACAGCGAAAAACGGTCCGTAAAGCTTTGACCACCGTTTATGACCAGTTCATTGAGCGGGTCAAGATCGGCCGGGGCGACCGGCTGCCGGATGTCAGTAAAGTGGCCGAGGGCCGATTGTTTGTCGGCGCGGACACGATCGACAACGGGATGGCGGACCGAATCGGTGGACTGCGTGAAGCCCTACAGGATATGGCGAAGCAGCTTGACCTCGCCGAAGGCGAATACGACGTGGTAAACCTGCCCGCCGCGATGTCATTGGGGGACTATCTTGACGGGATGTTCGGCGTGAGTGCCCCTGCTCAGGTCGGTGGCGTCACGGCCGCGATGGGTCGATCGGAAGCAGTCGGCGTTTTACAGACTATTCAACAGGTACTCGGGCCGCAGGCATGGCGCAGTGTCAGCCGATCGTTGTCGGGCATGATGCAACTTCAACATGAGCCGGTTCTGCTCATCATGCCTCAGACGATCGTCGTCCGCTGAAGGCGACTCATCTAATTCAACGGGTGGGTTGAGGAACCCTTAAATGAACATCACTGTCATCCTGCCGGCGGCGGGGGTAGGCCGTCGTTTTCGTGCGGGGGGGGTGGCGTCGACGAGCAAGATCGAGTTTTTGCTCGATCGTCGGCCGGTATTTCTGCACGCGGTGGAAGCGCTGCGCAGCCTGGCGGAAGTCGGACAAATACTGCTCGCGGTTCACCCCGAGCGTGTGGATGAATTTCGTGCCCGCTGGGGCGATGTTTTGCGTGACCGTGGGGTTGATCTGATTCCGGGCGGTTTGGTCGAACGATGGGAAACGGTACGCTTGGCCTTGGACCGTGTAGACCCGGAGGCCACCCACGTTGCGGTGCACGACGCCGCGCGCCCCATCCCCTCTGCTGAACTACTCAGACGCTTGGTTGATCACGCGCAGCAATACCCCGCGGTGATTCCTGGATTGGCGGTTAGGGACACGCTCAAACGTGTGGAAGTTCGAGCGGCCGCAGATTCGGCCGTATCTATAAATCGAGCGGACGAAATCCTGGGCCCTACACCTGAAACGGAGATGTCAGGAAAACCTTTGCAAGCTGTGGTCGAAACCGTGCCCCGGAGCGATCTGATGGCGGTGCAGACTCCGCAAATTTTTCGAGCCGAGCTGATCATGCAAGCTTACGCTGCCTCGGGGAAAGACCCCGCCGTGATGCAGACCGTTACCGACGATGCCAACCTGATCGAGCGGCTGGGTAAATCCGTGATGGTCATTGAGGGTGAAGCGACCAACCTTAAAGTAACCACCCCCGAAGACATCGAATTGATCCAAGCCATCTTGTCTCGGCGAGCGGGGGCTATTAAAACCAAACGGGCTGTGCTGGATCTGTTCGGCGATGATGACGATTAATGTTTCATAGTTCGAGATAGCTATTTTCAACGTGATTTCTGATCGAGTCCATCAGACTCGATATCGGAAAATCAGTCTGGCATGGGCTCTGACAAGAACCGATCGACCGGTGCCGACGCATCGATTTTTCTAGCCCTCCGGGCGGCTTGGTTCGCTGAGACTTCTTGGCCCAACCTTTCATAGATCACTGCCAGACGCAACGGGTGCTGCACGCGATCGGGTTCGAGCATTTCCAAAGATTCCACTTGATACGCCGCCCCCGCCAGATCACCGCGTTGCAAAGCAATCGTGGCGGCCAATTCGCGATACGCCGCCCGGTACGGTTCGCATTGCAGAGCTCGTTCGATGGCTTGCCCCGCTTCTTTGAATCGGCCCGCCTTTCGATGCAGTTCCGCCAACTGCAGAGACCAGTTGGAGGTGTAGGAGTCACTGCGCTCGAGGATCTGCAGCGAGCCGAGGGCGGCCTCGGGATCGCTGGCTTGGAATGCGAGCTTGACCAAAGCTTCGTGCGGCCAGGAGTCCACCGGCCGGGTTGCAGCATAGCGGGCCAGCCAATGTCGAGAAGCGTCGGGATCATCCAGTTCCAACGACCGCGCCGCGATTGTCTTCAACAGATCGGGGTCCGGCCTGCCTCCCTGATTCACTAATCGCGTCAGTTCGTCGATCGACAGCCCCTTCCCCTCAGTGGTCACGACCAGTTCGAGCGTTTTATCTCGATCAGTTGGGGCCAGGCCCCAGGCGATCACCTGTCGAGTAGCCCAGTCGCGAAAGGCCGCCATGAATTGATCCGCGTCGTAGCCGGTCACCTGCCGCAGGGCTTCGGTGTCGCTTACGCCTTCCTGGTAAAGGCCCAGCAGATCGACGATCGATTGGTGGGACCACTGGGCGGCCAGAAATTCGAGCATCCAGTCGGCCTGGGCGTATGCCAACGGCCGATCGCGAGGCGTCTTGGGCCGCACAAATCCCCAGTTGATCTGGTCATAGGCAAAAAGCTGGTCGTGTTCCAACGCCCCGGCGAGTAGTTGGCACGTTTCGTAGGTTCGGCCAGTGGTTTCGACCGAGACGGCGCAGGCTTCGGTAAACCAGTGGGGTACGCGGTTGCGTGTTTGGGCAAGGGTGATGGTGTGCACCAATTCGTGCCGCAGCACGTTGACCCAGTTGAAAGGGTCGGCCTGTCCCGGCCCGGATCGGGGCGGTGTCAGCGAGATGACGTCGCCGGTGGCGGCGGCAATGGTCCAGATGTGGGGCATACCGGTGATGCGCACCGCGAAGGTTGCCTGATCGGGCATAATGTCGATCTGGGTTTTGTTCGCGGGCCGATGCTGAAATACCGCGGTCAATTCGCGGTGCATCGCTTCCAGCGGACCCGGCATATCTCGGGCTAGCACCTCGTCAATCCCCGGCGAATAACGGATAATAAAATGCGGTGTCTCAATCGTTTCGTAGACGCCCAGCAGATTCTCAACCAGACGGAGCTGATTGTTGACGCGCAGGTGAAACGGATCGAGGCGAGCGGCGTCGGCCAATTCGATCCGGGCGGCGGGGAGGTCGCCGGCCTGCATCAATAAAAGCCCGAGTCCCAGTCGCGGGGCGGGCCAATTCGGCGACCGTCGGATAGCTTGCCGAAGCAGATCCTCAGCGGCCGCATATTGGCGATCGGTCGCCAACGCCTCTCCCGCGGTAAATAATGCCAGCGGCGAGCCGGGGGCCACCTCGTCGAAAGCTCGGAGCACGGCTTCGATCTCAGTCTGTCGATAACTCATCCCGGCAATCGCGACCGCCAGGGCGAGTTGCTCGCGCCGCCGCGGTAAACGCTCAAGGCCAGAGTGATTCAACTCGCGAGCCGATACGATGTCGCGTTGTTTTATAAAACTGCGGATCGCCAATTCGTCGGCCAGAGGATGATCCGGATTGATCTCTTGCAAGCGGTCAATGATTTGTGTCGCTAAGTCAAAGTTGTAACCGTCGAGTGCCAACTGACCCAGGCCAGCCCAGGCCGGGCCACAGTTCGGGTGCAGACTCAAGGCCTGTTCGTACGCCGCCGCCGCTTCTTCGCGGTTGTCCTTGGTCTGCAACAGCTGCGCCTCGGCAACGTAGGCGGGCCAGTACAGCGGATCAAGTTCCTGCGTTACCCGGCCGAGCATCCGCAGTGCCAACCGATAATCTTGCGACGGCCTGCCTTCAAGATGCGCGAGCATGACGATCGACTGAGCTGCCGCCGTTAATTCAACCGGATCTTCCAGAGTCTCATGTAGAAAACGATCTCGCAGCGGAGAAAGCAATTCCACCGCATCCGCCAAGTTACCCGCCTCACTTAATGCCTGGGCCTTGAGTAGCGTAGCGAGGATCGTATTATCATCGGCCAAAAGATTTTTGACCGCTTCCGAATCTCCACGAAACAGTGCGGCCCGGGCTCGCAGCGTCGGGTCTATCTGCTCATCATCCAACTCAATTTGGTCGAGCTGGTATCGACCCCATGCCAAGTCGGCCGATTCATTCGGGGTCTGGGGCTTAAGGTCGGCCCATTGGCCGTGGATAAGTTTGAGACTCCGCTTGAGATTGGACGATAGCGACGGACTTTCGAGCATCCGTTTCAATACCGGCGAGAGGGCCGGATCAGCCAGGGGCGTTTCTTCCACCGCCGTGGGGACCTGTTCGATATCCTGAGATAAGGCCGATCCTATTACGGAGATGGCCAAAAACGTCACGATGGCAAACGAGATTTTAACCAACGGCTGCAGAGGGATGGAAACCATGACCTCATCTTAGGACCAATGTCCGGCAATAACGTCAAAACGGTATGGTTCACCAGCACGAAGGTGGCGAATGTCCTGCAAGACGGTAGGTTTTCATACTCGATGCTATGTTGGAGTGATGAAGCATCCTACTTTCCCCGAATTTGCGGGCGCGTTTCCGATCCTACGGAAACTCGATTTTTTCAACCACGCCGGTGTCGCTCCGATCAGTGGGCCGGCCGCGAAGCGGCTGCAAGATTACGCCACCCATGCCGCCGAGCGGGCTTACCTCGACGGCGGCTGGTACCGCGAAGTAAAGGAAATCCGGAAACTCGCGGCGACGCTGATCGGGGCCGCCGGGCCGGAGGAAATCGCTTTCGTGCCCAACACATCGACAGGCTTATCGTTGGTGGCGAAGGGCTTGCCGCTGTCGGCAGGCGATCGTGTGATCATCAGCGATGTTGAATATCCCGCCAATCGATATCCGTGGGAAGACCTGCGACGGCGGGGCGTCGAACTCATCGAAGTGGGTCAATACCCCGACGGGCGGATCGACGTGCAGAGTGTCTGCGATGCAATCAATGATCGAACGCGGGTCGTGTCGCTTTCGCATGTGCAGTATGCCAGCGGTTTTCGAATCGACCTGAAGCCGGTAAGCGAGATGGTGCACCGTGCGGGGGGGTATCTGTGTGTCGATGCGATTCAGAGTTGCGGGGTGTTGCCGGTCGATGTTGCGGCGATGGGGATCGACTTTCTATCCGCCGACGGTCACAAATGGATGTTGGGTCCAGAGGGGGCCGGGATCTTCTATTGTCGGCGAGACCTGTGTCCACTGCTGCATCCCAACGTCGTGGGCTGGATGAACATGGTCGATGCAGGAAACTACGGCGACTACCGTTTTGAATTACAGGAAGATGCGCGACGGTTCGAGCCGGGCAGCTGGAACGTGCCGGGGATCCTGGCGCTGGGCGCAAGCCTGCGGCTGCTGCTGGAGGTGGGCATCAACGAGGTCTGGTCACGGGTCGAAGCGTTGAACCGACAACTCGACGAGGGCTTGTCGGCCCGGGGTTATCGAGTTTATTCACCGAGAAAAACGGAAGCCGAACGCAGCGGGATCGTGATCTTCGAGCCCCGGCAGCCGGACCAGTCCGCCCAGCAGGTTGCCGCCGATCTTCAACGACAAGGCATTATTGTCGTGGTGCGTGAGGGCCGGTTGAGAGTGAGTCCACATTTTTACAACACCTCACGGCAGATCGAACGGCTGCTCTCGTGCCTGCCGCAGTAATGGTGGATCGGGGAGGTGCTCATAGGACAGGGAGGTATGTTGAAAGAAGATTGGAGGAATTTCTCGCGATTGGCCGAGCCTAGATAAACGACATTATTTCCCGATATCAACCATTCAAGAAGAATTCCGCACCATGATTGTTCCGTCGATACGATTGATCCTCGCGCAAGTGACCGCTTCCGAAACAACGACCGAAATAATGGAACCCCCCGCCGGCGAAGAGATCACCATCGACGCGGGGATCGATGAGACCTCTAACACCGGTGCGGAAGTGTCCATTGTGGGTCGCGAAGTCAAAGGATTGCTCGGCGAGGCGCTGCAAGGCGACGTCGAAGCGATCGTTTCCCTGTCGGTCAGCTACCTGCTGCCGGCGGTGGGCTTGCTGGTGATGCTCATCGCGGCTTACTTTGTGGCGCGGTTCGTATCGCAAATGGTCAGCGGCCCGGTGAGCAAGCGTGTCGATCCGACGTTGGGGCGGTTTTTAGGTAAGCTGATTTTTTATCTGATTATGATCGGGGCGGTACTCGGCGTCCTCGGCGGGGTTGGCGTCAACGTAGCGGCGTTTGCGGCGGTGCTGGCGGCGGCGGGTTTTGCCATCGGACTCGCGTTTCAAGGTACGCTTTCAAATTTTGCCGCGGGGATCATGCTGCTGATCTTCCGACCCTTTAAGGTCGGCGACGCGATCAATGCCGCGGGCATCACCGCGAAGGTTGCGGAGATCGACCTCTTTTTCACAATCTTTGATACCTTTGACAATCGGCGTATCATCGTGCCCAACTCCGATGTCTTCGGCGGCACGATCGAGAATATCACCTTCCATCCCGTCCGCCGGGCGGACGTTAACGTCGGTGTCGCCTATGACTCGGACCTGGACCAAGCCCGTGCGGCCCTGAATCGGGCGGCCGAATCGGTGGAGGGTCTACAGCTCGGCGAGGGGCGGGGCCATCAGGTCATGTTGAAGGACCTGGGCGCGTCGTCGATCGATTGGGTGGTCCGCGCGTGGTTTACCAAAGAGGACTTCTGGACCGACCGCGAAAAGCTGATCCAGGCCATCAAGCGTGAGCTGGACACCGCAGCCGTCACGATTCCCTTCCCCCAAATGGACGTGCATCTGGACCGCGGCACAGACACGGCAACACCTAAATAATGATGAGGCGACCTAGTCGAGGTAGACGGTTTGCCGTTCCCACTCCCCTTGCTGGGGAAGCTCGGTGTCGAAGCTGTCGGCGGGCACCTCGGCATTGGGTTTGAGGTCAAAAAAATCAAGGGTCGTCGTGTCGCCGTCGGCTTGCAGCGTGACCGCGCGGAGCGGCAACGCCCAGGCGGTGTCGAACCACAGGTCGAGTTGCTGGCCATCAAACTCCACTCCCGGACGCGGCGTAAGCAGCAGGTGAAGCACGCGGGGGGGCGGGGGGACGCGCAGCCCGGGGGAGGAGGGATCGCTCTGGGGCGGCGGATCGGACGGCATCGGCGGCACCAACTCGACATTAAAACGTTCGAGAAGGCGATCCGCCCGCAGGTTCAGGGGAAGGGGAAACGGGCCCTCTCCGACCTCCAGATCGACCTGCTTACCTTCGGCCACCAGTTCTCGCCGCGTCGCTTGCCGATCGCGGGCGTCGAGGTCGAGCAGCCAGCGGCCATCAAAAATATAGTCTTGGGTCATCGGCTCGACAACGTCGTCCATCATCAGTTTGTCAAACCGCACGGCAAAATTCGCGGCCCGACCAGCTTGCCCCGCGGCATAGAGCAGCGAACCGAAACGGATGGTTTCGTCATCGAGGAAATCGACCCGGCTAGTCATCCGTACCCGCGAACCGAGACTACCGAGATCCATCGCTTTCGCCTGAGCTTCGAGCAGGCGAAGAGACTCTTGTGCATTGGCAGCATCGGTAGCATCAGATGGAGCAGGCTTATCATGTATCTGCGGGTTTTGGTCGGACGACCCCGCAGGGCTGTTAGGCTCGGCCACGCAACCTAATGCTATGCCACTGAGGATCAATACCACAGCACACACCCCACCACCCTGGTTTCGACCGATCACGGCTTCTGTTCCAACAAAACGTTGGTGACGATCAGATCCCGGTCATCGACACGGACCAAGGTTAACGTTCGCTCAACTCCGGAATCTGACAGGGTCACTGCAGCGGCAGGTGGTTCATCGGCGGCCTCGGCGGGGGGCTGACCGATCGGCAATACCAGCGGGATCATGAAGATCAACGCCTTGATGCGGAACATCTCGTCTCTCTTAACCATGGCCGCATTTTAGTCGCTTATCGGCCCGCGGGGTAGGGGTCTTGAGCTGATTCCGACAAAAACGTTTGGTTAAAACGGTCCGATCCTGCGGCCTGTAAGGTTTAGGCAAGCTTTTAAATCTTGAGTGGATCGAAACGCCCCAACATTTCATGCGTTTCAAAATCAAAACAACCTAAGCAGATCGAAAATTGCAGGGTCGCAAAGCCTAGGCTGCGTCATTCAGCGGAAATCGGCGAAAAATGGCTCGGGTGGGATCGCATTGACGGATTGTGGCGGCGACTCGGTCGCTCAGATCGCCCCAATGGCCAACGTAGTAACCCGCAAGGCTGGGGTGCGCGGTCAAGCGGCCGACTTGTTCGCGGATCGCGGTGTCCGCCTCGGCGGAGGGGTGGAGCGGGACGCATTGAATCAGCAGCAATCCCGCGCGATCCGCCGCCTGGTACAGCGGCTCGGTGCCGTAGTGGTCCCGCACCAGCAGCAGCGTCTCGCCCATCGCGGGCAGTAGCTGCCCTTCCTGGATGCGGTCCACCGTGAGGATCGATTGGAAATCGCAGATCGCACCATTGACCAGGAGGGAAGGGGGGTAGCCTTTGCCGAGCACGCGGTCGCGCCGGACCGAGGTCAGGCCGAAAACTACTTGTCGCACAGAATCACCCTGCCCGGGGTCCTCAAGATGGAGGGTAAGGTTGTACAACGGTTGCTCGCCCATACCCGCCGGCCACCAACGTGCGGGCTCTGCGATATCGAATTGCAGGCGCCCGCGGTGCTGATTCAACTGGATGCGGGCGCGGCCCTCATCGTGAAATCCGTCGGAACCGTCGATCGCCACGCTGACCTCCACCGCGCGGCCGGGTGATTGAATCTGAAGCGTGCCGACCGCGGGCAGCAAATCGAAGTGAGCTTCGACAACCGCCCGCTGCCGATCCACATAGCGTACCAACGGCCTGAGCGAATCAAAACGGACTTTCGATTCCATCAATTGCACTCCGGGCCATGACAACGGGCAGGCTGATGATAAGATCGGATCGCTGGGTAGGTGAGCCAAAACTTTTGCCCTTTGAATTTTCTGATTCTTGCGGCGAAAATTAGTTTCACTCGGTTTTTTACCACCGATCCGGCGGTGGTCCTGCGACCCCTTTTGAGTATTTTCATGAGTCAAATGAACTTGTCGACGATATCGAGCCCTTGCCTTCGGCAAATCCGCAGCGTTTTGCGTCGATCATTAGGTCCGAGCGTGTGCCTGGTGATCCTAATGCTTTCTGCGGCGGCGGCGCAACCGGGCAATGCCGCGGCGCAGTCGGTTGCCCGGCTGGCGGATCTGACCACGCTGGAGAGCCGGGCCTACAAAATTCACACCAATCTTACGGCCGAAGAAGCGCGTGAGTTCGGTCGACACATGGACCTGATCTACCGCGAGTATTCTCGACGTTTCGCGGTGTTGCACGGCAACGACCGCGGCAAGCAAAATCTCTACCTGCTTCGTACCCGGGCGGATTATGTGAGCACCATGGGGGAGTTTGGGTTCGACGCCAGCGCCACCGGCGGCGTCTTCTTTTGGGGCGTGCGGGGTTCGGGCCTGGCGACGTGGGTCGAGGGCCTGAGCCGGGACCAGGTCTTCGATACGCTCCAGCACGAGGGGTTTCACCAGTTTGCCCACAGCAAGATGGGCCGGGAGCTTCCCCTTTGGGTCAACGAAGGTTTGGCGGAATACTTCGGTGCCGCCATCGTGGTCAAAGACAAGGTCCGCCTCGGGATCGTGGATGAAGACCGGGTCCAGGCGATCCGCGCGGCGATCGAAAACCGCCAGGCGATCGGCTTCGAAGAACTCTTGACCACCGACTCGCAGCAATGGCAACGCAATATGAACACCGGGTCGGTCAAAGGGCACCTGCAGTATTATCAGTCCTGGTCCATCGTCCACTTCCTCATCCACGGCGACGGGGGCAGATATCAAAAAGCGTTTAGCAATTGCCTGGTGCTGATCAGCCGCGGCCGGGACCACGACATCGCTTTTCGAGAAAGCTTCGGGACCAGCGAGACCGCGCCATTCGCCCGTCGCTGGCGGAAGTTTATGGACGAGGTCCAAGTCGATGACTACAGCACGGCCCTGCGGCGTTTGCGGTTTTTGGGGGCGGGGATGGAATTTCTGGCACAGCAAGGCCAGCCCCTACCTCAAGACCTCGACGGGCTGACGCAGGCACTCCAAGCCGCCCGGTTTGAGCTTACCCGCCTGACCGAGGCCGGCACCAAGACCATCAAAGCGTCGGACCCCAGCCTCTACGCCTACCGGGACCAGCAGGGAGAGTCTCAACCATTTGTGGTAGATCCGCAAGCGGAGGGCGAAGCGACTGAGAAAGACACACTGCCCCCTCAGATCTTGGCAACCGAACTCCGACCTGCAATGATCTTGGTATGGACTGAAGACGATGAAGGCCACCTGCGGTCCAACGTCGAGTATCGCTAAACGACAATAGTCTGCGATAAATTTGGCTAAGGGTCACTTACCCATGAAAAACTTTTTCACGGTGTGGATCGTCAACTGCCGGCCGGCTTTGGCGATGGCTTCGGTCAGCGGGATTTCTTTGGGGCAGACTTTGACGCAGTTCTGCGCGTTGCCGCAGTCGCTTACGCCGCCGGGTTCGGCCAGGGTGTCGAGACGCTGAGTCTTCAGCTTCTTGCCGGTGTCGTGCTCGTTGAAGTAGTAAGCCTGGGCGATGGCCTGGGCACCGATGAAGTCGTTGTCGAGCGTGAACTGCGGGCAGGCTTCGAGGCAGCAGCCGCAGGTCATGCAGCGGCTGATGGCGTAGCGTTCTTCCTGCTTTTCGGGAGTTTCTCGGGGGCCGGGGCCCAGGTCGTGAGTGCCGTCGATGGGCACCCACGCCCTGGACTTTCTGCAGGTTGTCGAACATCCGCTGGCGATCGACCCACAGGTCGCGGACCACGGGGAACTTGCTCATGGGCTCGAGCGTGATCGTGTCGCCGTCGGTCTGTTCCAGCAGCTCAGGCACCAGGCAGGAGCAGGACTGCCGCACCTGGCCGTTGATCACCATGGTGCAGGCCCCGCAGACTTCTTCGAGACATCCCGAGTCCCAGACGACCGGCTCGACGGCTTCTCCGTCCACGGTCGTCGGGTTGGCCGCGACGTACTGCAGCACGCTGATGATGTTCTGCGCTGGCCGTTGAGGGACCTCAAATTCCTGCCAGTACGATGGCTGATCCGCACCGTCCTGACGCTTGATGCGGACACGGAAATTGGCGGGGGGGTTGGGTGCGATCATCGGAGGTATTCGCTCTGAGAGGAGGGGGACTGAGTATCTTTTCGGGTCTGGGGTTGGGGCTCGTGCTTCGTACGCTTGGGGCCGTCCGCTCGCGGCTGGTAGAAGCCGGTTGACGTTCGTTCCTGTTCCACGCAACCCGGGAGGAAAAGTACAAAACTCAGACAAGCGACCCCCATTAGGATTAATGGATACCGGTAAGCGAGGTTTGTAGTTATCTTAGGAAGCAAATTATTTGGCATCGGGGTTGCCACCTTCGGGGCCGGAGTATTTGGATTGGCCTTCGGGCATGGCGTCGCGGGGGTCGGGTTGCTGGCTGTATCCATCGCCGCCGGCGTTGATTCTGGATCGCGACCTGTTCCTCGGCAGAGGCGTCGGAACTCACGCCGACCAACGCGGGCTCGGGTGATCCCGTTTTGCCTCGGCGGCCTCGCTGGACTCGGTTTCTTTATCAATGGCCGTCTTGCCGTAGGTCCGGGCACGCAGGGGGACAAGCGGGCTGTCGATGGCTTCCCATTCGACGACGGGGCGATCGGTGGCGGCGTCGTAGCGGACCTTGGCGGTCTTATGGAACTCATCATCCATGCGGTCGGGATAGTCGCTGCGGTAGTGGCTGCCACGCGATTCCTTTCGGGCGATTGAGGCTTCGAGCAGCGCTTCGCTGTAGCGATCATGTCGCCCACCGCCCGGGCGAAAGCCACGTTCTGATTGGTGTAATGGCCGGTGTCGCTGATCTTCGAGGTCGGCGTACCGTTCTTTCAGTTCGGCGAGTTTCTGCCCGGCCTTGCAAGAGTCGTTTTTCTTCTTTAACGACGGTGCAGGTCGCGGTCATTTCCAGGCCGAGTTCCTGGTGGATCTCGTAGGGGTTGTTTTTGCCTTTGGATTCGGTCAGGTGACGAACTTTATCTTCTTCCTGCCGCACGGCATCCTGAAAGAGAGAATTGTCCGCACTGGTTGCCGGGTCGCGATCGGGGTCGGTGGCGAAATTGTGCACGCACAAGCCGTTGTAGAGCCCGTCGAAGATGCAGGAGAGCAGGGCGTTGGCTCCGAGACGGGTCGCGCCGTGGTAGGCGTAGTTGCATTCGCCGAAGGCGTAGAGACCGTTGATGTCGGTCATCATGTTTTTCGGGTCGCCGTAAAGCAGTCCTTCGCCTGGCTTGCGCTTGGGGCTGCTGGCGGGAGTGTACTTATCTTGTTCAGGGTCGTAGGGGGTGTAGTGCGTATAGATGCCGCCCATGGTGTAGTGCACCGCGGGGAAAATCTTCATGGGCACTTCGCGGGGGTCGTCACCGGTGAACTTCTCGTAGATCTCGAGAATGGCGGCAAGTTTATTCTTGGTGGCGATCGGCAGATGGGTGATGTCGAGGTAGACCTGATTGTCGCCGCCGACGCCGCGGCCTTCCTGACAGATCCAGAAGATTTCGCGGGTGGCGATATCGCGGGGCACGAGGTTGCCGTAGCCCGGATACTTTTCTTCGAGGAAATAGTAGCGTTGATCTTCGGGGATCTGGGTGGGATGGCGGTCGTCGTTTTTCTTTTCGGGGCACCCACACCCGGCCGCCCTCGCCACGGGCAGACTCGGACATGAGTCGGCACTTGTCCTCGCCGGGGATGGCGGTGGGGTGGACCTGGATCATCTCGGGATTGCCAAGGTAGGCCCCGGACTTGTAGCAGCGGGCGACGGCCGCGCCGGTGCAGATCACTGACATGGTGGACTTGCCGAACATCAGCCCGTTGCCGCCGGAGGCCATGACGACGGCATCGCCGCGGAACGCCCGGATTTCCATCGATCGCATGTCCTGGGCGACGATGCCCCGGCAGTCGCCGTTGCTGTCCATCACCGGGCGAAGGAACTCCCAGAATTCGTATTTTTTGATCAGGCCCTGAGCTTCGTAGCGGCGGGTCTGCTCATCGAGGCCGTAAAGCAGTTGCTGGCCGGTGGAAGCCCCGGCGAAGTGGGTGCGTTTGAACAGGCTGACCGCCGAATAAGCGCAGGTCGCGCATGCCCTCGGAGGTGCGATTGAACGGCACGCCCATGCGGTCCAGCAGGTCGATGATCTTGGGTGCCCAGTGGGCCATTTCGTAGACGGGAGGTTGGTGGTTGAGGAAGTCGCCGCCGATGAGCGTCTCATCCATGTGCTGCCACTCGGAATAGCCTTGCTGCCGGGCGACGTCGTTGCAGGCATTGATGCCGCCCTGTGCGCAAACGCTGTGAGAGCGCTTGACGGGCACCATGGAGAGCAGATCGACTTTCGTCCCCGACTCTGCGATCCGTACTGCGGCCGAGAGCCCCGCCAACCCGCCGCCCACCACGATCACCCGTCGATCATCTGCCATAGAGCACTCTGACTTTCCGCGGCGGACCGCGATTACAAAACTTTACGAAACGAGACTTGGTCCTTGCCGGTCATAATGTTCAGGCGACCCGAAGGTCTGTTCGGCCGAACCCTGATTTTGGATGCTTCAGTTTCGGGCACGGCCCGAAGTATCGATCTGTATCTTCGGTTCGGGCACGATGTCAAAAAACGCCTGCAACTGTTCATCGGTCGTGTCCTGCCCGATATCGTAGGCCAGCGCCCCGTACATCGCCGCGACAAAGAACACCATCAACGCCACGAACAACCCCGCACAAACATAGCCCCACCGTTTCATCGAAGCCCGGGAGACGGTGAGGCCCCACGTGATCGCCGCCGTCCACAGGCCGTTGCACCAATGGAAAACCGAGGCCAATACCCCCACAAAATACAACGCCACCACCAGCCAGCTGATCTGTAGGGCGTACGCGGTCAGCGGCATCGACATCGGCACGCCCGTATGGTCGTGGCCCAGCTGCGCCACCACTCCGGTATCGATCGTGTGGTGAGCGTAAAACGGTGTGAACCAGTCAAAAATCGGCCACCGCCACCGCAACGTCGCGACATGCAGAAAGATAAAAATGATCGCGATAATGCCCGTCACCCGCTGCAGCGTGTAACGGATATTGGCTCCGTACATATATTTGGAAGTGTTGCTCCGTCCCGTCGCGGTGATCCAGATGCCCACAATCGCGTGAAACGCGATCGACGCCCAGAGCGTCACCTCAATGATCAGCAACCCCGGTATCGAATGAATAAAGTCCACTTCGTGCTGAAACGTCTCGCCCTTGTCCGGAAAGGCCATTGTTGAGTTTGTAAAAAGGTGCCCGATGACGAACAGTCCGATCGGCAGGATGCCCGACAGCGAGTGCAGCCGACGCAATAGAAAATCATAGTTCGAGAGGTGTTGGCTCAGCGGTGAACCGGCGGCTGACGGCGGGGGGGTGGAGGTCGCGGTGGTCACGGCAAACGGCCTTTCGGGCGAGACGAAAAAGAGTGTTTAGAAGATTTAGCTGACGATACCGATTTGACGGCCAATGCCGGCCGCCAGCCAACAAAAACCAAGGCCATCGAAGTGAATCAGCCGCCCCGCCCGGCTTGTGCCACCTCGACGTAGCGGCTGCGCAGTTCATACAACGCACCGTTAAGTAGTTTGGATTCATCTTCGCTCAGGTTGTTTTTGGTTTTCTCCTCCAGCACCGTGAGCATATCGATGTGGTGCCTGGCCAGATCCAGATGCAGCGCCGGCTTACCGGTCTGCGGGTCGGGGATCGCACCCATGGCAAAGAGGCACTGCGTGATGAACGTGCTCAGCAGGGTTTCAAAATTTGCCGGGGGCATCTCGCCCATCGCGCCGGGTTCAGGCGCGTCACCCTCGGCGGGGGAAGCCTTGGACGACGCGGAAAATTTTGCTTTTTCTGCCTGTGCCTGGGCTTTCCAGTCGCTGTCGATCTGTATTTTGGGGGCTTCGCCGCTGTCTGTCATGAGGTTCCCTTTCGTTGAGTGAGACTATAGAAGGGTGCGCCGCTCCACGCCAACCCCGCCGACGGGGTAACCTCTTGACCCCCAAAGCGGCTTTCTTCCCTGGATGTCGCCCGCGATCCATCCTTGCTGCCTGGACGTACATTAGGCTTCAAATTTACGGTACCCAACTTTTCACCTTCACGAGTCCCACCATGGCCAATCCCGCCCTCGAAACCGGCACCGCCCTCCATCCGCAGTTTAACGACCAAGGACTGATCCCCGCCATCGTTCAGGACCACGTCACCGGCGACATCCTCATGATGGGTTGGATGAATCAGTCGGCCTTGACCCAAACCCTCGAAACCAAGCTCGCCACCTTTTACTCCCGCAGCCGACAGAAAATGTGGGTCAAGGGTGAATCCTCCGGCCACACCCAGGAAGTCCTCGACGCCCGCATCGACTGCGATCAGGACGTCGTGGTGCTCAAATGCAAGTCCAACGGCCCCTGCTGCCACGTCGGCTATCCCAGTTGCTTTTATCGCCGCATCACCACCCCCGAAACTCTCGAAATCGTCGGCGAAAAAGTCTTCGATCCCGATCTGGTCTACGACAAGTAACTTTTTTTCTTAGCATCACGCATACTTTTTGATACGCGGTCAACCCCGCTCCTCCACCGAACTGCATGCCGCAAGACCGGCAACGTCACCAATGCCAAAACCCCCAGCCCCGCCACGACTGACCGATCGGCTTCGGCCCCTGCGTCACCGCCTCCGCAAGGCCGACCTCGACGCCCTGCTAATCGTCAACCCCGTCGATACCCGGTACCTCACCGGTTTCGTCGGCGACGACTCGTGGACCCTCGTCCCCGCGGGGCGCGGCCAGCCCGTTATCCTCAGCGACGCGCGTTTCCATGAGCAGATTCAACGTGAAGCGCCGCATCTGTCGGCGGTCATGCGTAAGAAAAGCCTCGCGGAGGAACTCGATCAGCTCGCCAAGCGTAAAAAACTTCACCGCATCGGCGTTCAACAAGACTACGTCACCCTCGCCCAATTCGATAAGCTCGTCAAGCAATTCGGCAAGCGGCGTCTCCAGCCCTTTGACGACGGTCTCTTTAACCAGCGTGCCGTCAAAACTCCCGACGAGGTCAAACTCATCGTCGAAGCCGGCCGCATTCAACAACTTGCTTACCGAGAAATGCTCGAGTTTATCGAACCCGGACAGACCGAAGCCCAGGTCGCCGCCTTCCTCGAATACCGCATCCGCGCCCTCGGGGCCGACGGCGTGAGCTTCTCCTCCATCGTCGCCGCCGACGCCAACGCCGCGATGCCCCACGCCATCCCCGGCTCCCGGAAGCTGGGTCGAAAAAGCCTCGTGCTCATCGACTGGGGCGCGAGGTATCCAGGGCTACTGCTCGGACATGACCCGCGTCATCGGCCTGGGCAAGATGAAGCCACGGCTGCGGGAGATCTATCAAGTCTGCCTCGACGCTCAGCTCGCCGGCATCGACGCGATCCGGCCCGGCGCGAAGTTCACCGACGTCGATGCCGCCGCCCGCCGGGTCATCGAAGACGCCGGCTACGGCGACCACTTCGGCCACGGATTGGGCCACGGCATCGGCCTCGATATCCACGAAGCCCCCCGGCTCTCCCCCCTCGCCGGCGACGGCGTCCTGCAGCCCGGCCACGTCGTCACCGTCGAACCCGGCATCTACCTCCCCGGTCTCGGCGGTGTCCGTATCGAAGACGACGTGCTGGTCACCAAGGCCGGCCACCGCGTGCTCACCGACTTGCCCAAGGATTTAGAATCCGCCATCATCTAGACTTACGCTACCGGACCCGCCGCACTCCACACCACCACCGCCCCGGCTATCTTGTCCCCCCACGGCCTCGATCCCCCCCCACCCTGACCCCGGATCTTCGACACCCGATCCCCGGACCCCGACCTATGAACGACCTCAAAACCATCCGCCAGCTCATCAAAATGATGGTCGACAACGACCTGACCGAGATCGACCTCGAAGGCGAAGGCGAAAAAATCAAACTCAAGCGCGGCCATCAGGCCAGCGCCGGTTCCGCGGTCCAGTACCTTCCCGCTCCCCCCGCGACGCCGGCCCAGGCCCCCGCTCCCGCCGCGGGCGACGCTTCTCACTCCGATGACGACCACACCTCCGGCAACGGCAGCGACGAAGGCACGATCACCATAGACTCCCCCATGGTCGGCACTTTCTACACCGCCTCCAGCCCCGACGCCGACGCCTTTGTCGACGCCGGCGACACCGTCAAACCTGACACCGTCGTCTGTATCGTCGAAGCCATGAAAGTCTTCAACGAAATTAAGGCCGAGGTCTCCGGCAAGATCACCGAAGTCCTGGTCAAAAACGGCGACGCCGTCGAATTCGGCCAACCCATCTACCGCGTCCGACCCTAGAGCAGAAGGGGCCGAGGGAACGAGGGGCCGAGGGGCCAAGTGGAAAACTCTCAGTTCTCGCGGTTCACTTCGCCGATCAATTTAGCAACACTGCTAACACACTCGTTGCGAGATAAATAGACCAGCTTCCCCTTGCCTTCTCACTCGGCCCCCCGGCCCCTTGACCCCCAGGCCCCTTCCCTCATGTTCTCCCGCATCCTCATCGCAAACCGTGGCGAGATCGCCGTTCGCATCATCCGCGCCGCCCATGAACTGGGCATCGAGGCCGTCGCTGTCTACTCCACCGCCGACGCCGAGTCCAAGCACGTGCGGATCGCCGACCGCGCCATCTGCATCGGCCCGCCCCCGCCCAACGAGTCCTACCTCAATATCCCCCGCATCATCGCCGCCGCGGAAATCGCCAACGTCGACGCCATCCACCCCGGCTACGGCTTCCTCGCGGAAAACGCCCACTTCGCCGAGGTCTGCCGCTCCTGCAACATCGAGTTCATCGGCCCGTCGGTCGAAGCCATGCAGACCCTCGGCGACAAGGTCGCCTGCAAACAACTCGCCATCAAACAAAAAGTCCCCACCTCCCCCGGCTCCAAGGGTGCCGTCGAATCTGAAGCCGAAGCCGTCAAACTCGCCAAGGACATCGGCTACCCCGTCATGATCAAGGCCTCCGCCGGCGGCGGCGGCCGCGGCATGCGCGTCGCCCACAACGAGATGTCGCTCCGCAGCGGCATAAAAGCCGCCAAAGCTGAGGCCGACAATGCCTTCGGCAACGACACGGTCTACCTCGAAAAGTTCATCGAAAACGCCCGCCACGTCGAAGTCCAAATCATCGGCGACACCCAGGGCAACGTCTGCCACCTCTACGAACGCGACTGCACCATGCAGCGCCGCAAACAAAAACTCATCGAAGAAGCGCCCTGCCCCGTCCTCACCCGCGGTGAAGCCGAGAACCTCTGCAAAGCCGCCGCCCGACTCGCCAAAGCCGCCCACTACCACTCCGCCGGCACCGTCGAGTTCCTGATGGACGCCAAAAAGAACTTCTACCTCATGGAGGTCAACACCCGCATCCAGGTCGAGCACCCCGTCACCGAGATGATCACCGGCATCGACATCGTCAAGACCCAGATCCAGGTCGCCGCGGGCCTGCCCCTGCCCTTCCGTCAAAAAGACATCAAGGTCAACGGCCACGCCATCGAAGTCCGCATCAACGCCGAAGACCCCGACAAGGGCTTCATCCCCTCCGCCGGTTTAGTGAAGGACTTCCACCCCGCCGGCGGCCTGGGCATCCGCCTCGACACCCACGTCACCTCCGGCTACCGCATCCCCCCCAACTACGACTCGATGATCGCCAAACTCATCGTCCACCGCCCCGACCGCGATCAGGCTATCAACACCCTCCTGGCCGCCCTCAACGAGTTCCACATCTCCCCCACCAAGACCACCATCCCCCTGCACATCCGCCTGATGAAAAACGGCAACTTCCGCAAAAGCGAAATCGACATCAACTTCGTCGAACGCCTACTGGGCCTCTAGCCCACCTCCCCCTCGCCCCCTCACTCCGTAGGGTGTGCCCGCCCTACATACTTCCTCACGACTCGTGGCAAGTTGTTTACGGCGAGTATTCGTTCGTTTACGCGGCGTATCCGCGCGGTTACCGGATGTTGGTAGGTCCGCGACGGGGTTGTGGGGTGTTTTTCTTAGAGGAGACGTATGCCAGGCGGGCGGCACGGACGAGCGTGGCCAGCGGAGGCTAGTCAGTGGGATCGTGGAAAGTGACGCGGCTCGCACGGACAAGCCGCAGAGCTGACTTGTCAGTGGCACCCGGCATCCGGCGCTCATGAAACATGTTACGGGTCTTATACAGATCGGGGTGAGGCGGTAAGTTAACGCGAGGGGTCTTCGGATGCCTTGGTCTGAGGAGTCTTCGTGGAAGGCTACGGCGAGATACGCTTCTTCCGACACAAGACAAGGTAGCGACCGATGTGGAGGACGAGGGATAACCCAAAGAAAAAAGGCGGAAGGGTGTGGGGGGGTGGTGATACACTTGATCCATCATGAATAATGAAAGTGAGAGGAAGTCGATGCGGCGGAAACGGCGGTGGGGCTGCGTGCTCGTGGTGTTGATGGGGGTGTCGGTGGGGGCTGATGCGGAAGGGGGGGGTGAGGATAGGGTGCGTGTCGGGGCGAATCGGGGGATCCCGGGGGCGGAAGGGCAAGGAGAGGGAGGGGGGAGAGGGGGGGTAGGGGAATTGGCAGCGACGGATCGGAGTCCGGGGGGGGGCATCGTGATGCGGGAACATCGGCTGACGGATCCGGGGCTGAATCACGCCACGGCCATGACGGTGCTCGTGCCTCAGGGCTGGAAGGTGGAGGGCGGGCTGACGCGGTCGGATATGCGTTTGGCCAACATGCCGGTGATGACGAACTTCAAGATTACCGCGCCGGACGGTCGGCGGGTCCACGTGTATCCGGCCCTCTCGTTTGAATGGGTGCCGTCGGCCCCCGCCCCGACGTTCGAACCCACCGCCAACGGCAACCTCTATTGCGCTCCGCCCGATTCGCTGGGGCGCTTTGTCTTCGACCTCTGGCAGGCAAGCCCCGATCCCGGAGTGACTGATTTGCAGTTGGTGGTGGACGAGCCGGCGGTTGAACTGACTCGGGAAGTGCGCCGGGCCGCGGCACCTTTTTATGAGATGACCCGTCAGATGAACGCGGGCAACGGCGTCGAGACCACCTTTGACACCCAGGCCACCCACGCAGTCTTCACCTACCAGCAGGACGGCCGACGGTATGAAGAAACTTTTTATATCTGCTGGCAGTACTTTGTGACCTCGCTCAACGGCCAAGTGTTCAGCGGCAACTGGGCGATCACCAACATGCGCAGCACACGCTCTGCCGGGGTCATGGCCGGTGGCCAAGCCGTGGGAAAAGACTACCTGCGTGATCCGGAACTGGTGGCGATCCTGCAGTCGATGCGTATTGATCCGCAGTGGCAGGCGGCCATGGATCGGTACTGGGCCGAGCTCAGCCAGTCATGGTCGCAACGCAACCGGGTCGCTGCGGACGGAGCGCGCGAAACGCGCGGAGCTGACCCGTCAAACCACGGAATACATCAACGATTCCATGAACGAGACGTGGCGTTACGGCCAAGATCTGAGAGAACAGACCCAGGAAAAAGTCAGTGATACCCTGCTGGGGCAGATCAAATACAACACCCTCGAAGGTCAGACCGTGAAGCTGCCGGCTTATTATCAGCACGTCTACACCAACACAGAAGGCGAGTATCTGCTGCACAACGACGTGTCGTGGGACCCCAACCGCGACCTCCCGGTCAACGAGCCGAAGTGGCAGCGGATTGATCGGGCGGATTAGTGATGGGGCCTGGGGGCTTCTCGAATTGTGGGATCGAGACTGAGGAGGTTTAGCGAGGCCAGGTGCCAGAGAAGACTTTGACGGCGGGGCCGGTCATGAGGATTTGGTCACCGAAAGGAGGAGAGCGGGTCGCATGGTCTGCCGCTTTGGGCACGCCATGGACGAGGCATTAGAGCCGTGGTCTGTGCAGAGCCATAGACCAAGCCACCCGTCCTCAGCGGTAAACCTCCGCCATCCACAACCTCACGTCGGCGGGATTAATATCTTCCGGCGACGAGTTATGCCACAACGATTCGGGGTCAAATGTCTCACGAAGTTTCATCGGCCGCACACTGCCATCGTAAAACGCCCAGTTGCCGGTCGCATCGTGGTGCCAATAAGAAAAGTACCCACCCCCATCCCGATCGGCGGCCGGGTGTCGCCCTCGTCCTTGAATCGACTTCAAGCGAAGGTCCGGCCACCAGGCTCGCGTCTCCATCATGACTAACGTCGCGCTGGGACGCAGGATCTCAATCAGGTCAATCTCCCCCCTGCGGCTCGAATCGAGCGGATACGTCTGCCAAGCGATCTCGCCGTTATAAGCATAATTACTCGCCACATCTCCTGTACATTCGCTCTGCCCATCCAGCGCCTCACGCAGCGGTGCGTCGGCCGCCGAGGGGCAAACCCACACCTGCCCCGCCTCAGGATGTCCCGTCGAACCCTGCCCCTGAGCCCGCAGCGGATCGCCGACAAGTTCCCCCAATGTCGCCGTATCGCCGGGCAAATAGTCTCCATCAACCAGAAATGCCCGCCATGTCTTGTGCGACTTTACCGCAGGAGCGATCCCCATCACCTCGATACGGTTACGAGGCAGCTGTTCCTTATGGTCGGTCGCGAACGCCTGCTGCACCGTGCCGACCTGACGCAGGTTGCTCATGCACACGGTCACCCGCGCCGATCCACGCACCAGCGCCAGAACCGGGAACAACAAGGCGACCAGCAAGCCGATAATGCCAACCACGACCGTCAGCTCCAACAGTGTAAATCCGGACGTTCTGGCTCGAATGCTCATCGGGTTTTCCTGGCCTAGCGGAAGTCAGCGATTCAAGCGACCCACTAGCGTGTACTGCGGGTCGAGGATGCCTTGCCGAATCCCCGTTCCCGTAAAGGCCTTCGCCACGTCCTTAATGCCTCCCGATTCGGCCTCCGAGGTGCGGTACTTCATCCCAATCAGCTTGCCTTCGTGGTAAACCCAATCAAGAAAAATCGCACTGGCCCCCGGTTCTCGCTAAAGCCCAGCAGCACAAAATCTCCCGGCAGCTCGTCGGCCAACGCCACTTCCCGTCCGATGCCCACCGTCTCCATCGCCCCGACCAGCCCCCGCGACTGCGTCTCGGGTACCGACCGGTACCAGTCCCGACGAAACGCTTCCACATCTTCCAGGTATAGCTCGTCCAGCAACCCCCGCGCCCCGGCCACCTCCCACATCACCGCAAACGTAAACCCCAGCGAGTTGGTGCCGTGCACCTCCCTGGCCCGCACCGTCTGCCCGGCGTGCACGATGTCGATGGGCGTCCCGATCCTCTCGCCGCTGTATCCTCCGCCATCGTCGTAACGATAAGCCGCATCCAGCACCGCCTGGTCCGGCCCGCTTTCGCCGCTCCCGCAACCCGTCACTGTGAGTAGTAGCGCCAGCGTCGCCGTGACGCCCGCCTTCCCTATCACCAAACCCGCACCGCCATCGCTTCGCGGACCCGTTTGATCTGCACGGCGCGCCACAAACACCGCCACCCCCAGCGCCGCCCCACACAGCACCGCCGCACGTATCGCGGTGACCCAGGAGACTTCATCGCCGCCGGGCAGCAATCCTCCGCAGCCGCAAGCGCTTCCCGCCCGGCCCGCCAGCACCTGCCATGTCAGCACCGCTCCAAACACCATAAAAAGCGCCGCCGCTCCCGCCGCCGCCGAACGCCGACAGACGCTCAACACCAGACACGACCCCAGCACCAGTTCGACCCAGGGCAAGACCGTCGCCACCGCCACGCCAACTGTTGGCCCCACCATCCCGTAGCCGTAGACATCATAAAGAAACCGGTGCGGCCGCAGTACCTTTTCGACCCCACTGCTTAGCAGGATCAGACCCAACCCGACCTGCACCAGCCACAGTAGCACGCTCCCCGATCCCCGCCATCCGGACGCAGCGGCCGGCGATGATCCCGCCGCGGTCCCACCCATCCTCCCGGCATCCAAGTCAGCGTCACCGTTTATCATGACGCTCCTGCCAGCCCATCCAACCTTCGGGATAGACGCTCACCCGGGTCCACCCGGCTCGTCGCAAGCGGATAGCAATGATTTGAGCGTAGTCGCAGCCGATGCTTTGGCAATACACCACCGCTTCGCCCCGATCCCGCACCCCGTCCGACAAGCCCAAGAGCCATTGCTCCAGTTGGCTCTCAGACCAGTCCACCGGCACATTGATGGCCCCGGGCACATGCCCCTCCTCGAAGTCCGTGGGATAGCGCGCATCGATGATTAATTGTTCGCGATCCACACGCCGATCGAAGGCCGCCTCACTCAATATGCCCACAAAGGAACCCGCCTGGACGTCACGCACCGCCGCCCGGGCCGAGGCGTCACGCAGCAACCCCCCCGGAGCCGCCGCGGTCGCCGCCACCCCCGCCCCGACACCCGCCCCCAGAATGAGCAGAAATGCCGATCCTTCACGTCGACCCGGTAGGAACGCCAAATCGCCCTGCCCCAACGCCCATACCGCCAACAAGGCCCCACCCCCCATCACGAACGGCCGCCACCACCCTGCCCGGGCCATCGCCGCCTCGTTTACCGCATGCGGTTCATCGCCCAGCGCGATCCCGATTCCGGTCCACGTCGCGGTCAACGCCACCATCGGCCCGTTCCGCACCCCCACGTCGGCGTCGTACCACCGGACGGACCCATTCTCCAGTTCGCCCAGCCACGTGACCCAGTGCTGATATGAATCCACACCGTCGCCTTGACGCAACAACACCAGTACGGGCCCCTTCGCCGCCCGCAGCAAGTCCGCCGTCCCCCCCTCAAACGCCCAAGCGTGCAGATGATGTCTCTCAGCAGCATCTAGAAGAGCTGCCACCGATGAGCCCTGGTCGCTATCGATGATTCCGGCGTAAAGAAGTTGATCGTGATCCGCCGGACGATCCAAATACTGAGCCGCCGCAAGAAATGCATACAAACCGCAATATTGATTAGCGGGGTCATCGGCCGAGGTGGTGCAGCTCCGTGCACATCACCGCATAGGCACAACCCGAATATCCATAGCCACCGTTAATAAATTGACATTGCTGTTATTCACAGATTTGAACAGAGAATGATCATGGCTGCTGCCGTACCTTTCCTCCTGAACCACACCAATACAACACACGCTCCCGCAACGACGACAACCAGCAGCGCCCACCCTCAGTGGCGGTAAGACCGGCTACTTCCCAACCTCACCTCCCTGATCGGACCATCATGTTGAAGATTTCCGATGCCGGCGATCGTGGTAAGCGAGCCGGCGTTCTGATCGGCCACGACTTCGCCCCCTGACCAGACCATCCGGATCTCGGGGTATTCCATGCTTCGGACCCGCGCCCCTTCCGTAAAACCGATCTTGCCCGCGCTGATCTCGGGCACCGCATCCCCCGTCACCACTTCGACCACACGGGTGTGCAGGCGGCTGATGAGTTCGATCCCCCGCTCGTGAACCTGCAGCGACCGGTACGTCGCGGAGATCGGGTGCGGGACAGCGTCGGGGTCCGCAAAACTATAAACCACCGACCAGTCCGTGATGACCCGGATCAGATCGACCGTGCTGCCGTCGGGAGCCTCCATCTCGTACGGCAGACGCCCCTTCTTCCAGATTTCGCCACGTTGCCGTGTCGTTTGGGCCGAGAGCGGGACGCCTGTCTCTTCATCCAGAACAACACTCAACCGGCCCACGTCGGGGATCGAGCCGGAGTAACGGACCGCAGCGCGGCCCTGTTCCTCCAACTGCTCTCGCTCGAACCGATCGCGATGCACCCGCAGCAAGATGATCAAGTCCAGATCATGGTCCTGGCCCCACCACCCCGCACCCCCGGCCGCGCTGCCCACGTAGCCGTGGTCTTCATCCAGATGCACCCCGAGGGTTTCACCAAGAGGGCGATCAAACAGCATCAGACGCCGGCGACTCGCTGCGGCGTCGCTGTCCAGAAACGAGGAAAGCGATTGCTCATGGTCCAGATACTGCGCCGAAGCAAACGACGTGGCCGCATCCTCAAAGCGGATGCCCGCCAAACCCTTCGAATCTTCTCCGCTGAGATAAAACGCACCCCTGGAAGCAGGGCGGTTCACGATCACCCAACCCTGACCGGCCTCGCCTTCTCCACGGTCCTCGCCGTAGGAGCCCGAAATCTCGTAGCCCGTCTGGAAACAAACCATCATCGGGTGTGTCTGAAAATCCGCCGCTCGCTCAAGCACGAGATCGGGATAGTCCGCCGCGGCCGCCCCCCCCCCCGCCGCCGCCGCCGCCAGGATCAGCAAAACCCCACACCATGTTGTTGATTGCATAAAAACCGCCTCTTCTCACCGTAGACATATAACCTGATCCCGTCGTTAGACATCAGCAGATCAGCTACACACCGAGCTGTCACCGTTGGTATCCGAGCTTTTCTTACGTTTAGGACTGCTGTTGCCACAAGGGCGGCTGTTGGCATCGAGCCCGCACAATTTATTTCTTTCGTTGCTGCGCGTGTGATATTTGTTGCTCACCCCGCTGACCGTGCAGGTGTTTTCCGTACAGCACTTGCCCGAATCACCTCCACCGGCCAGCCAAAGATCGGACGCCGAAAGCTTCTGCGGCCCGCTACCGATCCCATGGAAACATAACAACGCGGCCGTTGCACATGACAGTCCAATTTTATGTTGCATGATGAGCTAGTTTCGCTAGGGGATGGGAAAAAGCTATGCGATTCAAAATCACATCTTTCCATCATTCTAACCCCCCCCCCGTTCCAACAGAAATCGGTCACGGATCAGATTCTTTTTTTGGCTGTCCTAGGAGATTTTACTTCCGATCGAGCTTTCTCAATGATTTTAGCTGGTTGGCGGCACTTCCGGTGTTCAACCGCCACTCGCACTTTTCAGAAGTTCTCGATCCCGTTGATGTGGCGTCCGCCGGGCTCGACGAACGTACTGTCGTGGTAGATCCGAACGTGGTGGTAGCCTTCCGAGACCAGCGTGTTGTAACTCGCAAACGTGTCGGAGAACACCACGCTGTCGGGGGGCGACCCGCAGGCGGATGATCGGCATCAGCATGTGGCGTTTACAATCAGCGATCATCTGCGTGTACACCTTTCCACCCCTTTTGAGCAAGCCAAAAACGGCGACTTTACCTGCGGCCCCTCGGCCACGTTTGCCTTTGCGGCGTCCGCCGAAGTACGACTCATCGATCTCGACTTGGCCGTCGAACGCCTGACGCAGTTCACGTTCCTGGTGCTCGGCGATGAGTTGCCGCAGTTTGCGAAAGAACAACGCCGCGGTGTTGCGGTGGACGCCGACCAACTCGGCCGCGGTCCGCGCCGTCGAGCCGGCCACGAAGATTTTAAGCAGTTCGCCGTGTTGGCGGGGGCTGAGTTTGCTGTGCTTCAGAGCCACGGGAGATTCCGCAGATCATGCTAATCTCCTAGGACAGCCCCTACTTTTTTACTGGACGTCGGCGGAAGCTATGGCAAGAGGTTTGATAAAAGTCAAGATGCGATAAAGGTCGGCGATGAGGCGGTCGACCGCGGCGGGGTCGCTGAAGTTGCGGAGGGGTTTGGCGAACTTGAGGAAGGTGCGTTGGCCATCGACGGTGAGGTGGCCGTCGGCGATCACCCAGTCCCCGGTCCGGGCAAGAGCGGGAACCGTCTGCAAGTGAAGCAGAAGCGACGTGAAAAAGGGGCGGGGCGGCATGGCAGACTCCAAAGCGGGATGGAGGTAAGAAAGGTTGAGACGCCCTTACGCCACCAATCTTGGTATCTAATTATTCGGGGGTGGGTCAACCTTGCCAGGTGCCGGAGAAGACTTTGACGGCGGGGCCGGTCATGAGGACTTGACCCCGCGCCCGGAAAGGGCGTGTCCGCCAGTGGAAGGGGATTGAGTGGAGTTTTGCAGGGTGAAGTTTTTCCATTCGAGGGTGAGGGGTCCGCCGGGGAGGTGGGCGGTGATCTGGGAGTCGGTGCGGCCGGTGAGGATACCGGCGACGGCGACGGCGCAGGCGCCGGTGCCGCAGGCGAGGGTCGGGCCGGAGCCGCGTTCCCAGTGGTAGACCTCGACCTCGGATCGGCTGCGAACACGGACGAAGTGGATGTTTATGCGGTTCGGAAACGCGGGGTGGTGTTCGAGCCGGGCACCGAGTTCGGGCTGGGCGAGATCGACTTGCGGGTCATCCACATAGAGGACAGCATGGGGGTTACCCATGCTGACGAAAATCGCGCCGGCGAGCTGGTCGTCGAGTCGGTCGGCGTCCACGGGGATGCTCGGCAGGTCGAGGATCGGAGTGCCCATGTCGACGGTGACCTGGTTGACTTGGTTGTCGTCATCGAGGGTGTAATCAAGTGTGAGGGTGCCGGCCCCGGTCTGGATGCGCAGGGGATTAGGGACATCTGCGGGGGCGGAGGCAAATGAGGGGGGAGGGTGGTCGTGGAGATATTTACAGACGCAGCGGATACCGTTGCCGCACATCTCGGATTCGCTACCGTCGGCGTTGAACATGCGCATTTTGGCGTGGGCATCTTCGGGTGCATCGGGCGGACAAACCAGGATGAGGCCGTCGGCACCAACCCCGAAGTGCCGGTCGGAGAGGGTGCAGGCAAGGATGGGGAGGTCGCCGAGGATTTGGGGGGGGTGGGTAAAGGCGTCGACGTAGACGTAGTCGTTGCCCAGGCCATGCATTTTGATAAAGGGCAGGGGGGGAAGCGGAGAAGGGGAAGGGAGCGTGGGCATGGGGTAAAGCTTAGTGAGCTCACAGAGGCAGGAAGGCAAGGAGCGATCACGGAGGGCACGGAGTCTCGGAGGGGGACACGGTAGAGCAGTTGAAAAGGGGTTCTCGATCACGCGGGGTTGGGGGCGGGTTGGTGGCCGAAGCGGTTGACGGATTGGAGAACCGGGGGATGGGTGAGTTGGTCCAGTGACAGGGTCGTTATCGATTGGATCGTGAAGGTGAAATGCTCACCAGGTAAGAGGGTGACCGCCTGATCGGAGACTTGGGCATGGGGGTCGAGTCGATCTGCAAACAGGCAGAGGTCGCGGATCAAGGTCTTGGCGTGGATCGTGAGGTGATAGAGGTGAATACCCTCGGAGTCGAGGGTGGTTGTTGGGTTGCCCTCGCTAAACTCGGCATCAAATTTGGCGGCGGGGTAAGCCAGCGCTTTGTCGGGATTGAACCACCAGAAGGCGGGTGCCGCGGCGGCGGGCTCGAGGTCATCGTCGTGTTTGTGGGCCGGGGTAGATTCCGCATCGACGCACTGGGCGACGATGAATTTGTGAGGGGTGTCTTGCTCGAATGCTTCGGCGAGGTCGAAACGGGCGGCTTGCCGGGGCGCAAGGTCGAGGTTGAACGTTTGGGTGGCGCGGACGTGGCCGGCCAGGTCCATGAGCCGCACGCGGAGGATTTGTTGCCAGGGCGCGGCGTGGTCATTGTGGGCGTAGAGCGCCAGGGGGCCGGGGGCGTCGCCGGCGGGGGTGAGGGCCCGGGGTTTAAGGGTGAGCAGGCGGGGGGCGAAGAAGCGACGGGTGGCGTACCAGAGGGGTTTGGGGTTGCCGTGGCTGTCGATGGCGGACCAGCTGGAGACGGGCCAGCAGTCGTTGAATTGCCAGTACAGGGCGCCGGTGCAATAGGGCCAGAGGCGCGGAACCAGGTGCAGCCCATGTCCAGGGCGCGGGCTTGCATGATCTGCGCGAGGTAGAGCCAGTCGTTAAAACTCTCGGGATCTCCTTGTGTGTCGGGCTGGATGAAGTCGTCGCCCATGCGGGCGTGGGTGTGGGGTTGGCCGGGGCGGTCGCTGGAGTTTTTGTTGTGGTGGTTCATCCCGTCGGAGTTCCACGACCACTGATCTTCGGGGATCGAGTCCACGATGTTGGGCCAGGAGGGCGGGCCGTGATAGCCGAATTCGCTGGCGAAGCGGGGGGCGTGGGAGAGGTAATTGCGGTATTGCCCGGGGCCGTGCCACACGTCCCAGATGTGTTTGTCGCCGAAGCCGTCGGCATTGGCTTGCGGCTGATCGGGACTGGAGTAGGGGCTGCCGGGCCAGTAGGCGGTGTCGGGGGCGAGCTGCTCAACGATGGGGGGGAAGACCTTGAAATAGTAATGCGGGCCCCAGCCGCGGTCGCCGATGTAATCGCGCCAGAGTTGGTCTTCGTGTTTCCATTCGTCCCAGGCCCAGAGGTTTTCGTTGTTGCCGCACCACATCACCAAGGACGGGTGGGCCGCGAGGCGGGCGACGTTATCCCGGGCCTCGGCTTCGATGAGCGAGAGGAGGGGTTCTTCCTCGGCATACCCTGCGCAGGCCATGAGAAAGTCTTGCCAGACGAGCATGCCCAGCTCGTCGCAGAGGTCGTAAAAATCATGGGATTCGTAGGTGCCGCCGCCCCAGACGCGGAGCATGTTCATGTGGGCGTCGCGGGCCTGGGTGATCCGCTGGCGGAGTTGTTTTTTGGTGATGCGGGAGGGGAAGCAGTCGTCGGGGATCCAGTTCGCGCCTTTGCAGAAGACGGGTTGGCCGTTGACCTTGAGGGTCATGGTGGCCCCGGCCGGCAGGTCGTCGGCCGTGCCGAGTTGATTCATCGAGCGATCCGCGGGATCGGGGGCGGTGTCGATCTCGACGGTGCGCAGGCCGATGCGTTGCTGGATTTCGTCCATACGCTGTCCCCGGGCGTCTTCGATCCAGACACGGAGGTCGTAGCGGTGGGCCTCGCCGTAACCGACGGGGTTCCAGAGTTTGGCGTGGGCGACGGCAAAGTGAATGGGGTCGCGGGTTTGGTTGCCGTGCAGCCGGCTGCTCCAAGTGAGACGGGTGTCGTGGCCGGCAAGCTCGGCGCGGAGGGTCAGATCTCCCTCGGCGTGGCGCTGCAGGTCGGCGTGGACGGTGAGATTGACCGTGCCGTCTTTCTTGATCGCGTCGGTCACGGGCCGTACGTCGGCGATACGGACGGTGTTCCACGCTTCGAGGCGAAGGTCGCGCCAGATGCCGGAGGTGATGAGGCGGGGTCCCCAGTCCCAGCCGAAGTTGCAGGCCATTTTGCGGATGAAGTTGTGGGGCAATTGCTGGTTTGACCCGCTGCCCTGGGCGGGGAGATTGCCGAGGCGATTACGCAGGGCTTCGGCCTGCGGCAAAGGGGGGGCGAAGGTGATGACCAGTTCGTTGGAGCCGGCGCGGGCAGCGGCCTTGGCGTCGCAGCGGTGGCGCAGGTGCATGTCCTGGGCTTGGCCGAGGCTTTGGCCGTTGAGCTCGATGGTGGCGAGCGTGTCCAGGCCGTCGCAGGCCAAGTCCAAACGGTCGTGGCCGAGTGTGGCGGCATCGAGCTCTAACCGGCAGCGGTACTGCCAGCTACATTGCCCGATCCACTGCACCAATTTTTCGTTCTGATCGAGGTAAGGATCGGGGATCAGCTCGGCGGCCAGCAGGTCCGTGTGGATGCACCCCGGCACCGTCGCGGTGATCGTCTGCTCGCGCAGGGCTTCGGGAACCGGGGACAGGTCTCCGACGGGGCGGACGGTCCAGTTTTCGTGCAGGGGGAGCTTCATCATGGGGCGGCGATTGTAACGCTTGGCAAGCCGGAAGCCGACTCGCTCGACGAAATCTAAATCTAAGGACGCAAGAAAAAATAAACCCCCACCGCGGCCAAAAGCATCAACACACTTGCAAGTTTGACTTGCCGCATCTGAAGGTCCACCGGCGCAGCGTCGAGGGGCCGGCCGATCAGACCGCGGAGGTACTGTTGCCGCCACGCGATGGAACCGTGCCGCCAACTGCGCCGCGTCGGGGAGATGTGATTGAGGTCCGCCACGCGTTGCAGGGCCAGGATCATGCAGTAGACCCCGCGGTCGCCGAAGCGTTGGTCGTCGTCGGCATTCATCTCCCGGACCATGGTGGACTGCATGTGGCGGGCGGCGAAGGTGTCGGCCTGCCGCTCGATCCGTCGCGAAACCCAGCCGAATTGTACGGCCCACAACCCCAGGCCCACGACGATCGCAGCGCCTTCCCACCACCACGCGGTGACCAGATCCACCCTTAGCGCGAAGCGGGCGGCGGCTTCGCCGAGCAGCGACAGAAATGCCGCGCCCGCCGCGGCGCTGAGCAGCAGCCACCAGAGGTGGCGTTGCGCGCACGTGGGCCAACTCGTGGGCCATGACCGCCTCGACTTCGTGTTCGTCGACTTGATCCAGCAGCCCGTCGCTCAGCAAGATAAACCGCACCGGACCGAAGAACCCCATGACCGCGGCGTTGATCATGCCGCCGAAGGTCCGCCACAGCAGCAGGTCGCGTACCTTGACCCGGTGGCGACGACACATGGCCGTGAGCTTGTCGCGCACCGCTCCCGGCGGCAGGGGCACCGTGTCCCACAACCGCCGAATCAACAGCGGCGACACAAAAAAAACCAGCCCCGCCCCGACGGGCATCAGCCAGGTTTGCTGCGACGCATCGATCCAGCCGTTTTGATAGCCCTTCACCAGCGTCTCGGACAACGCCATGATCAGCAGCAGCGGACCCAGGACAAGCGCGAGCTGATCTGCGCCTGGGTTAGCACGTACTGGCCGCGGGACCAGATCGGGTAAATCGGCAACCCCGCATCGACCCGCCGGACGATCGACGCCTCTCGCATCCGCCGGTCCAGCGGGTAGTAGCTCCACCAGGTCCAGACCAGCAGCCCCAACGTCGGCACCATGGCGACGACCTCGTCCACCAACACCCAATCCCGCGGGCCACTGCCCAATCTCCCCGCCCCGCCACGGATCAGGTGCAACCCGCCGAGGTACAGGTCCGCCAAAAATGTCAACAAACACAGCACCGGTAGCAGCGCCGTCAAACGATGAAGCCCCCGCAATCGCCGCCGCGCCCGGGCCGCCTCGTCGTTCATCGCCCCCAGTGTCCGCCGACACATCCAGAAGTAGATCAGCCCGATCCATACCTTCGGAACGATCACGCCCACCGCCATCATCCACCCCGATACTCCAATCGGAAAGCGATCAAACGGCGGGGCGTCGTGCAGAAATATCGCCAACGCCAAACCCAGCAGCAACAATTGCATGGAAAGTCAATGCTCCGACGGCAACGGTTTTGCCACGGGAGCCGACGATCCAATCAGAAGCAGTGGTCGCCGGGTGACGGTGCGGAGGCGAGGGGGCGTGGCTGTGATCGTGCTTATGATCGTGATCGTGATCGTGTCTGTGGTTGTGAGATTGCTGGGAATTGTGCGGGTGTCCGGCTAGGTCGCTCGGTGATACATCGACCGAGTCAAGTACCGATTGGTCCAGCGCCACCCGGGTGGTGGTGAGCTTTCCTTGCGGCATCCGCTCACCGATGAAAACCCGCAGCAGGTTCGGCACGTCGGGACTGTCCCGGTCGCCGGCCCCGTACCCGACGCCCCGCATGATCATCGCCGGCGGCGGACCGAAGCTGCCGCACAAGGCCCGCACCAGTGCCGCGCCCGTCGGCGTGATCAACTCGCCCCGCCGGTCGACGCCCATGGTGGGCAACCCTTCGAGCAAATAAGCCGTCGCCGGGGCCGGCACCGGCATCACCCCGTGATCGCAACGCACCAACCCGCTGCTGATCGGCAGTACCCCGCAGGACAGCGAATCGATCTCCAACAATTCCAACGCCACCACCCCGCCGAGCATGTCCACGATCGAATCGACCGCGCCCGACCTCGTGAAAGTGGATGTCGTCGAGCGTCTTGTCGTGCACCCGCGCCTCGGCCTGGGCCAGAGCGTTGACCACCGCCCCCGCCCGCTGCCGACCGCGCGGCGGTCGTGTCGAGTCGCTCGACCATCGCCATGATCTCGCGGTAACCGGTGTGGTGGTGGTGTGTGGCCGTGACCATCGCCGTGGGCATTGGCATGGCCATGACCGTGGCGGTGTCCCTGGTCATGGGGTTGATGCGAGTGGCTGGGGTCGGCGGAATCCCCCACGTGCACTTTTAGGTCCACCGCCCCGATGCCGTGCCGTGATACCCGGTCGGCGGTGATGCGGTAGGGCCGATCGATCGGCAGGTCCGCCAACGCCGCCCGCACCGCGTCCATGTCCACGCCCAGGTCGACCAACGCCCCGAGGAACATGTCGCCCGCCACGCCGCTGAACGGATCAAGATGCAGGTGCTGGCTCATCGGGCCGATGATAGTCCCCTGCGGCGCGCCACGGCGGCCGTACTGTGACTCCGTCCCTCGCCGTCCCGCCGGGTCGTTCGCCGATATCATGCACCGGCTCGCGCCGCCATGTGCTCGATACCCGCGTGACCCCCATCTCCGTAGAACCCGCTCCCATGGACACATCGACGAACGACCGCTCCGCCCCAAATACTGGGCCGCCCGCCGGTTGACACCGCCCCGCTGCCGCTCGGCTCCCCCTCCGCCCCCGCCGCCGGGCTACCTGCCCCCGGCCTACCCGGCACCGGCCAAAGCAAAAGGGCGTCGTCTCCAAAGTCCTCACCTCCCTGCTCGCCACGATCTTCATCGTGTCGATCCTGGCCAACATCTACCTCGGCGCTGATCGTGTACTCCGCTCACCGCCGGGCGCCTCCGAAGCGACCTACCGCGAGGGCACCGGCGAGCAGCGCGTCGTCATCGTGCCGGTCGAGGGCGGGATCGACGACGACATGGCCAAGTTCGTCCGTCGGGCGTTTCGTGCCTTAGAAAAGGACCTCCCGGCCGCGATCGTGCTGCGGGTCAACTCCGGCGGCGGCGGGGTCACCGCCTCCGACCAGATCTGGCACTCAATCAACAGCTTCAAGCAGAAGCACCCCGACGTCGCCATCGTCGCCAGCTTCGGCGGCGTCGCCGCCAGCGGCGGTTATTACATCGCCGCGCCCACCGACTACATCTTCTGCGAGCAAACCGGCATCACCGGCAGCATCGGCGTGATGGCGCAGATCCCTTCGGTCGCAGGCATGATCGACAAGCTCGGCGTCGAGATGAACGTCGTCGTCGCCGACGGCTCGAAGGACAAGGCCGTCGCCAACAACCTCTTCGAAAACTGGAAAGACAGCAGGGCAACCTCACCGAAGAGGGCCAGGCCAACCAGGCGGTGCTCAAGAACCTGCTCAACAGTGCCTGGGACGCGCTTCGTGGAGGTGGTCGATGAGGGCCGGCCGACGCTGACCACCGAGGAAGTCAAGGCCCTGGCGACCGGCGATATATTTACCGCCGAGCAAGCCCTGGACGCGAAACTCATCAACGACAGTCGGCTACCTCGACGACGCGATCGACAAAGCCATCGCCATGGCAAACCTGCCCGATGATGCCGATCCGCCGGTCACCGTCATCTCGCCCGGCGGCGGCGGGCTGCTGGGCCTGCTCTCCGCCCGTCGGGGCGTCGATCTCAACGAACTGTCTCCCGACCGTGTCCGATCCTGGCTGGGCGACCTCGGCGAAGTCCGGCTCGATTACCGCATGCGACTGCAATAGCGAAATCGTGGTTGTGCTTTACCGCGGGCGATCAAACCGGGCGTCCACCTCTTCGGCTACCGCTTGCGTGGGCATGTATCCCGTGCGGTATTGAGTGCGACAAGCCGAGGCGTTAAGCTAGCGGCATCATTTGTTTACCTCACGATCCGCCGTTTGGCGAGAAAGATTTCTACCGATGAGTCTCCGCGAAAAAATCAACAACAATTCAGCCGCCGCGACCATTATCGCGGTCGTGGTGCTGGTCATCGCTTTGGGCATCATGGTGTGGGCCAACGGCGGGGGCTCCAGCGGTCGTGATTTTCAGGTTTTTTACTACGACCTGAATTCCAAAACCCTTTACGCCCGGCCCGCCACCACTCCCGCGCCATATGATCTTGGTAACGGCACGTTCACTTATTTTGATGGGGATTCGGGTGCAGGGGTAAGGGCTCTGGTTTTCGCTTGTGAAAAAGACGCGGACATCTCCGCGGGCATGTCGCAAGCCGAGGTCGAGGCCGCGGGCGGTAAGATCATCGCTCTGCAGCGTTTTACGCCGGCCGGCAAGCCCGGCAACAAAAAATGTTTGCCGGCGAAACGCTTGACCCCGACGAGGACCCCTCATTTCAGTTCGAGAGCGGACTGCTTTACGCCGACATCGACGGCCAAGTCTGGTATCCCGAAGAATCAGCGGAAACCGCACGACTCTTGGACAGCATCAGCGGTCTGTGCGGCAGCGAACGGGCCTACGTCGTTTCGCCCTGATTTAGTTCAGCGAATGCCGGAAAAATTCGGCCGTGCGGGAAAACAAAATCCGGGTGGGATCGCTTAGCGGGTCCTCGGGCGGCATCGAATTCGGAGCGTTAAAGACGTGGTTGGCGTCCGGGATAGATTGTGTTTTGGCCCGTGGATTGGCTTTGCGGAAGCGTTCGAGATCCGTTGGGGGAACGGTGGCGTCGGCTTCGCCGTGTAAATGCAGCAGCGCTCCCCGGCATTTCGCCGCCGCCCGAAGCGGGTCGTGGGCTTCCGGGTCGTCTTCGATCTCATCCAGCCAACTGCGGCCCACGTAAATCATCTGCCCGGTGCGCCCGGAGGGCGACGCCAGCCGCCCCTGCCGCCGCAATTGGTCGCGCTGGTCGCTGTCCAAGGTGCATGCGTCGGCGGGTGAAGCCGCGGTCACCACGGCCGTGACACCGTCCCGCATCCGGCTGGCGGCGAGCAGGGCGGTGACGCCCCCCCGGCTATGACCAAACACTCCGACGGGTCGACGTTGAGGTTGGCCGTGGGTGCTGATGACCTTGGTCAGGTCGAAGACCTGGCGGCGCCAGGTGTCCCGCTCAAAACGTTCGGGATAAGCGAATACTTCAAACTGCCGCGTGACCCCGCTGTGGCTGAAATTGAACCGGTGGGTTTCAAATCCTTCCCGGGCCAAGTGGTCCGCCAGACGCGGAATGAACCCGTAATCCATATACCCTTTAAATCCGTGGCAGATCACGATACTGCCGCGGACTTTTCCATCGTTGCAGGCCTGCGGCGGCCGGTGGGTCATCCCCAACACGGCCACGCCGTCGGACCCCGACAGACTCCACGGCTGGCAAGGTACTTCCGCATGGGTGGAGCGAGCGTTCGGCGAGGGCGGCATGTTATTCCGTGACGGTAAAAGAAATGCCGGTGTTGGAAGATGATCCGCCCGCGGGCCGCAGGGGGGGCGGAGCGTCAGTTGACGGTGCAATCGCGGAAGCGGGCACGGGGGACACCGGTGTGCTCTGCGTGGCGGTTTGCTGACCCGCGGCGTTGCGCGGAGCTGATCAATCCGCTGGCGGACTTCATCGGCCATGCGGGTGTTGGGAAACTGCTTGATGATCTGCTCGCCGGCCAGCACTGCCTGAGTCCACTCGCGGTCGTGCACCGCGACGCTGAACTGCACGCCCAAATTATCACGCTGCTTGCCGAAGACCCCCCGAGCGACCTCGGCCAACGGTTCGGCCTCGGCGGGGGTAAGCAAACCATCGAGCACTTTCATAATGTCCAATGCCTTGTCAATCTCGTCCCGCTCGCTGGCGAGATAGAGCGCCCGCTTCATCTCCTGTTTGTACTGTTCCTTGGCGACGGTCACGCGATGCGGCAGGTCTTGGGTCGCCTCGGATTCGGGATATAACCGCTGGAGACGGGCGGCCTCCGAATTGGCGGCAGTGAACTCGTGATCGCTGAGATGAGACTCTAGCCGTGAGATCCCCTCGGCCACTTTGTTTTCCTGCTCTTGCCGCCGGGCGGACTCGATTTGCGAACGGTATTTTTCTGCGTCTTCGAGTTGTCCGTAAGTCGAAGCGAGCTCGGAGACCAGCACCATCGCGGCGCCGTGGTCGTCGCGGCGGATGTCGTCTTCGAGGGTTTGGCGGAGCACCTTGAGGTCTTCGCTGCGGTAGTTGATCTTCTTGGCGGTCTCGCTGAGCAGCAGGCGTTGGTTGATCGATTCGAGCAACGTCGCGGCGCGGCCGAGCTCGCGCAGCGGGGTCGGACGTGAGCGGGGGCCAAACATCGCCCAGCGGATTGCCCCCACCAAAAAGAACACCCCGCTGAGCAGCGGTCGCGATCGTTGACGGGGCAAACGCGAGATAGGTCAGCAGAATCTCGGTACTGCGATCCTCGGGGATGTCGATCATCTGCAATAAGAGGATGGCCACGGCCGCCAGCACGCAGGCCAGAATCCATAGCATGATCGCCTGCAGTACAGTCCCCACCGGAGTGGCAAAAAGGGGGGTGGTTCTTTTCTTATCGTGATCAGACATGCAGCAAGCCCCTGAGGCAAAGGAAAGATTGGGAATCATGTGATAGCCGGGATTTCATTATACGTCACCGCCCGGTGAATACGGGGTGTGGTTCTCAACTGAAAGCAAAGGCGTGATAGCGAGGTTGTCCGATCAGCCTTAGCATCGGGAGATGACACAGATCGAAGCCGGCAGCGCGATGCCTGCGCGGGGCGGAATTTACGCCACGTCTTAGGTGCGGCGGTGGGGTTGGCGCTGATGGGCGGGGCCGTGGTCTTCGCCGTCCGTGGGTTGGACGTGTCGGCGTTGCGGCGGATCGAGTGCGCTGGATTTGTTGATCCTGGCGGGCGGGGTCACGGTGAATTTACTGGCCACAGCACTGCTATTCTGGAGCGTTACGCGCTGCTTCCCCGCCGAGCGGCGGGTTGGGGTCCGCACCATGTTTCACCTCATCGCGGTCAGCGGTTTGCTGAATTACATCCCGATGGTGCGGGCGGGGCTGTGGGGTCGTGCGGCATATCTACGGAAACGCCACGGCATCGCGATTCGCGATTCACTTCAAGTGCTGGGGGCGGTGCTGGTCCTGGCGGTCCTGGTGGTGGGCGGCGGCGGCACATTATTGTTGTTCGCAACGCTCGGCGAAGCGGCCGACAAAGCGAATGAAAGCGGTGGGGGGGGCGTGGGGCGGCTGTTATTCGCGGGCTATTTGACGGTCGTGATGGTGGGGGTGCCGTGGGCGGCGGGGCGTTGGCTCGGTAAGCGGACCCGGAGTAAAACCGGGGCAGGTGGGGCGGGGGGGATGATGGGGGAGATGAAGGGGGGAATCGGGGGGGGGCGGGGGGGGGCGTGGACTTGGGTGCCGCTGCGGACGTTGGATTTGCCGCGGCGGCGGGCCGGACATGGTGGTGTTTCGTGGTGCTGGGCGTCGATATCGATTTTCAACACGCGGCGGTGCTCGCTGCGGCATCGCTGCTGGTCAAGCTCAGCGGTTTAACGCCGAATGGGTTGGGGTTGGCCGAGTGGGTGGTGGCCGGTTTGGCGACGATGCTCACGCCGATAGAAAGTGCAACCGTCGCCGCGGCGGTGCTGCTGGACCGGGCGGTCGAGGTGGGGGTGATGCTACTTGCAGGCCTGTTCGGCTTGGGGGCTTTGGCCAGAGCCGAGCGACAGGCGGCGCGTGCGAGATAATCGTCAGGAATCGGTGGAAGAAAAGCTCACGTCCGCCGCGGCGTCCATCGCCCGGTTGGCGAGCTGGTCCGCCAGCTTGTTGTTTTCTCGGCGGGTGTGGGTCATCTGCCACTTGCCGAAGCGGCCCAGCAACGCCACCGCCTGTTGGTACAGCGGCTTGAGGTTCTCCGCCTTCACGCGGTACTGGCCGTTGATCTGCTTAACCATCAGCTCCGAATCGCTGACCACCAGGATGCGGGTCGCGCCCAATTCGTTGGCGACCTTCAGGCCCCGCAGCAGACCTTGATATTCCGCGACGTTGTTGGTTGCTTCGCCGAGAAAGTAACCCGCCTCGTGGAGGTAGGTGTCGTTGGGCGGTGTCCTGAATGACGACGCCGACACCTGCGGGTCCGGGGTTGCCGCGGGCGCCGCCGTCGATGTGGATGGTGCAGTGCATAAAAAAAGATCGATGCGAAGCCCGGAGGCTCCGTGGGTTGAACTCAATAAAAGTAAGTAGAAAACTCGGGATCGAGCAACGCGGCCCCCGGCAACGTGCCAGCCGTCACTGCCGAGTAATTATTTCGGCACCAAAGCCTCTTTCAGCTCCTTGGTGGCGTACAGAATGCGGTCGCAGCTGGAGCAGACCACCGGCTTGTCTTTGCTGGTCAGCGTCGCGTTGACGACCTGGATCGGCAGGCTCATGAAGCACGCGCCACAGGTGTACTCCATCCGACGCCGGTCTTGCTCCTCAATCTCGGCGAGGGCTTCACCCTCAAAATCGCTGGCCAATTTGCGGTACAACGTCAGGGCGGCGGGATCAATCGGTTCCGACGCCTCGTCCCGCTCTTTCTCCAGGGACTCGAGTTGATCCGAAATCTCGGACTGCCCCTCGCTCGACTTCTCGCTCGGCGTTCGCCACGAGCTTGGCCTGTTCCTTGGCCTTGTGGTCGATCTCGGCGTGGCGGGCTTCGATTTCTTCGACCTTGCTCATCTGCTCGAGCTCTTGGGTTTCGAGTTTGTCCTTCTGACCCTTGAGCGTGTTGACCTCGACCAGTAACGCGGAATATTCCTTGTTGCTGCGAACGTTGGACATGGTCCCCCGGATTTTTTCGATCCGCGCTTCGAGGGTCTTGCTGTCGGTGGCGAGACTGGAGGCGCCGGCCTTGGCGTGTTGGAGCTGATCGTGCAACTCCGAGGCCTGACGCTGAAGCTGTTCGAGCCGGGTCTGCTGTACCCCGAGCCGACGGCTGGCGGCATCGACGCGGCTGCGTAACCCTCGGATCTGTTGGTCCAGGACGAAGAGGGCACGCAGTTGATCTTGAACGGACAAAGGGGGTCGCTCCGCGGGGGGTAGATGAATCGGGCTGCCGGACAACCGAAAGCCGAGACGTACTATAAACCAACCCCCGCCCCCGGCAAAACGCCGGGCCCTATTTTCAGTCGATTTCACAGTTCGAACGCAGCATTCCCGGGCGGACGGAGCGGGCAGAATTGGCTCGGCCGAAAGGTGGCTGGCGTGGGCTTGCCCCGGGATGCGGGCTTTCGTATACTTCGCGTCCCTCACGGGGCTGTAGCTCAGTTGGGAGAGCGTCTGTATGGCATACAGAAGGTCGCAGGTTCGATCCCTGTCAGCTCCACTGGCGTCAATCGCCAAAACCCGCTCCGATCAAGCGGGTTTTTTCATGGTCATCATGATCCGTCATGCCCAGCCCACCCCCGCCTAATTCATCGTTCTCACACCCTCCGGACCCGCCCAGCCGATTTGATGTCGAGGACATGCCCAGGCCGCCCACCCGAACCTCGCCGACCTTCACCACCAGGGTCCCCGACCGACGCCCACCGGCAACGACCGCCGCGGCTCGGTCATCACTCCCGAGCAGGCCACCGCCATCCTGCGCCGCCACCTGCCGACCCGCGACGGACAGGCGCCGTTGACCGTGACTCATTCCCGCAAGCTCTACGGCGGCTCGATCAACCGCGTCGTCGAATGGACCACCGACGGCCAGCCCGCATCGGTCGTCGCCAAACTCCACAATTCTCGCAACGTGAAATCTTTTCGCCGCGAGATGGTCTCCCTGCAGACCTACCGCCAGCACACCACCCTCCCCGTGCCCGAGCCCTGGGCGATCCTCGAAAACGAGCCGGAGTTCGACGGCGCCGGCCTGCTGATGGAAAAAATCGACGGCATCAACCTCGCCGACGCCAAGGTCAGCCCCCGCGGCATGGCCCACCTTCAGCGCCAACTCGCCCGCCACATCATCGACCTCCACAGTCATCACCGCAGCACCTACGGCTCGGCGCTCACCGACACCGGCGAAACCCGCTGGCTCGATAACTTCGGCCCGATGATCGAAAAAGAATTCCACAGCGTCCGCTCCTTCCTCTCCTCCTCCAGTCGATGGTTCATCGACGACCTGCTGCAGCACCTCGAAGAATGGATGCCCGAACAGTCCACCCCTACCCTCGTCCACGGCGACCTCTGGGCCAACAACATCCTCGTCTCCGACGCCCACCCCGACGAACCCCAGATCCTCGCATTCATCGACGGCCTCGCCTCATACTGCGACCCCGAATACGAACTGGCCTACCTCCGGATGTTCCGCACGGTCGACGATTCGTTCTTCAAGATGTACCGCCGCCACCATCCCCTCCGGTCGGGCTTCAGCCGACGCTGCCGGGTCTACTGGCTCAACACCATGATGATGCACGTCCGCGTCTTCGGCGAACGCTACGTCCCGGCCTGCGAAGACATGGCCCGACGCAACTCCGCCAACTCGGCACCCGCTAACCCCCCCGGCTTTCATGGTAAAACATCTCCTCAACACCGGCCCGGTAGCCCAATGGCAGAGGCACACGACTTAAAATCGTGCCAGTGTGGGTTCGAGTCCCACCCGGGCTATTAGGGTAATTATTCAAAGACCATCAATCTAAATGATTACCCGTCTTTGCCGATCCAGCCTTTTTTATAGAACCAGCCGAGCAGACAGCACGGTGATGACGATACAGACGGCCCAGAAGATGTAGTACGCGTTGGCGTAGCGGGTCTCGGGGATGTTCTCGAAATTCATCCCGTAGATGCCGGCCAGAAAAGTGATGGGGATGAAGATCGTGCCCATGATAGTCAGGAACTTCATGACCTCGTTCATGCGGTTGCTCACGGCGGACATATGCAGGTCCGTCAGGCTGCTGGTCAAGTCGCGGAACGTCTCGATGATTTCGACCAGTTGCACGCAGTGTTCCTGCACGTCGCGGAGGAAGAGCTTGGTTTCCGTTTGAATCTGCGGGGTGGTTTCGGAGACCAGGACGTTGACCATTTCTCGGCTGGGCCAGAGGACGCGGCGGAGGACGGCAAGCTCGCGTTTGATGGCGTAGATGCGGGAGATCATCTGCGGACTGGGGTCTTCGATGACCTGGGGTTCGAGGTCTTCGAGGGTGTCGCCGTAGTGTTCGAGGACGGGGAAGCAGTGGTCGACGACGGCGTCGATCAGGGCGTAGAGCAGATAGTCGGCCCCGGATCTGCGGATGCGGCTGTCGACGATCTTGAGGCGGTGCGCGGACCGGGTCCCAGACGTCGCCGATCTGGGTGGGGTCGGCGTCCTCCTGGAAAGTGACCAGCAGGCCGGCTTTGAGAAAAAACGAGACCTGCTCGGCGGCGAGTTGTTGATCGTGGAGTCGCATCATTCGGCAAACGACGAAGAGGTGGTCGTCGTACACGTCGGCCTTGGGACGCTGGGGGACGTGGAGGGTATCCTCGGCCGCGAGGGTGTGGAAGCCGAACGCCTCGACGAACTGCTTGACGACCCAGGGGTGCAGGCCATCGACGTTGATCCAGCGGACCGGGCAGTCGTCGGGTCGGGGTTCGGCGAGGAGGGCGGAGAGGTCGGGAGGCCGGGTGACGGTGAGAGTCTCGGGGCCGTAGTCGGTCACGGTGAACGCGACGGTGCCCGGGGGCGGGGGGGTGTCGCGGTGCTGGTAGCCTTCGAGGCCCGGGACGCTGCCGGGCTTGGGTGGAGGTCGGTGCTGGGGATGTTCACGGTGCGAGGTGGTGAGGCCGGTGAGACGGAGGGTGGAGTTGAACGCCTGGCCGACGGTGTTGAAGGTCTGTCCGACGGTGGCGTCGAGGGCGTGGCCGATCTTTTGGCCGACGCGGGAAGGCCGGGCCCGCCGCTTGCGGGACGGGGGCGTGGTTGACGGGGTGGTTGAAGGGGGGGGTGGGGGCGACGCAGGGTCATCGGGGTGCGGGGTCATGTCGTTACTCTTGGGTGAGCGGGGCAGAAAATGCAGAGGGCAGCCCGGCGAGTCCGAAAAGAATGATGAAGGGCAGGGGCCGTATCGGCGAGCAGACACCGCGATAGTCCCGGAGCATCGAACCAGCGATCAGGATACGGTACAACATACCTTTAAGACGGCACTGGTAGAGGAAATCAGACATGGAACGATGGCTACATAAAACCAGGTGGGCGGCGGGATTGGTGGCGGCGGCGGGTGTGGGCAGCGCAGTGTCCGGGGGTTGTGAACAAGAGCCCGGCCCATCTGCGACTCCCGCAGCAGCGAGCATCGAAACGGTGCCGACCGACGTGCCGGCCGGACCGCGATCAGTCGCCGAATTTGATCTGTCGGCGGTGTTGGCGGAAACCCCGGCCGGCTCGGAGCAGCGACTCCAGGTTGAGCAAGAAATCCTGCTGATCATCCGGCAAACGGTGGGCAGCGTCGATATGTGGGAGGACAACGGCGGGTGGGACGCCGCGGTCGAGTTCCACGATGGAACGGTGGTGGTGTCCGCAGACCCGCAGACCCAGCAGCACGTGCGCGAGTTGTTGAATGATCTGGGTTTGCTGCCGACGCCTGCGGACGAATCGATTGAGAAAGCTGGGCAGTAAATTGCCGGAGGGGGTTGGATCAGCGGTAAATGTCGAAGACGTCGGCGACGACCACTGGGGTGTTGCCGACGATCTCCCCAGGCATGAGGTCGGTCACGGCTTTGCGGCGGGCGGTGTTGTGAAATTGAGAGAAGGGGGCCACCATGTCGTAAGCCTTGGCGGCCTTGACCGACCCATCGGACATTGCCCAGGTGGCGTTGTTGTTGGGATGCCAATACCCCGCCCACCCGTCGCCGGCAAAGTAAGGCTGGGCGAGCATCCAGTCGCCCAGGTCCGGCCACCAGCCCTGGGTTTCGAGGAGCATAATCAAGTCCGAGGGGCGGTGAATCGTCACCAGCGATTTATCCGTGCCGGTGTCGCGGCTGATCCCGCCGGTGCCCCAGAACGACGAGCCGTTGTAAGCATAATTCGAGGTCACGTCGTCGATGCAGTCTGCCCCGAGCATCGATCGACCCAGCTCGCTGCGCGGGGCGGTGGGGGACCCGACGGGGCAATGCCAGGCCGCCTCGTCGCCGATGTAGCCCAGTTGGATCAGCCACGCCCGCCAAGTGATGTACTGGTCCGCCCCCGCGACGGTGTCGGTATAGATGCGGTTGGCCGGTAGCTTTTCCCGGTGGTCGGTTGCAAAGCTGTTAATCATCACCGACAGCTGCCGCAGGTTGCTGGCGCAGGTGATGCTCTGCCCGCTGGTGCGTGCCCCGCCCAGCACGGGCAGCAGCAGGGCAATCAGCAGCGCCACGATGCCGATGACGACCAACAACTCGATGAGCGTAAAACCAAACGCCATCTTCGCCGCGTCGCTGCCGTACCGCCGGGACGTTGCCCGGCGACGCCCCCGCGGGGTGGCGCCATCAGTCACAGGATGCTGTTTTCTCATGCATCGATAGTAACCCGCACGCACTGATTTCGTAGATTAAAAAGCGGGCAAAATGGTGAACCCGAAATTTAATAAGACGATATTGAACCACCTTGCGGGTAAAAAGTGTCAATCTTCGAGCGAATCGCTTTCGCTGGTTTTAACTTTGAGGCGCTGCGCGGTGGACAACGCCTCGACCAGCCGCGGGGTGTCGGACCGGTTGATTTTTCCCGCCCGGGCGAGGCGGCCGCCGGACTCGAGCGTCAGCCGGGTAAACTTTTCGTCGGTCCGCAGGTGCAGCACCGCGGACTGATTCAGCGACAGGCTGCGGCTGTGGCGGAACTTGTGGTACAGCAGCCGCCGATCGGTCACGACCACCCCGCCCAGCCCGGCATCGGAGGTGGTCAGGTCCGCGTCGTTGAGGTAAAGCTTAAACCGCTCGCCTCTCTCAAACTTGCACCAGATCTCCAAACGCTGGCGGCATTTGTCCGAAAGCTCGGACCACGCGTCGTTGCGCAGGGTTGCCACCGCCGACTTGAGCAACGCGTACTCGTCGCCGCAGCGGCCGTTGACCCGGCTGAGCCATTCGACCGCGACTTCGCCATGGGGGATCAATATCTCGCAGGACTCGCCTTCGACTTCTCGATCCACGCTGGCGGTGCAGGACAGGGCGTCGCCGACCTTACCCGACTGGGCGTAATACAGCAGCGGCTGATCGAACGGCTCGGCGAGCATCGGCATCCGCCCGATGCCCCGGACGTGTTCCCGGGGCGAATGCTGCTTGCCCAGTCGCTGCTCGTACCGCATCTCCAGCGAGCGCGCTTGCTGTGTCGAGTCGTGGCAACGATTGACGAAAACCATCGGCCGACTCACCAGCCCCGCATCCGGGCCACGCCCCGAGAACGCGCAGCGGATCGGCATGGAGGTGCGAAACACCTCGTGCTTCAACCACTCGGCGGCAAACGCCAGCTTCACGCCGTTCATCATCACTTCACGGACCACGAGATACGGCCGGGGGGAGCGGGGACGAAGCTGACCGGGATACCCCCCGGCATTCGTCACGCCGCTCGTCGCGTCCTCCGACGGCGGCTTGGTCGGAGTCGCGGCGGGGGCCACCGATTGCTTGGTCGATGATTCGGATTCGAGCGGCGATTCGGGCCGTTTGGTTTTCGACTTGTCCTCCGGCGACATATCGTCGTGGCTCAACACCGATCGATCCGCGTGGCTGTCTCCGGGGTCCGCCGTCGCTTCTCGTTTGTCGGTCCGGTCCGGATCGACCGCGGGCATGCCCAGCACGGTGCCGTTGCTCGACACTGGATGTTGCGGCCGCTTCCGACCGCCCGACGCCTCGGCGTGGGGCATGTCCATCTCGTCGTCTTTGTACGCGCTCGTCCAACTCTTCCAGGACCATGTGGCTCACGGTCTGCTCAAGCATCTCCTGTACCGACGGCACGATAAATCGCGTGCTGCATTTGGTGCACCGCGCTTTGCGTCCCGCTGCTTCTGAAGGGACCAAAAGCGGGCTGGCGCATTCCGGGCAATCGATGGTCATCTGACTCATGTTGGCTACCGCTCCTCTCGCCGAATGGCGAATTGTCTGCGTCAACCAGAAAGGCCGTAAGAAATCTCAAGCAAGAATCCGACGCGGACCACTTCACCCTACTTCTTTGCCCTCGCCAACGCAATAGCCAACGGAAGGCCCGCCGCAGGTCCGGCGATCCATTCTAAGGTTGACCACCACGGCTGTGACTAGCATCGCGGCGAACTCATCAAGTGGTGTAGTCCGCGTTGATCCGCACGTAATCCCGCGATAAATCGCATCCCAGCCACTCGGCCTCAAATCCCGCAGCCTGTCCCAGATCGAGGATGACCCCCACCTCCCGGCCCGCCATCATCCGCTCCAGCGTTCGGGTGGGTTTCAACCCCGTCGCGGTCGGTTGGCCCCGTTGGTAGACGCTGATGCCCCCGATCGCAATCGACAACGACTCCATCGAAAACTTTGCCCCGCTCTTTCCCGCCGCCATCGCAAACCTCCCCCAATTCGGGTCCGCGCCGTGCAACGCACACTTCACCAACGGGCTGTCGACCACCGACCGCCCCACGCGGTCGGCATCCTGCACGCTTCCCGCTCCCACAATTTTGACCCGCATGATCCGGGTGACGCCTTCGCCGTCTTGCACCAATTGATAACTCAGGTCCTGACAAATCTGCCGCAGCGCACTCTTGAATTGATCGAAGTCCGCAGTATCGGATTGCAGAACTTGATGTCCCGCCAGGCCGTTGGCCAGAACCATGACGCTGTCGCTGGTGCTTTTGTCGGAATCGACCGAGAGTCGGTTGAAGGTTTCGCTGACTACTTCTTTCAAGAGTCTCCGCAGGTCGGCGGGCTCCACCGCCGCATCGGTGGTGATGAACGCCAGCATCGTGGCCATGTTCGGCGCGATCATGCCGCTGCCTTTGCAGATGCCCCCGAGCGTCACCCGTTTTCCGCCGAGCGTCACCCGCTGCAGCGCCGTTTTGTGGATCAAGTCCGTGGTCAGGATAGCTTTGGCCGCCGCCAAGTCCGCTTCTTTCCCGCGGGTGAGATTCGGGGCCAGCGCCCGGATCCCGGCGGTGACTTTGTTCATCGGCAAGCGGTGGCCGATGATCCCCGTGGACGCCACCAGCACGTCTTTCAAATCCAGCGACAGTTTCGGCCCCAGAGCCTCTGCGGTCACCGCACACATCGTCCGGGCATCTTTCAATCCCTGCTCGCCCGTGGCGACGTTCGACGCTCCGGAGTTGCAGACCACCGCCTGCGCTCGGCCGTTGCGGACGTGACGGGCGGACACGAGTACCGGCGCTCCCTTGACCCGGCTGGTGGTAAACACCGCCGCGGCGGAGCAAGGCACCTCCGACGCAATCAACGCCAGGTCCGACTTGCCGCTGGGCTTGAGCCCGCAGACTCCTCCCGCCGCGCGGAAGCCCCTGGGGGCCGTCACGCTCGTGGGGGTGGGGCGCACTTTGGCCGGGGATCGTTTTTCATTCATGACCGCCGAATTGTACGCATTTCCTCGGTTCGCTATAGTCGCGGGCACGGGCCGCACCTCGGCCCCCCCTTCCCCAACCCCACCCCCTCATTCCTCCGCCTCAATAAGGAAGTGCCCCCATGCCCGTGGCCGATTATCAGACCTACTGCAAGATGCTCGACAACGCTTTCGAGAACCGTTTCGCTTACCCCGCAATCAATGTCAGCTCGATGGTCACCGCCAATGCCGCCCTCAAGGCTTTTGCCGACCTCAAGTCCGACGGCATCATCCAGGTCTCCACCGGCGGCGGAAAGTTCGCCTCGGGCCTCGCCAACGGCGACATGGTCATGGGCGCCATCTCCCTGGCCGAACACATCCACCGCGTTTCCGACAAACTCGACATCCACGTCGCGATCCACACCGACCACTGCCAGCCCGGCAACGTCGACGACTTCCTCATTCCGCTGATCGAAGAGTCCGAGCGCCGCGTCGCGGAGGGCAAGCTGCCGCTCTACAGCTCCCACATGCTCGACGCCTCGATCCTGCCGGTCAAAGAAAACATGGACCTCGCGGTCCCGTTGCTCGAACGGATGACCAAGATCGGCCAGATCCTCGAAGTCGAAGCCGGCGTCGTCGGCGGCGAAGAAGACGGGGCCGCGGGCAGCGAGGACACCCCCGATGCCGACCTCTACACCACCCCCGAAGACATGGTCTACGTCTACGAACGCCTCAGCTCGGTCGAAGGCGGCAAATACATGTTCGCCGCGACCTTCGGCAACGTGCACGGCGCCTACAAGCCCGGCGCGGTGAAGCTTAAACCCGAAATCCTCAAGCAGGGTCAGGACGCGATCAAAGCCAAATTCGGCCCCGACGCCTACTTCTGGTTGGTCTTCCACGGCGGCTCGGGCTCGGAAAAACATCGAGATCGAAGAAACCCTGGGCTACGGCGTCGTCAAAATGAACGTCGATACCGACTGTCAGTACGCCTTCACCCGCCCCATCGCCGCACACATGTTCCAGAACTACGACGGCGTGCTCAAGGTCGATGGTGAAGTCGGCATTAAGAAATCCTACGACCCACGGGCCTATTTGAAAAAGGGTGAAGAGGCCATGGCCGACCGCGTCAAGGAAGCCTGCGAAGACCTCCATGCCGTGGGCAAGACGCTCGCCAAGGTCACTTCCTGAGCGGAGGAACACCCGACAAGGTCGCCGGGTCGATAACAATCAGATTCCCTTAAGGCCGCCGGATACTGTCCGGCGGCTTTTTTTTGCAATGTGGAAGTATCGCGGCGCTGACGATTGGATCGCGCTAAATACCCCTGCGAGAAATGCCTTCGGTGAGAAGCTCATCCACCGAAAGAACATCAAGCGTTTCTGTAGATTTCTAAGACAAATTCACCACAGAGGGCGCAGAGGGACGCAGAGAAAGACTCGAGAATGTAAGGCAAAACTGAAACGTGGGAACGCATTATCCGGTAGTGAGATCCTTGAAGTGGGGCGGGCTGCCAGCCCGCCGTTCGGGCGTAGCCCGAAGTGGCAAGTGTTTCAGCCCTTTGGGTTGATGGCGGACAAGATGCCCGCCCCACTTCAAAGTAAAGTTTTTCACTCCCCACTAGCCAGTCAATCTAACAAAAAAAGCCCACGGAATCGATCCGTGGGCTTCAGGGTTAGTCATGGCTGCCAGATTTAGGCGGCGCTGCGATTGCTCTGTTGACGGCGGCGGCCCACGGTGCGTTGTCCCGGCTTCATGCGGCGTTGGCTGTTTTCGGTCATCGTCTCGACCAGCTCGATCGGGTCCGAAGCCCAGAGGTCCGCCCCGATTTCTTCTGCCAAGCCCTCGGCCCGGTTAAACACGCCGCCGCCGATGATGATCTGCAGCTTCGGGCAGGCACCCATCTCGTGGAGCCGGTCGATCAGCAAGCGGGTCTCAGGCACCGTTGCGGGGATCGATCCGAAGACGACCAGTTTATCGACGTCCAGGTGCGCGATCTGCTCGACGATCTCGTCGTTGGCCACGCCGCCGCCGGCGTAGTAGCAGGTGTAGCCGGCGGCTTCGAGCAGGTCGGTCGCAAGTTGGCCGGCGAGTTCTTCGGACTCCTCGGCTCCGGTGGTGACCAGGACCGTCTGGTGGCGGCGGGGGTGCTGGTGATACCGCAGCTGCAGTTGGTCCGCGGTGGACCGCATCAGCCGGGTGCCGAAGTTGTAGGCCAGGCTGGTGATCTGATCGGACCGCCGGGCGGTCTGGAGCTGCTGCAGCGTGGGCCAAATGAGGTTGCTGGCGATACGCTCGGCGGGGACCTCGTCGTGGCTGAACACTTCGTCCATCACTTCGCGGACCGTGAGACGATCGCCGCTGATGACGGCGGTAAAGAAGCGTTCGAGCAGGACATTGCGTTGACTGGACATGGGGGCACTCCGAAGGACTGGCGGCCGAGGCCGAGAATATGGCGTCACGTCCCGCCGCATCCGGTGCGTCGAGGCGAAGCAGGGGGCCGGTCCGGGGAATCCATCACCCGGCCACCCGATCCTCTCGGGCAGCGGCAACAATGTCATCGAGCATTCACGACACGCTTCGCCACGACCTCCGGCCGGCCTGGGCCCGGGGGGCGATAATGACGCGGCATACGTCCTAAGTTCTTTTTGATTTGAAACTTACGAGATCACAAAATTGTCCAATAACGAGCCGCCTAACCGGTGGCCAATGGTTATACGACCCGTCGAAGCGTTATCGGCAACCCCATAAAACAACGATATATCCTCCCGCCGGGCAAATGAATGTCAACGAGTCGACTATGCTTAGCCCACGTCAGCGGTGCTTTTAGGAACCAACGCTGATTTCAACAACTTCACCCAAAGGAAGCTTGCCATGCTAAAGACGACCAAGCGATGGATCAGAGAAATCATTCTCAACCCGGCCGGGCAGCGCGGACGGCTCTGCGGAGGTGCTTTGGCGTGTCTCGTCATGAGCCTGTCGCTGGGGGGGTGCGTGACCAACGAAGCGACGGGCGATGTCAGCCTGAACCTGCTAAGCCAGGAACAGGAAATCCAGATCGGCGCGGATGCCGAGCCGCAGTTTGTCGACGAAAACGGCGGCTTGATTCCGTCGCCGGCGATCCGGCAGTATGTCGAAGACCTGGGCCAACGGCTGGCGGCGGTCAGCGAACGGCCGGAGCTGCCGTGGAATTTCAACGTACTGGATTCGCCGGTCATCAACGCGTTTGCCCTGCCCGGCGGCAAGGTTTTCATCACCCGCGGCCTGATGTCGCAGATGACCAACGAAGCGCAGCTGGCGGGAGTCCTGGGCCATGAGGTGGGGCACATCACCGCCCAACACGTCAACGCCCGCATGAGCCAGCAGATGGTGTGGCAAGGCATCGCGACGGGGGTGGCGGTCGCGGGGGAAGCCACCGACAACGACACCCTGCGGATTCTGGGGGTCGGGACCTCGGTGGGCAGCGGAGTGTACCTGCTGAAATTTGGCCGGGACCAGGAAACGCAGTCCGACGAGTTGGGCGTGCGCTACATGACCAAGCTGGGCTATAACCCGTGGGGCCAGGTCCAGGTAATGCAGATTCTTGACCAGGCCCAGGGGGACGGTGGCGGGCCGGAGTTTTTCGCGACCCACCCCCTGCCCCAAACCCGGATCGACGACCTGGAACAGCACATCGCCGAGAACTATCCCAAGGCACCGCGCCCCGGCCGCGATCAGGACACCTACGGCGAGAACGACCTTTACCGCATGGGCGAGCAAGCCTTTGAACAAAACATCCTCCAACCCATGAGGAAGCTGCCGCCTCCTAAAGTCAAGGATGCGCCCGCTGGGTGATCACGGGCCACCGCGGCGTTACGGTCAAGCCTGTTTCGTCAAACCATCCAATAGAGGTCGTTGGGTTGGCGAGAGTCTTTTGACTAGATCGACCGTGTGCCAACGAATTGAAACATCGAGTCGAAATGAGTCTCCGCCCGCCATCTTCATCCGCCAAGACTTCCCCGGCATGGTCCGGGGCGGAACTCGATCAACCTCACGCCGACCCGGAGAAGGCTCGCCGGGTGGAGCAGATGTTCGCCGCGATTGCGGGTCGCTACGACCTTAATAACCGCGTGCACTCGTTCGGCCGAGACCAGGCGTGGCGACGCGCGGCCGTGGAAATGGCGATGCTCCAACCGGGCGACCGCGTGGTCGATGTGGCCTGCGGCACCGGTGATCTCACTTTCGCGTTTGCCACGGCGTTGCACGAGTTGAGTCCCGAGGCGCCGCCAACCCTCGGCATCGATTTCACACAGGCCATGCTCGACGTCGCCCGGCAGAAAACCGCGAAAACCCTCGGCGATAACCGATCACCTCGCGTCGAATTCCGTCACGGGGATGCCACCCGACTCGACCTGCCCGACGCGAGCTGCGACGTGGTGAGCATCGCGTTTGGCATCCGCAACGTGGACCAGCCGGCGCAGGCGCTCAGCGAGTTTCACCGGGTGCTGCGTCCGGGTGGGCGGTTGATCGTGCTTGAATTCACGGTGCCCACCAACCCGCTGTTCCGGGCGGGCCACGACCTGTACTGCGGCAAAATCATGCCCCGCACCGCGTCGCTGATCGCCGGCGATCGCAGCGGGGCCTACCACTACCTCCCGCGGAGCGTCAATACGTTCGCCAGCCGCCAGCAGATGCTGGATTCGATGTCCGGCAGCGGCTTTAGACAAACGGTTAGCCGGAAACTGACGTTCGGCATCGCCCACTGCTACCGCGGATTAAAAACTGACCACTAATATAGATTTATGCTGACGGCATATCCCCCGCAAGCGTATCCTTCTTATTGAAAAACCCTCAGCCAAGGGCCGAGGGTTCTTCAATCGGGGCGACAGGATTTGAACCTGCGACCTCCACACCCCCAGTATGGCGCGCTACCAAGCTGCGCTACGCCCCGAGACGGCGTGTTTTTGTCATCAAGGACGAATCCACCTCGTTCGATACCGGATTCGCTGAGTCCCGCGGCAGAATGGTCGCAAACAACGCAATCGCTGCCGGGCCGAGAATCATAGCAGGTGTCGATCTTCGTTGCCAACCCATATTCTTGAAGGTCAATTGGCGAACCAGACTTCCCAATTCGACGTCGGCTTGGGTGAGTGAATCTTGCGAAATATCGATCGTGGCGAAAAACGAATTACGACGTTTTCGGCCGAATGAGCACGTCCGTCAGCCACTGGAGCGAGTCGGCGTCGGCCAGGTCGAGGTTAAACGTCACCTGTCCGCCCCGGGTCCCGAGACCTGGGGCGGGTTTTTTAAGGACCGCGATTAATTCGTGCCGACCGGCGGCGAGGTCAAAGGTGCCGTGGGTGTTGAGCGGCGCGAGGTGAGGCGATGGCATCATCCGTCCCCCCGCGTCACGGCCAAACGCAAATGCATCGTCCAGCCAAACCGAAGTTTCCGCTTCGCTGCTAAAACAAATCTTGCAGCGGCGAGCGGCCTCCAACTCGAACGGGATGGACAGATACATCAAGTCCAAGCCCTGCGGGAATTCTTCGGGGTTGATCCGATGGCATTGGTGAAGAATCAGCTGCGACTCGGCCCGCGCGGGCTCAGCGGGGGCCGCTTCGCGTGGCGAAGGCATCCAATTGAAATCCAGATATTTGTGTACCCCGCGGAGCGTAAAGAATCCGACGGTCGCTTGGTATCGGTAGGGATCGAGGTCGGCCGGAGCGGTGGAGGCCTCAGGCTTGCGATACTTCAGGCGGCGTCGCAGATCGAGAACCAAATCGGTAAACCCATCCAGTGTGGCGGGGGGGTTGATGCCGGTGATGCGGTGGTCGACCACAAGGCTGGTGCCGATGGGTGCCAGCCACGAGTCGGGGATGCTGTCGGGGTTCAGGATGCCCAGCAGCGAACCCACCGTCGCGGCGGTGCAGTCCGTGTCCTGACCGCAGTTGGTGGCGATGCAGATCGTGCGTCCAAAATCCCCTTCCCCGGCAAACCAGGCCAGGACCGTAAAGGCGAGGTTCATGACCACGTGCGTGAAATCCGGGTCGTGGTATTCCTCGAGAATTTGCTGGCGAACTTTCCGCCAGTCGCCGGACTCCGCCCACCAGCGACGGGTGGCCTGGACCGCCTGCCGGACCCGGCTTTCTTCGGGCAGGGTTTGCAACGCCTGATCCAGGAGCACGTCGCGGCGAGATTCGACAAAGGCGGCGGCTTCGAGTCGGGCGAGAAACTGCTCGGCCCAGATCCCGTCGCCGCAATGATCCACACACGCATCTTCGTAAGCGTAGGCTCCCGCCAGATCGGGGTCTCCGGCCGCGACACACGCCCAGATCTCGCTGCGGATCGCGGCGCCCATCCCGTCGTGCCACCAGTTGTCGAAGCTGCCGCTGTGGGGCGGCACCAGGCCTAACGCCAAATTCCGCTTGCATACACCATACTCGCCCCAAGGGAAATCGACCTGCGTTCTCCACGCCTCGGCCAGCACGTGACGATCCACGCGAATTGCGTCGCCCATCTGATCCAACACGCAGGCCCACAGCACCTGCAAGTCCAGATCGTCATTGGGCACCATTTCGGTTGGCACCGGCTCGTAGAACGTCAGGTCGTTGGGCCCGTCGAACCCTTCCCAAGGCATCCCGAGGGTGCCGCCCACGGCCTTGCCCAACCAACAAGCGTGGATCTGTTTTCTCAGACGATCGGGGTCAATTTGAACGGGCATAATGATCTCGAATCTATTAAATGAAGAAAGCAAGTAATTGACGGAAGACTACTCGCCGGAGATTGTTTCAAAGGGCATAAAGCTCGGTTGGCCGTCGTCCCACTTGATTTTGGCAAACCGTGGTGACCGTCGTGACATGTCGTTGTCCCAGGCGTGAAAAACGTAGCGGAGGTCGTCTTGGGTTTCGCGCCACATAAAGCCGTGTCCCGGACCGATCATACCGGGCGCGGTTTGAACCAAGGGCCGTTCGGGATTGACTTCGATATACGGGCCGAGGAGCTGATCGGCGACCGCCCAGCGGACGCAGTAATCCGGGCCTTTCCAGCCGCCGGTGCTGAACAACAAGTGGTAGCGGTCGTCTCGAAGAAAAAGGGTGGGACCTTCCTGCCAGCCGTGGCGGTTCATCACCACGGTCGGCTGGCCGGCCACTTCGCTCGGCGACACCAGGCGGTCGATGAGGATTTTGCCCTGCGGAAAGCCCGACTGATTTTCGACTTCCGTGGTGTAAAGCAGATGCCGCGTCCCGTCGCGGTCGGTAAAAACACTGCCGTCGAGCGAGCCGTGCGGCACCACCACCCCGAGGTCCTCATAAGGGCCGGCGGGATGGTCGCCCACCGCGACACCTACGCGGTTGCCGATGTTCTTCGGCGTGCCGTCGGGCATCGCGGTGTAGTAAAGATAGTATCGGCCATCGAATTCGTATAACTCCGGGGCCCAGAAGTTCCGCCGATTCCAGCTTCCCGCCGGCCCGGGTTCGACCGCCCCGCGCATAAATTCCCAAGTTTGTAAGTCCTCGGAAAAATACACCGGCAGCTTTCGGCCGTCCGACGCATCGCCGGTGGCGATCAGGTAGTACCCCTCGTCGGTCTTGAGCATGCATGGATCAGCGAGATAATGCTGGAGGCCTCGAATTTCGGGAAACACGTTCTGACTCCTGCTCGAAGTGGAAAACGCGATCGTGAGCAAGCCAGCCATGACGGCCATCAGGCATCGGCATCGGTGACCCAGTGTAGATGCGACCGATCCCGTTGTGTAACGATCGTTTGCGGTGGGCGTTAAAGCTGTCCTACTGAAAAACGTCATCGACAAGTACCCTTCTAACTTGGTGTCGCGGTGTGCTCATGACACGGAAATCTAGACCTGCGCGTGGGTCGTGAAGTCGTTGCGAATAGGGTCGTCGATGTCTTGCATCCACGCGTTGAGTTCGCTTTGCAGGTGGTCCAGCGGGGGGCGGCATTCCGGATCGCCAGCCCGATTGATCAGCTCGCCCGGGTCGTTTTCGAGGTCATAAAATTCATCCGGAGCAGTCAGATTCCAGACGTATTTGTAGCGGTGGTCGCGTGCCATCCGGGTGGTGTAGAGACCGAGTTGGCAGCCGTGGTACTGGCTGAAGACGGTCAAGCGGGGCAGTGATTGACCTGTCAGTGCGGGGGCGAGATCAAGGCCTTCGTAGTCGGCGGGAATCTCCACGCCCGCCGCCGCGCACAGGGTCGCGGCCAGGTCGAGTTCGTGGCAGACCAGTTGATCGCTGACCTGCCCGGCCCCCGCGACGCCGGGCCAGCGGACGATCAGGGGCACGCGGAGGACGTCGTCGTACATCATGAAGTGCTTGTCCATCATGCCGTGACCCCCGCAAAGATCGCCGTGATCGGTGGTGTAAACCACCAGGGTGTTCTCGGCCAGGCCGGCTTCGTCAAGTCGGTCCAGCAAGCGGCCCACTTGTTGATCCAGCAGCGTGATGTCCGCCAGGTATCGGCTGACGACCGGGGCCCAGTCGGACCATTGCCAACCTTCGACCTGCCAGGTGCGGCGCTGCTGACCCTGAATCCAGGGCTTGTTCTCGAGTAAATCCGCAAAGCTCGGCCAGGGCTCGATCAACTCGGGAGGGTAAAAGTCCTCGTACTCTGCGGGAATGAGATTGGGCAGATGCGGCTCGGACGGATCCCAGCGGATAAAAAATGGATTCTCCTGAGCGCTGAATTGATCGATGCAGCGGAGGGTGTGATCCGCCCCCCAGGCGAGCCGATGCTGCCGCGGGGTGATGTGGGGATCGACCTCGCCGTACCAGCCGTTGCGGCGCACCCGGGGGGGGATGCCCTGCTGGGCGCGCCACTGGTCGTAGCCGCGTTCTTCGGGCACGTAGTCGGCGACGCCCCAGCCGGGCGGTTCGTCGGCGGTCTCACCGTGCCACTTGCCGATGTGCGCGAGTAAGTAGCCAGCCTCGACCAGCAACCGCGGCAGCAGGGGGGTCGAGGTGAGCCGGGCGGGTTGATACACCTCCGCGCCGGGGATACTGCGGCAGCCGTGCTGGCTGGGCCATCGGCCGGTGACCAGGCAGGCGCGCGCGGGAGAACAGATCGGCGAGGGCGTGAACGCGTGGCTAAAGTCCGTGCCTTCGCGGCAGAGCCGGTCGAGGTTCGGCGTCTGCAGCAGAGGGTGGCCGTGCGCCGCGATGCAGTCGTAGCGGTGCTGATCCGAATGAATCAACAGGATGTTGGGAATCTTGTCGGGCAAGAAAATTCGGCCGAATAAGAAAAATAAAGAAAAGCGGGGTGATGCCGGTGCAAGTGCTGAGAGGACTCGATCTCGGCGGGTCGATGCGCGAGCTCAAAAAGCCACGACCCGTTTACGATGTCGCCAAAGGGGCGGGTATCAATGCTTCGCTTTCTTCGGGGTATAGCTTCTTAAGGGTATAGAAAAATCCCATGAAACCGATGGCGACCACCGGGAGGGAAAAGCCCAGGATCACCCAGCGGGCGAGCAGGATACCGAGGAACGCGAACACGCAGCCAAAAATGACCGCCATCATCGACATCGACAAACCCGTCAGCCACCCGAGGTGGTCGGATTGGCCCGGCTTCACCTGGGTATGTGCACGCACGGGGCCCCACACGCCGAACGGCCGAACACGTTCATAGAACGACACCAGCTTGTCCATCGGCTCGGGTTTGGTAAGCAGTATCGCAACCACCGAAGCCGTGGTGGCGGTGCCCACCAGTGCGAGCGTGCGGAATACATAGAACGTGTCGTTGGTCACGCTCAGGCCGGTCGCTTGGATCGCCATCCGGACAAAACCGTCGAACAACACCAAGTTTTCACAGCCAAATTGAAGCAGAATTCTCTCCAGCAGTATGAGCGAGGTGATCCCGATCGAGAACACTTGGGCGACCAGTTCTCCCCAACCGTTGGTCCGCCACCAGACGAAACGCAGCAGTTTGACCAGGCCCACCGACTGCATGACCCCGAGCAGGAAGATAAACAGCAGTAAGATGTCATTAACCATAATGCCGATGGCCGAAGCCACGACGGTGGCGAAAACCATGTACCACCGAGAGGCCGCCACGTAATGCGAATCGGTCTTGCCCTTGGCCAGATACGACCGGTACAAGTCGTTGGTGAAGATCGAGGTGGAGTTGTGGATGTTGGTATCGAAGCTCGACATGAACGCGCTGAGAAACCCGGTGACCATCAGGCCCACCAGCCCGACGGGCAGGTACTTGGTGACCAGCGCGGGGAAGACCATTTCAAAGTCGGCGGTGGGGGTGCCGTCGGCGGCGATGGCGGCGGGAAAGTGGGTCAGCAGGTATTCTTCGGAGATGAGAAATAATCCCGCCAGGCCGCAGATGTAGTACGGCCACGACTTGACCGCGAAGTTCATCACCCCCGAGTAAATCGTGGTTCGCATCACTTCGCGTTCGTTCTTCACGCAGAGCGACCGCTGGATGTGGGGGTTGTAGCCGCCCTGCTCAAGCAGACTGAAGACGATGAAAAATCCGAAGACGATCACCACCGTGCGGAAGCCCGACCCGTCATCGGACCACGGGACCAGCGACATGAGTTTGGCCGAATCTTCGTGACCCGAGAGCAGGGAGTTAAGCCCCGACGGTCCGCCAACCTGCACGTAAATGATGATCAGCAGGGCGTAGGTCGCCACGAGCGCGATGAACGCTTCGCCCAGGTCGGTCCAGACCACGCCGTGGACGCCGGAGGCGGCGGAATAGATCAGCGTCACCACGACCAGGCTGAGCACCACGACCAGGTCGGTGCTCCACGAATAGCCCAGCCAGTTGAAGGTCGGCTCGAGACCCAGCAGCACGGCCGCGACTTTCTTCATGCCCACCAACCCGATGGCCGCCCACATCGGCGCGGAGATCATGCCGTAGAGCACTGTGTCGAACAGCCGGGCCGAGTCCGCCCGCCAACCGGCGTAGCGGGCGTGATAAAACTCCATCTGCGTGACGAAACCCGCGCGTCGCCAGAGTCTCGAGAAAAACACCGAACCCACCGAAGCAGAAATGATGCTGCGCCAACTGAACCACAGCCCCCCGAGGCCGTCTTGCCGGACCTTGCGCGAATCTTGAAGCATCGACGAAGCATTTAAGCCGGTGGCCAAGAGAGAAGTGCCCGCTAGCCACCAGGGCATGTTACGCCCGGCAAGAATAAATTCGTCGGTGCTCTTGCCCGCCCGACGACTCAGATAGAAGCCAATGCCGAGCATGGTGAACATAAATACGCCGACGATCGTGAAGTCGATCCAGTGCATGGCCTCTCCCTGCGGGAACGTGGGCAAAAACGGTCGGCCGGCGCTGTCGGGCACCGCCGGCCGACCGTTTAAACAGTCGTAGCGATCAGAATCAAAATCAAATAATAAAACCAATAACAGCGGTGCGCGATAGCAGCGCGGCGAGTTACTTCGGTTCGCTGCCGTCGGATCGAGGTTCGACCGTCAAGCTGCGGAATTCGTACACATTGCCCGCCTGCTTGCCGGTGAAAAAGAACTTGATGTGTCCCTCGCCCACCGCGGGGTCGAAGGTAAAGGTTTCCGAGACCTCGGGCCAGTCACCGCCCGCGCGAAACCATTGCGATTTGGGTTTGGCTTCGCCCTTGGGGTCTTTCTCGCCGGAATCCTCGGGCATCAGCAGAACCGAAGAGGCACCATTCGACGATTTGGCCTCCAGCGACACGGTGTAGCTTTGGCCCGCCTCTAGTTGCGGCTCGGACAGCGCCAGCGTAAGGACCGCCATCTTGAAGCCCTCTTCTTCCAACCCCGAGAGATCAACGGTCAGAATGTCGTCTACCTGCTTGAAACGCTTGTCGCCGAGTTCGAAGGTTTGACCCCAACGCGGGCCGCTGTCGGACTTGACCCACAGCTTCGCCGCGGATTCATCAATAGTGATTTCGGCGGCGGCAGTCATCGAAGTCGTCAGTAAAGCCAGCGCGAGGCCAGCGGTCACCAGTGCAGATAAGAAACGGCAGGGAAGGAGGTAGAAACGCACGCGACAGACTCCGGTAAGGTAATTGAGATCAAACAGAATATCTGTTATACTACAAGTGCTCGGCGACCGCAATTTCGCGTTTTTCTAACCCCCTAGCTTTCTATTGAAGGCTTGCACCGCTGCTCCAATCCTTCAAACGCCTATGCCCCAGCAGCACCCCAACATCGTCTTACTCTGCCCCGACGAGATGGGGGCCCGCGGTCTGGGTTGCGATCCGCGTGCGTATCACCCCGGCAGCACCCCGTTCATCACCGAGCTGGCGCAGCGGTCAGCTCGCTTTGACCAGTGCCACGTCGTCCACACCAAATGCACGCCCTCGCGATGCTCGCTTGCTCACCGGGCAATACCCCCATGTCAACGGCCACCGCACTTTGGCGACCTGCCACACCCGCCCCCACGAAAACAATCTAGTGAGGACGCTCCGGTCAGCGGGCTACTGCACCGCCCTGGTGGGCAAAAACCACGTGGTCGATGAAGAGACGATGCCCCTGACTTTTGATGACCATCTGCCCGAAGCTCGGCAGCTTTGCCCTCGAGCCCGCCGACCCGCCGCCGATGCCCGTCGGGTCCTACTACGTCGGCAAGGACCCGGCTGCGGAGGAGTCGCACGTCGACGTCACCAGCACCCGTCGGCGATCGACTGGCTCGAAGAACGGGCAAGATCGCCCGAGACCACCGTTCTTTCTCTGGCTCAACTGGGTCTCGCCGCACCCGCCCTACGGCACGCCCGCGCCGTTCTTCGGCGTGACGCCGCGGGACGAGGTGCCCGACTTCCCGCTCGACCGCGGCGCGACACAAGCCGCAATTTCAGACTCGGCTACGCGAAGCCCACGGCCTCGACGCGATGGCCCGCCAGGACTGGCGCGAACTCACCGCCACCTACCTCGACATGATCCGCCTGGTCGATGAACAGGTCCGCCGAGTCTTCGAGGCCCTCGAACGCAACGGCCTGGCCGACAACACGCATCGTCGTGTTCTGGTCGGACCACGGCGACTTTGCGGGCGAGCATCAACTGGTCGAAAAGTGGGACACCTGCTTCTACGACTGCCTCACCCGCGTCCCGCTGATCATCCACGCACCGTCGACGGTCCAGGCCACGGTCTCGCGACGCCCTGGTCGAATCGATCGACATCCTGCCCACCCTGCTCGACCTTGCGGGCGTCGCCGATCCCTCCCGAAACCCAAGGCCGCAGTCCTGCTGCCGCTGCTGCAGGGCGAAGTCGATTCGCTCCACGACGTGGTGCTGTGCCAGGGAGGCCAGGAACGTGCGATGCTCGACAAGGTCCGTCACTGGCACAGCCCGCGGCCCTGCCGGGCCTACCAGATGAAGCAAAAGGCGCTTTACGACGATCCGTCGATCAACATCCGAGCCAAGATGATCCGGGGGCCACGGTGGAAATACGTCTACCGCCTGGAAGGGGTCGAAGAACTCTACGATCTGCAAGCCGACCCCGATGAAATCAAGCAACCTCGCCGCGGAGCCACGGCCTACCGCGACAGCTGCAAGAGCAGCGGGAACGAATGATGCGCAAGCTGATCGAAGCCGAGACGATCGAGCCGCACCAGGACTATCTCGAATCCTGATCGCTCCGAATTTCGGCGACCAAATGCATCCCCTCACACGTCACGGCGCCGATCAGGCTCGCCGCAGCTCCGCAAGTTTTTCGGTCAGCCGGGCGACCACCTCCGGATGGTGTGCGATGAGTTTGTGTTGCTCTTGGGCATCGTCTTCCATGTCGTATAGCTGCTGCGGCGGCAGCTCCCCGCGGGCCTGTTCGTCGGTCGGCGAAGTCCAGCCGCCGGATCCGGGGCAGTGAATCAGCTTCCACCGTTCGTCACGGATCGCGAATTGCCCCGTCACGGAATGGTGCACCGCCTTCGGTCCGCCGATACTCCGCTTCGCGGCCCGCCCAGCAGCGGCAGCAGGCTGAAGCTATCGCGGGCGAGCCTTCGGGATCGCAGATTGCGCGCGGAGAGTTCCGCGGCGGTGGTGAAGAAGTCAAGCTGCGAGACTGAGCCGGTCGCAGGTCTGCCCGGCGGCGATGGCGGCGGGCCAGCGGACGATCAGCGGCACGCGGTGGCCCCCGTCCCAGGCATCGGATTTCTGCCCGCGATACACGTGGTTGCTGCGATGCCCGTAGTCCCGCTCGTAAGTCAATTCGCCTCCCGAGCGGTGAGCTCCGTTGTCGCTAGTGACGATCACGACGGTATTGTCCGCCATGCCCTGGCTGGTCGAGGCGGGCGAGCAGCCGGCCCACCGCGTCGTCGGATTCGGCGATCAGGTCGCCGTAAGGCCCGAGTTCGCTTTGGCCCCGAAACGGTTCGCGTGGCAGGTGCGGGGTGTGCGGCGAGGGAGCGGGGAAGTAAAGGAAAAACGGCTCGATCTGCCTGGACGCGGCGATTGTCGATCGATAAATGACTCCGCCCGCTGGGTCGAAGCGTGTCGAGACAGTCGCGGTGATCGAAAAGCCCGGGGCCATCGCGCCGCTGCGATACATGGCAGGGAAGGGGCGAGGTCGGGGATCGTCTCGGTGGGCGGGTCGACCACCCGGCCGTCGTCGATATAGCAGTAGGGGGGCATATCCAGCGAAGCGGGGATGATGTAACGACTCGTCAAAGCCCAGCGTGTGCGGGCCGGAGGTCAGCGGGGCCGAGAAGTCGATCGGCGGCGTGGACGTTTCGATCTGTCGTCGGGCTCAAATCCTGGAGCGTAAGCCCAGCCCAGCCCGAGGTGCCACTTGCCCACGCACCCCGTTCGGTAGCCCTGCCGCTTGGAGCAGCGACGCGAGGTTGTCCTGTCCCGGGTCGATCAGCGGCGGCGAATAGCCCCACATCACGCCGCTCTGCAGACGGGTCCTCCAGTTGTAGCGCCCAGTCATCAGGCTGTACCGGCTGGGCGTGCAGACCGACGAGCTCGAGTGCCCGTCGGTGAACGTCAACCCCGCGCGGGCCAGGCTGTCGATGTGCGGCGTGCGGACCTTCGCATCGGGGTTGAGGTCGACTCACGTCGCCGTAGCCCAGGTCATCGAAGTTAATCAGGACAAGATTGGGTCGGCGATTTTTCATGAAGCGGGCAAATCCGAAGAAGCGAAATCGAGGTGGTAGGTCATGATCTGTTTCGCGTCGAGTTTAAGCGATAGCCGACCCTCAGCTATCCGCGTCACCAACCGCCGCCGACATACCTCGAACGGCTCGTGTCACTCGTGGCCACACACCAGCAGTTTAACAAGCAGTGCGGTCCGCTGCCGCCAGGGCGGGGGACCTGATTTCGGCAGGAACTCCGAGATTATTGGAGGGGTGCCAAAGCGCCGAAGTCGGTGAGCTGGAGAGTGCGGGGAGCGCGGGGGCGGTGGGGGGGCAAAGATTCTTCGGGGGCGTGGCGGGTCAGTGCTGCCGAGGGCAAACGATCACGATTCCCGCCAATTAGGTTCGGAGTACGCCCGGCGGGATGACATCAATCGAGGTCCGCATCTTAGATCAGATCTACTATTCTATGAACATACGCTTTAGCATAATGAATTCGCCCCCCCCCTCCCCGCCCCTTACCGTTCGGAAACGGCAACTCGGCCCCCGGTTTTGGTTGAAATCTATTTCATCCGGGATATCAGCCGTGAACTGCCGTGGCTTTCGTGCTTTAATCACCGCTGACCAAGCTCGACCCAACTCGGAGATGATCCGGCAATGATGTGTTGCTGCGGGTTTGGTTGGAGACAAACCATAATCCAAAAGGTTGACGCTGCGGTGATGACTTAATTACACTTAGTGGGATGCGTCGGTCGTGCGGCGATCCTTTCCTGGCGCTTTATCTGGGGTTTGCGACATGCCGAATTTCAATTGCACCGGCTGCGGCAAAACCATCGGCGTGCCGGACCAGTACGCGGGCAAGCGGGTGAAGTGCCCGGGTTGTCAGGCCCCCCAGCGTGTGCCGGCCGCCAGCGGGGGGGCGTCGGTCGGTCATCGCGTCGCGCAGACCACGGTTGATCTTTCCAGCCTCGATGACACGGGGGCATCGGGGGTCAGGCGGCTGCGGCAGATCCTCATCGGCTGCGGCGCGTGTCAAAAGACCATCAAGCTGCCCGAGGGTCGAATGGGTGGCAACACCCCTTGCCCCAAGTGCAAGACCGTGCTGCGGTTTGACCGTTTCGACCTGTCGCGCAGCAAGGGCGACCTGATCGACATGACCCACCTCGAACTGGAACCGGGCGACCCGCTGATGGACACCGGGGGCTACGGCTCGACGCTCGGCGGATCGGCGGTCCAGTTTGGCAGCCAGTCGGGCGGCAGCGCGATGGGAAGTTCCAGCGGCACCGCGACGGGTTACGCCCTCAACCACTCGCGCACCAGCTCGGCGGGTCTGGGCGGCAGCAGCAGCGACAGCCAAACGCAGATGCGCGAGCTCAAGGAGCTCAACGAACTCAAGCACAGCGGCGCGATCTCAAGTGACGAATACAAGCGCCGCAAAGCCGAGATCTATTCCGGCAAGACCCTGGCGTTGCAGGCGATGTCGCGGTCGGCCGACGGCAATGCGGGCAGCCGTCCCGTGCTCGGCCGTGTGCAAAGCGGCATGTCGACCCCGGTGAAGGCCTTGATCGGGGTGTCGATATTGGGCTTGATTGCGGCGGTGGTCTACGGTGCGGTGCTGCAGGGCGGCGGTCCCGGGAATGCGGGTGCTACCGAGAACAAGGCCGCCGCCCCCTCGACCCAAACCGCTGCGGTCACACCGCCGATCGACGACTCTGCCCTGGCCGACGGAGGCGAGGGCGGGGGTGCCGGGGGGGCGGGCATCGACGAGGCCGGGGACGGGTCGGCCGACACCACCGCCTTGACGGGAGCTACGGACGGCGGCAGCACGGACCCGACCACGAATACTCAAACCGCCGGGTTCGATCTCGCCGCGGGTATGGCAGGCCTCCATGATTTGGCGCAGCAACAGATGGAAAATGGGGGCGACCCGGTCGTTCCGATCGAGCAACTGGATAACCAGGTTTCCATGGTCGATCCCCAGGCTACCGCGGACCCGCCGCCCGTGGGAGTCGCGATGACCCCCGACGCGGCCGGACCACCCACCCAAGCCCCGGTCGAGATGCGCATCAGCGAGTGGCCGGTGGTTTGGCAGGATTATTCGCCCAGCGTCAATCAGCCGATCGTCACCGCTTGCGAGATCGTCAAGCGCGTGCTGGTCCGCAGCGACTCGGCCCTCATCGGGGTTGCCGCCGGCCCGCCGACCGAAAGCATGACCGACCCCCGCTACACCATCTTTCGGCAGGGCATGATCGACATCCTGATGAACGCCGCCGACGCCGAGGGCATCCGCGACAGCCTCATTGTCCGCGACAAAACCGAAACTTTCCGGATCAATCAACTGGAATGCCAAGTCCTCCACGCCACGATGAGCGGCCGCAACGACCGGGCCACCATCCTCACCACGATTCAGGATGGATACACCGTGGCGTACTGGTTCGCCGGATCGCGGCGAGCTTATCCCGCATTTCTCGACACCGTCGGCAAGGCGGTGCTCAGCCCCAAGTTGTGACGCAGCGCCGCGCATTGCGTCATTTTCTTACATTCCATTGAACGACCGAATCACCGTTGCCGCCGAAGCTCGTCATGGGTTCATCGGCGGCCCGATGGCCTTAATCACCTGATCCAAGTCCGCCTCATGAAGGTCTGACCGCAGGCTCAGCCGCACCCTTGCTGTCCCGGGCGGGACCGTCGGCGGGCGGATCGCACTCGCCAGGATGCCCGCGGTTTCCAGGCGACCTTGCAACGCCAACGCCCGGTCGGCGGAACCGACGTGCAGCGGAACGATGGGCGTCGGAATCCCGCGGCCCAATCCGCCCCAGCCCAGAGATTGCAACTCGCCGCGAAGGGTTTGGACGTGGCGTTGAAGCTGCCGACGGCGGTCGGGTTCGTCGCTTACTACCGCAAGTGCGGCACCCAGCGCCGCCGCCTGCCCCGGCGCCACCGCCGTGCTGTAGACCATCGGCCGGGCGTAGTTAATCAGCGCGTCGATCAGCGTCCGGCTCCCCGTGACGATCCCCCCCAATCCGCCCAGCGCTTTGCTGGCGGTGGAAACCACGACCGGGACGCGACCGACCACGCCCTGGGCTTCGATGAGTCCGCTGCCCTCGTCGCCGAGGATGCCGCTGCCGTGGGCTTCGTCGACAATCAAGACCGTGTCGGTCAGCTCACAAAGGTTGCACAGCGTCGGCAGGTGCGCGGTGTCGCCGTCCATCGAAAAAACGCTGTCGGTGACGAGAAAGCGCTGGTTCTGCGGATACTGCTCGGCGTGTCGGGTCAGCAGACGCCTCGCTTTATCCGGCTGCAAATGCGGATAGGTGCGCACCGTTGCCCCGCTAAATCTCGCCGCGTCGATCAGGCTGGCGTGGTTGAGCCGGTCCTGAAGGATCAGGTCGTGACGGCTGGTGACCAGCGTGCTGATTACCGCGAGATTGGCGGTGTAGCCGGTCACAAACAGCAGCGCCGCCTCGGCGTGTTTGAACGCCGCGAAGTCGGCTTCGACTTGCTGATGCAGATCGAGGTGCCCCGCCACCAGCCGGCTCGCGCCGCTGCCCGTGCCGTAGCGCCGCGTGGCGTCGGTCGCCGCCTCGATGAGCTTCGGGTGCTGTGCCAGGCCCAGGTAATCGTTGCCCGCCAGATTCAGCAGCGACCGCCCGCCGATCTCGACCCGCCGCCCGGTGGAGGGCAGCGGACGCAGCACCCGGCGGAGCTGGCTCGCGTCGCGCTCCGCCAACCGCTTGACCAGCCGACCGTCAAGCCGCGCGGCAGGGTCACACATCAATCGTCATCGTCCGCGTCGATATCGAACTCCAGCTCGCTGGCGTTATCGTTCTGACTCAGAGTGACCTTCATCAGCCGCCCGACCTTGAACTTCACCGTCCGCTTGGGCGGCACTTCCACGGGTTCGAGGGTCTTGGGGTTCTGGGCCATCCGGGCACGGCGTTGTTTGACCTCAAACACGCCGAAGTCGCGGAACTCCAGGCGGTTGCCCTGGCCCAGTTCCACGATGATGGAGTTGAGAAAGGTCTGCACGATGCTCTTGACGACCACGCGCTTTTGGCCGGTGGCTTCGGCAATCTGATCGATGAGTTCTTTTTTGGTGACGGTGGCCATACGACGACTCGAAAAGGGGCGGAAAGGAAGTTTGCGATGGACACACGCCGGGATGCTCAGACCCGGCGGCCGAGGATCGCGGAAGGCTTCAGGATCATAGGTCAGGCGATCGAACGAAATGCAGTATGCCAAGGCCTCGGGCGAGGGTCAACCCAAATCTTGTGACGGGCAGTGATTAAGTCGCCGTCCGCCGCGGTTGTCCCGGGCCCGGGCGGACTCTAAGATTGCCCCGATGGCCCAGCTCAACCCCCTGCCCTCCGCGGTCAACCCCGAGCATTTGCGGATCGTGCACTACCCCGACCCGGTGCTGCTGCAGCCCGCCGTACCGCTGCCGACGGTGGATGATGCCGTGCGGCAGGTCGCCGCCCGGATGATCCAACTGATGCACGAAGCCCGCGGCGTCGGCCTCGCGGCCCCCCAGGTCGGGCTTTCCTGGCGGATGTTCATCGCCAACCCCACCGGCGAACCCGGCAACGAACAAGTCTTCATCAACCCCACGCTGCGTGACCCCAGCCCGCAAACCTCGGCCCACGACGAGGGCTGCCTCAGCTTGCCCGGTATCACCGCCGAGATCACTCGGCCCGCGGGCATCACCCTCGACGCTCTGGACCTCCAGGGCAACCCCTTCTCCGTCCGTTCCGACGAGTTCCCGGCCCGGGTGTGGCAACACGAGTTCGACCACCTCGAAGGTACGCTGATCCTCGACAAAATGACCCGTGTCGATCGCATGGCCAACAAACGAGCCTTGGCGGAACTTCTGTAAAACAAAACCCCCGATCCCATGGCGGGGGTCCGCGGCGGTCTATCCTGCCTCGCGCCCACGCAAGATTTTTAACCCCGGAAGTGGGCCAACGCATGCGAGTGATTTTTTTCGGTTCCGGCGATTTTGGTCTGCCGACACTCCAGGCCCTTGCCGACAGCGCCACCCCCGACGGGGTCACGACCCAAGTGGTGGCGGTCGTCACCCAACCCGACCGGCCCGCGGGACGCAAGCGGCAACCCACCGCGACCCCGGTAGGCACCTGGGCAACAGAACGCGGTCTCCCGCTGCACAAAGTCGAAAACGTGAACGAGCCGGCGTTCGTCGCGGAGATCGCGGCCCTGCGGGCCGACGCCTCGGTGGTCATCGCTTTCGGCCAAAAGCTATCTCCGCCATTGATCGACGTCATGGGGCGACTGGCGATCAACCTCCACGCGTCGCTGTTGCCGAGGTACCGCGGGGCCGCGCCCATCAACTGGGCGATGATCGACCATGAGCCCACCACCGGAGTCAGCGTCATCGGATTGGCCCAGCGGATGGACGCCGGGCCGGTCTACGGCAGGGCGCAGCTGGAAATCGATTCGACCGAGACCGCGGGTGAACTGCACGACCGCCTGGCGCAACTCGGGCCGACCGCCGTCGGGAAGGTCCTGCAACAACTCGACACCGACACGTTAAACCCGGTCACGCAGGATGAAAATCAGGCCACCCAAGCCCGGAAATTCAACAAAAGCGACGGCACCGTCGATTTCGACCAGCCCAGCGAACTCGTCCGTGCACGGATCCACGGCCTCACCCCCTGGCCCGGTTGCCGGGTCATGTGGAGGTCCGGCAGAACCGGCGGCAAGGGCATCATTTTGCTCAAACGCGTCGCCGACCATGGACCCGAAGCGGTCGCGCACCCCGGCATCCCCGTGCCGGGCTCGGTCATGCGCGACCACAAAATTGCCTGTCAGTCCGGATGCCTCGAACTGGTGGAAGTCCAGGTGCCCGGGGGCAAGGTCATGGATTTCAAAACCTTTCTCCGCGGCCACGAATTCGGCCGCGGCGACACCGTCTGTCCGGTCTAACGCAGACCCGAATTATTCGCAGCGGGTGCCGCACTTCGCCTGCACTGGTAGTGGATTACTTTATAGTGGGGGGGGTTAAAGTGGGGCATGCTTCCAGCCCGCCGTTCGGGCGTAGCCCGAAGTGGCTGCGGTTTTAGCCCTTCGGGCCGATGGCGGGCAAGATGCCCTCCCCACTTGAAAGCAAAGTATCCCCTACCCCTGATCAGAGGTGAGGGGTCCGCGATTTCCGTTTAAGTAAAAACGGACCCCACACACCGCTCCGAGCGGCGATGTGTGGCACCCGCGTCCCGCTACGATTAGGTGGGCTGTGCGCTTATTCCGCAAAAGGGGGAGGGATCTCGGCCCGGTCATTAATGCGTGACCGTAAACAAACAAGCCCGACGCAAGCCGGGCTCGGAGAGAGGGTGAAAAATCCCGCGGATCGCTGCCCTAGATTTAGCATGGGCCAAAGGGGAACGGCCCAAAGCGTGCGTATTGACAGATCGCGGGTCTTTCTATTATCGGATTTGTTTTCGGGAAACCAACAGAAATTTACCGGGACGCGGGAAAATTTCCGCGGCGGCGAGCTTTACTCCGTCGGAAAGGCGACGCGGACAACTACTTTTTCTCGGTGTACGAGCCGAGCTGCCGCAACCGCTCGTAGCGCTTTTTCACCAGGTTTTCGGGCTTGTACCGTTTCAATTCGCGTAGGGACTGGATCAGGAACTTTTCGAGCTGATCGCTGGCGGCCGAGGGTCGGCGGTGGGCGGCGCCCAGCGGTTCGCCGATCACATCGTCGATCGTGCCGATCTTCAGGTTGTCCTCCGCGGTGACTTTCATGGCTTCGGCGGCCTTGGCGTTGTTTTCCGGATTCGCGGTCTTCCAAAGGATGGCGGCGCAGCCTTCGGGAGAAATCACCGAGTACCAGGCATATTGAAGCATCGCCAACCGATCCGCCACGCCGATGCCGATCGCCCCGCCCGAGCCGCCCTCGCCGATGACCACCGAAACGATGGGCACCTTGAGCCGTGACATCTCCCGCAGATTGACGGCGATGGCCTCGGCCTGGCCCCGCTCCTCGCTGCCGATCCCGGGGTAGGCGCCCGGGGGTGTCGATGAAGGTCACCACCGGCAGGCCGAACTTCTCCGCCAGCTTCATGCAGCGCAGGGCTTTCCGATAGCCTTCGGGGTGGGCGCAACCGAAGTTGCAGGCGATCCGTTCCTTGACGTCTTTGCCCTTGCGGTGGCCGATGACCAGGCACTTGTGCGGGCCGATTCGGCCGAAGCCCGCGACGATCGCGGGGTCGTCACCGAAGTGCCGGTCGCCGTGCAGCTCCATAAAATCTTTGACGAAGGCGCGGATGTAATCCGAGGACTGCGGCCGACCCTCGTGACGAGCGACCTGGACGGTTTGCCAGGCGTTGAGGTGGCTGTAAATCTTCTTGAGCATCGCGGTATGCGACTGACGGAGTCGGCGGAGATCGACGGAAAAATCGAGGTTGGGGTCCAGCCCCACGGCCGACCGCTCGGGGTCCGCCTGAGCTTCGAGCTCGTTGATCTGGCGTTCCAGGGCCAGCAGGGGTCGCTCGAAAGCAAGCTCGAAATTGCCGGTGTAATCGGAAAGGGTGTTCATAAAGGGAGTCAGAAGTTGGACACGGGGAACGCGGAGCCAAGCGGGGGACGGTCAAACAAAAGCAGGCCACGTCAACCGACAGAAGCTACGGGAAGTCGCGGGGGTGATTATAGTTGGAAGTTATGCTGGATGACATCCGACGGGTTGTGGTGGTGGGCACGGGGCTGCTGGGCGCCAGCGTCGGCAAGGGACTGAAAGCCGGCGGGTTTGACGGCGAGATCGTCGGCGTCGGGCGGACGGCGGTCACCCTGGAGCGGGCGGTCGCGCTGGGCGCCATCGACCGCGGACTGACGCAACTCGAGGAAGCGGTGGGGGGGGTGGACGGCCCGTTGATCGTGGTGATCGCGGTCCCGGTGGGGCGGTTCGGCGAGGTGTTTCGCAAGCTGGCCGAGGCCCAGCGGCGGGGGATGGTGCTGACGGATGTGGGATCGACCAAGGCGAGCGTGGCTGCGGAGGCCAAGCGGTATCTCAAGCAGCCGCAGTTTTTCGTGCCCGCGCATCCGATGGCGGGCTCCGAGCGGTCGGGGCCCGACGCGGCGGACGCGCGGTTGTTTCAAGGCAAGCCCTGCGTGCTCTGCCCGACCGCGGACACCGATGCGTCAGCCCTGGCGGTCGTGTCGGAGATGTGGGAAGCCTTGGGGGCGAAGCTCTGCACCATGACCGCCGACCAGCACGACCGGCAGGTCGCGGCGGTGTCGCATTTGCCGCACCTCCTGGCGGTGTTGTTGGCCCACACCGCCGACGACATGGGGCCCTTGGACCTGGCCTCCAGCGGCTTCCGCGATACCTCGCGGTTGGCGCTGAGCAACCCGCCGATGCGGACCGACATCGTCATGGCCAACCGCAAACCCATCGGCGAAGCTGCTCGACCGCCTGGCGTCGCGGCTCAACGAGCTGCGCGGCCTGGTTCGCAAAGGCAAGGAGGTGGACCTGCTGGACCTGCTCACCGATGCCGAGTTCATCCGGCAACGCTGGGACGAATCGCGGTAAGCCGCGTACCGAGATATCCTGCCCCGATGAAGTATCGCCTCGGATTGATCGGCGCAGGCAACATGGCAGAAGCGATCGCCCGGGGAGCGATCGAGAGCGGGGTGCTGTCGGCCGACCAGATCGTGGCGGCTGATCCGAGCCCCGCCCGCCAGCAAGTCTTTAAGGACCTGGGCATCGCGGTGACTTCCGAGCCCGGCGTCGTGGTGCAACACTCCCAGCAAGTGCTGCTGGCGGTCAAACCACAGGTCTTTCCGCAGCTGGGGGACGTGCTCAAAAACATCGACCGGGACCGACAGATCGTGATCTCGATCATGGCGGGGATTAAATCCACCGCCATTGAAGCCGCCGCGGGCGGGCCGACGAAGGTGATCCGGGTGATGCCCAACACGCCGCTGATGGTGGGCCGAGGCATGTCGGGACTCGCGGAGTGCGGCACGATCGCCGCGGGGTCGGGCGATGCGCAGTTGTGCGTGGATCTGCTCAATGGTTGCGGCAAGGTGGCAAAGGTCAGCGAGGCGCAGCTCGACGCGGTGACGGCGGTGTCGGGTTCGGGGCCGGCCTATGTTTTTTTGCTTGCCGAGGCCATGATGGCGGTCGCGGCGGAACTGGGCTTGGCGGGGGCCGAGCGGTTATTCGTGCAGCAGACCATCCAGGGCGCGGCGGAGATGTTGACCGAAGATGGAGACACCGCCGCCGAGCTGCGGCGCAAAGTCACCAGCCCCGGCGGCACCACGCAGGCGGCCATCGAATCGCTGCAGGCCCAGGGTTTTGAACAACGCATCGCCGACGCCATCACCGCGGCCCGTGACCGCTCGGCCCAACTGGGGGGCTAGACTGCGACGCCCCGCGGCTTTTTTCCTTATCTCGCAAACCGACGGACAACGATGCCATGGCCAAACTCGAAGCAAAACTCACGCCCCTCGCCCTCCTGCTGACCCGGCTCACCCTGGGCGGCTACCTCGCGGCCGCGGGGGTCTATAAATCACTCGGCGAAATCGAAAACGGGCTCGGACATTTTTATTCCACCAAATTTGCCGGCCTGCAGCCCGCGTGGTTGCCCGATGCGTTGGCCGCGCCCTACGGCTACGCCCTGCCCTGGCTCGAAATTATCGTCGGGGTCATGCTCATCCTGGGCCTGTTCGGGCGTTTGGCAGCCGCATTGACGGGATTGATGATACTGAGCTTCACCATTGCCTTAGCGATGAAAATGGGCGTGCGGGCCCAGCCCGCCGATGCGCCCTCACCCTTCAGCGCGAACTACATCCAGATCGCGGCGTGCTTCCTCTTGGCCTGCATCGGCCCCGGCGCCCTCTCGCTAGACCGACTGCTGCGCGGCCGCCGGGCCAGCAAGCTGCCCGCTGAGACTTGATCCCCAATACCAACGCCACCGCCCCGTTCACGAAAACCTCAAACCACCGCCGCCTTGTCATGAGCTTCAAAAGCCTCCGCGAATTTGTCGATGCCCTGGACGCCGTGGGCGAATTGCACCGCGTGACGGCCCCGGTTTCGTCGATGTTGGAGGTCACCGAAATCGCCGACCGGGTGAGCAAATCGCCGGCCGCCACGGTGTCGGAGCTTGCCCGGGTCTTCGACCCGCTTCATGCGACCTTGGGCGGTAAAGCCCTGCTCTTCGAGAACGTTGTGACCCCCGAGGGCAAGGCGGCGTTCCCGCTGCTGATCAACGCCTTCGGCAGCTATCGGCGGATGGAAATGGCGCTGGATTGTGTGGCCGACGGCTTCGAAGGTTTGGCCGAGCGTATTGCCGAATTGGTCAAGCCCGAGCCGCCGACGTCGCTGCTGGAAAAATTAAAAAAAGGTGTCGAGCTGGCAAAGGTCGCGGGGCAGGCGCCGCCCAAAGTCGTCAAGTCCGGCGTCTGCCAAGAGGTGGTTCACACCGGCGACGACATCAACCTCTTCGATCTGCCGATCATCAAATGTTGGCCCGACGATGGCGATCCCCAGAGCTGCGGTTACGCGTTGACTCCCCAGGAGGCGGGAACCGCCGCGGGGCAGGGCGCTACATCACCTTGGCGGGGATCTACACGATCCATCCCGATGATCACGGCAAAGCCGACGGCGAGCCGCGGCCCTCGCGCAACGTCGGCATGTACCGCGCCCAGCTGCTCGACAAAAGCCACACCGCGATGCACTGGCACATGCACCACGACGGCGCCAGCCACTGGCGGGCGTGGAAAAAACACGACCAGGCCAAGCGCGACGCGGGAGAAGAAGCGCCCGGCATGCCCTGCGCCATCGTGCTCGGCGGTGAATCCGTGCTGCCCTACGCCGCCACCGCGCCGCTGCCCCCGGGCATCAGCGAGTTGATGCTCGCAGGGTTTCTCAACCGCGGCAGTATCAAACTCATCAAATGCAAAACCCTTGACCTGCACGTGCCCGCCCACGCCGAGATCGTGATCGAAGGCTACGTCAGCACCGAGGCCGGCCCCATCGGCTTCGACCCCCGGCCACGCTACGGCCAGGCGCCCCCGGAGCTCGGCCCCGGCGCGGTCTTCGAGGGCCCCTTCGGCGACCACACCGGCTTCTATTCCTTGCCCGACCGCTATCCGATCTTCACCGCCTCGGCCGTCACCCACCGCGCCGACGGCGCGATCTACCCGACCACCGTCGTGGGTCGGCCCCCGCAGGAAGATTACTACCTGGGCAAGGCCACCGAGCGCATCTTCCTGCCGCTGCTCAGGACCCTGGTGCCCGACATTCTCGATTACGACCTGCCGATGTTCGGCTGCTTCCACAACTGCGCTTTCATTAAAATCAACAAGCAATATCCGCTCCAGGCCCGGCGGGTGATGCACGCCATCTGGGGCGCGGGCCAAATGGCCTGGACCAAAGCCATCGTCGTGGTCGATCAGGACGTCAACGTGCACGACCACGAAGAGGTGCTGTTCCACCTGCTGGCCAATGCCGACCCGGGTCGAGACATCGAACTTGTCAACGGCCCGCTGGACATTCTCGACCACGCCGCCCCCCGCCTGGGTGCGGGCACCAAGATCGGCCTCGACGCCACCCGGAAAATCCCCGGCGAAGAAGTCCACGGCCACGCCGTCCGCGATTGGCCCACCCTGCTGAACATGGACGACGCCATCAAACAACGCGTCACCGAACGCTGGGCCGAGTACGGGCTAAAAAAGCCAGGCACGCACGAAATCTAAAAGTCAAATAAAGTTAAAATCTGCTAAACCGGGTGTTGACATACTTTGGTTTAACGTTATTTTACCCATGAAGAACTGCGTACGCGGTTTTTGCCGATGCGCAATGCATCGGTTTTCGGAGATTGGATCGCTACCAAATCCAATGATCATCCGGGAGTCGCCAGTCGGCGGTCATTCTAAAATTAAAGGGTAGCTTCCTCGGAGAGAATTATGAAAGCTCAATTATCTTATCATGTGGTTGCAGCAATTACGGCGGCGGGTGCAATCTCCGCTGCACCGACAGCTTTTGCCGCAATCAATACCTTCGGTTCCACCGGTCAGTATCAGGTGGATGATAGCATTGATGTGTCTGGCGTGGCAGTAATTAAAGGATCTAATCCTTCTACGGCTTCTAGCATCGGTGTATTCGGTCATGGTCGAGAGGGGTTTTCGGGCGTGGATAATATTGGCGGGCTCTTCGACGGTAACGGGTCTCAGCAAAAGCGCTCTTCATCGGTGACAGCTATTCTCAAGCAACGCCTGTCGCCCGAAATGCATTTGACCACTCCATCGTTCGTCTGGACTTTGAAAACGCGATTTTTAACGGCGCCGGCAAAGATGTCGTGGTCATGACCGGCTCGGGAGCTTTCGCTCCTGCCGCCCCCGGCTATTGGGTCGAAACCGTTGGCGTGGGCGTGGATGCCTCCATCGCTTCAGGCAACTATGACAACACGCTCTGGTACGAAGCGCCGGACGACTTCTCTAAGAACTCAACAAACGTTAACGGATATATCACCTACGCTTATGATTTGAGTGATTTAGGTGTGGCCGCGGGCGACTCAATCTCGAGTCTTTACGTCAGCAACTTTGACGTGTTTTCAACCGTGACCGCGATCGATGGTCTCAGCGGCTGGATCAGCATCACCGGTTCGGGTGGTAATCGTATCGAAGGCGGCTCGGACGAGCCATCCGCCACAAAACCCGTGGGGTCCAACAGCTACTATCTTGACTTTCCAGGCTTTGGGACGCACTACGACACGGATCCGGACTTGATCTATGCCGGTTCGATCGCTGTAATCCCCGAACCTGCCGCCGCCAGCCTCTTGCTGCTGACCGGTTCGATGTTGTTGGCCCGGCGAAACCGTGGCCGCACGACGGCGTGATCTTTGCTCAAGTGGCAAATCTGGCTACTGTATCAAAATCTTAAAACGAAGTATCTCCCGCGGATCTATCCGCGGGAGATTTTTAATGATGTAGCAGCAGAGACTTCATGCTGCAGTTGAACAGTCTTGAAACGACAGCAATGCTGTTCTTTGCCTTGGGCGGGATTGCCGTCGAGCAGGCCTACCGGGAGTGGTCCAAAAATTGGGAACCCCCCGCGGGCGGTCGTTGATCCGCCAATGGCCTGGGACAGGCTGGCGGCCGCGGGAAGGCCTCGAGCCGACCGCAAACCATACAAGTTGATCGCTGCCGTAGATGTCTCGCAGTAAGCCAACGCATCACTTGCCGGATAGCGGTAAATATATTCGTGGACTAAATTTAGGTTAATCTAGAATTTTACAAGCTTTCAGAATGCTGCCGTCTACACAATTAAAATGTGGATAAATATTGACGACTCGCTCATTGTCTTTTTGATTTATGAGTTCTATAATGATTGCGTCTACCTTCGGCGGACTAACCAATGGTCCGCTGAGAACACGACTGCTTCCGCGCCCGTCAACGTTTGGCGTGACGACGGGAAGATACTTAAAAAGTTGTTTTTTGGAGAATGTTTATGTTTGCACGCGCGATTTCGAAAACGGGTTTTTTAGCCGCGGCTTTGTCGGTGACGGCCCTGGCGGGCACCGCGGCGACCGCGGCGTCGATCACGCAATTTGATTTTCAGGGCAAGGCCGGTCCGGGCCTGCTGCCGCTGAACGGGGTCGGCCCCGGCACTCCCACCGCGGCGGGCGATTCCTCGGCCACCGGCGGCGAAATCGGAACCGGGATCAGCTACAACACCGACAAGAACGAGCTGCTGATCAGCTTCGGCTTCAACGATCTGGGCGGGGGCCTCTTCGATGCCGCCGGCGGGATCCACTTGCACCTGACTTCGCCCGAAGATCCGTTTAATGAAACCGGGCCGGTCATTTTCAGCCTCAATGCTGAAGATGACAACGTCATCAATTTCACCGAATTCGTGGACTTCGGCACGGAGAGCGCCCAGGTCTCGGCGGTCGTGTTGTTCAGTGATGAAGCCGAGGAAGCCCTCTTCGACGGACGCTACTACCTCAATATCCACAGCGGCACGTATAACGCCGGCGAGTTGCGTGGCAACCTGGTGCCCGTGGGCACCGGTCCCCAGGCGATCCCCACGCCCGCGGCTGCGGCCATGGGCCTGATGATGATGACCGGACTGATGGCACGCCGTCGTCAGCACGCCGCTGAATAAGCCACCCGACGCGTCTACACCATTGATCTTCGTCAGCACCCGCGGCCCGGCCGCGGGTGCTTTACGTAGAGGGGGCATCGACATGCCCGGCCGGTTCTGAGAAACCCTCGGGGCCGGTGTTGCGTTTTGTAAAAAGCCGCTTTAGGGTGCGCCGTCCCATGGACCTCTTTCTGCTGATCGATAACCTGCGGACCCCGGCGATCCTGTTTTTCGCCCTGGGGGTGTTTGCGGCGATCGTGCGGTCGGACTTGTCGCTGCCCCAGCCGATCCCGAAGTTTTTATCGATCTATCTGCTCATGGCCATCGGGTTGCACGGCGGCGTGGAACTCATGCGCAGCGAGCTGAACGGTTCGGTCCTGGCGGTATTGGTCGCGGCAGTCGTGCTGGCGTCGGTGGTGCCGCTGTGGTCCTTCGCGCTGCTTCGGCTGCGTCTGGACGTGCCCAACGCGGCCGCCATGGCGGCGACCTACGGCTCGATCAGCGCGGTGACGTTCATCACCGCGGTGAACTTTCTCGATTCGCTGAACCACCCCGATCCGGGGTACACCCCCGGCGGGTACATGGTCGCGGCGATGGCGCTGATGGAAAGTCCGGCGATCGTGGTCGGCGTGCTGCTGGCACGCACTTTCGGTTCAACCCCGGCGGGGGGAGGCGACGCGCCCGACGCCGCCTCGCCGGCCCGGGCCAAGCGGGAAAAGATCAACTGGGGTGACCTGTTTCGCGAGGCGTTTCTCAACGGGGCGGTGGTGGTGCTGGTGGGCTCGCTGGTCATCGGTTTGGCGATCGGCGAAAAGGGGTGGTCCAGCATCGAGCCGTTTGTTTATTCGCCGTTTAAGGGTGTGCTCTGCCTGTTTTTATTGGACATGGGGCTGGTGGCGGCCGGGCGGCTGGGCGATCTCAGACGTTGCGGACCGTCGCTGATCGCGTTTGCCATCCTCAGTGCCCCGGCCCACGCGGCGCTGGGTATCGCCACCGCCTGGCTGCTGGGCACCGGGCCGGGCGATGCGTTGCTGTTGGCGGTCCTGGCGGGCAGCGCCAGCTATATCGCGGTGCCCGCGGCCATGCGGTTGGCGGTCCCTGAGGCCAACCCCGGGTTGTACGTGACCATGTCGCTGGCCGTCACGTTTCCCTTCAACATCACCGTCGGCATCCCCCTCTACCTCGCGGTCATTCGGGCCCTGTGGAACTAACGCTATGCAAGCCGTCAAACGCCTGGAAATCGTGATCGAATCGGTCTACGTCGAGACGCTCCTGCGTCGGCTGAAGGCGATCGGCGTGGAAGGCTACACCGTCATCCGCGGCGCGTCGGGCTGGGGCGAAACTGGGGTCCGCCGCTCCGACGGGGTTTCGGGGGTGTTCGAAAACTGCCTGATCCTGTGCGTCATCTCCTCGGAGACCGCAGAAGCCGTGGTCCAGGAAGTGCGGCCGATCCTCAAAAAACACGGCGGCGTCGCGATGCTCAGCGACGCCCAGTGGGTGGTGTACTGAAGCAGCTCTGATTGATGGGTAAACGTCCGGGGGTAGGGCGATGATTCTAATCGACGGCCAGATCGACCGAGACCGGGGCGTGGTCCGAGCAGCGGAGTCCGGCTTCGCGGTGGGTGGTCACGGCGCGGACCCGCCGGGCGGCGGCCGGGTTGGCCAACAGGTAATCGATCCGCCACCCGCGATCTTTGGCCCGCGCCTGGCCACGGTTGGACCACCACGTGTAGGGGCCGTCCACATCTCCCGCCGCGTCGCGGACCGTATCCCGCCAGCCGCTTTTTAGGAGATCGCCGAACCAGGCGCGCTCGTGGGGCAGAAACCCCGATTGGTTCTGATTGGACTTGGCGTAAAATAGATCGCGTTCGGTGTGGGCGACGTTGAAATCGCCGCCCATCAGCACCGGTGTCCGCGCACGCCGGGGCGTTTCGGACCAGGGCCGAAACGCGGCCATCCATTGCTCCTTGATCGCTTGCCGAGATTCGGACGAGGAACCCGAAGGCAGGTAGACGCTGGCGACCTGCACCGGACCGATTTTGACCCGCAGCACCCGGCCCTCCGGGTCGTCGCCCCGTTTGCCTGGGGTCAGTCCGCGCGAGACGACTGTGTGGGGTTCCCGGGTCCAGACCGCCGTCCCGGCGTAACCCGGCTTCTCGGCAGGATGCCAGGTGATATGCCACCCGGCCGGTGCCGCCCATTCGGCGGGCAGTTGGTCGGGCCGAACCCGTATTTCCTGCAACAACAAGACGTCCGGCCGAATCTGCTCGATTTCTTCCGCAAAACCTTTACGCAACGCCGCCCGCAGCCCATTGACATTCCAAGTCGTTATTCTCATAAAGAGTTTTCGATTAGTCATTTAGACAGATAACGGCGGCAAAAAACGGGGCTGAAAATTACTGGATATAGGGCTTCTTGAACTTGATAGTACGGGGGTGATCGAGTGCTCGCCGACGGGAGCCCGCCGATTTCTAGTTTTCGGCGTCAAAATTATTTTCGCATGGACCCCCGCTTTCATAGACAGGTTAACCAAGCTCCGCTAATATTTAATTAAGTACGGAAATTCCTGACCCCACGCATTTCTTATTTTATGTGGTTTTAGGCCGATACGATCTGTCGGAAAGCAGGATGCTTTCTGATTCCAATCATGCCGCGAGGCACCAACCGTTGAGGGAACGAAAGCATGTTAAATGATCAACCGTTTGCTATCCGTCTGTCTAGCCCGGCTGTCGCAGCGATACTGCTCACCGCCGGGATGGGCGTGGTCGGTGGTCCCCACGCCTCGGCGGATGTGTTCCGCTTCGCGACCACCGACTTCGGCGTGGCGGCCACCGGCAGCAGCGCCATCACCTTCGAAAGCCTCGAAACCACCTACGACACGGTCAGTAAAGAATTCACCTGGTCCGCGACGTTCTCGCCTTCGACGGTTCCCGGCGTGTCGCGTGAACGCTCCTTGCCGACGGGTTTTGTGCTGGTGGTCAACGATGGACCCGAGCCCAAAGGACGGGTCGGTGAATTGGCGGCGATCTACTTCGACGGCGACACCAACCCCAGCGACCCGATCATTTCCGCCTACGCCTACAACGGGGCGGACTCGGCGACCAGCTACCGCGTCGGGGTGGACAGCATGTTTCTCTCGCCGCTGGTCGGCTCCGCGCCGCCCGACCGCATCGTGTCCGAACTCGATCCCACCAGCCCCGCCTTTGTCAACAGCGCCGCGGTCACCGAGAACACCGACGGCACCCGCACCCTGTCGATGAGCCTCGACGCCAGCGTGATCCAGGCCCACGTCCCGCTCTACGCCCCTTACGACTATGTCGGGGTGGGTTCCAACGAGGTCGGCCCGATTGCCGAGGGCTGGTTCGGTCTGGGATTTGCCCAGCAAGTCGGCATCTGGTTTCACCCCTACCTGGTCGGGGCGAACTACGATTCTGAAGGCTACCTCGTGGCCCAGGGCGGCCGCGACGGCGGCTGGAACGAAGGCCGCACCGACGTGGCGTACTACGACGTGGCGAATCTGCCGACCGATCTGGTCCCCGAGCCCACCACCGCCGCGCTGCTGCTGATCTCCGGCAGCCTGTTCCTGGCCCGTCGTCGGACGGCATGAACCGGCGCTACGGACCCCTCGCAACGAGGCGCTGCGAAGCCAAGTCGCGGCGGTTCCGTTTGAATTAAGCGGTCACCCGGTGACCCTAAACCAGCCGCCCCGCAGTGTTCACTGCGGGGCGGCTTTGTGGTGGCCCGAGATTGTACGGATGGCCATCGGCTTGGGTGACGAACTAATTTGAGAGTCACACAGGTTCGGGCGGGGTGAGTATTCGCTCACGGGAGCGGATCAACTGGCGGATCGACCCGCGGGTTGATTCGTGCGAAACGCCCCGCTGTTGATCTCCTGCATGATGAGTCCGATGGCGGCGGGCACGGCCACCAGAAGCGGAATCACCAGTTGGTTGGCCATCAGACCCTGCGTCACCGTTTCTCGCCAGGGCTCAAAGCTCAAGAGCAATGCCAGTGCCCCCATTACCGCGACGGTCGATCCGCTGACAGACGTAAAGAGCACGACCGAAAGTTTGAAGAGGATGAACGCCAGCATCCCGCAGATTAGCAGGCCCAAAAGCGCGCCGAGCCAGTATTCTTCGGCGGGGATGACTTGTCGCGTTTCGCCGGCTTTTTGACTGGCGATGGTGTTGATGGCGTGAGCGACGCCGGACCACATGTTGGCGCCGATGAATGCGCCGCTCAGTCCCCCGAAGACCGCCACGGCGTACTTCATCATCGGAAACGCCAGGGTCGCCAGCAGGACCCCGAGGCAGCCGGCGACGATGTAGGGCGCTCCGATCAGGCCGCCGAACCAGTAGCCGGCAAACATCCCCAAGAGCAACGCGACGCTGACGGTCGCCAAGCGGTAAAAGCGGTAGCCGTTGAACAAGCACAGCACGCCGACGACCAGAAACACGACCGCCCAGACCGCGCCCAGCGCCTGGAGGTGGGTGATCACGTGTTCGGGTTGGGCGAGGGCGTCGCCGCGGGAAAACATCCCCGCGACGGTCTCGAAAAAGTTGCGGATCGCCTCGGCCATGCTTTGGGGGGCGTTGAGCCCGTTGACCCCGGCGGCGAAGGGGGAGGCGGCGGGGGAGGCCTCGGCCGTTTGGATGACGGCGGGGGGGCTGGAATCGGCAAGCATGATGATCATGAGGGGGCTCCGTGAGGCCGGGGCGTCGGGGATCGACGCGGTCGGCCGTCGGGCCTATTCATCGGACTTACGTCGCCTCAGCGTCCACTGAATCAGGACGCCCAGCAGCGTTATCAGACCCACGGTGAGCAACACCGCCCGCCAGGTCTGCGGCATCACCGTCTCGGCCGAGGGGTAATATTGCAGCAATAACGTGCGTCCCGAAAAGAACATCAGCACCGCGCCGACCAGCGCCGACTGCAGCGACGCCATCAGATGCGGCAACGCCAAGCCGAGGATCAATCCCACCACGCCCCCCAACCCCGCCCCGGCGGCGAGAAAACGCTTCTGCTTCCCGGGCAGGTCGGTCCACCACTCCCGAATCTGCCGGCCCTGCTGACTCCACACCCCCCACAGGTCGTCCCGAAATTGCTGCACGTCCACCAACAGCCCGATCGCTTCCATGACCTGCAACGGATCGGACGCATCGGTTTGGGCGTTGTTGTCGGCGTTGGCATCGGTGTCGGTCGCCGCATCGGCGGAGCCGGGGATCGTGAGTGGGTCGGGTGTCGCGGGGTTTGATCCGCGGCGCAGGGCTTCGCGCTGCCGACGCATCAGGTCTGCCCGGGGATCGGATTCACCGGCCCCCAGCGCCTCGAGCGCGACCGCCTGGCTATCGGTCACCGCTGAAATAGTGGGGGGGTTGCCCTGCCAAAACACGATGGCCACCGGCGTGACGATCGTGAGGATCACCGCCGCGACCAGCCCCATGCACACGCGGAACAGCAGCGTCGCCAGCAGCAGCCCCGCGAGGGACCCGCCCACCGCGATCACAACAACCCACCAGCCGGGGTGCACCTGGTGGTCCGCCGCCGAGTTGGTTTGCGTCGTCGCGTCCTGCACCACCCCGCCCATTGTCGAAGGTTCGCCGCCGGCGAGTAACGACGACGCCAGCGCCGCGCGCACAGCCCGCCCGCCAAGAACCCGCTGACCATCACTCCCGCTTTCGCCAGCCGATTGCCCAGCAACCACAGCACCAGCCCCGCCGCCAGCGTCACCGCCAGCAGTCCGGTCCAGACCACCGGCATCGACTGCAGCAGCTCTTGAAAATTCGTCGGTTCAACCGCTTGGCCCAACACCATCCCGTCGCCTCTCTTTCGACCCGTGACGCGTCCATCCCCGCCCCCTGCCCCGAGCTTCCGTAAAGTACCCGACCCGTCCCCCGCCAGCGACTATGATCCGCGCTTGACCCGTGGTTTTTCGACGTGTCGATCCATCGTGCCCCGGCCAACCTCGCCCAGCTCTAAGATACAATCCACCACCCGATGCCCACTGCCCCCCCCCCTGAGCCCCGCGACCCGTCGCCGTCCGCCACGCCGGACCTGGCGGCGCGTGAAGCGACCCAGCGGGCGCTGGCTCCGCTGCGGCAGCAGATCGATTCGCTCGACCAGCGGTTGATCCAACTGCTCAACGAGCGGGCCGAGGTGGTGGTCAAAGTGGGGCACATCAAGCGGGAAGCCGGCGAAGCGGTGCCGATCTACGCCCCGGACCGCGAGCAGGCGGTCATGCAGAAAATCCGCGAAGCCAACCACGGCCCGCTGCCCGACGCCTGCGTCGAAGCGATCTGGCGCGAGCTGATGTCCGGCAGCTTCGCCCTCGAACGCGCCCTGCGCATCGGCTACCTCGGCCCGCCCGGCAGCTTCAGCCACCTCGCGGCCCGCAAGAAATTCGGCGCGTCGGTGGACTACCACGAGCTCAGCGACTTCCCCGCCATCTTCGACGAAGTCGCCCGCGGCCACGTCGACTACGGCCTGATCCCGGTCGAAAATTCCACCCACGGCGGGGTCACCGCCAGCCTCGACTGCTTTCTGGACACCCCCGTCAAAATCACCGCCGAGGTGCTGCTGCAGATCCACCACAACCTGCTGACCCGCGTGCCGCTCAACCGCGTGACCAAGGTCTATTCGCATCAGCAGGCGCTGGGTCAATGTCGGCGGTGGCTGGCGGCGCAGCTGCCGCGGGTGCCGACCATCGCCACCGTCTCGACGTCCGAGGCCGCCCGCGTGGCGGCCGATGAACCCGGTGCCGCCGCGATCGGCACCACCCTCGCCGCGCAGCTCTACGACGTCCCGCTGCTTTTCGAGAACATCGAAGACAACCCCAACAACACCACCCGCTTCAGCGTGATCGCCCGGCAAAACGCCAAACCCTCGGGCGACGACAAAACCTCGATCCTTTTCACCACCGAGCACCGTGCCGGCGCGCTGACGGACGTGCTCAACGTGTTCCGCGACCACGGGCTCAACCTGACCCGCCTCGCCGAGCGCCCCAGCCAACGCATGAACTGGGAATACTACTTCTTCGTGGATATCGAAGGTCACGTCGAGTCGGACAAGGTGGCGGCCGCCCTCGCCGAGGCCAGGAATCACTGCCTGCAACTCACCGTCCTCGGCTCGTTCCCCCGCGCCCGCGAAGTCCTTTGAGTCTCCGGTGATTTGCGCCGCAAGTTGGCCACGAAGAGTTTTCTCTCGGCCGCGGTTGGGGTACACTTTCAGCTTCCGGTTTAATGCGGTTGGCGATTCAGTGTCGTATTTGCGGGTGTAGCTCAGTTGGTAGAGCGTTAGCTTCCCAAGCTAAATGTCGGCGGTTCGAACCCGCTCACCCGCTTTTGTGGTTCGGTAGTACGCCAAGGGACCGGGGCAGGTCGGGGCCGCGGCGGGAAAGTGAGTTTGCCCATGATTAGCCCGACCCCCTGGGGCGAAGCTTCCGAAACCGCGTCACCGCCGTCGGCCCCGGCCTCGATCGAGGCCATCGATCTGGATGAGGTCGATGTCGATCCCGCCGCGCTCGAGGTCTTGCCGCCCGAGGTGGCGGCACGGTATCGACTGCTGCCGTTGCACTGGGTCGAGCGCAACGCGAACGGGTCCACCCAGAACGGCAACCACGCGGCAAGTCGGCAGCTCCGCGTCGCCCTGGCGGACCCGGCAGACGAGGAAGGCCCGCAGATTTTCGCGGATGTACGTCAGCGACGCCGTGATCCTCCATCACGCCCCGGCCACGGCGATCGACGAAGCCATCGGCAAGCACTACGGGTCCAACGTCAGCCGAATGATCGCCGATCTCCACGGCGGACCCGGCGAGACCCCGGAGGTGGCCGACGACGACTCGCCCGCGGACCTGGCGTCGCATCTGCAGGCCTTGGCCCGCGAACCGACGGTCGTCAACCTGGTGAATCTCATGATCCACGAGGCGGTCGAAGCCCGGGCCAGCGACATCCACATCGAGCCGTTCGAGAAATCGCTGAAGGTCAAGTACCGCATCGACGGCATGCTCCACGAGATGAGCCCCGCCGCCCAAGCACCTGCAGCCCGCGATCACTTCCCGCATCAAGATCATGGGCGGCATGAACATCGCCGAGCGCTTCGTGCCCCAGGACGGCCACATCGACCTGCCCACCACCCGCGGCCCCGTCGATCTCCGCGTCTCCACGGTGCCCACGGTCTACGGCGAGTCCGTCGTGCTGCGTATCCTCGACCGCGCCACCGCCCTGATCGGACTGGACAAACTGGGCCTGCCCGAACCCCAGCTCACCCACTTCAAACACGAACTCGACTCGCCCCACGGCATCGTCCTGGTCACCGGCCCGACGGGCAGCGGCAAATCAACCACGCTCTATGCCGCGCTGAACCACCTGTTCCGCCCCGAACTGAAAATCCTCACGATCGAGGACCCCGTCGAGTATCGGCTGGACGGGGTCAACCAGATCCCGGTGAATCCCAAGCGCGGCCTGACCTTTGCCGACGGCCTGCGGGCGATCCTGCGGCAGGACCCCGACGTGATCATGGTCGGCGAGATCCGCGATGCGGAAACCGCCGACATCGCCATCCGCTCGGCTCTGACCGGCCACCTGGTTTTTTCGACCCTGCACACCAACGACGCGATCGGCGCGGTCGCACGGCTGATGGACATGGGCATCGAGCCGTTTCTGATCGCCTCGTCGCTGCGGGCGGTGATGGCCCAGCGGCTGGTGCGGCGGATCTGCCCGCACTGCCGCAACCCGCCGAGCCCACGGAAGCGACCGTGCGTCGGCTGGGTCACCGGCTGCAGGAACACGCCACTTTTTATGAGGGTCGGGGTTGCCGCGAATGTCGGCAGACCGGCTATGCCGGCCGGATGGGCATCTTCGAGGTCATCACCGTGGACGAAGAACTCCGCGGAGCGATCGCCGAGCGCGCCAGCACGACCAAGCTGCTGCAGGTTCTGGGCGAACGCCACCTGCCGATGTGGGAAGACGGCTACCAGAAGGCCGCCGCCGGCCAGACCACGCTGGCCGAAGTCCTGCGGGTGACCCAAGACCTCTAACGTCCGCGACAGTAGATCCTCGCCCCTTGCCCGATTTCCGTTACAGCGCGTTGGATTCGACCGGCCGACAGGTGGCGGGGCTCGTCGCCGCCGCCGATCGCGCCGCGGCGGTGGCGCAGCTCGGTGAGCGGCAGCACTACGTCACGGACCTGGAAGTCAGCGATGGATTGCCCACCAAGTCGCCCCGCAGGTCGCGTCCGCAGCGCGACTCCGCCTCGCCGCGATCCGGAAGCGTGTTCTCGCGGCGACGCGTCACCGGCCGACAGCGGGTGGCGCTGCTGCGGCAGATGTCGGTGGGTCTGTCGGCGGGGCTGAACCTGGTCGATGCGCTGTCGGTCGTCGCCGACCAGGCCGAGACGCCGGCCGTGCGTGATTTGGTCAACGACCTGGTGCGAGCGGGTGACCACCGGCGAGGCGTTGTCGGCCGCGTGGGCCGAGCATCCCGAAGCGTTCACCACGATGCAGGTCAGCATGGTGCGGGCCGGCGAAACCGCGGGGGCCCTGGAGACGGTGATGGTCTCGCTCGCGGGGTTTGCCGAGCGGGACTTGGAGCTGCGGGAAAAGCTGCGGTCCGCGGCGATCTATCCGCTGATGGTGGTGGGGCTGGGGGCGGTGTCGATCCTGGTCATCATGCTGTTTATCCTGCCCCGGATCATGTCGGTGGTGAGCGAGACCGGCGGGGCACTGCCCCTGCCGACGCGGATTTTGATGGGCCTCACCGAAGGTCTGCGTTCGCCGATGGGCATCGCGGCGGGGCTGGGGTTGGCGGTGGCTTTCGGGTTGTGGTGGCGGTGGAAGCGGACCCCCGCCGGGCGGCTGGCGATGGACGAGTTGCTGCTGCGGTTGCCGTTGGTGGGTCCCGCCCTGCGGCGGGTGGCGGTCTCGCGTTTTGCCCGCACCCTCGGCACCCTCGCGGCCGCCAACATCCCGATCGTCGAAGTCGATGCGCATCGTCCGCGATACCCTGGGCAACGAAGCCCTGGCCCGCGACATCGACACCGCCACCGAAGGCATCGTGCCGCGGCTCGGCGATCGCCGACGAACTGCGTGCGACCGGGCGATTCCCCTCGCTGCTGATCCAGGTCATCGCCATGGGCGAGCGTACCGGCCGACTCGACCAACTGCTGATGAACACCGCCGACACCTACGATAAAGAAACCAACGCCGCGCTGGAGCGGGTGATGACGATCCTGCCGGTGTTCTTTATCCTGATCCTCGCGGCCATCGTCGCCTTCATCCTCGCGGCGGCGTTGCTGCCGATCATGGGGATGGACCTGGCCGGACGCCTGATTTTTTATATTCCCGATGCACGTTCTCAATAGGCTTCGACATGACACTGCAAACTTCGGCTTCGACCCGCTCCGCGTTCACCCTCATCGAGATCATGGTGGTGGTGATCGTCATCGGCATCATCGCCGCGCTGATCGTGCCCAACCTCTTCGACCGCGCCGGCAAAGCCAAACGGTCGGTGGCCAAACAGCAGGTGGCCACGATCGAAGGTGCGATCCAGATGTTTCAACAGGACTACGGCCGCTTCCCGGAAACGTTGGAGGAGTTGGCCAGCCCGCCCGCCGACGCCGAAACCGGCGCGGACGCCCCGCCCCGCATCAAACAGAAAGACCTGCTGGACCCGTGGGGCAACCCCTTCCTCTATCGCTACCCGGGCAACAACTGGACCTTCGATCTCGCTAGCCTCGGCGCCGACGGCCAGGAAGGCGGCGAGGGCGAAAACGCCGACATCAACAATTGGTGATCGAGCTTCGGCAAGGCTCAGAACCCACTTCCATTCGTAAGGATGAACCATGCCACCACGGCCACGCGGATTCACGCTGATCGAGATCATGGTGGTCGTCGTGATCATCGGGATCCTCTCCGCCGCGGCCGTGCCGTCGATGGTGGATTCATATCGACGGGCGACCCTGCGCACCGAAGTCGATCAGCTGATCCACACGCTGCGGTACGCCCAGCGGATGGCGGTGGTCAAGGGCCGCAGCCTGCGGGTGGTGATCGTGGTCGACGATGTCGAGGCGGACGGTCGCAGCACGTACCGTCTCGAATTGGCCAGCGAGGACCTGGATCAACCCGAGCCCTACGTCAAAGCCAACGGCGGGGCGGTGAAGCCGGTGACCTTGCCCGCCGAACTGCGCTTTCGGGATGTGACCATCGACGCGGGGGAGTACGTGCTGTCCGCTGCAAATTCGGGGCTGAGTTATGCCTTGCGGTTTTTTGCCGACGGCAGCGCGGATGCCGTGCTGCTGCAACTCGGCGACGGAGTCTCGACCCAGACCATCTGGGTCGAAGCTTCCACCGGACACGTCGGTCGCTTGTCCGAAGACCAGCCCCCACCGCCGCCGCGGGAGGACCTGGATGCGTAAAGCCGCAAACCTAAACCGCCCCGGGTTCACGGTGGTCGAGTGCCTGATCGCGGGGGTGATCCTGGCGTTGTTCGCCGCGTCGTTGGCGGCGGCCACCGCGCAGTCCGGCCGAGCGGCGATGCGTGCCCAGGACCACCGGCAGGCCGCCCAATGGCTGGACACGGTCCTCACGCGCATCGACATGCTCGGCCCGTATCAGCTCAGCGTCCAGGGGCCCGTCGAAGGCCCACTGGACGAGCGTTTTTCGTGGTCGGCGGTGATTACCGAAGACCTGGAATTGGCGAATCTGTACCGCGTGAGCGTCACCGTCAGTTACCGAGGACGCGACGAGCGGCCGGGACGGATCGTGGGGCACACGCAGTTTTATGATCCCGCGGGGATGCGCACCCTCGAAATGCCGTGGGAGGAACTTTGATGCATTCCGCCCCCCCCGTGTCGCTGCGCCCGAAGTGCACGTCTATTCCTAACAGACCGTCGGCGGGCTTTACGCTGATCGAGTTGCTCGTGGCCGCCAGCCTCATCGGCATGATCCTGGCGACGGGCGCGACCCTGACGATGCAAGTTAGCCAGTCGCGGCAGCGGCTGGACCAACTCAGCGAACACCACGGGGTCGCGGACGCCGCGCTGCGCGCCCTCGTGACCCCGCTGCAAAGTCTTTACCGTGCCGCGTCGCGGGATGATCTCGTGTTCGTCGGGATCGACAACGAAACCGATGGCCGACCCGCGGATTCATTGACGTTTCTCACCGCCAGCAACCGCGTGATCCGGCCCGGCCACCCCGAGTCGGACGTCCATGAAATCGAGTTCTCCCTCGAGTCGCCGGGGGGTGACGATCGGCCGATGCTGATGCGACGCACCGACCCCACGCGCAATGCGCTGCCCGACGGCGGGGGGGTGCTCGAAGTGGTGGCGCGTGACGTGGTCTCGCTGGACTTTGAATATTTTGAGGCCGGCCAATGGCTGACCGACTGGCCGGAATATTACGGCCGGCTCCCCCAGGCGATGCGGGTCTCGGTCGGCATCGATTTTCCCAACGGGCAAGAACGGATCTACCGGCGATTGATCTACTGGCCGGCGATGCCGGAGGATAACGCCGACGGCGGCACGACCACGCCGACCGACGCCGATCTGATCGATGCGGAGGAACAGCCGTGATGACCCGGGTTTCGCCTCGACACTCTCGGCGGCGCGGCGTGGTGCTGGTCATCGTGATGTGGCTGTTGCTGGTCGTCGGACTGTTGGTGCTCGGCCTGAGCCGTAACGCCCGGGTCGCCGCTTCCCTGGGGCACAGCGAAGTCGAGGGGGTGCAGGCACGATGGTTGGCACGGGCCGGCGTCGAGCAGGCCCTGGCGGTGCTCGCCGGCGACCTGACGTCTCACGACGGCCGGGGCGATGACTGGTTCGATAATCCTGGCCGCTTCGAAAACATCGAATTGGCGACGGGGCACAGCTTCCGCGTGACCGCGCCGGCCCTGGATCGCGAATCCGATCCGACCCTGCCCCGCTTCGGGCTCGATGACGAAGCCTCCCGGGTCAACGTCAACGCCCAGCGTCCCAATCAATTGCGCCGGTTACCGGAAATCACCGACGCCCAGGCCGACGCCTTGCTGGACTGGCGCGACGAGAACGAGGCCGCCCGGGCCGGCGGCGCCGAACGCGGGTATTACCGCGACCTCGACCACCCTTACCTCATCCGCAACGGCCCGCTGCGGACCCACCGCGAATTGCTGCTGATTAAAGGCTTCGAACCCGCCGCGTTTTTCGGCGAAGACGGCAACCTCGACGGCACGCTCCAACGAAGCGAAAACGACGGTCAGGCCAGTTGGCCCGAAGACGATGCCGACCGGCAACTACTGCCGGGACTCGCCGCCTACACCACCGTCTACAGCTACGAGCCCAACACCACCCTCGGCGGAGCCCCGCGGGTCGATCTTTCCAGCAGCAGCGAAAGCCAGCTCACCACCGCGCTGAACCTTACCGCCGAGCTGGCAACAGAAATGGTCGATACCGGCCGCGACGCCGATTCGCTTTTCGACTTTGTGGGCCTGCGGGGCGGCGGCTCGCCGGAGGATGAAACCCAGACCGACGAAGTCACACTTGAATGGCTGGCCCGGGTATGGGAAACTCTGACCCTGGAAGACGACGACCGCCTACCGGGTAAGATCAACGTCAATACCGCAGGCCGAGAGGTGCTGCTCACCGTTCCGGGCATGCGGGCGGAGATGGCCGACGCCATCCTCGGCCAGCGATCTTCTCAGGGCGACTTCACCGGAGTCGGCGCCTTGCACCGTCGCTCGGTGCTCAACGACCGTCAGTTTCAACGCGTCGCCAATTTTTTGACGGTCCGTTCGCAAGTGTTTCGGGTGGTCAGCGAAGGCCGCACGCCCTCGGGCACGACCCATACCCTCGCGGTCATCGTCGACCGCGGCGGCCAGCAGCCTTTTATTTTGGACTGGCGGCAACCCTGATGTTCTTACGAAAGCAACACCTCACCACCGCGTTGGGCCGCATCACTCAAAACGGTTCCGCGGTGACGCTGCGCGTCTCTCGCCACGGCCAGGGCTACGACATCCAGCGTGTGCCGGAAGGCGACGGCGCGGAGACAGACAGTTCGTCCTGCGCCGTCAGCGCCCTCCTCGTTGATCGGTAATCTCAAGCATCTCGAACTGCCCATTGCCGACCACGCCACCACCCACAAGCTCGTCGCCGCGCAGGTCGATCGCCTCATGCCCGGCCAGTCGGATCACCTACGCTGGAGTTGGCAGAAAATCGGCGGCAGCGGCAAGCTCAACGCGGTGTTGCTGTGCGCCGTCGCCAAGAGGTTGGTCGACGTCGCCGATCTGTCGGAGCTGGGCCAACGCACTACGATCACGACGCCGGCGATCGCCCTATATCAGCTGTTCCGTTTTGCCGCTGCTCCGTCGGACGACGCTCCACCGCTCGACGTGATCGCGATTGATCACGACCGTGTCCATCTTGTCACCGATGTGCAGGGCGAGACTTGCCGCATCCGCACCGTCCAGCACCACCTCACCCGAGCCGATGAGCTTCCCGCCCGGCTGGCCGAATGGATGCCGATCGAATCGGTCGCCGTTTCACGCCCCGTCAGGCACTTTACGATCATCTATGACGAGGCCGACTTTTCCTCAGCGATTCTGGATCGCTGTGCCCAGTCGATCCACGCGGTTTACCGGCCGCCCGCCGATTGCCTTGCGGCAACGGTTCCCGAATCACCCCCGATGGGGGTTCACGAATACTTGGCGGCCGGGGCGGCGATCGGTTCGCTGCAACCCGAGCCGACGATCGATTTGTCTGCGGGCGAACCCACCTTCATCGCGTCCTCCGCCCCCAAGCGGGTGGGGCCGACACGATGGATCGCCGCGGCGGTTTTGCTGGTCGCCGCGCTCGCCGCTTTCCTGGTGGCCGACACGCAGCGATCCCTCGCAACCGCGCAGCTCATCGAAGAAGCGGGCCTGGACCAGGCCACCGTGCAGAACCTCAACACCCAGCTATCGGTCGGCCGATTTCTCGAAACGTCGGGCCCCGGAGTCTTGGCCATCCTCGATGAATTAGCCCAGCGGACCGAGAACTTCATGGTCGATAGCCTGCGCGTACGAACGCGACGGACAGTTTGTCATGCAGGCCACCACGCAGTCGGCCGACAACATCAACCAGGTCGCGCGGGACCTGGCAACCATGAATACCCTGCGCTCGGTCCGCATCCGCAATCAAACCGCCAAGGGACGCGACGAGATCGAATACGCTCTGGTGGCTGAGCCCTCGCTCCGCTACGTCCCGCCGCCGCCGGTCCGCCCCGCCGCGACTGAGGCCGAATTGAATCTCAAATCCAGCACGCCTGATGATTCAGGCTTAGTCTTAAAGTCCACCGAAGCCAGGCCGACGGTTAACGGATCGGGAGACGACTCATGAACGACCGTGATCGGCGAGCTTTGGTCATCGGGGTCGTGCTGGTCGCCGCGGCGGGGGCCTACCGCTTTGGGCTTTCGCCCGCATTGGATCACTGGCGGGAAGCCCGATCCGTCGCGGCACAGCGGCAGGCGGTGGTGGATGATCTTCACGCCAAGTTGGGACGTCGCGACGCCCTGATGGCAAGGCTGGAACCCCGTTTCGGCCCAGGCGTGCACGAGCCGCTGGATGCCGCAGAAAACGTGCAGATCACGTTCCCCCGGGCGGTGCAGCAGGCGATCTCCCGCGGCGGAGGCAAGCCGACCCAGATCGAGGTACAGGGGCTCAAACGTATCCGGGGCGTGACGGGGGTGGAGCTGCTTTCACTGCGGGTGCGCATCGACTGCCCCTCCCGCTCGATCCCCGAGATTCTGCAGCAACTCCGCGCGGCCGAGCTGCCGGTGATCGTCGAATCTCTCGATATGGTCATGGCCAACAACAACCGACGCGACGAGTGGCGGCTGAGCATGACGCTCTCGACTCCGAGCCTCACCACCAAGAATCAGCCTCTATGAAAACATGGTGGACACAACACGGCCCGCGCACCCTTTGGCTTGCGCTCCTCGGCCTGGCCGCGATCCTGCTCGTGCGGGCCGGCCTAACCTGGACCGACCCCGTGCAGCAGCAGGAAGCCATCGCAGACCTAAAGCTGCGCTTGCAACCTCAAGCCGAGGATGCCGCCCCCCCCGAGGCGTCGGCGAGCAGCCGCCCACCCACCATGAGTGCCCGCACCAAGCAGGCCTCAACCATCGATCCCCAGGTCGTGGTCAAGCGCATTGCGGATCGACACCTCTTCGAGCCCGCGCCTCCCGACGGCTTTAGAAACGTGCAGGGGATCCTGGGCAACCGCGTGCTGTACGGCGGCGGCTCGTCCTTCGGCGTCGGTGACCAAGCCATGGGCGCCCGGATCGTGGCCATCGGCACCAACTGGGTCGAGTTTCAATTTAACGACGAAACGGTGGTCGTCGACATTTTCCGTAACGGCACCCGGGGCCCCGAACGCCTACGGGCGGAAGGCTCCGCGGGCGAGCCAGGCAACCTTGCCCCCACGAAGGTCGATCCCCCGGCCCCCACCAAACGGCGAGCACGTCCAGACCGCAACCGCAACCGATCGCGATCCCAGGCACCTTGGGGTTATCCAAGTGATTAGATCTGAAACTAAAAGCGTGTCTTCCCGAACGACTCTTCGGTTGCCTACGCGGAATATCATCATGACTAAGCTAAGCAGAGCCGTTTCGCACTTTTGCAAACTCCGCCGCTGCGGCCGATCCAACCCGTCAAGTCAACGGCGGCGGCCGATCAATCTCCGACGAGATACCCTCCACATGTCTATTAAGCTATCTCTCATCATTCTCGTCGCCTTGCTGGTGCTGCCGATTGGACCAACCACCGCCCAGCCCGTCGACTCCGCAGATTCGGTCGAAGCGTCAACGGTGGCCCCCTCCACCACCCCGGATGAGATCGACACGTCCACGGTGGAAATGATGGTTGAACCTGCCGCCGAGTCTTCCGAATCGACAGAATCTACCGAGCCCTCTGAATCGACGGAATCGACCGACAGCGCCGAATCGGCGGAGGACCCGGCCGGGGCGGCGGCCAAAACCGTCTCGGTTTCGTTCCGCGATGCCGAGTTGTCCCAGATCGCCACGTTTTTCGGAGAAGCGTTGGACAAGCCGGTGCTGATCCATCAGTCGATCGCCAACATCCGCCTGACGGTGATGTCCAACAACGAGCTGACCACCGCCCGCGCTTTTGAATTGATCGGCAACGCGTTGCGTCAGCAGGGCGTGATCATCGTGGAAAGTGCCCGTCAACTCGAGTTGCTGCCGCTGGACCAGATCCGGCGGATCAACCGTCCCGTGATTCAGCCCGACGCGTCGGTGGCGGACATCGAAGACCAGTCCACGATCGTCGACAAGATGTTCAAGATCGAGCATTACGACGTGGTGCGGCTGAAAGACCTGGTCGTGCCGATGCTGCCGGACTACGCTTTTCTGATTGCCGACCCCAACCTCGGCCGGCTGGTGGTGACCGCCGCCGCCGCGGATCTGGTCCACATCGAACGCCTCGTGGCGAGCCTGGACGTGCCGCTCGCCAACAACACCATCGAACGTGTCTTCGTGATCGAGCACGGCGACGCCAGCGAGATCGCCAGCATGGTCCGGACCATTCTGGCGGGCACGCTGGGCAACGAAGCGTTGGCGGTCTTCACCACCCCCGCCCCCAACCGCGAGAACCGCGACAACCAAAACAACCGTCGGAATTCCCGCAATAACAACAACAACCGCGCTTCGGAGTCCAGCGAAAACACGATGTTTGTGGAGCGCAGCGAAGCGCCGATCATGATCCAGGCGGACTTGTCGCGCAACTGGATCATCGCGGCCGCGCCCCGACCGCCTGATGGAGCAGATCGAACGCTGGGTCGAGGAACTGGACCAGCCCAAAGAGCGTAACGAACCTTACGAGCTCTTTGACATCACCCACGCGGATGTCGACGAATTGGCCGGCCAAATCAACGAAGCCATCACCGCGATGCCCGACGCCGACATCCGCGCCAGCGTCCGCGTCATCCCGTTCGTCAAATCGCGACAGATACTCGTTTACGGTTCGCAGCGCGGCCGATCGCTCGTGCGTTCGTTGCTGGACCAGCTCGACATCGAGTCTTCGCAGTACCAGGTCATCAAGGAGATCACCCTCGAGCACGATTCGGCGGAGAACGTGAAAATGAAAATCGACGAGCTCTTTGGTCAAGACCAAAGCAACTCGGGCAACCGCTACTACTTCGGCCGGGGCAGCTCGCCGCCCAAGGCCGACTTGACCGTGACCGCCGACACCCAGCGCAACACCATCACGATCATGACCGACCCGATTCGGCTGCGACGTATCGAAACCGTGGTCGCCGAGCAGTGGGACCTGCCGATAGATCTGGACGACGCCAAGCCCAAGGTCTACGAGCTGAAACATACCGATCCGGTGCAGGTGCAGACTCTGCTGGAAGAGATGTTTACCAAATCCAGTTCGACCAGCTCCTTTAGCTGGTCCAGCTATAGCCGGACGACAGAGACCAGCAATCCGGTCGGCCGACTGTTCGGCGAGTTCAGCTTCAACGCCATGCAGGATTCCAACAAGCTGATCGTCTCGACCAAAAACTCCGCGAACTACGCGGTCATCGACGAACTGCTCGTGGAAATCGACCAACCCCAGGACGCGGGGGTGCCCATCATCATCGAGCTGAAACACGCCAACGCCGAAGACGTGGCGGAGCAACTCAACGCCATGTTTTCCGAGCCCGGCACCCCCGCGGCAATCACCCGCACCGAGCGCGGACTTAGCGATGCGATCCGCGAAACGTCCACCGCCAGCGACCGCGATGCCAGCGGCGGGAACAATAACAACAACAATAACAACAACCGCAACAACAACGGCGGAGGCGATTTGGACCCTTCGCAGATGAATTTCTGGTGGAGCCAGTCCCGGCCCAACATCAACGAGCAGCCGACCAGCAACCTTATCGGCAAACCCCGCATCGTGCCGGTCAACCGACGCAACGCCCTGATGATCATGGCCCCGCGGTCCCACGTGCAACCCTTCCGCGAGCTGATCTCCGAGTTGGATCGGCCCGGCTCGCAGGTGGTCATCCACGCCATCATCACCGAAGTTCAGCACGACGATGAATCAACGCTGGGGGTCCGTTTTGCGTCGGACCCCGGCGATTTTCAACGACTCTCGCCTGGCGGACCAGGCGATCGGCGGCGGGGCGAACGTCAACTACGCCGAGAGCGTGTTCAGCGGCAACGGCATCCTCAACGCCAACGTCAACCTCAACCTCCTGATCCAACTGCTGATCAAAGACCTGAACCTGAGCGTCATCAACGAACCCCGGCTGATGACCGCGGACAATCAGGAAGCCCACTTTTTCGACGGGCAGGACGTGCCGGTCATCACCGGCGAAATCACGGGAAACAACTCCAACGGCAACATCACCCGGTCCTTCGATTACGAATCGGTCGGCACCCGCCTCCACGCTCGGCCCCACATCACCCAGGACGGGGAGATCGATCTGCGGATCAACCTCGAACTCTCGCGCATCGTCAACGGCTCGACGGTGTTCGGCAACTTCATCTTCGACCGGCGAACCACCACGACCCACGTTACGCTGCAAGACGGCCAGACCATCGTGGTCAGCGGCATCATCGAGCAGGAAGATTTCGAAGAAGTCCGCAAGTTCCCGCTGCTCGGCGACATCCCGCTGATCGGCGGACTCTTCCGCAGCACCGACCGGGGCGTCCGCAACCGGGAAGTCATCGCTTTCATCACGCCGCACATCGTCGAGACCGGCGAGGCGGCGAAAGCAGAAACCGAGCGTAATCGGCAGTGGCTGCAACGGGTGCGGGGAGCGATGGATCGCCCCGCTTCGATGGAACGCGAAGAAGAGGAGCGCGTTTTTACCTCGCCCGACGAGCGAGGTATTGCCCCTGCTCCGGCTACCGCTCCCGAACCCTCCGTGCCGTGATGCGACACCCTTGCGAAAAATTTCGGTGTCGTTGCCTTGGCGGTCACGGATCCTATGGACGTAAGTTCTCGCCGTTGCTTTGGATTCGACGGGCGTCGATCGCGAGCTCGCTATTTCTCATGTCTGCGTGTGCGGCCCCGCCGGAGGCAGGTGACCGTCCTGTTAACCTGATCCAGATTCCGCTGGAGCCTCCCCTGGCCGGCGGAGGTTCCGCGCAGGGAAGCGCAGCATTGGAGTAGCGGGGTATCGGCGGTCGGTAGCGATCGGCCGCAGATCCCGAACGCCGGCCTGCAACTCCCCACAGTTTCGCCCGACGGGCGGTGGGTGGCCTACCTTGATCACGACCGCGACTCGGGTCGGATCGGGGGGGAAAGCTGGATCACCGGCCGGGGGCTCGACGCGGTATCGCTTTGGGTTCGCCGCGTCGAAAGCGACGGGCTGGCGCGGAATGTCGCGGTGGGCCATGCGGCTTGGCCCACTTGGAGCGAAGACGGCAAGACCCTGCTTTTTATCAGCCACGATCCTCGCACCGGCGGCGGGCTGGGGCTGCACGACCTGGAGACGGGAATCACCCGGCGGATTTCTGCGGGGCTAAACCGCATGTTCGCCCCGGGGATCTCGCCGTCGGGTCGCTACGTTGCCGTCAGCGGTTACGGTGCCCACGCCGACGACGCGGTGCTGTTTCTGATCGATCTCACGACCGGGCGTGCGGAGCCCGGGCCGGTGCCGGTCCTCGGTGGCGCCCAGTTGCGCCGAATATGGCAAGCTGACGATACGCTGATTTATGTCGAGCTCGACGCCTCCGGCGGCGGGGGGCTGATGCGGTGGGTCCTCGGCCAATCGACATCACGCAGGGTGAGCGAACTTTCTCTGCCCAATTCGGTCTTCGATGCCATCCATCTGCAGGCGGGCATGGCGGGTCCGCTTTCGCCCAGTCAGCGGTGGTACGCCTACTACGCGGTGCAAGAGCAGCAACTGGAATGGGTCGGCCTCAACGAATCCCGGCGGGTCGAACTTAAGCCCGAGAGTGTAGCCGGGGCCTGGTGGTCCGAAGAGTGGTTTGTGGCGGCCGACGACCGATCGATCCGCATGATCGCGGTCCCGGGCCCGGACGATACCGGGGCGGACGCGGGTGCATCCGCGGTCATCAGTGCAGACACCTTGCCGCAGATGACTCTGCTCCCCGGTCGATGGGTGCCAGTGTGGGCCGATGCGGAAGCCAAGTCGATGCTGCTGATCGGCGAAAGCGACCAGCCTGATCGTTTCAGGTTTTTGCAGTTGTGGTTGAAAACGAAGGACTAAATCTCGTACCCAGCCATCGGATCAATCACGACGAGCTTAGTCAACAGAACCATACTCGATGCGATCGATCTCGAAGAATTCTGAATCGTCGCTGACCATGAGGGAACCGGTGGCCCCGATGCGGAGATAGCGGGGCTCACGGTCGGGGTCGGTCGAGGCTTGACCGAGTTTGTTAGGCTGCGCCTCGCCGTCCACGGTCCAGGCTTCGTAGATCTTGCTTTCGGGATCGTATTTGAGGATCAGCGTGAGCGGGGTAGCGCGGCCCGCGGCAAAGCTCAGGGAGTCTGAAACGTTGGTAGCACCGTCGCCGAAGGCCTCGGCCGTCAGCGTGACGGTTTCCTCGTCGGTGCGGCTAAGCTTAAACTGGCAGAGCACATAGGGTTTGGTGTCGTCGGTTTTGTGCACCAGTCCCAGACGGATCGTTTCGTTGGCGGGGTCCCCCTTGAACTGCCAACCCCGGATGACATAGATCAGGGTGACTTGCTGGGCGTCGTCGACCTCGACAAAACTGTTAGTCGTGGTTCCGGTCCCTCGGCGTAAGGCGTAAGCCCCGTCGCCAGTGGTGCCGGAGTTCTCAAAATTCTCGTCCCAGGATTCGCGGAAGGTTCCGCTGCTCTCGGTATCGTCCAGACGGACGCCCGCGGAGTCGGCAAAATCCCAAGCGATGCTGTCGTCTGCCCGTGCCAAACCCGCGTGGAGCAGGGCCACGCAGAATGCCGTCATCATCATCGCTGGCAACATGTAAGGACTTAAGTTCACTATCGACGACCGCTGGAGAGAAGCAGGCCGCCGGTCTGCACGTCGCTGAAGAAGGTGGGACAAAGTTTTCTCTTTTTCAACATTTCGATAAATAAAATTAAACCGGCAACCAGACTCAATATACCTCTGTTCAGCTATAGCGACAGTGATAACTTTAAGATTCGGTGATTTGCCGATGAATTAAATTGTAACTTGGGCGGTTGGGGACCCTTCAATTGGCTTTTCGCTTGGTCATGGCCGGATCATGCAATCCACGGAATCCAGCGGGAGACGGAAAGCGAGCGGGTCAAAGCGGGGCCGGTTGTTGCGGCCGAAGCGGGGTGCTAGACTGGCTTTGCGATGCGGGTGTAGCTCAATTGGCAGAGCGTCAGCCTTCCAAGCTGAATGTTGCCGGTTCGACCCCGGTCACCCGCTTTTGATGCGTGTCGCGAATAGTCTGCGACTCCCGTTGAATTTTGATTTTTACGCATGTGACGACGACGGGCCGCGGAGGTCGGGTCGTGATATGCCCTAGACCTGAAAGTATCCATGGCCATCCGCGTCGCCCTGCACCACGTCACGACCTACGATTACGACCGGCCGGTGAGCCTCGGACCCCAAGTGGTACGGCTTCGCCCAGCGCCGCATTGCCGCACGCCGATTCTGTCCTATTCAATGAAGGTCCGCAACGGCAAGGGGGAAACCGCGCCGTTTATCAATTGGCAGCAGGACCCGCAGAGCAACTACCTCGCCCGGTTGATGCACTCCGACCCGGTGACCCGCTTCCGCGTGGAAGTCGATCTGGTGGCCGACCTGACGGTTATCAATCCGTTTGACTTCTTTCTGGAGTCGTACGCCGAGGACTTTCCGTTTGCTTACGACGATGCGTTGGCGCGGGAGCTTCGGCCGTACCTGGAAACCCTCGAAGGCAACGGGTGCGGGCCGTTGTTTGAGGAGATGCTGGCGTCGATCAGCCGGGACAAACGTCGCTCGGTCGATTTTTTGGTTGACGTGAATCAGATGGTGGAACGTCGGCTGAGCTATTCGCTGCGGTTTGACCCGGGCATCCAAACGCCCGAGCAGACGCTGGAGCGGGGGGTCGGGTCTTGCCGCGATTTTGCGTGGTTGCTGGTGCAGCTGCTGCGTCGCAGCGGGTTGGCGACGCGGTTTGTGTCGGGTTATTCGATACAGCTGGAGCCCGACATCAAGCCGATCGAGGCGGACGCCGCGGCGGGCGTGGCCCAGGACGTCACCGATCTGCATGCGTGGGCGGAAGTCTACCTGCCCGGAGCCGGTTGGGTCGGCCTGGACGCCACCAGCGGGATGATGTGCGGCGAGGGGCACATACCGCTGGCCTGTTCGCCGGACCCGGGCAGTGCCGCGCCGATCACCGGGACGCTGGGACACGCGGACGTGACGTTTGACTATCAGATGTCGGTCACGCGGATCCACGAAGACCCGCGGGTGACCAAGCCGTATACCGACGAGCAGTGGGAGTCCATCGACGAGTTGGGTCGTGAGGTCGATCACAAGCTCGAAGCCGGCGACGTCCGGCTGACCATGGGTGGCGAGCCGACGTTTGTTTCGATTGACGATCAGGAAGGCGCGACGTGGAACACCGCCGCGGTGGGCGGGGGCAAACGGGCGCTGGCGGACAAGCTGGTCAAGCAGCTGCGGGATCGCTTTGCCCCCGGCAGCCTGCTGCATGTGGGCCAGGGCAAGTGGTATCCCGGCGAGCCGTTGCCGCGGTGGGCTCTGGGTATCTACTGGCGGCGGGACGGCAAGACGATCTGGAACGACGATGCGCTGCTGGCAGATGAATCCCGCCCCGGCGACGCCGGTCCCGCCGAGGCCAAACGTTTTGTCGAACAGCTCACGCAGACCCTGCAATTGGCCAAGGCCTACATCAAACCGGCCTACGAAGACGCGGCGCACTACCGCGACATCGCCGCCAAATTGCCGGTGAACGTGACGCCCGAAAACAATCGCTTGGAAAACACCGAGGACCGCGAACGGCTCAAGCGTGTCTTCGGCCAGGGCCTGGACCAACCGGTGGGCTACGTCTTGCCGCTGCACCGCGGGGTCGAAAACGAGGGGCCCGACGCCGGGCAGCGAAGGTGGCGGAGCGGGAAGTGGCTGCTCAAGAACGCAGAACTCCGTGAGGACGAAGACGAGCGGCCGGCCCCCGACGACCGACAGGGCGATCCGATCCAGCTGTTCCCCGGCGACTCGCCCATCGGACTTCGTTTGCCCCTCGAAACCTTGCCGTGGGTCAAAGAAACCGATTACCCCTACGTTGTCGAAGCCGACCCGACCGAGGCGGCCGACCGGCCGATCGATGAAGGCGATGACGCGGTGAGCGAACCGGCGGCCTCCACCGTCGATAACCCTGCGGACCGCGCTCCGGACGAGGATGAATCCGCGTCGTGGGTGATCCGCAGTGCTTTGTGTATCGAAGTGCGGGAAGGTAGGTTGTATGTGTTCATGCCGCCGACGCGGCGGGTCGAGGATTATCTGAATCTTGTTAAAGCCGTCGAGACCACCGCGGCCGAGTTGGCCTGCCCGGTGGTGATCGAGGGCTACACCCCGCCGGACGATCCCCGTCTGCTGAATATCAAGGTCACGCCGGACCCGGGGGTGATCGAGGTCAACATCCATCCCACCTCGTCGTGGGCGGAGCTGACCGAGGTCACCGAGACGCTTTATGACTTGGCAAGGCGATGTCGGCTGGGCACCGAGAAGTTCCAGCTTGACGGCCGGCACACCGGCACGGGCGGGGGCAACCACGTCGTGGTCGGCGCGGCCAAGCCCCTGGATTCGCCGTTTCTCCGTCGGCCGGACCTGCTGCGCAGTCTGCTGGCGCACTGGAACAATCATCCCTCGCTCAGCTACCTCTTCAGCGGGATGTTTGTCGGGCCTACCAGCCAGGCACCCCGGGTCGATGAAGGCCGGGCCGACGCGATTTACGAACTTGAGATTGCGTTCGCGCAGCTTCCCGAGCAAGACAAACCCATGGCCCCGTGGAGGGTGGACCGGGCCTTCCGGCATCTCCTGACGGACCTGACGGGCAACACCCACCGGGCGGAGGTCTGCATCGACAAACTCTATTCCCCCGATTCGGCGACGGGCCGATTGGGTCTGGTCGAGTTCCGCGGCTTCGAGATGCCGCCGCATCCGCGGATGGCGTTGACCCAATCGCTTTTGCTGCGGGCGTTGATCGCGCGGTTCTGGGATAAGCCGTTGGACCATCACGAGCACCGACTGATCCGTTGGGGGACCCGGCTGCACGATCAGTTTCTGCTGCCGCATTATGTCGAGCAGGATTTCCATGCGGTGCTGGCGGACCTCTCGGCCCAAGGGTTTGCCTTCGATCCGGCGTGGTACGACGCCTTCTTTGAATTTCGCTTCCCCCGCCACGGCACTTACATTGTCGATGGCATCACGATCGAACTCCGCCAGGCCATCGAACCCTGGTTGACGCTGGGCGAAGAAGCGACCGGCACGGGAACCGCCCGCTACGTCGATTCTTCCCTCGAACGGATCCAGGTCAAAGTGACCGGCCTCGTGGGCAACCGCACGGGCCGCGATGGCCAACACCGCCTCGCGGTCAACGGCCACGAACTGCCGCTGACGCCCACCGGCCACGCGGGCGAGTACGTCGCTGGATTGCGTTACCGCGCCTGGCAGCCCCCGAGTTGCCTGCACCCCACGATCCCGGTGCACACCCCGCTGACGTTCGACCTTTACGACCATTGGGCGGGTCGATCGTTGGGCGGCTGCACCTACCATGTGGTCCACCCCGGGGGCGCAAATTATGACACGATGCCCATCAACGCTTTTGAGGCCGAGGCCCGGAGGGTCAACCGTTTCTTCCGTCACGGCCACACCCCGGGCAAAATGAAGCTTCATCCCACCCCCCGCAGCGAAGAGTATCCGCTGACCCTCGACCTTCGCCGGGTCATCACCGACTGACCCCGTGACGTACCGTGTCCGGTTCCTTGGCCTTCAACATTCAGAATCCAGCTTATGAACGTCCAAGCGGTCCCCCCCGTCACCGATCCAACGTTGGTCACGCAGTACCGTCAGGTAGAGGGCAGCTACGACGAAATGCTCCAGGCCGGCGGCACGGTTCGGCCGCACTGGTCCCGCTTGATGCAGCAATTGGCGAAGCTGGGTCCCGAGGAATTGCAGCGCCGCTGGGATCAGGGCCAGCGGATGATCCAGGACAACGGCGTGACCTACAACGTCTACGGCGACCCGCGGGGGATGGACCGGCCGTGGCAACTCGACCCGGTCCCGATGGTCGTCGCCGCGGCCGAATGGACCAAGCTCGAAGCCGCGCTGATTCAGCGGGCCCGCCTGCTCAACGCCATCTGCCGGGACCTCTACGGCCCCCAACACTTGCTCGAATCCGGCACGATCCCCGCGGAACTCGTGCTCGGCCATCCGGGTTTTCTTCGGCCCTGCCACGGTCTCAAAGTACCGGGCAATCGCTACCTCACGCTGTATGCCGTCGATATCGCGCGGTCCTCGACCGGGCAGTGGTGGGTGCTCAACGATCGACTGCAGGCACCCTCGGGGGCGGGGTACGCGCTGGAAAATCGGCTGGTGATGTCGCGGATGCTGCCCGGGGTGTTCCGCGATTGCCGGGTCACCCGCGTCGCCAAGTTTTTCGCCAACTTCCGCGATACCTTGCGCGGCATGTCGCCGCGTACCGCCGAAAATCCGCGGGTGGCACTGTTGACCCCGGGGCCGTTTAACGAAACGTTTTTTGAGCACGCTTACTTGGCCCGGTACATGGGTTTCACGCTCGTGCAAGGCGACGACCTGACGGTCCGCGAAAACAAAGTGTTTCTCAAAACGCTCGGCGGGCTTCGCCGCATCGACGTGATCTTGCGTCGCCTCGACGACAGCTACTGCGATCCGCTGGAACTGCGGAGCGATTCGGCCATCGGTATCCCCGGGCTGGTGCAGGCGGCCCGGGCGGGCAACGTCGCCATCGCCAACGCCTTGGGCACCGGCCTGCTGGAAACCCCCGGGCTCATGCCGTTCTATCCCGGACTATGCAAGACCTTGCTGGGCGAGGAAGAACTCTTGCCCACGGTGGCGACGTGGTGGTGCGGCCAGCCGCGCGAGTTGGAGTATGTCTGTGACCACCTGTCCGAACTGGTCATCAAACCCGCCTACCCCGGAGCACCCGCGGCGGGTCTCGACGGCGAACGCTTCGATGCGTTGTTCGGCGACACGCTTACGCTGTCTCAACGGGAAGAAATCATCGGCCGGCTTCGTCAAAACCCCGCCGCCTACGCCGGCCAGGAACGCGTCGCGCTCTCGACCGCCCCGGTTTGGGAAAACGACCACCTCAGCCCCAGCTCGATGATGATGCGGGTATACGTCGCCGCGCACGGGCAGGGCGACGACTTCGCCGTCATGCCCGGCGGACTGACCCGCTACGCGAACACCCCCGGTTCACGGGTCACCTCGATGCAGCGGGGCGGCGGCAGCAAGGACACCTGGGTGCTGTCGGATCGGCCGGTATCTAACTTCAGTCTGATCCGCGATCAAGCGGCCGCCCGACCTACCTCGCTGGCCAACGATAGCTTCGATTTGCCCAGCCGGGTGGCGGACAACCTGTACTGGCTGGGACGATACCTCGAACGTGCCGAATGTCTCGTCCGTCTGCTGCGGTCTATCGTCAGCCGACTCACCGACGACGCGCAACCCGGTAGCAACATCGAAATCCCCGCGCTGCTGGGAGCGCTGGACCAGCTCACGATCTTCAAGGTGGACCCCGAGGCCGAGTCCTCGGACCCCGATGCCGCGGAGGCCGCGGTGCTGACGATCATGTTTGATCGGCAGGCGCCTTCGCGCTGGCGGACACCCTGACCCGGGCCCGCCGCCTGGCGGCCATTGTGCGCGACCGCATTTCGATCGACACCTGGCGGATCCTGAGCCAACTCGACCGCGATTACCAGCAGATGCAGGTCTTGCCCCTTTCCGTGCGTCGCCAAGTGACGCGCAATGAAGCCGCGGCATCCTCGTCCACTTCGCCGTTGCCGCCGCGACCGACGCCGCCGGGGGTGTCGCCGGTCGATGACTTGGCCGATGCCTTGGACATGCTGGACCAGATGGTCATCACGCTCGCCGCCTTTGCGGGTCTGGGCACCGAGTCGATGCTGCGAAACCAGGGTTGGCGTTTTCTCGATATGGGCCGCCGTATCGAGCGGGCCTCGACCTCGATCGATCTGATCGCGGCTCTGCTCCCGCCCCGTCACCCTCAAGAAGGCTTGATCCTCGATGCGCTGCTGGAAGTCATGGCCAGCGCGATGAGCTACCGCCAACGCTACCTTGCCATGCCTTCCGCGGTGCCGACCGCCGACATGCTTATCCTCGACCCGACCAATCCGCGTAGCGTGGCGTATCAGCTCAACGAGGTTTCGCGGCACCTGGACCGCCTGCCCCGCCGCGACGTGCAGGCCCGGCGTATCGGCGCCGACCAGCGACTGGCCTTGGAAATGCTCACCAGCCTTCGCCTGGCCGATGCGCAGCGTCTGATCGACCCGCTTCATGAAGACGGGCCTCGCGCCGCGTTGACGACCCTGCTCGGGCAGTTGGCTCAGCGGCTGCCGAAACTTTCCGACGCCATCGCCCGGCAGTTCCTCAGCCACAACGCCGTATCGTCTCGTCTAGGGCAGAAACTCACCAGCTAGACCCCCTCCACGCACCGTATTTCCGCTCGCCATCCGCACCCGCGGGATCAACATGAAGTATCGCATCACCCACGAAACTGAATTTACCTACAACTCTCCGGTCAGCGTGGGTCACGGGCAAGTCGTTTTGCATCCGCGTGACTTGGCCAATCAGCACTGCCAGACCAACGACATCTCGATCGACCCGCCGCCCAGCAGTGCGAATCACTTTGTCGATTACTTCGGGAACCATACGACGCTGTACGCCGTGCAGGAACCCCACCAGCGGATGCTGGTGAGTTCCGTCAGTCTGGTCGATCTCACGCCGTTGGCCCCGCCGATCGATTCGGATGATGTGCCCTGGGAGCAGGTGGTCGCGGAACTCAAGGGGGCGACAGGCAAGAGAGACTTCGGCACCGCGGAGTTTGCTTTCGACTCGAGTCTGGTCCGCCGTCAAACAGAACTCACCGACTATGCCCGACAATCTTTTGCGCCGGGTCGCTCCGTCCGCGAGGCGGGGTTGGATCTGACCCACCGCATCTTTCAGGACTTCCGGTACGACCCGGCCACGACGACCCTTTCCACCCCGGTGACCGAAGTTTTCGCGCAGCGCTCCGGAGTCTGTCAGGATTTTGCTCATATGCAGATCGCCATGCTGCGGGGCCTGAGCCTGCCGGCTCGCTACGTCTCGGGTTACCTGCGGACGTTTCGTGATCCCAGCGACCCCGAGTTGGTCGGGGCCGACGCGTCGCACGCCTGGCTGTCGCTGTACGCCGGCGGGGGGCGGTGGATCGACTTTGATCCGACCAACGATCAAATCCCCCGCGAGCACCACGTCACCATCGGGTGGGGCCGGGATTACGCCGACGTCAGCCCGGTCAAAGGGGTCATCATCGGCGGCGGAGACCAGGTGATCGACGTTCGCGTCGTCGTCGATGAGGTCTAACGGGAAGCCATCGCAAGATCAGGTTTGACTCACAAGGTCTGGTCGCAATCGTCGCAACGATAACGGCGGGCGAACGATAGCGTCGTTCCTAACATCGCTAGGCTCGCCAAAACCCAACGCCAACCGCGCCGCTGCCGGCACACTTCGGTCCAACCGCATCCGGGGCACTTCCTCATCGGGACAAGCGGGCCCTAAGCTTGCATTTCGCGATCCCGTCACGGTCTGATTATCGCAGACGTTGGGTGATCTCGTATCGCCATGCTGCGGATTGATTTTACGGTGCATGCATAGCAAAAAGAAGCCCACGCTGAATCAACAGCGTGGGCATTATTTTTAATCTGGCAAGGTGGCTATAGGGAGTGAAACGAAACTACTTGAGTTCGACTTCGCCGCCGGCTTCCTTGATCTTTTCGGCCAGGGCTTCGGCTTCTTCCTTGGGAAGGGCTTCCTTGATGGTGGTGGGGGCACCGTCGACCATTTCCTTGGCTTCCTTCAGACCCAGGCCGGTGGCTTCGCGGACGGCCTTGATGACCTGGATCTTCTTGTCGCCGGCGGCCTTGAGGACGACGTCGAATTCGGACTTCTCTTCGACTTCCTCGGCGGCGCCCGGCGGGGCCGGCCATCATCACCGCGCCGCCAGCGGCGGGCTCGATGTTGTAGGTTTCCTTGAGGTAGTCGCCGAGTTCAACGGCTTCCTTGAGGGTCAAGCCGACGAGCTTGTCGCCGAGTTCTGCAATTGCTGCTTCTGCCATAACTAACTCCAAACAGTTGCGTCCCCGAGTAGGTCACCGAACGTCGGTGATTTAACCCTGCGGAGCCAGTCGGGACCGGTTAGGATTTAGATTCAGGGTTTTTGATTAAAAAATGGGGTTCAAGAAATCGAAACGATTCCGGACCCCAAAGCCTAGACCTCACCCACTTTGGCGATGGTTTCGCCGGCTTCGAGTTTGTCTTGGATCGTTTTGATGATGCCCGCGAGATTGCGTGCCGGGGGCGAGTGATCGGAGCCGACCAGGTTTTGACCGGGAGTGAGGATGATCTGGACGACCTGTGGCCTGGGCTTCTTCCTTGGTGGGGTATTCCGAGAGCTTCTTGATCTCGTCGGGGCCGAAGACGATGCCGTCCATGACAGCACCCTTGAACTCCAGATTCTCGAGCTTTCTTGGCCCAATCGATCAGCTCACGGGCCACGCCGACGACCGACGTTTCTTCGCTGGTCAGGGTAGGCCATCGCGGCGGGGCCTTCGAGGATACTCGTTGAGCTGCTCGAGTTCGCCGCCCTTGAACACGCTCTTGGCGAGGCTGTTTTTGATCACGCGGACCTTGATGGACTTGCTGGCCAATTCGGTACGCAGGCTCGTTGGTCGCGTTGGAGGCCACGCCACGGATGTCGATCAGGACGGCACCGCTGAGATCGGCGAACTCTCCTGGTAGGCCGAGGCGATGAGGTTTTTAACGGGTTTGGTCATGGTAGGGTCTGGGGTTGGAGCGGGGCTGGTCGGTCAAATGCGGGGGGGCTTGCATCGGCTGGAGTTTAAGAGTCAGCGGACGCTAGACTCCAGAGTTGAACCCCATTTTCACGCCTCGACCAGGACACGGGGTCATCGTCGCGGTGATCGCGATTTTCTTGATGTACTGACCTTTGGTGGCGGCGGGTTTGATTGACGGGTGATCAGGGCAATCATCGCCTCGGTGTTTTCGACGAGCTGCTCCGCGGTGAAGCTGTGCTTGCCGACGGGCACGTGGATGTTGCCGCCGTCGTCGTTTCGGTATTCGACCTTACCGGCGACGAACGCTTTGACCGCCTCGGCGACCTTGGCGTCAACCGTGCCGGCCTTGGGCGAGGGCATCAGACCTTTGGGGCCCAGCACCTTGCCGAGCTTGGAGACCACCCGCATCATGGCGGGCTCGGCGATGGCCACATCGAAATCCATCCAGCCGTCTTCGATTTTCTTGACCAGGTCTTCGCCGCCGGCTTCGATCGCGCCGGCGGCCTTGGCGTCGTCGACCTTTTCGGGGCAGCAGAACGCGATCACTTTCTTCTCGCCCCGCCCACGCCGTGGGGCAGCGAGACCGAGCCGCGGAGCATCTGGTCGGCCTGCTTAGGGTCGATGCCCGAGGTGCATGTGCAACTCGACGGTCTGATCGAACTTGGTTTCCCGGAAACCCTTGAGCCGTTCGACGGCTTGGGTCAGCGGCAGCACATCGTCATTGGCGACTCGTGCATCCGCGGTGTAGCGCTTACCTTTTTTGCGAGACATGGTTTCAATCCTTTCGAGTTGCCCGACCGAGTGCGGCGACGCGTCTTCCACGGTTTAGGCCCGTGGTGGGCCGGGGGATTTTCGATCCACGATCGCCGAACTCAATAATCAAATCCTCAATGCGTCAGCGTCTTGATTAGATCTTGCCGTCAACGGTGATGCCCATCGAGCGGGCGGTGCCCGCGACGATGCGGCAGTTGGCCTCGACGCTGTGGCCGGAGAGTTCGGCCCCTTTTCTCTTCGACGATGGCACTTGACCTGATCGACGGTGACGGTGCCGACTTTATCCTTGTGCGGCACGCCCGAGCCTTTTTCGACCTTCGCGGCATCCTTGAGCAGGACGGCAACGGGCGGAGCTTTGACTTCGAATTCGAAGCTGCGGTCTTTGTAGACCGTGATCACGCAGCCGACGACCTTGCCGTTGAGGGCGGCGGTGGCGTTCGTTGAACTGCTGGATGAATTGGCCGGGGTTCACGCCGTGCTGACCCAGGGCGGGGCCGATGGGCGGGGCCGGGGTGGCGTGAGCCGCCGGGGGCCTGGATCTTGAAACGCGAGGTGATTTCTTTTTTGGCCATAGCGCAGTCTTTCGGCAGGGGTGCTTCGACGGACGGGAGACAGGGGTCCCGCCCGGGGAATCGAGCCGCACAGTGTAGCAATGCGGTCGCGGATCGCAAACCGGTTTTCCCCCGGGTGGATATAGGGCCAGGGTTAGGCTAGGCAGCCGTGGGCTCAAGGCGGTAATCGCGTCGCCGGGCGATGAGACAGTTCGCAGGCAAAGTGGCGTTGCGTTTTGCCAGTGGTTTGTTATTCTTGCCGTTCCTGTCGGCCAGGTAGCTCAGTTGGTAGAGCACTGCATTGAAAATGCAGGTGTCCCCGGTTCAAGTCCGGGTCTGGCCACTTGAAATTGAAAGGCCCGCCCCCGGATTTGAGGCGGGCCTTTTCTAATGGGGTGATGCTCGCTGAGGCGACCCGTCTGAGGGAGGAGGTCACCGGGAGAGGACGATGCGGTAGCGGGGGCTGCCGGAGCGGAGTTTTTCAAAGGCGTCGTTGATCTGGTCCATCGGGTACTGCTCGGTGACGGGCGCGATGTCGTGGCGGGCACAGAAATCGATCATGTCGGCGGTGGTTGCGGGGCTGCCCAGGGGCGAGGCGGAGAAAGCTTTTTGGCCCAGGAGCATGGGGAAGACCTGATCGACGCCGAAGCGGCCGGGCACGGCCCCGACGGTGTGCAGGCGTCCCTTGGGCCCGAGTGTCCCCACCAGGGCGTCCCAGTCGAGTTCGGCGTTGGCGGTATTGAGAATCAAATCAAACTTGCCCTGCAGTTTTTCGAAAGCACCGTCTTCCTTGGTATTGACAAATTCGTGGGCGCCGAGTTCTTTGGCTTCCTGCTCTTTGTCGGACGACGTAGAAAAGGCGGTGACTTCACAGCCCCAGGCGCGGAGGAACATCATCGCCATATGGCCCAGCCCGCCGATGCCGATGACCGCGACGCGGCTGAGCGGCGAGATGTCGTGCTGGACGATGGGGTTGAAGACGGTGATGCCGCCGCAGAAGAGCGGGCCGACCTTGGCCATGTCGAGGCTGTCGGGCAGGGGGGTGGCCCATGCCCAGTGGCAGCGGACTTTGTCGGCGAAGCCGCCGTGGCGTTGGATGATGGTGCCCTGGGGTTGGTTGAGGCATAGGTTGTGGTCGCCGTGCATGCAGGAGCGGCAATGCATGCAGGAGCCGCTGAACCAGCCGAGGCCGACCTTGTCGCCGACTTTCAGTTTGGCGGAGGGCACGTGCTCGCCCAGGGCGGCCACGGTGCCGGTGATCTCGTGTCCGCCGACAAAGGGGTATTCGGTCATGCCCCAGTCGTTGTCGGCCATCGAAAGGTCGCTGTGGCAGACGCCGCAGTGGGCGACCTGGATTTCGACTTCATCCGCGGCGAGTTCGCCGGGGTCGTATTCAAAAGTTTCAAAATCGCTGTCTTTGTCTTGGAGGGCGTAGCCAGTAATCATGGGGTTCTCGGGGGTGGGAAGAAAAAGCTGAAAATTTGATTGCCGTGAAGGGGTCATACCACGGCCCCGCGGTGGCACAGTCTAGACATCCTGAATTCCCATCGACCCACAACGTAACGTGGGCTAGCCAACATTGCGTTGTTCTTTTGACGATTTGCTTGGGTTATACCGCACGAGAAGTGTGCGGCTTGCAATGAACGTAGGTTGCTTTAGGCTCAGCGATGACGCGACTCGATGCCGCGATAAGGGGTCGATGGGTCAAGCTAGATCAGGAATCGATTATGAGTGATCGCCGACGTTGGATCGTAATCGTGCTGACCGCCGTGGCGGCGGTGTTGACGTACTACGGGCTACCCGAAAGTATCGGGGAACTGGCTCGACGGACGGCGGCGATTTTCGTCGTCGCGGTCCTATTCTGGGCAACGGAATTGATCCCGCTGTACGCCACGAGTTTGCTGCTCATCGGGATGCAGGTGCTTTTTCTGGCGGGCGACGGGGGGATGGCGGCGCGGTTCCCGAGCCTTGACGGCCAACCACTGCGAGATTTGCCTGACTACACGGCGTTTCTCGAACCGTTCGCGTCGGGCATCATTATTCTGTTTATGGGGGGATTTTTGCTCTCGGCGGCGGTCACCAAGCACGGCCTGGACAAGAAAATCGCGGCGCGTTTACTCAGCCCCTTCGTCAAGAGGCCGATCACTTTGATCTTTGCCATTATGGTGATCACGGCGTTTTTCTCGATGTGGATGAGCAATACCGCGACGGCGGTGATGATGTTGGCGATCATCGCCCCGCTGGTCAAAGCCCTGCCCCAAGACGACGCGTTTCATAAAGCCGTGATCCTGGCGGTCCCGTTCGGAGCCAATATCGGGGGGATCGGGACACCGATCGGAACTCCGCCCAATGCCGTCGCGATGGCGGCGTTACAGCAAAAGTTTCCGGGGTTGAAACTGGGTTTTGTCGATTGGATGGTGATGGCGGTGCCGTTGGCTTTGATTTCTGATCGCGGTGGCGGGGGGGCTGCTGCTGGTGATGTTCCGGCCCAGGCCGGGCATGACGATGCCTAAGATCGAGACGCCCGCAGAACGCATCTCCTGGAAAGGTCGGCTGACGCTGGGGATTCTGGGGACGGCAATCTTCTTGTGGGTGTTCAGCGGTATTCTGGGTCTGGGGCTTAATTCGGCGGCCATTGCCTTGCTGGCCGCCGCGGCGCTGACCACTTTGGGGGTGCTGGAAAAACGCGACGTGGATTCGATCGACTGGAATGTATTGATCCTGATGTGGGGCGGGCTGTCGCTGGGCAAGGCGATGGAATTGTCGGGATTGATCGACGTGATTGCGGGTCTGCCCTTTGATCAACTGCAGGGGATGATGCTGTCGGCCATCATCGTGGGGCTGGGGGTGGTGATGAGCACGTTCATGAGCAATACCGCCACGGCGAACGTCTTGGTGCCGATGGTGATCGCCATCGGGTTGGCCAACCCGGATACCGATGCGGGCAGGACTCTGGCGGTTCAATTGACGGTGCTCACGGCGTTGGCCTGCAGCTTTGCGATGGCGATGCCGGTGTCGACGCCGCCGAATGCGATTGCGTTTGCCACCGGGAAGATCCCCGCGGGTTCACTGATCCGATCGGGGGGATTGATCTCGCTGATTTGCGTTGGGGTATTACTGTTGGGCTATCAGATCGTGCTGCCCTGGGCGATCGATTTTTCGCCGGTGCTGGGAGATTAGCGCCGGTCAAGCGCCGATCGGGCAGCGGGTCTGGGGGGTGGCGTACAATTCGGCCGTGACGTTTAACCCGGTAGACATTTTAGCGGCCGACGGGCCGATTGCGCGGCGGCTGGGTGAGCAGTACGAGCAGCGGCCCGAGCAGACGGCCATGGTCCAGGCGGTGGAGCAGGCGCTCGACGGCGGCGAGCGCCTGATGGTGGAAGCGGGCACCGGCGTGGGCAAGAGCTTTGCGTATCTGCTGCCGGCGGTCGCCCACATCCTGCGGGCGGGAGAGCGGGGCGTGGAAAAAAAGAAGCGGGTGATCATCTCGACGCACACCATCGCACTGCAAGAGCAGATCATTCAGAAAGACATCCCGCTGCTGCAAGCGGTCCTGCCGGGGGTCGAGGGCGGGGGCGATGAGTTCACGGCGGTGCTGGTCAAAGGCCGGGGAAATTACCTTTCGCGGCGAAGGCTGAACCGGGCGTGGGAGCGGAAGGCTTCGCTGTACGACGAATCCGCGGAGGAGCGGAGCCTGCGCACGGTGATTGACTGGGTCAACGACACGCCCGACGGATCGTTGGCCAGTCTGCCGCAACTCGAAACGCCTTCGATCTGGAATGATGTGCAGAGCGACAGCGAAGACTGCAAAGGCAAGCGGTGTCCGACTTACAAAGAATGTTTTTATCAGTCCGCTCGCCGGCGGATGATGAACGCGGATTTGCTGGTGGTGAATCACGCGTTGTTTTTCAGTGATCTGGCGTTGCGGGCCGAGTCGGCGGGGGGCTACGCGATCCTGCCGCCCTACGACGCGGTCATCCTCGACGAGGCTCACACCGTGGAAGACGTGGCGAGCGATCACTTTGGCCACAGTGTGACGAAGTTTCAGGTGGGCTATTTGCTGTCGCGCCTGTTCCAGGCCAAACGTCACCGCGGCGTGCTCCCCTCGCTGCAGACCAAGCTAGATATCCGATTGTTTAACCAAGCGGTGTTGGCGATCGAAAAGGTGTACGCCGCCAACGAGAACTTTTTCGATGAGTTGCAGGTGTGGCATGAGCAGTACGGCCGGGGTAACGGCCGAATCCGCGAGGCCCGGCCCATCAGCAATCCGCTGTCGCCCCTGTTGCAAGCGCTTGTCGTTGATTTTGAAAAGGGTCAAGGGGGCACTGGACGATGAAGACGACCGGCTGGAAGTTCAGGGATATGCCGACCGTGCTCAGTCGCTGGGCGACACGTTGCGGGCGCTGATCGATCAGACGTTGGCCGACAGCGTGTACTGGGTGGAGGTGGGCCAGCGGGGCCGGCATCGTGCGGGTGAAACTTTGTAGCGCGCCGATCGAGGTGGGCCCGCTGATGGAGCAGCGGTTGTTTGCGAGCAAAACGCCGGAGGGCGATCCGCTGCCGGTCATCATGACGTCCGCGACGTTGGCGACCGGGGGCTCGTTCCACGGCGGAAACGGCAGGGCGGTGAGCGATAAGAACGCAGAAAATTTCAAGCATCTCAAGCGTCGGCTGGGTTGCGCCGATGCGACGACGTTGCTATTGGGTTCGCCATTTGATTATGAAGAGCAGGCGGAACTGGTGATCGCCAAGCAGTTGCCCGACCCGGGGGATCGGGCGTATTTTCGACAAGATGACTCCGGTGCTGCTGCGGCACTTGGAGGCAAGTGATGGCGGCGCGTTTGTGTTGTTTACCAGTTATGCGATGCTGCGGCGGACGGCGGACTGGCTGCGGCCGCGTCTGATTCAGCGGCGGATGCCGATGCTGGTGCAGGGCGAAGGGCTGCAGCGCACCGCCATGGTCACCCGCTTCAAGGAGAACCACCGCAGCGTCTTGCTGGGCACCGATAGCTTTTGGCAAGGAGTAGATGTGCGGGGTGAGGCGCTGCGGTGCGTGATCATCACCCGGCTGCCCTTTGTCGTGCCGGATCGCCCGCTGATCGAAGCGCGGACCGAACGCATAAAAGCCCGGGGCGGCCACCCGTTTGGAGAATACTCCCTGCCCGAAGCGGTGCTGAAGTTCAAGCAGGGGTTCGGGCGTTTGATCCGATCCAAGCAAGACAGCGGGAGGGTGGTGGTGCTTGATAGCCGCCTGGCGACTCGGCCGTACGGTCGGCAATTCATCGCGGCACTGCCGAAGCTGCCGGTAGGTTACGACAAGATTTTTCCCGCTAACGCTCTGGAGACTTGAGATGTTTGCTTCTGACGCACCGTTGGTGAAGCGTTACCTCGTGTTGTGCACCGCGAACCGCTGCCGATCGCAGATGGCCGCACGGCTGGCTGGCTCACCTCGGCGGCGACCGGGTGCGGGTGGACTCCGCCGGCACACGGCCCGGCGGGGTGCATCCGTTATCGATCCGTGTCATGGATGAACTCGGGATCGACTTGTCCAAGCACACTTCTGATCATCTTGATGTTTTTCGCGAGCAGACTTTCGATGCCGTCATCACGGTGTGTGATTCAGCCAAAGAAGCTTGCCCGGTATTTCCTCATGCAGCTCGCACCCTGCACCGAGCCTTCGACGACCCGGACGACAAATCGGGCAAGTTGAGCGACGCGGAGATGCTGCCGACTTTCAGACGGGTGCGCGATGAGATCCGTCAATGGGCCGAAGATTTCTTGGCCAATGAAATCTAGCCTGGCACACGTCAGCTATGGAAAGCATGAAAGACTTTCTAAATTAGGCCTCGATTCTGGTTGTGGGATACCTTGCTCTAAAGTGGGGCGGGAGTGGAGCGGTCATCTTGCCCGCCATCGGCCCGAAGGGCGGAACCCGTGGCCCCTTCGGGCTATGCCCGAACGGCGCGCTGGAAGCCCGCCCCAATTAAAGTATCCCACGACCTCGATTTGAGGTTTGCTCTTAGCCGAGGCTCAAGCGTCGCGCAGGTCGAGATAGGCGAGTTCTTCATCGGTGAGTTTGATTTGCAACGCCGGCATCGAAGTTTCGGTTTCTTGCAGAGTCCGCGGCCCGATCAGAGCGATGGAGGGGAACGGCTGGCACAATACGTAGGCGGCGGCGATATTGATCGCGGTGACGCCGTAACGGTCGGCCAATTCGAAAGCCCGTTCACGTCGCTGACGGTTGTCCGCATCGTCCCACGCATTGCCGTGGTCGTAAGCTTCGATCCGTCCCGTCGCGTCGCGGCTGACGAAAAACCCGCGGGCCTGACTCGACCAGGCAAGATTCGGGATCTGATTTTCGATGTGATAATCTCGGATTTCTGGCTTAGACGCGCTGACGCAGCCGGCCCATACGGGGTTGATCATGCGGGCAAGCGAGAAATTGTTGCTGGTCAGCGACATGCCTTGTTTGCCGTTCGCTTGGGCGTAGGCGTTGGCCTCGGCGAAGCGCTCGATGGACCAGTTGCTGCCGCCAAAGATTCCGATTCGGCCGGCTTTGGCGTGGCGATCCAGCACGTCGATAAAGTCCCCGACCGGGACTTCGGGGTTGTCGCGGTGCATGAGATAAATTTCCGCGTGATCAGTCTGCAATCGTTCAAGAGATTCGATGAGCTGACGGTCCAGCCCCTCGGGCGTGCACTGCGGATGGTGAGCGCCTTTGACGATCAGGTTGACTTCGTCGCGATTGCCACGGCTGGTGAGCCACTGTCCCAGGAGCCTCTCCTGCTGGCCGCCGCCGTACAGCCAAGCGGTGTCGAAGGTGTTGCCGCCGCGCTGCACCCAGTCATCGAACATGACCGCCGCCTGGGGGAAGTTGCTCTGGTTGTCGCATCCCATGACAAAGCGTGAGACTTTGCGATCCAGGCCCGGCAGGTGGGCATAGGTCATCGCCGCGTCGTCTGCCGGGCGGGCGGGTCGGCCGTTCAGCGGCGTCGGGAATCCTTCGGGCGTTTCTGCAGGGTACGACAGCTTGATGGCTTTCCGCCACCCGTCGAGGGTCCGCATTTGTCCCAGGGTGTCGTCCCACGACATTTCGTCTGCCTGGGTTTTACCATCGAGGATCGCCTGCGACGCCACCTGCACTTCGAGCGCGAAGCTGGAGAGCTTGGCTTTGACTTTGTGATTCGTGGTGCGGCCATTGGACTCCACGGTGAATCGGCCGTGCTCCGCGTTTTTTCGATCATTCAGCCAAGGGTCGGGCACGGCGATGTGCCCTTCCGAACCGACGATCGTGGCGTCGTTGACCAGGCCGGCGCGGACCGCGGTTTTCACGATTCCGACCGTGCCGTTAGCAAACCGCAGGGTTGCGGCGGCCCATTCGTCGACGCCGGTTTCGCCGACGTGTCGCGCTGCCGGTGACTTCGACCGGATCGGCGAAAGTTTTGCCCACCGCGGCCCCCGCCACGCGGCGGACCCATTCGACTCCGTAGCAACCCACGTCGAGGATGCCGCCGCCGCCGAGTTGTGGGTCAAACACCCGGCTCTCCGGCTTGATCGGTCCGCCGAAGCTGAACCCGAAGGTGGCCTCGATCACCCGCACCTCGCCGATCGCTCCCGACGCGATGATCTTGAGAATCTCGGCCAGCTGCGGGTGGCAGCGGTCCTTAAACGCTTCCATGTAGAAGACCCCCGCCGACCGCACGGCCTCCAGCACCGCCATCGTCTCGGGTTCGTTCATCGCGGCCGGTTTTTCGCACAGCACATGCTTGCCCGCCTCCGCCGCCCGGATCGACCAGGCGGCGTGCATCGGGTGGGGCGTGGCGATGTAGACCGCGTCCACTTTCGGGTCCGCCAGCAGCGACTCATAGCTGCCGTGGCCCGTTGCGTTCTTAATTCCATTCTCGGCAATGAACTGCTCGGCTTTGTCGGCCGATCGACTGCCGACCGCGACCACCTCCGCGGTGTCCACAGACTCAACCCCCGCGACGAACGCCCGAGCAATCCCACCCGCACCCAGAATGCCCCATTTCACAGATCGGCTCATCAAAAACAACTTTCAATTTAAAGGTAGTCATAATCACCGATGCTGATGGCGTGTCCATTAAGCCGGCGGGAGTTAATCTAATCGAATTAGCCTTTGAGGTGCGAATCAGGTGACGGCTTGCTATTCGCTGCCGGGCGGGGCTTCAGGCCTGCCTGTTCGATTGCCTGGAGTTCCGACTCGTCACGGAGTTGCACGTCCCCCCGCGGAGTCCGCGTGGCCAACCCCAATTCAAGCAGGGCTAGCAGAGCCGCTTGCTGTTCCGCCTGTTTTTTTGAATTTGCCCAGGCACCGGGATACCGCCGACCTTCCAGTTCAACTCCCACCAGAAATGCCTTTTCGTGATCCGGGCCCTTTTCGTCCAGCAGCACATAGGCGGGATTGCTCGGCAGCAGCCGCTGGGAAAGATGCTGAAGCACGCTCTTGAAATTCTGCTGGTGGGCCGAGGCCGCGGCCTCGTGAATCAGCGGCTTGAGTTGCCGCAGGATGAAGGACCGAGCCGATTCCATCCCCCCGTCCAGATAGATCGCGGCAATGATCGATTCCAGCACCGCCGCCGCGACACTGGACGGCAAAGCCTGGCGGTCGCTCATGCCCTTGCCCAGGCTAAGCAGGCCGTCAAGATTGATCTTTTTGGTGACTACCGCGCAGATCCGGCGCGAAACCACGGTCGATTTGATCTTGGTCATGTCCCCCTCAAGGAGACTGGGGAATTCGTGGTAGAGATATTCGCAGACGATGTAGCCCAGAATGGCGTCGCCCAGGAACTCCAGCCGCTCGTTGGAACGTCGGCGGTCGTCAGCCAATGACGCATGGGTCAAAGCCTCCTGCAGCAACTGCTCGTCGTGAAATCGGTATCCCAGGATTTTATAAGCCTCTTCGGGCATGACGCAGACCACCTCGAACTTCAGAGCAGCTTAAAACGTAACCATCAGACCGATGCCGTCAGCGGCCCTCATCTGCCGCTGGACCCCGGAGGCGCGGATGCAAAATGAATCCGCTGCCGCCTAATCTACCATCGACCGCCCGCGGCAGTGGATCTGCCGGCGGGGGTGTCGGCCATTCTGAACCCTCGATCTCCTTGCGGTTGCTTGTCAAAGCCTGCCCTGCCGAATACTCTCCATGACCATGAACCATTCTCCGCAACGCGTCTTTCGCTTGAATTTTCGGTGGCTGGTGATCGGTTTGGCCTGCGGGCTGCTGGCGACCGCGTCGCCAACCCTCGCGGACTCGCCCACGCCGATCATGCCCCTCGATGAAGTGCGGGTCGGGATGAAGGGCTACGGCAAAACCGTCTTCCACGGCGACACCATCGAGCCCTTTGCGTTTCACGTAGTCAGCGTGATCAGCGATTCTTCCGCAAACCGGGCCACCATCTGGGTCGAATGCACCGATCCGCGGATGCAGCAATCCGGGCCGGTGCAGGGCATGTCCGGTTCGCCGATGTACCTCTGGGAGGACACGGCCGATAGCCCCAACCCCCCCCGCGAATTGGGCGAAGGCGGGCGGCTTATCGGGGCGTTTGCTTTCGGTTACCCCGACGTCAACGTCTGCCTGGTCGGCGTTCAACCCATCGAGTACATGCGTGAAGTCGGCGACCGCGCCGTGGTGGAACCCCTAGAAGCGCCGCAAGCACGGCGGTTTGACCGGGCACGCAGCCGCGCGACCCTCTCGTTGTTACAGGCCGCCTCGCGGCAGGACCCCGGGCTGCAGAGCCAAGCAACGCAGATCGACGCCATTCACCACCTGCTGTTTGGAACCACTAACTCCGTCGGCGAGAACGCCACACCGCCGGCCCATCTTTCGAAGACCTCGACCCCTGCCCCGACCGCCAACGGGGGGGGGTTCAACCCTGGCCAGGTGGTGCCGCTGCGCCTACCGCTGACCGTCGGGGACGCCCAGACCGCTCAGGTCCTCGGGCCGATGCTGGCCTCATCGGGTATCCAGGTCATGGCGGGGGATCTGACGAGTGTCGCGGGCAAGCCGCCGTCCAATGTCGATCCCCAGCGGGTTAAACTCGAGCCGGGAAGCGTGCTCAGCATCCCGCTGGCGTTCGGCGACGTGGATTTCAACGCCGCGGGCACGGTGACCGATGTGCTGCCCGACGGCACGGTGCTGGGCTTCGGCCACGCGATGGACGCCGTCGGATCGTCTCGGCTGCCGATGGCCAACGGCTACACCCACTTTGTGGTTTCGCGCGATTCGATCAGCTTCAAACGCGGATCGAGCCTCGATATCGTGGGCAGCATCGTGCGTGATGAAGCCAGCGCGGTTGCCGGGGTGCCGGACGTGGCGTTTTTCGCCGCTCCGGTGCAGGTCCAAGTCAAGCTGCCCGCTCAGCCCACGCGGACTTACAACTACCACGTCGTCGACCACCCCCAGATCACCCCCGCGATCCTCGCGGCGGTGACCAATGCCAGCCTCACGGCAGTGCAGGGCCCACCCGCCTTCCACACCCTGCACCTCAAGGCCGAAGTCAAATTCTCCGGCGGCCGCACGCTTTCTTTCGACCGCGTCATCCCCGGCAGCGGCATGAACGGCCTGCTGTTTGAAATGCTGCCGAGCATCAACGCCATGATGCAGAACCCCTTCGAGCCTCTGCGTACCGAGTCGGCCACGATCAGCCTGGATATCGTAGACGGCATCGACCAGGCGGAACTGGTGTCCGCCACCTTGGATCGGCCCGTGGTCCAGCCCGGCGACACCGTCCAACTCACCGTCCGCCTCGAACCCTACGACGCCCCCGAAACCACCCGGACGTTCGCCTTCAAAATCCCCTCGGACCTGCCCGAAGGCGAACACCAACTCATGGTGAGCGATTACAACGGCCACCTCAATCGACTCATCAGCGGCGACCCGCGGTTTCAGGACCTTTATGAAATCGACCAACTGGTCCAGGCCATGCAGCTGCTTAACGACGCCGACGAGCAGGCGGTTTACATCGCGCTGGCTCGGCCGCGTCCCGGGATCACCGTGGGGCGACAGGGTTTCGACCACTTGCCCGGCAGCCGCGCGGTGCTGATGAGTTCTGCGGCTTCATCGGCGATGTCGCTCCGCCCCGTGTTCGTCCAACAGCAATACCCAGTGGGGCATGTCGTGGTCGGCGACGTTGCGCTCACCCTTAATGTCCAACACGCCGCCCCGTAAGGGCGGCTCGCAATTTGGCCCCGCCCGGCTCCGCTCCATCTGCTGCTGCTGCCCATCCGCCTTGAAAACCTGGACCATCCATGCCTGACCTCACTCGCTTTTCATTTTTTTCCTTCGCGGTACTCCTGATCGGCGGGACGGCGCTGCTCGCCGCTTCGGCCCTGGCGATCCAACCCGAGCGGTGGACCCATTCGACCGAGTCGGATTTCGAGGCCGGCGAGTTCGATGGCCTCGTCGTGACCAACCTCGGCGACCTCAAGCTGGCGGCGGCCACCCGAGCGCTCGCCGAGCTGCCCGAAGATGTCACCTTCATCAACGATCTCGAAACGATCGGCGACGTGACCTATCTCGCCGTCGGCCCGGCAGCACGAATCCTCAAACTAGAAGATGACGAGCTATCCGAAGTCGCTTCGGTCGAGTCGGCCCAGATCTTTGCTCTGACGCAAGTCAAGGGCACCCTCGTCGTCGGCACCAGCGGCGATGCCGCCACGCTCTGGGCACTGGTCGAGGGCTCGCTCAAGCCGATCTGCCCGTTTCCGCAGCGACAGTATGTCTGGGACTTGCTGCTGGTCGATGACGCGCTTTGGGCTGCGACCGGGCCGGAAGGAGAAGTCATTAAACTCAATGGAATCGCCGGGATGATCGACACGCTGGCCGAGGGCGGGCAAGACGCGACCCAGGACCCCGAGTTTGACGTGGTCCTCGATACCGCCCAGGCCAACATTCTTTGTCTGGCCGCTACGCCCGATGGTCATGTTTACGCGGGAACCGACACCGACGGTCTGATTTATCGCCTGGCCGACGGTGAAAGCTATGTCGTCTACGACGCCGATGAGCCCGAGATCGGTGCCCTGCTGGTGGCTGCCGATGGCACTGTCTACGTGGGCACTGCCGATGCCGAGCAAGCCAAACCCGGGCGCCTCGAAACCGCCGCCGAAGACGAGGCCGGCCGTCCCGACGGCGAGACCGTCGTCATCGAAGTGGTCACCGAAGATTCGCCCGATGCCCCCGAACTCCCGACCGACCCCGAGCCTCAGCCGTTGCAAACCGATCAGCCCGAGACCTCCGGCGACGCCGAGACGGCTCCGCGAGACACCGCGGAGACCGCGAAATCCGATCAATCCACAATCGATCAAAACAAGCAATCGACCGAGAACTCCGACACCGCAAGCGTGAACCCCGCCGCCGCCGCCCCGACCGCCGAGCAGTACGACGCGGTTCGAGATGAAGTGCGTAAACGTCTCCTGGCTGCGCGAAGAACGGCGCCATGGCCAAAGGCAAGTCGGACTCCGGCGCGCGACCCACCAAGAACGCCGCCTCCGCCGCGAGCGGCGACAAATCCGGCAACGCCGTCTACCACATCGATCGTCAGGGTTTTGTCTCCGAAGTCTTTCGCGATTCGGTCATGGTGCTCAAGCTTGCCCAGCGCCCCGATGGCAAGATCCTGGTCGGGACCGGCAGCGAGGGTCAGCTCTATCTGATCGATCCGTCCGCCGGTGAAACCAGCGTGCTCAATGATTTGGAGTCCCAGCAGGTGGTGGCCATGGAGATCCGCGAAGACGGCATCCTGGCCGCCGGATCAAACCCCGCTTCGCTCACGCTGCTGGGCGGTCAACCCGCCGACGAAGGGACTTACACCAGCGAGGTGCTCGACGCATCGCAGATCAGCCTGTGGGGCACGCTCTTGCTCACCACCGACACCCCTTCCGGCGAGAATGCCGGTGCAGTCAAGGCTCAAACTCGCTCGGGGAACGTGGCGGACCCGGAAATCGCCGGGTGGTCTGAATGGATCGACACGGAAAATACCCCCAGCGAATTCGCCGTCTCCAGCAACTACGGGCCGCAACAACTCAAGGTCAATTCGCCGCCCGCGCGTTTCCTGCAGTATCGCTTGACGCTCCTCGGTTCGTCAGACAAACAGACAGACGCCCCGGTCGTCGAAAAAGTCGAGCTGGCCTACGTCACCCCGAACCTCCGGCCCGGCCTGGCCAGCCTGACCGCCTCCTACCCCGATTTTCCGGGTGTGGACAAGCCCGCTTCGACCCTGATGAATATCGAGTGGGAAGCCACCGACGACAACGGCGACCGCCTGCTTTACCATCTGGATTACCAGCCCCTGGGGTCGGACAACTGGATCGAGTTGGTCGATAACCTCACCGAGACCAGCCACGAATGGGACACCAGGACCATCCCCGATGGGCCGTACCGGCTGCGGATCACGGTCAGCGATCGTCTCGATAATCCCGGAGGGATGGCGATGACCGCGGGCCGACGCACCGATCCCCTGCTGGTCGATAATGCGCCGCCGATGACCCACCTGCCCCGGGGCGATCAATCCCAGTCTGCGGTTAAAGTCAACGTTCAGGAAAACCAGGTCGAGCTCACGGGCGTGGCGATCGACCGGTGGACCCCTATCCATTCGGTCGCCTACTTGCTCGCCGGCTCCGAGGAGTATCAGCCGGTGCTGGCTGACGATTTGATCTACGATTCGACAGTCGAACCCTGGTCCGCTACACTTTCCGACCTCGAATCAGGTTCCCACAGCGTCACGATCCGCATGATCGACCTGCGTGGAAACGCGACCTACGTTTCGCAACTTTTTGAAGTGCCCTGATTAGCTAAAACCAGTTGCTGAATCGCAGTACGCACTTAATCCATCTCGGCGGTAGCCGACCATTCAGAGAAATTCCCGATGTCCACTCATTACCCAAAACGTCGCAGCCTCATCAAACGTGCTCGCAAGTTCGGCTTCCGTGCCCGCATGCGGACCAGTGCTGGCCGAAAGTTGGTCAACCGTAAGCGCCGGCTGGGCCGAAGCGTCAACGTCCGTCGCAGTTTCTAAACGCGACGGTCTTCGCGCCACGCTCGTACGACAAATAAACTTCATGCATACCCTGTCGAATTTCTCGGCAGGGTTTTGTCGCTTGGTGCAATCTGCGATCATTGAGTTCTGACATTGGTTCAGACTTACGACGACCCGGGCCGTTCCATTTTCGCCAGGCGGATTTCGAGATCGCGCACCCGTTGGGCCAGTGCGGGCAGACGGACCTGGTGGAGGATGACCCGTTTGGCCTGAGTCAGGGGAACGGCGGGGATGCCGCCCCAGACCTGGTCATCGGGGATGTCGTGCATGACCTTGGCGGCCGCGGCAATCCGCACGCGGTGGCCGATGGAGAGGTGGCCCGCCAACCCTGCCTGGCCGCCGATGCTGACGTAATCGCCGGTCGTCGTCGAGCCGGCGATACCCACATGGGCGACAATTAGATTCGCCCGCCCGATCCTTACCCCGTGGCCGATCACCACATTATCCGAGAGCTTGCTGCCGACGCCGATCACGGTACTGCCCAGTGCGGCGCGATCGACGCTGCAGTTGGCCCCGATTTCGACATCGTCTTGGATCACCGCGTTGCCCGCCTGGGGGATCTTGTGGTGGGTCAGTTCGCCGTGGGTCGCGTCCGGGGCGGTGGCGTAGCCGAAGCCGTCCTGGCCGATAACGGTGTTGGCGTGGAGGATGACGCGGTCGCCCAGCACGCAACGGTCGTAGACGCAGACGCCCGGGTGCAGGATGCAGTCGTTGCCCACCACGGCGCCCTGGCCCACGTAGACGTGGGGATAGAGGATCACCCGGTCGCCGATGCGGGCGTGGGGGGCTACGTAGGCGCCCGGGCGGAGGGTACAACATTCGCCGATCTGGGCGGTGGCATCGACGTGCGCGGCAGGACTGACGCCGACCTCGGGTTGCCGACGAAACCCGTGCAACTCGACCATCGCGTGACGAAAGGCGAGGTAAGGGTCGTCGGCGATCAGGGCCGCGACGCCGGTCACCTGGTCCGCCTGGTTCACATTGACAATCACCGCGGAGGCGCCGCAGCCGGCGAGTTGGTCGGCGTAGCGGGGATTGGCCAAAAAACTGACCTGCCCGGCGACCGCTTCGTCCAGCGACGCGCAGCTATCCACCTCAATCGTTCCCGGGCCCCGCAGCACCGCCCCGATTTTCTCAGCCAATTCACCCAACGTCAGCTTCGGCATCGACCTATTGTAGGAACGCCACGGAAAAGCGTGTGCTTGCCGCCCCCCCTCACAATCGCCATGCGTACCGGAAAGCGATCCTCAGCCAGACCAAAATAATTTGGATAAAAACGCCGCGGAATCCGCCATCCGGGTTAGTCCTTCCGAGGTGGACGACAAGGTCGATTAAGATTGAACCGGCTCATCGGGACAATGGAAAAACTCAAAAAACCCGACCTGCTTTTCACGGGCCTCAATGGCTTTGAGTTTGCTGAGAAACTGGTCGTGGTGGGGCTGGGCATCGTGCTGGTCGATTGCCGCCTGATTCTTCCAAGCCTCCAGGGTGGTGAAGTGCGCGGCGTCATCGGGGTCACGCAGGCAGACAAACATGAGGTTGCCCGCGTCACGTCGGCCGTCTTCGACGTGTTGACGAAAGAGCGATTCGGCATCCGCGAGACGGTCGGGCTTGACGTGAAAATGAACGATCAGCCAGATGCCGTCGGCGGCAACGGGGGTCAGATTGAGAAGCGGGGAAGGGGAGGATTGCATAACTGATTCTAGGGAGGCTCTTGCACGATGAGATCCGATTCCTCGCATAAAGGGGGATCGTTTATGCGTCAATTCGCTGAAAAATCCGGCAAGCTCAGCTCTAGGTCAGGCCAAGGTTGACCTGCATTCAGAAAATCTAGTTTTTAGAATACTGATTTTACGCGTCGTTCATGAGCCTCGGGTAGATTGCTCGGGTATCGACCATCATTTATTTTGAAACGGAACCGTTATGTCTGATTCGTCCTCGTGGGGTCAGTGCAAATCTTGCAAGATGTATCAACTTGAGCCGGGCGATGAGCCGAGTAACAATTCGATCGGCGTGTGCATCGCGGAGGATTTGGTCGAATACCAACTCCGTGTGTCGGGAAACTCGGGTTGTAATGTCTATGTCGAAGGCAAGGTCAAGCATAAGCAAGGATCGTCCGAAACCCCTCCGAGCAAAGCTATTTTGGTGCCGCCGACCGATTAGTCGATGGGTTAGGGTATAGGTTGAATAGCAAGGCTAGGTTTCGGCCGGATACGTAGCGTGAGAGACACAGGTTTCAGGCCGAGGCCTGACCTACGGCCTATTGCGGTCGCAAGTATTTAGAGTTGTATGTATTCAACGTCCGCGACCTTGAGGGAAGCGGCGGCGGGGTGGTGGAGGTCGTTGGCGACGGGCCCGCCGATCTGGATTCGCCAGGGTTCGGGGGCGTAGCGTTGGCGGTCCTGGTGGCCGGCGACGGCAAGGAGGTCCAGGGCGATCTGGCCTTCGGGTTTGGCGAGTTCGATCACGGGGATCGCGGAATCGAAGTGCTGGTGCCGGCCGGCGTGATTTGCAAAGCTGCCGGATTTCTCCGCCCAGGTGGCCCCCGGAAGCAGGACATCGACCTGCTGGGCCAAGGGGGAGGGAAGGGTGTCGATCAGGGCGACGAAACGCTTGGGGTCCCGGGCAGCGGCGAAGAGTTCGGGCACGGCATCGGGGGTGGCCCAGGCGCTGGGGTAGTTGCCGGTGAGAATCAGCGCTTTGTTGTGGGTGAGATTGTCAGTGAATGCGTCATAGTCGTGCACAGTGTCACTGACGGCTTCGAGGGCAAGGCGGACGCCGCGGGCGTTGGGGGCTTTCTCAGCGTAGACCGTATACCCGCCGGGGAAGGTCTTGTCCTCGCCGCTGCGGGGCACGGGGCCGACGCCGAGCACGGCATTTTCGTCGATCGCGGTAATCATCCGGCCCAGGAGATAAGCCTCTTCGGTGGCGAGCATGGGGCTGACCATCAAAGCCAGGGTGCCGCGGCCGGTGTCGGAGATGATTTGCTGCAGGCGGTCTGCGATGTCGGCGTAGGCCTGGTTCCAGTCACATTCTTCGTGGGTGCCCTGCACTTTGCGGGTGGGGGTGCGGAGGCGGTCGGGGTGGTGGATGAACTTCCAGCCGTAACGGATTTCGTCGGAGGTCCACCAGGTGTTAACTTCCATATTGGTGCGGGGCTTGACGCGGTAGATCTTGCCTTCGTTGGTTTCGATCGAGAGGTTATCGCCCGAGGCGGTGATGCCGTCGATGGAGGGGGTTTTTTCGAGATTCCAGACGCGCATGGACATGAGGAAGTCTTTGTCGAGCAGCGCACCGACGGGGCAGATGTCGATGACGTTGCCCGCGAGTTCGTTGTCCAGCGGCTTGCCGGGGAAGACGTCGATCTGCTCGGAAGAGCCGCGGCCGAAGATGCCCAGCTCGCTGGTGCCGGTGACTTCACGGGTAAAGCGGACGCAGCGGGAACACATGATGCAGCGGTCAGAGTAGAGCAAGACGTCAGGCCCCAGGTCTTTTTTGGGCTGCTTGATCTTGGTTTCTTCAAAGCGAGACTGGGAGCGGCCGTATTTGTAGGAGTAGTCCTGGAGCGAGCATTCGCCCGCCTGGTCGCAGACCGGGCAGTCCAGCGGGTGGTTGATGAGCAGCATCTCCATCACCGATTTCTGGTTGGCGACGGTTTTGGGCGACGTCTTGAGGTGGACTTCCATGCCCTCGGCGGCGGGGGTCTGGCAGGTGGGGATGAGCTTGGGAATCAACTCGACCTTGTTGTCGTTGCGCGGATTGGGCTGAGCGACCTCCGCGAGGCAGATACGACAGCTGGCGACCACGGACATGCCGGGGTGGTAGCAGTAGTGGGGGATCTCGACTTGGTTGTCGAGGGCAACCTGCAGGATGGATTTTTTGCCTTCCCAGGTGCAAGGGCGGCCGTCGATGGTGAGTTGGGGCATGGCAGAAGGGGGGTTGGATGGGGAGTACTGGTTGCAGAGGGCTGGCTTAGTTTAGCTTAGGGTCGCCGGTGAGGCAGGGGCTTGATAAAAGCGGTCGGAATGCGGGAAGGGAATAGTTTCATGACGGAGGGAGTAGGATGCGCCGATGTTGAATCTTTGGCCGACGTTGGATGCGCGGGATGTGTTTTACGGGGTGGCGGGCGCGGCGTTTTTGGGGCTGACGGTGCTGCCGTTGATGTGCACGTCGCGGTGGTTGCTGAGCGTGCCGACGATTTACGTGGGGGTGGGGGTGTTGCTGGGGTGGTGGGGGTTGCCGACGATTGATCCGTTGGAGGGGGGAAAGCTGTCGCTGGCGGTGGTGGAGCACACGACGGAATTGATTGTGATTATTTCGATCGCGGGGGCGGGGCTGGCGGTGGATCGGGCGATGGGTCGGCGGGCGTGGCACCACACGTGGATGTTGCTGGGGGTGGCGATGCCGTTGACGATTTTGGGTCTGGTGGGGTTGGGGGTGTGGTGGGCGGGCATGCCCTGGGCCACTGCGGTGCTGCTGGGGGCTTGCCTGTCGCCGACCGACCCGGTGTTGGCCCGGTCGGTGCAAGTGGGCGGTCCGACGGAGGGGGAGGAGGACGACGTGCGGGTGTCGCTGACGACGGAGGCGGGGCTGAACGACGGGTTGGCGTTTCCGTTCGTGTATCTCGCACTGGCGATGGCGGCGACGCCGGCGATGGTCGGGGGGATCGAGGGCCACGGCGGAGCCGGGGAGTGGTGGGGGTGGTTGAGCTGGGACGTGGGGTACCGGTTGGCGATGGGGATCGTGGCGGGCTGGGGGGTGGGTTACCTGATGTCACGCTTCGTGTTCGGGCGGTACGGCGACGCGCAGCGGGGCGGGGAAAACGCGGGATTGGTGTTGCTGGCGGGGACGTTTTTGGCCTACGGGCTGACCGAGGCGGTGGACGGGTACGGATTCCTGGCGGTGTTCGTCAGCGCACGGGCGAGTCGGTGGTTCGCGCGGGAGGCGGACGAAGGCGACGAAGGTTACACGCGGATGCCGCACTATTTTTCGGATCAGATCGAGAAGGTGCTCCTGGCGTTGCTGCTGATTTGGCTGGGCACCTGGGTGGGCCGGGGGGCGTTGACTGGGACAGAGTGGGGCGAGGTGGGGGTGGCGGTCGTGCTGATCGCGGTGATTCGGCCGATGGCGGGTTGGCTGGCGTTGCGTCCTACCGCGGGCAGTCGATTGGACCACTGGTGCATCGCGACGCTGGGCATCCGTGGCCTGGGGTCGGTGTTCTATTTGGCTTACGCCACCAGCCACGGGACGTTTGGTCAGATCGAATCGGTCTGGCGCATCGGCCTGTGGGCGATCCTGATCTCGTTGGTGGTGCACGGGGTGGCGGCCCCTCGGCTGATGCGGCGGCTGGAGGCGGCCAACCAGAGTCCGCCGAACACGAACCGAGCCGGGTTTGAACCTGCTCCAAAGCGGGCCGAAGCTTAGCGCGCAACGAGGGTGGTAGAGTGATGTCTCCCTGACGGCTGACGACGGTTCGGCCGCACCAACGCTCGATCATCTGCCGAAAGACATTCATGCCGCGTGACATCCCTGTGGGCAACGGCCAGATGCTGGTCACCTTCGACCAGCAGTACCGGGTGCGCGACCTGTATTTTCCGCACGTGGGGCAGGAAAATCACGTGGGCGGGCCCTGCCGATTCGGGGTGTGGGGCACCTCGGAGCAAGCCAACGGGGGCAAGATGTATTGGTCCGACGACGGATGGCACATCGAGCGGCGGTATCACGCCGATACGCTGGCGACCGACGTCACGATGCGGCACGACGATCTGAAACTGACCCTGCGCTGCAGCGACGTGGTGGACTTCAACCGGCCGGTGCTGGTGCGGCGGATCGATCTGGTGAATCAACTCGACGTGCAGCGGGAGGTCCGGGTGGTCCATCACCAGGATTTCGCGATGTTCGGCAGCAAGGTCGGCGACACCGCGTATTTCGATCCGCAGTTGCGCAGTGTCGTGCACTACCGCAAAGACCGTTATCTGATGTCGTGTTTTTATCTCGACGGCGAGCAGCAGACAGATCAGTACGCCTGCGGCACCGCGGGCTTCGGCGGGGCCGAGGGGACCTGGCGCGACGCGGAAGACGGGGTGCTGGGCAATAATCCGGTGGCCCAGGGCGCGGTGGACTCGACGATCCTGACGCGGGTGACGCTGCCGCCGGGCGGACGGCGGACGGTGTATCTGGTCATCGGCGCGGGGTTCAGCATCGAAGACATGGGCACGCTGCACAAGTTCCTGCACCGGGAAGGGCCGCAGGGCAGCATCGACCGGACCAACGCGTATTGGAAACTTTGGCTGGCGGCTTCACGCGCTGACTTCGGATCCGCGTCGGAGACCGGGCTGTCGAGTCAGGTCACCGAGTTGTACAAAAGGTCGCTGCTGCTGGTGCGGACCCAGATCGACAACGGCGGGGCGATCATCGCCGCCAACGATTCGGACATCATGCAGTTTTCGCGGGATACCTACAGCTACCTCTGGCCGAGGGACGGGGCGTTTGTCGCCGATGCGATGGACGCCGCGGGGTTCCCGGACGTCTCGCGGCAGTTTTATCGTTTTTGCCGTGAATGCCTGAGTGATCGGGGCATGTTCCTGCATAAATACAATCCCGACGGGACGCCCGCCAGTTCGTGGCACCCCTGGGTCGATCTGAAAGGTCGGCCGCAGCTGCCGATTCAGGAGGACGAGACGGCGCTGGTGGTCTGGGCGTTGTGGCGGCACTACGTCCGCTACCGGGATGTGGAATTTACCCGGCCGATGTGGGTCGATCTGGTTCGGCCCGCCGCGGACTTCATGGTCCAGTTCCGCGATCCGGACACGAGGTTGCCGCTGCCCAGCTACGACCTCTGGGAGGAGCGTTACGGGGTCCACGCTTTTACCGTGGCCACGGTTTACGGCGGGCTGCGCAGCGCCTGGCAGTTTGCGGTGTGCTTTGGGGATACGAAGCGGGCGCAGAAGTACGCTAATGCCGCCGAGGAAGTGCGGGCGGCGTTTTGCGAGCACCTGTGGAGCGAGGAGCACGGCCGATTTGTCCGCCGCATCGTCCCGGCCGACCCCGACCGCACCGCCCGGCTGATGGAAGACGTCTTTGCCGGCCGCACCCCGCAGCCCACCCCCGCCACGCCCGACATTCAGAGCCCCCGACGCTCCGACGCCGACACCCCCGAACCGAGTCATCCCGCCGCGGTCAGCGACCCCAAGGCCGCGGTGTACACCCAGGACCTGAATATCGACGCCTCGATGTTCGCGATTTTTGCGTTGGGTCTGCTGCCGGTGGACGACGATCGCGTCCGCCGCACGATGAAGAGCATCGAAGATCGGCTGACGGTCAACACGCACGTCGGTGGGGTTGCCCGCTACGAGGATGACTACTATCACCAAGTCACCGATGACGTGGAAAACGTGCCGGGCAACCCGTGGTTCATCTGCACGCTTTGGATGGCGGACCACGCGATCGCTCGCGCCCAGACGCTGGACGAATTGAAACAGGCCGCGGGGTATTTGGACTGGGTTGCCGAGCGGGCGCTGCCGTCGGGCGTCTTGGCCGAGCAGGTGCATCCGAAAACCAACGAACCGCTGTCGGTCAGCCCGTTGACCTGGAGTCACGCCACGGTCGTCTCCACGGTGGTGGCGTACCTCAACAAGTATGAAGCGTTATCTAAAAAAAGCGCGTCGGGCACGTCGGCCGGGATGGTGCGGGACCTGGGCCCGACCCAGGGCGAGCGATTGCGGGCCGCGGTGCTGGAGCCCGTGCCGGAGTTGTGATCGGCAAGCCCCGGAGACAAAACGTGGGTCGTCGAACCCGTTGGCGGCGGGATGGGTGAGTGATGTTTGTGGGTGGCTGGCGCTGGGGTGGGAGGTTTAGCGTGCGAACGATCGATCGCAGAGTGATGGGTAAAACCGCGGGGCATCGACGTGGCGTTTGCAGTGCTGCGCCCCGGGTCTATCCTGCCGCGAGTATGCAGCCGCAACTGCTTTTATACATCGCGTCGGTGGCCGGAGCGGTCAGCCTGTTTTTGCTCATGCCCACTCCGCGTAAGGGGTTGCGGGTGTGGGGTGGATTGCTGGGGGCCGCCACCCTGGGTCTGCTGTGGCTGATTCTGGCGCCGCTGACCCTGGCGGACCCCGAGGCCGGGCTGCCTCATCTTGATACCGGATTTAGCGACGGGCAGACCCCGTTTTATTATCTGTTCAGCGCGATCGCGATCGCCGCAGCCGTCCGGGTGATCACCCACCATCGTCCGGTCTATGCGGCGCTCTGGTTCGTGATGGTGGTCATCGCCTCGGCGGGCCTGCTGCTGACCCTCTCGGCGGAGTTCATGGCCTTCGCGATGTTGATTATCTACGGCGGGGCGATTTTGGTCACTTACATGTTCGTGATCATGCTCGCCACCCCGCCCCGCAGCCACGATGAATCGGATGCCGGGCCGGACTACGACCGGTTTTCGGTCGAGCCGATCTGGGCGTGCGTCGCGGGATTTCTGCTACTGGCGGTAATTCTCAGCGTGAGCTTCAGACCGATGACCCACTTCCCGGTTCTGGTCGGCGAGCATACGGTACCGGCGGCGGGCGATCGGCCCGATGCCGAAGTGCTGACCAACGTTCTGGCGGGTCGAGGCGCGGAGCTTTCCTTGCTCAGCACCCCGCAGGGCGGCCCCGCAGAAAAGGTGGTGAACTCGGGAGAGCCCAGTCGCCGGACGCTGACCGACGCGACGACCGGACGTGGCGAGTTTGCGGATGCCGAACTGTATCTGCGCTCCGACGAGACGGCGACGCTGCCTCCGCCAACGCTTTCCAACGTCGAACGCGTCGGGCTGGACCTTTTTAAGGCGCATCCTTTGGCCATCGAACTGGCGGGCGTGATTTTGCTCCTGGCGCTGATCGGGGCGGTGGTGATCGCAAAGACGCAGGTGCTGCATCTGGACGAGCCTCTGGCGGAGGGCGGCGCGCCGGCCGTCGAATCCGGGCCCCTGTCGGTCGATGCCGCGGAAGGGGCCGTTTGATGCTGAACATTTTGGCCATCTCCAGCCCGATGCTCTCGCATTATCTGCTCACCGGCGCGGTCCTGTTTATTCTCGGGATGATCGGATTTGTCAGTCGACGCAACCTGATCGTGATGTTTCTGTGCACCGAGATGATGTTTCAGGGCGTCATCGTCACCCTCGCGGGGTTCAGCGCGTTTCATCAGAACACGACCGGCCAAACCTTTGTCATCTTTGTCTTGACCATCGCGGCGGCGGAAGCGGCCCTGGCGCTGGGCCTGGTCGTTTTGTTATTCCGACGCCGGCGGACGCTGGACGCCGGGGCATGGTCGGCTTTGCGCGGCTAGTTTTCGACGGGTTTCTTCGATACAGACAGTCATGTTTAACATTGCCGCCATCCTGATCCCCTGGTTCCCCGCCCTGGCCGCCGGCCTGATCGCGGGCATCGCGCTCAAGGAACGGCTGCAGCCTTGGGCGGCCGCCATCACCACCTCCGCGATCGGCGCGGGCTTTGTCATCACGCTTATTCTTTGGCCACAAATCACCGGCGCGGGCGTTCATGTCCCGTTCTACTCTTGGATTTCGTTCGGGAGCGGCGATACCGCGGTGGACATCGGTTTTAGCTATTTTCTCGACCCCCTGGCCATGCTCATGCTGGTGGTGATTACCGGGGTCGGCTGCCTGATTTCGACCTACGCCGCGGGCTACATGAAGGGTGATCCGGGGTACTGGCGGTTTTTTACCTACGTGGCGTTGTTCATCTTTTCGATGGCGACGCTGGTGATGGCCGACAACTTGGTGCTTCTGTTCTTGGGCTGGGAAGGCGTCGGGGCCTGTTCGTACCTGCTGATCGGGTACTACTACGACAAGCCCATCGCGGTGGCGGCCGCCAAAAAAGCCTTCATCGTCAACCGCATCGGCGACTTCGGATTCCTGCTGGGCATCTTTCTGCTCTTCCAGGCCTACGGCACGACGCAGCTCCACGGGGAAGCGGGCATCCTTCAGCAGGCCGCGGCGGGAGGATCGGGCTGGGCGACCGCCGACTTCTGGATTCCGTTTTTGTTGATGGTCGGGGCGTTCGGCAAGTCGGCCCAACTGCCGCTGTACGTTTGGTTGCCCGACGCGATGGCCGGGCCGACGCCGGTGTCCGCCCTCGTCCACGCGGCCACGATGGTGACCGCCGGGGTCTACCTGATCGTGCGTTGCCTGCCGATTTTCGAGCTTTCCCCCGCGGCGCTGCCCACCGTCGCGGTCGTCGGCGGAGTCACCGCGTTCTTCGCGGCCACCATTGCGATGACCTGCAACGACCTCAAGGGGGTTTTTGCCTATTCAACCGTCTCGCAGCTGGGCTACATGTTTCTCGGCGTTGGGGTCATGTCGGTCAGCGGCGCGGTGTTCCACCTCTTCACCCACGCGTTCTTTAAAGCCCTGTTGTTCCTCACCGCCGGCAGCGTGATGCACGCCCTCGCGGGGCAGCTGGACATCCGCACGATGAGCGGGCTGCGACAGAAAATGCCGGTGACCTGTTGGCTGATGTTCATCGGCTGCCTGTCGCTGGCGGGCTTCCCGCTGATCACCGCCGGGTTTTGGTCCAAAGATGTCATCCTCGGCGACGCACTGGCCGCCGCCGTATCCGGACCCGATGGGGGGATGGTCCCCTGGGCGATGTTCGCGGTCACCCTGGGCATCGTGACCGCGTTCCTCACGGCGTTTTACACCTTCCGCCTGTGGTTCACCGTGTTCATGGGCGAAGAACGCTTCGTCATGGGCGATGAGCACCATCACGCCGCGGAACCCGACGACGCCCACGGCGAGGTCGTGCACACCGAAGGTGAAGACACGGCTCATGGTTCGGCCGACCACCACGACCAACCCCATGAGATGCCTTGGCTGCCGATGAATGCTCCGTTGGTCTTGCTCGCGGTCGGGGCGATCGTGTTCGGGGCCGTCGCCTACTTCGGGCTGTTTAATGACGGCGAGAAGTGGTTCAAATCGATTACCTCGCCGTCTTATGCCGTCGGGCATGACCTCCACGCCGCCGACGCCCACCACGCGACAGTCGGCCACGCGGAAGCTAAGTACGACGAAGCTCACCACGCGACGGTGTTTGGCGTTGATGCACACACTTTCATGTTGGTCCTCAGTTCACTGCTGGCCTCGGCGGGCATCGCGCTGGCGGCGGTGTTTTACTGGCTCAAACGTCCTTTGGCCGACGCGGCGGCCCGGCGTTTTGCACCGCTCGTGACCTTGCTCCAAAATAAGTACTACGTTGATGAAGCTTACGACGCCTTGTTAGTCGTTCCGCTGCGACGGCTCGGCGGCCTGTTTTATGTCATCGACGCCATGATCATCAGCAACCTCGTCCGGCTCGTCGCCTGGGTGCCCAGCCTCGTGGGCCGCGGCGTTCGGCCCGCCCAAAGCGGTCGGCTGCAGGGCTACGGGTTGGCCATGGCCCTGGGCGTCGCGGTCTTTGCGGTGCTCATCCTCATGGCCGCGAGCAAAACCACCTAGCCGGGCAAACGCTTCTTACCTTCGCTCCCGAACTGCCACTCACTCATCGACGCCACGCCGCCTAGAAGACTTCAGAAACGACATTAGCCCATGGACTCGTTCAAGTGGATCATCTCGTTGCAGCTTTACCTGCCCGTGCTCTTTGCGGCCGGGCTGTTGCTGCCGATCCCCGCTCTCTCAAGACGCAAGGTCGCGTGGATCTACTCGGCGGTGACCTCTATGGTCTCGGCTAGCATGACCGTGCTGGTGTTTTGTCTGTTTGACTGGGACAACCCCGGGCGAGATGCAGTTCGAAGCGTCGGTGCCGTGGCTGCCGGCCTTCGGCCTTTCGTTTCACTTCGGCGTCGATGGCTTGTCCATCTGGCTCATTGCCCTCGCCACGTTTCTCATGCCCGTGGTCGTGCTCGGCTCGCTGCTCGAAGTCGACCATAACATGCGGGCCTTCCACTTCTGGCTACACATCCTCGAGGCCTGCCTCATCGGCACGTTTATCGCCCAAGACGTGCTGATGTTCTACGCCTGCTTTGAATTCAGCCTCGTGCCGCTGTTGTTCCTGATCGGAATGTTCGGCCACAAAAACAAACTCAAGGCCGCGCGGACCTATTTCTACTATTCCTTTGCGGGCTCGGTTTTTCTGTTGGCGGGGCTGATTTACGTCAGTGTGGTTCAACACGACGCTAGACCCCCGCGCCATCGTCGACGACTCGATCTACGGCCAGATCATTCCCGCGGCGGGTCAATTGGCCGGGGATATTTCCAGCATCGTCGCGGCGGGTCACGCGATGCCGGTCGCCACGCAGTGCTGGGTACTCGCCGCTTTCCTGGCGGCTTTCGCCATCAAGACCCCGATGTGGCCGTTTCATACCTGGTTGCCGTTGGCCCACACCGAAGCGCCGACCGCCGGCAGCGTGGACTTGGCGGGACTGGTCCTTAAGCTCGGGCCCTACGGCCTCATCCGCATTGCCATCCCGCTGGCGCCCGCCGCCGCGGTCATCTTCGCGCCCTATCTCGGCGTGTTTGCCGTGGTCGGGGTAATCGTGACCGCGCTGATTTGCTGGGTCCAAACCGACGCGAAAAAACTCATCGCCTATTCGTCGGTGTCCCACATGGGATTCGTCATGCTCGGGCTCTTCGCTTTTGATCCCAAGAATATCGGCGCGACCGGAGCCATGTATTATCTCATCGCTCACGGCCTGGCCTCGGGCGGACTGTTTCTTTGCCTGGGTATGCTCTACGACCGCTTCCACACGCGTGATCTACGAAAGATGTCGGGGCTGGCGCGTGAGCTGCCCATGTGGTCGTTTTTCTTTGTGCTCTTTGCCCTGGCGGCGGTCGGTCTGCCGGGGCTCAACGGTTTCGTGGGCGAGTTTCTCACGATGCTCGGCACCGCCACTTCACCCCCGGGCGTGCTGGGATGGACCTACGCGATCGCCGCGGCCAGTGGCGTGATCCTGGCGGCGATTTACATGCTTTATTGTGTGGGCCGACTCTGCTTCGGACCCCTCAAAGTCCCCCCCTATGTGGTGCAAAACGAAGTGTTCGAGTCGGCCATCAGCAAGCGAACGTTCCACGGCATGAGCCGGCGTGAACTCCTCACCGTCGGCCCCCTGGCGCTCGCCTGCGTGGTCCTGGGACTCTATCCCGGACCGATGCTGTCGTCGATGGAGCCGGTGGTGGCCGCCAGCAACGACGCCGCTCATACGGTCATTTTGGAACGGGCCCGTCCCGGCAACGTCGAGATGCTCACGATTGATTCCGACACCCCAGCCCCACCACGCGTGATGGACCCGCAGGGGGGGGCGACCCGATGAATGAGCTTGCCGAAAAACTCGCCACGCTTTGGCCGGAGATGGTCATGCTGCTCGGGGCGGTGGCTTGCCTGGCGTCCGGACTTTGGCCTCGCGTCGCGGTGCGGCGGGCGACCCCCTGGATCGCCGGGTCGGCCATGGGATTGGCGTGGGGCCTGACGATCTGGACCGCGGATTCCGAAGCCGGGCAGCTTGCCGCGGCGACGCATCCGCTGGGGTTCGGCGGCATGGTGCCTTACGTGAAATGCCTGATTTTGGCCATGGGGCTCGTTCTTCTGCTGATCAACGCCGGCGTTCCCGAACGGCTGCGTCAGCACCTGTCTTCCGAATCCGACGCCTCGACCGCCGAAGGATTCGATCCGGGCTCGTCGATCCGCGGCGAGTTTTACGCCTTCTTTTTGCTGAGCGTGACCGGGGTCATGCTGACGGCCGGAGCCACCGATCTGGTCTGGCTGTTCCTGGCTTTAGAGCTCACGAGTCTGCCGACTTACGTGATGATCGCCACGAGCCGCGACAAGCCGATCGCCCAGGAGTCGGCGATCAAGTATTTCTTTCTCGGTGCCTTGTCCGCGGCGGTGTTTCTCTACGGATTCGCGCTGATCTACGGGGCAACCGGGTACACCGAATTTTCCGCCATCGTGCAGACCGTCGGCGGCATGATCGGGGCGGGCGGGGGGATCACGGGCCTGGCGGAGGTGGAAAACGGGATGCTGCTCATCCTGGGCATCGGCCTCGCGGTGCTGGGGTTGTGTTTCAAGATCGCGGCCGTGCCGATGCACATGTATGCCGCGGACGTCTACGAAGGTGCCGCCACGCCGGTCACCGCCTTTCTCGCCATCGTGCCCAAGACCGCGGGCTTCGTGGCCCTCATGCTGGTCTTGGGATTGGTCGGTTGGCCGCTGCCCGAAGCCATCGCAACGCTGCTGGTGGGCATCGCCATCCTGACGATGACCCTGGGCAACGTGCTCGCCATCATCCAAACCAATCTGAAGCGGACTTTGGCTTACAGTTCGATTGCGCACTCGGGTTATCTGCTCACCGGGCTGGTGGCCGGCTTGTCCTACCGACCCGAAGCGGTCGGCGAGACAGCCGCCCTGGGCAACGGGCTCGCCGCGGTGTTGTTCTATCTCTTGGCTTACGGGATGGGGACCGCCGGCTCATTCGCCGTGCTCGCCTGCATCCGGCACCGAACTCATCCCGGCGGCCCGGGGGTCGTGTCCGCCGACGCCGCCCTTGCGACCCAAGGGGCCGAGCTAGGTGACCCCGACCGGATCACCTACGACGATTTGGCGGGGCTGTGGTGGAGGAGTCCGCTGTTGGCGGGGGTGATGCTGATCTCCATGCTTTCGCTGGTGGGCATGCCGCCGTTGGCGGGTTTCCTCGGCAAGGTGTATCTGATCGGCGGCGTCTTCGAGGCGGGTTACGGCGTGCTGGCGGTCATCATCGTCATCAATTCCGCGATCTCCGCGGGTTATTACCTGCGGATCGCGATGACCTGTTTCTTCGGGGAAACCACAGCGGCTCGATCGCGTCTGATTGCAGGGGCCGACCCCGCCGACGATGATGAACAAACCGTCGGCGATCACGGCGTGGTGGCTGAGTTGTGGGAAGCCCCGGCCGACCGGGCCGAGGCGGTCGTCGGGTCGCGCGCATCGGCTCGTGAGGGTGCTACCGACCCCGTGACTACCGCCGCGCCAGATGAGGCTCGGCTCGGGCTCATCGCTTATATCAAAACCCCCGCGCTGCTCACCGGCGCCATCATCACCGCCATCGCGGCGTTCGTCTTGGGCGGCTACGCCGCCAACGGCATCATCGAACATTCAAGAGATGCCGTTTCTCCCCCGCCGGACAGGACCGTTCAAATCCTAGAGATTTCGCCGTCCTCGACCCGCACCCCGTGATGGGTTGGTTCTTTCTGATCTGTAGTCATTGCCAGGCTGTGTCGAGATATGCCCTAGCAAGCAGTACTCCGAGCAGGTTTGCCGATCATTAAGTTCTCGGGATGCCCGACGGTCCACCGGTACCCGATGCGGATTTTTCGCTGACCGCCACTCGCGGGAAGAAGCGCTTCAGATGTAGGAAGTGTTTTTCGTACAGGTGCCAACTGAGCCAGGCGAAGACAAACGTCACCAGGTAACAAGCCATCAACATCAAAACAAAAGACGCAAACCGCTCGCCGAACCAGGGCGGGGCGGTGGCTAAACCCTGCCCCATTTCGTATTGAGTCGAGGCGGATGAAGGATCGATCCGTCCCCAAAGTTTCCGAATCACCGCACTGATCGGCACGTGAAACAGGTAGAGGGCGTAGCTGTAGGTTCCCAGGGAAACCAGGGGGGCGATCGAAAACCACGCCGCGAGTCGGGGATAACGCACCGGGTGCAAAAGCAACACGACCAGTGCGCCCGCAAGGGCGGCGACCACGCTGTAGCCGAGGGTACGGACCGCATCGTCGGTCCAGTTCAGCCGACCGCGGTACACGATCCAGAGCAGGAGCAGTGACGCGGACGCCGCGCCCGCCCACCGGGCGATTCGGCAGAGCCGCAGCGGATCGACCCGGAGATGCGTGAGGGCGGCAATCAATGATCCCACCGCGAGGGTGTCGGCCCGGGCCGGGGTTAGCACATAAGTCGCGATCGCATGGCTACCCCGCCAGGTCATGAACCCCCGCAAAATCAATGCCCCGAAGATCACGCCGTAACAAACCCAGGCCAACCGGCGGGCGGGGCAGTACCACACCACGATGGGCCAAAGCAGATAAAACTGTTCTTCTACCGCCAGCGACCACGTCACCGCCAGCACGATGTGGCTGAAGTCCGCCTTGATCGCCATCAAGATATTTTGAAAATACAGCCAGTACCACCACCCGTGCCCCTCGCTGATGGTCGTATCGAGTTCTCGCTCCACCGCGGGGATCTGCGGCAGCACCACCAACGCTAAAAAAATCACGGCGTAATACAGCGGAAAGATACGCAGCACCCGCCGGGCAAAAAAGCTCGAAAAATAATGTGGCTGTCCCCGACTGCGTAACAAAATCCCGGTGATTAGGAAACCCGATAAAACAAAGAAAAAATCGACGCCGACCCAGCAAGACCGTCCCACCGCGAGCATCAACTGTTCCGCGACACTGCCGGGTTGAATCACGACAAAGTGATGGAACATCACCAGCAGCACCGCCAAGCCCCGCAGGCCGTCCAGAGGCCGGTGGCGTTGCGTCAAATCAACGAAAGGTGGTAGATCGGGTGAGGATGGCTGCGCTTCAGGATCCACTGAATCGAGTTGCCCAGCGCTTCCAGAAGTAAGCGTCGCTTGGGCTAGAGCTTTCGATACCGAGTTAAAAAGGTGATCGGAGATCAGCAAGCTCCGAAACATTTAACACAGAGGACTCGCTTCGGGGCACAGCGAAAGCTTTGTATGACGGCGGCGAAGACGTTACGCCGCTGCTCCCACGGTCAGGAAAGCAATCGATGGCGGCCCCGATGCATCTTCCCGCAGACCCGCGATCGTGGACCATGGCAAGGCGAATGCGAGCTTGGTTTTAGCCCTTATTCCACGTCGTGCTGCCGTACACCGCGTTGTCGCCGAGTTCTTCCGCGATGCGGATCAACTGGTTGTACTTCGCGTTTCGGTCGCTGCGGCAGGGGGCACCGGTTTTGATCTGGCCACAGTTGGTGGCGACGGCGAGGTCGGCGATGGTGGCGTCTTCGGTTTCACCCGAGCGGTGGCTGAGGACGGCGGAGTAGTTGTTACGCATCGCCAAACCCACCGCGTCAAACGTTTCGCTGAGGGTGCCGATCTGATTGACTTTGACCAGGATCGAGTTGCCGCAGCCTTCGTCGATCCCGCGTTTCAGGAAGTCCTTGTTGGTGACGAAAAGGTCGTCGCCCACGAGCTGGACCGTGTCGCCGAGTTTGTCGGTCAGCGTTTTCCAGCCCGCCCAGTCGTTCTCCGCCAGACCGTCTTCGATCGAACGGATAGGGTATTTTTTGCACCACTCCGCCCAGTAGTCCGCCATCTGCGTGGACGTGATGATTTCCTGGCTGCTGGAGAAGAACTTGTACCCTTCTTTGCCCTCTTTGGCCGCCTCGTTCCATAATTCGGAAGTGGCGGGGTCCAGAGCGACAAAAATCTGCTCACCCCACGAATACCCCGCCTTACCGACCGCTTGCTCGATGAGCTTCAAGGCGTCTTCGTTGTCCTTGAGGTCGGGGGCAAAGCCGCCCTCGTCGCCGACGGCGGTCGAGAGGTTTTGCTTGCTCAGGACCGACTTGAGACTGTGGTAGATTTTGACGCCCGCGTGCATGGCCTCGGCGAAGTTATCGAAGCCCCAGGGTTGAATCATGAATTCTTGGAAATCGACGGTGTTATCGGCGTGCTTGCCGCCGTTGAGGATATTAAGCATCGGCACGGGGAGGGTCTTGGCCCCGGCTCCGCCGAGGTAGCGGTAAAGCGGCAGGCCCGAGGACTCGGCGGCCGCGTGGGCGACCGCCATCGAGACGCCGAGGATGGCGTTGGCCCCGAGCTTGGACTTGTTGTCCGTGCCGTCGAGGTCGAGCATGACCTGGTCGATGTGCTGCTGATCGCGGGCATCGAGGCCCATCAGTTCGGGGCAGATTTCGTTGTTGACGTTTTCGACGGCCTTGAGGACGGACTTGCCCAGGTAATAGTTCTCGTCGCCGTCACGGAGCTCGACGGCCTCGTTTTCGCCTGTGGACGCGCCCGAAGGGACCATGGCCCGGCCGGAGGTGCCGTCGGCGAGGTGGACTTCAACTTCGACCGTGGGGTTGCCGCGGGAGTCGAGGACCTGTCGGCCGTGGACGATATCTATCTCAAAGCTCATGGAAAGGGCTCGGAAAGGGGTGGGATCAAACAGCGATTAAGTAAACGACCCGCAAAGGCGAATCGCACAGAAGTGTACCCACGGTACGGTGGTGGCTCAAGTTCGATACGGCAGACCGGATCATCGTCAGATGAAAACGGCGAGGGCTGGGCCGGTCGAAAACTCTTTGCCTGAACATTGTCAATCAGAGACTGTCGGCCCGTATAGACGTGCGCGATCAATTATGGATCAAGCTCCGCCGCGCTCATCGCGGGAATGCCGTGGTCGACCGGCCAGAGGGCGACCTCCGCGGCCGCCCGTTGGTCAGCCACATAAGAGTAGGTCGGAGCGTGCGAGGCCCGAAATGCGGGAGCAGCGGAACATCCTCCGAGTAAGCCGATCATTGAGCAGAAAGCCACCAACAACAATGACGCGATCGGACATACGGTGAAGGATGTTTCTGACGGCTTCATGGGGTTTGTCCGACACGTGGCCAGACGCTTTGGGGACAGGGGGGGGAACCGGGGCCCGCCGGACGAAAGTCGCCGATGGGTAGCGAGACTTCAATATCCAAAAGGTCCAATATTCTTTTCACTTTCGAGAGATTGATGGCCTAAATTAGAGGGCCATGGAAGGTGCGTTTTCATTACAGATGGAATTGTTTGCCCAGCCCAAGCGATCGGAGACGTCGATTTTGGGCATTGCGGTGGCGGGAAGAACTTGCGAGAGCAGCCGCTCGCGTGTCAAACTTTCTCCGCCTCGGCGGAAGCTCCGCGACAGCGATTTGCAACTCTGCGTGCTGGGCTCGGGTTCGGGCGGCAACGCCACGGTGATGCGTCATCGCGATCGCCACCTGCTGATCGACGCGGGCTTTGGGCCCCGGACCACCGCGCAGCGGTTGTGCAGGTGGGGCTGGACTTGGCCGACCTCCGGGCGATCTGCGTCACGCACTTCGACACCGATCACTTTCGTAAATCCTGGGTGCGGGTGATGGCGGATCTGGGCATCACCCTGCATTGTCACCGGTGGCACTTGCCGGACCTGCGACGGATCCAAAACAATCAGCGATTATTCGACGCGGACCTGGTTCGGACGTTCGATGACAATGCTTTCAACTTGTGGCCCGGACTCCGCGTCACCCCGGTTCGTCTGCAGCACGATCGGCAAGGCACGATCGGCTATCGCTTCGACACCGCCCTGACTTCGGTCGGACTGGCGACCGATCTGGGCCACGCCCCGGAAGCGCTTTGTCGGCACCTGGCGGGCGTCGATGTGCTGTGCATCGAAAGCAACTACGACGAGCGGATGACCAAACTCAGCAGCCGACCCGCGTTCGTAAATCGCCGCAACCTCTCGGACTCCGGCCATTTGTCCAACGATCAGTCGCTGGCCGCGGTCCGACGCATCGCCGAACTGAGCGCCGACGGCAACCCCCGGCGGGTCGTGCTTTTGCACCGCTCCAGCCAGTGCAATCACCCGACCAAGGTCCTCCGCTGTTTTCTGCGCAAGACCCGAGATTGGCCAAACGCATCATCCAAACCGACCAGCGGCGACGCTCCCGCTGGATCACGGCCCCGCCCCTGGCCGTCGTCCGCCGTCAGCAGGTTCCCCTCGCCGCCTGCCTACTCAGCGGGGGGTTGGGCTAGCCCCAGCTGCTCCAGCATCACCCGTTTCACCTCGGTGCAGGGCAAGGCCGTCTGGTCGTGGGGACGCACATCGCCTACGCCGATCAGCAAAGGCCCGGCGTCGGTTGGCAGATCGACCCGGCCGTGCGTGCCCCGCACCAGTGAGGCGTCAAGGGGAATCAAGTCCATGAGTTGCCGAAAGCCCGCCTTTTTCTTAAGCAACCGCCACCCCACCGCTAGCTTCGGGAAACGCAGCGTGGGGTCGAGAAACAACTCCCGCGGGTCGTATCCCGGCTTGCGGTGGATATCGACGGTCCGGGCGAAATCCGGCGCCCGTTCGGGCTGATCCGCAGGCCAATAGTCGTAGACAAACCATCGTCCCGGCTTGGCCTCCAGCACCCAGTCTCCCGCACGCGGACCCCCGCCGGAGTGGACCGCCGCCACGCCATCGATGCCCCGCAACAGCGATCCGATCCGCTCCGCCGACCACGGCACGGGTTCGGGATAGCCGACCAACGGTAGGGGCAAGTTCAAGTCCGCCTGGTGATACACGTGAGCCACCTGATGGTCGGCCACGCAGAAGGCTTGACTCGCCCCGGCATCCAGCAGTTCCCCGCCGTCTTCCGTCCGCACCGCGAGCAGTCCCGCCTCCCGCAGCACCCGGTTAACCGCGATGCCCGCGTCGGATTGCGCGGTGGGTTCGATCCCGTATTCGCTGACGAGCAGGACTTTGATTTGGTGCGCGGTGTAGCGATCAATCAGGTCGCCGACGACCGAGTCGATTTCCTCCACCCGTTGCGTGATATCGGGATGAGTGGGTCCGAGTTTCTGCAGGCCGTAGTCCAGGTGCGGCAGATAGACGAGGCTCAACGTCGGCAACAGCTTGTGACTGATCAGCCACGCCGCCTCGGCGATCCATCGGCTGGAGCGGATGTCCGCCGCCGGGCCCCAAAAATGAAACAGCGGAAAGGTTCCGAGGTTGTGCCGCAGTATCCCGTGAAGTTCGGGGATATTGGTGTAGGAGTCGGGGATTTGTGCCGTCGGCTTTATAGATGGGCCGGGCCTGCACGACGATGTCACAGGTGGAGTACGTGTTGTGCCACCAGAACAAATTAGCGCAGGTGAACGTCGGGTTTTGGCGTCGGGCGGCGTCCCAGATTTTCTCGCCGCGCACCAGCCGGTCGCTGGCGCTGCCAGAAGCGTACTTCCGCGCGGTCGCGGTCGTACCAGCCGTTGCCCACGATCCCGTGGGCCGTCGTCGATGCTGGTCCGGTGTCGGTGATCCCCGGCGACAAGCCCGTGAGCATCGAGGCCTGCACACTGCAGGTCACCGCCGGAAACACCGGCGCCAACGGCGTGAATCCCCCCGTCGCCTCGGCAAACGCCCGCATCCGGCGCATCCTTCAGGAGCTGCGGCGTCATTCCGACCACGTTTAGCACCACGACCCGCTGCATCTTGGTTCCTCTAGGTTGACATTGATCTGCAGGACTCACGCGAAGTCGTCCCCACACCGCTGCCTCCGGGCCGCGACGGTTCGTGAAGATGCTAACTGCCCCCGACCCAGCGCTGCCCGACGAGGCTCAGCCCCGCGCACCCCAAACAGAAAACCGTCATCGGCCACATCCCGTAGGCCAGCGTATACCCCGCGCCGATCACGGGCATCAGACCGATCATGACGCCGATCCACTGCGAAATACCGCCGACCCGCCGCCGCTTCACCCCGGGCCAGCACCGTCACCACCAGCGTGTATCCCCCCACCGCCCCGATGCTCTGCCACGCCATCCCCGTCGGCCACCAATGGTGACCCGCGGCGGTCGTCACCGCCAGCACGCCGCTGCACACCACCAACCCTCGACAGATCGGCATGGTCAAACACGCGATCCACCACCGCAGGTGTCCCCAATTATAAAGCAACACGGTCAGCCCCAAACTCGTTGCCGCGACTCCCACCGGCACTGCGTAGACCCACGCGCACCCCACGCCCAACAGCAGCATACTCCCGGCCACGATTGCCGCCGACCGCGGCGAGACCCGGCCGCTGGGGATCGGCCGCCCCGGCCGCTCCCGCATCCACTTCCCGATCCACCACATCATTGAGCACCATCCCCCCCGTATAAATCAGACTCATGCCCAGCATCAGCATAAAACCCGCGTCGAGCATCCGCCCCAAATCCATCCACGAAAAGCCCGGACGCTGGCCGTAGATGGCCTCGACCGGCAGCACGTAGACCACAAATAAACCCGCCGCCATCCCGTGCACCACGTTCGACCACACGGTCGGCAGGTTACTGACGCGCATCAATTCAAACCACGCCTGTACTGCATCCCTCATGGTTTCCAACCTCTCCCACAAACCCAGGAAAGTTCTTGCGCGATGCCGTCCGCCAAAATTTCCCCGAGGGGTTTCGCCGGCAGAACGTCCCAGGCATAAGTTTCCACTTCATAATGCATCACACCATCGGTTGGCCGCAATGCGTCAAGACACCGGCCGATTTCCGACCGGGTCGTGCCCAGCACCCCCCACGTCGGGGCAAAAATCGGCACGTGAAAATGCACCCGCCACTCGCCGCGCAAGCCTCTCCCCGACCGCTCGGTCACGGCCAAGGCTTCGGGCAGATCCCGGTACAGGGTGACTTCTCCCCCGTCATCGCGTACCGAGGTTTGGTGCAAATACCGGTCTTCCGAAAAAGCTCGCAATTCATAAAGAGCACTCCGCCTTTCACGATCGCTCAATCGCTCACCGTCGATTTGCAGGGCCGAGGAAAGCTGTACCTTGCCTACCCGCAGTTCCGCGTCGCGGTAGATCTGCAGCGCCTCGGACTGCTCTTCAAACATCACCGCACTGTGGCACACGTCGTGGCAGACGCCCAGATATTCCCGGACACTCCGCTCGTCGGGCCCGCCCCAGAGATACCGCTCGAAAAACGTCACGACGTCCGCGGCTCGCTCCAGTACGCACCCCGGCTCGGGCTCCAGATTCACACGGATGTGCTTGCCGGTGTCCAGTTCAAGCCGCGCTAAACCGTGCACCAGATCCATGAGGTGATCCGCCGCCCGCTGCAGGCTCGTCCCGCTTGGGGGTGTCCGCTTCGGGCGTGCAGAACGACGCCGGCCAACCCACGGGCAACGTCGAAATCGATCCCGCCGGTTCATCCTCGGGCAGCAGCTCCGCCAGGATTTTCGCCAGTCCCAGCGTGTAATCCAGGCGTTTTCGTTGCCCCCAGTGGGGCCGATACACGCGCGTCTTGACCCGCGGCCGGTGGAAATCGCCGTAAGGAAAGCCGTTGAGGGTGTAGGCCAGCAAACCGTTGGCCTGCATCCATGCTTTGAACGCCGCGGTTCCTGCCGTGGCCAACAATTCTTCGGCGGCCGCGGCGGAAAACCACAGTCCCACGCCCATCGGGTCGCACGGACTCACCCTCGCTTTCACCCGCAACGCATAATGCTCCAAGTTGTGTCGCACCGCCGCCAGGTTTGCTCCCGCATGGACGTTCGTACAGTAACCCAGCATTGTCCCGTCACCCAATACCTCACGCATAAGCGTTAGCGTACCCGCCTCCGCCGTGGATCACTCGTGCCACGGCTAAAGGTAGAGGGATACTTAATCGTGGGGCGGGCTTCCAGCCCGCGGTTCGGCGTAGCCCGAAGTGGCGAGGGTTTCAGCCCTTCGGGCCGATGGCGGGCAAGGTGCCTGCCCCACTATAAAGCAACGTATCCCACGACCCGGCTAAATCCTGACCATGCACCACCACGCATACCTGGCGCCGTGCGTTCAGGCTTCGGCGTCGCCCAGCTCAAACCGGCCGGACTGCTGCAGAAAGGTGGTCGGATTCTCCAGCACGACCCGTCGCACCTGATCGGGACGGTGGCCCCGTCGCCTCATCTCGGCCATGCACTTGGGGACCGACAGCGGGTCCGACGGCCCCCAGTCGCCCGCCGAATTGATCCACAGCCGCTCGCTGCCGTAGCACTCCAGCAAATCGACCGCCCGCGCCGGCGAGCACTTGGTCACCGGGTACAACGTCATGCCCGCCCAGTGCCCGGCGTCCAGGGCCAAGCCGATGGTGTGCTCTTCCACGTGATCGATCAGCACCCGCTCGGGGCGCACTTTCTGTTGCGGCGCAGCGCATCGAGAATCAGTCGGGTGCCCTTGAGCTTGTCTTCCAGGTGCGGGGTGTGGACCAGGATCAGGCAGTCGGATTGCACCGCCATCTCGATCTGCTCTTCGAGGATGGCGAGTTCGTTTTGGGTGTTGCGGTGCAGGCCGATCTCGCCGATGCCCAGCACGTTGGGACGCTGCAAAAACTGCGGGATAAGTTGGATGACCTCGCGGGCAAACCCCGGGTCCTCGGCTTCCTTGGGGTTGATGCAGAGCCAGGAATAATGGCGGATGCCAAACCCCGCCGCCCGCCGCGGCTCGACTTCGGTGAGTTGCCCGAAATAGTCTTCGAACCCCGCCGGCGACGAGCGGTCGTACCCCGCCCAGAAGGCGGGCTCGGTCACCGCCACGCAGCCGGCGTCCGCCATCCGCGCGTAGTCATCTGTCGTGCGGCTGACCATATGAATGTGCGGGTCAATGTATGCCATGGGGTGGTATTCAGACATCGAATCCGGCGACGCCAAGCCTGGCGAAGTCGCCAATCGGACCGCTTCGTGATCGATCAGTCACGAAGGTCGACCCCCGTCACACCGCGGATCGGCGGCCGGGCAATCGGTTCGACACCGGGATCGCTCCAAAATTCCAGGACACGCCGCGTCCGCTCCGCCCGGCCGTCGAGCAACATTTTCATGGCTTCTCGCAATGCCTTGAGTCGCGGCTCATCCGCCCCGGTTGCGATGCCTTCGTCTTCCAGGGGGGCAGCCCCCGCCCGCTCGCATCGATCCAAAAACGCCGCAAGCTCCAGTAGATTTGCCCGCTGTTGGAGAAAGTCGCGGTCCAGCACCGCCGTCAGGGTGGCGTGCCTGCCGCCAGCATCCTGGTTCGCAGTCGTTGGCTTCACCGATCTGCCTTTCTGGATCAGCCCGCGGGGGCGGGGGCGGGGGTTCGCAAACGTTCGAGAAAGTCAAAGTAATCCGGGAACGTCTTCTCCACGCAGGCCGGGTCGTTGATCGTAACCCCCGGCACCACCAGCCCCGCCACGGCAAAGGCCATCGCCATCCGGTGGTCGTCGTAAGTCTCGATGCTGATCCCGCCCGCTTCCGCGACTGCGGACCGGACGCCCTCCACGCCGCCCGGCGGGGGGGTCACCGTCAGGTCGTCCCGGACGACGTTGACCTGGGCTCCGAACTTCACCAACTCGTTTTCCAGCGCGGCCATGCGGTCGGTTTCCTTGACCCGCAGGTTGCCCACGTTGCGGATCGTCGTCGGACCCGCGGCAAACAGAGCCACCACCGCCAGGGTCTGGGCCATGTCCGGCATGTCGTTGAGGTCCACGTCCACTCCCCGCAGGCCGTGGTCCAACGACGGCGAGCTGACCACCGTCTGGTCCATCCGCTGATCGACCCCGCAACCCATGCGACCCAGCACTTCGCAAAACGCGGCGTCGCCCTGCAGGCTCCGTGACCCCAGCCCCTGGATGCGGCACCGGCTTCCGCCCGGGTGGCCCGCGGTGCCCGACACCACCGCCGCGGCCGCGAGAAAATAGCTCGCATTGCTCGCGTCCGGCTCGATCGGATAGTCGTAGGCACGGTACCGCCCCGGCGGCACGTGGATAGCCCGGTATCCACGGTCGGCCTCAAACGTTGCGCCAAACTGCTTCATCAAATTCAACGTCATCTTGACGTAAGGCAAGCTCGTGATCGGCCCTTCAAATTCGATTTCCAACCCCTGCTGCAAATACGGCCCAATCATCAGCAAAGCCGAGACAAACTGACTGCTCAGCGTCGGCTCAAGTTCGATCAACCCGCCGGTCAACCCCGGCGGCTCGGCGACGATCTTCAGCGGCGGAAAACCGTCCTTCCCGAGATACTCGATGTCGGCGCCCAGTTCCCGCAGCGGATCGACCAGTTCACCGATCGGCCGCTGCCGCATCCGCTCGATCCCATCGAGGGTGTATTCGCCGAGTCCCAGGCACAGGGCCGCCGTGAGAAAGCGCACGGCCGTGCCCGCGTTGCCGAGTTGCAGATCCGCCTCGGTCGCCGGGATCGAGCCGGCCTTGCCCTTCACCGCCACCGTCCGCGCCGCCTCGTCGATCTGCAGCTTGAAACCCAATCCACCCAACGCTTCCAGCATCCGACGTGTATCGTCGGCAAACAACACGCCCGACAGCTTGGACGGTCCCTTGGCCAAAGCCGCCAGCAGCAACGCCCGGTTGGTCAGACTCTTGCTCCCCGGCGGGCGCAGCGAAACCTCAAAAGGTGTCGCGGGCTCAATCAACATCGTCTCGGGCAGGCTCACCCCCGGAATATAGACCAACCACCGCCGCGCGGCTATTAGACCCCGTCGATCGCCGAGTCGCCAACCCCCAAGGCTCCCAACAAGTCCCGCGAAACACAAACCAACAATCATCCCGGCCGACCACGCACCCTCCGCATCAACTGGTCGTCCGGAAGACCGCCACCACGTTTTCGACGGGCACAACGAACAAGCGGTTGTCGCCCTCAAAATCCACGGGGATCGCCCCCTTGGGATTAAACAGCACGCGGTCGTACTGCTCGATCGGATAATTTTCGTCGATCGAAACCTCTGCCGAGACGGTCACGACCCGCCCGGTCAGGGTCGGGATTTCGATCTTGTCGGGCAGGTGGATTCCCGACTTGGTCTGCTTTTTGTCTTGATCTTTGCGGATCAACACCCGGGCCCCGATCGGCTCGACGGTTTCGAGCGGGGCGGGTTTCTGAATAGAGGGAGAATCAGTCATGGATCGATAGTGTAGGCGGGCTTGGGCAAGCGGCGAAACCGCCCGGACCGCCGCACCACGCGACGAACGATGATGAGCAACCGCTGGCTGGACGCCGGATGGTCGTCACGCAAGTCAAGCCAAGCACAGCAATCAGCCGTAGGCTAGTCATATAACCCTATTTTATTTGCTCAGCCATAGGGTCCGCATTCGTTGTAGTGGAGTTCTATGTCGGCGGGGGGGTGGCCGTGCTCATCGAAAAGCAGGAGTTGGTTTTCGCCTTCTGCGTCGAGCCAGGGTTCGGGCAGGTAATAGAGTTCTTGCGGCGGGACGGATTTCCCGTCGGGGGTGTTGACGAAGTAGCGGCCGGCGTCGTGCCCGTTGATGATGATCTGGCCTTTGGTCATGCCTTTGGGGTGCACAAATAGCGGGCAGCGCGTATTGGCGACGCTGAAGGTCGTGCGGAACCAGGTGGGGGTGCCGGTGGACTTGGACTTGGCGGACCACGGGGCGAATCCCGCGGCGGCATCGTTCGCCTCGGAGGTCAGAACGCTCGCCGCGGACCACGGGCTGAAGGACCACTCGGCCTTGGCGGTCAGGTTCGTGGTGGCTTGATAAAGCTTCAGGTGGTCCAGCGGATCCACGCCCTTGGGCAAGGGATCGAGCAGGGCCAGCTGGACTTCGTTTCGGCCGAGCTCAAAAGAACCGCCGTCTTCGGGGTCCAGCAAAAAGCGCTGGAACCCCGCCGAAGCCCGCGCGGGACCAAACCGCAAACGGCTGCTCGTTGATCACCAACAACCCGTTCGACGGGCAAAGACTCAATATCGAGGATCATCGGCAGCTTGGCGGCGGGTTTGATGGACCAGGTCAGCGTTTCGACGATCTGCACGTCGCCTTTGCGTTGGTACGGGACGTATCCATTCAGCGAAAACGGATCGGGCAACTTAGTGCCGGGCGTCGGAGACTGGCTGGACCGCAGCGGTTTGGCCAGCGTCGAGGGCGGCGCGGGCTTGACGGCGTAGAGGTGCGACGCCAGGCCGGTGGTTTCTCCCAAGCGGGCACCATCGGCAAAGCGCCCCGGCGAATCGATCAGGATCGTGGTGGATCCCGCCAACCGCAGCGGCTGGGGGGCGTGTCCCGCGGCTCCGGGTCCCGGGCCGAGCAGCGTTTGGAACTTGCCGTCGCGGTAGAAATGCAGACGATCGTCGCCGGTGGGCACGAGCATTGCCGGTGCCGACTTCGACGAAGATTTGGGGAATTTCAAATGCACCCAGCCATAGCCCGCGGCATGGCCGAGTTTTTCCCGGGAGGTCGGGCCGTCCATCGCTGTAAACGACTCGGCCGAGCCGTCCAGAAATTCGGTCAGCCCGCGTGCCTCCCAATCGCCGAGCTTGGGCGCGGTGGGGCGGCGCATCGGCGTGCCTTTCGAGGCAGTGACCTGTCCGTCAAGATCGACGTGATGGGCGACGGACCATCCTTTGGCGGGCAGGTTTTCGCCTTGCTCGTTGAGTCCCGCCGAGCCGATGATCCAGCCGCTGTCGCAGGCGTAGGAAACGTCCGCCATCGCGTCGTTGATCACCAACACCGTGATGCCGTCGATGTGTTCGATCACCGGCGATTTGCCGGCGGGAACCTGCACCTCCAGGTGAGCTTCGTCCAGTGATAGCAACCCGGCGGCTCCGGCGGGGCCGGCCACGATCAGTAACTTGTCGCCCAGATATGCCAGCGGGCAGAGGTTGGTGTAATCCAGAGTAATCCCGCCACCCAGCCGGGCGCCGGAAAGCAGCCAGGACACGGCATGGCCCCCCAGCGGCACGGGCAGCGACAGGCCGTTGGGCAACAGCAGCGTGGTGGTTTTCGCTTTCGACTTCGAAGGATTAAAGACCACCGTGAGGTCACCTCGCGCGCCGGCAGATGCACCACCTGCGGCGATTTGCCGTCGGCATCAGGCGCCACGGCCGCCGACTGTCGGTGAGGATACAAGTGACTCAGGATATTTCCGAATTGACTGGCGAAGCCCGCGATACGGCGGGTCGCGTCGTAGCGGTCCGACCGGCCGCCGGCTTCAAGGAGTGGCGCGTCGCCGTCGGCGTTGGTGGTGGCGAACGCCGCGTGGGCTTCGGTGCCCCGGCCGGCGGTGAATCCGAAGCGTGTCCCGCCGTGGAACGGGTCAAGATTAAATTGCGCCCCGGCCGCCAGGACCCCGCCCAGCATCTGCGACCACTGCGCCGGAAGGCAGGGCCGTCCGAGGCTGGCCCCAGATATCGGGCTGGTCCCGGCCGAACCCACTGACCATCGGCGGGGCATCGGGCTGAACGCTCCGCAGTTGCCGCAGATTAGCGGTGAGATTGGCTTGCCCCCGCCAGGTGTGGATGGTTCCGTCGACCTCTTGCCAAAGCTGGTGGCCCGCGGCCAGCGGCACGTTCGCCCCGCCCTCGCGCAGCAGTCGAATCAGTTGCTGGTGATAGGCCGCGTCCTGGTCGTCGTTGGCGCAGTACCACCGCTGCTCGACGTGGATCATCACGATCGGTCCGCCGCCCTGACCGACAAACCCCCCGGCGGGCTGCCCGGGGGTGTTGAGCGTCGGCGTGGGTTGGGGTTTCCCGCCGCCGGTCGGGCTGGTGATTTGGAGTGATTTGACCTGATTCATCACGGCCGTGAAATACCGCGAGACGGCCGAAAGGTAAGGTCCGTTGCCTTCGCGAAACTTCATCGCGCCGCTGCGTCGATCGGGTTTGACGTTATGCAGCCAGGTCGGCATGCCGCCGTGGTCGGTGTGGTCCGCGGCGAAGGGCCCGGGCCTCAGCGTGCAGTACATGCCGTGGTCGGCGATGAGCTGCACGAAGTGCTTGAGATCGCGATCGCCTTTGAAATCCAGCTTGCCGGGCTGTTTCTCGTGATCGCTCCAGAGCAGCGGCACATCGATGCAGTTCAGCCCCGCCTGCCGCGCCGCGCGGATCCGCTCGGCCCACAGGCCCCGCGGCATCCGCGAATAATGCAGGGTCCCGCTGACCAGCCAGCATGCGCCGGCCATCGAGAGAAAAGGATTGGCCGTCGTAGGTAATTTTTGCCATGGAAGGCAAGGGTAGGCGTTGCCACCACCGTGGGCAAACCCGCGTCGCCCTGCCGCGGGATTCAGCGCTACGGCGTCGCGCTACCCGAAGTCAGCAACAGCGTCGCCACCAGCAGCACCACCAGAAAACCCACCAGATCCACCACCGTCGTCACCACCGGCACCGACGCCATCGCCGGGTCCAGCCCCAGCTTACGCAGCACCAGCGGCACGCAGCCGCCCGTGCCCTTGGCCACCACCATCACCACCGGCAGCGACACCCCGACCACGAATCCCAGCGTGAAATTGTTCTGCCACAACCCGATGAAAACAAACAGGAGCAAACCCATCGCCACCCCGCCGATGGCCGCCACGCCGGCCTCCTTGATCAGCACCAGCTTGAGGTCCGCCGGCTTGATCAGCCCTAGCGAAATCTCCCGCATGCTCACCGCCACCGCCTGGCCGCCGCCGCTGCCGCAGATGCCCGAAACCACCGGCAGGAACATCGCCAACACCGGCACCTCTTCGACCGTTTTGATAAACAAGTTAATCACGCTGGCGGACAACATCAGCAGCGCCGCGATGGGCACCAGATACATCAGCCGCCGCAGCGCCCGCGTGCCCACCGGCATGGACCGCAGCTCCTCACCCCGTAGAATCCCGCCGAACTTCGCCAGGTCCTGCTCCGCCGCTTCGCCCCGCGCTTCCTGCACCGCCGCCCGCTGCACCACCCCCACCAGCTTCTCCGCCTCATCGACCACCGGCACCGCCGAGAGGTCGATCCGGTCAAACAAGTCTTCCAGCTCATCGACGTGCGTGTCGACATTGACAAAATCCGGGTCGGGAATCGCCAGCTGACCCAGCGGCGTGCCCCGCGGCGTCATCACCAGTTCCCGCATCGGCACCACCCCCTCGAGTCTTCCATCCAGGTGCGTGGCGTAAACGTACCGCACCTCGAATTCGCCGTATTTCTCGCTGTGCTCACGCAGATCGTCGGCCACCTGCTCCACCGGCATCGATCCCGAATACGCCAAATACTCGGTGATCATCAGCCCCCCGGCGGTGTCATCGTCATACCGCATCCGCCGACGCGTATCGATCGCCTCCTCCGGCGTCATCGCGCCCAGGATCGCCTCGGCATCCTTATCCGAAAGTTCCGAGAGCACGTCCGCTTGCTCGTCGGAGTCCATCTCATCGACGATCGCCGCCGCGTCCGACGCTTCCAGCTCGCTGACGATCTCCGCGGCGTGCACGTCGTCAAAGTGCTCCATCAGGTCGGCCGCAAACTCCGGCTCAGACCCCGCGAGCATCGAGAACATCTGCGTCCGCGTCTCTTCATCGAGGTGCGAAATGGTGTACGGCGTGTCTTCCGGCGGCAGTTCACGCAGGAACGCCACCATCGCCGGCATCCCCTCGGCCTCCACCAGGGCCGCGAGTTCCTCCACCGGATTCACGGGCGTGTCAACGGAATCAGCCACCCAGAGTCTCCCCGTTCACGGGACCACCCTCGGCCCGGTGAAGCTGCTCGCCCCACGCCGCGGTCCGATCCGGACAGGTCGTGTCGAAATGCAGCGGCGTGATCGTGATGTACTTCTCGTACAACGCTTCCACATCCGTCCCCTTTTCTCGGCGGGCAAAGTGCATCGAATTGCTGACCTGATACGTCGTCAGCCCCTCGTCGCTCACGGCTTGGCGATACTCCACCACCATCGAACTCATCGAGGCGCGCGCAACCCGCAGCCCTTTGGGTTCGGCCGCGCCGTCGAGCACCGGCACATTGATGTTGATGAGGGTCTGGCCGTCCAACGGCTGCGGCCCGGCCAACACCGCGTCGATCGCCGGCGGGCGTGCGTCGCCGCCCGGTCCCAATGGTCGTGATCCCAGTCGCCGATGTGCAGGCTGACCGCGATCGCGGGCAGGCCGTTGAAATTCGCTTCCCGCGCGGCACCCACCGTGCCGGAGTACAGCACATTGATCCCGACGTTGGCCCCGCTGTTCATCCCGCTGATTACCAGATCGATCGGTTTATCGATCAGCGCGTGGATCCCGAGCTTCACGCAGTCCGCCGGTCGGCCGTGCACCGCCAGCCCCAACCCTTTTTCTTCGACCGCGACGGGGCGGTGCAGCGTGACCGCGTGACTGGTGGCGGATTGCACCAGCGCCGGCGCGATGACATGGACCTCGCCCAGCGACTCCACCGCGCGATGCAGCGCCGCCAGGCCAGGCGCGTCGATCCCGTCGTCGTTGGTTAACAAAATCCGCATCGGCGGGATTGTAACGTGGCCGCGGGGCTTAGCGTTTTTCGAGTTTGGTGATACGGCCACCGGTGATCCATTCGACGACGTAGATGTCGCCGTTGGGCGCGAAGCAGGCCCCGTGCGGGCTGTTGAACTGCCCGGGCTGGAGCATCGATGGCCGGTTGACCTCCGGCCAACCTTCGGGCGTCTGCTCCACACTCACTTGGTCACTGGCCCCGAGTTCCGCGACCAATCTGAGATCGTGATCGATCAGCTTGACCCCGGTCATCAGCTCGGGCACGAGGATCAAATCGGCCAGAAAATCAAACCCGCAGGGGGAATGGGTCACCGAATCTTCGTGTTTGAGATAGTTGCCCTCCCCGTCGTACACCGCGATCCGGTGGTTCCCGCGGTCGGCAATGTAAAGGTTGCCGTCGGGTCCGAACCGCAGCGCGTGGGGACAACTAAACCGCCCGGCCCCCTCTTCTCCGGTGTATTTCTGTTGGTAAGTGCCGTCTTTTGCGTAGCGATGCAAAGCCGACCCGCCGTAACCGTCGGCGATCCAGCGGTCCCCGTTGGCGGGATTGACATCGACCCACGTCGGCATGTACTTCCCCTCCGGACGCTGGTCGATCGGGGGCGGCTCGAGACGTTCCAGCAGATTGCCCTTGAGGTCCGTGCGGCAAACCTCGGCCGACGACTGATCGACCAACCAGAGACTTTCCTGCTCACCCTCGCGGTGCAACGTCAGCCCGTGGGCTCCGACAAAGCGCTCGCCCCACGATTCCACCAGCTTGCCATCGGCATCGTAAAAAAGCACGCCCGGCACCGCCTGGGCAAAAACCACCACCCGCCCGTCGCCCAGCACCGCAACCCCGTGGGTCCGCCCGTTGATTCGGCCCGACGGGGTGTCGGGGATCGTCGCCCAGTCTTCGTGCCAGCGGTAAGTGTGGTCGTTGCGGCCGATATCCATATCAAATCTCACTCATGAAAAAATTGTCGCGGCCAAAGTCCGCAGGTCGGTTTCAGGGAGGCAGTTTACGCGAACTTCAACTCGGGCTCGGCAGGGGGATGGTCTGGCCGTTGGTCCCTTCCCAGGCCCCGGTGAGCACGTCGCGGACCAGGCCCGCGACGGTGAGCGGGTCGAGCGTTTTGGTTTCCGGGATCGCCTTGGTCGGGAAGTTTTGCCTCAGCATCGGGGTTTCGATGGCCCCGGGAGCCACCGCGGCGCAGCGGACGTTGAACCGGCTGCCTTCGTCGGCGGTGGCCTTGGTAAAAAGATTCACCCCCGCTTTGGCCGCGGCGTAGACGTTGAAGCCCTTGAACGGGTCGATGCTGGCCATGCTCGAGATGTTGCAGATCGCCCCCTGCTTCTGCTTGCGAAACGTCGGCCAAACCGCGCGGGTCAAATACAAGACCGACTTGAGATTCACCGCCAACGCCGCGTCGATGACCTCGTCGCTCATCTTCTCGATGGGTTGCAGCGGCGCCGAGCCGCGCAGTTGGCCAGGGCATCGATGCGGCCGAACTTCTCCAGCGTCTGCTGCACGAGCGCGGCGCAGGCCCCGGAGTCGCTGACGTCGGTGGGCACCACCAGCGTCGTCGCCTCGCCCGCCGCCTCCTCCTTGAGATACGCCACGGTGGCGTGGAGGTCGGCTTCGGTCCGCGCCGCGAGCACCACGGCGTAACCCGCGTCGGCCAACAGCAGGGCGGTGTCTCGCCCCACGCCGCTACCGGCTCCGGTGACGATCGCGACTTTTTGTTCTGGTTCTGACATGACGGCTCCTCGAGTAAACAAGTGTGAGGCCGATCATAGTCCGAGCATTTTGTGGCCGACCTCATCGGGAAACTTCACCTGTGCGCGAGGATGCACGTTGAGTGTCCCTCAGTGATCCGACGCCACGGCGAGGGTCGTGCCCGGGGGCTCGGGTTCGCGGATCGATTCGACCATCGTCGCTGAACCTCCGGCGGAGGCCCCGCGGAAGAACGGGGTGAGCGAGAGGGTCACGATGAAGTTCAGCACCATGCCCAGCGTGCCGATGCCCTGGGCATCGATGCCGAAGGCCCACGGCGTCCGCAGCCCCTGACCCGCCGGGCCGAGGATGAACTCGGCGACCTCGGCGTTCGAGCAGGATCACGTCCGCCTTCTGGCAGACGATGTAGAACGCGGTGAAGCTGATGCCCACGAGCATGCCCGCGACGGCGGGGACGGTGCCGACGCGTTTGGTGAAGATGCCCAGCACGATGGCGGGGAAGAACGACGCGGCGGCGAACCCGAAGGCGAACGCCACGACCTCGCCGACGAAGCCCGGCGGGTTGATGCCGAAGTACCCGGCGATGCACACCGCCACGCCGATGGCGATCCGGCCGACCAGCAGCCGCTGCGCTTCGCTGGCGCGTGGGGTTCATGACTTTGTAGTACAGGTCGTGGGCGACCGACGAGGAGATCACCAGCAGCAGGCCCGACGCGGTGGAGAGCGCGGCCGCGAGGCCCGCCGGCGATGACGAAGGCGACCACCCAGTCGGCGAGCTGCGCCATCTGCGGCGTGGCCAACACGATGATGTCCCGGTCGGGGTGGTGGGCGCCGCCGAGGGCGAGTAACGCGCCTTGGCGGAGCAGTGCTACTTGCTGACTTCGTAGCCACGGTGCTCGCCATGTCGAGGTTCCAACCCAGCGTCCGTCTGGAATCAGTTGCAGCGTATGCAATCAAGCTGACACCGCATATTCACCGCAGCGGGCAGAAGTCCGCCGATTCGCATCAATTCGACGGGTCTTCATTCGCTGAATCATTCGCGGAACACTCGAACGTCAATCCATTGGCCGGGAACCGGTCCTTCGATCGAATCGGAGCTTCGAAGTTGTCCGTCAGATTATTCGTAAACGCAAGCTTCCCATCCCCATTGAAATCCACCCACGCGATCAACCCCGTCTTGTTCCAATCGTGGTACCACTGGGGTAATTCCTCGGCGGTCTTGCCGTTGAGCCCGGCGATGTCGTCGACCATGTAGTACCGGGCAAACGCCGCGACGGACGGGGCGGTGAGGTACAGCAGGCTGATGAAACCCAGGGCCCAGAACGCGGACCAGCGGGCGGCCTTGACGGACTTGACGGTGTAGAACCGCACGATGACGTGCGGCAGCCCGGCGGTGCCCGCCATCAGCGCGAGGCAGACGCAAAACACGTTGAGCTTGTTCCACTTGCCCGCGTTCTCGCCGTAGGCATCGGTGTAGCTGCCGAAGCCGAACTGTTGGTTGATGCTCGACGAGTTTGTCGAGCAGGTACGGCCGGGCCGGGTCGACCGCTGGGCAACACTTCGCGAGGCCAAACCGATCGACGGGATCGCCTGGCCGGTCAGCTTCAAACTGATGGCGACGGCGGGGATGAGGAAGGCGGTGATGAGGACCCAGAACTGGGCGACCTGGGTGTAGGTGATGCCCTTCATCCCGCCGAAGACGGCGTAGACGAACACGATCGCCATGCCGATGAACACGCCGACGGCCGGGCGTGACGCCGAGGAAGCCGGAGAACACCACGCCGACGCCTTTCATCTGGCCGACGACGTAGGTGAAGCTGACGAAGATCGCGCAGAGCAGGGCGATGAGTCGTGCCCAGTTGACGCGAGTCTGGGTCGGACGGTCGGGGCTTGGTAGCCGGGCGGGGCGTAGCGGTCGCCGATGAAGTCGGGCACGGTGAAGTGGCCGAACTTGCGGAGGTAGGGTGCGAGCAGCAGGGCCAGCAGCACGTAGCCGCCGGTCCAGCCCATGAGGTAGACCCCGCCGGCGAAGCCCATGCCCGAGATCAGCCCGGCCATGGAGATGAACGAGGCGGCGGACATCCAGTCCGCGGCGGTCGCCATGCCGTTGGCGGGCGCAGGCACGCCGCCGCCGGCGATGAAAAAGCCTTTCGTGTCGGTCACCCGCGCAGCCAGGCGATACCCAGGTAGATCCCGAAGGTCACGACGACAAACAACACCGTCCACGTTTGTAGAGTGGACATCCCAAACAGCCCGCCCAGCACCGACGGAAAGGGGGAGAGGGGGGGGAGGAGGGGGGGAGGTTCAAATTCCACCTCCGTTCGAGACTGCATCCGGATCACCCGTCGTCGACGCGGACGTCGGAACCTCCGCTCCACCCGCGGGCGGATTCCCCGGTTGCTCCCGCAGATGGCGGGTATCCCGGTGGAAGTTGCTGTCCAACCGGTTCATCAGAATCGCGTAGACCAAAATGATCAGCACGAAGGTCGCGATGCTGCCCTGCTGGGCAAACCAAAAACCCAGCGGCACGCCGCCCAGCCGGAACTGGTTCAGCCAATCCGCCCACAGGATCCCGCAGCCCAGGCCCACGAAGGCCCACACCGCCAGCAGCAGCGACATGATCAAAACATTGGTCCGCCAATACGCCCGCTTGGCGTCACGCAAAGCGTCGGGAAGCTCGGTCATGAAAGGGGGCTCGGTGGGGGGCTTGGTAGAGGAGGGGCGGTGACAAGATGAGATTCTGGAAACGGCCGACGAACGTCGGCTCGCGGTAAAGCACGCATACCTTACTGAACGTCCGCTGGACCCGCCATCACCGGCGACTAATCGGAGTTGCGGTGAGCCCGATGATTGCGTTTCTAATAACCCTCACCGCCCTGCGTGCCCACACCAACATCCGGAAGCTACCCGCCTATTCAATCTACTTCGCGAATCCCCCCTTACCGCCATCCCCCCCCCCAACTTTTCCGTTACTTCGCCCCCCGGGCGACGAACTCGATTTCGACCGCACCGTCGTCACGCGTCTGGGCGGCAAAACGGTACGTCTCGCCCGCCACCAGGGGTTCGCCTTTGCGCGGGGTGGGTTTGACCGGCCGAAGCTCGTGAATATTCTGGCCGTAGGTCAGGGCGCGGTAATCGCGACGCTCTCGCTGGGCCGTCGCGGGGTCGTAATCCTCCCGCAGTCGCAGGTGCCACATCACCCGATCCTCCGGCGTCGTGTAGACCTCGTCCTCCCCCGGTTCCACGGCGGGAGCCAGCACCCGCACCTCATCCACTACGACGTTGTCGTTAAAGGAAAACACCGGCCCGGTCCCGGTCATCTGCATGTAGGTCACCTGCAGCGGCGGAACCTTCCGTGACTGAAACATCCAAAGGTACCCGGCCCCGATCAGCAGCAACACCACGACCAGACCAATCGTTTTCCTTGACGTCATATCGATCCCCGAGAAGGCGTGATGCGGTCCGGCCCCGCCGCAGCGGGTTGGGTTACCGGACCGAATCAAATAAGATAACGCATCCTCACCCATCAGGCTGAGCCATCCCGACCTTGTCGGTTGCGGATCGTCCAGCCCCATTCCGGATGGAGTCAAGATGGTCCCTCGGTTTACCAGCCATCGCGCACCGTTTTGCCGTCGCAACCCCGACGGCTTCACCCTCATCGAATTACTGGTCGTCATCAGCATCATCGCCCTGCTCATCGGGCTGCTGCTGCCCGCCCTCGCCTCGGCCCGCGAGACCGCGCGGATGATGCAGTGCTCCAGCCGGATGCGCAACTCACCCTCGCCGCGGACATCTACGCCAGCGAACACGACGGCCAATACCCCACCCGCGCCACCCAGCCGCGGTGGCCCGCCCAGTTTCAGCCCACATACGTCGTCGGCGAATTGCTGATCTGCCCCGACGACCCCGAACCGGTCAGCAACGAGGACCCCGCGATCACCGAAGAATTCGACCGCGCTCCCCGCAGCTACATGTTCAACGGCTTCAACGACCTGCGTAACCAGGCGACCGCCAGCTCCAGCACCTTCACCGAAGCCGACACCACCACCATGGACCGCGACTTCATGGCCAACTTCTCCGAGGTCATCTTCTTCGGCGAAAAAGAGACCGGCCACGAGGGCTACTACGTCGACATCTTCGCCGGCACCCCCGATCAACTCCTCAACATCGAGCAATCCCGCCACGGCGGCACGGGCAACCCCGACCGCGGCGGCGTCGCCAACTACGCCTTCGGCGACACCAGCGTCCGTCAATTCCCCGACGACAACTCCTCCATCACCCCCATCAACTACTGGGCCGTCACCCCCGCCATCCGCGATAACCCCTGATATCCATCGATCGCCAACATCGTCCGCGGTTGATTTCTGACAGCCGTCAATCCCAGGCTAGCTCGTCACGCATCAAGTAGTAAACGAAGCCCGGGCCGTCGCCGAAGATGATGTCCAGTTGTCCGTCGCCGTTGAGGTCGGCGGGCTCGACGTTCATGGAATGGGTTTCGGTGCGGATGACGCCGCCGTCTTTGTAGGTGACGCGCCGGGGCCGCTCGAATCGGGGAGCGTCCGGGGTCCCCACGTTGCGTAGCCAATAGATCGCGCAGGTGCGCAGGTGGTCGTTGAGCCCGATGAGGTGCGGGTCCTGCTCGGAGAGAGGCACGGATTTGGCGGGGGTGTTGTACATGATGTCCCACACGCCGTCGCCGTCCCAATCGGGAGTGGAGAGCTGCGTGCGGCCGGACATGCCCGCGGAGCCCGCGGTGACGATGGGCTGGCCGTCGGTGAATTGAAGCGGGAGGATCTCTTCGATGTCGGTGGAACCCGCGGTACGGGGCACGGCGAGTTTGAGTTCCGAGAGCAAGTCGATATACAACAGGACCGGGCGGTCGTCGCCCGCCAGCCGATAGCTGCCCGGCAGCCCGGCCATACGTGATCGCCAACCCACGCCGAGCTTTTGGCCTTGATACATAAAGGTTTTCGAGTCGTCGATGATCCAGGGTTCGGCCCCCGAACGCCGCTGGTGGAGGCGAAGCGTGTTGGTGTTGTCGTTGCCGATCAACTCGAGTTCTCCGTCGCCGTCCCAGTCAAATAGCGTGGGCTGACTGTAAGACCAACCCGCTTCGTGCGGGCCCTGCAGGTTTTGCGTGCCTTTGTAGAGCAACGGCGAGCCGTCGGAACGCTGAAATGTATGCGAGCCTGCGTAAACCAACGGGTCGGACGTGCCGGGCCAGAGGACGTAATATCCCGTGCCGTCACCGGTGACCAAGTCGGGTTGGCCGTCGCCGTCCCAATCGCCCCGGGCCGGCACGGTGAGGGTATCGGCCCCCAGCGGACCGCCCACCTGCTCGATCGCCCCGAGCACACGGTAATGCCCGACGGTGTCGCCGCCGAGCACGATGGCCCGCCCGTTGGCCCCGGTGCCGATGACGATCTCGTCCCGACCGTCTCCGGTCATGTCGATCGTGTTACGCACCACCGTCAGAAACACGTCCTGCATCGGCGTGTCGGGGTGCATCAAATCCACCGCCCGCCCGAGGTGAAGTTTTTTCGGGTCCGCGGTGTCCAGGATCGGCAGGGCCTTCACGTTTTCCGTGCCCGAAAAGAGGACGACCAAGCGCTGCTCACGGCCGTCGTGCTGAGCGGTGATGACGGTGGGCGCCATCTTCCGACCCGAATTCCGCCACTGCACGATGTAATCATCTCGGCCGTAATAAACCGGCTGACGTGTGGTCAGGACCAGACGATCACCCTCGCGCTGACCTTTGAACCAGGTCAGCTCCTTGGTTCGCTGGGTCCCCAGCCAGTTGCCCTCGATGTCATAACCGCGGAAGCCTTCAGTGACTTCGAGGTCGGCGTGGGGGCCGACGTGCGGCAGCGGGGTCAAGCTCCAGACCGCCTGTTCACGGGGCCAGTATCCGCCGCCCCGATCGATCCAGGCGGCCACCAAAAGATCGACCACGCCATCACCATCCGCGTCGGCGAGAGTCTTGACCTCGCCGTCGATCGATTTGAGCACCTCTGCCGGGGACTGGCCCTGGTCATCAGATCCGACGAGCAGCGGCTCGGGTTTGGACAATTTTTTGAGCTGGCCCTTTGCGTCGATGGTCGCGACACGTTGGAGCTTGTTGATGTTGTACAGGTCGTGGCCATCACCGCCGGGCCGAGGCACGGACTGGTATTGGGCACGGGGCAAATCTGTCCAGGCCTCGGGGGCGGCGTAGAGCGGCAACTCGGGGTTGGGGGCAGGCGTGGCTTGCTTTTGGCTGGCTTCGTCGGCGGGCCGATAGATCACGCTGTTGGGCTGGATCCATTCGTAAGCCCCCTGCACCACGAGGCTGGGGGGTTGGCCGATAGCGCCGGGCAGGAGGCTGACGTTGGCCCACTGGATAGGAATCGCGTGGGTGCCCTGATCGGCTACCTGTAGCCGGGGGATGGTGCGGAAATCGTGTTTGAACGCCTGGGCTTCGGGCATCGCCGGCGCCTGGCCGGTGATGACCTCCCACGAACGACCTATCCGCAGATCGCGAAAGCGTGCCTCAAACCCGGCACCGCTCCCGGTCTGAAACCGCAGATCATTGACGCTGTCGGTGTATTCCAGTTCGGAAATCAGCTGGGGGTCCGCGGGCATCTGCTCGGGGACCTGGCTGCCTTCAAAGGCCCATCCCTCGAGGCGGTCGGGGCCGTCAGCGCGGGTCAACACGCGGCGCGACCAGCGTGTAAGGTTGATCCGCTTTGGTTTTTTGGTTGAGCCGCTCGTTCGTGCCTAGTCCAAACATATAGACGTCGCCGCTGTCGATGCCCATCCGCAGCGGACGGTTATCGACGGCCTTGTCATTGTTATAGAGTTGCAACGCCGCGTAGGAATTCCCCTGCGTCCCCAGGCCGGTCCGCTCGATCGTGACGCGGAAAAAATATTCGCCGTCGCGATCAAAGTCGATCGACTGGAGCATCGGCCGCATCGCCCAGCCCTGGCCGGCCATGGCTTTCTCAGCGGTTTCAACGTTGAGCGCCCCGCTGAATTTCCACGGCGCCGCCCATCCCGCGGCCGGGTTGGACTCGGTCTGCGAAAAATCGTCCTGGACTAGCAAATCTGCGCCCGCCAACGACGTGAGCAGCAGCGACAGCAGACCAAGTGCGTAGCGACGTGGAAAGGGGAGAGAACAAACCATGAAAGAGGCTCCGTGACGGGAAATGAAGATCTTGCTCTAGTATACTACAGTATAAGAATCAAGCCGTGTGAAAAACCCTCGAAGCTTGGCCAAACCCTGCCCAAGATCCGGGAAAGTCAGCCGAAACTGCCGTAACCGAGCCCACTTTTTCAAGCACGAATTTGCTCGTCGAAGCCGGTGAATATTGGAGGATCTTGAGCGTACTTTCGGCCCTTCGCGGAAGCCTGGCCGAGGTCGAAAATTCCATGATGCGTCATCCCGTCCGCTATCCCAGAAGTTCACCGACCGCTTCCGCTGAAACGTCTACGGCAATGCGGGCAACTCGAAAGGATCGCCGACCGACTCGAGCAGCGCCGCCAGCCGCCCCTGCAACTCGCGTCGCTTCTCTGATGCGTGGGCGTGGTGGGCGAGGTTGCACAATTCCAGGGGGTCCTCACGAAGGTTGAACAGCAGATACGGCGCCCCGGAAAAGGCTACGTATTTCCAGCCCTCGCGGGTGAGGATGCCCCTCCACGGCAGGTCGATGCTCGGGCCGTGGCCGCTGATTTCCACGGCTTGCAGCAGCGCCGCGTCCGGCAGATTTCCCGATTTTTTCCCACGTTTGCCGGTGTCGGAATAATCAAAGCCCGCCATCGCTTCGGGGACCTCGATGTCGCAGAGACCCAGGGTGGTGGGGGCAAAATCGACATGGTTCAGCACCGCGTCGGATTCGTGATGAAGTTGGTAGTGCCGATTGCAGGGACCACCCAGAATGAAAGGGATATGGATCGCTTCCTGGTAGGGCGTCATCTTGCGGAAGTGGCCGTGGCTGCCGTGGTGGTCGCCGTGATCGGATGCGTAGATCAGGTAGGTGTCGTCGGTCAGCCCCAGCGATTCGAGGTGGTTCCGGATACGGCCGAGGTTGTGATCGACATTCTCGATCAGCGCGTAATAGCCCGCGAGTTCGCGTCGGGCACATTCCTGGATGCGGGGAATCGGCGGGACGTTGCCGCGGAGCTTGATCTCGGCGGGGCGGTAATGTCGCATCCACTCGGCAGGCGCGGCGTACGGATCGTGGGGCGGTTGGACCGAAACCGCCGCAAAAACGGCTGCCCCGCCGCCGCGTGGCCGGTGATCTGCTCCAGTAAGAGGTCGGTCAGCGCATCGGTCTCGAACCGTGGCAAACGAGTATGCGGCACCTCGGTGTCCCCGCGGTGGCCGTGGACATGGCAGTCAAACGGGGCGTTGTTGTTTTCGTAGCCGATCCAGGTCTCGAAGCCGCCGCGTCGATCGCGAGCCACGGTGTGAAACGCGGCCCGTCCGGTGTTTTCGTGAAATCCGTCGATGTGCCACTTGCCGAACCACGCGGTGCGGTAGCCCGCGTCGTTAAAGGCATGGGCGAGAGTGGGCATGCCCCCGGGCAACGGGCGCTCGTGGCCGGGCACGGCGTGATGCGGATATCGGCCGGTGAGGATCGACCCCCTCGCCGGGCAACACAGCGGAAAACCGCTCACGGCATTGCGAAACCAGACCCCCTCGGCGGCGAGGCGATCAAGATTCGGCGTCCGGGCATTGGCGTCGCCGGCACAGCTCATGCCTGCCCACGGTGCTGATCCGCAAGCAGCCAGATGACGTTTGGGCGAGATTCATTTGCCAAGATCAGTCGGCCTTTCGGGGTCCCAGACGGTTCCGCGCAGCGAACCGCCCTGAGCAAGATACGCCGAGACACTCAATTTATCCGGGCTGAGCGTAGACTCTTTGGCGATGGCGCGATCAAAAGCCTGGGCGAAGCTTTCGACGCGGTGGGGGTGGTCGGCCGGCAAACGGTCCGCCCAGACCCCGTCGTTAATCGACACAAATCCGAAGTCTTCGGCAGGCACCTCCACCGGTTCGGGCCAGCGCCGAAAACCGCCCGCCACCACCGAGCGCCGTCCCAGGCCCTGCTCAATTTCCCATTCCAACGCCCGGCGTCTCCACGCCGCAATCCAGCTCGGCACCGGGTCGGCGAGGGCCAGATTGACCCGCTCTTCGGGGTCCGCCGCGAGGTCATAAGCTTCTTCCCGGCCGCCGCATGCCCAGTAAACGTATTTCCGCTCGGCATTCCGCAGGCAAACCCAGCGCTGCTGATCGTGGCCGAAATCAATGACCGAGAAATCGCGATCCGCCGGCCCGGTTCCATGGGCCGCATCGACCAGACTCGATCCGGGTAACGGAGGCAACCCCTGAGGATACGGAAGCTTCAACTCGTCGATCAGCGTCGGCATCACGTCGGTCAGATCGACCGGGGCGTCGCAGCGGGTGGCGGGCGGGACCCGACCCGGCCAGCGTAATAGCAGCGGGATACGCAGCGACGCTTCGTACGGCGTATTTTTTTGCGATAGCCCGTGATCGCCCAGCATCTCGCCGTGATCGCTGCAGAAGATCACGGCGGTATCGTCGGCAAGCCCCAGTTCGTCGAGGGTGTCCAGCACCTGGCCCACGGCTTGGTCGACGTGCGTTACCTGGCCGTAATAGATGCGCTTTGATCCGGGCCATCCGATCACGATCGCGGTGGGCCCCGTCCAGGCGACCGCGGTGGGGCCATGCCGGGGCGGGCAGCGACGACATCGGGCGATCGGCGTAACGCGGGGGGGGCATGTCCGCCGGGTCATAGAGCGTGTCATACGGCTCCACGGGGGCAAAGGGCGGATGCGGCGCGATCCACGACGACCACAGAACAAACGGCTGCTCGGAGCGATATCGACGGTGCTTCCGCAAAAAAGCCTCGGACCGATCTGCGACCCACCGATTCTGCGAATGTGCTTCGGGGACCGCAGAGGTTTGCGGCTGATAGTACAGCAGGTCGCGGTGGCCCTGAGGGTAGCGCGTCGGGATCCCTGCGGCTTGCAGGTGCATCAGATAATCGTCGTCGGCCAGGCAGTCGATGCATTCTTCCATCAACTCTTGGCGATGAAAGCCGTAAGGACGCCGATGAAAATGGAACTTCCCCACGCCGTGGGTTTGGTACCCCGCTTGGCCAAAGGTGGTCATCAGGGTCGGCCAAACCGGCTCGGCGACGGGCGCCCGTCGCGGTCCGGCAGCAGGCCGTTGGCGGTCACCCGCGTCTGCGCCGCGCGTCGTCCGGTCAGGAGGCTGTACCGCGCGGCCATGCAGATCGGCGTCGGCGTCACCGCCTGCGTAAACCTTGCCCCCTGAGCGGCCAGTTGGTCGAGGCGGGGCGTACGCGCGATACGGTCACCGGCATCGCCCAGTACGTCGAACCGCATTTGGTCTGCCATGAGCAACAAGATGTTTGGTGATTGGGAGGGCATGACGGTCTCGGTTCGAATGTTCGGCCAGCAGACTGAATCGAGTCTTATTATGGTGTGGACACGCTGGTATACCATGCTCTCGCCGAAACGGGCTACCGCGTGATTCTCACATACTTTTTCTAGCATATGGCGGTGTGCTTGCGTTCCGAATCTTACTTAAAGGCGTTTATTGGCTCGAAGATAGCCTGAATCGCTTTGCGGATAATTGCTTTACTTGAGGAATTGTACTGGACATACGCCGCGGGCCGTGTAGTATACTATGCCGGGATCATGGTTCTAGCTACCGAATCACTTCGTATCACCGACTTTTACCATGGCTGCTAAAATCGACCAAACCTACCGCGCGATCCGCACTCAGCTCGTCAACGGCGAATTGAAGGCCGGCGAACGCGTCTCCGAGCAGGGATTGGCGGAGCAGCTGGGGGTCAGCCGTTCGCCGGTGCGCGAAGCGATCAAGCGTTTGCAGCGCGACGGGTATTTCGAGCAGGTTCACCGCATCGGCACCATCGTGCGGCAACCCGGCATGGAGGAGGTTGCCGAGGCATACCACCTGCGGGCCGCCCTCGAACCCTACGCGGTGCGAAACGCTCGGCCGGGGGCTTTCGACGATTGCCTGGAAGACCTGCAAGCCAACTGTGACGAGTTCGAGTCGATCGCCCACGCTTCGGTATCAACTTCCGACGATCGATCCCGCGACGTCTTGGTCAAGCGTTTCTTCCAGCTCGACGAAAAGTTTCACGAGATGCTGATGCGGTTCAGTGGCAACGACCGCTTCCGCTTATTGGTCGGCGACGCCCGGCTTTTTGCTCAGATCCACGGCGTGCGGCGGCATTCGGTCATCACCTTCGAGACGATCATGGGGGCGCACCGCTTCCACCAGCGCATTGTCAGCAGTATTGCCGTCGGCGACTTGGCGGAAGCCGCTGAGCATATGTCCGAGCATATCGCCACCTCCCGCGACGGGGCGATGGAATCGGCTGCGCTACCAAACCCGTCTGCGGGGAGAGTCGGGTCGGCCGCCCCAAGGCGAAGCGAACCCGCACGCAATTTCTTGACTCATTTATTGGTTTTAGTGTCGCGGGTCGATCCGGTACACGATTCGATCTAAACGTTTTTTTTTTTCTCTTGGAGGTTCAACCATGAAATCGCTATGTCTTTCGCTCACCGCCGCTTCGGTCGCATCTTTGTCGATGTCTGCCGTGGCTGGCCCCTACTCCGACGCCGTGCTGGCGGACAATCCGATCGCTTACTACCAGTTTGAGGGCAACTACGACGACAGCAGCGGCATCGCGGGCAACAACAACGGCACCGCGTCCAACGGAGGGATCCCCTTTGGCGCGGCCGGGACGACTTTTTTCGATCAAACGGGGCAATTCGCCGATGCTGATGGTTCGGGTTTCGTGACCCTCGGCGCTTCCAGTGCCGCCGATTCGCTCACCAACGATCTGCAAGGCACCAGCGGAGCCACCGTCGAATTTCTGATCGACCTGAGCTCCGTCGTCGGCCCGAGCAATCCGACCGACGCGGTCTTTTTCCTGCCCAGCGGCACGTCCGCGGGCCTCACCGTGGGCGTGCAGAATTTCCAGAACCGTCTGTTCTTCGGGGGTCGCAGTCAAGCCAGCGACAGCTTCGTGTCACGCGGCCAAGCGACCGAGCTCGAAGGCGTTCACCACGTGGCCTTCACCGTCGATTATGCCACCACCACCATCACGCTCTACGTTGACGGTGTGGAACTGGCCTCCAGCACCGGTAGCGACACCGGTAACTTTGATTTTGGCAACGCCAATGCCTTTGGTTCCAGTACCTATGCCGTCGCGGGTTCATCCACCGAAGAAACCATCGGCACGGCCGCCCAGACCGACAGCGAAGTGACCGGCGACTTTGATGAATTGGCCATCTACAACCGCGTGCTGACCGCCGCGGAAGTTCAGGCTCACTACAACGCCTACGTTCCCGAGCCCGGCTCGATGGCGCTGCTGGCGTTGGGGGGCACCTGCCTCCTGGCCCGTCGCAAGTAATCGATTGCCCAACTTCACCCGTCGATCCGGGCAACACCGGATCGATGGCTTTCTCGGGATGTCGTCTTAATTCTACCTCTTATCCGGAGACTCCGCATGTTCCGACTCACGACTTCATTACCCCGGCGCCACGGCTTCACGCTCATTGAGTTGCTTGTGGTGATCTCGATCATCGCCCTGCTCGTCTCGATCTTGCTGCCCGCCTTGGGCAACGCTCGCGACGCGGCGAAAAACATGCTCTGCCTGTCCAATATGCGGCAGATCGGGATTGCCGCCACCGGCTATGAGCTGGATAACGGCCGCCTGCCGGTGCACGTCGAAGAAATGCGGCCGATGGGGGGGTCTCCCGCTTACGCCGCGCCGAAACCCTGAACATCAATTTTCCACCGCGGTTTGATGCCCGCCCCGTTTGGTTGGAATACACCGAGACCCTCGATCCGCTGGATTGCCCCACCGCCCCGGACCTGGATATTTCCTACGCCAACGTCGAGAAGAACAGCACCACCGAGCGTATCTACGGCAACACGGTGTTGACCATGGGTGTTTGGGCCAACAGCGATACCGATCTCGGAGGATCGTTATCCGATCCATTTGTCCGCCCTTCCAGCGAGGAGAGCTGGATCAATCTGGCGGATCGCTGGTACCTCACCGAGTCGATGGGGGGCGTGGATACCCGTATCGAGATGAGCGTCATCGCGGGCGACTTGATGTGGTCACGCGGGATTTTTTCCTCGTCGGCTCAGCGGCTGAATCACCCCGGCAGCAGCGACTATTGGAAATTCGAAGTGGCGGACGGTTCGGGCGGTTTCTATTCCGCCTATTGGCAGAGTGGCACCGTGGGTCAGAAAGCGATTCTCGACTCAACCGCCAACTACGTGAAAAAAGACGGCAGCGCGGCGACCTACAAGGGTGAAGCCGCGGACATGGTGCAGGTCCAGGCGGTCGGCTTCGCTCCGATCAAGTATTTCATGCCTAAGGATAACTAGAACTTTGCCGTTGCCCGGCAACGATATGTTGCGTCATCCCTTCTTGTGGTAACGGGTGATCTAGGTCTCGCCGTGGTTCGTTGAATGTCTTACCTGTTGCTTTAGTAGTTTGAATCATGGTGCCAGCTCAACTCGCGGTGATGCTCTCGCCGATCGATATCGCCGTGATCGTGGTGTACTTCGTCCTGATGGCGGCTTTTGCTTTCTACTGGGGGCGACGGAACAAGGATACCGAAGGCTACTTCCTGGGCGGACGCAACGTCCCGGGGTGGGCGGTGGGTTTATCGCTGATCGGCACTTCGATCAGTTCGGTGTCTTTCTTGGCACTGCCTGCCGCGGCCTTTGCGCTGGACTGGCGGCTGCTGATGGCCAACTATCCGGTCATCATCGGAATGGTCGTCGCGATGATCGTCTTCGTGCCGCTGTTCCGGGCGTTGCCTTACACCACCGCGTACGAGTTTCTCGAGAATCGGCTGGGCCGGTTCAGTCGGCTGTACTGTTCGCTGACGTTCATCATGGCCCAGATGCTGCGGCTGGGAACCGTGCTCTACCTGGTATCGTTGACGGTTTCGCTGCTGCTGGGCGTTGACATCGAATACGTGATCCTGCTCGGGGGCATGTTCATCCTGCTGTACACCGTATTCGGCGGCATCGAGGTGGTGATCTGGACCGACGTGGTGCAGACGATCGTGCTCTGGGTGGGGGCGGTGATCGTGCTGATTTACGTCGGCGTGGCCATGCCCGACGGCATCCTGGGCGGGTGGGGCCGGGCCTGGCAGAGCGGCAAGTTTGGCGTGGGCGGCGTTGACTGGGACTTCACCGAAGGTGCCGCCTGGCGGCGCCTGTTCAACGAGCGGACGTTCTGGACGATGATCATCATCGGCACCTTCGACGCGATCTCCAACAACGCCAGCAATCAGACGGTGGTGCAGCGGTACATCGCCGCCCGCTCGACACACGAGGCGCGGAAGGCGGTGGCCTGGTCGTTGCTGGCGATCCCGACCTGGACGTTTTTTTACTTGGTGGGCACTTCGATCTGGGCGCTGTTTACCAGTATCGACCTGCCGCCCGAGGTCGCCGCGCGGTTTGCGGCCGACCCCGAACAGATCGTGCCCTACTTCATCGCGCACTACCTGCCGGTGGGGGTGGTGGGGCTGATCATCGCGGCGATCATGGCGGCGAGCATGTCCAGCCTCGACTCGAGCATCAATGCGGTGTCGACCGCCGGGACCACCGACGTGGTACGACGGTATCTGCTCAAGGACGCCCCGGAACGCAGCTACCTGCGGGTCGCGAAGCTGATCTCGGCGATGGCGGGAGCGGGCATGATCGGCATCGCGTTTCTGATCCTGAGCTTCGAGGGCAAGGAAAGCATCGTCGACTGGACCCGCAGCGCGTTGGCGATCTTCGGCGGCGTCGTCGGCGGCATCTTCCTGTTGGCGATCTTCTTTCCGCGGGTGGGGCCGCGTCACATGCTCACCGCGCTGCCCTTCGCCGTCGGGGTCAAGCTCTACTACGGCCTGGGTCTGCTGGACTGGGTCCCGCAGGATTGGCGACTGCCCATCCACACCTACTGGGTCGGCGTCGTGAGCAACCTGACCCTGATGATCCTGGCGATTTTATTTAGTTATCTCTGGCCTCGAACGCAGGTCACGGAACACCAACCACCCCCGGCCGAACCGTCCGAAAGCACCGCGATATGACCCCATCAACTCCAGACAATTCGACCCCCCACTCCCTCGGCAGCGGCGTGATCCCGCCGCTGGTCACCCCTTGGACCGACGACAACCAACTCGACGAGCCCGGGCTGGCACGACTGGTCGAATCGCTCATCGCCGGAGGCGTGCACGGGCTATTCGTATTGGGCACGACCGGCGAGGGTCCCGCCTTGCCCATGCGGGTTCGGCGACAAGTCGTGACGCGCTGCGTCGAAGCCGCCCGCGGCCGGGTGCCGGTCCTCGTGGGCGTGACCGACAGCTGCCTGGAGTCGGTCGTCGAACTTTCGGAACATGCGGCAGAGGCCGGGGCCGCGGCGGTCGTGGTGGCTCCGCCGCCCTACAGCCCGTTGGACACGCCGGAGCTCAATCGTTACTTGGATCAGGCGGCCGAGCGCTTACCGCTGCCGATGTTTCTCTACAACATCCCTTCGCGGACGGGTGCCGTGCCGATGGCGTCGGTGCGTCACGCTATCGGCCTGCCGAAGTGCATCGGGTTCAAGGACAGCTCCGGCTCGATGCTGTACGTGCACGAGGCCATGCTGTTACGCGATGAGTTGCGGCCGGACTTCAAAATCTTGGTGGGTCCCGAAGAGCTGCTGGCCGAGGCGGTGCTGTTCGGTGCAGATGGCGGCGTCTCGGGCGGGGCCAACCTTTTCCCCGAACTGTTTGTCCGGATTTACGAAGCCGCCCGCCGACAAGAGCTCGACACCGCCCGGCAACTTCAGCGCGTGGTCCTGAACATCTCCACGACCCTCTACCGCTCGGGACAGCACCCCTCATCATTCATCAAATCCGTGAAGCATGGCCTCGCCCAGCAAGGCATCTGCGTAGGCAATATGGCTCAGCCTTATGAACCTTTTCTAGGCAAAGACACCGACCGGATCGACGCTCTGGTTAACAAAGCATCACGGTTGGTAGCGGACGCTTTGAATTGATGCCGGTGCATTCACCAGCTGTAGAAATGGAGCCGAGGGGGATCGAACCCCTAACCTCTGCATTGCGAACACAGCGCTCTCCCAATTGAGCTACGGCCCCGAGTATTTCAACTATTTAGTTTTTGAAACTTACGAGCAGGTTCTCGGTATCCCTTTTCGCATTCCCCACCGACATCGCTTGACGCCTTCCTTGTGGTTCAAGCTCCGCTGCGACTAAACGCCGGGCCAAACAGTTTAACATCCAGCGTGGGGATACGCTAGGGGATACGGCCGCAATCCGGCGATCGGAGGTGGCGGTATCTCAGCGATCTCCGAGTCAATCTCGCCGAAGTTGCGTCGGTGTCAATCCGCGAGCGTTGACTCGATGTCGTGTTTAGTTTGGCCGATCGTCGTGGCTTTCGTGATTGCTATTTGCACGCACCACGGGGTCGGTTTGAAGCGTAATGGGTGGGGTGGATGCATGAAATATCTGATTCGCTTGGCGAGTGTGGTGCCCACTCAACCGGCTCTAGGTAGAGTCCTCCGCACGGGTGCAGCACTTCAACAAGGGGTTGATCGCCTCGCATTCAAGCTCACCGCTGGGATCAGCACCAAACACTTGATCGATCCTATTCCCCTATAGGAAGTATCAATGAGCCGACCCCACTCTGACTGCACCCGCGATTCCAGAAGCTCAACCTATCCACACCGCCCCCAATGACCACGGCCATGAACACAACACCATCGCATAACCAAGTCGGTCCGGCGGATGGTTTGATTAGCGGATGGCTTGGAAACCCTAAGTGAACGCGAGGGGGACTGCTGCCGTGAAGCCGGGGCCTGATCTCTGCAACGTCGAGGTGCTGAAAAGGGGTATCGGCTTGACTTTGAATTTCCGGGGGGAGGGGGTGTTTAAGCGGTCAGGGTATCTCGCTGATGTGGAAAATGGCTGACCCCCGTGACCCAGCGTATAGGGGTGGGTGATTTTTCGGATGCTACTCTCCCTTGATGTGGTCGACGTCGGGGTGGGGTTCGTCGAGCCGTACCTCAACTTACGCGTTGACTCTTATTGATTCACGAGCAGGATCCGGACTATTTTTGTGACAGCTCGTCAATATTGGAATGATTGGTAGGCTTCGGACGTTAGGATAGACAGATGATCGGGACCGCTCTGCATATCACGACCCATCTCTTCCTCGGGATGCTTGTGGCCCTCGGTGGGTTTGCGTGGTGTCCTTGTGACCACGCTCACGATACAGAACCGGTCATTGAGGTCGTCGCGGAGACGCCACACGCCTGCTGTAGTTCGGGGGCTTCCGGCACATCCGTGCCCGAGAAATCGGAATCTCCCCAAGACTCCAAGGAGCATTCCGAGCCATGCGGCCACTGTGACGGCGGAGTATGGGTTGCAAGCTGTTCACAAGACGCAGCGACCCTGGTCGCCGCGGTGAATCATTCGGCTGGCCACGGGAGCGATATGTTTTTCGGAAAGGTGATGCGACTGACGTCGGAGGACCACTGGCCTCTAGAAAACGTTGGCCCCGCGCAGGCCTCTCTAAAACCCCTCTCAAACGCAGATACTTCTCTGCGTGCCGTTCACGTTCTGTTGACGGTCTAGATTTCTTCCTCATTTAGTGATGCGGTCTTCCCTGAATACGGGTCGGGCAGAGTGCAGGTTCCGTCTTGGCTAATCGCAGCCAAACTCACCTATCGACCCCCCTTGTTCGCTGACGCATTTACCGCGTTGCGTCATCGATCCTCGAGGGCGATTGCTTTGTCCTTAGCTTTAGCGTCGTTGCGATGTGGCCATCTTTGATTTGTCCGGCGGCGAACGCTGGCCCGGTTCCTTCTGCGAAACGGAGATATTTGAATTGGATTATTTTGTCATGGGAAAGCTCAATCAACCGCCAATTCTTGTCTTCCGATCCCCACGGATCCTATTGGTCAGTGCGGTTTTACTGCTGGGATTGGCGGGTTGCCGCTCGCCGCTGGATCGTCAGCCCGAGGGGTATCGCGATTGGATCGAGCGTGACCCGGCGTCGTGGGGGCTCGGCGGTTCGGCGACGGAACACCGCCGCGATACTCTCCTCGTGGCGGGGTCAGAAAACCAGACGCTGCCCGCCGACGTGGAAGGGTGGGTCGCGATCGCCTTGGAACGTCATCCCGGTTTGCGGGCGGCTCGGCAGCGGGTAAACCGGTTGCGGGAGCGTGGGCCGCAGGTTTCGTCGCTGGAGGACCCGATGCTGCGGGTGGTGCCGATCGGCGAGCAGGCCCAGACCGCGGCGGGCCGGGTGAACCTGCAGACGCAGCTCAGTCAGACGCTGCCGTTCCCGGGCAAGTTGAATACGAAAGCGGCGATGGCCGAGCGGGACGCGGCCGCGGCGGAGATGGAACTGGCGGCGATGCGGCTGGAGGTCGCCGCGAACGTGCGGCGGGCGTATTGGAGCTGGCGCTACGCCGGGCGGGCGGTCGCGGTGGTCCGGCGTGATCAAGAGCTGTTGCAGCAGTTCCTTCAGATTGCCGAGGCGAAATACCGGGCGGGCACGGCCGAGCAGAGGGATGTGCTGCGGGCCCAGGTTGAGTTGGCCGGGACAGAGAAACAACTGCTTTCGCTGGGACAGTTGCAACAGAGCAGCGGCGCGATGATCAACCGCCTGCTGAATCGACCGATCGATGCGTCGCTGCCCAAGGCCGAGCCCGCGGCTGATCTGTCCGACCTGCCGGAGATCGAGGCCGACCTGGACCGGTTGCTGATGGCCGCGGCCCGGCATCCGAAGCTCGCGGCTTTGCGAGAGCAGGCGGCGGGCTACCGCGAGCAGCGGCGGCTGGCCAACCTAGATCGTTACCCCGATCTAACGCTGAGCCTGAATTACAACGAAGTGGACGACGACGGCCTGGCGCTGGCGGCAAACGGCGACGACCAGTGGTTCATCGGCTTTGGGTTTAACCTCCCTTTGTGGCAGGGCAAGCGTGATGCCGCGGAACGTGAGGCGTTGGCGGGGCTGTACGAGACGGCGGCGAGTTTGGCGGATCAGCAGAATCAGCTGGCGTTTGAGGTCCGCGATGCGTTAACGCGGGTCGTGACGCAGCGACAGACATTGGAACTGTTCGAGCGGCGGATGCTGCCCGACGCCGAACAGGCGGTGGCCGCGGTCGAGTCGAGCTACCGGGCGGGCAGCGCCGACTTCTTGACGCTGATCGACAACTGGCGTCGGCTCACCGGGCTGCGACTGACTTATGAACAAGCGGCCACACAACTGCAAAAAGACCTGGCCGACCTGCGGCTGGCCACCGGGTGGTCTGGCCCGGCATCCCCCGCAGTCATTGAAGCACCACCGAATCCTTCTCCCGAAAGCCCTGACGATGAATGATGAATCCATAAAACCTGAATCTCGCGGGAACGGTGCGTTGCCCCAAGCGGTCAGCCTCAAGCGTGCTTTGCTTTGGGCCGGGTTCGCGTTGCTGTGCGTGGTGGTCGGCGTGGTGGTGGCCGGGCCGGTGCAGCGCGGGATCGCCAGGCTCACCCCGGAAAACGAGGACGCCATGCCCTCGCCAGAAGAAACTTCCGGGGGTGGGGTGACGTTGTATCAGTCGGGGATGCACCCGTGGATCATCACGACCGAGCCGGGCAACTGCCCGATCTGCGGGATGAAGCTCGAACCGATCGATCCGGCCAAGCTCACCGGCGAGGTCACGATCGACCCGGTGGTGGTGCAAAACCTGGGGGTGCGAACCGCCGAGGTGGTCGAGGGGCCGTTGACCCGGACGGTGCGGACAGTGGGCACCGTGGAGGTGGCCGAGCCGCTTTTAAAAGATGTGAACCTGCGGGTGTCGGGGTGGATCGAATCGTTGGCAGGTGGATTTCGTCGGCGCCCGAGTGCAGCGGGGCGACCCGCTTTTCGATTTGTACTCGCCGGAATTATACGCTGCCCAAGAAGAGTTCCTGCTGGCCCGCGAGCGTGACGGCGTTGACACGGCGTTGATCCAATCCGCCCGTGACCGCCTCTTGAACTTCGGACTGACACCAAAGCAGGTGCAGGACATCGCCGAGACGGGCCAAGCCAAACGCAACGTGGCGATCCTCAGCCCGCACACCGGCGTGGTGCTGGACAAGCACGCCAACGACGGCATGCGGGTCGATCCGGGGATGCGTGTGTTCCGCATCGGCGACCTCCGCCAAGTCTGGGTGCAGGTCACGCTGTACGAGTACCAGCTTCCGTTCGTGAAGGTCGATCTGCCCGCCACGATAAGTCTGCCGGCCTTGCCAAATCAGACTTACGAAGGGCAGGTGGTATTTATCGATCCAACGGTCAACCCGCAGACGCGGGCGGTACAGATGCGGTTGGCGTTTGATAACCCCGAGGGTCTACTCAAGCCGGGCATGTTCGCCGACGTCACGCTCCGCAACACGCTGGCCGCGTCGGCGACGCTCGCCCCGCGGCAAGCGGTCGTCGACACCGGGCAACGCTCGGTCGCATTTGTGAGCCTCGGCCAGGGGCGATTCGAGCCCCGCAATCGTGACGGTCGGCGTCGAGGCGGAAGACGGGATGGTGCAGATCATCGACGGCCTGTCGCCGGGCGAACGCGTCGTGGTGAGCGGTCAGTTTCTGCTCGACAGCGAAGCGAGCGTGCGCGAGTCGTTGGCCCGGATGGTGCAGGGGCAGCCGGCGGGTCAGCAGCAGCCGATGGTTGAGACCGCGTCGGGCTCGGCGGGCCAGGTCTCACCGCAGGTGCAGGAACGGATCGACACGCTCGCCGCAGCGTACCTGGCGATACAGGATCAGCTGACCCGCGACGCGCTGGGCGACATCGAAGTCCAGCTCGCGTCGCTGCGGGAGGCGTCGATGCATCTGGGTCATCTTGCTTCGGGTGAAGTGCTGACGCTGGCCGAAGCGGTCCGTGAAGCCAGTGACTTCGCCGTCGACAACCTCGACGCGGTGCGTGAAGCCTTCGGCCCGTTGTCGGATGCCACCATCGCTTTACTCAAAGCAGTGCCGCCCTCGCCGGCGGCGACCGACGGGGCGGCGGACGCGACGATCTATGTGACTCACTGCCCCATGGTCGGCAAGGACTGGCTGCAGATCGGCGATCAGATCCGCAACCCCTACGCCACCTACATGCTTAAATGCGGCAGCGTGGTCGAAGGTTTGGGTCAACCCGCCAACAACCCCGCGGAGGGCGACGATGATCGTTGATCCGGATCAATTTACCCGGGAAGGCCTGACCGCCAAGCTCATCCGCGGCTGCGTGACCAACCGCTTCCTCGTGCTGCTGCTCGCCGTGTTGCTGCTGGCCGCCGGGGCGTGGTCGGCCCGCCACCTCACCATCGACGCGATCCCCGACCTCTCGGACGTGCAGGTGGTTATCCGCACCGACTATGCCGGCCAGGCCCCGCAGATCGTCCAGGACCAGGTGACCTACCCGCTGACCACCGCGATGCTCGCGGTGCCAGAAGCCAAGGTCGTCCGCGGCTACTCCATGTTCGGCACCAGCTTTGTCTACATCATTTTCGAAGACGGCACGGACCTGTACTGGGCCCGCAGCCGGGTGCTCGAACAGCTCAGCGTCGTCTCGGGCCGCCTGCCCGACGGGGTCACGCCCGAGCTCGGCCCCGACGCCACGGCCGTGGGCTGGGTCTATCAATACGTCCTCACCACCGGCCCGTACTGCCCCGATCATCCCGGCGGATTATGGCACGACCCGGCAGACGACCGGGAAGTGGCCCCGATAGCGGACATTGGTACGCCGATCCGAGCGAGGCCCCGGCGGGCGCGACGCTCGAACACCACCGCGTGTTCCCGCCGCCGGTCGTCGCCTACGTCGACCCGACGGGTGGGCCGCGTTACACCCTGCCCGCAGACGCGCCGACCGAGGTACGCGGATCGCCTCGAACGAGTCGTAGTCCGCCCGGGTTTCGAGGCCTGCCCGCTCACCGGCGGGCCGTTGGCCGAGCCGCAGTTCGACCTGTCGGACCTGCGAGGATTACAGGACTGGTACCTGCGTTACGAACTCACCGCGGTCGATGGGGTCAGCGAGGTCGCGGCCGTGGGTGGGTTTACCAAGCAGTATCAGGTCACCGTCGATCCGAACCGGCTGCTGGCCCTGAACATCCCGCTGTCGAAGGTGCGCCTGGCGATACAGCGGTCCAACGTCGATGTCGGCGGCCGGCTAGTCGAGCGCGGCGAGACCGAGTTCATGCTGCGGGGGCTGGGGTACCTCGGCCGACTCAGCGACGACGAGGTCGAGTCGGCGAAGGCCGGCAACCTGCCGCTCGAAGCAGCCCGCAGCCGACGGGTGGTCGAGGATCTGGAAACCATCGCGTTGGGCGCGACCGTGGACGGTCAGCCGATCTATCTGCGTGACGTGGCGGACGTCGTGGTCGGCCCGGACATCCGCCGCGGGGTCGCGGAGTGGAACGGCCGGGGCGAGGTCGTCGGCGGCGTGATCGTGATGCGCTTCGGCGAGAACGCCCAGGCCACCATCGAACGGGTCGATGAGCGGTTGGCCGAGTTGGAAGCGGGGCTCCCGCCGGGGGTGGCGATCGAGGTGGCCTACGACCGGTCGGACCTGATCGAGCGGGCGGTGCACACGGTGTCCGAGACGCTGATCGAGGAGATTCTCGTTGTTTCGCTGGTGATCCTGGTATTCCTGCTGCACGCCCGCAGCGCGCTCGTCGCGGCGTGCGTGTTGCCGGCCGGGGTGCTGACCACGCTGACGGGGATGTACCTTATGGGCATCAACGCGAACATCATGTCGCTGGGCGGGATCGCGATCAGCATCGGCGTGATGGTGGACAGCTCGATCGTGATGGTCGAAAACGCGCACAAGCACTTCGAGCGCGAGAAGCACCGCCGGGCCCAGGGACACGAACCCCGCCCGCAGGCGAGCGTCATTGCCGACGCCGCGGCCGAGGTCGGCCCGACGCTGTTCTTCTCGCTGCTGATCATCATGGTCAGTTTCCTGCCGATCTTCGTGCTCGGCGAGCAGTCGGGGCGGTTGTTCAAGCCGCTTGCTTACACCAAAACGTTTGCGATGGCGGCCGCGGCGTTCGTGGCGGTGACGCTGATCCCGGTGTTGATGGTGTACCTGATCCGCGAGCGGACGTTGCCCACGTCATGGTCGCGACCGGTGCGGTGGGCGACGTATTTCGGCGTCACGTTCGGGCCGGCGATCGCGTTGGCGGTGGTGCCGTTGCCGCGGCTCGAGGCGTGGCGGTGGTGGATCGTCGGGGCGTGGGTGCTCGTGGTCGGGTTGTCGCTGCTGCCCCAGCGGATCTTTGATGAAAACCGCAACCCGATCAGCCGATTCTTGCGCGCGGTCTACAACCCGGCGTTCAATCTTGTGATGCGGTTCCGCTGGTTGACAATCGTGGTGGCGGTCGCGTTGATGGCGACGACGCTCTACCCGCTCTCGAAGATCGGCAGCGAGTTCATGCCGCCGCTGGAAGAGGGTGACCTGCTGTATATGCCCACGACCGACCCGGGCATAAGCGTCGCTAAGGCGACCGAGCTGTTGCAGCAGACCGACGCGTTGATCGCCCAGTTCCCCGAAGTCAAGGCCGTCTTCGGCAAGATCGGCCGGGCCGAGACCGCCACCGACCCCGCACCCATCTCGATGCTCGAAACCACCATCACGCTGCACCGCGACCCCGGGAACTGGCGCAAGCGGCCTGTAGAGAGGTTCTATTCCGGTTGGCCGAAGTGGATGGGGTGGCTGCCGGGCAAGGTCTGGCCCGACACGAGGACGATCACCAGCGACGAGCTGATTTACGGCTACGAATTGCCCGAGTCCGTCGCCGGGCGCGAAGGCGCACGGGTGCCGGGCCTTAACGATGCGCTGCAACTTCCGGGGATCGCCAATGCGTGGACGATGCCGATCCGCACCCGCATCGACATGCTCTCGACGGGCATCCGCACGCCGGTGGGCGTCAAACTCATGGGCGACGACTTGGCTGAGCTCGCCCGCTTGTCCAACGAGGTGTCGAATCTGCTGCGCTCCGACGAACGCACCCGAACGCACCTGGCCAGCGCGTTTCCCGACAAGGCGGTCGGCGGCAACTACTTCGATCTCGAAATCAATCGCGACGCCATCGCCCGCTACGGCCTGACCGTCGGCGACGTGCAGGACGTCATCATGACCGCCATCGGCGGGATGAACATCACCTCCACCGTCGAGGGCCTCGAACGCTACCCGGTGAACCTGCGTTACCCCCGCGAGCTCCGTGACAACGCCGACCGACTCAAACAAACCCTGGTGGCGACACCCAGCGGAGCGCAGATCCCGCTGGGTCAGCTGGTGGATATCCGCGTGCACAAAGGCCCGCCGATAATCAAGAGCGAAAACGCCCGGCTGACCAGCTGGGTCTACGTGGATATCAAAGACATCGACGTCGGGACGTTCGTCGAGAACGCCAAGCGGGTCATCGACGAACGGCTCGAACTCCCCGCGGGCTACACCGTGAAGTGGTCGGGGCAGTACGAGTACATCCAGTCGGCGCGGCAGAAGCTGGCGATCGCCGTGCCGCTGACGGCGGTGGCGATCGTGTTGCTGCTGTTCATCGCCACGCGGAGCTGGCTGCGGGTGGCGATCGTGTTGCTGGCCGTGCCGTTTTCGCTGATCGGGGCCCTGTGGATGGTGTACCTGCTGGACTACAACATGTCGCTGGCGGTGTGGGTCGGCATCATCGCGCTGGCGGGCCTCGACGCCGAGACGGGGCTGGTCATGCTGCTGTATCTGGATAACAGTTTCGCGCGGTTCAAAAAGTATGGCCGGATGCGAGACGCCGCGGATCTGTGGCACGCGGTGCACGACGGGGCGGTGCAGCGTATACGGCCCAAGACGATGACGGTGATGACCACGATGATCGGCCTGCTGCCGCTGCTGTGGGGCACCGGCGCGGGTGCCGACACGATGCGCCGCCTCGCCGCCCCGATGATCGGCGGCCTGGCGACCAGCTTCATCGCCGAGCTGCTGCTGTACCCGGTGATCTTTTATCTGGCCAAGCGGGTGACGCTGAACCACCGAGGTGACACCGGGGGGGGGTGAACGGTTACCGGTATTTTTTCAGGACCGTGAGCAATTCCTCGATGATCTGGTCGGCCTGCTCGTCGGATTGGCCGACCGCATCGCGGACACAGTGCTGGAGGTGGCTGCGGATGATCTGTTGGCCGACCGCTCGCAAACCCTCCTGGGCCGCGGTCACTTGCGTGAGCACGTCGATGCAGTACCGGTTGTCGTTGATCATTTTCTGCAGTCCGTCCAGTTGGCCGGTGATGCGGCGCAGCCGACGACGCAGGGCATCGTTCTCGGCGGGATCGACAAATGAACCGGATCGCGGCGAATCGCAGGGCTGGGGTTTTTTTGACATCACTTAATCTTGCTTTCGTTACGAGCCGCTGTTAAGATATACCCCATGGGGGTATCATAAGTTCTCTGGGTTCCACCATCGGTTGGTGGCTCGACTCAGAGACGCCATAGTTTAGGAGCTTAAAAATGTCTCACGAAGATTGCCTCAAGGAATGCCAAGCCTGTGCCGCCGCCTGCGACCACTGCCTCGCCGAGATGGCGGGGAAGGCGTCGAGTAACGCCTGTCCGAATTGCTGTGCCGAGTGTGCGGCGATTTGCAAGTTGTGCGCGACGCTGATCGCGATGGATAGCCAATTCGCCGCCGAGGCCTGCGCGTTGTGCGCCAAGGTTTGCGACTGGTGTGCGAGCCAGTGCGGCGAGCACGATCACGCGCATTGCCGCAAGTGCGCCGAGCACTGCCGCAAGTGTGCCGAGAGCTGCCGGAAGATGGCGGCGTAAGTTTGAGTTATCGACCCGCTTCGCCCACCGCGGTGCGGGCCGTTTTATGCCCTGCGAAATTCGAAGATCACCATGAAGCACCAGTACCAAATCAGCGGCATGCACTGCGGTTCGTGTGCGTCCAAAATCACCGAAGCACTCGAAGGACTCGATCCCATTCAACGGGCCCAGGTCACTCTGGATCCGCCGCGGGCGGTGGTGACGATGGAAGATCATCTTTCTCTTGACCGGCTGCAGGAAGCGGTAAGTCAGCGGGGCGATTACATCTTGTCTCCGATTAATGACGCCGATGAGGACGACTCATCTCCCGGTGGCGACCCTACCCCTGATTCGTTTCCCGGGGGGTCAAGTTCCGGGGGCGCGGGGGCGGCGGACAGTGAGCCGGCCGAGAGTCTGTACCCGCTGCTGCTGATTGTTGGCTATATCTTCGGCGCGGTCGCGTTGATTGAACTATCCAGCGAAACGCCCTCGTGGATGCGCGGGATGCGGCACTTCATGGCCGGCTTCTTCCTCACGTTTTCATTTTTCAAGCTGCTCGACCCGCCGGGCTTTGTCTCGGCCTATCGCGGCTACGACCTGCTCGTGCGCCGCAGCAAAGTCTGGGCGTGGAGCTACCCCTACATCGAGCTCGCTTTGGGCGTGCTGTACCTCATCAACCTGTTCCCTTTGGGGGTGAATGTCGTCACGCTGGGGTTAATGCTCATCGGGGCGGCGGGCGTGCTCAAGGCATTGCTGGACAAGCAAGCCATCCGCTGCGCCTGCCTGGGCACCGCGTTGAATCTGCCCATGACCAAAGTCACCTTGGTGGAATACCTGACGATGGCGGTGATGGCGGCAGCCATGTTGATCGCGCATCTGATCTAAGTCGCGATTGAGTGGGTTCTGCTCAAGATCATGTTTTGGCCCGTCGAAGTTGATCGGTATAAGACCCTCAAGCCTTATCTTTGGAGGCGGCTTTGTGAAACAGGTCGGCGAAAAGTGGGTCGCGGTGGATGTGTTTGGCGATTCGAATAGGGTGGCGACGACTGTCGAAGCTCCAGGTGAGTCGATCGGTGAGCAGGGGGCTCGGCTGAATCGAGGTGTGCACCCAGTCGGGATCGAGCAGCCAGGCCGAGGGGCGCCAGGTCCCAGATTTCTTTCGAGTTGCCCGGAGCGGTCATCGGTTGGTTTTCGTATTCGCGAAAAATCTTGGCGAGGTAGGTACCGATCGGACTCTGGCCGTCGAGATGCAGGTCGAGCTCGGCCGAGGTCGTGCGGATCATCTCCGCGACGCAGCGGCAGGGAAACAACACCAGCGGCACCCCGGAATCGAAGATCAGGCGCGACGCGGCGGGGTCCTGGCTGAGATTAAATTCGTGGGTGGTGTGCCAATCCAAGGGATGACCGCCCAGCCAGAGCAGGACGATTTTTTCGCGGATTTCGGGAGCCTCGAATAGGGCCGAGGCGATGTTGGTGATCGCCCCGATGGCGATGACGTACAGCGGGCCGTCGTCGGCCGAGCGGTTGCGGGCCAAATCAATCAAGTGGTCCCGCGCCGCGCTGGGGACCGACGGCGAAGCCTCCGCCGTCCGACCGGTCATCCATGCCGCGGAACCGGAATACACCAATCCGTCGGCCGGCCGATTCATCAATTCAAGAATCCGCAGGATCTCCTCGCGGCTTTTTTCCATACCGAGCTTCGGGCTCGACGCCCGGGCGTTTTGAAACGGGGCCGCATAGATAGTCTGGAGTCGCAGCCGCTCCGGTGAGAGCAGGGCGTGGACCAACGCGAATTGATCGTCGATCTCATTGTACGTATCGGTGTCCAATACGACGTCCAACGGCCCGGCCGGTGGCGGTTCCAATCGGTGAATCAAGAAAGCGTGGTCAAGCGGATTCAAGGCGGTCTCCAGATTAGAGTAAACGGCTGCCGAATTCTGCATCTCAAACGTGTCTTGCGGACAACGAAGGAGGGGGTGGACGGTCAGGGGGGGACACGGACCGGGTGAGACTGAATGATTTTGCGTCTGGCCGCATGGTAACCAAGCTCGAAAAGCGGGGTCCGATCTCATTATTGCCCAAGTCGGTGGCCAGATCGACCGACAGACATAGAGCGGCTGATTACTCGTTCCGCGACCTGATCATTTCGACCACGCCGACCTCGGCGACGCTTTAAAGCCGATGCAGCAAGATTTTTCTTACCTCTGGTTTCTGGGTGTCGGGGTGCTGACCGCGGCGGGCTGGGTGCTGGGGCTGCGGATCGGCCGACGGTGTTCGCACACCAGGGGGCGGTGCGCGATCGTGGCGGGCTTGGTGCTGATCATGCTGTGGGCGTGGCTGATCCGTCATCCCGCCTGGGCGGTACAGGTGATTCCGGTCCGCGTGCTGAGCCGGGTGGAGGGCATCGGCGGCGTGCCGATCTTTATGTGTGTCCTGGGGATTGCCTGGGGTCGCAGTGTTCTGCCGCGGCAACGACACGTCATCACTTGGGCCATCATGCTCGGTGCCATCCACTTTGTAAACGGCGGACGCTGGCTGCTACAGGAAACCCCCTCGGCAGTCATGGGCCAAACCGTCGAAGCCCGGTTGACTCGGCAAAGCCAGGACTATTCCTGCGTCCCCGCCGCGTGCGCGACCGTGCTAAACCTTCTGAACCTGCCCTCCACCGAGGTGCAGATGGCGGAGTTGACCCTCACCCGTCCGGGCAGCGGCGCGACCATCGTCCGCGCGCTCGATGGCCTGGAGCAGCGTCTGGCTCAGACGCGGTGGCGGGCCCACCTGCTCGAACCCGACCTGGAAGATCTCGCAAGATTGCCCCTGCCCGCCATCACTCCCTTGCAGTTCGAGCCTTCACGCCGACACATGGTCGTCATCACTCAGATCGATACCGCTGGCATATGGTTGATGGACCCGTCGGAGGGCTACCTCTATTTCAGTATCGAAGAGTTCCGCCCGGTCTTCCGGCACCAGGTGATCGTGTTTCGTCCACGCGGCTAGTCCATCAATATCCGAGGCGTGTCCTGCCCATGATCGATGCGGGCAAGCTGTCTGAATCGGTCAGCGGACGCCCGGCTTTTTGACGTGGGCTGTAAAACCCCTAGAATCTCGCCACATTCGTGCGCTTTGCACGAGTTTTCCTTTTAACCGTCGAGCAAATCGGAGCTGCCCCGCATGGCCACCAAGAAAACCACCCGCCGAACCACGACTCGCAAAAAGAGTCCCGCCACCAAGTCCGCCGCCCCATCCGGCTCACGGGCTACGGCCGGCAAGATGGTCTACTACTTCGGTCAAACCAAGACCGACGGCAACGCCACCCAGCGAGAACTCCTGGGCGGCAAAGGGCGCCAACCTCGCCGACATGACCAGCATCGGCCTGCCCGTGCCCGCGGGCTTCACCTGCACCACCGAGTGCTGCGATCAGTATTACAAGCAGGGACGCAAGCTCCCCGCCGGCCTGATGGACCAGGTCCACGCCGCCATCAAAACCCTCGAAAACGAAAACGGCAAAAAGTTCGGCAGCAACACCGACCCGCTGCTCGTCTCGGTCCGCTCCGGTGCCGCCCAGTCAATGCCCGGCATGATGGACACCGTGCTGAACCTTGGGCTCAATGACGAATCCGTCGTCGGCCTGGCCAACGCCACCGGCAACGAACGCTTCGCCTACGACGCCTACCGCCGACTGCTGAACATGTACGGCGACGTGGTCATGGGCGTCGATCACCACGCCTTTGAATCCGAATTCGACAAAGTCAAGAAATCGCAGAACGTCAACCTCGACACCGACGTCGATACCCAAGGCCTCGATCAAGCTCTGCGACGCCTACAAAAAAACGATCAAAAAACACACCGGCAAAGACTTCCCCCAAGACGCGATGAAGCAGCTGGAACTGGGCATCACCGCCGTGTTCAGCTCGTGGATGGTGCCCCGTGCGATCCGCTATCGTCAGATCAACGAGATGACCGGCCTCGCTCGGCACCGCCGTGAACGTTCAGACCATGGTCTACGGCAACATGGGCGAAGACTGCGGCACCGGCGTCGCCTTCACCCGTGACCCGTCCACCGGACAGAACAAGTTCTACGGCGAGTATCCTCGTCAACTGCCCAGGGCGAAGACGTCGTCGCCGGCATCCGCACGCCCGAGCCCGTCGAGAACATGCCCAAGCTTTGGAAAGCACCCAACGATAAAACCATCGGCAAGAAGATCCACGCCGAGCTGATGAAGATCAAGAAAGTCCTCGAAAAGCATTACAAGGATGTGCAGGACATCGAGTTCACCATCGAGCGCGGCAAGTTCTACATGCTCCAGACACGGAACGGTAAGCGGACCGGCGCCGCGGCCGTGAAGATCGCCTGCGACATGGTGAAGGAAAAGCTGATCACCGAAAAAACCGCCGTGCTGCGGATCCCTGCCGGTGACCTGACGCAGCTGCTGCTGCCCTCGTTTGACCCGGCGGCGAAGAAGAAGGCCACCGCCGCTGACCGTCGGCCTGCCCGCCTCGCCGGGTGCCGCATTCGGCAAGCTCGCGTTTTCCGCCGAAGAAGCGGTCGAGCGGACCCACGCCGGCGAAAAAGTCCTGCTGATCCGCAAGGAAACCAGCCCCGAAGATGTCGACGGCATGCACAGCGCCGCGGGCATCCTCACCTCCACCGGCGGCATGACCTGCCACGCCGCGGTCGTCGCCCGTGGCTGGGGCAAGTGCTGCGTGGCCGGTGCCGGTGCGATCCCATCGACGAAAAGAAAAAGAAGATCACCGTCAACGGCAAGTCCTACGGCGTGAAAGATGTGCTCTCGATCGATGGTAGCACCGGCGAAGTCTTCGCCGGCGAAATGGGCACCGTCGAACCCAAGATGTCCGGCGACTTCGCCACCGTCATGAAATGGGCCGACAAGCACCGCACCATGAACGTGCGGACCAATGCCGACAGCCCCGCCGACGCCAAGCGTGCCCGCGAATTCGGTGCCGAAGGCATCGGCCTCTGCCGCACCGAGCACATGTTCTTCGAAGGTGATCGCATCACCGCGATGCGGGAAATGATCCTGGCGGAGAATCAGGCCGACCGCGAAGCCGCCCTCAAAAAGCTGCTGCCCTACCAACGTAAAGACTTCGAAGGCATCTTCAAAGCCATGAAGGGCCTGCCCGTCACCGTGCGTCTGTTGGACCCACCGTTGCACGAGTTCCTGCCCCACGACGCCAAGGGACAAGCCGAGGTCGCAAAGAACCTCAAGATCAAGCCCGCGGTCGTGAAGTCTCGCGTGGCCGCCCTGCACGAATCCAACCCGATGCTTGGGCCACCGTGGCTGCCGCCTGTCAATCACCTACCCCGAAATCCTGACCATGCAGGTCACCGCGATCGTCGAGGCGGCGATCGCCTGCAAGAAGAAAAAGATCGATGCGATCCCCGAGATCATGATCCCGCTGGTGGGCACCAAAGCCGAGCTCGCCATCCTCCGCGAGAAAACTCAGCAAACCATCGATCAGGTCAAGTCCGACAAGAAGTTCACCGGCAAACTGGACATCACCATCGGCACGATGATCGAAATCCCGCGGGCGGCGCTGACCGCCAACCAAGTGGCGGAAGAAGCCGACTTCTTTAGCTTCGGTACCAACGACCTCACGCAGATGACGTTCGGTTACAGCCGTGACGATGTCAACAGCTTCCTGCCCGACTACATCGCCCACGAAATCCTCGAAAAGGACCCGTTCCAGTCGATCGACACCACCGGCGTCGGCCAGCTGATCGAAATGGGTGTGGCCAAGGGCCGGGAAACCAAGAAGGGTCTGAAGTGCGGCATCTGCGGTGAGCACGGCGGCGATCCCGCCTCCATCACCTTCTGCCACAACGTCGGCCTGGACTACGTGTCCTGCTCGCCGTTCCGCGTGCCGATCGCCCGTCTTGCCGCCGCCCAAGCCGCGTTGAAAGCTTCGTGAGCTAAATACCTTTGCACCATTTACCGAAGCCCACGGATTACCTCCGTGGGCTTTTTTTCTTATCGATCTTGTAAAGTAATTTGATGATGCCCGACCTCGACCCCGTTAAAGTACTCGCCAAGCTCGATGAACTCGCCGGACAGTTCGATGCGTTGGATAAGCAACTCGCCGATCCGGCGATCATGAATGACCACGAGCAAATCCGCAAACTCAGCGTCAAACGGGCGACGCTCGTGGGTCTCGTCGAGCAGTACCGCCGATACCAGGCGATCGCCCAAGAGATCGCCGCGTCGCAGCAACTTGTTGCGGCGGGCACCAGGGAGGACGCCGACGAAGAGGACCGGGCCATCGCCGAGTTGGCGGAGAGTGAGTTGCCGGAATTGGGTCAGCGGGCCGAGGCGTTGCTCGACGAGATCAGCGGTGAGTTGGTTACCGCCGACGACGCGGCGATCGGCAGCGTGATTCTCGAAGTCCGCGCCGGCACGGGCGGAGCAGAGGCGGCCCTGTTTGCCGGCGAGTTGCTGGAGGTCTATCAGAACTTTGCCAAGTCCCGCGGCTGGAAACTCGAAGTCCTCGATTTCTCGCCCGGCGATCAGGGCGGCATCCGCGGGGCCACCGCGACCGTAGCGGGTGAGGGGGTTTGGCAAGGCCTGGGGTACGAAGGCGGGGTGCACTGTGTCAAACGGGTGCCCGCCACCGAGACCCAGGGCCGGGTGCACACCAGCACCGCCACCGTCGCCGTGCTGCCCGAACCCGAAGAAGTCGAGGTGGATTTGCCGGAAAGCGATCTGGAAATCCACGTCACCACCGCGCAGGGTCCCGGCGGCCAGAACGTCAACAAGGTCGCCACCGCGGTCCACATGATCCACAAACCCACCGGGATCGAAGTCCGGATGCAGGAGTCCAAGAGTCAGGCCCAGAACCGTCAGAAAGCGATGCAACTCATGCGGGCCCGGGTCTACGACCGGATGCAGGCCGAGAAAGACGCGGAATACGCCGAGGAACGCAGCAAAATGATCGGCACCGGCGGTCGCAGCGAACGGGTACGCACCTACCGGTGGAAAGACAATCTCGTGGTCGATCACCGCCTGAGCGACAACTTCAATCTGCAAACCATCATGGGCGGAGGCCTGGACGACGTGATTCGTGCGCTCGTCGCCGAAGATCGCGCCCAACGGCTTGCGGCACTGTGAAAGTCCGAGACATGATCTTTAACCGCCTCGGCAAAATTATTTTATTCCGTATAACGGCGAGCCCTTGGTTTGATCGCTCCAAAGTCATTTGTGCTTTGCCTAGACACCCCGGGGCCGTTGCGGCCGCATGAGTGGGCGTCCAGGTGCGCTTAAAAATTACGATAGTCTGAGCAAATTTCGCAAGGTGGGTTAGCTATTCACCACGGTGGCATCTTCGCAAAGATGGGCCAGAGCGTCGCAGGCATATTTGACATCTTGCGGGGTAACGTAGGGGCCGAAGCTCAGGCGGGTGGTGCCGCCGCGGTCGGCGGTGTCCATCGTCTGGTGCGCAAGCGGGCGCAGTGCAGACCGGCGCGGGTGAGGATGCCAAACTCGGATTCCAAAGCGTCCGCCAGCGCGGTCGGCTCTTCGTATCGGCCGTCGGGGTGATCGAGTCTGAAAGAGAATACGCCGCAGCGGTGCTTGACCCCGGGCGGGCCGATGAGTCGCAGGCCGGGTAGGGAAGCGTGGTCGTGGAGGCCGTCGATCATCGTTTGGACGAGTTTGTGGTCGTGGGCCCAGAGTTTTTCGACGGTCTGATCGAGTACCCAGCCGAGGGCGGCGTGAAGCCCCACGATGCCCGGGGCGTTGTGGCTACCGGGTTCAAAACGATCGGGCATGAATTCGGGCTGGGTGTCGAGCTCCGAGACGCTGCCGGTCCCGCCTTCGCGGACCGTGCGCATCATTTTTTCGATACCGGGACGGATGTAGAGAAAGCCGGTGCCCAGCGGTCCTAGCAGCGACTTATGGCCCGGCGCGGCGAGCAGGTCGATATGGGCCGCCTGCACATCGATCGGAACGTGGCCCACGGTTTGCGCGGCATCCACCAAAAACGGTACCGCCATCTCGCGGCAGATCGCGCCGATCTCGCGGATGGGCTGAATCGTGCCGGTGACGTTGCTGCCATGGACGATCGCGACCAGGCCGGTGTCGGGACGGATCGCCTCACGGATCGCTTGAGGGTCCACCCGACCCTCGATCGGATCGCAGATCACGCGGGTCTGGGTCGCGATGCCACGTTGCACCAAAGTATTGAACGGCCGCAGCACCGAGTTGTGATCGAGGTGACAGGTCACCATATGCCGACGCTTGGCCTCGGGATGAATCAGCCCGTGGATCGCGAGGTTCAACGCGTCGGAAGTGTTGAGCGTGAAAATGATGTGGTCGGGCGACTCGCCCCGGATCAGGAGGTTGAGGCGCTGCCGGCACTCGTTGAAGATAGACGTGGCTTCGCGTGCCTCGGCGTAGGCACCCCGGCCGGGCGATGCGCCGATTTCCGTGGCGTAACGCGTCATGGCTTCGAGCACGCAAGGCGGCTTCGGGAAACTGGTCGCGGCGTTATCGAGATAGATGCGGCGGGCGGTAACAGGGGCGGGAGGCAGAGACATAGACCAAGCAGTACTCAATTGAAGAAAGATCGAAATCACCGCGGGCGGCGAAAAGTGAACCGACGTGGTCGCGGGGTTTGGTGCGAGTCACGGTGGTGATTGTAGGTCGGTCAACCACGGTTGATGAGGATGTAGGCGATCACCGCCGCCGCGACGATGAAATTCAGCGCCAGCAAAAGCCAGACGGTCCAGTTGACCGGGCTGCGAGGAGGTAGAGCCGCCGTCGGCGGGGCGGCCGAGGGGGACACCACTTCGGCCCGGGACGGACGGCGTCCCGAAGCGCGGTCCGCGGCGGGGCGGTCGCGTTTGGCGACCAACGCCGCGGCGGGGGGCAGGTCGGCGAGCATCTCGTCGATCAGATCGTTGCTGAGGTCTTCGGGCGGCGGCGCGGCCGGATCAAACGGAGCGTCGAAGACCGTGGCGGCAGCGGTCGAGGCGGTCCCCGCGTCGCGGGCGGCCGCGGCGGCGACGGCGAGTTCCTGCTGATCGGCGTCGGCGATGGCTTCGGAGAGGTCGGCGCTTTCGGGCTTGTCCCGGCTCGAAGAACGGGGCGGGCGCGCATTGCCGTTGGCGTCACGCGACGAGGAACGTTTGGACCTTCGCTCACTTTGGGAATCGTCGGCGGTGGGGGCCAGGCCGAGGATCCGATTCAAGGCACGCTGGGCGGATTCCGCGGCCCGGCGGGTGGGAAATTGCAGACCCAACTCGTTGCGTTGACGAACCGATTTAAACCGTGCGTCGCAGTACGGACAGTTGGACGGGCTGGGATCGGTGGGGACCTTGGCGTGGCAGTGGTGGCAATAGCCCAGCAGGTGCGCGACCCCCGGAACGTTGCGGGCGATAGACCAAAACTGCCGCGTCGTCGGGCCACGCAGGACCGTGGTGGGCGTGACCCGACCGGCCTGAATCATCTGCTTGAGCAACGCATAACTAAACCCGGGGCGAAACGGTTGGTGCTTGTCACGCAGATACCACGGACCCATGGCAATTTGCGTTGCACGGCGGGAAAGCGGCTCAAACAGTCCGCCGCAGGCGTTGCATTTGTGGCTGTTGTGCTGTGTCTGCCCGCAGTAAGGACAAAGCACGACCTTGGGCGACGAGGTCTCGGCCGCCGGGGCAGGGTGACCCGCGGCGCTGGCATGGGAGGCATCGACCGTGTCGGTCTGAGTTTCGCTAAGCGGGGCCGCGGAGCCGTCACCGTCGGGCAATGACGACTCGTAAAGTTCCAGCTTGGACCCAGCGTCCTTGTCGGCCGACGGGGGGGAGGAATCGGGAGAGGGAGGGGATGGAGGGGGGGGGGGTGAGGGGGGGGGCACGGCAACTCCTTTGACAGGCCGGGAGCCGGAACGTAGCGTTGCGCCGTGATGTTACGACACCTGCTCGTTGGGCTTTGGATCGGTACGCTGGCGGCGGGTTGCGCGCCCGGTGCCGGTAGCGACCATGGTAAGGCAACCGGCCCGGCGGGTCACGGCGGGGCGTCTGCCGCCGGTGACTTGAAAAGTCACGGCCGTATTTTGGCTTACGTGGCGGGGCGAGAAGTCACCGTCGAGGCTTTGCTGCCCCGGATGATCGAGTCGGTGGGCGGACCCTCTCTGAGCGACGCGGTGCTGGAGGTCATGCTCGAGCGTCGGCTAAAATCTTCCAGCATCCAGATCACCCCGCCCATGGTCGAGGCCGAGCGTGAAATCCTCAAGCAAACCCTGGACGAGGACCCGGACCAGGCCACCCGGCTGCTCAACGAATTGCGGGAGCGCCGGGGCCTGGGCGAGACGAGATACGCCGATTTACTCTGGCGAAACGCGGGGCTGCGAGCACTGGTCGCCGACTCGGTGCGGGTGACCGAGGCGGCCAAGCAACGGGAGTACCGGTTGCGGCACGGCCCGTCGGCACGGCTGCGGCTGCTCATGACCGAGCAAATGGGCGAAGCCCAGCGACTGCGTCAAACGGCATTGCAACTAAACAGCGGCAGCCGTTTTGGAGAGCTGGCGGCCCTGCACTCGGTTGATGAGAGTGCGGCCCAGGGGGGGCTGCTGCCTTGGATACGTCCGGACGACACATCGTTTCCCGCCGCGCTGCGCGACGCGGCGGAAAAGCTGGAAGTCGATCAAATCAGCGACGTGATCACCCTCGGCGTCGGCTTTGCCGTGGTACGACTCGAAGCCCGCCGCGCCGGCGACGGCCTGCCCTACGCCGAGGTCGAACGCCAACTTGAAGTCGACGTCCGGCGGCGGGCCGAGCGGGTGCTCATGGAGCAGACCGCCCGGGAATTGGCCGCCGGGGCGAAGGTGGTGGTGCTCGACCCGGCCCTGAAAAAGCAGTGGGATCGTCAACGCCAGACCCTCGCGCCATGACGCTGGATCATCGCGATCCAACCCCATGAACATCGCCAACCGCACCCGTGTGTCGGCCGTCGCGGCGGGTTAAGATACGTATTACCTCCGCCACATTGCGGCAGGTTTTAAGGCCGTGCAGAGCATCGGACTATCCTCCAATACACAATCAACGGCCCCGCGCCGCCCTCACCGAGATTTGCGATGGACATCAGCTACGCCAGCCGGATCGAACGCCTGCCGCCCTACGTCCTGGGCCGACTGAAACAGATGATCTACGATCGTCGCAAAGCCGGCGCCGACGTGATCGACATGAATATGGGCAACCCGTCCGACGCGCCGCCGGATGCGGTGGTGGAGAAGCTGCGTGAAGCAGTGATCGACCCGCGCAACAGCCGGTACAGCGTAAGTAAAGGCGTCTACAACCTGCGCCGCGATATGGCGGTCAAGTACAAACGCAAGTGGGGCGTCGAACTGGACCCCGATAAGGAAGTCATCGCGACCATCGGCAGCAAGGAGGGTTTCAGTCACTTGATGCTCGCGTTGCTGGGGCCCGGCGATACCGCGGTGGTCGCCGACCCGGCGTTTCAGATTCACACCACGGCCGTGGTGCTGGCGGGGGCGTCCACCATTAGCGTCCCGCTGGGCAATGACGATTCGTTTCTCGAACGGATCGACCACGTCCTCGACTCGATGCAGCCGCAGCCGAAGCTGGTCATCCTCTGCTACCCCCATAACCCCACGGCCATGACGGTGGACGACGACTTCTTCCCCAAGGTCGTCGAACTCTGCCGCCGACACCAGGTCATGGTCATCAACGACTTCGCCTACGGCGAGACCTGCTTCGACGGCTACAAAGCCCCGTCGCTGCTCCAGGCCGAGGGGGCCAAGGACTTCGGCGTCGAATTCACCACGCTCAGCAAGCCGTACAACATGGCCGGCTGGCGGATCGGATTCTGCTGCGGCAACGCAAAAATGATCGACGGCCTGGCGACCGTGAAAGGCTACTACGACTACGGCATCTTCCAGGCGGTGCAAATCGCCGCGATCATCGCCATGCGGGAAGGCGACGCACACATCCAGCAACAGAACCTGAAATACGCCGCCCGCCGCGACATCCTCGTTAAAGAGCTGCGCAAGTTCGGCTGGGAAGTCGAGTCGCCGCAGGCTTCGATGTTCCTCTGGGCGAAGGTCAACCCCGATCACCTGGTTCCGTTCGGCGGCAGCAGCGACGAATTTTGCGTTGCCATGGTCGAGCAGGCCGAGGTCGCCATGACCCCCGGTGCCGCCTTCGGCCCGCGGGGGGAAGGCTACGTCCGATTGGCCTTGGTCGAAAACGAACAACGCATCCGCCAGGCGATGCGCAACCTCAACCGCGTCTTGATGAAACCCGCAGCGGCGGTGGGATAATTTTGCACCGGCCCGACGCTGGCTATTTTATTTCTGCGGTTTAGCCCGCTTGCCGCAGCTGTGACTCGGCGCGGTCGAGATACGCGGGCAACTGATCGGGATGATCGCCGCGGGCTTCGGCCGCCTTCAAACTTTGAGTCACCAACGCCAGCCGATGCTCGAGACGATCGTTTTCGCGTTCGAGGGCCTGCAGGTCCGCGAGGATCTCGGCCACGGGGCGTGAAGCGGAAGTCGGCTGATCCATGGGGGTGTTATCGGCCGATCGAGGCCGAGACTTTGGATTTCGCGATATCTTCCGGTCATGCCGATGAAACTCAAAGACATCATCACGGGGTTGCAAGCGGTGGCCGACGAACGCGGGGCCGAGCCGTGGGACAAAGTCGGGCTGCACCTGGGCGACCCCAACCGCAGCGTGGGGCGGGGGCTGCTGTGCATTGACTTGACCCAGGCGGTGGTCGCCGAGGCGATACAGAAGCGCTGCGAGTTGGTGGTGGCCTATCACCCGCCCATCTTTCGGCCGCTGGAGCGGCTGACGGCCGATGGGCCGTGGACCCAGCGACGTATCCTGATGGCGGTGCAGGCGGGGCTAGCGGTCTACTCGCCGCACACCGCGTTGGACGCCGCGGTCGGCGGGGTGTGCGACTGGCTCTGCGATGTGATCGCGGATGGCGCTGAAGATTCGACACGCCGACCGATCGCGCCGAAATTCATAGAAAGTAAGGCGAAATCGACTTTCAAGATCGTGGTGTTCGTTCCCGAAGCCGAGGAAGTCGCACTCCGCCAAGCCATGAGCCGAGCGGGGGCGGGGACCGGGGGAGGGGTGGGGGGGGGGGTGGGGGGGGAGGTCCGCTACCGGGAATGCTCTTTTTCGTCATCGGGGATCGGTGGTTTCCTACCGCTGGACGGCGCCAACCCGGCGGTGGGTCGGGTCGGCGAACGGACCGAAGTGGCCGAGCGTCGGCTGGAAATGCTGGTGCCCGCCGATCGATTATCCGCCGTGGCGGCGGCGATCCACGCGGCACACCCTTACGAAGAACCCGCCTTTGACGTGCTGCGTCGCGAGCAGGTGCCTCCGGTTGATCACCCGGATGGAAATCATGCCGTCGGTGCCGGCCGGGTGTTGAGCCTCGCCGAGCCGATCACCGCCGCGCAACTCGCCGCCCGGTTCACCCCCGCATTGTTTCCCGAAGCCATCGTCAAACTCGGAAGTCGTCCCACCGGCCCCATCACGTCCGTGGCGGTCTGCCCCGGCTCGGGCGGAGGCCTGTTCGAGTCGGTCGAGGCCGACGCTTACGTCACCGGCGAGATGCAGCACCACGCATGTCTCGACCTTGTGGAACGCGGTAAAACCGTGATTCTCCTGGGCCATACCGCCAGCGAACGCCCGTACTTGCCGGTCTACCGCGATCGTCTTGACACGGCGTTTGCCCGCGGGGACCACCCCGGCGCGCAATGGCTGATCAGCGAGGCCGACCGCGCCCCGCTGACGTTGCGGGACGCCTGAAACTCACTACACTGCGTGGCCGATTCGCGGCACGTTGCCGCGCCCGCACCCTCCCCGTCGGCCGAGCCTCCACCGCCCGGCCTCCACCAACCCGAGACGGAGCCCCCCGATGAGCCAGTTCCAAGCCTTCAGCACCACCCCCCCCGCCAAAGTCGTCTTTACCTCCAGCAACAACAAGCTTTTTGTCGACTACAAAAACAGCGAAGACCTCCGCCGCTACATGACGCCCAACGGCAAGATCCAGGGCCGTAAAAAATCCGGCCTCACCGCCCGGGAACAACGCCTCGTGTCCCAGGCCATCAAGCGTGCCCGCTACATGGGCTTGCTGCCGTTCACCTCCGCGACGCTGTAGTCGCATCCGCCTCCACGTCGGTCCCAAAACAATATCGCTCCACTAGGCCCCGGGTCCGTGACCCGGGGCCTTCGTTATTAAAATCACTCAAATAACATCGCTAAACAGTTTGCGAACAAAACCGCAGCGGCCGCCCGACGTTGGGCCTAAAGTGACCACCTATGGCACTCACCGAAATCAGCATCCGCGGTGCGCGGGAACACAATCTCAAAGGGATCGATCTCGATATCCCCCGCGACCAGCTCGTCGTGGTGACCGGGTTGTCGGGCAGCGGAAAATCGACGCTCGCCTTCGACACGATCTACGCCGAGGGGCAACGCAAGTACATGGAGTCGCTGTCGGCCTACGCCCGGCAATTCCTCGACCAGCTCCAAAAACCCGATGTCGAGAGTATCGAAGGCCTGCCGCCGACCATCGCCATCGAGCAGCGGGGCACGTCGCACAACCCCCGCTCCACCGTGGCGACCACGACGGAAATCTACGACTACCTCCGCCTGCTGTTTGCCCGCGTGGGTCAACCCGTGTGTTGGCACCGGGACGCGAAGGGCAACGAGTGCGGCCAGCCCATCGAGTCGCAGTCCGCCACCCAGATCGTCGATCACGTCATGGCCTTGCCCGAGGGAGCAAGCTCATGGTGCTCGCCCCGGTGATCCGCGGGAAAAAGGGGCACCACAAGGAAGTCTTCGAAGGCCTGGTTCGCCAGGGATTTGTCCGCGCCCGGATCGACGGCGAGGTCATGGACCTGCGCGAGATCAGCAAGTCCAAAGCTGGCACGCCGTTTACCACCAAGTCGCGCGTTACCAAAAACACACCATCGAGGCGGTGGTCGATCGCATCGTGATCCGCCACGATGAACTCGGAGCCGAGGGCGACGGCGGCGAAGGCGTCCGCCCCCGCGTCGCCGACTCGATCGAGCTTTCGTTGAAGCTGGCCGAGGGGTTGGTCGTGGTCAGCGCCGCGGACGATCAGGGCGACTGGGTCGATACCCTGTTTAGCGAGAAGTACGCCTGCCCGCTGCACCCCGAGTGCTCGCTCGAAGACCTCGAGCCCCGGCTGTTTTCGTTCAACTCGCCCTACGGTGCCTGCCCCAGCTGCTCGGGCCTGGGCACGGTGTTCGAGTTCGACGGCGGACCTGGTGGTGAGCTGATCCCGAGTTGTCGCTGAGCGAAGGCGCGATCGAGCCTTGGCGGAAAAACGGCAAGCGGATGAACATTTTCTACAACCGTATCATCCGCAAGTTTGCCAAGGAGTTTTCGGTCGAGCCCGAGACGCCGTGGAAGCAGCTGCCCAAACCGATCCAGCGGATCATGATGGACGGCACCAACGCCAAGGACGAAGTCGAAGTACAGCGCGCACTTCGAGGGCGTGTTACCGAACCTGCAACGGCGTTTCGAAACCACCGACAGCGAATTCGTCAAGCAGCGGTTGTCGAGCTACCTCAGCGAATCGCCCTGCGAAGACTGTGGCCGTGCCCGGCTTCGCACCGAAGCGCTGCACGTGTTCATTCCCTCCAACCAGCAGCGCTACAACATCGACGACGTCGTGCGGATGACCATCGAAGACGCCATGCGCGTTCTTTGGCGACCTCCAGCTCAATGCCGAGGGCACCCAGATCGCCGAGCCGATCGTCAAGGAGATCCGGGCCCGGCTGGGTTTTATGCTCAGCGTGGGCCTGGGTTATCTCAACCTCTCGCGCAACACCGGCACGCTCTCGGGCGGCGAATCCCAACGCATCCGCCTCGCCACGCAGGTCGGCAGCGGGCTGGTCGGCTGCTGCTACGTCCTGGATGAACCCACCATCGGCCTGCACCAACGCGACAACGACCGCCTGATCAAAACCCTCCGCCACCTCACCGACATCGGCAACACCGTCCTCGTGGTCGAACACGACGAGGACACCATCCGGGCCGCGGACTACCTCATCGATGTCGGCCCCGGCCCCGGCCGACACGGCGGCGAACATCGTCGCCCACGGCCCCCGCAAAAAATTCCTCAAAGACAAATTCTCCCTCACCGCCAAGTACCTCCGCGGTGACGAAGAAATCGCAGGTCCCGGCAAAACGTCGCAAGCTCGACCACAAGAAAGCCCTCGTCGTCAAGGGCGCTCGCCAGAACAACCTCAAGAACCTCGACGTCACCTTCCCCCTCGGCGGGATCACCACTGTCACCGGCGTCTCGGGCAGCGGCAAGTCCACCCTCGTCAATCAGATCCTGCTCAAAGCCGCCAAGCGCGGCCTGCTGGGCTCTCGCGTCAAACCCGGAGCACACGACAAGCTCAACGGCGTGACCCACATCGACCGGCTCATCGAAGTCGATCAGTCGCCGATCGGCCGAACCCCGCGGTCCAACCCCGCGACCTACACCGGCGTGTTCGACATGATCCGCGACCTGTTTTCCAAAACCAAGGAATCGAAAATCCGCGGCTACAAGCCCGGCCGATTCAGCTTCAATGTCAAAGGCGGCCGCTGCGAATCCTGTGCCAGGGCCAGGGCACGAAAAAAATCGAGATGCACTTCCTGCCCGACGTGTATGTGCAATGCGATGTCTGCAAGGGCGAACGCTACAACCGCGAAACCCTGGAGATCACCTACCGCGGCAAAAACATCAGCGACGTGCTGCAGCATGACCATCGAAGAGGCGCTGGCGTTTTTCGACAGCTTCTCGGATGTCAAACGATTGCTGACCGCGCTCAACGACGTCGGCCTGACCTACGTCCAGCTCGGCCAGGCCAGCACGACCCTTTCCGGCGGCGAGGCCCAGCGCGTCAAGCTCGCCACCGAACTGGGCAAACGATCGACGGGTCACACGCTCTACATCCTCGACGAGCCGACCACGGGCCTGCACTTCGCGGACGTGAAAAAACTCATCGCGGTCCTCGAGCGCCTCGTCGATGGCTCGCCCGAAACCGGGCCCGCGGCGGCAACACGATCATCCTCATCGAGCATAACCTGGACGTGATCAAGTGCAGCGACTGGCTCATCGACCTCGGCCCCGAAGGCGGCGACCGCGGCGGCACCCTCGTGGCGACAGGCACCCCCGAACAGGTAGCCAAACACAAGACTCCTACACCGGGCAGTTCCTCAAAGATTACTCTAAGCTCGGACCGCGGCGCTGCCTCCAACGGTATAGGCGTTCACCCGAGATGGATGACCGTAAACAAAGGATTCAGACCATCGCCTGAACCCGCGCGAGTCCGGAATCGGCGGTAGTGGGATACTTGTTCTAAAGCGAGGAGGGTATCTTGCCCGCCATCGGCCCGAAGGGCTGAAATCGTAGCCACTTCGGGCTACGCCCAAACGGCGGGCTGGAAGCCCGCCCCACTTCGAACAGCGAGCTAAAAGCCCGCCCCACTTAACGTATCCCACTACCCACTCGCCGAATGTTTGAACCCCCTCTCTCCCCCGCGTAAACTACCGGTCCATCCTAGGAACCTTTACCCATGCCCGGCACCTTTACCTGCAGCGTTGTGACCCCCGAATCCCAAGCCTTTGACGGCGAGGTCTCCTACGTCGTCCTCCCGGCCCACGACGGCCAGATGGGATTTGCCATCAACCGCGCTCCGATCCTCACCCAGATCGGCGAAGGCGAACTCAAGCTCACCCTCGCCGACGGGAAATCAAAATCGCTCCACATCGAAGGCGGCTTCGCCCAGATGAAAAACAACCAATTGACCGTCCTCACGGATAAAGCCCAGGCGGCCACCGCGGCCGGCTGATCGCCACGAGAGACCAACGGGTCGCGGAACCGTCACGGCGAATGTAGACCAAGCGCGAGGGGAGATGCCGCCCGGTGATGATGCGGATAAAGCGGGGGTGGAGAACAGTTGGTGAGGGAGGGGGGGTCGGAAGGAGCCGGCCAGTCCATGCGAGACGTGCTACGCCAGATCATTCCGAGCATGTTTCACCGTCGGCTGCTATTGCTGGCGGCCGTCACGCTGCTCCTCGTGGGCACCCTGGCCGCCAAGACCGCCCACCTCACCACCGGCAATCAGCATCAGCAACGCCAACAGATCATCCGCAAGTCGCTGGAGCGCCCCGACCTGACGCCCACCGCCCGCGGCCGGATTTTCGATCGTAAGGACCGCCTGCTCGCCGAGGACCGTCCGGGGTGGGACATCCAGGTCAGCTTCCGCGTGCTCAGCGGCAACTGGGCGTACGTCGCCTCCCGCCGCGCCGCGGAACGCGGCGTGGGCCGCGCCGCTTGGCGGGGCCTGACCCCCGCCGAGCAGGATGCGCTGGCCGAGCCCTACGTCAAGCCTTACCTGCTCAAGATCGAAGCGTTGCAGGTCACCCTCGCCGAGTTGGGCGGTGTCCCCCGCCCCGAGTTGGAAACCCGCCGCCGATCGCTGGTCCGCAGCGTCCACCGCATGGCCGCCTACGCCACCAATCGCAAGCGTGAAAACCGCCTCAAGGTCTTGGCCGACGACGAGCAACTCGACTGGGCGGACGTCTACGTCGAGGTCAGCGAGCAGTACCAGTCTCACACCATGCTCCACGACGTGACGCCCGAGACCGTCACCTGGATCGAGCAATTTATCGCGCTCGCCCAGCAGGAAGAAGACCGCTACGAGACCGCCCGCCGGCTGGCGGGCGCTGCCGGCGAAGAACCCCCCGACGACGAACGCGCCTACGACGTCTGGCTCGAAGTCACGCCCAAGCGGGTCCGCCAACGCACCTATCCCTGGGAGTCGATGGGCTTTACCTTCGATGCGTCCACCCTTCCGGGGCCGATGAAATCCGACCGGCCCATCGAGGTCAACGTCGAAGGCATCGGCCGTCATATCCTCGGCTCGCTCCGCCCCATACACAGCGGGGACGATCTCTGGTCCCAGCGCCCCTACAACTATCGCGACTCCGAAGACGGCCCGTTGCAAACCGACCTCGGCGGCTACCGCCCCGGCGACCCCATCGGCCGCGCCGGCGTCGAAGCCTCCATGGAACACGTCCTCCGCGGACAGCGCGGCCAACGTGTCACCTACCTCGACACCGGCGAACAGCAGGTCACCCGCCCCCAAGTCGGCAACGACGTGAAGCTGACCCTCGACATCGCCCTGCAGATGCGCCTCCAGGCCTTCATGTCTCACGACCGCGACATCGGACTGATGGTCGCCCGGGAATGGCACCACGCCGGCGACTCGCTGGCGGCACCCCGGCCCGGCGATCTGCTCAACGGCGCGGCCGTCGTCCTGGAGATCGACACCGGCGACGTTCTCGCCGCCGTCAGCGTCCCGGGCACCTCGCTGGACCTCATCGAAAACCGCAGCGCCGCCTACTTCGGCGATTACGACAACCGCCCCTACAGCTTCCGCCCCGTCGAAGGCCGCTACGAACCCGGCTCCACCAACAAACCCCTTGTCCTCGCCGCCGCGATCACCGACGGCCTCATCGGCCCCGACCAGACCCTCGACTGCACCCGCGGCTACCTCTGGGACGGTAAGCCCAACCTCTACCGCGACTGGATCTACCGCCGGGCCTACGGCTTCGCCAACTTCGGCGTCATCGACGGCGTCGAGGCCATCACCGTCAGCTCCAACATCTTCTTCGGCAAAATCGCCCAGATGTTCGGCCAAACCCACGGCCACGCCCGCCTCGCCTGGTGGTTCCACGAGTTCGGCTTCGGTCGAAAACTCGACGTCGGCCTCCCGCTCGAAACCGCCGGCACCGTCATCGGACTCGACGGCTCGCTCTCCGAAGCCGACGCCGCCTACATGGCCATCGGCGAAGGCGCCCTCGTCGGTCACCCCCCTCCAGGTCGCCCACGCCCACGCCACCCTCGCCCGCGGCGGCCTCGACCTCTCCCCCAGCTTCATCGCTTCGCCCAAACCCGAGGCCGATTCCGCCCCGACCCCCCACCACCTGCACCTCTCACCCGCCGCCACCGACCGCGCCCTCCGCGGCATGTTCCAGTCCGCCAACCACCGCGGCACCGACGGACGCAACCGCGGCACCACCTACTGGATCGGCTTCGAAGACGGCTCCCACGACCGCGTCTTCAACACCCCCCACGTCACCGTCTACGCCAAGTCCGGCACCGCCCAGCCCATGCCCCAGCGACGCACCTTCGCCGGCGGCGAAACCAAACGAGACGGCAGCGTTGCCCTCCCCGGCGACTACGACCCCGACGGCGTCATCCTCCGCGACGGCTACCACGCCTGGGTCGTCGCCCTCGTTGAGCCCGAAGGCGAACCCCGCCCGACCTTCGCCATCGCCTGCGTCGTCGAATACGCCGGCTCCGGGGGCCGCACCGCCGGCCCCATCGTCAACCAGATCATCCGCGCCCTCGCCCAGGAAGGCTACCTCGGCCAATCCGCCCTCGACGCCGTCACCCCCGCCGACCCCGCGCCACAAGCCAACCCCTCCACCTCCGGGAGGGGGGGGGCATGATCGACCTCATCGTCGCTCGCCTGGCCGACCTGGCCAAACCCAGCTTCGGCCTGGCTCACCCTTGCCGCCGCCCTGGGCCTCACCTTTCTGGGCATCGAGGCGATGGACCACATCCCCCTGGACTTTCCTCCCGACCCGGCCGGCAACCAGCAGCGCAACCTGCTCATCGCCCTCACCGCCCTGGCGCTGATGCTCCTGCCCCACCCCCGGCTCCTGGGGGCGGCCGCCTACCCCCTCTTTGCCGTGGCCCTGGGCCTGCTGGTCTTCGTGCTCCTGCCCTTTATCCCCGAATCGATCGTCAAGCCCGTCAACGGCGCCCGTTCGTGGATCAACCTCCGCGTCATGAATTTTCAACCCAGCGAGATGGCCAAGGTCACCTTCGTGCTCAGCCTGGCGTGGTATCTCCGCTACCGCCACAACCACCGCCGCCTCCTGGGGTCTGATCCCCCCGTTCATCTTCATGCTCATCCCCGTCGGGCTCATCATCGTCGAGCCCGACCTGGGCCAGTCCCTTGCCTTCGGCCCGTCGCTGCCTGGTCATGCTCGTCGCCGCCGGGGCCAAGCTCCGGCACCTCATTTCCCTCCTGCTTCTGGCGGTCCTCGTCGTCGGACTCAACGTCGCCATCGTCCTGATGGCCCCGCCGCAGTACCAGGTCCTCAAGCCCCACCAGCAGAAGCGCATCGCCTCGATGATCCGCCTGGCGCAGGGCGACACCAGCCAGGTCCAGACCGACGCCTACCAGCAGCACAAGGCCATGACCCTCGCCGGCGCCGGCGGCGTCCACGGCCGCGGGGCCGACACGCTCCACCACCCTTCTCGAATACTACCCCCTGCCCGAATCCCACAACGACATGATCTACGCCGTCATCGTCAACCGCTGGGGCCTGCTCGGCGGCCTGTCGGTCATCGGCGCTCTACGTCACCCTCGTCGGCTCGATGTTCGCCGTCGCCGCCACCAGCACGGACCCCCTGGGACGCATCGCCTGCGTCGGCTTCGCCGGCCTCTTCCTCGCCCAGGCCGTCATCAACATCGGCATGACCGTCGGCGTCCTGCCCATCACCGGCATCACCCTCCCCTTCGTCTCCTACGGCGGCTCCTCCCTCCTGTTCAGCTTACATCATGGTCGGGCTGGTGCTGAACTTCGCCTCAAGAGACACCACCTACACCACCCGCTCCCGCCCCAGCTTCGAATTCAACCAATAACCCCCCCCCCAACAATTAACCCCCCCCCGGAAGTCCGTAGGGCGTGCATCCCTGCCCGCCGTGATGCGAAATGCGGGCTTTCCTTGGTACGAAGCGCGCTTTCCTTTGTGCGAAGCGCAGCTTTCCGAGTGGCGAAACGCGCCCTACGGATTGTAAACCTCCGTGACTTCGGTGCAGCCGATCTCCCGACCATGAGGACGCGGTTACCATCTGGCGATGAGCATCCCCGACTTCGTACATCGTGATCTGGAGTTACTGGGCTTCGAGGTGCCCGCGGAGATGTTGAACCAGTTGTCCGCGTACCTGGACCTGGTGCTCAAGGCCAACGAGACGACCAACCTCACCGCGATTCGGCACCGCGAACAGGCGTGGTCGCGCTTAATCGTGGACAGCCTGACCCCGCTGCCGGCGTTGCCCGAGGAGGTGGAGGAGGGGCAGTCATTTGAACTGATCGATATCGGGACCGGGGCGGGGCTGCCGGGGGTGCCGTTGGCGGTGGCGCGGCCCGACGTGGCGGTGACATTGGTCGAAGCGACGGGCAAAAAGATCGCGTTTCTGCGGACCGTGGTGGCGGAGCTGGGATTGGATAACGTGACGCTGGTGGGCGAACGGGTGGAGGACTACGGCCAGAATCGGGTGGGGGGTGAGAAGCGAAGACCAGGGCGGGGGGCAGAGGGGGGGGGGCGGGGGCGGTTTGATGTGGCGGTGAGTCGGGCGGTGGGGCCGATGGCGGTGGTGCTTGAATATTCGTTGCCGTTGTTGAAGGTGGGCGGGCAGGTGTTGGCGATGAAGGGGCCCAAGGCCGAGGCGGAACTGCAGGATTGCGGGGACGCTTTGTCGATCCTCGGAGGCGGGGAGGTGACGGTGATCGAGGCGTATCCCGAAGGGTTTGATAACGAACTGGTGCTGGTGTCGGTGATGAAGGAAGCGGCGGCCCCGGCGGAGTATCCGCGGCTGCCGGGGGTGCCGAAGAAAGAGCCATTGTGAGAGAGGGGGGGGGGCGGAAGGGGCTAAGGGGCTAAGGGGTTGAGGGGCTTAGTGGGGGAAGTGAGGGGGGAAGTGAGGGGGGGCGTGATGGCGGACTTGGTCTGCCTAGACTGGTGCATGAAGTTTTCTTACTCCGAATTCGATGGGCAGGGGTTTTTGAATCCCGACCAGCTGTTTCCGCAGCCACAGGTGATGAATTTTATTTTGCAGTACGGCGAGCAGGCGCTCGACGCGATGCAGAACCTCAAGGACGGCGACGACAAGGAATACGTCCAGGCGCTGATCGATGCGGGGTTGCTGGAAGAGTACAAGGATGAGGACGGGAACACGAAGCTGCGGATGACCGGGCGGATGGTGCGGGGGTTTCAGCACCGGGCGCTGCTGGAGATTTTTGCGGACATGCGCAAGGGATCGCGGGAGGGCCACCAGACACGGGACCCGGGGGACCACCGAGCGCGGCGGAGGGGACCAAGGCCTACGAATTTGGCGATCCGATCAGTGAGTTGGAACTGGGTCAGACGCTGCGGAACGCGATCGCACGGCAGAGCAGCGAGCGGGCGGCGACGACACCCGGGGGTGGGGGGGGGGGCGGTTGCCGTTGCGGATCAATTCGAGTGACTTTGAGTTGCACATCACCGAGGGCTCGGCGGACTGCGCGACGGTGATGTTGATCGACCTGTCGGGGTCGATGATGCGGTACGGCCGATTCTTGCAGGCCAAGCGGATCGCGCCTGGGGATGCAGGAGTTGATCCGGGGGCGGTTCCCGCAGGACACGATGGATTACGTGGGGTTTTATTCGTTGGCCGACCCATTGCAGGAGCGGGACATTCCGCTGGTGATGCCCAAGCCGGTGTCGGTGCGGGATTACGAGGTGCGGATCCGCGTGCCGTTGGAGCAGGCCCGGGCGAACGTGGAAAAGATCCCGCAGCACTTTACGAACCTGCAGTTGGGGCTGCGGACCGCCGGCAGATGCTGGCCAAGCGGGGGGCGGCCAACAAACAGATCTTTGTCATTACCGACGGCCAACCGACGGCCCACGTCGCCCCCGGACGTGCCGGTGCGGAAGGGGCAGTGCGGAAGAGATGCTGTACCTGCTTTATCCGCCGACCGAGGAAACTAGCAACATCACGCTGCAAGAAGCGCTCAAGTGTCAGCAGCAGGGCATCCGCATCGCAACGTTCGCGCTGATCGAAGATTACTGGGGGATGGATTGGGTGGGCTTCGTCGATCAGCTCACCCGGCTGACCCGGGGCATGGCGTACTACTGCACCAGCGAGGACCTGAGCTCGACGGTCATTGAAAGCTACCTGACGGGGAAGAAAACCAAGTCGTTCGTGCATTGAATGAGTGCGGCGGGCGGGATTGCAAGTGTGTTAATTTATGGGTGCTGACGTGGTGGTGCTAAGCCGCCAGCGGCTTTGGAACCGAGCGGGATTTTCCGCTTTTTCTTGAATGATTTTGACCATGAATAGTTCGTCTCAACTCGAAATCACTTCCTTTGCGCTCGGGCCGTTTCAGACCAATTGTTTTGTCGTCGCGGCGACGGACGGTTCGGCGTGGCTGGTGGATGTCGGCGACACCCCCGGGCCGATGCTGGCCTACGTGGCGGAGCACGAGTTGGCGGTTGAAAAGATCGTGTTGACCCACGCCCACGCGGACCACATTGCCGGGCTGAGTGAGTGCGCGGGAGCGGTACCCGGACGTGCCGATTTTGATCCACGACGCGGAGCGTGAGTTTTTGTTCGACACGACGCTGAATCTGTCGGCGGGCTTCGGGATGCCCATCGTGGCCCCCGAAGCCACCGATGCGATCAGCCACGGCCAAGTGCTGACGTTGGCGGATCAGTCTTTCGAGGTTCGCCACACGCCTGGGCACAGCCCGGGGGGGATCGCGCTGATTCACGCCGAGTCCGCCACGGCCATTGTGGGCGACACTCTTTTTGCCGGGAGCATCGGGCGGTTTGATTTTCCGACCTCTAACGGTCAGCAACTGATCCGCTCGATCCACGAGCAGTTGCTCACGTTGCCCGACGAGACGCGGATCTATCCGGGCCACGGGCCGTCGAGTACGATCGGCCGTGAGCGGGAGTACCAATCCTTATCTGCGTCAGACCGAGCTTTCCACGTAAGGCGAACTACAGATAGTTATCTGCGTGAATTGATGGGATGATTTGAATTGTGGACAGGCCGACCGCTTCCGCATTCCGCGGATGTAGCAGAGCTAATCAATCCAGACGGAAGCTGGCGGAGATGGGCAGGTGGTCCGAACCGCCGGTGAGGGCGGGGGTGGAGACGATCTTGGCCGAGCGTGGGATGTAGCGTTCCGCCATGGCGGGGGTGGCGAGGATGTAATCGAAGGTGGCGGGGGGGTAGCGGCCGTCGCCGGGGATGGTGACGCGCTGGGCGTCGGTGAGCTCGGCGTGGAGGTCGGTCAGCAGGGGCGGGGAGCCGGGCCGATCGGAGGCCAGCAGGTGCGCCATCGCGGGCCAGGGCCGGGGCTGATCGGGGCGGGTTTCGTAATTGGAATTGAAGTCGCCCGCCACGACCGCCAGAAAACCGGGGTCTTTGGCGACCTCGGCCGCGACGATCTGCTTGACGCGGATCGCCTCGGCGGTGCGGTACAGCCGCGGAGTTTTCGTCGCCCGGACCGTCGCGGTTGCTCTTGAGGTGGACGAAGAAGACTTCGACCGGCCGATCCAGGCCCGCGTCCAGCGTGACCCGCATGACGTCGCGGGCAAAGCGCCACTCTCGGCCGGGGGCGTCGGGGTGGGTCAACGTCTGCATCCGATAGCTGCGCAGTTCGGAGATCGGCAACCGGCTGATGACGCCGAGGTTGATCCCGCGTCCGGAGTTGGTCCGCTGGGCGGCGACGTAGCGGTAGCCTTCGTTGGGGAGGAACTCATCGATCATGGCCTGCAGCACGTGCTCGTTTTCGAGTTCCTGAAAGACCACCACGTCGGCGTCGAGTTTCTTGATGGCCGCCGCCAGCCGCTGGATCTCGTCGCGGGGCTTGACCTTGACGTCTTCGTCGTTGGCGTAGGGGTCGTCGAAGACGTCCAGGAAATTGCGGACGTTGTAACTGCCCACGGTCAGCTTGCGTAGCTGCGCCTCGGCGGTCGATCCCGCTCCGAACGACACCGCTACCGCCACGAGCGCCAACCAGAAAACACGCATCCTGTACCTTTCGTTATGAACTCGTCGGCGCCGGACGGCCGTGCGGTTTCGAGCATCAGCATAGCTCGACCCGTCGGCGGGTGGGCAGGGTCGACGCTTGTTAATCATGTCCTAACGCGGGGGTCGGGACGGGCCGTTGCTCGCGCCATCGACACCACAGAGCAAGTTGCAGCAGGCCGAAGAGCCGATGGACGTGGTCGATCCGTTCGCTCTGATGCTCGTCGAACAGTTGCTGGACCTGATCCATATTTAGGCCCAGACTCTCGAGACCGCCATCGTGCAGCGCGGCGTGCAGCGGGTCGCATAGGTCCCCCCGCAGCCAGTCCGCCATCGGCACGGCAAAGCCCATCTTGGGTCGGCGTACGATGTCTGGCGGCAAGATAGCGCGACGCGACTTGTCGTAACAGCCCCTTGGGCCGGCCGCCGGGCATGAGCACCTCGGTCGGCAGGTGGCCCGCCAGGTCGCAGACCTGCGTGTCCAGCAGCGGGCAGCGAACTTCCAGACGCCACCGCCATCGACGCGCGATCGACCTTGCGCAAAAGTTCGAACGGCAGGTAATGCTCCGAAGTCCCACCGCATCGCCGCGTGGGCCAGGTCGCCCCTCGGCGGCCAGTTGGGCAAGGCCACGCTGCCCGATCCGCTCAGTCGAGTTATCCAGCAGCCCGGGCACCAGCCGCTCGATCTGGCGGTCGGTAAACAGATGGATCATCGAGCGGTACTGGTAGTCGGGGTGGTGCCCTGCCTTCGCGGCTTCGATCAATCGGCCCAGGCGGGCACGCTTGGACTTGGCGTGTCCCTTGAACACGCCGCGGGGCAGCATGGCCAACCATTGGCGGTGTCTTGCCGAGCAAGCGCATTGCGCGGTAGCGGTCGTAGCCGCCGAACAATTCGTCGCCGCCGTCGCCGGAGAGCGCGGCCTTGCAGAACGGGCGGGCGGTCTTGCACAGCCAGTGCGTGGGCAAGAGCGAACTGTCGGCCGTGGGTTCGCCCGTCACCGCCATGAGACGTTCGAGGTCCGCCATGGCGTCGCCGACCTCGGTCCGCAGCACCGTGTGCTGAGCCCCGAGGTAATCCGCCACCACGCGGGCGTGGGGCGTCTCGTCGTAGGCCGCTTCGGGCATCGACACGCTGAAGGTCGCAGCTGCCCGCCCGATCGCTTGAGCTGCCGCTGGCGCATAGCGCCGCAGATCACCGAAGAGTCGATGCCGCCCGACAGAAAACAGCCCAGCGGCACGTCTGCCTCAAGCCGCTTTTCCACCGCTTCTTTCAGCACCTCGTCCAAGGCGTCGGCCGCGCCCAGCGCGGTGGAGTGTTTGGAGATCGGCGGCGGCCGCCAGTACCGCTGCACCTCCATTTCTCCATCGTGCTCCGACCCGCATGAAGTGGGCCGCGGGCAGTTCGTTCACCCCTTCCACCAGCGATTCCCCGAAGGTGTAGCCCAGCCGGAGATAGTCGCAGCAGGGCGGCCCGGTTCACGGTGGTCCGCTCCTGGTCGGGCATCCCGGCCACGAGGGTGGCGGTGAGGCTGCCGAACATCAGCTCGCGGTCGTCGGAGCTGAGCGCAGGTACAATGGCTTGAGGCCCGCCCGATCACGGGCCATAAACATGCTCCGTTGCTCGGCGTCCCAGATCGCGAAGGCGAACATGCCGTGCAGGTGTTTGGGCAGGTTCTCGCCCCACTGGCGGTAGCCAAACAGCAGCACCTCGGTGTCGGAATGGTCGGTGCTGAAAGACGTGGCCACGCTTTTCGAGCTTGGCCCGCAGGGCGACGTGATTGTAGATCTCGCCGTTGAACACCAGATGCAGAGGACCCGAGCTCTTGGCTTTGGGCCGATCGGCATGAGGGGTCGCGGCGTCGAGGTGCATCGGCTGGCGCCCGACAGCAAGTCGATGATCGCCAGGCGGGCGTGGACCAGCGCGCAGCGGTCGTGATGGCTGATCCCATCCCCGTCGGGACCGCGATGCTTGAGGTGCGCGAGCATCGCCCCGAGCCGATCCGCGTCGATCGGCCGATCGTCGAAGCGCACGATGCCGGCGATACCGCACATGGGGGGGAGGTTAAGGGGTTAAGGGGTTGAGGGGCAGAGGGGTTAAATGATTGATCGATAAGCGGGAGGGCACAGGTTTGGACACTCTAACCCCTTAGCCCCTTTACCCCTAAGCTCCTCACTTCATACCTTCGGCGGTTTTGGGGCCGACTGGATGCGGAGGTTGAGTTCATTGAGTTGAAGCTCATCGACCGATGACGGGGCGTCGGTCATCAGGTCCGCGCCGTTCTGGGTTTTGGGAAATGCGATGACGTCGCGGATGTTGGAGGTGCCGACGAGTTGCATAACGGTGCGATCGAGGCCGAAGGCCAGACCGCCGTGGGGCGGAGCGCCGAACTTCAGCGCGTCCAGCAGGAAGCCGAATTTTTCCTGGGCTTCCTGCTCGTCGATGCCCAGGAGTTTGAAGACTTTAGATTGAATGTCGGGCCGATGGATACGGATCGAGCCTCCGCCCATTTCGCTGCCGTTGAGTACGAGGTCGTAGGCTTTGGATTTGATGCTGGCAATCGCGTCGCGGCCGTCGGAGTCGAGCTTGGCCAGGTCGTCGTCGTGGGGCGCGGTAAAGGGGTGGTGCAGGCTGTCCCAGCGTTTCTTTTCTTCGCTCCACTCGACCATCGGGAAATCGACGATCCAGACCCACTCGGCCTGCTTCGGGTCGATCATCCCCAGGTCGTGGCCGAGCTTGACGCGGAGTTCGCCCAGCACGCGGTGCACGGTGGTCGCTTTGGCATCGACGCCGAAGCACAGCAGGTCGCCGTCCTGGGCCCCGGTCCGCTCGACGAGCTGATCGGCGATGGGTGTGAGAAATTTGGCTACCCCCGTCGCAAGGGTGCCGCCTTCGATCTTGCAGACCGGTAGGCCGCCGGCGCCGAATTGCTTGACCCATTCCGCGAGGGCATCGGTTTCCTTCCGCGTCATCTTCGCGCCGCCCGGCACGCGGATGACCTTCACGATCCCGCCCTTGTCGACGGCACCGGAAAACACCTTAAAATCAGTCTGCGGCACGAGGTCCGATACATCGACGAGCTTCATGTCGAAGCGCAGGTCCGGGCGGTCGCTGCCGTAGTCGTTGATCGCATCGGCGTAGGTCATCCGCCGGATGGGGCTAGGAATGTCCACCCCGAGCACTTCTTTCCACAGCCGACGCATCAGGCCGTCGTTGATCGACATCACGTCTTCCTGATCGACGAAAGACATCTCCATATCCACCTGGGTGAATTCCGCCTGCCGGTCGGCCCGGGGGTCTTCATCGCGGAAGCAACGCGCGATCTGGAAGTATTTTTCGATCCCGCCGACCATCAGGATTTGTTTGAAAAGCTGTGGGCTCTGAGGCAGCGCGTAAAACTCGCCTTCCTGCATCCGCGAGGGCACGAGGAAGTCCCGCGCACCCTCGGGGGTGCTGCGGCAGAGGAACGGCGTCTCGACTTCGTAAAAACCCTGCTCATCGAAATAGTCTCGCGTGAGTTTGGTCACGCGGTGGCGGGTTTTGAGGATGTGCTGCATCGCGGGGCGACGCAGATCGACGTAGCGGTAGCGCAGTCGGGTTTCTTCGCCGACCTTGTCCGCTTCGTCGGGGATGAAGGGCGGGTTGGCCGAGTCGTTGAGGACCAGGGCATCGGTCGCGTCGACTTCCATCTTGCCGGTGGCGAGCTTGGGGTTTTCGCCGCCTTCCCGGACGATGCACTTGCCGCTGACTTTGATCACGTCTTCGCGGCGCAGCTTCTGGGCGACCGCGTGGGCGTCGGCGGCCTCGGGGTGAAACACGATCTGGGTGATGCCTTCGCGGTCGCGGAGGTCGATGAAACGGACTCCGCCGTGGTCGCGGTAGTTGTTGACCCAGCCCGAAAGCGTGACGGTCTGATCGACATGAGATTCGCGGAGTTCGCCGCAGGTGTGGGTTCGGTAGGCCATGGCAGTGGGGGGGATAGGAGAGGAAAAGCGAAGAGGAAGGGGGGCAAACGGGGAATCACCGACGACGGGCGGGCGGGGCGGGGAAGAGCACCCCCGGCAAGGGGTTAAGACGCAGAAGCCCACGCTCATCGAGCGTGGGCAGCGTCAACGACGAATCATACCTAAACTCTCGGGCATGTTCACCGGACTCGTCCAAAGCCGCAGCCGTATCGTTTCGCTGGAAAACAGCCCCGCGGGCCGACGCCTCGTGGTGAAACGCCCCCCCCGCCATCCTTCTCCCTCCGCCGCCGGTCTCAGCGCTTCGCTCGCCCACGGCGACTCGGTCTGCGTTTCGGGCGTCTGCCTGACCGCGGTGGATCTGACCGACAGCACGCTGGGTTTCGATGTGATTACGCAGACCCTCGAGATGACCAAGCTCGGCGACCTGACGGCCGGCGATGCGGTGAACCTCGAAGCGGCGGTCACCCCGCAGCAACCCCTGGGCGGCCACTTCATGCAGGGCCACGTGGACGGCGTGGGCCGGATCACCGCGGTCCGAGATGACCCCGAGCAGTGGCGCATCACGGTGCAGGCTCCGCCGGAGGTCGCGGAGTATCTGGTGCCCAAGGGTTCGGTCGCGGTTGATGGCGTGAGCCTCACCCTGGCCGCGGTTCACGACGACGGGAGGTTTGAAGTTGCGCTAATTCCTGAAACGTTGAAGGCGACGACGCTGGGCACCGCCGCGGTCGGCGACCGGGTCAATCTCGAAGCCGACATCTTGAGCAAGACGGTGGTGCACCACCTGCGGCGGACAGCACAACGCCAAACGAAGTCCAATAGCTCGGTGACGATGCAGATGCTGAACGACGCGGGCTTCGCTTCGTACATCAGCATTGTAAGAAGTCGTCAGTGCCGGCGGATCGATCGGGAGGGGGGGGGGTTGCAGGAAACTTCAGATCAAGACCCGACCCGCGGCAGCTACGGGGTAGTTTGGTTGTCGTTACGCGACCGACCGCATACCGATGCCGTCCGCGGCGTTGCGGTTGGCCGCCACATCCGCCAACGCCCGAACGCTGGTGCAGACCACCGTCAGATCGTCGCGCTGGTTGAGCGAGCCGCTTTGCAAATCGAGCCGGCCCTGTAGAAAGTCCAGCGCCTCTTGGCCGCTGCCGTGACGGAGGCCTTCGAATTCTTCGGTAAAATGTTCGTTGGCGAGTCGGCCCTGGCTGCCCTTGCCGGGGAAGGCGACTTCAAAGCCGTCGGAATAGAGCAGCAGGCGGTCGTCATCTTCGAGGTCGAAGGTCAGGTTTTCGAAGACTTCATCGGGAAAGATGCCCAGCATTGCGCCGTCGGGTTCGAGCCACTGCGTTTCGCCGTTGCCGCGCAGCAGCAGGGGGGCGGGGTGGCCTGCCCGGGCGACAGTGAAGCGCTGGGTCTGGGTGTTGAGGATCCCGTAAGCGGCGGTGCCGAGGCTGGCGGCCCCCGCGTCCTGCTGGATCATCGCGCGGTTGAGCCCGGCGATCGCCTCGCCCGGCGGGACGATGCGGTAGCCCGGCCCCACGCCCGGGGTGATCTGCCGGGTCACCATCGCCTGCTTGATATAGATCGTCATGAGCGCCGCGGGCACGCCGTGGCCCACCGCGTCGGCGATAAAAACCCCGACGTGGTCCTCGTCGAGTCGCTGCACGTCGTAGATGTCGCCGCTGACATAAGACGCCGGCCGCCACAACACGTCAAAATCCAGCCCCTCGATGTCCGGCAGCGCCTTGGGTAAAAACTCGCGCTGGATCTTAAGCGCCATCCGCAGCTCTTCGTCGATCTTGTCGAATTGCCCCGCCATGCCGCTGCTCTGGGCGTGGAGCATCCGCACCTCACGGGACATCGTCCGGGTCACTTCCCCCCCGGCTGCCAATGCCGAAAGCACCGCGTAGGCCACCGCCGGGTCCGCCCCGGCGGACAGCGCCACCACCCCCGCCTCCAGCATCGAGCCGTCGGTCGGCGTCTCGACACCCGCAGGCCGCGCGACCGCCAACGGCACCCGCCTATCGTGCAACGCCGCCGCCACGTCAAATTCATGGCCTTCCGCGGTCGCCGCATCGCTCAACCACAGCCACGCAATGGCTACCCCCTTCAACTCAACCTCTTCCTCCCGGAGTACTTGCAGAGACGTCACGCGTAAATCACCCTCAGCGGCAGCGTGTTCGACCGACCACGCTCGCTGGGCGGCCGCCCTCGCTTCGGCTTCCCGCTCGGGCCGGTCCAGAATCAACAGCAACGTGGGGTGGGGCATGGCGCGACAGCTTTCGGATGCTCACGGGGATCAATTGCCCCCCCTCTCTCTCCCTTCCCATCCCCCTGAAGATCGTCTCAAAGCGCCCGCCGCTTGAGTTGAATCAGCGGCAACGCGATGACATCGCCGACCTCCACGCCCAGCCGCCGGATGGTCCCGCCTTTGAGTTCGATCACCGCGGCGCTGCGGCCGTCGCTGGAATAAAAAGTGCTCGGATCCGCCCGCTGCCCCGGCGGTTCGACCTGCATCGCGTGAGCCGATAAGACCTGCCCCCGGCCGCCTAAGAACAAAATATCGATCGGCACCAGACAATCCCGCATCACAAACGTCCGCTCCCGCTCGCGCGGAAAGATAAACAGCATCCCCCCGTCCTCCGCAATCGACTCCCGCCCCGACAACCCCCGATACCGCGCGTCGTCATCCAGCGCCAGCTCCAACTCAAAGCGTTCGCCCCCGATCTCCACTGCCTGCGTCCCCGCCTCGGCCACCCCCCCCCGGCAACCCGACAAACCCGCGATCATCACGATCGCAGTCACCGCCAGAACGAATCCCACCGCCCGACAGACCACACCACTTCGCACGTTGTGTAAGCAACCGCCATGCACCTCGGAGTAAAATAACGTTTCCCAGCTTGGTCTATCTTTTACACCTGCAGCAACCATTGTTGATCCTCCTGGCTAAACGTCACCGCCTGCCCCGGCAGGTGCCGGTCGGCGTCAAAACACTCCAACAGTTCGGCGAGCCGCGCCTTGCGCCGCTCGGGAAAGATCCCGCTCCAGTGGCCGATCAATCCCAGCAACCGCGGGGCCGAGACTCCCGCTTCGCGATAGCTGGCGGCCCGCGTGTCGCCGTGGCGTTTGGCCAGGCGGTGCCCGTCGACGCCGTAGACCAGCGGCAGGTGGTAGTAGCGCGGCCGCGCCTCGATCTCAAGCGATTCATAAATCAGCCGTTGCCGCGGCACCGACCGCAGCAGGTCCTCGCCCCGCACCACTTCCGTTACCCCTTGCCGGGCGTCGTCGATCACCGTCGCGAGCTGGTAGGACGGCAGCCCCGCCTTGGTCTGCACGATGAAGTCGCCGACGTGCCGTTGCACGTTGGTGCTTTGTCGCCCGGCGAGTTCATCCACGTAAGGCACCTCCCGGTCCGGCACGATCAGCCGCACCGCGGTGTCGGCGTCTTCCGCATAGTCGGGTTGGGTCCACGTACCGTCCTCCGACCGTCTGGGCCGATACATCCCCGGATACCGCTGCTCGTGTTCGTCCTCGTGCGGGGCCGACGCCGACGCCAGGATCTCGCTTCGCGTGGCCGGGCAACGGTACGTTAGCCCTTTGTCCGCCAGCCGCCGCAGCGCGACCCGGTAGACCTGCAGATCGGCGCTCTGGTACAGCACGTCACCCTCCCAAGCTAGTCCCAACCATCTGAACAACTCCAGCGCCGCGGTCGAGGCGTCCGCCTTGACCCGCGGCCCGTCCAGGTCGTCTATCCGCATCACCACCCGCCAGCCGCGCTGCCGGGCCAGCAGCCAGTTCAGCACGAACGTTTTGACGTTGCCCAGGTGCAGGGCACCGGTCGGCGAGGGGGCGAGTCGTGTCACGCATTGAGCCATCGGCCGTTATCGTAACCCGCATGCCGCCCCCCCTCTTGCCGCCCCCCGCGCCGCCGCTGCGACTCGCCGTGCTCCTCTCGGGCGGCGGCACCACCATGCTCAATCTCGCCGACCGCATCGACGCCGGCTCGCTTCCCGCCACCATCGTGCTGGTCCTCGCCTCCAACGCCCACGCCACGGGCATCGCCAAAGCCCGGGCCCGCAACCTTCCTGCCCGGACGATCATCCGCAAAGACTACCCCGACCCCGCCGCGTTTTCCGCCGACGTCTTTGCCGCGATCCGCGCCGCCGACGCGACCCACGTCTGCCTTGCCGGCTTCCTCAGCCTGCTGGTCATCCCCGATGACTACGCCGGCCGCGTGCTCAACATCCACCCCTCGCTCCTGCCGGCTTACGGCGGCAAGGGGATGCACGGCCACCACGTCCACGCCGCCGTCCTCGCCGCGGGCGAAACCCAGAGCGGCTGCACCGTCCATTTCGCCGACAACACCTACGACACCGGCCCGATCCTGCTCCAACGCAGCTGCCCCGTCCTGACCGACGACACCCCCGAGTCCCTCGCCGCCCGCGTCTTTGCGCAAGAATGCGAAGCCTACCCCGCCGCCCTCCGCCTGCTCGCCGAGCAATACAACCGCACTTCGTCACCGCCTCACCGCTAACCGCCTCAGGGCTCCAGCAGCACCTTGACCCCCGACCCGCCCCGCGCCGCGGCCTTGAGTGCCTCCACCCCGTCACTGAGTTTCATCCGCCGCCCGATCAGACTCACCACGTCCACGGTTTGCGCGCTGAGCGCTTCCAACGCGTCGGCAAACGGCCCGCACCGCGAGCCGATCAACTTGATCTCATTGATCACCAGCGGACTCAGGTCGATGGCCTGTCCGTGGGGAGCCACGGTGGTCTTCATCACGATCGTCCCCCGTGGGCGCACCATCTGCATCGCCGTCACCAGGCCGCTGCTGGACCCCGTGCAGTCCACCACGATATCCTGATCCTGCCGCAGGCCCACGTCCGCCAGCAGCCGATGTTTGATCCCCCATTTTTCGCACAGCCGCAGCTTTTCTTCGTGCTTGCCCACCACCCGCACCGTCGCGTTGAGCGAGTTCATCACCTGCGCCACCAGCAGCCCCAAACGCCCGTCGCCCAGCACCGTGATATAAGGCCGACCCTCCACCGTCAGCTGCCGCAAAATCTGAAACGCCGCCGCCAACGGCTCGCAGAACACCGCGTGGTCATCGTCCACGTTACCCGGCACCTCGATTAAGTTGGCCGTGGGCAGACTGAATAATTCCGCGAAGCAGCCGTCCCGATCCTTGATGCCCAGCACGCTCCGGTCCCGCGCGTGGTCCCGCAGCCCCGCCTTGCAGAGATCGCACACCGATCGCACGCAGTTGATGCTGCCCACCACCCGCTTGCCGATCCAGGCCTTGTCTTTCTTTTCGCCCACCGCCTGGACCACCCCCACAAATTCGTGGCCCAGCACGCCGGTGAAACCCATGTACCCCCGGCAGATTTCGAGGTCGGTCGTGCAGACGCCCATGCGCGTGGGGCGAATGACCGCCTCCCCCGGCATCGCCATCGGCTCCGCCCGCCGCTCCTCCACCGTCACCGCTTGACCATCGAATACTAAAGCACGCATACCAACTCCAGGGTTCTCAAGTTCCGGTTTCCAACTTCGCACTTCCAATTTCTTAGGGCGTGCTTCCGCCTACACTATCGGCCATGCCACCTCGTCCCCGCGTGCTCATCCTGGCGAATCATAAAAAAGACCCCGTCCTCAAGGCCATGGACGATTTCGGCCCCTGGCTCCGCCAGCGCGCCGAGATCGTGGGCGTCATGGACACCTGGGAGACCCGCGACGGCTTCGATACCGAGCCGCCGCCTTGCGACCTCATGTTCGTCCTCGGCGGCGACGGCACGTTTCTCTCCCAGGCCCGCGTCACCGTTGATCGATGCATCCCGCTGCTGGGGATCAACTTCGGCAAAGTCGGCTTCCTCGCCGAGTTTGAGATCGAAGACGTCAAGGAGCACTGGGACGCCATCGCCGCTGGCAACTGTCGGATGACCCACCGCGTCATGATGGACGTCGACGTGATGCCTCTGGGCACCCCGCAGTGGGACGGCAGCGACGTCACGCCCGAAGCCAGTTTTATCGCCATGAATGATGCCGTGGTCACCGCCGGCCCGCCGTTTCGCATGGTCGAGATGGACCTGGCGATCGAGCCGAACGTCTCGCAGCGCTCGGCCCTACGCTTCGGCGGTGACGGCATCATCGTCGCCACCGCTTCGGGCTCGACGGCCTACAACCTCAGCGTCGGCGGGCCCATCGTTTCCCCCGGTGTCGATGCGCTGGTCGTTTCCGCCATTGCCCCACAGTCCATCGCGTTTCGGCCCATCGTCTTCGGCGCCGACTGCGACGTCTGGGTCACCATGACCCGCGCCAACCCCGGCACCACGCTGGTCATCGACGGCCAGGAATCCGCCGCGGTCAAAGAAGGCCAGCAGATCCGCATCCGCCGCCACCCCAACCGCCTTCAGCTCATCCAAAACCCCAACCGCACCTACTGGAACATGCTCTCCCACAAGATGCACTGGGCCGTCCGCCCCAGCCGCGATTAGGTTTTTGACCAAATTAGCCAAGGTCGTTTCAGCCTTGAAGCTTCTCCGCCAGGGTCACTAAAACGGTGTCCACATGTTTGGGCACCTTGACCTTGTCCCAGCGGTAGGCCACCTTTCCGCCCGGCGCGATCAGGAACGTGGTCCGCACCACGCCCCGGTACTTTTTGCCGTACATGGATTTTTCCTGCCAAACGTCATAAGCCTCGCAGACCGACTTTTCGGTGTCCGCCAGCAGCGGGAAGTTCAGCCCCTGTTTGGCGGCAAATTTGGCGTGAGATGGTTCGTCGTCCGGGCTGACGCCCAGCACCACCGCGCCGTTGTGTTTGAGGTCCGCTGCCGCGTCGCGGAACCCGCAGGCTTCTTTGGTGCAGCCCGGCGTGCTGTCTTTGGGGTAGAAGTAGAGCACCACCCACTGCTCGGCGTAGTCTTTGAGTCGGTGGGTACGCCCGGCCTGATCACGCAGGGAAAACGCGGGGGCGGCTTGTCCGACGGCGGGTTGCAGGGGGTCGTCGCTCATTTTCTTTTCAATTCCTGTTGGTCAAGGGTCAACGGCGCGGCACACTATAGAACCGGCTGCCCCCCGCGGACGGCCCGCCAGACGCTATGATCCCGGTTTATCCGGGGGTCGGCGTCGAAGGTCACGCGTTCCCAACCCTCTGAAGCACGCCGTGATGTTTCAGACAGCGAGCCCTTCCGCCCCGGGCTCGGCGGTTTTCGATCCCCCGCTATCGCTACGGAGAACCCCATGCCGATGAACACCAAACGCGCACTGATCACCGGCATCACCGGCCAGGACGGCTCGTATCTCGCCGAGTTTCTGCTGGCCAAGGGCTACGATGTCCACGGCATCATCCGCCGGGCATCGACCTTTAATACCGACCGCATCGATCATATCTATACCGATCCCCACGACGCCGGCCCGCGCTTGTCGCTGCATTACGGCGACCTGACCGACGCCAACAGCCTGTTCAAAATCATCCGCCTGGTCAAGCCCACCGAGGTCTACAACCTCGGCGCCCAGTCCCACGTCCGCGTCAGTTTCGATCAGCCGATCTACACCGCCGAGGCCACCGGGGTGGGCACGATCAACCTGCTCGAAGCCATCCGCCAATTTCAGGAGGAAGCGGCTTACCAGATCCGGTACTACCAGGCCTCGACTTCCGAGATGTTCGGGGGCATGCCCGAGAGTGCCCCGCAATCCGAAGCCACCCCGTTTCACCCCCGCAGCCCCTACGGCGTCGCCAAATTGTACGGCCACTGGATCACCATCAACTACCGCGAATCTTACGACATGCACGCGTCCTGCGGCATCCTGTTTAACCACGAAAGCCCCCGCCGCGGCGAAACGTTTGTCACCCGCAAAATCACCCGTGCGGTGGGACGGATCAAGCACGGCCTGCAGGACAAGCTGTTTATGGGCAACCTCGACGCCAAGCGCGACTGGGGCTTTGCCGGCGACTACGTCGAACAGATGTGGCTGATGCTGCAGCAGGACACCCCCGACGACTACGTGGTCGCCACCGGCGAAACGCACACGGTTCGTGAATTCTGCGAGCGGGCCTTCGGCCGCGTGGACCTGGATTACAACGACCACGTCGAGATCGACCCGCGCTACTACCGGCCCGCCGAAGTCGATCTGCTCTGGGGAGATCCCGCCAAGGCCAAGCAGCAACTGGGCTGGGAACCCCGGGTCGGCTTCGAAGAACTAGTCGATATGATGATCGATGCCGACATGGGACTGGCCGCACGGGAGAAGACGCTGGTCGATGCCGGCCACGAGGTCGCGGGCATCGAAGGTTTGCGACATTAACAGTTCCTTCAAGTATGAGCGGTAAAGTTGTCGCTACACTTAAAGAACGGGTAAGCGAGTGGAGGTTCGCCCCGACATTCCTATGATCGGTGGGAGGGAGTCCTTACATGCTCAATTTGACGCAGAAAAAAATCGTCGTGACCGGCGGGGCGGGTTTCCTGGGCCGATTCGTTCTGGAGAAGCTGAAGCAGCGCGGCGTGGCCGAGGAAAATATCTTCGTGCCCCGGCGAAACGACTACGACCTGACTCAGGAAGAAGCCGTGATCCGTCTCTATGATGAGGCGCAGCCGGAGGTCGTGATCCACCTGGCGGCCGAGGTCGGCGGGATCGGGGCCAACCGCGACCACCCGGGGCGGTTCTTTTTTGCCAACGCTGCCATGGGGCTGCATCTGATCGAGCACGGCCGACAGCGGGGGATCGAAAAGTTTGTCCAAACCGGCACCGTTTGCGCCTACCCGAAATTGGCCCCGATCCCGTTCAACGAAGCAGACCTTTGGAACGGCTTTCCCGAAGAGACCAATGCGCCCTACGGCGTGGCAAAAAAGTCGCTCTTCGTCATGCTTGACGGGTACAAACGTGAGTACGGCCTGCATAGTGCGGTGCTTCTGCCGGTTAACCTCTACGGCCCGCACGATAACTTTGACCTGCACTCCAGCCACGTGATCCCCGCGCTGATCCGCAAGTGTGTCGATGCCCGCGAGGCCGGGGCCGACTCGATCACCTGCTGGGGGACCGGCAGCGCTTCTCGCGAATTTTTGTTTGTCGAGGACGCCGCGGAGGCGATCGTCACCGCGACCGAAAAGATCGACGACCCGACGCCGATCAACCTCGGCACCGGCCAGGAAATCACCATCAGGACGCTGGTCGAACTCGTCGCCCGGCTGAGCCGATTCGAGGGCGAAATCCTCTGGGACGCCACCAAACCCGACGGCCAACCCCGCCGCTGCCTGGACACCTCCAAAGCCAAACGCCTGATGGACTGGCAGGCCCAGGTGTCGTTCGACGACGGCCTGCGACGCACCATCCAATGGTTTGAAACCCACCGCGCCGACGTCCGCGAAGTGGTCTACGGCTGATTCGGCCCCGACCACGTCAAAATTACACGAAAATTTGCGTCCGCCAAGTTTGACATGAGGTGACGGGTTAAAATCCTCCCTTATCCGCGGCCTCCGCCGTCCCGTTCACCCGACCGCACTCGCTTATCAACCCGACCCGAGACCCCCCCATGGCCATCAAACGCGACGGCGACTTCGTCACTTTCACCCAGTTCATCCAGGAAGAACAGCAGCACTACCCCGGATCGTCGGGCCAGTTCTCCTGGCTGATGTCCGGGGTTGCCCTAGCCACCCGCATGATCGGCAGCTACATCCGCCGGGCGGGGCTGATCGACGTCTGGGGCGAGCACGGCACGACCAACGTCCAGGGCGAAGTGGTCAAAAAACTCGACATCATGGCCAACGACGCGCTGAAGCGCACCCTCGCCTACCGCGGCAACGTCGGCGTCATCGCTTCGGAAGAAGACGACGAGCCCCGCGTGCTGCAGGAAGTCGATGCCGACGACAGCTACATCGTCATGTTCGACCCCCTCGATGGCTCGTCGAACATCGACGTCAACGTTTCGGTCGGCACGATCTTCACCATTTTCAAAAACCCGCCGGACGTCAAGGGCATCGAACGCTCGGTCCTCCAGCCCGGCAGCGAACAGGTCGCCGCGGGGTATGTGCTCTACGGCAGCTCGACCGTGCTGGTCTACACCGCCGGCCGGGGCACGCACATGTTCACCCTCGACCCGCAGTTCGGCACCTACCTGCTGACCCGCGAAAACATCAAGATGCCCGACCACGCCCCGCAATACTCGGTCAACGAGGCGTACAGCCACACCTTCCCCGAGGGCTACCGCCGCTACCTGGACTGGGTCAAACTGCAGGACAGCCCGCTCTATTCTTCGCGGTACGTCGGCTCGCTGGTTGCCGACTTCCACCGCATCCTGATCAACGGCGGCGTCTATATGTACCCCCCGACGACCAAGGACCCCACCGGCAAACTTCGCCTGATGTACGAGTGCAACCCCCTGGCCTTCGTCGCCGAGCAGGCGGGCGGCACCGCCACCGCCGGCGATCGCCGCATCATGGAAATCGTCCCCCGGGACGTGCACGACCGCGTCCCGCTCATCATCGGCTCGTCGAAAAACGTCGAAGCAGGTCATGCGCTACGCCGGGGCGAAACAGCCCGCCGTCGTCTGATGCCGCTATCGGTCACCGCTAAAACCCACGGGCGACGACCAGCCACTCCGCCGCGATGTCGAGGGCTGGCCGACGGGAGGTCATCCCCTCATATCCCGCGAACTGCCGCGGGTTGAGGGGATGCCGGCCGCAGGGGTTCGGCTGGTTCCATCCGTTTATCTGACCGTTTTGTAGTTCTACCGATGCCCGTCCCCCACGTCCTCACGCTCGGCAACTTCGACGGGCCGCACGTCGGCCACCTTGCCATCGTGGCGGAGGCCCGCGATCTCGCACGGCGCCACGGGTCTGCCCGAGTCCTCGCGCGTGACGTTCGACCCGCCGCCGGTGCGTTTGCTACGGCCCGAGGCCGAGCCGCCGCGGCTGGCTTCGCTGGCCCAACGGATCGCCGGCCTGCGGCAGGGGGGGCCGACGACGTCGCGGTGCTCACGCCCACGCCGGAGATGCTGGCGCAGTCACCCGAAGACTTTATCGCCCAATTAGTGGAGCGTTACCGGCCGATCGCAATGGTCGAGGGCGGCGACTTTCGCTTCGGTAAAGATCGCCGCGGAAACCTGGCGGTCCTGGAAACACTCGGCCACCTCCACGGCTTCCGCGTCGTCACGGTCTCCCCCCAGTGCGTCACCCTCCGCGATTTGCAATCGGTCCCCGTCAGCAGTTCGCTGGTGCGGTGGCTGGTGGGGCACGGCCGCGTCGCCGATGCCGCGACCTGTCTGGGCCGGCGGTTTAGCCTGACCGCGACGATCGCCCGCGGCGAGCAGCGTGGCCGAACCCTGGGCATCCCCACCGCCAACCTCGACGCTCAGGACCTGGCCCCTTACATCATCCCCGCCAACGGCGTCTACGCCGGGTTTGCCACCCTCGGCCCGCCGAAACCCGACCCGACCCCCGGCGGTTCTCGTTCAAAATCGACGACCGATCCGCCGGCAGCGATCCCCGCGGCGATCTCTATCGGCATCAAGCCCACGTTCGGCCAAACCGCCCTCACCGTCGAAGCCCACTTGCTCGATACCGATTTTGACGGCTACGGCCGGGAGATCACGCTATATTTTGAGCGGTGGATACGCGATCAACACCCGTTTCCCGACCTCGACGCGCTGCGGCATCAACTCCACCGCGACATCGACCAGGTCCGCAGGGCGGCAGAACCTCGGCGCGGCTTTTCGGTTCTCTCCCCCCTCATCCCCGCCCCGGCCGACCCTTGAACAACGCCGACTACACCCAATCCACCCTCAGCCTCCCGCAGGCCGCCCGTTGGCTGACCGATACGCCCGGCCCGACGCTGGTGGTCACCCACGCCAAGCCCGACGGCGACGCCTTCGGCTCCACGATCGCGCTCGTGGCCGCCTTGACCACGCTCGGCCAGACCGCTCGCGGTTTGTTCGTGCCCCCGCTGCCCGACGCATTGGGTGAGCTCGCCGGCGCCGACTTGGCGGACGTGTGGGACGCGGATTACCGCTTGCCCTTCAATCCCGGCCGAATCGTGATCGTCGATACCGGGGCGTGGTCACAAATCGGCCCGCTGCGGGAAACCATCGAGCCTCATCTCGACGACACCTTGATCCTGGACCACCACCTCTCGGGAAACGTGTCCGCCGGACATCGGTACGTCGACGGGCAGGCCGCCGCCGCCTGCGAAATCATCGCGGAACTCATCGATCTGTTGCTCGCGCCGTCGGAGTCGAAGCTTTCTCCGTCCGACTCTGCCGCGGCGGATGCCTCGGCCGCCGCGGAGCTGCGGCGGGTGATCGACGATGCGTTGTTCGTGGGCATCGCGTCGGACACCGGCTGGTTCCGCTTTTCCAACGTGCGGCCGCAGACCCACCGCCTAGCGGCCGACCTCATCGGACGGGGTGTGGACCATGCCACGCTGTACCAAAAGCTCGAACAGTGCGAGCGGCCCGAAAAGCTGGCGCTGCATCAGCCGGGCGTTGCAAAGCCTGACTTACCACGCCGACGGCCGAATCGCGGTGTTATCGCTGCGGCAGCGTGATTTCGCGGAGACCGGCGCCCGGCCCGAAGAATCCGAGCGGCTCATCGACATCCCGCAGATGGTCGGCAAGATCCAGGTCATCGTGTTGGCCACCGAGGCCGACATTCAGGAAGACGGCCGAGTGGTGCCGCTCACCCGGTTGAGTTTCCGTTCCAAACACGCGGCCGACGACTCCGCGGTGAACGTCGCCGACCTCGCCGGCCGGTTCGGCGGCGGCGGCCACGCCCGGGCCGCGGGGGCCAAAGTCGATCAGCCCCTCGGCCGGGTGCTCGAACGGCTGGCGGACACTTTCGGCGATTTGTAATCCGGGCGACCCGAAATCCCGAATTCCCGAAGCCTGACCCTATATCTTGTGGTGACGGGTGCTGACGACGCAAGCTTATCGCGGGTTTTTCGTTTAGCTTTGCCGGACGCCCGGTGGAAAAACTGTCCGCGGGTGTCGAATAGGTGACGGATGCCCTTCAATTACCAAACTTTACCCGTACTTGTAAAATTAATGTCAATCGCGCAAGCCTCTGCATACGATTAGCTTAAAGCAAATTCGCCTAAATTAACCCCATATTTAGTAATGAACCGGGTTGAGAACCCAAGATATAGTAGGTACAGTGAGACACGGCCCGCAGCGTGGGACTAGCCCTAAGTGGCAGATCTCCTCCGTGGGTCCTGAAGGCAGATGGTACCCGGTTGTTCCGCTCACGCTTGTCAGACCGCACTCGATCAGGATTCCCCACCCCCGCCTCGGACAGTGAATTTCCGACCCTGAAACAACCTTACGGGTTGGGATCGGCTGTCCCGTGGCCACTGCACCCGCCCATCGTTTTTGTTGCCCCTCTCCCCACGTCCCACCGCATTCCCTGACCTTTTTTCCCATCAGCCCCACGAAAGCCTCGACCATGCCCGTTCTTTGCGACACCCAGATCCGTGAATTGGTGAACATCGAGCCTTTCGAGGACGCGGTCAAACGACCCGGCAAGATCTCCTACGGCGTCTCTTCCTACGGCTACGACGTCCGCGTCGGCAGCCTCTTCAAAATCTTCACCAACGCCCCGACCGACGGCGGCCAATCGATCGTCGATCCCAAGCATTTCGACGATCGCAACTTCGTCACCGTCGATACCAAGGATACCGGCCGGGACCATGTAATCGTGCCGCCCAACAGCTTCGCCCTCTGCGAGACCGTCGAAACCTTCGACATCCCGCGGGACGTGCTGGTGATCTGCGTGGGCAAATCGACCTACGCCCGCTGCGGCATCATCGTCAACGTCACCCCCCTCGAACCCGAGTGGCGGGGCAAGGTCACCATCGAAATCAGCAACACCACCCCGCTGCCCGCCAAGATCTACGCCAACGAAGGCATCGCCCAGATGATCTTCCTCAAGGCCGACCGCGTCTGCGGCCAGAGCTACGCGGACAAGGCCGGCAAGTATCAGGACCAGGCGGGACTCGTTTTACCCAAAGTGGACGGTATAGAGCGTTATAGTGAATCATTTTCTCATAAAAGGAGCTTTAACCTGTCAGAACGTACAGGGAAAAAAGCCTCGACTAGTGCTAGTAAAGTTCTTCGCGACGGAAGAACAAACAAGACATCCAATAGCGCTGCTGGTAGCACATTGTCTCAGACGGGTAACAACAAAAAAACTAGCAATTCGGCTGGTAAAGCAGCCAGCAAAACTCTTTCCGATAAAAATACGGGGAAAGACTCTAAGGCAGCTGCAGCTAGTGCGCTAACACAGCGGCCAAATAAGAATGGTAAGTAACAGCTTCCTTATTCACTTCAAGATAGGAGAATCCCATGGCTGGAAAACTCGAAATTTATCAGGACGGCAAAGGCGAGTACCGCTGGCGCCTCAAGGCGTCCAACGGTGAACCCATTGCCAACGGCGGCGAAGGTTTCAAGGAAAAACGCTCCTGCCTCGCGTCCGTCGAATCGGTCAAGAAAAACCTCGCCGACCACGTCGTCGATGACCAGACCGCCTGACGCCTGACTGCCCCCCTCCAGTGGCCGACGCGGCTTCCCGCCCGCCGGCCGCTTTGTCCCCCCCTCACTTAGGGCCGCTTGCGGCTTGGCTTTCTTCCCGATCACACCCCGCGAACCCCACCATGGCTTTTGAATCCCTGGAAACCGAACTCGCCCAACACCTCAACGAAATCTGCCAAGCCCAGATGTCCGGCCGATTCGACCCCCGCATGGTGTATTCCCCCAGCCAGGGCCTACGCGGCAAACTCCGCGTCGGCGACCAAGCCAGCGAGGAAGAAGTCATCAGCGAAAATATCCAACGCAGCGACCTCCGCGCCCTCGCCACCCACGACTACCTCAGCCTCGCCACCCCACGCTCTCACTGGTTCGTCGCCGCCACGGCCAAGGCGCTGACCGAATTCACAGATCAAGATTAAAAGGAAGCTGCAATGCATAGCAAAAGCACCATTCCGATGTTGATCTTTGCGGCCGTGGTCAATGCGGTCATCGGTGGATGTGCCCATCAAACCACAACTTTAATTGACCCGATCGAAGACGAGATTCTTCCCGAGGGTGCAGCTTTAGTCGCGTTTAATCATGATGCTGTATCCCCACTGGTTTTCGAAGTTACGGAAAGGGGCACGGTGTACTACTTTGCCTATAACGATCTGCTGGCTACTTTCAACGTTAATCAAGGCCAGCGTGTCGAGCTCAACGCTTCGAAGGTCCAGCCAAACATGATCACGCGGGTCACCGTCGATGGCGAAGCGGTGCTCGTGCGTGAAAATTCCCGGGCGCTGGCCAACCGCATGTATTTTCTTGCGGTTCCTGGTCGCTAATCGAATACACCTTAACTACTTAACGCTACCGCTATACCCGCCCCGGGCAAGGACGACCCGCGGCCAAACGATTCATTTTTGAAATTTATACATTCGTATAGGAAAAGAACCCATGCAGATCAAACGGAAATTTACCGAAGCCGGCAAGGATGTTTTCAGCACCGTCGAGTGGACCACCCGTTCGACGCGGATCGCGAACATGGACGGCAGCGTCGTGTTTGAGATGAACGACGCGGAGTTGCCCAAGGCGTGGTCGCAGCTGGCGTCGGACATCATGGTCAGCAAGTATTTCCGCAAGGCGGGCGTGCCCAGTGACGGCGGGCCCAACGGGCTGAAGTCCGGCGGGGCCAAGGGGTCGAGCGGCCAAGGCCGAGGATAAAGATGCTGAAGAAGTCACCTTCGGCCCCGAGAAGTCGGCCCGGCAGGTCATCCACCGCCTCGCGGGGTGCTGGCGGCACTGGGGCGAGACGCACGGCTACTTCGACTCGGCCGACGACGCCCAGGCGTTTTACGACGAGCTCTGCCACATGATGCTGCACCAGCAGTGCGCCCCCAACAGCCCGCAGTGGTTCAACACCGGCCTGCAGTGGGCCTACGGCATCAACGGCCCCGCGCAGGGCCACCACTACGTCGATCCCCAGATCCGGCAAGGTCCAGCAATCCGAAGACGCCTACACCCACCCCCAGCCCCACGCCTGCTTTATCCAGAGCGTCGAAGATGACCTGGTCGGCGAGGCGGGCATCATGGACCTGTGGACCCGCGAAGCCCGGCTGTTTAAGTACGGCAGCGGCACCGGGACCAACTTCTCCAGCATTCGCGGCGAAAACGAATCGCTCTCGGGCGGCGGCAAGTCGTCGGGGCTGATGAGTTTCCTCAAGATCGGCGACCGCGCGGCCGGGGCGATCAAGTCCGGCGGCACCACCCGCCGGGCGGCGAAGATGTGCTGCCTCGACCTGGACCACCCCGACATCGAGCAGTTCGTGTCGTGGAAAGTCCGCGAAGAAATCAAAGTCGCGGCACTGGTCGAAGGCATGAAGCACCTGGGCGACGACATGAAAACGACCGCCAAGGAACTGGGCCTCGTGCTGGACTACGATTTCAACGGCGAGGCCTACGCCACCGTCTCGGGGCAGAACTCCAACAACTCGGTCCGCATCCCCAATGACTTCTTCCGCGCGGTCCGCGAAAGCAGCGATTGGGGCCTGGTCCGTCGGACCGACGGCCAGTTGGCCAAGACCGTCAACGCCCAGGAGTTGTGGGACCAGATCGGCTACGCCGCGTGGCGCTGTGCCGACCCGGGCGTGCAGTACGACTCGACGATCAACGAGTGGCACACCTGCCCCGAAGCGGGGCCGGATCAACGCGAGCAATCCGTGCAGCGAATACATGTTCCTGGACAACACCGCGTGCAACCTCGCGTCGCTGAACCTGTTGACGTTCTACGATGCGAAAGCGCGTCACTTTGATATCGAGCGGTTTGAGCACGGCGTGTCGCTGTGGACGATCGTGCTGGAAATCAGCGTGCTGATGGCGCAGTTCCCATCGAGAGAAATCGCCGAGCTGAGCTACAAGTTCCGCACGCTGGGGCTGGGCTATGCCAACCTCGGGCGCGATGTTGATGCAGGCGGGGATTCCGTACGACAGCGAGCGTGGCCGGGCGATCTGCGGCTGTCTCACCGCGACGCTGACCGGCCAGAGCTACGCGACCAGTGCGAAGATGGCCAAGCGAACTGGGGGCGTTCCCGGGTTACAAGAAGAACCAAAAGGCGGGTGACAACATGCTCCGAGTGATCCGCAATCACCGCCGGGCCGCCTACGGCGTCCCACGCCCTCCTCCACGGGCGACGCCAGGGCCTCGGTTTACGAAGGGCTGGAGATCAACCCCGTGCCGATCGATGCCGACAAGCTGACCGACGAGACCGGAGCAAGCTACGGCACGATCGCCAACAGCGACGCCCTGCTCGCCTCGGCCCGCGGCTGCTGGGATAAGGCGCTGAAGCTCGGTGAGAAGCACGGCTACCGCAACGCCCAGGCCACCGTCATCGCGCCCACCGGCACGATCGGCCTGCTGATGGACTGCGACACCACCGGCGTCGAGCCCGACTTCGCCCTGGTGAAATTCAAGAAACTGGCGGGCGGCGGCTACTTCAAGATCGCCAACCAGTCGCTGCGTCCGGCCCTCGAAAGCCTGGGCTACGAACGGCCAGCAGGTCCGCGACATCCTGACCCACGTGATGGGCACGCTCTCGCTGGACGTGCCGCTGCCCGGCGGCATCGAAGGCCAAACCTTCGCCGGCTGGCTGCTGGACAAGGGATTCGCCAGTGACGACCTGGCCAAGATCACCGACGCGCTGCCCACGATTTTCGAGATCAGCTTCGCGTTCAACGCCTGGACCCTGGGCGAGGATTGCATGGAGCGTATCGGCCTAGCCAAGGAAGCGACCACCCCGAGCTTTAATCTGCTCAAGGCGCTGGGCCTCACCGCCCAACAGATCACGCAACTCAACGCGGTGATCTGCGGTACGCAGACCGTCGAGGGAGCCCCGCATCTCCAAGACGAGCACCTGCCGGTGTTCGACTGTGCCAACACCTGCGGCCCGACCGGCGAGCGGTTCATCCATGCCCACGGCCACATCCGCATGATGGCCGCCGCCCAGCCCTTCATCAGTGGCGCGATCTCCAAGACGATCAACCTGCCTAACGACGCGACCATCGAAGACATTCAGGATTCGTACCGAGATGTCGTGGGAACTTGCCCTGAAAGCCAACGCCCTTTATCGCGACGGGTGCAAACTCAGTCAGCCGCTTAACAACAAAGCAACCGACGAAGTTGATGATGAAGATCAAGATGTAGATGGCATCGAGGCCGCGATCGAGGAAGTGACCCAAGACGTGGTCGCGGCGGCAAATTCCGGCGAGCCGCGAACCATCGAACGCATCGTCGAGCGCGTGGTCGAACGTCCGATGCGGCGACGCCTGCCCGACACGCGCACCAGCAAGACTCACAAGTTCAACGTCGCGGGTCACGAGGGGTATCTCACCGTCGGTCTCTACGACGACGGCCAGCCCGGCGAACTGTTCATCACCATGGCCAAGGAAGGCTCGACCATCGGGGGGCTGATGGACTCACTGGGCACCGCGATCTCCGTCGCCCTGCAGTACGGTGTGCCGACCGCGTCGCTGGTGACCAAGTTCAGCCACCAACGTTTCGAGCCCGCGGGCATGACCCACAACCGCGACATTCCTTTTGCAAAATCACTGGTGGATTACATCTTCCGGTGGATGGGCATGGAGTTTGTCCCCGGCTACCGCGAAGCCAACGCGCCGCAGCGTTCGACCCCGCCGACGCCGACCCAGGCCCAGGCCCCCGCCGCTTCGATCCCGGTGGACATGTCGGCCGCGGTCGTGGGCGATTCCGAAACAGCTGCCTCCCGCCCCGCTTCGGACCGCGTCAAAATGACCGACTTCGAGGCGCAGGCCAAGGGTCGTTCCGCTTCCATGACCGACACGTCCGACACGTCCGACGCGGCCGATACTTCGGGGAACGCTTGGGGCTTTGCCTCCGGCAAGTCCTCGAACGAGAAATCATCCGTCGCCTCCCCCACGTCGCCCACCTCGTCTTCCGCCGAACCGGGAGACCTGGGCGGTGATCGAACAAGTTCTACGCTGACCGAAGCGATGAGCTCGATGCAGGCCGACGCGCCGGCCTGCGATACCTGCGGCACCATCACCGTTCGCAACGGCACCTGCTACAGATGCCTGAACTGCGGCGCCTCGATGGGCTGCTCCTGATCGCGGAGCGCCACTAGAGGCGGAGAAACTCACCCGCTATCTCCTCCAGTCCTCCGGACGCCCCTGGCGTGCGGGGGATTTTTTTATCGACAGCCCGGCACGTTTTCGGGGTTTACTTAGGTTTGATCGCGCCCGACCTGCAGGCATTTTTCGCACGGGTATCGTGGTGGTCCCTATCGACCTCGGCATAACGAAAAACTTTAGACTGGACGAATGATGCGAGTCGATGCGGCAGAGCGACGGTGGGCGGGATGGGTCACGGCGATGACGGTGTCGCTGGTCTCGTTGGCGTTGGTGCCGTGCGTGACGCCGGTGATCACGTCGGCCTATTTCGATAGCGACCCCCGGCTCTCCATGCTCGCAATGCAGGGCGGCAGCGTGGCGTCTACCGGTAAAGTCGGTGTGCTTGGAGAGGGGGGGAAGGGGGGGGTTGGAGGGGGGGTTGGAGGGGGGGTTGGAGGGGGGGTTGGAGGGGGGGGGGCGTTGTTGGCGATGGGGCCGGCGGCCTTGGTGGGGTGGCAGTGGGTCTTGTCGGTGGTGGCGGGGGGGATCGTGATCGGAACGAGTTGGCGGGGCGGAATCAACTCGCGGCAAAGGAAAAATCGGCGGGGGACGATGCGGTGGCCCCCGGGCGTGGTGGTCGGGAGCCTGGCCGCGGCGGGGATGGCGGCAACGGCCTGGCACCTCTTCGACGCCGACGCGAAGTGGGAGGATTGGCAACAGGCGGGGGCGTGGATCAGCGGTGCGCTGGCGGGACTAGCGGCGTGGTCGCTGGGTCGATACGAACCGGCCCGGCGGTGGGCCGTCGCGCTGGGCGTGGCCACGGCCGTCCCGCTCTTTCTGGAAGCGGTCTACTACGTGCTGATCGAACACCCCATGAGCGTCGCGTTCTTTGAAACCCATCGGGAAGCGTTACTGAATGCCCAAGGCATGCAGACCGGCTCGATGCAGGCGGTGCTGTACGAGCGCCGGTTACGCTTTGCCGACGCGACCGGGGCCTTTGGTCTGGCGAACGTGTTGGCGTCGGTGGCGGGGGCGGTGGGTATTTTGGGCTGCGTCGCGGCGGCGGGGTGGTTTGTATCGGGGAGTGAGCCGAGTGAAAAAAACGGACCCACCACGCAGATCGCCTACCGGCGGAAGCGGGCGGCCGTGGGGATGGGGGTCGCGGGAGGATGCGGATTGGGCGGTTGGGTGACGGTGGCGATGACCGGGTCGAAGGGGGCGGTGGTGGCGGGAGGGTTGGTGGGGGGGTTGCTGGTGGTTGCGTGGGCTAGCGAGCGGTGGAGGAAAAAAGGGGGGAAAAGGTGAGGGGGCAACCAAGAGGGGTATGGGGGGGAAAAGAAGGGGGGGGTGGGGTGTTTCGGTGGCGGCGTTGGGATTGGTGGTGATGGCCATTGTGGTGACGGTGGGGCGGGGGGCCATGGGCCCGCCGTCGGCCCCCGCGGAATTCGTGCCGCAGGTGGAGGTGCAGGGCGAGCGGAGCCTGTTGTTCCGCGCCCAATACTGGTCCGCGGCGGCCAGGATGTGGGCCCAACACCCGGTCTTGGGCGTCGGACCCCGCGGGTTTGCCGAGCACTACCTCGTCACCAAGGATCCGCTGAATCCCGAGTCGGTGACGAGCAGTCACAACGTACTCATTGATTTTGTCAGCATGCTGGGGGTAGGCGGCATCGCGTGGTCGCTGTTGCTGCTGGGCTGGTTAGGAGCGGCGGGCCGGGCGGCGGGCTCGGCGAGGTTTGACGCTTGCCAGCCTGACCGCGATCTCGCCGCGGACTATCGCCAAAATGAACTTCGCAAAAACGTGAAAATCGCGGCGGCGGCGGGCGGGGTGATTTTCGGGATCTGCCTGCTGGTGCTGCGGTCGGGCTTGTACCTCGACACGGCGTTGCTGTGGCTGATGGCCGCCGGCGGTTTCATCGCGGTCGCGGGAGTTTTGGCGACCCCGGGCCGGGTATCGGACGCCGGCCAACGGTGGGGGCTGTTCGCGGCGGCGGCGTTCGTGATGGTCCACAACCAAGTGGAGATGAGTTTCTTCCAACCCGGCCCGGTCGCCCTGCTCTGGGTCCTGCTCGGTCTGGCCGGCGGGATGGGAGCCGGACCCTCGGTCGCCCCTCCCCCGCCCGAACCCCGCACGGAGGCGGACGGGTCGATCGACGCATCCACCGCCCGATCGACCGCCCGGCGGTCATGGCTGGCGACCGGAGGCGTGGCGGCAGCGTTGGGTGTCATGACCCTCGTCACGGCCGGTACGCTAAGCCACGAAAACGCCTTGGCGGAAGCCGCTTCCGCCCTTCAACAAGGCCGCACCGATCGGGCTCTCGAAAAGTTGACGGTCGCGCAACACGCCGCGGGGTTTGACGCCCGGTCGCTGCGGTGGCGGGTTCGGCTGCACGCGCTTGAGCCGATGTCCCCCATGGTCGATGCGGGGCCGGCGCGGCCGCCCGGCATCGTGTCGAACAGGCGGCGAGTTGGATCGACCAGGCGGAACAGGAATCGGGACCAACCGCCAGCGGGGCGCGACTGCGGGCGGGGCTATGGGAAAGCTGGGCCCGCCTGAGCGGGGATCGCGAGGCATTCGAAAAAGCCGACGACGCTTTTGCGGAGTTGGCCCGCCGGTCCCCGTACAACGTGGCCGACGCATTTGTCTGGGCGGAGTTGCTCGCGACCTCGCCTGACGGGGCGGACCGGGAGCGGGCCGAGGCGCTGCACGAGCGGGTCTGGTCGTTACGTGAGCAATCGTACTTGGACGCCGCCGATCCGCTGTCGCCCGAGCAGTTGCAGAAGCTGCGCGACGCACTGGGACGCTGAGATTTTGGTCGTGAGGGGATAGGGGAAACGAGGGGAACGAAGAAGCCCGGGGGGTTAGCGGAAGGTGGTGATGAGCACCGCGCCATCCACAGCATATCGAAGCTGATCCGCCAGACCTTGCGCCTCGGCCGGGGTGGGAAGCAACACAAAACACGCGGCCCCGGAACCGGTGAGATGGACCGGCAAAGTGGTGGTCTGACGTAATTGCCGGAGCAGATCGGCCAGCCGCGGCTGGACCCCACACGCGGCCGGCTCGAGCTGATTCACTAAATCGGCAGGACGAAGGTTGCCCCTTTGAGCGGCCTGGTGAAGACGGTCGATCGGGACAGGGTCGTCGTCGACTCGAGGCAGCAACTCATCGAAGCGGCGGTAGACCTGGGCCGTGGGACATCCGAAATTGGGCAGTATGAGAACCACGGGCCGGTCGCCGGGCGATGACAACGGCTGGAGGTCTTGGCCGAAGCCGGTCACCCAAGCCGCCGAGAACAAAGCCTCGTCGGAACGGTCCGCACCCGGAAGCGTTCGCAGCGCAAACACCACGTCGCTGCCCAGCATCTGGGCGAGCCCAATCTGGGCGGCGGCATCGAGTTCTAGATCAAAAAGCTGACTGAGACCACAGATCATGGCCGCCGCGTTGGCAGAACCTCCGCCGAGGCCCGCGCCGGGAGGAATACGCTTTTCGAGCCGGGCCTCCACCGGCAGACGCCGGCCGACGTGGCTCTCGACCAGAGCGTGGGCCCGGCAGGCCAGGTCCCGTTCCGCCGGCCAATCGATCACGAAGGGCCGGGGCGCATCGTGAGCCAACACACGCTGCAGCCGCAACGACGGTCCAAGGCCGTCGGTTGTTTCCGCCTCGGTCGATACACTCGTCGATAAGGGAGGGAGGGTAGCGGGGGGCGAGGTCGGCTCATCGAATCGACGCAACTCCAGCCGGTCGCTGAACGTGAGCGTGGCCATCCAACTCGCGAGGGGATGCATCGGCCCGCGGGGGGTGGGGACCGGCGGATCAATCGCCAGCGAAAGGTTGAGCTTGGCCGGGCAGCGGAGGGTGATCCACCGGGGCGGCGCGGTCATGCGGAAGGTGAGTGAGAGGGCAAGCGGGGCGGCGAAGGGGAGGGAGGGGGGGGGGGTGAGGGGGGTGAGGGGGGAGTCAACCGTTCGTCGCGGCGGCCCTGCATGATCTCGCCGTGAAGCTGGTTCCAATAAGCTTCGGCGGCCGGGCGGTCGTCAAGCTGTTTGGCCCACCCGTCGATGACTTTCTGTATCACCAGGGGCAGGGTGTTGGCCTGGGTCGTGTGACCCAGGCAAGAAAGCCAGAACATCAAGCGGTAGAGCTCGGGCTGTTCGACGGCAATCTGGGCGTAAAAATTCGCGACCGCATCGACGGGGGCTCCCCGTTCGATGCGTTGCAACACCGGATCGAAGCGACGCTGGACCACGGCGGCCAGCAGGGCACGCTTGTCATCGAAGTACCGGTAGATAGAGCCGACGGCGCAATCGAGCTGCTTGGCGATGCGGCGGATGGTCGTGCCGTCGTAGCCCAGATCATGGAGGCAGGCGGCGGTGGCGTCGAGGATCTGCTCACGGCTGAGATGGGTCGGCGTGCGGGGCGGACGGGCGGCGGTCGAGGTGCCCGGCCCGATGGTGCCCAGCACACTGGGGCGGGGTCCTGCCGCGGGGGCCGAGGTCGCCGCATCCGTCACCGCGTGGGACCGGGGCGAGGCCGGGGGAGCGGAGGTAGGGAGGGACGATTTCAACGCACCTTCCGGCGGAGGGGGATTGCGCCGGGTGGCCCGCCGTGGACGTGTGGGGGGGGGGTCGGGATTTGCGGGAGCGCCGGAAAGCGTGGGGAGAACCGAGCCGTCGGTTGTATCTACCATGTGTTCACCTCCTTGCGAACAAGTGGGCTTAGTGTGGACACTTGGGGGAAGTACGTCAAGCTCGGGGTTTTGTAAGGTTTGGGAAAGCTGCGACGCTGGCTTGATGGGCGGCCGCCTAAGGAGCAGAGCGTCGCGCGAACGCATCACGCTGCCAAGCGGGGCGCGGACGTGGCTTCGGCGGCGTCGGCCGAGAGACTTAAGGGCGAAGGCTCTTCAATGACATCGACGTCGAATTTATCGGCTTCAATATCGACCGAGCCGTAGTCGGCGTTGGCCCCGCGGCGGCGCGCGGCCAGGCTGTGGAGATAGGCCTGCCGCTGCATGCGGGCCTCGCGGATCAGGTCGTGTCGGCCGATTTCGGCGTGGAGCTGGTGTGCGAGGGTGTAAAGCACCAGCGTGACGAGGATGAACGCGAGGGTGCCGAGCACCAGCAGGGTGGAAAGGTCCGCGTGGGTCATTGAAGTGTGATCGGTCGGCGGCGCGCGGGATCAGCCAGTGGGCATCAGCCGGATTATCGGCGGCGACGCTACACTGAAGCGATGCGGTCGAGCGTGCGAAGTTTTGGATGGATCAGCATCGCGGGATGGTTGATCCTTGGCGCCATCGCTCTCTCGGGCGGGGTGCACGCGGCGGCGCAAACCCAGGAATCCAGCCTGCGATTGGATGTCGAACAAGGGTTTGCCGGCCTGGACGGGTACATGCGGCCCGGGCACTGGTCGCCGATTCGATTGAGCATCGACAACCGCGCGGCCGACGATCGCGAGGTGCTTCTGAGTTGGGAGCTGGCGGACGAAGACGGCGACCGGGTGTTGGCCCAGCGTCGGGCTACGCTCACCCGGCAGCGCGACGGACAGCCGGTCTGGTTGTACGCCCCGATCCCGATGACCACCCGCGACGACACGCGGTGGACCCTCCGGGCGATCGACACCGCCAACGGCCAGCAGCTGGCGGAGGTGAGGATTCAGCCCAACGCCCAGCAGTTGCTACGACAGAGTGAAACGCTGATTGCGGTGACCAGCGCCGCGGACCTGGGGCTCAACGACATCGCCCAGCACGCGACGTCGCACGAACCCATCAAGCTGGTGCGCGGACTCTCGCTGACGCGGCTGCCGGACCGCTGGCACGGCCTCCAAGCCCTGCACGCACTGATCTGGACTCAGGACCTGGGTGAAAATCCCGCCGACCCGCTGCGCTGCCCGACGCGGCGCTCTCGGCGTTGCGGGGCTGGGTTTACCGGGGGGGTCATTTGGTGGTGGTCCTGCCGGAGGTGGGGCAGACCTGGACCCAGTCGTCGGTGGCAGACATGCTGCCGGTGAGCGACCGGCAGCTGCGGCCGATCGACACCGCCGACTGGTGGAAGATCGAGGGCATGGGCGGCATGCTGCAGATGCAACCCGGCGATGATTCGGCGGCAGGCAGCCCCGCGGGCGACCGGACGATGACGGTCACAACTTTCGAGGTCGATCAAGATGATCCGCGGGCGACGGTGTTGCTCCGCGACTCCGCGGGGCGGGCGGTCGTGGTGGCGGGGCGGTACGGCTTCGGGGCGGTGACTCTCATCGGCCTGGACCTCACCGCGGGGGTGGTCAAGCGCCACAGCGCGATGGTCGGCGATCAGCGGGTCTGGCATCATGTATTCGGCTGGAACTGGCCGGCGCTGACCGGCAGCAAGGTCAAGGCCGAGCGGAACGACCACCGGTTGACCACCGCGGCGATGATCGCGCAGCAGAGCCAGTTCATCGATTTGGGCACGTTCATCCCCGCGGCAGATTTCGATGACCGGGACAGTGGCCACGCTGCTTTTGGGGGCGCTGGGCTTGTTCGGTCTGTACTGGCTGATCGCGGGTTGGCTGATTCAGCCGTGGCTGAAGTGCAGCGGGCGAGAACGCTGGACCTGGGTGGTGTTCGTCGGCGTGGTGCTGTGCTTTACCGTGATCGCCTGGGGCGGAGCGGCGCGTACTTCGCCCGGGTCAGACGGGGATACGGCACGTCACCGTTTTAGATTTCGACGGCAACGCGCAGGCCGTCCGCGGCCGGGCTTACGCCTCGCTGATGGTGCCCCGCTTCGGGACCGCCGAGCTGCGGGTGGGGGCGGGCGAGAGCCTGGATGATGCTGCACGAGAGACGGCGGCCGAAGATTCCGGTCGCCGTGCGCAAGGTAATCTCATCTCCGCGCCGGGGTTTAATGCCGAGCACGACGGGCCGAGTTTCCTCGACGCCCAGCCTTACGTCCTGGCGGCCGATGCACCCGATGCCGTCGCGATGCCCGTCCGCTCGACCAGCAAGCGGCTGATGATCGACTATCTGGGCACGGTCGCGGATCCGCAGCCCGGGCTGAGCGAGCCTTACACCCTGCGGGCGACCACGCCGATCCGGCTCGACGACGACGGCTGGCCCACCGGCGCGGTCGTGCACACGATGGCCGGCACGATGACCAATGTGCAGGTCATCTTCTGCCGCGGCGAGCAGGTCGACGACCGCGGCCGCCGCCGACCGCTTCGACCCCAGGTCTGGCGGCACGTCAACCCGGACGGGCGCAACGAATGGGCCCCGGGCGTGCCGCTGACCCTGACCGGTCGGCCTGACGAACCGTTGTCGCTCACCCCGCCGTTCCGCACCTGGTCCCGCGTCGAAGACCAGCGCGACTGGAAACGCAACGAAGGCCTGCTGGGCCGACGCCTCGACGAGTCCACCACGCCCCTGGCCACGCCGGCCCGTCGCTTTGACGAAAGCATGATCGTCCGGCAGTTGGAGCTGCTCAGCTTCTTCGATGCCGTGCCGATGGCGGACCTGAAAAACGATCCCGACGCACGGGTGCTGCAGAACGCCCGGCTGCTGCGTCGCACGCTGGGCAGCCGTCTGGACATGACCCCGCTGCTCCGCGGCCGCCGCCTCATCATTCTTGGCCACCTCAAAGACAGCCCGCTGCCGATCCCCCTGAGCGTTGACGGCCAGACCCCGCCCAGCCAAGGCTGGACGTTTGTTCGCTGGATTTATGACTTCTAGTTGCCCTCGTGCTGCCCAACAGCACCCCTGCAACTACTCAGCGCCGCGTCTCCCGCCATCTCCCCCCCCCGCCCGCCCCGCCCGCCCCTCCGGTTTCCCGCTGCCATGATCCAGACCCAAAACCTCACGAAAACCTACGGCGACCTCGTGGCCCTCTCCAACCTCAACCTCTCTATCGAGGCGGGGCAATGCTTCGGGTTCATCGGCCCCAACGGTGCGGGCAAAACCACCACCATCAAAATCCTCGCCACCCTGCTCAAGCCCTCCTGGGGCGAAGCCCGCATCGACGGGCTCAGCGTCGGCCCGGTCAACGCCCGCCAGGTGCCGCTCGGTCATCGGCTACGTGCCCGACTACTTCGGCAGCTACGACGACATGGTCGTGCGCGAGTACCTCTCCTTCTTTGCCGCCAGCTACGGCATCGTCGGCGATCAGCGCGAACAAGTCATCGGCGACGTGCTGGACCTCACCGACCTGGCGTATAAATCCGATGCCGAAGTCAATTCGCTTTCTCGCGGGATGCAGCAACGCTTGTCGGTCGCCCGGGTGTTGCTGCACGATCCCAAGGTGCTGCTGCTCGACGAGCCGGCGTCGGGCCTGGACCCGCGGGCTCGGATCGAGATGCGCGAGCTGCTCAAAGAGCTGCACCTGATGGGCAAGACCATCCTCATCAGCTCACACATCCTCCTGGAGTTGGCGGACCTCTGCGACGTCGTGGGCATCATCGAACAGGGCGAACTCAAGTTCACCGGCACGATGCAGGAAATTATCGAACGCGCCCGGGCCATGGGTGGGACCAACGTGCTCTATGTCAGTCTCGCCGGCAAGCAGGCCCAGGCCGCCGCGTTGCTCCAAGGCCTGCCCGAAGTGGCCAAGGTCGAGGCCCATCAGCGGGCAACTCAAAATCCAGCTCGACCCCTCCGCCCCGTCCTCCGCCGAAGCCGCGGGGAAAATCGCCGCCGCCCTGATCGGCGGAGGCTTCACTCTCCAACGGCTGGAGGAAGAAAAAGTCAATTTGGAAACCGCCTTCATGCGGCTGACCAAAGGCCTGGTGCAATAATCCCGATCGATCCGGACATTTAAACTCACCAACTTATCGGGTTGAGTTGATGGGTATTAGAACATTCAAAACCCTCGGGTGCCATTCAACGTCGATACGAAGACGGCAAATACGGCAATGGATTTAATGCTGGTAGCAGGTGATACCGGTCTCGTCGCTCGATCGCGAATGCTGCAAACCGAATAAAAAACCGGCACCCGATGAGGGGTGCCGGTAGGGATTGAAACCTGTCGTTCTGATGATGTCTTGGACATGATGGCTGACGGGGGGGGGGGATCCCAAAACCACTTAGTTTACCGCCGACTATTCACCTTCCTCGTCGTCGCGGGTTGCCGGGGCATCGCGTTGGGGTCGCTCGGCCCTGTCGCCGCGTTCGCCTCGTTCGCGTTTTTTGCCTTCTTTGTTTTTCCGCTCGCCCTTTTCACCTTTGTCGGCTTGATCACCGGCTTCGCGCTGCTCACGCCGCTGGGCCCGACGTTGTTCCATTTCCTCGACATTCGTATCAAAGACGGCCTGCTGTTCTTCGGTTAACGCGGCGCGGAGGTCGGCGTGAATCTCGGCCATCAGCTCGATCATCTGCTCTCCGGCGGCTTTCATCGCTTCCTTGTCGCCGCTCTCCCGGGCTTCACGCATCTCGGTGTGCGCTTCTTTCACCCGGTCTTTTTGATCTTCCTTGAGCTGCTTAAGGGTGGCTTTCTGCTCGTCGCTGAGGTCGATGCCCTTCAGCAGCGGGTGGCCTTTGTCCCGGCGACCACGCTCTGCCTCGCCCTGGCCGCGGCCCCGGCGTTCGCCCCGCTCCCGGGCTTCGCCGTCACCGCCGCGGTCGGCTTTGCGTTCGCCTTTGGCGGGGCGGTCGGCGTTGTCGTTGTCGCTCTGGGCGGGCGGCGACGGCGGGGAGGATTCACCCTCGCTGTCCGCGGCTTGGGCCAGGGCCAAAGGCGTGCACAACAGTACCGCCAGCAGGGCGATCAGACTGACTTTGAGCGATTCACGGTGACGATTCATGGCGGACTCCAGATAAAAGTTAAGGGGGGTCAGTTGCTACGAGGTCAACGCACCGGCCGAGGGTTTATTGCGACGCCGTGAACTTTTGCCCATTGGTCGTCGTCGGGCGGCGTCCCTATGATCGGCTCCATGAGCGTGACCAAAAATGACGTGCTGAACGTGCTGAGCCAGATCATCGAGCCCAGCTCGAAGCGTGATATCGTGAGCCTCAACCTGGTGCGGGGTGTAGAACTCGAAGCCGGCCGGGCGGAGATCGAATTGAAGCTGCCCCAGTCCGCCGGGCCGCATAAGCAGGCGATCCGCGAGGCGATCAACGACGGGCTTCGTCGGCTGGGCGTGGTGCCGGAGGTCCGCTTCTCCATCAGCCTGTCGGGCGGTGACGAGACGGCCAAGCCCCCGCCTTCGGAAAGCAACAACCCGCTGCCGGGTATCAAACACATCATCGCCGTGGGGGCGGGCAAGGGCGGCGTCGGCAAGTCAACCATCGCGGTCAACCTCGCGGTGGGCCTGGCACGAACCGGATCGAAAGTCGGGCTCATGGACGGGGATATCTACGGCCCATCGCTGCCCACCATGCTCGGTACGGATCGCTACCAAACCCGGGCCGAGGGCAACATGCTGATCCCCTTTGAACTGCACGGGGTCAAGGCCATGTCCATCGGCTCGCTGGTCGAAGACGACAAACCCCTGATCTGGCGGGGCCCGATGGCCCACGGGGCGTTTCAACAGCTTGCCATGCAGACCGACTGGGGCGAGCTGGATTACCTCATCATCGACTTGCCGCCGGGCACGGGCGACGTGCCGCTGACCATGTCGCAGATGTTGCCGTTGACCGGGGCAGTGGTGGTTTGCACCCCGCAAAAGGTGGCCCAGGACGACGCAAAACGCGCCATTTCCATGTTCCGGCAGCTGCAGATCGAGGTGCTGGGGCTGGTGGAAAACATGAGTTATTTTATCGGAGACGACGGGAAAGAATACGACATCTTCGGCCGCGGCGGCGCGGAAATGCTCGCCCAGCAGACCGGCACGCCTTTCCTCGGGAACGTGCCGATCAACACCAACCTGCGCCGACACGCCGACGCCGGCGACCCGACCGCCAACTTCACCGGCGACGACACGTTGGCGGGCGAACTCAACGCGATGACCCGGGCGTTGGTCCACCAGGTCAGCGTGCACCTGATGAGCGGCAACGCGACGGGGCCGACCCTGACGATCTCTAAGCGACGGGCCGTTCTTGGACCGAAATTGCCGCCGCATTTCGATACCCCCCTGACAGACCACCGAATTTGGTCGGCCCCGGCCCCCACGACCGATAAAACGGTATGCGTGGTCGCCAATTCATCCTGTCTTGGGTCGGGTTAGGCTGCCTGCTGCTGGGCTGTTCCGCGGCATGCAGTATTCCTCGGTCACGCCCAAGCGGCTGGTGGACCGCTTTGATTTTGAAGACATCAACGACCAGGGCGTGAAGCTGGGGCAAGGCCTGACGCTGCCGCCGTCGTGGTATCCCGTGGGCCGACCGCCGCAATCCAAGGACCCGAATTTTGACCGCCTGCCGCTGCACCGCGGGCTGATTCGTCGGCCGGGGTTTCCGCTGCACCATCCGGTGGGCTATTCAAAACGCGGGGCCGCGGCCGAGGGCGACTTCAGCCTGCGGTTGGCGATCGACGGGGCCAATGCCGGGGCGTACCTCGCGGTCGGGGCCCTGCCCGCGGTACCCGGCAGCGACTACCTCGTGACCGCCAAGGTGCGTACGCAGGACCTGGAACACGCCGGCGCCCGGGTCCGGGCCTATTTCGTCGATCCCGCGGGCAACCGGATCGAAGCCAGCGCCCGCGTCACCCCCCGGCTGCGCACCGCCGGCCGATGGACCAACGTCGATCTCACCCTACCCGGCGAGTACGCCGACGTGGCCTACATCGGCATCGAGGTCCTGCTGACCCAGCCCACCAGCGATCCGCAGAGTCTGCTGGGGAATCAACAAGTCGTGCTGCAGGACGTCAAAGGCGTAGCCTGGTTCGACGATGTGGCGGTGTGGCAGCTGCCTCACGTGGTGATCAGCACCGGGCGGGCCAGCAACGTCATCCGCGACGGCCGGGGGCCCCAATGGGATGTCGCGGTGCGTGACCTGGTGGGCGGACGGCTAACCGCCCGGCTGACCGTCTTCGATCACGAGATGAACGTGATCGCCCAAGAAAACCGGGCGATGGGCTGGGGGGCGCCCTCATCCTGGCGGTGGTCGCCGGACCTGCCCCGCTTCGGCTGGTATCTGGCAGAATTGGCGATCATCGAAGGCACGCGCACCGCCCACCGCCGTGAGACGCAGACCAACACCATCACGTTCGGCAAAACACCGACCCTGTCACTGGGCGCTCCCGCCCCGGTACCCGAAATGTCGCCCGATACGACGGCAGCGGGCAACGCCACCGCCACGCTCGACCCGCCGACTACCCCCGACAACGGCGAGGGTGACCTGCCCGCCCGGGTCGAGGACTCGGTGATCGCCCGTACTTACAACGCCGTACTCTGGCTGCCGCCCGGCGGCGGGGCGGTCGGCAGCGACGGCGAACGCTTTGCCCTGGTCGCCACCGGGACGGATCCGCGTGAACTCCAAGTCCTGCCCGAACTGGCGCGGGCGGCGGGGCTGGGCAGTGTCGTCGTCTCGACTTGGGACCGCGACACCACCCTGGGGGCTCTGGACCTGCGTCTCGAAACCTTGCAGCAAGCGATCACTAAACTTAAAAACGCAGGGCGTAATGTCGAGTTGTCGTTCTCTCCGATTCCCGAAGAGCTCGAGCACACCCGCGGCATCAACTCCCGCGTTCCGGAAAGCGTCTTGGCCAGCGATTCCGCGGCGTGGATGCCTTACGTCCAGCCCATTCTCATGAGGCACGGCCAGCGCGTCCGTTCGTGGCATCTCGGTTCGCCCGACCACCCCGAAGCCGCGTACCTGCCGGAACTGCCGGAGTTTGTCGATCGGGTCTACGAAGCGTTTCGCTACTGGACGCCCAAGCCACGGTTGGTGTTGCCCTGGCGGATCGACCAGCCCCGGCGTGAGGATCTTCAGGACCGGCCGGTGGATTATTTGGTGGACTGGCCGACGGGGGTGATCCCCGAGCGTTTGGCCGAGGCGTTGACCGACGGCCGGGGCTGGGCCGACGCCTCGGCGTCACGTCGATTGCAAATCCGCCCGACCCCCGCCGACGTGGTGCCCCATTCTTCACGCATCGCGGACCTGGCCCTACGCATGGTCCTTGCCTGGGAGCAGGACGCCACCGGCGTCGCATTGCCCGACCTCTGGACCCCCGGCCTCGAACGAAGACCGTCGCTGCTACCCGACCCCCTCCTGGGTGTGGCGGCAAACGTCGCCCAGCGACTCGTAGACCACCGCGCCGCGGGCCGGTTGCAACTGGGCGACGACCGCGTAGCGATCATCTTCCAGCCCCATCGGCCCACCGCCTCCTCCACACCCGCCGCGCGGCCGGGTGATCCGCCCACCGCTTTCGTCGATCGCTTCCCCGCGGCCCTCCCGGCCCACGGCATGATCGTCGCCTGGAACCGTACCGCCGGGCCCGACGCCGCCAGCCTGCATCTCTACCTCGGCGAGTCGCCGGTCGCCTACGACATCTGGGGCAACGCCACCCCGCTGCAACTGGGCCAAGACGGCAAGCACCGCGTCGCCTTGACCAACACCCCGGTCTTTATCGTCGGGGTCGATCACCAGTTGGCCTTGTTTCGCAGCGGATTCACGATCTCCGAACCGTTTATCACGTCAACCCAAACGCCGCACGTCCGGACCCTGCGGCTGACCAACCCCTGGCCGGTGACCATCAGCGGCCAGTTCACGGTGACCGGGCCCGGCGGCTGGTCTATCCGCCCGCAGCGTCATATGTTTTCCCTCGCGCCGGGCCGAACCACGCAGCTGCCGATCGCCCTCAAATTCCCGATCAACGAACTGGCGGGGAACAAGGAACTGACCGCCAACTTCAAGTTCACCGCCGACCAACGCTACGACGTGGAACTGTCCAGCCCGCTGCGTCTCGGCCTGGAAGGCATCCGTTTTGAAGCGTCGCTGGCCTTGGTACCGGGGCGGTCGCCCGACACCGTCGATGCCCACGTCACCTGCATCATCACCAACACCGGCCAAGAACCGCTGTCTCTCAACGTCTTCGCCAACCTGCCGGGCTACTCTCGACTCGAACGGCTCATCCCCCGGCTCGAAGCGGGTCAATCCGTCATCCGCAAGTTTCGTTTTACCGATGCCGCCTCTGCCTTGAGCCAAGCCAACATCCGCCTCGGGGCGCGAGAGACCAACGGCCCCGCGATCCTCAATAAAATGGTCGGGCTATCTGACTCGCAATAGCCAGATCAGTTCACTTACGAAAGAGTTGGGGAATCGAAAGCGATCGAAAGCGATTGTGATATTCACAGTCCGAGCAGCCGCACGACCTCGTCGAGGTCTTTGTCGCCCCGGCCGCTGAGGTTGATGACGATCGTCTGATCGGGTTTCATCTCCGCCGCGATCTTGAGCGTGTGGGCCAGGGCGTGGCTGCATTCGAGTGCGGGCAAGATGCCTTCGAGTCGGGACATCGTTTGAAATGCATCGAGTGCTTCCTGATCGGTCACGCTGGCGTAGGTCACCCGGCCGGTAGTCTTTCCAGTAGGAATGCTCGGGGCCGACGCCGGGGTAGTCCAGACCCGCGGAGATGGAATGGACCGGCGACGTCTGGCCGTCGTCGTCCTGTAATACATAAGAAAGCGAGCCGTGCAGCACCCCGGGGCGACCGAGGCTGATCGACGCCGCGTGCTTACCGAATTCCGATCCCAGCCCGCCGGGCTCGACGCCGACCAGACGGACGTGGTCGGCGTCGGGCGCGATTACGAAAGGATGAAACATGCCCGCGGCATTGGACCCGCCGCCGACGCAGGCGGTGATGCAGTCGGGCAGTTTGCCGAGCTGATCGAGGCATTGCCGGTATGTTTCTTTGCCGATGACCGACTGGAAATCACGGACGATCATGGGGAAAGGGTGGGGGCCCACGACGCTGCCGATGATGTAGTGGGTGGTGTCGCTGGTTCCCATCCAGTCGCGCATCGCGGCGTTGGTGGCGTCTTTGAGGGTCTTGCTGCCCGACTCGACTCCGGTGACGGTGGCGCCCATGAGTTTCATGCGCAGGACGTTGGGGCGTTGGCGACGCATGTCTTCGACGCCCATGAAGACTTCGCAGTCCAGGCCGAACTTCGCGGCGGCGGTGGCGGTGGCGACGCCGTGCTGGCCGGCCCCGGTCTCAGCAATGATGCGCTTCTTGCCCATACGCAGCGTCAGCAGGCACTGACCGATGGCATTGTTGATCTTGTGCGGCACCGGTGTGAGCCAGGTCTTCGCGCTTGATCCAGATCTGCCCGCCGCCGGCCAGCTCGGTGAGGCGGGGGGCAAACTGTAGCGGCGTCGCCCGGCCGATATAGTCCCGGCTGATCTGAACCATCTGGTCGGCAAACTCCGGATCATTACGGGCTTGGTCGTAGGCCTGGGCCAACTGATCGACCGCCGCCTGCAGCGTCTCGGGGATGAAGCTGCCGCCGTACGCGCCGAAGTGGCCGCCTCCGTCGGGCACCGACCGGGCGTCGGGGCCGGGGGTCAGCGTGGGGGCAACGGCGTCATGGGGCGAAGCGGCAGAACTCATGGCGATCACTTTCGGGGGGCGAGGCGGCGACGGGCGAGGTCACGTTGCCGCATCGCGTTCTTGTAAATCCGGCTGGACGATTCATTATAGAACTCGAAAACGTCCTGAAAGCCCCGGCGGGCGTCGGCATACCGACCGTCACGCATCTTGCCCGCCGCGTCTTCGTAAAGCCGGGTCACGTCGCGGACCATCTGATCTTCGAGCACCAGATAACGGCGCTGGGCGATGGCCAACTCGGCCGCGGGCTTGCCTCCCCACGCGTCGCGGTCGTCGGTGAAGTCGTCGCCGTAAGCGTAAGACAGAGAAGTCTTGTAGGCATGAAACGCACGAAAGGCGTTGCGGGCATCGGCGTTGATGACTTGATCAAAACCCGCGGCATCGTTGAACCACTCGGTGGCATTGCGGTCGGAGGGTTCCTGCTTGGGCAGGGGCGTGCGGATGGCCTCGGCGATCTCGGCATCGGTGAGCAGCGGCAGGGTCGGGCCCTCCCCATCGTTGGCCTCTTCGCCTCCGCTGAGAAAGAGCGCCACCGCGAAGACCGTGATCCAAAAGCCGGCGATGCCCAGCCAAAGCTTGGTCCGCGGGTTGACCGCGGACTGGACCGGGGCGTTGGGTGTGGCCCCCACGTTCTGCGGCGCATCATTGATGATCGTTGTCCCGTCGCCGGCCCGCAGTCCGACCGTCATCACCGGCTGGTTACCGATCACGATCTGGTCCCCGTCATTCAGCACGCGGGGCTTGCGACCCACCGCGCGGCGGTTCAAGCACGGTGCCGTTGGCTGAGAGGTTCGCGATGACCCAGCGGTCGTCCTCGAGACGCAGTTCGCCGTGGACCCGCGACACGGTAGGCATATCGATGACCAGGGCGTTGTCGGCGTCGCGGCCGAAGGGCGCCGGCGAACGATTGATCCGCACGATCTCCCCAGCGGTGGGCCCGGCGGTGATCATGATTTCCAGCGACGTGCTGGCTCAAAACAATTCGCCTTTCGTGAAGCGGATGATGATCGGCGAAAAGACGATCGTGATGACCGAGATCATAATCATCATCGAGGGCACAAGGATACGCAGGCTGGCAGAGGCCGATTTCTTCTCCGCGATCACCCGCGGCGGATCGCGCAGCATGTCGGCCTGCACCTTCAGGATCGTCGAGATCGGCGTCCCCAGCTTCTCGCTCTGGTTGATCGCGGCGATCACGCTGCGCAGGCTTTCCAAAGGGATACGCTGGGCAAGGTGTTCGCAGCGCGGTGCCGCCCGGCTGGTGCCGAAGTCGATCTCCGAGAGGCGCGATCCGCAGTTCCTGGTTCAGATCGTCCGTCGGGGTTGTCGCGGATCAGGTTTCGATCGCTTCACCGAAGCTCGACCCCGCCGCCATGACTAGCGCGATCAGGTCGAGGGTGTAGGGCAGCTGCTTGGAGATGCGGATCACCCGGCGGTCGCGGGCGCCGTGCAGCAAGATCAGCGGGACGTAAAACCCCGCCGCGGCGCACATGGGCAGGACGATCAGCAGCAACCCTCCGCCGAGCCACGCCTTCGATCAGCCCCGCCGACGATCCCGATGAAGATTGACGAGCACGCAGGCAGATCGCCAAGTACTGATCGACGGTGTAGCCCGACGCGTTGCCCGACGCGTCGAGGTCCTGACGGATGTCCCGGCCCGGATCTTGGGTAGGTTCAGTCGGGCGGCCAGCGATGACCAGAAGATCTCAGCAAACGGAGCCAGCCCGGCTGCTCGAAGATCGTCGCGCGGTCGGCTCCCATCGCCCGGGCGATCCGCCGATTCACCGTCGGCCCTGCCGCGACGGGGTAACGAAAGACCGCGAAGATCGGCAGAAAGACGCCAACGAAAATAAGCATCGACAGCATGATTCGAGGTCAAGTCCACCGTTGGAATTACACGTCCACCGACATAATCTTGCGGATCCACACGAACGCGCCCGAGGATCAGGCCGCCGCAAATAATCAGCATGCCCCGGCCGAGCGTCTCGGTAAACAGCAGCTTGATGCCTTCGGGTCGATAATCCACAGAATGAACAAAAACACGAACGGCATCACTGCCATCATCGACGCCTGCGACCGGCTCTGGGCGGTGATCGCGTCGAGCTTGCCCTCGAGCTTTTTGATCTCGCGCACCGCCTCCGCCAGGCGGTCCATGCTCTCGCCGCTGTCGCCGCCGCGGGCCGGTGCATCTCGATCGCGGTGAACGTCAGGCGATACACCGGTGAGCCGATGCGATTGCTCGCGGCCCGCATGGCCTGATTTATTCTCGGCCCATGGTGTGCTCCCGCAGCATCTGCTCGAACTCCTGCTTGATCGGCCCGACGTGATTGTCCCGCACCATCTCCATCGACTGCACCAGATTCAGCCCCGCCTTCACCCCGGCGGAAAGTGTCGTCAGCCCGTCCACGAGTTGGCTTTCGAGTTTCGTCCGGCGTTTCTGTTCTAAATGTCGCACGACGAGGTGGCACGAAGTACGCCGCTGCCCACACAGCACCGCGACGAAGAGATTGAAAGTCAGCAAGAACAACAGCACAAACGCCGCCCCCACCCCGATCATCGCCAGCAGAAACGCCTGCCGCGGCTCGACGTCCATCAGCAGTTGTCGCCGGAGTACCCGGTCGTACGCCAAGCTCCTGCCGCGCCTGAAAGCGCAACACGGCGCGTGGCCGACCGCACCAACAGGTACGTGGCGGCAATACCAGCAGGTTAATAAGCAACAGCATCATAGAAGCCCCATGGTATCGCGGACCCGACCCAGTGTCCGCCCCCCCCTCCCCGGCCTGAAGCATGCTTTCAACTCATGAAAATTTACCTTCAGCCAACCACTCCCAGCCCCAACCGTAGGGCGGGCATACTTGCCCGCCACCCCCGAGACGCCCATCCTTCACGGCAGGCAGGTATGCCCGCCCTAGGAACTGTTCGCTCCAGCGTATCTAGGCCTCATCTACCCGCCCCATTCAAGTCGTGCGTAGCGGCGGACGGTTCACCGGCAATGCTTTACGGTAAGCCGTAGAAGCCTTACGGTTCACCGTCAGCGTCCTGCGGTACACCGTAGGAGCATTGCGGTGCTGCTTGAAGATTGCAGACAGCCCGGGTCGACTACTAATACAACGGGCTAACCGTGTGCCATCCCTTCACTCTCGCATGGCTTGCCCCGGACGGCAGACGATGCCACCCGAACCGGTCAGGGGGTCGCGACGCCTTCGTATAAATCCGACAGGGGGAGTTTGGCGTCGATCTCAGGAGGCTGATCGTTGCGGTATCCGAAGTGGGCGCTCGACGGTAAATCCCTGGTCAGCCCGCCGGTACATTCGCTGGGTCGTGAATCGATAAGGAGCAGCCCTTGAGCGTCGGCAGGGTGAGGTAGGCGTCGCGCTTCTCGCTTTCGTCGGTCCGGCGTGTAGCGTCGGACAATACCTCGGCGACCACGACCGGCTGATCCTGAAAACTGTCCTCCGGCGGGTTGGGCTTGCAGACGACCAGGCCGTCGGGGTAGTAGAAGCGGGTCGAGGTGGCGCGAATTGATGCGGACCTTGGTGTCGCTGTTGTAGACCCGGCAGGGCTTGCCGCGGAGGGCGGCGTGCAGATGCCGGCGAAATTAGTGGCGACGAGGTTGTGTCGATTGCTGGCCCCGGCCATGGCGTAGACGACCCCGCCGAGGTATTCGTGGCGGACGGGCGAGTCGGCCTCGCCAGCGAGGTAGTCGGCGACGCTGATGAAGTCCGGGGTTCCGAGGTGAATGGCGGTGGTCATCCGCTCATCGTAACGGGTTGGATCGTGGATCCAATCACACGCTGAAAGCGGGTAGTGGGGCTGCTTTGCTTTAACGTGGGGCGGGCATCTTGCCCGCCATCCGCCCGAATGGCTGAAATCGTAGCCACTTCGGTCTACGCCCGAACGGCGGGCTGGAAGCCCGCCCCACTTCCCGAACGGCGGGCTGGTGGCCCGCTCCATTAAAGTATCCCTATCTGAAAGCTGTGTCTGGGTATTAGGGCGTTTAGAGAAACACATCCACATCGAAGTCCCCGCGTTCCACCATGTCGTCGGCGAAGGTGGGGACGTAGCCGGTGTGGCGGAGGTGGGATTGCTTGGAGTCTTTGAGGGTGAAGATGTCTTCGAGGCGGACTTGGCCGGTTTCGGGGTCGATGGCGGTGATTTCGGAGATGGCGGTGACGCGGCGTTGACCCGAGGCGAAGCGGGTGACCTGCACGACGAGGTCGACGGCGGTGACGACTCTGTTCGCGGATCGCCCGCATCGGCATATCGACCGCCATGAGCACCAGAGCTTCAAGGCGTTTCATCGCGTCGCTGGGGGTTGTTGGCGTGGACGGTGGAGAGCGAGCCGTCGTGGCCGGTGTTCATCGCCTGGAGCATGTCCATCGCCTCGGGGCCTCGGACTTCGCCGACGATGATCCGATCCGGCCGCATCCGTAGACTGTTGCGCACCAGTTCGCGGATGGTGTACGCGCCCTTGCCCTCCACGTTGGCGGGCCGACCTTCGAGCTTGACCACGTGCGGCTGGGGCAGCTGCAGCTCGGCCGATTCTTCGACGGTGATGATCCGTTCGGTGGGGCGGGCGTAGGCGGCCAGGACGTTGAGCAGGGTCGTCTTACCCGAGCCGGTGCCGCCGGAGATGATGATGTTGCTTCGGCCAATGATGCAGCCTTGCAGAAAGCCCGCCGCCTGGGCGCCGAGCGTGCCCCGTTCGATCAGGTCATCCATCGTAAACGGCACCCACCCGAACTTGCGGATGGTCATGCAAGGCCCAACCAGCGACAGCGGGCTGATCACCACATTCACCCTCGAGCCATCCGCCAACCGCGCATCGACCAGCGGCGTGCTGGTGTCGATCCGCCGACCCACCGGGGCGAGGATGCGTTCGATAATTGAAAGCAGTACTTCATCGGAAAAGAAGACTCGAGTCGTGGCCTGAATCACGCCGTTCTTCTCGATATAAATGCGGTCTTTGCCAACGACCATAATTTCGCTGACGCTGGGCATTTCCAGGAGGTCTTGCAGCGGGCCGAGGCCGAGCATGATGTCCTGAATATCCTTAGCGACGGTTCGGCGGACGATATAGCGTTGAAGCTCGCGATCCAAGGATTGGGTACTCGCTGTTCGAATAAATCGCCGAAAGCTTCCTCAGCCACCGCGAGGTCTTCGCTGACGCTGGAGGGGTCAAACAGCAGCGGCATCATGTCGACCATCGATCCGACAAGTTCGGTGATGTGCCGTCTCTTTCGCCGGGTCGAGCAGGCGTTCATCCGCGTTTTTATATTCGGTCTGCACTTGGCCCTGGCATTGCCGAACGACCTCCGCGGTAACAAGCCGCTGCAGTGGTGCTTGCACGCCAAACGGATCAACTCGCTGTCCAGCGAGGCGACGCGTTGATTGAGGACTTCTTCGAGGTGGATCAGCACCTGGTCGAAAAACTCTTCATCGTCTTTTTGGATATTTCCCGTGACCCGCAGGTTCATCCGCTCAAGCAGCTCGGCGTGGACCTACTGCTCGAGTTCCATCAGCTGCGTCTGCAGGTCCGCTTCATCGGCGATGGCCTTCCTGTTTGCACCGTCTCGGCCGACCATCGCGAGGTAAACGGGCCGATCTGAATCTCGTCGCCGAAGTCCACGAGCAGCGGCGAGCCGACCTTGGAACTTCGCGATTCGCCACGCGGGTGCCTGCATGGCTCATCGCCTCGACGACCATCGATTGCCCTGCGGCACGATTCGGGCATGACGCGGGGCGACGAACGGGCTCTTGCAGAACAATTTGGCAGGCGTCATCGCGGCCGATGGTGATCGGATCACCCTTGGCTTCGAGGCTGGTGCCGTGTGTTCTTGCTGTGGTCGTAGAGCCAGAATTGCATGTCGGGATCAGGAATCAGTAATCAGGGATCAGTCGTCAAGGAGGATTAACCTTCGGGTCGCGGTTGGTGGCTAGTTTCTGCCCGGTCCCTGGGCTTGACTCGGGGCGATCAGGCCGTAACGCTCGAGGACGGTCTGGTTGATCCCGCCGTCGGGGATGAAGCTGGGCCGTTGGTCGTCCGGCGAGCGGAGCAGGACGCTGTAGACGCCAACCTTCTGCACTTCCTGGGTGATGGTCTCCAGCAGCACCGCCTCTTCGGGGCGGACCTCGACGGTGAGGGCCTCGAAGCTGCCGGCCCGGCCGCCCCGGCCCCCGGCGGATTCATCGACGATGTTGAGACTGCCCACGCTCACCACCCGCACGTTTTCCATCACCGGCAGGATCTCCCGCCGGCCGCCGGGGCCGCGGACGGGCGCCAGGATATCGACCCGCATCTCCGCCTTCAGCGGGTCCGGCAGAAGCTTGGACACCACCGGCAGCGACACGCCGCGGAAGCCTTCCTTAATCAGTTGGCGCGAAGCGTCGCCCGTCAGGTCGTCGAACATGCGGGTCGTCAGCGGCTCGCCGAGTTCCGCCCGGCGGGTAAAGGGGTCGCCCAGCCGCAGGGGTTCGCCGGCGTTATTGGGTTCGACCACGTCGCGGAAGGCGTTGGCGTAGCTCTCGGGCACGCCGACGAGTTGCACGTCATCGAGGGTCAACACTTGGCCGACGTCTTTGGAAACGCGCAGGCGAAAGAATTGATATTCCCCTTCGCGGGCACTGGCCTTGATGCCGATGATGTAGAGGTTGACCAGGATCACCGCGGCCAGCGCAAGCAAGAGCGCCAAAATGATGAGTTTGGTGCTGGCGGGCGAGCCGCCGCCGGGCTCGCCGGGCGGCAGCGGGCGGCGGGGCAGGGGGACGGTGGGGGAGCCGGTGAGCTGGGACATGGCGGTGAGGTTTCAACAAAGCGGCGGGGGAGGAAAGCGGGAGGGACAAGGCGGCGGAACGAGAGGAACACGGCGGGGATGATTGATTGACCACCATTCCATACCGCGTAGACCATACCGGGTTGATTGCTTACGGCGAATCCGGACCAGGGTTTGGTGAGTTAATGGCAAGTTCGAGTCGTTTAAACAAATCGTCGAGCTCGGGGGTTTGGCGGATGCGCTGGGCCTGGCGGAGCATGGCCCGGGCGGCGTCGTACGCGCCGGCTTCGAGTGACTGCCTCGCCTTGGCGACCCACTCGCGGTACTCGGTGTCTTCGAGGCGGAGGGCGACATCCTCGCCGGGCTGCACCTGGTCGGCGTTGCGATAGAGGCGTTTGGCCTTGCCGAAATCGCCGGCATCCCGGGCGGTATCGGCCTCGGTCATCAGCCGGTTGTACTCTCGCTGGGTGTTCACCGCGGCGAGCATTTCGGTCAACGCGGGGGCCTCGGGGCTGACCACCTGGGCGGCTTCGATGATCTGCTGGGCGGCATCGAGGTCGCCACGGTTCATCACGTCGCGGGCCTGATCCAGGCTCTGCCGCATCCGGGCCTCGGCCAGTTTGTCCTGCAAGATCACATTGTTCGGGGCCAACGCCAGCGCCGCGGAGTAAGCGGTGACGGCCTGACCGAAGCTGCCCCCCGTCAGCGCGGCGTCGCCGCGACCCGTGAGATTCGACAGCTCGGTGGCCCGGCCGATGTCCTGCCGCAAACGCTGGGCGTCGGCGTTGTCGGGGTCCTTGTCCAGCGCCTCCGCCAGACGTAGCCCCGCTTCCTGAAAGAGCCCTTTTTCGATCAGCTCAGCGCCCTGATTAGTCAGCAGGCGGGCTTCGAGCTGGCGGATACGATTTTCGAGTGTGTCGTCGGGCTTAGCGTCGAAGGCGGTCTTTAAGGAGTCCAGCGGGGCCCAGTTGACCGAGGCGCAACGATTCGTCGGCCGCCGCCAGGGCCGAGGCACGGGTTTGATCGTTTTGCAGATCGGCGAGCAACTGCTGACCGGCTTCGGGCAAGGCGTCGCCCAGGTCTTCGAGGCCGGCGATCGCCGCGGCATAGTCGCCGGTCGCCGCCGATTCACGGGCCTCGGCCATCCGTGACTCGGCCAGGACTTGGGCCCGCTGGCTTTCGATCCGCGTTTCCAAGTCGTCGAGTTGCTTGGCTTGCAGATCACTCCACTGCAGCGACCGGGCTTCTTTAACGATCTGCCGGGCCTCGGCAAACTGATTGCCTTCGAGTTGCTCGGCCACGCCCGCGGTGAGATTCCTGAACGCCTCGGCATCGCGGGCTTGACGGATCGCCGATTCCACGGTCGATCCGTCGCCGCCGGCCTCGCGGTAGTTTTCAAACTCCCGCACCGCTTCGTCGTACCGCCCCTCGTCCAACGCGAGTCGTCCGCGGGCTTTGAACACGCCCAGCTGCGCCCGGTGGCCGACTTCGGAATCTTCGGGCCACACGTCGAGGACCTGCTGGTAGCGCGCGAGGGCGGACTGGGTCTGGCCCTCGCCGTACAACTCGACGCCCTCGGTGATCAGGGCTTCGGCTGCCGCCAGCGCTTGCCGCTGGGCCGCCGCCTCCCGCGACTGGCCGACGAAATACAGCACCCCGCCCACGAGCACCCAGAACACCAGCAGCGCCGCGAGCAGCATCGGCAGCTTGCTTTTGGACGGCAGGGGCGGCAGTGTCGCCGCCCGCGGTGGCCACGGGCTGCATCCGCGGATCGTGGCGGTTGGCGGGCCGGCCCACCAGGTCGGCCGTGTCGTCGCCGTCGCCGGTAAAGTGCCGGCGAATGGCGTCGAGCAGATCGCGTGGCGACCCCACCCGGCGGGCCTGGTCCTTGTCCATCATCCGCTCGACCAGCTGCGTCAGCTGCGGCGGGGTGTCGGGCAAAAACTCATCCAGCGGCGGCGCGGCGACCCGCAGATTGGTGTGCCACTTCATCCACCGCATCGCCTGGTTCCGCTCGTCCCGCAACACATTACGAAACGCCTGATCGAAGTGGCCCCGCCCCGCGAGCATTTCGTAAGCGATGATGCCCAGCGAATAGATATCCGCCCGGCCGTCCGCGGGCTCGGATTTCAGCAACTCCGGAGCCATGTATCGCACCGACCCCAGCGAGAGCGAATCCTGAGATTCGATGAGCGCCGCGAGACCGAAATCGCAGATCTTGAGCCCTCCGTCGTCACCCAGCAGGATGTTGCTCGGTTTCAAGTCCCGGTGGACGACGCCCGCGTCGTGGATGGCCTGCAGCCCCTTGGCGGTCGCGGCGAGAATGCCCAGCGCCTGGCGTTCCTGCAGCGGATCGGCCGTCGACTGAAGCAAGTCCTCCAGCGAGGTCGACGGGTAATATTCGCTGACCAGCATCAGCCCCCGCTCGTCGTCCACCGCGTCGATGAACTGGATCAGGTGCCGCGGCTGCGACGTCGAAACGCGTTTATGGATCGCGGCCTCGTCATGAATTCGACGACGCAGGGCCCCGTCGCTGTCGCCGTTGCCCAGCACGATCTGTTTGATCGCCACGTGCCGATCCAGCAGGGCGTCGTGGGCTTTGTACACCACCGCCGACCCGGTCGAGGCGATGGTCTCCACGACGGTGAAAGCGTCGATCCTGTCCCCGGGCTTGAGACTGAGGGTCGTCACGCCCGAGGACGAGGGGGGTGGGGGGGTGGAGGAATCAGACATGTAGCGTCATTTTACCGTGAGCGAGAAACCAGCGTCCGGCGCGGCCATAAATCATACCCGCCGGCGGCGAACATATCGGGTGAGCGGAACGAACGACGCGGAACAGTGAACCGGCTCACCGGTTTAAGACACAATCGCCAACCGCGAACCCCGGCCAAACCCCGGCCCCGCGGATCCTCCACGCGCTAGGGCGAATACGCCCGCCACGGAGTCGGAACGTCCAGCAACTGCTCGGCCCCCGCGATCGCGACGCCCACCGCCACCGCCACCGCGAAGGGCACCTTCGGCCCGTCCGCGGGAAACGGCGCCGCGGTTCGCGAGCCCGCAGACAGGGCGGCCGAGACGATCCGCCCCAACGTTTGGCCCACCAGGCCCCGCCGCACCATGATGTAGACCGACATGACCAGCGCGGCAATCAGGGCGTACACCGTTGTCGCCAGGACCAGCCGCCAACTGGCCGAGACCGCGCCGACCCCGGCCATGAGCTTCATGTCTCCCATGCCCAGCCCCGCCGACAATACCAGCACTAGATAAGGCACCGCTCCGGAAGCAAACCCCAGCCAGGCCGCCCGACTCAGCTGCCCCGCCAGCTCGCTCCCGCCCATCACCGCCCCCACCAGGGGCCAGCCCACCAACCCCACCACGATCGCGGGGTACGTCAGCCTATTGGGCACGCGACCCGTGCGGAGGTCGCATCGACCCGCCGCGATGGTCAGGCCCAGCAAAACAAGATAGGTCACCAAACCAACCCACCACACACCAGACTCCATTCATAAGGTAGCGACCCGGTTATGCGCTCGGCCAACGTCGCTAATCGAGGCTAGCGTATCCCGATACACGGATTTAGCGGATGGGGGCGAGCAGAGCGTTTTATAGCGGAGAGGTCTGGGAGGAAATGCAACGCATTCGGCTATGCAGACGAACGATGCCACCCGCTATACATAAAGCTGCCACCCGCTAGATTTAAAATGGCAGTGAACCGGCCACCTTCATCAGGGCGTGGTCGCACCGCTGCCCGGGACTCCGCCTTCACCCGCGTTGCGGACCCCGTCCCACGTCGTGCGGACCCAGTCGCCCATCTCGTTGCGGAACACGATCAACAGCCCCAGCAGCGGCAGCACCACCGCGGCGATGATCAAAAGCTTTTCCAGTCCCTCAGCCCCTTGCTCATCCCGGTGGATGCGCTGCACCAACTGAAGCGGCTTGGACCACCAACGCGGGCTGCGCGGGGCGAGGACGGGCGAAGTAGGACGCGAAGTCAAAGGAGTGAAGGACAAATTCATGATGGTATTTTCCTCTCGATGAGGCCCGCTGACATCCACCGATGATGCTCGACTCCCTTAGGCGGAACGGCAGAACGATGAATTGTCGGGGGGCGGGCAGGTGTTTGGGGGCGGGGTGGAGTCGGGGCGGGGGGGGGGGGGGGGTGTAGCAGGGCGGGTCAAATGCCGCCGGCTATGGCCCGTGGTGGATAATAGTTTAGCAAACCAGCCTCCCCATCGCACGCGCGGACCGACAATTTATCAAAAACCAGGTCAGCCTCGGATCGCCCGGACGTCATGCGATGATCTAGATGGATCAGGGGAACGGCAGGCCGTTGATCGTCGTGATGAGCTGGTAATGGCCGAAGACCGCCCGCAATCCGATCTGGATGATGAAAAAACTCGGCAGCGCGATGGCGGCCAAGAGTAGCGTCCATTCCAGCATCGTGGCCCCGCGATCGCCGCCGCGGAAGGGCCGGGTGAGTCTGCGCCACGCTCGGCAGAGTCGGAGGTTGCCGCGTCGGTTCATACGGTTGCTCGTCGTAAACGTCTTAAAAATCGTCCCAGGCTACATTACGCAGATGCGCACTTACGCCGCGCCGCCGGCGGCCGCCTCGGCGACAAACAGCTCCGCGATCTCGGGCGTGACCATCCGCTCTTCGCCCGTGCTCAATCGACCCGCCAGGATCGAGGGGCAGCCGGTCCAACTCAGCCGCATCGTCTTTTCGCCCGACTCGCCCGCCACCGGCTGAAGCGTAAAGATATCGTGCACCCGATAGTACCCGTTGTCGGCCAGCGGTAGCACTTCGCTGATGTGGGTGACCAAACGACTCCCGCCGATCTGCCGGCTCATCTGCACGACCAGGTCGATCGCCGAGCTGACCTGGCTCCGCAGGGCGTGCAGCGGCAGCTCGACCTTGCTCATCAGCGCCATGGTTTCGAGTCGGTTCAGGGCATCCGTGGGGGTGTTAGCGTGCAGCGTGCCCATCGAGCCGCCGTGGCCGGAGGTCATCGCCTGGATCATGTCCAGCGCTTCGCCGCCGCGGACCTCGCCGATGATGATCCGGTCGGGCCGCAGCCGCAGTGACGACTTGAACAGGTCCCGCACGTCCACCGCCCCCCGGCCGAAGCTGTCCGCGGGCTTGCTTTCCAGCTAGCACCACGTGATCTTTCTGCAGCTGCAACTCGGCCGAATCTTCGATCACCACCAGCCGCTCGCCGTCGGGGATGAACGTCGACATCGCGTTGAGCAGCGACGTCTTGCCGGAGCTGGTGCCCCCCGCCACCAGCACGTTCTGCTCGGCCGTCACCGCCACCCGCAGAAAGTCCCGGGCCGGCGGCGTCAGCGATCCCAGCTGGATCAGCCAGTCGATGTCGAGCATCATCTTGCTGAATTTGCGGATGCTCATGACCGTGCCCCGCCGGGCGCACGGGGCCTTGGCGACGTGCACCCGCGAGCCGTCGGGCAGGCGGGCGTCGACCAGGATTTCCTCGATCGGCCAGCGACTTGCCGGTGAACTGCAGGATGTTGTTGACCGCCGCCTCGTACACCTCTCGGTCGCTGAACGCGGCGTCGGTCAGCACCAGCTGCCCGTCGCGCTTCGACGTAGATCTCCGTCGGGCGCGTTGATCATGACCTCCGACACCGACGTGTCGGCCAGGTACGGCCGAATCGGCGCCAGATAATGATCGATCGTGCGGATAAACAGGTCGGTGGTCGACATCCCCCCCAGTATAGATCGCCCGGCCCCGCCCGCGTTGCACATCAGTTGGCCGCTTGGAAAGGCCGCCCGCAGATCGCGAAATCGGCAAGAGCGGGAGCAGCTCCCCCCGGGATTCGGCGGCTGCCCGGGTTAGCTGGCGATGGCCAGCACCCGGGCATTCTCAAACGAAATCGCCACGTGCTGCAGACCCGCGTGGCCCAGCCGGCGCACCACCGTTCCCGCCACCATGTCATCGGTCAGGATCAAAGCCTGCAGCGGCCGATGGGTGATGCCTACCGTCACCGCCTGCCCCGCCGTCATCGCCACCCGTTCCTCCAGTTCCAGCAGGCACCCGCCGTCGGAGAGGTCGACCGTCCGCCCCGCGACGTATTTGCCCGTGACCCCGCAGCGGACCTTGACCGCGCGGTCGCAAGGGACCCGCAGATGCCGTCGACGATCCTGAACCAGACTGGGCTTCACCATGATGACACTCACCATTCCTTGGGGAGAAACAAACCACTTCATCCTCCGCCGGTCCTTCCCCAAGCTCCCTTGATTTATCGGAAAGCCGACGCGCAAACCTTGAGCGGCCAGCGCGGTTTCAATGCGCCCCGATCTTGTCGCGGCGGCGGCAAACACCGGGCCCGCACGTAAATGACCCGACACCCCATCACCAACCCCCCGACCGTGACCGGACCGACCCGTCCTCGGCCAGCCTATGCTTCCCCCGCATGAGCCGTCCGACGCCCCCCCAATTTCTCGAAACCGTCACCCCCGCGCTGCAGCGCGGCGACATCGAACAACTTCGCGACATCGTCCTCGCCAATTGGACGCCGCCCGAACTCTGCCCGTTGCTGCATCTCAACGACCTGGACCTCCGCCGCACCGTCATCGTTACCCTCGGGGTCGTCGGCGGACAGGAGGTGGTGGGCAACCTCACCCACTGCCTGCGCGACCCGGACGATCAGGTCCACCACTACGCCGAGGATGCGCTGTGGTCCATCTGGTTCCGCATCGGCAAGCCCGCTGCCGCCAAGCATTTTCAGATGGGCATCGCCGCGCTGGCCGACGATGAGCTGTCTCTCGCGGCCGACGAATTCGCCATCGCCGCCCACCACGACCCTAACTTTGCCGAGGCTTACAATCAGCTCGCCATCGTCTATTACCTGGACCAAAAATGGACCCGCTCGCGCAGTGCCTGCCGCAAGGCTCTGGCGCTCATGCCCATGCACTTCGGCGCCCTGGCGGGACTCGGCCACGTCTACGCACACTGCGGCGAGATCGCCCCCGCCATCGACGCCTACCGCCGCGCCCTGGCGATCAACCCCCGCATGCCCGGCATCGCCCACGTGCTCACGCAGTTGCAAGACCAATACACCCCGGCCGCCGCCGACGGGATCGACTCCACCACACTTCTGCAATTCCGCAACAAAACCGCGGACGCTTCGGACCCCGAAGGCCATCGCGAATCCGATTGACACTTTGCTTGGCTTGTCGCAAGTCATAGGCCCCGGCCGCGACGCCGAGGGTTTACTTAAAAGATAAGTCGGGTATAATTAGATTAGTTCTTTGACAATTGGGGCCGACTGGTATCGACCGGACAGGGAAGGTCGGTGGTCGCACGTCGAGGTGTACGTTGGCCTCGTTAATCCACGTACAAAAACACAAATGCCAACGATGAATCCATCGCTGGTCGCATTGGCTTCGGCCAAATGCGACTCGCTGCCTAATTTAATTAGGTAACGAACCCCCATGGGCGCTGGGCCCGTGGCAAACATGGGGATGACAACGGGCTCGTCCAACGCAGGCGTTTCAGCTGCCGCGGACTAAACAACACTGAGACTGGAAAAGCAAAAGGCTGTCGCTGGCCGTTTGCGGATCGAGATTAAATCAACGAATACACGTGTAGAAGCTACCGATTGACTGTACCGACACGGGAGTTCGAATCTCCCCGGCTCCACTTTGCATTCAACGAAAACGCCACCCGCCTCCGGCCGGTGGCGTTTTTTTATAGTTCCATGCCAAGCACGAACCCCGACGCAGACGGAACCGCAGAATTACTCTCGGTTGTTTTCGCAACGGCGTTGGCGTTGACGTTGACGCCCAAGATCAGATATCCAGCGACTGCACGCTGCCGCCGTCCACGCGATAATTGCTGCCGTTCACGAAACTCGCCCGCTCCGAGGCCAGCAGGCGATCACCGCGGCGACCTCGTCGGGCTTGCCCCGGCGATCCAGCACCAGGTGCGGCCGCTGCTCGTCGAGAAACGACTGAATCGCGTCTTCCTTGCTGACACCCTTTTCCTTCGCCCGCTTTTCCATCATGCCGTCGGTCATGTCGGTCTCGATGAAGGCCGGCGCCACCGAATTGATCAGCACGCCGTGCTTCGCCGCGGTCATCGACAGGCTCTTGGCAAACGTCAACACCGCCGCCTTGGCGACGTTGTAGACCACCTCGTCAGGGTAAGGCTGCGCGACGTTCTCCGAAGTTACGAACACCACCCGGCCCCAGCCCGCCTCCTGCATCGTCGGCACGAACGCCCGGGCCAGCCGCACCGCCGAGAAAAAATCGATCTGCAGCGTCTCCTGCCAGTCGTCTTCGGTCATCGCTAGCGGATCGCCCTTGGCGCCGGTGATCCCCGCGGTGTGAATCAGGATCTCCACCCGCGGCGTCGTGGCCGCCGCCAAATCCAAAACCCCGCGGGGCGTCGACAGGTCGGCCACCACCGTCTCCGCCCCGCCGCCGAGCCGCGCGACGGTCCCACTCAGCTCAGACTCATCCCGATCGGTCAGGATCAACTTGACCCCTTCGCCCATCAGCACCTTCGCCACCGCCTCCCCCATGCCGCCCGTTGCCCCGGTGATCAAGGCGGTGCGTCCGCTTATACCCAAGTCCATCAGAATCTCCTTCAATAAATGCCCATCCCACCAAATCCCGCGCGACCGGTTCTTGCCGAACTATAGCCAAGCCTTCATGAAACTGTGATGGTCTGCGATCAACGATCTATCCGAGTAACGGCGGTCGTAAAGATTGGGGACCGAGCGGTGGGCCACTCAGCATATGCCCCCCTTTGCCGGTGAACTCAATCAGTCTTCCGCCTCCGGCGACGCCTCGGCGGGCAGAGGCGGGACATAGCCCGGCGGTCGGATCCGCATCACCCGCTGAAAAAACAGATTGTTGGGCACCTTCAGCAACCCGCCGTCGTCGGTCCGCAGCACCGTGTGCAGCAGCGTCACCTCTTCGACCACGCCTTCCAATTCATCGGGGGGCAGGCCCACTCGTTGGCCCACGCGGAACGGCCGGGCCGCCAGCAGAATAATGCTGCACAGCACGTTCGACAGTACCGACCACACCGCCACGAACCCGATCGCCACCAGGGTGACCAAGGCCATGGCCGCCGCCCAGAACTGGTCCAGCACCCCCCACACCTGCATCACCCCCGCGGCGGTCAGGATCACGAACAACCACCGCACCAGCACCCGCAGGGTCACCACCAACGCAACGTCCAGGTGGCTGCGGTCGCGCAGCCGCCGCAGCAACCGCGAGGCCAGGATGTAAAGCAACACCGCAAACAGCACGACGACCGCCGAAGCGATCAGTTCCTGAGCCCACTTCCATGCCGGGTCCCGCAACTCGGGCAGCCCCGCCATCAAATCGTTGAACATCGGCATCGCAAATTCTCGCTCTGAAAAACCACCATCGGCTATCCGCCCGGGCGGCATCCTAGTCTTCGTGGGGGACGGGTGTCGTCAAATCCGAGGCAAGGCGGGAGTCTGGGCGACGCTGAGAAACCCGCATGCTCGCCTATGCTGCCGCGTGCCCACCGCCGACCCGCACCCCGCCGAATCAACCCCCGCCCGTGAAACGCTCGGCCCCCTCGGCGGGCCGCAAGTGATGCACCAGACCTGGCGGGACCTGCTGTTTCTTCACTGGGCAGTCGATCCCGCCGCGGTCCAGGCCAGCCTGCCCGACGGATTGAAAGTCGACACTTACCAAGGCCAGGCCTATCTCGGCCTCGTGCCTTTCGAGATGTGTGGGGTTCGTCCCGTCGGCCTGCCGCCGCTGCCGGGCCTCTCGTGGTTCGGCGAACTGAACTTGCGTACCTACGTCCGCAGCACCCGCGACGGCCGACCCGGCGTGTGGTTCTATTCCCTCGATGCCCACCAGCACCTCGCCGTCTGGCTGGCCCGGACCTGCTTCGCGTTGCCCTACCACTACGCCGCGATCCGCGTGGACCACGACCCGCCTTCGGACCACGGCCGCCGGGTTCGCTACCACTGGCGGCGGGGCGGGGGTTCGCTGGATGGCCAGCCCCAGTTCGACTACCTCACCCCGCCCGACCCCGCGGGGACAAAACTGCCCACCGCCCGCCCCGGAACACTGGAATACTTCCTCGTCGAGCGCTATCTACTTTTTAGTTGTCGACCGCTATGGGTCACCGGCCCGGAAACCGACCCCGGCTCCACGCAGCGCGCCGGCCCCGCCCCGCCCCCGGCCGGCGGCCGCCTGCACGTCGGCCGGGTCGTTCACGCCCCGTACCGGATCGCGCCCGTCGAACTCAACCACTACGACGCCGAGGTGTTCCGCCTCAACGGCTGGGCGATTCCCACCGGCCCGCCGGTGAGGCCGTGCTGTGGTCCCCGGAAGTGAAAGTGGCGATCCATCCCCTGCGAAAGATCACACGGCGGCAGGGCGGAAACAAAAAATAATCGACCCGAGACTTGACGCGAGGCCGGAACCGGTTAAAGTCAAACGGTCGTTTTAAAACGGTCGTTTGAATATGTCTACTCCCCCCGCCCCCGAACAAGCCGAACCCCGCCTGCTGGATGCCGCCGCCCGTGAGTTTGCCCGGGTGGGTTATGACCGCGCCAGCGTGCGGGAAATCTGCCGACTCGCCGAGACCAACCTGTCGTCGGTGCGGTACTACTTCGGTAATAAAGAGGGCCTCTACCGCCGGATCCTCACCGACGCCTCCCGGGCGATGATCGATGCCGAGACGATGCCGCGCCTCACCGCGACCAGCGACCCGCGTCGGCTGCTGCCCGAATTCATGGCGTGGTTCATGCGGCTGGTGCTTCTCGAAGAACCCAACCAGCCCAACATCGGCCGATTGCTGGCCCACGAAACCGCCGACCCCACCCACGCGCTGGACAGCTTCGTGGAGCATTGCGCCGCGCCGATCTGCCACGAGGTGCAAAAGATCGTCCGCGCCATCGTCGGCCCCAAAGTCAGCCCCCGCGTTGCCGCCGACCTCACCGGCGGCATCATCGCCCTCTGCGTGAACCCCAAGCATTCCCGCGAAGTGCTGACCCGGCTGGGCTTCCCCCCGCCGACCACCAAGCCCGCGATCAACCGTATGGCCCACAGCCTGGCGGCCTTCGCCCTCTCGGGACTCGAAGGCATCGCCCAGGACGCCGGCCACACGGCGCCGAACGAAAAGAAAGTACACCGCCGATGATCCGCGTTGTGCTCCGCATGTTGCTGGGCGACACGACCAAGTGCCTTGCCCTGGTCCTGGGCGTGGCCTTCAGCACGCTCCTGGTCTGTCAGCAGGTTTCGATTTTCCTGGGTCTGCTGGGCCGGGCTTCGAGCGTGATCAACGACGTGCGCGAGGCCGACGTCTGGGTCATGGACCCGAGCGTGAAAACCATCGACGTGCCGTATCCCCTGCGGGACACCGAGCTGGGCCGGGTGCGCGGGGTGGCGGGCGTGAAGTGGGCGGTGCCGTTTTTCAAAGCCAACGTCCAGGTCCGCACGCGGGAAGGCAACCTCGAAAACGCGCTGGTCTACGGCATCGACGACGCCACGCTGGTGGGCGTGCCCGACGAATTTATCCTCGGCTCGATCGAAGACCTCGCCCAGCCCGACGCCATCGCGGTCAACCCCGCGGGATTCCGTCTGTTGTTTCCCGGGCAAAAGCTTGACCTGGGCCGCGAAATCGAACTCAACGATCGACGCGCCGAGATCGTCGCGGTCGTCGATGCCTCGCCCGCTTTTTCGGCCAACCTATCGATCTACACCCGCTACAGCCTCGCGACCCGGTACACCAACAACGGCCGGAACCAACTCAGCTTCATCCTGGTCAAGGCCGCCGACGGCCTAAAGCCAAAGGAGGTCGCCCGCAAAATCGCGGAGCGTACCGGCCTGCAGGCCCAGTCCTCCGGTGAGTTTCGCTGGATGTCGATCCAGTACATCCTCGCCAACACCGGCATCCCCGTGAGCTTCGGCACGGTCGTCATCCTCGGGGCCATCATCGGCGTCGCCATCGTCGGGCTGACCTTTAATCAGTTCGTCCTCGAAAACATCAAGCAGTACGCCGCCCTCAAAGCCATCGGCGTGCGGAACATGAAGCTGCTGGGGATGACGCTGTGCCAGGCCGGCTTTGTCGGCGTCATCGGCTACGGCATCGGGCTGGGGGCGGCGGCTTTGTTTTTCAGCCAGTGGGTCGCCCAACGCTCCGACGCGCTGCGCGGTTTTTACCTGCTGCCGGAGGTCGCGATCGGCGTCGCGGTTTTGGCTTTGGTGATCGTCACGCTCTCGACCACGCTGAGCATGCGGCGGGTGTTGCGGGTCGATCCCGCCACCGTGTTCCGCGGATAGCGGGGTCTGCCGGCATGAGCTCAAACATAAAAATTTTCTCTATTTGTTGAACGAAGGCCATCGTGACCGATCCCACAACAACTTCACAGACCCCGACCGTCGATGCCCCGTCGGCCGACGCCGGCTCCACGCTGGTCCGCTGCGAAGGGATCGAAAAATCCTTCGGCAGCGGGCAGGCCAAAATCAAGGTCCTGCGGGGTACGGACTTCGATTGCCGGGCCGGGGAGATGACGTTTCTCGTGGGCCCGTCGGGCTGCGGCAAGACCACGCTCATCTCGATCATCGGCGCGATTCTGAGCAGCGACGAGGGCCGACTCGAAGTGCTGGGCGAAAACCTGCGGGAGATGTCACGCAAGCAGTTGGCCGACTTCCGCCTGGCACATTTCGGCTTCATCTTCCAGCAGTTCAACCTGCTTTCTTCGCTGAGCGCGACCGAGAACGCCTCGATCCCGCTGGTCGCCCGCGGCGAGTCGAACCGGGCGGCGGAGAAGCGGGCCGCGGAACTGTTCAGAAAAACTCGGCCTCGGGGACCACCTCCACAAGATGCCCAATCAGCTCTCCGGCGGGCAGCAGCAGCGCGTCGCGATCGCGCGGGCCCTGGTCCACCAACCCGACATTCTGATCTGCGACGAACCGACCGCCTCGCTCGACGCCGCCAGCGGGCAAAACGTCATGGAACTGCTCCGGGATCTGTCGGTGCAAAACGAGCGCTCGGTCATCGTCGTGACCCACGACAACCGCATCTTTGATTTCGCCGACCGCATCCATCACATGTCCGACGGCGTCATCGAAAAAGTCGAAAGCAAAGACAACCCTTCGCCTTCCACCTCCAAGCACGAATCTTCAAATAACGATTTGTCGAACGACGACGAGGAGTCGTCGCGTTCATCAGTTTCAAACCCCTCCGCGGATGCGGAACCACGACAGCCCCCGGAGTAACCCCATGAGTGGACGTTCTAAAACTTTGACCTGGGGGCTGCCGACCCTCGGCGTGGTGACGCTGATCGGCGGAGCGACGCTGGTGATGTTGAATCGGCCGGTGTCGGCCGAGGAGGCTCCGCCGCGCGAGCCCACCACCGCGCCCCAGCTCAGCGGCGACATTGAGCCGGGCAATTTCATCGGCGCTATCGGGGTCAGCGAACCGGCGGGCGAAGCGCTGCGGATCGCCTCGCTGCGGGCGGGGGTGGTCGTGGAAGTGCCGATCGAGGTGGGCCAAAGCGTCGCGGCGGGGGGCGTGCTGTTTCGGCTAGACGCCCGGCTCGACGAAAGCGAAGTCGCGCTGCGGCAACAGGAAGTCGCGGTGGCGCTGGCAGAAACCACGGCCCTGCGGGCAGACATTCCGGCTCGCGTGGCCGCCCTGGCGGCCGCGGAATCCGCGGTTCGCTCGGCCCAGGCGCAGGTGGAGGCCGCGCAAGCCGAGTACGACGATCGACAGAACCAACAACGGGTCGCCGAGTCGATCAAAGACACCCGCGCGATCGCGGCAGAGGAACTCGACCGCCGGAGATTTGCCGCGGCGCAGGCCCGCGCCCGCGTCCGGATCGCCGAAGCGCAGGTCGTCGAGGCCCAGGCCCGGGTCGCGGGCGCCCGCGCGGACCTGCAACGGATGGTGGATCCGGATACGGGGGGCGACGGCCCGGAACTCGCGGCGGCGGTCGAGCGGTGGAAACAAGCGCAGGAGCAGCGCGATAAAGCGCGCGTCGATTTGGATCGTCTCACCGTGCGGGCCCCGGTGGACAGCCGTGTGTTGCAGCTGAATCTTGAACCCGGTGAATACGCCCCCGCCAGCACCAGCGATGCCGGCCTGGTGGTCTTGGGTCGTGACGACCCGCCGCAGCTGCGCGTCGAGATTGATGAAGTGGACATTGCGCGGTTCGGCACGACCGCGCGGGCCTGGGCTTCGCCCCGCGGGGCCGCGGATCAGCGTCTGGATTTGAAGTTTGACCACGTCGAACCGCTGGTTCAGCCGAAGACCAACCTTTCGGGCGCATCAGCGAACGCGTGGATACGCGGGTGCTGCAGGTGGTGTATCGCTTCGCCACCCCGCCGGCGATCATCGGCCTGGGCCAGCAGTTTGACGTCTACATCGAGACCGCGGAGTGACCATGCCCCAATCTTTTTCGAGAGTGTTTAGCAGCGCCCGCCGACTCGCCCCGCTGATCGGCGTGGGGCTCGCGGTGGTCGGCTGCCAGGTCGGCCAGGATTATCAAGTCCCTGCGTTGACCGATCGGACCGGGGACCGCTGGTCTGACGCTGCCTCAACCCAAAACCAGGTCCGGGACCAGGACACGCCCGCCGACCTGGTCCGTTGGTGGCAGGCTTTTAACGACCCGTCGCTGACCCGGCTGATCGAAACGGGCCTGGCGCAAAATATCCCCCTGGCCGAGACACGTGAGCGGATCGTCGCCGCCCGCGCTCGGCGGGGCATCACCCACGCCGACCGACTGCCGCAGCTCGACGCCGCGGCTTCTTACCGCTATTCAAACATCGGACCCGAAGCGTTGACCTTCAACGGCCCGCCCGCCGGCATTGAAAGCGACGTTTACGCCTGGGGCGTGGTGGCGGGCTGGGAGCTGGACCTGTGGGGCCGGGTCGGGCGATTGGTCGAAGCCGCGGATGCCGAGATCGATTTCGCCGTGGAGGACTACCGGGCAGGGCGCGTGTCGCTGGCCGCCGAGATCGCCCGGCAATACTTCCAGATCCTCGCGTTGGATCAGGAGATCGCCACCGTCCGCGCCAGTGTCGATGCCAACCGCGATGCCCTGGACATTGCTCGTGCTCTCGCCTCGGCCGGCCTGGTGGATCAGCTCGATCCGCTGCGGGCCGACCGTCAACTTCAAGCCAACCGGGCGTTGCTGCCGGACCTGCGGGGTCAGCGACGTGAGGCGGAGTTGGCACTCGCCACGTTGCTGGGTTCCCCTCCGCAAGGGTTTCTTTTAGATGAAGCTGCCGCGGAGCTACCCGCTTCCCCGAGGCGGCCGGGGTTGGGGCTACCGGCCGATCTGCTCGAGCGTCGGCCGGACATCCGGCGGGCGGAGCGCGATCTGGCGGCCGCCACCGCACGGGTCGGCAGTGCCCAGGCTGACCGTTATCCACGTGTGTCCTTCAGCGGCTCGTTTGAACTGCAAGGCCCGGACCTGGGCGATCTAACCAACCCCGACGCCGACGTGCTGCAGCTGGGCCCGAGCGTTTCCCTGCCGATCTTTCAGGGTGGCCGGATCGACGCCAACGTGCAGATGGCCGAGAGTCGGCGACGCCAGGCGCATCTGCGTCTGGAGCAAACCGCCCTCAGCGCGGTGGCGGAGGTCGAGACCGCCGTGGCCCGACTCGGAGCCGCCGAGCGGGCGTTGGAGCGTCTCCAGCAGGCCGAAGCCGCCGCCGCCGACGCCGAGTCGTTGGCCGTCGTGCTTTACGAAGCGGGTAACGTGGATTTCCTCAACGTCACCGACGCCGTGGCCGAGCGTTTGGACATCCGCCGCCGTCGTGTCGTGACCCAGCGGCAGACGCTGGTGCAATTGGTCAACCTCTATACCGCACTCGGCGGCGGATGGTCCTTGCCTGCCACCTACGAGCGGCCGACGCCCGACCAACGCGCCGACCGATAATCACTCGATTCCCGCATCCACGATCAGCCCCCGGACATTCCCGCAGGCGGCCGATCGTTCCCCCGCGATCAAGTCCGCCCGCCTTCCCGTCGATGTAACCCCAGGCCCCTTTCGCCACTCCGTGGTGCCGGGAGCGGTCCGATGTGAAAGGGCTTGTGGATGTCGGTCAAAACCAACGCCGAACACCGACGCTTCGGCCGATACCGCCCCGATCGCCTGACCTGCAACCTCGGACAGGTCGTCGATATGTCCCAGGGCGGCCTGCGCGTCCTCAGCAAACGGCCTCGCCACGGCTCCCAGTCCGTCGTGATCCAAAGTCCAAACTTGGGCAGCATCCAGATTAGCGCCAGGATCACCTGGCGTCGTCGACTCAGTCCACGCGAGCATGTGCTGGGCCTGTCTTTCGAGCAACTCGACGCCGCGAGCCGCCGCCAGATCGACCAACTGCTCGACGAGATCAAGCGGGGCGTCAGCCAGGCGTTATCGGATCGCACGCCGCGTCATCGTGTCCTGGGTATCGTCACGTCCTTATCCGGCGTGGCGCTCGTCGCCTTCGGCCGCTTGCTCGAGGCACCCGGCGGCCTCGCGCAGCAGTGGCTGCCCGAGCACCAATCCCTGATCGTGCAGTTCGCCCCCGCCGTCCGCTGGGTCGCCCTCATCGCCGGCGGCCTTTTGGTCCTGACGGGCCTCAACGAAATGCTGCGTCGCCGCAGCCCGGACGCTTCTGCCTCCCGACCGCGTCGCCGTCCGTCGCCTGGCAAGGCCCGGTCTTCTCGTCAGATGCAACCCCAATCGGCGATCCCCCAGTCCCAGCGCCTGCTCAACGGCATCCTCGAAAGTTCGCTGGGCGGCGTAGCCGTGCTTAAATCCCGCCGTGAAGGCGACGACCACAGCAGCGTCAACGACTTTGAAATCCAGCTCATCAACCGCGCGGCCGAAGACCTGCTGGGCATGAGCGAAGTGCTCCTGGTGGGCAAACCGCTCAGCAAGGCGTTGCCCTGCCTCCACACGCACGCGATCTTTTCCGACCTCACCGCCGCCACCCGCACCGGGCTGCCCGTGCAGAAGCACTACCGCCTGGACAACGGCCGATGGATTCAGCTTGCCGTCGTGCAGCTGGGCGACGGCCTGGCGGTCACCTTCGCCGACACCACCGAACAGCACCACGCCCAGGCCCGCCTGCGGCACGTGGCCTACCACGACGAACTCACCGGCCTGCCCAACCGTAAGCTGCTCATGGAGCACCTCGAGGCCGCGCTCACCCGCAGCCAGAACCACCGCAACCACAAGTTCGCCGTCCTGTTCCTTGACTTCGACCGTTTCAAAATCGTCAACGACACCCTCGGCCACGACGTCGGGGACATGCTGCTCAACAGCATCTCCCAACGCCTCAGCGATAACATCCGCAGCCGGGACGCCGCCGCGTTTGCCGGACAGTTTCAGCTGCCCGCAAGGCTGGGGGGCGACGAATTCGTCGTGATGCTCGACGGCATCCGCGACGAAGTCGATGCCACCACCGTCGCCCGGCGGTTGCTGGACACCTTCAACCAGGCCCACCAGCTGGGCCCCCACCGCGTTGTGTCCACCGCCAGCATCGGCATCGTCGTCAGCAGCCCCGCCTACCAATGCGTCGATTCCCTGCTTCGCGACGCCGACACCGCGATGTACGAAGCCAAAAACTCCGGCAAGGCGCGCTACGTCGTCTTCGATCAGCAGATGCACGAAAACCTCATCGCCCAGGCAAAACTCGAACAAGACCTCCGCGAAGCGGTGACCAATGAAGACTTCACCCTTGTCTACGAACCGATCATCGATCTCCGAGATGCCGGCCGGGTCGCGGGCTTCGAGGCCCTGGTCCGCTGGGACCACCACCAGCGCGGCGAAGTCACGCCCACCGATTTCATCCCGATGGCCGAAGAACTCAACCTCATCGGCCCCGTCGGAGAATGGGTGCTCAAAACCGCCTGCGTCCAGCTTGCCCGGTGGCGCGACCACGGCCGCGACGACGTCTTTATGAACATCAACTTGTCGCGCGCGCAACTCTACGATGGCGACCTGGTCGGCCTCCTCGAAGAACTCATCGCCCACCATCGACTCGACCCCGGGCAAATCAGCCTGGAGATCACCGAGACCATGGTCGTGAACGACGTGGTCGAGATGGGACGGAAGCTGCAATGCCTCAAGGACCTGGGCGTCCGGCTCGCGCTGGACGACTTCGGTACCGGCCACTCGTCGCTCAACGTCCTGCAAGAGCTCCCGCTGGACATCCTCAAGATCGACCGCAGCTTCATCGCCAATGCCGGGGATGCCGTCCGCCGCTACGGCGCGATCATCGCCACCATCACCGAGTTGGCCCGCAACCTTGACATGCAGGTGATCGCCGAGGGGATCGAACGTCAGGAACAAGTGGCCCTGCTCAAGGGGCTGTACTGCGACTACGCTCAGGGCTGGTTGTTTAGCCGGGCGGTCTCGCCCGACCAGGCGTTGCAACTGCTCACCGACAACCATCGTTTTCAAGACGCCGCCTAGGCGAAGCCTCGTTGAGGTAATGAGTGCGGCGGCGACGGCTTTCCCCTGGCGGGCCTGCCCGGAACGTAGAATCTCCTGCATGACTGCGCTGACCGACCGCCGACCCGCTGACTTACTGTCGCTTCTTCGATTTCACTGCGGCGGGATCGCGTCGATGACCTTGTTGGTGTGGTTGACCGGCTGCGCTGCGCCGCTGTCCAGCACGCTGCCGAGGACCCCGGGTGCTGCGACGTCTCCCCCCGTGACCTCGACCACGACGGCCCCATCGGCGGACCCCCGCACGTCACCATCGCTGCCGGAAACTTCCACGCCGCCGCCAGCGACGCCCGATCTCACGGCCGACCGCGCCGCCATCCTCGCCCTGGCGGGCGTGTTCGACGTCACCGCTGAATTCACCTTTGCCGAAGGGATCGCCCCCCCCTCGCCCCCATCGCCCATCCGCTCTCGGCTGGTGGGTTACCTGACTGAAAACTCGGCCGACCGCATCGGTTTGCAGTATTTCCTGCTCTTCGGCGAGGCGCCGCTGGTCATCAAGTACTACCGCGAAGAATGGGTCCATCAGCCCTCGACCCTGCTCACCGTCGTGACCAACAACACTTTCACCCGCCTGCCGCTCCCCCTCGGCCCGCGCCCCTCCGTTACGACGACCGGCACGTGGACCCGCACGGTGTACCAGGCCGACGAAGCGCCGGCGTACGCGGCGGCGGGGCGGTGGACCCACGACGCCCGCGGCTCGTCATGGGCGGCGGATCGCCCGGTCCGGGGGCAACCCCCCGAAGGCCACCTCAATCCCGCGGATGCCTCCCGCACGCCGCCCCGACTCCACGACGAAATCGCGATGGCACGGTCCGCCGACGCGGCGACGCCGCCCGCGAAGCTGCTGCACCGTCACGTCTGGATGGCCAGCGAAAACTCGGGGTCGATGACGCCAACCACCGCCGCGTCCAGTCCGTTGCGGACGGCACTGGTCCGCTACATCCGCCTCGATGACCCGTCGCCAAACGTGATCGACGCGGCCTGGCAGCCGACCGCCGCCTACTGGGCAAAAGTCCGGCAGCAGTGGTCCGCCGAGCTGGACCGCACCCCGTTGCTGACGATCCTTTCTCGTGACGAGAGCCGGGTCCGCTGGCGCACGATCTTGACGGCGGTGGAACAGGCCGCGCAGGACCCGGCGGTGGACCCCGCGTCGTTTGCGCAGACGCTACCGGCGTTGTTGGCCCCCTTCCTCCGTGACGCTCGGTGATTCATGGGACTCACGGGCCGCAAGCAAATCGTTCATCGCCTGCTGGCGACCTCCCCGGGCAGGCCTCTGGGGGTGATGCTGCTGCTGCTGGTCCTGCTTGCACAGACCGCCTGCCGCGGTGGATCGAATATCCCCGCGACTTGGTCGCGCCACCCCGCGCAGGCCTGGCCCCACGAGCCGGCCCGGGATCTTGAGCCACGGTTGCAGGTCTTTCTGCACTGGGATCGGTTCCGCTCGACCCACGTCGCGGTGCGCGTCACCACGCCCGATGCCCCGCCGGTGTTCTGGGACCCCGGCGGAGCCTACGGCCTTACCAAACCGGAGTACGGCCGACGACACGACGTGATCCTGACCGCGCCGCCCGATCTGCCCACCTGGTGGAACTATCGGGCACGCTGGCTGCGCGAACCCTTCATGCTGGTATTTGAATGGGACGTCGGCCAGACCCGTGCCGAGGGGTTGAGGGACATCCTGCTGCAGGGCGCGGCGCGGGGGCGAGATGATCCGAAATTTCAAACCGTGCGGACCCCGGGGTTCTGCAACTTCGCGGTCTGCGATTACCTGCGTCGGTACGCCAGCCCGCCGATCAGCGATCGGTTGGGGTCGTATTTTTTCCCCGACTCACTGGCCCAGCGACTGTGGAAGCAGCACCCCGATCGGGTGCTGCACTACGCCGGTGCCGTCGACGCCTTGCCCGACCTGTGGTTGCCGCCCGAGCCCCCGCCCAAGTCGCCGACGCCGTCCCGGCCGGGCCGCCCGCGTGGGCGGTCGCCTCACCCGTCGTGAACGCCACCAAAAAACCCGCGACCCTTCGGCCGCGGGTTTATTGAATTGATGAAACACGATGTCGCGAAAGCGATCAGTCTGCCTGAGCGCGACGCCGGCGGGCGGCGATCAGGGTCATCAGGCCGATGCCGCCGGCAACCGCGCCGGGGGTCGGCACCGCCTGAGCGGCACCACGGGTGATGATTTCCGAGATCACGCCCGAACCGCCCAGTGAGATCGAAACGCGATCGAAGCTGTCGGCCCCGAATTCCGAGGCCAGGAACGGCCCGATCTGATTCGCCGTGCCGTTGCCGAACTCCAGCGACTCATCGTAGAAGACGTTGCCAGGGGTGACCAGGTCGCCGAAGAACACGCGTTGCAGGTCCGTGTCGCCGGACTCGAAATCCAGGAAGAAGCCGCTGGTGGTTTCAAATTCGACCGGGCCTTCGACGTCGGTGATCGTGAACTGGAAGCTGTCGATGGCCTGGGCAAATTCAAAGATCAACGTGCCCGAGGGGCGGAGGTTTTCCAAGCCCGAGGAGTTCACGCCCTTGAGCGCGACGCCGAATCCCAAGCCGTCACCGTTGCCGACGTTGCCGCCGGAGATCGCCGGGCCGTAGTGACCAAACGGCGCCAGGTCGGGCCGTGCGAGGTAGTCCCAACTGATGGCGACGTCGAAGTCACGGTTAGGATTCACCGCGGTAATGGTGAGGCCGTCGATCTGATCGCTCAGCGGCGTCTCGTGGCTGAAGCCGCTGAAGTCGATGACCTGGGTGTCGGTCGCCGCCGTGGCGTGGGTCGCCAACAGCGAAAGACCAAGTCCCAAAGTGCAGGAGCCGAGAAGAGAGTTTTTCATGATGCAATCCTTCAAAAAACGAAAGGGGCGTGCGACGCTGAGCAACAGGGCCAGCGTCTGCGAATCAGGGGGACGGCCGGGGCGGCAAGCATTTTTCACACGCTCGTATTCGATCCGACAGGGCAGTGTCTATCTTATCGTGCGACTTGATAAAAATTCGCCAAACGTAGCGATTTTCGTGGTTATCGGATGCGATAAGGCGAAATTTATGAAAGCTTTACTAAATCCGGTTGATTCTCCCCCATCTCTCCCCGCTTTTCTCCCTTAATCTCCGGATCACGACCCGCGGCGGACGGTCCGCTTGCCGAAGCGGGTGGTGATCTGATCCAGCGTGGCGTCGAGTTGCTGACGCTTGGCTTGCCGGGGATCGGGAAACAGCTCGGCCTGCTCGGCCTGCCGGGTCAGATTGCTCGTGCTCACCCCGATCAGCCGCACGCTCCGGAATCCGCTGCGCGCCCAGTCGTTAAATAGTCCTTTTGCGGTTTCGTAAATGCTCTGGGTCAGGTCCGTCGCCTGCGGAAGCGTGGTGGAACGGGTGACCGTTTGGAAGTCGCCGTAGCGCACTTTCAGGGTGACCGTGCGGGCCCGGAAGCCGTGACGACGCAGGCGATAGCCCACCTGCTCGGCCTGGTCGAGGACCACCGCCAACACCGCCGCGGGCTCGGCGAGGTTTTGCCCGAAGGTCTGCTCGTGCCCGACGGATTTGGCTTCGCGGTCCGACACCACCGGCCGATCGTCCAGCCCGCGGGAGAGCCGGTAGTACCGCTGCGCATGGTCGCCGAAGTTTTTGCCGCAGCTGCTCCTCGCTGAGTCGGCGGAGGTCCGCGACCGTTTTGATGCCGCGCTGCTCCAGCCGCCGCTGGGTGGCGGGGCCGATGCCCCAGATCTTGCCGATCGCCAGGGGCGACAGCACCGCCTCGATCCCGCGGGCGGTGGGGGGGATGACCGTCAGGCCGTCGGGTTTTTCCAAATCCGAAGCCAGCTTCGCGAGGAACTTATTGGGTGCCACACCCACCGACGCGACCAACCCGGTGGCGGCCAAGATCGCGTCTTTCAGTTGCCTCGCCACCACCTCGGCCGGCCCCATGAGCCGATCGGTTCCGGTCATGTCGAGGAACGCTTCGTCTACGCTCAGCGGCTGCACCAACGGCGAGAAATCCTCCAGCACCGCGAACATCGCCCGGGACTTTTCTCGGATCCGCTGCCCGGGCACCTTCACGCACACCGCGTGCGGACACCGCCGCAGCGCCTCGGCCATCGGCATCGCCGAGCGGCAGCCGAACTCCCGTGCTTCATAAGACGCTGTGGTCACCACCCCCCGCGGGCCGTTGCCGCCGGTGAGCACCGCCTTGCCCTTCAGCGTGGGGTCGTCGAGCACCGCGATGGCCGCGAAAAACGCGTCCATATCGACATGAAAGATCGTCCGACCCATCGGCGGATTCTACCCCGCCCGCCCACGGCCGACGACCTCCCGCCCCCATCGACAAGACCGACGCAGATTAACGATTCAAAATTTCACTTTACATCGATTGCCTAGGCATGTTACCTTGATCTTCGAGGTATAGACCCAACACCCCGGAGACCCGCCATGCCCCTGCCCCAAGAACTCGCCCGCGGCACCGTCATGCCCATCGTCCTGGCCCTGCTCGCGGATCGGCCCATGTACGGTTACCAGATCGTCAAGACCGTCAACCGCCGCTCCGGGGGCGTCCTCGAATTCAAAGAAGGCACCCTCTATCCGCTGCTCCACAAAATGCAGGGCCAACGCCTGCTCAAATCCAAGTGGCAGCTCGGCGACGGGTCCGACGACCCCGACCTCACCGCGACCGGCAAAAAACGCAAGTACTACACCCTCACGCCCCGGGGCCGACGGCTGCTCGACACCAGCCGGGCCCAGTGGACCGACCTGCGCGGGGCCGTCGATTCCTTGCTGATGGGGGCCTGACCATGCCGCCGACACCCCCGCCCGCCGGGCCAACCTCCTCCGCCGCTCCGCCGCCCCCCGCGGTGTCCGCGGATGTCCAGTGCTTGATCGACCGCGCGACCCGTCGGCTGCGCGGCGACCGCGAACTCTGTCTTGAAGTCGGCCAGGAACTGCGCACCCACCTCGACGCCGCGGCGGGGGAGTACCGCGCCGCGGGGTATGCCGAGCCAGAGGCCCGCGAAGCCGCCGCCCGCGACTTCGGCGACCCCGACGGCGTGGCGGAGGATCTTTACCAAGCCAACCGCTACCGCCTGCGCTTCCGCGCGACCGCGCGCTGGCTGGTCCGCCTGACGTTGCTGCCCGCCTGTCTGCTGGCGCTCGCTTGGTTTATCTGGAACGGCGCGCATTATGCCACGCAATTTACCGCGATCGGCAACTACGACGATCGCCTTTTCACCCCGACCCAAAACCACGTCGCCGACCGCATGACCGCGGCCCAGCAAGCCATTTATTTCGGCGATCCCGAGGCCACTCTCGCGGCCGATCGCTGGCGACCGCTGCGTGACGCCCACCCGCAGGAGCCGCTCTACCAACTGCAATACCTGCTGGCCGTGCTGCTGAACTACGAACCCGACCCGGAGCAAACTCAGCACCGCTCCGACGGGCAGCCCCTCGACAGCGCCTACCTCCTCGGCGAGTTAGACCGGGCCGAGCGTCTGGATCCCGACAACGGCATCTACGCGCAGATCCGGGCCTTCCCGCCTCACGCCCCGGCCGAAGGCGAGCTTCTCATCGAAGCGGATCCGCCGATCCGCTTCAGCAAAACGAATTTCGCCAATGACTCCGCCGATAATCCCACCGAAACCGTCGAACTCTCGACCCTGTCCGACGCCTACTCCAACGCGACCGTCCAGCAAATGTTGCAGCACCTACGCTCGGCCGGAGATCACCCCCACCTCTCCACGCATTCGATCGACCTCATCCGGCACCGCCTGGACCAGCTCCCGCCGCCGCGCTCGCTTCACGAATACATGATGCGGCTGGGCACCGAAGTCGGCACCCTCCTGCCCACGCTCGGCATTCGTCGCCACACCGCGCGCATCCTCGCGGCCGCCGCGATCCGTTACGCCCAGCGCGGCGAAGCCGACGCCGCCGTCCAACTCCTCGACGCCATCCACCACGCCAACCGCAAGGCCGCCGCCTCGGATCGGGTGCTGATCCAAACCCTGGTGTCCTGGTCTATCGAAGTCATGGTCCGCCGAACACGGGTCGGCGTGTATCAGGCTCTGGGCGACGGGGCGGCCGAAGCACAAGCCCTCGCCCAACTCGAAGGCATGGAGCGCTACGGGACCGAGCGGTATTGGAGCCGACTACGTCAAGACCGCGAGCGCCTGGATCAACGTGAGGGGGTGCTCCTGTCGAGCCTCTCGGGCACGATCCCCGGCTACGACGTGGATTTCGCACCGTTTCGCCAGGCCGAGTACACCCTCGCCGATCGGCTCGCGCTCACCGCGACACTGGCGCCGCTCTGCATCGTTTCGGTCCTGCTGACCCTAATGAGCCTCGTCCGTCGACAGGCTTACAAACGCACCGCAAAGAAAAACCCCCGCGGCACCGGGGTCTCGTCGGTCACGGAAGGAGCGATCCCCCGCCCGCCGCTGCTCTGGATCGGGGGGCGTCGATTGCTCGGCGTCCTGGTGTTGGCGCTGGGCTTGCCATTGGCGGCGTTGATCGCGTGGTCGTGTTCGCCGTGGAGCGGGCGAGGGTACGGGCTGAATTACACCCGTTGGCCGTTGCTGGCTTACGCCCCGTCGTTGGTGCTGATGCTGGCGCTGCTCACGCAACTGAGCATCGCCGCGCTGCGGCAACGCGCCGCGGAGATCGGCCTGGCGGGTCCCGCTCTCGGCCAATCCTCCCCGTCGTGGAGAACGGCCCTACGCATCGTCGCCGGTTCACTGGTGCATGCCGGTGGCTGGACCCTGCTCATGGTGTCGCTGGCTTGGTTGGCCACACCTCATGATTTATCGCCGGGGTGGGTGGCCAAGGATAATCGGCTGAGTTCGCTAAACTTCTCGCTCGCGGTCGGGGTCGGGTCGCTGATGCTCTTGCTCTATGGTCCACGCTGGCGTGGATCGTGGTGGACTTGCGTCAGCCGACCCGGCCGATCTGGTCCATCGTTTTGGGGACCGTCGTCGGCCTGGGGGCCGCGGGGTTGACTTACGGCACGCTGGCGCTGGTCGTTTCTCTCTCGGGCCTGGGCCCCGACGCGGGAGTGGGTTTCGTCATTTCACTCTTCCCCGCCCTGGGCATCGGGTTGCTGGCGGGGGGGGTCTGGCTGCTGCGACGAGCGGGCCGCACGGAAGTCTTTGCCGCCGCTGCGCTGCGGACACTGTGCGCCGACGTTCGCGGTGGCGGGGCTGATACTGGTCATGGTGGTTGCGCCCGCCCTGATATGGCGTGAACGCGCGTTGGTGCGCGGCGTGGTGTCCACCACCCCGGTCTGGCTACCGCAGGAAATCACCCACAGCCACGCCCGGTATCTCAAGGCTTACCTGGCCGGCGACGCTCGCCCGGCCCCGGCCATGCGCGTGAAGTAACCGCCGAGGTTCGGGATCGCTCACTCCTGCCTGCCACCGCCGGGCCATGAAAAAAAGCCCACGGAGGGAATCCGTGGGCTTCGGGGGTTATTTGGTTTTTCGAGGCAGGGGGGGATTACTCGGCGGCGGCTTCTTCGCGGCGACGGCGACGGGCCGAGAGGGCGGCGAGGCCGAGGATGCCGGCGGCGGCGGCCGAAGGCGTGGGCACGGCGTGGCCGGTGACGCCCTTGAGCTTGAAATCATCGTTGCTGCCGATGGCGGCGAAGCCGATCTTGTTGCCGATGATGTTCAGGCTGCTCAGGTCGATCTTGGCGAAGCCGAAGATGCTGCCGTTCTGGTGCAGGTCCACGTCGCCGAGGTTGTTCATGTCGCCGTCGTACAACCGCACGTCGTCGTTGCAGTCGACATAGGAGAACAGGGCACTTTCGAGGGCGAAGGATTCGCTGAATTCAAGCCAGACGATGTCCTTGTGTCCCGAGCCGTCGATCTGGTGGCTGCCGTCTTTACCTTTTTTGCCGATGCTGTTGGTCGCACCCAGCCCGGACCAGTATTGGCCGACGTGCGAGCTTTCCATCTTTTGCTTTTTAGGGTTCCAAGCGGTCGCGGTCGCCTTGATTTCAACGCCTTCTGAGGTGTTGAAGGTGTGGCTGGTGCTGAGGCCTCCGTGGCCGCCGAAGTACGTCGTCGACGATGCGGCGTGAGCCGGAGCGGCGGCGAGAACGGCGGTGGCGGTGAGAGCAACAGCAGGCAGGAGAGTCTTAATCATGACGTTCCCGATTCTTTCTGGGACGTGGTGTCCCGAGGTGTTTACCCGCGAAGTCCGCGGCCAGCGGAGGGCGGGTTTGTTTGTGGGTGGGACCGACACTTTGCCGGTGATGCCTCACCCCTGATGCACCTGAACTCTGCCACGTCCCGGCGCAGTTGCCACCGCTTGGCCTTAAAAAACGTGACAATCCCCGCCGACCCCGGCGGTTAACCGTCAGACCCCGCAACGCCGTGGCGCAAACCGCACAGCCCACCGACGGATCCGGAGGCCTGTAACGATGACAACGACCCCCGCCCCCGCCGCCCCCCCCCCCGCTTCCCGCCGCACGGCGCGGCGGACAGCTCGACCCTCGCGGGTTCAAGGTCGAACCGCGTTAAGAATTGACTGGGCTAAACAAAATCGACGAGTCGTTAGCCGTGCCGCGGGTTGCGGCGTGATGTACCCGGCCGTGCCCCGGCCTTCGATCCCGGTTTCAATTCTGCGGCGGATGACCCCGGCCGCACGGAATCGTCGGCGTCTCCCGCAGACCCCGCCGGAGGTATTGACGCCGAGTCGGAAGTTGACGTTGGCTGCGCGGTGGAAGCGAGGGAGTGGAGGGGGAGGGAGTGGAGGGGGAGGGGGGAGCGGGGAGAGGGGGGTGAGGGGGGGGGGGCGTCCGCGACGGGGCCCGCGGCGGGGGGGAAGCCGTCGTCGGCGGGGTCCTCGTCATTATGATCCGGACGATCATCTTCCTCGTGGGCAAACCTTGCCAAAATCATGCGACCCGCCGAGGTCTGCAGCGTCGAGGTCACCGACCACCGCCAGCTCATGCCAAGGTGCGACCGACCGCCTTCGACCACCACCATCGTGCCGTCGGCCAAATAGCCCGACCCCCTGCGAATCCGACTCGCCAGGCTTCACCAGCTTGACGCTGCATCGCCTCGCCCGGCAGCACCACCGGCTGCAACGCCTTGGCCAGGTCGTTGAGTTGATGACATCAATGTCACGCAGCGTCGCAACTTTATTGAGGTTGTAAGTCATTGGTCATGATCCGGGCTTTGAGATGCCCCGCCAGATCGATGAGTTTCTGATCAACGTCCTGCCCGTCCGCATCCTGGTCGTCGATGGTCACATCGATTTCATGTCGAAGCCTTGCAGCTTCTGCAGCATGTCCAGGCCCCGCCGACCCCGCATCCGTTTGATCCGGTCGCGCCGAGTCCGCGAGCGTCTGCAATTCATCGAATACGAACTGGGCACGATCAATTGGCTCTGCATAATACACGTCGAGATAATGTCCAGGATCCGGCCATCAACAATGACCGAGGTGTCCAGCAGCGTGGGCCGGTTGCCGCGGATTTCTTTGGCAAACTCCACATAAGGCAATCACGAAGCGGAAGTCGTCCTTGGTCTGAATCACCAGCGAGATGGCGAGTAGCAGGTGACCAGCCCGATGATGACTTTGATGCCGCGCAGCAGATTGTCGATTGCGGCGATTCGTCCGAGATTATTGACGGTCGGGATCGATCGCGTCGGGTTCGGGGGTGATGTACACGCCGATCAGATCGACGACGAAGGACAGGGCGTAGGCCGCGAGCAGCCCGGCGATGAGGCCCAGGAAGATGCCGGAGATCGCGGACAGCGTTTTTGCTTGGTTGAGACATCGAGCGCGATGACCAGCGCCGCCAGCGGCGACGGTGACGCCGATGATGCTGGCGATGATGCCGAAGCCAACGCCGGCCTGCTGCTGAAATTCTGCGCCGACGAACAACGAGATCACCGCCGCGACCAGGACCAGGAATGCGCCGCGGAGAATGAAAGAGGATCATGCGATGCAGACCCGGAGGATAAGGACTGTTGACGGGCTCGACTGGAAGCGAAGACCCCGGCCGGAGCTAGAGGCTTCGGCAGCAGCGCCGCAAGAGGCTTTGCGTATCCCCGGATGTCGATCATAGCTCGACCGGGGCCTCGCCGAGCCTCAGCCCGGCGGGAGGTGATCGGCGGGGCGGGTCAAGCTGCGAGGGTGACTGCTCGGTCAGCCCTGGCTGACCGCCTCCGCGGGTCAGCGTGGCGGGTGTAAACGCCTCGTGGACAGGCGGCCGGGCCCGATGCACGGGTGGGCTCGCGAACCGGGTCAGGCCTTGACCGGAGCAGCCCTAAGCGTCGTCGGCCCGGTGCCGTCGGTGTCCTGGCCGTCTGTCCACGAGGCGGCCGCATTGCGGATTGACGATATCCGCATCGAGTGCCGAAACGGCCCTCGTGGGATCGCATTCCCGTTTGGCCTCTTCGCTCCCTCTCGGTGATCCAGCAGTTGCACATGGCCTACACCGTCCTCGCCCGCCGCTACCGCTCGCAGTCCTTCGGCTCGGTCGTCGGGCAGGAGCCCATCGCCTCGACGCTGATCAACGCGATCCGCACCGAGCGCGTCGCCCACGCCTACCTGTTCTGCGGCACGCGCGGCGTCGGCAAAACCTCGATGGCCCGCATCTTCGCCCGGGCCCTCAACGCCCCGGCCACCGTCGACGACGCCCCGACCCTGCGACCGAGCGGTCGACGCCTACCCCGAAGCCGACGTCCAGCAACGGATGGCCAGGCCATCATGAAGGGCGAAGACCTCAACGTCATCGAGATCGACGGGGCCAGCAACAACTCGGTCGACCAGGCCCGCCAGCTCATCGCCAACGCCGGGCTCTCGCCGACCGCCAACGCGCTCTACAAAATCTACATCATCGACGAGGTCCACATGCTCTCGCGCGGCGCGTTCAACGCGCTGCTCAAGACCATGGAAGAGCCGCCGAGCCACGTCAAATTCATCCTCTGCACCACCGAGCCGCACAAGGTGCCGGCCACGATCCAGTCGCGCTGCCAGCGCTTCGACTTCCGCAACATCGCGACCGCCAAGATCGCCGAGCACCTCCAGCAAGTGCTCGAAGACCGAAAAGCGTCGAGGCCGACAGCGAAGTCGTCTGGCAGGTCGCCCGCCTGGGCAACGGCTCGATGCGCGATGCGCTGTCGCTGATGGACCGTTTGCTGGCCACCGGGCGAGTCGCCGCTGACCGCCGCAGATCCTGCAGGACATGCTCGGCCTGCCCGACACCGAACTGATCGCCGGCCTGATCGACGCGCTGGCCGCAGGGCGATGTGAAGCAGTCGCTGACCGCGGCCGCCGACCTGCTGGGCCGAGGCATCGGCCAGGACCAGCTGGTCGAAGTGATCATCGAGCGGCTGCGTCAGCTCATGCTCATCGCCGCCTGCGGCCCCGACAGCGAACTGATCGAACTCAGCGAAGACGCCAAGCCGCAAGGCGATCGAGCAGGCCCAGCATTTCGACGCCGCCGGGCCTGGTGCACATGATCGCCCTCTGCGAAAACCTCCAGCGATACGGCAAGTCCTCAAGCAACCCGCGGGCCCTGCTGGACGCGACCGTGGTCCGGCTCGCGCTGGTCGAAAAAATGGCGGACGTCGACTGCGCTGCTCGCCGGGTCGGTGGGCGGAGAAAAAAAAAAGTAGCCTCGGGTACTGACTCCGCGCCGCCTCGGATTTCGCCGATTCCCACTGCCGCGTCGGCCCCCGCCAATCGCCCCGCCCCCGACCTACAAACCGTCTCGACCGCCCCGCATTCGCCGGATTGTCCGACCGTATCCCCCGGGTCCCCGCCCCCGCATTCCGCCCGTCCCGACTCCCCGGCCGAGCCCCCGCGGATCACCAGCACCGACCCCGAGGTCGTCTGGAAATCCGTACTCGAGACCGTCGGCCAAACCAATGCCGCCGCCTGGATGGACCACTTCCGCCTCCAGTCGGTCGACGTTTCTGATCGGCCCGGGCTGGCCGTGCTCGTGCCCACCATGGCGTTCGCCGGCGGCGTGCACAACGTCGCCACCGGCCCGCGCGTCAAGCGCGTCACCGATACCCTTACCCAAATTCTCGCCCACCCCATGCGGGTCGAAGTCGCCGAAGCCCCGTCCCGTGAGGCCCGCGAGCAAGCCGACGCAAGGTCGGGGCAAACTCGCGAATCCTCGCCGCAAACTTCCCCAAACTCCGGCAAGCTCGATCGGCGTGACGCCCTGAGCCTGCCCATGGTCCGCGACGTGTTCGACATCTTCCCCAACGCCACCCTCATCGACGCCCGCCGCGAAATACCCCCGCCTCCCGAGCCCAGCGAAGACCGTCCCGGCGCGTGACGTTTTGCACTCCCGCCCCTGACTAGTTTACGCGTGCCGCTCCGACTCGCGGCCACCCTGGACTAAGATCGACTCTGTCTCTCGACACCGTATTATTTTTCTGCAATCGCCACCCTCAGTTCCAACCCAAAGCACACCATGTTTGACCAACTTAAAAATCTAAAACAAATCGCCGGCCTCATGGGAAACGCGGGTGAACTCAAGGAAAAATTCGAGGCCGTGCAACACGAACTCGAACAAAAATCCGTCGAAGCGGAAGCCGGAGCCGGCGGCCGTCCGCGTCACCGTCAGCGGCAAGCTGAAAGTCCTTAAAGTCCAACTCGACCCCGCGCCATCGCCGCGCTCACGCAAAACGCGGACGCCGCCTCCGATTCGCTCCCCACCCGACCAGACGATCACCGGCTGATCGAGCAGCTCATCCTCACCGCCACCAACCAGGCCATGACCCAAGCCCAAGCCATGATCCGCGACGAGATGGCCTCGGCCGCGGGCGGGATGAACCTGCCGGGACTCGACCAATTCATGTCGTGATAAGCGGCAGCGTCCGCATCCCGGATAGATGCTTGCCTGCACATAAAAAAACCGCCGCCCCACAACAAAGCGGGGCGGCGGTGGTTTTTCAATCGAGACGAGCGATCAATCGACGGCGTCTTCCATGCCGTCGCCCACGTCGTCCGCGGCGTCTTCCATGTTGTCGGCCGCGTCGTCCGCCGCATCGCCGATCGCATCGGCGGGGTCGTCGGAATCGTCACAGCCCACCAGCAGTGCAGGGCCCATCGCCACGGCCGTGGCAAAACCAGCCATCGCCAACATCTTCTTCATCCAGTCCATCGTGTTACCTTTCAAAGCAAAATTTTACCCGCGCCCACCGCAACATACGGCCAGAACCCTCGGGACAAATTACGACCCCATCATAACCGACTACAGCGGTTTCTTCCCCCCCAACACGTTCATCACCACCGAGATGATCAAAATCACCAGAAACACGAAAAACAAAATCTTCGCAATACCGGCCGCACCCTCAGAGATATTCCCAAATCCGAAGATACCCGCCACGATGGCCAACACTAAGAAAACCAGACTCCAGTAAAGCATGAGACTCTCCGGTACGAGGAACTGCGGGCCAGCTCTATCTGTTGCTCGCAGAATCTATCTCTCCGAGAACCATCTCGGAGCAGCAATAAAACACTACCATCGCGATATGAAAACCGTCTTAAACTCTCCGCAAGTTATTCACTGGGCTCCAGTTGCCACGGTGGCTGCTTGCCAAAGTAGTAGCCCTTGCCCACGACCGTGTGCAAGTACGGGCTGTTAAACGGCTTGTCCAACTGCTGGCGCACCTTCGATATCGTGACGTCGATCACATTTGAATCCGCGTCGAATTCCTGATTCCACACCGCCTGGCCGATGGTGTTGCGCTCGCAGACCTGCTCGGGATTACGCATGAAGTATTCCAGCAACGCAAAGGGCTTGCCCAGCAATTCCAACGATTTGCCTTCCCGCGTCGTATGCATTTGTCGCAGGTCCATGCGGACGTCCCGGTAGGTCAGTTCCACCCCCGCCGAGGCTTGGCACTGCCGCAGCAGTCCCCGCACTCGCGAGATGAATTCCTTAAAACTCCGCTCGGCGTCCATCACCTGATCCGCCCCCGCGTCGAAGGCTTCGATCACTTCCGCTTCCTGCACATCTTCCGCCACCACCATCAGCGGCTTGCCCACCTCCGCGTCACGCAGTTGGCGCGTGACCTGCACCGCCTCCTCGATCTCCGTGCCCTCGGCCCCCGCGATGATCGCGTCGTATTCCCCCGGCCAGCCGACGCTCGGCTTCCGCCGCATCCGCCGCCCGTTCGATCGCGTACCCAAAATTCCGTAACCCCGCTTCGATTGCCGAAGCCGCCAGGCCATCATCACACACCAAAAGAATTCGCATCGTGCACCGATCCTTTCGACAACAAACCACCGCTACTCTACGTTATTCGCCCGATGAGCAACGCTCATCGCCTCCGGATAAAAGCACATTGATATACATAAACCCAATAATTTCCCGAACACGGGCCTTGACATCTACCAAACAACCGCTACCATGATGCCTCCTATCAAAGCCCCAACATTGACGCCGCCCCCCGGAGCATTACCATGGTCGCCTTCACTAAACCCCTCCTCCTCCCGCCTCAACGGCACCAGCAAGAGCAAGCCCATGGCCAAAGCCGCAAAAACCTCCCGCCATACCGAACCCGACGCCAACCGCGACAAAGCCCTCGATCAGGCGGTCAGTCAGATCGAACGATCCTTCGGCAAGGGCTCGATCATGCGTCTGGACGACGACCCCTCCAACCTGCCCGAAGGCATCTCCACCGGGTCGATCTCGCTAGACCTCGCCCTCGGCGGCCGGGGGATCCCCCGCGGCCGGGTCGTCGAAGTCTACGGCCCCGAGTCCTCCGGCAAGACAACCCTGACCCTCCACACCATCGCCGAAGTCCAGAAAAACGGCGGCGTCGCCGCTTTCATCGACGCCGAGCACGCCCTGGACCCCGTCCTGGGCCCGCCGCCTCGGGGTCAACCTCGAAGAACTGCTCGTCTCGCAGCCCGACACCGGCGAGCAGGGCCTGGAAATCTGCGAACTGCTCGGTCCGCTCCAACGCCGTCGACCTCATCGTCGTCGACTCCGTGGCCGCCCTGATCCCTCGCGCCGAAATCGAAGGCGAAATGGGCGATACCCACGTCGGCCTCCAGGCCCGACTCATGTCCCAGGCCCTGCGTAAACTCACCGGGGCCATCAGCCGCTCCAAGACCACCGTCATCTTCATCAACCAGATCCGCGAAAAGATCGGCGTGATGTTCGGCAACCCCGAAACCACCCCCGGCGGCCGGGCGCTCAAGTTCTACGCCAGCGTCCGCATCGACATCCGCCGCACCGCGTCGATCAAAGACGGCGACAAAGCCGTGGGCAACCGCACCCGCGCCCGCGTGGTCAAAAACAAGATCGCCCCGCCGTTCCGCCAGGCCGAGTTCGACATCATGTTCGACGAGGGCATCTCCGCCTCCGGCGACCTGATCGACATGGCGGTCGAAGAAGAAGTCGTGCAAAAATCCGGCGCCTGGTTTAGCTTCGGCGAGGTCCGCCTCGGCCAAGGCCGAGAAAACTCCAAAACCTTCATCCGCGAAAACGAAGACCTCTTCGCCGAAATCAAAAAGCTCGTCATGGAGAAAAAAGGCGTCCTCCCCGGTCGGCGAAGCCCCGGCGGACGAAGAAGCGGACGGCGAGGATGATTCCAACGACGCGGATTGAATCTCACCTCATTCTGCCGGATTTCAACCCCTGACGACATGGGCTACAAAGCTTCTTGCATCTTGATCGACCACGGTCACGAACCCGGCTGCTTTGGCCGTTCGTTGCAACACGATCCCCAGCGGGCCGAATCCGTTATTCGTCAACTCGGCTACAACGCCTACCGACCCGTCTCGATGACAAGGGTGGACGAAGGGATCTATCCGAAGGGCTCTGAAATTTACGTCGGAGCCTACCCCGGCTGTACTTTCTTAGCTCACGCCGACATCACGGACGGGTTTCTCAACCCCCCGGGCGCGACCACGGACAGGTCCGAACGGGAGCGGCTGCTGGCGATGTATCCGAACGCTCGTCTCATCGTCATGTTGCTGCACAGCGTGGTGAATCTCTGGGGCTACGCTGTCGTGGAGCGAGGCGAAATCGTCAGAGCCCGCGCGGCAGCGGCGACGACGGGACCTGGCTTGAGTCCGGCGAACCGGTCCCCGAGGAGATGGGTCAAACCTATAGCATCGCCGACGGTGTATGGCGTGGTGATCGAAGGGTTTGGCCCACCTCCGGCGACGTGGACGATGAAGATCCCGAAACGGACGACTCCCTGGGAGATCATTTCGTGTTCTCCGTGGCGTCGCGCCTGATCGGTGCTTCACCCGACAGCGGCGACGCCGCGGCGGACAACTTTTGGGCTCTGCCGGTGCAACGATACGAAAAACCTCGTTTCCGAAGATGGTTCCGGCGTACCTGATTGGATAATCAGCACATCCGGCTTGGCCTTTTTACGGGAAGATGCCGCGGATTTGGTAAACGTCGGCGATGTGTTTGAGGGCGGCGGCGAAGGCGGCGGTCCGCATGTCGCAGCCCAGTTCGGTGGCGGTGGCCAAGACCTTGGCGGTGGCGCTGCGCATGTGTTGCGCAATTCGTCATCGACGCGGGCGGCATCCCAGGCTTGGGATTGGCGGTTTTGCATCCATTCGAAATAGCTGACGGTGACGCCGCCGCAGTTGCAGAGGATGGCGGGCAGGACGTGGACCCCGCGATCGTCGAGCACCTTTTCGCCCGCGGGGGTGGTGGGGGCGTTGGCGGCCTCGGCAATCACCTTGCAGTTCAGCAGGTTGGCTTGCTCCACATCGATCATCTGCTCCAGCGCCGCGGGGACGAAAAGATCCACGTGCAGGCCATAAAACTGATCGGCGGTGATTTCGACGCTTCCGGGGAACCCCTTCACGCCGCCGGTCGCGGCAACGTGATCCGCCAGGGCATGGGCGTCCAGTCCCTGCGGGACAGTCTTACACGAGTCGGAATCAGGTGCAGGGTGCGTGGCCCCGGGGGCGAAAGCGGGCGCGGCGATGACGGCGGTGTGGTCCAGGACGGCGGTAAGCGTGCTGCCGTGGTCCGCCAGCAGCCGGCCGGTCCACGAGCCGACATTGCCGAAGCCGATGACCGAGTAGGTGACTTCGCTCAACGGCTTGCGGATCATCTCCGGCAGAAGGTCTTCGAGGACGTAGACGACCCCCTGGCCGGTGGCCTTTCTCGCGGCCTTCGGAGCCGCCGAAAGCCAGGGGTTTGCCGGTAACCACGGCGCTGCCGTTGCCGCGGTGAGCGACCTGGGTGAAGTTCATGTAGGTGTCGGCCATCCACGCCATGGTCTGGGCGTTGGTCCCGACATCGGGCGCGGGGATGTCGTGGTCGGGTCCGATGTTGTCGCCCAGCGCGGTGGTGAATCGGCGGGTCAGCCGCATGAGTTCATCTTGCGACAACGAGCGCGGATCGACCTGTACGCCGCCCTTGGCGCCGCCCAGCGGCAGGCTCGCCAGCGAGCATTTCATCGTCATCAGCAGCGAGAGGGCCTTGACGTGATCGAGACTCACGCCGGGGTGATACCGCATGCCGCCCTTGTACGGGCCCAGGATGTTGTTGTGCTGAACGCGGTAACCCTTGAACAACTTGTATCGGCCGTCGTCCATGCGGACGGGGAAATGGACCATGACCTCGGCCTTGGGCTGGGCCATGATCAGTTCAAGATGGTGGGGCAGATCCAGCCGATCCGCCGCATCGAGCACCTGGCTGATGGTTTGAAAATAAATGTTGTGGGGTTCGTAACGAAAACCGAGTTCCGCGAGAATCGCCTGGGCCGTCGTATCGGATGCGTCCGCGGTCACGGGTGGGGCAGAGTGTTGATCGTGAGACTGAGACATAGGGTGATCCACGGCAAGGAGATGAATGAAACGGGAAGGCGGCCTCGATCGGTCCGAGAGGTCGTGGGGTGACACGGTAACCAACCCGTGATCGTTACGCATCCCGACGAAAGCCTTACACTTCATCGGCCATGATCGTATTTGCGTGCAATGATTTGATCTTCGCCACCAAGATTCGCTCGACCGCGGAGGTGCTGGGCGTGCCCGCACGGCCCGCGCGGAACCTCGACATGTTGCGGGCACGCCTGCAACGAATCGACGACGGCAAAGGTCACGACCCGGTGTCTTGCGTCATGGTCGATCTCGAATTGGGCGAAGCGGCCTTTGAATTGATCAAGGCCGCCGCGGCCTGGGGGGGACAACTCGATGCCGCGGACCAGGGCGGGTCCGAGTCGGTGCAACCCGACGATTCCGGGACACCCCCGACGGTCATTGCCTTTGGACCCCACGTGATGACCAGCGCCCTGGCGGGGGCCGAGCGGGTGGGGGCCGACCTTGTCCTGGCGAGAGGCGCGTTCACCAGCCGCCTGCCGGAACTAATCAGCGAGTACGGCGACGCCTGAGATGACGCGATCGGTTAGCGACGACTTCAATGAGTGTTGCCGCCAAGCGGGCTAGCCGGGCAGGTCGAGGATGCGATGGAGCGTGGGCGGGGCCTGGGTTTCCGGGAAGTCGGCGATCTGGGCGATGGCGGCGTGGAGATCGCCCAGCCGGGCACGGTGGGTGGTGATGACCACCGGGACGGTGGGGGGGACAGTGGGGTGGTTTGGATTTTTGTTTGTTGGAGAATCGCTCGGGGACGACGCGGGGGCGTCGTGCTGGAGGAGGGCCGAGAGTGAAATTTTCCGATCGCCCAGAGCTTGGGTGAGTTTGGCCATAACGCCGGGCACGTCCAGGGCATCGACACGGAGATACCAGCGGGACTCGAAGTCGTCGGGCTCGACCAGCGGCGCGGGGCCGTGCAGGTCGGGGGTGAGTCGCATCGCGGCGAAGGCGGCGGGGTAGGCTCCCGAAGCGAGGTTGATCAGATCGCTCACCACCGCGGAGGCGGTGGGGAGTTGCCCCGCGCCGTGGCCGGTGAAGAGGGTGGGCCCCACGGCGTGGCCGACGGCCGCCAGCGCGTTGTAGGAGCCGTGGACCTGGGCGAGCTGCTCGGTGCGATTGATAAAACAAGGCCGCACGCTCAGGGCGATGTACGGCTGCTCCGGCCAGCGCTCCGCGGAGGCGATCAACTTGAGGTCATAGCCCAGCTCTTGTCCGAAGCGGACGTCGTCCAGGTCCAGGGTATCGATGCCGTGACAGGGGACGTCGGCCTCGGCGACCCGCGCGCCGAACGCCAGCGACGCGAGGATGGCGAGTTTCTGGGCCGAGTCGGCTCCCGACACGTCGAGTGTTTCGTCGGCTTCGGCAAAGCCTTTTTCCTTGGCTTCGGACAAGGCCTGGGCGTAGGTCTTCCCGTGCTGGGTCATCTCGGTGAGGATGTAGTTGCAGGTGCCGTTGAGGATGCCAAACAGCCCGCTGATCTGATTCGCCATCAGACCGGCCGTCAGCGCGGTGACGCAGGGGATTCCGCCGCCGCAGGAGGCTTCGAACGCGATGGACACCGCGTGATTTCGCGCCAGCGCGTAGAGTTCGGGGCCCTCGGCGGCGAGCAGCGACTTGTTGGCGGTGACCACATGGCTGCCGGTTTCTAATGATCGTCGAACGTACTCCCCGATCGGATGGATGCCGCCGGCCACCTCGACCACCGCATCGAATCGTCCGGACTCCTGCGCAAAGAACTCATCCGGGTCGTTGGTCAACTGATCGGGCGTCAATCCAAATTCATCGGAGGCCGGGTCGGCCCCGATCGCCGCCGCCGCCTTGGCAATATCACGCACCAGCACTTTTTGGATCGAGAGGGAGCGACCTACTCGCGAGGTATAGAGCGTGCGTTGCTGATGCAGCAGTCGGGCGACGCCCTGACCGACGGTGCCGAAACCAATGAGACCGAGCTGATAGGGGGGTGCGGACATGAGAAGGCTTTGTGTTTTGGACGGCGGACGAAGGGGGGGAACGGGGAATCGAGACGCAGGATATCAACGCCTCGGGGAGGCGGCTACACTGAAGCCATGGACGAGACCGCCGAACGACCGCCCCTGTCTCCCCCGGCCCCGGCGTTGACCGATGATCTGCTGATCACGCCGATTTGCGCGATCTTTCGGCGGTTTTTGAAAGGCCAGGGCCTCAAGTTCACCACCGAGCGAGCCCAGACGCTGGACGTGGTGCTCAGCAAACCCGGGGTCTTCGAGGCCGACGAACTGCTGGAGGAAATGAAACAAGCCGGCCACCGCGTGAGCCGGGCCACGGTCTACCGAACCCTGAAACACCTCATCGAAGCGGGCATCATCCGCGAAGTGCTGATCGAAGCCAACCGCGCGCACTACGAATTGGCCATCGGTAAATCTCCCAAAGGGCACCTGGTCTGCGTCCAGACCCAGCGGATCGTCGAATTTCCCACCGCCGAGTTTGACGAACTGATGCGGCGCATCTGTGCCGAAAATGGATTCGATCCGATCAGCCATCGCGTGGTGGTCTACGGCGTCTCGCCCGAAGCGCGGCAAGCTTGATCGCGGTGGTGCACACCCGCGATGATTAGCGAGAGCTCACTAATCGTCTTCCTCGATATCCGACTGCTCAATGGGCCGAGTGACTTTGTAGGATTCGTTGAACCATCGGCCGAGATCGACGGTCTGGCATCGGCCGCTGCAAAACGGAAAGGTCGGAACTTGCTCGGCCGTCAAACGGCCGCAGGTCGGGCAGGCCGTCGAGGGCGGGACGGAGACGGGTTTGTTTTGGCGATCGGTCATCAGTAATCAATTAGCGGGGGAAAGAGGGGGCAACGGAGGGGGGGCACCACCGGTGGGAGTCAAGCTGGCAAACCTATTTGCGACGCTGGCAAACAATGACCTTCGCAATCATCGGGCCGCGAAATTCATATTCTCCAGACGCTCACGCCAAGCAGCGGATGGGGTGATGGTCAGCTGCCTGGTGTCGCCGGGCCGATGCTGGAGAAGGATATGCAGCACCGCCGGGCCGAGGGGTGAATGTTCACCGGGTTGCGGGTCGGCCAAGATTTTTTGCGACCATTCGATCGCGGTGACCGAGCACCGGCGGAGCGCTGCGTCGAACCCCAGCGACGCGAGCTGGGCGGGCGTCGAGAGGCGGTACGCGTCGATGTGGACCAGCACTCGTGATTCTTCCTCGTTATTGTTTTCGTTTTCGTACTCGTGCATCAGGACGAAAGTCGGGCTCGAAACGTGAGCGGGGTCTAGGCCCATGCCGTGGGCCAACCCGCGGACGAGTTGCGTTTTGCCGGCACCCAGTTCGCCGTCGAGCGCGATGACATCGCCGAGCACGGCGACTTCTCCGATGCGCCGGCCGATTGCGTGAGTCTGCTCAAGACTGGTCGAGTGGATCTGCATCATCCCGAGTGCTGCCACCCCGAAGCGGCCTCCTCGAGACGTGGATCGAGGCCCGTGGACATGCGGACCCGGTGGCCACCCGCGTCGGTGACGCGACCGATCCGGGTCACGGGTACGCCCTCGATTTCTGCCGGCACCGGGCAATCGGCGGCCGCGGTAAACAGCAGTTCATAATCTTCGCCATCGCCCAGCGCGTGCTGCCACGGGGCTTGATCTGCATCGGCGTGACTCGCCTTCGCTCCCGCCCCAGCCGCCCGGCGGATCGGCAGCGCTTCGGCATCGATTTCCGCATGCGACGCGATGCGGGGCAGGTCCTGGGCGATGCCGTCGGACAGATCGATCATCGCGTGGAGGTTCTTGCCTAACTTCGTCGCCAGGCCGTGGGCGGCCGTGATCCGCGGGGCAAAATTAAGGTGGTGACCGGTGATGTAGGAATGCCCGAGTTCGCCGGTGACGTAGATCCCATCGCCGGCCTGGGCACCCTCCCGGGTCACGATCCGCAGGCCGGGCCAAGGCCGGGCGAGGATGGTCACCGACAGGTGCAGCGGCCCGTCGTGCACCGCCAGATCGCCGCCCACCAGGGGGCAACCAAATTGCTCGGCGACCTCCCGCAGCGCGTCGAACAACGCGGCCCCACGCGCTTGGCCAAAGCCCCGGGGCAGGGCGGCAGTCGCCACCGTCGCCCACGGCTCGGCCGCCATCGCCGCGACGTCCGACAGATTCCGGGTAATCGCTTTCCGCGCGATCAACGGCAGCGGCGTATCGTCCAGCCGAAAATGGACCTGGTCGATCAGTTGATCCGCCGCGATTAGCAAGTGCGCCGGCGTCCGGGTCAGCACCGCCATGTCGTCCCCCGGCGGGGTGAGGACCCACGCGGGCAGCCCGGAATTACCGGCATAGATATGATGGAGCAGATCGTTTTCGCGCACCGGCTGATTGTACTTCTCTCATCCCTCAGCGTGTCCACCGCACAAGATTGATGGCCCACCGCTGCCGCTTCGACCGCCCGAAGGACGCAGACTATCACTTCGCCAATTTCGCGACGATCCGCCAGATCGCATGGGGCGTGAGACTTCGACCCGTGCGGCGATTAAAGTCATCGACGACCCGGTCGAAGTCCGGCTGATAGACCAACTGATCGCGTTTGGAAAGCTGCCCGACCGACCGCTCGACGAGGGAAACCAGCAGGGTTTCTTCGCTGGCTTCGATCCGCGGCGGCAGCGTGCCGGATCGCCCCAGACGCGGCAGTCGTCCAGCTTTTCGCAGGTTGTGCAGTCGGCGAAACAGCTTCGCTTTGCTCACCGGCAGGTCGTCCGCGTTACGGCCCCCGGTCCCGTACAGCGACAGATAGATTGCTTCAAACGCCTCGGTGTAGGGCAGGTCGTCGAGCGTTCGCCCCTGTTTTTGGTAAACGCTCAGCAGCGTGTCGTCGTCGTTGAGCGGAAACAACGTGTCGGCCATGCGAATCTCCACCGGCGGGGGGCCATCACAACGATGCGGAAAGTCGATCGGGTACCACGCCGTCTCGGTGCTGCAACGAAGCGCTCAATCCATGTCCCCGGCGGTGGCTACTTGCTGGCCCACAGCATGCCTCGGCGAACGATTTCTTTGGCTTCGGGCACGTCAAAGTCTTTATAGGTGTGCCCCCAGCACGCCCCGAACACCCGGGCCTGGCCCCAGGTCTTGGTCCAGGCGTAGGGCAGGATGGCGTTCTGGGTGTAGAGCGACGGGTTGCCGTGTGCCTGGTCGAAGACCGTGGTCGCGAGGACGGTGTTACCCGGGTCGTGATGGCAGTAATACTGCTCGGTATCGCGGAGTTCAAAGTCGTCGAGGCCCGCGGTGATCGGGTGCCCGGGGTCTTCGAGGTACACGGTGTGCCGCTGGATGCAGTTGCCCGGATGCGCCACCCACTGGGCGCCGGTCATCCACTGGTACTCGGTGTTTTGCCGAAACGCATCGATCATGCCGCCGTGAAATCCCGCCAGCCCGACGCCGGATTGCACCGCCGCGTTGAGGCCGGTCCACTGCTCGTCGCTGATCTGGTCCATCGTCCACACCGGGACGATCAGGTCCAGCTCGCTTAGCATTTCGCGGTCGAGATAGGCATCCAGCGAGTCCTTCATCTGAACGTCGTAACCCGCTTCGTCCAGCAGGGGGGCAAAGACTTCGGCGGATTCTTTGGGGGTGTGGCCGTCCCAGCCGCCGAAAACGATCAGGGCCTGTTTACGTGTCGGTGATTGACTCATCGCCACGTTATAACCAGTCGCCGACGTCTTTGCAGGTGAAGATTTGTTGACGCGTTGGCGTGAGGTCGCGGCTCACCGGGGGCTTGCCGGATCGAGTTTTGGTTGACCGAATTGGGCCGAGCGGCAGGCTTCGGCCGGTCCTGCCGGGAGGCTATTTGACGCTGTCCTCGGCGTGTTCGTCCGAGAGCGTCTGGTCCCACAGGCCGCATGCTTCACGGCCGCCGCGGGCGTCGCGGTCTGCCCGCAGCGCGGCCTTGGCCAAGAGGTGCGAGCCGATGGGTGCCGCGACGAACGCAAACGCCAGCACCGCCGCGGCCTTGGCTCCCACTTCCGTCGATCCCAGGTGCAGCACCACGCCGATCAGCAGACCCATCAGTCCCAGCGTGGACGACTTGCTGGCCGCGTGTAGCCGGTGGTACGTATCGGGCAGACGCACGATCCCCACCGCCGCCACGATGAAAAAGAACAACCCCACCAAAACAAAAAAAGCCGCCAACCAGTCGAGCAAAACCGTCACGCGCCACCCCCCGCTCCGGAGAGCCCGGCGGTAGGCGACGAGGGGCTGTTCGCCCCCGCCGCGCCGCCCTCGGGCAGTTCCATCCGCTCACGCAGTGCTTCCCGATCGTCGACGCCTTCTGTTTGCTCCGCTTTGGCTTGGGCGTAGATGTACTGCGCAAACCCCAGCGTGCTGACAAACCCCAGAATCGACACCGCCAGCGCCGCGTCGAAAAACACCATCTGTCCCAGATAGATCGTCAGCAAAATCACCAGGCCCACCACGTGCAACGCCAGCAGGTCCGCCGCCAACACCCGGTCGGCCAGCGCCGGCCCGCGCACCAACCGATAAAGACACAACACCATCCCCAGGCTCAGCCCCAACACCCCCGTCACCACCGTGAAATACAGCACCCCCGCCATTTGCCCCGCGCCGGGCAACGCATCGGAACCACCGCTTGCGTAGGGGTCCGCGGCAGCGTGATCCGCACCGGCCTGGCCGGCCGCCAGCACCGCCGGCAGCTGATCAAGTAGGGTCAAACTTTCAAACATCATGATCAAATACCTCCCGCAGCAGCCGATGACGCAACTCGTCGAGCCCCGCGATTGCCGCCGCGCGATCCTCGGCGTACATCGCGTGGATGTAGAGCATGTCGCCCTGGTCATTGATGTCGGCCGACAGCGTCCCGGGCGTCAGCGAGATCGCGCTGGCGAGCGTCGTGACCTCGATCGGGGTCAGGCCGCCCACCGGGTACCGCAAAATACGCGGCCGCATGGTGAAGCCCGGCGTCACGATCTCCCGCGCGACCTCGATGTTGGCTTTGACCAAGATATAGACGAAGTAAATCCCGAATTTCAGCAGGCCCCACCCCCGGCGCAGGTAGCCCCCCCGGCCCTCGGCATAGCCCACCATCGTCAGGATAAAGGCCCCGATGACGAAGCCCGCCACGGCGGAGAGGAAAGTCACCTCTCCAACCAGGGACAGATAGACCACGGTCAGAAACAAGTTAAGCAAAAACTTGTTAATCATCATCCGCCTCCGGTACTGCGACGGGCTTCAAATTCGGATCGACTTCGATGACGTAGTGGGGGTTTTGCAAAACGGTTTCCTGATACGCCGCCGGGTCCGCCACCTGTCGGCCGGCGATCGCGGCGGTGCGCATGACGGGCTCGGGCAAAAAGCCCAAAAGCAATGACGCGGCGACCAGGATTCCCGCGCCCAGCCATTCGCTGCGCGAGCCCACTCGGCGGGGCGTCTGGTCGGAAGTCCAAGCCCCCGCGGATGCCGGGGGCGAGGGGGAGGGAATGCGGGGGGCGGGGGGGGCGGGGGCGGGGCCCCAGAAGCTGGTGCCCCAGACCCGCAGCGCGGCCAGCAACGTCAGCCCGCCTACCAGCAGCCCGATGATCCCGGTGAACCAGGCTTCGGAAGCCAGCGCCCCCTGGAGGATCGCCAGCTTGCCGTAGAACCCCGAGGTCGGCGGCAGCCCCACCGCCGCCAGCAACAGCACCAGCAACATCACCCCCAGCGGCATCAGTGACCGGCGCTGCAGCAGCGCCCCCATCCGTCCGGTGTCGTCGCTGCCGGTGGCCTTCTCGATCAGCCCGCCGCAGAAAAACAGCCCCGCCATCACCAGCATCGACTGGGTCATGTAAAACGCCGCGCCCGCCAGCGAACCGTCCGACAAGACCGCGATGCCCAGCAACGAATAGCCCACGCCCACAAGCAGCAACATGCTGAAAATCCGCCGCAGCCCGACGTACGCGATGGCCCCGAGCACGCCGACGAGCATCGTCAGCCCCGCGCCGTAGACCAGCATCGGCCGCAGCACGTCGCCGGCCTCACCCGCCGCGAAAATCAGCGGGAACGTCCGCATGATCGCGTACAACCCCACCTTGGTCAGCACCCCGCCGAACAACCCCGCGATGGCGGTCGGACAGTTGGGGTAGGTGTCGGGCAACCAGAACCACAGCGGGAAGACCCCGGCCTTAAGCGTGAACACGAACAGCAACAGCAGGCCCAGCGACGCGTATCCCGCCGGCAGCGCGTCGGCCGCCGCCAGCTCCGTGGTGATCCGCGAAAGGTCGGCCATGTTCAGCGTGCCGAACATCCCGTAGGCCATGCCCGCCGAGAGCACGAAAACGCTCGACGCCACGAGGTTGAGCACGACGTATTTGTAAGCGTGGCGCAGCTGCGCCCGGCCCCCGCCGATCACCAGCAGCCCGTAGCTGGACATCAGCATGACCTCGAAGGCCACGAACAAGTTAAACAGGTCCCCGGTCAGAAAGCTGAGGTTGACCCCCATCATCAGGAAGTGGATCAGCGGGTGGAAATAGCGCCGCTCGGTCCGGGCCGGCAGCGAGCCGAAGCTGTAGATCAACGCCGCCAGGGCGACCAGCGAAGCCCCGGCCAGCATCAGGCCCGACAGCGCGTCGAAGATCAACGTGATGCCGTAGGGCGCCGATCCAGTCGCCCATCTGCGAGACCCAGGCCCCGCCGCTTCCGGCGTCGTCCGCCGCCATCGGGCCGGTGATCAGAAGGATCGCCGCGAGGAGAAACGTGCCCAGCGATCCGGCCGTGCCGATCACGCGGCAGGCCAGGGGGTGGTTCACCAGCGGCACGCACAGCAGGCCGGTGAACATCGGCAGCATGACCAGCCAGACGATGATGTTGTCCATCGGCCAACTCACGTCGCACCCCCCGTCGCGGCGACGCCCGGCGGCGTGTCGTCCTTCGCCAGGTCGTTGAGTTCCAGCGTGCCGGCCGAGCGGGCGGTCACCACCAAGAGGGTCAAGAGAAAGCCCATGACCGCAAAGCCGATCACGATCGCGGTCAGCACCAGGGCCTGGGGCAGCGGATCGACCTGGCCCGCCAGGGCGTCTACGGCCGGGGTGTCGTAAGACGCCACCGGAGCGCCCTTGAGCGCACCGCGCGGTGGTCGTGGCTCTCCAGGGCGGGCGATCCGCTCATCGCCATGATGCTCAGGTTCGCCGCGTGGCCGATGAGAAACACGCCCATCGCCACGCCCTTGAGGTCGCGTCCCAGCAGCAGGTACACGCTGACGGCAAAGCACACCGCCACACAAATAGCCAGCACAAACGTCACGGCGTCTCCCCCTCTTTCACGTCCAGTTCCTCGCTTAACCGCTGAATCATCCCTACCGAAACACCGACCACCACCATCAGCACCCCCGCATCGAAAAACACCGCGGAAGCGAAGTGGATCTTCTGCCCCAGTCCGATCGACAGTTCGTCGATGATCGAGGACCGCAGAAACGCCCCGCCCCACAGCATCGGCCAGACGCCGGTCGCCGCCGCGATCGCCAACCCCAGCGCGACCAGCACCCGCGGATGGAACGGCATCAGCCGAATCAACGCGCCCCGGCCGTGCGCCATGCGGTAAAACAAGAACGCCACCGCCGCCATCAGCCCCCCGATGAACCCGCCGCCGGGTTCGTTGTGGCCTTTGAGCGCGATGAACATCGCGAAGATCAGCGTGAGCGGAAAGATCAGCTTGGCGGCCGTTTTTAAAAGGATCGTCGTCATTGCCGCAGCTCCTTGCCCCGGCCCGGGAGCATCGACCAAACGCCCAGCGCCGCCAACCCCAGCACGCAAATCTCCCCGAACGTATCGAACCCGCGGAAGTCCACGAGGATGACGTTGACGATGTTAAAGCCGCCGCCGCCCCGGCCGTAGCCGCCGTCCGCCAGCTTTTCGCCGTGATAGGTCATCTGCGTAAACCACTCGCCCAACCGCACGTCCGGGTCCGCCCCCGCCGCCACCAGCGTCATCAAGCCAAACACCCCGCCGATCCCGCACGCCACCGCGACCCGCCACCATCGGCCGACCCGCACCTGCCGCCCGGTGTCCCTGGGCAGCAGCCGCAGCACCAACACGAACAGCAGCACCGAGATGATCTCGACCATGATCTGGGTCAGCACCAGGTCCGGCGCCTGCAGCACGATGTACATGCCCACCACCGAAAAACCCGCCGAGCCCAGCAGCAGCACCCGCACCACCCGCGACTTCATCGGCGGGATCAGCACTGCGCTCACGCAGACCATGAACCCCAGCAACACGCCCAGCGGCAACTCAAAACCCCGCTCCGCCGCGGGCCCGATCATCGACCACATCGCCGGGTCGTGCAGCAGCGTCACCCCGAACGCCCCGGTGAGCACCAGCAGCACCACCAGCGTGTAGTACCGCAGGTTCCCGTTTTGCACCACCGCGTAGATCGCCCGCCCGATCCCGACGCACAACGCCTCGACCGCCGGGTACAGGTAATCGTTGATATCCACGTGCTGACCCCGCAGCAGCTTGCTGATGCCCAGCAGCACACCCAGCCCGATGGCCAAGAGCGAAATGTACAGCGGCAACGTGGTGAAACTCACCTGCCACAATGCCGGCACCGCGTCGAAGTAAAACGTGAACTTTTCGAACGGCAGAAACAGCATATTCCACAGCGGCGTCAGCACCCCGCCGACGTATTGCAGCGCCACCAGCGGCACCGCGGGCAGCCAGATCAATGCCGCGCCAAAGCCGTGCTCGTGCTCGTGCTCATGATGCGCGTGGTCGTCGTGGTGCTCGTCGACGGCGTGCATGCCAAACCGCCAACCCATCAGCGTGGTCAGCAGCCTGACGAAGATCGCCACGTTGCACGCCGCGGTCACCACCGTCATCAGCAGCACCAGCCACAGCCAGGAGTGCGCCTTCGCCGCGTGCACGATGGCGTAAAGAAACAGCTCTTTGGCCTGAAAACTGATCGTCCCCGGCCCCGCCGCCAGGGCGTACCCCGCCAGCAACATCGTCAGGCAGATCGCCTTGTGCTCGTGAAACGCCCCGAACAGCTCGGGCAACTTCCGCGAGGCGACGTGCCCGATCGCCCCGGCGGTGATGAACAGCGGGGCTTTATAAAAAGCGTGGTTGGCGATCTGCGTGATGTCCAGATCGATCGTCGGCAGGCCGTGGTAGCTGAACCCGCCTAGCCCGTACATCGCCATGAGCAAGCCCAGCTGCGACACGGTCGTATACGCGAAGATGCGCTTCAGGTCGTGTTGATTCAGCGCCGTCACCCCGCCGTAGAGCATCGTCACCGCGCCGAAGCACGTCACGATCCCCGGCCAGACGTCCAGCCCCGTCCCCCCCGCGACTCCCGCCCCGATGCCGAAGGCCGGGAACAACCGCCCGACCAGGAACACGCCCGCCTTAACCATCGTCGCCGAGTGCAGGTACGCCGACACCGGCGTCGGCGCCGCCATCGCGCCCGGCAGCCAGTAGTGCAGCGGCCACTGCGCACTCTTGCTCGCCGCCCCGATGAACATCAGCACAAACGCCCACAGCACCCCGCCGTTGGCAAAGTCGATCGCCTCGGCGCCCGCGAGCATCTCGCTCCACCGCCAGATCCCCGTGCTCTGTCCGAACAGCGCGATCCCGCCCAGCAATCCCATCCCCCCCAGCCCGGTGGTGAAAAACGCCTGCTTGGCCAGCCGCACCGCGTGTTTGTCGTACCGATCCCATCCGATGAGCAGGAAACTGCTGATCGAAGTCATCTCCCAGAACACCAGCGTCAGCAGCGTGTAATCCGCCAGCACCACGCCCAGCATCGCCGTCGTGAAAAACCCCAGCGTGGGGTAGAACCGAAACAGGTCCCGTTGCGCCGCTTCGGATTTGCCGAAATACCCCCGGGCATACAGCACGATCAACACGCCGATGCCCGCGACCAGCAGCGCGAAAAAACCGCCCAGCCCGTCGGCGAGAAACGCCAGATTCAGGTTCAGACTCGGCACCCACGCTAGGGCCGACGTCGCCCGCGGGGCGGGCACGTCCACGGCTTCCCCGCCGTGCCCCTTGGCGTATGCCGAGTGTTCGCCATCGCCGGGGTGCGGGTCGCCGCCCGCCTGATCCGGGTCCGGGTGAGCGTTGGTTTGATGATCCGAGTTATGCGAATCGTGAATGTCCGACGGATCCGCCGCCCGAGCGTGCTCGCCGCCGATGGGTTTGCCGGCCGCGCCGTACATTTTAATCTGAAGCGCAACGCCCCCCTGGTCCGCACTCGTCATGCCTTCCGCCGACGCCTTGACCCTCTGCGTGGCCGGGCTGTTGCCCGCCACGCCGTAGCTCGCCACGTGGCCCACGATCAGGACAAACGCCAACGCCGGCCCCAGCAACGCCACCACCACCCGCCCGGTCACCGCCGCTTTGGGCAGCAGCAACGTCAGCATCCCGAAGCACACGGGAGCCAGGATCGCCAGCAACAGGAACCACGACGACGCCATCGGCAAAGGTCTCAACGACAGGCAAGAACAAGTATCGCAACGGAACGTTTCCGTCAGCCCGACCGCGGAACTTGCCTTCACCCTGACCGCGGAGGCCGGGAGTGTAGCGGATTCACGATCTCCCGAGTTATCGACCCCGCCGGCCCCATCGCGTTAACTTACCGCCATGACCAAGCCACGACTCTGGGCCCCTTGGCGCATCGAATACCTCCGGTCCACCGATGACCAGCACCCCACCGCGCGGCCCGGCGGCTGCTTTCTCTGCGAAGCCGGCGAAGCGGACCTCGACGATCCGGTCCGTTCCGACCGCCTCGTGCTCTGCCGCTCGCCCCACGGCACGCTGCTGCTGAATCGCTACCCCTACAGCAACGGGCACCTGTTGGTGGCCCCCCACGATCACGTGGCCGAACTCTCGGACCTCACCCCCGCCGCCCGCGCCGACCTCATGGAACTTTGCGAATACGCCGGCCGACTGCTCAAGCACGTCGCCCACCCCCAGGGCCTGAACCTCGGAGCCAACCTCGGCCGCGCCGCGGGAGCGGGGGTCCCCGGCCACCTGCACTTCCACATCGTCCCCCGTTGGGCGGGCGACAGCAACTTTATCACCGTCGTCGCCGACGCCCGCGTCATCCCCCAAGCTCTGGAAGAAAGCTACGATCAGCTCAGAGCCGGCATGACGGAAATCAGACCTTACGGATCAGACCACTAAAGCAAAAAACCGACCCCGCCGAAACTGAATCAGCCGCCTGCGAAGTAGGCCAAGGCCTCAGCCTGCCGTGATCTCGTCAAGCCAAGCCACGGTCCACGATTTTTAAGATCTGCTCAAACGGCAATCCAGACGCCCGCCCCTCATCGTCACACACACACGCAAACGACGAAAACTATGCCGCCGCGATCTGCTGCTCCAGCAGCATCCCCACGTGGTAGCCGCCGTCGCGCGGCACGCACCGCATCACCCGCCCCGCGACGTTGTAGCCCGGCGTCGCCCCGTGGGGGGGCATGAATACCGTGACCCGGGCACCCAATGCCACCGGCGCGACCGAGAAAGCCCCCATCCCCGACTCGGAGCGGTCGACCAACTCCAGCGAACAAATCTGCCCCGCACCGCCCGACATCGCGCCCGATTCCTGCTCGTAGGCGGGGTTGTGCGCCACCGCCGTCACCCGGGCATAAAGTTTATGACGCGGCTCACGGCGGCGTTCGAACTTCAAGACTTCCGGCGCGTGGTCGGTTTCCGTAACGAGTTTCAGTGAGGGGCTGGACATCAAAATGCTCCGGGAAAAGCGGGAATCAGCCGCCGCCGCCACGGGGTACGCTGGGGGCAAGGCTTAAGACAAACATCGACCGGATATCCGCTATGGTTTACCTCAAGTGACACCAAACCCGCCTCCCACCCTCGGAATCGTTTATTTAGTCGGAGCCGGGCCCGGCGATCCGGGCTTGATCACCGTTACCGGACTCAGCCGCCTCCGCCGGGCGGACGTCGTGGTCTACGACGCCCTGGCCAACCCCGTGCTGCTCGCCGAAGCCCCCGCCCAGGCCCAGCGCATCGACGTGGGCAAACGTGCCCGCCACCACAAGCTGACGCAAGACGAAACCAACCAGTTGCTCGCCGACCTGGCGGCCGGGGGGAAGACCGTCGTCCGGCTCAAGGGCGGCGACCCGTACCTCTTCGGCCGCGGGGCCGAGGAGTGCAGCGTTTCTCACCCGCCTCGGCATCCGCTGCGAGATCGTGCCGGGCATCACCTCCGGCCTCGCCGCGCCCGCCACCGCGGGCATCCCCGTCACCCACCGCAAGGTCGCCTCCACCGTCACCATCGTCACCGGCCACGAAGACCCCACCAAGGGTCGCACCTCCGTGAACTACGACGGACTCGCCAAGCTCATCGCCTGCGGGGGCACCGCCTGTTTCTACATGGGGGTCGGCCGACTCTCGCAGATCGCCGACTCGCTTGCCGACCACGGCCTGCCCCGCACCACCCCCGCGGCCGTCGTGCAGTGGGGCACCCTCCCCCGCCAACGCACCGCCCGCGGCAACCTGGAGACCATCCAATCCGCGGTCCGGGAAGCCGGCGTCTCCTCCCCCGCGATCATCGTCGTCGGCCAGGTCGCCGCGCTCGACGAACCGGGCCTGGATTATTTCACCAACCGACCCTTGTTCGGCCAGCGCATCCTCGTCACCCGCACCCGGCAGCAGGCCTCGGACCTCACCCTTCAGCTTTCCGAGCAGGGGGCGGACGTGATCGAGGCCCCCACCCTCGAACTCGTCCCGCCCGACGCATGGGATGAAATAGACCAGGCGGTGGGGCGGCTGGGCGATTTCGACTGGCTCATCCTCACCAGCGTCAACGCGGTCCACACGTTGGCGGACCGACTCGCCGCGGCCCAGTTGGACGTGCGCCGCTTGGCGGGGGTCCGCGTGGCGGTCGTGGGCGACGCCACCGCCGACGCGCTGTGGGACCGCCTGCGCCTGCGGCCGGATTTCATCCCCCGCGACTTCTCCGGCTCCGCCCTCGCCCAACAACTGGTGGCCCGGCACGACCTGGCGGGCCGACGCTGCCTCCTGCTGCGGGCTGACATCGCCCGCCCCGGCCTACCCGCGCAGGCTCCGCGAAGCCCAGGCCGACGTGCAGGAAGTCGTCGCCTATCGCACCCGCGTCCCCGACACCCTGCAGCCCGACGCCCTCGCTGCCCTCCGCGATCAGAGCCTCGACTGGGTCACCTTCACCAGTTCTTCCACCGCAAAAAACCTCGCCCAACTCCTCGGCGACCAGCAGCACCTGGTCCGGCATTGCCGGACCGCCTCCATGGGTCCGCTCACCAGCCAAACCCTCCGCGACCTGGGGTGGCCCGTCACGGTCCAGGCCGCCGCCGCCACCCTCCCCGACCTCATCGCCGCCATGGCCTCGGCCGCCGCGTCCACCCACGGAATCTGACCATGCCCGTCGCCCGCCTGGACCCGCAGCGCTCGGCCATCCTGCTCATCGACATGCAAGAACGGCTGCTGCCAGTCATGCAACACCGCTCGACGATTGTCCGCCGCACCACCCGCCTGATCGAAGGCGCCCACATCCTCAAGACCCCCGTCGCCGTGACCGAGCAGTACCCCCGCGGCCTCGGCAGCACCGTCAGTCAGATCGCGGGCAAGCTCCACGGCGCGGTCTACACCGACCCCAAGACCCGCTTTTCCGCGACCGGCCCCTCGCTCATGCGCTTCCTCGAAAAACTCGAAACCCGCAGCGTGATCGTTGCCGGCCTCGAAGCGCACGTCTGCGTGTTGCAGACCTGCCTCGACCTACTGGACCACGGCTTCACCGTCGCGCTCTGCCTCGACGCCATCGGCTCTCGCCGCGACATCGACCGCCAGGCGGCTGTCCACCGCATGACCCAGGCCGGCGTGTTGCCCACCACCGTCGAAGCGGTGCTCTTCGAGTTGATGGGCGATGCCGACGCGCCGGCCTTCAAAGAATTACGCAAGATCATCCAGTCCCCCGACGGCTGATCTTGCGCCGCGGTGCCTCCCCGCGTTTGCCCCGATTTTCCGCATTGTGTAGGCTGATTCGCTTCCGTGACCGCTTCTGCCCCAATCCCCGGAGACCGAAATGCTCGAAACCTACGAATCACTCAAAACACTGGTCAACTCCATCGAAGACGACATCAAGAAAGCCACCGGCGGTAATCGCGCCGCCGGCACCCGCGTCCGCAAGCAAATGCAGGACATCAAAAACATCGCCCAGGACCTTCGTAAGAAAATCCTGGAAGCCCGCGAAGGCGAAGCGTCCTGATCCCCATACGACCCGTGCGGGGGGCGGCACCGCTGCCGCACCCCACCCCCCCCCCCGCGGCACACGTCTCGGCCCGCTCCGCCGCGGTGTCCGAGTCGTTCATTATTCAATTGCATCGAACACCAGCACGAAACCCCCCCGGCATGGCCCCCACCCTCCTCTTTGATCTCAGCGACTTGGACCTCACGAAAGTCAAGTACGACACCGCCGCGATCCAAGCCGTCAACCCCCACCGCGGGGCCATGCGGCTGATCGACGGCATCATCCACGAGTCCGACGACCAAATCGATTACTTGGCGTACAACGACATCGGCCACGACGAATTTTGGGTCGAAGGCCACATCCCCGGCCGACCCATCTTCCCCGGCGTGCTCATGATCGAAGCCGCCGCGCAAATCTCCAGCTTCATCACGCTCAAAAAACTCGGCGAACCCGCGTTCATGGGTTTCGCCGGCGTGGACGACGTGAAGTTTCGTGGCCAGGTCAAGCCCGGCGATCGACTGCTGATCCTCGCCCACGAAGTCGAGAACCGCCGACGCCGCTCCATCTGTCAGACCCAAGGGGTCGTCGACGGCAACCTCGTTTTCGAAGCGACCATCCGCGGCATGCGGATGTGATTCGTCGCTGCCCGGTCAGCCGGATTAGCGACGACCGCTCGCTGCGTTGCTCATCGATCCTTGCGTTAACGCTCATTAATAACCTCGGAACTCCCGCTCATGGCTGACCCGATCAACATCGGTCTCATCGGCACCAAATTTATGGGCCGAACCCACTCCAACGCCTACCTCAAGGCCGCGAAGTTTTTTGACCTCCCCCGCCTCCCGGTGATGCACACCATCGCCGCACGCAACCTTCAGGAAACCCGGGCCTTTGCCGACCGCTGGGGTTGGCACCACGCCAGCGACGACTGGCAGTCCATGGTTCAGAATCCCGACATCGACCTGATCGACGTCGGCACGCCCAATCACGTCCACCGCGATCAGGCGATTGCCGCCCTCGAAGCGGGTAAACACGTGGCCTGCGAGAAGCCGCTGGCCAACACCCTCGACGCCGCCCGCGAGATGCTCCGGGCCGCCGAAAAGGCCGCGAAACAGTCCGGTGCCAAAACCTACGTCTGGTACAACTACCGCCGCTGCCCCGCCCTGGCGTTTGCCCACGAACTGGTCAAGTCCGGCAAACTCGGCCGCATCTACCACGTCCGCGGTTTCTACCTCCAAGACTGGGCGGGCCCCGACACCCCCATGCTCTGGCGCTTCCAGGGCGATAAGGCCGGCAGCGGAGCCCTGGGCGACCTGTGTGCCCACTCCATCGACACCGCCCGTTTCGTCACCGGCGATGAATTTTCCCAAATCAACGGCGCGATCCTCAAGACCTTCATCAAGGAACGCGCCGCCCTTGACGGCAACGCCGGCGGTGAAATCTCCGGCCGCGGGGCCGCCGTCGGTTCCTCCAAAAAAGTCGAATCCACCGTCGATGATGCCGTCGTCTTTACCGCCGAAATGGAGAGCGGAGCCATCGCCACCTTCGAAGCTTCCCGCCTCTCCACCGGCGACAAAAACGGCAACAAACTCGAAGTCCACGGCGAACGGGGCGCGATCAAATTTAACTTCGAACGCATGCCCGAACTCCAGTGGTACGACAACACCCTGCCCGAAGCCCAGCAGGGCTGGACCACGATTAACGTCAGCAACGCCGGGGCCGACCACCCCTACGCCGCCGCGTGGTGGCCCACCGCCCATGCCATCGGCTACGAGCACGGATTCATCAATCAGGCCGCCGACATGCTCGCGGACCTGGGCGGCACTCCACCCCGCGTGCCGCTGCCCGATTTCGCCGACGCTTACCAAACCCAGCGGGTCCTCGAAGCGGTCACCCAGTCCGCGTCAAATCGCTGCCCAGTTCGTTTAAATGACATACAGTAAATCTCATGGCGGCTAATCGATTGTGTCGCCGCGAAACTTTGCTGTTTCGACCGTTCCGTCCCCCCGCCTCAGAAAGCTTCACTTATGTCCAAAATCATCAAATACGGCTTCATCGGCAGCGGTTCCATCAACCGGGTTCGCCACCTCCCCGAGTGCCACCGCAACCCGTTGTCCCAGGTCGTTGCCGTGGTCGATCCGGTCAAGGACCGCGCTCGTTCCACCGCTGAGCAATACGGCGCGACCCCTTACTTTGATCATCACAAGATGTTGGCGGAGGCTGAGATCGACGCCGTGGTGGTCGGCACCCCCAACGTCTACCACGCCCCGCACACCATCGATGCGTTTAATGCCGGCTACCACGTGCTCTGCGAAAAACCTATGGCCGGCGATATCAAGTCCGCCAAAGACATGATCGCCGCCGCCAAAAAGGCGGGCAAATACCTCATGATCGGCATGAATCAACGCCTCATGCCCCCCCACGTCAAAGCCAAAGAGATCCTCGACCGCGGCGACCTGGGCCGTATCCTGACTTTTGAAACCAACTTCAAACATCCCGGCCCCGACGGATGGTCCATCGACGGCGCCAAAAGCTGGTTCTTCAAGAAAAACAAAGCCATCATGGGCGTCAACGGCGACTTGGGCATCCACAAAGCCGACCTCATGCGCTTCCTGCTGGCCGAAGAATTCACCCACGTCGGCGGCTTCGTCACCACCCTCGATAAAAAAACCCCCGACGGCAAACTCATCCCCGTCGATGACAACGCCTTCCTCACCCTCAAAACCCAGTCCGGCACGATCGGCTCGATCCACATCTCCTGGACCAACTACGGCAACCTCGGCGACAACGGCACCGTCCTCCAATGCGAAAAGGGCGTCATGCGCATCGGCATGGATGACACCTACGGCGTGATGGTTGACTTCCGCGACGGCCGCAAGGAACGCTACGTCGTCGGTGCGATGGCCACCAACGAAAAACAAGTCGCCTCCGGCGTCATCGACTCCTTCACCGACTGCATCCTCCACAAAACCCCCCCCACCATCGACGGCAACGAAGGCCTCCGCGCCCTCACCGTCATCACCACCGCCATCGACGCCTCTAAAGAAGGTGTCAACAAAAAAATCCAGTATTGATAGCTCGTCACATCCGCGACAATAGATCATGACAAAAAGCTCGGCCTCCCCAACCTAGGGAGGCCGACCTTTTTTTATCAAGTCAAATACCAACAATGACCGCGGCAGGGCTCGAACCTGCGACCTGCTGCTCCGGAAACAGCCGCTCTATCCAACTGAGCTACGCGGCCTCGGGGAAGGGGCCAAGGGGTGGAGGGGTCAAGGGGCCGAGGGGGGGAAAAAGGCAACGCTGCCGGTTTCGTGAGACAAGGCGGGAGTGACTTCCTCAGAAGAGTCAGTCTACACGTTGGCGGTCTCGTGCCGCAACTGGCCGCACGCCGCGGCGATGTCCCGACCTCGGCTGGCCCGGATGTGTACGTTGACCCCGGCCTCCCGCAGGACCGCCTGAAATTGCTGGACGTCCCCGTCATCGGGCCGAAGAAACGGCAGGCCCGCCACCTCGTTGTAGCGGATCAAGTTGATGTTGCAGCGCAGGCGGCGGGTCAGCCCCGCCAGTTCCCGGGCGTGGGACGGCTGGTCGTTGAGCCCCCCCAGCAGGATATATTCGAGGGTGATCTCCCGCCCGGTTTTATCGAAATAGGCTCGGCCGGCGTCGAGCAGATGTTCGATGGTGACAAACTCGGCCCAGGGGATAATCTGCTTGCGGATGTCGTCGTTGGGGGCGTGCAGGCTGATGGCCAACGTCACGGGCAGGTCCAGGTCCGCCAGCTTGCGGATGCCCGCGGGGACGCCGACGGTGCTGACGGTGATCTTGCGGGCCGAGAGGTTCATGCCCCATTCCGCCGCGAGCGTGCGGAGGGCCGGGCAGCACCCCCCGGAGGTTGGCCAGCGGCTCGCCCATGCCCATGAACACCACGTTGGTGATCCCGGGCAAGCCGTCGGCCGCGTGATCCATCCGGGGATCGTGGGCGAGCTGCCAGGCCTGCTGCACGATTTGGCCGGGCGTGAGGTTGCCGTCGAGGCCGCCAAGGCCCGAAGCACAGAATTTGCAACCCACCGGGCAGCCCACCTGACTGGAGATGCAGGCGGTTCGTCGGACCCGCTGGCTCTCGGCGGAGACCGCCGGAATCATCACGCATTCGGTCTGATTTTTCGGATTCGGCAAGCTGAACTGGGGCAACGCTTGACCCGCTCCGGGGGTTTCTCCCCGCGACACTTCCGGCGGCGTCATCCCCCAGTCGATCAGCAGCTTCTGCGTCCGATCGCTGGCGCGCTGGTGTTGAATCACCTGCCCGTCGAGGAATCGCAGACCCCCCGCCAATCGGTCGCGGTCGCGCTGACTGAGGTTGGTCATCCGCTGCGGATCCGCCACCCCGCGGCGGTAGACCCATTCAAGGACCTGCTTCGCGCGGAAGCGAGGCAACCCCCACTCGGCGAAAAGTTGATTCAAGGATTCGGGCGTCTGGTCAAAAAAGTGGGGTAACATGGCGGATCGACTGGCGTGATGGTGGAGGGTCCGAGTAAAGTCGCGATACCCAGTGCGATCATTCACGCACCTCAACAGATCGGGAAAAATTTACCGGGTCGGCATTGTATCGAAGCAGTGAGAGGCAGCAGAGGAAGGGGGGGCTGGGGGTAGAAGGGTTGGTCATCGATGGTGAGTCGTGCGGAGCGAACGGAATTTGATCGTTGGCTGGATCGCGAGGTCCAGGCGTTGCCTGCGCGGGTGTACGGGTTGCTTTCGGAAGTGCCGTTGATTGTGGATGACGAGGCATCCGCGGAGTTGCTGGAAGACCTCGGCATGCCGAGCGACGGAGAGTTGTGTGGCCTGCACGACGGGCTGGCGTTGACCGAGCGGAGCGTGGAGGACGGGGCGGTGTTGCCGACGCAGATGCGACTGTTCCGCGGCCCGATACTGCGGATGGCGGGATACGATGCGCTGGCCCCCACCCCCGCGCAGCGGCAGGAGCTGCGGCGGCAAATCCACATCACCCTGCTGCACGAAATCGGCCACCACTTCGGTCTCGACGAGGACGATCTCGCGGAGCTTGGCTACGGCTGAAAGTGCGGGGGGGGGCGTGTGATTCTGGGCGGGACCGTTTCCGTGGATCGATTATGATCGAGGGCCTGGCCGCGCTTGTCCGCTGAATCGATGGGAAGCTTGCTCATGCTCAAACTCGCAACGACGCTCAACAACCCGGGCGAGCCGGCAATGGACACCCGCTACCGCGACGCCGCCGAGCTCAAAGCGCTGGGGTACAACGGCCGCGTCCTATACGAAACCACCGGCCTCTCGGGGGTGCCGTCACCCGAAACCGTACACGATGTCGAACTCCGACGGTGGGTCCAACAGACCGGCGACTCGGTCACCCGCATCATCGAACAGTCCGATCAGGTCGGCCTGGAAACCTATATTTTTTACGACGTCATGGTCCTGGCCCGCGACCTGGTCAACCGCAACGTTTCGGGGCTGACCTGCAAGAGCCGGCCCGGCACCCTCTGCCCCGCCAGCGAGGGCGTGTTCAAGCACGCCTTTGAATCCCTCGACAACCTGATCCGCCGTTGGCCTCAGATCGCGGGCGTGGTCCTGCGGTTTGGCGACAGCGACGCCGCGCGCTTGCCGCACCTGATAGGCAACGATTTATACAGCCCGCACTGCCCGCGCTGCAGCCAGTTCGGCCGGGCCGATCGCGTCGTGCAACTGCTCACCCGGGCCCACAATCTGGTGGTCAACCAGCACGGCAAGCGGCTGATCGCCCGGGCGTGGAACGTTCGACCCAACGGGATGCACGACACGGCCGACCTGACCCGACGCATCGTCGAGCAACTGCCCGGCGAGCCGGCGGACGACCGCTTCGTGCTGTCATTCAAATATACGCAGACCGACTTCTGGCGCTATCAACCCTGGAACGAGGCAAGCCTGGTCTGCGGCGATCGGCCGATTCTCTACGAACTGCAGTGCCAACGTGAGTTCGAGGGCAAAGGGGGCATCCCGAATTGGCAGGTCCCGTTGTGGCGAAACGGGCCTCCCGAATCGGCCGGGCAATCGCCGATCAACGGTCTGGCGGAAGTTGCCAAGAAGGTTAATCTGGCGGGGCTGTTTGCGTGGGTGCGTGGCGGAGGCTGGGGCGGGCCATTCGTCAAAGACGAAACTTGGATCGACGCCAACGTTTTTGCCGTCCCCCGCCTGGCGGATCAACCGGACCTGGACATGGATACGCTCGCACGGGAATGGGTCACCGATCGACTGGGGATCGTCGACGATGAGGCCGCGATCCGGGCTCTCGTGGCGGTCCTGCAGGCGTCGCCGGAGATGGTGCGGCAGGCGTTCTACATCGGACCCTTTGCCGAAGCGCGGGGCAGCGCCTGGCATCCGGCCGCGGACTGGATCCAGGACGACCTGCTCGATGCGACTTCCGCCTGGCGGATGGTCCAGCGAGTCCCCGAGGCCGAGTTGGACACCGTCATCCAAGAGAAAGAGCATGCCGTCGCCGCGATCAGCACCGCCCGACACGATCTGCAGGTACTGCTGGCGGACCGTGACCATCCGCGTCTTGAAAAGCTGGTCAATTCGCTGATCTACGCCGAGTCGCTGTTCGAGGCGTTGCGTGACCTGCTGGCCGGCCTCGTGGGCTACCGCCGTTACCTCAAGTCCCCCCAGCCCAACCCCGCCGACGCCGCCGCGCTCAGACGCAAGCTCTTCGAAGCCCAAAGCCACTGGAACCACCACACCCAGCGCCATGCCAGCGCCCCCGGCACCGCCACCGCTTTCCGCGAAAGCCATTTCTGGGACCTCACCCAAGACATCCTGGCGAAGTTAGATTGAAGAAAGTCGGGTGATATAAACTTAATCACAGCAACACGGCGGCCGTTCGGTGCTTTCGAAATGATCTTTACTGCGTGTAGATCAAATGCGATTGGCTGTCACGAATATCGCAGCTACGTTCTGAAAACTACGCACGCGAGCTAGCTACCCAATTCTACTGTTATCAAATACATCGGCGACCGGAACTCGATCTCTATGACGATTCTGTCTGTGGCTAGAGCACAATGGATAGTACGGCACTTATTGACGGTCACTACGTGTTTTGCCTCTGACCCACGAATATAAGGCACTACTCGTTGGCCGACGCTGAAGCGCATTTGATCCTATCTCCGGAGGGGCTGCGATAACTCCAAATGATTTGCGCATACTGCCGCGCTAAGCGGTTGTAAAGACGAAGTTTTTAGCTATTTCGCGTCGAACCAGTTGGACCCTCGGCCAGGTTCTACTTTGAGCGGCACGCGGAGGGACATGGCGGTTTGCATTTCTTCCACCACGATCTCGGACATCGCGTCGGCCTGATCGTTCGGGGTTTCGATGACCAGTTCGTCATGGATTTGCAGGAGGAGCTTCATCGGCAGGTTTTCGCTCTGGATGCGGCGGTGCAGGTTGACCATCGCCAGTTTGATGAGATCGGCGGCGCTGCCCTGGACCACGGAGTTGATGGCGAGGCGTTCGCCGAGGGAGCGCTGGTTGGGGTTGGAAGAATTGACCTGCTCGATCCAGCGGCGTCGGCCGAGGATGGTGGTGACGTAGCCGTCGGCGACGGCCTGCTCCAGGCAGGTTTCGAGGAAGCTGTTGATGCCGGTATAGGTGGCTTTGTAATCGTCGATGAGCTGGGCGGCGGCGGACTGGTCGAGGTTTTCGATGCGGCGGGCCAGGCCGAAGGCGGTCACGCCGTAGATAATGCCGAAGTTGATGGTCTTGGCGTGGCCCCGTTGCTCAGCGGTGACCTGATCGAGCTGGACATCGAACACCTGCGCGGCGACGGCGGTGTGGATGTCGCGGTCGCTGCGAAACGCCTCGATGAGCGCGGGGTCTTCGGAGAGGTGGGCGAGCATCCGCAGCTCGATCTGGGAGTAGTCGGCCGAGACCAGCACATGCCCCGGCTCGGCGACGAACGCCCGGCGGATGTTGCGGCCGACTTCGGTGCGGATCGGGATGTTCTGCAGGTTCGGGTTGGACGAGGAGAGTCGGCCGGTGGCGGCGCCGGTCTGGTGAAAGCTGGCGTGCACGCGGCCGGTAGCGGGGCGGATGGCGTCCACGAGATTGCCGAAGTAGGTTCCCACCAACTTGGTGAGCATGCGGTATTCGACGATGAGGGTAGGCAGGACCCGGGCGTGTTCGGGGACTTTGTCCATCTGGGCGGGATCGAGGTCCGCGAGCTTTTCCAGGGTCTCGGCGTCGGTGGAATAGCCGGTCTTGGTCTTGCGCTGCACCGGGAAACTGAGTTGGTTAAACAACACCTCGCCGAGCTGCTTCGGGCTGTCGGGGTTGAAATCCGCCCGGGCCGCGTCGAGGATCTGTGCACGGAGTTGCTCGATGCGGGCGGAGAGTTCTTCTTTTTGGCGGTCGAGCTCGGCGGGCTCGACGCGGATGCCGTGGGCTTCCATCACCCCGAGGGCTTCGACCAGCGGCATTTCCACTTCCGCGGCGAGGTCCGCCAAGCCCTGGGCTTCGAGCCGGGGCTGCAGCACCCGGTGCAGCTGAAGCGTGACGTCGGCGTCCTCCGCGGAATAAGCTGTGGCCAGGTCCAGCGTCACCTGATCCATGGTTTTCTGTGGCGGGTCGCGTTTTGCGGCGGGGTTTATCGCCGATGAGGCGGGTGATGGGCACCATGGTGCGGCCGAGTTCGGACAGGCGAGATGGTCAAGGCCCGAGCCCCGGGGATCCGCAGCAGAAACGCCGCGACCATCGTGTCGTGGGCGATCCCGTTGAGCGATACCCCGGCCTGTCGGAGCACATGCCAGTCATATTTAATGTTGTGGCCGACTTTCGGCAGGTCCGGGTTTTCAAGTATCGGCCGCAACGCGTCCAGCACCGTGGCCTGATCGAGATGCCGGCTCGGATCGGGAGAGCGGGTCGGGATGTAAACCCCGTGTCCGACTTTCCACGCCAGGCAAATCCCGCAGAGGTCGGCGGTGCTGCCCAGGCCGACCGTCTCGGTATCCACCGCCAGGAGGGTTTGCTTCCGCAGCGTTTTGCCCAGTTCCTGCAGCTGCGCCGCGGTGGTGATGGCCGAGTAGTTGCCGTCGATAATCTCCAGTGGATCACCCGCGGGGAACGACGGCTCGCCCGCCTCCGGGCCGCCTTGGTCAAAGAGCCCGCCCGCCCCGGCGGACGAGGTCGAGACCGCCCGCTGCTTTGGAGATGCGGCGGCGGTCGGCACGTGCACGAGTTTCTTCAAGTCCGCCCGGTGACGATTGAAGCCGAGCTGGCCGAACAGTTCGTCCAACTCGGCGGCCGCGATCGCATCGGGCGATACCCGCGCGTCATCCATCTGAAAAGCAATCTCGGTGTCGCGTTTGAGCGTCACCAGTCGGCGGGTCAATTCGAGGTCGCCGGCCGCCACCGCGGCTTGGAGGTTCTCTTTTTGCTTCCCCTTGAGCTGATCGAGGTTGGCGACGAGCTCCGCCACGCTGCCGAACTGGTTGATGAGTTTGCTCGCGGTTTTCGGGCCGATGCCCTTGACCCCGGGGATGTTGTCGGTCGTGTCGCCCAGCAGCGTCTGGTAGTCGATTACTTGGCGGGGACGGATGCCGCGTTTTTCTTCGAGCCCTGCCGGGTCCAGTTCGACATCGGTGTGGGCGTCGAAGAGGGTGACGCGGTCCGAGAGGACCTGCTCGAGGTCTTTGTCCTTGGCCACCATCCGGACGCGGGTGGCGTCTTCGCCGGCGGTGAGGCGGACCGCGAGGGTGGCGATGATGTCGTCGGCCTCGTCGCCGGGCACCTCGAGGATGGGGATACCAAACAGCCGGGCGACTTCGAGCATACGGGGGATCTGTGGCGCAAAGTCTTCGGGCGGCTCGCTGCGGTTGGCTTTGTACGCGGGGTAAAACGCGTGGCGAAAGGTGTCGCCCGGGCTATCGATCGCCATCGCGACGTAATGAGGCTGGTACTGGGTAAAGAGCTTGATGAGCAGGCCGGCGAAGGCAAAGGTGGCATTGGTCGGCTCGCCGGTGACGGGGCTGGTCATGCCGCCGCGGATCGCGTGGTAGGCACGAAACATCTGCGCGTGGCCGTCGATGAGGTAGAGGGTGTGGTCGTGGGGGTTTGGGGTAGAATGAGGCATCGGGCTGATTGTAGAGGCCTGCCGAATCACCGGGTGGCGACCGCCGATGAACCCCAAGGAAAAGTATGAACCGTCATCTTGCCGCGTACCTGGCCCTCAGTTTTTCCCTGGCGATGGTGGCTTGCGCCCGGAAGACGAAGGCGTCATCCCGGCTACGCCGGGGGAGAAATCCGTTGACCCCAACACTGCCGAGACATCCTCCGACTCCGCGTTGCGGCCGCCGACGCAGGCCGACGCGGAGGCCCTGCGGGGTCAACCGCTCGAAGCGGTCATCGAAACCAACCGCGGCACGATCCGCGTCGAGCTGCGGACCCAGACGTCGCCGATGACGGTGGCGAACTTTAAGAATCTCGCCGATGCGGGTTTTTACGACGGCGTGACCTTTCACCGCGTGGTGCCCAACTTCATGATCCAGGGCGGCGACCCGACGGGCTCGGGCATGGGCGGGCCGGGCTACAAATGGCCCGACGAACGCAGCGCGCTACGGGTGTCCCACGACTTGCCGGGGACCCTCTCGATGGCCAACGCGGGGCCCAACACCAACGGCAGCCAGTTCTTCATCACCCACGAGCCCACGCCGTTTCTTAACGGCAAACACGCGGTGTTCGGCCACGTAATCGAAGGCCAAGACGTGGTCGATCAAATCCAGGTCGGCGACTCGATGAGGTCGGTTCAAGTGGTCAAAGCCACGGCCGACCCAGCGAAGGATTGACCCGCGTAAGTGGTCGCTGCTTGGGTGAATCCCGAGCCCGCGCGGTACGTGCTGGCTTATAAAAAAAATCCGATTGATCGCTCAGCGCCGACCTTACGCTGCCGGAACGGGCTGAAATTAAATCGGCGAATCGTCGGACATTACCGTCAGAAAATCTTGCTGACCATGTACGCCACGACGATCAGCCCCAAGACCACCCCGGCCACAGTGAGTTTGATTTTCAGTTTCCGGGCGTCCTCCTCCGCCTGCTGCTCCGCGGCGCGGATACGTTGCTCCTCGCGGGCAGCCCGGGCCTTGGCGGGGCTGACGGCGGCGGGTTCTTCGGGTTGCTTGTCCGGTTCGCTGTCCGCGGCCGCCGCAAGATTGGTGGGACGCTTAGCCTTTCCGGCTTCGGTTCCGGACAGCGAAGCGTTTGCCGGGGAGGGGGGGCGGGAGGGGGTCGAGCCGGCCCGGGGGTCACGGATCTCCGGCTCGTCGGGAATGTCCAGCGGGATCGTGTCCCGCTCATCCCCGACCCGGTTTCCGCACGCTTGGACGACGCATCGGCGTCGGACGAACGGGAGGGGGGCGGGGAAGGGGAGGAAGGGGGGGGAGAGGAGGGGGACTCTTCGTCAGGGTCGAAAGCCAGCTCGTAGGTGTCGGGTTCGTCGGGCATGGAAGGTTTCGCAGCGGCGTACGGGATCAAAAAAGCATCTTAGCCCAAGCGTCGGCCACCGCGAAAGGGCAAAGCTTTAAGCTCAGCCCGTGGTACCAAGCCCTGCCGCCCGCCCCGGCAGCCTTGATCGGGTGGTCGATGGGAAAAAGCGAACGTTTGTTATGGTGTTGCTTATGCAAGAACCAGTCGTCATCGTAGGTTTGAGCGGGGCGTGGGAGGTGGTGATCCGCGGCGGCGTGGTGATCTGGCCCTTGCTGGCGATGAGCGTGCTATCGGTCACTTTGCTGCTGGAGCGGACGTGGTTCTTCTTGCGGACCAATTCCGGCGGACGACTGGAAAAGGTGGAGCGCCTTGCCAAGCGGCTGCGGGAGGGCGATCGCGCGGGTGCGCAGGCCGTTGGCCGACGGGGACGACAGCGTCTACGGCCGGGCGGTCAGCCAGATGCTCGACGGGCCGGCCACCGAGTCTGTCGCCCTGGCCGCCATCGAAGCCCAGCGTCGCCCGCTCGAACGGTTCCTCCCCACGTTGTCAACCATCATCACCGCCGCGCCGATGCTCGGCATCCTCGGCACGGTGCTGGGCATCATCAGCAGTTTCGAAGTACTCGGCGATCAGTCCACCACCCGCGACCCGTCGCTGGTGGGCCGGGGCATCGCCGAGGCGTTGATCACCACCGCCGCGGGGCTGGTGGTGGCGCTAATCACGCTGCTGCCCTACAACCTGATCAGGGCGCAGGTCGATCGCACGCTGTCGCGGTTGGAAGCACTGGCGGCGGCGGTCACTGACTTTGCGATCACACGAAATGAGCCGAGGGACTAAGTCGACGCTTTGCCGAGTCACGACCGCCCTTTGCTTTATTTCACTCAATGCAGGACAGAATCCGTCTCGAGATCACGCGTCGTCGCGCTCGACGATGCGGTAGTCCTCGCGTTCGCCGCGGCCGCGGACGGGGTAGTCCTTGCGCAGGGGATGGGCGGGATAGGATTCCCAGGTGAGGATGCGGCGGAGGTCGGGGTGGCCGTCGAAGCGGATGCCGAGCATGTCGAAGACTTCGCGTTCCAGCCATTCGGCCCCCGCCCACAGGTCGGTCACGGTGGGCAGGTGCAGGGCCGGATCGTCTTCTACCCCGTGGGTATCGAGCGTGGGGTCGAGCAGGACTTTGACGTAGAGCCGGGAGTTGAACACGGTCGAGGCGAGGTTGTAGACCACCGCGAATCGGCCCGCGGGGGCCTGGGGGTCTTTGTTCTTCGGATAGTTGAGGTAATCGATGCCCGCGATGTCCGAGAGGAAATCAAACTGGGTCTCGGCGTGGTCTTTTAGAAAAGCCAGCAGCTCGTGGAGGTCGGCGGACTGCACGACGAGGGTGGTTTCCCCGCGAAATTCGGTGGCGAAAAGCGAACGCCGGCCGTCGGCATTGAAGTCGGACTTGATCAGCGGGAGGGCGGGGTGGTTGAGCGTGGGCATGGCGGCGGGGGAGGGGCTAAGGGGTCAAGGGGCCGAGGGAATATTAAGTATTTTTTTTACGGGTAATCTCGCGGAGTCGTGTTTTTTTGCGAGAGATCAGGATTGTATGGTGGTGATGAGGGTGTCGATCAGCCGGTTCCACTTTTCGGTGGTTTCGGGCCACTCGTACTGCAGAGCGTCGGCCAGGGCGACGGTGTCGTTAGCCTGAATAAAAGTCTTGATGTCTTGCAGCTGCTCCACCGCGTGTGTGGTGAGGGCGTGGGCGGGTTGGCCGTCGATGTCGAGTTGGTCCAGGTCGATGCCCAGCAAAACCGTCGATTGCAGTACCGCTTGTTGCACCTGCAGCCAAGCCTCGATCGACTGACCGACTTTCTGCAGCGCGGGCTGGGTCTGATCGCGTTGCAGCAGGTCGGCCGCTTCCTGCTGCAGCTGCTCGCCCTCGAGCAGGCGGGTCTGAACCTGTTGCAACGTTTCGACCGCCAACGCCTTGGGATCGGCGGTCGCGAAGCGGACTTCCTGCTGATCCAGCGGATCGGTCAGCCGCTGATCCAGCTCGGCCTCGGGAATGGGCTGGCCGTCGACGACGACTTCGACCACGACCCGGCCCGAATCGCCCGCCAAATGTTCCCGGGCGGCCGCAAGCAGCTGGCCTAGCGTCGGGGCGGTCAAGTCAACGGGTTGCTGATCGAGGTAAACGGGCATCGATTCATGATAGTCGATGGGTCGCGGGGGGAGAGGCGAAGCGGCAAGAGCCGGGGCCTTTTGTCCGCAGTGAGGTTCGGCCCGAGGCTTCGAGGCAGGCGGCGCATAGACTGGGGCGATGCTAGATCTGAGTGGCTATCGACGATTGCTGATTTACGGGGGGAGCTTTGATCCGCCGCATGTGGGTCATGTGCAACTGCCGTGGGCGGTGGCGGAAGTGCTCCGCGCCGACGCGGTGGTGTATGTGCCCGCGGGCCGGGCGCCGCACAAACTCGATAAGCGTCAGACCGACGCGGAGCATCGGCTGGCGATGTTGCGGTTAGCGTTGCAGGATCCGCCCGCGGGCCTTGGCGAGCAACAGGCCGTGGCCCGGCTGGTGTTGGAGGAGGAGATCGAGAGGGCGGCGGACGGTCGGCCGAGCTTTACCGTGGAAACGCTGGAATCGCTGCGGCCGAGGTTGCGCGCGGGGCGGAGATGCGGTTGCTGATCGGCATGGATCAGGTGGCGATCTTCGAGAGTTGGAAGGGCTGGGAACGGGTGGTGGAATTGGCCGAGCCGGTGGTGATGCGTCGGCCCGGCGAAACCGGCGGCGCGGCACTCGCTCCCGGCAAAAAGCTGGCGGGACAGGGGGGGTGGCGGGAGCGGGTGGTGGAGGTGCCGGAGTGGGCGGTGAGTTCCAGCGAGGTGCGGCGACGGGTGGGCCGGGGTGAATCGATCGCGGGGCTCGTATCGGATCGCGTGGCGCAATACATCCGTGAGCATCGGCTTTATCGCATGGATGGAGAGAACTAAACGTTGAACCGCGGGGCGGCCGATGTAGGGGGAGATGCGCGCCGACGAACCGGATTATGTGTTGGAGTTGGGGGGGCAGAAGCAGGTGGTGGGTCCGCCCTCGCTTCGCGACGTGACGAAGATCGAGGGGGGGCTGCGGGGTCGGCCATGGTTGGCGGTGAAATGGCGGTGCTGCGGGGCGTACAGCCGGGTGTATCGCAACCGTAGCGGGGAGGCGTACGAGGGTCGGTGTCCGCGTTGCGGATCGCCGGTGAAGGCGGTCGTGGGGGCGGGGGGAACCGCGGCACGGTTTTTTGAAGCGGGGTAGGCGGCAGAGGCACAAGGGCGGCGGTGTTACCACGCAGAGCTTCAATGACGTTAATGACGGGAGCTTTATTGGGCGGGCAGGGGGGGGTTAGCTCATGCCGAGGGTGGCCGAGTCGTGGGGGGTGAGGTCGGTCCCCGCATCGCTGGCGGCCTGGTTGAGCACGGCCCGGAACTCGGCGGGCGACTTGGCGGCGAGGCAGCGGGCCCGGACCGCTTCGGAATCAAAGGCTTTAGCGATCAGCGCCAGCATTTCGATCTGGGTGTCGGGCTGCTCGGTGGGTGTGAGGATCAGACAGATCAGGCGGGAGAGTTGGCCGTCGGCGGCATCGAAGTCGATGCCTTCGTGGCAGCGGGCGACAAACACGTGGGGCTTGCCGAGGTTGGGCAGGCGGGCGTGGGGCACCGCCAGGCCGTGGGGCAGGGCGGTGTGCATGACCTGCTCCCGCGACCACACCGCATTAAAAAGCAACTGCTCATCGTCGATGTCGGTGACTTCCGCCGCCCGCTGGGTCAACACGCGGAAGACCGACTGGATCGAGTGGGCGTCGGGGTCAAGCAGGACATGCTTGTCGCTGAGGATGGAGTGCAACTGTTTTTGCGTTTTGAGTTGAAGGACTTTCTGCATCGCGGGGCCGGCGAGGAGCGACGTGCCCAAAGCCATGATGACGATGGCCACCAGCAGTTCGTCGCTGATGAGCCCGGCCTGATACGCCAGCTGCCCGAGGATGATGCCCACCGCCCCCTGGGCCGCCATGCCGAAGCCCACGCCCCAGGATTCGCGTTTCGACAGGCCCGCGAGCTTGGCGCCGAAATAGCAGCCGCCGACCTTGCCGACCAGCGCGACCACGAGCACGATGCCCACGGCCGTGGGGTTAAACGCTTCGACAAAGTTGATCCGCAAACCGATGGAGGCGAAGAAAATCGGCGCGAAGATGTTGGTGACAAATTGGTGGATGGTGTCGCGGGTGCGTTCCCGCAGGTGGTGCGAGTCGCCGATGGCGACGCCGGCGATAAAAGCCCCGAAGATCGAGTGGATACCCAGGTGTTCGGTGAGCGCCGCGCAGAGCAGGGCAATGACAAAGACAAAGCCCAGCACCCCGCCGGGGTAGGACCAGCGCGACTGGATATAAGGCATGGCCTTGTGCGCGAGGTATCGGCCGATGGTCATCATGAACGCCAGGAATCCAAGGGTCAGCCCGATGGTGACCGCCACCTCCGAGCCGCCCGACGTCTCGGCGGCGTGCCCCGCGGCGTCCGCCATCCCCGGGGCGTGGGGCAGCAGCGCCAGCACCACCGCGAAGCCGATCCAGCCCACCAGGTCGTTGAGCATCGCCGAGCTGATGACCAACATGCCCATGTCGGACTTGGCGAGGTTCAGGTCCATGAGGATCTTGGCGATCACCGGCAGGGCGGTGATGGACAGCGCGATGCCGACAAAGATCGCCAGGGGCAGCCGCATGTTGTCCGCGACGTCGCCCACGCCCAGCAGCCCGGGGGCAAACCACCCCAGCGAAGACCCGATCGCCATGGGGATCACGATGCCGAAGGCCGAAACGCTGGCCATCGCCTTGCCCTGCCGCCACACCGTGGACAGGTCCACCTCCAGCCCCACCACCAGCAGCAGCAGCGTGGCGGACATGATGATGAACCCCTCCTCGGCAATCGCGATCGGCGAGCCGGGCCGGATGGGGAACAGCCAGTTGTACGCCTCCGGGCTCAGCCAACCGAAAACCGTCGAACCCAGCAGGATGCCCGCGAGGATCTCCCCCAAGACCGCGGGTTGGCCCAGTTGCCGGGCCAGCTCACCCATAAACCGGGCGAGGCCCAACAGCACCGCCATGGCTAACAACAAGCGCGTGATTTCCGAAGCTTCGAGCGGCCCGGCGGCGAGAAGTGTCATGCGGGAGAGTTTACGGGAGATGCGGACGTGGGTTGGGGGGGGCGGTGAGGGGGGGGCGGTGAGGGGGGGGCGGTGAGGGGGGATCGATTTTGACAGGATCAACGGGACGAAAGCCAAGGATTCACAGGATTCGGCAAAAATCAACTCATCGAGCCTCGCGTCCGGTGGTTCAGGCCGCTCTTGGCCTACTTCTGAATCCTGTCCATCCGGTTTTCCATCCGGTTAATCCTGTCAAAAAATCCAAAACCCCCCTCGACACGCTCGATCCATCAATGCGGCGACTCGACTTCGACGCCGGTGACCAGCGCGGCTTTGAACTCGGTGTAGTTCGCCGCCTCGACGCACAGGCGGTGCGTGACCGGCGACTGGAACGCCTCGGCGACCGCGGCGAGCAGTTCGAGTTGGGCTTCGCCGTCGCCGGCGGGGGTCAGCAGCAGGCAGATGATTTCCGCGGGTTGGCCGTCGGCGGCGTCGAAGTCGATCCCGGCCGGGGACTGGCCGATGATCACCATCGACTTTTCGAGGTCGGCAATCCGGGCGTGGGGTATCGCCAACGCCCCGGGCATCCCGGTCGATTGCATCTGCTCCCGCCGCCACACCGCCCGGGCGATCCGCTCGGCCTCCAGCCCGGTGGTCTCCGCGGCCAAGACCGAGAGCTCCCGGATCGCGTCGCGGCGATTGGAACAAGGCAGGACCCCGGCAAACGTTTTCTCCGAAATGATGTCCGACAAGCGGCGCTTCTGCTTGCGACGCAGGATCGCCTGCATCGCCGGCCCGGCGATCAGCGACGTGGCGATGGCCATCACCACGATGGCGACGAACAGCTTTTCGGTGATCAGCCCGTGGGTCAGCGCCAGCTGGCCCAGGATGATTTCCATGGCCCCGCGGGCGGACATCCCCATGCCGATCGCCGCGGATTCCCGTTTGGACAACCCCGCCCACTTGGCCCCGTAATAGCAACCGATGACCTTACCCAGGATCGCGACGACCAGGACGATCGTCACCGCCCAGACGTCGAAGCCGTCGATGAAGTTCACCCGCAACCCGATGCCCGCGAAAAACAGCGGGGCAAAAATATTGTTGATGAATTGCTCGATCGTGTCGCGGGTCTTGGCGCGCAGGTGCTTGGAGTCGCCGATCGCCACGCCGGCAATAAACGCCCCGAAAATCGAGTGGATGCCGATGGCCTCGGTCGCCGCGGCGCAGATCAGCGACACCGTCAACACAAAGCCCAGCACCCCGCCCGGCCAGGAGGAGTGCGCCTGGATGAACGGCAGCGTTTTGTGGAACACCCACCGCCCCACGGTGAGCATCCCGCCGACAAACAGCAGCGTCCAGCCGATGGTGATCAGCAGCCCCGTGGTCGCCGCCCCGGTGTCCGCCACCCCGCCGGAGTTGGCCGCCTCGACCCCCGCCGCGACCAGGGCCAGGACCATCGCAAACCCGATCCAGCCCAGCAGGTCGTTGACCATCGCCGAGGACATAATCAGCATCCCCATGTCCGAGCGAAACATATTGAGGTCCATCAGGATCTTCGCGATCACCGGCAACGCCGTGATCGACATCGCGATCCCCAGGAACAACGCGAACGGCAGCTTCTGCCCGGTGTCGTAGTCAAAGCCCAGCACCCCCGGCATCGCGTACGCCAGCCCGAACCCGGCCGCGAACGGAATCACCATCCCCATCAAACTCACCAGCAGCGCCGCCTTGCCCTGCTTCCACACCACCGAGAGATCCACTTCCAGCCCCGCGACCAGCAGCAAAAACACCGCCGCGAGGTTCAGGAACATCGTCATCGACAGGAACCCGCCGTCGTAGGTCTTTTCGTGGTCCACGGGGATGGGCACGCTGTCGGTGGACTTGACTTCCTGCGGATCGACCACCACCATTTTTGCCGCGGGGTCGCTGGGGGGGTGCATCAGGTCCGCCTCGCCGGCGGCCTCGATTTTCACCCGCACCAGCTTGACCGGCTCGCCCGTTTCGTCCAGCACGTAGGTCGGAAACAGCCACTGATAAAACTGCACGTTGACCCCGTCGTCGCCGAGGATCGCGGGGTTGCCCAGGACCGTTGCCCCCAGCACGATGCCCGCCAGGATTTCGCCCAGCACGGTGGGTTGTCCAAATCGCCGAGCGATCTCGCCGAACAGCCGGGCGGTGCCCAGCAGGACGCCGAAGGCCAGCAAAAACACGGTGACCTGCTCGTAGGAGAGGGGGCCGGCGGCGAGAGTTAGGAGGGTGTCGAGCATGGTGGGGTGGGGGGGGGCAATCTCGGAGGGCGCCCCGCCTTTTTACCGGCGGGTCAGCGTCATCTCGCTACATGAGAAACGCGGGTGGGGTGCATCACGGGGTGGGCAAGCGGCACCAGTTTAGAAAGATTCGTGTTTTCGTCTATCGGGTCGTGACGATTCTGCGGACGCTGCGGTTTGGGGGCCATGGGATTTTCCCGAATCATCACAAACCTCCGGGGTCGCTCCCTTATTCGCGCGGCCTTGGGATACACTGCAGCCGATGGCCACGACATCGGCACCGACCAATTTGACCAACCCCGCAGCGCGGTGCTTGCTCTGGGTCGCCGACGACGGGGCGGTGCCTTCACGTCTGGTCGAAGCGCCTCAATCAGCGATCGATCGAGCTCGCCATCGTTCGCACGCCGGCAGAAGTGATCCTCGAATTTTCTGCCGCGGCCACCAAGTCGCCAGCAATGGAACACGACCCGGCGGTGGATCATTCGACGTCCCACCGAAGCTCTGACGTGACCCTGCACGCAATGGAAACTCTGCCCGACTCCGCTTCATCGCCTGCCGCGGGTTCTCTGATCATCGTCGAGCCCGACGCCCATCACCGTGTCCACGAGCTTGAGGCCGTGATGGCCTCGTACCATCCCGGCGTCCGCTGCTGGCGCTACCGTGCCCGGGGGGCGTCGGGTCGACCGCTGTTGCAGCCCGCGGGTCCACCCGGCGGCGATCAGCCCGAGCCCGGCTCCACGCCCAACGCTTGGCCCCTGCATTCCGCCCCTACTACAAGCGAGTCGCCGGAACGTGTCGACGAGGACGGCGCTCCCGTCCGCGTTCCCGTCGCGCAATCCCAGCCCGATGACTCGCCCCCGATCACCGACCCCGACGCCTTTACGAGCGATACCGAACCGATGAAGTTTACGGCCTACGAAACCGCCTCCGCCCAGCCGGAGGCCACCCGCCGACGCACCCGGCAGCTCGCCATCAAGATCGATCCCCGCTCGGCTTTCAATGGAGAGCCTCTGGTCAGCGAAGCGGAACTCGCGATGCTCCTGGGCGGCGACGACGAGGCACGCTGAAGGTCTCCACGGGAGCATCGTCTTGCCGGGGCATTCTCTAAATTAGCTAGAGTTTTTACTCTGATCCCCTAGAATAAAGTGACCTCCGCAACGACCCGGCGACCGGCCGGTAAAATTCTGGAGTTTTCGTCCCACTCGACCCGCCACCGGAGAAATCCCCCTGCCCCGCTCTGAGGAGAGAACTTCCCCCCAACTTGCCCGCGTCGTGGACGCGTCGGACCTGGTCCAGACCCCGCGGCGCATCGTCGTGGTCGGCGATCGCTCGTCCGCGCTGCGCATCGAGCGCCTGCTGCCCGTGAGCGATCGCCGCGACGGCGTGGTCCGGGTGGACGGTTTTTTAGCGGCCCTGGGCGAAGCCACGCAGCGGCGTGTATCCGCGATCATCGGCCCCGCCACGTCCATGGTGGGCATGGCCGAATCGACCTCCCGGCGCTGCGCGAGTTGGCTCCCCATGCTCGGCTGGTGGTCTTCGCTCAGGAAGGCCTGGGCCACGAAGTGCAGGCCATGCTGGACGCGGGGTTTGACCAGGCCCTGCCCTGCGACACCGATGACGCCACCCTGGCGGCCGCGCTGGCGTTGCCCCCGCCGACGGTGACCGCCGCGCCGCCCAGCATCGTGCACGCCGACCCCCACGACCTCTCGAATCTCATTGCTTCCCCCGCTTTGTCCCCGGCCCCGAAGGCGTCCTCTCGGCCCGACCACTTGGACGATCAGCAGGACGAAGCCACCATCGACGCCGCCCTGCCCGCCGACCTCACCGGCCCGCCCTGCGTGCCCATCGCCGCGGCCGACGATACGCTGGGCGACACCGACCTGGTGGACCACATCCTTCAGGGACAGGCGGGTCTGCGCGAACTCGCCCTCCGCCTGGTCGGGCGCAATCCCGCATCCCCGGCATCGGGCTGGTCGACCCCCAGCAAGCGCCCCCCCCCGACCACCTCACCTCCGCGGTGCAATACGCCGGCCAGTCCTACGGCACCCTCCACGCCCCCGCCGAGAGCCTCGCCTCTCCCGACCCCCACCACCCCGCCGCGACCGTCGCCCAGCTTCAGGTCTGGGCGGATTGGTTGGCCCGTTGGCTGGCGCTCGAATCACGCTTTGTCCGCCTCCGCGACTTGTCGATGCGTGATGAGTTGACCGGGGCGTGGAATCGGCGGTACTTCAACCGCTTTCTCAAACGCATCATCGACCGCGCGGCCGAAGACCGCCAGCAGGTCACGCTGATGATCTTCGACATCGACGATTTCAAAATCTACAACGACGCCTACGGCCACCCCGCGGGCGACGAAATCCTCCGCGAAGTCGCCAAGCTCATGATGACCAGCGTCCGCGAACACGACGTGGTCGCCCGCATCGGCGGAGACGAATTCGCCGTCATCTTCTGGGACGCCGACCAGCCTCGGCGGCCCCACTCGCGTCACCCCGACGACGTGCTGAACGCCGCGAAACGCTTCCAGCGTGCCGTCGTCGAGCACCGCTTTCCCAAACTGCTGGACAAGGCGGCGGGCAACCTGACGATTTCCGGCGGCCTCGCGGGCTTCCCCTGGGACGGCCGCACGCCCGACGAATTGCTCGAATTCGCCGACGCCATGGCCATGCGCTCCAAACAGCAAGGCAAAAACGCCATCACCGTCGGCCCGGGTGCTCTCGCGGACCCCGACCCGCCGACGCCCGATGCCTGACCCGCGCCTGCGTCCCGCGCAAATCCCACTATAATCTCGCCTCGTCACCCCCGCCCCGTGGTGTGCTGGCTTGCGTACGGCCCACCGCGTGTGGGCGGTTGTTTGTTGTTGGTCCCACCCCGCCTCCGAAGGAATTTCGCGATGTCACTCGATTCGACCCTGAACCAAAAAGCCGTTGACCTCGCCAAACTGACCTACCAGATCACCGGCTCCGCCGGGTCGGGCCACCCCTCGACCGGGGCGTCGCTCGCGCACCTGATCGCGACCCTACTCTACACCCACCTCCGCCACGAGCCGGCCAACCCCGGCCACCCCTCCTCCGACCGCCTGGTCCTCTCCGAAGGACACGCCGTACCCATCGTTTACGCCGCCATGGCGGACCTGGGCATCCACTACCGCGACGACGCCGGCGACCTCCGCCCGGTGACCCGCGAACTGGCGATGACCCTCCGCGAGCTGGACTCGCCGATCGACGGCCACCCCAACCCCGCGCTGGGCATGCCCTTTTTCGATGCCGCCACCGGGTCGCTGGGCCAAGGGCTCTCGGTCGCCGCGGGACTCGGCATTGCCGCCAAGCTCGACAACCTCGACAAGCGCATCTTCTGCATCATGGGCGACGGCGAATCCCGTGAGGGGCAGATCTGGGAAGCCATCGATTTCCTCCGCGACCACGACCTCAAGGCCGTCTGCCCGATTTTCAATAGCAACGAGTTCGGCCAGACCGCCCGCGGTCTCGCCCCAGCAGTCCGCCGAGTCGCTGATCAAGAAACTCGAAGCCGCCGGCTTCCACGTCCTGAACATCGATGGCCATCAGCCCCTCGGCGATCGTCGAAGCATTCTCGGCCCACGCCCAGCACCAGCACGACCCCGACGCCGCCCCCGTGGCCATCGTGGCCCGCACCGTCAAGGGCTGGGGCAGCCCGTCGCAGCAGGGCAACGGCCACCACGGCACCGCCCCGACCGGCGAAGCCCTGGACACCGTGCTCGAAGAACTCTCCGCCACCGAACGCAGCATCGGTGCCGCCGCCGACACCCCCCTCAAACTCCCGCTGATGTCGGCCGGCAAGCCCGAAGCCCCGACCATCACCACAGGCCCCTTCCTTTGAAGACGCGCTCAAGCAGTTCGACATGGCAGGCGTACTCGAAAAAGGACAACTCGCCACCCGCAAAGCCTACGGCATCGGCCCTCCGCGCCGCGGGCCACGCCCACTCCAATCTCGTCGCCCTCGATGCCGAGGTCAGCAACTCCACCGGCGCCGACGCCTTCCGCAAGGACGACGCCCTGGCCCCGCGTTTTGTGGAATGCAAGATCGCCGAGCAGAACATGATGTCGCGCCGCGCTGGGCCTCTCGGCCGCGGGCAAGCTGCCGTTCGTCTCCAGCTTCGGCAAGTTTCTGGTGCGGGCCTACGACCAACTCGAAATGGCGATCCTCTCGGGCAAGCCGATCAAGCTCGTGGGCAGCCACGCCGGGGCCACCCTCGGGCCCGACGGCCCCTCGCAGATGGCGCTCTGCGACGTCGCCTTCATGCGGGCCTTCAGCACCATGCGGACCCACGCCGGCCACCCGGGCATGGTCATCGTCACCCCGTCGGACGCCTACTCCTGTTACGCCCTCGTGCAGCAGATGGCCGAGTACGACGGCTTCGCCTACCTCCGCACCCTCCGTTCGGACACCGAGTTCCTCTACGGCCCCGACGACACCTTCGTCCTCGGCGGCCACGAGGTGCTCATGGAAGGCCGCGACCTGCTGATCCTCGCCAGCGGCTACATGGTCCACGAAGCCAACCGTGCCCTCGAACAACTCGACGAAGCCGGCATCGACGCCACGCTGGTCGACCTCTACAGCCTGCCGTTCGATGAAGAAGCCATCGCCGACCTGGCCAACGAGAACAACGGCATGGTGCTCACCCTCGAAGACAACTACGGCAACGCGATGGGCAGTGCCGTGGCCGACGCCCTCTCCGCCACCGGCGACGGCTTCACCGTCAATCAGATGCACGTCAAGCACCTGCCCAAGTCCGGCGGCACCCCCGAAGAACTCCTGCGCTACTGCAACCTCAGTGCCGACCACATCGTTCAGCAAGCCATGAACATGCTCGAACTCTCGGCCACCTGATACCCCAGAGACGCCCGGCGTGTTGCCGGAACCGTTTTGCAAGTCACCTGGTTTCCAGCTACATTTGTCGACCTCCCGCTGCGTATCGAACGCAGCCACAATCGGGGCATTAGCTCAGTTGGGAGAGCGCTGCCTTTGCAAGGCAGAAGTCGTCGGTTCGAGCCCGACATGCTCCATTAAGTCCGATTGGTTTAGTTCAACCCTTCGCTTACGAATGTTATTATCCGCACCTTTCTGTCCGTAATGCGATGCATCGTCTGGCCGAGCTATACTCGTGCGCAGGAACTTGTGACAACGATCAACCGCCCACTTCTCGGAGCTTATACTTTATGAAACACCTTGCCCGCCCTCTGTTACTCGTGGCCGCTTGCGCCGGTCTCTTTTTCACCTCCCACGCGGCCGCGGAATCGACCGAATTCGACTTCAAAGACCCCAAGGGGGTCAACGGCGTCACGTTTGTGATGGACTCAAAGCTCGAGCCCATCATCGGGCTCATCGGCGGCGTCGAAGGCAGCGTGCAGTACGACCCCGAGCAACCCGAATCATTCGGCGGCGAAATCTCGATCGATCTGGCGACCATCACGTTTATCAACCCGGGCATGACCAAAGCCCTCAAGGGCAACGACTGGCTTAACATCACCGACCAGTTCAAAGTCACGGTGGCTTTCAACGAAGTCCTCAGCAGCGAACCGGGCGAGGAGACCGGAACGGTCCTGCGGGTGGCCGGCACGCTGAGCTTCGGCGATGTTCAGCTCGATATGGAACTGCCCATTGAAGCCACCCACGTCCCCGGGGGCGCGGCGGAACGGGGCGGCGCGAAATCCGGCGACCTGCTCGTCCTCCGCTCCATGCTCGAAGTCAGCCGTCTGGACCTGGGCATCAATGAAGACCAGGCGACCGACAAAGTCGGCGAAACCATCACCGTGCTCATCCCGATCGTGGGCTATTCGCAGTGATAGTTGGGACGCGGTCACCATGGGGCATTGCGCACCGGTCGGCTGCTACTTCCCGTACCGGATCGCTTTGCCAAGCTAGTTTTATCACACGCTGCATACACTCGCGCCAGCTACTCTCGTGTGTGGCGCTGCTGCTACTGGCTATCAGCGTCAGCCAAGCTGAAGCGCAAGCGGACACGGCATCTGACGAGACGCTGATTTTGTTTCTACAGCACGATCCGTCGCCGTTGGCCGCCGCATTCGAAGCCGAGACGCTGCCGGAGATTCAGACGCTGGCCGATGAGCTGGGCGTGACGTTGCTGCAGCGCCGCGTGAGCCGGCAGGGCTCGGCTCCGGTGGGGGTCAATATCACGCCGTTGATTGTGTTTCAAAACCATCGCGGGCGATCGATCTACCAGGGCCGGTACACGACGCTGGATCGGGTTCGCAACTTCGTCCGCACCTCACGCTTTCTGCCGCAGGGCGACGAGCCGCTGGTGCGCGAGGACGTGCCGGTGTGGGAGGTGGGCGGCACTCGGGATGCGGGTGGGGCAATGGTCGCGACGCCGATCAAGATTACGGCTTTCGCGACGGCGGGCGGAGGCTACCTGCGGACGGCGGCTAGCGATCTGGATCGCCGGATCCGTGAAGCCATCGATGCGGCGGAAGATCGCTTTACCTATCGATCACGCGTGGAACTGGGCCGCAGCGATCGGATGTTCTACATTGACTTCTACCCCTACCTCGACGCGGAGGGGCAAGTCGGTCCGGGGACTAAGTTGTACTTGGGCATGGCGGTATTCTCGCAGTTTCACTGCCACGAGCCGATCTGGACCCTGGACGGCAGCGCGTTGACCGGGACGTGGGGAGAAGCGCCGTCGGTGTTCGCAGACGGCTTCAAACTGGCCGCCGAGGAGATCGCCCGGCAACTCGGCGAATCGCCATTAGGTGACGGGTTCGACACCGTGCCGGCGACGGTGGCGCGGGTGAGCTGGGACGCCGCGGGGTTGACCCTGCCCGCGCCGCCGGCCCACGCCTCGGCCCAGGATCTGGCGGACGCCGAACTCGTGCGCGATTGGGTCATGGACCAGGACGTGCAGGCGGAACGCCCGGCGGTACAGTTTGCGTTTCCCCCGCCCCTCGATGGTTACGCCGGGCAGGCGCTAGACGTGACCGGCGAGTTTTCCCTGGGCGTGGATAACTCATTGCCCGAGGCGGGCGGCACGTTCCGGGCCGACCCGGCTTCGGTCACCATGGGCGAGTCGGATCTGGACGCGGCGATCCACGGCAGCATGCTCGAGGTCGATACGCACCCCGATTCGTCCTTCGTCATTGAGTCGATCGACTCGGTCGAAAGTGCACCGGCTTTCGGGCAGGTCACGCCCGCGGTGCTTCACGGCCGATTCACCATGAAAGGCCAGTCCTTGCCGCTCTCGGTCCCCGTCAGCATCGAGGCGTATCTGCACCGCAGCGGCGAGCCCCGACTGTCGATCGACGGGCGGTGGACGCTGCGGCTGCTCGAACCCTTCGGGATCGACGGCCCGCCGGGCGATACCCCGACCAATGACACGTTGATCTTCCGCTGCCACCTCGTGTTCAAGCCGGCGTAAGCGGGGCGAAGCAGGGCACACTTTGCCGCGGCCGCCCGCGGGCATCGGCTATGCTTGAGACACGCCCCACCATCTACCCGAGGACTCACATGAATCGCCTGCTCTGTTTCTTTCTGCTCCTGACCGTATCGATGACCGTCGGCTGCAACACGGTCTATTACAAAGCCTGGGAAAAATTCGGCTACGAAAAACGCGACCTGCTCGTGTCGCAAGTCCAGACCACCCGCGAGCAGCAGGAGGAAACCAAGCAGCAGTTCGCTTCCGCCCTCGACGAGTTTCGTGCGGTTTACAGTTTCGACGGCGGCGACGTGGAAACCACCTACGACGATCTCAACTCCCAGTACGAAGCGTCCAACCGCGAGGCCCAGAGCCTGCGGGCAGAAATCAAGGACGTGAAATCCATCGGCGAAGCGCTCTTTGACGAATGGGACGACGAGATCGATCAGCAGACCGTCAAGGATTACCAGAAGCGGATGAAAGAGCTTCGGCAGGCGACCCGTAAGAACTACGATCAGATGGTCAAAAAGATGGACGACGCGGCCGCCAAGATGGACCCCGTCCTGGAAGCGTTTAAGGGGCAGGTGCTGATGCTCAAGAGTTCGTTGAATGCCCGGGCCATCGCGTCGCTGCAAACCGAAGCCCAGGGGCTGATCGACAACGTGGAATCGCTCATCAAAGAGATGAACGAGAGCATCGACGAAGCCGACGAATTCATCTCGCAAATGGGTGGGTGATGGGTGGTGATCGGTAATCGGTAATCGGGGATCGGGGATCAGGGGTCAGGGATCAAGAAAACTCAGTACAGATTTGGCTTTCCCGATTACCGATTACTAATCACCGATCACCGATCCAACGATTCACAGGTTGAAATACTTGGCGTCGGGGTGGTGGACGATGATGGCGCTGGTGGATTGTTCGGGGTCGATCTGCCAGTTTTCGGTGAGTTCGCAACCGATGCGTTCGGGTTTGAGCAGGCGGAAGAGGATCTCCTGGTCGCTCATTTCGGGGCAACTGGGGTAGCCGAAGCTGTAGCGGCTGCCGCGGTATTTTTGGGTAAACAGTTGCTTGATCTTCGGGCTGTCGTCGTTGCCGATGCCCAGCTCGACGCGGATGCGTTTGTGCCATAGTTCCGCCAAGGCCTCGGCGCACTCGACGCCCATGCCGTGGGCGTAGAGGTATTCGGTGTAGTTGTTGTCATCGAAGTAGGCTTTGGCCACGCGGCTGATTTCTTGCCCCATCGTGACACACTGCAGCGGCAGGACGTCGCGGCCCTGCCCCAGCGGGCGGAAGAAATCGGAGATGCAGAGTCGCTTGCGTTCGTGCTGCCGGGGGAAATGGGTGAAGCGTTCGATTTCCTGGTCGTGGTCGACGGGGTCGTAGACGATCAGGTCGTCGCCGTCGGCGTTGCAGGGGTAGAAGCCGTAGACGACCTTGCCTTGGAGCACCTTGCCCGCCTTCATGTCCCGTTTGTAACGGTGGAGGATCGGGCGGACTTCGTCCTCGATCTGACGGTCGTAGTCGGCGGTGGACTTGTTGCCGCGGGTGAACTGCCACTGGGTTTTGAACAGGGCGGCTTCGTTGAGGAAGGGGTAGATCTGGTCGAGGTCGATATCTTCCACCACACGGTGGCCCCAGAAGGGGGGTTCGGGCACGTGGTCCAGGACGGGGGTGGTGGAGCGGTCCGGGAGGGTTTGAGTGGGGGCAGTAGTCGCGGAAGCAACCCGTCCGCTGCGGGAGTCGGAGCGTTGTTTGAGTTCGGCGACTTTTTCTTCTTTGCGGGCGCGCTTCTCTTGGCGCTGATCGATTTCGGCGTCGAGTTCGTCGAAGCGATTATTGCAGACCATATCCATGAGGCGGAGGCCTTCGAAGGCGTCGGTGCCGTGGTAGGTTTTGCCGTGGTAAGTGTTGCGGAGGTGGCCCTCGCAGTAGGAACGCTGGAGGGCGGCGCCGCCGAGGATCATGGGGACGGTGATGCCCAGGTTGTTGAGTTCCTTAAGGTTTTCTTCCATGACGTTGACGGACTTGACCAGCAAGCCCGAGAGTCCGATGGCGTCGGGCTTGGTTTCGTGATATTTGGCGACGATCTCGTTGATGGGCACCTTGATGCCGATGTTATGAACGGTGTAGCCGTTGTTGGTGAGAATGATGTCGACGAGATTTTTGCCGATGTCGTGGACGTCGCCGCGGACGGTGGCCAGGAGCATGGTGCCCTTGCCGCCGGCGTCGGTTTTTTCCATGTAGGGTTCGAGTTCCGCGACGGCGGCCTTCATCACCTGGGCCGATTGCAGGACGAAGGGCAGCTGCATCTGGCCGCTGCCGAAGAGCTCGCCGACGACGCGCATGCCGTCGAGCAGATGTTGGTTGACGATGTCCAGCGGCGGATACTTGTCGCGGGCCTCGGTCAGGGTGGCTTCGAGGCCCTGCTTTTCGCCGTCGATGATGTGTTTGCGCAGGCGCTCTTCCAGCGGGAGGTCGGCGAGATCGACCTTGGTCGATTGCATCTCGGCGCCGTCGGGGAAGTGATTGATGAAAATCTGCAACGGGTCGGTGGTCTCGCTGCCGTCTTCGAGGGTGACGGGGACGGGTGATTCTTTGGCGTCCAGGAGATCGAGGGCGGCCTGCCACTGCTCATCGGGGATACGATTTTTGGGCAGGATCTTGCTGACGTGCAGGATCGCGCTGGTCATGCCCGCCGCGGTCAGCTCGGCCAGGAAGACGCTGTTGAGCACTTGTCGGGCGGCGGGTTTGAGGCCGAAGCTGATGTTGGACAGGCCGCAGGTGATCTGGCAGTCGGGGAAACGCTGGGCGATGAGTCGGGTGCCTTCGATGGTTTCGAGGCCCGAGCGTTTGTCCTGCTCCATACCCGTGGAGACGGGCAGGACCAGGGGGTCGAACATGAGGTCGGCCTCGGCGAGGCCGTGGGTCTCGGTGGCCAGCTTGTGCATGCGGGTGGCGATTTCGAGCTTGCGTTGCCGGGTGCGGGCCATGGCTTCTTCGGGGTCTTCGTCGATGGTGCCGAGCACGAGTCCGGCGCCGTATTTTTTGGCGAGCTGGCACATGACGCCGAATTTTTCTTCGCCGTCTTCGAGGTTCGCCGAGTTGATGAGGCACTTGCCGCCGGCGGCCTTGAGCCCCGCCTCGAGCGTGGCGGGCTGGGTGGAGTCGAGCATCAGCGGGGCGTTGACCTGCTGCACCAGCAGGCCGACGATTTTCTGCATGTCCGCGGCGTTGTCCCGGCCGGCGTAGTCCACATTGACGTCAATCACGTGGCTGCCTTCGCGGACCATTTCCTTGGCCAGCGACATCATCTCGTCCCAGTTTTCTTCTTCCAGCAGGCGTTTGAATTTGCGGGAACCCGAGGCGTTGGTCCGCTCGCCGATGTTGAGGATCGAATTGTCCTGGCGGTATTCGACGGCCCCCATCAGCGAGGCGATCTGCGGTTTGTACGGGGCTTTTTTGACCCGGATCGGCGGGGTGGCGATGCCGATGTGCTTGACCAGGGCCGCGATGTGGGCGGGGGTGGTGCCGCAGCAACCGCCGACGATATTGAGGCCCGCGGAAGTGACAAAGTCGGCGACACGCTCGGCAAACGGCTCGGCCTGCAGGGGGAAGACGGTCTTGCCTTCGACCAGCGTGGGCAGCCCGGCGTTGGGCAGGAGGCTGAGGGCGCGGGGCCAATGCTTGGCGAGGTAATTGACGTGCTCGGCCATCTCGACGGGGCCGGTGGCGCAGTTCATGCCCAGCGAAAGCAGGGGGAAATCGCGCAGGGCCGCCACCACGCCAGCGATATCGGTGCCCACCAGCGTGGTGCCAAATTGCTCGATGGTGACCTGGACCATGATCGGGATGCCGGTGGTATCGCCCGGCGGATCGTCGCCGACGTCGGGGTGCAGGCCGCGCTCTTCCAGGACGTTGAGCATGGCGTTGAGCGCGCACTTGACCTGCAGGATGTCCTGGGCGGTTTCGAGCAGCAGGACGTCGGCCCCGCCGTCGAGCAGGCCGCGGACCTGGGCTTCGTAGCTGGCGAGCATCTCGTCCCAGCCGATGTTGCCGAGGGTGATGAGCTTAGTGCCCGGGCCCATCGAGCCGACGACGAAACGTGGCCGATCGGGGGTGGCAAATTGATCACAGGCCTGGCGGGCGACCTGCGCCGCGAGCACGTTCAACTCATGCACCCGGTCCACGAGGTCCTGGTCCTCCATGGTGTGGAGCTGGGCGTTAAACGAATCGGTTTCCACGGCGTCCGAGCCGGCTTTGAGAAAGGTCTCGTGGATGCCCCGGATGACCTCGGGTCGGGTGAGCAGCAACACTTCCGTGCAGTTTTCTCGGCCGAGGTAATCCCGCTCAAGGTCCAGGTCGTCGATGTTGTGGATGGAGGTGCCCATCGCACCGTCGAGAAAAAGCACACGCTTTTTTAACGTGTCGGCAAAGAGACTCATCGGGGTAAACTCCGCTTTAGAGATCGGTTGACCATGGGTAAAGTATATCCATCCGATCATCCGGATGCACGGATGATCGAATGAAATGGACCGGGGCAACGGCCCTGCTGCAGGATGACGGAAAGGTCAGAATTTAGTGCAGAATAGCCGATAGGGACCGGAGACAGGATGATCGAAGCGAGACTAAATCCAGTGAGAGCAACAAGATGACATGGTGGCAGGCGATCATCCTCGGAGTGGTGGAAGGGCTGACGGAGTATCTGCCGGTGAGCTCGACCGGGCACTTGCTGGTGGTGCAGGCGCTGCTGGGAATCGGGACCGATTCGGCGGAGGCGCAGGCGGCGGCGAACGCCTACGCGATCTGCATTCAAGCAGGGGCGATCCTGGCGGTGTTGGGGTTGTATTGGCGGCGGGTCCGTCAGTGCGGGGTGGGCTGGGCGGGGAAGGTGGGGCTGGGGCCGGGGGAAGAGGCGGGATTTCGGATCGGGTTGAATATCCTGGTGGCTTTTGTGCCGGCGGCGGTGGTGGGTTTGCTGTTTGATGAGCAGATCGAGAAAGCCTTGTTCGGCATGTGGCCGATCGTGATCGCGTGGTTTGTCGGCGGCTGGGCGATCCTGGCGACGGTGTGGTTTCGGCGCAAGCGGGTCGAGGACCAAGGGGCGGGCGCGCCGCTGGAAAACATGACTTGGCGGATGGCGTTGCTGATCGGGGTGATCCAGTGTCTGGCGATGTGGCCGGGCACGAGCCGATCGCTGGTGACCATCGTCGGGGGCGTCGTGGTGGGGCTGTCGCTGGCCTCGGCGGTGGAGTTCAGCTTTCTGCTGGGCGTCATTACACTATGCGCCGCCACGGTTTACAAATCGTTGCTGGACACTTCCGTGGTGATGATCGACGGACAGCCTCAGGAAATGATCATGGTCTTGGCGATGGCCCACGAGTACGGCTGGATCAACATGCTGCTTGGCAGTGTCGCGGCCTGGGCGTCCGCGGTGCTGGCGGTCACCTGGATGGTGGCCTATCTCAAAAGTCACGGGATGGAACTTTTTGGCTACTACCGCATCGCGATTGCGGTGGTGGTGGCGGGGCTGCTGCTGAGTCATCTGCTGTAGCAAGAGCTACTTTGTAGGAGCAAAGTGGCCGATTGAGTGAATCAAATGCGCGCAGCATTTTTTGGTCACTACATTTGTATCCGACGTAAGAAGACGAAATATGAGTAATAAAAAACGGGCGTGGTTTTGGATGGGGCTGGGCGGGGCCATCACGGCCGTATTGGTCATCATGGTGGGGATGGGGCTGCGGTGGAGCCTCCGCAACAATCAGCTGAGCAATTACTACGCTCCGATCACGTCGGCGGTGCTGGGGATGCCGTGGGAGCGCGATCATCCGTGGGGTGCTCAGCCGCCCTACGCCTTGACCGAGTCGGACCAGAAAATCCTGGACGACGCGCGTCAGCGCATCGAGGATCGACGCGATCAGCGGCGGATCGTCGAACTGCGCGACGCCGAGGGTCAACCCGTCCCGGCGGGCACCAAGGTCGCTTATAAGTTGCACAAGCCCGCGTTTGGATTCGGCAACTTCGACGAAGCTTCGCCACAAATGGACACGCTGTGGGGCCCGCTCAAAACCGAGGCCTACGGCATTACGACCTGGAACGACATGTATTTGGATGACCAGGACACCTACGATTTTCGTAAGGCCGAGGTCTTTCTGCCCACCGAATGGCGCAACGCGGTGGGGCTGGAAACGGTCTGGCACAATGTCGTGTGGCTGCTGGACAAAAGGGACGAAACCGGCAAGGGCGAGCTGCGCTTGCCCGTCGATTTCCCGAAATACACCCGCGAGCAGCAGCGCGAGATCATCCTCGACTGGACCCGCCGGGCGGCAGAATACACCGACGGAAAGTTTGACATCGTCAACGTCTATAACGAGCCGCTCAACGAGTGGACCGACCCCTACCACTGGGGTAAAGAAGCACGGCGAGAACTCTTGGCCGACGTGATCCGCACCTTCCGCAAGCACAACCAGACCAGCGAGATTCAGATCTCCATCGGCGAAGCGCTCACCGCGTTTGAAGGTAACGACGCCGAGTGGCTGCTGAGTTGGCTGCGGGCCAACGACCTGCCGGTCGATCGCGTCGCGATCCAGCTCTGGAGCAACGGCTATTTCAACTGGGGCGAAGAGATGCCCACGCTGACCTTGACCGAAGCGTACGAAGCATTATCCGAACTCACCGATTACGGCTTTGCCCTGGATTTCAGCGAATTCATGGCGCCACGTACGGGCTCGCAGCACCGCTACTGGGAGTGGAACCCCCAGCGCCAGGCGGACTGGACCGAGATCATGATGACCCTGGCCTTCAGCCTGCCCAACGTCAAATCGTTTTCGTATTTCCGCAGCCACGACAACTTCATGCACCACGGCGGGGTCTTCGAGGGCACCGAAGAATTGCCCGTGGCCGAACGGATCCGTCAGACGCTCCGGGATTGGCGATCGCAGGGCGAAGCCGTCGTGTCGGCCGACGGCCGCGTCGAAATACGCGGATTCCCCGGGCAGTACCTCCTCGAAGCGCCCGAAGCCCAAACCTACGCCGGGATGAGGTGGGCCGTCGAGGTCCAAGACGGTCCGCACGAGCAGGAACCAGTCGCCGCCACCTTTGAATCCATCCCGACGCCCGCCCCCGCGTCGATCGTCAACATGGGCCCGGAGGTCACCGCGGATCATTACCTCGATGTCCAGTTCGAGCTTTTGGGCCGGGACAGCCCCACGGCGGGCTTGGCCGAGGCCGGGGCCATCAACCTGATGGACCGGATCATGCCGTTGTCCTACCACCCGCGCAAGGCGGAAGTTCGCGGACTCGCCGAAAGCAACGGCACGTACGAACTCGGAGGAAGTTACATCGCAGGATTCAGTATCGATGAACTTCCCGAGGACGCGCAGCAACTCCGCCTGGTGCTCGATATCCCGGACCGCGGAACGTCTTTGCAGCTCAACCTTTTTGATCGGACCCGTCGCTACTCCGACGCGGAGCTAAAGCCCGGCCGATATCTGGTGACCGTTCCGCTGCGTGAAGGCAGCCGCCCGGCCCTCCATCTGACGACGGCCGAGGGTAAGCGAAAGTTTTATCCCAAGGACGATCAGGGCGAGAGACCACCCTACGGCATTTTGCTCGACGCCTGGGTAACCCAAGGCCAAGGCGACAACGACAACTAAGCGGATCGTGACCCATATACGGCGATTGATTGGCGCGGATCGGTCCCGGACGGTGAGGTGACGCTCATCGCCCGCACAGCGACGGTGGATGATCTCGCTTGACGGTACTCGGCACGCGCCAGTCCGTGCGGCAATGGAGGCCTCCCACGGCAAACGCTTTCCCCCGGCGTCGCACATCCGACCAGACGATTTAGGCCGACGGCAATTTGCTGAAGGTGTTGAGCGCGATGTCTGCGCAGCGGGCCCAGGAATTTCCCAGTGCGTAATCGTGGCAGGTTTGCCGGTCGAGTTTGAGGGCATCGAGACAGGCTTGCCGCAGGTTTTCATTGAGGCAGCCGGTGACGCCGTCGCGGACCACGTCGATCGGCCCGGTGACGGGGTAGGCGGCGACCGGGCAGCCCGCTGGCGTTGGCTTCGAGCATCACCACGCCGAAGGTATCGGTCAGGCTGGGAAACACGAAGACGTCGGCCGAGGCGTAGTGCGGCCGCCAGGTCTTCGCCGAACTGGTACCCCGCCCAGTGGACGTCGGGATACTGCTTTTGCAGCTTCGCTTTGACCGGGCCGTCGCCGACCACGACTTTTGTGCCCGGCAGGTCGAGTTTGAGAAACGCGGTCGATGTTTTTTTCCACCGCAACCCGCCCGGCGTAGAGAAAGATCGGGCCGGGGCAGTTCGAGCATAACGGCTCTTTTCCTGCATGCGAAAGAGTTTGGTGTTCGCCCCGCGGGACCAGGTCTTGGCCCTGGGCAGGCCGTGGGCGTGAAGCTCGTTGACGACGGTTTGGGTCGGCGCGAGGGTCGCCTGGGCCGGGCCGTGAAACCAGCGGATGAATTTGTAGGTGCCCCACTTGGGGATGCCGAAATAGGCCTTGAGATAATGCGGAAACTGGGTGTGGTAGCTGGTGGTGAACGGGAGTTTGCGCTGGAGGCAGTAGCGGCGTCCCGCCCGGCCGATGGGCCCTTCGGTGGCGACGTGGATCGCGTCGGGTTGGAACGCGTCGAGCGTGGCGTAGGTCTTGCCGTAGGGCCAGATCGCCAGGCGGATCTCGGGGTAGCGTGGCGCTCCGACGGTTTTGAACATACCGGGGTGGATGACGTTGTAACGTGCAGCCGCGCATCTCGGATTCTTCGATCACGTGCTGCCAGGTGCGGACCACCCCATTGACCTGCGGTTCCCAGGCATCGGTCAGCAGGGCGATGCGTTGGGGCGATATCCGCGTCGCCGGTCGGCATGGCGTCCGCGGACTCGGCGTGCGGGGGATCGGTTGCGGTGTCCACTACTGGGCTTGCGGAATCGTTGATATCTTGGGCAGGGGGTTTCGATCCCAGCGTCACGCGCCATTGGTGGTCCAGTTCGAGCCCGCGGTCGCTGCGGATCAATTCGGCCAACGACGGCGGGTCGGGTTGGCCGGAGCACGGCTTGATCGCGGGCCAGCATAGCATCTACCGTCGGCGATGCCGTCGATGACCTCGAAGCGGCCGTCGTGGTGCTCGACCAGGGCGGTACAGTTTTCGATCCAGTCGCCGCAGTTGTAGTAAGCCGTGGCCGGCCGACCGGGCGACACGCTCGCCGCGACCCCGTGCTGCGGGTGAGCGATCTCGCGGGCGGCGGGCTCGTGGATATGGCCGCAGACCACGCCGTCCAGCCCGCGGCGCTTGGCTTCGTCCGCCAGCGTTTCTTCGAATTGACTGATGAACATGCAGGCGGACTTGACCCGGCCCTTGATGGTTTTGCTCAGCGATTGGTATGGCAGCCCCAGCCCGCGGCGGACCGCGGTTGTAGGGCCGTTGAGTCGGACCAGCGAGTCGTAGGCTTTGCTGCCGAGCATGGAAACGAACCGCGAGTGCTTGACGACCAGGTCGAATTGGTCGCCGTGGATCACCAGCAGCTGGCGGCCATCGAGGGCGACGTGCACCGCGTAGGGCAGGATGCGGATGCCCCCGAAATCGCCGTGCAGAAATTGACGAGCCGCCTCGTCGTGGTTGCCCGGCACCAGGACGACATCGGTGTGGTGCTTGGTCTGGTTCAGCATCCGCCGCAGGACGTTGTTGTGCTCGCCCGGCCAGTACCATTTCTGCTTCAGCCGCCACATATCGACGATATCGCCGACGAGGTAAAGACGTTCGCAGCGGACGTATTTGAGAAACCTTGACAGGGCCGCGGCCTGGCACCCCCGGCTGCCCAGATGGGTGTCGCTGATGAAAACGGTGCGGTAGTTCAGCGTCATCGGGGTGCCTCCAAAAGATAAAGATTCCGCAGTACCATCGGTCCGCGATGTCAGCAGGGCGTTGGCGTCGGGTCAGCTTTCGGTGAATTCGAAGCTTTTCGAGACGCAAAGCAATTTCGCAAACTGCCGTGTTGAATTTCTCGGACCTGCGCAGCGATAGCGCGGATAATGATCCGGGGTTTGGATTTCTACTTTCTCGAGAAGGAGCGATCGATGCTTGATTCAGAAATGTTTGGTTACCACAGGTCCACCACCGAGGCGGCGGACACCGCGTCGCTCAGTCCGATGCCGGGCAACCGCCCGGCGTCGGACCGGGGGGTGCAGTATCTCGAAGACCGGTTTGAACGGCTGTCACTGGTTTGCATGGCGATGTGGTCGCTGCTGCAGGACAAGACCAACCTGACGGAAAAGGACCTGTTGGATCGCGTCCAAGCCATCGATCTGATGGACGGCCAAAGCGACGCGAAGGCAAGCAAGGTCGGGGTCAGCCGGTGCAAGCAATGCGACCGCCCGATGTCGGCCCGGCACATGCGGTGTATCTACTGCGGGGCAGACAAGCCCGCGGGTAGCGCGTTCGACCGGGTATGAGATGCCGCGGTCACCGCGTCGCGGCGGGTGGAGATGGGGGGGGGGCGAGGGGGGGCGGGGCGAACTATGATTGGGTGATGAAGTTTTGGTTTGGTTTAGCGTTATGGGTGTCGATCGGTTCTACGGCCTGGGTAAACGCGCAAGAGCTGCGGATGGTTCCGGGGCGGGACTCGGTGACGCCGACAACTTTCGCGACCGATGCCCCCGCGGAAGCCACGGCGGTTCTGGAAGGTTTGGGGTGGGAAGGCGGCGAGTTTGATATCACGGTGATCGCGGCGGATGAAGCGGATTTCGACGCGCGGGTGGCGTTTGATTCACCGCTGCCGATGGCCGAGGACGAGACGAGGCGGGTGGTGCTGCGGTGGTACGCGGCGGGGAGTTCGCCCGCGGACGCGGCAGCGAAGGGCGATGATTCAGCTGATCGGCCGAGCGCCGCGGTGCTGGTGGTGCATAGCCTGCACCCGGACATGCCGGTGGCGACCATGCTGGCGCGGGGACTCAGCGGGCGGGGGGTGCACGCGTTTGTGTTGGAGTTGCCGGGCTACGGCCTGCGTCGGGAGGAGCCGCCCCGCATGACCGGGGTGACAGCGTTGCTCCAGGCCAAACAGGCGGTGACCGACACCCGGCGGAGCTACGACGCCGTCCGGGCGCTTGCAGAACATGATGAGCGGTTCGGAATCGGTCGGCCGATCGATCCGGACCGGATCGCGGTGCAGGGCACGAGCCTGGGGAGTTTTGTCGCGGCGACCGCGGCGGCCATCGACGGCTGCTTCAGCGAGACATTTCTCCTGCTGTCGGGAGGCGACGGGGTCGAGGTGTTAACCGACGGCCAGAAAGATGCTTTTCATGTCCGTAACGCGCTGCGGCACTACGGCTACACCGACGACGATTCATTGCTCACCCTGATTCGACCCATCGAACCGCTGACCATCGCGCATCGTCTAGATCCGCAGACGACCTGGATGTATAACGCGGGGACGACGTGGTCATCCCCCGGGGAATGCCGAGCAACTGGCGAAGGCGATCGGGCTGCCCGAGGGGCACTTGCTCTGGATGCCGGGCAACCATTACACCGCGTTTTTGTTGTTGCCGGGTGTGCTGGAGCACATGTGCAATGTACTGAGCCCAAATGAGAATTGATTAGCCAGGCAGTGCTGCATGATTTTTTCCGGTGACGACTCGCTGGCTATCGAATCGATCAGCTGACGGCAATGAGTTTGGCGCGTTGCCGCAGGTTGTCCAGCACGTTCATGAAATTGATATAGCTGTCATAGGGCGATTCGTACGGGCTGAAGTATTGGTGGACTTCTGCGTCCTCGAAATATTTGGTGCACATGTAATAGAAATGATCGGACGTGGTCAGCTGCCGCCAATCGCGGTACAGGTTGCGGTCGTCGGACGCGATCACCGCGTCGCGGAGACGGTAGAGTTCGCCGAGGGCCGAGGACTGCATCGCGTTGCCCGCCCAGGCGGACAGGTCGCGTTCACGATCTGCCCAGCTGATGGACTGCGGGCAGTCGAACGTGTCGATGGGTTCAAATTCATCGAAGCGCTTCGCGGGGGGTGAGAAAACGCTGGCCGGCCGAGAGCAAAGCACCGGGCAACTCAGCGAGAAATTGAAGATGCCGGTGTCTTTCCAGTGGTGCTCGCCGAAGGTTTCAAAGTCCATGAATAGGTTGCAGACCTGGGCGGCGGGCGGCGGTGGGTCCTGCTCGCGCGGGTTGATCGAGGCGTGCGATCCGCTGGGCGAACCGCGTCCGGCGGTCAGGCGGGGTGAACCGCCGGCGGCGTAAGGATCGGGGTGGGTAAATCGGAACGCGATGTCGTCGCTGAGCCGGTAGTTTTTGGTGAGGATGCGGCAGGCCGGTGGGCGCGGCGTAGACGACGTTGGGCGAACGCCCGGCCAGCACCTGGTCGGCCCCTTCGGTCAGCACGCCGCGGTAGCGCTCGTCGACGTCGATGAGTTCCGCCAGCCGGTTGCAGTAGATCAGCTCGGTGTTGCGGAAGACGACCGGCTGCTGGCCGAACAGCTCGTCGATCAGCTCGGCAGTGACGATCGACCTGGCGAGCGGAACTCTTCGGGGCTGTAGAGCGAAGCGAGCGAGTGGTCGTAGGTCTCGGCGAGGAACTCGACGCAGCCGGTCTGCGCGAGCTTGCGGAAATTGTCGATCACGTCGGGAGCGAAGCGGCGGAGCTGGTCGATCACGCAGCCGGTGAGCGAAAACGCCAGGCGGAAGTCCCCGGCGTGCCGACGCACCTGATCCAACAGCACGCGGGTGGCGGGCAGGTAGCACTTGGCGGCGACCTTGCGGAGGATCTGTTCGTTGGCGGCATTGTCGAAATAATCGGGCGTGGCGTCGAAGACGCTGTACCGACGGAGGCGATGGGGTTGATGGACCTGGAAGTAGAGGTTGACGGCGGGCAGCGGGAAACACCAGGTGACGCCGCCGGGCCACGTGGGGTCGGCCGCGAGGCAACGTGGCTCGTGGTCGCCGCAATCGGCGGCCAGGGGTGGCGTCGGATGGCTCCTAGACATGCTTGGCGACGATTCGGGCACGTCTATGATCGCTGGGGGATGATGATCCTGCTCCGCGCTGAAACGTGAAGTACGCGAAGCACCACTGGATAAAGACGCTGATCTTGTTGCGGAACGTCACGAGAAACATGCAGGTGCACCCCCAGCCACGCCAGCCACGCCAGGAGGCCGCTGATGCGGATCTTGCCCATCCAGGCGACCGCCCGCTTGCGGCCGATGGTCGCCATGGATCCCTTGTCCCAGTAGTCAAACCCCTGGCGATCTTCGGGAGGCTGCGGCCCGTCGTCGTATTCCTCGCTCGATCAGCTGTGGCGACGTGCTTGCCCATCTGCATCGCGGCGGGGGCGACGCCGGGCACCTCCTGGCCGTCGACGTCCGTGATCGCCGCGAGGTCGCCGATGGCGAAGACGTTCCGGGTGGCCCGGCACCGAGAGGTCCGGCCGCACCATGATCCGCCCGCCGCGGTCCAGCTCTGGCGGTCTCGGCAAACGGCTGCGGTCAGCGGGCTGGCGGCGACGCCCGCACCCCACAGCACGTTGCGCGTCTGGATCACGCTGCCGTCATTAAGTTCGACGCAACGTCTCCGTCACGTTGTTGACCCGCACGCCCGAGCGGCACCTCGACGCCGAGCTGTTCGAGTTGTCGCTTCGCGCTGGCCGAGAGTTCGGCGGGGTAGGCCTTGAGCAGCCGCTCATTGCTCTCGATCAGGATCACGCGGGTGCTGCGGACATCGATCCGGCGGAAGTCGCGCCGAAACACTTTCTGCACCAGTTCGCCCATCGCTCCCGGCCAGCTCGACCCCGTGGGCCCACCGCCGACGACGACGATCGGTCATCAGCCGCTCCTGCTCCTGCGGTGTCGAGGGTGGTTTCGGCCGACTCGAAGGCGGTCAGCAGATTCCGCCGGCGAATCCGCAGCGCATCCGCGCAGGGTTTTGAGTCCCGGGGCGTGCTCTTCCCAGTGGTCGTTGCCGAAGTAGCTGGTCCGTCCGCCCGCCGCGAGGATCAGGTAGTCGTAGCCGATCTCGGTCTGGCCCATTACCACCCGCGGCGCTGCGGATCGATGTCGGTGACCTCCGCCATCAGACTGGTGACGTCTCGCCGGCTTGCGCAGCACCCCCCGCAGCGGAGAAGCGATGTCGGTCGCCGCCAAGCGGCCATGGCCACTTGATACAGCAGCGGCTGAAACAAGTGATGGTTCTGCCGATCGATCAGGATGATCTCGACGCCGGGTATGCGGCATCGTTTGCAGAACGTCAGGCCGGCAAAGCCCCCGCCGATGACGACGATGTTGGGGCGCTGGGGGTCGGTGGGCTGTTGGACCAGATCGGGCTGACTCAAGGGGCAACTTTCGCAAGGGGAACAGGGAACATCGCGACGCCGCCCCGGCCGGGTCCGGGGCAGATAGACGTTAGCCTAGGCCTAGATTTCCGGCAGATTGCAGAAGTTCCCCGGATTTTCCCTGACGGTCAAGGGCGGGGGGCGAGTCGGTCGATAGGGCGGTGAGCGAGCACGACTACTGGCTGCGGTATGCTGCGCCCATAGACACCTCCGCCGCTGCGAAACCACGCTGACTCCGCGGAGTGGAACCCGAGGCCCCATGCCCCACACCCAAGCCCCGACCACCGATGGACCCGTCACATCTGCCTCACCGTCCGCGTCTTCACCGACCCGCGGGGCGGTACAGCCGGGGGAGCGGGTGCGTCTGCGGGTGCCGTGGTTTTGGAGCATCCTCATCCTGGCCCTGCTGATCCGGGTGGTGTGGGGGGTGCTGATCCCGGTGGTGCCGATGTCCGACACCGCGGCCTACGACACGATGGCCCGGCACCTCGCCGCCGGCCACGGGCTGAGCCTGCAGACTTTTCACCGAGAACCCCGAGGTCGTCACGCCCACTGCCTACTGGGCGGTCGGCACCCCCGCGGTCTACGCCGCCTGCTTCGCGATGTTCGGGCACACCTACGCCCCGGCCGTCGCCCTCAACATCCTCCTCAACCTGCTCACCATCGCCCTGACCATGAAGCTGGCGGCACGCTGGATCTCGCCCACCCATGCCGCGGTGGCGGGGCTGAGCCTCGCGGTCTGGCCCGGGCAGTTCATGTTCGTCACCCTGCTCGCCAGCGAGTTGATCTTCACCTTCGGCATGGTGGCGGTGATCTACGCCTGGTCTGCGCCTCGATTGGCACGCCTGGCTCCGCATTCCGGTCGTCGGCGTCTTGCTGGGCCTTACCTGCCTGGTTCGCCCCACCGCGCTGCTGTTTCCGATCCTGCTGGTGTTGATTTCCGTCGTGCAGGGCAAGGAGCTGGTCAGGCCCGTGGTCTCCGCCGCCATCGCCGGGGCCATCATGTTTGCGGTGGTCTTGCCCTGGTCGATACGCAATCAACACACCCTCGGCGAATTCGTACTCGTCTCGGCCAACTCCGGCGCCAACCTCTGGATGGGCAACCACCCCGGCACCGACGGAGGCTACGCCGACCTGCCCGCGGAGGTCGGCCCGCTGTCCGAAATCGAGCGGGACCGCTTCCTCAAGCAGGAAGCCAAAGACTACATCCGGGCCGAGCCCGTGGCGTTTGCCAAACGCACCCTGATCAAAGCGGTCAAACTCCACGACCGCGAAACCATCAACGTGCTCTGGAACGAGGGCGGCCTCGTTGAGCGGTTTGGCTCCGCCTCGCTGATCGGACCGTTAAAACTCGCCAGCACCGGGTTCTGGTGGGTCATGTGCGGGGCCGGCCTCGTGGGGATGCTGATGGTGTGGTTCGGCCGCGGCGCGGTGTCGGGTTTCTTTGTCATGCTTTTTCACCCGGCGGTGATCTTCTGGGGCTATTTCCTGGCGGTCCACGCGATCATCGTGATTCAGGACCGCTACCACTGGCCCAGCGTCCCGTTTATCGCGATGCTGGCGGCGTTGCCCCTCGTGGCGGTCCTGCGCAAGTTCTCGGATTCACGCTCCAGCCGCCATGACCACTCACCACATTCCGCCGTCCCGGCCCACCCGGCAGGAGGTGCCGATTGACCCTCACATCGCCCACTGGCTCCCCCCCTCCTCCGGCGGATCCTCCGGCCGACCCGATCGACTCCGCCGACACCGCGCAACCCGTAGACGTTGCCGGTCGTGCCTCCGCTGATCCAGTGCCGCTCTGCGTCGATCTTGACGGCACTTTGCTGCGCACCGACCTGCTCTGGGAATCGCTGTTTGCCATGCTCGGCGAAACGCCCGGCACGGTGATGAATCTGCCGGGCTGGCTCAAGCGGGGCAAAGCCCACCTCAAGCACGAAATCGCCCAGCGGGTGGTGCCCGACGCCGCCTTCCTGCCTTACCGACCCGACGTCCTCGAATTTCTGTATCAGCAAGAGCAAGCGGGCGCACGCTGATCCTGGCGACCGCGTCGCATCAGACCTACGCCGAGGCCGTCTCGGTGCATCTCGACGGCCTGTTTGATCATGTGGTGGGCAGCGACCACGCCAACAACCGCCGGGGCGAATCCAAGATCCAGGCCGTGCGCGAGGCGGTCGGGCCGGTGTTCGATTACATCGGAGACTCGGACGCCGACATCCCGCTGATCGAAGCCGCCCGTCAGCTTTATCTGGTCACGCCGTCCCGCAACCTGCAGGCGGCGGCCGACGCGTCGGGCAAAGTCCAGCGGGTCTTCACCGGCCATCTCCCCGCCGCCTCGCCGGCGATGACCGACAACGGCAAGCCAGCGCCGCCCATCGAAAAGCCCCACGCCACGGGTCTCAGGGCCAAGATCAAACTGATCCGCCCCCACCAGTGGGCCAAGAACGCCCTGCTGTTCATCCCCATGGTGATGGCCCACCAATTCGATCTCGCCACGTTCGGCTGGGCCCTGCTGGGCGTCATCGCCTTCTGCTGCACCGCTTCGTCGATCTATATTTTCAACGATCTGGTGGACATCGACTCGGACCGTCGCCATAAAACCAAACGCCGCCGCCCGCTCGCCGCCGCCACCGTGTCGGTGCCCTCGGCCCTCAAGCTGGGCATGGGACTGCTGACCGTCGGCCTCGGCACGGCCTGCCTCGCGGCGCTGGGCCCCGGCGGCCTCGCCTTCCCCGGGTGGGTGCTGCTCTACCTCATCCTGACCACCGCCTATTCCTTCTCGCTCAAACGGCGGCTGCTGGTGGATGTTATCCTGCTGGGTTGGCTGTACACCCACCGCGTTTTGGCGGGGGGGATCGTCACCGATATCCTGGTTTCGCAGTGGCTCTTGGCATTCAGCACTTTCCTGTTTATCAGTCTCGCGTTTGCCAAGCGCTACACCGAGCTGCACCACGCCCCGCCGGGCAAGTCCAACTCCCGCCGCGGCTACCGCGCCGAGGACCTGCCCCTGATCGGCAACATCGGCCCGACCTCGGGGTTCATGGCCCTGCTGGTTTTCTGCCTCTACCTCAACGATCTGATCCACGTCGTGCCCCGGGTCGAACAGCTTTACGCCTCGCCCTGGGTGCTCTGGCTGATCGTGCCGGTCATGATGTTCTGGATCCTGCGGGTCTGGTTCCTCGCGTTTCGCGGCGAGCTCCACGATGACCCCATCGTCTTTGCCATCCGTGACAAAGTCAGCTATGCCTGCTTCTTCACCGCCGCGGCCTTGCTGATCGTCGCCTCCGTCTGACCCGGGTTTTGGGCGTATCGACATCCGCCTCATCCCGCTTCGCCACGTGGACTGATCGCTCAGATCGACGCGCCGATCCGTTATACTCCGCGCTCCATGCCTGCCACACCCGCGCCCACCGCCGCCGACATCCGCCAGCAGTTCATCGACTTCTTCGTGCAGAAACACGGCCACACCGCCGTGCCCTCGGCCCCCGTCGTGCCCCACGACGACCCGACCCTGCTGTTTACCAATGCCGGGATGAACCAATTCAAGGACGTGTTCCTGGGCACCGGCAGCCGCGCATACACCCGCGCGGTCGATACCCAGAAATGCATCCGCGCCGGCGGCAAGCACAACGACCTCGACGACGTGGGCAAGGACACCTACCACCACACCTTCTTCGAGATGCTGGGCAACTGGTCGTTCGGCGACTACTTCAAGAAAGAAGCCATCGACTGGGCCTGGGAACTGCTCGACTCGATGTCTGGAAGCTTGACCCTCAGCGACTCCACGCCACTTACTTTCGAGGGCGATGAATCCGAAGGCCTCGAACCGGACCACGAAGCCCGCGACCTCTGGCTCCGTCATCTGCCCGCCGACCAGGTCCACCCGGGCAACAAAAAAGACAACTTCTGGGAGATGGGCGACACCGGCCCTTGCGGCCCCTGCTCCGAATTGCACTACGACCGCAGCGACGACCGCTCCGGCGGCACGCTGGTCAACGCCGACGACCAGGACACCGTCGTCGAAATCTGGAACCTCGTCTTCATCCAGTACAACCGCCTGACCACCGGCGACCTCGAACCGCTGCCCGCCAAGCACGTCGATACCGGCATGGGCTTCGAACGCATCGTCCGCGTCCTGCAGGGCAAAACCAGCAACTACGACACCGACGTCTTCACTCCGCTGTTCGTCGCGATACAACAAGCCACCGGCGGCAGCGCCCTATTCCGTAGGCCAAGGATCGCTGCACCAACCCGGTCGACATCGCCTACCGCGTGATCGCCGACCACATCCGCACCCTGACCTTCGCCCTGGCGGACGGGGCCCACTGCGGCAACGACGGACGGAACTATGTCCTCCGCCGCATCCTCCGCCGCGCCGTCCGCTACGGCCGACAAACCCTCGGCGTGCAGGAGCCTTTCTTCTACAAACTCGTCCCCGCCGTCGTCGATAACTTCAGAGACCGCGTTTCCCGAATTGGCCAAAGCACAACTGCGGTCATGGAAGAGTTGGAAGAGGAAGAAGTATCGTTTGGCAGAACGTTGGATCGCGGGATTATGTTATTTAACGAAGCGGCGATTGATGCTTCGGATCAGTATTTTCTTAGCTCTGAACAAGCAATGCAGTACGGTCAATCTCAAGTAACATCAGGGCACGCTATCGAAGTAGGCCAAAATGTAGGCCGAAATAAAAAAGTTTCTACGTACCGGGGACTAAACGACGGGTTATTTGACTGGAGACCATTTCGATTTGGATCACCCAGCTTTCCTGCTGAGCAGCTTTCCAACTCCACGACACCTACGGCTTCCCGCTCGGACCTGACCCAGCTCATGGCCGCCGAGCGCGGCATGACCGTGGACGTGGAAGGCTTCAACCAACTCATGGAGCAGGCCCGCGAGACCAGCCGGGCGGGCGGGCGGGGCGGCGACGCCCGCGCGTCGCTGACCGAAGCGGTCGCCAAAGGGCTCGACGCCGGGTGGTTTATCGAGACCAACTTCACCGGCTACGACGCGACCGAAGCGCCCGTTCCAGGCCAACACGTTGCACCTGTTCAAGAAAGTCGGCGATCGCTACGAATCGGCGATCCAGGCCGCGGCGGGCGACGAGTTGGCGGTCGTATTGCAGATGACGCCGTTCTACGCCGAGGCCGGCGGGCAGGTCGGCGACACCGGCATCATCATGGTCCGCCAATCTCCCTCGCCACCGGCGGGCAGGTCGTGCGCCTCCGCGTCGACGACACGATCAAAGTCGGCGATGTCCACCTGCACCTGGCGACCCTCACCGGCGGTCAGCTCGAAGTGGTCGACGGCCAGACCTCCTGTCGCCCTGGCGGTCGATGCCCAGCGGCGGGCCCTGACCCAGAACAACCACACGACGACCCACGTCATGAACCGCGCCCTGCGTGACCATGTCAACCCCGATGCCGATCAGAAAGGTTCGCTGGTGGACGATGAAAAACTTCGCTTCGATTTCTCGCACAGGCAGCGCTAACGCCCGAACAACTCGCGGCGGTCGAGCAGCAAGTCAACGAGGACATCGCGAAGAACCTGCACGTTTACGCGCAGGTGGTTCCGCAGGAAGACGCCCTGCGGATCAACGGCCTGCGGGCGGTCTTCGGCGAGAAATATCCACCCAACGTCCGCGTGGTCTCCATCGGCGTGCCGGTCGATGATCTGGTGGCCGACCCCGACCACGCGGATTGGCCGAACCACAGCATCGAGTTTTGCGGCGGCACGCACCTGGTCAGCACCGGCGATGCCGAGAGCATTCTGCATCGTCAGTCAGGAATCGGTCAGCAAAGGGGTCCGCCGGGTCACCGCGCCTCACCGGCGACGGCCGCGCATCGCGCTGCCGCCGAGGGCAAGCAACTGCTTGGATCGTCTTGAGGTGCTGCAGCGAGTCGGCCCGCCGAAACGCTGGCCGACGAAATCGACGCGTCGACCAAGCGTGCCGAATCGGACGCTGCCCCTGCGGACCAGTCACGCCTTCCGCGAAGGGCTCGCCGAGCTGGCCAAAAAGCAGAAGGAGTTTCAGAAAGCTCAGGGCAATCAAGCCGAGCAGGCCATCGTCGAGCGGCGCGGGAGATCGCCGCGACCGCGACCGGGCGCCTCATCGTCGAGCGAAGTCGCCGGGGCCGACGGCAAGACGCTCCGCACGGCGATGGATGTGATCCGCAAAAAACACGCCGACGCCGCGATGCTGCTGGCCGCCGAGCAGCGACGGCAAAGTGGCGCTTCTCGCGTCGGTCCCCCGACGCTGATTGACCAGGGTTTCAAGGCCGGCGACTGGATCAAACACGTCGCCCCGATCGTCGGCGGCGGCGGCGGCGGCCGCCCCGACATGGCCCAGGCCGGCGGGAAAGACCCCGCTAAACTCCCCGACGCCCTCGAGGCCGCGACAGCTTTTGCCGACAGTTTAGCCCAGACTGAGGCCGATTAACGCAGATCTCGATTTCGTTTTATCGGCTTAATCGTGCCTTCTGCGAAATCTGCGGCAAGGACCCATACTCATGCCCAGCATTAACGACCACTACCTCAAGCTCAAAGCCGGCTACCTCTTTCCCGAGATCGGCCGCCGGGTCAACGCATTTGCCGAGGCCAACCCCGACGCCAAGCTGATCAAACTCGGGCATCGGCGACGTCACCGAGCCCCTGCCCGAAGCCTGCCGCACCGCGATGATCCGCGCGGTCAACGAGATGGGCAAACCCGAATCTTTCCACGGCTACGGCCCCGAACAGGGCTACGCCTGGCTGCGCGAAGCCATCGCCGAGAACGACTTCCGCTCGCGCGGCTGCGACATCGACGCGTCAGAAATCTTCGTCTCCGACGGCAGCAAATGCGACACCGGCAACATCCTCGACATTCTTGGACCCGCGGGCAGCAATACGATTGCCGTCTGCGATCCGGTGTACCCGGTCTACGTCGATACCAACGTGATGGCGGGCAACACCGGCCCCGCCGACGAGCAGGGCCGCTACGAAGGGCTGGTCTACCTGCCGATGACCGCAGACAACGACTTCGAGCCGCGCGCTGCCCACCGAGCCGGTCGACGTGGTCTACCTCTGCTATCCCAACAACCCGACCGGCGCGACCGCCCGTCGCGAAACCCTGGAAAAATGGGTCGAATACGCGCTGGCCCACGACACGCTGATCCTCTTTGACGCCGCCTACCACTCGTTCATCACCGACCCCGAGATCCCCCACTCGATCTACGAAATCGAAGACGCCCGCCGCTGCGCGATCGAGTTCCGCAGCTTCTCCAAAAACGCCGGCTTCACCGGCACGCGCTGCGCCTTCACCGTCGTTCCCAAGGGGCTGACCGGCAAGTCTTCCGAAGGCCGAGACGTCGAAATCCACGCCTTGTGGAACCGCCGGCAATCAACCAAATTCAACGGCGTGTCTTACATCGTCCAGCGCGGAGCCGAGGCGGTCTACAGCGAGGACGGGCAGGAACAAGTCAAAGCCCTCACCAATTTCTACATGGAGAACGCCACGCCTCATCCGTGACGCCCTGGACGAAGCGGGCATGCAAGTCTACGGCGGCATCAACGCCCCCTACGTCTGGATCAAAACGCCGGATGGGGCCACGTCCTGGGAATTTTTCGATCAGCTTTTCAACGAAGCCCACGTGGTCGGCACCCCCGGCAGCGGCTTCGGGGCCGCCGGCGAAGGATACTTCCGGATCAGCGCTTTCAACAGCCGCGAAAACGTGCAGGAAGCGCTGGCTCGCATCGGCGCAAAACTGACGGTCTGACCACCACCGGGTACCGGCCGTAGATGAATCCTCCTCACCTTGAATTTGATCAGCAGATCGAGGTTTTCCTTGCGACCTGCCGCACCGCGACCTTGGCCACCGTGGACGATGAAGGCCGGCCTCACGCCGCCAATGTTCAGGTCGTCCACGATGCGGGCTGGGGCCTGTCGTGGATTTCGTCACCCAGGTCTGCCCACAGTCGATACCTCGCGGCTCGGCCCGCCGCCGCCGTGACGTTGTACTCGCATCTCGACGAACCCGAGCTGATCCACGGCCTGCAACTGCACGGCCAGGTCAGGCCCGCCGTCGACCTGGACGACTCCGACTGGCCTCAGTTGTGGGCTCGATATACCGCCAAATATCCGTTCGTCGCCTCAGCTCCCCGGATGAGGGCCGCCGCCGAAGGTCAGCGTTTTTATACCTTCGTCCCCAGCTGGCTGCGGTGGATCGACAACCGTCGTGGGTTCGGGTTTAAGATCGAAAAAACCTTGGACAAAAAATCGTAAGTGCCTAGGGCCATTTGTGCGGCCCATCGCTGCAGAAAATGAGGCGACTCTTGGGCAATCCTATCGGTGATTCGAAAGCTATTTTTTTTTGTCAGCATCGAGTAGATCTACGACACACTCGAAGATCGCTTCGGGCTCGGCCATCCGTCCGGCACCCCGGGTCCGACACGCCTGCCACCCGGCGTCGGGGCCGACTTCGCTCAAACGGGTCAGCAAATCACGCAACGTGTTGAGGTTTCGCTGCACCACGGGGTGGGCCCACATGTCGGCATTCATCGCGGGGGCCAACAGCAGGGGCGTGGCCGTCGGCAACGCGGAGGCGGTTAGGCTCACGATGTCGGGGGTCAGGCCGCACGCCAGCTTGGCGATGGTGTTGGCACTGGCCGGAGCGATCACGTAGGCCTCACACCACCGGGCAAGGCCGACATGCTGGCTGTCTGGCCGATCGTCGTGTTGCCACGGGCTGGTCAACACCGCAGATCCCGAGAGCGCCTGCAGTGTCAGGGCCGGGATAAACCGCGTGGCGGACTCGGTCATGATAACCCGGACCTCGGCACCGCTTTGCACCAGCCGACTCACCAACGTGGCGATCTTGTACGCCGCGATCCCGCCGGACACCCCCACCAAGATACGCCGCCCCGGTAGCGTCTCCGCCGGTGACGAAGCGGATCGAGAATCATCGGTCGATGCACGCTTGGCCATGGGCACCCAGTCTAGGCCATAACGGTCAAAGAGTAAGGTGCGCTATTGGACCAAGCCTGCGCATCCGCAATCACGTCGTCACGGAGCACCGTGATGCGAACGGGTTAAGGCTCAGTTTTCTTCGGCGTCGGCCGGGAGTTCGAGCGTGATTTTGCCTTCGACGACTTCTTGGACCGCGATTTCAAAATCGGTACGTCCCAGTCGTTCGACCAGGGGCCGGTCGCCGTCCATCAGCTGCCGCACGCGGTGCTGAACCAAAGACGTGAATTTAAATCGGCCGCCGAGGTTGTTGATGATCGTATCGTCTTTAAGGGCTTCAATCATGGCGACATCCGTGGAGAAAGGGGCGGTGGGGAGGGGGGTAATGATGGAGTGAGTCTTGGTAACAGGACCCCGCCAAGTCTCGGACCCATGATTGTAGCGGACCTCATGCCCATAGCAAACTACGTCGCCAGTTGCTTCCTCGGCGTGGGCCGAAATCTAGCCGCCGCGACCGGGTCACCGACCGTAACTTTGCCGTCAGGGGCAACTTTCGACTCAGCGACCTCCGCGTAGGTCCACGAACATTTGCAGGACGGCGTCCAGGGGCGGGTTTTGCCGAGGATCGCCCGCTAATTCGATGGTTTGGCCGTAGGCGGTGTAGGTCACCTCGCACCACACCGCCGTGTCGTCAAACTGCGGGTCCAGCGTCCCGGCAGGGTCTTTTTCCGCAGCGTCGGGCAGCCCGGTCTTAGGGCGGGTATCACGGGCATCCACGTCTCGGAGCGCTCGAAAGATATTCGCCATTTCCGCGGGAGACAACTTTGCGGTGGGCGCGGGATAAAAACGATGGTGAACGCCCGGCCCCAAAGCCACCCGCAGCAGGCGATCGGGCTGAACCAAATGCTGCGCCGAGCGGTGGCGGGCGGGCTCCAGATCGACGGCCGACGTCACCGTCACCACCCCGCCAAAGTCCGGCGGATATTCCGCCGCTGCGACCGCCCCACGCTCCATCGAAGACTGACAACCCATCCCCCCCCAGAGCCCCCCACAAAGCAAAACCACCCGCGCCGCCCGGCACCTCTTCAAGTCGCAAATTGACCAAACAAATCTACCAAGCCTCATGGTGAAGCACTATATCCCAATGACGAAACTCAACAAATCCGCGGGCGGTGTGCGGTTTTTCGGTGCGCCGGGTAGTATCTGCGTCCCATGAAAATCAGCTTGCACTGGGTCAATCAATATCTCGATCCCCCGATTTCCGCCGACGCTGTGGATGACCTGCTCACCGGCCACGGCTTTCCTATCGAGGAGGTGATCGAGCATCAGGAGGGGCCCGCGGCGGGAGACACGCTCTTCGATGTGGAAGTCACCTCCAATCGGGGCGACTGCCTCAGCCACCTCGGCGTGGCCCGAGAGATCAAGGCCGGTACCGGGGCCACATTGGTCGTCCCTACCCTCAACGATGACCGTCAGGCGGCTGCCGATGAAGCTACCGCAACGCTGCGGTTGGATGTCCGCGAGCCCGGACGCTGCCCGGCCTACACCGCCCGGGTCATCCGCGGGGTCCGTGTCGGCCCCAGCCCCGACTGGCTCGTCGCCCGGCTCACGGCGGTCGGGCTGCGCAGCGTCAATAACATCGTGGACATCACCAACTACGTCCTGATGGAGACCGGCCAACCCCTCCACGCCTTCGACCTCGACCGCCTGGCAGGTCGTGAAATTCAGGTCCGCGACGCCAAGCGCGACGAAACGTTTCACGCGATCGACGGGTCCAAACATCGGCTGCGTCCGGGCATGTTGGTGATCGCCGACGCCGATCGGCCGCAGGCGGTGGCGGGCATCATGGGCGGAGCCGATTCTGAAGTCACCCCGCAGACCGCGAATGTGGTGCTGGAGTCGGCGGAGTTTGACCCGCTCTCGGTCCGCCGCACCGGCCGGACGCTCAAGCTCAGCAGCGATTCGAGCTTCCGCTTTGAGCGCGGGATCGACCCGCGGGGCATCGACTACGCCAGCCGACGGGCCACCGATCTGATCCTCGAAATCGCCGGCGGCAAATGGGTGCAGACCCTGACCGCGCGAAGCCCGGACTCCCGGCTGGTGGCACCCAACGACGCGCTACCGGAGATCCGACTGCGACTCGATCGCCTGCGCGCTGTGCTGGGTATCGATCTCTCGGCCGATCAGGTGCTGGATTATTTACGCGATCGGCTCGGCCTGACGCTTGTCGGATCGCCGGACTCCGAAGCGCTGACTTTTCGCATTCCGAGCTACCGGCTGGACCTCGTCCGCGAAGTGGATCTGATCGAAGAGGTCGCCCGCCTGCACGGCATGGACGCCATCCCGATCCACCCGCAACTCCAACTTAAAGTTCAACCTCCCCAGGAAAGCGTGCGGGGTCAACAACAACTACGCAAAGTCATGGTCGCCTATGGCTACCACGAGACCGTCACGTTCAGCTTCATCGGCCCCGACGCCGCCCGGCCGTTTCTGCCCGCCGAGAACTCGTTGCTCCTGCTCGAAGGCGATCACAAAAAAGATGAGCCCGCACTGCGTCCGTCGATCCTGCCCAGCCTCCTGCAGTGTCGCAAACTGAATCAGGATGCGGGCAATCTAACCGTCAAGCTTTTTGAAGTTGCTTCGACTTGGCGGATCGAACGGGGCCAGACGGTCGAAACCGTCCGCCTCGCGGGGTTGTGCGATGCCGAAGAGGCGGTGCCGGCCGGTCGTAAAAACGGCGGCGGGAAAGCTGCTGGAGAAGACGCGATCCGTGGCCTGCGCGGCCTGCTGGATGAGTTGCTCGAACGAATGGGCGGTCAGCATGCGTTATCAGGATTAAGCATCGAGCCAACCCACGAGGCCCCGGGAATGAGTTCTGCCGCGGAATTGTTTCTCAACGGTATGAGGTGGGGCACCTTCGGCATGATCGAAGCTTCGATCTGCGAAGCCGCCCATTTGCAGACTCCGATCGCGGCGTTTGAAGTAGAGTATGCTCCGCTCTTGGCCATGTACCCGCCGCAGCGAACGGTGGGGGGGCTGCCGAAATTCCCCGGCATCGAGCGTGATCTTTCGCTGATCGTCGAGGAATCGATCGACTGGTCGAAGCTCGAATCAACGATTCAGCAAGCTCAGCCCTCCCTGTTGGAACGACTCGAGTTTTTGGGAACCTACCGAGGCAAGCCGATCCCCGCCGGGCAAAAAAGCGTGAGCCTGCGTCTGCTCTTCCGCGATCCATCGCGGACCCTCCGCCACGACCAGGTCGATCCGCAGATGTCCGCGGTGGTGGACCAGCTCCAGCAAGTCACGGGGGCCACGCTGCGCGGCCAGTAAATTTATCCTGCCCGCAAAAACTGACGCTGACGAAGAGCGGGACGGCCGCGTTATTTGAAGGGCGTTACGACTTTGAACCGCTGCCCACCCGGGTCCGCCACCGCGGCAACCGCGATATGGATTTTTGCCGCCCCGGTTTTGCGCAGCATTTGACAACACGCGGTCAGCGTAGCCCCGCTGGTTTTGACGTCGTCGACCAACCAAACCTCCCAGCCGGTGAGATCCACCGGCTCGTGGGTCAGAGAACCGCGGACGTTCTGGGCCCGCTGGGTTTTGGAGAGTGTCGATTGCGGCGCGGTGTAGCGGGTACGCCGCAGCAGCTTCACGCAGGGCCAACCATGGGCGTGTGCCATCGCTAGCGCCATGAGTTCGGCCTGATTAAATCCTCGTCGCCATCGTCGTGCCCAAGGCATCGGGACCGGGCAGACTACCTGCCGACGGTCGGTGTCGATTCGCCCCGCCGATTCCGCCAACTGCTGGCCGATATAGTTCGCCCACGACCATTGGCCGCCGAACTTCATCGCCTTGACCCAGCCGTCCATCGGCTCGTGGTAGGCCGAGAGCCGCGTCACACTGTCCCACGCCACCGTACGCCCCCGACAGAAAGGACAACCCTCACCTGTTGCCGAACCTGGCCCCGCCGTGGCACCACACCGGCCGCAGTAGGCCGAGGGTTCATCGCGATGCCACGGGTTGGATTGACCTTCATGCCTTTGCGCCGCCAGCGTCAGCCCCGAGTCGATCGCCTTCGGCATCAGCCGATCGATCAATACGTTCAGGCTTCGGCGAAATCTTCGCATCGCTCCGTTATACTTTCTGCCCGCGCCGGCGTCCTCGATCTCACCATGAACCACAACCCGCCCCCCACCTCCGACGATTCTTCGGATCGCCCTGAGCCGACGGCATCGCCCATGCCCCGGGGGCTATTGCCGCTGGTCATTTCCGCCCCCTTTGGCAACTACATTCAGCCCGCGGGCTGCACCCCGACGCTCGGCACATTTACCGTCAAAAACCGCCCCGGTCGGCCGTGGCGCATCGCCAAAACCGTTCGTTATTACCCGCGTCTCAAAGCCTGGGTCAACCAGATCGGACTGCGGAACCCGGGCATCGACTCGGTCCGTCGTAAAGTCGCTACGCAGAAGCTTGACCTGGCGGACAAACTGGTTTCGATCCACGGCTTTGACGATGCCGACTGGAAGTATCTGCTCGAGGCTGTGGCCGAACTTCGCCCGTTGGCGGTGGAATTGAATATGAGTTGTCCGAATGTCGGCCATATCAACTGGCCAGAAAATTTGTTCGTCGAAGCTTTGGCCACCCGGGTCCCGGTCATCGTCAAACTGCCGCCGGTGAACTACCAGACGATGGCGGCCGCCGCGGTGCAGACCGGGGTCCGTGTCTTCCACGCCTGCAATACCCTGCCGGTGCCCGGCGGCGGCCTGAGTGGCGCCCCGCTCAAACCCATCGCGTTGCAGTGCATCCGCGCTCTGCGAGAGCAACCCGGGGGGGAGGAATTGCATCTGATCGCCGGCGGAGGTATCCGCACCGTCCAAGACCTCGACGACTACCGCGATGCCGGAGCCGACTCCTTCGCGATCGGCACCATCGTGATGAACCCCCTGCTGCTGTTCAGCCACGCCCGGGTCCGTCCCTTGCGAGCACGGGCCGAGGACTTGACCCGATAGAGCCATCTCAATGTGGTGTTGTCTAAGAAAATTCATCGCCAAGTTACGGCGTTCAGCCGAATATGCCGGAGACAATTTCGCAAAACGGTGCCAATCTTCAGGCCGGTCCCTTGGATTGAATCGTCGATATCACGCATGCGCTAGAGCGTTATCCATATTCATTTCCCGTACCCGCAGGACGCGAAGTAGTTGCCGCATTCGGCCGGCGTGACCGTGCGCAGCACCCGGGCCAATTCGTCGCCGATCGTGTCGAAATTCGGCGGACGCGTCTTCCGCAGCCAACTCTTGACCTTGCTCCACAGCTTCTCGATCGGGTTGAGGTCGGGGCGGTACGGCGGCAAGAACCACACCGACGGCCCGGCGGCTTCGATCGCCTGGACCACCGCCGCGGACTTGTGGCTGGAGAGGTTGTCCATCACCACCACGTCCCCCGGAAGCAAGGCCGCCGGGGCGTACTACTTCTGCAGTGCCCATCTTTTTACACTGGGGATCAATTCTTGATGGCCAAAGCGAGATCGGGATGTTGATTAACTAAGTGCTCGGACGCGGTGAAGAATATATCTGATTACATCCTCGCTGTTGGGAGTAGGAAAATTGATACGGTGCTTGTCGCCGACAATGAACAGATGCACATCGCTATTCAACGGGTTAGAGACTCCATTTCCGTTCGCGCCCGCGAGCCAATAGAAGTTACCCAAGTGACCAACGCTGCTCTTGGAGACCCAAAGCGTATGGTCCAAAGATTGCATGAGGTCGCTTTGTTGGGCACGGGGTTGGACCCCGCATTGATGGACTTCGTGTCCCGTCTTGGCGAGCGACAAGTAAACAAGCTGGTCGCGCATGGCATCCTCAACGCCGAGGCTTTTCACCTCAGTCGTAGTGTCGAGCAGCATGTCGAGGATTTCCTTGGGGCACACGCTCATTGGAAACCTAGTCACGCCGGGAATATGCGTAGGAACCTCAGTGATGCCATCGAGGTCTTGCAGGCTCGCCGACTGACGGATTTTGCCCCCGAACGTGTCGGACCCGACCTGGATGCGATGATGCCGGAGCGGTCTGCTTGCACCCGGAACCATCGGCTCAGGGACATCAAGCAATTTCTCGACTGGTGGGTCAAGCACGAGAGGCTCTCTAAGCATCGATTACACCTGATCCATAAGGCAAACGAACACTTGGACCAGCGTCGGGCGAAACGCCCCTTCACCCGTGAAGAGTTTGATCGACTGCTCGAAACCTCGCCTCGCAATCGCGGACGGGTTTATCTATTTGGAATTCTTACCGGCTTCCGCCGGAATGAGATTAAAACACTCCGTTGGTACGACGTAGATCTTTCCGGGGCGGCGGTGGCCCTGCCGGGTCGGAACGCCAAGGGGGGACACGATGACACGCTGCCACTCCATGCTCAGCTTCACGAGGTGCTATGCGAGATGCATGAAGAGCAGGACAATCCCGCTGCAGGCGAGTGGGTATTTCCGACAATGCCTTCTGATCGGACATGGAAACGAGACCTCAAGGCGCCGGGTTGATCTTCGAGGATGAGGACGGCCGCCACCTCTGTTTTCACTCGTTGCGGTCCACCTTCACGACAACGCTTCTGCGGCTAGGCAACGCAGCCTCGCAAGCGAAACGGGCAACGCGTCACCGCAGCACGAAGGTGCTTGAGGATCATTACAACAAGCTCAATCTCGATGACACACGTGAGATGATCGGGGCCATTTCGACATATGGTTTCGGCTCGACGCCGCCGCCTCTGAATCTCAGCATCTCTCCATTTGTAGCGCTTGATGTAGCGCAAACCGATCGTGAAGATACACCAAGCGGCACGATGCTGCAGTTGAGGGCCACTGCCGGGCAACTCGCGGCTGGGTTGATTGAAGAGCTAAGTCACGCCTATAATGGCCATGCTGACGCTGAATGGCGGCAAGGTGCACCATACGTCATCGATGATTTTCGTAAGCCTTTTAATGAATTGACTTTGCGGGCGATTAGCTCAGCTGGCTAGAGCGCACGCTTCACACGCGTGAGGTCACAGGTTCGAGTCCTGTATCGCCCATTGTTGATAAATCCCGCCGAGTCCGCGAGTTGCGGACACCCGTCTTCCAAGTCGGTGCGGCCTTCGAACGCAAAACTGCGCGGTGTTACACCGCGCAACGCGTCTAAGGAGCACCGCGATGCCCAAGAAATCTCCGTCCTACCGTCAACGCAAGGGTTAGCTGTCGAGACCGACGCGCGTCGCTTGCCGTTGCACCGCCTCGCACAGGTGCGTGTGCAAGGCGGCGGCGAGGCGGTCGACCCGGTCGTCGTCGTTGCCGAATTTAGGCGCAACCAAAAGGCGTTGGCGGACATCTTCGTGGCCGACGAAGCTCTCGCGCAACGCCGCCATCAGCAGGTTCGCGTCGAGAGACTGTTCTTCGTAAACGCAGGTGCGGATCGCGGCGAAGGCATCGGCTACGTTAGGGTTGCCGTAGGTTTCCAGCGTGCCCCCCAGGTGCCGGATCCCCCCGCTCAGCGCCGGCTTGCCACGCCCAACACAGTCGTCCAGCAGCATCAACATCAGCAACAACGGTGTCTCCTGGCCCACAACGCGATAGGCGATGGCCGCTTGCTCGGCCAACGCGGCCACATGGTGCTCGACCTGCATCTGGTACGCGCGATCCAGCGCCTCAAACGTGTCCATCGCCTCCAGCCCGCCCAGCCGAAAACCCATCGGGTGTCCCGTCGTCGGGTCAATTCCATCGTGTAGGGTGACTAACAATGCCTGCATGAGATTATTGACGCCGTTGGGCGTGCCGAGGTTGTGAGGTCCGAGCACGTTCTCGCCGCATCCGTACGGGGTGTATTGCTCGGCCAAGGTCAGATCGACGCCGAACGCTTGCTCTACCGCGGGCACGTAGACCGCGTCGTGTTACATATTCGGATATGTGCCGCCCTCGGCGATCGCGTCCAGTCCGAGTTGCAAAAATTCCGGGTCCTGCGACTTTCCAAGCCGCAAAGAAACCTGCGGCTCGGTCAGCTTGAGCCGGCGCGTCACCTTGAGGGATAGACGCGCAAAGCAGTCGGCCGATTCCCGGTCCAGCCGGCCGTCCCCGCCCAAGATCACGCGGCCGTTAAACACCGTCCGACGCTCGGCGATCCGCTGCCACAAATCCTCAATGAGGATCTCGGCCTGCGCTTCGGACGCCAGCCGCCCGGATGCCAGGTCCGCGGACAGCAACGGGCCGAGCACCACGTCGAGCCGGCCCAGATTCCGCGCCCCCGATGCGAGCATATACAGCCAGACAAGCTGCACCACTTCGTGCAACGTCTTCGGCGGACGCTCGAGAAGAGCGGACAAAATCACGCAGGCCGGGTGATCCGCAAACGACGCCGCCTCGTCAGCGTAGCGCCGGACCACGTATTCCAGAGCGGCCAAAGCCCGGACCACGCCTTCCCGAAATTCCGAATCATGCACGCCTTGCGCGGCTGCACGGAGACCGGGCAAACCCAACCGACACAGCGTGGCAAAGTCGAGCGTTGCCCCGGCAATGCGGTACAGCGAAAACGCCACACCCGATTCGTCGTACAAACGATCCGACGGCAACCCGCTCGCCACTGCGGCGGGATACGCCCGGCGGACCATCGCATTGGTGCGGTGCTCGGTCCAGAATGCCAGCAGATGCCGCGCAACCGTTAGGTCCCCTGACGTGGCCTCGGCGTCGCAAGCCCGGTCCCGCAATGCGTCGAGGTTCGCAAAGAAGCCCACCCCCACCGCCTCGGCACTGATGCCCACCAACGGCTCGCAGTATCGCCCCGCCAGGACATCGCCTTCTCGAAGCGGCAGGAAGCAATGCTCGAAATAAACCTCAAGACACCGGGCCTCGCGGATCGCCGGCAACTCATGCCGGCATAGCTCGAAAGTTTCCGTAAACGCGGCGGCACGCCGCAGCATGGCGTCCGAGCACCGGGATGGGGTCCGGGTCAGAATGAATACCTCGAGGTGGCTGAAATCAACCGGGCACGCTCAGTGACTGTTGCCGGTTTCAAGCCGCTGCGCAAACAACTCGGGGTAGTCCCGGCTCGGATCGGCGTACTCATTCTCGGGGTGGCCCTGTCCGCGGGCGAGATAAATCTGGTGCGGCAGACGCTTCCGGCTCATGTCCAGCCGGACGCTCGCGGGGATGAACCGCATCGTGTAACCGCAGCGACGCAGGTTGCTGCGGTTGGGGTCCGAGCCGTGGATCAACCGCGCGTCGTGCAGCGACGCCTCATTTGGACGCAGCACGCAGCGATGCGCCCGAAGCACGACGTTCTGCGGGCCGTCCTTCACGTCGCCCACGCCGGTCGACGGCACGTTCCGCAGCCAGTTGATCTCCGTGCTGAATACGTTCGTGTCTTCGTCGACCTCGAGGTAATCGCTGTACCCGTGTAATGCCCGCGGGATCACGTTCATGCAGCCGTTCTCCGGCAAACTCGGGTCGATGCTCAGCCACATCGTGCACACGTGCATCGGGTCCATCTGACCCTTCCAATAAAAGCTGTCCTCGTGCCAGGGCACCCGCTTGCCGTTGCCCGATGGCTTGGACAAAAAGTGTGTGCTGAACAGCGCGATATTCGGACCGACCAACGGCTCCACGAGGTCCAATACCTCGTCGCTGAAAATCCACTCGAACAGCCGGTGGTCGCCGAAATGCGGCGTGTCCATCGCCTCGGGCCGCTGGCCGCTGGCGGTGTGTTGTTCAAGCAGTTCTTCAAAGTGCCGATGCAACCCCTGGAATTGCTCCTCCCGCAGCACCGGCTCGTCGTAGATCAGAAAACCATTGCGGCAATACTCCGCCACACGGTCCTGATCCAGACGCGGCTTGACGAAGGTCGAGGCGGTCCAGTCAAAGTTCGGCCGACAGCGCGGATCTCGGGGCGACACGTACGGTGCGGCGGACGGAAGGGGGGGCGGGATGGCGGTCATGTTGAATCTCCAGAACGGCAACGAACGCATGGAATATGACACCCTTTGCCGAAAAAGACGACCGCTATAACGAAAAAAAAAACTACACTGGTGTGATGTCGTCCCTGTCCCCGGCCCTCCGACTCCGCCTCGCAGACCTGCTCGAAGCCGACGACCGATTCCACTTCGCTGAGATCTCCGCGCGGGACGTGTCCTCGACTTGGCACGACCACGATTTCATCGAATTTTTCTGGGTCACCCCCGGCCGCGGCCAGGAATTGCGCGTGGACGGACCCCGGGACCTGCGCGTCGGCGACTACGCCGTCGTCCTCGGAGCAGAGGCCCACCGCTTCGAAAGCGGAGTGGACCTAACGCTACGCAACGTGGCGCTGCCCCGATCGACGTGGGCCGGCCTGGCGCGGCGGTACGGCAGCGAGAAACGCCCCGATCACGGCCGGTGCGGTAATGGCTTGTTCTCGAGGACCAACCGGCAGGGGCAACTCCCGCACGACGGCGTTGCGCTACTAAATCGTCTGAGCGATCCAATGATCTGGGGCCGACGCGACCGGGCCACGCTCGACACATTCCTCCTGGCCGTCCACCACGTGCTCTCGCTGCCGGACCAACCCGCGGCCACGCCGCCACGCTGGCTCGCGCAGGCGATGGCCCGTGACACGTTGATCGACCGCGGCGTCCCGGGCCTCGTCGACGCCAGTGGATACAGCCGGGAGTATGTCGCCCGCGCCTGCCGGCAGCACCTGAACCAGACGCCGACCGAGATCGTGAACCAGGCCCGCCTCCGCCGCGCCGCCCGACTACTCGAAGCCACCGATATGCCCGTGCTCGAGGTCTGCGAGCAGAGCGGGTTCCAAAACGTCGGCCACTTCCACCAACGGTTCAAAGCGGCGTTCGGCGTGTCGCCCCGGCGGTACCGCGTACGCTACCGCGCGGTCCTACCCTAACCGACTCCGCTGACGTGATACCAGCCTGTCGGCCGCGAACAACTGCGCTGACCCAGTATCGTGGTTCGGATGTCCAACCCACCCATTCTTGGGTCCGGACCCCATCGCTACCGCTGTCACGACCACTGGGCCCGCATCCCCGACACGCCCGCCGGCCGACTCAATGGGCGGACCCACGGCATCGTCTGCCTCGCGGACGGCCGGATCGTGGTCTTCTGTCAGGCCGTGCCCGGGCTGTTGTTTTTCAATCCCGACGGCGAACTGATCGAAAGCCTCGGCGACCGCTTCGTCGGCGCGCACGGCTTGTCCGTCACGCAGTTCCACGGCGCGGAAGAATTCTGGGTGGTCGATCAGTGCTCCTGCGAAGTCGCCCGCTTGGGGCTGAACGGCCAACTCAAGCAACGCCTCGACCACCCGCCCGCCAACGAGCGCCCCGGCAATGCGTACCAACCCACCTGGGCCGAGCAGCACCCCGAGACCGGCGACATCTGGGTCGCCGACGGCTACGGCGGGTCCAAGGTCTACCGCTACTCCGCGGCGGGCGACTACCTCGGGCGACTCACCGGCGAGGAGGGCGCCGGCCGGTTCAACTGCCCGCACGGCTTGGCGTTCGGCCCCGACGGCCACCTCTACATCGCCGACCGCGGCAACCACCGCCTCGCGATCTACGACGCCGACGGCACGTACCTCCGGCACAACGACACCGCCACGCACTCGCCCTGCGGCTTTGATTTTTCCGACGGCCTCATCCTCGTCCCCGAACTCATGACCGGCGTCAAACTGCTCGACGCCGACCTCCGGATCGTCGCCGAGCTGGGCGCGAACCCCGCCGTGATCGACGCCGCGGACCGCCCGTCAGCCTGGCCGGACCTGGCCGGGACCGAGCACGTCCAGCCGGGCTTGTTCAACAGCCCGCACGACGCCTGCTTCGGGCCCGGCGGCGACCTGTTCGTCGCCGAGTGGATCGTCGGCGGCCGCCTCACCCGCCTGGAAAAACTCAGCTAGGCAAACGTTTTCGTATCACCCTCACCTTCCTTCATGGTCTGCGTTTAAGCAAAAGATCACCATGCACCACCTCCCATTTGAAGACCGTTTGCAACAGCTCAAGCAACGCCACGCCGAGCTCATCCGCCGACCCAATCCCCGCGACGAAGACTGGTACAACGGTGTGTTCGAGCGTTTTCAGCATCCGGTCGTGACCGCCAATCACACGCCACTGGCCTGGCGTTTTGATCTAGATCCCGAGTCGAATCCGAGGCTGCTCGAACGGCTCGGAATCAACGCGGCCTTCAATGCCGGGGCGATTGAGCGGGACGGCAAGGTGCTGCTGGTGGTGCGGGTCGAAGGCGTGGACCGCAAGAGCTTTTTCGCTGTGGCGGAGAGCGTCAACGGTATTGACCAGTTTAAATTCTGGGACCGGCCGGTCGTGATGCCCGAAACGGATCGTCCCGATACCACTGTCTACGACATGCGGCTGACCGCCCACGCGGACTGCCACCTCTACGGCCTGTTCTGCACCGAGCGCAAAGATGAGAACGACCCGGACCTGTCCGCCGCGGAGGCCCAGTGCGGGATCTGTCGCACGAAGGATCTGAAAACCTGGAGCGCCTCCCAGACCTGCGCACACCCTCGCCGCAGCAACGCAATGTCGTCCTTCATCCGGAGTTCATCGACGGCAAGTGCGGGCTGTACACCCGGCCGCAAGACGGCTTCATCTCGGCCGGCTCGGGCGGCGGCATCGGGTGGGGCCTCTGCGACTCGATGGAAAACGCGGTCGTGGACAATGAATCCACTCTCGTCGATCGACGGGCATACCACACCATCAAAGAAGTCAAGAATGGCCAGGGCCCCCCCGCCGATCCGCACCGACGCCGGCTGGCTACACCTTGCCCACGGCGTCCGCGGCTCGGCCACGGGCCTGAGGTATGTGCTCTACATGTTTATGACCGACCTCGACGAACCCTGGCGGGTCACGCATGCCCCGGGCGGACACTTCCTTGCGCCCCGGTGCCACGAACGTGCGGGCGATCTGTACTCCGTGGCCTTAAGCAACGGCTGGGTTGCCCGGACCGACGGAAGCGTACTGATCTATTACGCCACCAATGACACTCAAACCTACGTTGCGCGATCCGACCTGCCGACGCTCGTTGACTACGTCACCCACACGCCGCCGGACGCCGGCCGAAGCTTGGCGTGCGTGCAGCAACGTCTCGATCTCATGGCAAACAACCTCCCATCCATTCAATGAGTGATCACTCCAGTCGTTGAGAACTCTGAGCAGTCCCTCCCCGGCGCGTCGATTGAGAACGCGCGGGAACACGGAGGTTCATCTTGGCTTTTGAAGGTAAGAATCGGCTGACCGCCATCATCACCAACAATCGCTTCATGGCCGCCAATCTGATCGCCGCTGCGGCTCGCACCGGCTTGTCGATCCCCCGCGATCTCAGCATCGCCACTTACAACGACGAATATCCCACGGCTCATCTCTGGCCGACCGTCACGGCCGTCGGCCACCCCAAAGAACTATTGGCCGACCGGGCCACGCAATGTCTCATTGATGCCATGCGGGCCTGGACTTGCCTCCGCAAGTCCAATTGCCCATGACATTAACGTCCAGAGAATCGACCGGCACGGTGCCAGCCTGATTTTTTGTGGGGGCGTCTCCCCCACTCTCATGTTTCGCTTTGATTCCTTTCTTACCAACGGAGAAGAACCATGTTTCGTGAATTGTTTGCCCCTACGTCTCTATCCCTAGCCTTGATCGTCACCGGGTCCGCCCACGCTGCGGCCATCAACACCAATCCGTCGTTCGAGGACGACCCCATCGGCACCACGGGTACAATTACTGGCTGGAACATCCAAGACGGTGTCACCGCGACCGTGGTTGCCTCGACCATCGGCGAAGGCTCGCAAGCCCTCGAGATCACCGCAGACACCGGCACGGTCGGAGCAAAAACTGACGCCGTCCAGACTAAGCTCGGCAGTAGCTTCGGCAACGATACGCCTTTGCTGACGGTCGGTGAAACATATATTGTCTCCGGCACGATCAAAGTCCTCGCGGGTACTGGCTCGATATCGTTCTACCAGCAAAACAGCGACCCGCAACGCTTGTGGATCGGCTCGCAGCAAGGCGGTCTGTATACTAGTGAAGACGCAGGTCAGACTTGGCGAAACATATTCACCGTCGGCGTTCATTCCGTGAGTTATGACTCCGAAAGCGGCACCCTCGTCGCGGGCACCGCCAGCGGCGTATACCAAAGTAACGACAGTGGCCGAAACTGGATCTCGTTGAGCGACGGTTTTTTAGATCGCTTTTTTCCGACGGTCGCCATCAAAGAAGATCTCATAGTCGCAGGGACGAAGGGTAACGGGATCCTTCGTAGAAAACTCTCTAACCAATGAGGGACGATGAACTCGAATATCGCCTTGTCATCAGCATGAATTACGTGTGGATTGATCGAGCGCCTTTGCGTTTAAGTGTATAAGAGCGTGTACGAGAAGATGGATTTAGGTGGGGCGGGCTGAAGTGGTCCACACCCTGGATCCGCGGTGGGCGACCACCAGCCGGACCCGGTCCTAATTGTCGGGCATCGCCCGCTTCTTACTACTTCACGCGGCTTTCCTCTCGTAGTGGCTCAGCAATCCGCCCAGCAACTCGTGCCGCTGGACGGCACCGATCTACTCGGCCAGCGGCGGCGATTCGTTTGGCCGGATTAAGATGGGCTGACGCGGGCCGTGCTGCCGACGCTTCGAGAAGCCGGAGCCGGGCGATTGCTTTACATGAGTCCCAACGCTGGCGATGCGGCCCTGCCTTACCACACGATCTACTCGGCGAGCAAGGCGGCTCTGCAAAGCTATTGCGACGGGCTGCGTTACGAAGTCGAGCCGCTGGGCATCCGAGTGGCGTACCTACAAAACGGCGGCATCAAGTCCGGGGCCAAGTCCAGTTTTCTCCCGGGTGCCGAACCGATCAACGCCTACGCCAGCCCCCGCAACCGGGCCATCGACGCCTTCCATCGACTGCAAGACAAAGGCCCAGAACCCCACGCGGTCGGCCGAGCCGTCGCCGACGCCATCGAAGCCAAATGGATCAAACCCGTGATCCGAGTGGATGGCTTCTCAAAACTGCTGGCGTTTCTTCAAAGGGTGATGCCGTCCTGGTTTTCCGACATCAGCTTAAAAAGATGATGGGCATCTAAAGTAGGGGCTGTCCTAGGAGATTGGCTTGCAGTTCCCGCAGCGTGATGCCGGGCTCGGCCGCGACTTCTTGTTCGAGCGTCCGCAGGTCCGCGTCGGTCAGCTTGGTCGGCCGCTTGGGCCCACTACGCTGCGGGGCCAGGCGTTGCTCGGCGGCGCGTCGGCGGTACGACCGCACGGTCTTCTGATCGACCTCAAACCGCCGGGCCACCGACGCGACCGTCTCGCCTCGGCCCCATGCCGACACGATCTTCTTGCGTAAGTCCAATCCGTAAACGCCCATCAGAACCTCCCTGCTCAAGAAAGCTTGATTATGAACAACGGGAGGGGATGGCACAAGAGGCTCTAATTAATGTTTGCTTCGGTGACATAGCCCCGGCGGTCGAGCAAGGTTCCCTCGGCTACGTAGAGGCTGATTAGTGCAAGCCGATAGGCGACGACGGCCTCAACCTCGGCAATGCGGGCTTCGAGCTCGTCGCGCTGGGCTTGAGCGACGAGCAGCGCGGTACTGGCCCCCGCGTCGAAACGTTCACGTTCGGCACGGACAGCCTCATCCTGTAGCGTCCGCGTGGTCCGCGAGGCACCGATCTGCAGTCGAGCACGTTCGAGTTCGGTCGCTGCAAGCCGGATATCAAGTCGGATCAACTGCACCAAGTTGTCGATAGCGGCGGCAGACTGGCGGCGGGAGGCATAGGCGGCAAGGTTAAAGGCCTCGGCGGTGTCGTTGCCCAGCAACTTGCTGAAGCGGACGCCAGCGGCGAGGTCGTAGGTATCACCATCGAGTTCGCGGAACGAGTCGTTGAAGGTATCGGCGAAGCCGGTCTTGCCCAACGCGATGAACACTTCCAGGCGTGGCAGCAAGCCGTTGCGGGTGACGATGGTTTCAAGCCGATCTTGTTCGAGTCGCAGGCGTGCCTCAGCAAGGTCGGGACGAGACCGCTCGGCGAGCAGGAGGCGGTCGTCGATGTCGGTTATCGCCTCGGCGGTAAGTTCGGGATTGCTGGTTACGTTGACCTGCCGATCGAGCGAGCCGGTGAAGGGGGGCGGGTTAACCAGCCGCAGCAAGCGGTAGCGGAGAGATTCGAGGTCGCTGCGGGCGTCGATCAAGTCCTGCTGCCGGCGGGCGACTTCGACGCGGGCAATGGCGGCGTCGGTTTCGGGCAGCACGCCGATCTCGATGCGTTGCTGGACGTCGTCGAGTTGCCGCCGGGCGAGGTCGAGTGACCCCTCGAAAATAGCGATACGTTGCTGAGCCAACGCGTAACGCCAATAGGTTGATTCGATCTCAGCGAGCAGGGCTTCGGTGAAGCCTCGCAACTCGTAGAGCGAAGCGCGGGTGTCGATCTGAGCCTGTTTGACGCGGACGAGGTTGACCGCTGGCCCCGCCCCGCGGAGGAGTTGTTGGGTCACGGTCAGGCCGAGGCGGGCGTCCTGTTGTTCGGGGGTGCGACTAGAGGTTTCTCGGTCCTGCGCGACGGACATTTCGACGTTGGTGCCAGTGGGTAAATCCTGGCGGAGGCCGGCGACGGCAGCGGTTTCTGTGTCATCGACCGAGAAGCGCGTGCCGGTGCCGCGGTCGATCTCGATGGCGGTTTCTTCGCCGTAGGTGAACTCGGCGAAGGCCTGTGGATCGAACACGCCTCGCTCGATTTTCTCGAAGGTACCGACGATCACTGGGTTCATCTGCTGGACGGCGAGTTCACGATTGTTGCGCAGGGCAAGGACGGTGGCTTCTTCGACCGAGAGGTCCAGCAGGCCGGCGGCGTTGATTTTGGTGTCCATCCACGAGGCACCAACGACGGGTTGAGCACCGGGAGTGTCCGGCAGCTCGGGGCGGTGGCCAAACGTGCCTGCGAGCTCGTCTTCCCAGTCGGGCCTCAGCAGCGGTGAGCGTTCGGGTGCGAGGCAGCCGGCTGTAATCCATAGCAGCGAAGTGACCAAGGCCGAAATCAGTGGGAGCCGGACGACCACCGTCACGCGAGGGCTCCGGGAGGAGATGATGGCCGGTCGTCATCCTGTGAGGACTTAACGCGATCGGGGTGAACAAGTGTGTAGGCCACCGGCACGAGAACAAGCGTGATGAGCATCGACGCGAGCAATCCGCCGATTACCGCCCGGGCGAGGGGGGACTGGGCATCTGCCCCTTCACCCAGGCCCAGCGCCAGCGGCAGCAGCCCGAGCATGGTGGTTGCAGAAGTCATTAGGATCGGACGCAACCGGCGGCGGCCGGCCTCGGCGACGGCGTCTCGTGGAGTTAGCCCATCGGCGGTGCGCAAGTGGCCGGCCTGATCCACCAGCAGGATTGCGTTATTTACCACGATGCCGCCCAACATGATGCAGCCGATGTAGCTCTGCACATTGAGCGTAGTTCCTGTGATAAAAAGTGTCAGTAGCACTCCGATTGCCGCCATCGGTACCGAGAGCATCACCACGAATGGGTCGCGAAGCGATTCATACTGACTCGCCAAGACCATGTACACCAGTACCAGTGCTAAGACAATGCTCGTAAGCAATTCACGAAACGATTTCTGCTGCTCTTCGTAGCTGCCAGCGACGCTGAGGTCGTAACCCACCGGCCGGGGTATTTCGTCAAGCCGGGCCTCGATGTCTGCAGCGACCGAGCCGAGGTCGCGTTGGTCGATATTGACCTCGATGCTGACGGTGCGCTGCCGCTCTTTTCGTTCAATGACCGCTGGGCCGCGGCCGGGTGTGTTGCTCACCAGATTGCGCAGCACGACATCTTGGCCATCGGCCGTGCTGAGCGTAAGATCGAGTATGTCTTCGAGCGGCAACTGCTGGGGGTTTCGAAGTTGAACACGGATGGGATAGCTGTTACCCGCGGCACGGTATTCACCCGCCAGCCGCCCGGATACTGCGGTCTCCAGCGCCTCGGCAACCTGTCGGATCGTGAGGCCCAGGTCAGCGGCTTTTGCGCGATCGATGTTTAAACGCTCTTGCGGAACGCCCGTGCGGCGGCCAGCATCTACATCGGTGACACCCGGCACATCGGCGATCCGCTGCACAACCTGGTCAGCAAGCACTCCGAGCGTGGCAAGATCATGACCGCGGATTTCAACATTCAACCCGCCGCCGTCGGGCAGGATTCGGTCAAGCAGGTTCTGACCTTCCGGCGCCCGGGTGCGGATGGTGATGCCCGGAATCGTTCCCTCCAACCGCTGCCGCAGGTCCTCAGCAATATCTTTATTCGACCGCTCACGCTCCCACGACGGCGACAGGGTGAGGTCAATCGATCCGGTTGCTCCCGAGTCCGGCCGCCAACCCGAGGCCCCAACGCTCACGATCTTTGCCGTGGCTTCCGGGACGTGGTTGTTGACCACATTCTCGATGAGCTTAGTTTGCTGATCCACCAAATCCAGCCGCGTACCGATTTCCATCTCTCCGGTAACGCTGACCTCGCCCTCGTCGCTGGGCGGCAGGAACTCCGAGCCAATGAAAGGCACGAGCAACAGGCAAATACCCAGCATCACCACCGCACCCCCGACGCTCAAAAGGCGGTAGCGCAACGCCGAGATCAGCAGCCCGCGGTACGCATTTTCCAGACCCTCGAAGAACCGTTCGGCAAGTGCGCCAGCGCGGGCGAACCACGACGGACGACTAGCGTTGCTGTTCGCTTTGGTTTCCTGATCATCGGGCTTTAGCAGACGCGAAGCCAACATCGGCACCATCGTCAGCGCTACCAGTAACGAACACACCAACGAGATCACTACGACGTAGGCAAACTCTTTAAAGAGCAAACCCGTGACCCCACGGACAAAGACCAGTGGCAGGAAGATTACCAGGGTCGTGATCGTACTGGCGATGATCGCTCCGCCGACTTCGTTTGTGCCCGCCACCGCCGCGTCTGCCGGCAGTTCACCGTTTTCATGTCGGCGTCGGAAAATGTTTTCGAGCACTACGATGGAGCTGTCCACCATCATCCCCACGCCCAACGCCAGCCCGCCCAGCGTCATGAGGTTGATCGTCAAACCGCTGATGAACACCACCGCGAGTGTCGCCAGGATAGAGATGGGAATCGAGATCGCGATGACCATCGTGCTGCGGAGGTTGCGGAGAAACAGCAACAGCACGGCCACGGCGAGCACGCCGCCGTATAACACCGAGCGGGCGACGTTGGCGATCGATCGCTCGATAAAATTGCCCTGATTACTGATCGCCACGACATTGATCTGCGGGAAGTCCTCATTCACCTCCGCGATCTCGGCAAGGATCGCACTGGCCACCTCGACGGTATTGGCTTCAGACTCTTTGCGGATGCCCAGCCGCAGGCCCCGCTGGCCGTTGACGCGGACGATGCGTGTGAGTTTTTCGTAGGTGTCGTTTACTTCGGCGACCTGGCCGAGCGTGACCGGCACGCCGTCACGTAAAGCGACGACCTGGCTGCGGAACGATTCGAGGTCTTCGAACTCGGCCGGAGCACGCAGGGTCACCTCGTAGCGCCCCTGATCGATCGTGCCCGTAGGCAGGTCCAGATTCGCGTCGCGGATCGTATCCAATAAATCGTTGAGCGGTAGCCCCAGCGCTTTGAGCCGATCGGGGTCCAACTCGATCCGCACCTCGCGGTTGAATCCGCCCCACGGGTCCACCTGCGCCACTCCCGCGATGCGGCCGAAGCGATAGCGCACTTGGTCTTCCACCAGCTCGGTCAGTTCCACTGGATCAAGGTCGCTGGAGATGCCCAGGATCACCACCGGGTAGCTGGCAATGTCAAATTTGCTGACCCGCGGGCGTTCGATATCGTCGGGGAACTCGCTGATCTCGTCTTCGAGGCGGGTCTGTACATCGAGCGCGGCGGTATCGATGTCCGTCCCGGGGCCGAAGGTCACGCGGACACGGCTGCTGCCCTCGGAACTGGTCGAGCTCATCTCCTCGACCCCCGGCACGGTGGCCACGATCTCCTCGGCGATCTGAGTGACCAGCCGCTCCATTACCTCGGGGCTCGCGCCCTCATAGTCGGTGCGGACCGTGAGCCGGGGGATCTCGACCGCGGGTAGAAGATCGATCTGCAGCCGGCCGAGCGCGACAACACCCAGCACCACGACAATCAGCGTGACCATGGATGTAAACACCGGGCGGCGGACACTGAAACGCGGTAGGTTCATTTCGCGGTCTTCCCGGATGTCGCCGCCTCGGCCGTGGCCTCCTCGGACAACACCACCGACGACCCATCGTCCAAGAGCTGCTGGCCAAGGGTGACCACTCGGCCCGATACGTCCCCCTCAATAACCTGTGCACGACCCGCATCAGAAATGCCCAACTTGACGGGCGTGAGTTGGACCGTCATCGTTCTTGGGTCCAATACGAAAACCATCGGCTGATCCCCCCGCGTGATCACCGAGGCTTCCGGCACGATCGTCGCGTCCTCCACCCGTTCGAGCACCGTCTCGGCGCACAAACATGCCGGGTTTAAGCAATCGTTCGGAGTTGGGCACCGCCAGCTCGATCCGCGCCTGTCGCGAAGCCGACTGGAACACAGGTGAGACCCGAGCAACTCGACCTTCAAACATTCGGCCCGGATACGCATCGGTCCGCAGCGTTGCCTTTTGACCCACGACGATCTGGGCGTAGTCGCGCTCCGTAATAAACAGCACTGCTAAGATCGGGTCCAATTCAACGATGGACATCAGCGGCACGTTTGCCGCCACCGTGTCGCCCTCCTCGACTAGACGCTCGGCTACTAGACGCTTCGCATCACCCTGGGTCCACGCGGCGCGTACCTGGGTGTAGCCCAAGCGGATCTGGGCCGTCTCCAGAGCGGAACGCGCCCGCTGTACCTGGGCCTCGGCAACGGCCACGCTCGCTTCGGCCGCGAGTTGCTCGGACTCGGCTGTGTCGAACTGTGACTCCGACGCGATCCCCCGCTCACGCAGGGTCGTCTGTCGCTGCATCGACCGGTCGCCAATCTCCTTTGAACTCTTCGCCGCTTTCAGATTCGCCTCAGCAACTGCGAGTTCCGCCCGAGCCTGCGTCACCTCTTGCTCGTACTCAGCGCTGTCCAGCGTCGCCACGACAGCGCCGTTTGTGACTTCGTCGGCCAAATCTACGTCCAACCGCTCCACACGTCCGCCCACCTTCGCCGAAACCCGGAATTCCGCCAACGCTTCCAGCGTGCCGCTGAAGCTCCGACGCCGCTCGATCGCCCCACGCTCCACGCCCGCCACCTCCACCGGCACCGCACGTCCCGATTGGCTTGGCTTCTCCGACTCCGCAGTCGTCAACGTCCAAACCCGCCAACCCACCGCGGCAAGTACCAATACGACAACCCCGGTCGATAGGGTAATTTTTGTGTAACGGCTCATTCAACTTCACAGCATATAACCAAATAACGATCAGTAACGATCAGTATAGCTACTCACGATAGGCGCTCATTCGTCCTCGCCGCCCCAGTTACAGCGATCTCGATCATGAATTCCCAATGAGTAGTTGCTTGATGTTCAGATAATATTGCGGTTATCCGGATGGGGTGACGCTTTGTCATGGGGGTGACAGGCTATGGCGAACTGTAACGTAACGTCTCGTATGATTAGGTGCCGCGAGGCGTATTGAGCAGTGAAGGGAACGATCCTACCACCCATAAATTCGATGACAACACCCGCCTGGTTGTCGGGCCAAGATGACGCCGGTAAGTCTTAAATTCTTACTTAGTCCTTAGTCAGTTCCAGTTGGTCAAATCAGCTCGCAACCCTAGGCGAGCAGATGTCAGAGCCAGACCACCCTGAATGCCACTATGGCAGGTGATGCGGATGCATGCACGTTAACTTTAAAGGCATTGCCTAACGTATTCGCCTTAAATCGTTGCCAACCTCAGATTTGCCCGTGAATTTCAGGACTCTCCGGGTGGTATAGCCTTTGCAACCAACATGGTACCAGGGAGATTATGTGTCACCTCGGTAAAGGTTTGTTCACCCCTCGAATGTGGTGAGCAACGAGCGAGACCCTGTTTGGTGACCGCTAAATAGTAATTTTAGAACAACTAAAGGAGTAATCGATCATGGCCGTCAAAGATTTGACATTTGAAATTGAAGCCCGGGCGGGCCTATTGGCGGGGGTCGAGAAGCTCTCGGCTGCCGTTAAAAGCACCCTTGGTCCCCGCGGTCGTAACGCGGTGATCGACAAAAGCTGGGGTGGTCCGACCGTCACCAAAGACGGCGTGACCGTGGCGGAAGAGATCGAGCTTGCCGATAAGGCCGAGAACATGGGGGCCCAACTGGTAAAAGAGGCCGCCAGCAAAACTTCGGATAAGGCGGGGGACGGTACGACGACCTCGACGGTGCTCGCCGAGGCCCTGTTTAAAGAAGGACTGCGGCATATCACCGCCGGGGTCGATGCCAACGCTCTGGTCCGCGGGATGAAAAAAGCTGTGACCGCAGCGGCCGCCGACATCGCACGTCAGTCTAAACCGATTCAGGGTAAACAAGACATCACCAACGTCGCAACTATCTCAGCCAACAACGATCCCACCATCGGTAAAATCATGGCCGACGCGATGGAAAAAGTGGGTAAAGACGGCGTGATCACCGTCGAAGAAGGCAAAGCACTCGACACTTACGTCGATGTCGTCGAGGGCATGCAGTTTGACCGCGGCTACCTCTCGCCAAACTTTATTACCAACCCCGATGACATGCTGGTCGAACTCGACCGTGCCTTGGTGCTGGTCTACGAGGATAAAATCAGCAATATCCAAAAACTGGTCCCGCTCTTAGAAAAAGTGCAGCAGGCCAAGAAACCGCTGCTCATTATTGCGGAAGATGTCGAGGGCGAAGCACTATCGACCTTGGTCATCAACAAATTGCGCGGCGTGCTTAATGTGTGTGCCGTCAAAGCTCCAGGCTATGGTGACCGACGCAAAGCCATGCTCGGCGATATTGCGGCGCTGACCGGTGCAGAGTCCATCATGAAAGACTTGGGAATCGAACTTGATTCCGTCGAGCTTTCGCAATTGGGGATGGCCAAGAAAATCACCATCGATGGCGATACCACCACGATTATCGAGGGTGCCGGCCAATCGACTGACATACAGGCCCGCATCGCCCAGATCCGAGCGGAAATCGATACCACCACCTCGGATTATGATCGCGAAAAACTGCAGGAGCGTCTCGCAAAATTGGCGGGTGGGGTCGCCCAGATCAACGTCGGGGCCGCGTCTGAAGCCGAACTCAAAGAGAAAAAAGCTCGGGTGGAAGATGCTTTGCACGCGACTCGTGCCGCGGTTGAGGAAGGCATCGTGCCGGGCGGCGGCGTCAGTTTTATCCGTGCACTATCCGCTCTCGATTCTATCGAGGCCCACGGTGACGAAGCGGCGGGTGTCGCCACGGTTCGTCAGGCTCTTACGGTGCCGTTACGCACGATCGCTGACAACGCCGGCGAACGGGGCAGTTTGGTGGTCAGCAAAGTGACCGCGTTGAAAGGGAGCGAAGGTTTTGATGCCTTAGCGTTAGAGTACGGCGACATGGTGGCCAAAGGAATTATCACTCCCGCCAAGGTTGACCGCACTGCTCTAGAAAACGCGATGAGCGTCGCCACGTTGTTATTAACCTGCGATTGCGTCGTAACAGAAGCACCGTCCGACGAAGGTTCCTCCGGTGGCGGCCCTGATATGGGCGGGATGGGTGGCATGGCCGGCATGGGTGGTGGCATGCCCGGCATGGGTGGTATGGGCGGCATGGGCGGCATGCCCGGGATGATGTAGTCCACTGCTCCCCTGCGATTAGTTTCCGTCAAATTTATTATTTTTCTAAGCTCGAATTAAAACTTACAAATTTTCAAGGATATAAAATATGGCCACCGCCACCAAGAGCAAAGCTAAGATTACCCTCAAACCCCTCGACGACCGTATTTTGGTTAGGCCCCAAGAAGCCGAAGAGAAAACCGCGAGCGGCATCTATCTTCCCGAGGCGGCCAAGGAAAAACCGCAGCACGGCAAGATCGTGGCGGCCGGTCCTGGCAAACTCAACGACGACGGGGGCCGTACCGCCCTGGTCGTCAAGCAAGGCGATACCGTCCTTTACGGGAAGTATGCCGGAACCGAAGTCGATGTCGATGGGGTGACCCACATGATTATGCGTGAATCCGAATTACTCGGCGTCATGGAATAATCCTTCTTAAGTAAGCTTTGCCTGCATGAGCAAAGTTTGAAGCTTGATTTTTCTTAATTAACAAATACTACAAAACTATAGAGGAGCCAACCAACATGGCTAAGAAACAAATGATCTTCGGTGCCGAAGCGCAGGCTGAACTTAAGAAAGGTCTCAGCCAACTTGCCGCGGCCGTTAAAGTTACGATGGGGCCGACCGGCCGTAATGTCGTGATGCAAAAATCTTTCGGCGGTCCGTCGGTGACCAAAGACGGCGTGAGCGTCGCTAAAGAAGTCGAACTTGCCAGCCCCTTCCAAAACATGGGGGCCAAAATGGTGGTCGAAGTCGCCAAGAAAACCGCTGACAAAGCGGGCGACGGAACTACCACCGCTACGGTACTCGCCGAAGCCATCTTCAACGAGGGTCTACGCCACGTAACGGCCGGAGCCAACGCCATGGCGCTCCAGCGTGGCATCAATGACGCGGCGGAGGCCGCCGCCGAAGCGATCCAAGCCTTGGCTACGAAGTGTAAAGGTAAAGAAGATCTCCAAGCGGTGGCCACCGTTTCCGCGAATCACGATGCCGAGATCGGCACGCTTTTGGCCGAGGCCATTGACCGCGTCGGCAAGGATGGCGTGGTCGAGGTCGAAGAGGGCAAATCTGCCGAGACCACCCTTGACTACGTCGAGGGCATGCAATTCGACAAAGGCTATTTGTCGCCTTACTTCATGACCGACCCTGCCACCCAGGAAGCCGTCCTGGAGGACCCACTGATTCTGGTCCACGAAAAGAAAATCAGCAATCTCCCGGACTTGCTGCCGCTGCTTAATAAGGTCGCGATGGCGCAGAAGCCGCTGCTCATCATTGCGGAGGATGTTGAAAATGAAGCGTTGGCTGCCTTAGTCGTTAACCGTTTGCGGGGCGTCCTTAGAGTGGCCGCGGTGAAGGCTCCGGGCTTCGGCGATCGACGCAAAGCACTGCTCGGCGATATCGCCACCGTGACCGGCGCGACCTTCGTCAGCGAGGACCTTGGCGTTCAGCTTGAAGCTCTGGAACTTGATGCTTTGGGTACCGCCAAGAAAGTCACGATCGACAAGGACAACACCACCATCATTGAAGGTGCGGGCAAAAAGAAAGAACTCAACGGCCGCATCGATCAGATTAAAATGCAGATCGATAAAACGACCAGCGATTACGACCGTGAAAAGCTGCAGGAACGGCTCGCTAAGCTGACCGGCGGCGTCGCGATGATCCGCATTGGGGCCATGACTGAAACAGCGATGAAAGAGCGCAAAGACCGCGTCGATGATGCCTTAGCTGCGACCAAAGCCGCGGCTCAAGAAGGCTACGTGCCGGGCGGCGGTGTATCCTTCGTGCGTGCAATCGATGCGGTTCTCGCCAAGCGTAAAACTGCCAAAGGTGATGCCAAAATCGGGTACGACATTGTCGCGGCAGCCTTGGAAGCACCGCTGCGGCAGATCGTCGAAAACGCGGGTGAAGACGGTTACATCGTGGTCGAAGAAGTTCGCAAAGCCAAGGGCAATCACGGCTACAACGCAGCCACCGGCGAATACGTCGATATGGTTAAAGCCGGCATCATTGATCCTGCCTTGGTTAGCCGTACGGCATTGCAAAACGCCGCTTCGGTGGCTGGTCTGATGCTCACCACCAATGTTTTGGTGACTGATCTCGACGAGGACGAAGAACTCGTGGCGGGTGCGGTGTCTTGATCCCGCATCGACCAGTACCGAGTTTTTAACCCTAGAAAACTCTCTAAGGAGCCCACGGATAGTCTCCGTGGGCTTCATTTATCCCGCGACCCGACAGTAGTTTATCATGGCCACGCAACGCGATTATTACGAAATTCTCAGTATCGAACGTACCGCCAGCGGCGACCAAATCAAACGGTCCTACCGCAAGCTGGCGATGAAGTATCACCCCGACCGCAATCCCGGAAACGCTGCCGCCGAGTCACAATTTAAAGAATGTGCCGAGGCGTACGAAGTCTTGTCGGACCCCGGTAAACGTCAACGGTACGACCAGTTCGGCCACGCCGGATTAAAAGGCCAAGCGGGCCACGATTTCAGCCATATGAATGCCGGCGACATTTTTTCGATGTTCGACGACATCTTCGGCGGCAGCGGGGGGCGTCGCGGCGGCGGGAATCGCCGCGGGCCCGGCGGTGCACAACGTGGCTATGACTTGGAGACGCAGACCGAGATTTCCTTAGATGAGGCCTTCCGGGGAACCGAGGCCGACATCGAGTTTACCCGGCAAGATACCTGCGCCACCTGTAAGGGGACCGGCGGCAAACCCGGAACTCAGCCGTCTACTTGCACCATGTGCGGCGGGGCGGGGCAGGTCCAGCAAGCAGGCCTGGGCGGCATGTTCCGCATGGTCACCACTTGTGCTCACTGCCAAGGTGACGGCAAAATCTATCTCGACAAATGTTCCGACTGCCGCGGCACCGGTAAAATCGGCAAAAAACGAAAACTATCGGTGTCGGTCCCGGCCGGGATTCAGGATAGCCAGGCCATCCGCGTGACCGGCGAAGGCGAGCCCGGAACCCGTGGCGGTCCGCAAGGCGACCTACACGTGGTGATCCGTATCGCCGAGCACGAACTCTTCACCCGGGAAGAGGACCACCTCATTATGAAGATGCCGGTGAGCTTCACGCAGGCGGCCTTGGGCAGTACCGTCAACGTGCCTACGCTGGATGGAGAAACTGAAATCACCATCAAGCCCGGCACGCAGCACGGCGAGCTCTTCCGCATCCGTGGGGAAGGCATGCCCAATCTGCGGGGCGGGCGACGCGGCGACCTTATCGTGGCGTTGCTGCTGGAGGTTCCGACGAAACTGACTACGAAGCAGAAGGATCTGCTCCGGGCTTACGCGGAATCCGAGAACCACGATGTACTCCCTGAAAACAAAGGTTTTTGGGATAAAATTAAAACGTATTTAAGTTAACTCTGCGGAGCTGAAAACCATGAATGCCCCCTCCCCCGATAGCGAAGCGACGCCGCCCGCTCCAGATTACGATTTGACCCCTGACGGCCAAGAGCCCTCGGCCCAAGACTTCGCACCCTCCGATGGCGAGCCGGTCAGTCATACGGATCCGGCAGACCTCGGCCCGGAAGCGGCGGCATCGCTGCGGCAGCTACTCGCTCAGGCAGAAAACGACCGTGATGCTTTTGAAGCCAAGCTGATGCGTACCGCCGCGGACTATCAAAACTACATCCGTCGATCTCAACTCAATATCGAGGCGGAGAAACAGGCCACCCTCATGAAAGTTGCCAAGTCCTTGGTTGGGGTGCTGGACAACTTCGATCGGGCGATGGAACTGGACCCCGCTACCACGAGTGCGGAGGATGTCCAACGCGGAGCCGCCACAATCCAGGCGGCGCTCGCCCAAGCCCTCGAATCCTTCGGGTTGAAGAAGATCACCGTGAATCCCGGCGATGAGTTTGATCCTAATCTTCACGAGGCGTTGATGCGTCAGCCTTCCGAAGAGGTCAAATCCGATCATGTCGCGATGCAATTTTTGCCCGGCTATCTACTGAACGACCAGCCGGTTCGACCCGCGCAGGTCAGCGTGGCGGAATAGATTCGTGAATATCTCAGATTGAGTTCAGCGATTCGAGTAACTTCAAATAGCAGGGCAATTCTTACCCACCCGCCTAGTCCGTTGAATTAAGGACTTTTATGCCTACTTATGATTATGTTTGCGATGCCTGCGATCATGCGTTTGAGGAATTTCAGAGCATGTCCGCCAAGGTTTTGAAGAAGTGTCCGAAATGCGGTAAATCCAAACTTCGCCGGCTCATCGGCACCGGGGCGGGTGTGATCTTTAAGGGCGGCGGTTTCTACGAAACCGACTACCGTTCTGACAGCTATCAAAAAAGCGCCAAAGCGGATACACCAACCGAAACTACGGAGTCTAAATGTACCCCGAGCGAGGGGAAGCCCTCGGTCAAAGATAAACCCGCTTCACCAAAATCAGCTGAGTCGGAGACAAGCTCGTCAAAATCTAAAACATCGTCAGATTGAAATAAACTAGGTAAAATAGCAGTAAAGTTATACTGAATAACACTTTATATACACGTTTATTTGAGGTTATGATGAAATTAGGGGTTGTACACTGTGGGGAAATCCACTACGATATTGAGAGTCGTGATCTAAATGATTAGGTTCTTTAAATTAGAACGGTGGCTAACGCAAAGTGTTTGTGTGCTCGTCATGACTGATTCGTTAAGAGGATGAAAAAATTATTATGAAGAACCAAGTATCAGCCGGTGTGTCTGCATTGACTTTAGCCCTTGCGAGCGGAGCTGCTGCTGAATCAATCTATGTTCTCGAAGATGTCGGCACTTCGCAGCAGCTATCGGTCTTCGACAGTTCGGCTCCTGGCACCCTTTCTGAACGTGTCGCCATCACCGGATTGAACCCTGGTCAGAGTCTGCTGGGTATCGATTTTCGTCCTGCAACGGGTCAGTTGTATGGCCTTTCGACCGGCGATGCTGTAGTTACAATTGATGTGAATACCGGCACCGCGACCCGGGTGGGCGGTGGCTTTACCGACTCGCCTAACGGATCGTTTTTCGGACTCGACTTCAATCCCGTTATCGACAAGATTCGGATTGTCAGCAACACGAACACGAACTTCGTGGCGGATCCCGACAGCGGTGACGCTAACATCGCCAGCACCACCCCGGTGTTTTTCGCGATCGGCGACGTTAACGAAACTGCAAATCCTAACATTATCGGATCGGCCTACACCAACAGCGTTGCGGGTGCAACTTCGACCCAATTGTACGGCATCGACTCGGACCTCGACATTCTCGTGACCCAAGCCAACAACGCGGGCACCTTGGAGACGGTCGGCAGCTTGGGTATCGATATCGTCAACATCGGCGAATTTGATATCTCCGGCGAAACCGGTACCGCTTACCTCGCGGCTATCCCTAACGGTGAAACCGAATCTTTCCTCTACAGTGTCGATCTCTCGACCGGTGTTCTCACCTCGCTGGGTATCATCGAAGAGGGTTTGACCGTGGCCGGTATTGCCGTGGCGGGTGGTGCGGCGGCTATCCCGACTCCCGCGGCCCTGCCTGCTGGTTTGCTTCTGCTGGGATGGATCGCCGGTCGTCGCCGGTCTTCTTCCGAAGCGTGATTGAGTTAACTTAGTTAGAATTCGAAAACCTCGCCGAGCAATCGGCGAGGTTTTTTTGTTGACTAGTTGTGTCATTATCCGCTGCTATCATCGATAGAATGCGGCAACCACACCGGTATTAAAGCCAGTGCGCTCAACAAATTTTAATAGTAAATAGTCGATGGCTTACCCTTGATCCTCAAACCTTGATCGCGTGATCGTCATCAACAGGTGAGAACGCACTGACAATGTAACTGTGATATTTGTCTGCTTGGGGTTAAGGAAGCTAAGTGGCCGTTAAATTTTTGACATTTTATAATCACAAGCAAAAAACGTTTTTACCCACATTTGGAGAAAGATCGATTATCAGTTTTGCAGACAACCCTGGTCACGTAACAGGGTCATGATTTTTTCGACACACTCGTCGATTGAGGATTCATGAGTTTTGAGATGCAATGCAGGGGCCGTGGGTGATTCGTAGGGAGCGGCCATATCGCTGAACGCCGCCATGTTAGAGCCTTCTTCCTCCGCCCGTTTTTTGCAGACCGTTTCGGGGGCATCGGTGAAGACCTCGAAGAAGCGATCATCGCCGACTACTTCTCGAGCGGCAGCCCGGTCCTCGGCCGAGGGCGAGAGGAACGCGCAGATAGTTAGCAGGCCGGCTTGGTTGGCGATCTTGGCGAGCTCGGAAGCGCGACGGAGGTTTTCTCGACGGTCATCGTTGCTGAAGGTCAGGTCCGACGACATGCCCAGACGGGCGGTGCGGCCATCGATCGCCAAGGGGGTATAACCTTCGTCGAAGAGTCGCCTTTCGAGGGCGTAAGCGATAGGCGATTTGCCGGACCCCGTGAGGCCGGTGATCCACACGGTCGCAGGTTTTTGCTTATACCTGGCGATGCGTTCGTCGGCAGAAATCAGCGAGACGTGCTGCCGCGCTTCGGTGGCCAGCGAACGAGCCAACCGTTGCCGGGCGGCCTGCTCTGCGGTGGCGGACTGGTCGAGGATCATCCCTGCGGCTACGGTGTTGTTGGTCAGCCGATCGATAATGATGAAGCCACCGGTGCCGCGATTTTTGCGGTAGGGATCAAAGGCGATCGGTCGGGCGAGTTCGATGACCACACGGCCTATCTCATTGAGCTGGAGCGCGTCCGCCTCGTCGTGCTTGTGTAGGGTGTTTACGTCGATGCGGTAACGTACCGCGGAAAGCACCCCGGGGGTGGTGCGGGTGGTGTGTTTAATCAGGTACTGCCCGCCGATCTTGAGCGAGTCTTCGGACATCCAGACGAGCATGGCTTCGAAGGCCTGGCCGATTTGCGGTTGGTTGTTGACGTGCACGAGCATGTCACCCCGGCTCACGTCGATCTCGTCTTCGAGGGTCAGCGTCGGGGACATGGGGGCAAACGCTTCGTCGAGTTCGCCGTCGTAAGTGACAATGGACTTGACCCGCGATGTTTTGCGAGAAGGAAGCGCCATGATTTGGTCGCCCTTGCGCACGACCCCTGAAGCCAGGGTGCCGGCAAACCCGCGGAAGTCGAGGTTGGGCCGATTGACGAACTGCACGGGGAAGCGGAGATCGATGAGATTGCGGTCGCTGCCAATATAGACGTGTTCGAGCAAGTGCATCAACGTGCCGCCGTCGTACCACGGAGTGTGTTCGGAAGGGTTGACCACGTTGTCGCCGTTCAGGGCGGACATCGGAACAAACCGGACGTCGGGCAGCTCGAGTTTGGCGGCGAAAGCGGAATAGTCTTTGCGTATTTCGTGGAAGCGTTCTTCGGAGAATTCGACCAGGTCCATCTTATTAACGGCGACAACGACGTGTTTGATTCCCAAAAGCGATGCAATGAAAGAATGACGGCGGGTCTGGGTCTGCACACCATGGCGGGCGTCGATGAGGATGATCGCAAGGTCGGCGGTGGAGGCACCGGTGGCCATGTTGCGGGTGTATTGCTCGTGGCCGGGGGTGTCGGCGATGATAAATTTGCGCTTGGAGGTTGAAAAGTAGCGGTAGGCGACATCAATGGTGATGCCCTGTTCGCGTTCGGCCTTAAGGCCGTCGGTGAGCAGGGCGGGGTCAAAGTTACCGCCGGTGGTGCCGAATTTTTTGGAATCGACTTCGAGTGATGCTAGCTGGTCTTCGTAGACCATTTTGGAGTCGTAAAGCAATCGGCCGATGAGGGTGGACTTGCCATCATCGACGCTGCCGCACGTAAGAAAGCGCATGAGCTCTTTCTCTTCGTGCTGCTTGAGGTAGGCGTCGATGTCGGTGGCGATGAGTTCGCTTTGGTGTGACATGGTTCAGCGAGGGTGGGAGTTAGGGAGTCGGCGAAAAACGATTGCCAGGGGTTGAATCAGCAGAAATCCGGCAAACAGTGGGGTATAAAAGAATAAGCAGAGTTGCCGAAAATTTAGTAGTAACCTTGTTTCTTCTTTTCTTCCATCCCCGCCCCGGGGTCTTTATCGACAGTCCGGCCTTCACGTTCGGAGCGGGTAGCCAAGAGCATTTCCTGGATGATCTGGGGCAGGTCTCGGGCCTCGCTGCGGGTGGCCCCCGACAGGGGGTAGTCGCCGAGGGTGCGGAACCGCACCCACTCCTTATGGGAGGTCTTACGGAGGTCCGTGGGCATCCGGTCGTCATCGACCGCGATCAAGTTGCCTTCAAATTCGACGACTTCCCGCTGCTCGGCGAAATAAGCGGGTACAAGTTTGATATTTTCGAGGTGGATATACTGCCAGATGTCCAGCTCGGTCCAGTTGGACAAGGGGAAGGCGCGGATCTGTTCGCCTTTTTGAACTTGGGCGTTGTATACGTTCCAGAGTTCGGGGCGTTGGTTTTTCGGGTCCCACTGGTGGTTGGCGTCGCGGAAGGAATAGACGCGCTCTTTCGCACGGGATTTTTCTTCGTCGCGTCGGCCACCGCCGAACGCGGCGTCGAAGTCGTATTTATCCAGCGCCTGGCGGAGGGCACCGAGGTTCATCACGTCGGTAAAAATTTTACTACCGGAATTAAACGGATCGATGCCCTGCTTAAGTCCGTCTTCGTTGATGTGGACCAGACATTCCATGCCTAACTCGCCGACGATGTAGTCGTCGCGGAAGGTGTACATCGACTGGAAGTTCCAGGTGGTGTCGATCTGCAGCAGGGGGAAGGGCGGCGTGTCGGGGAAGAAGGCTTTGCGGGCCAAATGGAGCATCACGCAGGAGTCTTTGCCGATGGAAAACAACATGACCGGGTTGTCGAACTCGGCCACGACTTCGCGGATGATGTGGATGCTCTCGGACTCGAGCTGCTTGAGGTGGGTCAAGAGTTGGGCAGACATGGCGGAGTTTGGCAGGGGGGTACGGAACATTGCAACAAAGCTGCAAATCGGAGCTTGGATCGGTCATCGAGCACCGCGGCGTGGGTCATACCCAACCGCATCGGGCGTACACCATAGCTTAGGATCGCCGCGGGCGTCGATGAGCAGAATACGATCGCCGAACCTGTCTATCGGGTCTTCGGGGCAACGTGTTGCGGCGATGGGCGGGAAGTTTTACCATCCTACTGCCGTGGCGATCGTCAGGGTCCGAGAGATACCCCACGCGGACCCCGTAACCCCGCCCCGTCATTTCCTGACCGATTGGATTTCACCATGGCCTCCCCCGACGACCGCCGCTATCTGGACTCCCATGAGTGGCACCGCTTCGACGAGGGGCTGGTGGTGATCGGCGTCAGCGCATTCGCCGTCGATGAGCTCTCGGACGTGACCTACGTCGAATTTTCGGTGGAATCGGGCCGGATCGAGGCGGGGCAAACTTTCGGCGAGATCGAATCGGTCAAGGCCACGAGCGACCTGTACTGCGGGGTCAGCGGGGAAGTGGTGGAGGTCAACGCGGCGGTTCTCGAAGACCCGGCGATGGTCAACGACGACGCCTTCGGCAAGGCTTGGCTCATCAAAGTGAAGCCCGATAACCCCGCAGAACTGGATCAACTCAAGTCGGCGGCGGAGTACGACGCGGATCATTCCTGACCGCTCTTATCTTGGAAACCGGCGAGAGTAAAACTTCATCCGGGCTGACTCAGTTGGCGAGGGGCGGAGGGTCGCTTACGATGAGCCCCGGGCCGGTCCTGCCGATTGTCGGGTTGAACTTATGATTGTTGATTTGCACACCCGCGTCTGGGACTCGATCGAGGCCATGGGTCACTCGGCGGCGGAGACGCTTCGTCGACGCCGCACCGATCCGTGGGAGACGTGCAACGCCACGGCCGAGGCGCATCGCGAAGCGACCGAGCCGGTCTCTTTTGTGGCGGTACTGGGTTTTGAGAGCGCGTTGCTAGGCGCCTCGATCGATGCGGAAGCGGTGCATCGCGCGGTGCAGACCCAGCCGCATAAATCAGTGGGGTTCGTCGGAATCGACCCGATGGTGGGCAAAGCCACCACGAAGCTTGAAGAGGCGCTGGAGATGGGGATGGTGGGGGCCACGGTTAGTCCGGCGGCAGCGGGTTTCCACCCGGCCGATACCCGGGCAATGGAACTCTTTGAGGCTTGCGAGGAAAAACAGGTGCCGATCCTCATTGAGGGGAGCGCGATGTTGGCGGCGGAGGTCAAGCTCGAGTTTGCCATGCCGTACCTGCTGGACGAGGTGGCACGCACCTTTCCACAATTGAAGATCGTCCTCAGCTCTTTTGGCCAGCCGTGGATCGATCAGGGCGTCGCCCTGATGGCCAAGCATCCGAATGTCTACGCGGACGTGTCGGGCCTGGTGGTGCGGACCTGGCCGTTGTACAATGCGCTGGTGCAAGCGTATCAGTCCGGGGTGATGGGGCAAGTGCTCTTCGGAAGCGGATTCCCGTTCTGCCAGCCGGAGAAAGCAATCGTGACTCTATATTCGGTCAACACGACCTCGCAGGGCACCCCGCTTCCGAGTGTGCCCCGGGAACAGCTGCGCTCGGTGGTGGAACGCGACACGCTGGCGGAACTAGGAATCGCTTACCCCACCGCGGAAGACCCCGGAGAAATGCCCGCCCCGCCCAGCACCGGCCCGGCGGTCGGCAGCGAATTCGAGCAGGTGGCAGTCGACGATGCGGATGATCGAGCATGAAGCGTGCCGATCGTTCAGCGGTAAAGCTTCTCTCGGCGACTGGGGCCATTGGTCCCACGATCCGCCGCGCCCGGAGATGGGGCATTGCCGTTTTAACCGTGGGGTTCATCGTGGGGGTGAGCGGTTGCCGAACGGCTTCAGAATTGACGGCGGGAGACCTGCGGCTGACCAGTGTCGATCGGAGCGACCTGGAGCCGATCAACCTGACCGACGCGGCCGACCTAGCGATTTATCGTGTAGCGGATCGCAACACGCTGACGATTTTGCTGATCCAGGGTGAAGCTGACCGCCCCCGGCGGGTGGCGGTGATCGAAATGTTTTGGGATGCCCGCGCGGGCCGAACCCCGGTGGCCCGGACCGCGACCAATGCGACGGTTCGCATCATCGACTTTGAAAGTTTTGGCCCCGGCAATCGGTCGGCCGGCGCCAGCGATCGTCAGGACGCCGCCGATCAGGCCCCCCGGGTCGGCATCTACGCCGGGGGCGGGTTCCTCCGTCTATTCGATGATCCGCGCGACGGCCAGTTGCAAGCGCGGTTGCGTGACTTTGATGTACGTTTGACCGATCGTTCGGAGCCATACATCGACCGTTTGGGACGGGGTATTTTGTCGGGGCGTGTGGATGCCGCGCGTGATGACGCGAGGGTCAATCAGCTGATGCGTCAAATTAATCAGCGGGTGTCGGCCGGACTGGGGTATCCTCGGCTCGTGCGATTGAGGGGCACCGAGGCTTTCGAGGCGGGTGGATAAATCACAGTGTCCTTACGATCGAGGCCAAGATTGAGCTATGCAGAATTTGAAAATCAGGGGCTGGGGAAAACCGCAACTCATAAAACAAAACGAGGGCGTATGACATTGCAATTAAGCAGCTCAAAACAGGCGGCCGGCCTACAAAAAAATGATGGGGGCAAGCATCTCACCGCGTGGCCGCCATCGAACCTGAAGTGGACTCTCGTGCTGCTGGCCGCGCTATTCTCGCCGATGGTCATTGCGCAGGGAATCGATGATTCATCGTCATTGGCATCGGCGGGGGTGGATGACCTGCGACCGGTAGCACATCTGGTCGAGCCTCTCACCATAGGAGACCGATTCAACGCGGTCCTGGGCGGGGTAAACGATATTGCCTTCAAGACGCTGTTTGTCGATATTTCGTTCGGAGCATTTCGCGGACCGGTGGCGGACGACGCGGGGCAGCCGGTGCGTGAGGCCGAGCCGGTGATGATCGATGTCGAAACCCAGTTTCGCGGCGTACTCGTGGACGACACCGGGCAACCGATCCTGGCGGCGGGCGAGCGGCAAGAGGTCGAGGTGCCGGCGGGCAGCCGGGTGCAACAAGTGCGTGACGGTCGGCCGGTGTTCGTGGACGGGGAGATTAAAATCGCCGGTCCCGAGTTGCCGTTCCTCGTCGTGTTTCTCGCGGCGGGGGCGTTGTTTTATACGTTGTACCACGGTTTTATCAATATCCGGGGCTTTGGTCATGCGATCGCGGTGGTACGGGGCAAGTGGACGGCCGGAGCGGACGAGGGCGACGTGTCGCCGTTCCAGGCGTTCACCGCCGCGTTGTCGGCGACGGTCGGGCTGGGCAACATCGCCAGCGTGGCGGTGGCGATGGTGGCCGGCGGGCCCGGGGCGTTGTTCTGGATGATGGTGCTGGGGCTGTTTGGGATGACCAGCAAGTTTCACGAATCGACGTTGGCGCAGATGTACCGCATCAAGAATGCGGACGGCACGGTGTCGGGCGGGCCGATGTTTTATCTCGACCTCGGGCTTCGGCAGCTTCATCCGGCCCTCGGGGGCTGGGCAAGACGCTGGCGATCATCTTCGCGACTCTTTCTGCATGGGCGCGGCGGTGGGCGGGGGCAACATGTTCCAGTCCAATCAAGCCTACGAAGGATTCTTCAGCACGTTCGTGCAGCCGCATGTCAGCGTAGAAAATAGGACGAGTTGCGGACTTACCTGAGTTACGGCTTCGGCTTGGTGATGTCGGTCCTGGTGGCGATGGTCGTGATCGGCGGGATCAGCCGGATCGGGGCGGCAACCTCGAAGATCGTGCCGTTTATGGGGATAATCTACGTTCATTGCTTGCGGGGTCATTATCGCGTTTAATCTCTCGGCCTTGCCAAGTCTGATCGGTGAAGTGCTGAGCCAGGCCTTTGCGATCAACTCCATCGGGGGCGGGATGCTGGGGGTAATGATGATCGGGTTCCAGCGGGCAGCGTTTTCCAGCGAAGCGGGGCTGGGCAGTTCCGCGATTGCCCACGCGGCGGCCAAGACCAATGAGCCACTGCGCGAAGGTTTCGTCGCCAGTCTCGAGCCTTTCGTCGATACGATCGTGATCTGCTGCATGACCGGGTTGACGGTGCTCATCACCGGGGCCTACCTCAGCGAACGACGGGAGGAGCTTCGGTGACGCTGGCGGCTTTCCAACAGGTGCCGGTATTGGCGAGTTGGTTTCCCTACATCCTGTCGATCTGCATCATCCTGTTTGCGTTTTCGACGATGATCTCGTGGTGCTATTACGGCGAGCGGGCCTGGGGATACCTCTTCGGACTAAGAAGCGTAATTTTGTTCCGGCTGTTCTTTGTGTTTTGCGTCTTCGTGGGGGCGGTGGTCACGTTGGGGACGGTCATCCTTTTTGCCGACGCGATGCTGCTGAGCATGGCGTCTGCCCAACATCCTCGGCGGCGTGTTACTGGCACCGATGGTCAAGCGAAGGCTCAAGATCTATTGGGCAAAATACCGCAGCGGCGACCTGGTGCCCGGTGAGCCGGTTGCGCCGATTCCGCGGGACGACCTAGGTCAGAATATTTAGCGTAGACACAAGTTGGCCAGTCAGTGGGCCTCACGATTGCATATCGCTGCAAGATCAACCGATAGAACAACGATGACTGATCTCCCCCGCGACGCCGTCTACACCACCCACGCCGGTCTCGACGCCGGCTGCGAGCGATCAACTGCCGAGTTTGGTTTTCGCAGTGGTTTCGGAGGCGTTCTGATGGGGTTGGCGAATCTCGTGCCGGGCATCAGCGGCGGGACGATGCTGTTGGCGGCCGGGGTCTACCCGCGGTTCATCGCGGCGATCGGCGAGGTGACCACCGCTGAAGTTTCGTCGTGCTTCGATAACCGTGCTGGGCAGCGTGGTGGTGTTCGCGTTGTTATCCATCGTGCTGCTGGCGGGGCCGGTGAAAAACCTGGTGGTCAACCATCGCTGGGTGATGTACAGCTTGTTTATCGGCCTGACCCTGGGCGGGGTGCCGGTGGTGTGGCGGCTCATCACCGACAAGGGTCGGACCGCGGGGCTGCCCGTGGTGATCGGCGGTTTTATCGGATTCGCGGTCATGGCGGCCTTGGGGATATACCAAGCCTCGGGCGGCGCGGGAGAGAGCAGACAACACTGGCTTCATCTACATGCTGATCGCGGGCGTGGCGGGAGCGGCGGCGATGATCCTGCCCGGGGTCAGCGGCGGTTACCTGTTGCTGGTGATGGGTGTGTACGTGCCGATACTTGCGGGAATCGACGCGTTTAAAAACGGGCTGAAAAATCAGGACTGGGAGGTGCTGACCGCCGTGGGGCTGGGCGTGATTCTGCCGGTCGGCCTGGGCGTGGTCGTGGGGGTGGTGGGGGTGAGCAATCTGCTGCGTTGGCTGCTCCATCGTTATGAGCGGGCCACGTTGGGAGTGCTTACTGGGTCTACTGATCGGCGCGGTCGTCGGGCTGTGGCCGTTTGCGGCGACGGTGGAACCGCGGCAGGGCAGATCATCAAGGGGCAGGAAGTCATCTTTGCGATGTCTGCCGCAACCGAGGATCGACCCCTTGACGCGAAGCGACCTGGGTTTACCGCGACAGCCTGGAACCCGTCGAGCCGGAAGACCTGCGGACCGCCTCTTTCACGCCCGGTGTCGGGCATGTTGCCGGAGCGATCGCACTGATCGGGCTGGGCCTGGGGGTGACGCTGCTCGGTCGATCGTCTGGGTCGAGAAAAGCCCGCTCGTCGTCGCGGCCTCCCCGGCGTGACGCTCCCGGGTTATTCTGTCCCGAATACCGACCTGAATCATTCACGCCTCGACGTTATTCTTATACATCGAGCGAGCCACCATGAACACCCTCGTCACCGGCGGCGCTGGCTACATCGGCTCGCACGCCGTCCAGCGACTGCTTGGCCGACGGTCACCAAGTCACCGTCCTCGACAATCTTGACCGCGGCCACCGCGCGGCCGTGCCCGACGGAGGCCACCCTCGTCGTCGGCGATCTGCAAGATTACGACACGATACGTCTCCACGCTCAAGGATCATAAGATCGAACGGGTGATGAATTTCGCGGCCCTCACCTACGTCGGCGAGTCGGTGCAGCCAGCCGCTGAACTATTACCACAACAACACCGCCGGGGTGCTCGACCCTGCTGCGGGCGATGGACGAAGCGGGGGTCAAGACGTTTGTCCAGTCCTCGACCGCCGCGACTTACGGCGAGCCGCCCGCGGACCAAATCCCCATTACCGAAAGTACCGTACAGCAACCCCATCAACCCCTACGGCCAGTCCAAGCTGATGGTCGAACACATCCTCAAGGACCACGGAGCGAACGATCCTGATTTCGCCTTCGCCATCCTCCGCTACTTCAACGTCGCCGGCTCGGATCCGCAGGGTCGCATCGGGGAGGACCATGACCCGGAAACTCACATCATCCCCGTGCTGCTAGAGGCGGCGCTAGGCAAACGCGAAAAAGCCTTTATCTTCGGCGACGATTACCCGACACCCGACGGCACGTGCATCCGTGATTACGTTCATGTGGTCGACCTGGTCGATGCCCATGCCGTGGTGATGGACGCGCTGCAGCCCGGTGACCACCGCATCTACAATCTGGGCATCGGCAACGGCATGTCGGTTCGCGATATCGTCGATGCGGTGAAAGAAGTGACCGGTATCGATTTCACCGTCGAGATCGGCGACCGCCGCCCGGGCGACCCCTCGTCCCTCTACGCCGATCCCAAAAAAATCCGCGAAGAACTCGGTTGGGAGGCCAAAGTCACCGACACCCAAACGATGGTGCGCGATGCTTGGAACTGGTTCAAAGCCCATCCCGACGGCTACGAAAACTAAGGCTGATGGCACCCTAGGTATGTCTCGAGGGTTATCTTTAAACCTTTGTCTTGCCGCCGACGATAGAGAATTGCCGCTAGCCTCGGCATACTAAAACACGCGTTCATTCTTGCCTCGGCCGGCGAATCCCCACCAGCGGCGACTGGTCAGCAGCATCACGCCCACGGGGACCGCCACCAGCGCGGTGTAAAATATCTCGCGGCATTCATACGCCAGTTGACAGCTGACCCTCCAACTCAGCGGGTCATTGGCCAGCCAGGGCAGCCCACGAAACGTGTAAATCACCGTTTCGACCAGGGCGCTGAAGCTGCCGATGACCGCGACCATCACGACGATGGTGATAATAGATTCGCGGAACAGCATCCCGCGCAGCTGAAGCACAGCGTAGCCGCCGATGAGGTAACCCAGTGCGTGCGGGCCGAGGATGACGCCGCTGTCGCGCAGCGGTCCGGGTTGAAGATCAAGCAACAGACCGAGGATGAGCAGGGCCACCAACGCAGTCGTTCGGCTGGCGGAAACGCCGACAAAGGCCGCGAGGATCAGCAGCAGATTGGGCGTGACCGCGCCCACCGTCCAGGCCGGGGCCAGCCCCAGTTGTAACGCCAAGAAGATATAGGCCGCGACGGCGAAAACCAGACGATTCACCGGGCCTCCGCTTCACGGGGCAAAGCGTCGATCGGCAACAACACGGCGACTTCCTTCAGATACCGCAGGTCATGGGCGGGGCGGATCACCAGCTGTTTTTGCAGCAGCGGATCGGGCGGGTATTCAGTGACACGCTCCACCACGCCCAGCAACCTACCCCGGGCATCGGCATAGTGCACGCCGTCGGCCAGCAGGACGTCGGCCCCTTCGCCGATCGGCGAATCTCGAGCGACCTGCGCAACAAACGTCCGCTGGTCCTCGCCGCGAGTCACCCGGATGTTGTCGTATTTCAATTCCGATCCGCGGGGCTGGACGCGGACCTGCAGGCCCGCGTCGTGAGCGGTGATGAGCTCGACCTCGCATGAACCCGGGCCCACGGGCGCGAGCACCCGGCCGACGACAGAGCTGAGGTAGACCACCGACATCTCCGGGCCGATGCCTTGGCGGCCGCCGCGGTTGAGAGTGAGCACGGGGCGGGCTCCGGTGTCCGAAAAGCCAACGACTTCGGCCGACAACGGCCGGGTCGCGGTATCACCCATTTCACGCACGTTCTCGATGAGATAAAGTCGGCGTTCAAGTTCTACCACGCGTTGCTGGAGCTGCTCGACCCGCACGCGGGCTTCGCCGTAGCGGTACCGCAGCTGATCGACCGAATCCGGATCGAGCTCGGTTTCGTCCTCGGAAGGCAACGCCAATGCCAGGGCCAATTGGTAAACCGGCGTGCGCAGCGGCAGCAAGATAAAATCGACGACCGGCTTCACGGGGCGGGCGGCCAGATTGGCCCAGGATGGCTTGAGCTGGGTGTTCACCAGAAGCAACACCGCCACAACGAATAAAAAGCGTTGCGAGCTGAGCAGGGGGGAAGACATGAGCAAGTCCGCGCGGTGGGTTAGCGGGGGTGGCCTTGGACCAGCGTTGCCGAGATAAGATTAAGCCGGAGACACAGCGATCGGGCAATGATCGACACGGAAACTACATGTCGTCCATGTCGTTTTCCATGGTCGCTTTCCATTCCTCGAGATGTTCGAGATAAATCGCGGTGCCGCGAGCAACGCAGGTCAGCGGCTCGTCAGCGATGCGGCAGTCCAGGCCGGTGGCATTGGAAATCACCACGTCGATGCCGCGGAGCAAGGCCCCGCCGCCGGCAAGAACAATGCCGTTGTCCACAAGGTCGGCGGCCAACTTCGGGTTCGCAACGTTCCAGCGTGCGGGTGACGGTCTCGATAATCGAACTGAGCGGTTCCTGCAACGCTTCGCGGATTTCCTCGGAGGTGATGACGGTCTTGCGGGGCAGGCCGGAGATCATGTCACGGCCACGCACTTCCATGTTGGTTTCGTCGCCGTCGGGCGCGGCCGAGCCGATCTGGATCTTGATTTTCTCGGCGGTCTGCTCGCCGATCATCAGGTTGTAGGCCTTCTTCATATGATTGATGATGGCCTCGTCCAGGTCATCGCCGGCCACGCGGACCGACTCACACTGGGCGATGTCGGCCAGGGACATGATGGCGACTTCGGTCGTGCCGCCGCCGATGTCGACGATCATCGACGGCGGTGGCTTCGACGATGGGCAGGTTGGCTCCGATGCCGGCCGCCATGGGTTCTTCGACGAGGTAGACCCGCCGGGCTCCGGCACGCTGGGCGGAGTCCAGCACCGCGCGTTTCTCCACGGCCGTGATGCCCGAGGGCACGGCAATCACGACGCGGGGTTTCACGAACGGCCGCTTGCCGTTGACCTTGCGGATGAAATAGCTAAGCATCGCCTCGGTGATCTCGAAGTCCGAGATCACGCCGTCCTTCAGCGGACGGATCGCGGTGATGCTGCCGGGCGTCTTGCCGAGCATTTCCTTAGCGACCCAGCCCACGGCGTTGCCGTTCTGCAGCACCTGATTGGTGTTGCGCTTGACCGCGACGACCGAGGGTTCGTTGAGCACGATGCCCTCGCCACGGACACAGACCAGGGTGTTGCAGGTGCCCAAGTCGATACCCATATCGACACTGAACCAGCTTAGAAGATTGTCAAAAATCAAGGGAGTAAGTTCCGGGGAATTTCCGGGGGGGAGTGCCCGGGGGCGGGGAGGAAAAATCAAGGGGTGGGCGACGCTACCCCGTGTCACGCGGCGGGACCGCGTAAGGTTTAATCATTCAAGATTGTACCGGATCGCGGGAGGCGGAGATGCCGTTCGAGTTATCGGGCATTGCGACCAAAGACTTAGCTATAGCAAAAGACAAAACCCCCGGAAGCGAATCCGAGGGCTTTCACGAATAGCATTCGATCAATCGAGAAGAATCCCAACTTTGGTCGGGATAAAATCAAACGGCGGCGAACGGATTCCAACCGCCAAAGACTTCGTTAAAGCGGAACCAGGTGTATCCCACCCCGATGACCAGGGCCAAAAAAGCGACCAACGCGAGGACGGTGAAGATGTTGTTGTCGGGGCCAGTGGAGTCAGCCATGGGTGGTCTCACGGGTCAGAGGATTTGAAGCGGTAAAGCCCGGATCACATGCCGAAGCATCCAAATCAAAGCCGGATTGAATGTCAGCGGGGGGGTTTAGTAACGGATGCCGGTGAATACGCCGTCGCCGGGCCGCACGGCCCCTTCGGAAGAATCAATACGTGCGATGCTCATGGTTTCATCGACGGACTTAACGGTCGCAGTACCGACGTACTGGTCGTCGCGGAATACGGTGAACTGCGTGCCGCTGGTGACCTGGTCATTGGCTCCGACATTGAGTTGGACAAGGGTGACGTCGTTGAGGTTGTCCACGCCGGTGATGGCGCCGCGGATTTCGGGGGCGTTGAGGTTCACCGGCCCGGCGTTGGCGGTCGCACCGCTGCCGCCGGCGAGCTGGTCCTGAAGCTCGGTGACTTTTTCAGTCATGGAGCGAACGGTGCGGGTGAGGCCTTGCACCTGGTTGTCTAGTTCGCTGTTGCGTTGGACCAGCTGGGCGATTTCTTTTTGAAGCGTGACGTTGCTGGACTGAGCCCCGCTGAGGGCGGAGGTTCGGCCTTCGAGCAGCGAAGTGAGCTGGGTCTGACTGTTGGTCAGCAGGTTGAGCGAAGCGGAAAGGCTGTCGATTTTGGTCGACTGCTCGCTAAGCTGAGCCTGAAGGGACGCGGCTTCGTTCTTGAGGCGATTGTTGTCTTCGATCAGCGCGTTGTTGGTGTTGCGGAGTTGGTTCTCGCCGCTGTCGAGGCGGGACTGGAGCTGCTCGCGGGCGCTCTGAGCGGTGACCGCGGAGGCTTTGGCTCCGGCGAGCTGGATGTCCAGGTCATCGATCTGGGTCCGAAGGTTGTCGGTATTGGCCACGAAGGGGACGACTAGGGCGACCAGTAAGATCGACAGGACGGTCACCAGCAACACGAGGGCTTTGGTCAGTGGGCTCAAGGGAAATCCTCAGGTTGGCAAAAGGGGGAGGGTGAAGCGGGATCGAGCTTTCGCGGCACAGGCGGAGTCCGTCGAGTCCGCGTCGGGGCGGGGGGGGGACGGGGAATGCGGGGCCGGGGTTTGAATTACAACCCAACGGGGAGAAGTTGTCAACCAAATCGGGGCGGTGTAAGCGATGCGGACGTCAACATCAGGCTTATAGATGACGCGGTGGGTAAACGATTACGAGGGAGATCTCGATGGTTTTTACCGCGGGTCCGCTTCGACCCAAGCGGCGGCGGCGGCGATCCTGACGCCCGGGGCCGGGTCGGCCAGGAGTGTGCGAAGGGCCTGCTGAGCCCGGGGGTCGAAAGCCAGCTGACCCAGGGCGAGGGCTGCCTGGGCACGGATAGCCGGGGCGTCGGTTGCCTCAGCGGCTTGAAGCATGACGGGCAGACCTTCGGCGATGCCCATACGGCCGAGGGCCTCGGCGGCAGCAAGACGTAGTTCGACGGGGTTTTTGGCCAGCAGGCGAATGAGGTTGCCGGTCATGCCGTGGTCTTGGGTGCGGCCGAGGATGATGACCGCCAAAACGCGCAGCTCGTCCTGATCGGAGTAGACCGCACTGCGGATGACTTTGACGCTCTCTTCGTCGCCCAAGAGGACGAGGGCTTCGGCGAGCTGCAGGCGGAAGATCTCGCGGTTGAGCATCGCGCTGCGGGTCATCGGATCGCGGGCGGCGTCCTTGAGCATGGGGATCGCGGAGGGTTCATCGAGCATGCTCAGAAGAATGGTGGCGTTGGCGCGTTGGCCGGGGTCGGGGTTGCCGAGCAGTTGGATAATGGGAGCCAGGTCGGCGTCGAGGCCGCCGCGGTGGGCGGCGAACGCGGCGGCGGCGCGGACATAGATTTCCTGGTCGGAGTCTTGACTGAGCGTATTCGCCGACGGGGCGAGGGTGGACAAGCCCAGTCGGCCGGCGGTGACGAGGGCGGCCCAGCGGACGGCGGGATTGGGGTCTTTGAACGCGGGGCCGAGGATCTCGACCGCCTGGGTGGGGACGAACTGGATCGCCTCAACGCCGTGCATCCGGAGCAACGGGTCTTTGGAGCCGGCCGCGTCACGGATAATTTGCATTGACGCGGCGTGGGGGTCGGCCAGCGGTTGAGCGGAAGAAGCAGCGACCAGCCCCAAAATAACCAGAATGCCGCCGCTATAGAACAGCGGCCGGGATAGGGTCGAGAGGTTAAAGCGTAGAAAATTCATATCAAGATTATCCGGCGGGGACAGGCAGAACGCAATGGGTGGGAGGTGGTTGATAACGAAGGCACTGCGGGCAGCGGGGGTCCCACCAAGGTACCGCGGGCTTTGAACAATTCAGAACCAATTACAGATATGGGTGGAAACGGTAATCGCTTCTAGACTGTGAAAGATGCAGCCACCTGATGCGTTAGGACAGTCCAGCCGGAAAGAGGAATGGGCCAACGTGTTGACCCACGGGGCGGGAACGCTGGCGGCCGCGGCGGCCGCGGTGACTCTGGTCATGGCCGCGAGCAAAGGGGGTGAGCCCAGCCGGGTCATATCGCTGAGTATTTTTGGAGCGGCGTTGGTGGGGGTGTACGGGATATCGACGGTGTACCACGCCGTCCGTCGGCCCAGGCTCAAGCGGTGGCTGCGTCAAATGGATCACGCGATGATTTTTGTGCTCATCGCGGGGACTTATACGCCGCTGATGTGGGTGACCCTGGGTGGGGCCTGGGGTTTGAGCTTGCTGGGGGTGGTGTGGGGGTTGGCGGGGGTGGGTGTGTGCTTGAAGCTGTGCTGCTTCGGCCGATGGGGATGGACCCAGCTGGGATTGACGCTGGTAATGGGGTGGCTGATCGTGATCGCGGCCGAGCCGATGACCCAGGCGATGAGCGGAGCGGGCCTGGGGTGGTTGGTGGGCGGGGGGGTGGCGTACACCGCCGGGGTCGTTTTTTTCCTCTGGGATCGGCTGCGGTTTCACCACGCGATCTGGCACGGATTTGTCTTGGCGGGCAGCGGATGCCACGTGATGATGATGTGGACCGATGTGGTGCCGCGGGCGGCGGGCTAGCCGAGACCATCAGGGCGTGGCTTCGGCGGCGGAAGCACGCTGGGCTTGGATTTCATTGAGTCGCCGGGACCAATCGGGGTTGGCGGGATCTAAGGCCATGGCGGCGCGGGCGGCTTCGGCCGCTTCGTCGAATCGGCCGGCCCGCATGAGGACGTAGGCCTGGGTGTCCAGCAGGTTGGGCGAGTCGGGTGTCTCGCGGACAACCTGGGCGATGAGTTGGGCGGCTTCTTCAAGCTCCCGGCCCTGCTGGGCAAGCACCATGGCCAGGTTGTTGCGGGGGGTGATGGCCGAGGGTTTGAGTTCGATCGCCCGGCGGTACGCCTGCTCCGCGGCGGGCTGTTGACCGCGACTCTCCTCGATCGCGCCAGTAAGAACCAGACCGAGGCGTCGGCAGCGGGTTGCTGGCTGAGCTGCTGGGCAAGGCGTTGGGCCTGGTCGATCAGGGCGGGTCGGCTATCGCGTCGGCCCAGTGACCAATAGGCTTGGGCCAGGGCGATGCGTTCCTGCTGGGGGGTGACCTGGGGGGTCTCTTCTGAGGCGGCCGAGGCGTTGTCGAGGGCCTGGGCGACGGCGTCGAGCCAAGCCTTGGCGGTCGCGGCGCTGGACACGCTGGTGGAGGCGGTGGTGAGGGCGCTCATGCACAGACGGGATCGGTCGAGAGGCGGGGTTCGAGCAGCGTCCAGGCCTCGTCAAATCGGCCGGCGGCGGCGAGCGAGAGGATATATTCGCGCAGCAACGTCTGTTGAAGCTCGGGGGGAAGTTCGGAGAGTTGGCCGGAGTTGGCCGAGCCGGGGCTGGCCCAGAGTTGGCGGTAGCGTTGGAGTCGCTGCAGGGCGATGTTGGGTCGGTTTAGCAGGCGGTGGAGCCGGGCGACGGTCGCGTCGGCGGGGGCGCGGTCGCCGCGGGTGCGGTTGCTCCAAGCTTCGGCCGCCACGACGGCCTCACGCCAACGCTCGGCGGAACTCCAGGCTTCGGTCGCCAACTGGGCGGCGGCGGCGGAGTCGGGGAAGCGCTGCATGGTGCGCTGGGCGGCATCGAGGCCGGCCTGGGTGCGGTCGGTTTCGAGGTAGGCCACCACCGCGAGGCGCTGGACCAACTCGAAATGCGGGTATCGGTCGGCGAGTTCAATGATGGCCGAGGCACGCTCACGACGCGGCAGATCAGAACCTTCCGGACGACCGGCGAAGGTGGCGAGCCGGCGGATCACTTCGGCGGCGGCCTCGCGGTCGTCGGGGTCGCGGACCAGAGCGAGGGCGAGGCTCAGGTTGATGCCCTGGTCGTCGCGGGTGCGAAGCCGACGGAGGTCGTCAGCGTGATCGGTCAGCGCGGCGAAGCCGGTGTGGTCGGGCAGGGCGTCGGCGGCCCGGCGGGCAGTCGCGAGGGCATCGTCCAACTGGTTGTTCTGGAGTTGAAGGCTCAGGAGATTGGTCCAGCCTTGGGGTTGCTGGGGATTGGCTTGGACCACTTCTTGGAAGGTCGTCAGAGCATCTTCAGCGTTGCCGTGGACGGCCTGGTGGGCGGCGCGGATGGTCTGGGCTTCGGCGGCGGGGACGCCGGCGGAATCGAGTTGAAGCAGCGTTTTCTGGGCCGCCTCGTTGTTGCCCTGGCGGGCGTAGAGGTCGGCGACGAAAGAGATTGACGCGGCGGAGGGCTGCTCCATCATGCGGGGGATCAGCTGGAGGGCGGCGGGGGTTTCGTTGATCCGCTGGTAAAGCTGCGCGAGGGCCAGGGCGTCGCCGGGTTGGAGCTGCCCCTGGGCGTTGAGCGATTCGAGGAGGCTGCGAGCCCGATCGGTGTCGCCGAGTTGGAGCAGCAGGCCCGCGACGGCGCGTTGCTGAGGCGGTGCGAGATTGGACTGGGTGGTGAGCGAGCGGGCGACATCGAGCACGGCGGCGGTGTCGTCCTGCTCGATGAGCAGGCGGGCGAGGGTGAGTTGGGCGGCGGTGAGGCCGGGGTTGAGCCGAACGGCATCCCGCAGCAAAGTGAGGGCGGCGTCGGTGTTGCCCAGGTTCTGCTGGGCCGAAGCCTGCATGAAGCGGACCTGTGCGGTAACGGGGACGGGTTCGAGGACCGCGATGATTTGCTGGCCGCTGGTTTCGGAATTTTCTTCGCTGAGCCAGAGGCGCGCTTGAGCGGTGCGCCACTCCGAGCCGTCGTCGTCGATCTTTTTGAGTCGGTCGATGGTGGCCTGGATCAGGGCGGGGTCGGACCAGGCGACAGGGCTTTGGAGCAAGACACGCTGGACCTGGGGTTGATCGGGGTAGGCCGAGGCCACTTGGTTCCAGGCGGCACGGCTTTCGTCGCGGCGGTCGGTTTGTTCTAGCAGCAGGATACGGTTGACGTCCCATTCGGGAGAGGGGGCGTCGGGACGGGCGGCGTCGAAGTGCGCCAGCGCGGCGTCGGGGCTGCGGGTGGTGGCGATTTCGTTGGCCTGCCGCATGGTGAGGCGGAGGGTCTGGCCGAAACGCTGGGCGTAGGCCGATCGGAGTGTGTCGCGGGCCGGCAGGTTGTGACGCTCCGCTACGGTGATGAGGCGAAGCAGATCGGGCTCGTCCAGCGGCGGATCGAGATCCAGGGCCGACCGGGCGGTGGCATTGGCGTCGGCGGCGTCGCCGGTGGACGCCAGGACGTCGACGCGGAGGGCCAGGGTGCGGGGCTCGCCGGGGCGTGCCTCTTGGATGTTATCGATCAGCGAGACAAGTTGGTTTTTCTGTTGGCCCACGAGTTGGTTGGGTCGGGCACCGAGGCTCAGAGCGAGTTCGACCCGGGCATTGAGGCTGTTGCGTTGGCGTTGGGAGGCCGCCAGGGCGTAGCGGGCGGCGGTGACGTGGTCACCCTGTTCACGGAGCAGCTTGGCAAGCTCGAGGCCGGGCGCGGCCCAGACGGGGCGGATTTTAAGGGCTTTTTCAAATCGGCTGCGGGCCTCGGCGGGCGAACCCTGCACGACATACGCTTGGCCAACGACAAAGTCGAGGTAGGGGTTACGGACGCCCGCGGCCAGCAGGGCGGTGTCGGCGGTGATGATGTCGTCCGCGGGGGTGTCCTCGCTCGCGCAGCGACGGAGGAACTCGGCGACGGCCGCCGGGCCCGCGCTGTCGGGGCCATCCGCCGCAGGCTCGAGTTGGTCGATCACCGCCAGAGCACCGGCACGATCGTTGTCTCGCAACAAAGCCAGAACGCGGACGGATTGCAGAGCGAGCGAGGGATCGTCGAGTTGGGCAATGAGTTCGCTGGCCTGCGTGAAGCGGTCGGCCTCGAAGTACCTTCGGGCCAGCTCGTCAACCGGGAGGAAGCGGTTGTCCTGTTCATGCAGCTTTTCTAGATAGGCCAGTGACAGGTCGTAGCGGGAATTGCGGTCGTAGATTTCAACCGCCTGGCTGATGTAAGCCAGGTCGGGGGGTGCGACCTGATTCGCCCGTTCCAGCCAGCCCAAGGAGGCTTCGGAATCATCGGTGATCAGGCGGGCGTAGGCCTCGGCCAAGAGCGGCTCGGCGGCATCGGGGTGGGCTTCGCGCAGGGTCCAGGTTTCGTCGAGCAATTTTTCGGTAAGCCAGCCCTTGGCTTTCAGCAGGTCCAGCCGACGCCGTAGCATCGCGATGTCCAGCGGCTGAGCGGACAAGTAAAGGTCCGCCGAGGCCAGCGCGTCGTCGAGGCGTTGTGTTCCGGTATAAGCAATCACCTGCCCCCGCAGCGCCAGCGGGTCGGTGGGGTCTTCGCGAAGCAGCCGTTCGGCCAAGCGCAGGATCTCGGACTCGACGTTGGTCGGGTGCTTGATCATCAGTTCCAGCAGCCGACGGGTCGCGCCCACATGATCCGAGTTGAGCGACAGCACGCGGCGATAAAGCGTGACCGCCGCGAGCAGATGATCGACGTCCGACACGGCCCGGGCGTCGTGGAGCTGAGCCAGGGCGTAGAGCACCTCGAGGTCTTCGGAGTCTTCGGTGGCCAGCGGCGAAAGTTGTGCCATCGCCTGGACTTCGTGGCCGTCGGCAAACGCGGCGAGGCCCAACGCGCGCTGATGATCCTGCGTCACCTGCTGGGCGGGTGGCGTGGACGAGCTGCTGCCCCTGACCATCAACCAACGGCCGACCACGACGCCAATCAAAATCAGAAACACGCTACCAATGAGGGCGAGACGGCGACGGCGGCGTTGACGGGAAGATAGGGTGCTCATGATGTATTTGCGGCAGCGGAGGAGGAGTCGGGGGTCGCCGGGTCGGCGGCGGGATCTTCAGGCTCAGAGGCGGTGGGCAGGTGGCGAATACTACGGATCAGGGGCAGATGTGGGGTAATCAGTTCGCCGACGATCGCGCGACGCTGGGCATCAGAATAAGCCGCCACGGTCACGACTTGAAGTTGAGCGGCCCCAAAAAAGCGGCGGCGGTGGTCGGCTCCGGCTTCACGAACGTCGTGCATGTCTCGGACATAACCGACCCCCGGCAGGATCATAAAGTTGCTGACAACGATGCGCGAGCTTTTGCCCGCGGTGTCGATCTCAAAAACATATTCGATGCCGGGGAATTCGGCGCCATCCACCGTCCAGGTAACGGGGTCGGCGCTCACCGCGGTGTAGCCGTTGGCTTTGTAACAGTTGGGAGGCCAATGCCCCGAGAGGTCGCGGGCGTCGCGGCACTGGACGATCAGGAAGCTCGCCTCGCGTCGGCCCGCACGGTCGGTGAAGGTTCGGCTGAGGATGGCGTTGGGCCGCAAGAGTTCGACCGCCGAGGGCGGGATCTCCACGGGTCGGCTGGTCCAGTTGCCGAAGGCCGTCGGCGCGGCTTCGGTCAGGGTGAGCACCCGCTGATGGTAATCCTCGGCGTCTTCGGCGGTGGGGAAGCTGAAGTTCACTGCCGCCATGCCCAAGAGCAAACCCGCCGCAAGCACGGGAGCTAACCCGCCGAGCAATCGTTTGTATGTTGAAGGAGTGGTGGTCATCATGGTGCGGGAGAAGCCGAGACAGCGGCGGGCGAGGAGTGGTGCTCAGGCTGGCGGGCAACGGGAAGCGGTTTGGTTTGCATCACCGGGACTTCGGCCCATTGGAGCAGACGCACGGTGCCCATCAGCAAGCCAAAAGCCAGCGCGAGCATCGCCCAGCCCGAGAGATCGTGAAAGGTCGGGCCCCATTTGTCGGGCGACTGGCCGTAGAGGTAGACCGTCGGCACCAGCCGCAGGACGTTGCAGCCGATGGCCGCCAACGGGCTCAGGATCAGGATGAGCACCCGCACCCCCGGCCGCAGCGGCGTGGCGAAGACAAAAGCATAGGTCACTAGCAGCAACGCAAAAACCATCCGCATGCCGTTACACGCCTCGGCCACCGCAACGTCCTGTCCGTTATAAGTCAGCACGTTCCCGCTGCGTGTCACCGGGAGGGCCAGCAACTGAAAGGCAAATTCGCTGGTCGACGCCGTCCAGGTCTGCATCGGGATCGCGATCCGCTGGCGGATCATCGCCGGCACGGGGACCAAGAACACCAGCACCGCCAACACCGGCAACATCCGCCAGACCAGCTTCGTGCCTGCCACCGTGGCGAACGCGCCGATCACGCAGAGCACCGCGCCGCCGTGCCAGAGTGCTTGCTTAAGATTAAAAAATCCGTACAACGATACGCCCCAGCCCACCGCGATCAGGGCGGGGCCGATCATCGAGTAGCTCGGGCGGATCTTCGCGAGGGCGTCCTTGCGCGACCACGCCAGCCAAACGAAAATCGGCAGCGTCAGCCACACTTGGCTCGCCTCTTCATCACGCCAAGCAATAAAGCCGATGTCCAGCCACGCCCGCAGCCCCGCCGCGATCGCCAGCAACGCCAAACCGACCCCGACCCCGATGCGGATCCGCGACCACCCGTCGCTCGGATGCGGGGGCGACACCGGCAACGCCCCGGTGCCGAGGCGATGAGATTGAAGTGAAGGGGACGCGGCGGTCATGGCGTGAGCGAGGTCGATTCTGCTGAACACGAATAACAGTGATACACCAAACGTCTATCGGCGGTTCGACGGCCCGGCCTTCGACTCCTTTTTCCACGAAATGACCACGCCGGCGTTAATCTGCACGATATGGACAGGTCCGATCATCCCCCCCCCTCCTCTTCCCCCTTTCTCCCCACCCCACTCCCACCCCGCCCCCCGCTTCTCCACCGGCCTCCGCCGATACCCTTCCCGCCCTTCGAAGGCTCGATCTTGCCGTCGCCCAGCACGCCGGGGTTTCGCGTCGCCAGGCTCAACGCCTGCTCCAGGACGGGGTTGTCCGCCTCAACGGCCAGCCTACGACCGGCCAGCAAAAGGGCCTCTCGATCACCCCCACCGATCTTATCCGCATCGCCGCTGACCTGGGCCGGGTCGTGCCCGAACCCGAGCGACCTTTATCACTCTTAGGACAAGCCCCGGGATGGATCGCGGTGGACAAGCCGCCGGGCATCGCGGTTCACCCCCTGGCCGAGGGCGAAACCGGCACCTTGCTCAACGCCGTCGTCGCCCGCTTCCCCAAGATCCAAGGGGTCGGCGAGGAGGGCGGGCTCCGCTCGGGGGTGGTGCATCGACTAGACACCAACACGTCGGGAGTCATGCTGTTTGCCCTCGATCTTCCGGCCTGGCAACGTTTCCGCACCGCCTTCGCCGAGCACCGCATCCGCAAGACCTATGCCGCCGTCGTCGCTGGCCACCCGGCGGACCAAGGCCGGGCCGACTTTTGGCTGAAGGTCACCCGCCATCGGCCGGCTTTCGTGCGCCGGGTCGAGCCACGCACCGCCGGGGCGCGTCGATGCAGCCTCTCCTGGGCCGTCACCCAGCGTCATGCCCACGCCAGCCTGATCGAGATCAACCTCGAAACCGGCTTCCTCCACCAGATCCGTGCGACCTTTGCTACCCTCGGCCACCCCGTCCGCGGCGACCCCGTCTACGGCCCGTCCTCGTCCCAACGACCGACCCCGGCTCCCCACTTGCCGGGCACCACTCAGTCCTCCTCGGCCCGCCCCCGTATGCTGCTACACGCCCAAACCTTGCGGTTGGACGAGATCGAGCTGTACAGCCCCCTGCCCCCGGAATTCGCACAAGTACAACCCGAAAACCATGAGGTGTAAGCAATCCAGTTTTCGCTTACCCGCATGATAGGGCCGAACCAACTCAATCTTAGCGTGGCGCGAGTGTCACACATCGCCGCTTTAGGCGGCATCTACCGCCAGGATGACCCCTACCGATCAAGAAAATAGACCACACATCACCTGAGCTTCCCGAAGCGAAATCCGCCGGGCGGAGTTTAAGCAGATTTAGGTGAGAATCGAAGCGGTGGGAATCACGATAGCCAAAGCCCACGCGTCGGAGACTAGCACGGCGTCACGTCAACGCGGAGCAGACTTATTCGCGGAGCGTATCGGGTGCGGGGATGGCGAGGATAGCGCTGGCGTCGGGTTCGGTCGCGTTGCTGGCATCGAGGCGGGAGCGGGGGGGTGTTCGGCCGGCGACCTGGGTGTCGAGTTGAAGTCGTGCGGCCAGGTCGTCCATGAGGTACCAGTCGCGCCAGGAGCGGTGGCCGGCGGCCTGGGCGGCAGCGGGGTCGAGGGTGCGGCCGGCGGTGCGTTGGCCGGTGACCGGATCCGCGCAACGCCGATCGTGATGCGACGGGAGGATTCAAACGCGGTTTTATAGGCCAGTTCGGTGCGGGTGAGGCGAGACTCGTCGCTGTCGTCGGCCGGCACGGGTTGGCCCACGGCTTTGCCGACCGAGGCGACGACCTGTCGCTGGATCAGGCGGCGGAGTTGATCGGCGTCGGTGATCGACTTGCCGCGAAGCTCCGCCATAGCGGAATCAAGCAGGGCGGCAACGACGTGCTCGCTGGTGTCGTCGTTGACCTGCGCGAGGACTTCGTCGAGCATCGCGCGGTTTTGGTAGGGCTGACGTTCGACGGACGCGAGGATCGAATCGAGTTTGGCGTTGTTGGCGGCGAGGGTTTGAATCTGGGAAAGGATCTGGCCGAGGATCGGATCGTCGGCCGCGGCGAGCGCGGCGGCGGGGGCGTCCGCGGCGTTTTCGAGTAACTGGGCGAGTTGATGCTGAATCAATTCCGCGTCGTCCCGGTTGTTCAATTCGGCGGCGAGCAGGGTCAGTTGGCGATTGACGTGGGCGAGCTGCGTATTGGTCGGCTGGTCGTCCAGCCGATTGAGAATCAACGCGAGGGTGTCGGCCTGATGAGTCGGCAGCGCTTGTCTCATATCGACGACGGCGGCGAGAAGCTGCTGGCTGTCGTCGGCGGTGGGCAGGGTCTGGACGGTGGCGAGCACTTGCTGCAGCAGCGGCCGGAGGGCGTCGGCGGTATCGGTCAGCTCCGGGCGGTTGGCCAACAGGGCGGTGAGGCGGGCGGCCATGACCTCCGCCTCGCCGCCGGACTCGCGCAGCAAGGCCAGCGCGGTATCGAGCTTTTCGGTGAGCTGCGGGTCTTTCTGATTGTCCTGCACCGCGCGGGCCAAGGCTTGCAGCGGGCCGACGACATCGGGCTGCTGCTCGATGAGGGCGAGCATCGTTTCGAGGCGGGGCATGAGCTGTTGCTGACGCTCGCCGAGGTTGGCGATGAGGCCCGCGACCTCCTTTGTTTGCTGCTGATCCGCGGCGAGGGTTTGCCGGGTGCTGTCTGCCACGGTCTGCGAAAGCTGGTCGACGCCCCGCTGGGTCTGCAGCAGCAGCGTCGCGTTGAGCCCGATCAGCAACGCCAGGCCCGCGGCTGCGCCGCCGATCATGAGGCCGCGGCGTGAGTTGATCCACGACCACGACGCCAAGCGTGTGGACGAGGCAAACGGGGTTAGGTCCGTGGAGATACGGGCGACGACGAGGGTGGTTTGTCCCAGCTGGATGGCGTCACCGTCTTTGAGCGGTTGCAAATGTTTTTCGATGTCGAGGTGGTTACGCAACGTTCCGTGGCTTGAGCCGAGGTCGCGGACATACCACCTTCCGCCATCGCACCAGAGGCGGGCGTGCTGCCGGGACATTTTCTCGTCGGTGAACTGCAGATCCGCGCCGTCGCGACCCAGCACGACCGTCTGGTCGTCGTGGAGTTCGTAGACTCGGCCTTTTTCCGGGCCGCTGGCGACAATGAGAATCAGCACAGGTCAGAATCCGTAAAGGGGAACGCGGATCACCAATGTACGTCCGGGCCGGGGGAGAAGCAATCGTTTTGCGGAGCCGCGGACTGAAGTATGAGGCACGGGTGGTGGTGGTGGGGGGAAGCGGCAGGGGAGAGGAAGGGAGGGGGCAGCGACGCCCGGGCGGCGAGGTAGACGGTCCAATTTTCTTGGGCGGGCATTTTTTTTGTCGGCGTGATTTTGCCCCGCGGATTCTGTGACCAGATATCGATCTGCGAATAACCGGCACGGCCCAGCAGAGCGCTGAACTCGGGCAGGGTCCACAGCCGCCAGTCGTAGCGGAACGCGTTGCGTTGCGGCGTGCCGTCGTCGAGTACGAAGTGGATGCGGCAGGTCGTGCGGTGGGTCACCGGGTCGAAAGAGCATTGCTCCCATTGATAGGTGAAACCATCGGCGGGGCGGGTCTGGACGCCCGGACGTTGGGCGCCGGGTCCCCCGTAAGCATCGAGGACCAGCGACGCCGCCGGACCGCAAGCTCCGCCGGGCGTTCTTAAAATACGCGAGTAAATCGACATCGGTGTGGTAACCGAAGGTGCTGAAATTCAGCGCGGCGATAATGTCCACTTTCGGTCGATCCAGTACCATGACGTCGGCCTCGACCAGGTGAAGGTCGTCGAAATGGCGGTGGCGACGCTGAGCCCAGCGGAACGTCGGGCCGTGGTTTTCGACCGCCAGGGCCTGGTGGTCCGGGTGCATCTCGATCCAGGCCGCGGCGACGGCGGCGGTGCCGGCAAAGTCTTCACGCAGCAGCGTGGCGTTGGCCGCGTCGGCGGATCGGCAGTGAGCGTGCATCCGCTTTAATAACGCGGCGGTCGCACCCGGTTGCTGCACGGCATGTTGATAAAGATCAAGACGGTGCATGGTGGTAGGTGCGAGTTGAGAAATGCGAAACTCGAAACAGGAAGTAAGAGACTAAGGTTCCCCCTCGCCCTTACTAGGCCATGTCCTCGATACACCGCGCCACCAGCGCGGTCCACCCGGTTTGGTGCGAAGCGCCTAGGCCTCGGCCGGTGTCGCCGTGGAAGTATTCGTAAAACAACACCCGGCCCTCGTCGTCGGGGACGCAGAGCTTGGTCAGGCGTCGTTCGATCTCTCTTGGCCACCTTGTCAAGCGTCATCATGTTGCCCGAGCCGACGGGGCATTCGACGGTGAAGGTCTCGCCGTAGAAATGGTGGTAGCGTTGCAAGGCTTCGAGCAGGAGGTAGTTGATGGGGAACCAGACGGGGCCACGCCAGTTGGAGTTGCCGCCGAACATGCGGGTGTCGGATTCCCCGGGCGTGTACTTGACGGTGAGCTTTTCGCCGTCGAGGTCGTGGGTATAGGGGTGGTCTTCGTGATATTTCGAGACCGAGCGGATGCCGTAGGGGCTGAGAAACTCGTCTTCGTCAAGCAGATAGCCCAGCACCCGGCGGAGGCGTTCGCGGGAGGGCATCGCCAGCAGGAGCATGTCGCTGCGGTTGGTTGCCGTGTCCTGATCGTTGGCCATGAAGGCGATACGTTTGGCCAGGTCGCCGCGATACTTGAGAAACCATTCCATACGCGATTTGAAACCCGGCAGCCGGTCGAGGCGTTCCTGATTGAAGGTTTCGACCGCGATCAGCGGCAGCAGGCCCACCAGCGAGCGCACGCGAATCGGTTCGCTGTGATCGCCGGTCTTGCAACTGGTCGTAGTAGATCCCGTCTTCCTCGTCCCACAGCCCCTCGCCGCCCAGCGCCGTTGATCGCGTCGGCGATGGAGACGAAGTGCTCGAAAAACTTGCTGGCCATGTCGGCATATGCTCCCGCCTCCGGCGAGTCGCTGTCCGCCAGTTCGATCGCCATCGACAGCATCGTGTTGCAATAAAACGCCATCCACGCCGTGGCGTCGGCCTGGACCAGTCGGCGGTCGCCCTCAAGCTTCATGCTGCGGTCAAAGACGCCGATATTGTCCAGGCCGAGAAAGCCGCCGGAAAACAGGTGGTTGCCCGACGGGTCCTTGCGGTTGACCCACCAAGTAAAGTTGAGCAACAGCTTCTGAAAACACGAGGCGAGAAAGCGTCGGTCGCGCTTGCCCCGCACGTTGGTCAACTTATAAACCCGCCACACCGCCCAGGCGTGCACCGGCGGGTTCACGTCGCTAAAGGCAAACTCGTAGGCCGGGATCTGCCCGTTGGGGTGCATGTACCATTCGCGCAAAAACTTATCGAGCTGCCGCTTGGCAAACTCCGGATCGATCCGGCAGAACGGCAGCATGTGAAACGCGGTGTCCCACGCGGCAAACCACGGGTATTCCCACTTGTCGGGCATCGACAAGATGTCACGGGCAAACATGTGCGACCAGTCGTGGTTCCGCCCCTCGTTGCGTGACTCCGGCGGCGTCCGCATGTCCGGGTCGCCGTCCAGCCAGGCGTCGACGATGTAGTGATAAAACTGCTTGGTCCACAACAGCCCCGCATACGCTTGCCGGGAGACCAGCTGCTTTTCGTCGTCCACCGTATCGGGAATAATAACGTTGTAAAACTCCTCAGCCTCCGCCATCCGGGCGGTGAACACGGCGTCGATCGCGTCGTCCGCGACCTCGTGCCCGGCGTCCACGTCTTCGCCGCGACCTTCGCCGTTGTGAAGACGCATCCGCACCGTTTGGCTTTCGCCGGGGGCCAGGTCCAGGGTGTACAGCGCCGCGGCCTTGGTGCCGAACTGTTTCGGGTTCACCGCGTCTTCTTCGCCCTCGATCAGCCAGCGGTGAAACGCATCCTTATGAAACTGGCTGCGATTTTCCTCGCCGAAGATGCGTTCGTGGTTGGTGTGGTTCTCGGTAAACAATAACTTCGGCACCGTGTCGGTTTCAGGCTCGTTACCCAGCACCCACTCGAATTTGCCCAGAGTTTCGTGATCGGTTCGCACCACCCGCGGATCGTCGGGGTTGATCCGCATGTCCGGCCGCAGCGTGCACCCCTCGTGCTCGCAGCCCCACACCCAGGTGTTGCGATACCAAAGCGTCGGCAGCAGGTGCATCACCGCCGCTTCGGGCCCACGGTTGGTCACCGTCACCCGCATCAGCACGTCGTTGTCGTCGGCCTTGGCGTATTCGGCGGTGACATCGAAGAAGCGGTTTTCGTCAAAGACACCGGTGTCCTCGATCTCGTACTCCCGGTCCTTCTTGCCGCGCTTGCTGGTTTCGGCCCGGATCTGGTCGTAGGGGAACGCCGTGTGGGGGTAGCGATACATCGCTTTGGCGTAGCTGTGGGTCGGGGTTGAATCGAGGTACCAGTACTTTTCCTTCACGTCTTCGCCGTGGTTGCCTTCGTGGCCCGTGAGGCCGAAGAGGCGTTCCTTGAGCATCTTGTCCTGGCCGTTCCACAGCGACAGGCAGAAGCAGAGGCGGCACTCGCGGTCGGTCCAGCCCAGCAGGCCGTCTTCGCCCCAGCGGTACGCCCGGCTGCGTGCGTGGTCGTGCGGAAAATAGTCCCAGACATTGCCGTCGTCGGAGTAGTCCTCGCGAACGGTGGCCCACTGCCGCTCGGAGACGTAAGGCCCCCAGCGTTTCCAATTCTTATCGCGTGCCTGGTCTTCCCGCAGCCGCCGGTGTTCGGCGGTGTCGGCTTCGGGATTCGGTTTTGGTTTACCCATAGGCCTATCATCATCGTTCATGAGTCGCTCTGCATCCAGCCGTACCCGTTTTAACAACTACCGCCAACGCACCCGGTCCGAAGCCGACGCCGACAAGGCCGCCGCCTCGACGCCCCCCGCCGACCCCGTGGCCGCCCGCAAAGCCCAGCCCCGGACCCGCAGCTTCAAGCAACTGGTCCGCGCGTTCCTCGGCATGTTACGCGAGCACCGGCCCATCTTTGCGGTGGTGCTCGCCACTTTAGCCGTCTCGACACTGCTGGGTCTGGTCCCTCTCTACGCTCCGAAATTGGTCATCGACAATGTCCTGGGCGACCAGCCGTTGCCGGGGATTTTGGCCGGCCTGCTGCCCGCGGATCAGCCGCGCACCTTTCTGCTGCTCATCATTGCCGCCAGTTTGTTGCTGACTTTTTTTGCGGTGGGCATCGGGCTCTGGGGGCGTTGGCACGCGACGCGCATCACCAAGCGGCTGCAGTCCGACGTCCGCCGCCGCACGTTCGAGCACGCCTCCCGCTTGCCGCTGCACCGGATTTATGAACTCAAGGCCGGCGGGGTCGCGGGCATCCTCCGCGACGACGCCGGGGCGGTGGGCAACCTGGTGTTCGGCATGGTGTACAACCCGCTACGCGCCATCATCCAGTTTGCCGGCACCCTCGCGGTACTCACCTTCATCGACTGGAAATTGCTGCTGGGCGGCCTCTGCATCCTGCCCATCGTGTGGTTTACCCATCGCACGTGGATCGCCCGTATCCGCCCGATGTTCCGGGCGGTGCGCCGCACCCGGCAGACCATCGACGGGCACTCCACCGAGGTCTTCGGTGGCATGCGCGTCGTCCGCGCCTTCGGCCGACAACGTGCCGAGACCGGACGCTTCGTGACCAACAACCATTACATGATTCGTCAGGAACTCAACACCTGGTGGTGGATGCGCGGCGTGGATACCGCCTGGGCGGTGCTCATCCCCGTCGCCTCCGCGGCGCTGCTGCTCTACGGGGCGCTTCGGATTCTGTCCGATCACGCCGCGATCGATGCCGGCACCCTCGCTCCCGGCGACGCGCTGACCGTGGGCGATCTGGTCGTGTTCCTCGGCTATCTCGCCGCCTTGCTCGGGCCCATCGCCACCCTCGCCGCGACCGCCACCGGGTTGCAAAACGACCTGGCGGCGCTGGACCGCACCCTCGATCTGCTCGAAGAGCCGCGCGAAATGCCCGCGCCCCCCGACGCCCCTCATCTCGTCCCCGCACAGGTCGCCGGCCGCATCACTTTCGAGAACGTCACGTTTGCCTATCCCAAGACCGATCGCCCCGTTTTCACCGAGATCAATCTCGATGCCCACCCCGGCCAGACGGTCGCCCTCGTCGGCCCCTCGGGCGCTGGCAAGACCACGCTCTGCAACCTGGTCGCGCGTTTTTACGACCCCACCGCCGGCAGCGTCCGTCTCGACGGCACCGATCTCCGCGATCTCGACGTCGATCAGTACCGCCGACTCCTGGGCGTCGTCGAACAGGACGTGTTTCTCTTCGACGGCACCATCGCCCAGAATCTCGCCTACGCCCGCCCCGAACTACTTACCGCGACCGTTTCTGATACCACCGCCGCCTCCCCGAAATCCAAAGATTTGATCCGGGGGCGTCTCCCAAGCGAGGTCCACCCCGCCATCATCCGCGCCGCGAAGCAGGCCAACGCCCACGACTTTATCCTCGACACGCCCGTCGGCTACCAAAGCCGTATCGGCGAACGCGGCGTCAAACTCTCCGGCGGCCAACGCCAGCGCCTCGCCATCGCCCGCGCCATCCTCGCGGACCCCAAAATCCTCATCCTCGACGAAGCCACCTCCAACCTCGACACCGAATCCGAACGCCTCATCCAGGCCAGCCTCGGGGACCTCATGGCCGGCCGGACCTGCTTCGTCATCGCCCACCGCCTCAGCACCATCACCCACGCCGACCAAATCCTCGTCGTCGATCAGGGGCAAATCCTCGAACGCGGCACCCACGCGGACCTCATGGCCCAGTCGGGCAACTACCGCCGCATGATCGAACAACAACTCCACCACGAAGACCCCGACCCCGCGACAATGCCGTCCGCTCCCGCTTTCGCATAGAACTCAATTGTGCAGCAGATAATCCCGGTGGCTGATCTCAAAGCTCACGTCGATCTGCCCCGCTTCGCCCGGGGCGTAGGTCCGTTGGATCAACTTGACCGTGGTGCAGCCGCACGACGATTGGATCGAAGTGATCGTGACGTCCCGGTCGCTCTGATTCACAAACCGAAACCCCCGCTCCACCCGCTCCATGCCCGGCTCGGTGCGGATCTCCTAACCCTTCTGCGACCACACGACCTCGCCGCTCGCCGGCACCCCGACCGCCAGAATAAGCACCATGGCCGAAACAAATTGGCCTATATCCTTCATGAGAAGCTCTCGAAAATAGTCATCATCTCAATCATATCAGTGAGACCGAGATTGCGATCATGATTTAGTCAAGGCAGGGCGAGTTTCCCGCCGTCCGCCTTACCGGATTGATTCGGAACACACGCGAGTTAAGCATTATTACATTCGCCCTGCCAATCAAGACCATCGGGCCGCGCCCACTGAAAATTCGCAAAGCCGACGGGCCGGTGCCACCCGCCGGGCGCGGTCAAGCAAAGTGCGGACGAGATTTCTCGCAGCGTTGTGGGCCGGATCGGGTACCGGCCCGCTGCCGGGCGAAAAGGCTTTGCGGCAAATCACGTTATCTCGCTCCGGGGCATCGAAGACTCTGCCCCGGCCACCCGCAACCCGCCGTTTCGATATTCTTATTCCACATCCTTTCGCCCATCATAACTCGCTTTTTCACTCATAATTTGTTCCATAAACCGAATGCGGTCGTTTATCGCAACAAAGTAAACCATAAATTTAGTATTCATAAGTCGTAGACTTTCGTCGTCATCTCCGCCGCTGCCGGGCGATTCAAGATACTCATCTAACGCAGCAACCATTAAGTCATGGCAATCGATAATATGTTCTACTGACCTCTCAGCAAAATGCCCTACTTCAACACCGCTGTAGCTTTCGTTAAGTTTCTTATATTCAATAGCATGTGACGCAAACACTTTACGAAGACGAATCTTATACTCGATATGAGATGGTAAGTCAGTGGAAGTTGGAGCAGTTACAGCGGTCGAGTTACTCCCTATCTCCAAGGCTGAATTGAGCATAACAAGACCATCCTCAGTAATTGAATAATTCAAAACATCAGCATAGGCTTGATTTAACAAACAGCAGAGCAATACAACCGAAGATATGCTGAGTCGTTTCATTTAATTACGCTCTATTAATTTACAAAAAGGTTAAAAATAATACTTACCGTTATCGTGAACTTTCAGGTCAATGCATATAATGAATTGCCATTTGTACGATCTAAACACCGTATGCAGCCGCAGATTATTTGGCATTATTAATAATGATAGTATGATCGGCGGGTGGCATTGTCTGTCGCTTTGGTCAGGCGATGGCTGAGTGTTCATGCAGTGTCATTATGACCTCACTCATTTGTTCATGTATTTTTGTGTTTTAACTACGTCCGGAGTGCCGAGGACTGCCTTTTCGAGTGGGCTCGGGATTGGCTGGGTTCCGGAGGGGTGGGAACCGGCAATATTGCCGCAGGGTTGAGACATATTTCTCATTTACTCTGACCTTCCCCGATGACAGGCGACAGTGCCGTGGGCTTCATGATTGACTTCGTGGTTCAGTAGTTCACCCCGTCCGCCAAGCGAAGCGTTACACTCTCGCACCATGTTTTTATTGCGAAAAACGCGAGCCATCATTGAGCAGGGCATCGGAGCGGGCCACCACCCCGGCGCACAGCTCTGTGTCATTCGGGAGGGAGAACGGCTCGCCGATTTTGCTCTAGGCACGACGAGTTTCGATGAGAATGCCTCGCCCCTTACCTCCGACCACCTCACGCTTTGGCTGAGTGCTGGCAAGCCGATTCTTGCTGTGGGGCTTGCCCGGCTGGTGGAAGCAGGCACGTTGACCTTTGATGACCCCGTGGCGGAGTGGGTGCCCGAATTTGCCCAGCGAGGCAAAGACGACATCACGCTTCGCCACGTGCTGACCCACACCGGGGGGTTTCGCTCGGTGGTGTTTCGTTACCCCGAGCAGACCTGGGACGAATCGGTCGCGGCGGTCTGTGCCGGCCGACTCGAGGCCGGCTGGGAGATCGGCACGACCGCGGGGTACCACCCCCATTCGGGTTGGAACATCCTGGGCAAGGTCCTCGAAGTCGTGACCGGCCAGCCGTTGGGCGAGCATCTTCGCTCGGCCGTGCTCGAACCCTTGGGCATGGACCAAACCTGGGTCGGCATGCCCGACGCGGTCTACGACCGGGTCCGCGATCGCCTTTCGGCGATGACCAACACCGCCGGCCAAGCACCCCGGCCCACGGACATGCACGCCCGTGCCTGGATCACCGGCCAACGTCCGGGCGGCAACACCTACGGCCCCGCCTCGCAACTCGCCGAGTTCTACAACCAACTCATGCAGCCCGATCGAATCTACGAAAAACTAAATCTGTCTCCCGCGATGCTGGAAAGCCTCACCCAGCGCCACCGCCGCGATACCACCGACCGCACGTTCCGCGCGGTCATGGACTGGGGCCTGGGTCTGATGGTCAACAACCGGCGGCATGACGAGGCCAATGCCGCGGTCCACGGCCCCATCGGGACCCCCTACAACTTCGGGCCCCATGCCTCCGACGCCGCCTTCGGCCACGGCGGCAACCAGTCCTCGATCGGGTTTGCCGATCCGCATCACCGACTCGCGTTGGCGGTCGTATTCAATGGCATGCCCGGCGAACCCCAACACCAGAAACGCATGGCCGAGGTGCTCGATGCTCTGTACCGCGATTTGGGGATTGCCGCGGCGTAAGGGTTAGGCGGGGAGGGCCCCGAGGCCGTGCCGTCGGCCGTGATGGTCGATCCGTACGGGGCGGGGCAGCGTTCGCTCCCGCTGCCGCACCTCGCCGGATCGGGGGTTAAACAACACCCCCGCGACGATGCACATCAGACTCACGAGCAGCAGCGCCGGCCGACCGGGCCCGGTGACCAGGCGCACCAGCCGGTTGCGTGAAGGCGCGTAAAACGGCACGTCCACGCCCAGCTCCGGCTGCGGCACGCTCAGCCACGCACCCACGTCGCCCGTCTCGTCTTCGAGCGAACGCACCCAGAGCGGCGTCTTGCCCACCATGCCCAGCCGCAAGTGAGTCATCGCAAGACGTTCGAGGACGACCGGGTCGTCGTCCCGCAGGGCGTCGGCAAACGACTCGTACCGGCCGGTCTGCTGGCTCAGCGCCGCGGCCTGCGACTGCATGACCATCAGGCGCCAGGTGTATTCGTGATGCGCCAGCCAGGCAGGCACCACCGCCACCGCCGCCAACAGCGCGAGGCCACTGATCAAAAACATGACGCCCGGGAGAAAGTCCGCCACCCGCTCGACCCAGGAGCCAGCCTCCGCATCGCCCCATGCCCGCAGATTTTCGTTCGCGAGGGGGCCGCGGACGGTGATGGCCGTGCGGGGCAAGTTGGGGGCGGGCGGGGGGGTAGGGGGGGCGTGGGCAGACCGCATGGTACCGATCCATCGTCTGTCAAACTCCCGGTCCGTGAAACTTTCCACCGCAGTTACCCACCGACCCTCCGCAGCCGGGTCCAATTACACACCTGTGGACTGCTGGGTCCGTTGGTGCGCATGGCCACCCAGGGGAGAACCGGTGGGGAACCCGGGCGGTCGATTCGGCGGCTAGGGTTATATGCAGATCCCGCAGGCGAGGGAAACCGCCATTAAACTGTCCGCCATGCCCGCCGACACCGCCTTGCCCATTTTGAACGCCCCACCCGCCACCGCCACGAGTTTTGCCGCGGATGCCGAATCTTCCACGGTGAGCACCCAGCCGGCGGAGCACGCCCGCCCCGCCCCGGTGCAGGGGGAAGGCCCGACGGTCTACCTCGAAACCTTCGGCTGCCAGATGAACACCCTCGACAGCCAGCTGGTGCGTGGTCAGCTCTTGGCCCGGGGTTATCGCTTTGTCCAAACGTGGCAGACCGCGGACATCGTGCTTTACAACACCTGCTCGGTCCGCGAAGTCGCGGAGAACAAAGTCTGGTCACGTATCGGCAAATACAAGAAAAACCTCCGCACGCTCGCCGCCGATGGGCAAGACACGTCCGGCAAGACCCTCGGGGTCATCGGCTGCATGGCCGAGCGTGACGGGGTCGATCTCATGCGTCGCCATCCGCAGGTCGATCTGCTCTGTGGCCCCGGCGAACTCGATAAAATCCCGTTGCTACTCGAAAACACGCTGCGCAACAAGCGTTCACCCGACTCCCTGTCGGACCTCGATTTTGCCACCAGCCCCGACTTTGTGGCGCTGCAGGGCAACACTCACCGCCGCAGCTCGACGCTCTCGGCCGCCGCCGATCAGCTGGAACTAGTCGATCTGTCCCGCAGCTTCGTACCCGACCCCGACCTCGCGGCCGGCAAGTCCGCCTACGTCCGGATTACCCGCGGCTGCAACAAATTGTGCACCTACTGCGTGGTCCCCCAGACCCGCGGCGCCGAGGTCCACCGCCCGCCCCTGCACATCATCGAAGAATGCAAAAAACTGGCGGACGCCGGCGTCCTCGAGATCACGCTTTTGGGGCAGACCGTCAATCACTACCACTACGACACCGCCGCGACCGTACTGCACCACGGCATCGCCCAGCCCCAGGTGGGTACGGTGATCTCGCCCAACGCCGGCACCGGCGGACCTTCCCCGGTCTTCAACTCCACCACCGTCTCGTTCGCCGATCTGCTCGCCCAAATCCATGACCGCGTGCCCGCCCTCCAGCGCATCCGCTTCGTGACCAGCCTGCCCCGCGACTTCGGCGACGACATCCTCGCGGTCATCCGCGACCACCCCCGGCTCTGTCAATACCTCCACCTGCCGGTCCAGTCCGGCAGCAACCGCATCCTCAAACGCATGAACCGCGGCTACAAGGTTGAGCAATATGACGACCTGATCGACCGGGTCCGCTCATTCCTCCCCCACGCCGAGCTCGCCACCGACATCATCTGCGGCTTCCCCACCGAGACCGAAGCAGACCATCAGCAGACCGCGGACCTGCTCCGCCGCTGCCGATTCAAAAACAGCTTCATCTTCAAATATTCGCCCCGGCCCGGCACGCTCGCGATCGATCGCTTTGACGACGATGTGCCCACCGAAATCAAAAAACGCCGTAACAACGAACTGCTCGACATCCAATCCGAGATCTCCGCCGAAATTCACCAAGCCTACGTCGGCCGGACGGTGCCCGTTTTCGTCGAACGACTCAGCGCACGAATCCACCAAGAACGCCAACCGCGCCGACGCCAAGGTCACCCTCGCCTGGCAGGCGCCCGAAGAAACCGTGCAACTCTCCGGCCGCACCGACGGCGACCTCATCGTCATGTTCGATGCCCCGCCCCAAGCGGTGAACTCCCTTATCGGTCAGATTATCGACGTCCGAATCACCGACGCCACCTCCCTCACCCTGTTCGGGCAGGTGGGCTAAACCTCTACCCGTTCCGCGGCAAGTTTGGCACCGCCCTCGGCACGGAGGGAGGGGGCTCAGTGGCTGTTGTTGTATTTTGAACGGGTTTCAAAAAGCTCGGGGTACGCCCGGGTATGGTCGGCGTATTGGTTCTCGGGATGCCCCTGGCCGCGGGCGAGATAAATCTGGTGGGGCAGGAAGCTTTCCTTGGGTAAGAACCGCACCATCGCGGGAATAAATCGCAGCGTGTAGCCGCAGCGGCGGAGGTTGCTACGGTTGGTATCCGAGCCGTGGATCAGCCGGGCATCGTGCAGGGAAGCTTCGTTGGGGCGAAGCTCACAGCGCTGGGCTCGCAGCACCACCCCGTCGGGGGCGTCGGTGGCCTCGCCCACGCGATCGGTGGTGAGGTTCTTCAGCCACTTGACTTCGGTCGGGAATACATTGGTCTTCGCGTCGATTTCTTCGTACTCGCTGTAGCCGTGCAGGGCCCGGGGGATAACGTTCATGCACCCGTTCTCCGGCAAGCTCGGGTCAATGCTCAGCCACACGGTGCAGACGTGCATCGGGTCCATGTTGCCCTTCCAGTACGCGCTGTCTTCGTGCCACGGCACCCGCTTGCCGTCGCCCGACGGCTTGGCCAAAAAGTGTGTGCTGTAGAGCGCGATGTTGGGCCCGATCAGCGGCTCGACCAGGTCAAGAATCTCATCGCTAAACACCCAGTCAAACAGCTGGGGATCGCCGAAGTGCGGCACGTCCATTGCCTCGGGCCGTCCGCCGCCCGCGACGTGTTTTTTCAGCTGGACTTCAAAATGCGATTGCAAGCTTTTAAAGGAGTCTTCCCGCAGCACGGGCTGGTTGTAGAGCAGATAGCCATCACGACAATATGCCGCCACTTGATCCTGATTCAGCCGGGGCTTGCGGTAGGTCGCCGCCGTAAAGTCAAAGTTGGGCTTCATCCGCGGATCGTGCGGATCGACGTAGGGAGCGGTGGCGGCGGCGGGGGGGAAGGGGGGGTAGAGGTGGTCATCATGGCTACTCGGAAGGTGCGTGGTTTGAGACTCTCGCAGTATCCCGCCTCCCGCTTGGCTTGTCTGCCGCCGGCGTGATATAAAAGTACGCGGTGGTGAGATCTACCCGAGAATCTTCGATGCTGCGTTGGCGTGACCTTTCACCTAATGGGGAAGCGTTTCACTTCACCCGGCGGACGCTTCCGCTGCGGCCGACGACCCTGCATGACCACGATTTTCTGGAATTTTTCTGGGTCGTCTCGGGCCAGGGGATCGAGGTGTGGCGGGACGAGCAGCGTCCGCTGGGTCAGGGCGATTTCGGGGTGGTGGCCGCCGCGGATCGGCACGCCATCGTCAGCCGATCCGACCTGACCTTGTGCAATCTGGCCTTCCCCACCGACGCCTGGGACGCCCTCGGCGAACGCTATCAACCCCGGCTCGCCGATCATTTCGGCGGGCCCATGGCACCACGGAGAGGGCGCTGGGGACCCGTCGAGCTCAGATTTATCGAGCATGCCGCGGCAGGTTTAGAGACCGTCCCCCGCGTTCCGCGGGCGCTGGATCGCATGCTGTTGACCCTCGACGATTTGCTCAGCCGCTCGCGGAGTACAAACCTCACGCCGCCATGGCTGATGCAGGCGATCGACCAACCCGAGCGCTGGCGGCACCGGGGGGTGGCGGGGTTGGTCGAGACCTGCGGTTACAGCCGTGAACACGTCGCGCGGTGTTGCCGGACGTTTCTGGGCAAATCCCCGACCCGCTGGGTCAACGATGTCAGGCTGGACTACGCCGCGGGCCTACTCTCCCAGGGCCCCTCCCGCGTCACCGACGTCTGCCACGAAGCGGGTTTCTCCCACCTGGGCCATTTCCATCAACAATTCAAAAAACGCTTCGGCCTAACGCCTCGGCAGTACACCCGCCGACAAACCGCCGCGATCCCGTCCCGGCAGGTCGAACCCGACGATCACGTCGAACTTTCTTAGCTTACCAGCGAAAAACTTGCCTCCAAATGACTAAGTCAACTTCCATAGAAAAACCCGACGGGTCAGTCGGGTCAATCATGATCGAGAGTAAGCGGCACAAAGTTTTTTCGAAAAGCTCAGCCCGCGGCTTTTTTCTCGTTGAGCTTGGCGGCCAGCCGGCTCTTGTAACGGCTGGCGGTGTTTTTGTGCAGGGCGGGGGTGGAAGCCGCCTGGTCGAGAGTCTTGTAGATCCCCTGGAGCTGGGTCTCGGCCTCTTCAACGCTGCCGTGGAGAATCGCTTCGCGGTACTGCTTGATCGCGGTGCGATAGCCGGCGCGGGTCCAGCGGTTGCGGGCGCGGGACTTGATGTTCTGCCGGATACGTTTCTTAGCGGAAGTGGAGTTGGCCATGGCGAAAAAATCAGCGAAGGGTTTGAAAAAAGCCGGGTCGTGGCTGGTGGGTACGGAAGGGGGTCAGAACTAAGTGGACGCAGAGCGATGCCTCGCGTCAACGGGCCGAGCATTATGAATGATTTGGAAAATAAATCAAGTGGCCTCCGGTCTGGTCTGCTCAAATGAGTTGTTTGACCTAATGTGCGAACCTCGAATGGGGCGGCCGATTCACCTATGGCTAAGCCTTAAAAAATGCCGCCCGAAAACCTCAACTCTCGTATCGCCGACCTGCATATAGACGCAGAGTTGACACCGGGGGGGGCGGCGGTACACTTTCGGGCTCGACTCGTTTCGCCGTGGGACGGTTCTACAAACTTGGACCTGTCCCCCCCGGTGCAAAATTTTCTCGCGTGATGACCCCGAGGGTCTAGCGTTTGAGACGTCATAACCCCACATGTGGGGCACCCGCCCGTTTCGCTTTCTCCCGGCGTCTGCTGCCCGGAAGTCCGCCCGCCGCCGAACCCCCGTGACCGGAATCCATTTTATGAACCGCCAAACCACCCTTGCCAAAAACAACGAGGTCCCCCGCGATTGGGTGCTGATCGACGCCACCGATCAGATTCTCGGCCGACTCTCCACGCAGATCGCCACCATCCTAATGGGCAAGAACAAGCCCACCTTCACCCCGCACCACGACGTGGGCGACTTCGTCATCGTGATCAATGCCGAGAAGATCCGCGTGACCGGCAATAAGCTGGATCAGAAGTTCCACGAAACCTTTTCCGGCCACCCCTCGGGCCGAAAGGTCAAAAGCTTCCGCGATGTCCTGGCGACCCACCCCGACCGGCTAATCAGCGAGTCGGTCCGGCGGATGTTGCCCAAGAGCAAGCTCGGCGTCGCACTGTCCAAGAAACTCAACGTCTACGCAGGCGAAGAGCACCCCCACTCCGCCCAACAGCCTCGCGTCCTGGAACTCACCACCCGCTGATTCGCGACCTCACCCGACTCCATCCTTTACCAAATTCGCCGAGCACCTTTTCCGCCTCGGCCGCCGCATAACGGAACCCCACCATGGAAGACTCCACCACGACCCTGGACAACCTCGACACTTCGATCGCCGATTCGGAAAGCTCACCGGAGCAGCCGCAAGAAGAAGTTCGCCCGCTCCGCGACCCCGCCAAGCCCGACAAGGGCGGCTACGTCTGGGGCACCGGCCGCCGTAAATCCGCCATCGCCCGGGTCCGCATGAAGCCCGCCGAACAAGGCCAGGGTAAGTTCATCGTCTCGGGTCCTAAATCCAAAAACAACACCGTCGAAGAGTTCTTCAGCGAACCGCAGCATCGCAACGCCTGCTACGCCCCGCTGGAAGCCACCGGCACCAAAGACAACCTTGATGTCATCGTGACCACGACCGGCGGCGGCATCACCGGTCAGGCCGAGGCCATCCTCCTCGGCGTCGCCCGTGCCCTGGTGGGCTACGACCCCAACCTCGAGCAAACGCTCCGCGACAAGGGCTATATGACCCGTGACCCCCGCGAAGTCGAACGAAAAAAGTACGGCCAACGCGGTGCCCGTCGACGATTCCAGTTCTCCAAGCGCTGATATCAGCGTTCGATCCACACCGATCAAAGTCCGCGGCCCGTGCCGCGGACTTTTTTTTATGGGATCCAAATAGTTTCTTGGTGGACTAGACGTCTTGCTCATCGTCAGCCCAAGAGGCTGAATGAGAGGTGGCATTCGATATTGCCTGAGCAACGGGTGAAACATCCAACCCGCTTTGGTAGACCAGTGGCGGTGATTCTTTGTACGCTGGGTTCACTCTTTCAACTTTGATTACCGCAGACCGAGGTCACCGCATGCCAAACGATGTCAAAACCGCCGAGCGACGAACGCTGCACTTTGAAACGCTCGAGGAGATTTTGGCCGATGCTGAAGCGGTGACTGCAGTGCCGCATCGCACCACGGGGAACTGGTCGGCCGCCCAGATTATCCACCATGTGACGGTGTTGCTGGAAGTCATGACGCAGGGCAAAGACCTGCCCATGCCCCTGCCGATCAAAATCGTCGGCCGCGGCCTGCGCCTGTTCGGGGTGCACCGCAAGACCATGAAGCCGGGCATCAAACCTCCTGCAAAAACCGCGGCCAAATTTTCCGCGCCTCCCGACACTGATCTAAACGACGCGCTGGCCTATATGCGTGAGGAGGTTCGCATCGCGGGGGAGCAGGGCATGAAGTACCCGAGCCCCTTGTTCGGCAAGCTGTCGCACAGCGATGCGGTGGCGATGCACTGCCGACACGCGGAACTGCACCTGTCGTTCATCTTGCCCGCTTGAGGATTCACGCTACTTTTTGCGGGGTAGGATCGCCGGCGGATTCCTGCCATTGCCGATGAATTTCCAGGATTTGGGGGAGCCGTGAAAAAAAGCATCGATCACCCGGGGGTCAAAGTGCGTGCCGCGGCTCTCGCGAAGGATTTGCAGCTTGCTTCGATCGACATCGCAGTTTTATAGGGGCGGACGGAAGTGAGGGCGTCGAACACGTCGGCGACCGCGACGATGCGGCCTTCCAACGGGATGTCCTCGCCCGCCAGGCCGTGGGGGTAACCGCTGCCGTCGAATTTTTCGTGGTGGGTGATGGCGATGCAGGCGGCGGTTTCAAGCAATTCAAATTTCGAGTCCCCGATGATGCGTCGGCCGATATCGCAATGGTTATGAATCATGGCCTGAAACTCTTGGCTGAGTTCGTCGTCGCTTTCGGCGGGATCGTTGATCCGCGTAACGACTTCGCTGCCGTATACCGCGTGCTGCCGCATGATGTCGAATTCAGTCTCGGTGAGTTTGCCGGGTTTGAGCAGGATGGCGTCGGGCACGCCGATCTTGCCGACGTCGTGGAGCGTGGCGGCCAGGGAGATGTTGCTGCACTTCTCTTCGCTGAGTCCGAGCTGCTCGCAGATTTCGCGGACATAAAGGCAAACGCGCCGCACATGATGGCCGGTGTCGTCGTCACGAAATTCCGCCGCGCGGGCGAGGCACTGCACGACGTCTTCCCGGCTTTCGCGGAGCTGACGGGTGCGGCGGCTGATTTTCATTTCGAGGCTGGTCTGCTGCGTCAACCAATTCCCGCTGCAGACGGCTGGCGCGGCGGGCGGCGTTGCGCAGTTCGATCTGGTCCACGACCTGGCGGCCCAGCATCGCCAGGGTGTTGCGTTCTTGCGGGTTGAGCTTGCCGGGTTTGATGTCGATGATGCACAAGCTGCCCAGCACATGTCCGTCGGGATCGATTAGCGGGGCGCCCGCATAGAAGCGGATGTGCGGCGGATCGATGACAAACGGGTTGTCGTGAAAACGCTCGTCGAGTTGAGCGTCTTCGACGACCATGATCTCGTCTTTTAAAATGGCGTGGCCGCAAAACGACTCTTCGCGACCGGTCTCGCAGACTTCCAGGCCGACCTTGGCTTTGAACCATTGACGGTTCTGATCCACCAGACTCACCAGCGCGATCGGGGTGCGGAAGATACTCGTGGCCAAGTCGACGATTTCATCGAAGCCTCGTTCCGAGACGCTGTCGAGGATCTCGCACGAACGAAGCCTCGATCCGGGCGGCGTCGTTATCGGGGGTGGGCGAGGCGATCATACAGTGGTATCGTAAAAATCAGCGTCGCGATTGAATAAATTTATTTCGAAATCTGCAGGACATAAACATCATCCGGGCGTGCTATTGACCGTGATAACAAGTGCAGATTAGATGCTTTAGAATTATTTTAGTCGCGGCGGGTGATCTGGTCGTGGCGGAGGGTCCAGGTCAGCAAAACGGTCACCGCGCTGATGACGAAAGTGAAGGCCAGCAGCGCCGCGCCGCCGAACGGACCACGCCAGTCGCTCATCATCTCGCCCACGATAGGGGGTCCCACGCTCAGAAGTAGCCGGGCGTCGAGGTCGGCGTTTTCGTGAGCGGCCGAGAGGGTGAATTCGCCGGGAGTCAGCTCCGCGGGGACCTCGAAAAAGAATTCGCTGTTCGCCTGGCCGCCGCGGTAGATCTGAGAAACCTGATCCACCGCCCGCTTGACGGTGAGATAGCGTGCCGACGGATCATGACGCACATCAAAATCGAGCTTGGGTAATTCGGGAAAGTGTTGCTGGGTATCAAAGGTTTCGCCGGCGTGCTCGCCGACTTTTTCATAGTAAACCAGATAGGTGCCGGGCTGGTTAAGTGATACCGTGGTTTGACCGGGCATCACGAAGCGATGCATCTCGGATAGCCGCTGGTTGATATCACGCTTGGCATTGGCGATCGACGCGATAAATGCGGCGACACCGAGGATCATTAAAACCATGGCCAAGCCGTACCACCCCCGCGACGGATGAAAGCGTGGCGCGGCGGGGGGCGGGGGCGGGGCCGATCCCGCAGGTAAAACTTCAGACGTCAAGATTTTTCACTTCCAGCGCGTGGTCTTCGATGTATTTTCGGCGGGGTTCGACGTGCTCGCCCATGAGCACGCTGAAGAGATTCTCGGCCTCGCTGGCGGTATCGTAGGTCACCCGCATCAGCGTGCGGTGCTCGGGATTCATCGTCGTGTCCCAAAGCTGGTCGGCATCCATTTCGCCCAATCCTTTGAAACGCTTGATTTCCAGCCCCTGCCGCCCGGCTTCGAGAATTGCGGGGGCGACCTCGGCAAGGTTCACCACGGGAATGATTTTAGGGTGGTCGCTGTCGGCACTGGTCACTAGCTCAAAGCGGGTGGGAGCCATTGCCCCGGTCACGGTCTGCCGGGGTTGCAAAAAATAGTCGGCGAGATTGAGGTTCATCGCGGCGAGTTGATCGAAGAGGCGATTGAGGTCGCGGACTTCGTGGAGTTCGCGGCGGACCACGAGGCGGCGGTCGTCGGACTCGGGCGTATCGCCGGGCAACTCGTCGTCTTCCACCGCGAGGCGGTGGGTTTCGCGGAAGTCGGACTCGTCTTCTTCGGACCAGAAAAAGTGGCTGCCGGTGAGGCCGTTGCTGGTTTCGTCGGCCGCAATGATGACCTGCAGCTGCGGCAGGCGCCGCTGTCCGGTGGGGTCTTCATCACGCTTGGCCAGCAACTCGGCAAAGGTCATCCCGCGTCGCTGCACGATCTGCACCAGGTCGTCAATCTGCGTCAGTGTTTCCAGGAGCCTGGTCAACGGCTCGCCCTCGATTTGCTGGGCTTCGGCCCGATCGGACGTGTCGTAATCGGAATAGATCAGCAAGCGAGTGTTCTTGACGCCCAGTTCACCGAGGACCTTTTGCATGCGGCGTTCGTTAAGCACATATTCGGATTTCTTGCCGCGGATGACCTGGTAGAGCGGGGGCTGAGCGATGAAGATCCGGCTTTGCTTGATGAGGTCGGGCATCTGGCGGAAGAAGAACGTGAGCAGCAAGGTGCGGATGTGGCTGCCGTCTACGTCGGCGTCGGTCATGATGATGATCTTGCCGTAGCGGAGCTTGGTCACGTCAAAGTCATCGTGACCGATCCCGCAGTTCAGCGCCTGGATGATCGTGCGGATTTCTTCGAAACCCAGGATTTTGTCGAGGCGGGCTTTTTCGACGTTGAGGATCTTGCCCTTGAGCGGGAGGATGGCCTGGGTGTTGTGGTCCCGTCCGCCCTTGGCGCTGCCGCCGGCGGAATCGCCTTCGACGAGGTAGATCTCAGATTCTTCGACGTTTTTACTGGTGCAGTCGTAAAGCTTGCCCGGCAGGCCGCCGGAGTCCAGGGCCCCTTTGCGGCGGGTGAGGTCACGGGCTTTGCGGGCGGCTTCGCGGGCCTCGGCGGCCATCACGGCCTTCATGCAGATCTTCTTGGCGTCGCCGGGGTTCTCCTCGGTCCAGTTGGTGAGCGCTTCGCCCATCGCGGAACTGACCAGCCCTTCGACGTCGGGGTTCAGCAGTTTGCCCTTGGTCTGGCCTTCAAACTGGGGGTCGGGGATCTTCACGGAGATCACCGCGACCAGCCCCTCCCGCCAGTCGTCGCCGGAGGGCGTGGGCCCCGAGCCTTTGAGCACGCCGTTGTTCTTGGCGTAAGTGTTCAGGGTGCGGGTCAGCGCGGTCTTAAATCCCGAAAGGTGCGTTCCGCCGTCGGGGGTGTTGATGTTGTTGGCAAAGCAGATGAGGCTTTCGCTGTAGCTGTCAACATACTGCAGGGCCACGTCGCAGACGAGGCTGCCGTCTTCGGATTCGCTGTTGACGGCAATGGGTTCGTGCAGAGCCGTCTTGGCCTGATTGAGATGACGGACCATCTCGATGATGCCGTCGTCGAACTTGAAGACCTCGCGCTTGCCTTCGGCCGACGAGCCGCCCTGTTCGAGGTTGCGTTCGTCCTCGATGATGAGCTTGATACCGGGGTTGAGGTAGGCGCGTTCGCGGAGACGGTTGGCGATGGTGGAATAGTCATGGGTGATGTCGCCGAAGATCTGGCGGTCGGGCTTCCAGGCGATTTTCGTGCCGGTGGCGGTGCGCTGGCCGATGGGTTTGAGGTGTTCGTTCACGTCGCCGCGGACGAACGACATGTGGTGGACCGTGCCGTCGCGGGCGACTTCGATTTCGAGCCACTCGGCCAAGGCGTTGACGCACGACACGCCGACGCCGTGCAGGCCCGCCGGAGACTTTGTAAGAGTTCGAGTCAAACTTGCCGCCGGCGTGGAGGATCGTCATGACGATCTCGACGGTGGGTCGGCCGTTGAGCGTCGGGTTTTCGTGCTTGTAGGGTCCGACGGGGATCCCGCGACCGTTATCGACAACGGTCACAGAGTTGTCGGCTTTCAGCGTGACGTGGATTTCGTCGCAATGCCCGGCCAGCGCTTCGTCGATCGAGTTGTCGACCACTTCCCAGACCAAGTGGTGCAGGCCGCGGGAGTCCGTGCCCCCGACATACATCGCCGGCCGTTTGCGGACCGCGGCCAGTCCTTCGAGGACCGAAATACTTTCTTCGGAGTAGCCCGACCCGGCGGCAGGGGGGGCGGCGGCGGCGGGGAGGGGCGGGGCCGGAACGGGGGGATCGGCGGGGCGCTGATTGATCGGGTCCGGCGTGCCGTCGGGCATGGAAGAAGCCTTGGATTATGAGGTCGGAGCAGTCGTCAAAAGGAGAGCCGCGACGGATCGTCCGAGGTCTCTCAAAGCCCCATAATTTTAACAGGAAACGCCACGTTCGGCAACGCAGGAAACCTGCCGCGGGACGCTCCTAGTCCTAGAATTTGAAAGGATTTACGGCTAGTCTTCATCCGCCGCGGGCGGGGACGGGCCGGGGGCGGGGGGGGCGGCGTCGAGGGGGGCCGGCGGGGCGGGAGCGGCGACAGGTTCGGGTGCAGGATCAGTCACTCGCGCGGCATCGTCAGGCACGCGAACCCCTTCGCCCAGCGGAGCCACCGGGGCGGGTGCTTCGGCCTCGACGGCGATGATCTTGGCTTGGACCCGGAGGTCCAGACCCTCTTCCTCGGGATCGAACATCTGATAGTTCGGGGCCGACAACGTACTCTTTGCCTGATTCCAGACCCGCAGGGCCTCGGCGGGCCGACCCAGGCGATAATACGTGTCGCCGAGGTGATCGAGGATGACCGGGTTGGCGTCCTCGACCGCCGCCCGGCTTTTTTGCAGCCACTCGAGGGCGGCTTCAAACTCGCCGGACTTATAAAGCACCCATCCCATCGAATCAAGATACGCCGCGCTTTCCGGACTCTCGCGTAACGCAATCTCGATCATCTTCCGGGCGGTGGGCAACTCGAGTCCACGGTTCCCCAGGCTGTATCCCAGCGCGTTGTTGAGATTCGCGTTGAGCGGATAGCGCTCCAGGCCGAGGCGCAGCACCTCCCACGATGCCTCTTCGTCCCCTTGGGTTTGGTAAACCATCGCCAATTGACTCACCAAATCGGCACCGAAAGCAGGCTGCTCGTCTAGAAGTTGGCGGAGTCGCTGCGGGGCGGGGGGGTCGGCATCGAGTTGGATAACGCTTTGGGCCCAGACCACGCCGGCAAATCCGACGATCCGTTCTTGTTCGGGCTCGGCGAGACGAAACACTTCTTCCGCCATCGCCAGCGCTTCGCCGTACCGTTGCTGATTAAGATAAACCTGCGCCAAGAACGGCGCTGCGCTGGATGCCCGGCGGACGGTTTTTCCAACGGATTTCTTCGATCTCGAAGTAGCGATCCTGATCGCCGCTGCGCTGGTAGTGCCGGGCGGCAAGCCCCAACACCGTGTCGTCGGGTTGGTCCCCGGCATCTTTCAGGTGCTGCTGAAGCAGCTGGTTCACCTTCTCGCCCTGCTGCGTGCCGACGTAGACTTCCATGCGGAGTTGCAGGACTTCAAGCCCGTACCGGCTCCGCTGCATCTCGGCGTCGTCGAGCGATTCGAGGACCCGCTGGGCTTCGGGATAATTACGCATCGCCACGAGGGTCTGGGCCTTGACGAGTTTGGTGATGGGCGCATCGGGGATGGTTTCGATCATCCGTCGGCGGAGACGCTGATAGTTTTGCTGCATCGTGCCGTCGGCTTCATAAATCGCCAAGAGCTTCTCGTAAATGATGGGCTCGCTGGGGCGGGCGTTGAGCGCGTCCAGCAGGGTGCGTTCGGCCGCCGCGGTGTCGCCCTGCTTGAGTTGAAGGTCGGCCTGGATGAGCATCAACGGACTGCCCGGCGACTCGTTGCGCAGCGCTTGTTCGATGAGCCGAAGCGCCGCGTCGGTCTGGTCGGTGGCGTCGAGGGCTTCGGCCTTGAGTAGCAGTGCCTTGGTCGTGTCGGAGGCGGAGGGGGGTAGGCGATCGAGCCACCGCTGGGCGGCCGCGTAATCCTGCGATTGCACTTCGAGCGCCGCCAAGTGAAGCAGGATATCCGCGTTGCCGGGGGCGGATTCGAGGCCGCGTTCGAAAGCGAGCCGGGCGGGAGCAAGCTGCTGATCGGCAACGTACGCCCGGCCGCGCAAGATCGACCGCATGGCGGCGCGGGTCGGGGCGAGCGGATCGTCAGCCGTCAGCGCCATTTCGGAGCTGTCGCCGAGGGCGGCAAGCAGGTCGGAAGGATGTTCGATGCGGGCGAAAAGCTGGTCGGCGTACGGGTCGGCATAGGGGGGTGCGTCGGCCATGGCCGTGACGGTGGCGTCGATCGCGCGGCGGTACGCAGCAGGCTGATCGGCGGAGGCAAATTCCAGGCTTAGCCATCGGCCGAAGACCGCGGTGTCGGCGGGTCGTTGCTGGAGATGGGTGCGGAGCAGTTTCCGGGCTTCGCCAGGGGGCATGACGTCGGCGAGCGCCAGGGCGAGGGCGGCGGGGCGATCCCGACGCTGGTACATCGTCGTGAGGCGAGCGATGAGTTGGTCAGCGGGGAGGCCTTGCTCGATGGCGTAGCGGATCAAGGCCAGGGTGCGGGTGTCGGGCGCGCCGGCGGAGCTAGCGGTGGGCTGAGTCAGCAGCTGGGCGAGGACTTCTTGGGCCGCGCAGCTTTGCCCGAGACGCAACCGGGTGTAGAGCACCCGTAGCTGCAACGCGTCGGCGTTGAGCACGCCCATCCGCCCCGCGAGGCGATAGACCAAGGCCGCGGCCTCCGGATCCAGCAGGCGATGCTGCGCGTCGCCCAGCATCATGAGCGTCTCGCCCTGCTGGCTGTTGATGAGCGTCAACTCACGGGCAAAACGAGTTGGCGTGGCCGAAGAATCGTCACGTTGCATATCAAAATACGCGCGAAAGGATTCGACGGCGGCGGCGGTATAGCCGGCCTGGTTTAACGTGTTGGCAAGGTAAAACTGGATCAACCGCCGGGCGGAGGGGTCCGGATGATCGCCCGAGCGAGCCAACTCTAGGGCGCGATGAAGATTAAGGATGGCGTGGTCAAGTCGGCGGTCTTCGAGCGCGAAGCGACCGAGCATGTAGAGGCTCAGAAGGTCGGTGGGGTCGGCGGTGTAGGCTTGACGCAGGCTGTTGGCGGCCGAGACCCGGTTGCCCGCGCGGGCCCACGCCTCGCCGAGACTTTGGAGGATGGCCGGATTTTCGGGCGTGAGTCGCAGGGCTTTTTCAAACGCTTGCACGGCACCGAAGTTGTCGCCGTCCAGCAGCGACTGTCGGCCGGCGGCGTAAAATTTTTGTGCCGCCAAGGGCGGGTTGCTCGGTGGGCGATCGGCATCCGTGACGTTTGTCGACGATGCGACAGAACTTTGGAGATGCGGCGGCGGACTCAGCTGATCGACGACGGCCAGAATTGAATATTGAGCGCGCTCAGCTAAGTCACCCGCCGGAGGTTCGAGCAACGGGGCGGGCACCCCCGGCGGGGGCGGAACGGGGGTCAAGACCACCGGTTCGGCCAGCGATTCGGAATCCGATGAATCACCCTGCGATTCGTCGTCGACGGGCGGGGCGGGATTCGATTCGCAGCCGATCGCCCCCAGAAGCAAGTATGCGGTGAGGACGGTCGCGTGTAGGGTCAACAGCTTGGACATCGCAGGATTCTACGCGGTCCGAAAGGGTGAAGTCGGCAGAAACAAATGAGGCACGGGGAGTTTTGTGATAATTGCCGGGCAAGCATCGGGGCCGAGAAACGGGCGGAAAGCAGTTAGGGGATCACTTTGTTTAGCGGATAACTGAAGATGGCCTTTGCCCCGGCCCGCGAAAGCTTGGGAACCAGCTCGCGCTCGATCTTGCGGTCCACGATGACCTCGACCGAGACCCAGTCACGCGTCCTGCAGGTCGTTGATCGTCGGCGACTGGGCGGCGGGCATCAGTTGCCAGGATGTCATCGAGCAGTTCGCGGGGGACGTTGAGCTTGAGGCCGACTTGGCCTTTGGCGGCGATCGCCCCCTGGAGCAGCAGCGCGATGTCTTCGATCTTCTCGCGTTTGGCGGGGTCGGCCCACGCGTGCGCGGTTCGCGATCATCCGGGTGGTGGACGTGAGGATGGTGTCGATGATGCGCAGCTTGTTGGCGCGGATCGAGCTGCCGGTCTCGGTGATATCGACGATCGCGTCGATGAGCCGGGCCTTGACTTCGGTGGCGCCCCAGGAGAACTCGACTTTTTTGATCGCGATGTTGCGGTCGGCAAAGTAGCGGCGTACCGAGTGGTTCAACTCGGTGGCGATGATGCCGCCCGCCAGGTCCTCGGGCTTCTGGACCGACGATTCTTCGGGCACGCAGAGGACCCAGCGGGCGGGGTTGGACGTGGCGCGGGAGTATTGGAGTTCGCAGACTTCGTGGACGTCCGAGTCGTTTTCGACGACCCAGTCGTGGCCGCAGATGCCGAAGTCGATGACGCCGTCTTCGACGTAGCGCGACATTTCCTGGGAGCGAAACATGACCGCGGACATGTCGGGGTCGTCGATCGTAGGGGTAGTACGACCGGCTGGAGATATCGATGCGGTAGCCGCGCGATGAAACAGATCCACGGTGGCGTTTTGCAGCGAGCCCTTGGGGATGCCCAGACGCGGAGTTTGAAGGGATCGGTGGTCATGGCGTAGTTGCTGGCGGGAGGGCAGAGCTTTGTAAGTAACGACTGACGTGCATGATGGAATTCGAGGGAACGTGGCCTTGTCGCTTGGCCAGTGCTTGGTAGGCTCTGAGGCTAGGCTGATTCCTTCTTCGCCGCGGGCTTTTCCGGGTCTTTTGTCTGGCCGCCGTTCTTCGGTCTGAGATCTCCGTTGGTCGTGTTCGTGTGTCGCGGGCGTCTGGCCGGCGGTGGCGGCATCTTCGTCTTGTCGGCCCAGGCCTGGAGAGCGAGGTGGGCTTCGAGCGCATCGCCGGCCTTGACCTGTCGGGTCAAGTAGGACTCGGCCTCGGCGGGGGTGGTGCCCTCGTCGAGGCAACCTTCGTTGATCAGCAAGGTGGCAGAGCTTCTCGTCGACCGGCATCGCGTGGCCGCCGAACGAAAGCAGCGTGACCTGCGCGGCGACGTACGGCGTGATGCCCGGCAGCGTGTCGAGGTAGGCCCGCTGTTCTTTCTTGCCTTTGCCCGAGATCGAGTGCATATGGATATCGTGCTCGCGGCGATAGACCTCGTGCAGCGATTCCCGCAGGCGGATCATGCGCACGCTGGCGCCGGGGTAGTCCTCGCCGATGCATCTCGACCAGTTCGTGGGGGTGGCTGACCCGCAGGTCGTTGACGTCGATCATCTCTTCCATCAGCGCAGCAAAGGCGTCCTCGGCTTGGGTCGCGGTGGCGTTCCATTGCAGAAACCCGACGATCAACTGGGCGACGGGATCGCGTGGCGGCGGGTCTTCCGCCTTTGTGGCTGGCCAAGGCTTTCGTCAGCAGGGCGGCGAATTGTTTGGCGGTCGGCGGGGTCTTGTTTGGGCAAGGCTTAGCTTCGGTCTTGCGGGAGTGGCGGGTCGGTGGGGGAATCATCACGAGGCTCGGCGTCGCGCGGTCGAGCCGCCATCGGGCATGCAGTCGTTCGGGCTTGGATCGACGGCATGATCGCGGCCGGTGCGTTCCATGGCTTCATCGATCGCCGCGAGAACGTGCGGCCTGCTTCTTCAGGTCCGCAGTCCAGCTTGAAGTCGGAGGTGCGGGCACTTGACGGAGCGCGACGGCTTTTTTCAACTGCTGCTGGATGTGATGGGACGCGGCGGTGAGGCCGTGAATCGTGCGCGGATTCGTGCTTCTCCGGAAGTGATCGAAACAAAGACCGTGGCCTGCTTGAGGTCGGGGCTGGCGTCGACGCGGGTGATACTGACCAGACCCTTGATCCGCGGGTCGGCAAGCCACGTTGCAGCACCGTCGGCGACGGCGCGTTGGAGCAGAGATTCGACTTGTTTCTGACGCTGGGTCATGGCATATAAGAAAGAAAAGATGGAGTTACTGGCCGGTCAAGAGTTGCTTGCGGTGGTCGATCAGTTCAAAATCGTGATGCGCCTGCAGCTTGTCGATCAACCGATCCAGCACGCTCTGGGTGTAAGGCACTTCGGTGGCGACCATCGCGAGGCCCAGCACCGCCCGGGTGTGCTCGTCGAGTTTGCCGACCTCGGCCACGGCCACCTGGTGCTCGCGGTGCAGACGATCCTTCAGACTTTTCACGACGCTGCGTTTGTCTTTCAGCGACGTCGCGTGGTGGATCGCGATTTCGAACTGAAGGATTCCGATGATCATGGGTCAAGAAGGTGAGAGCGATGCGTCACCCGCTTTGGCTAAACGACCAAAGCGGGTGCAAGGGATGACGGGTGGTTTAGTCCAGGGTCCGCTGCACTTCGATGACCTTGTAGAAGATCAACGTGTCGCCGGCTTTGAGGTCGTCGAAGCCCGCGACGCGGACGCCGCATTCGGTGCCAGCCCGGACTTCTTTGACCTCGTCCTTGACGCGGCGAAGCGATATCGATGTCGCGGTCGTCGGTGACGACCACGCCGTCGCGGGACACGCGGACCTTGACGTTCTTCTGGGCGGCAGCCCTCGGTGACCAGGCAGCCGGCGATGTTGCCGAGCTTGCTGATGCGGAAGACTTCCTTGACCTCGGCCTGGCCGACCTCTTCTTCGGTGCGGTCGGGCGTGAGCATGCCCTCGAGACCTTTTTTCACGTCGTCGGTGAGGTCGTAGATCACGCGGTACATGCGGATATCGACCTTGCGTTGCATCGGCGATTTCGCGGACCGCCGGGGTGGCGGTGACGTGGAAACCGAGGATGATGGCGTCGGACGCGTCGGCCAGCAGCACGTCGCATTCGGTGATACCCCCGACCGCGGCGTGGAGCACCTTGACGGTGACCTCGTCGTTGCCCATTTTTTCCAGGCTGGAACGGAGCGTCTCGATCGAACCCTGCACGTCGGCTTTGATGACGACGCGGAGGTCCTTGATGTTACCCGCGGCCACGGCATCGGCGAAGTTGTCCAGCGTGACTTTGGTCTTGCTGGCCAGGGTCTGCTGCCGCTCGGTTTCGCGGTACTGCATCGCGACTTCTTCGGCCTTCTTGAGCGAGGTCGGTTACGAAGAACTTGTCGCCGGCGTCGGGAACCTCGTCGATGCCCGAGAGTTCCAGCGGCGTGGCGGGGCCGGCGTCGCGTGACCTGGGCGTCGCGGTCGTTGGTCATGTCGCGGACCCGGCCAAACGCTCGGCCCGAGACGATGAAGTCGCCGACCTTGATCTGCGCCGTCTTGGACCAGCACCCGCGCCACGCTGCCGCGGCCGGTCTGCATCTCGGCTTCGATGACGGTGCCGCGGGCAGGACCGCCGTAGTCCGCGGTGAGTTCGAGCAGCTCGGCCTGGTAGTCGAGGACTTCAAGCAGTTCGGTGATGCCCGTGCCGTTGATGGCCGAGGTTTTAATGATCTCGGTGTCGCCGCCCCATTCGGTGGGGTTGAGGCCGTGCTCGGCGAGTTGGCCGTAGATCTTGCGGATGTTTTCGTCGGTGGCCTGCGGCGTGTCGATCTTGTTGAGGGCCACGATCATGGGCACGCTCGGCGGCCTTGGCGTGGCTGATGGCCTCGATGGTCGTGGGCATCACGCCGTCGTCGGCGGCACACCACCAGCACGATCAGGTCCGTCATCTTCGCTCCGCGGGCTCGCATGGCACTGAACGCTTCGTGGCCCGGGGTGTCGAGGAAGACGACAGTTTTCGGTCTCGCCGTCGCTGCCTTCGACGCTGACCGCGGTAGGCACCGACGTGCTGGGTGATGCCGCCGTCTTCGTGGGCGGCGACGTCGGCCTGGCGGATGCGGTCCAGCAGCGAGGTCTTGCCGTGGTCGACGTGGCCGAGCACGGTGACGACCGGAGGGCGCGGCTGAACATCGACTTTGACGCGTTCGGCAAACTGTTTTTCGACCTGTTCCTCGGCGGTTTCGTGTTCCTTGACTTCCAGCTCGATGTTGTATTCCATCGTCACTTCCATGGCGGCTTCGGTGCCGATGGCGGAGTTGACGTTGGCCATGATTCCCTGGTTGAAGAGGAACTTGACGATCTGCGAGGTCTTGATGCCGGTCGCCGCGGAGAGGCCCTTGATGGTGATGGGCTCCTCGATGACTCGACCTTGCCGCCGGTCTGCGACGGCGGTCTGGGTCTGGAAACCCGTGCCGCCGCCGCCCTTGGTGCGGAGGTCGCGCCGGCGCTGCTTCATGTAGCCTGTCGAGCCCTTGAGCCGGGCGTCGAGTTGCTCGGCGTCGGCTTTGGACAGTTGGGTCGGGCCGGTGAGCAGCGAATCGGCCGAGCGACCGCGGCGGGTGTTCATGCCGCCCCGGCGCTTGTTGCGGTCGTCGCCCCCGCCTCCGCCCCGCCACCACCGCCGCGTACGCCGCCGCCCCGGGCGGGACCGCGCGAACGGGAAATACCGGGCACGTCCCCGCCACCACCACCGCCGCCGCCGCCCCCGCGGGGTCCGCCCGTCGGGCCCCCGCCGGGACCCGAGCGTCGGGGACGCGGGGGACGGTCGGGTTCGGGTTTTTCGACGCGGATGACCTTGGGTCCCGCGAGTTTGACTTTGGTGGGTACGTCCAGCTGCTCGCCGGCGGGCAAAACCACGTCGGGACGGGTGGGCACATTCTGCACCCCGGCCGGAGAAACGACTTCGGGTGCGGCAGGCGTTTGCTCGGCCGCGGCAGGCGTTTCGACTTTGTCGGGCGCTTCGGGAGCACCGCTGTCCGCCAATTTTTCGGCATCCGCCCGGACTGTAGATTCCCTCGCAGCCGGCGGGGCAGCGTCTTTACCGTCCGCCGAATCGGGCTCGGCGGCCTCGACGACTTTAGGTTTGGGTTTACGCGCAGGCTTTTTCACGTCCTCGGCGGTGGCGGGCTCGGCGGATTCGCCCGATTCGGCCGGGGCATCGAGCGTGGCCACGTTCGCATCATCGGCCGAGCCGCCGGCAGAATTCGCCTTCGCGGCTTTCTTGCGGGGCTTGCGCACCTTTTTGATATCGACTTTCTCGGCCGTCTCCACCGCGTGGTGCTCGGCAGAGGCTTCGGACTCATCGCCGAACCACTCGCGGACCGTGGCGGCCAGACCCAGCTTGACCACGGACATGTGGTTGGTGATGCCCGGGACACCTTCGGCTTCGCACTTGGCGACGATGACCTTGCTGTTGACGTTCAGCTCTTTGGCCAGTTGGTGGACTCGTAGAGATTTGGGTGGCAAATGAAGCTCCGGGGGACGGGTCGGCGGGGCCGAGCGTGGGTGTCCGTGGGGTTTGTGCGAATCAGGATCGAGACGGTGAACTCAAAAAAACAACGTGCGGGACCGACGAGGTAGACGGCCCTATTTCGGATCGGCCGCATCTTCGGCGGCCGCGAGGGTCCCGGCATCGGCGGGCGTTTCGTCGGCCAGGGCCTCGGCGGCGTCGCCCTGCTGGGCGGCCTGGGTTTGGGAAACGGTGTCGCCGTCGCTACCCGCCACCGTCGGATCGTCGATGGGTTGATCATCGGGTCCTTGCGGGAGAGTTCTTCGGTGGCCACCGGAGCGGCACCCGACAGTTTTTCGCCTTGCGAAGCTTGGTTCTCGGCGTCGCGGTTTTCGAGCATGTCGAGGATGGATCCGCCGCCGTCCGCCAAGCCGTCGGCGGGAGCGGGACGAGGCGACGCGGCCGCGGCCCCGCCCAGCAGGTCTTCGATACTGCCGCCGGGACCCGCCGCGATGGAGGCCGCCTGCTGGGCCTGGAATTCGGCCTTTTTGCGCGCCTCGTTCTCGGCTTTTTCGCGGGCTTGGTCCTCAGCGACGACCTTACCCTTTTCGCTGGCCACGCCGATGACTTCCAGCGACTTGGCTTCGTCGATGCCCAGCGTCTCGGCGATGTATTCCGGGCCGACCTCTTCGACATCGAACACGCTAATGATGCCCAGCGCCGCGAGCCGATCGACCTGCTCTTCGGAAACGCCGTCGATGGCTTTGAGCGTTTCCTCCATGATGTCCAGGCTCTTGGTGAACTCGACGGGCGTCAGGATGTCGATGTCCCAGTTGGTCAGGCGGGCGGCAAGGCGGACGTTCTGCCCCCGCTTGCCGATGGCCAGCGAAAGCTGATCTTCGTTGACCACCACCGTCGCCCGGCCCAGCTCGAAGCATAGCGAGATCTCGACGACCTCCGCCGGCTTGAGCGAGTTCTGGATCAGCAGCTGCGACGAATCATTCCAGCGAACGATGTCGATCTTCTCGCCGCCCAGCTCGTCAACGATGTTCTTGATTCGGCTGCCGCGAACGCCGACACACGCCCCGACGGCATCGACTTTGGAATCGACCGAAGCGACGGCCAATTTGGTGCGGTGGCCAGGCTCGCGGGACATCGCCCGGATTTCGATGATGCGCTCGGCCACTTCGGGGACTTCGACTTCAAAAAGCCGCTGAATCAGCTTCGGGTCGCCCCGGCTGAGCACGATCTTGACTTGGTTACCCGCGTCGCGGACGTCCAGGATGAGACAACGGACGCGTTCGCCGGGCTGATGCTGCTCGCCGGGGATCTGCTCGCTGCGGGGCATAAAACCTTCCGCCCGGCCGATCTGGACCACCAGGGCACCGCCTTCGTAGCGCTGGGCCATGCCGGTGACCAGTTCGCCCACTCGGTCAATAAATTCGTTGTAGATCGACGCACGCTCGTCTTCGCGGAAGCGCTGGATCATGACCTGCTTGGCGGTCTGGGCGGGGATGCGACCCAGGTCCGCCAGTTCGATATGTTCCTCGCCGCGCCAAACGTTGATCTCGCCGCTGAGCCGGTCGATCTCGCAGGTGAAGTCTTCGGTATCGACGGCATTAAAATGCTTGCGGGCGGCAGACACCATCGCCTGCTCGAGGTCAACGAGCAGGGTTTCTTTTTCGACGTTGCGGTCGCGGGAGATGGAGTCGACGAGGCGGAGCATTTCGGAGCCGTTCATGGGGTTGTCCTGAGCGAGTTGTTTTTTGGGTTGTCGAGACGTAGAGATGCGGCCGGGGGGGCTGCTTCGGCTAGCTATCTAAAGGTCGGTGGAGTAGAGGCAGTGGTAATGGGCGGAGAGCGGTGCTTAAAAAAAAACCACGAGAGCGGAACGCTCGTGGCTTGAGGCGATTCGGTCGATACGGCCGGGGGGCGGATCGATCGAGGATCGGAGAAGACGCGGGCGGTCAGGCCATGCGCGAAGTCTCCGCTGAAGGCTTGGTCACGATCCCGCAAAGGATCGGAGGACAAAGCCGGGGGGGGAGACACGCGGGAGCGACGAGCGGGGAGTGATGGGTGGTGAAACCCATCACGGTGCTGGCCGTTCCGTGCCTTGGATCGCGGGAGCGTGTTGCATCCGATCAACCTCAAGCCGAGGTGGGCCCTATGCCCACCAGCGAACCCATAAGAGTAGGGTTTAAGGCGAGAATGTCAAGGTCAGGTGGCCGGCGGCAACGATCATTAGGAAGTTGGCGGTTTACCCGATGATTACGGAGAATCGTCGAACATGCCTTAGGATCGTCAAATTGGCCTAAAACTCACCGTTTTCCTGATGCGGGCGGCTTGCGTGGCTATACATTCCTAAATCGAACTTTTGCTTTGGCCGTGACGTACCATTCCGAGTTTCCGGCTCGATTTCATCTTTTCACCCTAACGAGAAACCTCATGTTTGCACTCCGCCGAACCCTTCCCGCCCTGGCCCTCATGGGCACTGCCGCCTTGGCCTCTTCCGCCCTCGCCGGGGGCGAAGATTGGTCCCACGACTTTGCCGCTTCCCAGGAAAAAGCCGCCGCCCAAGACAAAGACCTGCTGATGGACTTCACCGGCTCGGACTGGTGCCCGCCTTGCATCGCCCTGAAGAAAAACGTCTTCAGCACCGAGGCCTTTCTCTCGTCGGCGCCCGACAACTTCGTGCTGGTCGAGCTGGACTACCCCAATGACGTGCCGCAGCCTGAAGAAGTCGTCGCCCAGAACGCCGAACTGGCTCAGCGCTACATGATCGAGTCCTACCCCACGGTCATCCTCGCGGACGCCGAAGGCAAGCCCTACGCCGTATCGTCGGGCTACGGCGGCCAGGATGCCGAGGCTTATCTCGCGCAGCTCGATGAATGGCGGGAAAACAAGACGGACCGTGACGAGGCCATGACCCGCGCGGAAAACGCGGAAGGCGACGAAAAGGCCCGGGCCCTTCACGAGGCCATGCAGGCGGTGGGCCTGGAATTGGCGGTCCAGCACTACCCCGACACCGTGGCCATGATCATGGAGATGGACGCCGACGGCAGCCTCGGGCTCAAGGCCGACTACGAGCAGGCAGGCCAACAGCAGCAACTGGAATCCGACATGGAAGCCGCGATGCAGCTGCTCCAAACTGGGCAGATGGAAGAAGGTTTAGCGGCCCTCGACGAGGTTCTGGAAAAGGGTCCAGCCCCGGATGCCAAGCAGATGATCCTCGCGGTGCAAGGGCAAGTCCACGCCCAAATGGGCAATTTCGACAAGGCTTTGGCGTCGATCGACGCGTCGATCCAGGCGATGCCCGAATCGCCGTTGGTCCCGCAAATCCAGCAGCTGCGGCAGCAACTCGAACAGGTCTCGGGTGAATGAAACATTTGTGATGTGATGGTCGATCGGTTCGCTGAACGCCGATCGCATAAGTAAACCCTCCTCTCATTTACCTAAAAGGCCCCGGAAAAAATTCCGGGCCCTTTTCGTATTTTCGTCAAATGTTTGAAAAAGCGGCAATCAGTTTTCGAGGGTGCGAAGGCTGATACCCATTTCGGTCAGGGCCGCTTTGATTTCGACGAGGCTGGTCATGCCGAAGTTTTTGACGCCCATCAGCTCGGCCTCGGTCTTCATGACCAGGTCGCCGATGCTCGTAACACTCAGCAACGCCAAGGCTTTGCGTGCCCGGACGCTAAGGTTGAGTTCGCCGACGGATTTTTCGAGGATCCCGTCTTCGTCGCCGACTTCGGACTTGAGTTGATCGTAAACCTGCTGCTTAACTTCGGCCTGGTGTTGTTCGACAGCTTGGCCGAGCTTGAGGCCCTTTTGGGCGAGCATGGCCTTGATTTCGTCCAGGCTTGCGTCGCCAAAGTTTTTAAAGCTGCGCAGCTCGGCCTCGGTGACTTTGAGCAGGTCGCCGAGGGTGCGAATATTCATTTTACGCAGGGCATTTCGGGTGCGGACCGAAAGCTCGAAATCGGTGACCGGCGTGTCGAGCAGGGCCGAGTGTTTCTCGGTCGCGCTTTTCCGCTTCGTCGTCGATCATCATGGCCCGGCTGGCGAGGATGTCTTTGATGTACAACCGAGCCCGGGGGTGGTTCGGATCGGTGGCCAGCACCTGCCGAATGCAGCGCTCGGCCTGGGCGTACTTCCCGCGATCCTCGTAGGCCACCGCGAGGTTGATCAGGGCGTTGAGCTGCGGCTTTTCCCGCTTGGCGCATTCTTCGTAAAGGTGCAGGGCCTCGTCCTCTTCGCCCACCAGATCGAGGTTATACGCCAGGCGAAAACAATTCTCGGCATCCTCAGGGTCCGCGGTGTAGGCGGCTTCGTAGGACTCGATTGCCTTGAGGCGATCGCCGCTGGTTTCCGCCTTGTAGCCGACGTCGAAATACTTTCGGGCCGTCTCGGTATCGCGGTACTCTTCTTGATCCATGATCGGGTTGGACTCATCGCTCATTGCGGTCAATCTTTCGTAGGCAGGGCGGTTGATTCGGAACGCTGCATCATACCTACACCGAAAGATTGCGGCAAACCGACACGCATCGACAGTTATAACATGGCAAAAAACGTTTTCGTATCAGTATTTACATCACGGCGTTGAAACCGGAAGACACCGCCGAATCTTAGCTGAAAGCCCGTAGCAACTGGCGACGCAGACTGTATCCAGCCCCGGTCCTTGTGATGTACGCAAAATTCTGTATTGTCACAGAGACTAAGGAAGCATGATCTGATTACCATTTTGCGAGGTGACGGTTGAACATTCTCTTAATCATGTGCGATTCGCTGGCGGCGCAGTTTTGCTCGGTTTACGGCGACCGGGCGGGGGCCACGCCCCACCTGCAGAAGCTCGCCGAGACGGGCGTGACGTTCGACCGGGCCTATTGCAACAGCCCGCTCTGCACGCCGTCCCGGGCGTCGTGCATGACCGGGCGGCACGTTAGTGAGATCGGTGCGTTGGACAATGCCGGCAGTTTCTCGACCGAGTGGCCCACCCTCGGCCACAACCTGGGCGGAGTGGGTTACGACACGGCGATCATCGGGAAAATGCACTTCGTCGGCCACGATCAGCACCACGGCTTCGACCAGCGAATCGCGCTCAACACCGACTACGCCTTCGGCCACCGGGTCCGCGACTACCAGCTCGCCTACGACTGGGACCAGCCCTCGGCGGGAAATCCCATCGGCAAGAATTGGATGGGTCCCAGCTACGTTCAACGACCCAACTGGGATTTCTTCCCGCTGCATTATGACCGTGACGAGCAAATCCACGCCGAGGCGTTGACCTATCTCGACAAGCGGCGGGGGCAAGACGCGCCGTTCTTTGCGTGTGCTTCGTACCACGCCCCGCACAATCCGTTCTGGATCCCCGAGCGGTTCCGTGAGCGATTTGCGCAGGCCTCGCTTGATCTCCCCACCGACGTGCGGGACCCGGCGTGCATCATGGATCGTTGGCTCAACGATTTTCATCACGTCCCGGAGATCGCCGAGCAGTTGCAGACCCCGGAGAATCTGCGCTGGCTCTACGAGACGTTCTACGGCATGGTGCTGGACCTCGATCAACGGGTGGGTGAACTCCTGGAGCGGCTGGAAGTTTGCGGGCTGGCGGATTCCACCGCGGTGGTGTTCACCAGCGACCACGGCGACATGATGGGCCAGCGGGGCATGATCCAGAAACGCTACTTCTACGAGCCCGCCGTCCGCGTCCCGCTGATCGCCCGGCTCCCGGGGGCCGCGCCGCGTGCCGCCGGTTCGCGGATCGACACGCCGGTTTCGCTGATCGATATGCTCCCGACGTTCGCGGAATTGGCTTCGACCCCTGCCGTCCCGGGCGTCCCGGGCCGGAGCCTAGCGGGGGCCATGCAAACGGGCGAAACGCTTCCCTCCAAAACGCAATTCTGTGAGTACCACGGCGAAGGCGTCCACGCCCCGTGCTTCCTCGCGATCCGCGATCAATACAAACTGATCCACATCCACGGCCACGACGAATGCTTCTTCGATCTCGCCGACGATCCCGGCGAACTCACCAACCGCATCGACGATCCGCCGCACCAATCCACCATCGAATCGATGCGAAACGAACTCCTCGCGCAGTTCGATCCGCCCGCCATCGACCGGGCCGCCCGGCAAAGTCAACAGAACCGCAAAACCATTTTTGCCGCCGCCCAAGCCTCCGGCAAGCTTGCCCCCCCTCTCTAATTCCACCGCTGATTTTCGTTTGCGGCAGACCAACTTCAGGTTCGGCGTATTACAACTCCCCTCCTCCAAGGGAGGGTAGTTGGCCGGGTGGGGGGGTGAGGGGGGGGGATGGCAAATTAAAGTGGCTTTTCACCAAGTCGCTAGTCTCCGTTGTTTCCAGAGAGCTTGATTTCAGACCGCTACCGTTGAAGTGGGTCAGCTCGAATCAGCCTGGCGGATGACGCGGGGGCGTCACTGCAGCATTTCCCGGGGCCAGTGCTTCATGCCGCGGGTGATGTCGGCAAATGCGGGGGGGCGTTGCAGCATGGTCGCCGTCGCGGCCAACGGTGCGTCACTGACCGCGTCGTTGCCGTAAAAGCGGAACTTGAAAGTATGCAGCCCCCGGTCGGTTGCCCGGGGCCGGATCGGCGGGGTTTGGCGATCCTTGTCTTCGTGATCGGCAAACCAGGGACTGCGCAGCAGGGTGAACCGTATACGCTGCAGGTCGGCATCGAGTGCGTACACGTCGGGACACACCACACCCATTTGAACGGGCGCGGCGTCGTCGTGGGACTGGACCTGCCAACGGGTGAAATCCTGGATCGGGACTTCGACGCCGTTCATCGGCCGGGCCAATCCTGTCGGCAGCGGCCCGGCCCCCATCACGCCGTCGATCCGGTCGTCAAATCGAGCCTGCTCCTCGCTACCCCGCAGCGTCAGCTTCAACACCCGAAGCTGGGCGGTCCAGTCCACCCGCAGCCGCCACTCGACAAACCCCGCATTGTGGTAAAGCCGCCATTCGGATTCGCAGCGGCAGCCTTCGATCGTGCCGGACTGGATCATCGACGCCATCAGCGGGCCGTCGTCTACCCACCGGGGCGATCCCCACGACACCCGGGCGATGGGCGTGTCGGGGTAGCGGTCGATGCCGTGGGACCAGGTGTCGGTGGGGTCGTCGAAGCTTTCGAGGCGGAGGTTCAGTCCGCCGCGGGCGAACTGTATTTGGTGGCCGTGGTCGCACGGCAAGGCTTCGCACGCCAAACCCTGCGTGCTCTCCGACATCATAGATGCGGTGACTTCAAACGGCGACGTTGGTGCCGGGGCCAGCGGATTGTCGGCCGGGTCTTCTTCGAGCATCAGCTCTCCGAGTTGGTTCGGCCCGAGTTCGAGGGGCAAAAGCAATCGCGTCAACGGCAGGCCCCGCGACTCGGTGTCCATCACCTGATGCGGCACCGCGGCCCCGGCGCGATCAACCAGACGCCACGACGGTTGCCACCGCTGGAATTCCAGCCAGGGCTCGACCTCAACCCAGTCGTCGAAAGCATGGTCCGACGCGTTGAACCAGACCAGCCGTTGCCGCGGATCGTCCGGCAGGGCCTGCGTTTGACGACGCATTTCAAAATGGATGAGCTCTTCTGCCGTCGCGCACGCCCGGCCCAGTTGGTCGTGTACCGCGGTGTAGGCCGACTCGGTGCAAGTCCCGCCGAGCGTGTCGTGGAACTGGTGGAAACAGACATCCCGCCAGGCGGCCTCGACCTTGTTAAACGATGTCGCCGCCTCGGCCTGCCGGGTGAGGTGCTCGGCCCGCCGCAGGTCCGACTTCACGCGGCGATACGCGCAATAGCAGCCCACGGCGTGGTGCTGGAGTTCTCCGGTGACCCTCGGCAGAGGGTTATCTTCGGTGATGCAGGACTCGGCGGCGGCAAAAAAACGGGCGGGCGTCGAAATTTCCAGCCGGGCACCCGCGATGGTGTCCCGGTTGGCTTGGATCCATTCGATCAGGGTTTCGGTCGGCCCGCCGCCGTGATCGCCGACGCCCATGAACGACATCGTGTGCGGCACCCCATCGGTCAGGTGCTCCAGCGAGGCGGCGACGTGCTGACGCAAAAAGGCGTCGTGGTGCTTGACGGTGCGGTAGGCCGAGGGGATGCGGAACGCGGTGACGGCGGGGGAGTCCGGCGTCTCGGACCAGGAAAACAGCCGGGCGGGCAGGGTTTTCTCGTGTTCCTGGGGCCGCATGAAGACGTAGCGGTGCTGGCCGTGACGGCGCAGCAGCGTCGGGAGGGCCGCGGCGTGGCCGAACGAATCGACATTGTACGCCTCGGTCGGGAAGATGCCGAAGCGATCGAGAAAGTAATCCTGGCCCAGCCGGATCTGTCGCTCCATCGCAAACCCGCTGGGCAAATTGCAGTCGGGCTGAATCCACCAGCCGCCCACGAGATGCCAGCGACCCGCCGACACGTGCGCGCGGATACGAGCAAACAACGCCGGCTCGAGACGCTCGACGATGTCGTAGACCCACGCTTCGCCGCGGTTGAACACGAGCTCGGGGTGGCGGTCCAGCAGGTCGCAGGCGCTGCGGCAGGTCGCAATCGCCGAGTCGACCCCGGCCGTCCAGGGCCAGAGCCAGACCGGGTCGAGGTGGGCGTTGAGGATAACGTGGACGGTGACGGTCTGGGACATATAAAACGGTCGGCAGGGGTTGCGGGGTACCAGTTACGGGCCAGAATCGGGCGAGCTCGTCGATCAGGCGGCGGGCTATCATGTCGTCTTTGCGGAAGGGCTTGGGCCGGGCAATTTAACGTCAACCCGGCGGCGGGGTGGCGGGGTGGTGGGTTGACGGATTAGGAAACAAGGTAACCATGATTCGCCGCTGCGACCGAGAGTTTCGGGTGGACTACACCTACCGGCTGCGCTTTGCCGACGACATCCTCGGCGGGCAGGCGGAAGAGCTGGTCGGCTTGATGCCCGCCGAGGGGCGTGCCCGCTTGCTGACGGTGATCGACGGCGGGCTGATGGACGCCGCCGCGGACGTGGTCACGCGGGTTGAAGCATTGCCCGGGCGTTTTGCGGACCGGTTGGAAAATGCGGGGCCGGTGTTGCGGGTGGAGGGGGGAGAAGCCTGTAAAAACTCCGACCGGGTGGTCGATCAGGTGCTGGACGCGATTGACCAAAGCGGACTGGATCGCCAGAGTTATCTGATGGTCATCGGCGGTGGGGCAGTGCTGGACGCGGTGGGGCTGGCGGCCGCGCAGGCCCACCGGGGGGTGCGGTTGATCCGGCTGCCCACCACGACCTTGAGCCAGGCGGACAGCGGGATCGGGGTCAAGAACGCGGTGAACCGCTACGGGAAAAAGAACTGGCAGGGCACCTTCGGCGTGCCGTGGGCGGTGATCAACGACCAGCGGTTGCTGACTACGCTGCCGGATCGCGAGTTTAGGGCGGGGTTTTCGGAGGCCGTCAAGGTGGCGGTGGTGAAAGACCCGGCCTATTTCGACGAACTTGCCAGCCTGGCAGAAGCACTGGCGAACCGAGAACCCGGCTTTTCGCAACGGGCCATCGAACGATCGGCGCGGTTGCATCTGGACCATATCACCCTCGGGGGGGACCCTTTTGAAACTCAGCAAGCGCGGCCGTTGGATTTCGGACACTGGTCGGCGCACAAGCTCGAGTCGATGACCCACCATCGCCTGAGTCACGGCGAGGCGGTCGCGATCGGCGTGGCGATCGATTGCGTCTATTCGGCCATGACGCATCAGCTGGCGGAAAGCGAGGCCGAGCGGGTGTGCGGTTGCCTGGAAGACCTGGGGCTGACGCTGTCTCATCCGCTGCTGCAGCAATGCGAAACGCTGCTCCAGGGATTGGAAGAATTCCGCCAACACCTCGGCGGCCAACTCACCGTCACGATGCTCGACGGCATCGGCCAACCCCGCAATGTCCACGAGATCGACCCGGTCGCGATGACCCAGGCAATCCGGCAAGTGGCAGAACGAGCAAAATAAGTTTCATACGCCCCCCCCTAGCCCCCCTCATCAATCCTACCCCGCGGACCGCCGAACCTAAAGAAAAGCCACGTGTCGGGCTCGAACCGACGACCTGCGGTTTACAAAACCGCTGCTCTACCAACTGAGCTAACGTGGCATGATGGGCGAAGGAGCTGAGGGGTTAGGTGAAAGAGCCCCACGGGGTATGGCTTCTTCACTCAGCCCCTCAGCCCCTTAACCCCTCAGCCCCTTCCCCAAAAAGCCACCGACTGGATTCGAACCAGCGACCTGATCTTTACGAAAGATCTGCTCTGCCAACTGAGCTACGGTGGCGGCGAACGCGGCATTGTCGGTAGCGATGCCGAGGCTGTCAACGTCTAGGAGCGACAGGCGGGTCCGGGGGGGCATCGACTTTCGACGGTGAGACGCAAGGCCAAGCTCGGTCATTGGGCCGACGACGGAGCCGCGGCCGTTTCATCATCGGAAGCGTGCGACGGGGGCTCCGCGTCGGGGTTGGCGGGGGGTTGCACCCGGCGGACGGGCAGCTGCACTTCGTGATATCGGCGGTGCTCGGGGATCATCGGGCTGTTGTAACCCAGCAGACGCGGGGGGCCAGCCACCTGCCAGTCCGGGTGATCGGGCAGGCTGAGTTGGAGTTTTTTAAGGGCCTGATCAATTTGCGGACGGTCGGCGTTGCCGAAGAAACCGACGCTGAGCACTTCGAGGGCGGGGAGATCGACCACCGTGACGCGTTGGTCGGGGCCGAGCGTGCCGTTTTCGGGATCGGCGTAGAGGAAGGCCATGTCGAGACGCTGGGGGAGTGCAGATTCGTTCGGTGCGTCGCCTTCCTGGGAGGCCTGACCCTCGGCATCGTCGGCCGCAGGTGAAGAGAGCGTCATTTCGACCGGGGCGGTCATGGCGATGTCGTGTCGCTGGATGTGGCGAAAGAGCTGGCCGAAAGAGTCCGCGCCGTTCGCCCGGGCGGCACGGTAGGCGGGATAGGATTTGCGGAGCACCGGGCCGGCGGGGCCGGGCTCGGGGAACCCCGCGGGGAGGGACGCTTCGATCACGATGGGGGGCATCTCGGAGGTCCGGGGAGGCGAAGCCTGATCGTCGGTTTGTTTTGCCGTCGAGGCCGTAGAGGCCCCCGCCTCTACCGAGCTTTCGTCGGCCCACGCGGGAAAGGAAACCGTCAGCAACGTTGCCACGGCAAACAGTGGCAGGCGACTGGGTAATGGTGGACGAAGGCGATCATTGACCATAACGAATCTTAGGCAGGGACAATTCGGCGACGCCGGGAAGAAAGCAGATCAACGGTCGGGGAGGGGTTGCTTACATCGCGCATCGTGAGCCTGAGATTCGCAAATGGCCAACCTATAACCGAGCCGTGCGGTTTGACCTATATTTTGCATTCGACTTCCTCGCCCCCATTAAGCAAAGCATCAGGAGCTGCCATGCGGAAACCCACCCACAACATCGCCGTCGGAATTGCGCTGGGACTGGCGGGCCTCACCGCGTGTCAATCTCAGGAGAATCCCAGTTTGCACAGCACAGACCCCATCGTCGGCCAGGAACAAACCGCGACGCCGACCGAGCAGGCCCCACCCCAAGCGCTCGTCGAATCATCGACCCTCCTCCAGCAGCGTGACGACCGGATCGTGGTCCAGCTGCCCAACCGGATGATCCTGGTTGCCCAGTCCGTCCCCACCGCCCCGGTGGTGTCGGTGCAGGCTTGGATCAAGACCGGCTCGCTTTATGAGCAGGAATTTGCCGGGGCCGGGCTCTCGCACTTCCTCGAACACCTGATCTCCGGCGGCACGACTTCCAAACGACCCGAGGCCGTCTCCACCCAAACCCTCGGCGAAATCGGTGCCCAGACCAACGCGGCCACCAGCCTCGACACCGTCCGTTATTACATCAACACCACCGCGCCGCACACCGCCACCGCGATCGATCTCGTCTCCGACTGGATGCAGAACAGCGTCATCAATCAGACGGAATACGAGCGTGAACGCGACGTGATCCAACGCGAGTTTTCGATGGGGCAGGGCGACCCCAACCGCATCCACTGGAAGCTGACCCAGCAGGCCCGCTATGCCTCGGCCCCGGACCACCCCGGAGCGCACCCGACGATCGGCTACCTCGACGAATTTCTCGAAGTCAGCCGAGACCAGATTTACGATTTTTATAAACGGATGTATGTGCCCAACAACATGGTTTTCGTCGTGGTGGGCGATATCCAGCCGGCCGCGGTGATCGATCAGTTGACCCACTTGTGGGGCGGCTTGCCGACGGGTGAGTTGCCGACAGTGGAGTTCCCGAAGCTGGACAACGCCGCGCCGCCGGTGGTGGTGGAAGGGGTGGCCTCGGTGAGTCGGCCGCGGGTGCGGCTGCTGTGGCCGGGCGTCAAGCTTGGTAGCGAACACGACTACGCCCTAGACCTGCTGGCGGGGATCCTCGGCGGCGGCGAGTCGTCGCGGCTGGTTCGCGAATTGCGCGACAACCGGCAGCTGGTGACCTCCATCGACGCCTTCAATTACTCGTCGCACTGGGGCGAAGGCTTTTTCGGATTGGACTACGAACTCACCGAACCCGGGGCCGCCGACGCCGTGCGTTCCGCGGTGACCGGACAGATCGAAACGCTCCGCAACCACACGGTCAGCCCCGACGAGCTGGCACGGGTGAAGCGGCAGACCCTGGCGCGGGTGCTCAAGTCCGGTCAATCCGCCCAGGGCTTGGCGAGCTCCATGGCCAGCAACATCATTTCCGCCGGCGACCCGGATTACCTGCCCCGCTACGCCGCGGCGATTCAGAACGTCACCGCCACGCAGATTCAGGCGGCGGCCCGGTCCATCATCGATCCCGAACGCGGATCGACCGCCCAGCTCAGCGCCGCGGACCAAGCGCAGGAAATCGAATACCAGTCCCGCTTGCCCGAAAGCCGCAACGTGACGCCCGGGCCCCGGACGGCCACCGACCTGGACAACTACCGCCTGATTTCTCAACTCAAAGCCAACCTGCAAAAAGCCGGCGATCAGGTGAAGGCGATCGCGGTCGACGCGCCGGTGGTGCGCACGCTGGACAACGGGTTGACGGTGATTGCCCAGCGGTCCACAGTCGTGCCGGCGGTGGCGATGCAGCTGTATACCAAGGGCGGGCTGCTGGCCGATGAGCCCGGGCGGGAGGGCGTGTCCAACGCGATGTACACCATGCTTCAGCGCGGCACCCAGCAACGGTCGGCGGCGGAACTGGCGGCCGATGTCGAGGACCTCGGGGCGGGCTTGACCACCGGCAGCGGGAACAACACCGGCTTTGTCAACGCCTCGGCCCTGACCGAGGATTGGCCCGCGGTGATGGCCATCATGGCGGAAGTCGTGCTTCAGCCCGCGTTTGCCGAGGATGAGTGGGACAAGCTCCGGCCACGGCTGATCGCCTCGATCGAGCGGGCCACCGATTCGTGGTCCGGCGAACTGCGCAGCGAATTCCGCGCGGCTTACTACGGCGACCACCCGTGGTCCCAGCTCACCCTCGGACAAAAGGACGTGATCGCCTCACTCACCACCGAGGACCTGCGGGCGTTTCACGAGACGCGGATCAACGCCGCCGAGTCGGTGCTCGCGGTCGTGGGCGATATCGATCCCACGGAGGTCTTCGCCCAGGCCCAAGCCCTTTTTGGTGAGATGTCCGGGAGCGGCGGCGGGACGTTGCAACTCCCTCAGCCCCAACCGCCCGCGGCGGGGCTGACGATCGTGCAAACCGCCAAGCCCGTGGCGGCGGTGCAGGTGGGCTACGGCCCGGGGATCACCCGCGACAGCGAAGACTACGCGGCGGTGCAGGTGCTCAGCCGGGTGATCGGCGACTTCCCCGCCGGCTGGTTGCAGCAGGAGCTGCGCGGCCGGGGGCCGGGGCTGGTTTACGCCAGCAGTGCCGGGGCGTCGGTCGGACTCGTCCCGGGGTACTTCGCCATGCTTTTTAACACCCAGCCCGACACCGTCGATGACGCGCTGGAGAGAACCATCGGCGTCGCGAAGCGGGCGCAATCCGAATTGATCGACGACGCGACCCTGGCCCGGGCCAAGGCCAAGGTCCTGACTAACGAGTTTTTCGGTCGGCAATCCAACGACGACCTCGCCACAGGCCAGGCCCTCGACCTGCTCTACGGCGTCGACGACCTCGACGGCTCGGCGTTCCTTGAAAAAGTCCAGTCGTTGACCGCGGCGGATATCCTCGCCGCGGCCGTGAAGTACCTCAACGATCCCGTCGTGGTGGTCATCTGTAACGAGCAACTCGACCGGGCCGCCCTGCAGGCGATTCTGGATTGAATCGTCGGGCAGGGTGGCAATCGCCGTGATTAGGAGTAACGCACCGACCCGGGGGGCTCAGGCCCGGGTGAAGTTGCTTCCCTTACGGTTCGCCCGCTTGTTGGCGGCCAGATGCTCGACGAGGTGATGAACGGTTTCGGCGGCTTCGGGTTGCCCGATTTTCTCGGCCAGCTGGGCGGGGGAAGCGGGCTCATCGCTGAGAACCTCAAGCAGTTTGGCCTGCAGGTCCAGCACCATGGCGGCGGCTTTCTTGCCGGCTTCGACGCCAGGCTGGTGGTAGGCATTTACGTTAATCAGCGTGGCGTAAAGGCCCACCGCCCGTTCATAAAGGGCGATCAATGCCCCGACGGTCTTCGCGTCGATCTTGTCGCAGGTGATCGTCAGGCTGCCCCGGCCGTTTTCGAACAGCGCGGTTCGCGTGCCTTGATAAAAACCGTTGAGATAGTCGCCGGCGGTGACACCCGCCGCTTCTTCAGACCCTTCGACGAGGATGCGGTTCTTGCCGGGCGTCAGCGAATCCTGCAGGCCGACGATGAACGTAGCGAAGAAGTTGTTGACTCCGTCACGCAGCTGCTGAACGTAGGCGTGCTGGTCGGTCGAACCCTTGTTGCCGTAGACGGCAATGCCCTGATGAACGACCTTGCCGTCGAGGTCCTCCTCTTTGCCCAACGACTCCATGACCAGTTGCTGGAGGTAGCGGGAGAATAAGAGCAAGCGGTCTTTATAAGGCAGGACGACCATGTCCTTATCGCCCCGGCCGTTGGTGGCGAGATACCACATCAGCGCCAGCAGGGCGGCGGGGTTTTTCTTGGTGGTGGTGCCGCGGGTGATTTCATCCATTTTTTTGGCCCCCGCGAGGAAGTCATCGATCTTGATGCCCTGCAGCGCGAGGGGCACGAGGCCGACGGTGGCCATGACCGAGGTGCGGCCGCCGACCCAGTCCCACATGGGAAAGCGTTTGATCCAGCCTTCGCTCTGGGCGATCTGATCGAGCTTGCTGCCCTGCCCGGTGATGGCCACGGCATGCTTAGCAAAGTCGTGGCCCTTGTCGGCGAAAAAGGCCTTGGCCTCGATCATTCCGTTGCGGGGTTCGGGCGTGCCGCCGGACTTGGAGATGACCAGCACGAGCGTGGACTTGAGTTTCGCGCCCAGGGCGTTGAGGGTCCGGCGGATGCCGTCGATGTCGGTGTTGTCGATGAAGTGGATCTTCATCTTGTCTTTGCGGGTGATGCTGCCCAGGGCGTCGGACAAAAACTGCGGACCCAGGGCGCTGCCGCCGATGCCGATCGACAGCACGTCGGTAAATTTCTGACCCGCCGGGGAGAGGATCTGCTTGCCGTGGATGCCGTCGGCAAACTGCTTGATGTCTTCGACCGTGTCGTGGATCGCCTTGGTCAGCTCCGGCTCGGGAGCGAGCCCCGGGGCGCGGAGCCAGTAGTGGCCCACCATGCGGTCCTCGTCGGGGTTGGCGATCGCGCCGTCTTCGAGTTCTTGCATCGCGGCGTAAGCCCGCTGCATCCGCGGCTCCATGTCCTTGAGATAAGACGGGCCGAAAGGCATCCGGCTGATGTCCAATGTGAGGTTCAGCCCCGACGCCTTGCAGCGGAATTTGAGAAAGCGGTCGTACAACTCGGCCGCAGAAAGCTCGAAGATCGATGGGTCCGCCAAGGAGTCGGCACGGGTAGACCCGGCAGGAGCCGCGGGAGAAGAAGAACCGGGGGAGGGGGGGGGGGGAGGGCGGTCATGGGGATCACCTTGAGGGGGGGCGGGTGGAACGTGGAACGAGGCCGCGGGTCATGCCGCGGCCTCGGCCAGTTTAATCGATTGAAGAAGGTGATCGAGGCGACGGACGCCGGGGTAGTGGAATACCTCAAAGTGGGGCGGGCTTCCAGCGCGCCGTTCGGGCGTCGCCCGAAGGGGCGAGGGTTTCAGCCCTTCGGCCGATAGCGGGCAAGATGCCCGCCCCACTTTAAAATAAAGTATTCCACGACCGGCCTCGGCGGAAGCCTGATCGACCCGGGCGAGGCACATGACTCGACGCGGTCAGATTACTTTTCGTACCGCACATCGTCGAGATAAAACGTCACCGGCTGGCCCTGACCGGCGAGGGTCCAGTAGAAGCCCGACTTGATTCGGCCCAGGTTTTTTCCCTTCAGCGGGACGCGGTACTGCTGCCACTGGGGGGTGAGGGTGACGGGGATCTCGGCCTTGGCGGTATCGTAAAACGGCATCTCTCGGCCAAGCAAACCGGCGCCGAACTTGACCGCCTCGCCGCCGACTTCGCCGCGGGCCCAGAAGGTCAGCGCCGCCGTGCCGGTGAGGTCGAACCCGCCGTCGAGATCGCCCCAGTCGTTGGCCGGATGCTGCCAGGCCACGCCGGCCCACGCGTCGCCCTGGGCGTAGGTCACACGGAGACAGGTTTCGCCTTGGTGCGGATTGTTCTGCGAGCCTTCGTCCATCTGCACCGCGCCGCCGTTGCCCATGTAGCCCGAGGGGACGTAGGGCGTCGGATCACCCGCTTCGGCGTATAGCGTCAGGGGCAGCGACGTCGCCATCCCGCGGGCCTCGGACGGCGCCTCACCTTCGACACGGAGGGGGACATTGGCCATCGCGCCGTTGCCCTGCCCGTCGTTGACGAAGGCAAACAACCGGTAGTTTCCGGGTTTCGGGGGCATCACCAATCGGGCGGACTCGGCGTTGGCCTTGACGATGGCGGCCGGGAAAGTCGGGGGGGTGGGGCGGAAATCGCCCGCACTTTCGAACTCCTCCATCTCCTCAAACAGCACCCAGCGGACTTGCAACGGCTTGCCTTCGGGGTCCGAGGCTTCGAGGGTGGCGGTGATGCTGCCGCCGCTCTCGACGATGGGTTCGCCGTCGAGCGACAGCGATTCGATGATCGGGCTGCGGTCGGCGGGGGGCTGGCCGCTCCAGGCCTGGGTCATCGCGTCGATCGCTGCGGTACGCGAACCGTCGGGCAGAAACATGCCGAACCATGTCGCGGTGGCCTCCTGCTTCCACCCCCAGGTAAAGACGTAAGAACCCAGGCAGTTCGGGTCGGCGGCCAGGGCTTGATAGGCGTTTTGGTAGACCACCGCTTTCTGCGTGCTGGTGAGTTCTTCGGGGACGTTCCAGGCGTTGCGGCCGACCTCCCAGGTTCCTGCGGGGCCGAATTCGGCGACAAGGTAGGGCTTGTCGATCTCCGCTTGGCCGTAGCGCTGCGGGATCGACGCGACGCCGCCGTAGGTGTTGATCCCCACGATGTCGATGGCCGGGCAATACTGCCGGATCGACGGCAGCTTGTCGCCGCCGATCTCCGCGATCACGGTCATGGTGGGGTGGTGCGGGTCCCGTTGCTGAATCATCTCGGCGATGTCGTTAACGGCCTTCCACACCCGCGGGTCGGTGGTCGCGCCGTACTCTTCCATCTCGTTGCCCACGCCCCAGAGCAGCACGGCCGGATGGTCCTTGTACTTCTGCACCGCCGCCTGGGCGGCATCGAATTGCGCCTGCACCTGCGCGGGGTCGCCGTAGTCAAACCCGTGCCGGGCGTGGCCCAGCCAGATGCCCACCGCCACCGTGAGGTCGAGGCGGTGGGCCTCGTCCAGCATTTCCTTGGTGAGCTGATCGACGCCCCAGGTCCGAAACGAGTTGCCCCCCGCGTCGGCCAACATCTGCTTGTCCCCGTCGCCGCCGGCACCCTTGATCCGGTATGGCTGCCCGTCTCGAAGCAGCTGCCAGCCGTCGCCCTGCGCGACCACTTCGACGTGGACGGGCTGGCCGTGAGCGGTGACCGCGAGCAGCAAGAAAGCCGCCATGAAAGAAAAAAAGGATTGTGTCATTGAATGGATCATGGGGATTCTCGTGCCGCAGAGTCGGCGGATGTTTCGGCGGAGTGCCTTGGTCAGGGACAGCGGGGGGACTTGACCCAGAGGGAGTGGATCAGCGGTCGGCGCGAACGTTTTTCTTTAGCACCGTGCCGTACAAGTTGCTGGCGGCGTGGCCGTCGCCGAAGAGGATGTTGGTGGCACCGCCTTGGCTATTGTTTTCTTTGCCCCCGGCGCCGTGACGCCAGCGGAGGTCCCCGGCGGGAAGGTTGCCGTCGAAGTTGGGGCCCTCGTCGATGGGATCGAGGTTGTCCACGGCCGCGGAGTTGTAATAGTCGGCGGAATCGTTGGCGCCGTAGTTGTCCAGCCGGTCCAGCCCGGCGTAGGAATCGCCGTTGCCGATATCGGGGGTGGCGGGGGTTTGTTGCATCCCGTCGGCGATCCAGAGCACCTCGGTGGGCCGCTTCATTTCCGAGAGGCGATAAGGCGGCATGCCGCCCGCATAGGCGCCGTTGATCAGGAAGGGAAAGAACATGAGATTCGCGCCGTAGTGCAGCCGGCCGGCATCCACCAGGGCCCCCGGGCATTGGTAAAAGCCGGCGTCCACGTCGCGCCCGCCGCTGCCGTAGTCCCGGGCGCTGCTGCCGTTGATGTAGCTCGCCAGGAGGACCGCCAGGTCGGTCTTGGTGTCGGCATTGCCGAAGTCGCTGTAGAAGCAGGGGGGCAGCGTTTCTTTGTGTTCGGACGCATAAACATAGATGCCGATGCCGACTTGACGCAAGTTAGATAGGCAAGCCAGGTCCCGCGCCGCACCGCGGGCACTGCCCAACGCCGGCAGGAGGATGCCGATGAGCAGGGCGATGATGGAGATGACCACCAGCAGTTCGATCAGGGTGAAGCCGTGCGCGGAGGCGGAGCCCGAAGTCGGGCGGTGCAGAAGTCTGAATGCAGGTGCGGCATCGGGGCGGCATGAGCGGTTCTCCGGGAGCGAACAGGGGATAGGAAATCGATCTGAAATGAAGGCGGCGCGGCCAGAGCTTTCGATCACTCGGTTCAGGTGGTAAGGCGTAAACGCTTCGGTCCAGAGGCAGACTTCATGGCACGCGGGAAGGTCTGGAGGAAGCCAGGCGCTGACCCGGTTGGGGGGGGGGCAGTCATCGCTGATTGGTGTATTGACCCCAGGCGTTGATCACCATGGCGGCATCGGCATCGGCGGTGCCCGTGCCGTCTTCGGCAAAAAGGTTGTCCGCGGTATTGGCGATGTTGTTTCCGTAGCGGGTTTGTTGGACGATGGGACTGGTTTCAAAGGAGGTTGAATTGTCGTTGCGGGTGATCCCGCCGCGCCAATCGCCCGACTCGTCCTCGGTCCAGACCGAGCTGACGTTTCCGCCGACCAGTTCATCCGAGCCGGTGTTGAGGTCCGACATCATGACCGCCGAGCTGTTGAGGGTTTCGGTCCATTCGAGGGCGCGGGCTCGGTCGGGCTTTTTGTCGCCGGCATTCGGGTTGGGGTCGGCGTTGTTAAGTTCTAGCATCCCGTAGGAAAAGTTGTCGGCACCGATGGCGGCGTTCACCGTGATGTCCACCGGATTGACCGCGGCGTCAGCGGGGTTATTGCAATACTCGGGGGGGAATAGGTTGTCGTTGAGCATCAGCGCGATCGTGTTGCCCGGGAGGCTGGGCGTGCCGACGTAGTTGCCGGGCGGCTGGGCCCCGTTGTGAAAGGTGCCGTCCGGATCGATGCCCGGGAAAAACCCATCCTTACCCCCGGATTTGTTGGACTGCGCGAAGGTGACCATGCCCTGGTGGATACCGCGCAGCTGCGTGTTGTTGGCCAATTGCCGGGCGGTACGGCGGGCCGAGCCCAACGCCGGCAGGAGGATGCCGATGAGCAGGGCGATGATGGAGATGACCACCAGCAGTTCGATGAGGGTGAAGGCAGAACGAGAGTGATATCGGATAGACATGGCGGACTCCAAGGGGCGCGGTGGGCACCGGGGGGGCGGGGGGCGGGGGGGGGCAAGGTGAAACTCAGAAAGTGAAAAAGACCGATTACTGAAACTGAAGCCGGGGGGCCGCGGTCAGGCGACCCCTCGGTGGTTGGAAGTTTGAAGCATCAGGCGACGCGGCGGCCGCGACGGGTGGCGAGCATCAGCCCACCCAGACCCAGCAGCGCCATCGACGCGGGCTCGGGGATGGTGCGGACCGAGACGTTGTCGATGAACAGCTGCGCGGTGCTGCCGGTGACCGCCCCGGTGGCGGCGTTGAACTGCAGCGTCACCCCGCCCGACACGTCGGGGCCGGTGACCACGGTGAACGCGAAGGCCTGATACGCACTGGTCAACGCCAGGGGGCCGCCGCTGAGGATCTGGTTCGCGGAGGTGCCGCCGCCCGAGAGCTCGGAAAAGAACTCGGCAAAGGCCACGCCGCCGACGCCAAATTCACCCTTGGCATCAAAAGAAACCTCCAGGGTTTGGCCCGTGGTGACGGTGCCGATGCCGATGTTGGCCTGCTTAACGACCTGACCCGAGCCGGGCGTGATGTTGTTGATCACCCCGCCGAAGAGGCCCGAAGAAGCATCGGGGGTGGCGAGGAAAGTATTGGGCGGCCCGACGAATTGAGTCCAGCCCGCGGTGGTGCCGGTTTCAAAATCGCCGTTGGTGGTCAATTCGACCTGAGCGGCGGCGGGCAGCGCGACGGCGACGGCCACGGTCGCGACGGCAGAGATACGAGCGATTAGCGAAATCGATTTCATGATCAGAATCCTTTGAGAAAAGAGGGTCTCCCCACAACGTTTGTGAGTCAGATGAAAGTGAAGCGGGTCGTCGAAACCACCCGAGGTCTAAGACGGAATCGTGGTAAATGACGGAATCGAGAAAGGCTTGGCGAGCGTCCTCAGAAACGGCAAGGCGAGCGGCGGTGTCGCAGATTGCGAAAACCTGAAGTAACCCTGATCGGGCCGCCGTAAATAAGAGGCAGGAGGACTTGGCGGGGGGGGGTGATAATTAGCGGATGGGCCCCCCGCTTTCGGACGGCCGCGGCGGACCGGTGGAGCCGTGAACCTCGAACCAGGCGGGCTTGGTTTGGACGCGGGCGATCCGCGCGGGGTATTCGATTTTCTGGTGCAACGCCTCGAAGGCCGAGCGTCCCAGGGCGATGGCGTCCTGACAGACCGCGGTCATCTTGGGCAACGCGAGGTACCGCCATTCGTGGTCGTCAAAGCCCACGATCGACAGGTCGCCGGGCACCGAGAGTCCCAACTCCTGAGCCCGGCTGATGGCGGCGAGGCCGGGGATCGGATCGGCGAAAAACAACGCGGTGGGGCGCTGGGGCATCGCCACCAGCCGGTTGATAAACGCTTCCCCCGCCGCGCGGTGGGCGGGGCTGCGATACACGCAGGACTCGCCGTGCTTCAGACCCGCGGCGTGCATCGTTTCGTAGAACGCCCGCTGACGGTCCAGGTGATCGCAGTCGTCCTCGACGTTGGTCACCATCCCGATGTGGCGGTGGCCCAGATCAATGAGGTGCTGCACCGCCTGGCTGCTGGCGGTGACCGACTCGGAGCCGACAAAACTCAGCGAGGGATGATCAAACCGGTCGCCGAGCACGACCGCCGGGAAGCCTTCGTCGGCAATCTCGATCGCCGGCCGACGGGCCTTGGTGGACGATCGGAGGATCGCGCCGCGGACGCCCTTTCGCAGGCACATCTGGGTAAACGTCTCGCCGAGTTGCCGGCTGCGTCGGTAATCCAGCACCATCAGGTCGTAGCCAAACTCGTCCATCGCCCGGGTCATGCCTTCCATCAGCGCGGCATCGAAGGCCGAGCCGATCGCCAGGTCCCCGGTGTAGATCAACGCGATGTTGACCGTCGATTTGCGACCGACCGTCGGCTGGTAACCGCTGCGATTGGCGGCCGCGAGGACCTTGCTGCGGGCCGCGGCACTGACTCGGGGATGGTTGTTGAGCACCCGCGAAACGGTCGTGATCGAGACGCCAGCCTCTTTCGCAATGGAACGAACATTCGACATGCGGGGGGTCCTCCGAGCACCGCGTAAGAATCAGCGGTAGAAATCAATCGAGACAATGAATCGAACCATGAAACTGTTTCATCTATGATCGCGAATACGTCCGCCTTGTCAATAGGTAAATCGTGTACTGAATAAAAATAGTTTAAATTGCGATAGACGCCGGTGGTAAACCACGCGGTTACTGATGACCTGTAGTAATTTACGATCTACCGCGTTAAGTCGTCCGGCCAGACCAGCAGGCGGTGCCGCAACCCGGTTTCAAGATTGATCAGCTCGGCCAGAACTACGGGCTCGGCATCATCGGGTGCCAGCAAACTGCCGACCGGGAACGGCTCGCGGTAGCGATTCGTCCAGCGGCGGAGGTCATAGACGTTTTCCGGGCCGATCATGATCCGCGGCAGGTCGCGCACGAATTGTTGGTTCAGCCAGAGCCGATGATCGACGTACGGCCGAGCGGTGCGGTTGATGAGGATCAGGCGTTTGCCTTCGCGTTGCGCGACGATGTCCAGGTCCGGGCCGTATTCTGCGGAGGCGGGATACTCGAGGGTGGCGTAGCGTTCGCGTTCGCGCTGCTGATTGACGGTCAGGGGCAGAGCGCAGCCGGCGAAATGGCCGATGGTCAGCAGCAGCAAAACGAGGGAAGGGGCAGCATTTTGTGTCCCCGCGACGCGGCGGATCCGCAGGATTCGGGGGCAGAGGGTGGTCATCGGCATGCGTTCTATAATGACGCTGATGCGATCCTTGAGCAAACCTTTCCCCCCGCCGATCCAGGCGTCAATCGTCGGCGGGCGGACCGACGATGACTTCTCGCAAACGTTCGCTCGCGGGCCGGCCCCGATCCGCCCGGGGCTTTCGCTGGGCGGCGTGGCGATCGACGCGCCGTTTTACCAGGCGGGGTTGGCGGGGTATTCCGACGCGGCGATGCGGATGGTCGCGCGGCGGCACGGCTGTCCGTACTGCATCACCGAGGCGATGCTGGACCAATTCCTGATCGCCGGAGGCAAGGGCCTCCAGCACGCCGAAATCCCCCCGGGGGACCATCCGATCTGCGGACAGCTGATGGGCAGCCATCCCGACGACATCGCGGCGGGGGCGAAGATCCTGGTGGAACTGGGCTACGACGTGGTCGATGTGAACCTGGCCTGCCCGGTGAAAAAGATCAAGAAAAAGTGCCGGGGCGGGCATCTGTTGAGCGTGCCGGAAGAGGCGGTCGAGATACTGCAGGCCGTCAAGGCGGCGGTGCCGACGGGGTTTCCGTTGACGACCAAGTTGCGGCGGGCCTACGACGACTCGCCGCAGATGAAGGAGAATTTTGCGCGGGTCTTCGATGCGGCGGTGCACCTGGGTTACGCCGGAGCCACGGTGCACTGCCGAACCGTGCAGCAAAAATACGTCGGCCCGGGCAAATGGGAAGCGCTGCGGGAGATTACGGACCGGCTGGCCATCCTTCGCTCCGGCATGGCGAAACAAGCTAGGGAGCGAGCGGCGCAACGCCATTCGGACCCGCGCGACCTGCCAACGGCGCGACGAAACGCGGTGGGTGGAGGTGGCAGTGATGCGGCCGCGTTGCCTCCGTTCACCCTCGGCGGGTCGGGCGACATCTGGACGGCGGCCGACATCTTCCGGATGCTGCGGGACACCGGGGTGGACTGGGTGAGCGTTGCACGAGGATGCATCGGCAACCCGTGGATCTTCCTGCAAGCCCGGGCGTTGATGCTCGGCCGGGCGGCGGCGGCGCCGACCATCCATCAGCAACGCGACGTGCTGCTGGAACACTTCGAGCTCAGCGTCTCCCTGCACGGCGAAAGCCAGGCGTCGCGGATGATGCGCAAATTCGGGATCAAGTTTTCCCGCCACCACCCCGCCGCGGCGGCGATCAAGTCGGCTTTCATCAAAGTCAAGTCCACCGACGACTGGCGGACGGTGTTGGAGGAGTACTACGCCGCCGACGGGCCGGGCGTGGACGGCGACGACGCGCTCCCCGCCGAGGCCACCGCCTACGCCGATTGCGGGATATAAAAACTTCCGGCCACGGCATATTGAGTGAAGGCGGTCAACACTTTTTCAGCCGGGGTTCACGATGCCGCCCCGAGATTTGCTACTTTCACAGCCGTCCCTCACTTTTTCCCGGGGCAGACTTCACGCAGGAATCAGACCCCCATGATGGAATTGCTGACGATCGAAAACTTAATAAACCTCGGCGTGCTGCTGTTTCTACAGGCGGTGCTGGGCTTCGATAATCTGCTCTACATCTCGATCGAAAGCCAACGGGCACCCGCGGACAAACAGAAAGCGGTGCGGCGTTACGGGATCCTGATCGCGATTGCGCTGCGGATTGTTCTGCTCTTCGTCATCATCTCGCTGATCAAACGGCTCGAAGCACCCTTTTTTGAGATCAACGTGCCGGGGGTGGTGGAGGGGGCGTTTAACTTTTCGACCATCGTGTTTTTGCTCGGCGGCGGGTTCATCATGTACACCGCCATCAAAGAGATCCGCCACCTGCTGGCGATCGATGACTTGCATCACGGAGCCAAGGAAAAAACCACCAAGAGCGCCGCCCACGTCATCGGGCTGATCGTGTTTATGAACCTGATTTTTTCCTTCGATTCGATCCTGTCGGCCCTGGCGATCACGGAAGTCTTTGTGATCTTGGCGATCGCCATCGTGGGCTCGGGGGTGGCGATGTTGCTGCTGGCGGACTGGGTCACGGCCTTTATCACCAAGAATCGTAAGTACGAAGTCCTGGGGTTGTTCATCCTCTTCATCGTCGGCATCGTGCTGCTGGGCGAAGGCGGGCACGAGGCCCATCTCAAACTGTTTGGCTACGAGGTCGTGGCGATGAGTAAAGCCACCTTCTACTTTTCGATCGCGGTGCTGGTGCTGGTCGACGTGATTCAGTCGGGGTATCAACGGAAGCTGACCCGGCAGCGGGCGGCGGAACTCAACGCCAAGAAGCAGGAAGTGCTGGCCGAGCAGCCGACCGAGGCTCCGTCTCATTGACCGCCGACTTCAGGACTGGGGCAGGGGCTTTTGCTTCTGCCGGGCGAGCCATTCGTCGCGTTGTTGCGATTCGGGTTTGACGATGCGGCCGGTGACCCAGGTGCCGCCGAACTCGTAGTGGGGATTATCGACGCAGCGGGTGGGCCAGCAGATATCGCAGATAAACACCCACTGGCGGCGGTGGTCGATCCGCACGCGGTGGATGGTGGTGCAGGGGGTGTAGCAATGCACGCATTGCTTGGTGCGGGGCTTGCGTTTTTTGCGGGTCTTGGCGGCGTTGCTTGCGGCCGAGGACGGGGCCGCGTGCCGGGACGAAGCGGCGGGTTTGGGATCGGCCGACGATCCCTTGGCGGAGGCGGAAGGGGCGCGATCCGCCGAGGATATGCGTGGCGAATCGGAACCGGAGGAGGATTCTTTGGGGCTGCGGAGCGCCGCGGGGTTTGCGGGGCGGGGCGTCGGCGTCTTGATTGCGCCGGTTGCTGTAGCCCCGCGACGCGGCGGACGGAGGGGCTGAAGGAGCGGCCGGAGGTGTTGCAGTGTCCGGCACGGAAGCAGGATCGCTATCTGAGGGTGCAATGGGGTTGGGGGCCGCGTCACTTGAGGCTTTGGTATCGGCGGAAACACGGGGAGTTGCGGAAGGCTGTCCCGCAGATGGATCGGCGTGATCCGAGGAGGCGTTGCGTTTGCGTTTGCGTCGGCGGCGTTTGCGGGGCGACGAGGAGGACGCGTCGGTGGGCGAAGGGGAGCCGGGGTCGCTGGAGGAGGGGGAAGGCGAGACGTGGGGATCGGTCGAATCGGGCATCGCGAGATTCTAGCTTACCTCTCGGCGGGAGGGGTTCGCGGGCTGGGGTATCATGCGGCGATGGCACGCGAAACCACACGACTGCGGGAGATCGAGGCGGGAGACGTCACCTTGACCTGGTTTCCCGCGGAACGTCCTCAGCAGGCGGTGGGTTTCACGACCGCCGCCCGGGGGGCCGTGATGGTGCTGCCCGGAGGGGGGTACGCACACTTGGCGGAGCACGAGGGGGCGCCGGTCGCGGAGCGACTGGCGGAGGCGGGCTTCGATGCTGCGGTGCTGCGGTACCGTCTGGGAAACGCGGGGCACCGCCATCCTGCCATGGTGCAGGACGCCGTTCTGGGCTTGCAGAAAATGTGCGAGCGGTTTGGCGGTGCGGGAAAAGTCCGCACGGGGGTGCTGGGGTTTTCGGCGGGTGGGCACCTAGCGTCGAGCTTGCTGGTGCACGGCCGTCGGTTTGCCGAAACACAAGACAAGCCGTGTCAGCCCGACGCGGCGGTGCTTTGCTACCCGGTCATCGACCTGCAGGGCGAAACGCTGGTCCACCAGGGATCGCGGGAGCAGTTGCTGGGCCCCGACCCGAGCGCGGAATTGAAACGGCTGATGAGCACGCATCTGCATGTGGACGAGCGGTCGCCGCCGACGTTCTTGTGGCACACCGCGGACGACGGCCCGGTGCCGGTGGCCCACAGTCTGCGGTTTGCCAAAGCCTGCCGGGCGGCCGGGGTGGCGACCGAATCGCACATTTACGAGAGCGGTCCGCACGGGCTGGGTTTGGCGGAGGGCACGATGGCGGAAGGGTGGTTCGATTTGGCGGTCCAATTTTTGCACCGACATCTGCGGGACGGCGGTCAAGCATGAATCGCCGTCGATCCCCTGCTTTCTCCGGACGGATTGAGACCTCATGCTGATTTTCGAAGGACACTTGGACATCGCTTACAACGCGTTGTTTCACGAACGGGAAGCGACGTGGACGGTGGAGGAAACGCGCCTGCGGGAGGCGGAACCGGCGTGCGAGGATGGGCGGGGGCAATGCACGGTGAGCCTGCCGGAACTGCGGCAGGCGGGGGTCGCGGTGGCGGTGACGACGCTGCTGGGCCGGGCCAAGCCGTGGGTCCTGCCGGGCCGGCCCGGGGCGGTGGGCGGGGGCGATTGGCCAACGCAGCGGATGGTGCACGCGATGGCGCACGCGCACTTGGCGTACTACCGATCGTTGGAAACGGCGGGGGAGGTGAACCTCATCCGCACGCGTCGAGAGCTGCGGGCCTGCTGGGATCGGTGGTCGGCCGCCGCGCCCGGCGAGCGAGCTTCGCTGCCCGTCGGACTCATCATCACGATGGAGTGTGCCGACCCGATCCTCGAACCGCGGCAACTCGGCGAGTGGTATGAGCAAGGTTTGCGGGCTTTGTTCCTCACGCATTTCGGACAGGGTCACTACGCCTCGGGCAACCCCTCTGCCGACCCGGCCAACGACAAGGACCTCGACGGCCCGGTGACCGCGCGGGGCATCGCATTGCTCAAGGAGATGCAGCGCTTCGGCCCCTCGGGGATGCCGCTGGATCTAACCCACACCAGCGACCGGACCTTCTGGGACGCGATCGAGCGCTACCCCGGGCCGGTGTATTCGAGTCACGCCAATTGTCGGTCGATCTGCGACAGCCAGCGGCAACTCAGCGACGAAATGATGCGGGCGGTGCTCGATCGCGATGGCGTACTGGGTGTCGTGCTGGCCAACCCCATGATTCGGCAAGACCTGATCGAAGGCCCCACCTGGCGGCCCACCCGGCATGCGGTCACTCTCGAGCATCTGGCGGATCACATCGACCACATCTGTCAGTTGGCCGGTGATACCCGTCATGTCGCGCTGGGTACCGACGCTGACGGGGGGTTTGGGGCCGAGTCCTGCCCGGATGGGTTTGACCGCTACCGGGATATCCATCGGCTCGTGGACGTCCTGGTCCGGCGCAATTACGCCGAGGCCGCCATCGCCGATCTTTTTGGGGACACCTGGATACGGTTTTATACGCGGGTGTTGCCCGAGGATTGAAGGCCTCGGGACGCTTGTGGTGCCGCAGTCGATGTGCATGATCAGCCACGGGCGGCAGTTCTTTACCTCACGCCAGTCGGCTGGACTGGGCCTGGGGGAAGCTGATCTCCAGCCACTGGGCGGCCGCGGAAACCTCGACCTGGATTTGATCGGTGCCTCGGCGGGGCGGAAGCAGCAGCGTGTCTCCCGCCCCGAACCCGACGGGATCAAAGTCCGGGCCGGTGAGCTCTCCTTTGCCTTCGAGCACCATCCAGAGCGTGGGCTGGGCCTCGCCGATTTCGTCGGCGAACCCCGCGGAGGCGGTGGTTTTGTCGATGCGGAAAAATTCGCAGGCCACCAGCCGCTGGGTCTGCGCCATCGTTGGCCGAGAGGTCGGCAAACAGTTCGTACTCGCTGATGTCGGGCGGGCCGAAGTGGATGCATTCGATAGCTTGATCCACGTGCAACTCCCGGCCGGTGCGGCCCCAGTCGTAGACGCGGTAGGTGGTGTCGCTGGGCGTCTGAACCTCCGCCACCAGGATGCCCGCGCCCAGCGCGTGGCAGGTGCCCGACGGGACATAGTGGCAATCGCCGGCCCGGACCGGAACCTCGATCATCAGCGGCACCACCGCGTCGTCGGTGTTTTTCTCGATCGCCTCCCGCAGTTGCTGGGGCGTGACGCCATCTTTGATACCTTTGTAGATCACCGCGCCGGGCTGAGCCGAGACGATGTACCAGGATTCGCTTTTGAGAAAGGCGTCGTCGTGGGCCTCGGCGTATTCGGGCGAGGGATGGACCTGGACCGAGAGGTTTTCGTGGGCATCGAGATACTTCAGCAGCAGCGGGAAGCCGCCGTCGTCGGAGAGCGGGCAGGTCCGCCAGCAGGTCGCGGCCGTAGGTTTTAATGAGCTGGGCCAAGGATTTGCACGCCAGCGGACCGTTGGTTACCAGGGACCGTTCCGCCCCGCCGCCGCCGCCGGACGCGGAGGTGGTCGCCAGATCGACGAGTTCCCATGACTCGCCGATGCCGGTGTCGGCATCGCCCGGCAGGTCGCGGCCCAGTTGCTGCAGAGTGCGGCCGCCCCACACTTTGTCTTTATAGATGGGTGCGAACTTGAGCGGATAGAGGGTGGGCTCAGACATATCCACGATGATAACCGCGGCGGCACAACCAGGTACGCCGGGCGTCGGGAGGCGGGCGGCGTATACTTCGGGCATGATCCAGCGACGAAAAACCCGGCAGGTTTCGGTGGGCGACGAGCGGGTGGGCATCGTGAAAATCGGCGGCGACGCGCCGGTCTCGGTCCAGACCATGACCGCCGGCTATACCTACGAAGTCGATCGCTGCGTTACCGAGATCAATCGCCTGGCGGCGGCGGGGGCCGACATCGTGCGGGTGGCGGTGCCGGGCAAGAAAGATACCGCGGCCCTGCACAACATCATCCCGCAGGTGCGCGTGCCGATCGTGGCGGACGTGCACTTCCACTTCGGTCGGGCGTTGGAAGCCGTCGAGGCGGGGGTGCACAAAATCCGCCTGAACCCCGGCAACATCAGCGACCGCAAACAGGTGCAGGAAGTGATCGCCGCCTGCAAAGAAAAAAACCTGCCCATCCGCGTCGGGGTCAACGAAGGCTCGATCGTCGAACGCAAAGACAAGCAGAAGCGACTCAAAGAACTCGGCGGCGTGTTCTCCGATCACCGGCACGGCCATTTCATGGCCATCATGCTCGCCAAGCTCGAAGAATACCTCGACATCTTCTACGACAACGACTTCTACGACCTGACCATTAGTGCCAAGTCGCCGGACCCGACTCTGGTCATCGATGCTTACACCGAGATCAGCAAGCGGTTCGACCACCCGCTGCACCTGGGGGTGACCCACGCGGGACCGAAAGAAACCGGCACGATCCGCAGCGTCGTCCCGCTAGGCCACCTCTTGGCAGCGGGCATCGGCGACACCGTACGGATCAGCTACGCCAACGATCCGGTGTACGAGGTCGAAGACGCACTGGAGATGCTGTATTGCCTCGGCCTGCGGGAGCGCAAGGGCGTGGACCTGATCGCTTGCCCGACCTGTGGCCGGATCGAGGTGGACCTGTTCACGCTGGTGCAGGACGTACGGAAGACCCTGGCCGACGAAATCGAACTGCCGATCAAGGTCGCGGTCATGGGCTGCATCGTCAACGGCCCGGGCGAAGCCGAGGGGGCGGACGTCGCGGTGTTCGCGGGCAAGCAGCGCGGAATCATTTATGTGCAAGGGCAAAAAGTCGCGACCGTGCCGGAGGCCGAGATTTTGGAAGCGCTGCTGAAATACTGCAAAGACTTCGAGGCCCGCGTCCGATCGGGCGAGGCGAAACTGGGACAAAAGGTCGTCGAGATCATGCCGCCCGACCCGATCGGCGAACTGGGTAGCGGCATCGAGAGAATCGCCGCGGGGCGGACAACCGACCTTACCGTCAGTGCGAGCGAAGCCCGGTCCTGACAAAATAACGCTAAGCAATATTGATTGATTTCGAGCCGATTCAGAATACGCCGCGGTGTCTGGGTCGTGAATTTTGAGCGTTGCATTGGCTTTGCGCAAAAGATTGGTGAGAGACCCTCGCGGCACGGCGGAGGGGGTTATGATCCGGCATGGCCAAATTAACGCGACGTGATGTGCTACGGTCGGCGGCGGCGGTTTCCGCTGGGTTTGTCGGACTCTCGAAGTTCAGCGCGGCGGCCGCTCAGGGCGCGGGGACGGCGACCCGGGCGGTGGGTTACGGCCCGCTCATCACCGATCCGCAGGGGGTGCTGGACCTGCCCGCGGGGTTCACCTACACGATCGTCGCTCACATCGGGATGGAGATGGACGATGGGTTGTATGTTCCCGGCAAGGCCGACGGGTCCGCCGCCTTCGCGGTTCCCGGCGGCAAGCCCGAAGAAACTATTTTGATCGTGAACCACGAGGTCGATCCTCGGCAGTACCGGATGGGTCCCTTCGGCTGGTCGCTGGAGCGGCTGGACAGGGTCGATCGCAGCAAAATTTACGACTACGGCAAGGGCAAACAGCCGGGGCTGGGCGGCTGCACCACCCACGTCTACAACACCCGGACCGGCCAAGTCTCCACGCGTTATATGTCGCTGCTGGGGACCGAGCGCAACTGCGCCGGCGGGCCCACGCCTTGGGGCTCCTGGATCAGCTGTGAAGAGACGATGACACGCGCCGGCGACGTGATCGAGAAAGACCATGGCTACAACTTCGAGGTCCCCGCCCGGGCCGAGGTGCAGCCAGCCGACCCGATCCCGCTGATCGACATGGGCCGCATGAATCATGAAGCCTGCGCGGTCGATCCGGCGACGGGGATCGTCTATATGACCGAAGATCGGCAGGACGGTGCGTTCTTCCGGTTCATCCCGAAGGTCGCGGGCCAGCTTGCGGAAGGCGGACGGCTGCAGGCAATGGTCATCTGTGATCAGCCGAGCCACGACACCCGCAACTGGCTCCGCGAGATCAGCGAAGAGAGGGCGGCGGCCTACTCCGCGATGGGCACCCACGCCATCATGGATGCTCACGACTTCAGTCCCCAGGCCACGCCGCTACACGAGCCGATGGACGTGGACTGGATCGACGTGGACAACGTGACTTCGCCCGATGACGATCTGCGGCACCAAGTGTTTGCCAACGGCGGGGCACGCTTCGCCCGCGGCGAAGGCATGTGGTGGGGGCGGCAGAGCATCTTCTTTGCCTGCACCACCGGCGGCATCACCCGGCACGGCCAGGTGTTCCGCTACGTCCCCAGCCGGGTCGAAGGGCAGGACGACGAAACCCGCTTCCCCGGCCGCCTCGAACTCTACCTCGAACCCAACAACCACGAACTGGTCGAGAACTGCGACAACCTCACGGTCGCGCCGTGGGGCGACCTCGTGCTTAGCGAAGACGCGGGCCAGAAGAACGACCTGATCGGCGTCACCCCGGAAGGGGGCTGCTACAAGCTGGCTCACAACGCGCTAAGTCGCAGCGAATTTGCGGGAAGTTGTTTCAGCCCCGACGGCACAACGCTGTTTACCAACATCCAGGGCGACGGCGTGACGCTGGCGATCACCGGGCCCTGGGGCAACGTCGGCCAAGCCGAGGGTTAACCTTCTCAATTTGGTCAGCGCATTATGCGGCCCGCGACATGTGGTCCGTGGGCTCGGAATGCGGCAGATCCAGCCGGGTAACCCGGCCGTAAACCCGCTCGCAACCGATGACGGCAATACGGCTTGATTCGTTGTCGATCCGCACAACTTCATAAGACAGAGGGTCCGCGGACGCCTGAACTTTCACCAGGATTTCGTCGCCGATTTCCGGAACCTTATCGTCTTCGACCATCATGCCCAGGCCCGACTGCGAGATGTCCAGGACCCAGCCCTTGCGGTAGGCGCCGATGGTGTCGGCCGGGTGCCAGTTCATTCGCTGGCCGGTGAGCGTCCGGTAACGGGTTTCTCGGCGACGATTGGTTTCTGCTTGAGAGTTGATCATGGGTGGATCCTGTGAAAGTGATGACGAGCGAGCCGATCAACGCCCCGAGCTGCGGGACTATGTAACTTTCGTATTGAATTGACCGCGATCCCAATGATCCCCCTCATTTTCCGCAGAAAATCAGACTTGACCGCTTCCCCTGCGATTAAAGATGTGAAAGTCAGTGCAGAAGTCACAGCTTGATCGGGATATGGCTGAGGCAAAAGACGGGGCAACCGCCCGGCATGAAGCCTTATCGGAACGACTCTCCGGTTTCTCACGCTTTCGCGATGGGGTCGGGGCGGTTAAGTTTTGCCGATGGCAGACGCAAATCCACCGGCCGGGTCGTATCACCGCAGGCGACAGTTTTATCGATACGCTCTGTTCGCCGGGCTGCTGACGATCATGGCGGTGTTTCTGATCTGGCCGATTTTTCTCACGGTGCGCGGGGGGTTCGTCGATGAGGCGACCGGAACCTGGACGCTCAAGTATTTTATCGGCGACGGCGTCGGTGTCTTGCGAGACCCCTTGTATCGTCAGGGATTGCTCAACGCACTGGGGATTGCCGTGGCCACCACGGTGCTGTGCCTGCTGATCACCCTGCCGATGGGATTGATCGCGGCCCGCTACGACTTTTTCGGGAAGACGGCGATCACCGCGTTGGTGTTGGTGCCGCTAATCCTGCCCCCGTTTGTGGGGGCGATCGGGATGCAGGCTTTGCTGGGAAGATTTGGGGCGATCAATTCCCTTTTGGCGAAGCTGCATCTGATCGACGGGTCTGAGCCGGGGATCGATTTTCTCGGCGGCGCGTTGCCCGGAGGCAGCGGCCGGTTTTGGTCGGTGGTGGTCATGGAAGCGCTGCACCTCTACCCGATCTTGTATCTCAACATCGTGGCGGCGTTGTCGAACCTCGATCCGTCGCTGGACGAAGCGGCGTTGAACCTGGGCGCTGGCCGGTGGAAACGGTTTTGGCGGTGCACATTGCCGTTGATTCTGCCGGGGGTGTTCGCGGGGGGCACGATCGTGTTCATCTGGAGCTTTACCGAGCTGGGCACGCCGCTGATGTTTGAATACAAAGTGGTCACCCCGGTGCAGGTGTTCTACGGCCTGACGGATATCGAGTCGAACCCCCGGCCGTACGCTCTGGTCGTGGTCATGTTGGTGGCGGCGGTGGGGCTTTATCTGCTGGGCAAGTTTGCCTTCGGCGGGCGGGCTTACGCCATGCAGAACAAGGCCACGGCGGCGGTCGTCACCCCCCGCTTGCGCGGATGGAAGTCGGCGGCGGCGTTGCTGCTGTTCTGCGGCGTAACGTTTCTTGCGGTGCTGCCCCACCTGGGGGTGCTGCTGTATTCCGTGGCGGGCGACGGGACGTGGTACCGCTCGGTGTTGCCCGGCGATTTCACGCTCGAACATTTTCAGGGCGCCCTGTCGCACGACCTCGCGATGCGGTCGATTCTCAACAGCCTCATCTACGCCGGCCTGGCGATGGTGTTCTGTATCATCCTCGGCCTGGCGATCGCCTACCTCACGGTCCGCATAAAAGTCCGCGGCGGATTCCTGCTCGACGCCCTGGGGATGCTCCCGCTGGCGGTGCCCGGCCTGGTGATGGCGTTCGGCTATGTCGCGATGAGCCTGTGGCTGCAGGACTTTGCCTACGGCACGGTGGCGGAGCCGCTGGCCAACGCCATCGCGGTCCGCGGAGAAGCGCCTAACCCGTTGGTCTTCTTGGTCATCGCCTACACGATCCGTCGGCTGCCCTACATCCTGCGTTCCGCGGCGGCGGGACTGGAACAGACTTCGGGTGACCTCGAAGAGGCCGCGTTGAATCTCGGCGCCAGCCCCATGACCGCGATCCGCCGCATCGTAGTGCCGCTCATTTTGGCCAATCTGATTGCGGGGGGGATCCTGGTCTTTAGTTTTGCGATGCTCGAAGTCAGCGACTCGCTGATCTTGGCCGAGAAGGAGCAGCATTACCCGATCACCAAGGCGATCTGGACGCTTTTCAATCGTCTGGGTGACGGGCCGTATATTGCCAGCGCGATGGGCGTGTGGGGCATGGTGCTGCTGACGATCACCCTGGTGGGAGCCAGCGTGTTGATGGGCAAAAAGCTGGGCGCGATCTTCCGCGTCTGATCCTGTATTTCGTTAAGTCCATCCCCGGTCGCTCTGACTCAACGCCGGACGATCCGTTTCTTCCCGCGTCGGCCGGACTTGACCCCGGGGGTTCCCGGCTTGGCCTTGGTTTTTTTATCGCCGAGTTTGATCTTCGCCATCGCCGGCGCCGCCTTGATCTCCTTGACTTTATCGCGCAGCGACGCCGCTTTTTCAAAATCCAACGCCTGCGCCGCGTCGAGCATCTGTTTCTCCAGTTCCGTCAACAGTTCGACGCGGTCGTATTCTTTCTCGTCACCCGCTAAAGCCGACTTGGCGGTTTTGGACGCCCGCAACTCCATCTCGATGCCCCGGCGGATGGCTTTTTTGATGGTGACCGGCGTGATGCCGTGCTCTTGGTTGTAAGCCATTTGCAAGCTACGGCGGCGGCGGGTCTCGTCGATGGCGTCTTTCATCGCGGGGCTGACCTCGTCGCCGTACATCACGACGAAGGCATTGACGTTGCGTGCCGCCCGGCCGATCTGCTGAATCAGCGACGTACCGCTCCGCAAAAACCCCGTCTTGTCCGCGTCCATGATCGCGACCAGCGAAACCTCGGGCAGGTCCAGCCCCTCCCGCAGCAGGTTGACGCCGACCAGGACGTCGAACTCGCCTTCCCGCAATTCTCGGAGGATCACCACGCGGTCCAGCGTATCGACTTCGCTGTGCAGGTACCGGCATTTCACGCCTTCGTCGCTGAGGTACGACGCCAAGTCTTCGGACAGACGCTTGGTGAGACAAGTGACCAGCGTGCGTTCGCCGTTGGCCGACCGCTCCCGGATCATCTCCAGCAAGTCCGGCACTTGGCCGGCGGCGGGGCGGACCTCGATGATGGGGTCCAGCAACCCGGTGGGCCGAATGATCTGCTCGACCACGTCGCCCCCCGATTTTTCCAATTCGTACTCCGACGGGGTCGCGGAGACAAAAACTACCTGCGGCCAAAGCTCTTCGAGTTCATCGAACATGAGCGGCCGATTGTCCATCGCCGACGGCAGCCGGAAGCCGTGATCCACCAGCGTGACTTTGCGGTGCCGGTCGCCGTGGTACATCGCCTTGATCTGCGGCAGGGTCACATGACTCTCGTCGACTAGAAACAGCCAGTCGTCCTTGGGAAAAAAGTCCAGGAGGCAGTACGGCCGTTCGCCGGTCTGCCGCCCGTCCAGGTGCCGCGAATAGTTTTCGATCCCGTTGCAGAAGCCGACTTCTTCCATCATCTCCAGGTCGTACTTGGTGCGGGCCAGCAGCCGCTGGGCCTCGAGCAGTTTGCCTTCCCCCCGGAGTTCGAGAACCCGGTTGTCCAGCTCCGCCTTGATCGCCTGGATGGCGGAATTCTTGCGATCCTCGGGCATGACGTATTGCACGGCGGGATAGACATCGACGCGATCGGTGTCGGCCAGCAGTTCGCCCGAAGTCGGATTGATCAGCGCCAAGCTTTCGACTTCATCGCCGAAAAGTTCGATGCGATAGGCATATTCTTCCGCGGCCGGCACGATCTCGATCACGTCGCCGCGGACGCGGAAGCCTCCACGTTTCAATTCAAATTCGCTGCGCGAGTATTGCAAGTCGGCAAAGCCACGCAGCAGCTTCTGCCGGTTCACCGTTTCGCCGCGATTGATCTGGATGACGGAGTTTTTGTATTCCATCGGCGAACCCAGGCCGAAGATGCAGGAGACCGAAGCCACCACCACGACATCCCGCCGGGAGACGAGATTGGTTGTAGCCGCCATCCGCAGGCGGTCCAGGTCGTCGTTGCGCGACGAGTCTTTTTCGATGTAGATATCGCGCTGGGGGATGTAGGCTTCCGGTTGGTAATAGTCGTAGTAGCTCACGAAATAGCTCACCGCGTTGTGCGGCATGAGTTCCTTAAACTCTTCGTAAAGCTGCGCCGCCAACGTCTTGTTGTGCGAGAGGACGAGGGTGGGTTTCTTGACTTGGGCGATGGTGTGAGCCATCGTGAAAGTCTTGCCGGTCCCGGTGGCCCCAAGCAGGGTGTTGAATTTATTGCCCGCCAGGATCCGCTGGGTCAGCCCCGCGATCGCGGCGGGCTGGTCCCCGGTGGGTTGAAATTCGCTGACGATTTGGAACGGTCGACTGGTTGCCATAGCCAAATCATAGCCTGCCTAAAGAACCGGCTCGCGGCCTCGCAGGGCCGCTTTGGCAACCGGCGTTGGTTGTCGATCTTACCATTCAAGCTACTTTAACTTATGGTCGGCGTAATAAGATCGGGGTACAAAGGTCGCCATTGAAGCTGAGGGTTAAAGATGATGAACATGATGCACGGGTTGGTTTTAAGGCTCACACTAAACTTGATCGCTGGAACGATGATCGGCACCACGTTGATGACGGTTCAATCACGAGCCCAACCGGCCGAGGCGGTGGATATAAGCGACGCCGCGGCGGACTACGACCGCCTGCTCAAAGCCCACGTCGATGATCGCGGATTGGTTGATTATTCGGCTTTGGCAGACGACCCGTCCGCCCTTGATCGTTACGTGGCGAGCCTGGCCGACCCCGGGCTGTTGGACGAGAATCACAGTGAGGATCGACGGCTGGCCACCCTCATCAATGCTTACAACGCGTTTACGCTCAAGCTCATCGTGGACCACGGCGGAGGCGACGGGCTGGACTCGATCCTGGACCTGCACGACGGCAAGCCGTGGGATCAGGAAATTTGGACGCTGGCGGGGCAAGAGGTCAGTCTGAATCAGATCGAACACGAATACGTCCGGCCGGTTTTCGACGAACCGCGCATCCACTGGGCCTTGGTGTGTGCGGCGTATTCCTGCCCCCCGCTGCGGGCCGAAGCGTACACGGCCGAGCAGCTGGGACGTCAGCTTGCCGACCAGGAACACCGGGTGTTGCAGGCGGGCGACGATCGCTTCGTTCAGATCAGGGACGGGCGGGCAAAGGTCACGCGATTGTTCGAGTGGTACGGCCAGGACTTCGGTGACTGGAAAACCTACGTTAATGAACGGCTGCCGCAGGCGCCGCTGCAATTCGACGACTTTTTAGAATACGACTGGAAGCTCAACGGGCAATGAACGAGAGCAATCCATCCGGATCTTTTACCGGAGACGGTCGCGGGTGAGGTTTAAACACTCATCAGCTGGCCTCAGGGGAAGCTAGCGGATCAAGATGGCTTCGATCGTCAAACCCGGGCCGAATGCCAGCGCCACCCACGGCCGGGGCACGTCAGCCTGGCGGAGTTGATCGAGGATGAACAGGATTGTGGGGGAGGACATGTTGCCGTGACGTCGCAGGATTTCACGGGAAATATCCCCGGGGCGTGTGCCGTCGGGTGGGGTCGGGGTCAGGTGCAGTGCGGTTTCGACCGAGGCGATGACCCGGGGGCCGCCGGGATGAATCGCCCAGCCGTTGACTTGGGTAATCTCGAGGTCTTGGGTCGCCAACCAGGGTTGGATCCAGGCTTGGAGGTGTTGCTGGATCAAGCCCGGCACGCGGGGAGACAGGGTCATCTCGAAACCGTGGTCCCGGATGAGCCAGGTCATTGCGTCGCGTGAATCGGGCAGCAGATAGCTGCCGTGGGCGGCGATCCGGAGATCTGAGGTCGGCTGAGGGGGCGAGGGGGTTGAGGTGGGCGACGGGGGCGACGGGTCGGGGTGGCCGACGACGGCGGCGGCCCCGTCGCCGAACAACGAGTTGGCGACAACTTTTTGGGGGTCCCAGCGGTATTGAAAGTGAAGCGAGCAGAGTTCGACGCAGCACATCAGCACGTACTGGTCGGGGGCCAGCAAGGTGTCCGCCAAGCCGTGGGCGACACGCAGACCGTTCATTGCGCCGTGGCAGCCCATGAACCCCACGGTCGTGCGTCCGACGCCGGGGTCCAGGCCGAGTTCGTCCATCAGCCCGATATCGACGCCGGGGGCGGAGAACCCGGTGCAGGAGACCACGACCAGTTGGCCGACTTGATCGACTGACACCTCGGCATCGGCCAGGGCTGCGCAGCAAGCGGCGGCGGCCAGGGTGATCGCCTCTTGCGCATAGCGACCCATGCGGTGTCCCACCCCCGGGCCACGCGGGCTTTCGTGGGCGGGGGGGTAGGCCCGCAGCATCCGCGCGACCAGCGACGATTCGTCGGAGTCGGGTAAAACCTTTTCGGGAGATGGGGCGGGCGGTCGTTGCGTAGCAATGCTGATAATGGGTGTCGGCCCGCCGGGTTGATTTAGGACCGCGAGGTGTCGGTGGGCCACCTGCGCCCGGCGATACAGCGCGGGCAGGAGCTTGGCCTGACGCGGGGAGGCGGTGGAGCAGGGCAGTGCGGCGCGGGCCATGGCCGCCTGGGCGATCGTGTGCGGCGGGTGGGCGGTGCCGAGGCCACGGATAAGCAGACTCATGCGGGCGATCCGATCACGCCGCGGGCCGGGGGGTGAGAGGGGTGGCCCGGGAGGGTCGGCAATGACCTGGACGGCGGGGCGGTCAGGCGGCGGACGAGGGGGGTGACCACGGTGCTCAGGCGTGGGCTGATACTTAAACTCTGGACCGCCCAGCGGGTGAGCCGGGGCCGACGCAACGTTGCCGCGACCAAACGACAGCCGATCTGTCGGCGGGAGATTTGTTGGTGGTAGAGCGTCGGCCAATCCACGGTCGTGGCCGAGCAGGCTGAATCGACCGCAGCGTCGGCGAGGGGAGCGACGGCGATGCCGCCCGCCAGGGCCCAGGCCATGCCTTCGCCGGTGAAGGGTTCGACGTAGCCCGCCGCATCGCCGACAACGAAGACGCCGGGTGCCGCGAGTTGGCGGGGTCGACGGGTGAGTTCGGGCGTGGCCCGCCAGCGGGACACCTGGTCCAGAGGCCAGCGATCCGCCACCCCCGCTTGCCGGGCGATAACGGTCGCCGCGGCGGCCAACCCGCCGGCGGATTTAATCAACCCGGGACTGCACGCCGCGGCAAAGTCGATCCGGTCGTCTTCCAAACGTACGGCACCGAGGTAGCCCTCCGCACCGCACGCCATCTCGATGATCCCCGGCGAAACAATGTGCTGGCCCACCGCCGCTTCGGTGATCCCGCCCAAGCCACGCCGCGAGGCGGGTTCGATCCGTGACGCAAACTCCGGCCAATCCCGCAGGCTACTGCCCGCCAACCCGTCGGCCACCACGACCACCCGCGCCTCGACCACTGGCTCACCACCCAAGCGGACCTGATGCGGAGCACGGTTTCGTGACGCTGATCCGTTCGGGGATGCCGGTCGGTTTTCGTGGGCGAGAGCCGGGCGCATGACTCTGGCGGCGGCGCCCGGTCTGAACACTGCGCCCGCCTCCACGGCGGATCGGATCAGCGCCGCATCGAGGGCGCCCCGCGAGACCGACAGCCCTTGCGGTAGTCCAATCCGGGCACTGCGTCGACCCGCATGAAGATGCACACTTGTAAGCTCGCGTGCGCCCAGTCGAGCGGGCAGACCGCCCAGCCCGACGCGGGACAGCTGCGTCAGGGCGGCGTGATTCAGGCAGCAGCCGCAGACCTTGTCGCGGGGAAATTCGGCTTTATCGACCAGCAAAACCGACCGCCCTCGGCCGGCAAGCTGCCGCGCAGCGAGGGCTCCGCTTAGCCCCGCCCCGATCACCACGATGTCGTACGTCGTTGGATTCATCAAAGGGTTAAGGACAGTTCTGCGGTATCCGTCGCTGATTCCGAACGTTTCCAGGTAAGCAGCATCCGCCAGGGAAAGACCCGCCGCACCTGGGCGTTGGCCAATCCCGCTCGGCGAGCCAGCATACTGAATTCGTCGGGTGACCATGCCGCCCTCACCGACCGGGGCCCATCGACGTGGACCACCGGGCTGCGCGACAACGCCCGGGTCCCCAAACAGCAGACCGCGTGCGCCAAAGCTCCCCGCCGCAGATCGTTGACCGCCAGAAAAGGCGCGGCGTCCGCCATTTTTCGCAGGACGTCGATCGCCTGCGCTTCATCAAGATGGTGCATGAACAGGCTGTTCATTGCCAGGCCCACATCCGCGGGCAGCGGATCACGTAAAACGTCCAGACATTGGAATTCAATCGGGGTGCCGCTCCGCTGGGCTTGCTGCCGAGCAAAGTCGACGGCCACCTCGCTGAAGTCCGCCCCGATCCACGACACCGGCACGCGATGTTTCGCGGCCAAGCGGGCACAGGCCAGCAGCACGTCGCCCCCACCGCAGGCGATGTCCACCACAAGAAACGGCCTGGTGCCGTGACGCTGCTGGTGATGATCAAACGCTCGTTTGATGGTCGGCCAAAGCATGGATGCAGAGCGCGAGACACGATTGATCCGGCTCAGGCCGATCAATGCCGCCCGGTGGAGGGCGGGGTCGAGCCCGGGGTCATCCATAATCTCGGGGATCAGACGACGCTGCGAAAAACCGGCGGAGGCTGCGAGAAGCGTAGAGCGATCGGCCGACATGCCGAAAGTATATGCACCCGATACGGGGAAACTTCCGCCGCCGTCCCGCTGGGGGTAAGCCAAGCCGTGGCCGCCGTAGAACATGCGCATAAGATGGGACCATGTTTGAGCGCACCTATCGTAAAGACAGCCCGGTCCCCGGCCCCCGCGCCGAAGTGTTTGCCTGGCACACCCGGCCCGGAGCATTTACCCGGCTCACCCCGCCGTGGGACCCGACCCGCTTGCTGCATTACGAAGGCATCCGCGACGGGCAGCGCGTGGTGCTGCGGGTGGTTGCCCCCTGGCCACGCAAGTGGATCGCCGTGCATTCAAACTACATCGACGGGGTGCAGTTTCAGGACGAGCAGGTCAAGGGGCCGTTTCCCAAGTGGGTCCATACCCACCGGGTCGAATCGGACCCGCTGGGTCGGCCGGATCACTGCGTGATGAGCGATCAGATCGAATTCAAGCTGCCGATGGGGCCGGTGGGCGCGATCGCCTACCGGTTGTTCATGAAACAGCAGATCGAAAATATGTTTGCCCACCGTCACCGCATCCTGATCGCGGACACGCGGGACCACCGGGAAATCAGCGGGGGCCAGCGGCTCACCGTGGCGATCACCGGGGCGTCGGGCATGATCGGCCGGGCCCTGACGGATTATCTCAGCACCGGCGGCCATGAGGTGCGGGCAGTGCAGCGGCAGGACGGCCTCTCGTTTGACCTGGCCAACGTCAAGGGTGCCGACGTGCTGGTGCATCTGGCGGGCGAGCCGATTGCCCAGCGCTGGAACGACGCGGTAAAAGAAAAAATCCGACGCAGCCGGGTGGACCGCACGACGCTGCTCTGCGAGCAGCTTTCGCGGATGTCCGAGGACGACCGGCCCGGGGTCCTGCTCAGCGGATCGGCGATCGGCTACTACGGCGACCGCGGCGACGCGGTACTGACCGAGGACAGTTCTGTCGGCCAAGACTTTCTGGCGGAAGTTGCCCACGAGTGGGAAAAAGCCACGCTGCAGGCGGAACAGGCGGGCGTCCGGGTGGTGCACTTGCGCACGGGCATCGTGCTCTCGCCGGGGGCGGGGCGCTGGGCAAGATGCTGCGGCCTTTCAAACTCGGACTCGGGGGTCGGCTGGGTCACGGCCACCAGTACATGAGCTGGATCAGCCTGGACGATCACCTCCGCGCGATGTACCGGTTGATGTTCGATGACCGAGCGCGGGGGCCGGTGAATCTGACCGCACCCACGCCGGTGACCAACCGCGAATTTACGCAAACCCTGGCGCGAGTCCTGCGCCGGCCCGCCGTGTTGCCGGCCCCGACCTGGCGCTGCGCACGGCGTTCGGCGAGATGGCGGACGCAGCCCTGCTCTCCAGCACCCGGGCCGAGCCGATGCGTCTCAAAGCGTCGGGCTTTGCATTCCGACATCCGGATTTGGAAACCGCGCTGCGGCAGTTGCTCGGACGCACCTAGCCGCCTAGTGTCCGGGGATGTCCGACAAGCCCACCCTCGTCTGGTTCCGACAGGATTTGCGTCTCGCCGACAACCCTGCCCTGTCGGCTGCGGTCGGCGCGGGGTGGCAAAGTGATCCCGGTCTTCATTTTTGCCCCCGATGAGGAAGGCGACTGGCCCGCGGGGGGGGCACGGCGGTGGTGGCTGCATCAGTCTCTTCATCGACTCGACCAATCGCTGCGCGATCTCGGTTCGCGGATGATCTACCGCGTGGGGTGTACCCAAGATCACTTGGAGCAACTTTTAGACGAGACCGGGGCCGACGCGGTGCATTGGAACCGTCGCTACGAGCCGGCGGTGCGCGAACGCGACACCGAATTGAAGCAGTGGCTTCGCGAAGAAAAGCATGTCGAAGCGGAAAGCTACAACGGCTTGCTGCTATACGAGCCGTGGGAGATCGAAACCAACGCGGGCGGCCCTTACAAAGTCTTTTCTCCGTTTTGGCGGACGGCCCAGAAACATCCGGAGCCGGAATTGCCTATGGACATTCCCGAGACGATTCCGTCCCCCGGTGCTTGGCCCGAATCGGCGTTGCTCGACACGCTAGAACTTGAGCCGAAACGAGACTGGAAGGACGGCCTCGCGGACGCCTGGCAGCCCGGCGAAAAGGGGGGGCAGGCTCAACTTGATCGTTTTCTCGACGGGGCATTGCTGACGTATAAAGACGATCGCAACACGCCAAGTTTGCTCGGCACCTCGCGGCTTTCTCCCCACCTCCACCACGGCGAGATCACGTCGCGCCAGGCTTACCACGCCGTCCGCAGGTTCCTGTCGGATGGACGGCGAAATATCGATCAAGAAGATCGCAAGCAAGCCAATCATTTCATCACCGAACTCGGCTGGCGCGAGTTTGCGTACCACGTGCTTTACCATTTTCCGGAAACGCCACATCGGCCGCTGCAGGACAAATATGCCGACTTCCCGTGGGACGACAACCCGGACGGTCTGCGGCGGTGGCAGAAAGGTCAGACCGGTTATCCGCTGATCGATGCGGGCATGCGTCAGCTCTATCAAACCGGCTGGATGCACAACCGGGTGCGGATGATCGTGGCGTCTTTTTTAGTCAAGGATTTACTGATTTCTTGGGAAGAGGGCGAAAAGTGGTTTTGGGACACGCTCGTCGATGCGGACCTGGCCAACAACACGCTGGGCTGGCAGTGGGCGGGGGGATGCGGGGCCGACGCGGCGCCTTACTTCCGGATCTTCAACCCCACCACCCAGGGCGAAAAATTCGACCCGCAGGGCAAGTACACCCGCTATTGGGTGCCTGAACTCGCCAAACTCCCGGATAAGTGGCTTTATAAACCCTGGGACGCGCCGGCGAATGTGCTGAAAGAATCCGGGGTGGAACTGGGCCAGCAATATCCCAAACCCATTGTTGATCATAAGGAAGCCCGCGAGTCCGCCCTGGCGGCGCTCGACAGCATCAAAAACTCATGAGCGACGCCACCCCCGCCCACCCTTCCTCTGCCCCGTTCGATTCTGTCTCTACCCAACCCTCAATAGCGAAGGCTCCTCGCTGGATGGGTTGGTCGTTGTGGCTGGCCGCGATTTACAACTTGGTGTGGGGTGCTTGGGTGGTGCTTTGGCCAAACCATTTTTTTGATCTGGTGGGGATGGATCGGCCGACCCACGTCTCGATCTGGCAATGTGTCGGGATGATCGTGGGTGTCTACGGCATCGGTTACGCCATCGCGGCGACCGATCCGCTGCGGCATTGGCCGATCGTTCTGGTCGGACTGCTGGGCAAAATCCTCGGCCCCCTCGGCTACCTCGACGGTGCGCTGATCCGCGGTGAATTAGACCCCGCCTTCGGCTGGACGATCCCAACCAACGATCTCATCTGGTGGGTTCCGTTTTCTTGCATCCTCTGGCTGGCGTGGCGGACACGTCGATCGTCGCACCGGGAGGAGCAGCCCGGATGAAAAAGGTGCAAGCCCACCCTTCAACTTCGGACTCTCACGGTCAAGTCAAACGCTTTCGCGAAGGCCGTGAGTTCGTTTTAGAAGCCGAGCAATGGTTGCCCGCCACACCGGAAACGATCTGGCGGTTTGTCGGCGACTGTCGCCACATGAACTTGGTCATCCCCGCCTTCATGAAATTCGAGATCCTCTCGGCCGCGACTGACGGAACGCTCCCCGAAATTTTGCCGGGGGTTCAATACGAATACCGTTTGAAATTGCACGGCATCAGCGTGTTCTGGCGCATGCTTATCAAAGAAGTGCAGCATCCCGTTCGATTCCGTGACGTTCAAGATAAAGGCCCCTACGCCCGTTTTAGCCACGAGCACAGGTTTGACCCGGAACAGGGCGGGACGCGGACCCGCGACATCATCCGCTACCGTCCGCCGGGCGGACCATTGGCACCGCTGATCGATCGTGTTTATGTGGGGCCGAGCTTGCAAAAGCTATTCGTCTGTCGGCACGCCCGCCTTTCCGAGTTGTTTGCGAATCACGCGGACCCTTCGGAACTGTTTAACACCGTATGAATGCGGTGGTTTGAGCCGAGCCCGGCAGATACACCCGGCATACAGTGACAAGATGTTTCGTTCGATCCTGTTGCTGCATCTTCTGGCTACCGTATTCATGATGGGGGTGATCTGGTTCGTGCAGATCGTGCATTATCCGTTGTTTGACGGCGTGACTGCCGAGGCGTTTACCACGTATGAACTGCGGCACACCGACGCCACGGGATGGGTGGTCGGGCCGGCAATGCTGGTGGAAGTTGTGACGGCCGTGTGGCTGGTGGTGCTGAGTCACCGCAATTTGCGAAGTGACGAAGTGGGGCGTCGCATGATCCCGCGGGGGGCGGCGTGGCTGGGGCTCGGGATGGTCGTCCTTTTAGCGATGATCACTTTTCTGCTGAGTTGGCCGGAACACCAGGCGCTTAGCCGTGGGTTTGACGCGGAGGCGCACCGTCGTCTGGTGGATACGAATTGGTTGCGTACATTATTATGGACCACCCGCAGTGGCTTGGCGTTATGGATGGTCGGCCGCTTGCTGCCCGCCGGGAGCATGAAGGGTCGCCTGCCGTGAGTGACCGACGATTGATCGAACCCACCGACCGTGGGCTGTACTGCGAGGCGGGCGATTTTTTTATCGACCCGTGGCGACCCGTGGATCGGGCGGTGGTCACCCACGCCCATGCCGACCACGCGACCGCGGGCTGCGACGAGATACCTCTGCTCGGAAATCGGCGTCGAAGTCTTGCGGCCACGCGTCCACCCCGGCGCCGGATCGAAGGGAGTGACTACGGTAACGACGTAGAGATCAATGGGGTCAAGGTAACTTTGCACCCGGCCGGGCATCTGCTGGGGTCGGCCCAAGTCCGCGTACAGCACCGCGGCCGGGTCGAGGTGGTCACCGGCGATTACAAGACCCAGCCGGACATGACTTGCGCGACATTCGAACCGGTGCGGTGTCATCGGCTGATCACCGAATGCACGTTCGGGCTGCCGATCTACCGGTGGCAGCCGGAGGATGAACTCGCCGCCGAGGTCAACGACTGGTGGCGGGGCAACATCGCGGCCCGGCGCACCAGCGTCATTTTTGCGTACGCCCTGGGAAAAGCCCAGCGGGTCTTGTCGTTGATCGACCGCGGGTTGCTCGCAGAGACCGGCGGCGTGGTGGCGGTGCACGGATCGGTCAAACGCTTTGTCGAAGTCTATGCCGCGGCGGGGGTGGACATGCCCACGGTGCAAACTTCGACCGACGAAACTCGGAAGTTGGTGAAAGGCCGCGGGTTGGTGGTCGCGCCGCCTTCGGTGCTGGGCACGTCTTGGCTCAAACGGTTTGCGCCGGCGTCGCTGGCGTTCGCCTCGGGCTGGATGATGGTGCGAGGCAATCGGCGTCGCCGGGGGGTGGATCGGGGGTTTGTGATCTCCGACCACGTCGATTGGCCTGGCCTATTGGCGACGGTCGAAGCCTGTGGCTGCGAGAGCGCGGGGGCCACGCACGGCTACACCGCCGCCACAGCCCGCTATCTCCGGGAGCAGGGATACGACGCCGACGAAGTGGCGACACGCTATGTCGGTGAATCAGATGAAATGGACAGAAATAAGCGAAACACCTAAAGACGCAAAAACGGTTAGCGACGAAATTGAGGATTGATTGCCAAAGCTGTCCTATAGATGTGCGGATTAATACCTTTGGTCAGTGTGAACAAACGCAATTTGAAAAGTTGCTAAGAATCAAAGCGAAATTTATTTTTCAATAGTCATGCAGCGATTCACTCAGCTATTTCAGGAAGTCGATCGGACGACACGGACAAGCGAGAAAACCGCTGCATTGCGTCGGTATTTCGAAGACGTGCCGCCGGCAGACGCGGTGTGGGCGTTGCGGGTGCTAACGGGTCAGAAGTTGATCCGTGCGGTGCCGTATTCGCGTCTGCGGGTGTGGGCAGCGGAGGCGGCGGGCCTGGAGTCGTGGCTGTTTAACGAATGCTACGGAGCGGTCGGCGATCTGTCGGAGACCCTGGCGTTGGTCTTGCCGGGCGGCAACATAGGCACGGAGATGTCCCTGAGCGAGTTGGTAACGACGCGGATCCTGCCGTTGGCTTTGATGGACGAGATGGAGCAGCGGAAGTCGATCCTGGAAACGTGGCATTTGTTGGACCAACCCCAACGGTTTCTATTTCATAAGTTGATCTCGAGTAACTTCCGTTTCGGTGCGGCGAATAAAGTGGTGATTAACGCATTGGCAGCGGCGGCGGAAGTTGAGCCTGCGGTGATGCAGCATCGCCTCAGCGGGCGGGCGATTGAACCGACCGCGGTCGCGTTCGAGGCGATGCTGGCGGGCACCGAGGACGACGACGCCCGGCCGTACCCGTTCTATCTGGCGCATCAATTGGATAGCCCGCCCGAGTCGCTGGGGGATATCCGCGACTGGCGGGTCGAGTGGAAATGGGACGGCATCCGGGCCCAGATTATCCGGCGGGGCGGGCAGACCCTGGTGTGGTCGCGGGGAAATGAGTTGATCACCGCGGCGTTTCCGGAGCTGCGGGCGGTGGGCGACGGGTTGCCGGAAGGTACGGTCATCGACGGAGAGGTGCTGGCTTACGAGGACGATCGACCGTTGGCGTTTTCGTTGTTGCAACGAAGGCTGAACCGCAAGCGGATGGAGGCAATGCTATTCACGGATGTGCCGGTGGTGTTCATGGCTTACGACATTCTGGAACACCAAACGACCGACGTGCGCGAGAAGTCAACCGACGAGCGGCACGCGCTGCTGGAAAAGGTTTTTCCTCAGGAAAGAGGTTTGGTGCTGTCGCCGAAGATCGAAGTGGCGTCTTCGGCACAGCTGGAAAATCTGCGGGGAGAGTCGCGTCAACGCAACGTCGAAGGCGTGATGCTGAAAAAAGCGGAAGCACCTTACGCGGCCGGGCGAGTTAAGGGCAATTGGTGGAAGTGGAAAGTCGATCCGTACACGGTCGATTGCGTGATGGTCTACGCCCAGCGGGGCAGTGGACGGCGGTCGAGTTTATTCACCGACTACACCTTTGCGGTGTGGACGGGTGATCGTGGGGAAGGCGACCTCGTTCCGGTGACCAAGGCGTATTCGGGGCTCACCGACGAAGAGTTCGGCAAGGTGGATCATTTCATTAAGAACCACACGGTGGGCAAACGCGGCAGCTTCCGACAGGTGCAGCCGAAGCTGGTCTTTGAAATCGGATTTGAAGGGATCAACGAGTCGGATCGGCACAAGTCGGGGGTGGCGTTGCGTTTTCCCCGGATGCTGCGGTGGCGGACCGACAAGCAACCCGCCGAGGCGGATACGCTGGAGTCGTTGCGGGATTTGTTGAAAGTGAGTCTGGCCCGATGAGCCGAGCGGAGGCGTGGTTTAAGAAATCGATCGGCGAGCCGTTCGATTTTCAACGGGAAGCGTGGGCGGCACAACTGCGAGGAGAATCGGGGCTGCTGCACGCCCCGACGGGCATGGGCAAAACCATGGCGGCCTGGATGCCCGCGCTGATTCGGTGGTGCGACGAGCACGAGGCAAAACCGCACCCATTCGAGAAGGAAGAAAGAGGGGAGCGGTCGCGGGTAAAATTACGAAAAAGAAGCCTGCCCGCGACGGGAACGAACCGCTGCGGGTGCTTTGGGTCACGCCGCTTCGGGCTCTGGCGACGGATACCGAGCAAAACCTGCGGGCACCCGTCGAGGCCATGGGGCTGCCCTGGTCGGTCGAACGACGAACGGGGGACGTGTCGTCGGCGGTGAAAGCACGACAGAAAAAGCGGTTGCCCAGTGCCCTGGTGACGACCCCGGAGAGTCTGTCGGTGCTCCTGTCGTACGCCGACGCCCGCGAAAAATTCCGCGACCGTGCAGGCGGTGATCGTGGACGAATGGCACGAGCTGATGTCGACCAAGCGCGGGACGCAGACGGAGCTGGGGCTGGCACGGCTACGTCGGTGGGCGGGGGAAGAGGGTCGAGACTTGGCGGTGTGGGGTTTGTCCGCCACGTTGGGCAACCTTGACGAGGCGATGCATACGCTGCTGGGGCCGGAGGCCGCGAAGCGGGGGCGATTGATCCACGGTCCGGACCACAAACAGATCGAGATTCAGACCCTGCTGCCCAAGGACGTCGATCGTTTTCCGTGGTCGGGCCACCTCGGCCTCGTGCTGATTGAGGAAGTGTTGCACGTGCTCGAGGATTCGGGCAGCACGTTGCTGTTTACCAACACGCGGTCGCAGTCCGAGATCTGGTTCAACGAGATTACGAATCGCCGGCCGGAGTGGATCGGCGAGGTCGCGCTGCACCACGGCTCGATCGACCGGCAGTCGCGGAACCTGGTGGAAGATATGCTGCGCAGCGGGGGGCTGCGATGTTGCGTTTGCACGTCGAGTCTGGACTTGGGAGTTGATTTTTCGCCGGTAGAACAGGTGATTCAGGTGGCGTCGCCCAAGGGCGTGGCGCGACTGCTTCAGCGGGCGGGGCGGAGCGGACACCAGCCCGGGCAAGGTGAGCCGGGTCATCGGGGTGCCGACCAACGCGATGGAGATCATCGACTTTATGGCGGCGCGGGATGCGGCGGAGGCGCGGGATATCGAGAGCCGTCGGCCGCTGGATCGGCCGCTGGACGTATTGGTACAGCACATGGTGACGTGCGCCATGGGCGGGGGGTTCTTCGCCGACGAGCTCTTGGACGAGGTGCGGTCGGCACACGCCTACCGGGAACTGAGTAACGAGAACTGGGCGTGGTGCCTGGACTTCGTACGGCGAGGCGGGGAGACGCTGAAGGTCTATCCGCAGTACGCGCGGGTCACCCAGAATGAGGACGGGCGGCTGGTGGTGGCTTCGCAGAAAGTGGCCCGTCACCATCGGCTGGGCATCGGGACGATCAGCTCTTCGACTTCGATCGCGGTGAAACTGGGTAACGGGAAGATGCTGGGCAGTGTGGAGGAGAGCTTCGTAGGCTCGCTGCGGCCGGGCGACAAATTCGTTTTTGCCGGGCACCTGGTGCAACTGGTGCGGGTCCGCGCGATGGTGGCGACAGTGAAAAAAGCCAGCGGACGCAAAGCGCAGGTCCCGACGTGGCAGGGCGGCAAAAGCCCGCTGTCGACGCAACTGGCCGCGGCCGTGCGGCATCGCCTGGATCGATACCGGCGGGGAGACCACGACGACCCGCCGCCCAGAGAATTGGAAGCGGTTCGGCCGTTGCTGGAACTCCAGTCGCGGTGGTCGGTCGTGCCTGCTAAAGACGAGCTGCTCATCGAGACGACCAAAACGCGCGACGGGGAACACAACTTTCTTTTCCCGTTACAGGGCCGACTGGTGCACGAGGGGCTGGGCACTCTCCTAGCCTACCGGTTGACCTCGTCGTCGCCGCGGGTGGTGACGGTCACGGTCAACGACTACGGCATAGAATTGCTCAGCCCCGAGCCGCTGGGGCTGGACGAAGCGGCATGGCGCGAGGTGATGGGGACGGAAAATCTGCTGGAGGATTTGCTGGCCGCGCTCAATACGTCGCAGCTGGCGCGGCGAGCGTTTCGGGACATCGCCCGGGTGGCGGGGTTGATCTCCACGGGCTTCCCGGGCCAGTCGGTGCCCAACCGTCATCTGCAGGCGTCATCGGAACTTTTCTTCGATGTGTTTACCGACTTCGACCCGGATAATCTGCTGCTCGACCAGGCAAGGCGGGAGGTGCTGGAAGAGCAATTGGAAGTTCGGCGTCTGCGCGAATCGTTAGAGGGTCTGTCGAAGGTCAGGCTGGAACTAAGACGAACCGAACGGCTGACGCCGATGTCGTTCCCGTTGTGGTCCGACCGGTTGCGGGAGCAGCACATGAGCAGCCAGTCTTGGCAGGAGCAGGTGGGTAAGATGGTGGTGAGGCTCGAGGCCGCAGCGGCCGACGGAGCGTAACGCTTGTCGAGGCAAGGATGTTTCGACGATGAATGAGTTATCCATAAAGTTGTTCGACGGGAACGGAGTCCGCAACATGTGCGAATTGGATTGGGGTGGGCAGACCTGGCAACTGCGGGCGGACCGGACGGTGTGGTGGCCGGCGCGGCGGACGTTGATCGTAGCGGACCTGCACTTCGGCAAGGCGGAACATTTCCGGCGATCGGGCATCCCCGTGCCCCGCGGCACGACACGGCACAACACCGAACGTCTGGACGTGGCCCTGCAGGCGACCGGGGCAGAACGCTTGATCGTACTGGGTGATTTCTTTCATTCTAAAGGTGGCGTGACCGACGACCTGGTCGAACATCTGATCGCCTGGCGGCAGCGATGGGACGGCCTGCGGGTCATCAACGTGCGGGGCAATCACGATCGACAGGCGGGGGACCCGCCGTGCGAGGTCGGCATTGATTGCGTGAGCGGGCCGTGGCGGGACGGCGAGGGGGGCGGCGAGGGGGGCGGCACCGTCGCCTTCGCCCACGAACCGGCGGTGATGAGCAACGCGGTGACTTGGTGCGGACATCTGCACCCGGCGGTGATGTTGGAAGGCTTGGCCCACGCGCGGCTGCGTACCGCGTGTTTTCATGTGCAAGTCCGTTCGGCGACGCTGCCGGCTTTTGGAGCATTTACCGGGATGAAAATTATTCGCCCGCGGCGGGGGGACCGGGTCTACGCCGTGGGCCCGGGCCAGATCGTCGAGGTCACCCCCCCGGTTCCCGATGAGGCAACGAATGGCACCTCACTTTGTTCAATCGGCAAACCGCCGGGCCGGGGCCGACGACGGTCACCCCAATACTGATCCAACTGACTCTGCTGCCGCAACGCTTCGGCCAATCGGACGCGTGCGGCAGTGAGTTCGGGCCAACGCAAAGTTGATTGCGGTGGCGGGATGACAAATATTATAGATTGAATCGATGATCCAGCAGACGTTCGGAAGGCGGTGGGGCTGGCTGGGGGTTGCGGCAGTGCTCACGATCATGGCGGGGTGGGGGGCTTCCGATTTTGAGATCGGTGGGACGGCCACGCTGTTTGATACCCGCAACCCGGGCGAACGGCGGGCAGCGGCGATGGCAGATCGTTTTACCGCGGGGGGCCGGCAAGTGGTGGTGGTTTTCGACGCCGGGGAGGAAGGCAGGCATGACGCTGACGCGAAACAAGCGGCCGAGGCCCTGGGCCGAGCGCTGCGGGAAGAGATGGCAAGTAGCCCGGGGCAGTTGGGCATCACGTCCGTCACGTGGGGCATCGACACACGTTCCGTGAGCCCGCGAATGCTACTGGTCCAGCCGACGGCGACCGTGCGGGAGGCGGTGGAGGGGTTGGAACAGTTAGGGCCATTATTGGAAAGCGAAACCTCCGCGGAGATGTTGCAGCGAGGAATCGGGTCGGCGATCGGCGTGATGCTGCAAACCGCTACCCAGCAGAAATCGGATAATTTGGGCTTTCCCGGATCTGAAATCGCAGCGCCGGGATCAGATAATCCTCCTCAAACCCAACTCGAAACCGGCGCGGCGGTGTTCGAGGTTTTGATGGACATGATGACCGAACGGCTATCCAGCAGCCGGGAGAAGGTTGAGCGTCATGCGGCGGGGTGGGGGGGTGAGGAAAAGACCTACGGATGGTTTGGACGGCTGCGAAATGTGGTGGAAGAAAAGCCGTGGCAGTGGCTGGCGCAGGGGGGGGGCGGATGCTGCTTTTGGTGGTCACGCTCGGCGATGCGGCGGAGCCGGGAGCGGCGGGCACTCCCGCCGATCAAAGCGCAGGTCTGACACGCCTGCGTGAACATGTGGACGCGATACGGAGTCGGTTTCCTCAAGTCGAAATCGGGGTGACGGGGGAATTGCCCGTGCGACGGGAGGTAGAAGCCCTCATCAAGCCCGCCGTGATCCGGGGCGTGATCGCGGCGCTGGGGGTGTGGCTGGTCTTTGCGGGCCTGGTTTGGCGAAGCGTGCGGTTGCCGATTCTCGCGGCGATTGCGTTGCTGGCAGCGAGTCTTTGGACGCTTGGCGGATTGGGATGGTGGTCAATCCTTCTGAATAGGGGGGGGGCGGGCGGTGGCGTCCCCCCGACCGCACTGCTGGGGGCGATGGCGGCGGGGGCCGTCGTTGCATTGGGCGGGCTGGCGTGGTTGGCGGGGCAAATCGGTCATCCAGACAACTCGGTTACACGGCAAGCCGCAGCGTCACCACGACGATGCCGATTCGCGATGGATCGTGCGTTGAGCGCGGCGTCCGCGGCGATCGCGGGCGGGGGGATCGCCCTGATTATCCTGGGTCTCACCTGGCAGGGGTTAGCTGCCGGCGGCGGGATGGGGCCCGGACTGATGGCGGGGGGGGCGGGGTTGAGCTGGGGGGCCGGGTGCGGGTGGATCGCTCTGCGGGTGGTGGCAGCCGCCGATACATGGATAGGATCGCGAAAGAGTTCGACTTCCCTTCTGCCATTCGGGGTGGATCCAGCTCAAACAAGCGAACGACCGGAACCCGACGATTTGGCGGGTTGGCTCTTGGGGGTAGGTAACCGTCGGCCAAGTGTCGTATGGAGCGGCCTCGGTGGCGTCTTGGTTATATCGACGTCGATCGTTCTGAGTCATCAGATCCGCGGCGACCAACAATCGCACGAGCATAATGCGGGACCTTCGGAGTTGCTGCAAACTTATCTGCCCGCCGAGGCGGAGGGGGTGACATGGATGCGGCGTGCTTGGGCCGGAGACGATAACGGCGAAACCACGGCGATGGGTGCCGAGGTCTGGGTGCCGGATTTAGTCACGGCCGGGAAGGTTGTGCGGATGCTGCGGGAGACCGCCACGGTGGGCGAGATCGGCGGCGCGGTACGCTTGGTGATCGAGGATGAAGCGAACAAGCGCGAGGTATTGACTCGGCTGGATCACACCTTGGGCGAGGCCGCGCGACGTGCGGCAAGCCGACCGCCATCGAGCAAACTCAGTATTGCCAGCAAACATCAGCCCGGAAGCAAGCCAGCCAAAAAACTCGTGGATCAAGTGGCCTTCATCAACGCAACCCTCAAATTGACGGTGGGGCGGATGCAGGGTGCAGAGCGTGTTGCCGTTCAACGCATGATCGCCGCCGCGGAGCGGATGCTCGCGGCGGCCGATCGCTTGGATGCTGACACCATTGCAGCGGTGGACGGAAACGATTTGGCTCTCGGGAATCCTTCAAATCATGTGAAGGTCAAACCCACGGGCATGGCCGCGGATCGATCTCTTGCCGAGGATCGCTGGGCGATGATCCAGCACGACTTTGAAACCGCGCGGCATCAGGCAGGAGAAATGGTAACCCAACTCCTTCGCCAGGGTCCGCTCCGGCCCGATGACCTGCGGGGCATCGAAGACTTATTTGCTCGGTGGGTAGGAGAGGAGGGGTCCGGAGAAAAGGTCGCAGTAAACAACAAGTTACCTATTCTTGAAGCGGGTGGCTCGGACTGGCCGGGCGGATTACGGCTGGAAGTGTCCCCGGGCAACTCTGACATAGAACCGTCCGCGTTTCTCACCGTGATTCATGAGGTGGCACAAAAGGTCGGCGGCGGGGCGGTGGTGGTCGGACCCTTGGAGCGTTACCTGGCCCGGCGCGGTTGGCTCCTCAAAACGGGTGTGGGGCGCAGCGTTGGTCCTGCTGTTGGTGGTCGTGGTGGGAACCAACCTGGTTACGGTTCCGACGATCCGGCAGGGACGAGTCGTGGGGGTCGTACTTACGGGAGCCCGGGCGGCGTTGGTTTTAATGCTGACCGGCATCGTCTACCTTGCGGAACTCCTGACGCTCGGCGGCCGGTGGGATGAGGTCAGCGGGTTGGCGAGCGTGTTGCCCTTTGGTCTGATGGCCGGCTGGATGATCTTATGGGTTTGCGTCGGCGCTGCGCCAGACACGGGGCAGGCTGACAATGACGGACGTTTTTCAAAACCGATCCGTCAGACGAAAGCACAAAAAAAGAAAAACCTGACCTCGGCTTTTGGTGTGACACTGACCGCGGGGTTCGTGCTGGCAGCGGGGCTGCGCGGCGCGGGCTCAACGGGCCTGACCGCCATCGCGATTGCCGCTTGTCTGGGCGTATTGGTTGGCGGGGTGGCGACCCTGTTTATCTTGCCGATCTCGAGGCAGGTGCCCGAAGTCCGGCGTTCCCCCCGACAAGCATGACTCTCACGCTGTTTTAGCGCCACACCGATCCGGATCGATCAGTCTCGGTAAGGGCGGGGCTTGGGAGCCCCGGTGCCTCGGCGGCGGGCCACGAAAAAATCACGCAGCAGCTGCCCGCATTCCTCCGCCAGCACCCCGCCGCGGTGGGGCAGGCGATGGTTGAAACGTCGATCGTTGCAGAGCTGATGCAAGGTATCGACGCAACCCATCTGCGGATCGGCGCAGCCGTATATGAGCTCGCCAATGCGGGCGTTCACCAGGGCGCCGGCGCACATCGGGCAGGGCTCGAGGGTGACCGCCAACCCGCAGTGCTCCAGCCGCCAGAGCCCACGCTGCCGGGCGGCCTCACGCAGGGCAAGCACCTCGGCGTGGGCGGTGGGGTCCGCGGTCGATTCACGCAGGTTGTAGGCGCTGGCCAATACCTCGCCGTCTTCCAGCCGGTACACCACCGCCCCCACGGGAACCTCTCCACGCTCGGCCGCCAAGCGAGCCTGCGCCAAAGCTCGCCGCATCATCGTGATGGATCGATCATCGGTCACCGCCGCAGTGTACGAAAACCCCTCGCCGCGATTCACTCAAGCCAACTCACGAAATATTCATGATCTAGCCCGGACCGGTCAATCTATTACAATTTGAGAATGCGGGATCACCTTCCAAAAATTATTATCCTCGTGCTCATGGTATCGGTGGTCGGCGTGCCGTTCCTGCTCCGCCCCGGGCCGGCGGAAGGTACCGGGGACCCGATGCCTTCGGCCGACGCCGCCGAGCAACTCATCATCATCACGCCCCACAATGAGCAAATACGCTTTGAAATGGCCGCGGGTTTTAATCGCTGGCGTTCGGCCGAAGGTCTACCCGCCGTACGATTTGACTGGCGTGCGTCGGGCGGCACCACGGACCTGCGCAACGGCATCCTCGCGCAGTTTGAAGCCAAAGCCCGCCAGGACCGCGTGGACGAAGGCATCGGAGCCGACCTGTTTTTTGGGGGCGGAGACTACGATCACGGGAAAGTCGCGTCAGGTCTGAGTCGAGGAGACCGTGACGATCCGACGCCGGTCATGATCACCGAGGTGCCGCGGTTGCCGGAGGGTTTATTCGAGCAGGCCTTTCCGCAGCCCCGGATCGGGGGCGAGCCGCTTTACCACCCCGAGCGTCGCTGGATCGGCACGGCCCTGTCGAGCTTCGGCATCGTATACAACCGCGATCTGTTGTTGATGCTCGGCGGCCTGGAACGCCCCACGACTTGGAGCGATCTGACCGATCCGCGCTATGCCAATTGGCTGGCGATGTCGGACCCCGGGCATTCGGGTTCGATCACCACAGCCCTCAACACCGTGCTGGCCCGCACCGGCTGGACCGAGGGGTGGGCCGACCTCCGCCGGATCTACGCCAACGCGCGGTACTTCGCCTCGAGTTCGACCAAAGTGCCGCTGGATGTGGCGTCGGGCGACGCCGCCGCGGGGATGGCGATCGATTTTTACGGCCGCTACCAGGCCGGAGCTGTGGCAGCCGCGGGCTGGTCGGGCGATACCGCAGATCAGGTCACCAGCCGCGTCGGCTACATCGATCCGCTGCGGGGCCGCGTCAGCATGACCGCCACCTCTTCGGACCCGGTGACGCTGCTGCGCAGTGCGCCGCACCGAGAAATCGCCGAGCAATTTATCGCCTGGCTGCTCACGGCCGAAGCCCAGCATCTGTGGCAAGCCCGGGCCGGATCGCCCGGCGGGACGGTCCGCTACGAGCTGCGACGCATGCCCATTCGGCCTGATCTGTACACCGAAGCCTACCGCCAACACTGGGTCGATCCGGAAATCGATCCATTTCCTTCCGCCCGTCCGCTGCTGCCGGGGATGAATCGATTCCGCGGGTTGATCGCCCCGATGTCGCACGCGATGGCGATACACACCCACGACGACCTCAAGGCCGCCTGGGCCGCCCTACGCCGAACGCCAACCGATCACGCCGATTTTGCGGAAATGCAGCGCCTCTTTGACGAGCTGCCGCCGGAGCTAACGCTGATGTGGCCCGACGACGCGATGGACGCAGATTGGCAAGCGATCCTCGGGCAGACCGATCACCCGCGGCATCTCGAAGCCCTCGCGGTTCTGCAAAATTTTACCGAGAAGCTTGATGATCGCGACGCCGACCAGAAACTGGCCGATACCTTGCGCTGGACCGAGTTTTTTCGCACACGCTACCATCGCATCGCCGAACTCGGAGCAGACTGATCGTACAAATTAAGGCGAAGTCTTTGTCGTTAGGGCGCACTCGTGCCCGCCGTCGAAGTGATGGGTCGGCATGATCGCGGCTAATCTCTAACCACGGCGGCGTGCGCGTTTGATAACCCACTTTCAATTGACGAATTTTTGGGCGGTTAGGTTTATGTCGCGACACAAGCTCAAACATCATTGGATCGTGAACACTTTGGCAGGACTCTGCGTGTGGTCGAGCGGTGTTGCGGCTTCGCAGGAACTGACCGCGGTCGATCCCCCCGCCAAGGTGCTGGTGCGTCCCGAGGGCGGCGAGCAACTCCGCGGCTGGGTGACGCAACACGACTCACTGGGTTTTACGCTGCTTGACCCGGCCGAGCGGAACCATCGCGTGCTATGGACGAGTTTGCCGCCGGCCCGTGAACTGTGGGTCCATGAGCAGTTTCTCGGCCGGGATGATGCGGAAGGTTGGTATCGACTCACCGCACGTTTGATGAAACGTGACGATGGTCAGCGAGCGGCCAACGATGCCGCCAGCCGATTACTGCGTATCGAGCCCACCCTGGCGGAAAAAATTGATCGGCTGCGGGCGGGTGAAGAAGTGCCCTACCGCGATCCGCCCGAGGAAGAGAGCGAGGGCGACTCGGCGACAGGAAGCGAACCGGAGACCTCGGACCCACCGGGCCACGCCGAGGGCGGCGGGGCGGGCGGGCCGGTGCAAACCGGCGAGACCGAGACGCAATTCTGGGGCGACCTGTCGGATGAAGTCATGGCCCAAAGCGTGGCCGAGCTGCGGGCCGAGGCCCAGCAGGCGCAGCGTAACCTCGGCACGCGTCTGCGTGAATACGACGACGACCACTTCATGGTGTTCTCAGATATTGATCCGGCCGAGGCCCGCCGATGGGTCGGACTGCTGGACGATATGTACGACCGGCTGATGGAGATGTTTCAGCTGCCCCAAGGCAAAAACATTTTCCGCGGCAAATGTTTGGTTTATATCTTTGAAAACCCGCAAGACTATTACCGCTACTGCATGACGGAACTCCAATTCGATGGGCGGGCCACCGCCGGCGTCTGCGAGAGCCGGGGCAACGGCTTGACCGTGGTTGCCTTTTACCGGCAACCCAATACGCTTAATTTTGCCCATGTCCTGGTGCACGAAGCGGTCCACGCCTTCGTTCATCGTTATCGATCTTACCCTTTCATCCCGTCCTGGATCAATGAAGGCATCGCGGAGTACGTGGCTCATAACCTCGTGGATAATCGCGGTTTTGGACAGAGCGATTGGTCTAAAAACGCAGATGCGAGAACAGAATTACAGCGTCGGGGCAACAGCCTCCAGGGCATGTTGGATGCCCCCTCGATCAATGGATGGCAATATCCTGTGGCCCATGAACTCTGCCAATTTATGGTCCGACAGAGCAGCCAACGCTACCGCGCTTTCATCGATGCGATTAAGGACGGCAAGCCTTGGGAAGTGGCGCTGGAAGAGGATTATGGTCTGACCCGTGTTCAACTGGTAGATGCCTTTGGCCAATCGATCCGCATCCGGCGGTTGCAGCCATGAGTCTTGGGGATGCAACGACGAGCTCGCGACCTGTCGATCGCGTTGCGGACCAACGCCCCCCCGTCATTGGATTGATGGGTGCTCCGGGGTCCGGCAAAAGCTACTACGCCGCGGCGCTAGCGGTTCAAGGGGCAGTCGTCATCGACGCGGATGAATTGGCCCGCGAGGTGTATGAGTCCCCAGCGGTGAAAGAACAAGTTCTGCAGCGTTGGGGAAGCGGGCTCCTGGCGGAGTCGGGCAAATTGGATCGCCGGGCTCTGGGAGTCATCGTCTTCGAAGATCCCAAAGAACTTGCCGCCCTCGAGGGTATGATCCACCCGGCGGTCCACGTGCGGCGGCGTGAACTGCATCGACGTTACCGGGCCACGGCGGGAGTGACCGCCATCGTCGAGGACTGCCCGCTGCTGCTGGAACAAGGCATCGATGAGGGTTGCGACGTGCTGGTGTTCATCGAAACCCCCCGCGAGCTTCGCCTCCAGCGTGTAAAGCGGACGCGGGGGTGGGATGAAGCGGAACTGAATCGGCGGGAGAAGAATCAATGGTCGCTTGACAGCAAGCGTCGACGTGCCGATTATGTTTTACCCGGCGACGTCGCTCCTTCAGACGTGGCCAACCATGTTTGTCGCCTACTGCGACAAATTCCCGCGAACAGTTCGCAAGTCGAGCCGGATCCACTCCCCCCGCCCCCCGTGGCCGGTTGATCTATCGGGCTTTTCACTGGCGTTACCCTTGCGTGATGGTTTGTTTTCCTCGAGGCCAACGCTTCCGTCACGCGCATCGTCTCCTAGGCTTAGGACAATCGGTGGATGATTTCCCCGCACATCATCACTGAACTTGCCGACTCGTCCTCCCGCTTTGCCTTTCTATTTTCTCCCGCTCCATCCCCCCATTCCCCCCTCTCCCCCACCCCCATCGATTCCCCTCCACCGCACTGCGGCGGTTCTTTTAAGAGTTATTTCTCCGATGACCGAAAAATCCACCCCGACCAAGAAAAAGTCCACCAAAAAAAAGACCTCACGCCGCAAGGCGTCCGCCAATCCGGAAGCTGAGGGCGAAGCTCAAACCGCCGAGGTCATCGAGATGATGGATGAGCCTCAGCCTGAGGCCACGGAGGAAAACGACACCAAAACCAAGGCGGCCGGCAGTTCGCCGCAGACCGATCAGGAACTCGATGCCGAAACCCAGGAGCGTTACGAGGAAGCCAAAAGGGCGGATCTCACGGTGCGCGACCTTGAAGCGATGAACGATCAGGAACTGCTCGATCTGGCCGACAGCGAAGGTCTGACGGACCGGGACATCGACGGCCTCAGCAAAAAGCGGCTGATCTTCCGCACGCTCGAGAAGCACTTCTCCGCTAAGGGACTGATGTACGGCGAAGGCGTACTCGAGATCCTTCCCGACGGCTTCGGCTTTCTCCGCAGCCCCGAACAGTCTTACCTCGCCTGCCCGGACGACATCTATGTCAGCCCGTCACAGATCCGGCGGTTCGGACTGAAGGTCGGCCACGTCGTGGCGGGCACGATCCGCCCCCCTAAAGAAAGCGAACGCTATTTCGCCCTGTTGCGGGTCGATGCGATCAACAGTGAACCTCCGGAGTTTCTCAACGACCTCAAAGACTTTGACGAGCTCACCCCGCTGCATCCTTTCGAGCGTTTCGTCATGGAAACGCCGGGGGATGACGGGAATTTCGAGATGCGCATCGTCGACTCTGGTGGCCCCGGTGGGCAAGGGCCAGCGCGGCCTGATCGTCGCCCCCCCCCGGACGGGTAAGACGGTGCTGCTGCAGAAAATGGCCAAGTCGCTGATCACCAACTACCCCGAATGCAAAGTGATTGTGCTGCTCATCGACGAACGTCCCGAAGAAGTCACTGATTTCAAGGCCAACACGCCGCCGGCCGTCGAAGTCGTCGCGTCGACCTTCGACGAAAACACGACCCGGCACGTGCAGGTCTGTGAGATGTGTATCGAAAAATCTCGTCGACTCGTTGAATTTGGTCACGATGTAATCATCTTGATGGACTCGATTACCCGCATGGCCCGAGCGTATAACGCCGAGATGCCCCACACCGGCAAGATCATGACCGGCGGTCTCGATTCCAACGCTCTGCAACGCCCCAAGAAATTTTTCGGCAGCGCCCGCGCGATCGAGAACGGCGGCAGCCTCACGATCCTGGCCACCGCCTTGACCGATACCGGCAGCAAGGCCGACGACATCATCTTTGAAGAATTTAAGGGGACCGGTAACTCGGAACTCCACTTGGACCGCCGACTCGTCGAAAAGCGGGTCTACCCCGCGATCGACATCGCGGCTTCCGGCACCCGCCGGGAAGAATTGTTGATGGACCCGACCGAATTGAAGTTGGTCTACCGTCTGCGAAAAGTACTGGCGGACATGAACGTCGTCGAAGCCATGGAACTGCTCAAAGGTCGGTTGATGAAAACGCCGACCAATGCCGAGTTTCTCATGAAGATGAGTAACGAAGGCTAGCCTCGGGCTTTCCGAGCTTCCCCGATTTCGTTTTTGGCGGCTAGCTGTGGGTGATTATGCTGCGTGGCCGTTGACGGTGATAGCGTGCGGCCGTACGGGTTGTTGGGGGTGAAAGGTCCCGCCGGTCTTAGTCAGGACGAGCACCGGACCCTGCGTGGTCAATCCTTCGATCGCTTTGAGCACGCGTGGTTGTTTGATTCCGCCCGGCGTGGTTTCTACCAGCAGCGGATGCACGCCGATGTTCTCGTGAACAGTGGTCGTAAAAATGACGCCGAGTTGGTCGGGTCGATCCGCGTCGCCCAAATGGCCGTCGAGCCAGAGGCAGCGGAAGTTGCGACAAGAGTCTGGCCGCTCGTAGTAAGCGCTGCAGCCCATCGCCTCGCAGCTGTGCACGCATTTTGAAAACGCGGGCTTCTCGAGTTCTTCGACCACCAGGCTGTGGCAGCAAGCGGTGCAGGTTCCGCAGTCGCGTGACATGACGTTCTCTCCTCCAGATCGCTATCGACCGAGATACCTGCAGAATGCACCGTGCAAGCATGAGCCGGGGGGAGTTGGGTGCTGATCGTGCGGGTATTGCGGATCAGGCGATATGATGACCACCCTCAATAGGGCGTCCCGATAAATCGTGCGGATTTGTGATGTAAAAGGCGGAAAAGAGGATGAGGTCGGGCTTACATTTCTGTTCTGTATTGAGATTAATGTGCCATGTCGACTCTTTTAATTGCTGTTACGGCAGGTATCGCTTTCCTTGTGGCCTATCACACATACGGACGATGGCTTGGAAGGCGGATTTTTAATCTTGCGGCCGACGCGGTTTGCCCGAGCGAATACCTGCGCGACGACCGCGACTTTGTTCCCACTACTAAGGCGATCGTCTTCGGCCATCACTTTACGAGCATCGCGGGAACCGGCCCGATCGTCGGCCCGGCCATCGCGGTGATGTGGGGCTGGCTGCCGGCGCTGCTATGGGTGGTGCTGGGCAGCATCTTCATTGGAGCGGTACACGACTTCGCCAGCTTGGTGATCTCGCTGCGTCACCGCGGCCAAACGGTCGGCGACATCGCGGGGCAAATGCTCAACCGCCGCGTGAGATTGCTCTTCCTGCTGGTGCTTTTTCTTGCGCTGACGATCGTGCTCGCAATCTTCGGCCTCGTGATCGCCGCGGTCTTTAATCAGTATCCGGCCGCGATTCTCCCCTGCATAATCCAGATCCCTATCGCCATCGGGATCGGCGTCTGGCTACACCGGCAGGGTAGGAATCTGACCCTGCCGTCACTGCTCGCCCTTGCACTGATGTATCTCACCGTGAGCTTCGGTGACGTCGGAATTTTGCACACCATCAATCAGTGGCTTGCGGAGTTGCCGGTGCTGACCTGGGTCGTGGTGCTGTTGCTCTATAGCTATGTGGCGAGTGTGCTTCCGGTTTGGAGTCTGCTGCAGCCACGGGATTACATCAATAGTTTGCAACTGCTCACGGCGCTGGGTTTACTCGTCTTGGGACTGATGGCGGCCGCATTTTTGGGCGGGACGCCGCCCATCGAAAATTCACCGCGGGTGCCGCTCGATATCGTAGCGCCCGCCTGGAATTTCAACCCGGTCGGAGCTCCAGCTATTTTCCCGTTTCTCTTCATCACCATTGCGTGCGGGGCGATCTCCGGTTTCCATTGTTTGGTGAGCAGCGGCACCAGTTCCAAGCAACTCAAGAATGAAACCGATGCCCAGTTCGTCGGTTACGGCAGCATGGTGACCGAAGGTTTCCTGGCAACGATCGTCATCCTCTGCTGCGTCGCGGGACTCGGGCTCGGTAGCCGCGTCGGGAGCGGAGAATCGCTGCAAATCTTGGTGGGACAGGCGGCATTCGATCAGCGTTACGAATCGTGGGGGAGTTCGGCCGGGCTGGCATCCACCGTCGAAGCGTTCGTACAGGGCTCCAGCAATTTTCTCCGTACGCTAGGAATCCCGCTCGATATCGCCGTGGCTCTCATGGGGGTGTTGGTCGCGTCGTTTGCCGGCACCACGCTGGACACGGCGTGCCGATTGCAGCGCTATGTCGTGCAGGAACTAGCGGGGACCATGATTCGAGCTTCATCCGATCTTTCGGTAGGTGACATCAAAGACGAGGCCCGTGACCTCAACTTTCGAGGAGAAAACCATAGGATCGCCGATCAAATGGCAAGCCAACACCTTTCGGTAAGGTTTCGAGAATCGCGCGGCCTGATGACATGGCTGGCCAACCGGCACGTCGCCACGCTGTTTGCGATTGTGGTGGCCGCGCTGGTCGCAGCGATGCCGCTGCCGGGGAATCCATGGTCGGTGGAGGGGGCGGGTCGCGGGGGGCTCATTCTTTGGCCGATGTTCGGGGCAACCAATCAACTCTTGGGTGGGCTGGCGTTTCTGGTGATCATGTTCTGGCTCCGCCGGCAAGGCAAGCCGATCTGGTTCATCGTGCTGCCCTTGATCTTTATGCTCATCATGCCCGCCTGGGCGATGATGGCGCAGTTGCCGGGGTGGTGGGGGCAAGAAACGGTGAACTGGCTGCTGATCAGCATTGCGATCATCACCCTCGTACTTGAATTGTGGATGATTATCGAGGCCCTCCTGCTGTTCCCCCGCGTCGGCCCGGGGGCATCTGAGCTGGATGCGACAGATGCCGCGGGGCTCGCGCCTTACGCTAAGCGTTAGAATCTCCTCATGCGATACTCTGCGGCTGCGTTTTTATATTTTATTTTATTGGTGTCTCTTGCAGGCTGCATCAGCGGAACGCCGCCTCAGGTGCGGGTGGTCGAGTTGCAAGTGGTGAATCAGACGCCAGCCGGCGCAAGCTTCGCGATCGAACTTGCGCTGACCAACCGCAACGACGTTGCCCTGCCGCTGCCCGAAACGACCTACCGGTTCGCGGTCGAAGGGGTGGGAAGCTACAGCTTTATCGACCTGCCCGCACGTGTCATAGGTCCGCGTGGTACCCAAACGCTGACCCTGCCCGCCGCGATCAGCACCGGGGGGCAAGCATTGGCCGGTCGTCCCTGGACGATCAGCGGACGGGTGCAATACGAACCCGAAAATCCACTCCGCGGTTTTCTCACCGAAACCGGTGTGCCGCTGCCGGTGGCATTTTTCAGTGGTGAGGGGCGATTGCCCTGACGCGGTTACGCAGGCAGTGCGCGTATATTTACCGGTCGCTTGAGCGACGACCCAACCCGCTATACATCGATAGTTTGTGACTCTCATGCCCTCCCTATTTTCTGACCGCCGTTATTTGATTCCGTTCCGTGCGACACTGCTGCCGCAGATTTTTACCGATGTGCTCGTGGTCGGCGGGGGGGTTGCGGGATTGCGTTCTGCCCTGGCGGTCGCCGATGCGGGCCGTGACGCCGACGTGATCGTGGTGGCCAAGGGTGAACTTAAACAGTCCAGCACGTTTTGGGCCCAGGGCGGCATTGCGGCGGTGCTGGATGAGGCCGACAGCCTGGCGAATCATGTGAAAGACACGCTGATCGCGGGGGCCGGGCTGTGTGATGTGCCGGTGGTCGAACAGGTGGTTGGCGACGGGCCGGCGCGGGTCAAGGAATTGATCGCTTGGGGGATGCGCTTTGATGTAGCAGATACCGAAGGCAAGGGGGTAAATGCCGAGCCGGCCATGCCCGCCCTGGGCCGGGAGGGCGGCCACAGCCACCACCGCATCATCCACACCGACGGCGACGCCACGGGGCGTGCATTGGGTCAATGCCTGGGACAACGGGTGATCGAGCACCCCGGGATTCGTTTTTTTGAGCAATGCTTTGTGCTCGATCTCATCACCGTTGACGATGGCGGGACCGATTCCCATCCGTCGGCGGGGGGAGTGGGGGCGGCGGGGGGGCAAAGGGTACTGGGCGCGATAACACACCACCCCAAGTACGGCCTGCAGGTCATCTGGTCCTCCGCGACCATTCTTGCCAGCGGCGGGGCCGGCGAGGTCTACCGCGAATCGACCAACCCGCATGTCGCCACCGGCGACGGGGTCGCGATGGCATACCGTGCGGGAGCCGAGCTGATGGACTTGGCGTTTTATCAGTTTCACCCGACGACGCTCTACATCGCCGGAGCTTCGCGGAGTCTGATCACGGAGGCGGTGCGCGGGGAGGGAGCGTACCTCATCGATCGCAACGGCCACCGATTTATGCCGGAGTACGACGAGCGGGCCGAGCTTGCGCCGCGCGACATCGTCTCGCGGTCGATCCTTGCCCAGATGGCCAAGACCGGGCACACCCACGTCTACCTCGACGTCCGCCATCTCGGCAAAGCCGATTTCACCGCCCGTTTCCCCGGCATCGCGGCCCTGCTCCAAAAGTTTGATATCGACCCGGCGACCGACCCGATTCCGGTCCACCCCTCGGCGCACTACATGATCGGCGGCGTGCGGGCCGATCAGCACGGACGCACCAGTCTGCCGGGACTCTACGCCGCGGGTGAAATCTCTTGCACCGGGCTTCACGGTGCCAATCGACTGGCGAGCAACTCGCTTCTCGAGGGCTTGGTGCTACGGCAAGATCGCGGGCGAAACCGCCCTCGAACAGGTGGTCGAGAACGGCCGTCGGCCCACCCGGATCGTGTCGGACATCCGCCCGTCGGACCGCAGCGAACTCGACCTGGCCGACGTCCGGTCCAGCCTGCGCAGCGTGATGTGGCGTCACGTTGGGATTGAGCGTGCCGGCGACCACCTCCACGAAGTCACCAAAATGTTCGACTTTTGGGCCCGCTACACGATGGATAAAATCTTCGACGACCACCTCGGTTGGGAAGTGCAAAACCTGCTCACCGTCGGTGCCCTGATCACCCGTGCCGCCGCGTGGCGTGAAGAGTCGCGGGGCACCCACACCCGACTCGATCACCCCGGTGTCCGGGATGATTTCGAGTTGCACGATGTATGGGTGAAAGGAAGTACTGCCCCGCAAACCCTTCCGATTCACAAACGTGACAGCCAAACAAAAACTCCCGCTTCGTAGACGAAGCGGGAGGGGGTAAAAGATATCAAAGGTCAGAACAGTTTGGTTGATGGCCAAAGACCATCGGACAGAAGTCAGGCTTCACGTCGTGAACGCCGACGCCACAGCAAGCCAGCACCCGCAGCCAACAGCAAAGCACTCCCCGGTTCGGGGATGCCATTGGTGGCAACAAACTCTTCGAGATACAGCGAAGCGAAGTGCAGGCGCTCCGCCGGGCCGTTGCCGTCGGGAGAAAAGATTGTGAAAATCGATTCGCTGTCTGCGATCCCGCCGACACTGGTCAAAAGCACCGATTCAAGCACGTAGAGCGTATCCACCGGCGACGGTCCGACCTGAGTTCCGTAAAAATACTGCAGGTCCAGATCCACGCCGTTGGAGCTGGCCGAAGCCGGGCTGAATTCGACGATGCCTTCCACGTCGAGAGACGCATTTCCGTCGTAGTTATTGACCAAAACCAGGCTGCCGGGGCTGTCTGTGCTCACGATATTGCTGCCGTAGAGAACCGAAATAACCTCGTCGCTGCCCAACGCCTGGAAGTTGGGTTGCGTGCCCGGCTCAATAAAAATCGGCATGTTCCGCACCATCGCGGGCAGCGAAAGATTCAAGGGGATCGCACTGGGATTACTGACAAAATGATCGCTGACATTTTCCCATTTCGTCGCACTCTTGAGGGTCCAAGTGACTGATCCGCCGGTTAGCGCCGATCCCCCGGCACCGATGTCGTAGCCCGGTAGATCGTCCTGCGGAACCTGGCTTGCCCCGGCATCTTCCCAATGGCCGTGCTGCGCATTGATGTAAGGCCGTAAACCACGCGGATCGATAACGACCGAACCGTTGGTCTGGTCCTGCGTGCTGACGCCGCGGGCTTGGAGTTGGTCATTGACGACTTCAACTTGAAATCGCCGCCCGTCGTGAGCCGATGCGGTTCCGGTGAGCGAGGCAAGGGCGAGGGCGAGGGTGAGGGAGGTGGAGAGGGGGGGGGTGGCGATACGGTAAAAACTTGGCATAAAAAACTGACTTTCTTTAGCAACTTAGTAGAAAAAGTGGCGAACTCTAACGCGCCACTTGAGGATCAAATTGATTGTGTGAGGCGTCCACGTAAACGTCTTCAAAGGTTTGGATTTCAGCGTGGCCGTCAAGGTATCCGTACGCTGATCGGCCCGATTCGTCGGACAACTCCGGACTGTGTGCATTGAATTGCAGTTCGTCGCGTGCATTGACCAGCGCGGTGTTAAAAATATTGGGATTCCATTGGTCGGGATGCAGGTGGTCCCAAAGCGGCCGGGTATCTCCCGGATCGCCGCTGCGTTGATTGAATACCTTGATCCCAAAATGGATCGTGGCCGAGGGCCGATCGACTTCGATGATCCGCTGGGTTCCCCCGGTAAAGTCGGGAGACAGGTAGCGGTTGATGGCGTAGCTGGTCTGGCGATAGTCGCCGTTGATCGAGACGCCACCCGCAAAGTGAGGGCTGGTATCCACCGGCGACCGCATCAGCAACGCGGGATCAATCTCACGCAACGAATTCATCCACGACAACCCGTGGCTGGTGCCGAGCATTCGGCCATCGTTCTGGACAAGATAAACCCAGTTGGCCGTTTCCAACTGCCCCATGTTCGAGAGGCAAGCCGCCCGCTGGGCAGTATCCCGCGCCGAAGCGAGCACCGGCAACAACAGGCCCACGAGCAACCCGATAATGGAAATCACGATTAATAACTCGACCAGCGTAAACGCGGATCGCTTGCGGGACTTACCTCGCATGAAACAACCTCAACAATAATGCAGAGTACCGAGGGGCAGATCGGCATCGAGCCGACCCACCGTCAATTACGCACAATGAGTCAAAGATGTCGTAGGTGGGGCCCGGCCCCGAATCCAAAATTGTGGTGCCACCGAGATGACCGTCACGGAGACGGGCGAGTTGAGAAGATAATCCATCTGCTCGAAAAATACCGGCGGCAGAACGACCTGCGGCGGCGTGTCGAGATTGGCTTTCAGAAAACAAATCGCACAGTTTACCGGAGCGTCGGCTGGCGGGGGATCCCCGCTGTTGCCAACGGGAATCATCACGCACAGTGGACAAAATCCCGCGTAAACCGCCGAGTCTGAGTCCGTTTGGTGGCCCGGCAATTCAATGACGCCCCGGCGGTGGCCGGGCACGATCACCACGAAGAAAGCCACGACCCAGCAAAGGATTGTTACCCGCATCGCCCAGGATTGATTCAATGTCCGCACTACTTACGAAGCATAGCAGCACTCGATAGCGGGTCAACTTCAAATCAGGTCAACGCGATTAGACTAGGTGCTATGAGTTTTAAACGAATCGAGATTGCAAACCAGATTGCCTACCTGGCCGACACAAGCCGGGTGACCGGACGCGTCACTCTCGGCCACGGCGTCAGCGTGTGGTACGGCGCCGCGATCCGCGGCGACGTCGCCCCGATCACCATCGGTGCGCGAACCAACATTCAAGACAACGCCACGGTCCACTGCGATTCGGGCCAACCCAACCAGATCGGCCAAGGCGTCACGATCGGCCATAATGCTGTCGTGCACGGCCAGACGATCGGCGACGGGACTTTGATTGGCATGCACGCAACCGTGCTGGGTCGAACCCAAATCGGCCAACGATGTCTGGTTGCGGCAGGCAGTCTGGTCCCGCCGGGACTCACCGTGCCCAACGACCAGGTGGTCATGGGCGTGCCCGGACGAATCGTTCGTGAAACTACTGAGCATGAAAAACTCTACTTGGCCTGGCTCGCGGATCATTACGTTCAACTTGCACAGCGCTATCACGAAAGCCCCGGTGACATCAACCTGCAACCTTATGGAACTGATGTAGTCTGAAGTCGCCCTGCTGACCGCATGTCCGCTTTGATGCTTTTCACTCGGATCAATTTGCTAGAATCCGTGACATGCACCTATTCCCGGCCATCGATTTACGCGGCGGTAAAGTCGTACGCTTATACCAGGGTGACTACAGCCAACAAACCACCTACGGCGATGATCCCCTGCAGCAAGCCAAAGCCTTTGCCGACGCCGGTGCGACGTGGCTGCACCTCGTGGACTTGGACGGCGCTGAAAACAGGAACCCTTGCCCACCGGGACGTGATCCACGAGATCTGTCAGCAGACCCAGCTCAAGGTCGAAGTCGGCGGGGGGGTCCGCTCGGAAGCCACCATCGATGCGTTGCTTCATATCGGCGTGACCCGGGCCGTGGTCGGCACGGCCGCGCTGCGTAATTGGAACTGGTTTGAAAAATTGATGGGTAACCCCACCTACCGCGGCCGACTGGTGCTGGGCCTCGATGCCCGCGAGGGACGACTCGCGGTCGATGGCTGGGAACAAACCACCCAAACGACCGCGACCGAGATCGCCGCGCGTGTCACCGATTGGCCCCTGGCCGCCATCGTCTATACCGATATCGCGACCGACGGCACCCTGGAAGGCCCCAATATCGAACAGACCCGGGCCGTCTGCGAGGTGACCAATGTCCCCGTCGTGGCTTCCGGCGGCGTGGGTACGCTCAATGACCTTCGAGAACTTCGCGAGCTACCATTGCAAGGGGCCATCATCGGACGTTCACTTTACGAAAATAAAATCAATATCGGCGAGGCCCTCGCGGTTTTTGAACAAGGTCGTCAACCCTCATGAATAACCCCGCATCACTCACCATCGGGCGATTCTATGAACCATAATAACGAGACCGCTGAAGTTTCAAATGCCAGCGAAAGTACCATGCAGGGTTACTACGATTGGCAAGTCACCACGCTGATGTTGGCTTACGATCTTAATGATCCTATCGATCCAAAGTCGCCGGACGCTGGCGAAAAACGTCGCCGATCCATCGAGGAGGAAGTACGCAAGCTCACCCTCGCCCAGGTGCCCGATATCTACAAGTCAGACCCTTCCCTGGACTGGCCCCCGTCGGTGATGATGGCCATCACCCGTGCGACACTACAACAAGCCGCCGAAGTATCACTGATCTGAAATCCCTCGGATCAAAAATCCAGCGGCGACGGCCCATCACGGGTTGAGGTCGTCTCAGGTCTTGGCGAGCTTCTCGAACCGACTCCTGTGCGGCCGCGATCTCCTCGGCGACGGTGAGCTGGAATAACGCCGCAACCTGAACCGGGCGAGGCCGCAGGCCGGTCGGGGATGAGCGAAGCCAACGAAAGGCGGCACTTGTGCCGGTGTCCGTGCGAGCATCGCCCGGGCCGCCGTGGGCATGGGGCGTGAGCGGTTGCGTATTGGCCCCGGGGACGTGTTTTAGGGCATCGGGAGTTGAACAGGTTATCGAGCGCAACCGGCCGGCGACTGCGGCCCCGTGAATCCTTAGGATTTCAAGGGTTTTGGGGTACCTTAGGTCCGATAATGCAGGTTATGTATAACTAAAACTCGCGACAGCGATTTTGATGTCGGTAAGACACCGCTATTGCGGTTCGACCTTATTTCTAAGACCGCTTAAGATTGCCGCCATTGTGATGTCGTGCCCCTAGAAAATGCTATCACTTACGACTTATCAGCAAAACGGCGGTGTCTGCATCCAGGTTTGGATTGCCTACCGGCGGGGACAGGATGCGAATATCATTATCGGTGTCGAGGTAGATCGCTTCGTGAATGGTAGCGTCCTTGGCACGGCAAAGGTCCTCAACGTCGGCGATGCTGGGAAAACGGCGGTTGGGGGTGTTGTACCACTCATGGTTGTATCCCCCGGCCGCCTTTGGGCTGCGACCTCGGCGGACATAATCCTCGCGCAGTGCACGGTGAGCAAAATTCGGAAAGCTGATGATGACCCGGTGGCCGACACGCAGCATCTCATCAAAGAGGGTTTCCACATGTTCCACGGCCTGCAGGGTTGCGCTGAGAATCACGACATCGAATTGCCTGTCGGTGAAAGCGGGCAAGCCGCGATTCAAATCGTAGTCGATCACGTCCAATCCTCGACGAGCGGCTTGGATGATTTTCGTCTGGGCGACTTCGACGCCGACGAGACGTTGGTGGCCGCGGCGTTTCAGGGCTGAGAGTAGCCGGCCGCTGCCGCAACCGAGGTCCAGGACGCTGGCATGGCGGGGAACCAGTTCGATCACCCATTCGTCGTCGGGTCGCATAGCCGGAGTTTGCTGTTCGACATGGCCCAGCCGAGCAGAAATGAGCGGGGCGTAATCCCCAATTTCGGCAGGTAGAAGAAACGCATCGTGGCCGGCACCGCTGGTAATTTCTGCGTAGGTGACCCGCCGGTTGGAGGCCGTCAACGCATTGACGATTTGGCGGGATTGGTAAGGGGTGAATAGCCAATCGCTGCTAAAGCTGACCACTAAAAAGTCACAGCGGCTCTTGGCAAATGCATCAACGAGTTGCGTGCGATCGCGGCCGAGATCGAAGAGATCCATCGCCATGGAAATACTTACGTAGCTATTGGCGTCGAATCGCTGCGTGAATTTATCACCTTGATGCGCAAGATAGGAGCCGACGCTGAATCGCTTTTCGAAAGCGGTCGCTACGTCACGCGGGGCTAACCGGTCGGGGTCGAATTTGGCGTCCATGGCTTCGGACGACAGGTAGGTCAAATGGCCGAGCATCCGTGCGATAGCGAGTCCGGTATCGGGCTGAGTGGGTTGGTCGTAGTATTGGCCCCCGTGGAAATGCGGGTCGGTCTGGATGGCGTTGCGGGCGATGACATCGAATGCCAGGGCCTGGGTGGTCAGCCGGGGCGAGGTGGCGATCGCGATGCAGGTCTGGACACGCTTGGGATACAAAGCGGCCCAAGTCATGGCCTGATGCCCACCCAGTGACCCCCCCACCACCGCGCGCCAGCATTTGACTTTTAAGTGGTCGGCCAATCGTTGTTGAACCGCGACCATGTCCTTGATGGTGATGGGGGGGAATTCGGCACCGTAGGGCTTGCCGTTGACCGGGTCCAAGCTGCCGGGGCCGGTCGTGCCCCGACAACCCCCCAGGACATTACTGCACACCACAAAGTATTGCTCGGTATTGATTGCGAACGTTTCACCCGAGCCGATGAGATGGTCCCACCATCCGGGGGCGTCGGACTCGTCGTGGCGGGCCGCGTGGGAGTCGCCGGAGATGGCGTGACAGATCAGGATGGCATTGTCGTGGCGTTCATTCAGGGTCCCCCAAGTCTCAAATCCGCAAGTGACACCGGGCAATTCACCGCCAAGTTCGAGAATCAGCGGCGTATCAAAATCAAGACGTTGCAGGTGCTTGAGCTCACCTGTCTCGCGATGGCTATCGCTGCTGGTAAATGCGTCCTGGCCGGTTTGAGGAGGGATCATCGCAGCTTAACTCTTGTGTTTCGATATGGCAAAAGAGAAAGCACCGTCGGGTAAACTCTGCGAATAAGTTGCCACGATCGTCACGCGACACGGCTCGGTCACGCGCATTTTACGGACGGTTTTTACTTGTCTGCATAGAGCAAGAACATTTGAATCACCGCGGCAGGTCCCGGGGATTAAGGGACTCTACCGCAAAGCTATTGAGCCTATTCTGTCGCGACGTTGAGGGCCTGACGCAGGTCGTCGATGATGTCCTGCACGTCTTCGATGCCGACGCTGATGCGGACGTACTCGGGGCTGACGCCGGTGCGTTTTTGCTCGTCTTCGGCCAACTGGCTATGGGTGGTGGAAGCGGGATGGATGACCAGCGTCTTGGCGTCGCCGATGTTGGCCAGGTGGGAGCACAGGCGGCAGGCGTTGATGAAGTTTTTGCCTGTTTCCATGCCGCCCTTGATACCGAAGCCGAGGATGGCGCCCTGGCCGTGAGGCAGGTATTTTTTGGCGTTGTCGTGGTCCTTATGCGACGACAGGCCGGGGTAGTTGACCCATTCGACCGCCTCGTGGCTCTCGAGGAACTTCGGCGACTTCCAGCGCGTTTTCGCAGTGCCGCGGCATACGCAGGTGCAGGGTTTCGAGGCCTTGCAAGAAGAGAAAAGCGGCAAACGGCGACATGGCCGCGCCGGTGTCGCGGAGCCAATGGGTCCGGATGTGCAGCAGGTAAGCGATGTTGCCCATCGGCCGCAGGTGTTCCTCGAAGACCGCCCCGTGGTAGCTGGGCGAAGGACCGCAGAACTCCGGCCATTTCTCGGGCTGATCGGCCCACTTGAAGTTGCCGCTATCGACGATCGCGCCGCCGATGTGCGTGCCGTGGCCGCCGATAAATTTGGTGGTGGAATAGACCACGATGTCGATGCCGTGGTCGATGGGTCGCAGCAGCATCGCGGTCATGCAGGTGTTGTCGCAGATGACGGGGATCGCGCCGTGCGGAGCGGTGTGCGCCGCGTCGGCGATGGCCTTGAAATCCGGCACGCCCAGGGCGGGGTTGCCGATGGATTCCATATAGACGCAGCGGGTGTTTTCGTCGATCAGGCCGTGAATATCTTCGGGTTTGTCGGCGTCGAAGAAGCGGACCTCGATGCCCAGTCTGTTTAAAGGTCTGGGTAAAGAGGGTCCATGTGCCGCCGTAGAGCGAGGTGGCGGAGACGATGTTTTGTCCGCTGTGGGCGATGGTGAGCAGCGACGCGGTGATGGCGGCCTGGCCGGAGGCGAACGCCAGACCGGTGACGCCGCCGTCGAGCGCCGCGAGTCGTTTCTCGAGCACGTCATTGGTCGGGTTCATCAGCCGAGATGTAGATGTTGCCGAACTCAGTAAGGCCGAAAAGGGCCGCGGCGTGGTCGGTGTCGTTAAAGGTGTAGCTGGTCGTGGCGTAGATTGGCACGGCCCGGCTGTTGGTGGCCGAATCGGGGGCTTGGCCGGCGTGGAGGGCAAGAGTGGAGGGACGCAGATTTTCGGGAAGGGGATGAGACATGGGAGGCTCCGTGTCTTCGCGGTGCGTTGGACAGCGCACGTTGAATGGTGTGGCCGGAGGGAGCGCGACCCGGGGTTTTCATGGTGAAATCCCGGGCGTCGCTCCGTGGCGGTGCGGCAAATGCCGGCGAACGCTCGCCGGGCTGGGCATAGTAGCAGCCCGGAGGAGATGTCTCTCGCCGTGAGCGGCACGCAGAGATAAAGATGTAGGCGGGTGCGGATTAATCATCGAGACCGGCACCGGGGAAATGCAGGTCGTACTCTGCCAGCCGCTGCTTGAGGATGCCCGCCGCGTCGACGGCGGTCACATCCTCGGGGAGCTCCGCTTTCTCCAGCAATTGCCACTGCCGGCAATACCCGAGGTAACTCTCGGCGACCCCCCTGCCGCTCTCAAAAGCACGGCTGAGCTGCAACGCAAGGAAGAACGAAAACGGGTGGGACCGGCGGCGAAATCCGATCCGCATCGGCAACACGGTCGGTTGACGACCCTCGGCTTCCATGGCCGCCGCGAAGCGCAAGACCTTAAAGGCCACGATCGGATGCACGCGGCCGCGGTTGTAATTCAGGTGGCTTTGCGTAACCCGGATGTTGCCCGCCAAGGTATCGACCAGCGCCAGCGGGGTTCCGCAGATCTCGTCGTCGAGGCAGTACAACTGATTGACGGTGACTTCACGGCTGGCGAAATATTCACGGGGGGCAGGCATCACTTCGACTTGGGCATTGCCGAGGATCAAGTCTTCGGTCATGTAACGTTCGGCCAACGGCGCGGTCATGATCGTTACCGACTTGGTCACTGCGTAGCAGATCGATGTCGCGGACCGCCGCGGTAGAAATTGGGAGCCGCAGGGTCCGGGCCAATGCTTTGCGGGCGACGCCGCCCTTGTAGCCATAGCCGGGAGGCAGGGGCGGATAGCCGGCGGCCTCATCGGGGTGCATCAACAAGCGGAACGTGTGTGGGCCTAGTTCATAGGCCTGCTCCGGCACATCGAGCAGCACCATGAGTTCTTCGATGGCCTCGCTGGCCATCACGCCCGGTGGGGGCGATCCGGAGCGAGAATCGGGATCGGCATCGGGGTGGCGAGGTTCCTCGACCCGCTGCCCCGAGCGGGTACGCCGACGCCGGCTCCGTGAACTGAGCATGACCGAGGTTTCCTTGGCCAGTTCGATGACTTGTTCTGACAAGACAGCCGATTGACCGTCTTGCGAGACCGAGTGCTCTTGGAGCGAGCGAAATTCGCCGGGGTCTGCGGCGTGGGACCGCATCCGTTCGATGTCTTGCGCGGTGATGAAGGGTGGGTCGTCAGGTTTGGCCATCGTGAGAATTCTGAAAGCCGCGGGGCGAGTTTAGCCGGATGACTTATGACACAGATGATCGCGTGGCATTGGCGGATCAGTCCAGCTCGATCCGGAGGACCGCGATGCTGCGGGCGGGGAGGTCAACGATCACTTCGCGGTCGTTGACTTCGGCTTCCCATTGCACGCGATGGACCTGATCGGCATCGGCCACGCCCGGATGCTGCTGGTCACGAGCAATCAGAGCGTGCATCACGGCCGAGCCGGCGGCATCGGTCAATCTCGAGAGATCGACCGCAATCTTAAGCGACTCAGAAAACGAGCGTTGAACCACATGGAGGTAGAGCACGTTGTCCCCCCGGGTCGCGACCACATCCAGCATCGGCAGGGAAGTGCGGGCGGGCTTTTCGCCCCAACCGGTGAGCATCAGGGTTTGGTGGATGGCCGGCACCGTGCTGGTGAATTGCAGTGCGAGTCTTTCCGGGCCGTGGTGTTCGCTGTAGAGCGCGGTGGCGGCGCCGGTCGGACTGATGAAAGGGGGATGCTTGCCGTCGGGGTCGGCATGGATCGAGGCCAGCCGCCAGTTGACCCCGAGCATCATCGACTGCGTAGCCAGATGGATTCGATCGCCCTGCCGCATCATGCCGTGGAGGAAGCCGGCGGCCCCGAGCCCGGCGGCGTGTGAGGAAAGTTCGGGGAGTTGTTTCATGCCGTCGCCCCATCCGTTCCAGTTCCATTCGGTGACGCCCAGGTCGCCGGGCATGGCCATGACCGGGCTGTGCTGCGGGTTGAATGCCAGCCATTGCTCATCCACCTCCGCACCGGGCATCGACACCCATGCGTACCACAAGTCGCGTGGGGTGATATCGTCGCCGAGGACCGGTTGGCCGTGGCGTGACATCTTGACCGTACCGCCGGGGGCGTACTTGTGAATCGTCAGATATTCGTAGTGCTCCCGCAGACGCGGGTCAGCCAGGATGAGCTCGGTAAGTTCCCGGTCACGCAACCATCCGTCGGTCATCAGCTTGATCTCGGGATCCACCGCCCGCATGGCTTGGGCGAACGCCGTCAAGGTATCGACATACCAGTTCGCAATCTTAGTGCGATCCGTAAGACCACGCCGCTCGGCAACTTTTTCGATGTAGCCCCAAGTTTCGTTGCCGATCTGCCATGCCTCGACCCCCCAAGGTTCGGTTCGGCCGTTGGTCTGGCGGAGCTTTGCCCACGCCCGCATCTCTGGGGAAAGGTCGCCGCTGGTTTCGCCGTTGCAATAGGCCACCATGGCCGCGGCGTGTTGGGCGACCGCCTGGACGTCCGCGCCCGGCTCGAGGGCGTCGCGCAGATCGACGACCAGCAACGGCTGACTTCCGAGCGTTTCGGTTAGTCGCAAAAACTCGTCGTAACCGAAATGGTTGCTGAATGAATTACCGTTACGCTCGGTGATCGGGCGGGCCTGCCCCTCTCGGCCGGGCAGGTTATCGATGCGATCGGTCCAGTCGATGTAGTCGATGTCGATCCCGCCGGGGAACCGGATGATAGGGGCACGCAACTGCCGCAGCAGCTCGAGGATATCCGGCGGCAGGTCGCCGGTGTCGGGATCGACCATGGCTTCGGGGCCAAGCTCGCCCCAGCTGGCGATCTCGAGAAATTGGCCGAAGACCAGCGGGTTGACCGTATTGACGACTTGGTCCTGGACCTGAAGCGTCACGCGCGGCGGGAGAGGTGTCGAATCTTCGGCGGGAGCAGCCGAGGCGGGGGGAACGAGCCCCACCGTTAAAATCGTCAGCGAAAGGAAGCGAAAGCGTAATTTAGACAGCGACATAACAGCTTCTTATAGATGGATTGGTGACGGCAACTTTACGAACCCTCGGCGTGACGCTGCGCGACGTAGGTTTTGACCGCTTCCAGATCGTTGGGCAGGACATCGAAATATTCCGGACGCTGGTACAGGTCGGCGAGATGCTCGGGCAGCGGCGGACGGACTCCGGTGGCTTGCTCGACCGCGTCGGGGAATTTAGCGGGGTGGGCGGTGCCCAGAACCACCATCGGCACGCTGCGCAGGTCGGGGTGCGCTTCAAGTTCGCGGTGGGCGGCGGCGAGGCCGATGGCGGTGTGGGGGTCCAGCAACTCGCCGTGCTCGGTATAGGCATGACGCATGGTCTGCAGGGTGAGCGCTTCATCCACCCGATGGGCGGCAAAAAGTTCGCCCACGGCGGAGAGCGCTTCGGACTCGACGCGGAAGGTGCCGGTTTCGCGGAGCTGCCGCATCTTCTCCGCCACCGCGTGGCCGTCCCGGCCGAGCATATCGAACAGCAATCGCTCGAAGTTGCTGCTGATCTGAATATCCATCGACGGGGCAAGGGTGCGTGCGACCGGGCCGAGCGTGTGCTCGCCGGTGTTCATAACCCGCGTGAGGATGTCGTTCTGATTGCTGGCGATGATGAGTCGGCCCACGGGCAGGCCCATCTTCGCCGCGGCGTAGCCGGCGTACACGTCACCGAAGTTCCCGGTGGGCACGCTGAAGGCCGTCGGCCGAAGCGCGGCGTCCCGACCATGCTGCGCGACAGCGGTGGTGAAGTAATAGACGATCTGCGGCATCAGCCGCGCCCAGTTGATGCTGTTGATCCCAGAGAGGTTGACCGAATCGCGAAAAGCGGTGTCGTTGAACATCGCCTTGACGAGGTTTTGGCAGTCGTCGAAGGTGCCTTGGATGGATAGATTAGACACGTTTTGGGCATCGACCGCGGTCATCTGTCGACGCTGCACCTCGGAGGTTCGGCCGTGGGGGTGCAGGATGATAATGCGGGCTCGGCGGCGACCGCGGATGGCTTCGATCGCGGCGCTGCCGGTGTCGCCGGAGGTCGCCCCGACAATGGTGATCTGCTCATCCCGCTGGTCCAAGACGTGCTCAAAGAGCCCGCCGAGCACCTGCATGGCCACGTCTTTGAAAGCCAGGGTCGGGCCGTGGAACAGCTCCAGGAGATGCAGCCCGCCGCCGGCGTGGTCGTCGAGGTGCAACGGTTTGAGCGGGGCCACCCGCTGGTCCCGGAACGTGCCGTAGGCGTTGTCGATAATCTGCGGCAGGGCGTCGGCGACGGTGTCGGAGACAAACGGTGTCATGATCCGCAGCGCGATCTGGCCGTAAGTTTTGCCGGCAAGGTCGGCGATGTCTTCGGGCGCGAACGCCGGCCACGACTCGGGCACGTAGAGTCCACCGTCGCGGGCCAATCCTTCCAGTAGGACGTCGTCGAATTCGAGTGGGCTCGCCTGCCCCCTGGTACTGATATAACGCAACGCCAAGACCTCCGAAGCCCGTGACAACCGGGCCGACCCGACACCATAGAGCATCCCCTAAACTGCCGCCATGCCCGCCCCCCCTTCCCCCCTTGATTTTAAGTCAGCTTTCCCCCCCGCCGACGGGGTTCGTGCGCCCCGCATCGGCATCACGGTGGATAACCTCGACAACACCGCGGCGTCGGACCGGTACGACGTGGGGCTGGGTTACGGCCGAGCGGTCGCTGCGGCGGGCGGGGTGCCGTTGCTACTGCCTCATGAAATGGCGGCGGCCGAGGACTACGTCAACCTCTGCGACGGACTGATCTTGACCGGCGGGGTGGACCCCGATACCACGCTGCTGCCCGGAGATTGGCCGGGCCACGCACCGCTGCATCCCTCGGCCCGCGTGATGGACCCGGGCCGGCAACATTTTGAATCGGCGCTGCTCGAACTTTGGGACCGGCAGAAACCCGACGCCCCGTTGCTGGGCATCTGTCTCGGCATGCAACTGCTGGCCCTGCATCACGGCGGGACGCTGAACCAGTACCTCCCCGACACCCATCCGCAGGAGGTCGTGGCCCGTCACCGCAAAGCCGAGCACGCGATTAATATCCGCGGCGACCAGGATCTCCTGCCGGCCTGCGATGACCCAATCGTTTCGCATCACCAGCAGGTCGTTGCGGACCCCGGGGACCTGCGGGTCGCGGCCGTGGCAGAAGACGGCATCATCGAGGCGGTTTGCGACCCCGCGCGGCCGTTCCGCCTCGGCGTGCAGTGGCACCCCGAGCGATCTTCTGCCCCCGACCACCCGCTGGGCCCCGGCCTGATCCGGAAGTTCGTCGAAGCGGCGCGAGATACCATTGCGTAATCAGCAATCGATCCGGATCAAACTGGCCGTCGGCAAACCCTCTCGAACCTTCCGCCACCCCGATCAAGACCGTGGCGGAGGCGGCAACCGCTTGGCGGCCGACTCGGCACGCCAGGTGACGATCAGCACCAGACCCACTCCAGCGAGCAACGCGACGTCCGCCAGGTTAAAAATCCACGGCCAGACTTCGCTGACCCCACCGGGCCACGCCCATCCGAAAGGCAGGTCCACCCCCGGAAACATGTGCAGCATGTCACGCACCGCTCGGTACAACACGCGGTCGTAAAGATTACCGAGTGCCCCCGCCAGAATCATCGCCAGGGCAAGCTGCAGGCCCCACGCCCGCACCGGACTACGCCAAAACATCCAGCCGATCACGGCGGTCGCCAACCCGCTGATCGTGATGAACAGCACCCGGTTGCCCTTGCCCAGCCCAAAGACCGCCCCGGTGTTGGTCGTGAGACGGAAGTTCAGCACCTTCGACATCACCACGATCGGCTCGTGGGGATAACGCATCCAGAAGCCGCGGTGATCCTCGGCCACTTGGTCGGTCAACACCACCGGCCGATCCGCGACATTCTCGAAAGCCCAGTATTTCAGCCCCAGATCGGCCCCCAAAATCACCGCCATCACCACCAAAAAACGCAGCGTAGGCACGAGCTTGCCGCCCGCGCGGGGGATCGATACGGCGGGAGCCGGCGATGGATCTTCCGGCGTAGACGGGAGGCCGACGGGCTTACTCAACGGTCCATGCCCCGGCGTTCGCGCTCACGGGCCACTCCGATGCAGTACTTGGCCCAGGGCTTAGCTTCAAGCCGGGGTCGGCTGATGGGCTGGCCGGTTTCGATGCATACGCCGTAGGAACCATCGACAATACGCATGAGGGCCTCGTCGATCTCGACGATGATCTTCCGTTCGGATTGCATCAGCCCCAACATGAATTCTTGCTCGTAGCTATCCGAACCGACGTCAGCCATGTGCAGCGGCATGTGTGAGAGTTCTCCGGCACTGCTCGAGCGAGCGGCCTCCAGACCCTGAACGTCGCCGATGATTTCTGCGCGACGTTCAAGCAGCTCTTGACGAAACTTGCGGATGTCCTTGGCCGAAAGCCCGGATTTGATCTTCCGCAGTTCTTCCGGGGTCGGCGGGGTGTTGGTGTGCGGGTCGTAGCCGTCGGACTTTGCGATCGGCTGATCGAGGGCGGCGTAGGGCTTCGCCGGGGGTTTAATTTTGCGTTTGGGCAGAACTCCGGGCTTTTTGCCTAGCGCTTTTCTTGGTGCCGCGTGGCGTGGTGGAGGTGGCGGCCGCGGCGGTGGCTTTTTTAGAAGCAGTGACTTTATTCTTGGGTTTGGTTTTTTTCGTGACGGGCTTGACCGTCTTGGCCGCCGTGGTTTTGGCCGGATTCTTCTTGCCGGAGGTTTTCTTGGCGGCTGACTTTTTGTTGACTTTCGACGCGGAGGTTTTACCCGCTGGCTTAGCCGCGGCGGTCTTCTTGGAACCGGAAGCTTTTTGGGTCGTGACTTTCTTCGCGGCGGGCTTCTTCACGATTTTCTTCTTCGCGACTTTTTTCTTCGTTGACGAAGCCGGCGGGCGGCTGGCCTTGGATTTCTTTTTGGGCGGCGAGGCGGGTTTCGCGTTTTTCTTGCGGTCGGCGGCGGTGACGTTGCGTGAAGCAGACTTTTTTTTACCGGACTTGGCCAACTTAAGCCTCTTTCAGTTATTCACTTAGAACAGAAAACACTCAACATCACCGCGGGTCGGAGTCCGGGGGGCCCGGCCCTTCGGAACGCGGGAGTGTATCGGTCGGCTCGTGGCCGAGCAAACCATACGACAACCCCGACACGTTGGGTACGGTCGGAAACCAAAGGAGTTCGTTTGCCTGATCACGAAGCGGGGGAACAGAAACTTCGACCACCGCTCGGTTACCGGGGGAATCAGTCGCCGTGCTTCTTGCGCAGACGTCCGCTGAGCCTCAGCAGCAGGTGGACCCGTTCGAATTCGTCGATCCAGTCCTGCAGCTCGGCGTCGAGCTCTTCCTGGGGCACCGGCGCGCCGGGCAACGGGCAGTTGGCCCCCAGGGCCTGGGCGGCCGCGATGCGATAACGCCGCAGCAGCTTGTCACCGGCGTAGCCTACAAGTTCAAAATCCTCGGCCGCGAAAATCACGATCGGGACCCGGTTGCCCCCGCAGACCTTGACCTGTTCCTGCAGGTCCAGGTGCTCGTCGCGATCGACCCATTTCAAATCGACCTTGCCGCCCTTCTGGACCCCGACAGCCTCGGCGATTATCTGGATCAGCGGACCTTGCCGCACGCAATCGCCGCACCAGGTGCCGGACACCACGATCACTTTCATGTCGCGGCAAAACTCGCCGAGTAGCCGCTGCTGGTCTTCGCTGAGCATGACCTGATCGTAGATTTTTTGCCATGCCGCCTGCTTGTCTGGTTTGGCGGTGGCTACGTAATCGGCGTAACGGTGCCCGGCCTGATGTTTGGATTCAAGGTAAGCGGGGTCAACGAGTGAGGGCGTGGTGGTCGTGGTCATGTTCAACGTGTCCTGGACGTGTCCTGAGTCAGAGGGACGGTATCCTAGGCCAGTCGCCCCCCCCTTTCCCCTCCATTTGCCCCCCTTCTCCCCCCCCACTGCCCCTCTTCTCCACCCCCCCCCGCCTCCCGCCTTACCACTCTCCGCAGTTTTTTCACCAGTTTCCGAAGGAAGTTAATTTATGCGTCGCAGATGGCGAAAGCTCCGATTCGCGATGATTTTTGATTACGGGATGATCTTGCTTGCCGGGGCGATGTACGCGGTCTCGCTGAAATACTTTGTGCTGCCTTCGACCATCGTGCTGACCGGCACCGAGGGGCTGGCGGCGGCCACGTCTTATTACTTCGACAGCCCGATCCTTTTCATAGCGCTGTACCTGGGGTTTCAGATGGTGCTGATCGCTTTCGCGTTTTTTAAGGTTGGCAAGGTGTTTGCGGTCCGGTCGCTGGTGGTGGTCGCCACGGTCGGCACCGGGCTGGGGGTGCTGCCGGCCATGGAGTTTGCTAACCCCGATTCGACCGGTGAACGGCTGATCCTCGTGCTCTTCGGCGGCCTGATTGCCGGGGTCGCCAAAGCATTGGCGTTTCAGCACCGCGGCAGCACCGGCGACGAGGACATCCTCGGCGCATTCTTTGCCATGAAATACCTCAAGCCCGTCGGCTCGATCGCGGTCATCGCCGCGATCATCTCCACCGCCTACGGCCTGGGCCTGGAGTACCTCAAGACCGGACATTTTGAAACCGTGGTCAACACGCTGATGTATACCTGCGTCTACATCTTCGCGAGCGCCGAAACGCTCAACAACCTGTACCGCAAGTTTCAGTTGACGATGATCTGCACCATCACCCGCGAGCCCGAGGCGGTGGGCCGGGCGATCAAGTCGGTGTCGGATCACCGGACCTACATCATTCAAGACGGCGTCGGCGGCCACTCGGGTGAACCGTTCCGGATGGTGCGGACGATCGTGACCCATGAGGAGTTGCCCGACATGATCGACGCGATCGAGGCGGCCGTGCCGGGCTGCTTCTATTACCACCACGATGTCGAAGGCACGAGTAAGCGGTACTACATCGCACCGATCGGGTGACCCATCCCCCCCCCGCGCAGCGGCTGACACGCCGCTTCTCGCCGCAGTGAGTCCCGGGGGCGAAGGCGAGATTTCCAAGTTCAAAGTCTTGGTTGATTGCGGGCTTACGCCGTCGGCAGCATGCCCTGTTGTCGGGCATAGTTGAAGACGCCGCCGGCGTCGATGATGGGTTTGACGTCGCCCAGTGGCCGGAGTTGGTGGGTCTCGCCGCTGCGGTGGTTGGTCAGGGTGCCGGCCTGGATATCGACGGTGCACTCGTCGCCGGTGTTGATTTTATCGACGAGGCGTTGCACGGCTTCGCAGGGCAGGAGGTAGCCGCCGTTGACGCAATTGCGGAAGAAGATGCGGGCGTAGAACTCGGCGACGACGACTTGGGCGCCGGCCTCGGCGATGGCGAGGGGGGCGTGTTCGCGGGAGCTGCCGCAGCCGAAGTTTTTACCGCCGATGACGATGGTGTATTCGGACTTGAATTCGCCCTCGGGGACGAAGGGCAGGTTGCCGTCGGGCAGGCCGCGCTGGCCCGGGCGGGACGCCGACGTTGGCGTACATGCCGAAGAACTTGCGTTCTTCGTGGTCGGTCGGGTCGTAAGCCAGGTATTCCGCGGGGATGATCTGGTCGGTGTCGATGTCGTCGCCCAGGACGTAGGCTTTGCCGGTAATTTGAGTTTGCATGATGGCGAAAGTATAGCGTGGGGCGCTGGGGTACTACGGCGCGACGGGGGGCGCGGCGGCCTCGAGCAATTCGCGGAGCTGATTGATCTGCGGGGCGAGGTTGGGCGGCAGGCGACGGTTCTCAGGTGGGCCCAGCAGGGTGAGCAAGCCGTCGAATACGGTGCGGGCGGCGTCGGTGCGGCCCAGTTCGAGCTGACGGCGGGCGGTGTCGACGAAGGTTTGGAGGAGGGGGTCTTCGGCGGCGGCGGGATCGAGTCGGCCGGGCCGGGCGGGGTCGTGGAGCAGGGTCGCGGCGGCGGTAATGGCCGGGGCGTTGCGACCGACGTCGAGGTACGCGGGGATCAGGCCGCGGTAGAGCCGTTCGCGTTCGCGCGCCAGGGCGGCGGCGTCTTCGCGTTGCAGCAACGCTTCGTAATCCAGGATGGCCAACTCCGGCTCGTTCATGGCCAGGCGGTTTTCCGCCCGGGTGAGGCGGACCTGCATCCAGGGCAACGAGGCCGGGGTGTCGGCCTCTTCGGTGGTGGGAGACGGCTCACGGTCGAGGGCGGCCGAGAGCAGGCGCTCGACCAGGGCGGTGTTGCGGACGCGGTCATCCAGGGTGTCGAGTACTTCGAGCACGAGGATGGGGGTGATGCTGGGCTGGCTGACCATGGCGATGAGCGCCCGTTCCCAGGCTTCGACAAATTGTGATTGACGCGGCGGGTTCTCGGCGAGCTTGCGGAGGGTCTGGGGGTCCTGGCCCCGGTCGGTGGCGGCGCGGATGACGATGGGTTGGATGACCGGGTCGTCCGCTCGGCCCGCGAGGATCGCCAGCGAGCGATCGGTGGCATCGGCCCAGGCCTGCGCGGCGGCCTGCTTGATGACGGGGTCGGCGTCATCGATCCAGGTTTCGATCCGCTCCCACTCTTCGTTTCGGCCGATGCGTCCCAACAGCCGAACGACCGACGGGGTCGGGCGTTGGCCCGCCTGGAGGTCCTGCCGCAGTTGATCGAGGGCGGTGTCGGCGCGGCGGGGCGTCAGCAGACCCGCCCGGGCGATCGCCGCCAGGGCGTCGGCGGCGTCGGCCTTAAGCCCCGATTCGCGGAGCAGGACAAGGATCGCGGCGGTCGCCCGCTTGCGGGGCATTTCGGTGAGCAGCTGCAGGTTGGCGGCGAGCACGCGGTTGACCTGTTCCTGCCGATCGACCAGCCGCTGGGCGACGATGTCCGCGGCGGGGGCGTCGTTGAGGTCGCGGAGGACTTCGGCGGTGCGCCAGCGGACCTCGGCCGAGGGTCGTCGCGCAGCCGGGCACGCAGGGCCTGGCGGAGCGGGGGGTCAAAGACTTCGCCCTGCACCAGCCGGGTCTGGGCCAGATCCGATCGCCAGCAGACGGGTGGCTTCCAGCGGGTTGTCGAGCATGTACGCCAGCACGCCCGCCTGGTCTTGGGGCGACGAGGCCTGGTACAGCGCCCGCTCGGCCTCGCGGAGCTTGTCGGCCAATTGCTCGTCAATCGACCGGCCGCGTGCCCGCTGGCGGGCAAAGTTAGCGAGCAGATGTCGGGTCCATTCCAGGACGTTCAGCCGGCGGGCTGGTTCCCACCACCGGGTCCATTGCCCGCGGTCGTCGCCGAAGCGGGCGATCCCCGTGAGCCGGGCCAGCGCGGCGTAGGCCGCGATCTGGACCTCCGCGGGCTGGCCCATGGCGGTGAGGCTCACCAGCCGTTCGGCCACGGGCCGGGTCCGCGGCACTCGCCCAGCCCCGCGATCGCGCGCGTCCGCCGCTCGGGGTCGGCCCCGGGATCGGATCGCGCTTTCAAGCAAACGCTCCAGCCAATTGCGGGTCGTCAAACCGTCCCAGGGCGTGCACCGTGAGGGGCATCTGGGCGGTCGGACCGTCGCTACAGCCGCATCGAGCATCGGCGGCCAGAGCCCCGGCGAGGGCGGCTGGGTCTGGTCGATGACCGCGCGGAGGAGGGCGCGGGTGGCTGGCCGGCGCGGGTCGGTCGGGGCCGCAGGGCGGCCGCGCCGTGCCGCCGGATGGCCTCGGGAGCCGACATGTCCAGCAATTTCGTCGCGGCCCGCAGCCGCTCGTCGTCGCCGGAGACAACACGGTCAGCGTCGCGTAAACGGCCGCCCCACCTCCCGGGAGGTCCTGGACGGAAAACGGCGGGGCCTCGGGAGTCGGCCCGGCGGTCCCGCACCCCCCACGAACGCCACCCCGCCCAGCAAGGCCAAGCCTTGCATCCCGTCAGCACGCCACCATCGGGATGATCTTAACGGGACGGCGGGGGGACCACCTGCCGAGGGGGCGAAACACGTGAGGATTCATGGGACTTCCAGGACCTATTCATCAGTTGCGAGCAACCGGGTCGCGATCCGCGGCCGGGATGACCGGGTAGGATGGGTCGTCGATCGGTTGAGTGACCTGAACATAATAACCATCGGGTAATGGGCATGAATGATTGGAATCCGGCCGAGACGACACGCCCGGCGGGCCCAGAAATTTTTCCGGGCCGGCGAATGGGAGCGTGCCCTCCACGAACTGCGGGAAGCACTGGACCACCGCCCCGACGAGGGGGAGTGGCTGTTCGGGCTGGGGCTGACCCTCGACGAACTCGAACGTTTTGAAGAGGCGGCCGACGCCTACGCCGAGCCCTGGAAATCCGCGGGGAAGACATCCCGGGGCTGCTGCATCTGGGCATCGATCTGATCCGCGTCGGGCAGCCCGCCGAGGCCTTCGCTGAAAACCTTGAGCGGGTCAACGAGCTGGACCCCGACTGCCGCTGGGATACGTCCACCGCATCCTGGCCAGCACCATGCTCGAGGACCACGAGCAGGCGGAAGTCGTGTTTTATCTTGCTCAACAAGCGTTGGACCACGCCGAGCAAAGACCTCGAAGAAGACCGTGCGAGGCCGAGGAAATGGAAGATGAAGACGATGAGGATCGTGCTGAGCGACCTGGCTGCTCGATCGACGGCTACGACCAAGACGAATTGGACCAGAAGAAGAAGATGAACCGGAGGTCGAGGCGGTGCCGCAGACCGCGCGTCGGCTGAGGCAAATCCGGGCGGTGTCCTACGATTATCTCGCTCAGTCGCTGCTGCTGCGGGACGACGCAGACCGGGCGATGTGGTGCTGGCAGGAAGCCCTGCGGCTTGACCCCCGTCACCCGGAGGTCAACCGCCGGCTGGCGATGTTGCACCGTCGTCGCGGGCAGGACGCAGCGGGCCAAACTGCATTATCAGCGGCAGCTTCGGGTGACGCCGCGCGATGCGGGCAGCCTGCTGGAATTTGCCGACCTGATGCTGAGCCGTCAACAGGCGGCGAAGGCGGCGGACCTGTATCGACGAGTGCTGGTGCTCGCGAACCGTCGGCGGCCATCGCCCACCAGCGGCTGGGCGAACTGGCCATGGCGCGTACGCAGCTGGCGGCCGCGGCGGATCGCCTGGAGCGTGCCCGACAACTGCAACCCGAACTGCCGGGATTGCACCTTAGTCTGGCTCGACTGGCCCGCCGCGACGGGGACCAGGCCCGGGTGCGCGAATGCTTGGAGCAGTGAGCTGGAGGCCGAGGGCCAACCGCCGAGCAGATCCTCATGCTGGCGCCGGATGCTGGTCGACGCATGGACTGGAGCACGAGACGATCCGGTTGCTGAATCCGTTGCTTTCGGGCGCCGACGATCGCTGATCGGCAACGATCGGCACTACGCCGACGCGCTGCTGTGTCGCGGCCTGGGCCGCCTGGCCGAGCGGGTACTCGCGACGCGGCGTGGCCGACTATCTCCGTTGCCTCAAGCTCGATCCCCGCCGGCATTTCGACGCTATGATGCCGCTGATCGCGACGCCTACGCTCCAGGCCCGAAACCGGCGAAGCCCGGTGCTGGATCCGCCGCGGACTGGCCCTCCGGCCCCACCACCGCGGTCTCCGGCAACTGCGTCGCAAGCTCAGCCGCGGACGCTGGATCACCGGCCTCGCGCGCCGGCCTCGTCGCCGAGGTCAACTCGATCTTGTCCGCGCGGCCGATCCAGCCCGCCGCCTTTTAATCTCCTCCGCCCGGTCCGGTTAAGATCCCCGCCATGATCGATCTCAAAGACCTGCGGGAACGAATCCGGACAACTACCGCCAAGGTGCCGCCAACAAACAACAGTCCGACGTCGACCTGGACCGTCTGCTCGAACTGGACGAGCAACTCCGAGCCGCCCTGACCAGCAGCAGCAGCTGACCGCCGAGAAAAACGCGATCGGTAAAGAGATCGGCCAGGTCGCCGGTCGCCTCAAGAAGGCCGACGACGCCGACCGCCCCGCCCTGCAGCAGCAGATGCAGGACCTGCAGGACCGCCCGCTGCAGATCAAGGCCCGGGAGGCGGAACTGGCCGAGGCCGGTCGGCCGACTGGAGGCCGAGCGCAACGATCTTTGGCTGCACGTCCCCCAGCCCGCCGACCCCGACGTGCCGGTCGGCAAAGTCCGCCGAGGACAACGTGGAACTGCGCCGGTGGTCACCGCAGGTCCGACCCGATGGCGCTTTCGATCCGGCCCGGAGCTTCGAAGAGCAAAAAGGGTTCGCCCCAAAAAGCCACGTCGAGCTGATCGAGTCGCTGGGTCTGGTGGACTTCGATCGTGGCGTGAAAATCGCCGGCTCCCGCAGCTACGTGCTGATCGGCGACGGCATGCGGCTGCATCAGGCGGTGCTCCGCTACGCCTTCGACCTGATGACGTCAGACCCACGGCTTCACCCCCCTCTCCGCGTCGTGTCTCGTCCGACACCACACGCTGGAAGGCACCGGCTTTTTCCCCCACGGCCGCGAGCAGGTCTACGACATGGCCAACCCCACCGCCGAGGGCGGACCTCGCCCTCACCGGCACCGGCGAGGTGGGGCTGATGGCCTACCACATGGACGAGATCCTCCCGGCCCCGACGAAGCTGCCCAGACGTACATCACCGTGCTGCACCTGCTTCCGCCGCGAGGCCGGCAGCGCCGGCAAGGACACCGCGGGCCTCTACCGCATCCACCAATTCGACAAGGTCGAACAAGTCGTGATCTGCGACGCCGACGAACAGATCAGTCGCGACTGGCACCAGAAAATGATCGGCTACGTCGAAGTACGTTGCTGCAAAACCTGCGCCCTGCCCTACCGCCTGCTGCAGTGCTGCACCGGCGACCTGGGCCCGAAGAACGCCGACATGATCGACCTCGAATGCTGGATGCCCTCCCGCGCCGCCGGCGACCACGGCACCGCCACCCCGCCGCCCAAGGCCATGCTCCGGGGCAAGATTAATGCCTCCGGGGCGGGGGGCTGGGGCGAAACCCACTCCGCCTCCCGGCTCTACGATTTTCAGACCCGCCGACTCAACCTCCGCTACCGTGATCCCGACGGATCCCAAAGGTAAAAAGACACTGCTATCTGTCACAGCCTCAACAACACCGTCGCCGCCAGCCCGCGGCTGCTGATCCCGATCCTAGAGCTCTACCAAAACCACGACGGCAGCGTGACGTTCCGGACGTCCTGCGTCCGTACATGAACGGCCAGGAACGCATCGTTGGCCGCGCTTCCTGATAAAATCGCAGGCAGGATGACAACCAGCGATCATTATCTCTTCCTTGATTCTTTCGGCATCATTTATGCGAGCTTTTTTATATGAATTCGATTCTTTACGATCGGTTGGTGGTTGGATTTTTGCTTTTGGTAACTGCGTTGCCCGTGGCGGCGGTGGAGCTGCCCGCGGCATTTGGTGACCGTGCCGTGCTGCAGCGTGATCTGCCCGTGGCGGTATGGGGCTGGGCCGAGCCGGGCGAAAAGGTCGAGGTATCTTTCGGCGGTCAAACCCATGAGGCCGAGACCGACGACACCGGGCGGTGGGAGGTCACCCTCGACCCGATGTCCGCCAACGCTCAGCCGCAAACGCTGACGGTCCAAAAGCGCCTTGCAGCGTGTCTCGTCGGCCGACATCTTGGTGGGTGAGGTATGGCTGGCGTCGGGGCAGTCCAACATGGAATGGACCCTGGAGCGGACCGAGCATTTCGAGCAAGATTTGGCCGATGCCGACCACCCGCTGGTGCGGCAGATCGTGGCCCCCCGCCGTAGCTCGGCTCGGCCGCTAGACCGGATCGACGCGTCGTGGCAGGTCGCGTCGGCCGACACGATCGGCAAATGGTCCGGCGTTGCCTACCACTTCAGCCGTGCGCTCCAGCATGAGCTGGACGTGCCGGTGGGGATCATCAACTGCAGCTGGGGCGGCACGCCGATCTCCAGCTGGACGACGGCGGAGGGCTACGCGGCGGTACCCGAATTGCGGGAGACTTACGTCGATTTGATGCGGCGCGATCCGGGCAGCACGCTGTACCGCGAAGCGGCCGACGAGCATCTCGACGCGGTCGCAGCATGGGTCGAGCGCTCTCGCCGGGCGGTGGACGAGAGGCAGCTCATCGAGCCGACGCCGGCGTTTCCCGAATACTTTCAGCCTTATGCCAATCACAAATCCCCGGCCATGCTCCACCGCGGCATGGTCCATGCGTTCGTGCCCTACACCCTCCGCGGCACGCTCTGGTATCAGGGCGAGAACAACCACCGCGAAGGCATGCTCTATTTCGACAAAACCCGCGCCCTGCTCGCGGGCTGGCGGAAAGCGTGGGACCGGGAAGACTTGCCGTTTTATTTTGTGCAGCTCGCGCCCTTTAACTACGGCCGAGGCAAAGAACCGCACCACGTCCTGGCGGAATTTCGGGAAGTGCAGAGCCGCATCGACCGCGAATTGCCCCACACCGGCATGGCGGTGATCAACGACCTGGGCGATGCCGAAGACATCCACCCCCGCAACAAGCGCGACGTCGGACAGCGGCTGGCGGGCCTGGCCCTGAATGAAACCTACGGCCAATCCGATCGCGTCACCCGCAGCCCGGTCGCGACCGATTTCGTGGTCGATGCCGACAAGCTCACCGTCGAGTTTGACCGGGTGGGGCAGGGGCTGCGAACCCGCGATGGCCAAACCCCCGACTGGTTTGAGATCGCGGGTGAAGCCCGCCCGTGGACCCCCGCCGAGGCCAAAATAATCGGCCCCCATCAGATTCAGCTCAGCGCCGCGGGGGTCGAGCGACCGGTGGCGGTGCGTTTCGCCTGGGACCGGCTGGCCTCGCCGAATCTCGTCAACTCCGCGGGCCTACCGACCTCGGCCTTCCGACTGGGCACCCCGCCGGACCTGGGCGTCCTCGCGATAAATGTGCCCGGGGCCGACGAATACCGCCTGGTCTACGCCCTCGATCTCCACCGCCTGGGGGCCACGGTGACCTACGACACCGACCGCGGCGTCGATGTGCCGGCTTTCGACCGGGTCGCCTATCTGCTCGAACTGACCCGGACCGGACAGGAACCGCAGTGGGTGTTCGTGTCCATGGATGCCTTCACCGATGATCCAAAACTCATCGGCATCCCCACGGTGGAATCGGTGCTTTCTTTCAGCAGCCGGTCAAGAACGTGACCGTTTTCAGCAGCGACCCCCAACTCGCTACCGATCAACCCGAGGACGGCAACCTCGAGTTTTGGTCGCTGAACTACGGCAAAGTCAATGCCGCAAACGTGCCGAACGCCGACGGCGGCCGCTACGACCACGGCGACCAACCCAACGAGAACGGCAACTACGGCAGCATGCAAGTCCACCTGCCGGGCCGGTCTCAGACGGTGTTTGCCCTCAACGGTTGGCAACGCGGGGAGACCGCCGACCTGGGGCTGGGCAACCAGCCAGCGGGAGAGTCGGACTGGACCTTTGCTAAAAATGCTGGCGATTACTCCGTCAAGACCCTCAACATCTACATCCGTCCAAAGTAAACACGTGCAGAACGCGGTTCGCAAGGCCATCATGGCTCATTTTAAAATCTGGCGATATCCGCGTTAAGTCGATTGTAAATATGAATATATAAATGTCTATTTGACCCGTATCGCTGGTTACGGTACCTTGTTGGGCTTATGCCAACCTCCACTTCCAGCAGTTCTTCCAGCAAATCCCGTCCCTCCTCCGCCAGCCGTGCCCGCACCGGGACGGGGAGGTCCGCCAAGTCTGTCGCCGCGACCGTTTCCGACGCCGGTTCGATAACCAACTACACCACCGCCCTGCGTTGGCTCTACGAGCACGTGGACCACGAACGCCAGCGGATGGTCAAGTACGACGAGCCGACGTTCAACCTCGACCGTATGTCGCGGCTTTTGTCGCTGCTGGGTGATCCGCAGGACCAGCTCAAGGCCGTCCACGTCGCGGGAACCAAAGGCAAAGGTTCGACCTGCGCCATGATCTGTTCGATGCTCGAGGCCTGCGGCTACACCGTCGGCAGCTATTCCAGCCCCCACCTCATCGACCTGCGTGAACGCATCACGATCAACCAGCACATGATCCCCTACGCCGACTGCGCCGACATGTTTCGACGCATCGCGGAAGTCGAGCCCAAGTTCAGAAGGGCGAGCAGCTCACGTTTTTCGAAATCATGACCGCCGCGGCGCTGCTGTACTTTGCCGAGCAGTGCGTCGATATCGTGGTGCTCGAAACCGGCCTGGGTGGCCGGCTGGACTGTACCAACGTCGTCACCCCGCTGGTCACCGCGATCACCGGCCTCTCGATGGACCACACGCAGCTGCTGGGCGACACGCTCCCGGAGATCGCCCGGGAAAAGGCGGGCATCTTCAAGAAAGACGTGCCCGCGCTGACCATCGTCCAGGATAAAGAAGCCGACGCCGCGCTGCGCGAAGTCGCCGAGCAAGCGGGCACGGTCCTCGAAGTGACCGGCAAGGAACTGGACTTCTCTTACCGCTTCGAGGCCAACCGCGAACTGGGTCCCCACACCCGGGTCTGCCTGACGACCGAAACCTCGAAGTTCGAGCACCTGCCCGTGCCGCTCAAGGGCGAGCACCAGGCTCACAACTGCGGCCTCGCCCTGGCGGTGCTGGATAAGCTCAAAGCCCACGGCTTCACGCTGCCTCTGGACAAGGTCATCGACGGCCTGGCCGCCACCCATCTGCCCGGCCGCATGGAAACCGTCCTCGATAAACCCCGCGTCATCATCGACGGGGCCCACAACGCCGCGTCGATCACCGCGCTGACCAAGAGTCTGGGGGCCCACGTGGCCTACGACAGCCTCGTGATGATTTTTGGTTGTGGCCAGGACAAGGACATCAACGGGATGCTCAAGCAGATTGCCTTGGGTGCCGACAAGATTATCTTCACCCGCGCCAAGGCCAACCCCCGGGCCGAAGAACCCGACGACCTGATGCGCCGGTTCAACGACCTGAGCCCGAAGATGGCCCAGTCTGCCAACAGCCTGGACGAAGCGTTAAAGCTTGCCGCCCGGGCGGTATCGCGGGAAGACCTGATCGTGGTCACCGGCAGCTTCTATCTTGCCGGCGAAGCGCGGAAGTATTTCATCGATGCCAAGGCCAAGCAAGCCAAGGGCTGATGGGTTTGGCATCCGCTTGATTCAACCGGCCACGGTTGAGCCTTTCGATAGATATAAAAACTAACGGTGTGGTTTTTCAAGATTTTTAAGGACGGGTCACTTGAAAGCGTGACCCGTTTTTTCGGGTCCGGTAACGGTGGTTATACTCTGATCCTGACCCATGCCCCACGATTAGGGCGTGTCGGCGGTCTGCCTGCCGCCCACTTTTTTTAACCCCCACCGGCCGCAAGCCGAGACACCGCCGAGGAGTCTTTCGTGGACACTTCTGAATCCGGCCGCCGTCGCCGAACGCTCTGCCCGCCGAAACCGCAAACGCCGACGCCAGGCGGCAGATGCCCGCGACCCGCGCCGCCCGGTTGACTCCGGATTCATAAGCCGTCTCAAAGGACGGGGCAAGTGGTTGCTGCTCGCCGCGTTGCTGGGCGCGGTTAGCGGAGGCGCGGTCGGTTTTTATGCTTGGGGTTATCAGGAACACGCCGCGGTTGCCTCGGTAAGCTATCTGTCGCGAGGGGCCACGGGGAGCGGTGAATTGGCCGACCGCACCGTGTGGTCACCGCCGGAGGTGCTCGTGCGTGAGGCTGCGCAGATTCGCAAGCTGGCGGGCGAAGTGGAAAAACGCGGCGGGATCGAATTTGCGGTTCAGGCCGCCGAGTCGCCGCCGTGGGAGTTGCGGCTTCGTGCGGTCTCGGCGTCCGCGATCACATCGAAAACGTTTGTCAGAACTTTATTGGCGGGCTACTTCGCCGCGACCCCGCTCCACGAAGAGGTGGCGCGGGAGGCGGACGCGGTCGCGGTGGTCGGCGTGTGGCGGGATGCGGTTCGTGAAACGGCGCGAGCTCGCGCCGCTCTCGCCGAGGCTCGGCAAGAGGTGGATGAATCCTCGACGACGGCGGTCGAGAGCGACGCGGTCGCCTCGGCTCCCGCCGGCCCACCCGAGGCTGAATTCGAGCAAGCCGCCGCCGTCTGGTTGTCTGCGCGCCGCGAGGCCGACGCGGCGCAGCAGCGTCTCGAACGATTGCAGGCCTGGCCCGCTCCGACCCTGCGCAACTCATTCAGGTAGATGAGCAGGCGGCGACATGGCATGCGGACCGCGAGGTGCTGGCTGACGGCATGGAGTCGATCGCCTGGCCCTGGGACGCCGATCTCAGCGAGCCGCTGATTGAGTTTGGTCGGCTGAGCCAACTGCTAACAGAGTGCGCGGCCGACGCTCGTCTGCTGCCCGTGGGCGACGATCCCGCCGTCGTGCGGGTGGTGTCGCTGAGCGAAGCGACACGGTCGGCGGAATCCGCCCGGCAACTCCGCGAAACCGCGCGGATTGAAGTGGATCGATTGCGGCCCGTCGTCGATCGACTCCGCGCGTTGGAAGCACGGCTGGCGGTCAATGAAGCCGCGGTCCTCGATGCACGGCTCGGGGTCGATGAACTGCCCCCCGCCCCGCCGCTGCGTCTGGATGGGTCGGGCGATTCGGTGGACGCCGGTTCCGATCCCCCGCTGCTTCCCAAAATCACCACCTCAATCTGGCGGGACACCCGGCCGCAACGAGCGCTCTACGCCGCGCAGCGGGTCTGGTCGTTTTGCCCACGCTGCTGTCGCTGCTGTTTTTAACTGACCGCCGCGTTCGCCGCGATCGTCGCGGGGGGCTCATCGGGTCCGTCCTGCCGCTGATCAGTTCCGTGCCCGTGGTCGATCCCGACGCGGCGGAGCGCTCGGGTCACGGCCTCGCCTACGCCGGGGCCGGGTCACTGGTCCAGTCGATTCAGTCGATCCGCGCGGTGCTCGAAGGGCGCATGGCCCGCGGCGAAGGCGCGTTCGCCCTCACCGGCGTCGGCGGGGGCAGCGGCACCACCAGCGCCGCGGTCGGGCTGGCGAGCTCGGTCGCCTTGTCGGGCAATAAGGTCTTGCTGATCGACCTCGCCTGGCTGCAAAAACCTTCGGGACAGGGCAACGACGATCAGGCCACCCGCAACGGCCTGGGCATCGATGGGGTCATCGAAGAACTCGGCTATCTCGAAGATGAAGACCGCGAAGCGCTCCTTCTGGCCGACGACGAAGCGGGCGTGGGCTTCGCGGCGCTGCTGTCGGGCAAGTCGCTGCGTCGCAGCATTATCGAGACGCGGGTGGATGGCTTGAACGTCTTGAGTGCGATGGGCCGGGCGGAGAAACTCCGCGAACAGTGGGCCGGCCGCGTGTCCTCCCGTTGGCTAAGCAAATTGTTGGAGGTCGCTCGGCGTGGGGGTTACGACGCGGTGCTGATCGACGCCGGGTCGGCGGCGGGCAGCGTGGAGGGGATGCTCGGCTGCGCCGCGGCCGACGCCGTGGTCATCGTGGTGAGCAACGACCAGACCCAGGCCGAGTACCAAAAAGCCGTGGGCCGACTCCAGATCGTCGGAGCCACGGTCATCGGCACGGTGCTGAACCGCAGCGGAGCCCGCCGCCGCCACGCTTCCGCCGACGTGTCGCTGAGTCGCAAGTCCGCGAGCCCCGGCCGCACCGCGGGGTCCGGCATCTTTGCCGCCGCCCTCGAAGCCCGCACCGGCGGTGAGCAGCCGACTACCGGCCACGCCCCGCTGCCCCACGACGACCCCGCCGGGCCGCAAAACCGCCCGGAGTCCCCCCTCGCCGCGCCCGCCGATGGGTCGGTAGACAGCAAGCCGGACACCCTCGAAACGTTGGCGGCCGCGCTCGCGTCTCCGCCCGCCGCGGCGGCCCCCGCGATTCCGCCGGGCGTCGATCCGTTTGATGAACCGCCCGCCGAAGCCACGCCGACCCCGTTGCGTCTGGCTCCCCGCAAACGCGCGGTGACCCCCGGCGATGTGCCGCTGCCTTCCGCCCTCGACCAGATTCGGTCGGAAGCTTCCCGAAATCCCGAGTCGCTGGAAGAACTGCTCAATCGGCCACCGCAGCGCAGCGATGCGGATGCGGATGACTCGTCTTCGACCCGCGATGCCCTGGATCGAGCCATCGATATCCATGTGGCCGACGACGTGATGGATCAACTGGTCGATCACGCGATCCGCAACGCCCGCCGACCCGAGCGGCCGCCGACCGTGCCGTCGCCGGCCGTGACTGCCGCGGACGACGACCAAGGAGGGTCTGAGTCTGAGTCTTTGTCTGAGTCTGACTCGGAACGTGAGACGCAAGCCTCGCTGCAATCCGCCGAGGCCGACCCCTCGGCGGGCCGTTGACCGGAGTCGTGGCCCATGACGACCCCCGCCTCCCCTTGCACTCCCAGTCCCGCAGCACCCTCTCCCGATATCGCTCGTACGAATTTGCAACCCTGGCAGAGTCACCTGCTGAATCAGGTATTGACCGATACCGCGGCGCGGTCGGCTTATTTTCGATCTGATCGTCAATATGATCAGGCGGGCGTTCGTGATCTCGAAATGTTGCGCTTGCCCGCGGTGGTCGATCCCGACGCGGCTTTTAATCGGCTGCGTTGGGGCGGGCAGCTGGTGCTGGTCGATGCGCGGCCGGACCGGTTGGGGGCGGCATTGGCTCGGTTTCAAGATCGGCGTGAGTGGCAGTCGCCGAGGTCAGCGCAGACGATCCGCGTGCCGCGCGAGGCGGGGTGGAGCCAATGGTTGCCCGGTCCGCTGGTGAAGAAGTGGGGCCAGCAGACGTTGCACTGGGCTGCGGTGCGAAAGGTGCTGCTCGATCCGCCGTCCCGGCTCACCGCACGTCACTCCTACGACGTGCGGCTGGTCCCGGCACGCGGCAAGATCGACCCGCGACAAGCCACCGACGGGCACATCGTGCTCAAGCGGGTGCCGACCCTCGCCCAAGCGATGTCCCGGCTCCAGCAAACCTGCCCGGCCGTCCCCGCCGACCGTCTCGAACAGATCGCCCGCAAGCTCATCGACAAAGTCTTTCCCGCTTTCCTCACCCGCGAAGCCGCGTTTTTGAAGCTGCTTCAACGTGACCTGCCGGCCGAGCTCAAAGCGCGGACCCCCCGCGTCCTGAGCATGGAAGCCGACGACCGCGGCATGGTCAGGTCCCTGTCGATGCGCTGGCTTCGCCAAGGCGGCCCGACGCTCACCCAGACCGAGTTTGCCCGGCAGACCCTCGAACTGCTGCGGCGCTGCACGAGCGCGTCGGCATCATGCACCTGGACCTGCGCTTGGACAACATCCTGGTCACCCCGGCGGGCGTGAGCTTTGTCGATTTCGGATCCGCCATCCGCATCGGCGAAAAGTTTTCGGGCAACCCGATGCTTCACCGACTGATCCAAGAAATGCTGCAAGCTTCCCAGATCACCGCGGACCTCCGTCGCCAGCAGCGCAAGGGACTGATCCAGTCGCCAATTTTCCGCGGCCTTCCCCTGCCGCCGTCGCCGGCTTTCGACCTCTACGCCCTGACGACTAACCTCACCCGGCCCCACGACCACGACGAGTTCAAAGGCCTCATCGCCCACGACCGCACCAGCGATGAGGGGCAGTGGTTTTCCCAGCTGCGCCGCCGAACGCTCAAGCCCGCTGCCAACGAGTCGCCGATCCGCTCGGCGGCGGAGATGCAGGCGGCCGTGCTCGACTCACCGCATCTGGACCCGGCCCATCGCGTCCCGCCGGTCACCTTGTCGCCCGCCCCGCCGGTCACTCACGAGCTGCCGGCGCCGGTGGTGCTGACCGGCTCGCTCCACCGCCCGGCCCCGCCTCCCCGGGGTGCTATCGCCAAAGATCAAAACTCGATCCGCCCCCGCGGGTAAACTTTTCTCATGCTGCGCATCGGCGACGTCCAACTCCGCACCAACTTGCTACTGGCTCCGGTCGCAGGTTACTTCGACTTGGCCTATCGCCTGGTGGCGCGGTCGGTACCGGGCGTGCCTTGCCGGTTCGCCGATCGCGGGGGGCCCTACGACGTGGGCGATGGCACCTACGGCGCTCTGGGCTTGGCCTGCACCGAGCTGCTCTGCCCCCACAGCGTGCTGCGCGAATCTGATAAAGCGATGTGGCGGGCCGCGACCTCACCCGAAGATTCCCCGGTGTGCATGCAGCTCTACGGCAGCGACCCGGTCATCCTCGCCGAGGCCGCCCGCTGGGCGCGCGACCGCGGGGCCACCGTCATCGACATCAACATGGGTTGCCCCGTCGATAAAGTCACCAAAAAGCACGGCGGGTCCAAGCTGCTCTGCGATCCGGGCCACGCGGTTGCCGTGGCCCGCGCCGTGGTCGATGCCGTGTCGATTCCCGTCACCGCCAAGATCCGCCTGGGCTGGGACGACACCTGCCTCGTGGCCGACACGTTGCCGACGCGGCTCTGCGACGTGGGTATCCAGATGATCACGGTCCACGGCCGAACCACCGCGATGAAATTCAAACCCGCGGTCCGTCTCGACGGCATCGCCGCGACCGTTGACGGGGTAAAGCGACATCATCCCGACATCCCGGTCATCGGCAACGGCGACATCACCACCCCCGCCGACGCCGAGGCCATGATCCGCCTCACCGGTTGCGACGGGGTCATGGTCGCCCGCGGCGCGATGGGCCAGCCGTGGCTGTTCCGCGACATTGCCTACCGTTTGGCCGTGGGTCAGGACCCGCTGCCCCTGCCGCGTGTCGATCGCGCCCAGCTCGTGCTCGATCACTTTGAGAACCTGGTCCGCTACCGCGACCCGCTCTTCGCGCTGCGTACCATCAAGACGCGCATCAGCAAGTACTCGGCGCACCTGCAACCGTGGCCGGGGCTCAAACGCGAAGTCCAGCCCCTCCGCGACGCCGAAGAGTTTCGCGATTTTTGGCGTGCGGGGATGGCGCTCATAAGCGAGGCCGTCCCGGCCGAACCCGTAGCGTCGTGAGCGCACTTTTTTAAGATGCTTTATCGCGGGCTTGATGCGATACATCGGAACCCGTCGCGCTGTCGTAATACCCTCCAACCCCCCCCCTTCCCCCCCCACTCAGCCTCCTCCCACCTACCCTTCCGCCATGCCTTTTATTCACGACGATTTTCTCTTATCCAACGATATTGCCGCCGCGCTCTACCACGAGCACGCCGAGAGTCAGCCGATCTACGATTACCACTGCCACCTGCCCCCCCTCGATCTGGCCAGTAATCGCCGATTCGCCAACCTCTTCGATGCCTGGCTGGAGGGAGATCATTACAAATGGCGGGCGATGCGGGCCAACGGCGTGGACGAAACCTACTGCACCGGCGACGCCGATCCCTACGACAAATTCCTCGCCTTCGCCCGCACCGTTCCGCACGCGATCCGTAACCCGCTCTACCACTGGACCCATCTCGAGCTCAAGCGCTATTTCAACATCGACCTGCTGCTGAGCGAAGACACCGCCCCGGACATCTGGGCCCAGGCCAACCAAAAGCTCGCCGACCTGCCGGTCTCCGCGATCCTGGAAAAGTTCGACGTCGCGCTGATCGGCACCACCGATCAACCCACCGATAGCCTTGAACACCACACCGCGCTGCGGGAGTCCGACATGCTGCCCCGCACGGCGGTGGTCCCTACCTTTCGCCCCGACAAATTGCACGATTTGTCGGACCCCGCAGCGTGGAACCGCGGCGTCGAGGCGCTGGCGGAATCCACCGAGATCCGGATCCGCCGATTCGACGATTTCCTTCAGGCCCTCGCCCAGCGTCACCGCTATTTCCACGACCGGGGCGCCCGCGTTTCGGACCACGGCCTGTCGTCACTGCCCCCCCACGCCTGCTCCGAGAAAATCGCCCGCGACATCTTCGACCGTGCCCGCGGCAAAGATTTGGACCGCAGCTCCGAAGCGTTGCACGTCCACGACGGCCCGCGGGCCGGCGACGACCAGCGGTTCAGCGGATTCATGATGCTCTTCCTCGCGGAGCTGGATCACGACGCGGGCTGGACCCACCAGCTGCACCTCGGGGCGCTGCGCAACAATAACGCTTGGGCACTGGAACACCTGGGACCCGACACCGGCTACGACAGCATCGGCGACGAGCGGCAGGCACCCGGGCTGCGTCGCCACCTGGGCACCCTCGCGGGCCGGCAAAAACTGCCCCGCACGATTCTTTACAACCTCAACCCCGCGGACAACTATCTTTTCGCCACCATGGCGGGCAACTACCAGGACGGCGTCACGCCCGGCAAGGTGCAGTTCGGCAGCGGCTGGTGGTTCCTGGACCAAAAAGAAGGCATGACCCGTCAGCTCAACGCCCTGTCGAACCTCGGCCTGCTCACCCGCTTCGTGGGGATGCTCACCGACAGCCGAAGCTTTTTGAGCTACCCCCGCCACGAATACTTCCGACGGTTGCTCTGCGATCTGCTGGGCCGGGACGTCGCGGCCGGTGAACTGCCCGACGATCGGGCGATGCTCGGCCGCGTCGTCGAAGACATCTGTTTTAACAATGCTAAAAACTATTTCGATATCAAGTTGAAACGTTAACTCGGTGCCGGGTTCGATAGCGACTCATCGCTGCTGATGCGGTGGAGAGTTGCGGCTGATCGTCACACCTTCGGCTGCCCCGCGACCGTTTCGCCAAGCTGGTCTAACTTCGGTGGACGCAGGCCCGGCAAGCGCTCCCACGGCAGCCAGGTCAGGTACAGCACCATCCACATAAAAAACGGGGCCGACTGCAAAACGTAGATCCCCACGTGCAGCATGACGCCCATCACCACGAACGCCGGGATCGTCCACCGCTTGACGCGGGGCACGAGGACCAGCCAAAACAAGCCTTCGTAGGCCACCGCGAACATCGCCATCAGGATGCCCAGCTCCCGGAACTGGGCGAAGTAGACGCCCCACGGCCGATCGTTGCGGAGCCCGTCGGTAAGCAGGATGGTCTGCATCGTGTACCCGTTGAACCAACTCGGCCCACCGATGAGCAGCTTCGAGACGGCGGCGTCGAGATACCCCAACGCCAATAACACCTGGATGCCCACGATCGGCCACATCGCCTCCCGGGTAAACGACCCCTCCCACCACCGCCGGGCCGGCTGCCCGGAGTCGAGTGGGCCGCTCGCGGCTCGCCGGCTCCGCCACCACGCATCGAAAGACAGACAGTCGCCGCAGGGCGAAAAGCTCAGCATCGCCAGGAACATCGCAAACATCGTCTCGACGTGGTGGATCTCGTCGTACGAAAACGTGTGGGAGACTTCCAACCACACCGTCAAGGTGAAGATGCCCAGGGTCAGCCGGCTCAGCACGCCGAGGATGGCGAGGACCCCCGAGCCGATCATCGCGTATTGCACCGTGGCGAGGACCCACGCCTGCCGGTAGTGGTCCTGGCCCACGACCGCGTCGACGACCGCCATCAGCCATTGAGGTTTATCAAAACCGTCGGCGGTCAAAAACGCCGTGTGGAAACTCAGCGGGTGGCTGAACCACAGCAGGTAGAGCAACACGCAGACGATGCGCATCCCCGCGAGACGGGTGGTCCAGCCGTAGGGAAAAAAGAACCGTGCCAGGAAATTACGCGGCGGACCGTGGCCCAGGGACGGATCGATCTCAGTCATGACCGGTTTCTCCCTGCAACGCAGACGGCGGGGTCGCCGATTCGCCGACGGCAAGTTCGTACTGCTGTACCGCCCGGGTCTTCACCATCGTGCGTCCTTCGAGGCGGTAGACATCGCGCTCGACGACAAATCTTGCGGGTCGATCGGCGTGGGGCTGGGCTTCCATCACTTTCTTGGTCGCCAGGGTCGCCGCGGTGTCGCGATGCTCCTCGACCAGCACCGCCAGGGCCCGCCGCTGGGCCGCTTCGATGTCGTCGAGCTCCGCGATGTCGTCGGTGGGGATGGGGTCCGCCACCAGGCGCTCGAGGATGTTGAAACGCCAGGCGAAGTACTCGTATCCTGTCATTTCCGGGGTGACTTCGACCCGCCGGCCGTCGGCAAAATCGGCGTAGAGCCGCGGTACATTGGTCTGCACCGGCGGGCCGGCGGACATGCTGTACATCGGGTAATCAAACCACGGAAACGTCTGCCAGTGGATCGAGATGCTGTTGCCCCGGAGCTTGTGCAGCGCGGCGTAGGCGCTGACCGCCAATTGCCCGCCGATCATCACCGTCAGGACGGCGGCCGCGATTTTGAGTCTTAAGCGAGTCATCTGTTTCTCCGGTGGCGGCCCCGGGCCGGGCGGTAGCTTTACCATCGGCCGAAAGACTCATCAGCCTGCATTCGCCCCCATCGCCTGCATCCCTCGGGGTTCGGCGGCGGTCGGGTTGCGGGCCTCGAGTTTGAAACGCTTTTTTTGGGCTTATGAACAACGGGTCGGCGAAGGGATGAGCTGCTTGCCGGGCGATTAAGCAAGTTGCTCGGCCATCCGGACCGTGAATATGGAAATGACCCTGGATCTCGGAATAACCGATCGAAGGACTAAGCTATAGCCACCGATACCCGCGACCGTGCCCCCCCCACCCTTGTCTCCCGTCTGGATTGCGTATGCCCGTTCTTCCCGAGATCATTTATTACGACGGCAGCTGCGGCCTGTGCCATCGCTGGGTGAAGTTTGTGATGCCCCGCGATCCCGAGGGCGAGCGGTTTCGTTTTGCCCCGCTGCAGGGGAGCACCTTTGCCGCGGCGGTGGATCAGGCCACCCGCGATCGTTTGCCGGACTCCATCATCGTGCAGCGTCACGAGGAGGCCCCGGGCTCGGAAGCGTTGCTGATCAAATCGACGGCGGTGCTGCACATCCTCACCCGCCTGGGCGGCGGTTGGCGGGTTTTGGCGTGGTTGGGCAAATGGGTCCCGCGCCGATGGCGGGATTTTTGCTACGACCGAGTGGCCCGCGTGCGGCACCGCGTTTTTAAGCGACCCCCGGACGCCTGCCCGATGATGCCGCCCGAGCGGCGTGATCGATTTTTGCCGTGAGACGCGAGGGTCGGCCGCGACCGGTCCGGCGAGGCGTTAGAATCGAGGCCAACCGATGACTGCTGCCGCCCCCCCGACTTCCGCCGCTGATTTTTACGACACCATCGTTGACCGCGGCCTGCTGGCCCAGGCCACCGATACACCCGAGGGGATGCGGCGTCGGCTGAGCCGGCCGGTCACCGCTTACTGCGGGTTTGACCCGACGGCCGACTCGCTGCACGTGGGCAGCCTGGTGCCGATCATGGGCCTGGCGCACCTGCAACGGGCCGGCCATCGGCCGCTGGTGCTGGTGGGCGGCGCGACGGGACTGGTGGGTGATCCTTCCTTCAAGTCCTCGGCCCGGCCGATGCTCGATGAAGATCAGATCCGCCAAAACGCCGACGCCATCGCCCAGCAGATCGGGCGCTTCCTCACCTTCGGCAACGGGCCGACCGACGCCAAGCTGGTCAACAACATCGATTGGATCGCGCCGCTGTCCTGGCTGGATGTGCTCCGCGACGTGGGCAGCAAAGTCAGCGTCAACCGCATGGTGTCGATGGAATCGGTCAAGCAGCGCATGGCCGGCGACGGCGAGGGGATCTCGTATCTCGAATTCAGCTACATGCTGCTGCAGGCCTACGACTTTGCCCAGCTCTACGAACGGGAAGACTGCACGCTGCAGCTGGGCGGTCAGGACCAGTGGGGCAATATCGTGATGGGCATCGAGCTGGGTCGCAAGCTGGATGCGGCGGGGAAGGCGGACCTGGCGGGGCTGACTTTCCCGCTGGTGACCAAGTCCGACGGCGGAAAGTTTGGCAAGTCCGAAGCGGGCAATATATGGCTCGACGCCCGGCGGACCCCGCCCTTCGCGTTTTTTCAGTTCTGGCGTAACGTGTCCGACGCGGACGTGGGGCGATACCTGGGTTATTTCACCTTCCTGCCGATGGATGAAGTGCGCCGACTTGCCGCGGACCGGGGGGCGGCGATCAACGACGCCAAGGTTCGGCTGGCTTACGAAGTGACCGCGTTGGTGCATGGCCGCGACGCTGCGGAGGCCGCCCGCGATGCCGCCGCCGCCGCCTTCTCCGCCGCGGGGACCGACGCCACCGCGGATTCGATCCCGCATCAAGCCATCGCTCGCGAGGTGCTGCTGGCCACCCCGCTGCTAGAGCTGTTGCAGAAGGCGGGCTTTACCAAGAGCAACGGCGAAGGCCGCAAACTCATCGCCAACGGCGGCGTCCGCCTCCACGAGGATAAACTCGCCCCCGAACCAACCCACCTGACCGACGCGGATATCATCGGGGGCCACGTCCTTTTGCGGGCGGGTAAAAAACGCCTCTTCCGCTTCGACGTCGATTGACCCGCTCTTTGCCGACCCGTCATGACCAGCAGTGAACCCCACAGACCGCCGACGAGCTTCGGCACCGACTTCAAAAAGTTCTTCTTCCGCGGCCTGGCGATCCTCTTGCCGACCGTGCTCACCCTCTGGGTGCTGTCGTTTGCCTACCAGTTTGTCGCGGTCAACATTGCCGGCCCGATCAATGCCGGCGTGCGGGCGGTCATCATCGGTTTTTCGGATTGGCCCGAGCCCCGGGACAGCGACTACATCGACACCTTTAAGGAAGCGACCCCCACCCGCCAGCAGGTGTGGGACTATGAACTGGCCCGCCAACTCAAAGGCCTCGATACCGGCCCCGACGGCAAGGTCCTCTTGCCGCGGCCCAGCGGCACCCTCGAAGACAAGGACAAAAACGCGCTGCGACTCGAATGGCAGAAGCAGCAGCCGGACATGATCTTCAAGGCGAGGTTGCACGCGTTTGAGACCAAGTGGGAATCGATCCGGATCGGCGAGCTGCGCGTACTCAACCTTATCGGCGTCGTCCTCGCGATTGTCCTGATCTATATCGCCGGGGTCATCGTCACCAGTTTCATCGGCCGACGCCTCTATCGCCAAGGCGAAAAACTCATCGCCCGGGTTCCGCTGATCCGCAGCGTATACCCCGCGGTCAAGCAGGTGACCGACTTTTTCTTCCCCGGCGACTCGGACGAGAAAGTCAACTTCAACCGCGTGGTGGCGGTGCAATATCCCCGCAAAGGGCTGTGGTCCGTCGGGCTGGTGACCGGCGATACGATGCAGTTCATCGAACACGCCGCGGGCCAACCCTGCCTCACGGTCTTCGTGCCCAGCAGTCCGACGCCGTTTACCGGGTACGTCATCACGGTGCCGCGGGCCGACACCATCGACCTGCCCATCAGCGTGGAGGAGGCGCTGAAGTTTGCCGTCTCCGGCGGGGTGGTGATCCCGCAAAACCAAGTGATCCAACGCGATACCGAGCAGATGGACCTGCCGGGCACGCAACCCCCTCCCCCCCCCTCTCCCCCCTGTCCCCCTCACCGACACCGCCATCCCGGTGCCACCCGACGTGGCGGCGACGCCAACCCAGCCTTCTCATCAGACCTAGTCACGGGTGGGGCATAATCGAATCACCGCCTTGCCGTATCCCTTCCCCGTCTCGACAATGTTTTCCATTTTTTTATAACTGGAGTTTTCATGGACATCACCGTCTCCGGCCGCGACTTTGAGCTCACCGACGCCATCCGCAGCTTTGCGGAAGAAAAAGCCAACAAGCTCACCCGTTATTTCGATCGGATTTCCCGGACCGAGGTGATCCTCAGCCGTCGGACCAGCCACGACTACGACGCGGAGATCATTGCCCACGTTGACGGGCACGAACACTTTGTCGCCCACGGCCAGCACGACGACCTCTACGCCGCCATCGATGATGCTGAGAGCAAGATCGAACGCCAACTGCGTAACCATAAAGCCAAGCTGATTGATCGTCAGCACCACGGCTAGGGCAACCCCCACCCCGCCCTGGCCTGTCGAGGGGCCGTGGCGGGGTGACATTTTTGACCCGCGTTCGCAACCTGCCGCTGCGGTCTGCTATAAAACTAGTTCCTACCGAGAGACCCCCTGATGAAGCTCCGCGACTTTGTGCTTACCGACGCGATCATCCCCCAGATCCAGGCCATCCAGCGCGACGATGTGGTGGCCGAATTGGTCGATCAATTGCTCGAGGCGGGGGCCGCGCCCGCGGACCTGCGTGACACCCTGATCGCCGAGATCCTCAAGCGGGAGAAGAACGGCTCGACGGGCTTCGGCAAAGGCGTGGCGATCCCTCACGTCAAGCACGAAAAGATCCCCAAGGTTGCCGCCGCCATCGGCATCAGCCCCAGGGGCGTGGATTACAATGCTTTGGACAAGCAGCCGGTGTACAGCATCTTTATGCTGCTCTCCCCGGCCGACCAACCCGATCAGCACCTCCACGCGATGGAAACGATCTTCGCGAATCTGCAAAACGACACGTTCCGCAGCTTCCTTCGTCAGGCCGAGACCCACGACGCGGTGACCACGCTGCTCGAAGAGGCCGACGGCGACGAGCTCTAATCCTTTTGGCTTGACGGTTTTCTATATCTGCACTTCGCGTTTGGTCCGCTGGTCGCTTTAATTTCTCTATCCGCTTATGTCCACTTCCACCGCCGACCTCACGATCAGCAACCGCCTGGGGTTGCACGCCCGCCCGGCCATGGCCCTGGTGGATGTGGCCAACGGTTTTTCCAGCGATATTAAAATCCGGAAAGACAAACAGGTGGTCGATGCCAAGTCCATCATGCAGTTGATGATGCTCGCCGCGACCCAAGGCACGGTGCTCACCGTCACCGCCAACGGACCCGACGCCGACGCGGCGGTGGCGGCGGTGGTGGCTCTGGTCGAATCCAAATTCGACGAAGATTAGAATGTTGGTCCATCCCCCCCACCCTCTCTCCAGCCCCCCCGCCGTCTGCTGGTTTCAGTCTCCGCCGCGCTGGTTTTCGCTCAGCGTCGGGTCTTTCTGCGTTGCAGGAAACTGACCAGGGGACCGCTGACGGCGTAGACCACGAATCCCCCGGCAATGGCCGGCTGCGGCCACACCAGCAGCAGCAACAGCACGATCACGCACCCCACCACCACCGGGAACGGCGCTCCGCCCCGCAGATAACGGTTGGCCAAGTGGATGTACCGAAATCGGCTGACCATGGCGACGGCGCACAGCAGCGACGCCCCGAGCATGACGTAGGCCGCCGCGTCGGCCCCGATGGACTGTCGATTTTGGGCCCAGATATTCTGGTGCAGCAGCGCCAGACCCGCCACCGCCCCCGCCGCCCCCGGGGACGGGAGTCCCGCGAAAAACAGGTGCCCTCCGCGGTCTTCCTCATCGGATTTTTCGACGTTGAATCGCGCCAGCCGGAGCCCGGCGCACGCGACGTAAATCGCCGCGATCACCAACCCCAACCGGTCGTACACCGTGTCGCCGCTGACCGAGAAAAACGGGGCCTGGACCCCGATGATCTGCACCAAAATGAAGGCCGGGGCAACCCCGAAGCTGACCATGTCGGCCATGGAGTCCAATTGCTCGCCCAGGTTGCTGGTGCTGCGTGTGAGCCGGGCGACGCGGCCGTCCAGGGCGTCGCAGAGCAGCCCCACAAAGATCAGCAACGCCGCGCAGGTCAGCGGCGTCCAATCGACGAGCATCATTTTGGTTTCGATCGGTCGGGACGCCACGAATACCGCGAGGAATCCGCAGAGCAGATTGGCGAGGGTGAACATCGTCGGCAGCACGGCGATGGTTTTGGCGGTCATCCGTTGGCCCCGGCGGCGCTTGTGCGGCTTGGGCCGGCGTGATCGCCCCGCATGGCCGGTGGGATTCGCGGTCGCGCCGCGGCGGCGCTGGCTGCCGCCGGGGCGGTGTCCGCTGCCGCGGGAGATCGCGGGGAGCGCCAAGGATTCAGAATCAGATGATGCGCCGCTCGCCATGTGGAGGACGATTCTACCCCGACCGGGTTTGCCCTGCGGCGAGGCCCGCCGGGGATCGTGGACCCCCACCGCCGGCGCGGTTATCCTGCAGGCTCATGGCCGACCCGCTGCCCGCCCCCCTTCCGACCGCTGCCGAGGACCGGCCGGCCCCGCTGCCCGCCGCCCCGGTGGTGAATGACCAGACGCCCTGGGCCGACCGCCTCTGGGGTTTGGCGGTGCTGGTCCCCGCCGCGACGCTGCTGGTGGTGGCGGCGGGTCTGACCCCGAATACCCAAGGCATGGGCACCCACACCCAGCTCGGCCTGGCCCCCTGCGGGTTCGAGGTCGCCACCGGGCTGCCGTGCGCCTCCTGCGGAATGACCACCGCCTTTTCGCTGGCCACCGATGGCCGACTGGTCGCCAGCTTTTTGGTGCAGCCCGCCGGCATGGTGTTGGCGGTGCTGACCGCCATGGCGGCTCTCGCCGGGGGCTGGGCATTATTCACCGGCCTGCGGCTCACGTTGATCGCCCGCGCCCTCTGGACTCCGAAGGTCGTCGCCTTGGCGGTTGGCCTGGTGTTGTTGGCCTGGCTCTACACCGCGACCCGCCGGGTCTGGCTCGGCTAACCGCTATGATCGCCCACACGGCGGCCCTTGTCCCAGTACACCCCGACGCTCAACGCTCACTGCCCATGACTGCCCCTCCCCCCCAACCTTCCACCCCTGCTGGCCCGCCGTCTTCCCCCCCCCGAGGCACCGCGTGGCCAGGGGGCGAGACCCACCTCGGCGGCGACCCGGCAAGCCCGTCGGCATTTCCTCGACCACCGGTCGTTAATCAAGCGGATGCTGCTGCTTTACGTCATGCTCTGGGCGACGATGTGGTTGTCGGGTTGCAACATCGTGGCGTGGGGCGCGCAGGCGTTTCGGGACGATGATAAACCCGTGCCGGTCGCCGCGGAGTATCTGGACATGCCCGGCAACCGGATTGCCGTGCTGGTGGCCGCCGACGACATGATCCTCTACCGGTTTCCCAGCAGCACGTTCCGCGTGACCGAGGCGGTCAGCCGCCGGATCGCCACCAACCTTCCGGATACTTCGGTGACCTTGCCGCGAGAGATCGTCGAATTTCAGCGTGACAACCCGTACTGGATCACCACCATCCCCGGCCGACTGATCGATCAACTCGGCGTGGACCGGCTGGTCGTGGTCGATCTCAGCGAATACCGCACCAACGAAGCGGGCAACGCCAACGTCTGGCAGGGCACCGTTGCCGGCACGGTGTCGGTTTATGAAGCCGACGCCGAAGACCCCAACAACCGCGTGTTTGAAAAAACCGTCCGCGTCGATTTCCCCGACGACTCGAAGATCGGCGTCGTGAGCGAGACGCAGACGCAGCTCACGATCGAGGCGGCGATGCTCGAAATCTTTTCGCTCCGTGCCGCGGGTTTGTTCTACGATCACGAAGAGGTGCCCGGTGGTCGATGATGTCTGCTTCGGCGTCCGCTCCCGCCCCCGTGACCATTCGCCGCGGGATGTTTTCTGTCCGAGATCCCGGGGGACGCCACGCCACGCGGATCGATCCCGGCCCGGATCGTATGGCGGGGGTGTCGCGGTTTGGCTGGTTCTGATGGTGGGGTTGCTGGGTTCGATGGGTTGCCAGACGGCGATGCTGGCGGCCTCCGCCGTGCAGGGCCCGCCCAAGGTCGACGCGAAGTTTACGCTTCCCGCCAAGCCGACCGCGATCGTGGTAGACGATCCGCGTGACCTGCTGGACAATCCCGCCATTGCGCGGCAGATCGGCACCACCGCGATGCACTATCTGCGGATCAACGAGGTCCTGCTGCCGGAGATGCTCATTGCCTCGCGTGAGGTGACCCGGCTGGAAAACATGGCCGGTCGCCAATGGTCGATGTTACCGATCGACGAGATCGGCCGGCGGGTCGGGGCCGAGCAGGTGATCTACGTCAAGGTCTTGCGGGTGGCGTTCAAAACCGATGAGCAGCTTTATCGTCCCGAGGTCACGCTCGAAACCAAAGTGATTTCCTGCGTGGACGGGTCTCGGCTTTGGCCCGAGCCGCCCCCCCTGGCGGATCGCGAAAACAGTGCGCCCGGCCATACCCTGACGGTCAAACTGGATTACGAAACCCGCGCGTCCCGCTACGCCGACGACGCGACCCCGGCGGACCTGGCGCGGCGGCTGGCGGACGAATCGGGCCTCGCCGTGGCGCGCTTGTTCTACCGCTGGGCGGTCGATCCCGTGGGTTCGAATTTGTAATCGATCCTCGATAGGTTTGTTCGGGCGTGGCGTGATCTTCTTTTTGTTTGCAGCGTTAGCCTTATTGCCCATGTCTCATCTTGCCCCTCCAGTTTCGCCGATTTGTGTCATTGATGAGGCGGGGCCACTCACCGGGCGGGGCTTGTTGGCGGAGTTGTCCGGGCGGGCCGATCCGGTGTGGTTGCTGGGGGGCGGACGGCTGCGGAACGCGGCGGAGGAGGCGGGGATACGGCCGGGGGTACTGACGTACGTGCCTACCCCCGCGGGCCGGGCGGCTGGTCCAGCGCCCGCCTGCGTCGGCGGATCGAGTCGCTGGAACCGGGCCAGCCCTGGGAGGTGTGGTCACTCGCCACGGCGGCCGCCCTGCGACGTGCCGGGGCGGCGGGCCCGATCTGGCTGCATCTGCGGGAACTCCCCGGGCCTGCGGAGCTGCGGCGTCTGCGGCGGGAGAATCTATCTCAACTGAAATTTGTGCTGCCCGGCGAAGGATTGGGCCAAGCGTGGATCGATGCGGGGCTCCCTGCCGAGTCGGTCATCGTGGCCCCGCCCGCTTTAGCGGCGGTGACCGGCACGGCGGACGCTGCCGCGGAGTCGGGCGGCGCGGGTCGCGCGGCGTTGCGTCGGGGGTGGGGCATCGAGGATCCGCATTTTCCGGTGGTCGCTTTGCTTTCGGATACGCCAGCCCATGCCGACGTGGGCCCGGCGATGCTGACCATCAATCTGACCGCGGAGGCCAGCGGCCGCGAGCTGGTGCTGCTGGTCCACCCCGAGCAGCACGGCCGACGCCGAGCGCAACTGATTCAGGACGCGCTGGGCGTGGGCCATCGCCTGATTCAATGTCCGCTGACCGAGACCCCGTGGCGGATGCTGGCGGGGGTCGATGCCGGGCTGCTCGGGCATGAGCCCGCTCCGCGTTCGCTCGCGGCCGCGGCGGCGGCCGGGGTCCCGGTGGTGGGTCCGGATCGGCCCTGGCACCGCGACCATCTCGATCGGCATGATTGTTTGGCCCCCACGGCCGAGGCCAAGAAACTCGCGGATCGGCTTCAGCACCAAGCCCTGGGTCTGCCGCTGAGGCCCCGTCGGGAAGCCGCGGAAGCCCACGGCCCAATCTGCGTGTAGCCCGGGTACCGGTGCCGACCGCGACGGTTATCAGCCTTCGCTCGTTCAACTGGTTGCTGAGTTGAGAAGGGCCATTCATGTTTTCTCGTTGTGACTCATCGCTCGACCAGCCCGCGGAACCGGCGCACGCTTCGGCTCCGGGTCAGGGAGATCGTTCGCCGGCGGACGAGCAAGGGGTGCGGGGCCATGAACCCGACACCCTGCTCTGCGAGTCTTGCGGCTATCCAATCGAGCAGCTTTTAGGGGATTCGCGCGGACCGGGTTTGGCTGCCGATTGCCCGGAGTGCGGGCAACCGCTCGCGGATTCGTTGCCGGAGATTCGTTGCGGACCGCCGTGGGAGGGCCGCCGGACTTTTTTGAATTGGTGCCTTACGGTGGCAGTTTTATTGACGCGTCCCCGCCGGACGTTTCGTGAGCTGACGCTGGAGGGACCGAACCTCGGCGGTCGGCTGTTCTTGCTGATAAACGTTTGCGTGGTGGGTGTGGTGGTCGCCACGGCAAGTCTGGTAGGTCACGGCCGGGGCGGGTTGACGGCCTGGCTGGTGGGGATGCTGGCCGCCAAGGCGGTATTGCTGCTGACCTATACCGAAGCACTGGGGGTGAGCTTTTTCAGCCGTCGTCACGGGTGGCGGGTGCCTCTGGGCTTGGCCGAGCGGATCGTGTGCTACGCCTCGATCGGTTGGGTGCCCGCGTCGCTGCTCTTGGCCTTCGGTTCGCTGAGTTTTGGTCGGTGGGTCCGGTGGGCCGCGCTGCTGCCGGTGTTCGCGGTGGGTTCGCGGCTGGCGGAGGCACTGGTGGGGCTGCTGGTGGCGGCGGTGCTTTTTCTTTGTTTCGAGCTGCTGGTCTGGACCGGCATCCGGCAGTGTCGTTTTGCGAACCGGCCCCGGCAAGCGCAGCCGCCGTGTTGACCCGCCATTGCCAAATCTCTGTCTTGGGCCGCCACGGGATCGGTGGCGACTTCGCTCCCGCGCCGCTAACATAACGGGAATATGACTTCCGCCCTTTGGCATTAACCCCACCCCGGCACGTCCCCCTGACCGGACCGCTGATTCGCACGTTTGCTTTGATCCTCCCTTGCCTCCCCGTCCGCCCCACCGATGTGCGGGCTCAACGCGTTGCCGCTCGACAAGCGGTTTTGAACTCGGACTTTCCGTTGTGTTCGGAGACGATTTTCCATGGCTCATCGACGCGACCCGCTGCCCATGGCGTGGACACTCAACCGAGCGTGCACGACTTCAAGTCAGCCCGGTACGCTGAGTCGCTTTTGCCCGAGCTGGCTCTGACTTTACGAATAAGGTCGAGCCGCCCCCGCATCCCGCCGCCGACACCTCGCCGTCCGCTTGTTTCGTCTGATCATTTGCCTGCGTTCCCGGTCCTTGCTCTCGACGTGCCTCACCCTCGCCGATCCCGCCCCGCGTGATTCGGCTCCGGAAAGAGGCCCCCGTGCTTACCTCCCCCGCCCTGCCCCTCACTGCCTTAGCCCCCGCTGTTTCGCTCTCCAGCTACGCGCCGCGGACCCTCGCCGAGGTATCGGTCCCGATCGCCATCATTTTGATCCTGCTGGCGTTGGCCGGCGGTTTCGCGATGGCTTACGCCCTGATCCGGGCGAAGGCGGGCCGATCGGCCAAGGATTCCCAGCGTCAGGCCGACGATGTGCTGGCCAAAGCCCGCAGCGAAGGTGAAACCCTCGCCAAGCAACTCGAACTCGACGCCCGCAACGCCCAGGCCCAGCGCCGCGAAGCTTTCGAAAAAGAAACCGACGCCCTCCGCAACGAAGCCGCCGAGAAGGAACGGCGGCTGACCAAGCGTGAAGACCTGCTGGACAAGAAACTCGACACCCTCGCCACCAAAGAAAAATACCTGCTGGATCTCGACGGCAAGATCAAAGAGCAGCAGGCCGCGATCGACGGCAAAATCGACGAAGCCGAGGCCCTGCTGATCCAACGTCAAAAGGCCAATGCCCAGCACCAGGAAACCCTCAAGAACGACCTGCTGCGGATCGCCCACCTCTCCGAGGAAGACGCCAAACGCGAAGCCATGGTCGTCCTCGAAAATCAGCTGACTCACGAGTCCGGCGAGCTCATCAAGCAGATCACCGAGCGCACCGAGCAGGAAGCCAAAGAGATCGCCCAGAAAATCACGCTCACCGCGATCCAGCGCTACGCTTCCGAACACTCGGCCGAATCGACCAGTAACTCCGTCAAGGTCGAAGACGACGCCATGAAAGGCCGGGTCATCGGCCGGGAGGGCCGCAACATCCGCGCCTTCGAGGCCGCCACCGGTGTGGACGTGGTGGTCGACGATACCCCCGGCGTCGTGATCGTTTCCTGCTTCGATCCGGTCCGCCGGGCCGCCGCCGCCGAGACCCTCCGCCGACTGCTCGAAGACGGCCGCATCCACCCCGCCCGCATCGAAGAACTCTCCAAGCAGGTCTTCGAAGAATTTGAACAGAAGATCGTCAAGTTCGGCCGCGACGCCTGCGAAGAAGCCCACATCCACGGCATCCACCCTAAGATCTCCGAGATGGTAGGCAAGCTGCATTACCGCACGTCCTACGGCCAGAACATCCTCCGCCACTCCCACGAGGTCGCCTACCTCTGTCAGGTCATCGCCGACGAACTGGGCCTGGACTGCAGAAATCGCCCGCCGCTGCGGCTTCCTGCACGACATCGGCAAGGCCATGGACCACGAAGTCGAGGGCGGCCACCCCAAGATCGGGGCCGACTTCTGTCGAAAATACGGCGAAAAGGAAGCGGTGCTCAACGCCATCGCCGGCCACCACAACGATATCCCCGCCACCACCCCCTACACCCCCATCGTCATGGCCGCCGACGCGATCTCCGGCGCCCGCACCGGGGCCCGCCGCGAGTCACTCGAACGCTACATCAAGCGTCTCCAGGACCTCGAGGGCATTGCCCGCGACCAGAGCGGCGTCCGCGAAGCCTTCGCCATTCAGGCGGGTCGAGAGGTCCGCGTGATCGTGGATCCCAAAGGCGTACACGACCAGGACTGCCACGCGATTGCCCGCAACATCGCCAAGCGCGTCAGCGAAGAGATGACTTTCCCCGGCGAGATCAAGGTCACCGTCTTGCGCGAGATGCGCACCATCGAATACGCCCGCTGACCGCCCGTCCGTCTCATGAATCGGGCCTGAAAATAAGAAGCCCGCAGATTAAATCTGCGGGCTTCTTTATCAACCTGATTTTCCCGCGTGAAGCTTCGGTAGCCTTACGTAATCTGAGCCGATCAGGTCCCCGCATTCGCGGGAGCCGGCTGCGCCTCGCTGGGCTTGTCGGGCTTCACCGATTTTTCCGGCTTGGGGTTGGGAGATTTCTCGACGGGTTTCTTGCGATCCGGGGTCAGCAACATCGTCATCCGCCGGCCCATCATCTTCGGCGGCTGTTCCACTTTCGAGACATCTTCGAGCAGATCGACGATCCCGTTCATCGTGTCGCGGGCCAGGTTCTGGTGGGCCATCTGCCGACCGCGGAAGAGCATGACGAACTGCACTTTGTCGCCGTCTTCGAGAAATTCACGGGCCTTGTCGGTTTTGAACTTCAGGTCGTGGTCGTCGATGTTCGGACGAAGGCGCATGCCCTTGAGCTCGGATTTTTTGGCGTGGGCCTTGGCTTTCTGTTCTTTTTTGGCCTGGGCGTATTTCCACTTGCCGTAGTCCATGATCTTGCAGACCGGCGGGGAGGCGGTCGGCGAAACTTCGACAAGGTCCAGGCCCGCCTCGCGGGCGCGGTCCTTGGCGTCTTCGGTTTCGACGACGCCGATTTGGCTGTCTTCGTCGTCGATCAGGCGGATGGGTGAAACGCGGATCTGGTCGTTGATACGCAGGCGTTTGCCGGTCTCTCGGGGTTGGGGCTTGAAGCGTCCTCTGGCGATGGTACAGGTCTCCGGTAGGGGGAAGCGGTAGTGACTCGGGGCGATCGGTTACGGGATAGCCCCCGTGACGACCCGAGCGGGCCGTCGTCCGAACCCTAGCCTAGCCGAAAACACCCGAAAAGCAAGGTCATCGGACCGGAATCACCCCGGAGCCAGGGTCAGTAACCAGTAGGCCACCGGGGCCACCAGCAGCAACGAATCGCCGACGTCCATGGCCCCGCCGAATCCCGGGATCGTCGCGGCCCAGTCCTTGATGCCCGCGTCGCGTTTCAGCAGGCTGGCGATCAGGTCACCGACCTGCCCGATGAAGCCCAGCATCAGACCCGCCAGAGGGGCGTACCACAGGGCAATCGGCTCGGCGGGATGCAGATAGTTAAACCACATCGCCAGTCCACCCGCGCAGCCCGCCGAGGCCGCCATCCCCCCCATGAGTCCTTCCCAGGTTTTCCCCGGACTCAGCCAGGGGATCAACTTGTGTCGGCCGATCGCGCTGCCGGTGAAATACGCCCCGATGTCGCAGGACTTGACGATCAGCATCATCCCCGCGATGACCCAGGCGGAGTAACCCGCGTGCCGAATCAGCAGGTACATCCCCGGCAGCAGCCCCAGGTAGACCAGCGCGAAGACCGCCGACGCCCCGGCATTGGCGGCGCCCTGCGTCTGCTTGCGCACGTAACTGTGGCGAAACATCGCGGCAAACAGCACCGTCGCCACGCCGCTGCCGAACACCGCCACCGCGGTCAGCGGGGTCTCGATCGCCGGGAGGGCGTACACCATCGTGCACCCCGCCGCCGCGCTGAGCCACAGCGTCGCCCGGGCACAATGCCCCCATTTGGCGCGGAGCAATGCCGCCAGTTCCACCGAGGCGAATAGCGCGAAAATCAGAAACAAAATGTAGAGCACCGCGCCCGGCGGACCGCCCCGGGCTTCAATCCGGTTGTCGAGCCACATCAGCCCCAACAAGCCGGCAATCATCAGCAGGCCCGAAGGCAAGCGGTGCTTGAGCATGGGCGGCATCTTAACACCTGCACCCCGCCGACCCGCGTCGGGCGGGAGGTCGCCGGGGGCCGACGATTGGCGTACCCTTTGGCCCATGCACGTGACGGGCCACGAGTCGAACGGTGAGAACAACGCGCTTCGTTGCGGTAAGCCCGGGATAGGCCCCTTCACCGGGCGACTGCTGGCGACGCTCTGCCTGATGATGGGGTTCACCTCGTCACCGGTTCGAGCGGCGGACAATCCCGAATCCTCCCCCACAAGCGTCAATCTATCCGCCGAATCCCCCGAGTCGAATCCCTCTGAATCGACCCCCGAGAACCTTGCTATCCCCCGCTCTTCCACGCCCGGACCGGCGCGGGAGTGGTCCGCCGACCTGCCGGCGGTTTCCGATGGCCGGCACCTGTGGCTCTGGGTCGCCGATACCCAGCCGACCTCCGCCGGGTCAGCCGACGAGCCGGCGCCCGTTCATCCCGACGCCCCCCCCGTCACCGCCCTCTACCATGCCGACCTCCGCGAGACCGCGCCCGACGGCCCCAACTGGGAATCCGTCGCCCGGATCAGCGGTCGGCTCGCGCCCGGCGGCGTGGCGGCATCGGAAGATCGCCTCCATCTCATCTTCGACAGCGGCCATATCCAGGTATTGACGCTGCGGCCGGGTCGCCTGCCGGGTAACTGGTTTTATTCCACCGAGACCGATCGTTCGCTGCCCCAGGACACCGTCTTCCGCGCCGCCGCCGCCGCTCACGGCCAACTCTGGGTGCTGGTCCGCGTGGATTCGCCCGAGGCCCTCCAAGCCCTGGACCAGGCCAACGCGCAGCCGCTCCGCCAGCGCGAATCCGCCGTTCGCAGCCCGCAGGACATTCGCCGGCGCAATCTCATCCTCGGCCTGCCGCTGAGCACCGACCTCCCCGCCCCCCCTCCCCATGCCCCCCCTCCCAGCGGCTCTACCGCCAACCCCGGAGCGGACGATCAGCCCGGCGCAGGACGTCGCAAAGTCCGAACGTATTGACCCGCAGCTTGCCCCCCCCGGGTTGACCTCGGAGCAACCGATCCCAGATGAATCGAATTTGCATCAAGCACCGCCCACCCGGCCGGCAGAAACCTGGCCGGCGGAGCGCCTCCTGGTTCTGGACCGCAACCGTTGGCGTGTCATCGATCTGCCCAGCGAATGGTCCCCCAACCTGCCGGTGCAGATCATCTCGTCGACACCACCGCAGCAAACGCCGACTTTGTTGGTGACCCGGCCCAGCTCGCCCCAAGACCGCGATGCCCCCGGCGCGGACTCCCGCACGATGGTGGACGTATACCAATCCGATTCGACCTCGCCACAATCCGACCCCACCGCGGATGGGCCCGCGACTGACGCAGCGCCCACCCCTCCCGCCGTCGTCTGGCAAAAGCAAAGTCTTCCGGTCCCGCGGGGCGGGTCGGTGGCCGGATCGCGGGTGCAGCAGCACCTGGTCCTGTCGACCGTCACCTCACAGGACGATGCACTCGTGGCGGAGGTGGCGGTGTTGCGCGGCCAGCGCCGGGTCACGATCGGCAGTCTCGAATTGAGTCACGAGCAGATCGGCACCGAAGCCGGCCAATGGAGGACCGTGGCGGCGGGTGATTCTTTCGCACTGCTCGCGGGTCCCCGGGACATCGGCCCGGCCCTCTTGCAGGCGACTCGCGACGGGGCCGACGACGCCCTGCCCGGCCCCGCCGTGACGCAGCTTTCTTTACAGGGCAAAGTCACCCGCACGCCGTGGACCCTGGGTTTTGAACCCCGCGAGTTTCTGTCCCAGGCCTTCGATACCATCATTTTATTGGGAGTAGTACTCACCTCGACCGTTCTGCTGTTCGGGTTTTGGCGGCGCGATCCTGAGGCCAACCGCCTGGCCTTGCCGGACACGATGACGCTGGGAGATCCGCTGCGCCGCGGGTTGGCGGGGTTGATTGACCTGGCCCCCGGCATCCTGGTGGGGACTCTGGGCTATGGGCTGGACCTGGGTGAGTTGTATCAGCGGTGGCCGGGCCGAGGGCTGGGCGCGAGCTTCGACATGATGGTTCCCGGGATGGTCGCGATCGGCGTGGTGGTGCTGCACACCACCCTGCTGGAACTGCTGACCACCCGGTCGATCGGCAAATGGGCGACGGGATTGCGGGTGGTCGGTTTGGACGGCGAGCAACCGCGGCCGTGGCAACTGCTGGTTCGCGGCGTCTTGAAGATTTTCGATCTCGTGGCGTATTTGCTGCTGATCCTCCCGCTCATCAGCCCCTACCGCCAACGGCTGGGCGACCTCGTGGCTCGCACCGTGGTGGTGATGTCTCGGGACGACGACGAGGTGGCCCCGGCCCGAGCTGATAAGAACGATGAATCGACGACGGCCAGCCCGGAGCGTCACGATGAGCCGTGACGAGGAAAAACCGATGGACGCCGCGGGTGCCCTGCCCGCGCGGGAAGCGGTGGTGTTGCTGTCGGGCGGCCTGGATTCCGCGACCGTACTCGCGGTCGCGCGGAGCGAGGGTTACCGCTGCCACTGCCTCAGTTTCGACTACGGCCAGCGGCACGCCATCGAACTCGATGCCGCCGCCACGCTCGCGAAAGCTCACGACGCGGCCTCGTTTCGGGTGGCCCGCATCGACCTGCGGGCCTTCGGCGGCAGTGCGCTGACCGACGACCAACTCGACGTACCCAAGGATCGTGACGACGAACAACTCGGCACCGCCGGCGAGATCCCCGTGACCTACGTCCCGGCCCGTAATACCATTTTTCTGAGTTATGCCCTGGCGCTGGCGGAAACCATCGGCAGCACCGACCTGTTCATCGGCGTCAATGCCGTGGACTATTCGGGGTACCCCGACTGCCGGCCGCAGTTCATCGCCGCGTTCGAAACCATGGCCAACCTCGCCACCCGCGCCGGCGTCACCCACGAATCCGATCACCGCGTGCTGAAAGTCCACACCCCCCTGATCGATCTGCCCAAGCCCGCCATCATCCAGCTCGGGCTGGCCCACGGGGTCGATTATGGCCTCACCCATTCTTGCTACGACCCGCTGCCCCCCGAAAACACCAAACCCTGCGGACACTGCGACGCGTGTCGGTTACGCCTCCGGGCGTTTGCCGCCTTGGGCCAGCCCGACCCCGCGATGATCAGGCATCACGGTCGCGCTACGATTTGAATCCACTTGGTTGATTTTGTTACCCACGGCCGCCACGGTGCGAAATCTGACCGACGATATCGATATTTCTGAACAGAGCAAAGCATGAATACCTACGACCCCGGCGAAGCCCACGGACTAACCACGCAGCTAAAAATCGGCATGGAAATCCACGTCGAACTCGCCACCCGTACCAAGATGTGGACCGCCGCCCCGAACGTGGCCCACGCCGAATTCGATGCGGCGGCGGCCAATACGTTGCTGGACCCGGTGGTGCTGGGCATGCCCGGCACCCTGCCGGTGGTCAACCGAGAAGCGGTGGAAATGTCGATGCGCGTCGGCCTGGCGCTAAATTGTTCCATCGCCTCGTTGACGAAATGGGATCGCAAAAGTTATTACTACCCCGATCTGCCCAAGAATTATCAGATCAGCCAGTTTGATCGGCCGGTGTGTTTCGACGGCGCGGTCGATCTGCCGGTCGACGACCCGGCCGGCAACGCCCCGGACTTCGCCACCAAGCGCATCCGCATCACCCGGGCTCACCTCGAAGAAGACGCCGGCAAACTGATGCACGAACTTCCCGCCGGCGAGCTGTCCAGCGAAGAGAACGCGGGCCAATTTGAGGCGGGCAGCTACATCGACCTCAACCGCGCGGGGACGCCGCTGCTGGAAATCGTCACCGAGCCGGATTTCACCACCGCGGATCAGGCGATGGCATTCGGCCAAATGTTGCGTGACCTCTGCCGCCACCTCGGGGTCACCCAGGGCATCATGCAAAAAGGTCACATGCGCTTCGAACCCAACATCAACGTGATCATCACCCGCCCCGATGGCCAACAATTTGCGACACCGATTGTCGAGATTAAAAATCTCAATTCATTCAAAGCCGTCCACGGCGCGATCCAATACGAGCACGAGCGACAAATTGCGCAGTGGCTCGACGACGGCCGGGTGATGGGGGCCCGGGCCAAATCCACCCGCGGCTGGGACGACAATAAACTCGTTACCACCCCCCAGCGGGAAAAAGAAGACGCCGACGAGTACCGCTACTTTCCCGATCCGGACCTGGTGACCTTGGAAATCGATGAAGCTTGGCGGGAATCGGTCCGGGCGTCGCTTCCCGAATTTCCCGCGGTCAAAAAGCGCCGTTACGTTGAAGAATTTGGGCTCAAATCGATCGACGCGGACAACCTCTTGGCCGAGCCGGCGAATACAAAATTCTTCGAAGCCAGTGTCTCGGCGGGTCGGGTTCCGCCCCGCCGGGTCGCCGCCATGCTGCTCAATGCCGGGGCCAAGCGGGCCAATGAGTCGGCCAAGACCCTTGATAGTCTCGGAATCACGCCCGTCCAAGTCGCCGAGATCGTCGAGCTTCAGGAATCAAACAAGGTCAGCGGCACCGCCGCCGACCAACTCTTTGGCATTGCCTGCAACGTCGATACCCAGAATCTCACCGCTTTCGAGCTTGCCGAGCAGCACGGATTGCTGCAAGTCAGCGACGACGAAACCTTGGATCAGTGGATTCAAGAAATTATTGAGGACCCGCGGAACGAGAAAGCCATCGACCAAATCCGTGGAGGTAAAGACAAGGCGATCGGCGCGCTGATGGGTCAGATTATGAAGTTGTCCAAAGGCCAGGCCAACCCGAAAGTCGTGGGCGACAAGATCAAAGCGGCGCTGCAAGAATCGAAGTCTTGAAACGATTCGCGTTGCCCAATCGGGGTTTGTTCCATGGATGGTCTTATTAAGATTACCGGCCCGGACGATGAACGTTTGCGTTTTTATGTCCATTTGAAAGACCGCAACATTCGGCGGGACACCGGACTGTTTCTCTGCGAAGGCGAGCACGTCGTCCGGCGGGCATTTGCGACGGGTCTGACGGTCAAGTCCGTGCTCGTGGTCGAGAACAAAGTCTCCCGCGTGCAGCAGATGATCCGTGAAGCGGAGAGTCGCCGGGACACCGCGGAGGGGCCGGTATCGAACACGCAAATCTTGCCTTGTTCTAAAGAGGTGATGGCCGCGGCCACGGGGGTGGCCCTGCACCAGGGCATCATCGCGGCGGTGGTTCCGCCGCGGGAGATCGATGTTGCACAAGGGTTGGCCGAGTCGGCTGCGGGCGGTGCAAATCATGCTGTTCAGCATGAGGTGGTAGTGGTCTGCCCCGAGATCACGAACGTGGATAATCTCGGATTGCTGATCCGGATCTGCGGGGGTTTGGGCGTGCGGGCCATGGTTTTGGGTCCCCGTTGTGCCGACCCCTGGTATCGGCGGGCGGTACGGGTATCGATGGGGGCGGTGTTTACGATGCCGCTTTGGCACAGCGAGCATCTGCCCCGGGATCTTGAAAAACTTAGAAGTATCGGCGGATACGAACTACTGGCGACCGTGATGAATGAGGGAGCGGAAACATTGCGCGAAGTTCAGCCGTCCACCAGAAAAAAAGCGATTCTGCTGGGCAGTGAAGGCTACGGACTCTCGGCCGAACTCGTGGCTCTCTGTGACCGCAAAGTGCGGATCCCCATGCACCACGACATCGATTCGCTGAACGTCGCGGTCGCGGCCGCGATCGTGATCCACCACTTTGTCGGCTGAACGCGGTTTTGCAAAAGCGTGCAAAAGTAGATGTAAGAAAGTTACGTACTTAAGTCCGGGAATAAAATCGGCAGGCGGGAGATTGTTTTGCGGACGGGCTATAGTTACTAATCGAGAGATTTAGATGAACGCTTTGAAAAAACTCGGATGCTTAATGATGCTTGGGTTGACCGCTTGTGTGGGTCAGCCCGGGGCGGACGATAGCCGAGACGGAAAGGAAGTCACTTTGATCATTGAACCCCAGCGCGACGAACAGGGCCAAATCGTTCCGGTTGAGAAAACCCCCGAGCAGTGGGAGGCGGAGCTTTCGGACAAGGAATATCACATCCTCCGCGAGCACGGCACCGAGCGGGCGGGCACGGGCCGTTACCTGGACAATAAGGAAGACGGGGTCTACGCCTGTGCCGGTTGTGGCCTGGCGCTGTACGAAGCCAAGACCAAGTTTGATTCCGGGACGGGCTGGCCGAGCTTTTGGCGGCCGATCGCGTACGATCACGTTGCGGAAATCGAGGACAGTTCGATGGGCATGCGTCGGGTTGAAAACCGCTGCGGCCGCTGCGGCGGGCACCTGGGTCACGTGTTCAACGACGGCCCGAAACCTACGGGATTACGCTACTGCATGAACGGCTACGCCCTCAAGTTTTTTGACCGTGATCAAATCGACGCGGTGGCATCGGGGTCTGAAGCTAAAGCCGCCGACTAAACTCTGCCGCAGTGAAAACTCACAACATTGAAGGTCCACGGGATTATCACGTGGGCCTTTGTTTATATGCACTTTTCATAGAGCGCGTCACGGAGTCAAAACCATTTTTGACAGGATGACGAGATAAACTACGGATCGACAAGATTCAACCTAAGTCAAATATTTGGGTCCAAAATATCATGTCTATTTCTTAAATCTTGCCCAAACTATCTCGTTTTGGCTTGTTATTCTTTCATGATATTTAAAGCTGTTTCGCTGTAATCTTGACTCGACACGGCTTCAGTGTCCAGGCCATACCGGTCAGTGGGTGGGTTGGACCGAGTTAATACACAAGGCGGACGCGGCAAAATGATGCGCAAGATATTGACGAGGGGGGTGAGCGTTGCACCCAGAGGGGCACACAATACATGGAGGGTTCGCACGCAAAGCGTAGATGGTCCACATCGTTGGAGAGAATGGCCGCCGGGTGCGCGAAAACGGGTCGTGCGGGCAGGCCGGAGTGGTTAAACTGATGCGATGCCTGCCCCGTTCACGGTTGCTGCCCTGTATCGTTTTGTGCGTCTGCCCGAGGCCGCGGCGATGCGTCTGCCGTTGCAGGAACGGCTGCGGGAGGCGGGGCTTTGCGGGACGTTGTTGTTGGCGGAGGAAGGGATCAACGGGACCATCGCCGGGCCGGATGACGACCTGCGTCGATTTGTAAAGCAGTTGCAAACCGATCAGATATACGGGGGTCGGTTTGCGGAGTTGGAAGTGAAGTGGTCCTCGGCCGAGGCCGCACCTTTTCGTCGGGCGCAGGTCCGCCTGAAGCGTGAGATCGTGACGCTAGGCCAGCCGGGGATTTCGCCGACCGATCCGACCATGACCGGGCAGTACGTTGATCCGGCAGACTGGAATGAGCTGCTGGACGATCCCGAAGTCACGGTGGTGGACACGCGTAACGACTACGAGGTGCATCTCGGCACGTTCCGCACCGCGAACGGCCCGGCGGTGAACCCCGGCACGCAGCGTTTTCGGCAACTCCCCGACTTCGTAAACCAGCACCTGCCCCGCCCGGGGGCGTCACGCAAGGTCGCGATGTTTTGCACCGGGGGGATCCGCTGCGAAAAATCCACGGCCTACCTTAAAAGCCGGGGCTACGACGAGGTCTATCACCTGCGGGGTGGCATCCTGCGGTATCTCGAAGAGGTGCCCGAGCCCGAGTCGCGGTTTGAGGGGGCCTGCTTTGTGTTTGATCGCCGCGTGGCGGTGACCCATGGATTGCGGGAGACCGACCACGGGTTGTGTTATGCCTGCGGTTGGCCGACGACGTCGAGCGATCGTGAGCACGATGACTATGAGGCGGGGGTGTCGTGCATGCGGTGCAAAGGCCAACACACCCCCGACCAGATCGCCCGTTTCACGATGCGGCAGCGACAGAATCAGGCTTCGGGCGGCTGAGCCGCATCCTCCGGGCGGTCGTGGCTGCGATAGATGAGCCGACCGTTGCCGAGGTTCACAGTGGGTTCATACGGTGGGTCTAAGGTTTAATCATGTCCCGGCCGAAGGTTGATCATGTCAACGTGAGGCTGGGGGTTTGATCCGTTTCTTTTCGTTGAACAAGGAGTTCACCATGTCTGATCCCAAGAAATCCAGCACGCAAGACAAAGTCGAAGGCAAGGCTAAGCAGGCCGAAGGCAAGATCCGCGACGCCGCAGGTTCGCTGACCGACGATGCCGAGCAGCAAGCCAAGGGCAAAGCGAAAAAGGCCGAGGGCCACGCCCAGGAAGCCCGAGGCAATGTGAAAGATGCCGTCGATAAGTAAATCGACGAGCATCCATCGCCTTGCTCATACCTGACCCGCCGACCTCGCTCGGCGGGTTTTTTTTAGCCCGGGTTCATCGTGCGATCGGCGGCGGTGTGCTCGGCCTTGCCCGCCTGTCCCGCGACCCGGGCCGGGCGGGGGCCGTCACCTTTTACCTGCTGCCCCTGCCACGGCCACCGCCCTTCCAGCTCCACCTCCAACGACCAGCTCAGAAACGTCCGCACCAGCACCACCAGCCCCAGCGATAACACGGACTCCAGCGTCTGGTCGATCATGACCGTCGCGATGATGTCTGCCGCCACGAGAAATTCCAGCCCCAGCAGGATCGCCCGTCCCAGCCGACGACGGAGAAAGCCGTAGGCCGCCAGCCGATCCAGTTTGGCCCGCAGGCAGTCCCAGGCAAACCAGCCCAGCACCAGCAACCCGCCGAACAGGATCACCCCGACTCCGATGAGTTCGATCAGCACCGAGGCCCACTCAATCCAGGTGGTGAACCACGCGGGACGAGACATCGCGAGAAGTATTTGCATCCGAGAATGATAGGATCACGCAGATAAACCGGAGATTGAATCCAAAACGCCCGTGGTGCCCCCCCTCCCCCCCCTCCCCCCCTCCCCCCTCCCCCCCTCCCTCGCCAGGCATGATCTCTCCCGCGTATTCTGCCCGGTGGTTAGGCTAGGTCTCTCATGATTCAGTTTGGCCGATTCAACACTTTGGAGATCTTGCGGGAGACGCCGCCGGGGTTGTACCTCGAAGCGGGGGAGGATTACGACGGCATCCTGCTGCCCCGCCGATGGGTGACGCCCGAGATGGCGGTCGGCGACGCGGTCGAAGTGTTTCTTTACAAGGACTCCGAGGGCCGACCGATCGCCACCACCGATCTCCCGCTGGTGGAGGTCGGCCACTTTGCCAACCTCACCGTGCTGAGCATCGTCGAGGGCGTCGGTATCTTCCTGGACTGGGGGCTAAGCAAAGATTTGCTGCTGCCGATGAGCGAGCACAGCGACCGCGTGCTGCGGGTGGGTGACAAGGTGATCGTGGCGGTCACGCTGGATACGACCGACCGCATCGTCGCCGCCAGCCGCCAACTGGATCGCTTTTTCCCCGACGAGCCGCCGCATTACCACCGCAACGACCCGGTCGACATCCTGATCTACGGCGAGTCCCCGCTGGGCTACAAAGCCATCGTCAACCAGACCTACTCCGGCCTGCTCTACCACAGCGAAACCCCGGGCAAACTCGCCGCCGGCGACGAACTGGTTGCCTACGTCAAAGACGTCTACGAAGACGGCAAGATCGACCTGATGCGCGACCCCGCCGGCTACGGCCGCGTCGAGGCCGTGGCCGAGCGAATCCTGGAAGCCCTCGACGCCCACGGCGGCACATTACCACTCAACGACAAATCTTCACCCGAAGCCATCCGCCAGCAAATCGATACCAGTAAAAAAGCCTTCAAACAGGGCATCGGATTGCTCTACAAAAAGCGTCAGATTCAACTCACCCCCGATGGCATCAAGCGTACTTAGGCGTACGTTCGTCGGTACATCGTCTGCCATATGAAGCACGCCATGTATTTAAGCGGGTGCCACGGCCGCGTGTCGGCCGTGAGAGTGCCAAAACGCTTAATTCAACCACGGCGATTCCCCACATGGCACGGCCGCACGCGACCGTGGCACCCGCCACCCGCCGGGTTTTTTTTACCAAAAACATTTGAATTGGTCGGACGTTTGATTAAAGGGGACTGTCCCCTGTTCTTCTCCCGAGGGCGAGGCTTTCAACGTAGTTTTGGATAAGAACCGCTGAGACTCAGATATCTTCGAGGTGAGCTAAGTGTTTAGGCGGAATGCAGCGGCCTCCGCGTTTCTTTGACGCCAAGGCGGAAGTATTGGTTGCGAATGCTGGAGGTGCTGACCAGATGTATTTTGCTGCCGAGTAATATCTCGGCGTCGCGGATGAAGCCGAGGTACTGATCGAGGGCGGACATGGGGGCGTGGTGATCGAACTCGGCGAGCAGGTCGATATCGGATTTGCCCGACTTATATTTACCGGTTGCGGCGCTGTCGAAAACTTCCAGCGTCAGGACGTGGTACTGCTCGCAGAGTTGAACCAAGGCTACGCGTTGATTTTCAATGACCGAATGCATAATGGTAGTTTGACGCAATCGCACGCCAAGTCATGGATTTCGGAAACCGTGACGGTCCCCGTTCATTGACCGAGGCTGTAGTTTTTAGAGGCCAAGGGCCTTGGCCATGGTGCTGCCGAGGTCGGCGGGGGATTCGGCGATGTGGCAACCCGCGGCTCTTAGGGCGTTGAGTTTGTCTTCGGCACCGCCTTCGCCGCCGGAGATGATGGCGCCGGCGTGGCCCATTCTTCGTCCGGGGGGCGCGGTGCGGCCGGCGATGAAGGCGGTGACGGGTTTTTTGATATGGGATTTAATGAATTCGGCGGCGGCTTCTTCGTCGGTGCCGCCGATCTCGCCGATCATGACGATGCCGTGGGTTTGGTCGTCGGCCTCGAACAGGGGCAGGAGGTCGATGAAGTTCATGCCGCGGACGGGGTCGCCGCCGATGCCCACGGCGGTGGAGTGTCCGAGGCCGAGCTGGGCGGTTTGCCAGACGGCTTCGTAGGTGAGGGTGCCGGAGCGGGAGATGATGCCGACGTTTTTGCCGGCCTTGGCTTCGGAGGGGTCGACGTGGATGTAGCCCGGCATGATGCCGATTTTGCAACCGCCGGTGGTCAGGGGTTGGTCGGTAGAGCCGTTGCCCGATGCTTGAGGGTTGCGGGGGCCGGGGGTGATGACGCCGGGGCAGTTGGGGCCGATGAGTCGGGTGTCGGGGAAGTTTTTGAGGGCTTTTTTGACGCGCATCATGTCGAGGACGGGGATGTGCTCGGTGATGCAGCAGATCAGGGCGATGCCGGCGTCGGCGGCTTCGAGGATGCCGTCGGCGGCGAAGGGCGGGGGCACGAAGATCATGGTGGCGTTGGCGCCGGTGGCTTTGACCGCCTCGGCGACGGTGTTGAAGACGGGCAGGCCGTTGGCGTCGGTCTGTCCGCCCTTGCCGGGGGTGACACCGCCGACCATCTGGGTGCCGTATTCGAGGCAGCCGGTGGTGTGGAACTGTCCGGCGGAGCCGGTGATGCCCTGGCAGATGACTTTCGTGTCGGCGTTGACGAGGATGCTCATGGGGATGATCTGGGTGGGGGTGGCGGGGCGTGGCGAAAAACGGAGGGGTACTTTAACAAACGGCCGGGGGAGGTGGCGCGGGGGCTGGGGTATGCTGATGCGATGGACGTGCCGGACGGCAAACTTGGGCGGCGATTGCTGGGCGAGATGGAAGCCCGGGGCGGGCTGCCGCGTCCCGACTGGGCGGCGGTCCAGGCGCGGTGGGGGCGGCTGCCCGAGGCCGAGCGGGGCGCGGCGTGGTCGGCGGTGGAGCGGGCGTGGCAGGGCGAACTGGCGGCGGCGTGGCGGGAGCAGGGCAAGGGGTTTGCGGTATACGAGGAGGGCGAGCTGCTGGTGACGACGGACCTGCCGGAGCGGGAGGCGCGGCGGGTGCTGGCGTGGGGTCGGCGGGCGTTCGCGGTGATCGAGCGTTGCCTGGGCGGGCTGGGGGTGGAGGCGTATTTGCACAAGCCGGCGGGGTACAACGGGGCGGGGCTGGACGTGGCGGTGGTGTGCCGGGGGGTGGCGGAATACCTGGATTACACCGCCGACGGGGACGACGCGGACCATGCCGGGGCGGTGAGCGGGGGGATGTGCCTGCGGCAGGGGGCGGTACACGTGGCGGCCCACGGCGCGACGGCGGCGGAGCTGGAAGCGACGCTGGCCCACGAGTGGGCCCACAGTCGATTGGCGGAATGGGACCTGCCGGTGTGGCTGGAGGAGGGGCTGGTCACGCATCTGCAGGAGGCGGTGGTGCCCAGCGGGCGGTTCGCGCCGGATCTGCAGACGGTGGCGCTGCACCGGGAATACTGGACGCCGGGCCGGCTGGGGCGGTTCTTTGACGGGCGGGGTTTTTGCGGGATCGAGGACGGGTACGGGCTGCCTTATGACCTGTCACACACGGTGTTCGGAAATTTGATGAGGGGCGGCGGTCCGGAGCTGCTGGAATTCCTGGCGGCGGCCTCTTGGCGGGACGCGGGGGTGGGGGCGTGCGAGGCGGTGTACGGGTGCAGCCTGGCGGAGCTGCTGCCGGATTTCGTGGTCGAGGCGGCGGCGGGCAACGCGGCCAAATACGGCGAGCCGGAGCACGAGGATGACCCCGGCCAAGCCGACCCCGAAGACCCCGGCGACGAAGATGACGATGACCTGGGCTGAGCGATGAAGCACTTTAACTGACTCTTGGGGAAATATCCGATTCGTACCACGACCAGAGATGGGGCGTATCGCCGCGGGACGGACGGCCACTGCTTGAGATGTTCAACTTGAACGTGGCGGCGTCGGTCGGCAAATGCCCGGGCCTACGGTAGGCATGGCGAACGATCCTGCCACCGACTGTCCGCGACACACCCCTTACGCTTACCCCCGCAACCCCCCCCTACCCCCCCTCTGTCTTTCATTTTGCTTAACTAACCTTCCCGCGTGGCAACGACTCATGAAAAGTGAGCTGCCTGGATCTCATCTCATTTGATGATAAGCAATTGCTCCAGAGTTGCCGAACTTTGAATCAATTTTCCAGTCATCGAAGCGGCGGGCATAGCTCAGCGGATGCCCTTAGGGTCATCGCACTACAAAATTTACCTATTTACCCCAAGTTGCCAGCAGAGCCATTGTGGAGAATTATTTAATTTAAAATTTTGGGTTCGCCCATGAGAAGCGGTGGCCGAATACAATGCATGTGCTATTTTTGATGTAACCGGCAGGATCGATATGATCCGCGCTATTTCCCCAATCCTTTTTTTGAGAGATGATAGATATGATGACTCGCTCCGCTTCTTTGACTGCCGTTGCCCTGGGCGCCGCCGCGATGGTTGGCCAAGCCTCGGCTGGCAACGTGACTGTCTACGATTTTAGCGGTCTGGACCACGCCACCGTCGTGACCGACCAAATTGCCGGGATCAAGATTTCCGCCGATAACCCCAACCCCGGCGTCGAAGATGCCGCGATCATTTGGGATTACCAGGCCCGTCCTGACCTGGCGGACGGCGGCCACTTCGGCCCCAACTGGACCACCGGCAACCGTCCCCTGGACACCGTTCTGGGCAACGGCGTGACCCTCCTCGGCAACACATCCTTCACCCTCGAAAACCGTCGCCCCGCCGGCATGTTGATCTTCGAATTCGACGAGGCCGTTGATTCGTTGATGTTCACCGTCGTCGATATCGAAGGCCCGACCGAATTTCAGACCAACAGTGGCTTCTTCCTGGACTTCTTCTCGGAAGACACCGAGCTTGGCCGTGTGTTCTTCGGCGACCTGCTGACCCCCGGCAACCAGTTCTACGATCCCACCATCCAGTTCGCCAACGGCAGCATCAACCAGATCGGCCCCTTCCTGGCTTCCGATTTCGATGCCGAAAGCTTTGACCGCGTCGAGCTTTCGCTCGGCGGATCGTCGACGCTGGCTCAGATCACCACCGAAACCTTTGTCGCCAACGCCGTGCCGACCCCCGGTGCCGTTGCCGGTGGCCTGGGTCTGATGACCCTGATCGCCGCCCGTCGTCGTCGCCAGTCCCTGGCCGACTAATGACGAGGTGACCGTTCCGAAATTCGTTAAAACGACGAGAGCCCACGGATACATTCCGTGGGCTCTTTTTATATTTACGGCGAGCAGCATACCTCCGCGGCAACCCAAACCGCGTGGTCCGCCGTGTCATAAGTCACGAAAACGTGATGGATAAAGCGATCAGTGCATTAAATCGTGAGGGTGCAGCGGCCGATGGACAATAATAAGCACGGCTAGCGGAATAAGCGGGCAGAAGGACTAAATCGCATCGGTCTGCGGACCCGAAACCCGCTAAACCGTCCACCGTCACCTGAAAGGAGGGTCTGACGCTTGATATCTGACATTCGCAAATCATCGGGGGCAACCCACCCGCCCGTTCCTGACGTAGCTGGGGAACTCGCGTTACGCAAGACACGGTTGGGCGAGATCAGCGGGACATTGGGGCAGGGGGTGATGGTTTCGGCCGACGATTCACTTTCTCGCGTGCTTAGCTTATTTGAGGCCGATGCGAATTTGGTGGGCGTGCTCATGTACCGGGGTCGGGAATTCGCCGGAGTCTTGTCGCGGGGGGCCATGTATGCCACGCTTTCGCGAGCGTTTCAACGCGAGTTGTATTTGAGCCGGCCCGTGGGTCTGTTCCACGAGGAGCAGGTAATGGAGATGCAGGAAACACTTGATGAAACGATGCCGCTACACACCGCTGTGTCGCACCTGATCGATCGGCCGCTTAACAAGCGCTACGAACCGGCGGTGGTGCGGGGGGCGGATGGTCGGCTGTCGTTACTGGACGTGCGTGACCTGATCGGCCAGCAGTGCGGCCAATTGCAGAAAGCGATCCGCGTGGTGGAGCAACAGCACGACGAGGCGTACCGCGCGGCGCGCGTCGATCGCCTTACCGGCTTGGCGAATCGCAAAGCGGCTCTCGAACGGCTCGAATCAAGCCAAGTAGGCGATCACGAGGTGGCCGTGCTGTTTATGGATTTTGACCGCTTTAAGCTGGTAAACGACAGTTTGGGTCACGACGCGGGCGATGAGTTGCTGGTCTCCATCGCCAACCGCATGGCGGGGGTGTTGGCGGAGTGGGAGGGCGTTTCGACGCGGATGGCTTTTGCGGGGCGGACAGTCGCGACTATGCCGATCAGCGGAGCTTCGCGGATCGAAGCGGTGCGACTGGGCGGCGACGAATTTGTGGTCATCGTTGATCCGGTGGCGCAACCTGACGAGCCGGCGAAGATTGCCGAGCGGTTGCTTACGGCGTTGCGTCGACCCCATGAGGTGTTTGGCAAAGCCATGACCTCCACGCCCAGTATCGGCTGCACGTCGAGCGTGATCAGCGGTCGGCAGGCTGCGACGTTGCTCCGCGACGCGGACACCGCCATGTACCGCGCCAAGGAGGACGGCCGAAACCGGCTCGTTGTTTTTGAATCCTCGATGCACCAAGCCACCGCGCGCCGTGCGCAAGTCGAAGCCGCGTTGCGTGAGTCGCTGGATCGTCGTGAGTTGACGCTTCATTATCAGCCGATTATTGAGGTGGAGAGTGGACGGCTCAAGGGTTTTGAGTGTCTGTGTCGGTGGGAGCACCCGGAGCTGGGAAAAATTGCGCCCATCGAGTTCATTCCCCTCGCGGAAGAAGCGGGGCTGATCGATCGGTTGGGGCGGCAGTGTCTCGAAGAAGCGGCGCGGCAGCTTGCGGTCTGGCGGGACCAGGGCGTGGCCACCCCGGGGCTGTACCTCAGTGTCAATGTCTCAAAAAGGCAGCTGCTGGTGCCCGACATGATCGAACATCTCGAACGGACCTTGACGGCGGCGGGCCTGCCGCGATCCGCCCTTGCCCTGGAGATCACCGAGACGGCTTTGGGCGATTCGCGGGTGCCGATCCGTCCGGTGCTGGTCGCGTTGCGTCGGTTGGGTTATCGGCTGATGATCGACGACTTTGGCACCGGCACCTCCTCGCTCACGTCGTTGCACGACGTGCCGGCGGACGTGCTTAAAATCGACCGCGGATTTATTCTCCACATGCAACGGGACCATAGCTATACCGCCATCGTGGACGCCGTGGTCAATCTCGCACGCAACCTTCACCTCGAAGTCATTGCCGAGGGCATCGAAGAGCCGGGGCAGTTTTCGCAGGTGCAAAGCCTGGGCTGCCACGCCGTACAGGGTTATCTTTTTTCGCCGCCGTTGTCCGCCTCGGACGCCGAGTCGCTACTCCGCCGCGGTGGCGAATGCACCCGTCAATGGTCCGCGGCGTGAGGAAAAAAAACGCGACCCCGGCGGCTGGATCCTTGGACCGGTCAATACCCCGGCGGCAAGCGATCGTCGTCCTCTTCGTCTTCAAAATCGTCGGCCCCCCGCGGCGCGTCCTGAGGGTGCTGGCCAACTTCGACGGTGATGCGCGAACGGATGCCGCCGCGGCCTTTCCAATCGGTGGTCACTTGCATCCATACCGGCGACATGACATTGTCCAGATCGTTGGCGATCTGATTCGTCACCGCTTCGTAGAAGATGCCTTCGTTGCGGAAGCTTTGGTAATACAGCTTGAGCGACTTGAGTTCGACGCAGTCGTTGGCGGGGATGTAGGAGAGGGTGACGTGGCCGAAATCGGGGTGGCCGGTCTTGGGGCAGACGCTGGTGAATTCCTCGGAGATATGTTCGATGATGAACGATCGGCCGGGGTTGGGATTCTCAAAACAGTCCAGTAGGTCGCGGTCGGGCATGACAGGTTGCATTTCGGAAGGGGAAAACGAGCGGTGGGTCTGAAGGTACGCGATGGCAAAAATTGATTTTAGTTGATATCGATTGGGCAAGGCGTTTGAGTGGAGGCAGGCCGTGGCGGGTGGCGTTCCCGAAAGGCTTCCGCACGGGGGAGAGACGCGGCGGAGTGGCAAGATTACGCTGAGGGTCTTGCCGAGATCGTGACGAGGTGCTGGTATCATTCCGCCATGCCCTCTCCCGCACCACCCGTGATTACCGCCGACGATGTTCGCCAGGTCGCCAAGCTCTCCCGGCTGCGTCTGGACGATTCCCAAGTACAGCATTTTACCGACCAGTTGGGAGCGATTCTGGCGTACGTCCGCAAACTGGACGAGTTAGACCTCGACGGCGTCGAGCCGCTCTATCAGCCCGGCGATCAGCGTAGCGTAACCCGCGAGGATATCCCCGGCCCGACGCTGAGTGTTGAAGAGGCGCTCGCGAATGCGCCGGGCCGAGCGGGCGATTATTTTCGGGTACCCCGCGTGCTCGGCGACGGCGGCGGCGCATAAACCGAACTTCTAACCTCACCGCAAACCGGTCTGCCGATCATTCGTGGCCGGTCAGACCGCTTCACCATCGCGATCCCTCAACCCTAAGCATTAATTATGGCAAGTAAAAAAGCAGAGCCGACGATCGGCATCGATCTTGGCGGCACGAACATCCAGTGCGGCATCGTCGTCGACGGCAAGGTCACCCACCGGGCGGGCACCAAGACCAAAGCGGCCGAGGGCTCGGAAGCCGTCATCAGACGGCTGGCCAAGATCTGTGACAAAGTGCTCGACCAGGCAAAGCTGTCACGCCAAGACATCGCCGCGGTGGGGATCGGGGCCCCCGGAGCGATCGACATCCGCAAGGGGCAAGTCATCAAAGCGGTCAACTTGGGTTGGGAAAACTATCCACTGGCGAAGGTACTCAAGGCGGAGTTGAACCTGCCGGTCGTGGTGGACAACGACGTGAATGTCGGGGCCTGGGGCGAGCATCAGGGGGGCGCGGGCAAGGGGTTCGATGACCTCTTCGCGATCTTTGTCGGCACGGGCATCGGCGGCGGATTGGTGCTTAATAACCAGATCTATCACGGGGCCCAGTTCACCGCCGGCGAAGTGGGGCACACGCTCTTGCGAGCCGACGCGGGACTCGGACGACGGAGCGTGGAAGACTTGGCGAGCCGTACCAACATGGTCAATCTGCTGGTGCAGCTGATCGAAAGCGGTCGGCCGTCGGTCATTACCGAATTGGTGGGCGGGGACTATTCGAAGGTCCGCTCGAAGGTGCTGGGGCAGGCAATCAAGGCCGAGGACCCGCTGACGATGGAGGTCGCCCAGCGGGCGGCGACTTACGTGGGCATGGCGATCGCCAACACGGTCACGCTGCTGAGCCTGCCCTGCGTGGTGGTCGGCGGCGGGGCCACCGAGGCGATGGGCGAAGTGTGGATGAAGTGGGTGAGCGAAGCTTTCAACCGCTACGTTTTCCCGCCGGAGCTGCGGAAATGCAAGATCGTCGCCAGCGAACTCGAGGACGACGCGGGCGTCCTGGGGGCGGGCCTGCTGGCGGCGGGATTCAATGACGCGGAGGACTGAACGGCCTCGCCGGCCCAGCGGTGCGGGACCTTCCCACCGCGTGGGCGGTCGGATAGAGATTGGCCAAATCCGATATCCGAAAACTTCCGATAATGGAGGCCCTCGCGGCACCCAAATAGGGCAAACCCTAAAAATGTGAACTTAGGTAGGTTTCGAGCTTGATCTTTTGGGCGTGGTCGCGTACAAATTCTACAGAGACTTCGGGTTACGGTTCGATAGTTCTCTTACTCCAACGCTTTCTCCCCTCCGCCCCGTTGTCGCTTCTGCGGCAGCGGGGTTTTTTAACGATGGGTGCTACGAGAGATTCCGCCTATCGCCATCACACGCCTGCCCGCCGCAACAGGAATCGGTCCGGCAGAAATGCCTAGTCGAAACCCCCGCACCGCAGACTTTGGTGGTGTCGCTGACCTCACGGGGGGGCAACGTTCAGTTCCGCAGATTGCCGCGATCCGGCTCAAGCCGGACCATGGTGGGCAGCAGGTAGTTGGCCCCGCGGTAGGTGTGCACCCGACCCGACATGAGAAAGACGACCTGATCGCCGCGTTCGGCCACGGTGCTTTCCATGTGTTCCAGCAATTTGCAGGGCATGAGCATCATCGGCCGTTCGGAAGCGGCGGGGTCCGCCCCGTCGGCTTCGAACGTGAACATGACCCCGCCCCCGAACGCCCCGCTGCTCTGGGCGGTGCCGCTTCCGTCGGCGTTGAAGAAACCCAGCGAGCGGGTGAGACGGCCGGCACGATTAACCAGGTATGCTCCTTCACGCAGCAGCACGTCGGCAGCGGCATCGGGCCGGGCGGACTCTGACCGGGGCGGGTTTTGCGGACGCACCCCCCGCAGGCCCGGATCGATGGTCGGTTGGGCTCCGGTGATCAGCGGAGCGGTGTCGGGGCGGTCGGGGGCCTGTTCGCGACCATCGAGCATCTGCTCCATCACGTCCATTGCGCTACCGTCGGCACCGGTCGCATTAGTCGGGGAATCAAAGGTGGCGGGGGTCTGAAAATTCTCGGCATCGCTGCCAAAGGGGTCGCCGAACGGGGGCTCGGCGTCGGCGTTGTTCGCTCCGGTGGTACTCTCGTTATCGTTCTGCGAATGGACCTGGGTGGCGGGCAGGACCCGGGTGCCCGCGATGGCGGTGGGCAGAAGATAGTTGACCCCGCGGTAGGTGTGCACCTGCCCGGTGAGGTTAAAGATCATGGGGAGGCTGGCGTCGCGGCGCTGGCCGAGCGTATCCTGCATCGACGCGAGGCGTTGTGATCGCTGAACGATCATGGGCCTCAGGTCCGCCTGCCCCGGCGTCTTATCAAACACAAAGACCCAGGCGCCGATTTCTTGGATCTCGATCAATCGGCCCGACCGCTGGACCACGAACTCACCCTCACGACGCAGCCGGGGCAATGGGTCGCCGGGCAGAACGCCCACGACCGCCGGGTCGAGATCGACGCGGGCGGCGGGCACGCCGACGCGGTTGGGCAAGGCTTCGATATCCGGTCGGGCAGTCGGGGCGACGCCGGGCAGTTCTTCTCGCTGGGCGATAAGTTCATCGATGATGCGCCGGGCCTGGCTGTCTTCCTCTTGCGCTTTCGCGCTGGGTGTCCGCCGTCGATGCGGTGGGTCGCTGTAGAGGTACCGACTGCGCGAGTGAAGTACCGCCGACACAAGACAGCGCCGCGAGAGCCGCGGTCGATAAAATTAGGGGGCGGTTCACCGGCAGCCTCAGGGGTTGGAGTCGGTGGGCAGCGGCTCACCTTCATCGAGCGTCGAGTTGACCGGCCCCACCGGGCGCGGCTGCTGATCGGGAGCGATACGCCAGGGGCGGACGCGTTTGGCGTACCACCCGAAACCGACCTCCCAGGTCAACGTGACTTCCTGCATCTGTCGGCCGGTCGCGCTGGGCCGAACGATATCGACTCCGCCCTCGGCCGAGCGGACACGGATCTCCCGGACTTCGACGACGGGGAAATCGCCCAGCAGCATCGGACGAACAACCGTGGCGGCGGGATCCTCGCCGTCGGGGTTGTCTACTTTGATCGGGTTGCCATCGTCGTCCAGCGCGACCGCCGGGATGTTGCCCGGGATCAGCGCATCCGCGCCGAGCTGATAAGTGATTAAAGCGTAGGTTGTCGGCGTGGTGCCCGCGGGCAGGAGCAATTCGTAGGGCCCGCCGATCGGGTCGGCTTCGAGAGCTTTGCGGACCGCGATGACGATGATCTCGCGGACGTCTTTGGCATTGGGATCGCCAAATGCGAGGTCGCCCGCCTGTTGGGGGATATTGATATACGTCGGCACGGCTGTCCGTCCTCCGCATCCCGCCAAACTCAGGACACACACTAAAGCCAAAGCACACATTAAACGGAGAAAAGTCAAAACGTCTTCCCTGATCGAGGACAAGCGGATCGTTCGTAGACGATTATAGATGATGCGGGTACGGGTGAAAGCCACTTGCCTTATTCGCGTGTCAATAATGCTGTTCAAGCTTTCAACGCCCCATCGATTTGAAACTCAAAAAATCAATCGTGCGGACGCGATCTTAAGATAGACGGCGTCAATCAGGAATGCGTTGCGGTACTACGACCAAGCCGCATCACTCCACCGTCACACTCTTGGCCAGGTTGCGGGGTTTATCGACGTCGTGGCCCCGCAGGACGGCGGCGTGGTAGGCCAGCAGTTGCAGCGGCACCACGGTCAACAGCGGCTGCAAGGCCTCGGCGACATGTGGGACGCGGAAGATGAAGTCGGCGTACTGCTCGATCTGCGTGTCGCCCTTCGGTGGCGACCGCGATGATACGGCCGCCGCGGGCCTTGACCTCCTCAATATTGCAGATGACTTTGTCGTACTGGCTGCCCTGGGTCGCGACGAAGACGACGGGCATGCCCTCATCGATCAGCGCGATCGGGCCGTGCTTCATCTCGGCGGCGGGCATGCCCTCGGCGTGGATGTAGCTGATTTCTTTGAGTTTGAGCGCGCCTTCGAGCGCGACGGGATACGAGTAGCCTCGGCCGAGGAACAGCCAGTTGTCGCGGTCCACCACCTGTTTCACCGCGTCGCGGATCATGTGCGACTGCTGACGATGGTGGCGATGTGGTCGGGGATCTGCTGCAGTTGAGCGAGATAGTCGGTGACGGTTTCGGGCGGAGAGGTACCGCCGTTTGCCGACGAAGAGGGCCATCATGGTGAGCACCGCGACCTGGCCGACGAACGCTTTGGTCGATGCGACGCCGATCTCCGGGCCCGACGCGGAGGTAGACCCCCGCATCGGTCTCGCGGGCGATCGTCGAGCCGACGACATTGACCGCACCCAGCGCGAGGGCGCCGCGTTCCTTGGCTTCGCTGCAGGGCCGCCAGGGTGTCGGCGGTCTCGCCGGACTGGCTGGTGGCGATGATGACGCTGCCGTCTTCGATGATCGGGTTGCGGTAGCGGAACTCGCTGGCGTACTCCGCCCGGGCGGGGATCTTCGCGAGGTCTTCGAAGAGGTACTCGCCGATGAGCGCGGCGTGATAGGCGGTGCCCTGCGCCGGTGAGGATAAATCGCTGGCCCGGACCAGGTCCCGCGAGAGGTTCGCCAACCCGCCGAGCACGATTCGGCCTTCGCGGATGTCGATCCGGCCGCGGAGACAGGTGCGGATCGCCTCGGGCTGCTCCATGATCTCCTTGAGCATGTAATGCTCGTACCCCGCCAACTCGATCTCCTGCAGGTCGATCTCCAACTCGGCGATCTCGCTGCTGATCACTTCGTTGTCGATCGTTGTGGTGCGGAACTCGATCGACCACGGCCCGCCTTCGGGAATCTTCTTGCGGTCGTATTCGCCAGCGCACAGCCGGACAACCTGATAATCGTCGAGATGAATCACCTGGGTGGTGTGGCTCACGATGGCGGACTGGTCCGAAGCGACGACGTAGGCGTTGTCGGCGATGCCGACGATCAGCGGGCTGCCTTTGCGGGCGCCGACGAGGGTGTGCGGCTCGGGGTCGCAGATCACGGTGATCGCGTACGCCCCGGTCACTTCGCGTAGCGCAGTCTGCACCGCCCGTTCGAGGTCTCCTTCGTAGAGCGAGGCGATGAGTTTGGCCAGCACTTCGGTGTCGGTCTCGCCGTAAAATTGGTGTCCCTTGCCTTCGAGATAGGTGCGCAGGGTGGCGTAGTTTTCGATGATGCCGTTGTGTGCGAGGGCGACGGTGTGGCCGTCGGGCGTGGTGCCGGTGTGGGGGTGGGCGTTATCCTCGGTGACCTTGCCGTGCGTGGCCCAGCGGGTGTGGGCGACGCCGAGCGTGCCGTCGAAACGAGGATAGCTCGGCGTTGACCTGGTCTTCCAGGACGCTGACGCGGCCGACGCTGCGGCTGAGCTGGAGGCCATCGCCGGTGATGATCGCCAGGCCGGCCGAGTCGTAACCGCGGTATTCGAGCCGTTTGAGCCCTTCGACCAGCAGCGGCACGGCCGACTTGTTTCCGACGTAAGCAACGATGCCACACATGGGCGGGCTCCGGAGTGAGGAAGAATCAGCGGGATCGCGACAACTTGCACGCTGCATAAACGCGGCAACTTCGAGACTCGCCAGCCGCCGCGCGTTCTCGAACTAAGCCACCATTATACGGCGGGGCCAGTGGTCCATCGCACCCCATTCTCCATGAGACGCGAAGCCGGGAGGAGTTTGCCGGCCTTACCGTCTGGGGGGATGGTCAAGCCATTCGACGGGGCGGGCGGGACATCTTCAGACGCAACGGGCAGGGGGATATGGTGGGTGCTGGCGATCGGGGCGTGCGGATCATCGGGCAAATCGATTTCCCAAAACCCCTGTCCCAGCGGGTACTGCACGCTGGTCATGCACGGCGACCCGGCGTTGATGCACTCGAAGACTGGCTTGGCCTTGCCGCCGAATTTCAGCCCCGACCGCACTTTGCTCACCGGCAGCGATTGGTCGGCATCGTCCACGACCTGGGGCAAGGCGTGCCAGGGTTTGTGAATATGTCCGTGAACGTACACCACCCGCCCCGGGCAAGCCTCCAACGCTCGCCGCAGTTTGGCGTCTTCTTTCAAATCGTGCGACCAGGCCGAGGGCACCCGCGGAGGCAACGTGCAGGGGTAATGACAAAGCACCAGCAAGGCTGCGTCCTTCGGCGTTTGCTCGATGGTCTCCACGGCGGCAGCAAACTGGGTACGCCCCAGTGCACCACGCGAAAACACCTTATTGGGAATGGCCGAGTCCAACGCCAGCAAACGCCAGCCCGGCCGCAGCTCGCGGACATGCGGAAACGCCGAGGGCATCACCGTCGAAAGCAACTGCTCGATGCGTTTGACCCGGCGACTTTTGTAGGTGTATCGGTCGTGGTTACCCGGCACCAGCACGCCGGGGATCCCCGCTTCGCCCTCCGCGTGTCCCACCATTGGCCGGGCAAAATCCATAAAATCCTCGAATTCGCTTTCCAGCGAGGACGTGGTGACATCCCCCGACAGCAGCAGCATCTCCGGCGACTCGGCCAGCACCTTCTCCCGCAGCATCGGCAGCAATGCGTGGTTGAACCGGTGCCGCCGGTTCAACCAGAGATTCGACTGCGCCATCACCCGCCGACTCAACAGCCGACGCGGATGCAAACGAAGCGTAAAGAGGTGCAGGTCGCCGATAATCGCAATCTTCATGTCCGCAGTTTAGGGCCTGCGCGAAGCGTTGATTCGATTCTCGATCGCTTTTTCATATGCAAGTTAGTCTTGGCAGACGGCCCCCCGCTCGTGCATCAGGCTTGCAACTATTCTCAACAGCGATCTCTATGACGATGCGTTTCTCAATCTGATCCCGACCGTTACTGCATCGGCAACTGGTCGTAGTCTGAGGGATGGATCCCCCTCGCCGGGAAGTTGGGTTCTATTTCGCCGGTCCCTGCCGTGGGTAGAATCGTCCCTTCCGGTGCCAAGACTTCAAAGGTCCGCTGCGCGGCGGTCTTCCTGTCTAGGTTCACGGTGAGCTTCCATTCTCCGACCATGTGGATCAGCGGTTCCCACAACGCATCGCCGAGGAAAAAATCGTAGTCCTGGGTCCGCACATACTCCGACCCCATGAACGGTGCCATCACCCCCCCCTCGGCCGACGGCACCCGCGGGTGCTCGATCTCCCAATCAATCAGCAACCCCCGCCCCTGCTTGATCTTTACGATCAATCCGAATTCCTGCCCCACCACCGCCGGCACGGCCGTGGTAAACCTCACCACCCCCGGCAGCCCCTTCCCGCCCGCCTCGAAACGCGAATACAACCCGTAACTCACTTCAGAAATCACCGGTCGCCGACGTGCCATACCCACATCTTAGAACCCCCGAAAACGCTCGTCTTACCACAGTCTCGTCAGCCCCGATGCCCATCAAGTCGGCAACAATAACGGAGCCACCAGCACCGCCACGCAAACCAAACCCAGCGCCCACGGATTCGCCACCAAATACGGCATCACCATCAGCAGCAACCCCGCCAACAGATGAATCGGCCGCCCCTGCCGCCTGCCAAACACGAAAATACCCAACCCGATGGAACTAAAAACGTTCAATAATTTGAAAGCGGAGGTGATCTTAGCTAAATGAACCAGATCAATCCGACTCCTCATCGTTGCATACAAAGAGTATCCGGACGAGAAATGAACTCTTTAACCACTTTCTGAAAATAAACCAATAAGTCAAGACATACAGCCACAATTGAAATCTATACCAAAACCGCGAACAGCACGTATATGAATAACTAGACCGTACGCAAAGCAGTATATTTTCTGCCAGCAAAAATGTGTCGGATTGCGGCAATCCTCTACCAGTCATAGCAAATCGGCCTGAGATAGCTTGGTGGACATAACGGAAGCTTGATAGAAATAAAGCACTAATCACCAAATATATATAAGGCGTGAGCCTGCTGAAACCTCTTAACAATACTCAAATGAGAAATCCGCTTGAAGAGCATCAATCAAGCCTAATAGGCCGTTACACAAATCAAAAAAATCTCACAAAGGGTTAGGCTTACCACAACTTAGTAGCATTACACCCATGGTTGAAGTTCTCTCACAAATTCGATCGATGCGAATGTTTTGATCGAAGTAGTATGCCGCTCAACCCGGCTATGACCAAAAACGTGCCCGGTTCTGGAATCGTCGCAAGATAAGTATTAGCGAGCCGATAGCCGAGCTCAATTTGTGCAGCACTCGACAAGTGCGTTAAGTCTTTATTCAGAGTGTGACTGTCGATATTAACAAGGAAATTATTGATGGATTTAGTAGTGAATGCATCCTTGGCATCCCTTACGAGCTGGCCGTAGGGCGCACTCGAATTAGCATGATGCTGATTTTGAATGAAGGTCAGATTTGGTAATGAAAATTCTTGCCGAAAAGAGCCGACTAGCGAATCAAGATTCTGTTCGTATCTGGCTGCGGCATACTCCCAGCTTGCATCGGCCTGACTCTGTACCCAAACTAAGGCGTCCAACTCAGGCGTTAAACCTTGCTGTGACAGATCATCTAATGCTTTACGAACGTGGTCCACCAGCCTTACGTACCGCTCATTCCGCGAGGGTATCCACCAACGTTCTAGTCCGTTACCATTGAAGGCAATTTTAATAATCGCTACATCTTCGGTGAGTGCATCAGCGACCGAGCGACCGAAAGTAACCTCCGAGGCGAATGAGGTCCCGTGAGCAGAAATCGAGCGTAGATTCTCCCATCCATTGGAGTAATTAATTCCGTTAGTCCCGATTTGCCAACTGTATCTCACATCCGTTTGCGGCCGTTGCAACGCGGTCGGGAGATCACTTACGACACCGGCGCCGACCATATTTGACTGTCCCGCCATCACTATCACTTTAATGGGTGATGCATAGCTCGTCGATATCAGTGCCGAGCATACCAAAACGCTTATTAGTGACTTTAACATGTTACCACCCTCCAAAAGACGTACATATGCAGCGGCAGCATAATCTATTCAATCGCAATTATCCATAGCTACAGATAAAAATTTTTCATTAAATCAGCGGCGGGTAATTTGTCGGCGAATGTCTTTCTCTGCAGGTCCAAAAAACGTAATCCACGCTGGATGTGTTCTAAGTCTGCAGGATCATCCTGCCACCTATTAGAATTGAGATGATACCCGCAGACATCTAGCTAATGAAAGGAGCTTACGTGCTCTCTGCTGAAACTAGCGAGTTCATCGTTTTAATTGCCAATTATCCTCGCACGGAGCTGACACTCGATAAGATAGATCTGGTTTAAGCAAACTATCGACCCGTCGATGGATATCGTGATTTCCAGTATATCTAAGCTACATTGCAGTTGCACTGTTAAACAAATCTAAGTATGCTCTACGCAAATTCCGCGTCCGCGGAGGGTCTTCCGGCCACATACCGGTTTTACGGTGAAATTTACCCCCCCTAGCAGGGTGTGCGTGTTGATGTGACACTCTCACTCGGAGTTGAGATAACATGATGAATTTACAGCTGTTAACGTCCCCATCAGCTCGTGGCTTTACTGTGACGGCGTTGTCCTTGGCGGCTGTCCTGGCGACCGCGCCGAGTCACGCGGATGTCGTTATCACCGGCGATCCGACCAGCACCACCGGAGCCAATCTACAACGGATCGGCAATTCTCAGGATGCCGCTTTCAAAGCCGATGAGCTGAATGGCGGTTTCGCCTATGACATCTACGTGGGCCGATACAATGTCCAGGCCGGCGATTCCACCTCGGGACCCGACCTGATCGGCAACACCGGCGAGGGCGCGACGGGCGGTGCGTTCGACGTCGGCGACGATATCTACGTCATCGGCTGGAAGTCCACCGCGACCAACACCGACGGCAGCCTGGTCCTCTCAACCGGCGACAACTTCCTCAAAATCGACCCCAATGGCAACGCCGGCTATCAGCCCGCTTCCGCGCCGGGCGGGGCCGTCACCAGCTTCAGCAACTCCGATGCAGGCGATTACCAGCTCCAGAGTTCACGCAACGGCAATGAGGACAAAGTTAAAAACGAATTCCGCTTCAGCTCCTTTCGGTACAACGATGGCGCAGGTGGCCCCTACGTCTATCAATCGGATCCGGGTAACAGCAACAGTGTCTATACCCAAGCTCTGGAAGACCTGCCTTTCCGTGCGTTCGGCGTCAACCGTGCGGGCCTGAAATCCAACGGTCAACCCGAAACCCCCGCGGTCGAGTCGCAGGTCTATCTGCTCAACATCACCGACCTCAACGCGGCCTCGTTCAACGGCACCGACACCAACGACATCGGCGATTCGCTGAAGTTTTACGCCTTCCTGGCTGGCCAGAACGGCAAAACCGGCGTGGTCATCCCCGAACCCGCGAGCCTCGCCCTGCTGGGCCTCGGCAGCCTCGCGTTCCTTGGCCGCCGCGCAAAGCGTTCCGACCGCGACTGAGCCAACCGGGCGATTGCTTCGTCCTTTTAAAAACTTAAAGCCCGCGTCGTTCATTACGACGCGGGCTTTTTTTGAAACAACCAGCAACTAACTATAGTTCCCGTCGTTGGGCAGGCAATCCTGCTCGCCGATCAAGTGAACCACGGCGGGCCAAATAAGCCACCGTATAAACACACCACAGGTTTGATCAATCAACGATCTCGACTAGTTCGATCCAGTCCGACTGCAGTTCGAAGGGGCCGTCGTGGGTATCGTTGAGCATCAGGCCGAGGCGGACCGCCCGGGACTTGTCGAGGGGCTGGGCGTTGATCGGGTCGCCGTGATGGGTGGGCGTGAGCCGATCCAGGTTGACATCGACCGTCTGCCACTCGCCGTGCGGCACCGCGGGATCGAACACCATATCCTGGCGGTGGATGACCGACCGCCGCCGCTCGGGCAGGTCGTCCTCGAGCAGCAGCCGATACGGTCGGCCATCGATCTTGAGCCGCAGCCGAATCGTCTGTGTCCGGCTCAGCATCCCGGGCTCGAGGGAGCGCCGGACCGAAGAAAAGCCCCCGCCGTTAGTGTTGATCGACCCCGAAAACGTCATCACTCCCTGATCGAACGCCACGTCCCCTTCGGACCGCCCGCCCATCACGTCATCGTTGACCATCCGCCACCGCGCATTGACCTGCGGGTCTGCAAAATCGTCCAGCCGCATCACGGTCATCCGCTCACCCTCCAAACCTTCCTCCTCAAAAACCTCCGCCCCCTCCGCCTCGGTCCCCCCCCCACTCGCCGCCCCCTCCGCCGGTGTCCCCAAGTCGGCCGAACAACCCCCCACCCCCGCCAAGGCCAAACCCAATCCGACAGCCACCATATAAGGAACAAAATAGATCATTGATTCCACATCATAGCCCCGCCCAACCCGGCTAGACCACTCCGGGTCAAACTCATCCGAACCCGCCCGATCCTCAAAACATCAAAGCCTCTACCACAGTACACCCGCCCCCCAAGGCCCGCCCAAAGCGACAGACCCTCCCCCCCGCCTGGCCACCCCCTGAAGCCGCACATCACGTCAGAGCGATCCGCTTACTTGCGGTCTTTGGCAATGTCGCGGTAGGTGCCTTCGGTGATTTCGACGGCTTGGCCGTCGGCGTCTTCAAAGCTGCCGTCGAAAGTCAGGTGGATCGACTTGACATCGCGGAACCGCGTGGAGTTGGGGTTGTCCTGGGCTTCGATTTCTTTAATGGTGAGCGTCCCGGTTTGGCTGACCAGGTCGGCGGGGAACGTGACGTCTTCGCCGCCCGGTTGGCCGGTGGCGTAGATGATGACGCTCGCAATCTTGTCGCCCGGCTCGGGGGTGGTGGGGAAGCCTTCGTACTTGTCGCTGGGCACGAGTTTGTATTCGCCGGGGGTGACGCCGTTGATGACGATGCCGTACTGGACCGCCTGCTGATCGCCGGGCTTACGGTCCGAAGCCAAGCTGGTCATGTCTTGAATCGAGACACGGGTGTTATCGTTCGTGATGGTCCCCACAATCGGCCGCATCTGGATCGCCGGCCGATACTCAATCCGCTCCCCATCCACCGTCAACGCCAACCCACGCTCCACGTCCGCCGCCGCGTCACTCCCCCCCGTACCCCCCGCCGTCGCCGTCGAACCCCCACCCCCCGCATCCGCCCCTTCCCCGCAACCCACAAAGGCAACAGTGGCGACAGCGAGAAGAACAGCGGCGGTTGTGTATTTCATCATACGAACGATTGAACAAAACTTGATGGGCGATGTCAACCAAAGCTTGACGTCAAAGCGGTTCAAAATTTGATTTATTTCGCGTATTTAGCCAAAAAGGGGACTGTCCCCTTTTTTTTCCCTGTCTCCTTTTCTTTCCCCCTAAAGATCACTGAGAATCTGATTTCTGCGCTCGACGTATTCATCGTAGTTGATCAAATCTTTCGCTTTCAAACTATCGAGGTGCATAAGCCGCTCTTCAACTGATGAGGTTTTGCCCTTCGAGGGCATTGCAATCTCACGTTTAGCCACGACGGCACCAGCACAGGCAGCGTCAATATCATTTTTCAAGGCAACTTCGTCGAAAACAGTCGTACCGCTACTATTCTTGGCTGAACTGGCATATGCACGCCCGAAAGAAAGAGTCCTTTGTCTAATTTCAGAACTATTTGGATTGCGTTTTAAGGCGTTCAAGCTATCCAGATAGTGTTGCTTAACCCGCATCAACTCTTTTGATTTATTGTTCGCGGTTATAATTCCTCCGACCAATAACATTATTAACACTATGCCAGCAATCCAACAACACGCCGATCCATCTTCCATAATTTGACCTCTATTGTTCTGATCTCAGCAGAGAAGAAAAGCTGTTAGGACAGCCCCTTTCTTTGGCCCCTTGTCAACGACCCGAAATAAAAATGGGACTGTCCCCTTTTCTTATCCGTTCTGTGTATTTAGCCAAAAAGGGACTGTCCTCTTTTCTTCGCCAGATTATCCATAGTCTTCAAAAATTTGATATTTAGGGTCGGTAGCCAAAGGCTTGTAACCTTGTTGGGTTGCAACGCCAATATGTTCCATCGCCGAACGAATACGATGAAGCCAAGGCGTGACGGTGGCGAGAGTGTGATTAAGATAATCTTGGACATCGGATTCAGTTGCCGCAAGCTTATAGCCATTGTGTGAAGCAAAAAGGAGCACCCCTTCGTCTCGAATGCGAGCCATAACCGACATCTTAAAAGCCTGACCTTTCATTTCTAAACCTAGTTTGTCACGCAATTGCCAAGCTTTCAAGGATTTATTAGGTTCCGCGAGAAGGAGTAGAATGAGCTCTTGCACCACTAAACGGCGGATGTACTGTATTTCGCATTCCTCTTCTTCATTGTCTGGTCTACCCAGAAAATTTTGGGCAGTGTTCAACGCATAGGCTTCAATCTGGTTGTCAAATTCTTGTTCGCTGTAAAGCTCTTGCGCTATATCTTCCGAATAAGGCCAGCTTCTCAACTGCAATTTTGGGGCAAGCACTCGTCGTATGGCCGGACTCATAAGACTCGGGTGCTCGTAACAATGCTGCCCGATTGACCCCGCAACGAGGTCAGCAATTTGGATCAGCGGGCTACTTTTACTATCTGAAAAACAAATGTCACGTCTACAAAAAAGCGGGGCATGATTTAGTTGTCGCTCTAAATAGCGTTTGAGTGACGACCGAAAGGTCGCGTCGCACATTGCGTCTATATCTATAATGCTCTGTTCGGATAATGACTCAATACGTCGGGCCACCGAACCAATTGAAAATTTATAGAAAATATCGCGTTGTTGTAAATTCGCCGAGTAAAGCTTGGTTTTATCTGTAACCGAGACATCAAAACGAACGGGTAGAGTCATCGCTCTAGCGAGTAATTCAAGACGGCGTCCCACATTCCCAATCCGTGAAGATTTAATTTCACCACCGGGAAAGAACTCTGCTTGAATTTGACTGGCGATTAATTCAGCGGCAGGAAGATCGATTTCATTACAAATTACTGCGGCCAAAGTATAGAATTTCGAACTAGCCCCAGGTCTGAAATTGAACCCGGATTCGCCGCTTTCATCTAAGAAAAAATAAGTTGGTGGTTGTGATTCGAGTGTAAATCTCCAAAAAAATGCAATTTAATAGTCGCGTGATAAAGTAAAGATAGCTACGGCAATAGTGGGAAGTCAAGAATCGTGTGTATATTAATCGCTATTAAGCATCTGATTTCACAAGATTATTCTCGATATACGGATCAAACACCATCGCGGGGTTGCGTTTTTCGAGGAGGTCGGTGGTGCGTTTGTCGGCTTTGAGTTTGTCGAGGACGGCGGCGTAGCCCATGCGGTGGATGAAGGGGCCCATTTTTTCGTCCCCGGAAGCTGTGCCGTTGGTGCCTTGTTTCTCGGCGTTGTACCAGTCGAAGAGGGTGGCGCAGACGTCGGCGACGCGGTCGCGGGGGACGGCGCCTAGGAATTGGAGTTGGCCGTCGGTGAGCCAGTGGCCTTGGGTGGAGCCGTCTTCGGAGCCGCCGAGTTTGAGGGCGTAGTTGTCGCCCCCGGAACCAATCCAGCCAATCGTCTTCGTTGCGGGTCGGAAGCATTGGCGTTCGCAGCCGGTGATGCCGATGGACTCGGCCATGTCGCCGTAGCCGCGGTCTTCGAGTTGGTCCATGAGTTCGGGCTCAAACTGTTCAGAGTCGGTGTAGGACAGCCGGCAGGTGGGCAGGCCGACGCAGGCGCCCGAGAGGACGCGGAGTTTGCTGTAGGTTTTGCCGCGGCGTTTGCCGTGGCCGAAGTCCGACAGGTGGCCCTGGAAGTCTTCCTTGGCGTCGGCGTCGATATTGGTGAATAAGAGGTCCTGGTTGGGGGTGACCATGACTTCGGCACCCGGGAACTTGTCCAGGGCGCTGAGGACCATGGCGCGGAGGCGGGGAGGAGACTGATCGCCGAGGCGATCCGCCCGGGGGTTGAGGGTGCCGTCTTGGGCGGGGGTGGGCTCGGCGTCGGGGTTGTTGGAGGGGGCGAGGTGGGGCGCGGCTTCTTTGCCGTTGGGGCCGAAGTGTTTGGGGTCGATGTAGACGCCGTCGGTGAGTCGGCCGCATTCGATGTAGGCGCCATAGGCCCACTTGCCGTTGGACTCTTGCTTGGACCAGCCGTGGTGGAGGTTGCGCTCGCCCGGGTGGTGGTCTTCGTTGGGGGCGTCGAAGGAGACGCCGTGGGTTTTTACCTGGTCGCGGTACCACTGGATGCCCTGTTTCCAGACGACGTATTTCATGCGGGCCCAGACGCGGTTTTTGCGGTCGCCCCATTCTTTGTGGACGTCGACGATGGCCTTGAGGCCGGGCATGAGCTGGTCGGGGGTGAAGATGCCCAGGGGCTGGCCGTGGGCGGCGAAGGTGGGTTTGCCCTTCTTTTCGCCCTGTCCGCCGCCGACGTAGAGCTGGTAGCCGACGACTTTGGCGTCGCTGCCGGTGCCTTCGACCAGGGGCGCGACGCCGACTTCGTTGGTGCGGATTTCGGTGCAGTTGTCGTAGGCGATGTGGCCGGAGTCGGGGTCGCGGTGGGCGGTGGAGAAGGCGATTTTGAATTTGCGGTTGAGCAGTTGCGGGCCGTAGTTGTACTGTTCTTTCGGGTCGCTGATGAGCGAGGGGTCGACGGCGAAGACCTGGATGTGGGGTGCGGCGGGGAGGCGGAAGTAGGTGCCGTACTGGTGGGCGAGGTCGAAGGCGGAGGCGCCCTGGAGAGTGGTGAATTTGGAGAGGGGGCAGCCCATGACGTTACGGACGTTGTCGCCGCAGCCGTTGAGGGTGTAGAAGCCGGTCTTGGCGACGTCCTGGACCAAGGCCATGACCTGGGGTTTGCGGAGCCAGTGGTACTGGATGTTTTGGCGGGTGGTGAGTCGCAGCGAGTTGCCGCCGTAGGGGTTGTGGTGGCAGTAGTCGTCGGCGACCTGGTCGAGGATGCCCCATTGCTGGGCGTTGAACGCGCCGCCGCCGGGGACGGTGACGCGGACCATGTACATCCAGTCTTTTTCGCGGCCGGTCTTGGCGCGGTTGTATTCGAGGTAGAGGCCGTGGGATTTGGAGAGGAATTCGGATTCTTTTTCGAGGTCGAGGGTGTCGTGGTCGAGGTAGCGTTCGGGGAGCGGGCCGACCATGCCGTTGGATTGGATCTTGAATTGTTCGTCGTGGGAGAGCTGGTCGGCGGGGGTTTGCAGGAGCGGCTCGGGGGCTTTCTGAGCGCGGGTCTTGCGGACTGGTTTGCCGGGGGTGGTGGGGGTGGTGGGGGTGGCGGCAGGTTTATCGGACGGGTTGGCAGGCATGGGCGAGCTTTTTTGGTGGGTGGTAAAAGATTGACGGTGAGTTTGAGGCGGCGGTCGGCAGGCCCGGAGCGGCGGGGGACCGGCGGGATGAAAGGGGCATGATAGTCGGGCGGCGGGGGGTTGCGAATCGTTACAGACGGAAGTTGGGCAGCGTGGCGCGGAGAAAGACGGGGCGGCGGGGGGACTTCGGGTTGCGGGGGCGGATTTTCGGTGTTACCTATGCGAGGTCGGCCGGCGAAACGGTCGATAGAATGGTGACCCGGCGGAGCCTCTGCCGGGATGACGGCGCCTGTGATGCGGAAGCGCTAGGGAGTCGCGGTCGCTCGTGAGCGGTCGTCAGCCAGACGGCGGCTTCGCTGAGATGACCGCAGCGGTGCTGGACGTCCCCGCCCCCGCCCGCCCATTTGCCCCCACGGCCCGAACGATCAGGGACCGACAACCCACCCCCTGGCTGCGATCCCAATGCGGGCGCGGCCGATCGAGAAGGAAGCGATTGCAATGCGTATTACTATGGTCGGCACCGGTTATGTCGGACTCGTCACCGGGACCTGTTTTGCCAATATCGGCAACGACGTCACCTGCCTCGACGTGGATCCCAAGAAGATCGACAAGCTCAACAACGGCATCAGCCCGATCTACGAGCCAGGCCTGGATGAACTGATCGAGCGGAACCACAAGGCCGGTCGGCTGCATTTCACCATCGATAAGAAAGAGGCTTACACCAACGCCGAGATGATTTTCATCTGCGTCGGGACGCCTTCGGACGAGATGGGCCACGCGGACCTGAAGTATGTGCTCGCGGCGGCGGGTGATATTGGTCAAGCCATCGAAGACGCTCCCGGCGCGACCGGCGGCGAGGTGGACGAGCGTCGCGGCAAGATCGTGGTCATCAAGTCCACCGTCCCCGTGGGCACCAACGAAAAAGTCCGTAAAGCGATCGCGGAGAAAACCGACAAGCCGTTTTACATGGCGTCGAATCCGGAATTTCTCAAAGAAGGCGCCGCGATCAACGACTTCAACAAGCCCGACCGCGTGGTGGTCGGGGTCAGCGACGAGGGCACCGGCGGGCGGATGCAGAAGCTCTACGAGCCGTTTGTCCGTAACGGCCACCCGATTTACGTCATGGACATCCCCTCGGCGGAGATGGTCAAGTATGCCGCGAACGCAATGCTGGCGACGAAGATCAGCTTCATCAACGAGATCGCCAACCTCTGCGAGGCCTACGGGTCAGCAACGTCGATGAAGTCTGGCGCGGCATGACCAGCGACTCGCGCATCGGCAACAAGTTCCTCTATCCCGGGCTGGGTTACGGCGGGTCGTGCTTCCCGAAAGATACGTTGGCCTGCGTGAGCATGGGCCTCTCCTCGGACACGCCGACCCCCCTGCTCAAGGCGGTGCACGATGTAAATCAGGCCCAGCGGATCACGTTCTACGACAAGATCGTCGGGCACTTCGGGGGTGAAGCGAGCTTGAGCGGCAAAACCTTCGCGATGTGGGGCCTGGCATTTAAGCCCGGCACCGATGACGTCCGCGAAGCGCCCGCCTTGACGATCGCCAAGAAACTGACCGACGCCGGGGCGACCGTGAAAGCTCACGACCCGGTGGCTCACGAAACCACTCGCGACCTGCTGGGCGATTTGATCACCTACTGCGATACGGCTTACGACACGCTGCCCGAGGCCGACGCCTTGATTATCTGCACCGACTGGGATGAGTTTAAGCAGCCGGATTTTGAAAAGGTCCAGGCGATGATGAACGCCCCGGTCATCTTCGACGGCCGAAACCTCTACAAACCCCGCGAGATGAAGAAACACGGCTTCACCTACGTCAGCGTCGGACGCAATCCGGTCCACGCCGATCAGCAAGCGGTTGGCTGACCCCCCCCTCTTTCCTTTATGTTGATTCTGCTAAAGACCACGCCGCCCCGGCGTGGTCTTTTTGATAAGGGGGCGGTCACGACCGCTCGACTACCATGGGTAGAGATTTCGCCTTGCTAAATTTTCATTCATCGTGATTTAAGGCACGACCATTAAGGAAGCTCAGGATATGAACACGGCATCACGCGGTCCGGCAGAATGGGTTAAGTTTTTAGTGCTCTGCGGTCTCTGCCTGCTGTGGATCGTTCCGATGGTCGCGGAGGCGAAAGGGCCGGCGGAGGCCAACGTCGAGAACGCCCCAGCGGTCGTGATGCGGGTCGTTGAGCTTATGCCGCGGGGCGGCGGGTACGTGTGGGAAAGCACGGGGGTGCCGCAGGCGATTCGCCATGCCGGGGAAACCGTGCTGAAGAAGACCACGGCCGACGGGACGTACTGCAGCGGGGTGACGTTCACGGTGGTGATGGAAGCCGCCAAACGGGCAGGGTTGCTGGAAGACAAAACGGTTGCGGCGGTAAAGCAGTTTCAGCGGCATTGGTACGGCACCGATGAAGCTTCGGCCGAGACACAATGCGTTTTCGCAATGCAGCAACTCGGCATCGGGGATGAGATCGCCCACGATGAAGCGCAGGCGGGAGACTTCGTGCAGTTCTGGCGGCAGCGGAGCGGGCACAGCGTGGTATTTATCGAATGGCTGGAGGATCGCGACGGCGGGCGGATCGGATTGCGTTACTGGAGCTCACAGAAAGCGACCGACGGGATGGGAGTGAACACGGAATATTTTGCGGGCATTGAGGAAGAGGGGCAGGTCGGCACGGTGGATCCGCAGCGGCTGTATGTGGGGCGTCTGGGTGCGGAGTGACGGATTGACGGGCTAAGCCACAAGCGGCAACCACAGACCATTGGTTTCGCGTGGAACGCGATAGCCGAATCAACCACAATGGGCGTGGTTACACGGCACCCATGAGTTTTTGGCGGGTGTTGATGACCAGGCTCAGTAGCAGGGGGACCACGACGAGGGTGAAGACGGTGGCGACCAACAGTCCACCGACGACGACGCTGCCCAGGCCTTTGTATAGCTCGCTGCCCGATCCGCCCATGAGCACGAGGGGGAGCATGCCGCAGACGCTGGTGGTGGTGGTCATGAAAATCGGACGAATGCGGGTGCGGACCGATTCGCGTATCGCCTCGCGGGGCGGGAGCGGTTCGATGGGTTCGAACTTGCCGGGGGCCACTTCTTCTTGCTGGTCGGGCCGCATGAAGTTGAGGGTCTGGTGGACGATCAAAATAGCGTTATTGACCACGACGCCGATGAGGATGACAAAGCCCAGCATGGTCAGGGTGTCGAGCTGCTGAGCGGGGTTGAACCAGTGCATGAGAAACAGGCCCATGAACCCCCCCACCGTGGCGAGCGGCACGGCAAAAAGAATGACCAGGGGATACAGAAAACTTTCGAACAGGGCCGCCATCACCAGAAAAACGATCAGCAGGGCCAGAAACATACGGCTGCTCAGGAGGCTGAGCAGCGAGTCGGCGTTAAAACCCGTCCAGGTGCCAAGCAACGCGCCACGGACTTCCGAAAGCTTGTCGGCGCTGCCCGCGGTGCGGGCGACGACGGTGGGATCGATTTGGCCGGCGGCTCTCGAGCTGCGCTGACGGTGTCCTGGATATCTTGCACCGCGAGGGCCAAGGGCATCTCGGGCGGTGGGGTGATGCTGAAGGTGATCGAGCGCTGGGTGTCAATGCGGTTGATCTGCTGAGGCGCGGTGGTCTCGGACGAACTCGCCGAGCGCCGGAGATGGGCAACACGCGGGTCTGGCCGTCGCTGTCGGCCACCGCCAACGGGGTGCTGGTCAGACGGTCGGTGCTGAGGTCGTAGTCCGGATGGCTGCGTCAACAGCAGGTCGATCGACTCGCCCGCCAGGCGGTAGTCGCCGATGACCAGGCCATCGACCAGTGAGCGGACCGCCAGCCCCAACGATTGGTTGTCGATGCCCAGTTCGCCGGTGCGGACGGGGTTGGGGCGGAACTGGATTTCGGGGCCGGCGAGGTTGAAGTTCAGCGGATCGGGCTGGACTTTGGCGTAGCCGTACTTCGGGGCCAGAACGTCGTAAAGCGCCTTCCGCCGAGCGGCGGAGGGTGTCGAGGTCGTCGCCGACGATTTCGAGGTCGATCGAGCTAGTACCGCTTGCCCCGCGGCCGAAGATCGAGCGTTGAGAGGAGAAGCCGATCGAGCCGGGGATCGAGGCCATCGAGTTGTCGAGGATCGTGCTGATGCGGGGCGACCAGTTCGTCCTCGGTGCTGCGGGCACCCATGAAGATCAAGGGCCCGCGGCGGACGAAGAAGTAGTTCTCGACCGGCGGGATCTTCCGGGTAAAACGCGGCCGGGGCCGAGCGATCGGGGCTGGGCATGGCGACGGGCTGAATCGCGGTGGCGGCCTCGATGGTGTCAACGTTCCCAGTAGGGCTCGATGCCGGGTTCGATGCGTTCGGCGATGGACTGGGCCTGATTCGATGTTGTAGGCCGGGCGGGTAAACATGATCCCGAAAATCAGATTCTGGTTGCCGTTGGGCAGGTAGCTGGTGGGCGGCATGAGCAGCAAAGCCCCGCCAAGCGACGTCAGGGTGAAACACGGCGATGACGACGACGCGGATCAGCACCATCGGCGCTTTGCGTTCGGTGACGTCGATAAATGAGGTTGCTGTAGCCTTCGGTCAGCGGGGAGAAGACGCCGCCGATGCGGTCAGCAAGGGTCTTGCGGCGCTGCTCTGGCGGGGTCGCGTTGCTTGATGGGCCTGAGCCAGCGAGCCGACGCCGAGGGGATTACGGTGACCGAGACGAGCAGGCTTAAGCGTGACCGCGGCACAGATCGCCAGTGAGATATCGAAGAATAGCTGGCCGGCCTCTTCCTGAATCGTGAGCACCGGAACGAACACCGCGAGCGTCGTGAGCGTCGAGGCGAGGATCGCTCCCCAGACTTCCCGTGTGGCGTCGTACGCCGCCCGGGCGGGGGATTTGCCCATATCGATGTGGCGGTCGATGTTTTCGAGCACGACAATCGCGTTGTCGACCACCATGCCGACCGCAAAGGCCATGCCCGCAAGGCTGATGACGTTCAGGTTTCGGCCGGCGGCGGTCATCACGACGAAGGTGCCCAGCGCCGAGACGGGGATCGCCAACGCGATGATGAGCGTGGGCCGAATCTTGCCGAGAAACATCAGCAACACCAGCGCCGCGAGGATACCGCCGATGACGAGATTGGACTGCACCAGGGCGATGGCCTGATCGATGTACTCGGTCTCGTCATAGACCTGCCGCATCTGCAACTGGTACTGATCGTCGTCGTAAGTGGGCAGCACATTTTCGTTGCAGAAGTCAATGGCTTCGCGGAGGCCCGCCATCACCTCGATGACATTCGCACCGGTCTCGCGGATGGCGTTGATCGCCAACGCCGATTGGCCGTTGGCACGGACAAAACTGACCGGCGTTTCTCAAGCGTCTGCACAGCATCGCCCAGGTCCCGCACCCGGATGATGCCCGCCTCGTCGTAGCGGACGACGGTCTTCTGGATCTGATCGAGCATCGTCGAATTGACCGAGCGTCCGGACACGGACTTCGCGGATGGCCGTCGTTGAGATCGCCCGCCGAGATGTTGACGTTGTCGAACTGCAACGCATTGCGCAGCTCATTAAACGTCACGCCCCGCTCGGCCAACGCGACCGGATCGACCTGGATATGCACCTCACGCTCACGGCCGCCCAGCACGTTCACCCGGCTGACGCCCGGCACCCGTTCCATGACCGGTTTGACACGATCTTCCGCAAAGTCAAAAATCGTCTGCAAATCAAAGTCCGGATCCGGCGAATCGAAAATCACCCACGCGATGGCCTTGGAAGGCGTGGCGTTCGGCATCGATAATGACCGGTTCGTCCACATCATCGGGATAGTCCGGCACCTCGCGGAGCTTGTCCGACACCCGCAGACGGGCTTCGCGGGCGTCGGTGCCGATGAAAAATTCGAGCTCGATACTCGCCATCCCGGTGGTGGCGCCGCGCGGTCATCTTTTTCAGGCCGGAGATCGTTTTGAGAAACTCCTCCTGCTCCTCGATGATCTCGCGTTCGACTTCTTCCGGGCTGCGGCCGGTCCAGTTGGTCTCGACCGTGATGACCGGCTCATCGACGTTGGGCGTCAGCTGGATCGGGATGACGTTGAGCGAAGATGATGCCGAACAGCACCATGAGGATCACGCCGACCGTGACCTTGACGGGGTTCGCGATGGCAAAGCGGATCGGGTCCATGGGTCAGCGGTCCGCGGGGGTGGAGGAATCGGCGGAAGAGTCGTCGGCCACGGCGGGTGCCCTGGGGGCGGCGGGTTCGTCGGAAGTCCGTGCGGGGCCAGATTCACCGGTAACTGGGGGCGGGCCTTCGGCGAGAATCTGCAGCGGGCGGGTGGGAAAGAGGCGTTCGGCGCCTTCGATGACCACACGGGTGCCGTCGGTGAGGGCGGGCCCCTGACCGCCGGGCAGGGGACGCACGACGTAACGATCTTCCAGTCCAAAGAGGACCTCGACGGGTTCGGGCAGCGCGGCGGGCAAAGGCCCGCCCATCTCCGCGGCGTACCAGACATCGGCCCCAGTGGCGTTGTAGAGGACGGCGGCGCGGGGGACGGTGATAAATTCGCCGTTTTGCGAAACAGGAATCTCCGCGGTAATGCTCATACCGGCTTTAAGCTTGGCATCGAGGTCGGAAATACGGATTTTGACGGGGAACGTTCGGGAGGCGTTGGACCCATCGGGACGGATCGAAACGATTTTGCCGACGGGCGTCAGGCCGAGGGCTTCGATGCTGATCCGTACCTCGTCTCCCACGGCCAGTCCCACCACCAGACGTTCGGGCACATCGACGAGGGCGTCGATTTCGCCGACGGAGATCAGTTCTATGATGCCGTCGCCGGGATCGACCCATTGACCGGCTTCGACGAGTTTGCGGGAGACCGCCCCGTCAAAAGGGGCGATGACCAAAGCTCGGTCACGCTGAATCTTGGCGCGATCGCGCTGGGCGATGGCCTGGTCGAGACGGGCCTGCGTGGCAGCCACCATCGTGCGGGCGTCCTGGGCTTCCTTATCCCGGGCGCTGCCCGCCGAGAGGAGTTGCTCCAGTTGCTGGGCGTCGCTCTGGGCCTGGGTGAGCGTGGCCTGGGTTTCGGCGACGGCACCTTCGGCAGCCTTGAGGCTCAGCTCGGCCCAAGTCTGGTCGATGCGGGCGAGGGTGGTCTCGCCGCCGGTGACGCGGACTCCTTCGTCGACGCTGAGTTCGAGGATTTTCCCTTCGACCTCGGCGGTCACCGTGACCCGGCGGACTTCCTGGAGTCGGCCGATGACCGGGACGCGATGCTGCAGGGTGCGGACCTGCACCTCACCCACCCGAACGCTGGCGGGAGGCGGACCGCCGCCGCCGGGGGGCGGGCCGGCGGCAGTCTCGGGCTCATCGTCCGAACCACAGGCCGACAGCGTCATGCAGGCGCCCAAGAGTGCGACGGGGAGGTACGGTATGCGACACGACATTAACCAACGTCGGGCGGGGGGTGGGCAATGGGGCATGGGAGTTTTCACGGATGACGCTGAGTGGCGACGGAAGCGCGTAAGGGTAAGCACCACGTCGGGTGAAGGCAACCGCAGAATTAAGGAGTTTTTTAATCGGTCACGCCTCGCCTCGTTTACGTGAAGGCGGCGGAGAGGCGGACGATTTGCAGTTCGTATGGTGACGTTGCGTAACCCGGCCTTCGAACGTGTGGTGGACGCTCGGCGGCCGGAAGAGCCTATTGGTCGGCGTATTCCCACACGGTCACGTCGAGACGCTGGGCACCCCATTGCAGGGCGCGTTCGTGAGTGGGGTAGAGCACGTCGAGACGGTGGCCCTTGATGACGCCGCCGCGATCGAGGACGGGAACGGGGCGTCCGCCGTTGTAACCGGGGATGGTGAGGATGGTGCCGAAGGGGTAGTGATCGGTGTCGGCGGCGACGAGCTTCATGCCGTTGGTCCAGACGCTGTATCCCGATGCGGTGATGCCGTCGGCGTAGATTCCGCAGGATTGTTCGTCGGGGCTGTAGGCAGTGGTAAGCATGCGGACGGTCCGGACAGCCCGGAGGGGTCGGCCATCGAAGGTGGGAGGGGCGGCTTGGATATCTGTCGGAGGCAAGGCGGAGCCGAGTTCGGGTCCCGGGTTGGCGGCCGCGATGAGCTGATGCTCGATCTGGGCGAGTGCGGCGGGATTGGTCTGGGCGGTCAGGGCGGCGTTGGGCAGGAAATCCGGGGCGGGCCGAGACGGTGCCACGGTGTATGAAATGTCCACTTCCGCAGGCACGGCGTCGATGTTCATCAGTTCGATGCTGTCGCTGGACGCTCCGCCGCGGGCGAGACCCCAGACCAGTCCCGAGGCCAGAAGACCAAGCCCCGCGAGGGTGCTGCCCGCCAAGGCCAGGGCCAGCGGGCGGGTGCGTCGGGTGCCACGGAGGCTGGGATCGCTGAAGGGAGTCATCATGAAAGACATTCCTGAAACCTGCCGGGAAAAGGGTCGCAAGCGGGTGACTTGCGGGCAAACGGTCTGGTCAAAACATCATACCGCGCCGCGACCGCCGCTCGGGGCGTAGATGAGAAAGATTAAAGCCCGGCAGCCGATCGGACCGAAAACGCGCACCTTTCGGTTGTGGGTGCAGGTTGCACCCCGACCGTATTTCCCGGATAAAACTCGCCCGGTGACCCGTTTTGTTGCTCAAAGCGAAAGCCGGGATCGTCGCTGCCCGTTCTGAAAATCGTGTCGCGATTGGCACGGGTTCATTTTTTGTCAAGCCTTGATATTGGAAACCAAGATGCAAACGACCCTGATTTTTCTAAAACCCGATGCCGTGCAGCGGGGCCTGATCGGCCCGATCGTCAGCCGGTTTGAAGCCAAAGGGCCTGACGTTTGTCGGGATGAAGCTGATGAGCGTTTCGCGGGACTTGGCGGAGAAGCATTACACCGAGCACGAGGGCAAGCCGTTCTACCCCGGGCTGATAGATTTTGTCACCAGTTCGCCGGTGCTGGTGATGGCGATCCGTGGCGTGAACGCGATCGCGGTCTGCCGGACGCTGATCGGTGCCACCAACGGTCAGAAAGCCGACCCGGGTACGATCCGCGGCGACTTCGGGATGTCCGGCGGCTACAACATGATCCACGGCAGCGACAGCGAAGAGTCGGCCGATCGTGAACTGGCGCTTCTGGTTCGGCGACGGCGAAATCGTCGAGATCGACAAGACGATCAACCAGTGGGTTTACGATCCTTCGGATCTGTAAAATATTGATATCTTGACCGTTTTATAACGGCCGAGCCTGGGGAGCGAAGGGATTTGCCTATCCACGCTACCCCCGCGACCTTCGTCGCGGGGGTGATGTGATTGGTTTTTTCTAAGGTGCTTCGAGCCAGTGACGGGTGTAGGTGAGCCCGTTGTCGCCCCCATTGGGCAGGCCCGGCGTGTTGCCGCGGTAGAGGTTGTCGGCCTGGATCGCATCGACCGGACCGTCCCAGATCGCCACCCGGTGGAGGGTCCCGAGCCAGGCGCGGTTGCCGGACTCTTCATTAACCAAGAGCAATCGATAGGCATCGTTCCAGTTGCTCAGATCGCCGACCCAGGGCTCGGTGGTTTCGAGCACACCGTTGCGATATAGCCGCAATGACTCGCCATCGTAGGTGGCGACGACGTGTTGGCGGGCACCCGCCGCTAAGACGTCCTCAGACGCGGCCTCGGGGGTGCCCGACGAGTTGTACTGGGTGCGGAGACGGACGTTGTAGTCGGTTTCCGATTGCCCCAGTTGCAGATTGCGTTGGGAGGTGCCGTCGGAATAGGAGACGATTCGGGCGGGCCCGGTCTGGGTGATGTTGGCGGGGGTGAAGTCGGCTTCGAGCGTGAGGACTTGGCCCCCGCTGAGTGAAGTGTGCAACCGGGTGGCGGCAGCGGGTGAAGCGATGGTGGTGGGGGCATCGACCGACAGGCCGCTGGCCACCCAGGTGATGTTGGCGGGGTCGGCGATGCGGAGGTCGAGCGGATCGCCGACGCCGGCCGAGTCGAGGACACGATCGGGCACCGCGGGGCCGGGATCAAGGCCCGCAAAGAGTTGAGCGGCCTGCGTGGCATCAAAGTTCTGGTTATAGAGGCGGATGTCGTCGAGCCGGCCGTGGAACGGCTTATTCCAGCCTTGCGAGGTCAGCTCGCCGGAAAATTCCTGATCGACACCGAAGGTCCAAGGCTCGGCGTTGCCGCTACCTCCCGACTGGGTGCCCATGCCCACCGCGGTGGTGTTGCTGGCCACGAGGTTGCCGTCAAGGTAGAGGCGCATCCCGTCGCCGCCGAAGCCCGCCACCACGTGGTGCCAGCGGTTGGCGGAAACGCCGGTTGCGCCGATGTTGTGATTGGTCGTATTGCTCGAAACACGGAATTTGAGCATGCCGTTGTCCAACCGAACCTGCAAATGTCCGCCGTCGTCATGGCCCGCAGAATCTTTGGTCACGAGTCCCTGCCCGCCGGTGAGGTCGTTGGCATAAAACCAGAACGCTACGGTGGCCTCATTAAGCAGGTACGCCGAGACATGGGGGGCCTCGATGAATTGGTTGCTGCCGTTGAGTTCGACGGATGTGCCCCCGTCACCGAAGCCCGCGCGACCGGCGACGGGACTTTCGAGATACTGGCCCGCGCTGGTCTGGATCTCGTCCGCTGCGGCGGCGGCCTGATCACTCTCGGCCGCGCCATTGCCGTCGGGTCTGCTACCCGACCGGTTGAGGATGATCTTATCGACCTTCACGCCGTCCTCACGCATCCAGAGGTTGAAGGTGTAGCGTCCGGCTCGGGGGACCGTGATGTGAACGTCTCCGGGCCCCGAAGCCACGCTGTCGGTCCAATTCCAGGACCGGCTGGAAGAGGAGAGGCCGTGGCCCCGATCGTTACTCACCGCCGTGCCGTCGAGACCGACATGGACCGAATCGTCGGTGCCACCGTCGGCACGCATGCGTACCCAGACGCGGTAAGTCCCGGGCGTCTCGAAGTCGATTTCGTAATCCTGCGCGGGGGCCGTGCGTGTTGAGTCCCGTGTTAATGCCGTTGTTGGGTTGCGCGGCCAACGCCTGCGTCCCGCCGGCATCGCTATCGCTGATGACATTCCATTCGGAGGAAGCGGCGTTGCCCGTACCGGGGTGGCTTTGGGTGAAATGCTCAGCCTCGAACGCAACCACACCGCTGACCTCCTGAAACCCGGGCCGGGCCGAGGGTTCGTCTAAAGGCCAATGGCTGACCAACACCGGGGTCTCGCTTGCCGGTTCATTAAATTCGTAAAGGGCAATCAGTCTGGGTTCTTCAGTGAAGACGGTGGCCGCTTCGTAAAGTGCCCGCACCTCGGCCGCGGTCAGCACACTTTCGTAGATCCGCACGTCATCGATCAAACCGTCCCAGGCGATGTTGCTGTCGTAGCTGCCGTCGACCGAATCTTGTTCTTCGCCGATGACCACGTGCTCCACACGGATATCCGAGAGCGACATGGTCCGGGTGCCCATCGATTGGCCGTCGATGTATATCGTTGATTCGGACTCGGTCTGGTCACGCGTGACCGTGACCAGGTGCCATCGGCCGTCGGCAAGGTCGGGCACGGTCCAGGTGGTCGAGGCGTTCTCGTGGTAAAAGCGAAGCGAAGTGGGTGTTCTCAGATAAAGTTTGATCGCGTCGTCCATGTCGGCGCGGTTGCCGCTGAGGATGCACTGGCCGCTGCGGCGGGTGGACTTGACCCACACGCTGAACGTCAAGTCGCCACGCTGATCGAACGCCGAGGCGGGCAGCGTGATCCGGTCGGCCGAGCGGTCGAGTTGCACCGACCGATCGAGGATGCCCGGCCCGCCGAGCCCGGGCCCCATGACGTAGTTGCCGTCTTCACCCAGGTAGACGTCCTGCACAGTGACGCCGCTGGTCTCGTTGAGCGGCCAGTGGTGAAGCAGGCCGCCGCCATTTTCGCCCGCCGCTGCCCACTCGATGGATTGCCGGAGGATGGTCTTTCCGTGGTCCGCGAGTTTGGTCATGCGGAAACTGGATTCGCCCCACGGCAGGATGACGCGGCGATGGGGGCTGGGGTTGCCCTCGAGGTCCGCGTCGCCGATATCGAGATAGCTGAGCACTGGCGACTTGTTCTGCCAATCGTTGGGACGATTCGCCAGCCGGGTCGCCCCGGCGGCAATGCTTCGACTATGAACCAGCAGCAGCGGTTCCGTGAGGATGGCAATCTCGCCGGTCGGCAGCCCCTCGGTGATGGGGTGGGTGTTGTCGAGAATCTTGATTGAGTCGCTGACAAACTGGTCTCCGGTATCGGACACGCCCAGCTTGCTCTGCATCCTTTTGCCATCGGTGACCACGCCGAGCTTCAGGCCGTTGAGACGGGTGTCGATCTCGTTGTGGTTGGCGTGACGACTCACGTAAGCCACGTCTGCCGAGGACGCGGCCGCTTGGAGGTCCGCGTCACTCGCCCCGTCGTCGATAATCACCACCCGGCAACCCCAAGATTCGAGCAGCGACTTGCGCACACTGTCCTGCTCGCCGAGCGTGGTGTTGCTGACGATCAGCAATACGGCCAACGGAGCGCGGTAGGCCACAGGTTGAAGATCGACCGACAGTCGGTGGCCGACGCCGTCGTAGCTCGCTTCGACCGTGAGCTTGACCGTAGTCGAGGCGTCGTCGGCCAAGTCCGCATCGTCGGCGTCTTCAAACATGACCCGGAATGATCCGCCGTTGAGCCTTTGTGGGTCGGTCCAGGTGCCGTGGATGAAATCGGTCCGCCAGGTATCGGTGTCGCGCAGATATCCGCGGATCAATTCAACCGCGTCCTCGGCAATCGCGCGGGCCTGGACCTGACGACTGCTGTTGTGGGCTAGCGCCACCGAGGTGGTCTGTCCCGCCAGGAAAGACAGCGTCATGATGGTCGCGGCCGCCAACGCGATCATCACCATCACCATCGCCATCGCCCGGCATCGAGGGGACTTGTCAGAATGCATCAGCCGCCCTCCTCATGGTTACGCAGCAACACCGTGCCCACGGCCGTCTCAAGGTTATCCCGGTCACGCAAGCTCACGCGGTAATTGACCAGCTTGGCCGCAGACAGGTCGGATTTGTTAAAGCTCAGGGTGAAATCTTCGACCCCTTCGATCCATTTGGTTCCGGCCACCGAGCCACCCCTCACCCAAGTGGCGAATTTCGAGGCATAGTTCGTGGAACTGTTAAAGACCGTATCGCCCGCGCTAGCGGTTGCGACGTAGCTATCGACCGTCTGGCGGTGGGTGTCGTGCACGATGCCCCGGATTTCCTGCAGGCTCGGTTGGCCGTTGCCGTCGAGGTCCCGGGTCCAGAGTACGACGTAATCCCATGAACCGTACCGGCCGTGTTCGAGCACCTGCCGGCTGCCCCTCAGCGCGGCGTTGAGCCGCATGGTGGTGGTTTTCGCGCGGACCACCAGGCCCTGCAGGTCGTGGTCGGCGCGGGTGCCGTAGGCCGTGGCGGTCAACATCCCGCCGATCGCCACGCTGATGAGCGCCATGATGCCCAGGGCCATCATGAGTTCCACAAGCGTCATCCCGCGTCGTCGCGATCGATTCAACATCGCCGGCGAACGTCTGCGTTGCTGCTCAATCGCAGTCAGCAAAGCGTGATTCAGTCGACGGACCATCACGGAGTTTCCTCCGCCAAAACTTTCTCGATAATCCACGCCCGGCCGCTGGGCTCGCTGACCCGGACCTCGACCCGCATCACCGCGCGGCTGCCGAATAATCCCGCATCCACCGTCTCCCGTCCGACCGACACCCGGCGTTCGAACATCTGGAAGGTCTCCGGATACGCCGTTCCGGCTGAGTCGAGCAGGCGGTCGGTGCCGTCTTCAGCCAGCCCGTGAAAATCATCGACCGCATCGAAGGCCCCGCGCTCGGTTTCACCAACATCGGGACCCAGGGCCGTATCGCCGTCGGGGTCAGCGGTGGGCCGAGCCCGTATTTCTTCCATCAGCGCCTCGGCGAGCGCGACCGCGCGTGATTCGTGCAACGCGTTGTACGTCAGCGCTTGCCCGGAGACGACCGCCTGCGTAAGCCCCCCCACCACCAACGCCAACACCGCCACCGCGAAGAGGGCTTCGATGATCGTGAATCCTGATTGATGGATGGGGCGCAGTGGGCGTGGCATCGGCCGGAGAATCCTCGGATCATTGAGTGACTGCATATACATCGACTAAACCAAACGCGGTATGAAGTCGCTTTGCGTGGCAAACAGAATTGCCCGATAACCTTCCGATATCAAGGTGATGCGAAATCGAGACAACTCATGTCCCTTGCCGTTCGATCAATCCCCCCGCGATCTTGGTCGATAGAACCAACATGTCGGCCAGCACCACGTTACGAGAACCGCCCGCCTGTCCCCCTGTGGACCACGGCGAACTTTCGGCCGGCTTCACGTTGATTGAATTGGTCATCGTCGTCATGGTGATCGGCATCGCGGGTGCCATCGCATTGCCGATGTTTAAGGATTCCGCGGCCAATCAACTGCGGGCCGCCGCCCGGCTGGTCGCCGCGGACCTCGATGCCGCCCGCGTCGAATCCATCACCCACACCGACGCTCCGCGCAGTGTCGTCTTCGATCTCGCAGCGCAGACCTACCACCTCGCGCCGACCGCAAGCCCGTTGACGCCCATCGACAACCCCGTTGATCGGCAGCCGTATGTCGTGACGTGGGGCAAGGAGTGCGCCGCACAACTCCCCGCGGTCACGCTCGAATCGGTCGAACCGATCGACGGCCAACTTGACTTCGGTATCTACGGCCAACTCGACGGCTCCGCCGCCGCCAGCCTCACCCTCGCCGCCGACGATCACCGCGTCACCCTCGCCATCGACCCCACCACCGGCGAGACCACCATCGGTCCGCTGCGCTGAAGGATTACCAATCCGACACTGCCTCGCGTCACCGCGGGAGCACCAAATCTCTAAAACCACATTCACCCTTGTGACCAACTTTCCGGTGGGCCCCTGATCCGGGTTTCGGCCGTTCCGTTGCCGCCTTTGGCCGTGGTCCCGTATAATCGACCAATTCAACTTTGACCGATTCTCACGGATCCAGGAGCCACCGCGTGGCCAACCCCCCCCCCCACCCATCCCCCTCCACCAGTACCGCACCCCTTGGCCTCAACGGCAGCGACGCCAGCCCCGTGATCACAGGGGACCGGCGTCGGCCGTGGAGCCACCTCGGCATTACCGGCCATGCCGACCCCGACGCCGCGACCCACGGCAACACCGTCAGCCAGGCGACTAAGGCCAACGTCCCCGCGGGCCTCTGGCTGCGCTGCCCCGCCTGCGCCGCGATGAGCTACCGCAAACAGGTCGAGGCGAACCTCCACGTCTGCCCCGACTGCGAGCACCATTACCGCATCGGGGCCGACGAACGGGTCAAACAACTCGCCGACCCCGGCAGCTTCGAGCCGCTGTGGGAAAACCTATTGCCGAAGGATACGCTCAACTTCGTCGATCGCATCCCGTACAAAGACCGCATCGCCAAAGAACAGCAAAAGACCGGCCATAAGGACGCCCTCGTGGCGGGGAAAGCCTTCATCAAAGGCCGTGGCGTCGTGCTGGCGGTGATGAACCCCGACTTCATGATGGCGTCCATGGGCAGCGTCGTCGGCGAAAAGATCACCCGCGCCATCGAACTCGCCACCGACCTGGACCGCCCGGTCATCGTGGTGTGTGCCGGAGGCGGCGCCCGGCATGCAAGAGGCCACCCTCGCGGTCAGTCAGATGATTAAAACCTCCGCCGCCCTGGCGCCGCCACGACGACGCCGGCGGGCTGTACCTGGCGCTGCTCACCGACCCGACCACCGGCGGCACCGCGGCGAGCTTCGCCATGCTCGGCGACATCATTCTCGCTGAACCCAAAGCCCTCATCGGCTTCACCGGCGCCCGCGTCATCGCCAACACCGTCCGCCAAGAACTCCCCCCCGGCTTCCAACGCTCCGAATTTCTCATTCAAAAAGGCTTCGTCGACCGCGTCGTCTCCCGCAAAGACCTCCGCAGCGAAATCAGCCGCCTCATCGACTTCGCGGGAAAATGACTTTGGTTTTTTCACGGTTCTATACCTGTCGACGGGATGTTCAAAATTTTCCTCGGCTGAGACTCCAACTGTGCCGAAAATTCTCGCTAGCGCTACGGTTCTGCTCGTCCGCGACTTACAAGCCTCGGCTGATTATTACCGCGACTGCTGCGGCTTTAGCTACGACAAATTCTGGGGCGAGCCGCCGGGCTTCTGCATGGTGTGGCGGAATGGTTTTTGCCTCATGCTCAAGCAGACCGACCAACATGAAATGATCGTGCCCAACTGGAAGATCGAAGACAAATTATGGGACGCCTATTTCTGGGTCGATGATGCCGATACGTTATGCGAGGAATTTCGGGCGGCGGGAGCGAAGATTGACTACGGCCCCTGCGACCAGCCCTACGGCTGCCGAGAATTCGGTATCCAGGATCTCGATGATCACGACATCGCTTTTGGTCAGGATCTGAACCCCGCCGAGCGGTAAATTCGGGACGGTGTGCGGATTGTGACGGTCGAGAGTTACCGGCTTGGGTCCGACAGTGGCTATCGAGTTAATACAGCGTTTCGGGGCGTCGATAGCAGCGGGGACGTGCAGACACTCCGGACTATTTTTCGTGAATCGCGGGGCTGGTGGTGCGCCGCGGTGTGGATCTGGCTGGCGGCGTCGGCCGTGGCACAGGAGCGGGTCGAGCTGACGGTTTTTGCGTCGCATCATTACTACATCCATACGAATCTGTCGCAGGCCGAGACGGTTCCTTTCGGTCGACACATCGACGCGATGTACGACCGGCTGTCGGAACGTTTCGCCAGTTATCGACCGACGGCGACGGACGAAACCCCGAACGTCCGCATGCCCCTGTATCTCTTCAAGACCCAGGCTCAGTACCTGGGCTTTTTGCGGTCCTACGGCATCACGGCCGAGGGGTCGGGCGGCATGTTTTTTGTCACCCATCAATTGCGGGGCCTCGCGACGTGGGCAGGAGGTCGCGGGCATTCCCAAACTTTCAAAACATTGCAACACGAGGGGTTTCACCAGTTTGCCTGGTACCACCTGGGCCGGGACCTGCCCACTTGGCTCAACGAAGGATTGGCACAGTATTTTGAAGACGCGGTCATCCTGGAATCGGGGATGAAACTCGGGCTGGCCAACCCCCAGCGGTTGGCGCTGGTGCGCGATGCGCTGACCTTCGGCTACGCCCTGGACGGCGAAGCACTCCGCCAGCTCGAACATCACGAGTGGTCCCACACCCTGAGTACCAACGCGAGCCGTAGCGAATTGTTATACGCTCAGGCGTGGTCGCTGGTGTATTACCTTATCCACGGCGACGACGGGAAGTACCTCGAATCGTTCGAGGCCTACCTGCGGATGCTGGGAATGGGCAAACCCCACGACGACGCGTTTCAGCTGGCTTTCGGTTACGGCGCGGCGGAGACCATAGAAACGCGCTGGCGACGGCACGCGCTGGTGCAGAAGCTGGACCCGGTAACCACCGCCGGCGAGCGGCTGAAATTTTTTGCCGCAGCACTGGAATACAAACACCAGCGCGACGAAGCGATGCCTCGCCGGCTGGGTCAGTTGCGTCGCGATCTGCAAGCGCGGGCTTCACCCTCACCCGCACCACCCACGGTCTGCAGGAACAGTTCAGCGCGGCTCAGCCCGAGTTGTTTACCTACGACCACCCGGGCGGCAGCACCCGGCCGTTTTTGATGCTCGAGCCCGCGGGGTTCGGCTTGCCCCCGCGTCTGATCGCTCCGGGACTGGACCCCGAACCCGAGCTGGCGTGGTTGCGGGACGAGGACGGCCGACTACGCTCGGAGATTCGGTTCCGCTGATCGGACGGTGAAACGGGGAGTTGGCTATTGCCCAAGCGCGGTGAGTGGTCTACCAAGACGCGTCTAGCCGAGTTTACATTTCAAATCGCGTTGAATTTGCTGGGGTGGTTTGTCAAAAACCAAACTATATCACCAGGGAGCTCAACGAGTCGAGGCCCAGGGGTTCTTTGAGGTGGAACGGTTCGGCGTAACGGGTGCCGATGCGGCTGCCCATGTAGCCATTCATCTCGCGGACAAATTCGACCACGCGGCGGTTTTTTTCGGGCAAGACAAATTGGGTTTCGTAGGCTTTGATCGAATCTTCTTTGTCGTCGATCTGCTCGGTGATATCGAGGCAAAAGGAGGGGTCTGCCACCCAACGCAAGTGGGTGGCGTAGTAGTAAATCATCCATTTGGGATAAATGGCCTCGCCCGGCAGATCGATCTTGGAAAGCTTTGCGTCGAAGCGCACATCCTCGACGATGCGGGTGACCGCCCGGTGGTCGGGGTGAGCATCTTGATCAAAAGGCAAGAAGATGATCTGGGCCTGGTGCTCGCGGATGACCCCGGCGACGGCGTGGCGGTTTTCGATGGTGTGTTCAACGAAACGATTCGGCAGGCCCAGCAAACGGCGGGTGACCTGACCGCCCTCATCGTTGGCGTTGGCTTGGCGGTTGAGGACCGCGGTGGCGGCGGTCCATTCTTTTTCGCGTTGGGCGGGGGAGCCGAGGGGCGTCGGCTCGCCGTTGGTGATGTCCAGCAGCAGGACGTGGTGGCCCTGGGCGGCAAGACGGGCGATGGTGCCGCCCATGCCGAGCTCTTGATCGTCGGGATGCGGGCCGACAACGAGGATGTTCATGACGGGTGTCCGGGGATCAGGGGTTAGGGGTTAGGGGTTAGGGGTTAGGGGTTAGGGGTTAGGGGTTAGGGGTTAGCAACTGATCGTAGAGGGTCAACAGAGCCTGGTTCATGGCTTCGCCGCTGAAATGGTCGATGACGTGTTGTCGGCCGGCGGCGGCGAGTTGGGCACCGTAGGCAGACTGGCCCAGCAGGTCAATCAACGCGTTGCCGAGGCCGCGTGGGTCGCCAACGGGGACGAGTCGGCCGGTGACCTCATCGATGCACACCGCGCCGATCCCGCCGACGTCGTAGGCAACGATCGGGACGCCGCAGAGCAGGGCTTCGCAGAGCGTGCGGCTTTGGCCTTCTTGATAGGACGGCAACGCCATCGCGTCCATGGCCGCAAGGTGATCGGGGACGTGGGCAAGCGGAACAAGGCCGGTGAAAATCACGCGGCCGGTGGCGATGGCGGGGTGTTGCTCGAGTCGAGCACGGTGGTAGCCGTCGCCGACAAAGAGCAGGTAAGCGTCTTGATGGACCGACGCTGCGGCGGCGCGGAGCCGGGGAAGCTGATCCATCAGGTCGGCGTGGCCTTTGAGCGGATCAAGCCGACCGACGTGGCCGACGACATGCGCATCAAGCGGGATGTCGTAGCGTTGACGGATCGTACCGCGGCTTGTGAGGCGCGGGGTGAACGCATCGATGTCGATACCGCTGGGGATTACGGTGAATTTCGTGGCGGGGGCGATCTGTGAGTTGGCGAAAGCATCGACCATGGCGGGGGTGATGGCGATGAGGTGGTGGCAGCGCTTCGCGGCGTAGCGCTCGAGGCGGACGTAGAGGTGATGGATGAGCGGGTTTTGTTGGTCGTGGAACGGCAGGCCGTGGACGGTGTGGATGATGACGGGTAGCGGCGGCGTGGTCGAGATAATGCTGGCTTCAAGCTCGCTTCGCATCTTGACCTCCGCCCACGCCGCGGCGCGGGTGAGGATGCCGGCCTTGCTTGAGTGCGAGTGCACGACATCGGGCCGCAGCTCGCGGATGAATCTACGGAGTTGTCGGTAGCAGCTAAGATCTTGAAACGGACGCAATGGTCGCACCATCGAGGAGATTTCGTGGAGCGTGGTGCCGCTGGCTTGGGCCTCACTCAGCAGCGAACCTTCGGGCCCATAGATCGGGCCGTAGGCAAGGTGAACCTCGTGCCCCGCCGCGACCTGAGCGCGGCAGGACATGACGGTGTTTTGCTGTGCGCCGCCGAGGATCAGGCGAGTGATCACATGGAGGATCTTCACGCTACGCCTCGGGCAACGGGGCGGGGGCATTTACGCCAAGTCGCCAAGTCGCCAAGACGCCAAGAAAGACAGGGCCAACCGGAAGGCGCGGATGCGGACATCATGCAGCGATGATGGCCGTGTTCCGGGAAGAAAGTTTTAGCCATTTCATACCCCCTCATTTTCATCTGCCTTCCTTGGCGTCTTGGCGACTTGGCGTGTTGGCGTGGTCCCAAGATGGCTTGACCGCGGGTCGAGACATTGACGATTTTGGAACTGATCGGGTGCGACCACGCTGGTGGCGTACTTGATCCACTCGAGACAGAGGCCGCGGGCGGGGAGGGTGGGGCCCGCCAACCGACGGTCGCCGGTAAGCAAGACCTGATCCACGCAGGCCGGAGGGCGACGCCCTAGACCCACGTCCAGCAGCGTGCCGGCGATGATTCGTACCATGTTATAGAGGAAACCGCTGCCGGAAATCACGAAGTGCAATTCACGGCCGACGTCGGCGTCTGCGGCGTAGCCCGCGGGCAATGGGTGCGGATCGACGGCGGCGGTGTGGATGGTGCGGATGGTGGTGAGTCGGCCGTGAGCCGAGGAAGCAAAGCCTTCGACATCGTGCGTACCGGGCAAGCGGGCGGCGGCATCCTGCATCGCGGCCAAGTCGATATCGGCCCATTCGTGATAGACCAGATGACGCAAACCCAGCGGGCGGTGCGGAGCGTGAAGGATGCGGTAGCGGTACTGCTTATCGACCGCATCGCGGATGGCGTCGAAGCTTTCGTCAACCAGTTCAACGTGGCGGGCTTCGATGTCGCGGGGCAGCCGGCTGTTGATGGCGTTACACAGACGCTCGATCGGGATGGGCGTGGTCGAATTGAAATGGCAGACCTGGCCCACGGCGTGGACGCCGGTGTCGGTGCGGCTGGCCCCCAGCAGGTCGAGTTCCGACGAGGGCTGACGCAACACTTTCATCAACGTCGCTTCGAGTTCGGCCTGCACTGTGCGGGGCCAGGGTTGATCGGGCGGTTGTTGTTTTTGCCAGCCGTGAAAGGCCGAGCCGTCGTAGGCCACCGTCAGTTTGTAGCGGCTGACGGGCCGATCGTCTCCGCTCACGCCTGCATCGCCTCGGGGTCGAGGCCGACCTGATCGCACCATTGGCGGTAGGCGATAGGGCTGATCTCGCTGGGCTTGATCTCGCTTTGTCCGCCCCAAAAGACGTTGGTGTAGCTCACGGGGATGCCGACCGCTTCGAGGTGTTGATCGATGGCGGACTTGTGGGCGAGAACTTTGTCTTTCTCCGTGCCGTGGGAGACACCCATGATGTTGACGTTGGAGAATTCCGGGCCGCCCTCGCGCCAATAGGCGTGGGTCATGCAGTGGTGTCGGCCGACTTCCTGGCCCGCGGCGAGCTCCTGCCCGGCGGGGACTTTCCAATGAAACAAGGCGTTGAATTTGGTGACACGTTGGCCGTCCTGATGTTTTTTGACGTGCTCGAGAAAGGTGCTGAAGCGGCCGATCACACGTTGCTCGTTAAGCACCTGGGCCACCGCGCAAAACTCATCGATGGTCTCGCCCGCTTCCTGCGCCCGGGCAACCCAGGGGTCTTCTTGTATCTCGTAGGGCGCGAGTTCGCGTTTGAGAGCCATGAGGACGCGCCACTGGCGGTCGTCGAGGTCGATCAGTTTCGTGTCCAGCACCCGCCCGGGCTCGTCGGTGCGGGCACCGGGTTGCAGGTCGCGGCGACGGACGTGGCCGACGCCCAGGGCAAAGAGTTTTTTGGCCGGCAGGAGCCGATACGCCTCGGCCCCGGTTTGTTCGCAGAGGTAGGCGCAATGTTTTTCCATGCTGTAGGGGCGAGGCACCTTCAGCGTGGTCCAGAGCTTGTACTGGCTGCCGGGCGTTTCTTTGTCGGTGGTGCGGAGCACCACGTGGCCGGAGAAGGGGTCGCGTTGAAACATAAAATCGAAGGCGGCGGTGAGTCGCTTGGGTGGGACACGCCAGGCGATCAACGCCCCGGGGGCAAGGCTGGTCGCCATCAGGGTTTGGCGGACCCGTCGGATCGTGCCGGCTTGCAACATTGCACGGATGCGATCCAGAACCGTATCTAAAGACAACTCTGCGGCCTGGGCAATCAGGCGGAACGGGTAGCGATCAAAGCCCTGCACCTGGTCTTCGGAAAACGACAGAATCCGGGCGTTGGTCGGATCATCGATTTGGGAGGGCAGCGTCGAAGTGGTCATGGGTTCATGGTATCGCCGCCGCGTGAGCGAGGCGGGGGCAGGTCGATGAAGGCAGTGAAATGAGGTCTCAGAGATCGGTTAACCTTCACTTGCCGGCGTCATCCCCGAGATCAAAATGGACGCGGGGGGTGCCGGCACCGACGTGGGCCGAGTGGACGCGGCCGACAAAGAGGTCGTGGTCGCCTTCAACATCCATATGGCACGATAGCTCGCATTCAAAATAAGCGAGTGACCCTTTCATGATCGGCACGCTGCCCAGACGGCTGGGACGGAGTTCAGCACCAAGAAACGGATCGTCGCCGGGTTCGGAATCTTGCGCGAATTTGCGTAACAGCAAACGATCGTCTTCACCGAGTTGGCAAAGGGCAAACTTCCGGGATTCGCTGATCAAGGGCATGATCGACTTGCCTTTGGCCACCGCGACGCTGAGCATGGGGGGGGTCGCACAGACCTGCTGCACCCAGCGAACCAGCATGCCGGCCCTGCGGTCCTCGTGCTGGGCGGTGAGCACGAACGATCCGGACGGCACGGCCGCGAGGGATCGCGTGATCGCGGCGGTTTCTTCGGCCGAGAGCGGAGGGGCGGTGTTTGCTTGAGCCATGCTTACTCCAAACTCGGCATAGTGAAGACTGAGCGTATGATCCAATGTCCGATCAAATCAGAACATAAATTTTAATCGACCGCAACGCCGATCCCACGGTCGGTACACTTGGCCCATGGGATACAACGCGGTCATGTTCGATCTCGACGGGACTTTGGCCGATACGCTGGCGGATATTGCGGCAGCGGGCAACCACGCCTACGCCGCCGTCGGGCGGCAGCCAAGGGCGGTCGCCGACTTTCGTACCTTGGCCGGGCAGGGGCTGGAGCGGCTGATTCGCGACGGGCTGGGCCGGGCCGATGAAGACGAGGTGGCCCGGGCCGTCCGGGCGTTTCATGAATACTACGCCACCCACCGCTACGACCACACGGCACCCTACCCCGGGATCGGTGCGTTGCTGGATGAGCTCAAACGACGAGGCATCTGCACCGCGGTCATGAGCAACAAGCCCGACGAGGCCGCCGTGGACATGATGCGGCAGGTTTTCGGCCGGTGGGATTTTGCCGCGGTCCGGGGGCACCGCCGGGGCTACGCCGTCAAGCCCGACCCGGCCGCGGCGGAGGAGATCGCGGCGGAAGTGGGGGTGCCCGCGGAGCGGTGGGTCTACGTCGGCGATACGGACGTGGATATGCTGACCGGCCGAGCGGCAGGCTTTTTCACCGTCGGCGTCACCTGGGGATTTAGGGATCGAACTGAATTAAAAGCGGCGGGGGCTCAGCGGATTATCGATCAGCCCGCACAACTGCTCGAATTATGGGATCTGTGATACCAACGCCGGCCACGCAGAGAAAAACCAACTTTCAGGATGACGGCAGACCTTCGACTTGCAATCAGATGTGATGCGGGGTGGCCGCTTCGAGCCCGGCGATCCAGTCGAGGTACCGGTACTCAATCTCGTGCTCATCATGCAGCCGCTGAAGGCGTCGCAGGAAATCTTCGTAAAGCTCTTGTTGCCACACCTCGGTGCCCTGCTGACAAAAGAACACACGGCAACCCAGAGGGCGGATCGTGTGTGTGCTGCACAGCTTGCTGATCTGATACGGGCAAGCTCCGGGTCGCTCGGCGAACTGAGGCAAGTGCAAATTGGTTGTCGTGACCTCCGCCGTCTGGTCTGCTGGTGCGGAGGAAAAAACCGGTGGTGTAGTTTCGAGGGGGACGTTTTGTAAGAACCAGGCGATCTCGAGACCGGTGACGTAGAGTCGGTGGCCGAAGCGGTCGAAGTCGCAGCACTTGCCGCTGCTCCAGCAGGTGGGACCGCGGGCCGCGACGGCGGCGTCAAGCTCGGCGTAAAGTTCGCGGAGGGCATGGTCCACTTCCGGCAACGCCGATTGCTCACGCCAGGTGAGCCAATGATTCGAGTCGTCGTGGAGTTGGGCGTGACGCATGACGGCAGCCGTTAGAGACCCGGCGGATTTTTGGCGAGTTGGACGCGGATGTTTTCGATCGGCACAAAGTTGCCCGCCTGGCTTTCGGGCAGCGTCATACCCGGACAGCCCTCGGCGGCGGCGGCCCAGGCGCGGGGCGTTTTGAGATTTGACGCCCAGAACGGCCACGTTCGGCATTGCGTGGGGCGGACGTGGTAGATGCTGCATTTGCCCCGGCCCCGTTCATCCCTTTTCAAGAAAACACAGTCGTATTGACCGCGCTTGATGCGGGTTTCTTCGAGCGTCCACCGGCCGATTTTTCGTTTGGCGTAGCGCTGGTAAAATTCATGAAGATCGACACCCAGATGCTCGGCCATGGCCCGGCCTTCATCGTCATCAAACCACACGTAACCCGGGCCGCCGGTGCAGCAGTCGCCGCACTGGGTACAGGTAAAGCGGAGGCCCGCGTCGTACCACGTGGTCGCCTCAGCGGATTCTGTGGTGCCGGCGGGGTCAACGTCGTTTGGGTTCGGGTCGGGGTGGCCGGTCATCGGCGAAGTATACCCGTCGGGCGATGACTGCCGGTCGGGTGGAAGCATCTCAAGCCGCGGCGGTGAGCGATGCATCGCTATCACCGGGATCGAGCCGCGCGGCAATGGCTTCGTGTTGCAGGGTGCAGGTGCGCAGGGGTAGGCGACTCAATCGGTGGCCAGCGGGGTCGTACTGCACCCGGTGTACCGCGAGACGATGGCCTTCGATGATGACCGCCCGCGGGTTGCGCGGCGTTTGGTACGCTCCGGTGTTGATGATCAGGCGGCCTCCCGCGGGGCTACCCGGCGAGCGGTCGATCCAGATCCCGGCACGGTGAATGTGGCCAAAAACAAAGAAACGCGACTCGGGGGCAAACCGCCGGGCAAAACCCATGGCCCGGCGAGGAATGGTGTGCCAGTAATAAAGCGCTTTGGCCAGCTTGGTTGCCTGGGCGACGCGCCAGCGCAGCTGCCGCAGGCGGGGATGAGCGGTCGCCGAATGAGCGGACGCGCCACCCGGCCGGGTAACGAAATGGTCCCATTGCAGGGACGAAGCGTGTTGGCAGGCGGCGAGTTGGTGGTCCATGTCGCGGGCTTTGCCGGGGTCCAGCGAGAGGACGGCGTCGGCGTGAAGGCGTTGCAACTGCTTGGCGTGTTCGGTCCACGGGGAGATGGCGGGATGGAGGATATCGCCGTGGGTCACAAAGATTTCACGCTCCGCAAGCCGCAGGTAACGCCGATCGGTGATCAGCGGGTCGTGATTGCCGGAGATCAGCGTGACCTTGACGCCGTCGGCCTCCGCCAACTCGAGCAGTCTAACGACCTGACGCGCGGCGGGGACGCGGAGTTTTTCGTCGGCGATCTCCGCGACGTCGCCGTTGAGGATCAACTCTTGCGCCCCCTGCCAGAGGGGTCGCAGGGCATGGGCAGAAGCGGCCCCGCGCCCGGGAGTGGACAGGTGGGTGTCGGAGAGGATGACGATTCGGCCGGCGGCGGACATGCTCCCCTCCTATCGACGGGATCCTGCCGTCGATTCGCCTCGGAAAGGGTATAACCCCGGCGGACACGGCGAGCTATAACTCTAATTCCTGGCCCCTAAGGTCAAAGCGGCGGGCAGGACGGCCCGCCAGGCGGTGGCCGTTTTTTGTGTCGGGTTTGATTTTCCAGTACGCCACGCCCTCGGCATCGATCGTCACGGCCCGGGGGCGGCAGGGCTGATGAAACGAGCCGGTGTTGATCACGACCCGCTGGGCAGAGTCCAATCCTTCGGTGTCGCCGAAGGCGGGGTGGGGGTCGATCCACACGCCCGGACGGTGGATGTGGCCGAAGATAAAGAAACGCGATTGGGGAAAATGCTGGTCCGCAAACCGCTGGGCCCGGCGGGGCATCTCGGTCCAGTAGTACAGCACCTTTCCGAGCGTGCGGGCTTGGCGAACGCGGCGGCCCAGCCAACTGCGGTTGCGCTGCTCATAATCTTGCTGACGTTCGAGCCGCCAGTGCCGGGCGGCGGCGCGTTTCGTTGCCTCGGCTTGTTCTTCCAGCGAAAGGTCCAGCGGACTTTCATTTTGACGGTCCAGAGTTCGCCCGACTTCCTGATCGCGAAGCCGACGCAGGACGCCGTCTTCATCGGACCACGGGGCAATGGCGGGGTGCAGCAGATCGCCATGGGTCAGCACGATGCGATCATCGGCCAAAGTCAACCAGTCGTGCTCGGAGACCACCGGATCGTGATTGCCCGCGATTAGGGCCAGCTCGATGCCATCGGCCTCCGCGGCACGGCGGAGCTCATCGACGCGACGGGTCGCGGCGTCCCGCGTTATTTTGCGCGGGTCTCCGCGGTGTCGCCGTTGAAGATCACCCGGTCCATGCCATCCCATAACGGCCGCAGCGCTTCGATACTCCCCGCCCCCCGGCCGGGCTGGTGCATATGGGTGTCCGACAAAATAAGAATGCGCGAATCCTGCGGCATGCCATCATCTTAGACCATCGATGCGGCATTTTGACGGCCCTCGCGATGGGTGCTCGAAAGCCGCAAGCCGCCGTGGTATCGTCAACATCTACTTTCCGATGACTTTTTTACGCCGGAGGATGTGGTGGTAGTGCTGGGCGAAGCGGTGGGCTTCGTCCCGGGCGGCCTGGCAGAGTTTGAGGCCTAAGTTGTTCCGGCTCAGGCGAAGGGGCTCAGCCTTGGCCTGCACGTAAATCAGCTCTTCCTTTTTAGCCAATGAGATGACCATGGGGGGTTTGATGTCGAGGTCTTCGAAGGCTTGCTCGGCGGCGTGGAGCTGGCCCAGGCCGCCGTCAATAACGATCACGTCCGGATAGAGTTCGTGACCTTGGCCGGCGTCGCGGTAACGGCGGCTGACGACTTCGCGGATGCTGGCGTAGTCGTCGTTGCCGCCCTTGACGGTCTTGATCTTGTACCGGCGGTACTCGTTTTTGAGCGGCCGACCGTCGACAAAACAAACTTTGCTGCCCACGGTTTCGCCGCCCTGCAGATGGGCGATATCGATACATTCCAGACAGCGGATCGGCTTGTCCAGGCCCAGCGTCTTGCGGAGTGATTCGAGACTCTTGGCCGGGTCCGCGTAAAAGCTCTCGGACTCGGGCTGCCAGTTCTGTTTGCGGCTGCCGCGGTCGTCGAGCTTTTCGATGGCATTGATCTGGTCACGGAGGACGGCGGCCTGTTCGTAGTCCATCGCTTTCGAGGCTTGCTCCATCTCTTTACGCATCTCACGAAGCATGACCGAGCGCTTTGATTCCAGGAAGCGGATGAAGCGGTCGATGTCCGCCCGGTAGGCTTCCTTACTGATCTTGGCGCCGCAGGGCGCGGTGCATTGCTTGATGGGGTACAGCAGGCAAGGTCGAAAAAATGCCCGCTTCTCGTCGTCTTCTCGGATGTCCAGGGAGCAGGTACGGAACTTAAAGACCCGCTGCAGGATCTGGACTGATTCGCGCAGGGCGTAGACGCTGGTGAAAGGGCCGAAGACTTTGGCGCCTTTAAATTCATCGCCATTGGGGTTGCGGGTGATAAAGACGCCGGGGAAATCGTCGCGGACGGTGACGGCCAGATACGGGAAGGTTTTGTCATCGATCAGCCGGGCATTGAAGCGCGGATGGATGTCTTTGATCAGCCGGTTTTCGGTGAGCAGAGCTTCCCATTCGCCTTCGCATTCAATGACATCGAAGTCGTCGATTAGGCTAAGCATGGGAAGTTTCTTGGGTCCCAGCCCGCCGGAATTTCCCGCGGACGGCACGAAGTAGGACGACACCCGATCGGGCAGCCGGGAGGCTTTGCCGACGTATATCACCACGCCCGCCGTATCTTTCATCAGATACACACCCGGCACCTTGGGCAGGGCCCGGGCTTTTTTCAGCAAGGCGTCGAGTTTGGCGCGGGTGCCCACCATCTTGGAGTCAGTCTAGGCGGGGCGAGGGCGTAGGGTCGGGGGGGTGAAGGCGTGGGGGGGCTGGGGTCGATTTTTCGTGGTTGAGAAAGCTTTCCGGGGTCGGGGTCCGTATCATTACCTACGGAAAATCAGCGTCGCCAGCGCTGAGTCCTTGCTGCTGCCGCCCCACCATTTTTTCGGAACCGCCCCGCCATGCCCGTGCCCGCCATGTCCGACATCACGACCCGCGGTTTCCGCGTCGGGGCTACGGCTTTTTACCGGCCCGGTGACTCTGAGCCCGATGACCGTCGGTTTGTATTTGGCTACCGCGTGGTGATCCTAAACGAAAGCGATCGGCCCGCCCGGCTGATGCGACGACAATGGGAAATCGTCGATGGCAACGGCAAAGTCAAAGAAATTGACGGCAAGGGGGTCGTGGGCGAGCAGCCCTATCTGGAGCCGGGCCGGGCGTTTAAATACATCAGTCAGACCGTGCTGGAAACGCCGTGGGGTACCATGCAGGGGCGCTACGGGATGGAAAGCGATGCGGGGGAAGCGTTTGAGATTGAGGTGCAGCGGTTTTATCTCACGCCCCAGACCAAGCCGGAGCGGGGCTGATGTCGGGTGGTTTACACTGACGGCATGTCGATTTTTTCTCAACGGATGGCGGCGGCGGACGCTGCGGAAACCTCAGGCGATGGGCCATGGTCGGTCGCGGATCTCGCCGCGGCGATCAAGGGCGTGCTCAGCCGGGGGCTGCCGTCGAAAGTGCGGGTGGTCGGAGAAATCTCCAACCTCTCGGACCGCAACCACTGGTTTTTCAGCCTTAAGGACGACGCCGCCTCGTTCCGCGCGGTGATGTTCGCCTCGTCCGCGCGGCGAGTGGGCTTCCCGGTCCGCGACGGGCAGGAAGTCGTAGCCACCGGGCGGGTTGATTTTTACGACGCCCAGGGCAGCGTGCAGTTGTATGTCGACAAGCTTGAGCCCGTGGGCGAAGGGGCCCGGGAGCTTGCGCTGCGGGCGATGATGGAAGAGCTGCGGGAGCTGGGCTATTTCGCCATTGAGCGGAAAAAGCGGCTGCCCGCCGTGCCCCGGCGGATCGCGGTGGTGACCTCGCGCAGTGCCGCGGCGTTGCAGGACGTGATCGACACCGCCACCCGGCGGTGGGCGGGTTGCGAACTGGTGCTCGTGGATGTTCGTGTGCAGGGCGACGCGGCGGCCGGTCAAATCGCCGGGGCTTTGAAAAAACTGTCACGGGAGGGCACGGCAATGGGGATCGAGGCCATCCTGCTGACCCGCGGGGGCGGGAGCATCGAGGACCTCTGGGCGTTTAACGAACGCGTGGTCGCGGATGCGATTTACGCTTGCTCGCTGCCGGTGGTCGCGGCGATCGGCCACGAGACGGACACCACCGTCGCGGAACTGGTCGCCGACGTGCGATGCGCTACCCCGACCCAGGCGGCGATGACGCTGATCCCGGACCGGGCGGTGTTGGCCGAGCAAATCGACCAAGGCCAGCGTCGGCTGGAGCTGGCGCTGGCCCGCCTGGCCGAGCACTGCCGGACACGGGTGGAGGCGGCGGCCAGGTTTACGTTGTTTCGTCAGCCGGAGAGGCTGGTGGCCCGGGCTGAGGATCGGCTGGACGGTATCGCCGATCGCTTGCACGCGGGTCCGGGGCGGCGGCTGAAAACGTCGCAACGTCGTCTGGACGCGCTCGCCAGGACGCTGGACGCGGTCTCGCCGACGCGGGTGCTGCAGCGGGGCTATTCAATCACCCGCTCGGCCGACGGCCGGCTGCTTCGCTCGGTCAATCAAGCCAAGCCTGGAGAACGATTGCTTACAGAATTGAGCGACGGCGAGGTGCAATCGGTGGTCGGAACCAAGCCCGGCGAACCCAACTCTCGAACACGATCGAAACGAAAAAAAACCCCTAAGGCCAAAGGTCCTCCCGACGGTCCCACGCTGTTTGAATGACACGCCCGACGGCCAGATCGGTTTTCGCCATAATCTGGCCATGAAACCTACGCCGACGCCAAGTTTTGAAGCTTCATTGGAGCAATTGGAAACGATGATCGACCAGATCGAATCGGGGGAGGTGGGGCTGGAGGAAGCGCTTCGCCGATACGAGGAGGGGACCGCGTTGATCCGCCGATGTCGGTCGATTTTGGACGCGGCCGAGCGGAAAATCAGCGAGTTGAGCGGCGAGGGTGAAGCCGATGCTCAGGGCGGCCCGGACCTATCCGAAGCCGATTGAGGCGCCGCCGTGGCGAAGAGATGCGGTCGGGCAGGGATTGACGCTTGCCGCGGAAGACAACGGGAAGATTAAGGATGCTTCATGCCGCTTGAATGGTTCACTCTGATCTTGGTGACGGTGTGGGGGGCCTGCGTCGGCAGTTTTCTGAACGTGGTGATTTACCGGCTGCCGGCGGGGATCAGCGTGGTGTCGCCGCCGTCGCGTTGTCCGGGCTGCGAGACGAAGCTGGCGGCCTACGACAATGTTCCGGTGCTGGGCTGGTTGTGGTTGCGGGGGCGTTGCCGAACCTGCCGGATGAAGATCAGCGTGCAGTACCCGCTGGTCGAGGCGGCGACGGCGGGGCTGTTCGGCGGGTTAACGTGGGTGTACTACTTTACGGACTTGCGGGAGGTGTTTGCCGATGCGGGGATCGGGTTGACTTGGCCGGTGCTGGCGGTGCATCTGGTGCTGGTGGCGTGCATGGTGGCGGCGACGATGATCGACGCGAAGCTTTACATCATCCCCCTGAGCCTGCCGTGGCTCGCCTCGGCGGTGGCGATGGTGGGGCTGCCGTTGGCGGTGGGTGTGGGCTGGGTGCCGGCCAGCTTATTGGAGCTTGCCGAAGGGGGGAAAGCTTGGGACCAGTTGGTGCCTTATGTGAACAAGCCCGCCACGTGCGCGGCGGTGGGCGGAGCGATCGGCCTGTGTTTATCGGTGCTTTTGCTGAGATTGAAGGTGCTGCCGCTAAGCTTTGATCAGGAGGTCGAGTTGCCGGAGGGTGCGGACCCGGATGATCCGAATCTAATCCTGGTGCATCCGCACCCGCGTCGGGAGATGGGGAAAGAACTTTTATTCGTGGCCGGTCCCCTCCTGGGTGCGCTGATCGGTTACGCGGTCGGAGGCGGCCGGGCGGAATCCCAGGTTTTGTTTGCCGACGCCCCGTTTTTCCACGTGCTCGGCGGCGTGCTGACGGGCTACCTCGTCGGCGGCGGGATCGTCTGGGCCACCCGCATCCTGGGCACGCTGGGCTTCGGTAAGGAGGCCATGGGGCTGGGCGATGTCCACCTCATGGCGGCGGTCGGGGCGGTCATCGGCTGGCGGGACGTCATCCTGGCTTTCTTTATCGCACCGTTTTTCGGGATCATCGCGGCGGTACTGATGGCGGGGGTGGCGGCACTGGTCAAGGGCAAAGTGCGGGTGATTCCCTACGGCCCCTACCTGTGTGCCGCGGCCGTGGTGGTGATGGTGTGGCGAACAACGATCTGGCAGGCCCTTTTCATCCGGTCCTGATCCGTCGGTATTCGTGCTAATCAAATCGCGAGCGTAGCTCGTCGTCACGTCTCGAGGCGGCGGCCGCCCGCCGTCCCTATTGGTGAGTACGGCGGCGGTTTGTTATGGTGTTCGCTCGGCAGGGACCCTCGGACCCCGGCCAACCCAAACGATTTGGATCACCGTTTAACCACGAGCAGGGAACAGCAACATGATGGGTCTAGGAATGCGTACGGCGGCGGCAGGGTTGGTTTTAATCGCGGTCGTCATGACCGGCTGCGGGCCCGAAGTCCAGCGGTTGCGTGACGAGCGTGATGCCCTGTTTCAACAGAACAAAGACGCGCAGGACCTCATCGACGAACTGCGACGCGCCAACGACGCCTTAAACATGGAAAACCAGACGCTGCGGACCGACATGTCGCGGGCGGGCCCCAGATCATCACGATCGACCCCTTCGCCAACGTTGCGGACGTGGAAACCACCATCGGGGCCAACTCGATCTCGGTGAGCGTACCCGGCGACCTGCTGTTTGCCCCCGGTAAAGTCGAACTTTCCTCGGGTAGCAAGCAAACGCTCGCTGAAATCGCCGCCATTATTCAGGCCGAGTATCCCGGCCGACGCGTGCGGGTCGAAGGCTACACCGACACCGATCCGATTCGGAAGTCGAGCTGGCAGGACAATCTGCAACTCAGCATGGAACGCTCGGCCGCGGTCTACCGCTATCTCGACGAACGCGGTATCGAGCCCGAGCTCATGTACGCCGCGGGTTTTGGTTCCCAAAAGTCACGGGAAACCAAGGAAATGAGCCGCCGGGTCGAAATCGTCGTCCTCCTGGGCGACGACTGACCCCCGGCCCGAGCCTGATCATGATTGGCATCCTCGACTACGGCATGGGCAATCTGCGTTCGGTGCAAAAAGCATTCGAGGCCGTCGATGCCCCTCGGGTGGTGATTTTAAGCGACCCCGGCGACATGGTGGGCTGCGAGAAAATTGTTCTGCCGGGTGTCGGCAACTTCGCCGACGGTATCGCCCAACTCTCCGAGCGCAAGCTGGCCGCCGCCGTCAAAGACTTTGCGGCCACGGGCAAACCGCTGCTGGGCATCTGTCTCGGCATGCAGCTTTTGCTGAGCGCTTCGACCGAAGATGCGGAGGACGGTGAAGTCATCGCGGGCCTCGGTCTGATTCCGGGACAGGTCGTTCGTTTTCGGGAAGACCAGGGGCCGGGCCGACCACGGTTGAAGGTGCCGCACATGGGGTGGAACCGTTTGAAGGCGGTGAGCGGGAGCCCGCTGTTCCGGGGGGTGCAGCAGCAACCCGGAGATTTTCACGCCTATTTTGTGCACGGCTACTTTTGCCGACCGGACGACGAGCGTGCCGTGGCGGCGACCGCTGAGTACGGGCACCTTTTTTGTGCCGCGATGCATCACCAAAATATCTGGGCCATGCAGTTTCACCCCGAAAAATCCCAAAAAGTGGGGCTGCAAATGCTCCGAAATTTTGCCGCACTTTGATATGTCGCGGTACCCAGAGAACGATATGAATGACGTGGCCGAACCTGGTGCCTTTCCCCCTGTTGACCGATGCGGTGAGCTATCGCCCCTGTCTTTGGGACCTGAGCGTCCGGGACGAGCGGCGGGAATATTGGCTGGACCTGTTTCGGCGTCATTTTCCCTCGCTGTTGCAGGCCTATCGCGAAGAAGCGGAGGATCGGGGCGTGTCTACCAAGCGGGTCGACGCGTCGGTGCGGCAGGCTGATGCCGCGTTCATGGGTTACCTGGATCAACTTCAGCCCTCCCGCGCGGAGTCATCGGAGCCTGAACCCCGGCTAGACATATTGACCCTCTGTACCCAGCGTGAGCAGGTGCTGCGAGATGCGGGGATCGCCGATCCGTATCGCCTGGCCAAACAGCGAGACACCGAGCACGCCCTGGCGCTGCTTCCGGCTTTGCTGGGCGAACTCGACGCCCTGCCGGATCACGAACGCCAGATTGCGGTGATTGAGGGCGTCTTTGCCGGGAACATCTACGACCTCGGCGCCACCGAAACTGTCGCGATGTTTTCGAATGAGCGTGTGGATTTTCACGCCGTAAGGCAACAGCTCAAGCCTCGGCCGTGGCGGTTTGACGCTTTGGACGCTTGGCTTGCCCGGCGGGGGCCGTCTCACGCCTTGCCGCACCGGGCGGCAGTGTTATTTGTCGATAACGCCGGCCCTGACGTGACGCTGGGCATGCTGCCGTTTGCCCGCGAGCTGCTTAAACGCGGTACCTGCGTGATTCTGACCGCCAATACGACCCCTTCGCTCAATGACGTGACCCACGATGAGCTCAAACTATTGGTCCAGGCGGTCAGCCAATTTGATGCGGTTATTGGCCAGGCCTTGTCTGACGGTCGGCTCAAGCTCGTGTCCAGTGGGAACCACGCCCCGCTGATCGATCTGTCGCGGGTGAGTCGCGAACTGGCCGACGCGGTGACCGAGGCGGGGGTCGACCTGGTGGTTTTGGAAGGCATGGGCCGGGCGGTGGAAAGCAATTTCGACGCCCGGCTGCGGTGCGACACGCTGAAGCTGGCGATGATTAAAGACCGCGGCGTGGCCGAGGGGCTGAGATCTTCTGCGCCGGCTACGGAGATGTTTGATCTGGTCATGAAGTTTGAGCCAGCGGCTCTGCAATAACTTAGCGGGGCTATCGTTGTGCCGGGGTGGCCGATCTCGGCCGATGCCTTTAACCGCTCTTCTCCCTGGCGAAATCCACCATGCCCATGCCACCCCCCCGCCACCACGGATTCAGCCTGATTGAATTACTGGTGGTCATCTCCATCATCGCCTTGCTGATCGGCATCCTGTTGCCGGTGCTCGCCGGAGCCCGTCAGTCCGCCCAGCGGGTCACCTGCTCCAGCAACCTTCGGCAATTGGGTATCGCGGTGTCGCTTTACACCAACGACAGCGACGACCTCTACCCCCCCGCCCGGCCGATCCCGCTGCCCTTCGCCGCCTTTAACGACACGGATCCGCCGTTGTACGTGCCGATGAAACCTTATCTGGCCATCGGCACCCCGCCGGAAACCAACGCGGTTTACCGCTGCCCGGATGACGACACGATCTACCCTTTGACGGGCATCAGTTACGCCTACAGTCCGTCGGTGGCGGGGACCACGCTGGCGGATATCCTCGACCGCCGATTCATTCAGCGGCTGAACTGGAACGAGTCGCAGATCGAAATCCTCAGCGATTTCGACGGCGAGGAGGGCGGCACCGATTTTGCCCTCGAGGCCGGGGGCACGCTGAATGTCGCCAAGCGGCATTTCAAACGCAATATCCTGTTTGCCGACGGTCACGTGGACATCGTGGTTCGGTAAATTTGTTTCGATGCAGTTATCACACACTCATAACCCTTTTTTCAGGCCAGACCCCCATGAAAAAGTCCTCGTTTCAAGTCTCAGAAGTCGACGTGGCAAAACAACAGCGCCGCCGGCGTCTGAAAGTTTTCCTGACCGCTATGGGCGGGATTATCTTGCTGGCGGCCGGGCTGGGTGCCGGGTGGTACTTCACCCCCCCCGCCATGCCGACCACGATCGACCAGGCCCGGGCGATGGTGGAATCACCGCGGTTTACCCGACTCAGCAAAGCCCAGAAACGGCCGTACCTCGACGTCATCCGGGAGCAATACGGCTCGCTGGATCGCGATCAGCGTCGCGAGCTTCGTGAGAGCGACGACCAACTGCGTCAAACCATGCGTGAAGCCCAGATGGTCATGATGCGGGAGATGGTCGTCACCGCCGCCCAGGGGGAAGGCCAGGTCGAAATGCCCTGGGGTCGCCGCGGCGGGGGCGACGGCGAGCGGCCCCAGGGCGGCGAGCGGCCCGACGGGGGCGAACGGCCGGATCGTCCCGAGCGGACCGACGAAGAAAAAGCCGAACGGGCCGAACGCATGCGCGACCACATCAGCGATCGCATGGCCAACGGCGACGCTCAGATGAACCAACTCATGCGTGAAATGTTCAATCAGCGACGGACCAACCGGGACGCGACGCGTTGATACGGCCGCGGCGAGGATTCGAAAATCCTCTCAATGATCTGCCGATTGAAAGGCAACAAAAGGCAACGTGTCTATTCTCGCATCGAGACGACCTTGGCTCCGATAACCGTTTGTCTTGTTTTTGGTCCGGCTCGGCTTCGGCGACCGATGGTGGTGATGACCTCTATCGGTCGTCTCCCGCATCCTGCCGAGATCGAACATGCTCGACCCCACGTTTCTCCCCGCCGTCGATCCGCTGCCTCATCAGCGAGCTCGTTTCAGCCTCGATCAAGCCAACCGGTCGCTGCCCTACGTTTCTCGGGTGGTCCAGGACATTCAGCTTGCTTACGAGCAAGTGGTTGAGTTGCGTCACGAGCTCGAACACCTCGACGACGGTTCGCTGCGCAACTTGACCGAAAGCGAATACGAAACCTCCATGGACCGCCTGGGCTACCTGGTCGATGAACTCCACGAAACCGGCGGCGAACTCCGTGATTTTGAGTTGGGCCGGGTCGAATTTCCCGCCACCGTGAACGGCCGACAAGTCATGCTCACCTGGCAGGCGGGGGAAATTCAGGTCGCGCACTGGCGGCCGATCCGCGGCGACGATCAGGACACGCTGGCCCTCTCCGCGCTCTTTGAAAACGAAGCGGCCTGATTAATTCTCCCGCACCATGTCCGGGCTTGGCCGGCGGCGGGGCGTGGTCCACCACAGCTGTCCCAGCGTGGCGATGATCTTGGTCCCCGCCCGGAAGCTGCCGACCAACGATCCGGAAATCTTGCTGACCCCCGCGTGGCGTTTGCGGTAAGGCACGTCGATCTCAACGATCCGCAGGCCAAATTGGACCGCTTTGTACTGCATTTCGACCGTCCACCCCCAGGTCTGGTCGGCCATCGCCAGTCGCTCCAGACTCCGCCAACGAACCACCCGCATCGGCCCGAGATCGCGGTACGCCCGGCCGGTAATCACCCGCAGCAGCGATACCGCTAACCAGTTTCCGAATCGCTGATGCGGGTCCAGCGCTCCCGGCTCCGCGAGTTTTTGCCGTTGCCCGAGCACCAGATCCGCCCGCCCCTCGCGGAGGGGTCGGATCAGCTGCGCCAACTGCTCAGGGTTATCCGCCAAGTCGGCATCCATAAATGCCACCGCTTCGGGCGGATCATCCCGCAGCGACGCCAGTCCCGCCAGGCACGCAGCTCCGTAGCCCGGCTGCGCCTCGTAAACCACCTCGAACCCCCCCGCCGTCGCCAAACCGGCCGTCGCATCGGTCGATCCGTTATCCGCCAGCACCACCCGCCGCAGCAGTCCCGCCCGATAGATCGGGTCCAGCGCCGCGATGAGTGCCGGCAGATTGGCTTCTTCGTTGCGGGCGGGGATAATGAGATCGACGATCATGGATTTAGCCTAGCAAAACTTAAAACGCTCCAAAACCAACGGGATTCGACCAATGGGCGGAAGCCCATTATCATTCCATCCGGATCAACGGATGATAGGGTTCGTGATCCGCCCCCGTGAGCCTGACGATGCACATTCGCGATATCTTTTCCCGCCATACAACGACGCTGTCGTTTGAATTCTTCCCGCCGAAAACCGAATCGTCAGCCGAGGCGCTGTACGCCGCCATCGCCGAGCTCGCCCAGCTGCGTCCTTCATTCGTGTCGGTGACCTACGGCGCCGGCGGATCGACCCGCGAATTGACCCACAACCTCGTGGAACGGATCAAGACCCAGTCCACCATTGCGACCGTGCCCCATCTGACCTGCGTCTGCCACAGCCGTTCCCAAATCCGCGAAATTCTGACGCGTTATGCCGAGCTGGGGATTCATAATCTACTGGCCCTCGGCGGTGACCCCCCTCGCGACTTGGCGAACTATGTCAAGGCGGACGACGACTTTCAACACGCTGCCGATCTGGTGCGGTTTATCCGCGAGTTTACCGGCCACCCCGACCCGCGGGGGTTCGGTATCGGCGTGGCGGGTTTCCCCGAAGGACACCCCGCCACCCCCAATCGCATGCTCGAGATGGATCACCTCAAAGCGAAAGTGGACGCGGGCGCCGATTACATCTGCACCCAGCTATTCTTCGACAACCACGACTTTTACGATTTTCGCGATCGCTGCCGGCTCGCCGGAATCAACGTGCCGATCATTGCGGGCATTATGCCCATCACCTCAGCCAAGGGCATGCGTCGCATGGCCGAGCTCGCCGCGGGTTCCCGATACCCCGCGCCTTTGTTGCGGGCGTTGCAGCGTTGCGGAGACGACGAGTCCGCCGTCCAGGACGTGGGCATTCACTGGGCAACTGAACAGTGTCGCGATCTGCTAGACCATCAGGTCGCCGGCATTCATTTTTACACGCTCAACAAATCCGACGCGACCCGTCGCATCTATCGAAGTCTGGGCGTGCGGGACTCGGCCGCGTGGAACAGTCACAGGTATGAAACGCTCGCTGCTTGAGCTTGAGCGAGATACCCGTATTTAGTTAACCGGGAGCGGCCGTAGCAGGTAGAGAATCTGCAGACTGTGATCCTTGAGTCCGGTCGTAAACAAGCCCCGGCCGAGGTTGAGCGTCGGGTCGGCGGACTGCTTTGCCTGCTCGAATACAAACTCATCCGGATGGTTGCGTTTTTGAGGGCCAAGTTTTGGCTGATTTGAGTTAGCCGCATCAGCGTCGAGGTTTGCAGCTTCATCTGGCCGGGTCAATTCGGCTGGCGGGGGTGGAAGGTAAAGGCCCAGCAGCAGTGTGTGGTCCATGCCGATCTGAAAGCTCACGCTTAATTCATCGAACACCCGGCCGTCCAGTATCTTCTCGTGCGAACCGCGGGGAAGCAGGCTGGCCCGCGGGCGGTGATGCTGCGGGGTTAGCACCACTTCTATCTGCCCGTTTCCCCTGTCGGCAGCCTCCATCAACATTTGCAGATGCCCCTTGGTAAAACTTTCAATCCGCACCGCCGCGGGAGGAACGGTGAGATCGGCAAGAAATTCGGCAGCGAGTGGCGGCGAACGGCGCAGCACCTCCGCATATTTGGTTATCAGCAGTTGCATGTCATCGGTATTGACCGTCTGGCCGATCGTTTGCGCGAACTCGAGATATTTCGAGGCGTCAAGCCGGCCCACTCGCAGTCCGTTGCCGTTCCAAACCGCCCGACTAATCTCCGGCAGGACCGTCTCGTCCGCGAGTGTCCACACCGGTTCCAGGGGGTGGTCCAGGCGAACCAGTAGGCGTCGTACGAGCCAGCGCACCGAAGATTGATCCAAAGCCGCCCGATTGGCATCGATGACGTCTTGCGGCGGATCAACGAAGACCAATCCCCGGTCGATTTCCGCCGGCTCGGGTGATGCGCCGCAACCCCCCGCCGCGAAGCATATGGCGCAAACCAGTCCCCGCAAAATTAACCATGTTCGTGTCGAATTCATGCTCCGGTAAGGACCTCCGTCAGCACACGAATGCCCGCGTCAAGCTGGTGCTCTTCGATCGTCAGGGGCGGGGCCAATCGGATGACGTTGCGGCCCGTGGCGTTGATCAGCACGCCGCGATCCATGCACCGCTGTACCACGTCGGCCGCAGAGTCGAACCATGCCTCGGCCGCGCTGGGGTCAAGTTGTATCCCCATAAACAGCCCGTGACCACGAACGTCCACTACCGCAGAGTGAGCTCGGGCAAGTTCCCGCAACCGATAGAGTACGGCCGCGCCCAACTTGGCCGAACGTGCCGCGAGATCGTCACGCTCGATGATCTCGAAAATTTTTGCGGTCACCGCCATCGACAGGCAGTTGCCGCCCAGTGTAGTCGCGTGCTTTACCCCGCCCTGAGTCTTGGCGTTGTACAACTCGGCAAGCTCCGGCTTCGCACACATCACCCCCACCGCCAGACCACCCCCCACCCCTTTGCCCAGGGTCATGATGTCCGGCGATCCCTGGCCCTCGCCTAGCCAGTTTTGATAAGCGAAGGTTTTTCCGCAGCGTCCGCATCCGGTCCACACTTCGTCACATATAAGTAGCACATCGTGCTCGTCGCAGAGGCGGCGCAGCTGCGGGAAGTAGTCTGGCGAAGGAACATTGATGCCACCCTCGCCTTGAATCGGCTCCGCAAGAATCGCGACGGTCTCTTCATCGATGGCCGAGCGTACCGCTTGAATATCGTTGTAAGCAACATTGATGTACCCCGGCAGGTGGGGCCCAAAGCCTTCGCGGACCTTCGGATTTGCCGTCGCGTTCATCGTGGCGAACGATCGGCCGTGAAAGCTTTGCAGGCAGGAAACAATTTTGTATCGACCAAACTCCCCGGCCGCGCTTCCCGGATGGGCCTTGCCGTATAGTCGCGCGAGCTTAATCGCGGATTCATTAGCATCGGCTCCGCTGTGGCAAAAGAATGACCTGCCCCCGAAACCCAAGCGACTGATCGCCTCGGCCGCGCGGGTTTGCGGCTCGGTGTGAAAGAGATTTCCCACGTGCCACAGCCGCTCGGCCTGTTGCGTCACCGCGTCCACCAGTTCGGGATGGCAGTGGCCCAGTACCGGTGCGCCAAATCCCGCAAACAGGTCAAGATACCGCTTGCCGTCCGCATCCCATAGGTCAGCCCCCTTGCCCGACGATATGACTACGGGGTAACGGCCGTAATTGATCGACATGAAATGATCGTGCCGGGTAATGGTCGCAGAGGTGGGTTCGGGAGTAGGTAATTTCATCCGCTGTGTTCGATTCGGTAAAAGCATGAAAACGAGCCACGGAGCCCTCGCAAACCCGGAAGCGAACATCCGGTGAAGGGTCTTGTTTAGGTTAACCGACATCAACCGTGTTCGGTGAGCAAAGCAATGAACAGACCCCCGGCAGCAGAATGCGCCGGGGGTCTTCGGTTGTCACGACGAGGCTTCGCAGCTGCTTAGTTGATCATGTCCTTGAGCGCCTTCATGGGGCGGATTCGGACATTTTTGCTGGCGGGCTTGGGCTTCTGCGGCACCATTTCGCCGGTGAAAGGATTGCGGACCATCTTGCCGCCCTTAACCGCGGGCTTCTTCACCACGGTCATTTTGGCGAGACCGACGAGGCTAAACGAACCATTTTTCTTCAGACTGGTGGCCATGACATCGGTCAGGGCATCCATGACTTCCGTAACCTTCTTTTTCGGCAGATCGGTCGCTTCGGCGACGGCGGCGTATACCTCACTCTTCGTGGGGGGCTTCTTCGTGCCGGCAGCTTTTTTCGTTACTTTCTTCTTAGCCATGTTTGCTTTCCTTGCGGGGGTGAGGGGGAATGCGATTCAATCTAGGGCACCGCAGCTGAGGGGGTGCGAGTTGGCTGGGGTCCTCCGTGACCGAGGCTTCCAGACCGGGTGCCGACCGCGACACGGATACCCGTAGATCGGTTTTACACTGGAAATACTGCACTTTTCTTACCGCCACGTCAAGCGACCCTTGCGAAACAAGGTTAATCGTGACTGCTTGGATCAATGACCCTGCCCCATCACCTCACGACTGTTGTCAGATTGGCAGCCTACTGGAGGGCCGTGCCCTAGACATGGCAGGAGAAATATGCGTTTGCACGCCATTTGGAACAACTCGTAAGGTCGAGATGGCATCTGTATTGCGACTATGTGTCTACGGCGATGCGTCAATTGTGTTTGATCATCGCCATCAAATTCAATTAATTAAGGAAAGATTATGTCAAAAATCATTGGAATCGACTTGGGCACCACCAACTCCGTGGTCGCCGTCATGGAAGCCGGCAGCCCCAAGGTGCTCATCAACAGCTCCGGCAACCGCACCACCCCCTCGATCGTGGCTTTCACCGACAAGGACGAACGACTGGTCGGCCAACCCGCCCGCCAGCAACAGATCACCAACCCCAAGGGCACCGTTTTCTCCATCAAGCGATTCATGGGCCGCCGCCACCGCGAAGTCGAAAGCGAAGAAAAAATGGTTCCCTACGAGGTCGTCGGCAACAGCGAAGACCTAGTGAAAGTCAACGCCAAGGGCAAGAAATACACGCCGCAGGAAATCTCGGCGATGGTGCTGCAAAACCTAAAAAAAACCGCGGAAGACTACCTCGGCGAAAAGGTCGATAAAGCGGTCATCACCGTGCCGGCGTACTTCAACGACGCTCAGCGTCAAGCCACGAAAGAAGCCGGCGAAATCGCGGGTCTTTCGGTGGAACGTATCATCAACGAACCCACCGCCGCGGCACTCGCCTACGGCTTAGATAAAAAAACCAACGAAAAAATCGCGGTCTTCGACCTCGGTGGCGGCACGTTCGACGTTTCCATTCTCGATGTGGGCGACGGCGTCTTCGAAGTCCTCGCCACCAAAGGCGATGGACACCTGGGTGGCGACGACTGGGATCAGCGTTTGATCGATTACCTGGCAGATGAGTTTAAGAAATCCGACGGCATCGATCTGCGAAATGATGCTATGGCTTTGCAGCGCTTGAAAGAAGCAGCGGAGAAGGCCAAAATGGAACTCTCCAATGCGCAAGAAACAACCATTAATCTCCCATTCATCACCGCCACCAACGAAGGTCCCAAGCACCTGATGATCTCAATCACGAGAACTAGGTTTGAACAGATCTGTGAAGATCTGTTTAACCGGCTCCGCGAACCTTGTGAAACGGCACTCAAAGATGCGGGCCTCAAAGCGGGGGACGTCGACGAAGTCGTGTTGGTCGGTGGATCTACCAGGATCCCGAGGGTTCAGAAGCTCGCCCAGGAAATCTTTGGTAAAGAACCCAATAAATCCATTAACCCCGATGAAGTGGTTGCGCTCGGTGCCGCTATTCAAGGGGGCGTGCTGCAGGGCGACGTAAAAGATGTATTGCTGCTGGACGTGACCCCTCTCTCCCTGGGCATCGAAACCATGGGCGGCGTCATGACCAAGCTCATTGAAAAGAACACGACGATTCCTACAAGCAAAAAGGAAACGTTTTCGACCGCGTCGGACAATCAAAGTGAGGTAACCATCCATGTCCTTCAAGGTGAGCGTGAGTTTGCGAAAGACAACCGCACGTTGGGTCAATTTAATCTCGCAGAAATCCCCCCCGCTCCCCGCGGCACCCCACAGATCGAAGTCGAGTTTGCCCTTGATGCCAACGGCATTTTAAGCGTAGCCGCGACGGACAAGGGCACCGGCAAAACTCAGAACATCGAGATCAAAGGCAGCTCAGGGCTATCTGATGCCGAGATCGACAAGATGAAAGCCGATGCCGAAGCCAACGCTGAATCTGACAAGGCCAAACGTGAACTAGTTGACCTGAAGAATCAGGCCGAAGCGGTGATCCATCAAACGCGCAAGCAACTCGAAGACCACGGCGAATCTCTCGATGCCGGCATCCGCGGCAAGATCGAGTCGGCCATCTCTAATGTTGAGGAACAGTTGAAGGGCGAAGATGCTGACGCCATCAAAAAATCCTTGGAGAATCTCCAGTCAGAAACCCAAGAGCTCAGCAAAGCCATCTACGAAGCATCCGCCCAGCAATCTGGAGCAGACAATCCAAAATCAGACGAGGCGTCTTCCCAATCTTCCGACGGCGATAGCGATGAGGTCATCGACGCTGAGTACGAAGTCAAAGATTGACTTTAGCCTATACTCTTAGAATCAAAAAAAGCCCACGCCGCGCTGGCGTGGGCTTTTTTAATTTGCTACAGGGGAGTTCATTCTTTAAGCGGTATTTTCGCCTCTACTGCATCTTCGGGTACCGCAAAAGTATTCTCATCCGCAGAAACAAACTTTATATTTGAAAGCATGGCACTGCCTTTGGGTTCTCCTGTAATTCCCTCGACTGCATCCCAATGGTGAAAGGTCCAAGTGGTTGCAAACGGAACGCCATCGACCTCAATAAAATCGTCGTACAGCATTATGCTGGGCTTGGCTTCGGCTTCGTTCTTGTCTTTGCCGAAAGTCACGATATATGCCAGGGCCGTCAACCGGTCGGTTTCGGGGTCTTTCACCGCGACGTACCAGTCGTCCGGGGTGTCGCCAACCGAAGGATCGAAAGTCACCCTGACTCCGGGTAGAGATCGGCCCCCTTGGAGAGGCACGTCGGGTACAGACTCAAGGTGGGTGCCGGGATCGTTGAGTTTATACGCGGCGGCGACGAAATACGGCCAAGTCAACACATGGAACCGGGCGGGAGGTCCGGGCACTTGGGCCGTGTCTGGACTTACCCAAGCAGTGCGGCCGTTAAAAATAATGTCCGTACCGTCGGCCAGGGTTAAACGGACCATTCCCGTTGAGGGGGTAAAAATCATGGTGGTTTCGAGCCGCATAGAACCGAAATCAATGACCGCCTCGGCTTGTATTGCCGATTGCTGGTCGTAGCGATCCGCTTGGTGAGCATCTTCAATTTCACGCACATACTCTGCCGGGGTCAAGCCCGCAGCCGATTCCGCAACGACCGTATTGCCGACAACCAATAACGTAGTCGTGATACACACGGTTGACAGAGAAAATTTATTGATCCAATTACCTAAGGCGTTCATGGTGCAACCGTTCCACTCTTAATCATCTCGGGGTTGTTTGCCGTTGACGGTGAGCTCGGCCATACGGACCGGCGACGCTGCCAGCCACGCCGGATCACGAGCGATGACATTGTGATCTTTATCGACCTGACCGAACGACAACACTCCCGTCGGACAACTCTGAACACAAGCCGAGCAGCGCACGCACTCGGGGTCTTGCATCGGAATCCCCTTGTTGGCAAAGCTCATGATATCGATGCCCTGGTGGCAAACGCTGGTGCAAACATTGCAGGAGATACATTTCTTCTTTTCGGCGATGATCCCGAATCTCGAGAATCGGGTGTAGATATGCATCAGCGCCGCGAGGGGGCAGGCAAACCGGCACCAGACGCGGCCGGAAAAGTGAAAATACAGCCCGAAGCCAAGGATGCCCGCCCAGAATAAATCAACAAACCAAGCGTAGTTGAGCCCCGGCAGTGCGTTGGGTTCGTATTTAGACGGGCCGAGAATGGCGTGGTAAGCCGTCCCCGCCACTCCGTCAGGTGACATCCACGACACGACCCGCAGCACAAGCAGGACCAAGGCAATGAGCAGAAAAACTTGGCCGATCATGTTCAGACGGTTCCAGATCGGGCCGTGGGGCATCTTGTGCCGATGCGTGTCGCCTAGCGTCTCGGCCATAGCACCGCAAGAACAGATCCATCCGCAGTAGATGCCTTTACCAAAGAAATAGATCGCCGCGGGGATAAGCAGAAAAGTTTGAACCACAGAAATGATCAACCAAGTCCACATGGGTTGGCTGGTGAACACATTCCAAATAAATAAAGGCCAGGCCAGCACCAAACCAAAAGCTCGCCAATATTCCCGCCCGTGTGGGTCGTATTCAACCGGCGGAAAGAGAGCATCGGCGAAAGTTTTTCCAAATCCCTGATCAAACCATCCCAAATGGCCCAACCAGGGAAAAAGAAAATACGGCAGCACGAACAGCGGGACACACTGGATCAGCATCAGGGCGGTGGTCTGCCACGTGACGTAGGGCGTTTTACGCCGCTTGATCCGGCGAAAGCCAAAGATGACGATGAGTGAACAATAAAGCAACGAAAACCAAAATCCCGGGCTGCCCCCAGCTTTACCCGGCAATCCAGCGGCCGAAAGTTTCAATACGCCGATCGGATTCGTAGGATCGTTGAAAATACTACCGATCGATTCCAGCCAAGGTGCTAAGTTGTAAGGGAACCAATTCCGCTCTTGGAAGATTTCGGCGATAGGTATAAACGTGCCCGGCTTCTTCCACTGATAAAAGAATGTGAAAAGACTGATCATCAAGAGCAAGGTGGCCCACCACATCAGGCCTCGATCACCACTGACTTTGACTCCGGATTTCCGGAAAAAATCCAGCGGCGGCTCGCGACCAATCATGGAAAAAACCGACTCGTTGGCGACCGTCTGGCTTTGGCCCTCCGCGTCTCTAACGATGACCTCGGATTCTTTGATCTCCTGCACATGAGAACCCATTAACAACCGGATAGACCCACTTTGCTCGGGGCGGCCGATGAACTCACCCGAAGCGGTGGAAACACGGTCGCCGGTGGGCGACTCAACGCCCACGATACTGCCGGGGTTTTCCGATAAGTGCTTGAGCTTTTCGACGTTCTCGGCTTTCGGTCGATTGAATTCTTTCTTGCGATACGACAGGGTGACTTTGCTTCCGCAATTCGCCAATGCAATAGCGGTCTCCATCGCACTGTCTCCGCCACCCACGACAAGAATATCTTGCCCGCAGTAGTCTTTCGGATCGTGCAGACGGTTATAAACCTTGTCGAGCGCTTCCCCGGGCACCCCCAATTTGCGAAAATTACCGGAACGCCCGATCCCGACGATCACGCGGTGGGCTTTGATGTTCTCGCCGTCGGCAACGTGCACTTCGAAGACCCCGCCGCTGCGCGTTACTTTCTCGACGCGCGTGCGGGTGGGCTCAATCCCTTGACGCAGCGTCTGGTCGTGCAGGTCTTCCAGCAGGCCCTCTTTGATCTCAGACTTTTCGTTAAATTGCAGATCACCGGCCGGCGTCATCTCCGTCGGATAAGTAAAGATGGGTTTTTGTTTAGGAAAGTTCACGATCGTGGAAAAAGGTTTCGCGGCTTCAAACAGTTCATAAGTGATGCCGGTTTTATTCGCTTCTTTGGCCGCGGCAAAACCCGATACCCCCCCGCCGATAATCGCGAGGTCTCTGACCGCGGGGTCAGCCGTCGATCGCTTGGCAAACCCCGAATCCTCGGCGATGGTCCTCACCGCGCGGGTGCCGGTGTCGGCCGAGAACTTGAGCAGCGGAATCCCGGTGAGGTCACCGACAATGTAAAAGCCCGGAACATTGGTCGATCCGTCTTCTTGGACGACCGGAAGTTTTTCCACTGTGCCCGCCGGCCAGCGGGTATGAAGCCAGTGGGTGTACCAGGCAATGGGGTTTGCGATCATATATTACTCGCTGTGGTTGGTTACAGAGGACGAATCGATCTAAGCCTATCATGTCGCACCCTGCCTTCGACCTCACACAAAGCTTCAACCAATGCGTTTTATTCCCAAATCTCTTAAAGCAATTTAAACGATCAGTTGGCTGATAGTCCGACTCTCTAGTGGTCCCCGCCTGATATTCAAGAACTTCGGTTGATCTGGCGCGTAGGGTTGGGATGAGACAAGCCACCCCGATCGTATTGACCGATGAGCAGCGTGAAGAACTTGAACGGCTCAGCCGGGGACGGCGGGTGTCGGTGCGGTTGGCCCAGCGTGCGTCGATCGTGTTGCTGGCCGCCGACGGGCTGGAGAACAAGCAGATCGGCGAGCTGCTGGGGCATCACGCGTCAGACAGCCGGGCGTTGGCGTGATCGCTACGCGACCCGCGGCCTTGACGGGGATCGAAAAGGATGCGCCACGCCCGGGCCGTAAGCGGCGGATCGATCGATGCGCAACGCGCTGCGGTAGTACGCAAGACGCTCAAGCAAAAGCCCGAAGGCCAGACGCACTGGAGCCGATCGACGATGGCCAAGGCGACAGGGCTTAAGCGAATCGACGGTCGGCCGCATCTGGAAAGCGCACGGCCTCAAGGGTCGTATTTATGGCACTGCTCACTGAGATGCGACCACATATCCTTCTCGATCTGCCGACGGTACGACCGGCGGAACAGCTTGTGCCGAGAGATGCTTGTGGCTTTCATTTTGATGATGGCGGCGACTTCGGGGTCGTTAAAGAACGCTTCGAATTGAGTACCCATTGTGGGGCTCAACGTCGCGCTGGCCTTCATGAAGGAGCGCGGCTGCGTCGAGGTCCGACGCCGACGCTCGTACCCCGCCTCGGGGCAGCTCTACGAGGACGCCATGATCGAGTTCATGTTTTTGGCGGATGGGCCGTACTGATCGCATCAAGCCACCGCCCCCTCTACCTCGGCCATCTCGGCCGAGGTTTTCTCAGTCTCGTTCGTCGCCCCCGGAATCCTCTCTGCCTTCTTCCCGGTGAACTTTTCCCACCTCTCAACGATCACATCCGCATACGCCTGATCCAGTTCCATCAGGAACGCCCGTCGCCCGGTCTGCTCGCAGCCGATCAGCGTGCTGCCCGACCCGCCGAACAGATCGAGCACGTTCTGCCCGGGCAGCGACGAGTACTCGATCGCCCGCTTGGCCAACTCGACCGGCTTCTCCGTGAGGTGGACCATCGACTGCGGGTTGACCTTTTTCACATGCCAGAGGTCGGTCGCGTTGTTCGGGCCGTGGAACTTGTGGCCCGCGCCTTCCTTCCAGCCGTAGAACGCGATCTCGAACGCGCCCATGAAATCTTTTCGCGTCAGCACCGGGTGCTGCTTGTCCCACACGATCCCCTGCGAGAAGTACAGCCCGGCCCGTTTGAGTGGCGCGGGGTAGTTGCCGAGATTGGCGTAGCCGCCCCAGATGTAGAATGACCCGCCGGGCACGAGCACGCGGGAGGCGTTGCCGAACCAGGCGTCGAGCATCTCGTCGAACGCTTCGTCGGTGACGAAGTCGTTGGCCAGCGGCCGGTCCTTCGCCCGCATCTGTTTGTGCGTCGCCTTCGACTTCTCCGGATGACGGGCGAGGTCCAGCTTCTGATGATGCCCGCCGGAACCTTTCGCCTTGGCGAACGACGAGTTGCCCGCGGCAATGGCGTTGTTGCTGCGCGGCTCAACCTTGACGTTGTAGGGAGGATCGGTGTTGACAAGGTGGATCACCTGCCCGCCCCCGGAATCGAGTAGCCGGTCCAGGTCTGCCGGCTTCGAGGAATCGCCGCACAGAAGCCGATGCTTACCCAGCACCCACACATCGCCGGGCTGCGTGATCGGATCGTCTGGCGGCTCGGGGACGTCATCCTGGTCGGTCAACCCCTCGCCCGTCGCGTCCCCGCTGGCGAGCAGACGATTCAACTCGTCCTCGGCGAAGCCCAGCAGCCCCAGCTCGTAGTTCATGCCCTGCAGGTCGGCCAGTTCCAGCGGCAGCAGGTCGTAGTCCCACTCGGCCAAGGTCGCCGTCTGGTTGTCCGCGATCCGGTACGCCTTGATCTGCTCGTCGCTGAGGTCGGTGGCGACGTGGACCGGCACCTTCGCCAGGCCCATCTGCTTAGCCGCCTTCCACCGCGTGTGCCCGACGACGATGATGCGCTCGGCGTCCACGACGATCGGCTGGCGGAAGCCGAACTCCTTCAGCGACCGGGCGACCGCTTCCACGGCGGGGTCGTTGAGGCGCGGGTTGCGCTCGTAAGGCTTGACGTCATCGATCGGGGTGAGGGTGATTTTCATGATTCGTGTTCCTTGGGTGGTGTTTTCCGTCAGCAACCAACTCAAACATTTATCGCGGCTGTTCCCGCCGCCATAACGCTGTTTTTCAGGCCCGGGAAGTACCTATTGCCCCCCGGAAATGCCGGAAATTCTGCCAGTCTGGCACCCCAGGCCGATCGGCCACGGGTTGGCCCACGTTGGCCCGTGTCGCGTCTTCGGATAGGTGGGGATAGCCGGTCTCCTTCGTCCCAGCTTCCGGGGGTGGGCCAACGTCGGGCACCTTGTGCGTTCAGTCCCCGGTAGTCCATAGTGATCCCTAGGGACTTCGCATTGTGTGCTGGTACATGTCGCGCGTGTGCACTGCGCGTGTGTGCGCGCGCCCGTACACGTGTGCAATGACAAGTCCCTAGGGACTGCTAGGGACTGCCCGCGACTAGATGCCGCGCGAACCAACGTGTGAACATCTGCATCACAGACCACCTTTCAGCGAAATACCCTCGTAGAAGTAGCCCACGGCCTTATTCCGACGGCGGTGAAGCCCCGGCACGGCGGCGATCAGATCGCGGCCGAACACCGGCTTGGTCGAGGGCGTGTGCCAGCCCTCGTCCTCGATGTAGTCCTTGTACGTGGCGTACATCTCGTCCACGTAGGTGCGCGCGCCCGGAACCAGGTCGCATCGGTCGCGGACGAACGCACCCACGGGCGACGAGAGGTCTTCCAGTTCGCGGATCGCGTCCTCGGCGGCGGGCGGCTGCACGAAGTGCCCACGGTCCCGAAGACGCTTCCAGCCCTCGACCGCCCAGTTGAGGATGCCCGGGAGGTCTTCCAGCAGGCGGTCCGTCAGGCCCCGGTCCTCCTGCCCATAGAACGACTTGGTCATCTGCAGGATCAGGAAGCGGCCCGTCAAAGCGTTGCTGGCGTCGCCGAAGCGGGGCAGTTCGTTGGTCATAAACATAAACCGCGTCGGCAGCTTCATCGTCACCGGCGATTTATGCTTGCGGTCGATCGTCAACGCGTCTTCGCCCGAGATGCACAGCAGGCGTTCGACGACGGTCTGGATGCTGTCGCCGCTGAACCGGGCGTCCGAGACGACGGCCAGCGACTTACCGATCAGCGGTTGCAGCCCGAAGTTGGACGCCAGGCCGCTGGTGGTCGGCCCGCAGACGTTCCCCTGCCCGATGAGCTTGGCGATCACCCGACCGATGGTGCCCTTGCCCGAGCGGCGCGGTCCGACCATCAACAGCATCTTCTGGTGGCTGGTGTCCCCGACCAGGCAGTAGCCCATCCATTCCTGCAGCAGCTGGACGCTCGCCTCATCGTCCCCGAAGACCTATTCCAGGAAACGGAACCACTCCTCGGGCATCCGCTCGCGCAGGTTGGCTGGCGGCAAAGACGTGATCGACGGGGCACCCGCGCCGCGTCGGATGGCATCGGACTCGCCTTGTTCGTGGATGACCCGCACCAGGACGCCACCTCGGTGGTAGATGGTTTCGTCCACCGCCAGGGCATCGACCGTTTCGGTGACTACTCGGTGCTCGTCGGTGTCGATCACGATCTTGCGTTTGCCCAAGTCGGTGACTTCTCGGGCGATGACGCCGCGTTCGACTTTGTGCTCCGCGTCGCGGAGTCGCGTGATGATCTCGTCGTCCGACCAGTCCTTGGGCAACGGGCGTTTCTGGGTGTACTTGTGGATCGCGCTCAGAGCCTGCGTGTCGTCGAGGTTGTGCTCGACCGCCCGACAGGCGGCGGCGAACAGCCGGCTTGACCCGTCCTTCTGGTCGGTCGTTTGCATCCGCAGCATCGCTTGGACGCAGGTGTCGATGCGCTTGGTGACACGAGCCGCGGCGCGGTCGGGCTGTTCGGACTTGGACTTGGATGCTTTCGGCGCAGGCTTCTCGCCCAGTTCAAACCGGACCATATTGGCGATCCGGGCGACGGCGGCCAGCAGCTCATCGGGATCGACCTCGGCGGGCTCTGCGCCGGCAACTTCCCAGGTGATCGCCTCGCCCGATTCATGGACGCTGGGCGGGAAAACGGTCTGCATCCCGGTGGAGCGCAGCTCAACCAGCATGCCTGCCGACTTGGACTTGTGCTTCTTGGTGGCGACCGGGGCGGTGACGCGGTAGATACGGTGGGACCGGGGGTTGCCAGGCCGACCGAATACGGCGTCAGTGGGGGGGAGGTGCTCGTCCGCGAGTTCGACGCAGCGCGGGTGATCCAGGTCGATGTCGATTAGCCAGCCAGATGGCTCGCCCAGCAGAACGCCGATGTTCCGGGGGCGGCCGTGGAAGCGCTCGGCCAGGTCCGCCTCTTTCAACCGAGTCTGTTCCCAGCCCCGGTAGCCCGGGTTCTTCGACTGGTGCGGGATGGGGAGGACCGACCAGCCGCGGGCGCAGTAGTCGTGGGCCGCGTCGAGGGCGGTCGTGGTGTGATCGTGCGCATGAAAAGTGGCACCCCCGCCCGGGGCATGGACCTCCTCGGCAAGGGGCGACAACGAGGTGGGGGGCTGTGTTGCGCCTACAAGCGCGGAGTCGCGTAGGGAGTCGTTTTTTACGATCCGCATGACTCGCCCTCCCCGTATACCCGGGCCAAGTCCTTAAGGTAGCCGCGTTCTGACGCCTCGACGGTATTGAGATTGTGCAGGGCGGTGTGATCAATGTGCTGCTCGATCACGTCCGCAACCAGGGTGCGAAGATCAGCCGGGGGGATGGCGTCGAGTTCGACCGATTCTCCCTTGAAGTTGCGAGCACGCGAATCTGATTTCTTCGTCGGCCGTGTGGACAATCCCATCGTCTCGATATGCTCGGGGTTGACGGCGATGCGCTCGAACGTGATGTCGGCGTCCGGGGCGAACTCTCTGAGGTCACGCTCGACCTTCACAGGGATATCAACACCCGATGGGTCGTGGTCGCCCAGGTAGTAGATGTGGGCGGGCTTGGACTCCCAAGCGATACTCTCGGCGGCGTTCTGGGTGAACGTGATGCTTGGATAGCCCCGCGTCACCATCAACGGGACATCCCACTTCGAAGTCACCGGGTACAACACCCCGCTCAAAGCGTCCTTTTCGAGCCATATCTCGACGTAGGCGTCCTGGTTCGACCACACGCTGCGGCGGTAAAGTCGGGCGGTGTCGTCCAGTAGGTCTTCGTGTCCGTTGTGTGTGGATGGCTTGCGCATCCACCGCGTGTTGTCGGCGATCCAGTCAAACGGCACTTGCCCGCCGCGCCGCATCCGCCCCAGCAGCCTGCACACAGTCTTGTACTCGGCCTCGGTCTTGTCGATGGTGGCGGTGGAGACCAAGCGGTAGAACACCTGCCGGACGGTCATCGGCTTGTCGATCAACAGCGCCGAGTAGATGGCCGTTTCGACTTGCTCGATTTCCGCTTTGGTGCGGCGTTTTCGTTTTGTTGACCTAGCCCCATAAGTTGCAGGTACGATCATCGTCGCCCTCCTCGCAGCGCATCGACGCGCCTTTGATCGTTGAACTCGGGCTCGATGCCCGGGCGGATATCGCGGTGCACAGCCACGCAGGGGAACTCGCGGCCCCGGGGTTGAGGTGGCGGTGCTTGTACGTCAGCGGGCTGTTGCGGAAGGTGTGCATCCCGGAGTAGGCGAGGACGTTCTTCATGGTCGTAGGCTTGGTTGTCAGGCCGTGGGGGGTGATGTCGCGTTGGTAGTCGCCCTGGCCCAGGTGGACGAGGGGCAGATCGCTGTCGCTCATAAGCCCGCCTCCTCCAACTCGCGGTTCGCCAGGTCGTGCGCCGATTGACGTTGCTGGATGTGGCGGGAGGTCGAGCGTCGGCGTTGAGTCCGGGGGCCAGTCCGGGGGCGGGGCGTGGGCGCTTCAGTCGACTGCTCTTCGAGATCGAAGAAGCTGGCGTCGGCCTCGGCGAGTGCCTTGCCGAACTGCTCGACCCATTGGGCCGTGGTGAAGATCTTGCCGCCGATACGCACGTGCTCGAGACGGACACGCTCACCGCTGCGGGACAGAACTCCGCGTCGGCACCAGCGCCACAGGCAGTTGGTCGAAGGACGGCCGGGCGTGATCTTCGCGGCCTCGGTCAGCGTGATGTGTTTGCTTTGTTCGTGCATATGAATCTCCGATCGATTGGATCGCGTGGGATTGATGCACGAGTTGTAAAGGTGGCCAGAGCGATGTAACTCGCAGGCAAAAGAAAACCGCCCGACGGTAACCCGTCGGGCGGCGAAAGATGTGGCAATTCAGTGGTTTTCAACGGTCAAAAAATATTCAGAAATAATCTCGTCCGGCGAGTTACGTAACTGTAACTCTGGACACTTCCCGATCTCAGAGCCGCCACAGACTCTTGAGCGTGCCCATCAACTCGTTCTGACGTCGTTCGAGGACGTCTATGGCCCAAGTTTCTTCGCCGAGTACTTGGGTCGTAAGCTGAAAAGGTGACGTGCCACCACGTCCAGTAAAGTATCTTTTCTTTTTCTTGTCGAAGTCATAGTTTTGTGCCTGGCTATTCTTACGTCGGGTAAGCAACACGAGGTTGCTGAGCTTGTGCACCCAATCGGCATGTTCATCGTCATCAAAATTGAGAGACCACTCGTCGTCCTCGTCCACCGTCTGCGGAAGTACATGCTCCACCGTCACAAGCGGGTATTCATAGGTGGCACCGCCTGACGACATCGCCGAATCGAGACGCAAGATCACATATAGACGTACCTTCTTCATGAGGTAGAGATCGGAACCGAGAAAGTCGCGTGTTTCTCGTGCTTCGTCATAGGTCAACTGTAAAGGCGACCCATCCTCGCCCAGATCTTCACCGGCCTCGATGGCCGCCAGAACCTTCCCGTACCGTTCGATACGCGCATTGATATTTGCGCCGGACAAGCATGCTCGCAGCGAGACGCTCCAAGTCGGCCAAAAAACTGACGAGCTTGCCAGGATCATTGCGAAACTTTGACATGAAGAAAATTGCCGAAGGAATCCAATCGAAGTTATCAATTCGATTCAACCACCTAAGAAGATCGTTGATCTCGTCGGCCCGGGCACTACTTTCATAATTGCAATACCGCACGTTCTCATAGGCACCGGCGAAAGGGATTATGACATCATCAACGAGTCGAACCGGGTCATTGATTCGATCGGCAACCGCAGACCGGAAACCCTGCAAAATATTTTCCCGCAGCTTGTTTTTTCCGTAAATCATCCGGATATGTACGAATAGCTCACTAAAACCTTCTCTTCCCAGACCTTCCTCTGTACGCTCCCACTTGTCAGCATAAACCTCCTGCTGGTCGTCTGGGACGCTTCCGATTGTCTCTGACTTCAGAATGTCGGCGTGAGATAAATCTAAGCCCCGCTCATTCAGCACTGAAAAAATACGATAAGCAGAATTCAAGTCGGGTGTGGAGACCGCAACAAGAAAGCACCTCTGAATTATGAACTGGGCGAGTCGTTGAAGTGCAGAGCCATTCAGCCGCTTCAGTTCCTTGACGAATAGCGCAGCGTTGTCGCGGATATTGCGTGGAGCGTCCGAAAGGGATGCTGGATCGATCACGATCAATGCATCTAGTCCCCCATCTTTCTGGACGTATTTGCGGAAAAAATCCTCATCTCGAGATCGAATTGTGAGCCGGTATCGATCTTTGGTTCCCGCCACGGGGTTGCCTTGTTCGTAGAGAAACTCACTCAAACCCTGACCAAACGTGGCGTCAGCGCAACAACGCATTGCAGCGAGCAGGATGGCGAGTGTTGTCAGCCGCTGTTGCCCATCGACGACCGCTGACTCGGGGCGATCTTCCTTCTTTATGAGCACAATGCTGCCGAGAAAGTACGGATCAAGATCATCGATGGGGGTTTGCTCGTTCTTGTTGACCGTAGCGAGAAGATCGTCAAGCAACTCCCCAGCCTCGTCGATTGTCCAAGAATATGGGCGCTGGTAAAGAGGGATACTAAACGCAAAGTCGTTGCTGAAAATCTTCTTGATGGGGTACTCTGCACCATGAATCCGCGTAGCCATTTGGTTGCTCCCAGGGTTTAGATAAGCTTAGTAACGAGCGTACAAGAGCATACCGCAACGCTTCGCCTCTACCCCATGCGCCGCATGACCTCGACGGCCTTGGCCGTGTCGCGGTCGGCGTACACCGCGTCGGTGATCAGGGCGCTGGAGTGACCCAGGGCGATCTGCGCGGCCTCGAGGCCGAAGTCGCGGCGAATCCGCGTGCCCGCCGCGTGGCGCAGCTGGTGGGGGTGCCAGCGGTGCTCACGCTGCCAGGCTTTGAGGTCCGCCCCGCGCTCGCAGAGGCGTTTCTTCCACTCGGCCTTGGTTTCCCAGCGTGTGGCATTCTTCTTCCGCCCGTTGCCTTCCACGCGCTGGCGGGCAAGTTCTGGCGGCGGCGGGAAGGCCACGTCGCACGCCCGCTGGATGGCGGTGTGGTAGGTGTCGCGCGAGTAATAGTCACGCGGGCCGCACTGCGGTTCGTCGGAACGGTTGGTCCCCGGCCGGTTCCCGCAGGATAACGGTGTGGTGCGATCGGCGCGCATTTTCTCCCGACGTTCCTGCTCTGCATCCGCTGGCGAGAACAGGAAGGCGTCGACCGGGCGGCCGAGCAGGAACGTGTGGATAACGTCTTGTGCGCGGGGGCCAAAGTAGATGGTTCGCGCCTTGCCGTGGTGGGCGGTCTTGTGATCCTTCAGCGTATAGGTCCAGACGTCGCCGCTTGTGTCGATGTCCTTACGTCGCAGTTTGAACAGTTCGCCGCCACGCGCGCCTGTCAGCCGCTGCAATTCGATCAGCGCCCAGACTTGCCTGCTCACGTGCGGCTTGATCGCGTCGACCCGATCGTCGGGCACGGGTCTAACCGGCTCTGGTTCACGCGCCGTCGTTCGACCGCGTTTGAGGGATTTCGACGGCCTTGAGGCTTTGAAAGACCGATATCGAGATGAGTTCTTGTCCGGCCGCCCACTTGAAGATCGCCGTGAGCCTGCGGATCTGCTTATTCACATGGGGCGTGCCCACGGGACCCGGGGCGGCTCGGCGTTGGGATCGCCTTTGACCATCGCGTCACGCACCATCCGCAGCCGCTTGGGCCCGAAGGTCTCGGCGGGCGTTGAGCCAAACAGCCGCCGCGTGATCTTGATGACCTGACCGATGTTGTTCGCCTCGGAGCCCGAGTACATGCCCGGCACCGATCGCCAGTACCGCATCATCACCTCGGCGACGGTGATGCCGGCCTCGGGACCATCCGTGCTGCCCGGTGGATCGGGCAGACGCCTGCCGTTGGCCTCCCACTCGGCAAGAAGCTGGTGATACAACTCGCGGCTTTGCGCCGTGCCGTGCTCGCCGAGCCAGTAGTCGCGGCGCTGCTTGGTCGCGGCGTCGGTAAGCGTAACCAGCGCCTGGGCGTAGCCCTTACGTTGGCGGTAGGACGGGGGTTTTTTGGGCATCGCGGTGCTCCTTGAACGCGTTGCGCGGTGTAACACCGCGCGGTTGTGCGTTCGAAGGCCGCACCGCCTTGGAAGACGGGTGTCCGCAACTCGCGGACTCGGCGGGACTTATCGGAAATAGTGAGGTCGTAACGGTATTCGTCCTGCGTAATCGCTGCGGCATGATTGGCGACGAGGCGGAGTGTGAAATCCTGCCATATGACGCCTGTTAGCGGTTCAGAGACCCTCTCCTTGCCATCTTTGCCCGATTTCTCCTGAATGGGGCGTCGTTGCTCGCCACCGCGGCGGACCAGATCAACGTCGCAAGATGGAGAGCATCTGTTGCTTCGAAACCCCGACCGTATGAGCACCGAGGAACGCGACGCCGAGGTCGCGCACTTCTTGGGCAAAGCGTTACTCCGCATCCACAAGGCGCAGAAGTACGAGGTCGCAAAAGCTGCTATAGAAACAGCGACGCCTCAACGTGGAACCGATCCGCCAACTTCCGCAGGTGATCCGCCGTCAGGCTCCGATCGCCCTTGAGAATCTTTGAGCCCATGCTGGCATGAAGTCCAAGCAACTTGGCAAGATTGCTGCCGCTCATGCCGTTCTCGTCCGACAACTGAAGCCGCCGTATGTAGAAGCAGCATGCCGAGATCCACCTCCAGTAAGCCGAACTCAACGGCCAGCATTTGGTGCGAGGTGAGGAAAAGATTGCCAAATTGGCAAATGAAATGGATGCAAAGTAAACGACAACAATTCACGCTCGGGTTCCGCGCTTGTTACTTCATTGAGACGGCTGGCGATCGCTTCAAGGGGGTATTTTTCGCGGTACCTACTCGGGAGGCACCACCACAAACGTAACAATCGGGTCCACTCGATCGGACCGATCTGCTTCTCAGGCCAAGGGTCCCGGCTTGCTGCTAGGCTCCATAGCCAATCCATCGACGCAGCGATCGATCCCGAGTTGGGCACTGAGTCGGTGAACAAATTCATGCCACGCAAATCACCTAACACCGCAAGATCGATGAAACCCAGTATGGTCATGAGGGTGTAGTCGAAGCTACGCGTCCGAGCGAGTTCGTGAGGGAGCCGGCCGCCGGGTTGTATCTGCCGCCCCACACGCTCGGTCAAAACGCTTTCAAGGAATTCATCGGCCAGAGCTTCACGGCCCAGCCATAACGCTAGATAGATGATCGATCGATCGTAATAGACCCCGATGTTATTATCTGCCGCGGCGTGCCAATCGCGTACTTCTGAACTGATCAGCCAATCCAATAATTCGTCCCACCATGGTTTAACACGGCTGTTGAACGCCGAGGTCATATGAGGAGAGGCAGAAATGACTCGACGCAGGATTTCGATGAAACGCGGCAGACGCACGGTGAAATCGATGCAGCCGACCATGCGGCCGTCGTCGTGGCCGGGGCAAAACTGGGCATGCCGCAGGTGGGGGTTCATCCGCGTAACGGGGTCGATATACCACGTGTTGAGCCAGTCAGAAATTACCCCTGAAAAATCTCCGCATACCTGATGGGCCATCGCGAAAACCGCAATCCCGTCGCAATGCAAATCCCATTGGATGCGATCGTATTGGTCCAAAACCGGGCTGTATTCGCCGTCGTGGCGAACGAACGGCAGTCCGTCAGTTGTTTCGGGGTTTGGCCACCAGTATGTTCCGATGCTCACATAGTCTTGAGGGTCGTCCGTGGGCCTGGGGTATCGGGATGATTTCTGAAACACCGAGGGCGGTTCGAGATCAGACAGCCAACTCGCATCGTGTCGAACCTGGTCGCGGTGTTGCGCGGCGAACGATGCATCCGTCACCACGAATGCTGCAGCAACGTCGGCGGCGCGGGGATAAAGTAATTCGCTTGCTATTTTCAAAAATCGAACTCGCGAGACTGGCCCGGAAGAATGACCGTACCGTAGCGACCAGGGGCGGGGTGTTCCGTGTAGATCGTCACGGACCATCCTGGAAGCCGACGTGCTGCCGGATGAGCCGTCGGGAGTGTGGTCCAGCCATCGGCGTCGATGCGGTGAACCGTCCCGTTGGCCGGTGGACTTCCGGGCTCGGTCCGGCCGAGTAGCGCGGCCGCGTCGGGTAGGACCACAGCCGCCTCACCGCGGTTCACGAGCATGACGCTACGTTTGCCTTGCGCGTCGGTGACTGCCAAAACGTCGAGCAAACCTGTACCGCCGAATTCACTGACATCGGCAATCTGTCCTGTGAGGAGATGCCTGCCAAGCAGGAACAATTGGCCCGGCGCACGAACGTTATTATCTTGATCGATCAGGCCGTACGCGTTGCCCTTCGCGTGCCATACGGTCAAGCCGGTAACGTCTTGTTGAGCAAGACGTGTAATGATCGCGCCCTGCAGGGCGGCACCAATCGCGTTAGCGTGTCGGCGTTCATAGGGTTGCCAGGTCCATTGCGCGTTGTATTCATTGAGGAATGTCTCAATTCGGCCGAGGCCGCGTGACTCCAGTTCTTTCTTGACGAATATGGCTTGGTCTACAAAAGCATCGACCCGCGCCAAGACCGCATTATTGGGGGTGGTCGGCTTCCCCCCCGCGTAGCCGTGCCAACTGATGAAGTCGAGTTGGTCGCCCCCGGCATCGAGAACGCCGCGGACCCATTCAGGCTTGGCCCAGGTTAGCGCCGGGCCACCGACCTTAGCACCTGATGCTTCTTCGCGGGCCGCCTTAACCATGCGGATAAAGAACGGCCAGAGCTCATCCGCCCGCCCGTCCTTTTCCCAAGTGTTGTCAAACTCGTTAAAAATCTCGAAGTGGGTCACCGGCACCGGCGATGCTTCATGCACCGCGGGACCCACTGCCGCACGAGTTCCTCGGCATCGTCGTACTTTTCCGGCGCGACCGCTTTAGATTCATTGAACCACGTCGGCCAACCGCATAGCGTGACCATCAACTCCGCGTCGGGCATCGCCGCCATAGGGGCCAAGCTGTTACGCATCGCCTCGACGTTCCACGACCGCGTCGCTTCGTTGGACCACTTATTGGGCATGCCCGCGTGGTGGACGCGGACTAGGCCGGGCTGGAGCGTGGACAGAAACGCGACGTAACCCGGTTCGTTAGCGTCCTCGGCGTTAACTAGGCTGTACGCCGCGACGCCCCAATGCGCAGCCGTGATCTGGCCGACCGCAGCCGACCAATCCACCGACACGTTGACTGAGGTCGCGGGCAACGCCGCGTTGGGACGCTCGGGCGGCAGACCCGACGAACCCGCCGCGGCCCCGCCGGTGATGCCCACGTCCCCGGCATTTTGCGGGGTGTTGGCGTTGGGCTGAGGCGTCGCAGTTTTCGGGGCTGTGCCGGCGTTGGCGTCGGCAAACAACACGGCGTCGAGTACCGGATCCTTGTCGCCCTGACCGCGAATGATTTCGATTCGATCGCCCAACTCGGTCAGGTCATACGTGCCGAGGCTGGTCCACTCGAGTTCGCCGGGCTTGCCCCAGTCCCACTGGAGATCTTTATTTTCGCCGTTGACCCGTGCTTTGACTTGGACCGGACCGTGCTGGCGGCGGACGTGGATGGTGACCCTCGCAGGCAGGTCGTCTGGCTCGAGGTCATAACGAAACAATGGGTGCCAGTCTTCAGTGCTGGTGACGGCCTTGCCGCCTGATGCCTCGGCGACCTCGACAATATTGGCATAGGTATCCGCCCCTTTGAGGTCTTCGGCTTCAACCAATACGCCCTCGGGGGCGGTATGCGCAGATTCGGCTAGACATGGCATAGGTTGCCAGATCATGGCTAGGCTACTAACGATGGCCGCTGTGCGAGAGCAGACTTTAAATACATTAGCGGTCATACCTGCATTTCCCGTGATTAATAATTTTTCAACGTTGATTTTTTGTATTCAAACCCAAAGGCTGAGAGGGCCGCTGTGATAGCACCGACGCTCAGGCGGTTCTATTTTATTGGCCGATATAGGCGTAGCTACCCCAAGGGTTACCGTCTTCAGCCCAAGCGGTGGCCGTGGTTTGCTCGAGATCGTCTTCATCGTTACTCAGACTCGCACCGTGACCATCGAAGAAGTTAGCGTTGATTTGATCCCCAGGATGTCGAGTGAAAGGGCCGTTGGCGGCATGGTTACCAGCGCTTTCTAATTCGTGCCTAACCTCGACCTGATTATTGCCTTGGTCGGTGATCAGAGCTACTTCGGTCGGGCTGTTGAATGAGGTGATTTTCCGCAAGCCAAATCCCCACGTGGGGTTATAGCCGTAGCGGGCACCGCCGTTGTACGCATAGCTCAGCGACAGATCACGATTGTCTGCATCGGTGGGGAATTCCGCGGTTTTGACGGTGGGGTCGTCATCGGTCGGACACAGGAATGCTTGTTCATTGAGATCGACGTATCGAGCCAAGCCGTCTTTCTGATACCACTTGGGAGCTGCAAAAGTGGGATTAAACGCGGGAGGGAGAAATTCATCGTAGTCATTGGCATAAATCTGTCCGGCCAAGCCTAGCTGTTTGAGATTCGATAGACACGCGCTCGTTCGAGCAGCTTCACGCGCCGCGCCCAGTGCGGGTAGGAGCAACCCGATTAGAAGCGCGATAATGCTGATGACGACGAGAAGTTCGATGAGGGTAAACGCGTGAGGATGACGCTGCATGATTAGAGCTCCAATTTGCGAAGAGGGAGGGTGTGGCCTGAGCCTATTGAATCGATACGGGATGAGATGGTTAAGTTGAAAAGTGGGCTTACAGCGGTTGGGGCTTGCAGATACGACTGGCTGGCTACGGGACGGCGGCGTCGTGAAGCTGAGCCATTTCGTCGCGGGGCAGGCTGCGGTTATAGACCGCGAGCATGGCCATCAGCCCATTCAACGGCTCGCTGCCGTCTTTCCCGCGTACCTGTCGGGCGCCAACCACGAAGGGCGATCCGGCCCCGGATTTTCGGGCGGGGTCATGCCGATACAGTCCGCGACCGTGGTAGTAGGGATTCATTCCGCGGTCGGCACCGCCGGGCCCTTCCGCAGTGAAGTATCGATCGTCGCGGTGATCCGCATCGGGACGCAAAGCCCGCGGCGACGCTTCGCCGTCTAAATACGCAGTCAACCATTCAGAATCGTAAGTACAGGCCACCGAACACCATTGATCCAAGGGGTAGCGTTCGGTCGATGCGGCGTAATCCGCACACCAAGGCAGCATGGAGCCGTCGGCCCGGCGGGTCGCTCCGCCCTCGGAAGACACGTGAGGCGTCACTTGTTTGAGCCCCCCGTAGGCGGGCATATCGAGGAGCAATGCGTATTGACGTGTGCCCGAGTCGTCGCCTGGCCCCAGTCCCTCGGACCACATGCCGGCGACCGTACCCCCACGTCGATCATTTGAATCCAATTTGACCACCGCGAAGATCGTGAACTGGGCATCCGGGCCTTCGAAGTTCAGATCGTCTGCTTGAAGGTAGGGCAAACTGAGGTAGCCACCTCCGGTATTAAACGCAACGGCCCTGCCGTGGGGCGAGTCAGTGTAGACACACGGGACTTCACCGCACGTTTCGATCAGACGGTGTTCGCACGGAGTCAGCTTTGAAACGCGAGGCCGGCCGGTGGGCTCCGTGAAGTCCCAAAACCCCACCAGCCCGTCGCGGATCGCGGGGGCGGCGGGGACCGAAGTGTTCACTGCGGTAGCGGTGGGTCGGCTCATCGCTGACGCCTCAACGCAATCAGAGCAGCACCGCATGCGACCAAGGCGATGGACCCGGGCTCGGGTACCGCGACGATTTCAAGACTGCTTGCCACCCCTATATACGAGATGAAAAATTCGTTCTGTTCGGGAGAATTAACGTAAAGATAGAAATCCTCACCTCCTGAGGTAACTGTAAATTGGCCGGTGATGTAGTTATCACCCGCGATCCACGAATCGACCGTTGTGGGCATGTTGTTGGTCAGCGTATTCGAAACCACGGAAGAAAAATTCGTCACCGGCGAGGTGCTGGTGGTGGTACGAACATCATAATTTCGTATCGCGTTAGTTAGGCTGTCACCCCGAAATCCGGTGAAGTAAAAGTCATAAACGCCCTCGGCCAAACCCGTAACCGCAATGGCCAAAGCCGGGTCGCCCGCATCACGTACGATGTGATCCTGCCCTAGCGTGTCATTCCAGTGTGGGTAGGCTGCATGATCGACAGTCAGGGGTTTGGTGGCATTGGAGTAGTTGATGCTGGACTCCGTGCCGGTGCCGAAATTGATGGCAAGGCCGGCCAAAGCTACCCCATTTTCATCGACCAAGCCCGACGCCACATCGCCACTCACGCTGTTCCATGTACCGCCGGTAGCCAGGCCGTCTTCGTGTCCGGGCGAGTCTGTACCCGTGTACAGAGTCGATCCGAAATCCAGCAGCACAACGTCTGCCGAAGCGGCGACAGGCAGAGCTATCACAAGGGCGGCCGTAAGTAAAGATCGAGAAAGAGACATGTAAAAACCTCCAGGTTGAAAGGAAAAATCAATACAACCGTATTGTCGCTCATGAGAAGTTGATTGCTATAGCAAAGACAAGCGATCGCATGGACGAAACGCGCATCGGGGTGGGTTTGGAGGTTTAGGGGTTCCAGCGGCGGTGCTGGTCACGGATAGGAGGATGGCCCCAGAAATTGCGGTATACCCTGGAAAAATACAGCGCATCGGGGTAGCCGACATCGGCCGCAATTTCCTTGACTTGCTTCCTGGTGTGGTACAGGGCGTATCGCGCGACCTGCATCCTTCGCCGGATGAGATATTCCCTTGGCGAACAGCCCATCTGAGATTTGAAGAGTTTCCGGAAATGGGCTGTGCTGAAATCGAGTTTTTGGACCATGTCGTCCAGGACGGTGGACGCAGCGTAGTGTTGGTTGAGATAAAGCACCGCCTGGTTGACCGCCAAGTCGCCCCGACTGCGCGTCTGCTGCACTGGTGTCTGCTTACCCAAGGACGCCGCGTTGGCCAGAAATCGACCTAAGACCGCTTTGGCTTCTGCTTCCGCGACCAGCAAGCACGCCGGATCGGGTTCTTGCAAAAGCCCCACCAATCGTTCCACCGACTGGCCGCCCAGTTCACAGTCAGCGTCTCGGCTGAATATGCCGTGACTCAATACTGGTTCCTGATCGCCCGGACAGTGGTAGCGAAACCACGCCAGATCGCAATGTCGCTCAACCGGAACCACCCAAGATCTCTCGGTATTTACCGGAACCAGCAACGCCGAACCCGGTGTCAATTCAATGACCTGCCCTTGGAGGGTGTAACTGAGTCGACCATCCATCAGGAAGATCAATCGAGACGAATTGATCCACGCCGTCGCTTCATGCCATCCCGCTACGAACCGGTGTCGACGAGCCTCGAGGATGGTCAGCCGACTTAGCAGAATATCTCTAGCGTAGTCAAGTGAAAGCGGCATCGCCTAATCTTGACCGACTTATCAGGCTTCCGTCAACAGAGAGACATAATTTACTTAAGCCCCCGTATCGGTCTACCGGCCCTCGACTTGGGACTTCCTAAAGCGTCTTCGGCTCTCGGTTGACGCGCTCGATGTGCTTCAAGAGGTCATGGCACAAAGACCAGGTTTCGAGCAACATTTCGCCGTCCTCCTTAGTGAACTGTCGCTCAGGCGTCGTGCCCTCGGCGAGGTTCTGAACAAGCATGACGGCATCCCAGATGTCGGGGACGCGGATTTCATCAAGCGATTGGACGTGTCGGTCTATGCCCTCTCGTGATCTGACAATCTGGTCGTATCGCATGGCAGACATTGTATATGCCGGAGGAGACGCGCCACAAAAAAACCGTCCGGCTTACATAGTGTCAGTTCGGTCACACTACAAAGGGATCTTGGTCCGTTTTTCCACGACAAAGCCGAGCTCTTCGAGTTTCACCTTCACAGTATCGTCGCCACCGCTGAATTTATCCCAAGTCAGAGTGCCGAGGTTAGGATGCTGCTTTCCAACCGCAACTCCGGCAATAGCTTTTGAGTCGTAGTAGTTGCCATCGACATTGATGTAATAGGCCTTCGCAGGCCTGAACCCATAATGATTCAAAAAGCGTGATTGTGAACGGCGGCCCAAAAACGTAGCGCCCGGCGGGTGGTCGACGGTCGGCTTAAAAATGTACGCGCCTTGCCCGGTTCTTGGATTGGGGCGGCAATAGAGCAATTTTTCTGCTCCATCGCCCCGACCAAGGACGCAACCAAGGTGTATACAGAGATGAAGTTTAGGAGCCAAGTGAGGCAATACGTTCTGGTCGAAGGCCGCAGCAAGCGGGATGCTTGCCGTGGCCTTCGGCTAACACGTAACGTCGTACTTGAACCCATAAATCCATGTTTGTGTACACCTTGGTTGAGTCCTCGTTGGGGGTGCAGAGCGTTCAGAAACGCTCTATCACCGCCAAAATCCGAGGACCGGGCAAGGCGCTGTACATTTAAGCCGACCATCGGCCACCCGCCGGGCGCTGCTGTTTTAGGCCGCCGTTCACACTACCCAACGCGGGTCAAAACTTAGCGGGATGCGTATAACTCGCCTCTAGAGTTTAACCTTTGACCGCCCCGAGTTGGATGCCGGCGACGAGTTTCTTTTGCAGGACGATGAAGACCACGATCATCGGCAGGATGCTCATCGTCACCGCGGCCATCAGGAGGTTGGTTTCCTGACCCGCTGACGAATCGAACGCCAGCAGGCCGATGGGCAGGGTGTACTTATGTTCGCTGCGCAGCATGACCAAGGGCCAGAAGAACGACTGGTAGTTGCCCATAAACGTGAAGATCGCCAGCGTGATCAGGCCCGGCCGGGTCAGCGGCAGGATGACGTCCCAGTAGACGCGCCACTTGCTCGCGCCGTCGATCTCGGCGGCCTCGTCGAGGCTCGACGGGATGCCGAGCATGAACTGACGCAGCAGGAACGTGCCGAACGCGGTAAACGCGGCGGGCAGGATGAGCCCAATCATCGTGTCGACTAAGCCGAGGCTGATCATGATCTGGTAGTTGGGGATCATCATCACCAGGCCCGGCAGCATCATCGTCGAGAGGTAGAGCAAAAAGATTTTGTCCCGCCCCTTCCACTGCAAACGCGAAAAACTGAACGCGGCGAGCGAGCTGGTGAAGACCTGCAGGAACGTGACCGACGAGGCGATGAACAGACTGTTCCAGTAGTAACGGACAAAAGGGATCTGGGTGAACACATCCAGGTAATTCCGGGGCCGCCACCCCATCTCCCCGGGCAGCCACGAGCCCACGCCGACCTCACTGAGATGTTTGAAACTCGTCAGCACCATCCACACAAACGGAAGCAGCAGCACGAACCCCACCGCGATGAGTATGGCATGCAGCCCGACCGACGACACGAGATTGCGCATGTCTGCGGCCGTGTTGCGTCGCCGAACATGCGGCCGCGACGGAGTGGTGACAGAAAAATTAGGCGTTGAGGTGTTCATGGTGATTCAGGATGGTGCGGTTTAATCGTTGACGTATTGGTTGCCGAATTTCCAGTTGAACAGCGTCACGCTGAAGACCAAGACAAACAACGCCCAGGCGACTGCCGAGGCGTAGCCCAGCCGGCCGGTGGCGAAGCCCTCCTGATAGATGAAGTAGCTCAGCGTGGTGGTCGCTCCGGCGGGGCCGCCCTCGGTCATGACCCGGGCCATCTCGAAGCCGCCCTGCAGCCCCGCGATGGTGGACATCACGAGGATGAAGAACGTGGTCGGTGCGAGTTGGGGCCAGGTGACATTCCAGAACTGTTGCAGCCGCGAGGCGCCGTCGATGTCCGAGGCTTCGTAGAGTTCGCCGGGCACGTTAGAGAGTCCCGCGAGGTAGAGCAGCATATTGTTGCTGCCGATCGCCGCCCAGAAGGCCATGATCATCAACGCCGGCTTGGCCCAGCCCCCGTCGGTCAACCAGCGCGGCGGCTCCAACCCGTCCGACGCCATCGCCGGCAGGTGGTGGGCGACCGCCGAAAGCCCCAACACGATGAACTGGCCGACCATCACGAACAGGCACACCACCAGCGCGCTGCCGACGCCCTGCATCGCCGCGGACCCAAACCGGTCGGGGCTGGTGAAATAACGGATCGCCTGCCACACCAACACCCCCGCCACCCCCGCCGCCAGAACCCACGCCGGCCCGGCGGTATGGCTCCAGCAGCAGCGCGACCACGATCGGCAGGATCAGCAGCAGCCCCGAGATCGCCGCGGCCAGAACGCCGACCTCGCCGTCGGCACGCATCCGACGCAGCCAGCCCGAGCACCACCACACCAGCCCGAGCATGACCGCAAACCCGATCCACATCAGCCCGCCGACCAGCCACGCCGGCAGAACATTAACCGTCTCGCCGACGCCGTCGAGTACGGGCCGCAGCGCCTGGTTGATCGGCCCGGTCTGGCTGCCGTACAGCTTCTTCCACAGGATGAACGTCGCCACGCCCGCCACGAAGTGCGGCGTGTAAAAAATCGTCCGATACACCGTGTTCCCCCCCGTCACCCCAGCGAACATGATCCCCACCGCCACCGACACCAACAGCAGCGCCATCCCCGTGGCGCCCAAACCCAACGCCGCCAACAACGCACAGGCACCCACCAGCCCCGCGCCGCCCAGCAGCCAGAGGTAGGCCCGGCCGCCGCCGGCGCGGGTGTCTTTACTAAGCATAATCGCCGCCAGAAGCGACCCGCCCACCGCAAACGGGATCCCCATCATGAAGAACAGCGTGTTTCCCAGGAAGTGCGTGAATTTGCCGTTAGTCAGCAGTTCGCGGAAGTTGTCCAAACCCACGAATTGGATCGACTCTTCCAAAAACATGTTTTGCCGCGTCAGGTCCCAGTTGCTGAACGCCATGATCAGGCTGAAGACCACCGGAAAAATCGTGAAGAGTAATACCCCGACGATGTTAGGCGCAAGAAACCCCAGCCCCGTTGCGGTGCGCCGCCATTGCTTACGACTCATATCGAAGCCCCCTCTTGATCGATGGCTATTTCTTTGTCAGCCGAAGCCGGGCCGTCTTCCTCCAGCATGCCTTGCGCTTCGTAGTAACGCAGATAAAACGGGTTGCTGATCCACGACCGCGGGATCGGCTGGCCGCTCTCCAGCCGCTCGTCGATCTGCCGCTGCAGCGCGAGTGCTTTTTCAAAAGGGGCCTGTAATGCCGGGTTGCGGCGGACGTTGTCGGCGATCAGGCGGTTGACGCTGTCGGCGGTCTGCCTTGCCGCCAACTCGGCGCTGATGTGCCCCTCGTCGAACTGGTCGCGGAACCACGTGAGTTCGCGGTCCACAACGCTGGACAAGATGAACCGGCTGTAGGCCCCGCCGATGCCGATGTCGTTGATCGCACGGGCGAATTTTTCGTGGACGCCCCACTCGTTGGGGTGGTCTGGCGGCCGTAGAAACGCCTCGGTTTGCGTCACCGCCGGGTTCGGCGGCAGGGCGTCGGCGTCGTGGACGATCTGCATGCTGTAGTCTTCACTGGCCAGGTAAGCTAGGAACAGCGACGCGAGTTCGGGGTGTGCGCCGCCGGCATACACCGCCGCGGCCCGCGTACCGATCCGGGTCACTGGGAATCCGCCGTGCGGCGGCTCGGTGACGCCCAACTCCAGGTCGCCGAACCGGCGGAACTGGATCAGCATATACCGTCCCGAGGGCATCATCGCGTAGTTGCCCCGGGCAAACAGCTGCGGCCCCAGCCCGCCGTAGCCCGCCGCAGCATCGAACGACTGGACATCGTCGGGCGAGGGGATGATCCGGTCCTCGTCCCGCCACTTGCGGATCATCGTCAGCGTTCGCGCATAACGCGGGTCGTCCAGATCGCATGCCGTCATCGTCTGGTTGTAGGTCGATAAACCCAGCGAACGGTAGACCTGCTGCGGATCGACCACATTAACGAAAAACACGCGATCACCGGGGCGGCGGCCCTCGTTGGCCGCCTCGACAAACGCCTTGCCGCGTTGCTCAAATTCTTCCAGCGTCCAGCGGTCCGGCGGCAGCGGCTGGCCGTGGGCCTCGAACGTGGCTTTGTTGTACCAATATTGCGTGGCGTAGACGTTGCAGGGAAACATGAACTGCCGCCCATCCACCGTGATCTCCGACTCCACCGCGGGGTACGTCGCCGACGAGGCAAATCCCAGTTGTTCCGCCTCCTCGGTGATATCCGCCACCACCCCCATCGCTTTGAACAGTTGCAGGCCTTCGCCGCCGCTCAAGTCCATCAGTTCCCCCCCGACCCCCGACACGCTCTGGATCACCTTCTTGCTCACGTCGGCGTTAGACACGTCCAGCTTCAACTCGACCAAGGGTTTGCCGTCCTCACCAACATGCCCCCGCTCGATCAGCCACTCGTGAAAGCCTTCGACCTGCAACTCCCGGGCCGGGTTCGGATCGGTCACCCAATAAATCACCGGCACCTCGCTGGCGCTGTCAGGAAACGACAGCCACGTCCCGAACCCCGCAAGCAACAAAAGTGCGGCCGTGATGACGAATAGATATTTCATTGCCTTTTAGTCTTTCGTAAGCCAAGCCGGCACCCGGGGATCGTATCAATGGTTATCCGTCCGTGATGAGTTTCCAATCATCGGTACGGAAGGGGCTGGCGGGCAGGCTCGCACCATTCATAAGATTACTGGCGACCGGGTTGCTCTGCCAATCGTATCGGATTGGCCGAGACTCACGCACCCGGTCTGACCGGACTCGCATGGCCTCGACCTCGATCGCCGCCCGCGCCCAAACAAACTCGTGGTCTTCCTCCATGATCTGGAAGCCGCAGACAGTGATGCCGTCGCGTGTTGTCAGCGCCGAGTTTATAGTGCTGTCGGCCGGTCGTAGTGCGGTCCAAACCGTCTTCGTACTGCGGAAAGCAGCAAGTTGGCTCTCGCCGACTCTGCCAATCGCAATCGTGCCAGAAAATGCCGGTTGATTTATGACCCCTGATCCAAGGGGCGGGTCCGTTGCTGCACGTGAGGCGTCACCCCCCTATTGGCAGCGCCGCGGGCCTGGTCCATAATGTCGGGCACTTGCCAGTAAAGGACTTACAGAATTCAAGAAGGAAGGCACATCGGTGACGCACACGCTGTGGATGATGTTTTGGAGCCTGCTCGCCGAGGCATGGTCGACTCGTCGGGACGCCCGTGTCCGGTTCTTGGTGGCTCAGATTGAAATGCTGCGGGAGCGGGTGCCGGGCAACCGCGTAATCGTCTGCCCCGAGGAGCGAGCGAGGCTGATCAAGCTCGGCGGGGCGGTGGGGCATGAAACAGATGATCTCATCGGGATCGTCAGTGTCAAGACCTACAAACGCTGGCTCAGGGAGCAGCGGACGGGCAAACAGCCTGGCCGGGTCGGCCGCCCCCGGAAGATGACCGCCTCGGTGCGGGAGTTGATCCTGCGGCTGGCGCGGGAGAACACAGGCTGGGGCGTGCGGCGGATCGTCGGCGAGCTGCGGAAGCTGGCACTCACACCCAGTCGCAGTTCGGTGCGGCGGGTGCTGGTGGACGAAGGGGTGATGCCCGACCCGGACCGGCACGCACCCAAGGGGGTGACCACGCCGTGGCGGACGTTCATCACGATGCATCTGGACACGATGGTCGCCTGCGATTTCTTCTGCAAAAACGTCTGGACACTGCGTGGCAAGCGGGTGGCCTACAGCCTGATGTTCATCCACTTGGGCAGCAGGAAAGTCTTCGTCAGCCCCGGGACTTATCACCCGAACGAGGAATGGGTCCGGCAGCAGGCAAGGAATGTCTCGATGTGGCTCGATGAGGAAAAGCTCACGATGAGTTATCTGCTCCGCGACCGAGATACCAAGTTCACCGGACTGTTCGACGCAACACTCAAGGCCGCCGGGGTGCAGATCGTGAGGTCGCCGTACATGTCGCCGATCGCCAACTGCTACGCCGAGTCGTGGATCGGGACGCTCAAGCGTGAATGCCTCAACCACTTCTCGTGTTTCGGGCTGCGTCACCTCGATCACATCATTCAGACCTATGCGGACTATTACAATCGCGTTCGACCGCACCAGGGTAAAGACAATCGGCCGTTGACCATGGGCAACGGTCCGATCCCCAACATCGCGCCCGAACCCCCGCCGCCGACCGAGGAGGCCGGGGCCGTCCAGCGGCACGAACTGCTGGGCGGGTTGTTGAACCATTACGAGCGAAAAGCCGCATGATCATAGGGGCAGACGTCCGATGCCCGACATTTTGAACCGGGTCCAGCGGGTGGCCGCTATTCGCTGTTCCCGCTTGTGGACCGCTTCACATATCTTCAGCGGCTTTGCGGAGGCAGATGGCGGCTTCGTCGAGGTGGTGGCCGTGGAGATAGTCTTCAGCCTTTTGCAACTCGGTCTTTTCGGTCTGGCAGGTGATGGCGGTTGCGGGGTTGCCGACCAAGCGGATGAAACTCCAGTCGGCGTGAGTCGGGCCGATCGTACGGCGGAATTCGCGGAAGAAACCGAGATCGTGCGTAAGGATGACCTTTTGGTAGTTGGCCAGTGAGGGGTCGGTGAGGAGGATTTCCACAACCTTCATCCGGTTACTCATGTCGAGGCTGACAAGGAGGTCGTCGAGGACGAGGAGTTTGAGGTCGGAGTCGTGCAGATTAACCAGAGAGGCGGCGAAGCGGACGGAAAGCGCAAGTTGCGTCATCTTAGCCTCGTTCATGAAACTCTGCGGCTTTTTGATTTAAAAACCGTTGGCCTGAATGCCAAATTGAAGGACAGGAGGAATCTTCAGGGCATACTCCTGAGAATAGTAAGCGTCTCGCGTTACCGCGAGCTTCAGGGTGATCTTTGCTGAATCACTCTCAGCAAAATGTAGGTCGTAAAACGCTTGGGCTGCCGTGCTTATGTCGTCAATTACTGGTCTAAGCGAATCGGTGTAACGCTTGAGTTTCCCATTAAACACTCGAAATGCTTTCGCGCCAGCGGTGCCACGGTATGAATGTGGGTTTGGCGTTTCTTCATTGAGTGCGTTCCATCTTTCTTCAAGTTCTCCCGCCAACCCGCCGCGGATAACGCAGAAGGAAAGTATCTCTCTTTGAAAAAGCGGCCATAAGTCGAAACTGTCGGAGTTGCGGAAGTGGGAGAAGCCGAAAAAAAAACGGTAGGTAATGAAGTCACTGGCCAAGTCACCTTTAATAATTATCGGGACATCGTGTGTGTCATGAACTACTTCACTGATGCGGTAGGTGGTGTCGTTATTTGTCACGGTGTCGCGGAAAGTCAGGGCGATTTCACCGGGCTTTGGTGCGCCAGTTGCCTGCTCGTGGATGTTCAGCAGGCTTTCGGAGCCTGCGGGATCGAAGTATTTGGCGATGGAGTTCTTCGGCTTTCGAGCGCTTTGGAGGAAGGTGTAGAGCGCCCAGTAGAGCGAGGACTTGCCGGCCCCGTTGTCGCCGTAAACGAGGAGTTGTCTCCCTTCGGGATCTAGGTTGAACTCCCGGAAGGCTTTGAAGTTCCGGATCTCGATTTTATGGAGGCGGGACTTCATAAGCGACCCTCATGTTTGATGATGGCGAGGAGGTCGGGGCTGTCAGCGGTGAGGCGGAGGAGGCGGTTACGGATGGGGTGGCTGGGGGAGTTGAGGTTGGCGTGCAAGTGGGTGAGGAAGTCGCGCTGCTGCGCCTCGCTGGCGGCGGGATCGTAGGCGGCGATGTACAGGGCCACGGTGTCGTGGAAGAGCAGGTCGTGCTCGGCCATGTGCTCGCAGAAATAGCATTCCATCACGCAGGCGTCGATGAGGTCTTCGAGGAACTGCTGTGCGGCGGTCTCTTCTGCCTTCTGTGAAGCAATCACAAGGCGGACTAGCTTTGCGATTCTGTCCTCTTTCGCATTCGACGGAATCGCGACCGGAATCTCGTCTAGCATGTCTATGTCGATTTGCGAGAAGGTTCGCCCCTCCTCAAGACTCGTGATTCTATAATAGAACTTAATGACCGAAGAATTTAAGATAGCGCAGACATACAGCATCCGATTCGAGTTCGGCGAGACTGCTTCACCGATGTGAACGTTGTTAAGTGCCAGCAAGCCCAAATCGTCGTAACCACAAATAATTGAGTCTCCAGTTTGCCGCACAAAGAGCTTTGGATCTTTGTAGTTCACTGTGCCAACTCCTCCGCTCTTTATTTGAACGGGTTCGCAGCAAAGGAACTCACCTTCATATGTAACGCCGTATCGTTTGACCATACCCCCGGATGAAATTCCGGGCAACCAAAAGCTGTTTTTCTTCTGAAATCCCTGAATCGTTGCCTGGCCCGCTTTAGCAATTAAGCCACTGCGAAATGTAATTAATGTGCTTAGAGGAACCGCGCCAAGCGTTTTATCAAGAGCGTCAATTATCATTTTCGTCTTGTCGTCGAAAAAGAGTCTGAACCTGAATCTAGGCATTGTTGAGAAGTAATGCTGTTTATAACTGAAGCATGTGCCACCGCCGAGAAATGTGTCCTCCGTGCCCAAAACAACACGAGCAAGATGATCTTTTGATGGCTTAGTATTCTCAAGCAGGTAGATGACGGACTGACCGACAGTCACATTGTCGAAGACACGTCCCTTTATTAGTAGTAGCAGGGGTATCTTGCACTCCTTGAGAATGTAAGAGCGTATCTTCGAGAAATATTTTCCGAGTAGGAAGCTATCTGGAACAATCAGAGAAGAAACGCCGGCTTTGTTGCACAGCGAGATACACTTTTCCATGAAGAGCGCGTAGACGCTAATCTTGTATTGCGCTGAATTCGGAAATCGCTTACAAAGATCGTCCCGCTCGTCTTTGGATAGCGTACCGACACCGCGAAGTCCGAATGATACATAAGGCGGATTTCCGATGACAATATCAAACCCGCCCGCGAGTGATTTCCCGAACATCCAGTGCGGATCGAAGAAGTCGGCAGAGGATTGCGGATCAAATGGGTCCCATTCTGCGATGTGTTCTGACTTTTTCCGAGACCCGAGGCTCCCCGCAAGGAGGTCAGCCAGTTCTTTCCGCAGGGTTTTTACTTTACTCTGAACGGCGAGTTTTTGGTCGCGGCGTTGGATGGAGAAGTGTCTGTGGTAGAGTGCTTCGATGTCCGCTTCGATTTCATAAACGCGAGGATTGACCAGCTCCATTTGCCCCATCTCAGGCAGGTCAATCAGCGTATTGGCGGCCACGAACTTGGTTTCTAAGTTGGGCAGTGGGCGAATGCCGTGGTTGTCCCTTTTGCTGCGGTTGGTCTTCTGGTCGCAGATGAGGGAGATGAAGAAGCGGAGTTTGGTGATCTGAATGGCGATTGGCTGGATATCCACGCCGTAGAGGCAGTTCTCGATAAGGTAGAGCTTGCGGCCATAGTCGTCGTTGTTGTCGGTGAAGTTACTCGCGATTTCGGCGAGTATTCTACGGCGCTCGTCGGTATCTGAGATTTCCTGCACTTTAGCAATTTGCAGCTTCTCCCACGCGACGTTTTGAGCATCCAATTTACTGAGGAGATAGACGAGCTTGTGGAGGACGCCCATGGGGAAAGCACCGGAGCCGCAGGCGGGGTCGAGGATTTTCACCTCGTCAATGGCTGTGATGAGGGTGGCGACTTCGGCGGGGGTGAAGGCGTGCTCTTTCTCGGTGTAGGCGAAGAGGAGGTCGAGGCCAGCGCGGGCGTCGGGTTCCTTCATGCGGTCCTTTTCCACGAGGGCACGGTTTAGGTGAGCCTTGAGGGACTCGTCCACCATGTAGTCCACGATGGGACGCGGGGTATAGAAGGAGCCGGTCTGCTTCCGGGCGGTGGTCTTGGTTTCCTCGTTGTATGAGGCGAGGAGGTTTTCGAAGACTTTGCCAAGGAGTTCTGGGTCGAGGGCGATTTCCTGATCGATGGGGGTGTTTTCAACGATGGTGAACTTGTAGCGGTTCAGGATGGTGATGAGGCCGGTGACTTGTTCTTTTTTCCGCTTCTTGTCGCCATAGGCTGTGGAGAGGTCGGCTGTCTCGCCGCTGTCGAAGAAGAGGCGGTCGGGGACGTGGGGGTGCTTTTTGGCGTTGCGGGAGAAGCCATCGAGGTAGTCGCTTTTTGTCGGTGCCCTCCTCGGTGCGGTCGAGGCACTCGAAGAGTCCGCCGTTGAGGAAGGGGACGTCGGCGAAGAGGGAGAGGGCGTCCTCCTGCGGGACAGCGAAGAGCTTCTCGTAGCGGAAGAGGTTGTTTACGTCGTAGGTGGCGCGGTTCTTAAGGAAGCCCTCATCTGTGGCGAAGAAGCGGTAGGGTTTGCCGTTTCCGTCTTTGCCCATGCGCTGGTTGAGCGTGGCGAAGAAGAGGTTTTGAAGGATGGCCTGGTAGTAGGTGGAGCTGGTCTCGCTCTCAGGGTCGAAGCCATTGAGCAGCTTGGCGAGGTCGGTAGGGTGGAAAAGCTTCTCGGGGATGAGCCCCTTTTCCTTGAGGAACCAGCAGAAGATAAGGCGGGTGAGCAGGCGAATGAGGCCGGTGGCGCGGCGTTTTTCCATCGTCAGATTCGAGGTCCGCCTCGGCGAGAAACTCAACTTGAGTGGCATGGCCCAGAAATACCAGTTGGCCAGCTCGCGGTAGAAGTGCTGTTGAGCAGCTCAACGTTGAAAATCTGCTCCCATGCGGCGTGGAGGGTGTCAAAGTTGGTGATGGGTAGCTTCTGCGGATGCTTGAGTTCCGATAGCGTGAGTGAGGCGAGGATGTCGAGGTGGCCGCGGTGGGGCTGGGTGAACAAGATGTCGCGGATGAGGGTGGCCTTTTCGAGGACGTCCTTACTGTCGTCGATTTTATTTCGGCGGCGATTGATGACAGCTATGGTGAGGCGGTCGCCATGCTTGAAAAGCACCATGACGGGCATGGGGAAGAGGCGGTTGATCTGTCGCGCGATGGCAGAGAATTTGCCACGGGCGTAGTCGGTGCCTTTCAGCTCGATGGCGATGAAGATGTACGATTTGAGCAGTCCACGCTGGACGGAGTCGTCTGGGAAAAGGCGGGACTCGCGGCTGAGTTCCTGGTCAGTGAGCTGGAATAGAAGTTCTGCGGATTTCCATTCGGAGAAGTGGGCTTTCGCTTGGTCGAATGTGTGGCCCGGTAGCAAAATGATCGAGAAAGTCCTGCGGCTTGGAGTGGACCCGCGCCAAGCCAATCCAATCAATTTCTCGCTTTTGTAGCCGAGCTTGGCGAGAAGCTGGCGAGCGGCGTCATTGAGCGGGAGGGTTTGAAAATTGGCGAGAGTGGATTTCATGGGGCTTTGATGACGAGCCATGTGACGAGTTCGAGGTCAGTCTGTTCGTGGACCTGCTCTTGGGCATTTGGGAGGACGAAGCCGCGCCCGGATTGGAGGCCGGAGGCGGCACGTTTGCGAAACGTGGCGGCGAGGGAGTCCACGGCTTTTTGCAGGAGAGTGTCATAGGCCTCCATGTCGCTGCCGTGGTTGGTCTCCTGGTCGAAGAGATTGCAGAGCTGGGTATAGGCTTCTGCTTTGCCGGAGCAAAGGATGCGGTAGATGTCGAGAATCTGCTTCGGGTGCGCGAAGTTGAAACGGACGTTGCCGTCGTCGAGGACGTAAAGAAGGAAATAGGGATGGAGCGGATTGATGGATTCGCTCGTCGCGGGCTTGGAATCGAGGTTTCCACCGCGCTGACCCTCCAAGCGGAAGCAGAAGATGACGCCGGGGCCGACGACCTTGTAATCGGGGTGCGGGAGGAACGCAGGTATAGAGGCCAAGGGGGCGGCTTCGAACGCTGCTTTGTTGGCTTCTATGTATTTCAGGAGTTCGAGGCGGAAGTCGTCGAGCGTGAACTCGGTGAGGGAGACGCTGTCGCCTAGGTCTTCCAGATCGAGAACTTCGTCCTTGAGGCGGAGGAGTTGCTTGTCGCGATAGCGGAGGTCATCGGAGATGATGTCTTCGATTTCTTCATTCTTGAGCACGTTGTCCTCGAAGGTAGCGGAGAGGTCCACGAGGGCCATGCGGGCTTCGACGCGGTTCTTTAGGTTGATGTATTTGTTAAGGTCGTCCGTGGGCCAGAAGTTCACGAGTTGAACGGCGGAGTTGACGCTGCCGATACGGTCGATACGCCCGAAACGCTGGATAATGCGGACGGGATTCCAGTGGATGTCGTAGTTGATGAGGTAGTCACAGTCCTGAAGGTTCTGGCCCTCACTGATACAGTCGGTGGCGATGAGGAGGTCAATCTCGCCCGTTTGCGGCATGGAGGAAATCTTCGCCCTGTGTTTCGCACGCGGGGAGAAGTTGGTGAGGATTTGGTGGTAGGCGGTTTCGCCGAAGGTGGCGCGGGTGTCGCCGCCGCCGCAGACGAGGGCTATGTGGATGCCAAGTTCCTTGCTGCCCCACTCTAGGAGTGACTCGTAGAGGTAAGTGGCGGTGTCGGCGAAGGCGGTGAAGACGAGGACCTTGCGGTTTGGCTCGCCGAGTTTGTTCGTCGTGGGCTTCTTGACCTTGGCGGCGATGAGCTTCTTCAACTCCGCGAGTTTAGCGTCGGACTCGGGTGTGACGTTTTGCGCAGCGTTGTAGAGGATGTGGAGCTGGTCTTTGTCACGCTTGAGCGCCTTGAGCCAGCCGTCCTCGCCATCGAGACAGAGATGGTTCAAGCGGAACTTCAGCTTGCCGCCGACCTGCATGGCGTCCTCCAGTTCCTCGTCGTGTCCGGGGTCGTCGAGTTCGAGCTCCAGCTCTTCGGATTCGGTGTTTTGATTGGGCAGAGCCTGGAAGTTTTTGATCTTCTTTTCGAGGCCCTCGATTTTCGCGATGATCCGCTCCATGGTTATCTCGAACGATTTTACAGAGCTTTCGAGGCGCTTGAGGAAGTTCACCTTCATCATGCCGATAAGGAAGGTCTCGCGCTGGCCCTGCGTGAACGGAAACGCACCCTTTTTTTCGTAGTCCGCCTTGTGCTCGGGCATCACGAAACGTGACGGGTTGAAAAGCGCGAGTTTGTAGCCGGTGATTTCATCGTTGAGCTTGTCGTAGGAAAGGAAGTCGCCCTCGCAAGTCGATTTCGGGATAAATGGAATCGGGCTTCTCTCGCTTTGGGAAGCCGCCGAGTTGGGCGATGGTGGCCTTGTAGTATTTTTGAATGTGCTTCCGCGAGCGGGCGATGGTCAGTTCGTCAAGGAGCTTGAAGAAGGCGGCGTTGAACTTCTCCAGCAGTTCGCCGGTCTTGCGTCGTGAGTTTGCTTCTTCGCCCAGATGGAAAAGACCTTTTGCGCGGTGGCCAGGGTTTCCTTGAGGCTACCGACCCCGATGGATTCTGCGAAGGCATCGTCTTTGTTTTCGGTGAGGAAATAAAGCTGGTTGCGGAGGTCTTTGAGATCGTTGTTGACCGGAGTAGCAGATAGCAGCAGTACCTTCGTGCGGACTCCGGATTTGATGATGTCGTCCATGAGCCGCTGGTAGCGGCTCTTGCGGATGATGTTACCTTGCTCGTCCTTCTTGCCGGTTGTATTGTTCCGGAAGTTGTGCGATTCGTCGATAACGATAAGGTCGTAGTTGCCCCAGTTCAGCGTCGCCAGATTGATGTCGCCCGAGTAGCCGGTCTCGCGGCTGAGGTCGGTGTGAGAGACCACATCGTAGCGGAAGCGGTCGGCGACAAATTGATTGAGGAGACTGTTGGCTTTGTAAACCGTCCAGTTGTCCCGTAGCTTCTTCGGGCAGAGAACGAGGATTCGCTCATTCTTCAGCTCGAAGTATTTTATAACGGCCAGCGCCTCATAAGTTTTCCCCAAGCCGACGCTGTCCGCGATGATGCAGCCGTTGTGCTTTAGGATTTTGTTGATAGCCCCCTTGGCTCCGTCCTTCTGGAACTCGAACAGCGCTTTCCAGATTCCCGTCTCGAAGAGGCTGGTCTTGCCCAAGTCAGCGTCGGTCTTAACAGTGTCACCAAGAAATTTCTCGAAGATGTGGAAGAGCGTCTTGTAATAGATGAACTCCGGGGTGTTGTTTTCGTAGAGTTGCTTGAGGTAGTTGAGAACGTCTTGCTTTACGTCCTTGACGAGGGCCTCGTTGTCCCAAATCTCGTCGAACCATTGCTTGAGTTCCTGGCGGTCACGATTGCCGTCCACGATGAGGTTCAGTTCGATGTTGTTGCCCGCATTGCCGAGGCCGAGGCCTCGCACGGTGAAGTTGGAACTGCCGAGGATGGCGTCTTCCACTCCCGCCGTGGCGGCGTGATACATCTTTCCGTGAAGAAGGTTGGATTGTTTGATGGTCTTGATAGCAACCTTGCGCTCGATCCAGTCGGCACATTCTTTGGCGACGCGCTTTTGTTGAAGATGGTTGGTGAGTTTAAGCCCGTCGTCATCAATCAGGAAGGCCTTTTTTTCAGTCTTGCTGGGGTCAAGCCGACTCACGAAGGATGGTTCGCCGAAGAGGAAGTTGAGGTGTTCGATGCGGTCCAATTCCTCCTTGAGCGCATCGTAGGCGTAGATGGTGAAGTAGGCGGAGACGATCGATAGCTTTGTACCGCTTTGCGTTTTCGTCCGCAGAAAGTCCGCGACGGTTCCCCGTGTGTGGTTGTCACGCAGGCCGGAGTTGTTGGGTGGAGTAGGCATTTAATTGATGGAGAAGTTCACAGCGACTTCGCAACTGAAACTACGTCTGCCGCCGTGGGATTAGACGAATTCTTCTGACTGGACGAAAATGCCGCCCGTGCCGCAAGCGGGGTCGTAGATGGACTCAGCGTCAACCCGTTTCCGGGGCGCGTCAAGGATGTTGTGCCGTTGGGCGATTCTGCCACGAAGGGTCTCCGTGCTTGGCACGAGAGGCCATGCCCCCGAGTGGAATAAAACGATAAGACTCTGCCAGGGCTGGCTCTAGATCAAGATTCTACCGGTTATGTGCTCGCTTGTTGAGCCGGAATGGCATCAGCGTGACAGGCGACGGAATAGGAGTCGCTGTTCATTCCAGCTACAAGAGGCAGAGATGGCACGGGTATCGCGCTCGGTAATCGGATCGCGTCCCTCGGCGATGGGCGGTAGATAAAGGATTTCCTCTTGGATGTCGGGTGCAAGATGCAGCAAGTTCATGATCTGCGTCATCCGGGGCTGGCTGACGTGAGCGAGGCGAGCCAGTTCCGACATGTCGCGGACCTTGCCGGTGCGGAGGAGGTCGTCGAAGCGGATCGCCAAGGCCATGAGCTTGGCGACGCGTGGCACGCGGCCTTGGGGCACGGTCCCTTCGGGTGCAGTGCCGTCGATGGCGCGTTTGCGGTGACCTTTGACGGCGAAGTGTATCTGCTTGGTGACGGTGGTCATGCGGCCTCCTCGAGTTTGCGGTTGATCAGGGAGCGGATGCTGGTCGGGCGGAAGGTGACCGAGACGGTGCCCGCGTCGCCGTCGTAGTCCACGCGTGGTCAGCAGCAATTTCAGCAGGCGAGCCTGCTCGCGGGGGATCAGGCTCTCCCACAGCCCGTCGAAGTCGGCGAACGCGGCATGTGCCTCGGTCTGGCTGACCGTCTCGGCTTCGAGGTCGGCGATGGCGGTGTTCAACTCGGGCAGGCGGCGATCGGCCTCTGCGATGCGTTGGTTGAGATCTGCGATCCGGCTGGTAACGTCGGGCGAGCTCTGGTCCTCGGCGATCAGCTTGCGGAGTTCCGTGTGGTGGCGTTTGGCTTCGTTGCGCAGGTCGTCCCGGTCGCGGCGAAGGCCCGCCAGTTCCGCATCGATGGCCGTGTGTGCGTCCGTGAGCACCTCGGCGAGCACGGCCTTGTCCGTGGCCAGACGGCGGACCTCATCGATCACCACCCGTTCCATCTCGGCGGCGGGGAGTGTGCCGACCGAGCATACGCGCCGCCCGCTCTTGATCGCGCGTGTGCAGCGGTAATAACGGTAGAAATTGCTACGGCTATTGCCGCTGAAGGTATGCGTCATCGACGCCCCGCAAGACTTGCACCGCAGTAAGCCGCGAAGTATTGCCCCGTACTTGTTGCGCACCTCGGCACCCCCGGTCCCCCCGGTGCGCCCGTTGCGTTTCAACTGCTGCTGGACCTGGTCGAACGTCGCTTGATCGATAATCGCTTCGTGCTCGCCCTCGTAGATCTCGTCCTTGTGCTTGACCTTGCCCGTGAGCAGCGGGTTGGTCAGCAACATGTAGAGCGTGGCTTTGTCGAAGGGGCGGCCGCCGAGCTTCTTGCCCTTCTTGGTCACGCGCAGCTTATTGACCCACGACTTCTGCGACAGTTCGACCACCACCGGCAGCAGCGCTCCCTTGTCGAGGTACATCCGGTAGATCTCGCGGACCCGCGCGGCCTCCTTGGCGTTGACCACGAGGCGCGGGCTGGCCGTGGATCGATCCACGTCGTAGCCGAGGATCGGGGCCCCGCCCGCCCATTTGCCCTTGCGTTTCTGGGCACCGATCTTGTCGCGGATGCGCTCGCCGATGATCTCCCGCTCGAACTGAGCGAAGGACAGCAGGATGTTGAGCGTCAGCCGACCCATTGAATGGGTGGTGTTGAACTGCTAGGTGACCGAGACGAAGGAGACGCCGTGGTTCTCGAAGGTTTCCATCACCCGGGAGAAGTCCATCAGCGATCGGCTGAGGCGGTCTACCTTATAGACGACCACGCAGTCGATGCCTCCGGCCTGGATGTCGCGGAGTAGGCGTTCCATCGCGGGCCGTTCGATGTTGCCGCCGGAGTAACCGCCGTCGTTGTACTGTTCGGGCAGCACGACCCATCCCGCGGCTTTCTGGCTGGCGATGAATGCTTCGGCACTCTCGCGTTGCGCATCGAGCGAGTTGAACTCTTGGTCGAGCCCCTCCTGGCTGGACTTGCGGGTGTAGATCGCACAGCGGATGGTGAGCGAGTCGGTCTTGTCGGTCGTGTTGCGTCGGCTCATCGCCCACCACCGTTCTGGAGGCGGAAGAACCGGAACCCGTTCATGTGGCTGCCGGTGACGTGCTTGGCGATGGCCGAAAGCGTGCGGTAGCGGTCACCGTCGAACTCAAAGCCTTTGCCCGCTTCGAGCACGACGACGCGGATCGTTTTGCCCTTGTACTGGCGGACGATGGCCGACCCCGGGGCGGGGAGGCGTGGGTCGCTGGGGTGGGCGTCGGGCACGCTGCCGCGTTACGGACGGCGCGTCCGGGGGTTCGGGGCGGGCAGATCATGGTCTTCGGGGCCATGACCCGGACCTCGGCGTCGTCGGCCAACTCGGCGGCACGTTTGCGGGCACGTTCGGAGAGGTCGCCCTCGGCGTTGGCCTGAATCCGCCAAGCGATCTTGCGGATGAGGTAGGCCCGGTGCCGGGTGCGGCAGGGCTGGCCGTGCAGGTCTTCGTACCGCTCGGCGAGTTCGCCGGTGGTCATGGTGCTGCAGGTCGTCGATCTTGGTGGCGATGTCGGGTGGCATGATGCTACTTGTTAAGGAAGGGGTGGAGAGACGCGGCCGTTAACCAGCGGGCCGCTTTGCCACACTGAGCCTCGTTTCCGAGGAAAGATCAAGGGCGTTCTTTTGAGGTGTCGGATTCGCCCCGGACTTGGCGGACGCGGCGCACCAAGGCCGCTGCCAACAGCGCAGCGATCTCGCGCCGGCGTTCGGGTTCGGTCATCGTTTCGGGGTTGCGGGTCGAGACCATCGGCAGGCTCCCGACGGGGTCGCGGAATGCGAACCGCCGTCATGGGTTACCTATGCCGTGGAAGTTGGTCATCACCGCTGGAAAAGGGTTACGTCAAGATGGCGGTCGTAACGGGGATGCAGCGATATTGATGTTTGGATTATGATTGGGTATTCTCAGCGAGTGACCTTCCTCTCCCACCCCAACCTCGTCCTGCGTAGCTTTGGTCCGATCGCGGCGGGGTTTCCTAGCCCGGCGCAGGGCTATGAGGATGAACCGCTGGACCTCAACGAGCTGCTGGTACGCCACCCGGCCGCGACTTTCTTCTACCGCGTCCGGGGCCACCATCTGAAGGCTGACGGTATCCGCGACGGATCAGTACTTGTCGTGGATCGCAGCGTCACCCCCGTACCCGGGAGATTGGTGGTGGCCGATCGAGATGGTGAGCGGGTGGTCTGTCGTGCGCCGTCCGCCTCGTCAAGGGATAGAGATGCAACTTTCGATGGCGGTGGGTTGCTGGTATGGGGTGTCGTGACCGCCATCATCACCAAGGTTTAATAATGTTCGCCCTTGTTGATGCCAACAGCTTCTACGCCTCGGTTGAACAGGTTTTCGATCCTGATGCCGCGTGCCGCCCCGTCGTAGTACTCTCGAATAATGACGGCGTCGTGATCGCCGCGTCGCGCGACGCTAAGGCACTGGGGCTGGAGATGTTCCGCCCCTACTTCCAGATCAAGCACCTGCTACACGGCCACAACGTCAAGGTATTCAGCAGCAACTACACGCTATACGACGACATGAGCCGGAGACTGGTGGACATCTACCGCACCCACGCCGAACAGGTCGAGGTTTACAGCATCGACGAAGCGTTTCTCACGCTGGGCAACCTGCCCGCCGAACACTTCATGCGATGGGGCGCGACACTGCGCAGCCAAGCCCTGCGTTGGACCGGCGTACCCGTCGGCGTCGGCGTGGCCCCTTCCAAAACGCTCGCCAAGCTCGCCAATCACATGGCCAAGCGTGATCCGCTGCCCGGCCAGGCCGATGGCGTTTGTGTCCTGATCTCGAAACACGCCAGCGACATCGCATTGGGCAGGATAAACCTCGACGACCTCTGGGGGGTGGCGCGGGGCACCATCCGCCGGCTGGACAAACTGGGTATCACCACGCCGCGCCAACTACGCGATGCCGACCCCAACCGTGTCCGTGAGCATTGCGGGGTAGTCGGCCAGCGGCTGGTGTTCGAGCTGAGGGGCGATCCTTGTATCCCACTGGAGGATGAGACGCGTGACCGCAAGAATGTGTGCGTATCGCGATCGTTCAACAAGAGTATCACCGACATCGAGCCGCTGAGGGAGGCGGTGGTCACGTTCGCTTCTCAAGCCGGGGTGAAGCTGCGCCGACAGGACCTGGCCGCGCGCTGCCTCACGGTTTTCATCCAGACTGATCGGCATGCACCCTCTGAAGTAGAGCAGTACGGCAACTCGGCGGGGCTGCGGTTTACCGTAGCGACCTTCGACACGCGCGACCTGGCTCACGCTGCGGTCAAGTGCTTAGACCGTATCTACCGCCCGCAGCACGCCTACAAGAAAGCGGGCATCTTGCTGCTGGACCTCCAGAAGCGTGACCGCGTGCAGCCGGGCCTCTTCGACAAGCGCGACCGCATAGGCGATCACCGGCTCATGACTGTCATGGACCGGATTAACCACGACCACGGCCCCGGAAGTCTACGGCTGGCGGCGGCGTCACCGTTCCAACTGCGACCCTGCAGGACGTGGCACCTGCGTAGCGACCACTGCTCGCCACGCTACACCACACGTTGGGACGAGTTGCCCGAAGCTCACACGACTAAGATGTCTCCATGTGCGGACGCTACGCCCTGACCACGACACGTCAAGCCATCATCGATGAGTTCAACATCGGTGTGCCGACGCATCTGGATCACGTCCCGCGTTACAACATCGCGCCTTCCCAGCCGGTGCTGATCGTGCGGCCGACACCCAAGGGAAGAGAGCTCACTTTGGTGCGGTGGGGGTTGGTGCCCTACTGGGAGAAAGACTTGGGTAAAGCGCGAAAACCGATCAACGCGCGTTCTGAGACGGCGGCGACCAATGGAATGTTTAAGGGAGCACTCAAATACCGCCGCTGCCTGCTGCCCGCGACCTGCTTCTACGAATGGCGGTCCGTCGAAGGACAGAAGACCAAATGCCCCTACCTGATCCAACCCGCAGATGAGTCCACGCTTGCACTGGCGGGATTGTGGGAGCATTGGCAGGATGCCGACGGTAACGAACTGGAGACCAGCACCATCCTGACCACCGAACCGAATGCTGAGATGCGTGAACTTCACAACCGGATGCCGGTCATCATCCAGCCTGAAGATCGCGACCGCTGGCTCAATGCGAGCATCGAGGACCCCGGGGATGTGGCCGATTTGCTCCAACCTTTGCCCGATGGGACGCTCGCTCCTATGCCAGTGAGTACCCACGTCAACAGCGTCCGCAACGACGACCCTGTGTGCATGAAACCCGCTCCCACCAATGGCAAACTGTGGTGAGCATCGTGGTAATCACCGCTGGAAAAGGGTTACGCGAAGCTCGCGATCGTAACTGCCACCGTTGCGCTCTCTATGCAGAGACAACCCCCTCATAACCCCGACCGGGGGCGGGGAGAGACAACGAGAGACTTTGGGGTAAAATGGTGCGAATGAGGGTGCCGGGCTTGGTCAGCGGTTATGTGCCGCAGCCAATCAGAGACACCCGCTCGGTTCGGCGAGTTACGCAACACCCTGCGTAGAAAACGAAAACGCCGCCGAGTTGTCTCGACGGCGTTCTGCGTTAACTGTTGGGCCGGTCGCGTTTGCAACCGACCCTTAAGTAGCGGGGAGTGGATTCGAACCACTGACCTCCGGGTTATGAGCCCGACGAGCTACCAGGCTGCTCTACCCCGCAATCTGGGTGGGGAATTGTACCGGCTCAGCGCGGGGTGTCAAATGCTTACTGCATCCTTTCTGGGCAGGGTAGTGGGTCAGTCTGAATTTTTGGTCTTGTAGGGACCACGTTTGTTCTCTTCGGTTCCGATCGCGGCGGCTTCTTTCGCTTCCAGCAGGCCGACAAGTTGTTCGACTGACCACACGCTATCTGCGATCCCGGTTTCCATCGCCGGGGTAACTCGCAACGTCTGGTGAACACGGCACAGGTTATAGTGGCAGAAGTGCAGGTTAATCATCGCTTCATGGTTCGTGACCTTCTTGCTGAATGCGTTGGTGAGGCGGGTGAAGCGCCGCATGGTCATACGCATCGTGAGGTTTTGGCGCTCGACGTAAGCGGTGTTGATGTGCTTCGGGTCGGGGATACCGATGCGGGCGTAGGTCTTGGTTCCGATGCACTGGCCGGGGCTGTAGCGAGCGGATGGGTTTTTCTTTTTCAGTCGGGGATCGTCACCGTACAGCTTCACCAGTTGGGCGTAATCGACGTAGGGACCGAAGTTGTCGATTACGGCCCCGAGGTAGGCGTGTAGGCCGTCGGTGGTCAATTGGATGCGGGACACCAGACGGCCCGCCAGATCGTGCATGAAGTCGAAAGCGGCCCCGCCGTCACGCTCGCCCACCATCCAAGTGATCGCCATCTTGGTATCCGCGTCGATCGCAGTCCACGTCCACACGTCGCCCACACCTTGCTTGCCCCGCTCGACGTTTTTTTGCTTAGCCCCGACAAACGACCAAATTTCATCGCACTGGACGCGATCGGTGGTGATGCCCTTCACGTTTTCATCGTGCCATTCCCGGCACACGTCGCCCATGTCCACCAGCAGCTTGGCCACCGTGTTCTTGCTCACGCCCGTCATGCGGACGGTCGCAGCCATCGAGCAACCTTCAATCAGGCAGCAGACGATGGCGGCTCTTTTCTCGGTGGACAGCTTTTTCATACTGACCATTATGCTTGATATGGATTGTTGTGTCAAGTGTTTGTCCGGGAATATCGGTCTCCTTGATAAGTAAGGCGCTATTAATGACTTAGCGCAAGCCTATTGGGCGCAGAGATTTATGTTAATAGCGGGCGTGAGGCGATATAGAATGGGGCCGCCCGGAGCATCCATTGAACCTGCCAACTAAAAAACCAAAACCCGTGTTTGTTGTGAGAATGGTTAGGGTCGAATATCCGGCCTTGGCATGTACCTCTACGTAAGTTGACCGCCGCTATGGATGCGGTGCAGCACCTCATTGAACAAAAGGATAAATACGTCGAAGAAGGTGAAGATAATAACACAGGCGAAGTGTCGCCGTTACAGCTTTTGGATATTAAAAAAGGTTCTGCGGCCTACAAGGTTGCCTCTGAAGATCGAGAGCGTTCTTTGCTCATCCTTCAGCGAACCGGCGATGAAATCCAAAAGCCGCAAGCCGCCGAGTGGACATCTTCTTCTTTGTCTGCAATAAGCGACTTGAGTGATGTGGCTCGTTCTTTGGGGTGCGAAATTGAGTTTCGCTTACCCGGCGGCAAGGGCGAGGTATTTGGTGATGTCTTGGCGACCATTCGCCCCGATACTTACTCCGTAGTTTCGTCTCAGGCTTTTGTAACCGGCGAGACTTCGGTCTACGGAAAAATCGAACGTGTTGGTGGAGCGTCAAACATGCACTGCGGCCTTCGGGTGTCGAACCAATCTCGCATGATTATCTGCAAGGTTGTTGGTGCTGATCTCACGCGAGAATTGGGCCAATACATCTATCAAGACGTCATGGTTTCAGGAACGGCTACTTGGGTCAGAAGAGGATTATTTTTACGATCCTTGGTAATTAAATCATACGATCCCCCTAAGACCGGGTCTATTGCAGATGCTTTAGAGGCGGTCCACAAGGCCGGGGGCAGCGCGTGGGATGAAATTGAGAATCCCCAAGAATACCTCGCTGAGATGCGTTGAGAGGATGCCGTTAAGCCATGCCGGGATTGGTAGCTGTTGACACGATGACGCTCGTTTGGGGTATCCGTAAAGAGGGAACTCCGGAAGAATTAAAGCGCGCAAAGTGGCTTTTCGATTTTCTCGACCAGGATAACGCACAGGTGATTATTCCGAGTGTGGTGATTTCGGAGTACCTGACACCGGTAGAGGAGTAACGACACCTTGATGTCATAGCTAAATTAAACGAACGATTCATTATTCCGCCCTTTGATATCCGTGGTGCATTTCTCGCTGCGAAGCTCTTTACGCAAGGTAAACCGTTGAGAAAAGGGGGAGAGCCCGGAGGCCGCGCTTGCTTACGAGCAGACACATTGATTGTTGCCACAGCCCGAATGCATGGAGCGCATACGCTGTATTCAGGCGACGGCGAATGTAGGGAGTTGGCCCGTAAAGTAATGAAAGCCGAGGACTTGCCCTCTAAACCAATCGATTTATTTGGGTATTTAGACTAGCCCGCGTTTTTCGACCACCGCGACTGAGCCGCCTTCTTAGCGATATTGGTGCGTTCCTCTGCCGTCAGCTTCGCGGCCCTCGCCGGTCCACCTTTAGCCCCGCCAGCTTCCCCCCGCTTCACCGCTGCCGGGTCTTTCCCCGCGTTCGGGTCCACTTCCTCGGCCTGCCCCGTCGCGAGGTCCACAATCATCTTGGCTCGCTGGTTTGCGTCGGCAGGTCGCTTTGGCTTCTTGGCGGGGTCGGGCTTCACTGGCTCGGGTTGGTCTGACATGCCCCCATTGTACGACGCGGGGCCGCTGGGCCGAAACCGATCTGAAATTCAGACTGACCCACTACCCTGGGCAGCGAGGCGGTTGCGTCAGAACTATCGCGAATCTCGTCGGGTCAAGTTTTGGCTCATGATTTGTTTCGCGATAATCGTTGGGCAGACATCATGGTGCTCTGCATGTACTGCATCCGGCCTCGGTAAGGTTTCTGCCCGCAGGCATTCCCTACTGCTCATTTCCCCGACGCACAACACAACTTTTCTCACCTTTGACACATGCCTGCACATTGACTTCGCCAAACGCAACAATCCACAAATGAACACTATATGAAGCCAAAACGAATGCGAGCGTGATAAAATGCAATTTCAGTCGATGCGTTGTGCATCGTACTTTTTCATCTATATCGTTTGGAGAATCCCATGCGTCGCCTCATTACCGCTTGCTCACTTGCCGTCTTTGTGCTGACCCTCGCTGCTTGCAATACCACCGAAGGAATGGGCGAAGATATCGCCGCCGCGGGTGAAGAGATCGAGGAGACCGCCGAGTGATCTCGATCGCTTCACAACGGACCGGACACGTCGGGACCCGTTGAAACCTTCTCGTCGTCTTCTGCCACCACGGAAGACGACCCTTCCCCCCGATAGCCTACCCCCCTCCCCCCCTCATCCCCCCTCCTCCTTCTTGCAATACTCCCCCGTAAATAAATAAGGGTCTTAGGAAGTTAAGCGGCCTAAATCGGATGTTCACGAAGCAACTTCAGCACCGCCAAGTAGAGGTTATCACGACGATGGTTGAACCGGAACTCGGTCTCTTTGAGGTGCAGGTAGAAGGTATGACGCGGCACCCCTTTGAACTTCTTGAGCCGGTGCTTGGCGTAGGCCCAGAAGCTCTCGATCCCGTTGATATGGCTGCGTCCATCGACGAACTGATCGTCGCCGTGGTTGACCCTCAGGTGCTTGGCGTAGCCGACATCCACCAGGCCGTTGTAGCCCCGCCAGCCGTCGGAGTGGATGACGGTGTCGAGGCTCACGCGTCCCCGAATCACCTTCTGCAAAGCTCTTTTCGATGCGTCGGGCACGATCTCGGTGTAGACCTGGCCTTGGCGTTTTGAAGACGCCGAAGATGATGGTCTTGCCCCCGGCCCCGCGGCCGCGTTTGCCCTTGACCCGGCGTGGGCCGAAGTAGGACTCGTCGACCTCGACCTCCCCGGCGAAGGGGCTTTGGGCCTCGCAGCTCTCGGCCAGACGGTGCCGGAGCTTGAGGTAGATGTCGTTGACCGACCTCAGCGAAAGGTCGGTCAGCTCGGCGGCCTCAGTGGCGGTCAGGTCCATCGCAAAGGCCTTAATCAGGCGACGAAACTTCGGCTCTGCGATTCGAGAACGGCGGTAGTAGCGGTTTCTTCTCGTGTTCATTGGGCCAGTAGGAGTTTACTGGCCGCTTAACTTCCTAAGACCCATAAATACGCACCGCGACGCCGCGGACTTCATAAGATTGGAAGTCCACTGACGCAACGCACCGCTTGAACTCTTAAGTTCAGCCCGCCTCGGCCCCGGCCATCGCCACCGCGTGATCGTTTTCCACGCTGGAGCCCGACACGCCGATCGCGCCGATGACGTTGCCTTCGCCGTCCTTGATCGGCACGCCGCCGGGAAATGTGATCAGCCCTCCGTTGGAATGTTCAATGTTGAACAACGGCTGCCCGGGCTGGGACAGTTCGCCGATGTCGCCGGTGTTCATATCGAAATACCGCGCGGTCTTGGCTTTCTTGATCGCGATGTCGATCGAGCCCAGCCAAGCCCCGTCCATCCGCACGAACGCTTTCAGATTTCCACCCGCATCGACCACCGCGATGTCCATCTTCGTGTCGATCTCCGACGCTTTTGCCCGGGCCGCGGCGATCATGTTCATTGCCATCTCTAGGCTCACGTCCGTCACCCGCAGCGGCTCCGACGTGTCGCCGCCCTCCACCTGCATCGTCACGACGTCTTGGGCCTCGCTGTTGCCCACCGCATACCACGTGCCGGCGGTCAATATCAATCCCATCCCTGCCGTCACGCCGATCCATTGCTTCCGCATCATCGTTAAACCTCTTAGTCACAGTTTCGAGAACCACCCGATCGCCGGGTGATGAACACGACCCCATCTTACCGCAGATCCCCGCCCCCCCTTGCCCCCCCCTTACACCCTCTCCATGCAGTACCTCCTGCCGCAGCCCCCCCGCTTCTTCGCTTTTTCACCGAAGTTCACACACCCAGTGTCTGCACCTTCTTTTGCAACTCGCCCCTCTCACGACCAACCCGGCCCACCCGCCAGCTTTCACCCATGATTTAGCACGTCCAACCCGCGATTGCATTACCCTACTGCCATTCTCACCTCTAAAGGAGTTCACTCATGGTTTACAATATTCTCGGCCTCATCCTTTTGATCCTCGCCATCATCGCCATCATCGATGTGCTGAAAAGCGGCATGGACACCGTCAAAAAAGTGATTTGGATCCTCGTCATCCTCTTCCTGCCCCTCATCGGCGTGATCCTTTGGTTCCTGATCGGTAAAAAAGGCGCGATCTAAATTTCAACGGCCCACTGCCGTCATCTTAGTTACGACAAAGCAAAACTCTCAGCCTCCCGATTCAAACCCGGGAGGCTGTTTGTTTGGGCAACGCTGACGTTCCGCTTCATAGGGTCTGGCCATCGTTGCAAATCATTGCTGGATGCAGATCAATCGAGAACCGTGGATTAAGTCGCGTCTCGATCACACCGACTTCTAGTCTGCCGTCGGTCCGCAAAGTCAATGCGGGTACAGGCGATCGCACGGCAACTGTCCAGGTTTCTGCAAAGCCGGACTACATGCGAACCGTATAGAGCTTCTCGACCTGAGCCGCGGCGTGCCGCGATGCCAGCGCTTCATCATTGAATCAACTTCGCAGCGTTGCCCAGACGATGGCCACGGGAGTTATCCACACGCCGCGACTTTCGGTTGCATTGAGAATACGTCTCATCTATGGTGTAGCTAACTGAGAGACGCTCTCAATAACGCCTACCTTCCGAGGAGACCGACCATGCTTACCCCCCCCGCTCCCCCCCTCGTTCCCCCCCTTAGCCCCCTCTTCACGCTCTCCCTCACCCCCTTTTTCACCCCCGGCCCCGACCCCCGGCCAAACCCGCAACCAAACCACCGGCCCACCCGCCCTTCCGGCTTCACCCTCATCGAATTGCTCGTGGTCATCAGCATCATCGCCCTGCTCGTCGGCCTCCTATTGCCGGTCCTCGGCAAAACCCGCGAAACCGCCAAGGACTCCGTCAGCCTTTCCAACGTCCGCCAAATCGGCTCGATTGCCCTGGTCAACTTCCTCAATACCGAGAAAGGCCTCTACCCCATCCACTCCGCGGACATGCCCTCCGCCAATCGGCCCCACGGCAACAAACCCCGCTGGGCGGACCTCCTCTACCCCTACATCGAAAACACCGACGTCTTCGTCAACCCTCATATCGACCTGGTCACTTCGGCGCTGAGTAAAAAGTGGTGGCACGAAACGTCCACCGCCCCCGCCCACCGCGCCGCCGACGATCCCTACACCAGTTGGACCGCCACCGCCACGCCCGCCCCCGTCGCCCCGGGCACCTGGACCCTCTGGGGCGGCTACGGCTACAACTACCAGTACCTGGGCAACGGCCGCGACGCCAACAACCCCGCCACCGGCGTCTACTTCCGCCGCAAAGCCTTCGACATCCTCAGCCCCGCCGACACCCTCGTCCTCGGCGACACCGACGGCCAAACCAGCGACCCCACCGAAGGCACCTACGTCCTCGACCCCCTCCTCGGACCCGCCCGCAACGGCATCGGCTCCGGCGACGGCAACTTCTACCACAACTCGGCCCCCGAAGACCGCGCCGCCCCCGTCGCCCGCGGCAACGGCACCGGCGAGTTCGTCTTCGCCGACGGACACGCCGCATCCCTCCCCCCCAAGCCCTCGACGACATCAACACCGACAACAACCCCGACAACGGCCACTGGTCCACCACCGGCACCCCCGATCCCAGCATAATCTAAGCCCGATTGGCATGGTTTCCCGCTCGGGACAGACCCCGCCATCCGCCGCCGCTGCCTAGCCCGTACATCGATGCGTCGCCCGAAAATCAAAACCCTGCCCCTGCTCGCCCCCTTGTTCCTCCTAGACAGCAGTTCAACCACACCGCTAGCCCTCCCCGCGCCAACGCCTCAACCGGTGATTCAGTTGCCACTGTTTGCCACCCCCCAGTCCGAGCCGATCTCGCCCCCCCCGCCTGACTCACGCCCCCCATCCTCAAGCATCAGACTTACTCACCCGAGTGGCAGTAGGTCGGGCAACTTGTCCGACTCGCAAAATAGCGTACCCGTGGCGGGCAAGTATGCCCGACCTACGCCAGGGCGAGGCTGACTTGGCGGGTGTGGGTGACTTTGGCTTCGAACTCGTTCCAGAACTTGTTGATGATGGTGCGGAGGGCCCAGTTGGTGCCGTCGCTGAGGCCGCAGATGTTGTTGCCGGGCATGGAGCCCATGGAGGCGGCGAGTTCGAGGAGCATGTCGAGGTCTTTGGTGGTGCCGTCGCCGGCTTCGACTCGGACGAGCATCTGGTAGAGCCACTTGCTGCCTTCGCGGCAGTGGGTGCACTGGCCGCAGGACTCGTGGGAGTAGAAGCGGGCGCAGTTTCGGGCCATGGCGACCATGGAGACGTCTTCGGGAATGACGGTGATGCAGGCAGTGCCGAGGCCGAGGTTGGCCCATTTTTTGCCGATGTCGAAGTCCAGTTCGACGCCTTGCTGGGCTTCCTCTTGGGAGATGACGCCCATGGAGATGCCGCCGTGGAAGTAGGCCTTGATGGGTCGGCCGGGCAGCGGGCCCTGGCCGAGGTCGTTGACGACGTCGAGGAGTTTGATGCCGAGCTCGGCTTCGTAGACGCCGGGGCGGGTGATGGCTCCGGAGATGCCCATGAGTTTGGTACCGAAAGACGCGGGCACACTGCCGGGGGCACCGTCGGGTCGGCCCTTGCCGCGGGTCTTCCACAGGTCGGCGCCATGGAGGATGATGGGGGGGACGTTGGCGAGGGTCTCAACGTTGTTGATGATGGTGGGTCGGGCGAAGGCGCCGGCGACGGCGGGGAAGGGAGGCTTGATGCGGGGCCAGCCGCGCTTGCCTTCGAGGGACTCGATGAGGCCGGTCTCTTCGCCGCAGATGTAGGCCCCCGCGCCGCGGTGCAGGAACAGGCGCGGCTCGCGGCCGTTGACCTGTCCCATCCGGGAATTCGGACCGAAGATGTTCTGGTCGTAGGCTTCCGCGATCGCGCGTTCGAAGGCGTCGCGCTGGTGATGGTATTCGCCGCGGATGTAGAAGTAGGCGGTGTCGAGCTGGCAGGCGAGCATGCAGAGGGCGATGCCTTCGATGACGCTGTGGGGGTCGAACTGGATCAGCACCTGGTCCTTGAAGGTTGCCGGCTCGGATTCGTCGGCGTTGATGCAGAGGTAGCGCGGGCCGTCGTCGAGGGGCGGGAGGAAGGACCACTTCATGCCCGCGGGGAAGCCCGCCCCGCCGCGGCCGCGCAGCTCGGCGGCCTTGACTTCTTCGATGATCTTGGCGGGTTCCATGCCCAGGGCTTTGTCGAGCGCGGCGTAGCCGTCGATATCGACGTAGGCGTCGTAGCCAACGTATTCACGGTCGGCGGGGTCGGCCCACGGGGCGGAGGGGATACGCTTGAAAAGGACGGGGGCGTCAAGGGGCATGGGCGGTTCGGGGTTCGGGGATCAGGGGTCGGTGATCGGGGATCGGTGATTAGGTTGAAACAGGATTGCAGGCCGTGGATATTTGAGTTGAGCATCGATCAGAAAAAGAGTGAGTTAGTCAGAATGCGCAGCAAGTGAATTTGTATAAGTTCTAAAATGTTTTACTTATCTTTATCTGCGAAAGCGTCTTGGCGGATTTCGACTTCTTCGATGGTGGTCCGGCGGAGGGTGGTGGTGGAACTAAGCTGTTGTTCCTCGACCTTGTGTTTGACGACTTGCTTATGGGGATCGCGCGGAGGTTTGCCGAGGTCGTGGATCGTGCGCCCGAGGTTGCGGCAGAGGGTGGGGAACCAGGTCATGGCGAGGTCGAGTCGGCGGGAGAGGTCGTCGGGGGTGGGGAGCATGGGGTAAGGAAGAAGATCGAGGGTGGTCGTCGCTAAGCCGCAAGCGTCGGTTAGTCGAGTTGGTCGATGAGGTGGCCGACGGTGTCGGGGGTGAGGTTCTCGTGGAGGGTTTCGTTAAACAGGGCGCAGGGGCGCCGCCGCAGGCGCCGATGCACTCGACTTTCATGAAGGTGAATTTGTCGTCGTCGGTGGTTTCGCCGGGGTCGATGCCGAGCTTGTCGGCGACGGCTTCGGTGATGGCGGCTTCGTTCATGACTTCGCAGCTCACGGATTGGCAGACCCAGAGGGTGTGTCGGCCGCGGGGCTGGGTGAAGTATTCTTCGTAAAACGTGGCGGTATCAAGCAGCGTGCTGGGCTCCATGTCGAGGAACGCGGCACCTTCTTCGAGGGCTTGGTAGGGCAGCCAGTTGTAGTGGTGCTGAATCTCGTGGAGCAGCGGCAGCGCCATCGCCTGCCGCGTGGGGTAGCGGTGGGCGTAGCGGTCGTCGAACGCTTGCTTGATCTCGTCGGTGAGATACGGCTGGTCGCGACGGTCGATCTGGGTGGTGCCGGAGGGTTTGGTAAGCCAGGCCATGGAGCAGCTTTCTATAGAGTCTGTTTGTAGTCGATTTTAGCCGTCACGAGTTCAATCATTACAACCGCAAGTAGAGTCATAAACCATCCGTCACGAAAAACCGAAAACCCGAATTTCATCATGCCCATGCTGAAACAAATGGCAATGATGAATAAGCAGGCAAGGTAGACTTTCCGCTCATCTTCGGATTTAGGTTTTAATTTCATAACAAATTTTTTGAATGCCGGAGGGTTTGGTGAGCCAGGCCATGATTTAGGTTTCCGCTTTCTTACTTAAACTTTCTTCGATGGCAGCGTTGAAGTTGCTTTTGGTTTTCTCGCTGAAGTTGTGCCCTTCAACACGTCGTGGCGGAGCATTTGGAGATTGGATGGATTCGCCCCCAAGCAGGACACCGGCGAGGAGGATTGCTAGCGTCACGGCGATGTTGATTGTCGATCCGCCTCCTACTTGAAGCATCACGCAAATCAACCCAACCCCAAGCGCGATCAGCACAAGCCCAAACATGAACTTGTAGGGACGCGTGATCATCGATCCAGCTCCGCGGCGATAATATTGAGACTCCCCAGCACGGCAACCGCGTCGCTGAGGAGGTGGCCTTCTAACATTTTACCCATGAGGGAGAAGTGGATGAAGGAGCAGGCGCGGTGTTTAGCACGCCAAGGGACGGGGCCGCCGTCGGCGACGAGGTAGAAGCCGTGCTCGCCGTTGGCGGTTTCGGTGGCGGCGTAGATTTCGTTGATGGGGGCTTTCCACTTGCGGTTGGTCATGACCAGTTCGAAGTGTTCGATGAGGCCTTCGATGCTGCCGTAGACCTCGGCCTTGGGGGGCTTGACCATCTTGCCGTCCGCGAAGGCGTTCATCGGGCCGCCGGGGATCTGGTCGATGAGTTGTTCGATGATGTGCATCGATTGCTTGATTTCTTCGACGCGGATGAGGTAGCGGGCAAAGACGTCGCCGGTGGTGGCGACGGGGACTTTGAACTTGACCGCGGGGGCACCGTTGCCGTCCCAGTTGTCGGCGTAGCAGAGGTAGGGGTTGTCTTTTCGGACATCGCGCTTGACGCCGGAGGCGCGGGCGATGGGGCCGGACATGGAGTGGTTTATCGCCTCGGCGGTGGTGATGACGCCGATGCCTTCGGTGCGGTCGCGGAAGATGCGGTTTTTGTTGAGCATGCCCTCGATGTCCGCCACCGCGGGCGGGAGTTGTTCGCGGATGAAAGACTTAACCATGCGTTTGAAGACGGCTTCGTCGGGCAGGTCGGCCATGGCACCGCCGACGCGGGTGTAGTCGGGGTGGAAGCGTTGGCCCGACACGTAGTCCATGATGTCGAGGATGCCTTCGCGCTCGTTAAACCCGTAGAGGAAGCCGGTGAAGGCGCCCAGGTCCAGGGCGGACGCGCCGACGGTCAGGAGGTGGGACTGGATCCGGCCGAGCTCGGCGAGGATGGTGCGGACGGCCTTGCAGCGCGGGGTGATGTCTATGTCGAAGAGTTTTTCGACCGCGTGGTGCCAGGAGATGTCGTTGTAGATCGGGCCGGAATAGTCCATCCGGCTGACGATGGTGACGTACTGGTTGTAGTCGAGGACTTCGGCGAGTTTTTCGAAGCCCGAGTGGAGGTAACCGATGTGGGGGATGCAGCGGACGACGCGTTCGCCGTCGAGTTCCATGACCAGGCGGAGGGTGGTGTGGGTGGCGGGGTGTTGGGGGCCGAAGTTCAGGGCCCAGCGATCGCCGGAGTCGCCGCCGCCGCCGGAAGCACCGGGTTGGCCGGCGTCGCGGAGTTCGTCGAGGTAGGGGGTCGTTTCGACATCGACGTCGATGGGCTTGAGGTCGTAGGGCATAAGTCTGCGGGAGATGGGGTTTTGCGGCGGGAGGCGGAGGTCGCCGACATCGGCCGGGTTGGCTGATTGTAGTTGGCCCGGCGGGGGGTCGCCAATGCTTAGGGGGTAAACTTTCGGGATGGAAAGCGTGTCGCAGGAAGTGCTGGAGATGGCGGAAGCGGCGGGGTTTGCGCTGGCGGGGATCGCCGCGGCGGAGGCGTCGAGCTATGGGCCGGCGGTGCGGGAGTGGATCGACGAAGGCAAACACGGGGGCATGGGGTATCTGCAAGCAAATCTGGAAGTCCGGCTGGACCCGGGGCAGCTGGTCGAGGGGGCGCGGAGCGTGTTGGCGGTGTGCGATGCGTACGGGGTGGAGGGGGGGGGAGAGAGGGAAGGGCTGATTGGTAAAGGGGTTGAGGGGCAGAGTGAAGAAGGCAATTCGGGGGCAGCGGAAGGTTTTCACTTGACCCCTCAGCCCCTGAGCCCCTCTACCCCTGCGGCCGACGCGGTCGTCGGCCGCGTCGCGCGGTATGCGTGGGGGGACGACTATCACAACGTGCTGAAGAAGCGGCTGCACGGGCTGGCGGATCGGCTGCGGGAGCGGTGGCCGGGCCATGAGTTTCGGGTCACGGTGGACACGGCCCCGGCCCTGGAGCGGGAACACGCGATGCGGGCGGGGCTGGGCTGGCAGGGCAAGAACACCATGTTAATTCACCCCCGTCATGGGTCGTACACCTTGCTGGGATTGATCGTGACGACGCTGCAGATCGAGGGGCCAAGGGGCCAAGGGGACGTGGGGACGAGTGATGAGCCAGGAACTCTCACGCAATCCACGGCCCGTCCTGTACCTGACTCGGCCCCCCGACGCCTCGGCCCCTCGGTCCCTTCCTCAGACCGCTGCGCGAACTGCACCCGGTGCATCGACGCGTGTCCGACCGACGCGATCGCGAGTGGGGGCTATTCGATCGATGCGTCGCGGTGCGTGGGGTATCTGACCATTGAGCACCGGGAGCTGGTGCCAGTGGCGTTGCACTCGGGGATGAGGGACTGGATCGCGGGATGCGATATCTGCCAAGAGGTCTGCCCGTATACCGAGGTGGGCAAGCGCCACCCGCTGCCGGTGGACCCGCGGTATCGGCCGGAGACGGGCGCGGCGGAAGGGAAGCGTGACCGTGATTTATCCAAAGGCTTGGAGCTTATCGAAGTGATCCGCTGGTCGGCCGAGGATCGAGCGGGAGCGTTTCGCGGGTCCGCACTCAAGCGCATCAAGCTCAACATGATCCGGCGCAACGCGTTGATCCTGGCGGGCAACGCGCTGCTGGAAACACAAGACGGGGAATTACAGGCGGCGGTGCGGGAATGCCGGGACGATCCCGACCCCCTGGTGCGGGGCACCGCGGAACAGGTGGTCGCGCGGTTGGACGGGCTGACTGCTTAACGCGAACCGATGCCGAAATTGGTGGGTGAAGTCGCTCGGCACGGTTGCCGACGTAACCGCCCGAAGCGGGGCCAACGGGGACCATTGCCGGGCCCAAAAAAAAGCCCACCCATGGCCGGGTTACCGGGGCATGAGCGGGCCTGGAGGATCGAGGGGGGGAAGGTAGAAATACTCGGGGATGCGTGGTGAATACCGGACATCGGCCGACGGTTTAACGAGCGCGGAGCAGGGTACGCAGGGCCTGGGTCAACTCGGCGAGGGTGAAAAGAACAACGGCCAAAGCCAACCCGGTGCCGAGCACCACGAGGCTGCCGGTGACGCTGACGCCCAAATCCCGTGACTCCCGGCCCAGCACGATCGCTCCGGCCACAAGGACGCATCCCAAAAAGCGCAGCGGCTTGACGAGCAACGCGAGGTTGCGATGCACGTCGGCCCGACGAGGTTGAACGGGATGCACGGTAGACGCGGGACATTGCCACGGACGTTCGCGCAATAAACGGATCGTCTGGCGGGCGGCATTTTCGAGGACGACGGCCGCCCGCGTCAGCGGGCCGGGACCCGCGGCCGGCAAGTCGAGGCCAGCGATGTGAGACACAGGAGATGCCGCGGCTTGCTTGGGTATTAATGATGGTGGACACGGAGGGGCCACAGGAACCGAGCTGTCGAGGGTCTCGGCATCCTCGGCGGTTTCGCAAGTAAAAACGGTTTGGGCCAAAGGGCCGGCCGCCAGCGAACGGGCCGGGGCGGGCTGAGTCGGCGGGGTCCAGCGGGGCAGTGGATTGGCGGGCCCCTTAAGCGGCGGGTCGCCGGGCAGCTTGGGTTTAACTTCACCGAAGGTGCGCGGATTGGCGGACGTGCAGGGCGAAGAGGAGGAAGTCACCGATGTAGATACCGAGGCAGCGGAATGGCGGCCGCCGGATCGGCCGTGCTTGGCCAGCAGTTGCTGCTTGCGTTCGAGCATCTGCTTGCGCAGTTGTTTGCGTTCTTTTTTCGGCAGCAGGGCAGTGGTCACGGTCAACTCCATAGCGGCAGAACAAACAACCTCCGCATACTGGAGTATCGGCCGACGGAGGGCGAAAAGGTTTAGAAAAGCCTTACATAGTCCGATAGCCCACAACGACATGCGTAACGCATAAAATCGCGAACTGATTCGTTGGCCGTCTCGTCGATTATTCACTCGCGCAGATGTAGGCCACGAAAGATTTAGCGGGCGACAAGTAGTTTGCGGAATACGATCTTATCCAGTCCGTCGTCGTAGTAGTCGCGGATCAAAGCTTCTTGCTCGTAGCCGTGCGAACGATAAAAATCCCGGACGTATTCGAAATCTGGAACACCCGTGGTTTCGACAATCAGCAGGCGATGGCGAGCCTGCGTGAGCAGCGTCTCGACGTGTCGAAGCATGGTCGAGCCGTGGCCGTGCCGCTGCTGATCGGGATGCACGGCAATGAGCAGAAGATTCCACGTGCCTTGCCTCATCCGTTCGGGTTCGAGGTAGGCCACGCTAAGCAAGTGGCGGCGGCTGTCGGATTCGGTCAGCCAAATGCTGGGCGCGGATTCGCCAGCCTCGAAGTGGTCGTCGAGCATCTTACGAAGCTGAGTCAGCTCGCTGGGTTCAAACAGCCCGCAGGCCCGCGACAGATCGATCAGGGCTACGGCATCTTGGGGAACCACGGCACGAATAGGCATTACGCGCCGTGGCCTTCGGGGACGCCGACGATGGAGAAGCCGCAGTCGACGTGGATGGTTTCGCCGGTGACGCCGGAAGAGAGATCGCTGAGGAGGTAGACCGCGGTGTTGCCGACTTCGTCGCCGGTGTTGGCGCGTTTCATCGCGCTGGTGTGTTCCTGGTAGGCGATCATCTGGTCCATGCCACCAACGCCCGAGCCGGCGAGAGTTTTGAACGGCCCGGCAGAGATGCAGTTGACCCGGACGTTGCGTTCGGGCTTGCCCAGTTCGTAGGCGAGGTAGCGGGTGGTGTGTTCGAGGCAGGCTTTGGCGACACCCATGACGTTGTAGCCGGGCGTGACTTTTTCGCCGCCGTAGTAGGACATGTTGATGATGCTGCCGCCGTCGGTCATCAGCGGCAGGGCGCGGCTGGCCATGGCTAGCAACGTATAGGCGGAGGTGTCCATCGCGTTGAGATAAACCTGCCGCGGCGTCTTATGAAACATGTCGGGCTTGAGGTAATCTTTGTCGGCAAACGCGATCGAGTGAACGATGAAGTCCAGCGTCTGCTCGTCCTCTTTCCACTTGGCAAAGACCTCGTCCAGCGACTCGTCGGAGTTCGCATCGCAGGGCACCAGCCAGGGGTCTTCGATCCCCAGGGACTGGGCGGCTTTGCGGACGCGGTGCTCCATCTTGCCCATCGGCAGGTAGGTGAAACCGAGTTGTGCGCCCTGCTCGGCGAGTTGTTTGGCGATGAAGAATGCGTAGGACCGCTCGTTGGCGATACCAAAGATGAGGCCTTTTTTGCCGGCCATCAGTTGGCTGGTGGGGGTGGACATGTAACGCTCCGTGGGGGGGCAGGATTATAGAAAAATGGTATGAGTGTCAGCCAGGATATGCTGAGGCCGAAGTCGGAATTGATGAAATCTCAATGGCGCATCGGGAACTGCTTGCACAGTTCGACCACGTCGCTGCGGACCGCGTCGAGGGTGCCTTTGTCGCCTTTGCTGGTCAGGGTGCGGTCGATGAGTTCGGCCACGTCCGCCATCTGCTGGGCTTTAAAACCGCGGGTGGTCAGGGCCGGGGTGCCCAGGCGGATGCCGCTGGTTTTGAAAGGGCTGCGGGTTTCGTTGGGCACGGTGTTCATGTTGGCGATGATGCCCGCGGTTTCGAGCCAGGCGGCGGCGTCCTTGCCGGTGAGCTCGGCGTCGGTGGGCCGAAGGTCGATCATCATGAGGTGATTGTCGGTTCCGCCCGATGCGAGCTTGTACCCCTTATCGACCAGGTGCTGGGCGAGGGCCTGGGCGTTGGCGACGACCTGTTTGGCGTAGGTCTTGAACTCGGGTTTGAGGTCTTCGCCGAAGGCGACGGCTTTGGCGGCGATGACATGCATCAACGGGCCGCCCTGGGTGCCGGGGAAGACCGCGGAGTTGAACTTCTTGGCTAGATCGGCGTCGTCGGTAAGGATCAGCCCGCCCCGGGGGCCCCGGAGGGTTTTGTGGGTCGTCGTGGTCACGACGTGGCAATGCGGGAACGGCGAGGGGTGTGCCTCGCCGACAATCAGCCCGGCGATGTGGGCCACGTCCGCCCAGAGGATGCAACCGTGGCGATCGGCGATTTCTCGGAATTTCGCGAAGTCGATGGTGCGGGGGTAGGCCGAATAACCGCACATCAGAACCTTGGGTTGGTGCTCGGCACACACCGCTTCGACGCTGTCGTAATCGATATAGCCCCAGTCGTCTTTCGCTTCGTCGGTGACCAGGTTGTACGTCACGGGGTTGAGCCACTTGCCGGAGATATTCACCGGGCTGCCGTGGGTCAAGTGCCCGCCGTCGGAAAGTTCGATCGCGGCGAAAGTATCGCCGGGATCGAACAACGCAAGCTGCACCGCGAGGTTGGCGTTGGCTCCGGAGTGAGGCTGAACGTTCGCGAAGCCGCAGCCAAAGAGCTCCTTGGCCCGCTCGATGGCGAGATTTTCGACCTCGTCGTAAAACCCGCAGCCCGAGTAATACCGCTTGCCGGGATAGCCCTCGGCATACTTGTTGGTCATCACCGAGCCCTGCGCCGCCATCACCGCGGCGGAACAGTGGTTCTCACTGGCGATCATCTCCAACGTAAATTCCTGACGCTGGGCCTCGGCGGCTATCAGCTTGGCCACGGCCGGGTCCGACGCGACGATCCGTTCGTGGGTCGAGGGCAGAACTCCCGCGTCGGTATCTCGGGAGGGGGCGGCGGCGAGGTCCGTGCTCATAGCGATCCTTCCAAATCAATAAAATTCGTCCCGAGACTTCGTGTCCCGGGGCCGTGCAATCCTAGCGGTCCGCCGCAACCCCGGCAAAGCGCCGCGGTCCCGATTCAAATTTCCAGCCGTAGCGTTCGCCCGCTCCGCACGGTCGCGCCGGCCACACCGCGATCCGCTTTAGTCAGACGAAAGCCTCATCGCGCGATCAGCGGCAGCAGCACCACCCAATCTCGCCCCGCCAACAATATATGGCCTCGCATCGGCTTGATCCGCTCGGGCACGGGGTTCGGGAGCAACCCCGACACGAGGGTCTGTTCGACCAGCCGCCCGGTGTCCCGCTCCAGGCCATAAAGCAGCAGCCGGCCCCGCGGCTGCGATTCGGGCAGCGCCGCCACGATGATCTGAGCCCCCGCGGACCCGTGGGCGACCAGCCGCTTGGCCTCGGCATAGATCGCGTCGCGCCACTGCAACTCGAGATCCCCGTTGAACACCGCCACCCCGTCCGCCTCCCGGATCAACCAACGGTTTTCGCTTAACGCATCCACGGTGCGGCCGCTCTGGGGTCGCTGATCAAGTTTCGTTTCTCCCGTGGCGATGTCCAGCGACAGCAGCCGCCGATCGTCCATCAACCACACCCCGCCCTCCCCGGATGTCACCACCGTGGGTTCACCTTCAAATGCGCCCAATTCTCGCCGCCAACGGGTCGCACCATCGTCCCGCGCCAGCCGTTTGATGCTCTTGCCCGTTATCACCAGCAGATCGCCTGCGGCGGTGGGTTGAAGGTGCGTGACCACTTCGCCGTCTTCGACCACGGGGAAGCGGGACCGGCCGGTGACCGCGTCGATGACCAGCACCCGGCCCGCTTGGCTCTCGGTCTGGGGTGCCGCCAATCCCGCGATGGCCAGTGATCCGTCGCCGACTTTGACGTGCGTGACCCGGTCCACCGCCGCGGTCCATTGCCACAGCACCTCGCCGGTGTAGCGGTCGATTCCGACCGCCCGGCCGTCGCCGGCCACCAGGCTGACCACCGCCTCATCCGCGACGATCCGCAGCCCCAGGTTGTTGTTCCGATCATTGACCGGTTCCGCTTCAAAGCCTTCGACCTCGCGGACCGGCTGACGGATCGGCCCGAAATCCGCCTCGAGTTCCGTGATGATCGATCCCGCGTTTTCTCGTCGCAATGCCGCCAGCCCCCCGCCGGTCAACTCTTCCAGCAACGCCTCGGGCGAAATCGCCGGCCACAACGCTTGCCCCGTCTCCGCATCCAGCGCGTGCAATCGTTCGGTCGTCGGCGACCACAGCAACAGCGTGTCCCGCCCCAAATGCACCACCCGCAGGTTTGGATTCGGTGCGACGATCCGCCACCGCGGCTGGCCGGTCGTCACGTCGTGCAGCAGCAACTGCCGCGGTTGTCCGCGCGGAATCATCAGCAACACCTCCCCCGCCGACTCGATGCTCGAAGATTCCCAGTCGGCCACCAGCGAACCCTCCAACCGTACCGGTTCGCCCCACTTCAAATTTTCCCCATCGAACCCCACGGCTCCGGTCTCCTTCATTCCGCGCGATTGCGCAATTTGTGATTTCCATTCCGCGATCGTCACCGCGGTTCCTTTGCGTTGCAGCATCAGATCCGGCCGCTCGCGACGCACCTGGTCCAGCCAGCGGATCGCAGATGGGCCGTCCCCCCGCATTTCGTAAAACTGGGCCAACGCCTGCGCCGCCCGGGATCGCACGCTATCGCCTGGGGCTAAATGAAAGGCTCGCCGCAGTTGCACCACCGCCGCCCCCGGCCGTGTCCCCCCCGCCTGCCGTTCCGCGGCCGCCAACGTCGCTTCCGCCACCACCGACGCCAGCGGGAACCGTCGCCCCACCGCCAGAAAATCTTCGGCCGTGCTGCCCGGCAGCGCTACAAACGCGCCAATTCTCGTCCGGCTTGCTGCTCAAACTCTTCATATACGCTCGGCCCGTGCCGCTGCACCAACTCCCCCAGCCGTTGGCGTGCCGCATACTCCCCCTGCATGGTGCCAACCGCTTCGACCTCATCCTCGGAGGTAGCGGGGTCGTCAAAATCTGCACCGGCATCTTCGGTTCCGCTGTGCATCGGTCTTTGCTCGAGCAACACTTGCTGATAAGCCGAAACCGCTTCCTTAAACCGCTGCTGCTTATCGTAAAACTCGCCCCGTTGGAGGTGATAGACCACGAGTTCTTCGGGCCGCTGCGCCACCGTGGCCGCGCAGTCGAACACCCGGTCGATCACGTCCGGCGAAAGCCGCCCCGGATGTTGGGTCAGACTGATTAACGTGTTAAAAACCCGCTGGCGCTGAGACTCGTAGCTTACCGCGTCGCTGCCGCCGGCCTCTGGTGTCGAGGGTCGCGAAGGTGAGAGCGCTGCCAAAGCCCGGTCCACGCCCTCGTCCACCGCCCGGCCTTCCCCGGCGTTGGCGGCCATGAGCGCCATACTCAGCCCCGGCTCGATCGAAGTCGGCTGCGCTGCCGCCCGCCGACCCATCTCCGCGTAGGCTTTGGACCAGTCCAGATAGCTGCCCACGATCCGCTCGGAAGCAACGACCCATGCCCGGTCGGCAACCACCACCCGTCCGGCCCGTGGCAGCCGATGCTCGTGTTGCAGCGCCCCGTTGGCCCATGCCAGTTCACGCAGGGGCATGTTGGCCCCGCGGGCCACCAGCAATGTTTGGCCCAAGATGGTCACCTTCGGATAGCCATCGGGAGCCTGCGACGCCGTGGCCGGGAGTTCCTGCCACCGCGGCTTGAGCGTGCGCCCGTCCAATCGCCGCAGCTTCTCGCCGATCACCAGCAGGTCGCCCCCCACCGCCTGCACGTCGTAGGCCGACGCGATCGGCGATCCAAAAGTCAACCCCTGCCGGACCGCGCCTGTCGCCGGGTCCAACACCAGTCCGCGCGTGTTACCGACCTGCACCGGCAGGACGAGTCCCGCTTCCACTAGCGCGGGTGACGCCTGGACCGAAAACGCCAAGACTTCCCCGCCCGTTTGCTGACCCCCCGCCGGACCGATGCCAAAGTCGCGGTCGCCGAAACCGCGACCCGCCGCTTCGGCTCCCGCCCGCGGCACGGCCTGCCCCGCCGCTTCATCATTGAGCACCCGCACCCATCGCACCTGCCCCCGCTCCGCGTCGATGGCCGCCGCGACGCCCAGGTTGTCACAAAAATAGACCACCCCGTCGACCAGGGTCATCTTCGACAACGCCGCCACGCTGTTGCCCCGGTTGGGCCCGGCCGTGCTCGCCAGGTGCCGCCTCCACGCCAGCCGCCCGGTATTGGCATCCACCGCCAAGAGATACGAATCCTGAAAGCTCGAAGCCTGACTACGCCGCGCCATCACCAGCACCCGCCCGCCGCTGAGCACCGGCGTCCCGTGGAACGACGCGTTACGCAAACCCTCGTCCAGATCGCCGGGTTCGACGCTCCATCCTTCCGTGCCGTCCTTCAATTCGACCCGCACCAGCCGGGTATTCTGAGCTACGAAAAACCGATTCCGCCGCCGCGCCGAGGTCGCCTCGCCCAGCACCGCGAAACAGGCTCCGCCCTCGCCAGCCCGCCGGTTCACCGCCAATGACCGCGCGTCCTGCATCACCCGTTGCCGTCGGGTCTGGCCGAAATCTCCGGCCGGATCATTCTCGTCGTCGTCAGGCATCGCTTCGTAGGTCCAACGCACTTGACCCGATACCTGATCCAACGCCACCACCCGACTCCCGTCGTTAATTAGCAGCAACCCCCCGCCCCCCTCCTCGGATCGACCCGTCACCGCCACCGGCAACAGCTCGTCGGTCTGCACGGTCGTGAAGTTGCTGGTCCGCGGCTGCAGTTGCCGCCGCGTGCCGTCATCGGTCTGCCGCAAACTTGTCTGCCACAGCGGGCGTTCCAGCGGCGGCGCGTCGATGGCCTCCGCGGTCAAACTTTCACCCATCCCGTCGCCGCCGGCGGGAAGCCGCAGCCGCGTAAGTACCGCGAGCAATGCCTCGGTTTGTTCTTGCCGGATCGGTTGGGCCTCGGCATGCAAACGATCGGCCGAAAGATACCGCTGGGCTTCCGTCAGATCTCCCGCCATCGCCGCCGACCACGCCCCTAGTTCGGCCATCTCTGCTGCTCGGGCCGCTCGATCCGGATGGTCCGTAATCCGATCCAGCCACGCCCCGGCCGAGGCCGACTCCCCCCGCTCCAAATGAAATGCCACCAGCGTCAATGCCGCGTCCATCCCCGCCTCGGTCACAGCGTATCGGTCCCACACTCCCGCTACGGCCGTGGGATTCACCAGGATCGCCCCCCGTTGGCCTCCCTCGTCTGCAGCGTCTGCTGCGATCCCTCTATCGATGGCTTCGGTCAGCGCCCGCCGGGCTTCCATCGCGTAGCGTTGCCGGTAGGCGTCCCGCAACGGTTGGTCACGATCCATTTGCTGCCGCGCCCACAGCACCGCATCCAGATACCCCCCTTCGGCCGACGCCATCTCGGATTCACTCAACTCCGCCGGTTCACGAATCCGCAGCGACATCGGCATCAGCTTGTCGGGATAACTTTCCACCAGCCGCTGGAGCCGTTGAGACGCTTCACCCAGACGCCCCTGAGCCCGCAGCTGCGCCGCCTCGTCGGCCAACTCCAACGCCGCCGGCGAGTCTTCCAAATAGACCATGCCCCCCTCGGCCAGCCCACCCCATCCGATCGTCACCGTCCATACCACCACCCACTCGATCCATCGTCGCACGCCGGCGCTGTTGCCGGGATGTCTTCGCGGTGACATCAACGTTACGAGTTCGCCGTTCTGCTCGCCGCCGAGCGTGGCCGTCGACCCCCTTTCGTCCTCCCGATTCACCATTGCGGCCGTGCATTTCAAGATCGGATTTGCCATGACCCATTCTAACCCCGCCGCTCGCCGTCCCGCCCGCCTCGCCGTCTTGTCTCGGGTTAGGCTTGATCTATCGCGGTATCATGGCTTCTCCAGTAACTTTTGTCCGGATCTTTCCCCATGCCCCCCTCCCCCCCCCTCATCCCCGTCCCGCGCCCACTCTGCCCCCGCTTCGTCGCCCTCGGCCGGCCCCTCGACCGGCGTTGCCCGCACCCCCGGAATCTCCGCGCCCCACGTCGCCATCGTCGGCGCGACCGGGGCCGTGGGCGAAGAGTTTCTCCGCGTGCTGCACCAACGCAACTTCCCCCTCGGTCGGCTGACGCTCTTGGCCAGCGCCCGCTCGGCGGGCAAGACCCTCCGCTTTGGCGACCAAGAAATCACCTGCCAAGAACTCACCGAAGACAGCTTTAAAAACATCGACCTGGCGCTGTTCTCCGCCGGCGGGTCGATCAGCAAAGATTACGCTCCCGCCGCGGTCGATGCCGGGGCGGTGGTCATCGACAATTCCTCGGCGTTCCGCATGACCCCCGGCGTCCCGCTGGTCGTCCCCGAAGTCAATCCCGACGCCATCACCCACGCCAACCTCGGCCTGGGCGTCGGCCAGCGGTCCGGCGTCATCGCCAACCCCAACTGCTCGACGATCATCCTCCTGGTGGCCGTCCACCCGCTGCACCAGAAAGTGCCTATTCGCCGAATGGTAATCAGCACCTACCAGGCCGCCAGCGGCGCGGGCGCGGCCGCCATGCGCGAACTCGAGCAGCAGACCCGCGAGGTCCTGGACCCCGACGGCGACGGCACCGCCAAAACCCAAGACATCTTCGGCCTGCCCTACGCCTTCAACCTCTTCAGCCACAACTCCCCAATGCAGCCCAACGGCTACAACCAGGAAGAGCTCAAGATGGTCCACGAAACCCATAAAATCTGGGGCCAGCCCGACCACCCCCCCGCCCTTAACGAAGGCACTGCCTCGCCCTATACCCACATCACCGCGACGTGCGTCCGCGTCCCGGTCATGCGCGCCCATGCCGAGAGCATCAACCTCACCTTCGACGGCCACCTCTCCGAAGACGACGCCCGCGAACTCCTGCAAAACGCCCCTGGCGTCTCGCTGCTGGACGACCGCGAAAACAACCGTTTCCCCACGCCCCTCGAAGCCACGCATCAGGACAACGTTTTCGTCGGCCGCATCCGCCGGGACCTGAGTCAGGAAGACGGCGCGGGCCTCGACCTCTTTGCCTGTGGCGACCAGGTCCGCAAGGGGGCTGCCCTCAACGCCGTCCAGATCGCCGAACTGCTGCTTCAATAACGGCGAGCGACGCGACCTTGCCATCCCCCCGCTTCCAGACCTCCATGAGTTTTGTCGAATCTAGAGAGACCGAGTTCTTCTCGCCCACCCCATCCCAAGGATTCCCTCATGTATCGAGCCTTCGCCGCCGTGCTGATCATCACCGGCTCGATCGCTGCCGCCCAGCCTGCTCCTACCGAACTCGACCTTAGCCCGACGCGGGTAGCGATGTTCAAGAACGGCTACGGCATCGTCACCGCCGTCGCGCCGCTTCCTGCCGAATCCGGTCCGTTCCGTCTGGCGCCCCTACCCAGCGCTGCCCTCGGGTCCTTTTGGCTCAGCTGGCCCGAAGGCGTCGCGGTCGATGGCATCGTGTCGCGCTACGCCCAACGCAGCGAGGCCACCCCCGCCTCGTCGATCACCGAGATGCTCCAGGCCAACGTCGGTCAGCCCATCGAAGTCCTCGTTGCCGAGGAATGGCTCGCCGGCACCCTGCAAAGCCTCCCCCTGCCGCCGACTCCCGAAACCCCGGAGGTCCGAACCAATCGCAGCATCAGCTATCCCCCGCCGACGCCGGGACCGGTCCTGCTGGTCCTCGCCCAAGGCGACGCCGTCCGCGTGATCCCCATCAACACCATCACGCAGTTGCGAATCCCCGGCAACCCTTCGCTGGACTTCAACCACACCCGCCGCGAACCCGTACTCGACCTGACTTTGACCGGCAGCGCCGACAAACCCGAAGAAGCTCGGCTCCAACTCGAATACACCGCCGCGGGCATCACCTGGTCGCCCAGCTACCGCGTCGATATTTCCGACCCCGACCACGCCCGCATCTCCGCCAAAGCCATCATCATCAACGACCTGCTGGACCTCCGTGATACCCACGTCGAACTCATCACCGGCTACCCGCATCTGCAGTATGCCGGTCTCGATTTTGGCCTCTCGCTTGATCCACTAACGCAATTCCTGGCTGGATTCCGCGAATCAAACGGCCGAGATGCACCGCAATTCGCCCTCACCCAAGCCTTAAGCAATACCGCCCGGGGCTATGGCGGAGGTGGCGGGGGCGGCGGGGGCGGAACTTTTGGTGACAGCCCCAACATGCCCACCGACCCCGTCCTCGGCGAAGCCGCCGAGGACCTCTACTTCTACCAGGTCCCCGCCGTCACCTTGGCCAAAGGCGATCGCGGCTACTTCCCCCTCTTTGCCGCCCAGGTGCCCTACAGCCATTGCTACACCTGGGAGATCCCCGACTTCATCGACGAAGACAACCGCTACCGCAACAACAACGACGAGCAACCCCGCGAGGAGATCGTCTGGCACGCCGTCCGCCTGAAAAATACCACCGACCGCCCCTGGACCACCGCGCCCGGCCAGACCACCCAGGGTGGCCGACTCCTCGGGCAGGACACCCTCCACTACACCACCCCCGGCACCTCCACCGACCTCAAGATCACCCAGGCCCTCGCCGTACGCGTCGAGCAGAACGAACAGGAAGCCCAACGCGAACGCAACGCCACCAAGTTCTACGGCTACAACTACGACAAAGTCACCATCCGCGGTGAACTCAAAGTCACCAACTATAAAACCGAACCGGTTACCGTCAGCATCCAGAAATCCGTCAGCGGCGAAGTAACGCAAACCGACGGCAACCCCGACGTCACCAAACTCGCCACCGGCCTCCGCCGCGTCAACCCCCGCTCCCAACTCCTCTGGCAACTCGAGGTCAAACCCGGCCAAGACCACAGCCAAACCCTCACCTACACCTACGAAGTCTACGTCCGAAATTAGTCAATGTTGATTTTGAAGAGATCACGGATACCGATTCCCAGAAACATTTCAATCGCGACCATGCACTCCCCCTGCCGAGCGGCTAAGCCGCGGCGGCGAGATCGAGCGGTTCGATAGTCTTCACGTGCAGCAGAGAACAGATTTTGAATTCTGCGGGGATACCATCTTCCACGTCGATCCCGATCAGCATGTCGGAGCGAGTGAGGAACGCCATCTCAGGGTGTCGGACTTCGTAGCTTTGGCCGCTGGACATCATCAATCGAAAGGGCTTGAAAGGTCGGGCAGCCAAAATTTCTCGGAAGGTCTGCACGGTCATGTAAAGATGATAGCTGGGCAGTAACACCGGGCAACACTCAGGCCGCGACTTTCTTGCGGGGGGTGAAGACGCGGACGCAGTTGCGGCCGCCTTCTTTGGCGGCGTAGACGCCTTTGTCGCTGGCTTTGATCATGATCTGGCGCTGCGGAAGGTGTCGCCTTCATGGCAGGCGACGCCGATGGACGCGGTGACGCCAAGGACGGTGCCGTCGTCTTTTTTAATCTTGCAATCCGCCTGGACGGTGGCGCGGACGTGCTCGGCAAACTTTGCTCCTTCGAGCCGGGTGGTGGCGGGGCAGATGATCGCGTATTCCTCACCGCCGTAGCGGAACACCCGGCCCTTATCGCCGGTGACTTTTTCGAGGACCTGGGCAAACTTGATCAGCACTTCGTCGCCGATGGCGTGGCCGTGTGTATCGTTGAACACTTTGAACTTGTCGATGTCCATGAATAGGATCGTTACCGGCGCGTCGGCGGTGGCTTGGTCGTATTGCTCGGAGACAAATTCGTCAAACGCCCGGCGGTTGCTACTGCCGGTCAGTTGATCGGTGTAGGCTTTATTTTCCAACGTCTCGTTGGCGATCTGCAGGTCCTTGGCTTGCTGCTCGAGTTGGCTGGATTGCTGGTGGGCCTGCATGGTGATGGACATCAGCGCTTCATTGGCGGAGGCGAGGATTTCGTCGGCGTTGCCCAGTTGGCCGGTGGGCAAATCGAAGAGGCGCTGCATTTCCTTAGTCTGCTTGTGGATGGCTTTGAGCATCGGCTCGGCTTCGTTCTCCGCCAGCCCGCACCATTCGACGGCCTTGTGCTTGTACTTGTCCAGGGCTTGGCCGGACTCGGTATCTCCGAGCATGAAGATGTCGGCCACGAGGTTGCCCAACGCCACGCAATACACCAACGGCCGAGCGTGTTCCCCCGACTCGTCGGGAGTGTGGTGATAGCGAATCGCGTTGGTCAGTAACGTCGGCAGGCTCCACGAATTGGCCAGCGCTTCGCCGACCACCGGGTGGGTAAGCTTGAGTACGTCGTTTTCCATAGCCAGTAGGTCGCCGTGCACATTTTTGGTTTTGGCGATCAACCGGTTGTATTCATTACCCAGCGTCTGGTTCATCGTGAGCATACCCAGGTCTTGGAGCAGCCCGCCGAGAAAAGCTTCTTCCTGCTGCATGAGGCCGGACTTCTGGGCCAAGGCTTTGCTGGCGGTAGCGGTAAACAACGACCGTTTCCAGTAATCCATGTGGTCAAAGCCGTCGCCGCCCTGATCCGCGAGGTTATTGACGAGGCTGAAGCCCAGCGCGAGGGTCTTGACGCTATTGAGACCCAGCACGACCAACGCATGGCTGACCGTGGAGATCGAGTAAGCCTGGCCGTAGAAACTGGAGTTCACGGTTTTAAGGATCTTGCTGGACAACGCCGGGTCCATCTTGATCGTATCGGCGATCTGCTTGATATCGACGTTTTTTCGCTGAACCAGTTCGATCACCTCGAGGGCGATCGTCGGCAGGCTGGGCAGCCGCGGTGATTTGAGGACGCGTTCGAGAAGCTGCTCATTCATGAGATGGTGACTTACCCCCCCGGGCAAGTGTGTGAAGCAAGACCGGTCGGTCTACGGATCGACGAACCGGCAACGGCACTCATAGTTGTTCCCACTCAGCGGGGAAGTTGACCGTCACCCAATACTTCGGGCAAACACCGGAGTCACTTAAGAGGTTCCGACTAGATTTCAGTCTCACGGAACTTTGAATTACCGGAAGTTCAATTTCAGCTAAATTCCCCACTAAAAAACCCGCCCCAAAGATGGGACGGGTTTCTGTAAAAGTTTATCTCAGCAAAGTGCCGAACTTTAGCCGGGCTCGGTGCCCGCCCCTGCTTCAGCGGTGGCTTCAGAATTTTGGCCATCACCCACTTTGTCATCCGCATCGTCCTTGTCGGCAGACGGCGATTTGTCTTCAGCCTTGAACGTCAGATGGTCCTTTTCATCTTCGCGGGTCACCTTGATCAGGTGGCCGTGGCTAAATTCATCGCGGAGGATGCCCTCAGAGAGCGGGTCTTCGACGTACTTGCTGATCGCACGACGCAGCGGCCGGGCACCGAAGTCGGGGTTATAACCCTTGTCGATCAGGAACTCTTTGGCCGGAGGTGTCGAGTTCGAGCACCATCTCACGTTCTTCGAGCCGCTTGAACACCTTGGTAAGCTCAAAATCCACGACCGTGTGCAGGTCTTCCTTGTTCAGCGGACGGAAGACGACGATTTCGTCGAGTCGGTTGATGAACTCGGGGCGGAAGTAACGCTCGATCTCTGATCTGCAGCGTCTTCTTGATCTTTTCGTAGTCCGCTTCCGTGTCGGTCTTAGCGAAGCCGAAGCCGGCCTTGTTTTTGATCAGGTCCGCGCCGACGTTGCTGGTCAGGATCATGATGACGTTGCGGAAATCGACGTGCCGTGCCGAACGAGTCGGTCAGCTGGCCCTCTTCCATGACCTGCAACAGCATGTTGAAGACGTCGGGGTGGGCCTTTTCGATCTCGTCGAGCAGCACCACGGAGTACGGCCGACGGCGGATCTGCTCGGTGAGCTGACCGCCCTCTTCGTAGCCGACGTACCCGGGAGGGGCGCCGATCAGTCGGCTGACGTTGTGCTTTTCCATGTACTCGGACATGTCGATGCGGATCAGCGAATCCTGATCGCCGAACATAAACTCGGCCAAGGCTTTGGCGAGCAAGGTTTTACCCACGCCCGACGGGCCGACGAACATGAATGAGCCCACGGGCAACCGCTGATCGCGCAGTCCCGGCCCGCGAGACGCGGATGGCTTTGGAGACGATCTTGACCGCTTCGTCCTGTGAGACCACGGTCTTGTGCAGCTCTTCTTCGAGTTGAAGCAGACGCTGCGATTCGGCTTTTTCGAGTCGGGTCAAGGGCACGCCGGTCATCTTGCTGACGACCTCGGCGATGACTTCTTCATCGACGACGCCATCCACTTCCTTGGACTTGGCACGCCAATCACGCTGGATCTGCTCTTTTTCGCGACGCAGGCTCTCGGCGTTGTCGCGGAGCTCGGCGGCACTTTCGTAATCCGCGGCCTTGACCGCTTCGTCTTTCTCGATGCTGAGCCGCTCGATCTGCTCCTCAATCTCCGCCAGATTCGGCGGCTTGCTCATCGACTTGAGCCGGATACGGGCACCCGCTTCATCGATCACGTCGATCGACTTGTCGGGCTGCACTCGGGCGGTGATGTACCGATCCGACATCTCGACCGCGGCCTCGACCGCGGCGTCGGTGATCTTCACGCGGTGGTGCGCTTCGTAGCGATCGCGCAGACCCTTGATGATCTGGACCGTGTCTTTCTTGTTGGGCGGCTCGACCATGATGGTCTGGAACCGCCGTTCAAGCGCACCGTCTTTCTCGATGTACTTGCGGTACTCATCGAGCGTGGTCGCGCCGACGCACTGGATCTCGCCTCGCGACAGCGCGGGCTTGAGCACGTTGGACGCATCGATTGCGCCTTCCGCCCCGCCAGCACCCGACCAGGGTGTGCAGTTCATCGATAAACAGCAGTACATTCTTGGCCGCGACGGACTTCGTTCATCACCGCTTTGATGCGTTCTTCAAACTGGCCGCGGTACTTGGTGCCGGCCACCATCATGGCCAAGTCGAGCACCACGATCCGGCGATCGATCAGGATCTCAGGCACGTCCTGAGCAATGATCTGCTGGGCGCAGGCCTTCGACGATGGCGGTCTTGCCCACGCCCGCTTCGCCCGAGCAGAACGGGGTTGTTCTTGGTTCGACGGCAAAGGATCTGCATCAGCCGTTCGATCTCGTCGGCCCGGCCGATGACGGGGTCGAGCGTGCCTTCTTTGGCCAAGCTCGGTGAGGTCTCGGCCGAAGCTGTCGAGGGCGGGCGTTTTGCTTTTGCGCTCTTGGCGGACTTACCACCTTTGCCGGAAGCGTGCTTCTTCGCCGGTCGCTTCTTCGGGATCGACGCCCGCCCCGAGGAGGTTGAGCACCTCTTCGCGGACGTCGTCGAGCTTGAGGCCGAGGTTCATCAGAACCTGGGCGGCGACACCTTCGTGTTCACGCAACAGGCCGAGCAGCAGGTGTTCGGTGCCGACGTAGTTGTGGTTGAGGTTGCGGGCTTCTTCGATTGCGTACTCGATGACTTTTTTGGCCCGTGGGGTCTGGGGCAGTTTGCCCATGGTGACCATATCCGGGCCGGACTTCACGAGCTTTTCAACTTCGAGTCGAACCTTGCGGAGATCGACATCGAGGTTTTTCAGGACGTTGGCGCCGACGCCCGAGCCTTCTTTGACCAGGCCGAGGAGGATGTGTTCGGTGCCGATGTATTCGTGGTTAAAGCGCTGAGCTTCCTGGTTGGCCAGGGCCATGACTTTGCGAGCGCGGTCGGTAAATCGTTCAAACATGGGTTCTCGCTTTGCGTAAGTGGTGAGGGCGTCGCTGCGTGATTATAGCGCGTGCCCAGCGGTTCGAGAGCGTGTCGCACGTTTGATCAAGGTTCAAGAGAGGGTGTGTCTCAGGATCGAGCGTGAGTCAGCCATGGGTACAGGTTGCAATCTCGGTGCCACACGGAGGGCAGCGCGGACGACCAAACGTCGGGGGTCTTATCCGGGTTTATCGGTTGGAAACTGGGGTGAACCTGAACGTTTCACTGCCGATTACGGATCGGCGGCAACCGGGGCTGCAGCTTCGGCAGGCGTTAGGGGGTCGTTCACCCCCGTGGGCGGGGGGGAGTAGCGGTGCAGATAAGCCATGATGGCCGCGACATCCTCGGCCGGGAGGTGCCCGTAGCTGGACATGGGCTGGCGGTAACCCGCCACGATTTGCTCTCGAGAACGCAGGATACTGCGGGCAATGTAAGCCGGGTCACGGAACAGTTCTTGGCCGTCGATCAGCTTGACGGGTTCGAGGTAGAGCCCGCGGAGGCGGGGGGCGATGTTGAGGTTGCCGTTGAGATTGGTGCCGTGGCAGTTATGACAACTGTGACGAAGAAACAGCCGGCGCCCTGCTTTTGCAGTTCATCCTGATCGGCGGTCGTGCGGGTTTGGTTAAGGTAGGACAATACCTCTGCCTCGGTGGCAAAGTCCGGGTCCGAACAGGCGGCAACGAGAATCGCCAGGCCCATCGCCGCCGCCCCGCGAGAAACCCGGCGGCTCGTCGTGACGCGATTCAACACAATCCGGGGCATGAGCATTCGACGGCTTGGCACGGCCCGGCATCGTAGGAGACTCTACCCGTTTTGCCATACGAGCTTCTATAAATATCAACACATCGGCAATCAGTTCGGTATCTCTCAACCGCCCTGCAAAACCTAGACGGAGCTGGATGGACGTTGATCGGGCTCAAACCCCGCGGCCCGGCGGGTCGGGGGGCAACGAAGCGGGCGAAAGTTCGTCGGATGGAACCTGCTGCGGAGCGGGCGATGGAATCTTGTCAAGGATGGCCGGGGGGACCTTAAGAAGCTGGGTCTCGGTGTTGATGGGACCATCATAAATCACGTTCCCAGCGGAGTCGGTGGCGTGGAGGTGTCGGCCGTCGGCGTCCTGACGGATGGTTAATCGATGCTGCGAGTCTTGCAACACCTGCAAGCTCGATCGCCCGGGCAGCAACGGATGACGCATTGCCTCCTCTACGGGTGGTCCGACACGCCCCCCATCTTTTTCGGTCTTGAACCGTTTCCGCATCGCCTGCATGTGCTGATCAAGGTCCGATTGCATACGTTTAATTTGCTGCTTTATCGCGTCGTCGTCGAATCTGTCCAGATCAAGCCGTGGCATTTCGTCGAATTCTCCGATCGCCCCGAGCTCATCCAGCGGCAAATGATTCCAAACACCCGGCAGAGAACCTTCGGGTCGGTCCCATTCCATCGGCCGCTCGGCTAGCGTCACCGTCATGGTTTGCGGTTGCCCCTCCCGCCAAAGCGTTACGCTCATCTCCTGTCCTGCCGGATAGGCCATTACCAGACGGCGCAGCTGTTCGGGGTGGACCAGGCGTTGATCTTCCAATCGAATCAGCACGTCGCCGGTCTGGAGCCCAGCCGTCTCGGCGGGCGAGCCGGGTTGGATGCCCGCTACCACGAGGGCCGGGGCCCGCAACTCCCCCCCTACGGACCGCGACGTCTCGGCGACCGCCACCCCCAGAAAACCGGGGCGGAACTCGGCTGTCGATTCTTGCGATTCCTCGGCCATCTCCTGGGCCTGGATCTCGGCGTGCATCGACATCGCCGACCAGCCCACCGCCCCCGCCGCTACCAGCCCCGCGATCCAAGTCCGTCTGTTCATCGGAAAACTCCTGTTTAATTACACGTCTTTCGCGTGCCTCATTCTGTCGTGCACCGGCTTCGACCGCCGAAGTCCCGGGACTGCTAATACGTCCGTCAGGCCGCCCGGTTCACCGCCCGGGGCTTGCCTTTCACCGTCCGCAGCCGCATACTTCAAAGCCCCCCGGCCCCGGGCACCGCCGCCCAAGGCCGACTCCACCTACTTACAGAGGTGCCGATGGCACGCAAACGGCTACAACTCGGACAAATCCTCAAGCAGTGGCGACTCGTCGACGATAAGCAGATCGAAGACGCCCTTAAATCTGTCCAAGGGGTCACGCAAGCGCATCGGCGAAGCCCTCGTCGCGGCCGGACACGTCTCCGAAAACGATATCGCCAAAGCGCTGGCCTCCCAGTTCGGTCTCGAGTTCGTCGATCTCGATCAGCCCAACGTCATCGACCGCAACCAGCTCGAGCTGATCCCGCCGGACATGATTAAGAAGTACCTCGTCCTGCCCCTGGGCAAAGAGGGCAACACCCTCAAGGTCCTGGTCCACGACCCGATGGACATCAACCTGATCGACGACCTGCAGTTCCGCCTGGGCGGCAAGGTCGAGCTGGCCCTCTCGGCCAAGAACAAGATCAGCGAATACATCGACAACGTCATGTCGGATGTGAAGAACTCCATCGACAAGCTGACGATGGACATGTCCGTCGACACTTCGCTGGACATGAGCCTTGACTCGACGATGGACAAATCCATCGACATCGACGCCGACGGCAACGATGCGGACAAAGCCCAGCAAGGCCCGATCATCAAGCTGGTGCAACCAGATCATCGCCGAGGCGGTCAACGGCCGGGCGTCGGACATCCACATCGAGCCTTTTGAAAACCGCGTGCGGCTGCGCTACCGCATCGACGGCGTCTGCCACGAACGCAACACGATCCCCAAGCGGACGCAGGGCTCGGTCATCGCCCGCCTCAAGATCATGGCCGGCGTCCGCGTCGAAGAAAAACGCATCCCGCAGGACGGCCGGATCAAGATGCGCATCGAGGGCAAGGTCACCGACTTCCGCTTTTCCTGCTGCCCGACCTACCACGGCGAATCGATCGTCATGCGTATCCTGCGCCCGAAGCGGCGATGCTCGGCCTCGAAAAACTCGGCATGAGGCCCGACACGCTCGAAGGCTTCAACAAAGTCATCAACCGGCCCAACGGCATCTTCCTGGTCACCGGCCCCACCGGCTCGGGCAAGACCACCACGCTCTACTCGGCACTGAACGAGCTCAACCGCCCCGACCGCAAGATCATCACGGCCGAGGACCCCATCGAATACAACTTCAAGGGGATCAACCAGTGCCAGGTCAACATGCAGATGGACCCGCCGCTGGACTTCAAGCTTATTCTTCGTGCGATGTTGCGGCAGGCACCCAATATCATCCTCGTCGGTGAAATCCGCGACCAGGAAGTCGGCGAAGTCGCGGTGCAGGCCGCCCTCACCGGCCACATGGTGTTCTCGCACCCTGCACACCAACGACGCCCCCTCGGCCATCACCCGCCTGATCGACATGGGCCTCAAGCCGTTCCTCGTGGCCAGCTCGATCCAGGCGGTGCTTGGCCAGCGGCTGGTCCGGATCCTCTGCGACCATTGCAAAGAGCCCGAGGTCGACCCCGATCGCAAGACTGCATGGCCCTCTGCGGCATGACCCGCGACGACTTGGAAGGTAAAACCATCTACAAACCCGGCGGCTGCACCCGCTGCGGCGACACCGGTTTCCGCGGCCGTCGCGGGATCTACGAGATCATGTTTATGAACTCCGAGATCCGCGAGCTGGCGTTCAACCGTGCCCCGGTCGGCAAGATCCGGGCCGCGGCGGTGGCCTCGGGCATGCGGACGCTGCTGGGTGACGGCAAGCTCAAAATCCTCGACGGCCAGACCACCCTCGACGAGATCGCCAAGATCGCCCAGGTCGAAGGCGTCGTCGATGTCGGGGATGACGAAGACGATCTGGCGGCGTGAGACCAGCGGCGCTACGCATACCCATAACACGCGATCCGCTGACTCCCACGCTCCACGATGACCCGCTCCGATAACCGTTAACCCGTTGGATTCTTACTAAATCAATTTCCTGCGAGTGCTCCTCGCCTAGCGCCTAAGAGGCCACGCCCATGTCCGCCATGCAAATCGATCGTCTGCTCGACACCGTCATCAAGCAGGAAGCCAGCGACCTGCACCTGACCGTCGGCAAGCCCCCCACCGTCCGGATGTCCGGCCGACTCGTCGAGCTCAAGACCAAAGTCCTCGAGCCCGACGACACCACCGCGCTGATGAAAGCCATCAGCCCCGAACGCGCCCAGAACGAGCTGCAGGAGAGCGGGCGGCTCGGACTTCGGCTTCTCCTACGGCGACCAAGATGATGCCGAAAAATCCGCCCGCTTTCGTGTCTCGATTTTCCGCCAGAAAGGCAGCGTCGCCATGGTGCTGCGCCGCATTCCCAACTTGCTGCTGGACATCGACAAGATCGGCCTGCCGCCGATCGTCAAGGACCTGATCCGCCGGCCCCGCGGCCTGTTCCTGGTCACCGGGCCCACCGGCTCGGGCAAGACCACGACCCTCGCGTCGATGATCGACTACATCAACATCAACCTCGACCGACACATCATCACGGTCGAGGACCCGATCGAATACTACCAGCCCCATAAAAAATCCATCGTTAACCAGCGCGAGATCGGCACCGACGTGCCCAGCTTCTCCGAAGCCCTGCGGCGGGCCCTGCGTCAGGACCCCGACGTGATCCTGGTCGGCGAGATGCGTGACCTCGAAACCATCGAAGCCGCCATCACCGCCGCCGAGACCGGCCACCTCGTGTTCGGCACCCTCCACACCAACTCCGCGGCCGGCACCATCAACCGCCTCGTCGACGCCTTCCCCACCAATCAGCAGCAGCAGGTCCGGGCCCAGCTCTCGGTGGCCCTGATTGCGGTGCTCTGCCAGCAGCTGATGAAACGTAAGCCCAAAGGCATGATCGCCGCCTACGAATTTATGGTCGTCACCCCCGCCATCTCCAACCTCATCCGCGAGGCCCAGTCTTTCAAAATCCCCTCGGCGATCCAGACCGGCAAGAAGTTCGGCATGAAGCTGCTCGACGACTTCCTCTGGGAACTTTATGAGAAAGACCTTATCGACGCTGGCGACATGATCGACCGCTCGTCCAATGCCGACTCCCTAATCGAAAAAGTCCACCGGGCGGGCGGCACCATCGGCCGGCCAGAGCTCGATGACAATGCGGCCTAAGATCCACCCTGGCTCGCAAAAATCATCAACAGCACCCGGTTCAAATCCCTGATGCTCCCGGCAAACCTTCCACGAACTTCTAGAATAATCAGACACCGCCCCAAGCCCGCCCCCCCTCGGGGCGGGCTTGTTCGCGGTCGCCATCAATTCGACTGATCAAATAATCCACGTGTCCCACCCCTCTCTCACGGCCCTATTCGCTTGGGAACGCGGTGGGGATCACGTATGATTAGGAATGAACCCGACCCGCGATGGCTGCTAGCCGTCTCATTGCCGACTCGATTTCTTGCAACGCCCCCACCTGCCCGCGATCATATCCCGTCTCACTGCTTGCAGGTGACGGGACACTTGGAAAACTGAACTCCACGGAACTTCGATTATGGCCAGTACCGCCGAACTTCAGGGACGACGCCTCGGACGAGTCCTCACCAAAATGGGCAAGATCACCCGTGACCAGGCCCAGGAGGCTTTGGAGCTGCAGAAGCAGAAGCGGGCGCCGGTCGGCCAGCTGTTGGTCGAGCTGGGCTATTGCTCTCACGACGATGTCAACTTCGCCCTTGCCGCCCAGGCGGGGATGAAAGTCGTCGATCTCGAAGAACTCGAAATCAAAGAAGAGGTCATCAAGATGGTGCCCGCCGAGATGGCCAACGCCTACCACGTGCTGCCCATCCGATCACGATGCCGAGTCCAACATGCTGACGGTGGCGCTCAAGTCGGCGGACAACTTCCGGGCGCTGGACGACCTGCGGTCTGCTGATGGGGTTCAAGGTCGAAGCGGTGGTGGCACCCGCCGAGCAGATCGACACGCTGATCGACCGGCATTACGGCGAAGACGAAGAATCGCTCGCCTCGCTCGTGGCCGGCCTGGCCGAGGACGAAGACCTCGACGAGTTCGGCGACCGTGGCTCATCCGATCGACCTCGAAGACGAGATGGCGATGGCCAACGACAACCGCGTCATCCGGCTGCTGAACCTCGTCCTGCTTCAGGCGATCAAGGACAAGGCCAGCGACATCCACTTCGAGCCGTTTGAAGACGAGTTCAAGATGCGCTACCGCATCGACGGCGTGCTCTACGAGATGATCCCCCCGCCCCGGCACCTCGCCAACCCCGATCGTTTCGCGGATCAAGGTCATGGCGGACCTCGACATCGCCGAGCGTCGCCTGCCCCAGGACGGCCGCATCGAGCTGGTCGTGGGCGGTGAGCCGGTCGACCTGCGCATCGCGGTGCTGCCGACCATGTTCGGCGAATCGGTCGTCATGCGGGTGCTCGACCGCGGCAACGTCAACCTCGACCTCGACAAGGTCGGCATGCGGCCCGACGACCTCGAAACCTTCCGCCAACTCATCCACAAGCCCAACGGCATCGTGATCGTCACCGGCCCCACCGGCTCGGGCAAGACCACGACCCTCTACTCCGCGCTGGCGGAACTCAACCAGGTCACCGAAAAAATCCTCACCGCCGAGGACCCCGTCGAGTACGACATCGATGGGCTCTGCCAGGTGCAGGTCAACCCCGACGTGGGCCTCACCTTTGCCGCCGCCCTCCGAAGCTTCCTGCGGCAGGACCCCGATATCGTCCTGATCGGCGAAACCCGCGACCTCGAAACCGCCCGCATCGGCGTGCAGGCTTCGCTCACCGGCCACCTGGTGTTCACCACCCTCCACACCAACGACGCCCCCTCCTCCATCGCCCGTCTTCTGGACCTGGGCCTCGAATCCTTCCTCATCACCGCGACCATCGAAGGCATCCTCGCCCAGCGGCTGGTCCGCAAAATCTGTCAGCGGTGCAAAGAGGCCTACACACCGTCGGAAGACGAGCTGTTCCTGCTCAACCTCACGCCCGAAGACCTCGAAGGTCGGCAGCTCTTACCGCGGCGTGGGCTGCGACTACTGCAACCACTCGGGCTACAAAGGCCGGATGGGCATCTTCGAAGTCATGATCCTCGACGACGAGATGCGCGACCTGATCATGAAGCAAGCCTCGTCCCAGCTACTCCGGGCCGAAGCCCGCAAACGCGGCATGCGCACCCTCCGCCAGTCCGGCCTCATGGCCCTCTACGACGGCAGCGACCACCATCGACGAAGTCGTCAAAGAAACCATGATCGAAGACTGAATCACGCTCGTCGTTATTTCCGCATTTTTGATAGATGTCCAAGCCCGATTTTTGATTTGCCGAGATTAACCCTCGACTTCCGCCACGCCCCCCTGCGTTCCCCGATCGCCGCCCTGCCGTCATCGGCCACCCCGCTTCGCTTCGATGTCAACCTTATTCCTCCACTCTAACAATCCAAACTTAGATACCGGAGTTCCGTCATGCCCACCTTCCAGTTCGAAGCCCTCAACGACTCCGGCAAGCCCCAAAAAGGCACGATCAACGCCGCCAACAGCGACGAAGCCCTGGCCCGCATCAAAAGTCAAGGCTTTTTCCCCACCTCCATCCGCGAACAGAAAGTCAAAAAAGGCTCTAAAGGCGGCAGCTCCGGCGGCAGCAAAGGCGGCGGTAAGGACGGCAAGAAAAGGTGCGCGGCGGCATCGTCATCAACATCGGCGGCGTCAGCCAAAAGCACCTGACCCTCTTCACCCGCCAGCTCTCCACCCTCCAGGACGCGGGCCTGCCCATCCTCCGCTCGCTGTCGATCCTCGAGCAGCAGCAGAAGCCCGGCCTCATGAAGAACACCCTCGAAGACGTCCACGAAGACGTCTCCTCGGGCAGTCTCGCTCTCCGACGCGTTTGCCAAACACCCCAAAGCCTTCAACGTCCTCTACACCAAAATGATCGCCGCGGGCGAAGTCGGCGGTGTGCTGGACATCATCCTGCAGCGCCTCGCCGAGTTCCTCGAAAAAGCCGCCCGCCTCAAGCGCCGCATCATCTCCGCGATGATCTACCCCGCCGCGGTCATCACCGTCGCCGGCATCATCGTGCTGGGCATCATGATCCTGATCGTGCCCAAGTTCATCGAGATCTTCGACGACTTCGACACCGACATGCCCGCGCTGACCGTCTGGCTCATCGAGATGTCCAAGTGGCTCGGCGGCTGCGCTGCTGGCGTACATGGGCGCCAAGGAAGACACCATCAACGCCGACCAGATGATCCCCGGGATCGTGTGGGTCCTGCTTTCGCCTTTCGTCATCTTCTTTGCCGTCAAGATGCTCCGCAAGACCTCCGGCGGCAAGGCCGTCTTCGACCGCATGATCCTCCTGACCCCCGTCCTGGGCCAGCTGGTCCGCAAGGCCACGATCGCCAAATTCACCCGGACCCTGGGCACCCTGGTCAACGCCGGCGTGCCCGATCCTCGACGCGATCACCATCACCTCCGAAACCACCGCCAACAACGTCTATTCCAACGCCCTCAACGACGTCCACGACAGCGTCCGCCAGGGCGACAGCTTCGCCGAGCCGCTGCGCAAGGCCAAGGTCTGCGACCCGCTGGTGGTCAACATGATCGACGTGGGCGAAGAGACCGGTGACCTGGACAAGATGCTGCTGAAGATCGCCGACAACTACGACGAAGAAGTCGATGTCGCCGTCGCCGGCCTCGTGTCGCCTGCTCGAACCCATCATGGTCGTCGTCCTCGGCGGCATCGTCGGCATGATCGTCATCGCCCTCTTCCTGCCCCTGGTCAAGCTGATGCAGTCGGTGATGTAAACCTCGGCCCAGGCCCCGACTCTGTCCCCGCAATCCAGAGATTTACCATGACTCAACCCTCGCCCGCCCCCCGCCGAGCCGCCCCCGGCTTCACGCTCATCGAGATCCTCGTGACGATCTCGATCATCGTGCTGCTGATCGGCATCTCGTTTCCGGTGGCCATCAAGTTTCTCAGCTCCGCCGACGGCGGAAAGACCCGCGCCATGCTCAACAGCCTCGGCGCCGCGGCCGACGATTACAACGTGGTGACCAAGAACGTGGTGCGCCACTTCGGGGCCGATGCGTTCGGGACCGCCATCGTCGGACTCAATGTGGGCGACGATGTCACCGACGGCAACGACGACGATTGCACCTTCGGCTACTTCGTCAAAACCGCGGGACAGGTGCCGACCACCGCCCGGCTGCTGGAGATTGCCGCCAAGAAAGACCTGCGCAATACCCTCGCCGGTCAACCGATCGCGGACGTGGCCGCCGCCGCCTCCGCCCCCGCAATCGGGATCGACGACATCGAGCTCCGCGACGTGTGGGACAACAAAATCCGTTACGCCGGCAGCGTCAGCCACACCGACACCTTTACCGCCGACGACTACCTGCCGGCCCACCCCAGCGCGTTCTTTGCTTCCGCGGGTCCCGACGGCCTGTGGGGCAACACGCTCAAAAACAATCAGCCCGACCCCGCGGTCGACGAAGACAACGACGGCGTTGCCGACGCCCAGGACAACCTCTACAGCTTTGACCTGGACGGACTTTAAGCATGTACCCCCCTCCCTCCATCATCTCCCCCCCGCCCTGCGACGCTGGCCGAACGACGAGCCGCCGGCGAATGCGGCAGGTCCGCGCTTTCTCGTTAATCGAGTTGCTGGTGGTCATCTCGATGATCGCCATCTTGGTGGCTATCAGCTTCCCATTCCTCAGCACGATCGCTGCAGAACACTGCGATCAACGCCGCCCAGGGGCAAGTCTCCAACGCCCTCTCGGCCGCCCGGGTCTACGCCACGCAGAACAAATCCTTTGTCGCCGCCCGGACCGTCGGCAGCACCCTGCGCTACCGCCGACGACAACGGCGACGGCTACTCGGGTGTGATCGTCGTGTTCTCCCCCGACAACACGCTGCGGATCATGGCCAACGACCAGAACGCCTACGACCCGTTGCTCGCGACCAGTGCCGGTTGGCTGGAACTGCAAGTTCCCCCGCTCAATGGCTACTCCCCCATCCCCGACTTCGAAGACATCTCGATACCCCAGCCGGGTCCAGGCCCTGGGCATCGTGCGCACCGGCCCGGGAGACTACGACGTCCAACTCGTGCCGCCGCCCTTTGCGATCCGTTTTGCCGGCGACGGCACGATCGCCCAGGGCACCGACGACAACGTCGGCATCCACCCGTCGCCCACCCCCGCGACCTGGGATCGGCTGGTCTACGTCAGCCCGACCGGCAGCACGACCACCCTTGGCAGCGGCACCAAAGCTTTCGACGTGGTGAATTACGACATCTCCCGGGACCGCGTCGGTTTCGGCGGAACCGTCGACCTGGATCGGTATGGCTATCGCGGCACGGAACGCATGGCCGACGGCCGCGTGCAACTGCCCCTCGGCGCGATCGAAACCGTGTCCGGCGTGCTGCTGCTGGAGCCCGAACGGGTACCCCGCGAATTTGCTCACCCCGACGGCGGCGGCCAGGAAACAATCTACCCCGCCAGCGCACTCGCAGTTCCCGCGTGACCAGTTGGCGGTCTACGGCCCGCGAGAATCGGCCGCCCTGCTGAACTGGGCGCAGGACCAGGGCACCTACGCCCGCATCCTGCTCTTCAACCGCTACACCGGCCAGGACCTCACCCGCTAACCCCCCCGTCCCCCCTCCCCCCCCTGCCCGCCGTTGCCTCGCCCACGCCTCCGCTTCCTCGTCCTCGATTTCCCGCTTCCCCCGGTGACCCCGGTAATTGCTGCCGTTTCGGTCTTGTTCCGACATTGAGCCTTCTCATGAACGTACTGCCTCATCCGCTTGTTTTCGGCACCCGGCCACGCAATCCGCGTGTCCGCGGCGGCTTTACCCTCAACGAAGTTCTTGTAGCGTTGGGCATCCTGGCGATCGGCAGCGTCGCGGTCGCGTCGCTGTTTCCCACCGCGGCGTTCCTGCAAAAGGAAGCGGTCAAGGAAACACTGCGCCAGAACCACACCCGCTCCACCGATGCCCTGCTCGAAGGCGTCGGCCTGGACAACGCCACGCTGCTAGACTTCATCACGTTTATTGATAGCCAACCGGCGGGCTATCCGGCTTACGAAGTCCGTGCCGAAACCTCGGTTCCCAACGACTACCGACTGACCGACCCGGCTTACGACGTCTTCGCCCTCGCTGAAATCGATACCAGCTCTGGATTTCACCACGCCCACGCCAACCGACGTCGGCGACACGCCCGACATGCGGCTGGATTCGCTCGACCTCAATGATTCATACGTTTACGAGACCCTTGGCGGCCGCTACGCCGCCGGCCGCTTTCCGGTCGCGTTTCGGAGTCTGCCGTCGATTCAGCCGGCGGTGGCCGGCAGCTACGTCGATCGCGAATTGTTCTGGGTTCCGCTGGTGCGGGCGGGTCTCGAAGCCAGCGAGATCATTCCCGACTGGAACGTCTACGCCTTTATTCTCCAACCCCCCAGCCAGCTGCGCGAAAGCGGCGTCTATACCCTCAACACCGCCGCCGCCAACTACGGCTACGGCGACTTCGATGCCGACCCCATTGTTTGCGCCAATCCCGACGCCGCCGCCTACTTCCCCAAGGTCTTCCGCATCCCGGCGTTTAATCCGGTTACCGGCAATCTCAATCTCGTCGAAACTTCAATCGATCTGTTCGGCTACGTCAAGCCCGGCGACAAAGTACTGGGCGATAACGGCAAGATTTTCCGCGTGGCCCAGGTGCAGAATGATGGCGCGGCTCCGTTCCGCATGATCCTGGCTTCCGAAACGCTTTACGAGCCGCTTAACGAACGCGACCTCCGGGCGATCTGGGTGGCGCCGGCGCCCGGCGGGGCGAATCAAGATTCCCCGCTGGCTGACATTCGCCTGCTCTCCAACACCGTCGTTCGCTCCAATGACTACTAACCCCCCCGCCCCCCCTCGTTTCCCCCTGTAGCCCCGCCCCGCTTTCACCCCCTCGGCCGCCCCCCCCGCCCTTCCGGCCACGGCTTGACGCGGCCGGGCCACGACCCAAGGTTCATCATGAACGATCTCTCCCTCTACCCACTGTCCCGGCCTAGCCCGTCTCCCCGGGGGCGTCGGCGTGGGGTGGCGGCCGGTCGTCGCGCCGCGTTTACGCTGATCGAACTGCTGGTGGCCATCAGTATTTTGTCGTTGATGATGACGTTGGCGGCGCGGATCTTTTTTGATGCCCAGGCGGGCGTGCAGCGGGGGATTCAGACCAGTCAGATCATCGCCGAGTCGCGCAGCGTGGTGCAGCCGTTGACCAACGACATGAAGAACATGAACGTGTTCTTGTCGAAGTACGGCAGCAACAACCCCGGGTTCCTCGCGATCACCCAGCAGGCGTTTGCCGGCGTGCATTACCCCATCCCCGACGACAACAGCGTCGAAGCGGGGCCCGCCACTAATCGGACCTGGCCGGATTTTCTGGATTACAACAACGACGAGACGTTCAACGGGAATGATGTGAGGGGCCTGCGTTCGGATCAGATCGCGTTCTTCCGGCAGGCGGGCGGATTGGAATCGCTCACGCCCGGCACCGACCGCCAGTACGACTCGCAGGCCAAGGCCCGCTTCGCCCGCATCTGGTACGGCCACGTCTGGCCCGAGGATGTCATCCTCGCCTCGCCGGGCAACGATCGGCCCGGCGGCGAGAACGAGTACGAACTCGCCACGCAGATGGTCCTGGGCCGACAGGCGCTGCTGATCGTGGAGAACGACGACGCGACGACTTATCCCGGCGGACTGCTGGGCGACGGCACGGGCGGCACCGGCGTGGTGGGACGTGTATCTCAGGGAACCAGCATCCAAGCGGCGACCTATGAAGCCGAGTCTGACGCCCTGGAACTCACCAGCCTCGGGACGTTGAGCGTTTACGACGACGGCGGCACAGACCCCGCGGCCCCCGCCGGTCGCGGGCTGTTCCGCACCCCCACCCATGACGCCCTCGCCCCGGTCAACCCAAGCATCTACGGCAGCGCTCTGGGTTCGCCCAGCGGCCTGATGAATGCGACGTACGCCGGGTTAGCCTTCGACTGGATGTACGCGCTTCAAGGGCAGCGCCTCCGGGCGCGGACCTCACTGGACACCGATTTCAGCGGCGGCATTTTCACGGCCGACGAATTCGCCAAGCTCCACGCGGCGTTTGCCCCGCACATCGCGGACTTCGCCATCGAGTTTGCCGCGGACTGGGCCGACGACTGGGACGCCGCCGCCAGCGCCTCGGGTTCCGACGGCCTGCCCGACCGGGAACCGGACCGCGACCTCAACGGCGACGTCATCTGGTACACCGCGCCCTTCTTTGCCAACCCCGACAGCACCACCGGTTCGCCGTTCGGCGGCACCTTCGACGGGATCGGCAACGCGAATCCTCGCCTGCCGGTGACCTACGCCGCGCCTGCCGTGATTGCCAATTTTGATCCCGCTGCCGTCGGGACCATCCCCAATCCATTCGTTTATGAATTCAACCCCGCGTCCGGTATGGTCCTCGGCTTTCCCGCTCCGGGCGTCGAGAATGTCCTCTTCGTCTGGTCCCACACCGGCGACGACATCGCGACCCCCGCTTTGCCCACCGACCCGGACGTGATCGAGGGGGCGGGCAAATACTGGCCTTACCTCATCCGCTACCGGTTCCGCCTCATGGACGGCCGGGGCGAGTTCCGCACGATTCAGACCGACCCGCAGACCGCGACAGATTATTCCGAAGTTGGCCGATGGTTTGAACTCATCGTCGCGGTCCCCCGGCCGCAGGGTCTTTATTGACCCCCCCCCCCCCGCCCCCGCCTCCCGCTCCCCGCTCCCCCCGCAATCCCCCGCGAAAGGTCTGTCCCATGACAACCCGCCCCCCCTGCCCCCCCTGCCCCCCCTCTCCCTTCTGCCCCCCCATTCTCTCCCGCCGGGCTGACTCGGTGTGTGCCGTCGCTCCCCGCGGCAGGGGTGTATCGACAACTGACGGACGCTGTCGGAGGGGTCCGCGTCCGGCGGGCCGACGGGGCTCAGCGTTGATCCTGGCGTTGGTCACCGTGATCATGCTGCTCATGCTCGGGGCGGCGTACCTGCAGATTGCCCGGGTGGACCGCCGCACCGCGGAGGCGGTCGATTCTCGCTCCAACGTCTCGGACGCCTCGATCCTGCGCTACATCGGCACCATCCTCGAAGGCGATATCCCCCAGGACCCCGACGGCTCGGGGCTCAACGGCAACGAGTTTTACGACATCGCGTATTCCAAGCCCACGCCCGCCAATGTGCAGAACGGCTCGACCCTCGGCGGGCCCAATGATGCGCCGCGGACGGTGCCCGACCGGTTTGCTCCCACCACGGTGCCCGGCCCGGTGCCGAATCTGGCGAATAACGATCAGCCGGCACGCGAGCCCCGCTCGGCGACCGCGGTCTACGACCGGGCCGCGGGGCCGCCCACCGCCGGCAGCATCCCGACGGCGGGTAATCTGTTTGCCACCGGCGGGCAGGACGACGACCCCTGGCTGGCGTCGATCGAGCCGAATCTCGTGATCGGTTCGCCGTCGTACCAGTATTGGCCCCACATCACCGACCTCTCGGGCGTGTTTCTGGACCTGAGCGATATCAGCCCGCTTCACGACACGACCCTTAACCCCCGGGACGCTGCCGGCCGACCGCTGCCGGCACAGTATCTGTCGACCGCCAACGGCACGGTCGGATCGCCCGTCACCACGATGCCCGGCAAAGCCAGCGGCGTGGCCTACACCGTGCCCGCCGCCTCGATGGCGGACGTGGCGGCCGCGGGCGACCTCGGGCTGTTTGCCGACGCCACCGGCGACGGCATTGCCGACAGCCGCTGGACCTGGGCGCCCCTGCCTTCCAACGGCGGGCAGGTGTTCATCATGGCGGTCCGCATCATCGACAACTCCGCGCTGATCGATCTCAACGCCTGGGCCTTTAACCGCAGCACCGGGGGCAACCCCGATCAGCCCCGCTGGCTGTGGCCGGGCGAACTCGATCTGCACGATCCCCTCGAGGACGTGAAAACCACCGCGGGCACCGGCAGCGTCACCGCGCTGGACGTCGCCACCACCGGCATCGGCACGCCCCTGGGCCACAACATGAACGACCAGGGTTTCACCCAGCGGCTGGGCATTTGGCTCGACGCCACCCGGCAAGACTTCGACGACTGGGAAACCATCGGCACGGAACTCGAACAGTCCGGCGTCATCACCGCGACCGATACCTTCACCCCGCCGACCAACAACTTTAGCTTCTTCAATCCCCGGATCGACGAGATCGAGCTGCGCTGGCGCAGCGGCCTCAACCGCGCCAGCGACAACGTCAACCCCGACCCCACCACGCCGATGGAGGCCTTAGACACCGCCCTCTTCCGGGCCTCCACCATCCCCCCCGCGGAGACGGCCTACCCGGATTCGGGCTTCGTCACGATCCCCAACTTTTTCTATAACTTTGTCAGTCCCACTAATCGCACCGCCGAGCCACGCAAGCAGTTGACCGTCATCTCCGGCTCCGCCAACCACGGACAGATCGATCTCAACCGCTCCACCGCGATCGAGCTTTCGGAAGCGATTCAGGACGGCTTCAATTTCGGGGCAAATCCCACCACGCCCAATCTATATGACGACGGGGGCTGGACCACCGAAAAACGCTTCGCGGATCAGGTGGCGGTCTTGCTGACCGACTTCCGCGATACCGATGCCAACGGCGGCGTCCCCGCGGTGAAGCTTGATTTCCAGGACGGCGTCTTCGGGATGGAATACCTCCCGTTTATCAGCGAAGTTTACGTGCAGGCGCGCTACGCCAAGGCCGGGCCGGCGGTCACTTCGCCCGGGGTCAACGACCAGGTGACCTGGGATTATGTGCCCCAGGCGTACGGGGCCGCGATCGAATTGGTCAACCCTTGGCCCTTTACGATCCGGATGCCCGATGTCGAGGTCTTCGTGGACGACGGCACCGCCACCACGCCGCTCTCCTGGGGCACCTTGGCCGCCGGTTTCCCCGGCAAAACGACGATCGATCCTTACGAAGTGTTGATCCTGGTCAAGAACGACGGGGAAGCGTCTGCCCCCGCCGATGCGAACCGCTACCTCACCGGGGCCGACCCGATCGCGACGGCCGAGGGCACCATCGGGATCATCACTCCGACCGCCGCCTGGCCGGTGGACCTGGGTGCCGCGGGTGGAAGTGCGGCTGGAAGCCATGACCGAAGTGGGGCAGCGGGTGGCGTACCAAAAATTTGGTGCCGAAGACATCATCAGCAACCGGGTCAGCGAATTTACCGAAGGCACCGGCGATGCCGCCACCGCTTCGGGGGTGGGGTATTTCCAATCCAGCGCCCGCGGCACGGGCAACGGCATCGCCGCCACCACGGTGCGGGCCGATGAATCCGAGATTTTCAACTACGCCACCACCGAGGCCAATCTGATTGCCGGTGCGACCACCATCCAGCCCAATGCCCCGCAGAACATCGACAACGCGGGACCCGACAACGGGGAGGCTTACTTCGATGCTTACCTCAAAGTCGTTACCGATCCCAACGACGCTTCGATCGATCTCGACGACCGGATGGTCGATGCCCCGGACGCGGTGTTGCCGTCGGCTGCGGCGGGGGCCACGTTCACCGCGGGCGATGAGCCGTGGATCATCGGCAATGCCGGGCGTTTCTACCGCACGGGCGACATCCTCCGTGTCGTGATGATCGGCCCGAGGCTCGACCCTTTTGCCACCGCCCCGTTTTCCTCGGTGGATCACCTCACGGTGGCCGACGTGTGGAGCAACTTCCTCGGCGCCACGACCGCCAACCGCTTTGCGATCAGAGACGCGATGCTGGATTTGGAAGACAACCGCAGCGGCACGCCGACGTATGTCAACAACACGAACCTGTGCATCTCCCACGCGGGCTACCTGGTCTCGCGATTCACGACCCTCGAGACCAACCGGGCCCTGGTGCCCGGACGCCCCAACATCAACACGATGCCCGAGCGCTACCTGGGCCGCGTCCTGCCCACGGTCAACACCAACGGCGGAACCCCCGCCAACCAAGCCATCGCCCAGGAGATCCGCGGCTTGCGGGAAACGGTGAGCCCGGGCACGGGGACTGACTTCCTCGAACGCCGTCTCAACACGGTGGGAATCCAAAACCCCGGGCAACTGGCTTACCTCACGGAGATCTTCGATCCGTCGGGCAGCTTCGCCGCGTACGATCCCGCCGATGAAGCCCTGGACTTCAATGAATATGAACCCGACCTCGGCGGCCCCGATACCTCGCCCGGCGACGACGACGACCGATTCATCAACGACCGGGAAGAACAGACCCGGCTCTTTAATTACCTCAACCAAACCGTCTCGGTGCGGTCAGACGTTTATACCGCCTACGTTTTGGTACGGGCCTACCCCGGCAGCGACTTTACCCTCAACGGCGACGCCGACGGCGACCTGATCCCCGACCCGACCTCCGAATATCGACTGATCGCCACGTTCGACCGGTCGAAAGGAAAGTGGACCGTGGTTGCCGTGAAACGCCTCGACGATCAGGACCTTCCGTGAGCCAGGAACTCAGCATCTTTGAGCGTATCGTGAACGGCGAGATTCCGTGTCATCGTCTTGCCGAGGACGAGCACACATTGGCGTTTCTCGATGTGGGGCCGGTGTCGCGGGGGCATTGTTTGCTGATCCCCAAGGTGCGTTACGTCGAGTTAGACGACGTGCCCGCGGAAGTGGGCGCGGCACTAGGTGCGGCGTTACCCCGGTTGGTCGCGGCGGTCAAGGCGGCAACGGGCTGCGACGGGGTCAACTTGTTGCAAAACAACGGCACCGCGGCCGGGCAAGAGGTGATGCACGTGCATTTCCATCTCATTCCGAGGTATGGGTCACAAAGCGGCCGTGATTCGGCCGCGGTCAGTACACAAGGATTCGGATTTTCGTGGCCCGCAGGAGAATTGGGCGACGACGATGCGAAACAGCTCACGTCATCAATCCGTGCAGCGCTGAAATCAATCGCGGATGCGTGAACTTTTGGGCCTGAAAGCGGGTATCTTCCAAGTGGCCACCCTGATGCCCACCCCGGCCCTTCGTTCACCGCGAATCGATAGGGCCAGCCTTCTGGAAATGAGCCCTTCGACCCCGCCTGGCCGCTATATGAGAAACGGTTAACTGCCGGAGGTTGGACCGGGTTACCACTGGCATCTCCACCGCCGTGCGGTAAACTTTATTAAACAATCTTCACGAAAAGCCACCCTGATCCCGGAGTTGAAACCGATGGCACGGAAAGTCAGACCTGCCCGGCAAGCATTTACCCTCATCGAATTGCTGGTCGTCATCGGCATTATCGCCCTACTGATGGGTATCCTCCTGCCGGTCCTGGGCAACGCCCGGTCCGCGGGGAAGGCCACGGTGTGCATGAGCAACATGCGTCAGCTCGCGCTGGCGACTTCGGGGTATCAGAGCGATTACGACCGTTATCTGCCTCAGCCAGCGCACGATGGCAATATCCCCGCGGCGACCGGTTTCACGGCAAACGAAACCCAAGGCCGTGCTTTATGGTTCAACGCACTAGATTATTACCTTCAGCAAAACAGCAAAGACTACGATCGCAGTGATGCAAGTGAGCGTAACTATAATTCGTTTAAGCAAGATCCCATTTGGAATGACCTGCCGGTGACTGTTAATAGTGGTGCACTGCTCGAACAAGATGATGTGAGAACCATCAAAATGAACGAGTATTTTGGACATATTTCATCGGCAACTTCGCCAACTGCCGGTTCTTTCAAATTCTTTCGAGTCACTGCTATTCCACTCCCGGCAAAAACGGCTCTTTATTTAGATGGTCGAGCATTCGATACCCCCGCGATTAATAGTGGTACGGTGGACGATGGCGGAACCCGCAGCTTTAATGTACGGGAAGCATTGGTCGGGTTGCGTCACAACGATGGTGCGAATGTTGTTAAAGCTGATATGAGCGTCGCCCACCACGTCAACCCTATAGAAATCAGTACGGGTGTAAAACATGTACCAAGGATGGTACGACGATGATTATTCTGATCGTGAACTGAGACCGGACGTTATTTTTAATTTCGATAAAAGATAAAATTTAACGATCAGATTTCAATTGCTTAACAACTCTATTTATATCTGTATCGACAGATAGCGTATTGCAGACTCATGCAACCGGCGGGCAAGTATGCCCGCCCTACGAGATTAGTATTATCGGCATCGGTCTAGCTTAAAGCACGCCCTTGGTGCTTGGCACATCATCGTGGGTGACTTGGACAGCCATGCGCAGGGCGCGGCCAAAGGCTTTGAATAAGCCCTCGGCGATGTGGTGGTTATTGTCGCCCCAAGGGACTTCCAGGTGCAGGTTCATCTTGGCGTTGTTGGCCACGGCGTTGAAGAACTCTTTGACGAGTTGGACGTCGAAGGGGGCGATGTTGGAGCCGGTGATTTGGGGGGCGTTGATACCAGACGCTTCGCTCGCCGAGCCTCGCTCAGCGTCGGCGTGGGGGGTGATGGCGTAGTGGGTCCAGTTGACTTTGAAAACGAAGGCGGCGCGGCCGGAGAGGTCAAGAGCGGCCCGGGCGAGGGTTTCATCCATAGGGACGGCGGCGTGGCCGTAGCGTTCGATGCCGCGCTTGTCGCCGAGTGCTCTTCGAGGGCCTGGCCGAGGACGATGCCGACGTCTTCGACGGTGTGGTGGTCGTCGATGTGGGTGTCGCCGGTGCAGGTGACCGCCAGGGCGAGCCGGCCGTGCTTGGCGATGTGGGTGCAGCATGTGGTCGAAGAAGCCCACGCCGGTGTTGATCGACGGGGTACCAGACGCTTCGCTCGCCCCCCCGGAAGGGCCTCGCTCAGCGTCGGCGTGAGTGCGGTCCAGGTCGAGGCTGAGCTTGATCTTGGTTTCGTTGGTGTCGCGTTGGAGGGTGGCGGATCGAGTCATTGCAGGAAGGGATCAGGGATTAGGGTTCAGGGATCGGGTTTGATACCCGCGGACGCAGAGGGAGCCGAACGATTAATTGCGCATCGAGTCTAGCAATTCGAGGAGGCGGTCGTTTTGAGAGGGGGTGCCCACGGTGATACGGAGTTTGTCGGCGAGGCGGGGCTTGCTGAAGTAACGGATGAGCAGGTTGTTTTGTTTGAGGTGGCAGTAGATGCGGTGGGCGGTGGCGGCGGGGTCTGCGTCGCTGTTGGGGACGGTGGCGAGCAGAAATTGCTGTGGCTTTCCGGGACGGGAAGCCGCTTGCGAGCAGGGCGGCGGTGAGGCGAGCGCGCTCGGCGATGGTGCGTTGCCACGTCGAACGGGCGTAGGTCTGATCGCGGAGGGCGGCGGTCGCGGCGGCCTGGCCGAGGATGTCGGTGTTGTAAGAATCGCGGCTTTATCCAGCGTCGCGATGATGTCGGCGGCAGGCGAACCCGTAGCCGAAGGCGCAGTCCCGCGAGCGAGTACCCCTTGCTCAGACTGCGGAGGATGACGACGTTGTCGAGGTGATCGTCTTGCAACAGGGGCAACGCGTTGTGAGGGGCGAAATCGACGTATGCCTCGTCGATCACGAGGATGCCCCGAAGTCTATCGGCGAATTGGCGGAGCATGCCGAGGATTCGATTGGCCGGTCGGGGCGTGGGGATTGACAAGAAACCAAGTGGGCACCCCGCGTCGTTGAGTTCTGGGCATAGTCCGCCGGCAACTGAAATCCGGGATCGGGGCGGTCGACGACCGTGACCGGGGTGTCATGGATTTCCGCCAGCACGGGGTACAGCGAATAGCTGGGGATGGTCATGCCGACGCCCCCGGACTCCCCCTCTCCCCCCCGATCTCCCCCTCTCTCCCCGCCCGGACCTTGCCCGAGCATTTGAAGACGTGTTCGTGGGGTGCGGGGTTGGCAGAAGACGGTGATGAGCAGGCGGAGGAGTTCGTCGCCGCCGTTGGTGGCGATGACGTGCGAGGCGGAGAGGCCGTGCAGTTCGGCGGCGGCGGCGCGGAACTCGGCGGCGTCGGCGGGCGGGTAGAGGCGCAGGCCTCGGCGGTGAGCCGCGGATCGCCTGCATCACGGTGTCGGAGGGCGGGTAGGCGTTTTCGTTGGTATTGAGCTTGATGATCCCGGGGCCGAAGTCGCCGCCGCCGAGCGTCTGGCGGTAGCCCGGCTGCTCGCCGGGGGAGTAGGCGTGCAGCCGGGCGATGTTGGCGCGGGCCGGGATGGAAGCGTCGGGGGCAGGCATGAAAGCATCGTGGCAGAGGTGCAAGGCGAGGTCAATCCGGGCGGTCGTGGGATACTTTGCTTGAAAGTGGGGCGGACATCTTGCCCCCCATCAGCCCGAAGGGCTGAAACCCTTGCCACTTCGGGCTACGCCCGAACGGCGGGCTGGAAGCCCGCCCAACTTGAAGTACCCCACGACCATCCGGGGCGATAAAACGATCGCGGTACCCGGAAATCGATTGCCCGAGATCCCCGAGAAGCTGACCGCCAAGCCTAGGCGATCCGATTACCGGAATCGCTCGACGGCCAGTCGTGATGCGGAGAGAACAGACAGCGTTGCCCGCGCCTTCCGCAGCGCCCCTCGGTCAGTGGCGAACCATGGTTGTTTGCCGAGCACGTTTCATTTCAATCTACGGCAAAACCTAAACCTTCATGCCTGGTCGCGGGCGGTCGGGTACGATCATTTAGTTTGCCCACGAGCGGGCTGCGAAAGACCAACGAGTGTCCCGAAGATGAGTCACCATCCACTTCAGCGACGGGAGAGAATCGGTGGACGAACGGCCGGCGGGCTGATCGTTTTGGTCGTTCTGGCTGTGCCGACATGGTTCTGTAGCGACTCGGCCATCGCCCAGCGACTCGATTTCGATGATGCAGTGGTGGCCGAGGCCGCCCCGCCCATGGACGGGCCGGCCGAATCGACCCCTCAAGCCCAACCCCGGCTTACCGGCGATCTGCCGACCACCCGCGCGGCCATTCGTCTGCTGCAGGACGCGGTGACGGTGCAAGCTGACGGCCGACACTACCGGTTGCTGCGTGCGTTGCGTTTTCAACGTGATCCGGAACTGTCCGCGTTATTTGATGGATTAGCGACCGCGGATCGGCATCCGTCGATTCGGCTGCACGGGATTCTGGGTCGGGCAGAAGTCAGGACCACGCCGGGCGTCAGCGTGGCGGAGATCGCGGAGATCGCCGACCCTCTGGTCCAGGCGGAGCTGGTCGGGCGGCGCTGGATGCAGACCTGCTCGACATACCGACGCGTTTGCTTTTGCTGCGGTGGCCGCAACTCGGTACGGGCGAAAAGCTGCTGCTGGCAATGTCGCTCATGAGCGAACCAGCGACCGAGAAAAACCCGGAGATCGATGCGGCCATCGTTGCGGCGTTGGAGCAGGGGCAGTACGGCGAGCCGGCGGGCCTGCGGGCGCTGGCGTCGCTGCTGATGCACCAACGGGGCGACCCGTCGGGCGCGGGGATCCTGGATGAGCTGGTGGCCGAACCTTCGCCGGCCGGGCAAGCGGTGACCGCGACGCTGCTCGAAGTGATGTGGCAACGCTCCCTCGGCCGGGGCGGGGAGTGGGCTGGGCAGATCGCGGAATCACCCGACCACGCGACCCGCGTTCGGGCTGCCGCCGCCCGGTGTGCCCTGCGCTTTGGCGATGCCCGGGCCGTCTCGCGGTGGTGGACGTGGCTGGAGCAAGCCCGGGCGGAGGGCGATGTATCGACCGGTCTTCGCTTGGCCTTGGCGGGGCTGGAGGCCGCGGGGTGGATGGAGCCGGGCCAGCTCCACGCCCTGGATCAAGCGATCGGTGCCACTGCCGATCAGAAGGCCGCAACTGCCGAAGGCGACGCAGAAGTCGGGGCCGAAGTCGAAGTCGATCCGATCTTGGGCCGGATGCTGCGGACCCTGGAAGCGTTGGCCCGCCACGGATCGGAGCCCAAACCGAGCGAAGATTTACTCTCGGCCACGGAGGACCTGCTGGACACCCACTACGCCCCCGCCTGGGGCTGGGCGGTCGATTACGCGATCCGGACGGGTTCGGCCAAGCTGATGGTGATGATTCTGGATCGGTACCGGGCCGACGAACCGCGCGGGCGATCGCGGCGGCTGGAGGCGGTCGCGGCGGCGGCGGCGACACTGGTGCAGAGACACCCTTCCACCGCCACCCGTTGGCTGCCCGGCCGCTTTACTCAGGACACCGCCGACGCGGAGTGGCGGCAGGCGGTGCTGGTGGGCTTGTTGCGTAGCCGCCATGATGCGAGTCGGGTGATCGGCAAAAAATTAGAAAAAATCGATCACCGCGCGACCGACGACCTCATCTTGGCCCTCACGGTCCACGCACCATCGCCGCCGGATCCGGTTGCCGTGGAGCGGATGAGCCAGGTGTTGCAGGACCCCACCCGCCTGGATGACTCGATCCGGGTGACCCTGGCCTGGTCGTATTTAAAAATGACGGGCCAGGCGGAGGCCTCGATCGCGGCGCTGCTCGCCGATCCGCCGGCCGGGGGCACATTGCCGCAGGACCCATCCCCGACGCCCGGGTTTCCGCCACCGGGCGGGGATGATTGATTAGCGTTGGCTTGATTAATCTTTCACCGCCGCGGGGGCAAAGGCCTATCCTAGTGTCCCCTGGGATCCCTGACCGTCGGGGATCGCCGACCTGCACCTAACTCCCGCCGTGATGTTGATGAGCGATATTCCTTTAAGCCAGCCTGATATTTCTGACCTTGAGATCGACGCGGTGGTCGATACGCTGCGGTCGGGCCGACTGTCGATCGGCCCGCAGCAAGAACGATTCGAGCGTGACACCGCTCGCGTCTCCGGCCGACGCGAAGGCGTGGCGGTCTCGTCGGGCACCGCGGGCCTGCATCTGGTCCTCCTGGCCCTGGGCATCGGGCCCGGCGACGAGGTGATCACCACGCCGTTTTCGTTCATCGCCTCGGCCAACTGCATCCTGATGGTCGGCGCCACACCCGTCTTTGTAGACATTTGCCCGACTTCGCTGAACATCGACCCAGCCAAGGCTGCGAAAGCGATTACCGCCAAGACCAAGGCGATCATTGCCGTGGAAGTCTTCGGCAACACGACCCACTTTCCGGCTCTCGAAAAACTCGCCCGCACCCACGAGATCGCTTTGGTGGAAGATTGCTGCGAGGGGCTGGGCGGCCGGGCGACCTGCGATCGGCCGGTGGGGTCTTTCGGCCGGGCGGGGGTGTTCGGCTTCTATCCCAACAAGCAGATCACCACCGGCGAGGGCGGGATGATCGTCACCGACGACGACACCCTGGCGGACCGCTGCCGCTCCCTGCGCAATCAGGGCCGGGCCACTTCAGCCCATAACGGCAGCGACAAAAACGCCGGGTCGTGGCTGGCCCACGAACGCTTGGGTTACAACTACCGCCTCTCGGAAATCAACTGTGCCTTGGGTGTCGCCCAGCTTCAGCGCCTCCCCGAGATGCTCGAAGTCCGTCGCCATGTCGCGGGCCACTACATACGTCGCCTGCTGGACTGGGACGACCTGGTCCTGCCCACCCTCGAGCCCGGCAGCGACGCGACCATGTCCTGGTTCGTCTTCGTCCTGCGCCTCACCGCCAACTACGGCCACACCGAACGCGACCGCATCATCCAAGGCCTTAAACGCCACGAAATCGGCGCGTCCAACTACTTCCCCTGCATCCATCTTCAGCCGTTTTATAAAAAACAATTCGGCTTTCAAAAGGGCGACTTCCCGATCGCCGAGTCCATCAGCGAACGCACCATTGCCCTGCCGTTTTTCAACCGCATGAGCGAGACGCAGGTCGAACTGGTCTGCCACACGCTAAAAGTCATGATCCAGCGCGAGCAGTTGCTCAAGCGGGATTGACCGACCAAGTGGCCGTCCTCACGCCCCCGTCAGGAAGTGGCAGATGTCGCCGTCCTGCATGACATAACCCTTGCCCTCGGCCCGGAGCTTGCCCGCTTCGCGGATCGCTTTTTCGGTCTTGTGTTCGATCAGGTCAGGCAGGGTGTAGACTTCGGCCCGGATGAACTTGGCCTCGAAGTCGGTGTGGATCACGCCCGCTGCCTGCGGCGCGGTGGCTCCGATAGGGATGGTCCACGCCCGGACTTCTTTTTCGCCCGCGGTGAAGTAGCTCTGATACCCCAGCAGCCCGTAGGCCGCCCTGGCCAATGCCGCCAGCGCGGGCTCTTCGAGCCCGACGCTTTCGAGCATCTCATCCGCGATCCGCGTCGTCCAGTTCCGCCAGTTCGCTCTCCAGCTTGGCGCAGACCGGAACAACCGCCCCGCCCTCGGCCTCGGCACGCTGCCGCACCTGATTCACCAGATCGCCCTGCGCCGTGCAGGTCGTCTTCATCGACGTTGGCGACGTAGAGCACCGGCTTGGCGGTGATCAGACCGAAGCTCTTGAGCTGCTTTTTGCTCGTCGGGGTCGAGTTCGTTCGGGCTTCCGGAGGCGATGAGGTTGCGGATCGGCAAGCCCTCGGCCAGGACGGGCTGACACTTTTCCAGCAGCGCCAGCCGGGCCTTGGCTTCCTTGTCGCCGGACTTGGCGTTGCGTGCGGCTTTGGTCAGCGCAGCTTTCGACGGTGGCCAGGTCCGAGAGCATCAGTTCGGTGTCGATCACTTCGATGTCGCGGATCGGATCGACGCTGCCATCGACGTGCGTGATGTCGTCGTCTTCAAAGCAGCGGACGACATGTAGAATCGCATCGACGGATTTGATGTGACTCAGGAACTTGTTGCCCAGCCCCTCGCCCTCGGAAGCGCCCTTGACAATGCCGGCGATGTCCACGAGCCGCAGGGCCGCGGGGATCACTTTTTGTGGTGGGATAAATTCGGTGATCTTCGTTAGCCGGTCGTCGGGCACGGGAACGACGCCGACGTTGGGCTCGATGGTGCAAAACGGGAAGTTCTCGCTGGGGATCCCCGCGCTGGTCAGCGCGTTGAAGAGCGTGGATTTTCCGACGTTGGGGAGACCGACGATTCCTGCTTCCATAGTGCGGAGCATGATAGCGTCATCTCCCGACGATGCGAGAACGGCTGCTGTTTAAACTGCGATCGATGTCGACCGAAACACGGGCTCGGGCGCGGGACGGGCGAAGTAGTAGCCCTGAAAGAGATCAACCCCGAGTCTGCTGCATCACCTTCAGCCTGCTCCGCGGGTTTCGATGCCCTCGGCCAGCACCAGTCTTGTCGTCGTCGTGGCCGATCCCCACCAGGACGCCGAGCAGATCGATCGGCAGCCCGTGGACTCGACCACTTTCTCGATCAGGCTGCGATCGATCTTAATCAGATCCGGCTCGAACTCTGCCAGCATCATCAGCCCCGAATACCCCGCACCGACATCATCCAACGCGACGCGGAACCCAGCGTTCCGATAGTGCGTCAGGATCGAGTTGAGATGCTCGCGATCATGCACCTGATCGGTCTCGACGACCTCGAAGATGATCCGCCGCGAATCGAGGTTGACCCGCTTGGCGGCGGCCTCGGTGGTCCGCAGGCAGAAACTTCGGATCGTAGATCGCGGTGGGCAGAAAGTTGATCAGGATCGCGGTGTCCTGGGTCCGAGCTCGGCCCGGCCGGCGTTTTCGATGTGCAATTCGCGGCAAATCCGGTCGAGCATAAAGATCAGGTTTTCCTGCCGCGCCCAAGTTGAGTAAGTCGCCGGGCATCACCAGATTGCCGTGGTCATCGCGTCCACGCATCAGGCATTCGTAGCCCCAGATCGCGCAAGTGTGTCGGCGTTGAAGATCGGCTGATACCACGTCTCGATCCGCCGGTCCTGCAGGATGCTCATCAGCGGTGATTCAACCCGCGGAGCCAATTCGTCGACGGGCCGGTAGGCCACTGGCCGCGCAGGCATCGGGGCCGCCGCTGCAGCCCGGAACCCACGCGCCGGTGGCGGAGTCCGATTTCTGCATCGCTCAGCGTCGGTGCGGAAAAAATTCATCAGCGTCGCCAGGCTGGTCCAGGTCTCATCCGGGCCGATCTCCACCACCACATGATCCGCGTCCACATTCCATTCCCACGATCCGCCGAACGACCGCTGACGCAGCAGGCGAGATTCTTCGGTTGACTCGGCAAATCGGACCGGAGAGGGTTCGTCGGCCACTCTGACACGGACATTGCATGGCGATACCTGAATAAATAGAAACTCGTTGTAGGGGCTATCCCTGGTATTCGGCGAAAGACCGTTTGCTCTGAAATTCAAAAGCTGATTTCTCACTTGAATAAGAACTAAACCCGGATACATCACCGCGACTTAGCACCCCAGACGGTGCCGGGGCGGGGCCGTCGCTCCCCCCTTTGACGCAGGCCGGGGCGGCGAAATTTTGATGGGTCATAGCCGTAAGCGGCGGGCAGCGAGGGGCCGCGGTTTCGGTTAAAATATCGGGGCTTCACCCCGCCCCGTTTCGGGGCAAGGAGCACCCCGACGCATGGCCGAAGTGCCCCCCGATCCCTCTGATTTCACCGACGAACCCGCCCCGATCCCCGCGGGCGACGGCCCCGTGGTCGGCGGCCGCGTGCAGGACCTGGCCATCGAGCGCGAGCTGGCGGACAGCTACCTGACCTACGCCATGTCGACCATCGTCGACCGGCGCCTTGCCCGACGTGCGCGACGGGCTCAAGCCGTCGCTGCGCCGCATCCTCGTGGCGATGAACGACCTGAACCTCCGCCCCGGGGCCAAGCACCGCAAGTGCGCGAAAATCGTCGGCGACACCACCGGCAACTACCACCCCCACGGCGACCAATCGGTCTACGCCGCCCTCGTCGGCATGGCCCAGACCTGGAAGATGCGCCACACCCTCGTGGACCCCCAGGGCAACTTCGGCAGCGTCGATCCCGACCCCCCCGCCGCGATGCGCTACACCGAAGCCCGCATGGCGGCCCCCGCCGCGGACATGCTCGAAGACCTCAAGCTCGACACCGTCGATTGGCAGGACAACTACGACGCCACCCGCGACGAGCCCCGCGTCCTGCCCGGCAAATTCCCCAATCTGCTGGTCAACGGCAGCCTCGGCATCGCCGTGGGCATGGCCACCAGCCTCCCCCCGCACAACCTCGGCGAGGTCTGCGACGCCATCACCGCCGTCATCCACAACCCCGACATCGACCTCACCGACCTGCTCCAGATCATCCCCGGCCCCGACTTCCCCACCGGCGGCACCATCATGGGCCGCAGCCGGCATCGCCTCGGCCTACCGCACCGGCCGCGGCCGCGTCACCGTCCGCGCCAAGATGCACCACGAAACCTCCGGCAAGCAGGAACGGCTCGTCGTCACCGAACTGCCCTACCAGGTCAGCAAAGTCAACGGCGTGATCGACAAGATCGTCGCCATGAACAAGGCTGGCCGACTCGAAGACATCTCCGACATCGTCGACGAATCCTCCAACCGCGCCGGCATGCGGATGGTCATCAAACTCAAGCGCGGCGCTTCGCCCGAAGCGGTCGAAAACCAGCTCTACTCCCTCACCCCGCTGCAATCGACCTTCTCGATCATCAACATCGCGCTGGTCAAGGGCCAGCCCCGCACCCTGACCCTCCGGCAGATCATCGACTGCTACGTCGAGCACCGCGTCGAGGTCACCCGCCGCAAGACCGCCCACCTGCTGCACAAAGCCCAGCAGGAAGCCCACCGCATCGAAGGCCTGATCTACGCGGTCTGCGATATCGACGAGGTCATCCGCCTGATCCGCGCATCGGCGACCCGCGGACGAGGCCATCGAAAAACTCATGGCCCGCGGCTTCCGCATCCCCGCGGATCACCCCTACGCCCCGAAAATTCCCGCAGCGACTGCTCAACGCTTCGCAGGACGACATCCGCCTCACCCGCGTGCAGGCCGAGGCCATCGGTCGCCTTCAACTGATCCAACTCGTCGGCCTCGAAATCGAAAAGCTGGTCAACGACTACACCAAGCTCGTCCACGAGATCGAAGATTACGAAGCCATCCTCGCCGACCCCAAGCGGGTCGAGGCGATCATCCTCGAACAGATCGAGGACATGAAAACCCGCCACGCCAACCCCCGGCGGACCGTCATCGAGGATGGCGAAGCCAACGATCTGGACATGGCGGCCCTCACCCCCGTTGAGCAGGTGGTGGTCACGATCACCCACGGCGGCTACGTCAAACGACTCCCCGCGGATCGAATACAAAACCCAGGGCCGCGGCGGCAAGGGGATCATCGGTGCCAAGTCCAAGGACGACGACTTCACCGAAGAAGTGTTCGTCGCTTCGACCCACGACGACCTGCTTTGTTTTACCGATACCGGCCGGGTGTTCAAGCTCAAGGTGTTCAACATCCCCGAGGCGGGCCGGACCAGCCGCGGCCGGGCGATCGTCAACATGATCAACCTGCAGAAGGACGAGCGGGTCGTAGAGTTCATGCCGATCGCCGACTTTGAAAAGGGCGAAGACTTCCTGCTGTTTGCCACCGCCAACGGCCTGGTGAAACGCACCGCCCTGGCGGACTACCGAAACGTCAACAGCTCCGGCCTGATCGCGGTCAACCTCCGCGACGGCGATTCGCTCGTCGGCGTCAAGTGGGTTAGCGAAGAAGACCACATCATCCTCGGCACCCGCGGCGGGATGGCGATCCGGTTCCGCGCCGACGACGCCCGGGCCATGGGACGCAACGCCAGCGGCGTGAAAGGGATCGGCCTCAACAAGGGCGACGCCGTGATCGGATTCGTCCGCGTGGCTCCGGAATTCAACGACGCCGACTTGCTGACGGTCACCGAAAACGGCTACGGCAAACGCACGCCGATGGTCGAGTACCTCGTTCAGTCCGAAAACGGCGAGACCCGGCCCCAGGGACGCGGCGGCAAGGGCCGACGCGACATCCAGACCACCACCCGCAACGGCAGCGTGATCGCCATCCGCCGCGTCAACGCCGACGACGGCCTGATGCTCATCACCCTCAACGGCATGATCGTTCGCATCTCCGCCGAGACGGTCCGGCAGACCAAACGCGCTTCGACCGGCGTCCGCGTCATCGGACTCTCGGCCAACGACAAACTCGTCGGCGTCGCCCGGGTGAAAGACGAATCCGACGACCCACCCACCACGCCCAACACCCCCGGAGAGTCCAAACCGATCAACCCCGACAACCCGGAAAAGGTGACCCCGCCGGACAGCGACTCCGGGTCCGACCCCGAGTCCGAGGAGTAACCCCATGCATCGGCCGGGCTATGCATCAACGGACCGCAACCAAGAACTCCTGATCCGAATTTATCGTGGCTCGCCAAAACTAAACCGGCCCACCGTTCAGACGATTTTTTGGCCTTGATCTTCCGCTCTTTGAAAGTGATCTCATGCCGCTGCAAAAATGGTCCGACGATATCTGGCTGGTCAAGCTTTACAACGAGCCGTCGTTCTCCGACGAACTCGAAACGCTCTTCAGTCAGTATTCCAGCAACGAGCTTCCGCCCCACGTGGTCATCGATCTGGCGGGGGTGGACACCGTCAACAGTTCCAACCTTTCGCAGTTGCTGCGGCTGCGGAAGATGACCGCGGACCGCGGCAGACAGTTGAAAATCGCCACCCCGTCCGACGCGGTCTGGTCGGTGTTCCTTTCCACGAGCCTGGACAACGTCTTCGCTTTTTCCAGCGACACGATGACGGCCCTGGCTCAGTTGCAACTCACCGGTTAAAGCTAAACCTTTAACGCTCGCACCGCTTCTAGAAACCCGAAAAACTTCAACATTGGGTGCCATCCATCGTCATATGACGTGGTGTGCAAAACATATCGCAGACCTAACAGCCCGCCGAATCTCGCTTCTCAGTAAATCGAGACGTTTGAGATTTACCGAGTCGGTCAGTTGAGTTGCTGGCCGTAGGCCTGGAGCGCTTTGGCCAAGCTCTGGGTGGCTTCCCCGACATTCTGATCTTCGGCCAGCTGCTCGGTGAGCTCCATCGAATCGGCAATCGTGTCCCGGGTGGACTGGCTCAACGCCTGGGCCTGCTCGGCGAGGCTGCTCCGGACGGCGTCGATCTCTTGGGCGGTGGATGCATTTGCAGGATTTTTCATGACCGGGCTGTCCGCGACGGCGGCAACTGCAGCGGCGACCTGCTTCGCGGCGGCGGCGTGCTGGCTCAGCGCCCGGGCGCGTTCCACCTGGAGCGAGAGGCGGTCGAAACGCAGGCCGGTGCGGTTGGCGGCGGCCCCCTGACTGATGGCGTTATCGATCCGCGACAAAGCGGCGTCGGTCTTGGCGACCGCTTCGTTCAGCGGCTGCTCGACGTCCTGACGGTAGCGCTGCACGAGGGCATCGAGGGTTTCGCGGACCGCGGCCACGCCGAGATTTCGCGAACTGTCGGCGGTGCTGACGTCGCGGGAGGCGGCCTCGCCATCGTCACGCACTTTCTGGGTCAGGCTGGAAATCTGTTGGGCCATCTGGTCCCACAGCTGAGCTTCGTTCTGCAGGCGGGCGACTTCGAGCCCGAGTCGGTCGGCTTCGATCTGCGCTTCGGACGCCTGCCGCTGAGCGGAAGACCCTTTGAGACGCGCTTGATACGCCCGGGTTTCGGCTTGGCGGCGGGCCTGGTCATTCTCGGCGACAAAGGCTTGCTGCTCGGCCTGCTCAGCCTGGTTGAAGTGTTCGGACGCCTGACCGTGGTAGGTCTCGGCATTGATCAAGGCGGCTTCCCGCTGGGCGGAAAGTTCCGCAAGGTTGCCGCTGACTCCGGCCTTGCTTTGGCGTACCAGGTCGTCGCCTTCCTTAAGTGCGCTGAGCACCGCCTCGTCGTCGCCGCCGCGGGTGACAATCAGATCGTTGATCCGCTCCACGGCCGCTGCTTTGTTGAACAACGCTTCGAGGCGACCCTCGACCTCGGCCTGGCCGAGGCGGGCGTTTTGAATCAATTGGCGGGCCTGACTTAGCCGGACGTCCGCCAGCAGACGCTGGGCTTCGGTCTTGGCCGAGCCGCTGCCCTTGGCAATGACCTGCTCCAGTTGCTGGGCGGCCTCCTGCAACTGGGTGGTGCGATAAGTCTGGTACGTCTCGTCCCCGCCGCCGTCGGCGTAGCCCCGCTGGGCATCGGTCAGGGTCGTGATGGCTTGGGTCAGCGCAGCCCGGGATTGTTGGTCCTGCTGCGACGAATCGTCACACGCCGTCAAAAGGCCGGTCGCTGCGAGGCAGCCGGTCAGCACAATTTGCCTGGTCATTTTCAAAGCATCGACCCTTTCCAGTATCATTTTCGACTGCAAGCGGAACCCGCACAAGATAACCCATCTACAGCCACAACGGTAGTTTTCAAACGACGGTCCCACCTGATCGGACGCACACGGCGGCGAGACGTCTGCCGCAGGGAGAAGTGGGCCGTCAAGACTCTGAAGGCGAGAAATCGATGCCGTAATCGGGGGTCTCTCCGCCGAACAGGTCGTCGATCCACTGGACGATACGTTGAAATTCTTCGTCGCTGGTTTGGCGGAAGCGTGGCTGCCACCCCTCGGTTTCCGGGGCGGGGTGCCGGGCGGCCGCGCGCTCCAGCCCCCACTGCAACAGCAGCGATTGCTCGGGATCGCCACGGTTAATCAGCGGCATCCCGTCGTACAAAAATGTCGAGAGCAGATAGAAGTTGGTGTAAGCCTCGGAGTCCGAGTTGGGCCGATCGCTGAGAATTTTCAAGCCTTGGATCTGGCCCTGGCCGAACAGGGGGGCAAAATAGCGGGCGACGTAATCGCTGTTGATCGTGCGGCGAAACTGCAACAGCGGCTCGGGCTCGGAGCGCACTTCCACGTCGGGGTACAGCTCGCGGGCCCGGACCTGAAAAAGCATCGCCAACTGTTCGTGCCCCGCCATCCGGCGGAAATCGGCGCGGGCACGGCGGCCGGTGGGCACCGCCGAGTTATCGCTGTACCGCTCGAAAAACTGATCGATGGTGTCCGCCGGGATCGTCACGCGGGGCTCGGTGTCCAGGTCCAGCTCGTAGACCTTGATGAGATTGATTTGTGAGTCGTCGAGGTAGACCGGGTTTTCACGGTTGGGTTTCTCACGTTCGGCGGACGTCCGTGCGGGGGCTTCGGCGGTGCCCGCGGTGTTTTGCAGCCGCAGCCGGGCGTTGACTAGATTGAGCATCTCCGTCACCCGCGCGGTGCCGGGGAAGTCGCGGTCCAGTGATACCAATTCTCCGCGGGCGATGGGCAAGGCCTGGAGGTCCATCATCCGCTGGGCCAGGCCCAGTCGGCCGGCGAGGTCGTCGTCCTCCAGCTCCGCCCGCTGCTGCTCATATATCTGCCGCGGCGTTTCTCGGATGGTGAGTTGACGGATATCGCTGCGGTCAAACCGGGCGTCGATCCCCCCGACTTTGAGGATCACCAGGTCGGGGGTCTGTCGCACGAGTTGACCTTCGTAGGTGTCGCCATCGTTGGTGATGAGCACGGCGTTCTCGGCCCCCGCCGCGTGAACGGACAGGACACTCGCCAAGACCGCCAACGCAAGCCAGCCGCGGCGGGCAGATCGAGTACTAAAACAATTCGACATGATGATGATCCTCGTTAGGGCAGACGGCGAGACCGTATTATAAACGATGCGGCGGGGGATCGGCCACGTCAGGGTCACCACCAAAAATCCGCCCGCGGGAAGCGGGCGAGATTCAAGTGGTCGGTCGGTTTTGCGGGGCCGGCGACGAGGCGTCACGCGGTGCTGCCGAGCAGGTCCTCGGCCAAGCTGATGAGTCGCTCCAGACGCACGGGTTTGAGCAGGTACCCATCGACGCCGAGGTTTTCGGCGTACTGCTGGTGCCGCCGGCCTTCGTTGGCGGTGACCATGACCACCCGGGGCGGCGTCTCGAACTTCTTGATTTTTTCCAAAACCAGGAAGCCCGATCGCTTGGGCAGCATCATGTCCAGGACCACGAGGTCCGGCGGATCGCCCTCGACGATGCGCACCGCGGAGTTGCCGTCGCCGCAGACCTGGGTCAACGCGCCCTCCGCCTGCAGGGCGTGGTCGATGGCGGCCCGAATTTCGGGATCGTCATCGACAACCAGGATTTTTTTATCTTTGAGGCGCAGGGGTTCGTCGTACTCAGCCATCGGGCAATCTTTCGTGGGGGGGGCATTATCGGAAGGTCCGGCAGAATCACGGACCGGCAACGGATTATGACGACGCGGGGGGCGGGGTCAACTATCGGCCACCCGGCAGCCCGCCGACCGCCGTCGGCTCGGCCCGTGACCGGTCGCGCGAGCCGACCCGAGGGGCGGCCCTAACCTTGGTAGGTCGAGGGTGGATGGTGGAGTTGGTGCATCAACTCGTCGGTCATCCAGGGCAGTTCCGAGAGATTGCGTTGCAGGGCGGCGGGGATCGGTTTACCGCGTTGCTCGTGGCGGGGCCGGCTCTTCCAGCGGCGGTGACTCCACAAAAACTGCTCGGGGCACATGCGGACCATTTTTTCAAACGCCCGGCAATACCGCGCGGTGATGTAGTACAGCGGGTCGCGGCGGCCTTTCCAGTCCTCGGGGCGGATCACGTCGGCGACGCCCACTTCGAAGCGGTAGTCGTTGGACTGCCGATGGGCATAGCCACAGACCACGGGGGCGTCGTGGGTCATCGCCAGCAGGCCGATAGACTTGTAGGTGCTCGCCAGTCGGCCGAAAAAGGGCACGAAGATACCTTTGTCGCCGGCGTTCTGGTCGGCGGTGAACGCGAGGGCGCCGCCGCTTTGCAGGACGTCGACCATGCGCTGGGTCGCGTTCCATTTGGTGACGATGCGCATCCCTTTTTTCTCGCGGATGCCCATCAGCCAGTCGTTGATCAGGTCGTTGTCCAGGGGCCGGGCGATGGTGTCCATGTCGTAACCCAGCAGGGCGAGGAAGTAGCCCAGCACTTCCCAGTTGCCCTGGTGGGCGGTGAGCAGGATGGTGGGGCGATCGGAATTGAGCAGCTCGATCGCGGGGCCCAGGTTTTTGAGGTGGATGTGCTGGGCCCAGGTGTCGTCGGTCAGCGCCCGGGGGGTGTGCATCGTTTCGAAGGCCAGCTGCATCAGGTGCTGGGTGGAAGCCCGGGCGCACGCGGCGATGCGGGCTTCGGTCCATTCGGGGAAACAGAGGCGGATGTTGTGCTGAGCCCGCTTGCGGTGCTTGGCGTCGAAGCGGTCAAAGAGGTGGCCGATGAACCGGGCGGTGCGCTGGCTTTGCTCGACCTCGAAGCTGGTGACCGCGGTGGCGAGCATCCGGGCGAGGAAGTATTCGACTTTTTCGTAGATCGGACCCCGATGGGCCATGGTCAAATCATCCCGGGTTCAGGGCACGGGGAACCCCGCGGGGAAGCTCGGCCGATCTGCGGCCGGCCTGATAATAGTCGTCGATCGCCGCGGCCACCGCCGCGCCTAGCGTCCAGGGCGGCTCAGCGTTCGTAATAACCCACGAGATCGTAAAAGCGGTTTTGGTTCAGGACCGGCACGCCGAGCTCTTTGGCCTGGTTGATGCGTTCTTGGTAGGCGTTGTAGTTGTCCAGGGCAACCCGGAATTCGTTCATCTTGGCGAGATCCAGTTCGTCGTCGGGCTGGGTGGGCAGCTCGGGTTCGACGCCCAGGACGAGGTAGTCGGTGCCGAAGGTCAGGTCGTCGGCGAGTCGGCCGTTGAACCGTCGGACCATGCTCTTGACCTGTTCCAGGCCGTTGCTGTCGGGCGAGCCGTCGTAATCGATATCGAACTGGCCGAACAGGTGAAAACGGAAGACGCGGTTGGGGTCGAACACGACGTTGACGAGCTTGTCGCCGTTGCGGATGACCGCGCGGGGTTCGCGGCGGACGATCCGTCCCACGGCACTGTCTTCTTCGAGGTTGATGATTTCGACGACGCCCTTGCCGTTCTCACCATCGGGGTCTTCGAGTTTGATTAAGGTTTCGGGATCGAAGATGCGGAAAGACGTGCCTCGGCGGAGGTTCGCGCTGCGGCCGATGTCGAGGTAGACCTTGTCCTGGTCGGGCAGTTGCGAAACGATCGTGGCGTCGCCGCGGGTGATCGCGACATTTTCGGGGGTATCGCCCGCCAATTCGACCAGCTGAAACTGCAGGTCTTCGATTTCGCGGTTTTTTGCGGCCAGGGTGTTTTCACGCTCGCGGTTCTGATCCCGCAGCGAGGTGATTTGGTTCTGATAAGTTTGGTCGAGTTCCTGGATAGAGATGTCGACCAACGACTTGAGCCGATCGTTTTCCGAGGAGATGGCGCTGACCGTGGAGGTGAGGCCCTGGACGTCCTGGCGTAGGGACGACTCGATCTGCTGGCGGGCCTGGGTCGCCTGGTTGAGGCTGGCCTGGGCCGAGGCGGCGTTGGCCTGGGCGGTGGACAGCTGGGTGTTGGCGGCGCTCAGCTCGTCGGTGAGACGGATGACCTCGGACTGGCTGGTATCGAGGTCTTCGCGGAGATTTTCGTAGCTGGTCAGCAGGCGACGGACCGTGGTGCCCTGGCCGTCGGCGACGAGGGTCTTGAGGGTTTCGTCGTCGATGTCGGCGCTGTTTTGCACCGTGTCGAGCTCGGCCCGGGCCGCCGACGCGGCCTGCTGGGCGCCGTCGACCTGGGTGTAGAACACAATCGCCAGGATCAGGCAGATAAAGAAGGCGGCTCCAAAAACCACCAAGCCGATGATCGAACCACTGCCGCCTCCGCCTGAACGCGCGCGTGCCATATAGATGCTCCAGCTAAAGCCTAGTTGCGGCACCCGCCGGGCGACGGGTGCGGTGAGCCGTTAGTGTGTCCGCCGCGTGGGGATACGTCAAGCCTAAACGCCGGGCCCCGACTATCGGACCCCGAAGACTGCCGATGGCTTGCGGTCGTGGGCGACCTTTTGCTCCCCGGAAGCCGGCGGCGAACATTAATCGCCCCGCGCGTTGGGATCGGTCAGGGCGGCCATCATTTCGACCTCGACGGGGGCATCCAGGGGCAGCGCGACGCAGCCGACCGCGACCCGGGCGTGGTCGCCCCGCGGCCCCAGCACCTGCTTCAGCAAATCGCTGGCCCCGTCGGCCACGAGGTGCTGCCGGGTGAAGTCGGCGGCGGAGGCGACGTAGACCGCGACCCGCAGCAGCCGGTCGAGCCGATGCTCGAACGCGCCGTGGAAATGGTGGTCGATCAGCGATAGCGCGTTGAGCGCGCAGTGGCGGGCACAGGCGACGGCGGTGGGCAGGTCCACCGCGTCGCCGACCTTGCCGGTGGCGTGCAAATCGCCCGAAGCGGTGCGGGGCAGTTGGCCGCTGACGATCAGCGTGAGGTCGGACTGAAGCGCGGCCTGGTAGTTGGCGGCAGCGGGGGGCACCGGCGGCAACGCCAGGCCCAGCTTTTCGACACGGGCACGGATTACACTCATGAAAACATTGTCGGGGAGTCGCTCGCCGTTGTCGAATCTTTTTCCACGGCCGCTTTTATGCGCGGACGGGTTGCCAACGCTCGCTGATTTTCGTTCGCGACCCCAATAATTTTCACGCTTTTGCCATATAGAAGATGCGCCGAGACACGAGCGCTCAGCGTGTCGCGGTCTCCACCGCGTCGAGCACCTGGCCGGCGGTATAAAAGTCTTCGATCATCACCGTTTGCCCTGCCGGGTCCTGCACCACCAGCAGCGGGATCGTGAACCGCCCCATGTCCCGCAGCAGCGCGGTGCCCGCGACGTTGCGGCTCGAGGTGATGTCCACCTTCATTGGGACCACGCCCCGCTGGCGGAGGGCGGCGCTGACCGCGTCGGTGTTGAGCACCGTTTTTTCCAGAAATTTGCAGTTCAGGCACCAGTCGGCGGTGAAGTCCAGCACCACCGCGGCCCCCGCCTGACGTGCCTTGGCCAGCCGCTGGGGGGTGTAGTACACCCAGGCGATGCCGCCGTCCTGGTCGTCTGCCCGGGCGTCGGCGGCGGAGAGTTCAAGCCCGACCCAGGCTCCCGCCAAGACCAGCGCGGCGGCGATGGCGTGGACCCCGACTTGCGCAACGCGCGTCTGCAAGAGCCTGAGGGACCAGCTGCGCACGATCAGCCACACGCCGGCCGCGGCGATGAGTCCGCCGACGATGTACCAGTACCACCGCGCACCCGCCGACGTGCCGTCGGAGCTCAGGGCCACGACCCCCGTGCCCACGAAAAACGCCGCGGCCGCCAACATCAGGATGCCCATGGTCTGCTTGAGCAGTTCACTGCCCGCGCCCGCCCGCGGCAGCTTTTCGACCAGCCCCGGCATCAACGTCAGCACGAGGTAAGGCAGCGCCATCCCCCCGCCCAACGCCCCGAAGGTCGCCAGCGTCGTGCCCGCGCCCTGCGTGGTCGCCCAGGCCACCGCCCCGCCCATCAGCGGCCCGGCGCACGGCGTGGCCAGGACCGCCGTCATCACGCCAAACCCCAACGACCCCGCCACCGTGTCGCTTGTCGGATTCACCTGGTACACCGCCCGCGGCAGGTCCAGACGAAACACCCCCAGCATCGCCACCCCCAGCACCGCGATGATCAGCCCGACCACGAGGTTGAACCACGGGTACTGAAACAACTGATTGACCGCGGAAAATTGCTTGAGCCCGACGATGGCCCCCGCGATCGCCAGCCAAAACCCGATGATCCCCGCGGCCATGACCAGCGCCAGCAGGACCGTCCGCCGCCGCCCTCCGCGGCCCTGGCCGTGCCGGGCGAGGCTCATGACTTTCAGCGGCACGACCGGCAGCACGCAGGGCGTGAAGTTCAGCAGCAACCCCGCGGCCGCGGCGATCAGTAACGTCCAGCCCAAGCTCCGCGCCACCGACGCATCGGCTCCGATCTCACCGTCGCCGCCCCCGCGGGTCGTGGTCGAATCCGTCGCCGCGATACCCGCATCACCCTCGGCGATGGCCCCCCAGCCCGCGGGGTCAAAGCCCGCGAACAAGTCGCCGCGTGCTCCACCCGGTTTGCCGTCGGACTGGGTCAGCGGCGCGGAATCGCCCGATGCCCCGTCCGGGCCCTGGGCCGAGTCAGTCAGCCCCGCGGGCGGCCGGACCGTGAGCCGCGCTTCCAGTTCAAACACTTCCGGAATCAGGCAAACCTGCGCGTCGCAGGCCTGCACCTCCAACTCCATCCGCACCGTCCACTCTCCGATCGCCGCGTCGGCCCCCACCAGCAGCGGCAGGTAAAACACCGCCCGGCCCTCGTACACCGGGATCTCCTGCGCCGCGTACTCCACGCGGTAGGGCTTGGCCTCGGGGTACTGCGCCGCCCCCACCCGGATCATCGAACCGGGTCCGACCGCCGCCGCCCCGTCCGCCTCGCTGCCGTCGGGCCCGACCAGGCCCACCACCCGCAATTCGGTGGGGTACTGCTCTTTGAACCAGGCCGGCCCCGCCCGGGTGGCGTCGGGGTTGATGTGGTAGCCCTCGGCAATCTGCACCACCACCGCCACCGCCGTCGGATTGCCCGCCACCACCCCGCCCCCCCCCTCACCCGCCCCCTCGCCCCCCCCCTCACCCCCGCCGCCTTCCGACGCATCGCCCATGGCAAACGCCTGGGCCTTGACCGCCGCGGGCTTCTGCCCCAGCAGGCCAAACTCCATTCCCTGTCCCAGGGCTTGATCCAACCCCGCCCCCCACACCAGCCCCATCAAGACCACCAGCGATAGCGCCACCCGCCCCGCGAAACCGCGGCCACCGGCCCACCGAACTCCACCCCGGCCCGGCCGATCTAAAAGGTCCCGCCGCCACGTTTTCTTCGTCGTCTTACCCATGGAATCAGTCTAGCCCCGCTCCGCTCAAGACACCGCGGTCACGGATCGATCGCTCGCGATTGCAGCCAACTCTCCCGGCCGCCCGATAAAACATCGAGCGTCGGCGTCAACCCAGCCGCGACCCACCGGGTTTTATTCCGCCCCCCGCGGCATCCGTTTCACTCCCTTGTCCACCCCGTCATCCCCCCCCCCGCCATCCCCCCCCGCCCATGGCCGAAGTCCTCGATCAGAACGAAGTCGATGCCCTGCTCGCCGCGGTCGATGCCGACGAGGGCAGTACCAGCCGCGAGGACAGCGGCAAGGTCTTCTCCCAGCGTCGGCCCGGCCAAATCGACGAAGACCTCGAAGTCCGCAATTACGACTTCAAACGCCCCGAGCGCGTCTCCAAGGACCAGATGCGGGCCCTGGAAAACCTCCACGAAGCCTTCTCCCGCAATTTCGGCGCCGCCCTCTCGGGCTTCCTCCGCACCATCATGGAGGTCAAGGTCGCCAACATCGAGCAGATGACCTTCAGCGAATTCACCCACTCGCTGCCCAACCCCACCTGCTTCAACCTGCTTTCCTGTTCCCCGCTGGAAGGCAGCATCTGCCTCGAAATCAGCCCGCTGATCATCTACCCCGTCATCGACCGCCTGCTGGGCGGGTCCAACGCCGAGCTGTTCATCCCCCAGCGGCCGCTGACCGCCATCGAGAACCGCCTGGTGGGCAAAATCCTGGCCCGTGCCATGTCCGCTCTCCGCGAGGCCTGGGACAACATTATCGTCGCCGACTTCAAACTCGAAGAATGCGAATCCAACCCCGCCCTGGTCCAGATCGTCCCGCCCAACGAGGTCGTGGTCGTCGTAGGCTTCGAGGTCAAGATGGGCAACCGTGCCGGCACGATGAGCCTCTGCATCCCTTACGCCGTCATCGAGCCGGTTGTCGACAAGCTCTCCAGCCAGTCGTGGTCGGCCTACAAAAAAATGACCCGCGACGCCAAGCTCCGCCAACGCCTGGCGACCTCCCTTGAGGCCGCCAAAGTCGACATCTCCGCGGTCCTCGCCACCACCACCATGACCCTCAACGACCTGTCCAACCTTCAGGTCGGGGACGTCATCCTCACCGATAAACCCGCGGTCAGCCCCCTGGCCCTCACCATCGAAGGCCGTCAGAAGTTCATCGGTCAACTCGGTCAGCACCGCGGCAACCGCGCCTACAAAGTCACCCGCCCCCTCTCCCCCAAAGACCGCGTGTGAATCTCCCGACGCAATCCCAGCTCGGTTTTTGAAAGGATTAACCGGACGAAAGGCCGGACCAACAGGATTCGATCCGAACCAGGAAAGTCACTGTCAATCCACCCGACATCGCCAGATCGCTCTATTTCAGATCCTTTCAATCCTGCCTTTCATCCTGTCAAAACCGAGCACCAAAACCCCTTAAGCTAATCCGGTGGCCACCCCCCCCGTCTCATCGCCCCCCTACAATCTCCCCCCCGAATCTAGGCTTCGCCCCTCGAATTCCAAAGCTCCGCCGTTCCCCTACCGCCCCGCCACCGCTTCCAGATACCCGCGGAACATCTCGCCCACCCGCTGCCCGCCCTCGATGCTCAGGTGCGCCTGGTCGCGGTACATCGCCACCCCGTCGAATTCCGCCCGCAATCGGCCCGTGTCGTCGGTCAGCCAGCCCGCCGGGTCAAGCACCGTCACCCCCGGCCGACCTGCCGCCGCCCGCCGGATCACCGCGATGCTCTCGCCGTGATGTCGCAGATGCTCGGCCAGGCTCACCCCCAGCCGCGTGACGTCCTCTCCCGCGACCGCCGCCTCCGCCAACCGCCGCGGCACGTCCCACGGCATCGTCGGCACGTCCAGCACCACCGCCACCTCCGCCCCCGCCTCGATCAGCTCCTCCAGCGTCAGCGCAAACCGATCCGCAAACTCCGCCCGCCGGGCGTAGATCGGCCACACCCCCGCCATCACCACCACCTCCACCCCCCCACCCCCCCCGCTCCCCCCGGCCCCCCCGGCCCCCACACCCGCCCCGCCCTGCTCGTCCGCCTCATTATTTTCCCGCCGCACATAATCCACGACCCGCTCGGCCCACGCCGGCGAGCCCGCCGCCATCCCGAACTCCGAGGGGTGAACAAACCCCAGCAGCGGCGGGGTCGAGGACGCGGTGATCTGCACCCCGCCGATCCCCAGGTCCCGGCACACCCCGTCCAGCCCCGGGATCAGCGCCATCGCGTGGCTGTCGCCCCACACCAGAACGTCGCCTCGCCCGACCGCAGACGCCGCCCCGAAGCACGGCAGCCGCCCCGCCTCGATCTCGGGCGTGGTCACCTTGATCGAAAACGCTTCACGCTGCCCCGCCGCAGCGTAGCGCAGCGCCCGCTCCCCGCCCCGCCACAAGAAGTCGGCCTGGGCGTGCAACCACGCCGCCCCCGCCAACGTCAGCCCGATCGCCAACCCCGCGGCCGTCAGCAGTCGGCGGTCGCTGCGGAGCCACCGTCGGCGACGGATCGGCTCCTCGACCCACCGCCAACTCAACCACGCCACCCCCAAACTTGCCGCCGCCACCCCTCCCCTCGCCGCCCCCCCCTCCCCCGGCCACCACCCCGACCCCCCCGTCCATCCCGTCCATCCCTGCCCCCAGATATGCTCGGCAAACACCAGCATCGGCCAATGCCACAGGTACCACGAATACGACACCCGCCCCGACCACACCCACGGCCCCCAGCTCAACCCCCGCTCCACCCACCCCACCTCGTCCCCCCGGTCATCCCCCTCCGCCGCACGATCCCCCGGCGTCGTTTCTTCCCTCGCCACTTGGGCGGGTCGATGAAGTCGGCGGCCCCCGCCCGCGATCACCAGGGCGGTGCCCACGCACGGCACCAGCGCCACCCACCCCGGAAACGCCAACGATTTATTAAAAAACCACCCCGACCCCAGCACAGCCAAGAGGCCGAGTCCTGCCGCGACCGACGCCTTCCACCCCGACATCGGCCACCGCCGCACCACGAAAAACAACAGACAACCCAGCAACAATTCCCACGCCCGGGCGGGCAACAGATAGAACGCAAACCGCAGCCACCGCCCCTCGTCCGCCCACACGCTGAAGCCCAGCGACACCACCGCCACCGCCGCCAACCCCCCCACCGCCCCCCCCCTCATGCCCCCCCTCATGCCCCCCCTCTTACCCTCTCCTTTTCTGCCTCCACCCCGCCCCAAGAGCCAGACCAACACCAGCGGGTAGAACAGATAGAACTGCTCTTCGACGGCCAGCGACCAGGTGTTAAGCAGCGGCATCTGGTCCGCCGCCCGGGCGAAGTAGCCGATGTTCCACCAGAAAAACACGTTGGCGCCCATGACCTGGTGGGCCGCCGCGGACTCCGCCAGCAGCCGACGGTCCGCGGGCCAAAGCACCGCAAACCCCACCGCCAGGCACACCGCCACCGTCACCGTCGAGGCGGGCAGGATCCGCCGAATCCGCCGCAGCCAGAAATCTCGCAGCGTGAAGACCCCCCGCTCCCGCCGCGTCACGATGTTGCCGGTGATCAGAAATCCCGACAACACGAAGAACACGTCCACCCCGACGAACCCCCCCGACCACCCCAGCCCCGCGTGAAACAAAACCACCAGCCACACCGCCACCCCCCGCAACCCGTCCAGGTCCGCCCGGTAGCCCCACGAGGATCGGTTGGTCAAGGTTTCGATCAAATCACCTTTTGCAAACGTGTCTCACACCGCCGGTCAAAACCAGCGGCGAAGCATAACGTTTTCTGCTGTAGAACAGGATTCCAGCGTATGTTTGCGATAGCGACCTTATCCAATGAATAACGATCTGACTTGTTAAGCGGCACCTAGCGGAAACTTAGAACAAGGCTGGTTCACCACAGAGGACGCGGAGGGCCGCAGAGCGATGGCCTAAGGCAGGGTTGGAACCGCGGATGGACGCGGATGGACGCGGATCAAGGCAACGGCGAAGAGGGAGGCAGGGAGACAAGATGAGCAGGGACCGCAGAAATAACCGCAAATCGAAAAACACAACACACAAAAAAACAAAGCTCGAATTTCAAAACCAGCAAGACCCACCCCGGCGCTTCGTTCCACGCAACAAGAAAACGCCCCACCCTTCCCGGTTTTATCCGCGTCCATCCGCGTCCATCCGCGGTTCCAATTTGCCTCCATCCCCTTGCCTTCCATCCTCCTTGGCCCGCTGCATTAGCTGCGGTAATCCAGGAGGCCGCGACCGTCGGCTCGTTGGGAAGTAAACTGACCCCGTGCCCACACTGGCTCAGCGGATCAAATGATAAATGTGGGCTTCACCGCCCACCGGATCCGTTTGCTCCTGCCCCTCATCCGATCCGTCCCCACCCCGAGTCCCCGGCCGCGGCGAAGGAGCCGTCCCCCATGAATCACGATTCTCCGAAAGCTGACCGCGCCGCCCGGCCCAAGAAGCCGGTCACCCAGGTCGTGTTTCATACCTACCCGAAACTGATTTTTATCTGGCCCCTCATTGTGGCGGGGCTGCTCTTTTGGCCGCTGGTGGGCCAATGGGGCGCGGACCCGGAGGTGGTGGGGTGGATCTACCTCGTGGTCATCAGCGTCGTCCTGCTGACCATCGGGATCGATCTCGAACGCGACCACGCGGTGTTTTGGCTGGTGGTGTTTTTGGCGGTGTTCTTTGCCGGCAAGTGGTTGGCGGCCTCGTTTGACACCCTCACGATCCTGGGCGACGTGTACCGGTTTTTCGCGAACCTGGACGTGCAGTACAACCCGGCGTTGGGGGCGTCGCTGAGTCTGATGCTGCTGCCGCCGTACGTGGTGATGCTGGTTTACGCCCGGCTGCAACACCGCTGGCGGATCACCAATAACGAGTTTGAGCATTATTCCTGGGGCCGGGCGGACGACTCGCTGGCGCGCGGCGCCAAGCGGGTGCGGAGCACGTTCCCGGACCTGCTGGAGCTACTGCTCTGCGGCGCGGGCACGCTGGTGGTGTATTCCGCGACGGGCCGAACGGAGCTGCGGCGGATCCCGCACGTGCCGATGATTTTTATGGTGCGTCGCCGGATCAACCAGTTGCTGGAAGCCACCGCCGTGACCACCGCGGTGCAGCAGCAGATGCAGTATGAAGAAGAAGCCGAGGCCGAGGCCAGCGAAGAAGGGATTGGTCCCGAACGGGAGCATGACCTCGCCCCCGACCCCCGGCGGGTCGATCCGCTGTAAATCTCGCAGGAGTCGAAACTTTTCGCTGGAAAAAAACCCACGGACATTCCGAAGAACGTCACGCGGGCTTCCGGGGGTCAAGATAGGTAACGCCGGTGACGGCGTATTAGGGTTATCCCTAAACTTATATTATATGTTCTCCGACGGAAGTCAAGGGGTTATCAGTGAAATTAAACCCGGGGGCGGCGGAGTGGAATTGTGTGTGTGGCCGGGATAAAGTTTCGGTATACTGTGGATCGACCGGTGTAAACCGCCGATAGTTAAGACTGTACGACGAGGATTTGGCCGCTCGGCCCGACCCTCTCTTGGGGAACCGATCAAACAGAAATTCAGGATGGGCCGCCCGGGTTTATCCCGTTGCCTCTGCCGTGGGCCGTCCGTTTCCGCACTGCGTTGAACCTTTAACAATCCGTTGGCGATGGCGGTTGCCATCACGGACGTCGGCCTCGGGTCGGGGCCTTCAACTTCCCGCTCCTTTTTTGAGTTTTCTATGACCACTCCGATTCGTTTCGCCAAGGGCGACACGGTCCGCCACCCCCGCCGTCCCGAATGGGGCGTCGGTACGGTGCGTGACCTCCGTGCGATCGCTCAGCCCGACGGCACCCGTGCCCAGCGCCTGACCGTTGATTTCGCCAACGAGGGACGTAAATTAATCAACACCGCCGTGGCCCCGCTGGACCCGGCCGGCACCGCCCCCGCCGCGGAACCCAAAAAACCCAAGGCCCTGCGCAACACCCCGCACATGCCGCTGCCTTCCCACACCCATACACGCACCGCCGCCCACGGCAACGACGCGGGTGATCCCGGGGCCAGCTCGGCGGGCGCCCCGCCGTCGGGCTCGCCGTGGATCAATCCACGAAAAACACCGCCCGTCAATCCAACGACCGCAACCACGGCAGCGGCTGGCTGGACGACCTCGACGGCGCGAACCAGTCCAGCGAGCTGTGGGAACTGCCCGACGCGATGTCCGATCCCTTCGGCTCGCTGGGCGATCGCCTCCGGGCCACCCTCGAAACCTACCGCTATTCCACCGAGCCCAAAGCCCTCATCAACTGGGCGATCACCCAAACCCGGCTCGACGACCCGCTGTCCAAATACACCCGCCCCGAGCTCGAACAAGCCTTCCCCCGCTACGCCCGGGATCGCGATCAACACCTGCGTGACCTGATTCGGCAGTGCAAACGCGCCGGCGACTACGCCACGCTCAAGGACGTGGGCCGGGGGCTGTTCCCCGCGGCACAGTCCGCCCTCGACAAAGCTTTCCGTAGCTAAATCAACCGGCCCGCACAATCAATCCAACCGCCTGCCCACGCGCTGAGAAATTCATCGACGGCTGTCGCTTTCGATCCCCGGCGACCGATCTACAATCGGGTCGATGCCCGAATCCCCTCTCCACCCCGACCACGCCGCACCCCGTGTGCTCGAACTCCGCGATCAACTTCATCGGCACAACCGGCTGTATTACGCGGGTCGTCCCGAAATCTCGGATGCCGAATTCGATCGCTTGCTGACAGAATTAACCGACCTCGAAACGCGGTTCTCCGACTTGGTCACCGCTGATTCGCCGACCCAGCGCGTCGGCGGCGAGCTCACCGAAAACTTCGAAACCGTGGCCCATGCGTTGCCGATGCTGTCGATCGACAACACCTATCAGCGCGGAGATCTCGAAACCTGGTTCACACGCATCAGCAAGGAAATCAACGACTTAGAAGTTGCTGAGGATTCGACAACGCCGCCGCCGTCCCCCGTTACCCAGCTCATCCTCGAACCCAAGATCGACGGCGTCGCCTTGTCGCTTCGCTACGAACGCGGCAGCCTGGTCCGGGCGGTCACCCGTGGCGACGGGCGGCGCGGGGACGACGTGACGACCAATCTTAAGCCCGTTGCTTCCATCCCGTTACAACTCGATGACGTCAGGCCCGAGCCTCCGGCCGTGCTCGAAGTGCGGGGCGAAATCTACATGCCCCGCGACGTGTTTAATCACGTGAATCAGCAGCGCTCCGAGCAGGGCCAGGACCTCTTTGCCAACCCCCGCAACAGCACCGCGGGCACGCTGAAACAGAAGGACTCGTCCAAAGTCATCCGCGGTCTCGAATTCATCGCCCACGGCCGGGGCGAAGTCTCCGGCGACGCCGATCCGGCGTTCACCACCACCCACGACCGCTTCCTCCAGGCCGTCCGCAAACTCGGTCTATCTACGCACGAGCATTGGGCAGTTTGCGACACCTTCCCCCCAGCTTGGGCGTTTATCGAGGGCTTTGACCAGCTCCGCCGCACCCTGCGGTATGACACCGACGGTGTCGTCGTTAAATTCAATAACTTTGCCATTCAGGACGCGCTGGGGACCCGCTCCAAGTCGCCGCGCTGGTGCATCGCTTACAAGTTTGCCGCCGAGCGCGCGACCACCCAACTGCTCGACATCGAGTGGCAGGTCGGCAAGACCGGCAAGCTCACCCCCCGCGCAAAAATGGAGCCGGTGGAGTTGGCGGGCACGACCGTGACCCACGCCTCGCTGCACAACTTCGGCGAGGTCCTGCGGAAAGACATCCGCGTCGGCGACACGGTGGTCATCGAGAAGGCCGGCGAAATCATCCCCCAGGTCATCGAACCCCTCCCGCAACACCGCGGCGACAAGACCCCCCCGCCCACCGCGCCGACCCTCTGCCCCGCCTGCCAAACCCCCGTCGAGATCGAGGTCGACAGCCGACGCATTCAGGAACACGCCGTCCACCAGCGCCGCCTCGAACGGCAGCGCGCCAAACTTCACGCCGACGACCCCTCCGCCGACGACGCCCCCCTGCTCGCCGCCCTTTCTCCCCTATCCGATCCCTCGGCCACGCCCCCCCCCGCCCCGCCCCCCGGCCCGGACTCCACCCCCGACGCGATCAACCCGCTCGACGAAACCGCCCGCTACTGCCCCAATCCCGAATGCCCCGCCCAGTTCCGCGAACGCCTCACGCACTTCGTCGCCCGCAACCAGATGGACATCGACGCCCTGGGTGAAAAGACCATCCATCAATTGGTCGACGCCGGCCTGCTCCGCAACCTCGGCGACATCTTCCGTCTCCGTGACCACCGCGAAGCGCTGCTGGCCCTGGACCGCATGGCGGAGAAAAAAGTCGAGAACCTGATCACCGGCATCGACGCCGCCAAGTCCCGCGGCCTGGCCCGCGTGCTCGCGGGGCTCACCATCCGTCACGTTGGCACCACCAATGCCCGCACCTTCGCCTGCCACTTCGGCAACCTCGACGCCCTGCTGGCCGCCGATCTCCCACAGCTCGAAGCCATCGACGACATCGGCCCGATCACCGCCCGCTCGGTGCACGACTTCCTGCATTCCGACACCGGCCGCCACGTCATCGCCGAGCTCCGCGAGGCCGGGGTCGATCTGACCGAGCCCCAACCCACCCCGCCGCGCACCGACGCCCCCCCCTCGATTTTCCGCGGCAAAACCATCGTCCTGACCGGCACGCTCGAGTCGTTCACCCGCCCGGAGCTCAAGCAACGGCTGGAAGCCCACGGGGCAAAAGTCACCGGCAGCGTCAGCAAAACCACGGACCTGCTCATCGCCGGGCAAGCCGCGGGATCAAAATTAAAGAAAGCCCAGAGCCTGAAACTCGAAATCTGGGACGAAACGAAACTGCTGCAGCAGCTCCTCCCCGACGACGCATAGCCGATGCCGAACAGCCCCACCCCGCGGGCATTTGACTGAAATTCTCGAACCCCGCCCGGGACTCTGCTAGGCTTGGCGGTTTGCGGGACGGTATCTAGTGCTTTCATCATTCCGCTGGCGTTGGGTTTTCTGCTTTATCGCTGGGCTTTCATTTCTGTTTCTTGTCCGCCGGTCTGCCCGATTCGTGTCCGTGGAGGATGATCGATGCCCGAGATATATGTGGTCACCGCGATTGAAACCGACGGGCCGATCCCCGGGCCGTGCTCGCTGCTGAGTTTCGCGTCGGCGGCCTACACCCGCGACAAGGTGCTGCACGCCACCTTCTCGGCCAACCTGGAGCGTCTGCCCGACGCCGAGGGCGACCCGTCGCGGATCGCGTGGTGGAAGAGCCAACCCGAGGCCTGGGCGGTGTGTCGCCACGAGCCCGAACCGGTCGTCGCCACCATGCAGCGTTACGCCGACTGGTTGGTCGGCCTGCCCAGCCACCCGGTCTACGTCGGCAACCCCGCCGCCATCGGCTACGCCTTCATCAACTGGTACCTCCACCGATTCACCGGCAGTAACCCGATGGGCCGAGGGGCCCTGGACATGCGGACCCTGGCGATGGCGCTGGTGCATCGTCCCTATCGTCAATCCAAATTGCGGTTCATGCCCGAGTCGTGGACCCGCGACGTCGCCCCGCGTACCTGCGTCGTGCTCGATGACGCCCTGGCGTCGGGCAAACTGTTCTGCCACATGCTCGACGATTGGCGAAAGACTCCGAAACCCCGCAAACATTACGAGCCCGCTTCCACCGACCTCAAACTCAAGGCCGACGAATAACGCGGAGCCAACTCCACTTGCTCAATCACTAAAGAATAGGTTGACAAATCATCTGAAACGTATATACTTGTTACAACAACTAACTATACTTTGGAAACCTTTATGCCCCCCTCCCCTCCCGAACATACGACCACCCTTCGCAACATCCCGGCCGATTCCCGCGGCCGCACCGACCTGGGTTGGCTCCATTCCCAGCACAGTTTTTCTTTCGGCGGCTACCACGATCCCCAGCGGATGGGCTACCACGGCCTGCGGGTGCTCAACGACGACCGCGTCGCTCCCGGCCGAGGATTCGACACCCACCCCCACCGCGAAATGGAAATCCTGACCTGGGTGCTCGACGGGCAATTGGCCCACCGCGATTCGATGGGTCACGACTCGTCGCTGGGGGCCGGCGGGATCCAACTCATGTCCGCGGGCACGGGCGTCCGCCACAGCGAATACAACGGCCGCGACGACGCGCCGGTCCACTTTCTCCAGATATGGATCAGCCCCTCCCAGACCGGCACACCGCCGCGGTACCAGGAAGCCGTCCCCGATCCGGCCGACCGGGACGGACGATTCGTCGCCTTAGCTACGCCCGACGGACGGGACGGATCCCTGACCCTCGGGGCCGACGCCCGGGTCATGGTCGGCGACTTCGGTGCCGGACAACACGACCGCCTCCTTCTCGACCGCCCGGAAGTCGCGTACCTCCACGTCGCCGCCGGCAACGTCACGGTCAACGGCCACCCGCTGGCCGCGGGGGATGCGATGACGGTGGAGCAAGCGGACGCCGTCGAGGTCCGGGGCGTTGCGTCGGATCAGGCAAAGGGACAAGTCCTGGCATTTGTGTTGCCCGGATAAAAGGCCCGGTGACGGAGAATTTTCGATTGGCCAAAGATTTAGCTCATCACGTGTAGGTGATGTGTTTATTCACTGGCCTTGTGGTGGGATGGGCGTCCCGCCCGTCGTCGCGGCGCAGCCGTGAATCAAGCCTCACTCTCAGGCCTCCGGCCTGACGACGGGCGGGAAGCCCATCCCACCGAAAGCAGTTCTCGTTCGGCGATTTATAGCTATTGAAAAAGTCGATCCGCCTTGGCGGTCGTGCTGTGGCCCGTTGAGGAAAGGTCGGTCTTTACTATGTCTTGGTGCAGTGCGTTTCCGATCCCCTCGGCAAGGCAGCGTATGGGAAAAATGAGTTAAGCCGGACCTTGGGCAAAAGCTTCTACAATTCGTCCATGATTCGACGGGCAACCATCTCGGATGTGCCGGCCATGGCCGACATCATCAACGAAGCGGCGGAACTGGGGCTGATGCTCCCCAAGTCCCGGTCGATGCTCTACGAAAACATCCGGGAGTTTTACGTTGCCGATCGTCATCTGGAAGCAGGCCCGGCCGGGCAGGCCCATGACTACGCTGCAAACCGCGCATCGGTGCATGACTCCGCGAGCGATGGACCGGACATCGTCGGGGTCTGCGGCTTGTCGGTGATCTGGGCGAATCTGGCGGAGGTGGTGTCGCTGGTGGTTTCGCCGACGATGCGGGGGCGGGGGCTGGGCAAGCGGCTGGTAGACGCCTGCCTGGAAGATGCCAAACGGCTGGGCGTGCGGCGTGTGATGTCGCTGACCTACGAGCAGGTCTTCTTCGAGCGATTGGGTTTCGCGGTAGTCGATCGCCAGCAGCTCCCGCTCAAAGTCTGGGCGGATTGCGTGCGGTGTCCGAAGAACGAGGCCTGCGACGAGATCGCGATGATCCGGGAGTTTGACGAGATCCCCGAGCCTTTTGTCGGCCGAGACCCCGCCCCGGCGATGTCGAGCGGACAGGTGGGCGGCGCGGGGGGGGGGGAGGGGTGCCCTACCAGGTGCCGGTGGTGTTGACCGCGACGGCGGCGGGACGACCGGGGCGGCCGTACGTCGGCGATTGAGCCTTGGTCGTGATGGCGGGGGTTTGCGTCCAGCAGAGGTTCCGACCGGATCGGTCCGGCTTCAGGCTGCAGCCTGCACGAGGTGGATCTAAATCAATACGTTGCGCAAGCGGGGATGGGGATTGCGGCCGGCTACACTGGGGGCTAACGATGCAGGAATCAAGCGTGGACTGGTACGAATGGGTGGGCGGGTCCGAGCCGGTGTTGGCTCTGGGCGCGGCGGTAGAGCGCGGCGATTCGGCGGCCGCGGCGGGCGCGCGGGGGTCGGCGGCGGCGCTGGTGGCGGGCAGCGTGGCCCAGCAACTCGGGCGGACGGTGTTGCTGGTCGTCGCACACCTGGACGAGGCGGACGATGCGCTGGACGACCTGGAAGGGTTGGCCGACGCGGTGCGGGGCAGGTCGGCGGGGCTGCGGGTCGAGCGGTTCGGGGCGCTGGAAGTCTTGCCGGGCGAGTCGGGGTTGAATCTGGACCTGGTGGCCGAGCGACTGGGGGTGGTCGAGCGATTAAGCGCGGGCCGAATGCCGACGGGCGTGGTGTCGGAAAAATGTGAAGAGCGGGGGGAGGGGAGGAAGGGGGGAGGGGGCGTGTGTGATTGTGGCGCCGGTGCAGGCGTTGATGCAGGCGGTGCCTTCGGGCGAGGCGTTGGAGAGTTTGACGTTGACGCTGCGTGAGGGGGAAACGATGGACCCCGAGCGGCTGTTTGATTGGCTGACCCGGGCGGGATATACCCGGCAGGACGCGGTCGAGCAGGCCGGCGACTTTGCGAGCCGCGGGGGGATCGTCGATCTCTTCCCGGTGGCGGGCCGGGTGATGTCGATGGGCGGCGAGGCGGGGCCGATCTCGCCGATCCGCCTGGACTTTTTCGGCGACGAGATCGAAACGATCCACCGCATTGACGCGGACACCCTGGGCAGCGGGGACCGGCTGCTTTCGGTGAATCTCGTGGGCGGCACCGAGGAGGCCATGGCCGATGGTGCGCTGGGCGGCGAAGAACGGAACCTGCTGGACCTGCTGCCCGCCGACGCGGTGCCGGTCCTCCACGAAACCCTCGAACTCTCGGAACAGGGACGCGGCTATTTCGAAAGGCTGACCCAATCCGGCGGGATCACCCCGCCCCGCGAACTGTTTCGTCGGTTAACCGGCCGGCCGCACATCGAGGTCAACGCCTATTCACAAACCACCAACCCTGCGGCGGTCGAGGTGCAGCTGCCCATTGCCGCCCTGCCCACGTTTGACCAGGAAGCCCGGGCCGCGATCTCCGAACTTGCAGAACTCACGAGTCAGCCGGGGCAGGAGGTGATGGTGATCTGCCCGAAGCCCGCGGAGGCGACCCGTTTGCGCGAGCTGCTGTCGGAGCTGGAGCCGGTGCGCGGCGCGGCGGTCCGGATCACCGTGGGCGTGCTGCACCGGGGCTTTGTCTGGGAATCCGGCAAGCCGCATCCGCCACGTAATTGGGGCCAGCCGCTGGGCAAAGCCAAGCGGAAAAGCGACGCGGCGGCGGACACCCCCCGGCGGTATCTGGTACCGCACCACGAATTGTTTCACCGCTACGAAACCCGCCGCCGGGTGCGGCAGGTCATCTCCCCCGCCACCCCGTCGGGGCAGGCGTCCGACGCATTTCTTGATCTGGACGTCGGCGATTACGTGGTCCACGTCGATCACGGGATCGCGAAGTTTGTCGGGCTCAAACAGATGCGGCCACGCAAGAACGCCCAGGGGCAAGCCGTCGGCGGCGGGGAATACCTCACCCTGCAATTTGCCGACGCCGCGACGCTGCACGTTCCCGCGGGACAAATCGATCTGATCCAAAAGTACGTCGGCGGGTTTCAGGGCCGGCCGCCGCTCTCGGTGCTCGGCGGCAAGCGTTGGAAGAAACAAAAAGACTCCGTGGCCGACGCGGTGAAAGACCTCGCCGCCGAGCTGCTGCGCGTGCAAGCGGCGCGGGAGACCCAGCCGGGCGTGCGGTATCCCGCGGACACGGCGTGGCAGAAAGAATTCGAGGCCGAGTTTCCTTACGACGAGACCGACGACCAGGTTGCCGCCATCGCCGCGATCAAGGCGGACATGGCCGACACCAACCCGATGGACCGGCTGATCTGCGGGGACGTGGGCTTCGGCAAAACCGAGGTGGCGATCCGTGCCGCGTTCAAGGCGGTGGAATTCGGCAAGCAAGTCGCGGTGCTGGTGCCCACCACCGTGCTGGCCGAGCAGCACGAACGCACGTTCCGCGGGCGACTGGCGGACTACCCGTTTCGGGTGGCGTCGTTGTCAAGATTCAAGACGACCGCCGAGCAGCGCAAAACCCTGCTGGCCGTGGAACGCGGCGAGATCGACGTGCTCATCGGCACCCACCGGATCCTCTCGCAAGACGTGAAGTTTGCCGACCTGGGCATGGTCATCATCGACGAAGAGCAGCGATTCGGCGTCGAACACAAAAACAAACTGCTGGGGCTGCGCCTCACCGCCGAAATCCTCACGCTCACCGCCACGCCGATCCCGCGGACGCTGCACATGTCGATGGTCGGCCTGCGTGATATCTCTTCGCTCACCACGCCCGCCGGTGGATCGCCGGGCGATCGTGACCGAAGTGATCCCGTACCACGAAGAGCGGATCAAACAGGCGCTGATCCGCGAACTCGACCGCGGGGGCCAGGTCTATTTCGTGCACAACCGGGTACACAACCTGCAGACCGTCGCCGACGATCTGCAACGCCTGGCGCCCGACGCGCGGATCGTCATCGGCCACGGCCAGATGCCGCCCAAGAACTCGAACAGGTCATGCTCACGTTCATGCGGCAGGAGGCGGACATCCTCGTGTCCACCACCATCATCGAAAGCGGCATCGACATCCCCACCGCCAACACGATGTTTATCAACAAGGCCGACCATTTCGGCCTGGCGGAACTGCACCAACTGCGTGGCCGAGTCGGCCGCTACAAACACCGCGCCTACTGCTACATGCTCCTGCCGCCGGACCGGACGATCAACGAGGTCGCGACCAAACGGCTCAAGGCGATCGAAAACTATTCGATGCTCGGCGCGGGTTTCAAGATCGCGATGCGTGACCTGGAGATCCGCGGGGCCGGCAACCTGCTGGGCGCCGAGCAGTCCGGCCACATCGCCACCGTGGGCTACGAAATGTACTGCCTGCTACTGGAAACCGAAACCAAAAAACTCCGCAACCAGCCGATCATCGAAGTGAGTAAATGCCACCTCGAACTGCCCGCCCCCGCCCCGGGCAACGCCCTGCCCAAACGCTACATCCAAAGCGACAAGCACCGCATGGAAGCCTACCGCCGGCTGACACGTGTCGATACCCTAGACCAGCTCGACGCCGTCGTTGAAGACCTGACCGAAGCCTACGGCAAACCCGCCGCCGCCGCCCAGAACTTCATCGACCTGACCGAGCTCCGCGTGGCGGCCAGCGTCCAACGCATCGATAAGATTCAACTCGAAAAGCCGGATCTGATTTTTACGACTTCCGTCACTTCGACGACCGCCAAACTATTCAACGGCGCGCCGGGGCGGGCGACCCTTCTCGACGAGAAAACGTTGTATTACCGGCCGCCGAGCAACTACCTGGACCAACCCAGCACCCTGATGGCCGTGCTGCGTAAACTGATCGTGCGTCCGCTGCGCAGGCCGACCCGGCGCCCGCGGTTCCGGTCGATGCCACCGCGTAAAGCGTGAGTTTACTTTCGCTTTTTATTTCTCACTGTTTGGTGCGACCGCCATGATTCACCTGGTCCTTTACCACCCCGCCATTCCACAAAACACCGGCAACATCGCGCGGACCACGGTCGGCATGGGCGCGCACCTGCACCTGATCCATCCGATGAAATTTGAGATCACCGACCACGCGGTCAAGCGGGCGGGCCTGGACTATTGGCCGTCGGTCACCCTGACCCAGCACGCGGACGACGCGGCGTTTTTGGATTGGCTCGGCGAGCGCCAGCCGTGGCTGGTGACAAAATTCGGGCAGCAGCGTTTCGATCAGCCCGATTACGCCGACGGCGACGTCATCATCCTGGGCAACGAAAACGCCGGGCTACCCGAAGCCTGGCGCGAGCGCTGGGCCCAACGCACGATCGTGATCCCCATGCCCGGTCCCATCAACGGCGGCGAGAACATCCGCAGCTATAACCTGGCCAATGCCGCGGCGATCGTTCTCTCGCGCGCTGCCTTGGGAAACAGTGGGTAGTTCATGACCCAGCGACAGCGGGAGTCTGTCGCCAAATCTAGGACCTTTACGAATATTGCCTTCGGTGGGATGGGCCTCCCGCCCGTCGTCGCGGCGCAGCCGTGAACCATGGACCACCTCCAGGCCTTGGGCCTGAGGACACGCGGGATTAAACACGTCGGCGGTTGGTCATCCATTCGGCACGGCGCTCCAGCGTATCGCGGTAGACCTGGGCGTCGGCCTGGTTAAAGCAGACGAAATAGACCATCCGCGGGAGTTCGGGGGCCGGCCGCTGGGCAAAGTGGCCGAACACGTGGCCGAGGGCGATCTTCGCGGCGCGGACTTTGGGAAACCGGTAGACCCCGGTGCTGATCGCGGGGATCGCCACACGCTGACTGCCAAGTTGCACCGCCAACCGCAGGACGTGGTGATAACACGACGCGAGCAGGGTATCTTCGCGGAGGTACCCGAGTTGGGCGGCTTCGCCCAGCGGCGCGCCGGGCATGGCGTACTGGGGATTGGCCGGGTCCGACTCGGCCCACACCGGGCCGACGGTGTGGATGAGATGATTCACCCCGAATTGATTGAGGTCAAAGGCGGGCGTTGCTTTGGCCAGTCCCGTCGGGCAGCCGCCGAGGGTGCGGTTGTGTTCGAGCAGCTTCGGCCCGGCCACGCGATGAACCGCCCCGTCCACCCCGCCGCCGCCGAGCAGCGATTCGTTGGCGGCATTGACCAGGGTGTCGATCTTCCACTCGGGATCGGGCCGCGTGATATCGCCGACCACGATCCGCAATCGCGCCAGCGGATCGTTGAGCAGGCGTGTCGCGCCGTCGGCCTGGGGCAGCGAAAAATCGAGGCGGCGGGAGTCAGACATCAGATAAACACGGCGGCGAGCGAAGCAAGGTCAGACGCCCTTCGCGGTTGCCAGGGGGTCGGCGATCGCCACGGGGGGATTGAGCACTTCCTTGAGAATGAAGGCCCGTTGCAGATCGGAGCGACTGAGGCGGGCGAAGTTGATCGTGGCTTTGCCCCCGCGACGGCGGGCGGCGGCGGGCGGGGGGTCGGTCACCATGCGGTGGACCTGATCGTGCTCGGGCATCTCGCCGATGCCGTGTGCCGCGGGGTCGGCGGTGTGTCGGCCCGCAGGTGGCTTCTTGGCGGCGGCTTCTTGCTGGGCCGACTCGCGCTGCTGGCGGGCACGCTCGGCGTCCCGACGTTGCTGGTCGCGTTGGGCCCGGGCGTTGTTTTCGCGTTGCTGACGCCGTTTGATTTCGATTTGCTCACGGCGGGCGGCATCGGCGAGCTCGCCGGGGCGGGTGGGCGACGGGCCGCCACGGGACGGTGCCGGGGCAGGGGCGGGGGCGGGGCGGGTTTTGGTTGGCTGAGGCCGCGGGGACGGCGACCCCGGGCGACGCCCGCCGGCACTCCCCCCGGCGGGGTTGGCCGAACGCGGCGACGACGCGCCCCCGCCGCCGACGTTGGCCTGGTTCCGCTGCTGGTACTGCTGCTTGGCTCGCGCCCGGGCGATCCGCTCGGCCATGGTGAGGTTGCTGGGTTCGCCTCCGCCCCCACCGCGGGTCGCCGTCGCTCCCGACGGGGCCGATCGGGTGTCCATCTGCAAGGGGCGACCCCCGCCCGCCGCGGCCCCGCCCCGGTCCGTTTCGCTACGATCGCGATCCGCCAGGCCGGCCCTGGGCTTGGCTTTGCCTTTGGTTTTACCTTTTTTATTGCCGCCCAGCACCGTGCGCAAGAAGCCCACCGCAAAGATGGCGAAGACGATCCACTGCACATAGTTGATCCCGCCGCCGCTGCCGCTGCCGGGTTGCGCGAGGATGGTCAGCATGCAAAACTCCAAGGGAGATAACGGGGCAACAAGGGGGGGGACGTGGCGGGGGACTCAAGGGTTGTCGCCGCGGGTCATTGTATCTCCTGCGGTCTTCAGCGGCCGTCCGACTTCAAAGTAACGCATCGAGCCGTGCTCGATCACCTGGACCGGCACCCCGTACACCTGCTCCAGACAGGACGGCGTCAGCACCTGCTTGGGGGTCCCCCCCGCCACCAGTCGCCCCCGGTCCATGAGCCACACCTCATCCGCCCAGCGCTGGGCCAGGGTCAGATCGTGCAGCACGACCAGCACCGCCAGGCCTTCGTGGGCCATCTCCCGAAACATCGTCATGGCGTGCTGAACATGCCGCAGGTCCAGGTTGGCCGCGGGTTCGTCCGCCAAGATCACGTTGCCCCAAAGTCTCGCGGACGGGGTCGATCCTCGGGACCCAGACGTGTCGGCCGGCCGACTCTGCACCCACGCCCGCGCCAACATCACCCGCTGCTGCTGTCCGCCCGATAACTCCCGCACCGGGCGGTGGGCCAGGTCTTGCAGTTCAAGCTTGCGCAGCCCCGCCTCGACCCAGCGCGTGTCGTTAAACGCAAACCGCCCCATGGCCACGACTTCCCGCACGGTGAAACCGAAGCTGACCCCGCTGCGCTGCGGCACATAACCGATGCGCCGCGCCCGCTGTGCGGGACTCAGCCTGCTCAGCGGTTGGCCCCCGATCGTGACCTTTCCCGCCTCGGGGTTGAGCTGGCCCAGCAGCAGCCGCAGCAACGTGGTCTTGCCCGACCCGTTGGGCCCCAGCAGCACCGTCAACCGTCCCGCACGCAGGGGCAGGTGCACCTCCCGCACGATCGACTGGTTCGGGGTGTAACCAAACGACAACCCCGGCCCCGCCTCCATCCCCCCCCCCCCCCTCTTGCCCCCCCTCTTGCCCCCCCTCTTGCCCCCCCTTTCGTCCCTCCCCTCGTTCGCCCAACGCTTCCCCCCTGCCTTCCGCCCTGCCGCTCACGTTCTCGTTCTCGTCTCCGGCCGCAAAATCCGCGCAGACCTCACGATCTGCTTCGCCGCCCACCCCCCCGCGGTTATCGGCGGATGACCTCTCGTCCGGCTGGTCTGCGAATCTTTGCTCCGCCATCGTGATAACACCTCGGGACCTTCTGAAGCTCCGGACGCGCCGGGGCAGGATTTTAGGGTTATACGGCTCAGGTGGCGTCCCCCACCGGCCGATACATGCAAAAGAAGTCTGCACCCTCCGCTGCACTTTCGAGCCTTGCCCCGACCACCCCCTGCCCCCCCACCACGCACCCCCCCGCGAAGAGCCCCGCTATGGCCGACGAGTCCCCCACGCACCCCACGACCGACGCCTCCGCACCCGACGCCGGCCCGTTGCAGTCGCCGCCGCCACCCACTCCCGCCATCAACCCGCACCAGGCCCTGGATCTGCTGGGCGACCTCGAAACCCGCCTGGGCCAGCTGCGTCAGTGGCAAACCGAAAACGACAAACACGCCGAGTCGGTCCTCCAGCAATCCCAGGAGATGGCCCAGCGCGAGGCCGCGCTCACCGATCAGCAACAGAGCCTCGACGCCGACCGCCAGCAGCTCGAAGATCAGCGGACCGACCTCGATCAGCAGCGCAGCGAACTCGACTCCCAGCGCGCGGAGATCAGCGAGCAGCGCCGGTCGCTGGAGGCGTCGCATCAGGACCTCGAAGACGGGCAAAACCAACTCGAAGCTTCGCGGCAGCAACTCGACGAGCGCGCAACGCAGCTCGACGAAAAAATCCACGAAGTGGACGAACGGTCACAGCAGATCACTGAGCGATTGGTGGAGCTCGACGCCCGGGAGGCCGAGCTTCAGCAGCAGCACGACCAACTCGAAGAGCAGCGCGCGGAGCTGGAAACCCAGCAGGGCGAAATCCAGACGCAGTGGTCCGAGATCGAATCGACCCGGGAAGAATTGGCCTTGGCCCAGCGACAGGCCCAGGAGCTTGCCGACACCGCGGCGGCCGAGCGTGAGTCGCTTGCCACCGATCGCAGCAGCTACGACGAAGACCGCAGCGCTTTCGACGCCGAGCGGGCGACTTTCGCCGAGCAGCGTCAGGCCCTTAAAGACCGCAAGCAAGAACTCGCCAAAGCCCAGATGGACGTCAAGCTGCGGCAGGACGCCCTGCAGGCCCAGGAAGAAAGCCTGGAGCGCATGCGCTCCGAGCTCAGCGACCGCGCCACCTCCGCCAGCAGCAGCGACACGCTGATGCCCGGGTTTATTCCCGATTTCAATCAGACCACCGACGACGAGGGGCCGCAAAACGCGGCGAAACGCGACGTGATCGCCGAAGAACTCGACCGTCGGCAGCAGCAGCTGGAACAGGACGAAGCCCGGCTGGCGGAGAAGAAGCAGGCCTTCCGTGACCGGGTCGAGCAGAGCAAGGCCGCCCTCATCGCGGAGCGCGAAAAAGTGCAGGACGACGAGCGGGCGGTGCACGAACTGCACGAGGAGCTCGAAAGTCAGCAGGAAGAATTTTCCGCCCAGCAGGCGGAATTCGCCGCCCAGCAAGCCGAGCTCGACGAACGTCAGGAAGCCCTCGAGCAGCGGGCGGCCGACCTCGAACGCCAGCGCACGGACTTCGATCAGCAGGCGGATTCCGCGGAGACGGTCATGGGCATCACCGCCCAGGACGTCGGGGTCTCGGCGGACTTTGACGCCAGCGAACTCAGCGAACGACAAGACGCCCTGGCCGAGCGGGAGATGGACCTCGAAGCCGAGCGTCAGCGCCTCACCGAATCACTCGAACAAGACCGACACGCGCTGGCGGAGGACCGCATCGCCCTCGACGCCCGCGCCGCGGACCTCGATCAGCTGGCGATCCAGTTGGATTCCCGCGAACGCGAGCTGGACGAGCGCGAAGCCGACCTTTCCGCCCGCCTCGAAGCCGGCGACGACGTGCCCACCGCCCTGGTGCTCGGCGACTCGGAAAAAGACCAACGCATCTCCGAGCTGATGGAGCAGGTGCATGAGCTCGAAGACCGCTACGAGCAGCGCAAAGCCCAGATGATGCAGGCCGACGCCGTCATCAAGCAGCGGCGCGACAAGGTCCGCGGCTACCTTCAGCAGCTGCGCGAACATTCCAACAAAATCCAGGCGGCCGAGTCCAAGATCGAATCGGGCAGCGCCCAGATGGCGGGCCTGGATAAGGAGCGCCGCAACCTGGTCGAGGTCAAACGCTTCCTCGAGGCCAGCGAAAAAGCCATGGTCCGCAAGTGGGCCCTCCGCTCGACCGTCGGGCTGGTGGCGCTGCTGATCCTGACGCTGCTGGGCGCGTTGGCGTTCAGCTACGCCGTGGGGCAAAAGCTTTCGGTGCCGGTCTGGCAGGCGTCGATGGCGCTGGCCTTCGAGGGCGAGAACGTGCTGGACCCCGCCGCGCCGATCACCTCGGCCGCCGACGACCCCGCCGCCGCCGCCTATCTGGCTCAGCAGCCGACCCCCGCCGAGCCCGGCGACGCCACCGAGCCCGGCAGCGCCGATGCCGCCTCCAGCGATTGGCTGACCAACTTCAATCAGATCGTCTACAGCAACCCCGTGCTCAACGAAACCCTGAACCAGATGGACCAGCGCGGCGTCCGCCTGTTTACCAATGCGGCCCAGCTTAAACAACACTTTCAGCAGCAGCTCGCGGTCACCGGCGACGCCGCCCGGACCCAGTTGACCTACATCAGTGAAGACCCCGAATCCGTCGATCGCGTGCTCCAGTCGCTTGGCCAGGCCGTCGCGGCCCGCCAAATGTCGCTGGACCGCGCCGCGGGTCTGCACGACCGCGTCCGTATCCTCCAGGCCGCCAAACGCGGCAACCAACCCCTGGCCGACGACAGCCTCAAGTACGCCGGCATCAGCCTCGGGGTGATCTGCGGATCCGCCCTGATCCTGGGCCTGTTCGTCCGCCTGGCGCTGGGCCGCTCCCGCCGGATCATGGACGAGCCCGAGTCGGACGCGCTGCTCTCCACGCTGGATAAACCCAGCACCTGGTCCCCGCTGCCGGCCGCGACCCAAGAGTAAACCCAGACGCACACTGCAAATAAACAAAGCCCACGGAACACGTTCCGTGGGCTTTTTTTTAGTTTCACCGGTGACCGTGGCAAGCGGCTAGCGGCTGTAACGGCTGCCGGTGGCCATCGCGTCTTTACTCAGGCGGTTGTGGACGTAGAGGGCCTCGAGCACAAACTCGCCGGCGGCCGCCAACATCTGCGGGTCGTCGGGATCAACCTTCAGCCGCTCCGCCATCTCGCGGGCCGCCTGGGTCAACCCGTCCACGTGCTTCATGCTCGCGATCATGGCGTCGGCCGCCACGTCGTCGCCGACCGTCAGGCGCAGCCCCGCGTCGAACTGATCGCTGATTTTTTCAAACTCGTCGATCTCGCCCACCTCGTCAAACAGGGTCTTGACCGCTTCGCCGATGAGCGACGCGACGAGCTTGTCCTCCGTGTCGTCGCCGTCCTCGGCCATGAGCAGTTCGATCTTGCCCCGGGTCGAAGCCAGCACGTGCACCAAGTCCGACACGCGGACCGCCACCCGGTCTTCGCCGGTCACCAGTCCGCGGCGCTCGGCGGAGCTCACCAGATTTTCCACGCAGGAGATCGACGTGCGGACACTGACCCCCGACGCCTGGTTGATGTGCGTCGAGGTCCGGGCCGCGGCGACGGCCTCCTCGATGATGCGGTGCATGAACGGGGGGATCACGACCTTGGGCATGCCCGCGTCGGGGAGATCGCCCTGGCCCTGATTGGACGGGTCGCCGTTGCGCGAGGTCCAGGCGTTTTCGCCGGTGATGCGCATGGCCTCGCCGACGGTCTTGGGGTAGTGGGTGCGGATCACCGTGCCGATGCGGTCCTTGAGCGGCGTCACGATGCGGCCCCGGTTGGTGTAGTCCTCGGGGTTGGCCGAGAACACCAGCGACAGGTCCAGGGCCAGGCGGATGGGGTAGCCACGGATCTGGATGTCGCGCTCTTCGAGCACGTTAAACAGACCGACCTGGATGCGGGGCGAGAGGTCGGGCAGTTCGTTGACCGCGAAGATGCCGCGGTTGGTCCGCGGGATCAGGCCGAAGTGCATGGTCGATTCGTCGGAGAGGTACCGGCCCTCGGCATGCTTGACGATGTCGATCTCGCCGATGAGGTCGGCGATGGTCACGTCGGGCGTGGCGAGTTTTTCGTGGAACCGCTCGCTGCGCGACAGCCAGCGGATCGGCAGGTCGTCGCCCTTTTCCGTAACGGCGCGCTTGCCCAGATTGGTGATCGGTTGCAACGGGTCGTCGGGGATGTCCAGGCCGTCGATGATCGGGCACCACTCGTCCAGCAGCGTCGGCAGCAGGCGGATCATGCGGGTCTTGGCCTGGCCCCTCAGCCCCAGGAACAGCATGTCGTGGCGGGAAAAAATGGCGTGGATGATCTGCGGCAGGACGGTGTTTTCGTAGCCGCGGATGCCGGGAAAAACGTCGCCGCCGGCCCGGAGTCGGGCGATGAGGTTTTCCCGCAGTTCCTGCTTGACGGTGCGGTAGCGGTAGTCGGTCTGGCGAAGTTGCCCGAGGGTGGCGGGTGTCGGGTGGTCGTTGGAGGTCATGCGGGAAGGATAGGCGCGGGATGAGGGGAAGTGCGAAGTTTGCAATGGGGAGAGACCCATGGGCTCGCGAGGGTTGGTGAACTTCTGCTGAGACCCGCGGCGCTGCGGGGATAGGCTTGGATGGCTGAGGCGGTGCTGTTCGCTTGAGACTTCGCCCGTCCCTGCCCCCCCTGCCCCCCCTGCCCCCCTGCCGGTCGTTGCCCCTGCCCCACCCCGCCGCTACCCTATCGACGGGCCGAGGTGGCCGAGGAGTCGCGGTTTTGAGCAGCAGCAAGATATTGGTGGCCGTGTCGTCGCCGTGGGCCAGTGAAAAGCTTGCCCGGCCGCTCGCGGACATGGCTAAGCGGCTCGACGCCCAGGTGCTGGTGTCCCACGTCACCACCCTCCAGGACGAGGACGAACACGAATCCGACGCGACCCAGCGGGGCGAGCAAACCCTCAAGCTGCTGGTGGACGAGCTCCGGGCCGCGGGCATCACGACCGAGGGCATCATGCTGTTTTCCGACGACACCGCCAAGGCGATTCTCAACACTGCCAAGGCTCGGGACTGCACCCTCATCGTCCTGGGATTGACCGGCAAAGGCGTGCTCAAACGCCTGATCGCCGGGGACGTGCCGGCCAACATCATCCGCATGGCCGACATGCCCGTCCTGCTCTGCCCCGCCAACTGGTCGGGAACGATCTAACTTTTATAATTCGTGATTTTCGGTCAACGAAGTTGCGTCGCGCGGCCGCTTGCGGCTTAGCGCAGCTTCTCCGCCACTTGGTCCGTGATCAATCGGCCGATATTCAAACTGGCGGTGGCGGCGGGGGACGGGGCGTTGTTGACGTGGATCATGTCCGGGCCCTGGTCGATCAGAAAGTCATCGACCAGCCCGCCGTCGGCGGTGACCCCCTGGGCGCGGATGCCCGACGGGCCGGGCACCAGGTCCGCCGCGGTGATCTGGGGCATCAGCCGTTGCAACGCCTTGACGAAGGCGCGTTTGGAATAACTCCGCCACACCTCGCCGGCCCCCATCTTCCAGTGCTTCGCCGCCATTTTCAGAAACCCGGGATAGGTCAGCGACTCGAACAGGTCGCGCGGATGCACCTGGAATTTCCCGTAGCACTCGCGCCCCAGCGCGAGCACGGCATTGGGCCCGCACTCGACCCCGCCCTGAATCATCGACGTGAAGTGCACGCCTAAAAACGGAAACGCCGGATCGGGCACGGGGTAGATCAAGGTCCGGCAGAGATGCTGGGCGTGGGGTTTAAGAACAAAGTACTCGCCGCGGAAGGGAATGATCTTCGCCGCGGGACGCACGCCCGCCAGCTGGGTCACGCGGTCGCACTGCAATCCGCCGCAGTTGATCAGCAGCCGGGCCCGCACCTCGCCGGCGGAGGTGACCAGCAGGGGGTGGCCGTCGGCCCGACGGATCCCGGTCACGCGGGTCGAGGTGCGTACCTCATGGCCGGCGGCGGTGAGCAACTCGCCGAGCTTCACACACACCTGCCGGTAGTCCACGATGCCCGCCTCCGGGACGTGGATCGCGGCGACGGCCCGGGCGTGGGGCTCGATCTCCCGGCAGCGCTCGGCGGAAATCATGGCACAGTCCACCCCGTTGGCCAGGCCCCGCTCAAAAATGCTTTGGAGTTTGGGGCGTTCGGCGTCTTCGGTGGCGACGATCACCTTGCCGCAGAGTTTGAACGGGATGCCGTGCTCCTGGCAGAACCGCTGCATCGCGGCCTTGCCCGCGCGGCAGTTGGTGGCCTTGAGCGAGCCGAGCTTGTAATAAATGCCGCTGTGCAGGACCCCGGAGTTGTGTCCGGTTTGGTGGTGGGCGAGCTCGGATTCTTTTTCCAGCAGCACGATCCGCACCGCCGGCAGCCGCTGACTGATACGGTAAGCCGTGGCGAGGCCGACGATGCCGCCGCCGACGATCGCCACATCAAATACCGGTTCCGCACGGCTCGAACCATGCAAATCGGCGGGCGCGGTCGCGGAGGCAGGATCACTCATCACCACATCACTCAAAAAACTTAACGGGCCGGGTCACGGATTTTGTATCGACCACCGGGCCCACGGGGTGAAGCGACGCGGCGCAACCGGTAGATTCGTCGCGACCCCCCCCGAATCGGGATTGAGCGAAAGTAAAGGCTATCGGACCTCGATCCGCGGTCGGCTGAATGCGAGAGTTGGAGCATGATGAATCTCACCGCCACCCCCCGGAGCGTCCGCGCCGACGCGGCCCGCAGAAATTCCAAGGGCAACCGCAAACCTGCCGCCGCGCCTCGGCCCCGCCTCTCGTGGGCGATGACCGCCGCGGTCGTGAGCCTGCAGGGTGGGCTGCTGCTGACGCTGGCGATCACCACGATTTGGGAGCCGCCGAAGGTGAGGGCGATCGAGTCGCTGTGGGTCTGGGTGCAGCAGGTTTCGCTGGCGCCGTGGCTGATGCTGCTGGTCGGCGGGCCGGCGCTGAGCTGGCTGGCGTGTCGATTGGATCGTCGACGGCTGGGGGTGTTGGCGGTGTCGTGGGCGATCTTCGGCGTGACGCTGGTGATGGCGTTCGGGACCGAGGCCCAAGCCATGCTGCGTTGGATGAGCCGCCACTGGCTGGGTTGAATCGGGTTCTTTGCCGACGCAACGGATGAAGGTCTTTGAATAAAGGGGGGGGCGAAGGGGTAGCGAGCGGGGGGGACGGGGGGCGGGAGGGCTGCGTATGATGGGGCCATGGAATGGGACCCCGAATATGTTGTGGATCCGCCGGCACGACGCGCGGCGTGGGCGGTCTGGATCGCGGCGGGCCTGGTCTTTTTGTTGTCGGGTTGCTGTGTCTCGGGGATGGCCCAACTGACCCGGGTTTCCGCTGCGGAATTCGCCAAGCTGGTGGACCCGGGGGGGCAGTTGCCCGCGGGCATGCTGCCGCAGATGCAAGCGGTGATGCCCACCGCCGCGGCCCTCGTCGCCGCCCTGACGACCCTTCCCGCGGGGGTGTTGTTGATACTAGCTTTTGGGGTGCGGCGCGGCGGGTGGCGGGCACTGTGGCACACGCGGTGGTTGACCACCGCGTTGCTCTGGTTGGCGGGCCTCGGCACGGTGCTGTCGTTGCCGATACTGCTGGGCGGCGGCCTGGCGGGGGTGCTGAATTTTATGCTCAACGCGGGGGTGGCGGCGTTGTTGTTCCGGGCCTTGCGGGCGGTCCGCGCGGCCCAGGCGGCAGCCCTTGACCAAGAGGACGACGACGACTATCTCGACGACCACGACCCGTGGGAACCGATGTCGCCGCGGGGCTTGTAACATTCTTTTAGTGTGCACCAAGGCAGCGGACTGAAGGAGATTTTCTTGATAAAGATGATGTGGACCTCGGCAAATCGATTCTTTGTGGTCACGAGTCTGTTGCTACTGGGCCTGGCTTGCCCCCCCGCCCACGGGTTGGACCAGGAACACCGGGCACTGGCGGAAACCACGATCGAGCGGGGGATCGCGTTTTTGCGCACCCAGCAAAACGACGACGGGAGCTGGATGCCCGAGCCCGGCCCCGCGGTGACCGGGATGGCGGTGGGCGTGCTGCTGGATCGGCCGCAGCTCGATGAATCCGACCCCGCGGTGGCCGCGGGATTGACGTATCTCCTGGATCGCGTGCAGGACGACGGGTCGATCCGCGACGGGGCCGAGGGGATCCTGGCGAATTACAACACGTCGATCGTGCTCTCGGCGCTATCCAAAGTCCGCGGCAACCCTGAATCCGCCCGCGCGGTGCGGGCGCCCAGGCCTTCCTCAAGGGCCTGCAGTGGTCGGTCGGGGACACCACCCCGGCGGGCGAAGTGATCGATGAGCAGCACGCCTTTTTCGGCGGGGTGGGTTACGGCCGACACGGCCGACCCGACCTGTCGAATCTGCAATTCATGCTCCAAGGCCTCCGCGACTCGGGACTCCGCAGCGACGACCCGGCGTTTCAAAACGCCGTCGTGTTCATCTCGCGGCTGCAGGGCGTGGAGAGCAACGACTATTTCGGCCCGGGCCGACTCCGGGAAGACGGCAGTTTCATCTACGCCACGTCGATCAACAAAGACCTGGTCGGCGTGCCGGAGTCCAAGGCCAACCCCCGGCAGATGGACGAAGCCCTGGCGGGTCGGCCGGTGTCGGGTCTGCGGGGTTATGGGTCGATGACCTACGCCGCGTTTAAGAGCCTGCTGTACGCGGACCTGTCGCGCGACGATCCGCGGGTGATCACCGCGATCGACTGGTTGCAAAACAACTACACGCTAGCGAAAAACCCCGGGATGCCCGAAGACCTCAAGCTCCACGGTTTGTACTACTACTACATGGCCCAGTCCCGGGCCCTCGCGGCGTGGGGCAGTTCGACCCTCACCGTCCCGGCCTCGGCCACGTACACCACCCATCCAACCGACCCGGTGACGGATCGCGAACCCGACGAACTACCCGCCGCCGCCCGCGGGATCGACTGGGCCAACCGGCTCATCGCCGAGTTGGCGGCGCGTCAACGGGCCGACGGGTCGTGGGTCAACGAGGCGGATCGGTGGATGGAGGGGGACGCAAGCCTGGTCACCGCCTACGCGCTGATCGCGCTGCAGGAAGCGACCCGTTAGACTTGATTCATGGCCCAGGTAAAATCCGAATCGTCGTGGTCGGTGTGGCTATTGACCGCCGGGGTATCGCTGTTGATCGCGGGAGGCACCGCGTGGTTTTTTCTGGGCGGGTCCGCCCCGCCCGCGGCGGCGGAGAAGAGCGATTTTTTCCCGTTTCAAGACCCCGAGTCGGGCCAATGGGGCTACCTGGATCGCGACGCGAAGGTGGCGATTCCCGCGCGGTTTGACCACGCGGATTTATTTCACGGGCTGGGCCTAGTCGAGGAGGACGGACTGGCGGGCTACCTGCAGGCCGACGGCAAGTGGGCGATCACGCCCCGGTTCGTGCTGGACGCCGACTTCTCGCGGGACGTGGCGGCCCGGCCGTTTTGGGGCGGACTGGCGGCAGCACGGACCAACGGGGCGTGGGGCTTCATCGATCGCCAAGGCAAGTGGGTGATCCTGCCGCGCTTCGAGGGGGTCGACGGCTTCGAGTTGGTCGGGGATTTTTACGACGGCCGGGCGTGGTTCAAGAAGGGCGAGCGGTACGGATTCATGGACACCGCCGGGGAGGTGGTCATCGAGCCGACCTACGACGCGGTCAACGATTTTGGCGGAGGGTTCGCGGGGGTGCTGATCCGCAAAAGCTGGGGGTTCATCGATACCGTCGGCGAGATGCGTATTCGGCCACAATTTGAAGGCGTCGGGCGATTCAGCCAGGGCCGGTGTGCCGCAAAGAAGGACGGCAAATGGGGGTACATCGACCCGTCGGGCCGCTGGGTGATTCAACCGAAATACGCGGCGGCCCTGCCGTTCTCCGAAGGCTTGGCCCCCGCGAGCAACGGGATCGCCTGGGGCTACATCAACCCCGACGGGCAATACGTGATCGACCCGCAATACGACACCGCCTGGCCCCACGAGCACGGCCTCGCGTCGGTGGAAGTCGATGGGCAGCAACGGTACATCGACGCCAACGGCCGGGTGGCGTGGCCGACGCGAGTGATGCGGTCCGACGCCGATTCCGAGCGTGCTGATTTTCGGTAGGTCGGTGGTTACACCGCGGCGCGGCGGGCGTGGGCGTTGGCCTGGCCGCCGGCCATGCGGACCGCCAGCCGGATGGCGGACTTCATCGAGCCGGGGTGGGCTTTGTTCTTGCCCACCAGATCGAACGCGGTGCCGTGGTCGACGCTCGTGCGGATCAGCGGCAGGCCCAGGGTCACGTTGACCGCGTCGTCGAACGCCAGCATCTTCACGGGGATCAACCCCTGGTCGTGGTACATCGCGACGATCAGGTCGTAGTCGCGGCGGCGCCGGGGGGTGAAAAGCGTGTCGGCGGGGAACGGACCATCGACCTGGATCCCCGCCTGACGGGCCATCTCCACGGCGGGCCGAATGACGCGGGCTTCCTCGTCCCCGAACTGGCCGTTTTCCCCGGCATGGGGGTTGAGCCCGCAGACCGCGATCTTGGGGTTCACGACCCCCAGGCGTTGCATCGCCTGGTGGCCCAGGTCGATGGGGTCAAACACGCAGCCGATGGTCAGCAGGTTGCGAACGTCCATGAGCGGGACGTGGATGGTGGCGAGGGCGACGTTGATTTTTTCGGTGGGCTGTCCGTCGTCGCCCGGCTCGCCGGCGGCATGAAAAAGCATCGCGGCGCGGCGGGCACGAGTTCGCTTCTGCAACAGTTCGGTGTGGCCGGGATAGCGGAACCCGGCGAGCTTCCAGGATTCTTTGCAGATGGGCGCGGTGACGATCGCGTCAATACCCGCGTCGTCGATCGGGCGGCGGGCGGCGGCGATGGCGTCGTCGAGGAACTTCATCGACGCCTGGCCGCCGAGCTTGCTCGGGCCGTAGTTGCGGGCGGTGAGCTGGGAGTATTCGTCGTAGTCCAGCACGACCACGTCGTGGACCAGGCCGTACTCTGCCCGGGGCGAGTCATGTTGCAGGCGGTGCCAAAACGGCTCGATTTCCGCCAGGTCCGCCGCGTAGGCGATGAGCTCGTTCATGCCGTAGATCACGAACCGCGCCAGCCGGCGGATCGCGGGGTCCGCCAGAGCCTTGACGATCACCTCCGCGCCGATGCCCCCGGGTTCACCCATGGTGATGCCGATCACCGGCTTGCGCTGGATCGGTTCGGGCATCGGGTTCTGCGGGCTGGCCATCGGGTGATTTTAGCAGATGCGGCGCGGCGGCCTACCGCGGCAAGCGGAACCTCGGGCGGCCGTGTCGCCCCGACGTAAACTACCGGGCCGTGCCCCCCCGCTTCCTCGTCGCTCCGATCTGCCCATGCCTTACCCCGTGCTCCTGATGTTGATGCTGCTCGGGGGCCTGCTGGTGGCCAGCGGGTTTTTCAGCGGCAGCGAGACGGCGTTGTTCAGCCTGACCCGGCATCAGCGGGCCCGGCTGCAACGGTCCAACGCCGTGGTCCCCCGAGCGATCATCACCCTGTTGGCCGAGACACGCGGGCTGCTGATCACGCTGCTGCTGGGCAACATGACCGTCAACGTGCTGTACTTCGTGGTCAGCTCGGTGCTGCTGATTAAGGCGGGAGAGTCCCCGCGCGTCGGCACGGTGCTGCTGATCGTCCTCACGCTGATCCCGCTGCTGACGATTATTCTCTTCGGGGAGGTGCTGCCGAAACTGGTCGCCTCGCGGATGCCCGACACTTTCTGCCGGGTCATTGCCGTGCCGATGCTGGTGGTGCATCGGGTCCTGGCTCCCATCCGGATCAGCTCGTCGCTGATGGTCATCACCCCCCTGTCGCGGTTGTTGACCCCGCCTACGCCGCCGCCCGAATTGTCGCCGGAAGAAATGGAATCGATGCTGCACCTCAGCCGGCAGCACGGCGTGATCGATCACAACGAACAACGCGTGTTGGAACAGGTCCTCGAACTCAGCCGACTCAAGGTCCGGCACCTCATGGTGCCGCGCGTCGATATCCACGCGGTCGATCTCGACGCGCCGCCCGGAGAACTGATGGGGCTGATCCGCCAGCACCGGCTGCGCCATATTCCCGCCTACCGCGGCGACCTCGACAATGTCGTGGGGCTGGTCTATTCACGCCAGGTGTTGTTGGCGGAGCCGAAAACTTCCGCCGAACTGGAGAAGCTGGTGCGGGGCATTAAGTTCGTGCCGGAGTTGCAGCGTGCCGACCAGACGCTGATCGCCCTGCGCAAGAGCGGCACGACCTTTGCCATGGCGGTGGACGAGTACGGCGGCACGGCCGGGCTCATCACCCTCGAAGACCTGGTCGAGCACCTGGTCGGCGACCTGCCGGGCGCCTACGAGTCCAGCGGCGAGGTGAGCGTCGAGTCGTTGGGCCCAGGGCGTTGGCGGGTCGATGCGGACCTGTCGGTTCACGAATGGTCCGACACCTTCGGACGCCACCAACAGATCGAAGCCGCCCGGCGGTTGTCGGCCGCCCGCACGATCGGGGGCCTGGTGATGTCGCAGCTGGGTCATGTGCCGGACGTGGGCGAAGCCATCCATCTGGGCAACGTGCGGATCGCGGTGGACCGCAAAGTCGGCCACCGCATCGAAGCGGTGATTATCGAACTCGAATCGCCCACCGCGAGCAAGCGGGGTGAAGCATGAGCCAGGGCGAGATCTGGTTATGGGTCGGTGTGATGCTCTGCGGCTTCGCGGGTTCGGCACTTTATTCGGGGATGGAGACCGGGGCGTACACCATCAATCGGGTGCGTCTGCAGGTGCTGGCGGACCGCGGGATGCGGCAGGCCGTGGCGCTGCGTCGTCATCTGGATCGATCCGCCACGCTGTTGGCCACACTGCTGATCGGCAACAACGTGGCAAATTACCTGGGCACCGCGGGATTGGCGGTGCTCCTGGAAGCCGCGGCGCTGTCGGACTGGCAAGCGATCCTGCTCAACACGCTGATCGTGACGCCGATGCTGTTTGTCTTCGGCGAGACGCTGCCCAAAGACACGATGGCGGCACACGCCGACCGGCTGATGCCGCCGCTCACGCCCGTGCTCTCCGCCTCGCGCTGGCTGTTTACCTACACCGGGGTCGTCCCCGTGGTGCGGCTGTTTAACGCGGTGGTTTTGCGGTTGATGGGGCAGCCCGGCGGGGAGATCGCCTTCCCCCCCCGCCGCCGCGTGGAGATGCTGGTGCGCGAAGGCGTGGGGCTGGGGCTGCTCAGCGACGAGCAATCCGCGATCGCGGACCGGGTCTTGCGGCTGGGCAGCCGCACGGTAAAGCAAGAGATGGTGCCGTGGTCCGACGTGCTCAGCGTCCGGTTAGACACCCCCGGGCTGACGCTCTGGGACATGGCCGACCGCAGCAGCCGGTCGCGGTTTCCGGTACTCGACGACCACGGCCGGGTACGGGGGGTGGTGGATGTCTTCGACGTCCTGATGCATCCGCGGGGCGAATGCCCGCCGATACCGCAGCTGATGCAGCCCGCCGAAATCGTGACGCCGGACATGCCGCTGCGCCAAGCGCTGCAGCAGTTTCAGCAGCACGGCGTGGGGCTGGCGGTGGTCCAAGAAAACGGAAAGTCGGTGGGCCTGGTGACCACCAAAGACCTGGTCGAAACCATCACCGGGGAGCTGACGAGTTGGTAGATTCGCCCAACACCTTAGTCGCCTTGATTTCTGCCGACCGAAAGACGCGGAGGCCGGGCTGATGCGGTGGTCCACGGCCGACATCGCCGACGCGGTCGCCGCCGGGTTGCTTCAGCGCGCTGCGGCCGACGACACGGACCAGGCGGTCTACGGTTTTGACGGACTGGATGAATTAGGCCTGCACCCGCTGATCGCCGACTCGTTGATTGGGCAGGGGCACGGCGTCTGGCCCGAGCAGCGTTATCCCGCCGAGAGACACAAGAAAAAGAAATCCGAGGGCCGACGCTGCGACCTGGTGCTGACCCGCGACGGGCTGCCCCTCCGCGATCCGGACGTTAAATCCACGCTGTTCGACGCCGTCCCCGCCGCGGATGCGGAATCAGCTTACTGGTTAGAAATCAAAACCGTCGCCCAATTTGAAAGCGAAGGGCCTTTCCGCCGCTACTCTGCCGAATTGCTGCAGCCGGTAACCAAAGACATCAGGAAGATCTGGTCCGACGGCGTCATCCGCCACGGCGGGCTATTGCTGGTGTTGTTTACCGCCACCCAGCAAGTGGCCGATCACGATCTCAAGGTGTGGCACGAACGGTGTATGGACAAAGGGTACCCCGTCGGTCCACCGGTCGTCCGCGGTTTTCCCCTCACCGACCGCGTCGGAAACGGCTGGTGTGCGGTCGCGGTTTACGGCGTCCGCGGTGTGTGAACTTAAAGTTGAACCCCGCGTTGTAACTCGGGAAACAATTTTTTCTCGCGTTAACCCGGCCGCTACGTTCGCCCCCGTTGCCGCTCATCACGGCTGCCGGAGCAGCAATCGCGTCTAAACTTCAAACAATCAGCGGGCGGCTCCGAGCTGCACGTTTTGTTGCTGACTCTGCCGATCGCGTTCGAGCTGCAGCCGGGTGCGTTCGGTATCGACTTTGTCCTCCACGACCAAGCGGGTGCGGATCTGATTGGTATCGGCGTCGAGGTACAACACGCGGACCACCGAGCCGCCACCGTTGGGGTTGGAAACCGAATCGACGTCGAGCATGATGGAGCCGACGTTCATCGGGACCCGTCCGCTGACTCCCTCCAGCTCCGCGACCTCCCCGATTTCGTTGCCGGGGTATTCGGTGAATTCTTGGGTACGCCACATGCCGTCGTAGATGGTCCACACTTCGAAGTCGGCGCGTTTCTGATCGCGGTTTCCGGAAGTCACGAAGAAATAGTGGTTTTGATCGACGGTGACCTTCGGTGACCACTCGGCGGCGGCGAGTTCTTGCTCGTCGGGGCCGAGGGATATACGGGTGCGGTTTTCCTTGATCTGCCGGGCGTTGAGCCGCGGGTTGCGGAACAGCGGGTTGAGGACGTAGACCTTGAGTTTGTAGCGGTAGGTTTTGCCGGGCTCGATGGTCAGGTCGTGGGCCCAGACCTGCACCTCCTCGGGCACATCCGCGGCGGTGTTACCCCGGCCACGGTTGCTCATTCCCGGATCATTGAATCCGCCCCGGCCGGGACGGCTAAACCCGGAATTACCAAAGTCACCCGGGTCGCCCATCATCGACGGGTCAAAATCTTGTCCACGGTTGACGGTGGTTGAGGAGTCGGCTTCGACGCCGAGGAGCTCGTCCATCTCACGCTGGGCGGCTTCGAGTTTCTCGTAAGCCTGTTGGAGGCGACGCTCTTCCGGCGTAGGCTGATTATCGTTGCCCGCTCCGCGGGAGGTCCGGTCTCGTTGCCCTCGGCCTCTGCCGCCCGCATCACCGGAGAAGTCATCGAAGCCCATATCCTCGGCTCCGCGAGTCGAGCGTTGCCCTTGTCCGCGGGAGCCGGCATTCTGCTCGGTTTCGGTAAATCGCTCAATTTGCCTTTGGAGTTTGGTGATTTCTTCGCTGATTTCGCGCTGACGCTTGAGGTCTTCGGGTGTGAGGATACGGTCGGTCGCGCTCGGCGGAGTCCAGGGGCCGTTGGCCAAAGGGGGGAAAGCGGGGCGGCGGAAAGCGGGCTGATTCTGAATCAGCGAGGCTTCCATCTGCTCCGCTTCGTCCATGCCCATCGCCTGGGTGCCGGCGGTGTCCGGAAGGATGGCGTACTGGCCGGGCAGCGGGTCGATTTCGGTGAGGCCGCCCCATTCACCGGTCGCCGGGTCGAGTTCTTCACGGATCAGTTGCACGGCGGTCACCGCCAGTCGGTCGGCCCAGAGGCCTTCCTCAATGCGACTGACCGACGGGATGTCGGGGGATCGCAGCCGATCGACCCACTCGGCGAACGAGAACTTGCCGCGCACTGAAACGTAGGGGAAATCTGCGGGCTCGGGGTTGTTGAGCATCTCGCGGATGGCGAAGACTTGATTGTCATTGATGGAATCGAGCACGCCGTGGCCGGACTTCACGAAAACGTCGGAGACGATCGGCACGTCGGGCAGCACTTTTTCGTCGTATTCGGGTTGCACCACCTTGACCCAAGTGTCCGCCAGGCCGACCTGATCGACGGGAGTCAGCGATTGGTCGGTCGCGACCGGCAGCGTGTAAAGACTCACGAACGACCGGGCGTAGTCGGGGATCTCGCGGGGCTCGATGGCGGAGTCGGCATTCAATGAGCGTTTCAGCCGCTGGGCTTCCGAGACGACGGTGTCCTTGATCTCGTTCGGAGCAATCTGGCGATTGTTGATCTCGATCTGGTTGGGCCCCCCCAGCAGGAACTGGGTGGCGCCGATTCCGATCAGGACGGCCAGCCCGGCACCCAGCGCGATTTTTTCGGCGTGCAGCTGGAAGAAACCAAAATCTTTATTTTTCATCGTCAGCTCAGAGATTAAGGGTGCAGAAGATTCTTGCGTCAGCGTCGACGGAGGCGACGCGGACTGGAGATCGAGGGCAGAGCGGTTTAGTACTCGGGATTTTGACCCGGTCCGCCGTAGTTTTGACCGCCGCCGTACCCCGGGTCGCTGTAGTTTTGGCCGTAGCCCTGGCCGAAGCCGGGGTCGCCGTTGAATCCGCCGGCACCGCCGGTGGCATCGGCGGGCGGTGCCACCAGGCCCACGTATTGTTTGACGGTTTCGGGCATCATGTCGGCGGTCCATTCCCGCAGCCAGAGGGTTTCGATGATCATGTCGACTTCGACGACATCGCCTTGGCCGTACATATATTGCTGCTTGAGCAGCTCGTACTCGTCGATCTGTTTGATCCGCATGTTAACCACGGTCATGAGGTTGACCTGGGCCAGCACGTTGAAGAATTCGGGCAGACGCTGGTAATCGGCGTGCATGATCAGCCGGACGTGCCGGGTGTCGTACACCTGATTGGTGCTGCGTCCGGTGGGGCTGAAGACGTAATTGTCGGCGATAGGGACGTCGCGCGAGCCATCGGTCATCTTGCCGCCCGCGGGCGGGCCGTATCCCGCCTGGCCCGGGGTCTTGACGCCGCCGGTGGTGCCCTGCGTGTCGGCGACCAGGTTGGTGCCGCCGAGGGTGTGGAGCCCGACGTAACCGGGCAAGACTTCCGCCCGGATGAGCCGTTTGATCGGGGCGTTGAGCACGCTGGAGTTGATGGGCTCGCCGCTGGCGTCGGTGCCGTAATTTTTGAGGTTTTGCACGTCGTTGGCGATGCCGATCGCCCGGACGATGTCCTGCAGGATCCAGAGTTCCAGTTGGCCTTCCCAGATCGCGGCGGGCTGGGGCGAGTTGGGCGAAGCACCCAGCGACGCCACCTGCAGGGGGAAGTCGGGGAAGGGTTGCCGAGGGTTGCCGAGGTTGGGCTGGGCGTAAATATTGAGCGTTTTCGCGTGGATAAGCAGGGCGTTCATCAATTCGCGACTTTGCTCGGCCTGCTGCGATTTCATTTGGTCCTCGGTGAGGACTTCGCTGCTGATCCGGCGCATCGCCGCGGCGGCTTCGTCAACCTGACGTTGCAGCGCTTCGCGGGTCAGCGGGAGGCCGGCGTTGAGATAGGGGATTTGCAAGCCGGTGCTTTGGGCCACCGCTTCGGCTTTTTGCGGGCCGCCGAGCAGGCCGTCGAGGGCGGTGACGTAGACCGTCTGGGCGCGGAAGCGTTCGCCGGTGGGCACATCGGGGAAGAGGCCCGGGAGGAGCGGCGGGTGGCCGGGTTCATTGATTTCGAGCGCGCGGGCGGAGATTTCGTCGGATTCGCGATTCAGATCGCCGTAGATCGTGCTGATCACCTGGAGGAAGTGGTCGTTGATGGTCACGCCGCTGTGCCGCTCGGGGGGATCGTCGGCGTTCTTGGGTGGGACCTCGACGGACTGGCTGGCGAAGCGCTTGATGTCGTTGAGGTCTTTGGTGGGTTGCTCGGCGGCGCGTTCGCGGAGGGCGGGGTTGGCCACGAGCAAGAAGTAAGCAATCACGCCGGTCGCCACCAGCATGGTGAGAAACGAGGCGACGGAGATGGGGTTGGTCTTGATCCAGGCGATGATGTTTTTCACGGGTTGACCTCCGCACGGCCGTTGGCTCGGGCAAGCTTGATGGTTTCGACGTTAGGGTCCGGGACGGCGACGGGGCCGGCAGTGGGCGAAGCGGGCGGCGTGTCCTCGGCGGGAGAGCCGGCTTCGACGGGAGGCGTATCGGAGGGTGTCGGATCGACGCGGGGCCGGGCGTCCTGCGGCGATTTGAGTTGGACTTGCAATTCAACGACGAACTTCCAGTCTTCACGTTGATCTTCGTCCGCCAGCGGTCGGAGAGGCAGAAGTTCTTCGACGTTGGTGGAGGCGGTCACGCCGCGGCCGCCCGTTTGGCCGAAGCCACCGTAGTTGCCGGGGTCGGGGTTACCGAAATTGCCGGTGGATCGACGGGGCGGGGTGTTGCCGTAGCCACCCCGGAATCCACCGCCGTTTAAGCCGGAGTTCTGCGTGCCGTTCAACCCGACCTTGTCCAGCGATTTGAGCGGGTTGACGCCGGATTTGAAGACGAATTTGTAGGGCCGACCTTCCTGGTCGGCGTTGTCGCGGAACCACTGCAGGAAGCGTTGGTCCAGTTGGGTGTCGGCCGAGTTGAGGGGGGTGGTCCCCTCGATTCGCAGGACGAAGTGCGGGGCGTTATCTTCGCCGAACCATTGATCGACGGGGATGTTGGCGGTGGCGGCATCTTCCAACGTGGTGGGCGGCTGCTGGCCGTCGGCGAGGGTCGGGACGTAGGTCGAGGTCACCGAATTGATGAAGACGCGCTGGCGCTGGCTGCGGGGGATGGCTTTCTGCGCGGCATAGTCGTTGGCCAGCAGCGCATCCTGCGGCTGCATCGCCAGGGCGGCGCGATCGATGTCTTCGGTCAAACCCGCCCAGATGTTGCGGTGATCGAGGGTGCGGCGGATGTTGGTGATAAATTGCCGAGGATCGGAGCTTTGCTGAATCTCCGACCAGTTTGAAGCCTTGGCGCGTGCCTGGCTGAGGATCGGCTGGATCTCAGATTGGATGCCCGCGAGGTTCTCGTCGATCAGGCTCTTGTCGGTGAAATGCTTGACGGCAACCAGACCCGCGGCGGCGACGAAGCAGGCGGCGCTGGCGGCGATCCACGGCTGTTTGGCCCGCCACATGCGGGAGGCCAGGACGTGGGTCGGCAGGATATTGGCCGAGACTTTTTCTTCGCCGAGCCCCTGGAGCGCCGAGCCCCAGGGCCGTGGCCATGTTCAGCGCATGGTGGGAGAAATCGGACTCCCGTTTGCCGTCCATGACGCCGATGCGTTTGTACGAATCGGGGCGGATCACTTCGAGCTGCAGCTGCTGTTTGAGGAACTTTTGCAAGCCCGGCAGACGGAACGTCGAGCCCACGCCCACGAGCTTGGTCAGATTCGAGTCGCGGTTGAGCGATTGATAAAAGCCCAGCGACCGCTGCACTTCCTGCACCAGATCGGCGAAGACCGCCCGCATGGCCTGGAAGATCTGCTTGGCGTATTTGCTGGTCGCGGCTTCGCGTTTAAGCTTCTCGGCCTTGGGGAAACTGATCTTGAATTGCTTGACGAGCGCTTCGGTGAAGTTGTTGCCGCCGATGGGCAGGGTACGTAGCCAGATGCCGCCGTCCTCGACGATGATCACGTCGGTCGAGACGGTGCCGATATCCATGTAGATCGCGCCGTCGCCGCCGTCGCGGTCGTAGAAAAACGTGTTGTAGACCGCCAGGGGCGAGAGGGTCAGCGAATCGACTTTCATATCGACCGCGCGGTAGTTTGCCAGATACTGCATCACCCGCTCTTTGGTGATCGCGAAGATGCCCACCTCGACGTCCGGCGAGTCTTCCTGTTGAAAGACCTGGTAGTCCCATTCGACCTGCTCGATGGGGAAGGGGATCTGCTGGGCGGCCTCGAACTTGACGATGTCGGGGATCTTCTTGGGCTCGACCGGCGGGAGCTTCGCAAACCGCGCGAAGGCCATGTTGCCAGGCACGGACACGACCACGCGGGCCTTGTCCATCTCGTGCTTCTGCATGAGCGCGTCGAGCTGGACCTGAATGGTCTGATCGACATCGATGTCGGGGGTGGTGAGCACCTGCTTGAACGGCAGGACCTCGAACTCCTCAACCCGCACGTCGCCGCCGGCCCGGACCAGCTTGACGGCCTTGATGGCGTTGGCCCCCACGTCAACGCCCCACGCTTCATTCTTCTTGGCCATTGGTTGCGTCTCCGGGCGGGTGTCAGAGTTCTACTCTGTAAGTCATCAAAAAGTTCGGGATACGGGCGGTTACGCCTCGGCATGTCGGACGGCGGTCATCCAACCAACCGCCGACGGGTCGGCAGGTCATTGTATTTGAGTTTGGGTCATCGCGGGCTCGGGACGGCTCCGCCGGAAAAAGGCAAATAGAAATAGTCCGACGTTGCATCGGTCAGTGCTCTATTAAATCCCCGCGACCGCTCCGGGTCAAGGATTAGTTCACGAATCAGCGTTGCCCGACGCGGCGGACAAGATGTCCCGGGGCACGGGCCGAAGCTTCCCGTCGCGGTCGACGCAGGCGAGGGTCGTGTCGGCTTTGGCGATAACCTCGCTGCCCTGCCCGTGCGTATCGACACCGCGGCGGATGATGTAGGTGTGCTCGAGCTTCACGCCGGCGGTGGGGAGGCTGGTCACTTGGACCGTCAGTTGGTCGTCGTACAGGGCCGGGCGTCGGTAGCGGATCGCAAGCTTGGCCACGACGAGAAACACCCCCGCCGCTTCGAGGTCGCGGTAGGTTCGACCCCGCTGACGCAGCAGTTCGGTGCGGGCCATCTCCAACCACACGGGGTAAACCGAATGGTGGGCGACATTCATCGGGTCGCACTCCTGGTACCGCACCCGGATCGGCAGGCTGAGCGTGGTCAATGGGGCGGTCGGATCGGCGGGCGTTGCCGTCACTTTTCCTGGGGCAGGTTGAGAGCGATGGGGCATCAGATGATCTTAACTTGCGGCACTCCGGGAAGAGTCGTCCACGGACAAATCGTCGATGCCGTCAAGCATTTGAAATCATGACACGAAAAAACCCCGTGGCAATCGCCCGGGGTTTTTTACTGTGTAAAGGTATTTTGTCGAAACGGATCGATCAATAGTCGCTGGCCGCGGCGGCGGGGGAGAAGCCGTCACGCATGTAGGCGTTGAACTTCGGGGCCGAGAACTTTTCGTCCCATTCGCCGCGGCGGCGGGTGACGGCGTTCTTGAGAAACTCCGACAGGCCGCCCTCCACATAAGCTTCAAAGCCGACGTTGGGGTTCTTGTAGGTCACCCGAACGCCGGTTTCGGTGACCACGCCGTCGACCGTGTTGTTGTAGCGGGTGATGTTCGTTGCCGGATCGACGTTGATCGGATTGTGGGGCACGTCCATATTCCAGTCCCAGACGACGTTGTCGTGCATATGCACATTGAAACTGGGCAGGTCCGAGAGGTACCGGGTCCAGGTGGTTTCGATGGCGGGCATCCAGCCGGCCCGGCCGACCTTGTTGGTCACGATGTTGTTAGCCACCGTGGCGTCCACAGTCGGATTCACCAGGATGCCGTGGCCGCGGATGTCGTACGAGTTGATGTCGTCGGATTCCATCACGACGTTGTCGATGATCGTCGATTCGTTTTCCTGGACGAAAAAGCCCAGGGCGTTTCGGGCGAAGAGGTTGTCGATGACGTCGCCGCCGGGGCGGAGTTGCAGGCCGTGGGAAGCCCCGCGGGTGATCACGCTGCGTTTGACCACGACGTTGGTGCAGGTGTCCTGGATATAAAGGTTGTGGTTGTATTTGGTGCGGACCGCGTCGGTGAGGGTGGGGTTCCAGCCGTTGCGGTCGAAGGTGCATTCGACAAACTGAAGGTTGTCGCACATGTCGGCGTAGATGCCCTGGCTGTGGCTGCCGATGGCGGGGTCCCAGTGGCCGAAGGAGTTGTTGACGATGGTGCGGTAGAACGCGACATTGCGGAGCACGCCGCCGGCGAAGCCCTGGAAGACGATGCCGGTGGTGAAGCCTTCGAGTTTGACGTCGTGCACGAGGATGTTGCCCCCGGTGCCGATGAGGCTCATGCCGGCTTCGTGCCAGACGATGTCCTGGGCGGATCGGCCCAGCCGGGCGTCGGCGAGGGCGTGGATGCCGTCGATGCGGACGTTGTAGGTGCCCGAAAAGCCGCGCCAGAAGGTGCCGCCCTGGGTCAGGACCAGCGGGCGATCGCCTTCGCCGTAGACCCCGACGTGCAGCGGTTCCTGCGGGGTTCGGCCGGACTTAGCCCAGACCCCGAAGCTGCCTTCAAAGGTATCGCCGGCTTTGAGCAGCAGCCAGTCCGCGGAATCGTCACGCAGTTTTTCGTAACCCTTGCGGAGGCTGCGGAGCGGGCTGGCGGGGCTGAGCCCGTCGTTGGCGTCGCTGCCGGAGGCGCTGATGTAGTAGACCCGGGCGTCGGCGGGAGGGTCAAAGGACATAAATCCTTCGCCGGGCTCGTAGGTGCCGTCGCGGTTGACGTCGAGCTCTTCGAGCTCCCAGTCAAACCAGTCGCGTTCCAGGTCGCCCGCCAGGACGTTGGGTTCCAGGACGTAGAACGGATGGGTCACGATCGCGTCGCGGCGATCGGGGGTGCGGAGCGTGGCGGAGAGGGTGACCTCGCCGGCGGGCAGCTCGTTCATGAACTTGGCGTCGATCAGCCAGTCGCCGCCGCGGATGACGTGTTCGAAGTCTTCGATCGTCTCGCCGGTGTTGGTCCGGGTGGCCTGGAGAAGGATGTCGGCCCCGTCGGGCAGCCAACCGTCCACGATCAGGACGTAGTCTTCTTCGGATTCGAGTTCGTAGACCGCGGGCTTTTGCTCGGGGAAGATCACCGTCATCCGGGAGGTGTCGGCCGAAGTCCCGGAGCTATCTTGCCCGCTGGCGACCTGCTCGAGCTCAAAGCCCGAGGTGACGACCACGTCGTTTTCGGGGGTGACCTGGACCGAAATTTCTTGGGTGACCGCGGGGGCGGCCAGAAAAACGGCCGCGAGGGCGGGGATAAAGAGACGGGGTACACGTGGCATCATGCGGCGGGGCCTTCCAGTGATTGAAAAGAAGCGTGACGGGGGGTTTGCCGGGGGCAAACCCCGCGGCGACCGTGAGTTGGGACGCCTATCCTGCCGAGACCCGTGAAGTTTCACGGTTCGAAAGGACTCCCCTGATCGAGCGTCGACGAAATTGATTAAACTGTTGTTATAGCTGTGTTTTTGTATATACCGGGTGCGGATGCACGCCGATGAGGCGGGGCCGGGGTGGTCGATGCGTCATCCTCCGGGACGCGAACAGATCAAGCCGGTGGTGGGTTTATCGGTCAGACTGAGGCAAGCGGGGTAGTTTTTGGAAAGCATCCGGATGGTGACCGATCATCGCCGGCCGTCACATCGACGCCGCCGATTCGGAAGGGCTTTCCGGGGGGGGGATGCCACACGATAATCGTGTGGCACGTTCCGGATGACCGGGAGCATACCACATCCCGGGCGATCCGGGGCGTTGCCTATTTTACTAAATTTGACGCGCCCGCTCGGCCTTGGCCTGTCGCCCGGGCAAACGGGTGAGAGGGCTCTTTCACGTCGATGAAACTGATGCAGCACAGCGTAGCCCGCTTGCTTCAGGTCGTCAGCTTCTGATGGGTCAATCCACAAGTTTTTACGACTCGGTAACCCGCAGGACTTCGTCGACGGTCGTACGGCCTTCGGCGACCTTCTTGAAGCCGTCGGCCCGCAGCGTCACCATGCCGCACTCCACGCACACCCGGCGAAACTCGGTGACGTTGGGGTTGCTCGCGATCCGGTCGCGGAGCCTGTCGTTGAGCGACCAGCAATTCGTACAGACCCAGTCGGCCGGAGTAGCCGGTGCCCCGGCATTTGTCGCAGCCGTCGCCGTCGAAGACCTGATCCAGGGCGATGCCCTGCATCGCCAGGTGGTCGGCCATCGGTGTCGGTCGGCTTGGCTGAGTCTTTGCAGTGTTCGCAGATCTTGCGGACCAGCCGCTGGGCGAGCACGCCGTTGATCGCCGAGCCGATGAGGTAAGGCTCGACGCCGATGTTGATCAGCCGGGTGATCGCCGAGGGGGCGTCGTTGGTGTGCAGCGTGCTGAGCACGAGGTGGCCGGTGAGCGACGCCTCGATCGCGGTCTTGGCGGTTTCGGTGTCGCGGATTTCGCCGACCATGATCACGTCGGGGTCCTGCCGCAGCAGCGCACGCAGCGCGGCGGCGAAGGTCATGCCGATCTTCGCGTGGGTCTGGGTCTGGTTGATGCCGTTGAGGTGGTACTCGACCGGGTCTTCGGCCGTGGAGATGTTGAGCTTCTCGCGGTCCATCTTATTGAGCGAGGCGTAGAGCGTGGTGGTCTTGCCCGAGCCGGTGGGCCCGGTGACCAGCACGATGCCGTGGGGCTGATTGATCTGGTGCTTCCAGATCTGCAGCGAATCTTCGCCCATGCCCAGGTCGTCGAGATCGACCTGGATCGATCGCGTATCGAGGATACGCATGACGCATTTTTCGCCGCTGACCATGGGCAGGGTCGAGACACGCAGGTCGAGCTTGCGGCCGTGCACCATCGCGCGGATGCGGCCGTCCTGCGGCAGGCGTCGCTCGGCGATGTCGAGGTTCGCCATGATCTTAATGCGGGAAATGATCGCCGACCGCATGCTGGTTCGGCGGGCTGGTCGCGTCGAACATCAGCCCGTCGATGCGGTAGCGGACGCGCAGCTTCTTCTCCTGCGGCTCGATGTGGATGTCGCGACGCACCTTCTTTGACCGCGTTGAAAATCAGGTAGTTGACATAACGAATGACCGGCGATTCGCCCGCCATCTTTTCGAGGTCCAGGTCCTCGTTGTTGTCTTCGACAACCTCGACGTCGTCCTCGTCGATGCCCTCAAGCACCTCGTCCATCGATACGGCGGTGTCGTTGCGACTCGTCGGCTTTCTGCGCTTCGACGACCGCTGTCGATGTCGCCCGGGTGACGACCACGGGCTTAATCGATTGGCCGATCTTGTGGCGCAGCTCGTCGAGCAGCACCAGGTCGTCGACCTGGACCACGCCGACCACGAGCGCGGTTGCCCACGTACCGCAGCGGCATGACGCCGTGCTCCTGGCAGTACGGCAAGCCCAAGGCGGTTGATGTACTTCGATCGCTTCGAGTTTCTGCGGGTCGATCCGCTCGAAGGCGCATGTGCGAGCCGGGTCGCGACGGTCTGCTGGACATCGACCTCGTCGACTGCCCATCTCGAAGAAGATGTCCGCCAGCGGCTTGCCGGGCGACTTCTCCGCCACGCCGCGGGCGGTGACTAGCTGGGCGTGCATTGATCGCTGCCGTTGGCCTCGAGCGCCTTGCCCAGGTCGCGGATCACCGCGACGGCGGTGGTCGGCGGGCCGCCAGAGGTCCGTCAGGCCCACCGAGGCGGCGGGACGGGCAGGTGGGCCGGATTGTCGGGGTTGTGATCGTTTGCATAAGTCTTCCATCGCTCTTCCGCCCCGTGGTCGCTATGGACCCCGGCGTTCTCTCTCCACCCGCCCCTCGGTCGACGGCCGATCGACGGTCAACGCCGCCGGGACATGCCCAGGAGCAAACGGCGGTCTCGTCGTCACGCAGCTCGAAGTCCGGCACGTCGAAGACGACCTTGCGGTTGTCGATGCTCACCACCGTGAAGCTGCCCAGCGTGTCGCCGACCTTGTAAAGATCTCCGCCGATGAACGCCCGGGCCCGGTTGCCGCCGACCAGGCTCTGCACTTCCACCCGTGCCAGTTCGCCGTAAAGTTCACGCAGTCGCGCCGACCGCTGGGCCTCGATGTTGTCGACGATCTCCACCTCGACGACCTTCTTCGCGTGCACCGGTGTGAACGGGTTCATCTGCACCTGGTCGAGGGGCACCTGCTTGACGGTCGGGTCGTCCTCGATGGCCGCGACGATCGACGCGGTGCTCTCGAACATCGACTTGATGTTGGCGGGGTTCAGCGGATCGTCGGGGTCCATCTTGTCGAGGTTGGCGATGCGGCTCTGAAAGTCGGCCATGAACTGCTGGGTCTCCGGCGAGACCGCGGCGGCTTCGGCCCCGCTGGTGGTCATCCGCATGCCCACCAGCACGCCGAAGGCGACGACCGTCACGATCAGCGCCGATCATGAACGACTGCTGGGTCAGCCGCTTCTTTTCCCCGGCATGGTCGTTGCCATAACCTCAGGCCCCGGCAACGCCCCGCCGCCGGCGATGCCGCCCATCAGCGACATACTCTGGGGTTGATCAAAGCCTTCGCCCTCTTGGTCTCGGACTGTCAAAACTATCGAATTCTTTCATCGGTTTTCTTTCGGGTTCGGCCGCGTGCGGGGGCAACATGGATCAAGGTCTTCGGAGCGATAAACGCCGGTTTATGAAGGGGAAGCGTCGTCGCCTTCGAAGAAGATGCTCAGCGTCATGCTGGCCTTGACCACGCCCCGTCATCGTCTGTTTTCACGCTGGACTTTGATACGGGGCATCCGGGTGATGCGGGGCAGCTTTTCGATATCCCGGATAAAGTTGTAGAAACCGTCGAAGTCGCCCACGATCTCCATGCGGATCGGTAGTTCGGCGTACTGGGCGGCCGGCACGATCTGGTCGGGCCGGACACTCTTGGCGTTCAGCTCGTGTTCGCCCGCCAGGTCCCAGACTTCCCGCAGCAGCGTTTCGATCTCGCGGTTGCTGGGCAGCTGGTTCTGAAAGTGGGCGATGGCGTTCTGCAGCTTCTGAATCTCCGCCTCGACATCTTCGACGTCGGCGGTCGCGGCCGAGACCTCGGCGATCTGCTGGATCCGCTCGTTGATCTCGGTCGCCCGCTCGGACTTGAGCACCTCCCGCGGCTGGGCCACGGCCATGTACCACGCCCCGGGGATGGCCAGCAGGATCAGAACGAAGACGAGTTCTCGGATTCCAAATTGCATGGCGGTATCTCCGGCATAGCCGTGGGGGGAGCAAAGGTTCAAGGGCAAGCGAATCTGAAGACGTCGAATGACCGTTCGGGCGTGACGCATGCACGCCGTAAAGGGCCGGTGCCAATTGATCGGCGGGGGTCACTGCGTATCGACGCTGCCGAGGGTTTGGGTGGGACGGACCATTTCGCCGTTGGCGTCGATCTGCAGGGTGTCGCCCATGGGGTCCACCTGCAGGCCGCGGTCGGCCCGGGTGGGCTGAAACGTGCGGCGTCGAAGTCGCGGTCCAGCGCCAGGTCGATCTGGAACTTACGCATGGTGGTTTCGCGGTCTTTGGTTTCTTCGACGAAGGCCAGGCTCACGCGGTTGAACATCGGGTGGGCGTTGAGGGCTCCGATGTATTCGGAGATTTCCACGTCGGTCGGCGCCAGGCCGATCAGCCGCATGTCCACGACGGTGGGGACGATCTGCACCTCGGGGTGCGCCGGTGGCTTTTTGCCGGAGTTTTTCGCGTTGCACGCTGGTGCGGGCGGTGGGCCGGTCGTTTTGGGCGGCCTTGGTTTGCAGGTCCAGGTCCGTCAGCCGAAGCGTGGCGGGCATGACGTTGATCAGTTCGGAAAACACCAGGCTTTTGAGCACGGTGTCCTTGAGGGTCGCGGTCACGTTGGCCTTGTTTTTGATCTCGGCCTCTTTGGCCTTGAGTTCTTCGATCTGCTCAAACTGCCGCTGCATCGATTCGAACTGGGCGTTGTGTTCCGCCAGTTTTTCGATCTGTTGGGCGTCCTGGCGGCGCTGGACAAAGTCCGCGGCGACCACGGCCGTGAGCACGACCGCAAACAGGCTGACGAAAATGACGTTCGTCCGCCGGGCGATCTTCTTATCCAGGTAATCTTCGGGCAGGAAGCTGTGATTATCGGCCATGACGGTGTCCAGATCGCGGAAGGTTTGATGGTGAGGAAGGCAAAAGCATGGTTCGGAGCAACGCCGAACAGGAACTAAAAAAAACGGAGAACCGCTACTGGCTTCGGTCAGAGGTTGGCGTCACTTAAGCAAAGCCCCAGCGCGACGGTCCAACCCGGCTGGGGCTGAGAAAGGTCCACCCCCCCGCCGCCGCCGGTCGTGGGGGCATTGACCCGCGAGAGGCGGGCAAACGGGTCGCCTAGCTGCGCGGGGACGTTGACCGCCCGGGCAAGTCGGCAACAGGTGTCGAGGTGATTGGCTTCGCCGCCGATAAAGATCAGTTTTTCGATGGGCTGATCGGGGTGACGGGTTTCGTGATGGCGGAAGGTCATCCGCAATTCGTCGATGAGGTGTTCGCAGGTTTCGTCGCCGACCTCACCCCGGGGCGGGGCGCCGCGGGCTGTCGACGCCGGGAGGGTGGCGGTGTCGACACCAGCGCCGGTGGAGGTGGAGGCCTGGCGGGCGTGGCCGGACATCTCCGCGACGCGGGCCAGCCGGGCTTCGGCAAACCCGATCTCCTGCCGCAAGGCCAGTGCTTTGGTCCGCTGGTCCCCGCCGGCATGGACGGTTTTGGCAAGCATCATGGTCTGGCCGCGGGCGATAATGATTTTGCTAGTGGCGGCCCCGAGATCGACGTAGCCCGTCACCCGGTCGCGGTCCGCCGGCGTCCGGTTGGCCGAAAGATATTTGAACGCGTTGAGCGTGCAGGACGCCTCGCAGTGCATCCCGTCCACTTCCAGCTTCAGCCGGTTCATCAACTCGATGTACCGCATGATGATGTCTCGGCCCGCGGCAAACGTGATGACCTCCCGCATCGGCCGATCGTCGCGGTAGACCTCGCAGGCCGGGAAGTTGCGGATCACCATCCGGCTCGGCTCAATGCCCAGCCGTTCACGCAGCGCTACATCGACTTGGCCGTTGATCTCCTTATCTTCGCAGCGGTTGATCAACAGGTTGTTGACCAACGTCTGGGAGGCCGGCGTGGAGAGCATCACCCGGCGGTTTTTGAACGGGTGACGACGCAGCAGCGACGGCAAGGCGTCGGCGAGAAATTCCTGGCGGGCGTTGTAATCCGTCCGCGCCGCCTCGGGCACGGTGGTCGAACCCAAGGCCACGAGTTCGGGCGGGTCGCCCGGCACGATCTGCAAAAGCTTGAGGCTGTCGGCACCAAAGTCGATGGCGATGGGAGACAACCGGGTGCGGGGTTTACCAAAAGCCATGAAATCGCTCGGAGGGGGCGTCGGATCGGGGCGGTCACCGCTGCGTCGCCGCGGCGGGCCGTCACCGATTCATCGACCGACCACGCGGCTGGGTTTAGGCCGACCGCTTGGCGGAGCCTGACTCAACCCTCCTCAACTCGGTTACCGTGCTTGAACCATCAAGGATTTAAATCTGACGACGGCCATAAAGAGCCATGTATAAACCAAGATGGCATTGGCGGCCTTCCTCCGTGTCTCCGTGCCTCCTAACCTCCGTGATCGCATCAAGATTTAGCCCGCCCGCCGGCATACCACGACTTAACCCGGGACAAACCTACGGTTGCGTCCCGCGGTTCTGTCTTCGGTAAACGATGAGGGACCTAAAGATGCAGCCGCCGCGGATGATCGGTATCTTTCGGAGGTGCTTGCCCAAGTCCATAGTTTTGTACTGCGGGGGATCGATCCGTTGGCCTGCGAGGTCGAAGTGGATGTCGCGGAGGGCGGGTTTCCCAAGACCACGATCGTGGGGTTGCCCGACACGGCCGTCAAGGAGTCGGTCGAGCGGGTGCGGTCGGCGATGACCAATTCGGGGTATCCGTTTCCACTAGCGCGGTTGCTGGTGAATCTGGCCCCGGCGGATGTGCCCAAGAGCGGGCCGGTGTACGACCTGCCGATCGCGGTGGGGTTGTTGCTGGCGGCGCAGGCGATCCAGACCGATCGGCATCAGCGGCTGTTGTTTGCCGGCGAACTGGCGTTGGACGGCCGACTCCGGCCGATCCACGGCGTGATCAACCTCGCGCTGCTCGCCCGGCAGATGGGGATCGAAGGGGTGATGGTGCCCACCGATAACGCCGAGGAAGCCGCGGCGGTCGAGGGCGTTGAGGTCTACCCCGCCGACTCGCTGGCGAGTGTCGTGGGCTTTCTCAACGGCAGCCACGAGATCGAAGCGCTGGGCCCGGCAGACGTCACCCATGATTTGGCCAAAGCCCAGGCCGCGATCGACTTCGCCGAGGTACGCGGGCAGGAAGGCGTCAAGCGGGCGTTGACCATCGCCGCGGCGGGCGGCCACAACATCCTAATGATCGGGCCCGCGGGGACCGGCAAGAGCATGTGTGCCCGGGCGCTGCCGGGGATCCTGCCGCCGTTGTCGCGGGATGAGGCGTTGGAAGTCACGCGGATCTATTCGTCGATCGGACAGGTGCCGCGGGGCGCTTCGCTGATGACCGCCCGGCCGGTGCGCAGCCCTCACCACACCGCGAGCCCCGTGGCGGTGGTCGGCGGCGGCACGATCCCCCGGCCCGGCGAGGTCTCGCTGGCCCACCATGGGGTGCTGTTTCTCGACGAGATGCCCGAGTTCCCCCGGGCGGTCCTCGAAACCTTGCGGCAACCTTTAGAAGACCACTGCGTCACCATCGCCCGGGCCCACGGGTCGATCCGCTTCCCCGCGCGGTTCATGCTCGTGGCGGCGATGAACCCGACGCCCAAAGGCGACAAGCCCACCGACGAGGTAAGCCAGCGGTCGATGGACCGGTACCTCGCCAAGCTATCGGGGCCGTTGATCGACCGGGTGGACATCCATATTGAAGTCCCGCCCGTGCCATACGCGCAGCTCACCGGGGCCGCCCGGGGCACCGACTCCGCCACCCTGCGGGCCCAGGTCATCGACGCCCGGCAGCGGCAAACCCGGCGCAACGGCGGACCGCTCAAGACCAACTGCGTCCTGAGCGGCAAGGAACTGGACCAGTTTGCCGGGATGGATACGCCCGGCAAAGAGCTGCTGCGGCAGGCGATGACCGACCTGGGCCTGAGTGCCCGGGCCTACGACAAAGTGCGGCGGGTGGCGCGGACCATCGCGGACCTGGAGGGACAGGACCAGGTGAGCGTGCAGCACGTGGCCGAGGCCATCCAGTACCGGGTCCTGGATCGTCAGGGGCTGGCGTGAGAAAATCGGTCGTGGGTCCAGGGGTCTCTCGCGGTTTTGTCGCGGCAGAGTCCGATAGCCCCGGACGATGTGTTGTCAGGCGGCAGGCGGGGCCATAAGATGACCTACCCGTCACCGCGAGGCGGCACTCACTGTTTCACACCCGGAGCTGAATTCGCATGGCCAAGATGTTTTACACGTTGGAAGAAGCGTCCGAGCGGTTGGGTAAAGACCCCGAAGCCGTCAAAGCCATGGCCAACGATGGCAAACTGCAGCAGTTCCGCGACCGCGACAAGTTGATGTTCAAGCGCGAGCAGGTCGACGGGATGCTCGGCAATGACGACAGCTTCTCGGGTGGTTCGAGCATCGGCATCCCCCTGGCGGACCCCGGGCCCGACGACACCGACGCGATCAGCCTCGCGGATTCGATGGCCAGCGGGGCCGACGAGATGCAGGACTCCAAAGAAGCCACCGGCATCAGCGTCTTCGACGCCGGCGAAGTCGAACCGGCCGACCCCATGGCCCAGACCCAAGTCACCCAGCCGCAGATCGACGACGAAGAGTTGGCCCTCGAATCCGTCGGCTCGGGCTCGGGCCTGCTGGACCTGACCCGCGAATCCGACGACACCAGCCTCGGCGCGGAACTGCTCGACGAAATCTACCCCGGGGCGGGCGATACCAACGCCTCCAGCTCGGCGGACTTCGGCCTCGAATCTTCCGTCGGCTCCTCGGGCGTCTTCGACGGCGCCCTGGCCATGGACACCGGCTCGGCCACCGGCACGGGGATCAGCAACGTCAACGACCAGACCGACCCCGGATCGATGGACCTGCCCGGCGCCAGCGTCGCCGCCGGCCCCTCGATGGCCTATTCCGGCACTTTCGAAGAAGCCGATCCCGCGGGCAGCGCCATGGGCGCGGGCCTGCTCATCGGAGCCACCGTCGCGCTGATCATCGGCATGGTTGTGGTCGCCGCGGCGCTGGCGGGCACCCGCAGCGCGTTGACCACCATGCTCGCCGGCGAAAACGGCCAAGGCGGCAGCCTCATGATCGCCTGCGGGGTCCTGCTGCTGCTGAGCCTGGGCCTGGGCGCCGTCGGGTTTATGATCGGCAAGAAATCCGCGTAATACGGCGCCCCGCGACGGACGGCTGCCCTAGGGTTTGGGTGGGCGGTCAGAGCGAGACAAGTGGAGGCGGGGGCGAGCAGCTGGGTCAGCATGAAACTGAGTGCGTTTGCGAAGCGAGAGTGGTGGACGATCCTGGTCATCGGGGTTTTTGTCGGCGTCTCCCTGATCTTGGTGGGCTACTGGCCGATCGCGATCGGCGTGGCGGTGGTGGTCCTGGCGCTGCTCAGCTTTTTTCGTGATCCCGAGCGGCAGCGTCCCGAGCCACCGCGGCATCGTGGTCGCCCCGGCGGACGGCAAAATCTCTTCGATCCACGAACTGGATCACTTCGAACCCTTCGACGGGCCGGCGATCTGCGTGCGGATTTTCATGTCCGTCTTCGACGTCCACATCAACCGCTGCCCTTGCCACGGCATGGTCCGCGAGATCACCCACCAGCCCGGGGCCCACAAGAACACGCTCAAACCCGAGTCGGCGGAAGACAACGAATCAATGACCACGTTGTTCGTCCACCCCGTCAGGAGCCACCCCGTCGCCGCCGTCCGACAAATCGCGGGACTGTTGGCGCGGACGATCCATAACGGCCTGAGTGTGGGACAAGTGGTCCAACGCGGCCAGAAGATGGGCATCATCAAGCTCGGCTCGACCAGCGAACTGTACCTGCCGGCAGCGCTTCAGCCGGAGATCAAGGTCAAGCAGGGCCAGAAGGTCCAGGCCGGCCTCACCGTCCTGGCCTCGGTCGTCCCCCTGGAGCAGGGCCAAGAGATGAGCCCGGCCATCAAGCTTTTCAAACAACCGCTGGTCGAAGACGACGGCAGCGCCTCGGTCTTCGAAGGCGATGGCGGCGACCGCGGCAACAGTGGCGTGACTTCGTCATAGCCAATTTCAACCGCGATGCAGCAAATGACCGCTCATTCCCCGACGAGGGTCGGTTTTTGATTCGGCCCCGCAGGTTCGCATGTTGATTGCCTAACCACGGAGATCGCCGGGGTACACGGCTTTACCGCGTAAAGGTCCGTGGACGATTGGTGCGACTCGGCGAGACCGCTACACTTTCGGCTATGTCTGACGAAACCGCCCCGCCGTCCCCACAATCCCCCGCCCCCCCGCCCCCCCCGCTCCCCCCACTGCCCCCACCGCCCGACTTGCCCTGGAAGACGGCAGTGTCTTTACCGGCACCGCGTTTGGCAACGCGTCACCCCGCTGCGTCGAAGGCGAAGTCTGTTTCAACACCGCCCTGTCGGGCTACCAGGAGACGCTGACCGACGCGTCGTATGCCGGGCAAATCGTTACGATGACCTGCCCGCTGATCGGCAACTACGGCGTCAACGACCGCGACCTCGAATCGAGTCGCCCCTGGGTCAGCGGCTTCGTCGTGCGGGAATTGGCCCGCCGGGCAAGCAACTACCGCGCCACTGCAAAACTCGAGGATTGGCTCAAACGCGAAGGCATCACCGGCATCGCGGGCATCGACACGCGCGCGCTGACCCGTCGTCTGCGGGTTCAGGGAGCCCAGCGCGGCGTGCTCTGCACCGACCCGAACATCACCGACCCGCATTTGGTGGAACGTGCCCGGGCCGCGCCAAGTCTGGCGGGTCGAAACCTGGTCGCGGACGTCAGCCGAAAACAGCCGATGCAGTGGAGCGAGGACCTTGGCCAGTGGACCCCGCTGCATGGTCCGGTGTCGCCGATGACTCAGCGTCGAAAAGTCGTGGCCCTGGACTGCGGAGCCAAGCTCAACATCCTGCGGTATCTCACCGATGCAGGCTGCGAGGTCACGGTGATGCCCTACGACACGGCTCCGGAGCAGATTCTTGAGCTAGCCCCGGACGGACTGTTCATCTCCAACGGCCCCGGCGACCCGTCCGCGGTGACCCCGACCATCGGGCATCTGTCGGCCTTGATCGGGCAACTGCCCATTTTTGGTATCTGCCTGGGGCATCAACTGTTGGCCCTGGCGATGGGGGCCGATACCTATAAATTACGGTTCGGCCACCGCGGGGCCAATCAGCCCGTACAAAATCTGGCGACGGGCAAAGTGGAAATCACCAGCCAAAACCACGGCTTCGCGGTGGATCGCGACAGCCTGGCCAAAGCGGGGGGCGAGCCGACCCACCTCAATCTCAACGATCAGACCCTCGAGGGATTTCGCCACGCGTCGGAACCAGTCTTCGCGGTGCAGTTCCACCCCGAAGCAAGCCCGGGGCCCCACGACAGCCGGTACCTCTTTGATTGCTTTTTTGAGATGCTCCAAACCGGGCAATGCCCCACCGCAGAGGCCATGGACGCGATGCAACGCTCACGCAGTGACTTAGGGGCCGCCCCCACCCTGTAATGCGGCCGCAGCCGCTATTCGCAAATCGGCCGGTTCAGAATCCGCCCAGATGGGTCCTACGCAAACTTATTCCAATTAAGTTGTTACATCAGTACCCGTAATAATTGTCTTACGAGGTAATCATCCGTCCGCAAACAGAATTTTAACGCTCAGCTTACTAGAATAAAGTTGCTTCCGGAACGGATTTGCACTATTCTCAGTCCATCATGTGGTGATGTTTATCATCGCCAATGCCGCGAATAGACGTTTTCACGGCATCCGGATTGGGGAAATGTTTTGGAGAGGAAAGAAATTTTATGAATTTACGCAACGGAATTTTATGTCTGGCGGCCGGTGCTGTTTTCAGCACCTCCGGCGTCAGTGAAGCGGCTGAATTTTACGGCGATTATTTTGGCGATACGGTTAATTACCTCAACGTCAAAGAAGATACGCCCGCTCTCTTTCAGGAACCCGTGCTTTCCGGCGACTCACTGATCTTCAATCCCACCAGCTTTGATGCCCAATCTTCCGGCATCGGGGCGGAGATTGTGGACGGCACGCTCTCTTTTATCCTTGAATCCAAGAACGGCCTTTCCCTTGAAGATCTGATCATTGAGGAAACCGGCTTCTACACCCTCGTCGGGCTTGGAACCAATGTGACCCAAGTGTTGGCGGGTCTTGCCGCTACGGTTCAAATCATCGAAGTAGACGGTGCGGCTTCCGCTATTTCCGGGCCACCCTCGTTCCTGAACTACAGCGAAACTTTCGCCGACTTCAATCTCGCCGATGATGGCCCTGCCTTCCTTGCCGCCTGGGATGGACAGGCCACTTTCTCCATCCAGGACGATGCCGAATCACAACTGGGTGTGACGGGTCAAGTGACCAAGGTCGCTGTCACGATCAACAATTCCCT
>CAWCWR010000004.1:0-489538 GCA_963799335.1 uncultured Phycisphaeraceae bacterium | reverse complement strand
GCGTCGCGGCGGGCCTGGGCTTCGGCGCGTTCATCGCCAACCTGCCGATCTACCCGGTCCAAACCCTCGCGGCGATCTACCTCGCCAAACGACTGCACCTGCACCCGGTCTCGACGGTGCTGGGGTCACAGTTGGCCACGCCGCCGATCAACATCGTGCTGATCTTCGCGGCGGTGTATCTCGGACACCTGTTGTTGTTGGGGACCCCGCCGCGGTACGAAGATTTCACCGCCGTGGACTGGTCCAGCTTTTCCGCGGTCCGCGCGCTGATGCACCAGTACTTTCTATCCTGGGTCCTCGGCGGAGTCATCCTCGGCGTGGTGCTGGGCTGCGCGACTTTTCTCGTGTCGCTGGTCATCCTGCGGGTGGTGCCGGTGCAGCAAGATTCGGTGCTGGAAGACTAGAAAAAAGTGATGACGGCGCGGGCGGACCCTCATAGAGATCAAGACAAGTCTTCGAGGCTTTGATAGCCCGGCAGGTCCAGCAACCGGTCGAGGCGGACGGGTTCCAGGCCGCGGTCGAGCAGCTGATTGACCAGCGGGACGATGGCGTCGGCGGTCGCGGAGCGGTCGCGGGGTCGGTCGGGTTCGTGGCCGTCGTGGAGCAGCAGGATGTCGCCGTCCTGGGAGCGGGCGAGGCGCTGAACGATTTTGGATTTGCGGGGTAGCGGGCGGCGTCGGCCGTCTAACGCTCGGCGATTCCAGGTCACGCAGACGTGGCCGGCGTAGCGGACCTCGGTCATCATGTGCATGTGCTTGAGGCCCATGGGCGGGCGGAAAAACACCGGGCGGCGGCCGATGACCTCGGCGATCGCGTCGTCGGTGTCGTCGAGTTGGCGACGCCAAAAACCGTTGAGCCCCCACAGGCCCTGGCGGTCGTGAAGAAAGCTGTGGTTGGCGATGAGGTGGCCCTCCTCGTCGATGCGGCGGAGCAGGTGGGGGTAACGCTGGACGTTGAGCCCGATGACAAAAAACGTGGCCCGGGCATTGACCGCCGCCAGCGCATCGAGCACGGCAGGGGTGGAGTCGGGCGTCGGACCATCGTCAAAGGTCAACGCAACCCGGCCCGCGGCCAGCGAGGGAGACGGTCGGGAATGAGAAGGAGGAGGGGGGGGGAAGGGGAGGGGAGGGGGAGGGGGGGGCGCGGAAGAGGAGGGGACCCATGATTTGGCTGCGGGGGTGAAACATGCCCCAAAGCATGACGCTGCCGCCGCCGATCACGACGGGAGCAAGAATCGAGAGCCAGGGGGGGGGAAGCCACATGGGTTGTGCGAGGTGAGAAGTGAGGGAAATGGGAAATTGGAAGACCCACCCGGATGGATGACGTCGTGGTACGCGATGGATTTACTTGGCGTGCCTAACTTCGGCCGGCGCGTTTCGCCCCTCCGCTCCGCGGCTGGCGAGCAGGGGCACCAGGCCGGCGACGGCGGCGAGCCAGGCGCCGCCGACGCCCACGGCGGTGAAGATGCCCAGCGACTGGACCGCCGGAACGCTGGTGAAGGCGAGGCTGCCGAACGCGAGGCCGGTGGTGAGGCTGGTCATGGTGACTGCGTGGGTGCTGGCGGCAAGGTGCTCGACGATGTCGCGGCGGGCGGCGTGGGTCTTGCGATCGCGCTTGGTCACCGCGGTGAGGAAGATACCGTCGTCCACGCCGATGCCCACGATCAGCGGCAGGGCGATGAGGTTGATCGCGTTGAGGGTCCAGCCGAACCACGCGGCGCACGCCAGCAACAGCAACATCCCGAAGGCCGCGGGCATCAGCGCATAGACCACGTCGATCGGCCGGCGGAAGAACAGGATCAGCCAGAGCAGCACCGCGCCGCCCGCGAGCCAGAGCAGCGTGTTGATGTCATTGCCGATGGCGACCTGGGTGTCGTAGCCGATCACGGAGATGCCCGTCAGGGTCGCCTTCGGCAAGTCAACCAACGCGGCGCGGACGTTGCGGATGTCCTCGTCACGCTGCTCGGCGGTGGCCCACTGCTGGTCGAGGGTCACCAGAACCAGTCCCTGCTTCAACGCGTCATCACCCCGCGGCAGGACCATCTGGTAGAGCCCCGGATACGCCCGCAGATCATCCACGGTCGGCGGCGGGGTGGTTAGCAGCGTGTTCAAATAACCCTCATAATCCCGGAACGCCCGCGCGCGGAAACCCTCGGCCTCGGCCGCGCCGCGGAAGTCCTCCAGCAACTGCTCAATCCGCGATGCCTCCCAGCGACGATCGGTGTCGATGACCGGGAGCATGGTGGCGGGGCCGATCTTTCCGGCGACGCCCAGGCGCTCGTCCCGAGTCGCCCGACAACCGTCGCATCGACTTGCCCGGCCAGGCGGAGCATGTCCGCGGTGGTGTCGCCTTCGAGATAGATCAGCAGCGAGTCGGTGCGGCGCCGAAGACGTCGGCGATTTTGGTCTGGGTGTCCAGGGGCGGGTGCGGCCGGGGGTGCAGGGCGTGCAGGTCGCTGTCGAAACGAAGCGGCGCGTGCCAACCGGTCTTGTCGTGGGCGCCGTTCCAAATCGACCAACCCGACAAGATCATCACGATGACGCAGAGCCCCAGGCCCACCCGGGGCCAGCGGGCGGCGAGGTGCGTGAGGCCCGCGAAGTGAATACGGGTCCGCGAGAGGCCGCGCGGCGCAACGCGCGAATTGCCCAGCGCCACCAGCGCCGCGGGCAGCACCGTGAGCGACGCGAGCAGCGCCAGGGCCAGCCCCATCACCCCGAGCATGGAAAATTCGCGAAGCGAACGGACGCTGCTGCTCATCACCGCGCCGAAGCCGATGAGCGAGGTGACGCAGGCCGCCAGCATGGCCGGGCCGATGGCGGCCACGGTGCGGCGGGCGACGGGACGCTGCGCCGCCGCGGGCGAGTCGGCAGGCACCCCGCGGCGCTCGGCCTCGTGATGCGAAAGATAATGCACGCAGTAGTCGATCCCCAGGCCCGCCAGCACCGCGCCCGGCTACCGCCGTGACGGGCGTCAACCGGCCCGAAACAAAGACGTACAGACCAAACGCGATCAGGATGGCGGTGTTCAATGGCAGCGCCAACACCGCCATCGCCAACGGGTGGCGGTAGATGATCAGGAACACGATCAGCAGCAGGCCCACCGAACCGAGGCAGCTGCGGACCATGTCCGCCTGGGTTTGGCCGGCGCTGTGCTCGGCGATGGCGTAGCCGCCGGTGAGCTGCACCGACAAACCCTGCGGGTCGGCGGCGTCGATCGCGGCCCGCACCCGGGGCATGAAGGTCTTGGTGAAGTTCAGTTCGCTGGCGGGCTCGAGGCCGGCGATGCGGATCATCAGCGACCGGCCGTCGCGGCTGATCAGGGCCTCGGCGTCGGGCATGACCTGGATGCCCGCGGTCGATCCGCCGGAGGCGAACGCTCGGGCCTTGTCGGTGAGAAACTCGCGGAGGCGCAGCGGGTCCTGGATCAGCTCCTTGGCCAGCCGCGACGCCGCGGGGCCGGGCACCGCCAGCATGTCGGCGTTGGCCTTGAACTGCCGCCGCATGGTGTCGGGGGTCAGCCGGTCCAGCACCGCGGCGTGCTGGGCGGGGTCGAGGTACGACAGGCCGTGGGGCACCGCCACGTTTTCGATGAACGCCTTGGCTTCGACCGACGGGCGATAACGCACGCCGGTGACCAACGGCTCATCCGCCAGCCGAGTTTCGAGACGCTGCGCGTAAGCGGTCAGGCGGGCGGGGTCCGAACCCGGCACGTCATCGGGCAATTGGACCAGCAGGATCAACTCGTCGATCAGCGCGTAATCATCGACGATGCGGCCGAAGGCAATCGCCGCGGGCTGATCGTCGGCGAGCATGTCCTGCACGCCGGTGGCGGGTTCGAGTTGAAACGCGGAGATCAACGCCAGCACGCAGAGCACCGCGGTGACGCCGAGAGTCAGCCACGGCCGGGCGGTGGTGAAACGCGCCCAGGCGGCAAACATACCCCGCGGTTCTTCGATCGTCCCGGGATGGTCCAGGCTCAACGCGACACCGCCCGGCGGGGAGGACGGAACGCCCGGGGATTGAGTTCTTCGTTGAGCCGCACGTCACGGAAGGTCAGCTCGATGGTGCCGAACTCGCCCTGGGCGACGACGCGGTGATACCAGACGCCGTTGGGGTAGTCGCCGAATTTCGTGGTCACGGCAATGGGCGGGGCGTCGTTGCCGGGCTCGAAGAAATAGCTGACCGGCGTGAGGGTCAGCGGATTGATCACGGCGTGGCCGCGCTCCCAGGAAGCGCGGAGCGGGCCACCCGCCTCGCCTTTGAACTCCGCTTGAGAAAAATCGGGGCCACGCAGCAACAGGTTGAGATGGCCCGCCAGCTTCGCCAGGTCGTCCTCGGCGTTGGGTCGGCGTTTGGTCAGTTCGTCGCTGACGGCGATGAACGTCCCGTCCTGGTTGACCGTGAGGTCGAAGAGCGTCTGGGTGAGTTTCCACGTCCGCATGCGGTAGCGATCCGGAGCGGCGAAGACCACCGCCCCGTCGAAGCCGTGGGACTTGCCCGCTTCGTTGGCCGGGTAGACGCGGATTTCGCACTCGGCCTGCACCGACTGGACATGCTGCTGCCGCTCGATGACGACGCGCTTGGCTTCCTGCACGGTGGCGTAATCCAGCGGCTGGGGCGGCGGCGGCGGGGTGCGGCAGCCTGCCGATAAGAGGATCGACCACGCCAGGGCCACGGGTAAGAACGTCCGGCGGAAAGGGGATAAAACAGACATCATGCGGAGACCCGCGGGGGCAGGAGCTGACGGCGGAGGACCTTGCCGGTGGGGCTTTTGGGCAGGGCCGCGACACATTCAAACCGGCGGGGAATTTTATGCCCCGCCAAGCGGTGGCGGAGATACTCGCGCAGGCCCGCATCGGTCGGCGGCGGCTGCGCGGGTCGTGGGTGTAGATCGCCCGGACGCGGTTGATGGTGGGCGACACCGGGTCGGGCACGACGACGCATTCGGCGACGCCGGGGCAGGCGGCGAGGTGGCCCTCGACTTCCAGGGGGTTGACCTTCACCCCGCCCACGTCGATGAGGAGCTTGAGTCGGCCGGTGAGGTGCAGCTGCCCGGCGTGATCGACTCGGCCCAGATCGCCGGTAAGGAAATAGCCGTTCAGCAAGGGGTTTTCGCGGTTGTCAGCGTCTTCCAGGTAGTCGGTAAACATCGACGGCGCGCGGACCGCGACGTGGCCGACTTCGCCGCCGGGCAAGGGCAGCGCGGGGTCGGGCGTCTGCGGATCGAGAATTAACAGATCGACCCCCGGCATGGGCATGCCCACGCGGCGGGGGTCGGGGCCGAAGGTAACCGAGCCGATCTCGGTGGCGCCGTAGAGCTGGCCGATGCGGAGGCCGTCGCGCTGCTCGATGCGCTGGGCGAGTTCGGGGGGCAGCGGTCCGCCGGCGGAATAGGCCAGCCGGAGCCGGCCCCGACCCGTGCCCATGCGGTCGATCATCTCGAACATCGCGGGCACGCCCGGCAGCACGGTCGCGCCGCTGGTGACCGCGAGGGCCGGGTCAAAACCCCGGCCCGGCGCGTGACGATCCGCGACGTGATGAAGGGCCACGCTCCCGGCCCAGAGCGGCGCCAGCAGGCCGTTCTCGATGCCGTAAGAATGAGACAACGACACGGCGGCAACGACCCGGTCGGCGGCGTCAAATCGCGTCGAGGCCGGCGGCAGGGAAAGGGGGGATGAGGGAGGGGAGGGAGGGGAGGGGGGGGGGGGCGGGGTGAGGGCGGAGCCCGACGGCGTGGGCGACGTTGCGGGCGACGGCGGCAAGCGAAGGTCCCGAGCGGCGGACGATCTTGGGTCCGCCGGTGGTGCCGGAGCTTTGCAGCAGCAGCCAGGCATGGTCACTGCGGTCAAAGAAGGCGGGCGGGGGTGGCGCCTGGGCCGAGACTTCCGCCACCCATTGAATCAAGTCAATCGACGGGACCACGCCCGCGCGGCGGGCGGGGTCGTCGGTCAGCAGGGCGGCGGCACCGCTGCGGCGGGCGAGGTCGGCGAGCTCGTAAGCGGTGAGCGCTTCGCTGACCGGAAACAGCCGTCGCCCGGCAGCCAAGACCCCCAAAAACACCGGGACCAATTCGGGCCGATTCGCGCTGCTCAGCAGCAACGTCGTGTCGCCGGGAAATCGTTGATCGATCCGACGTGCGATGAGCTGGGTTTGGTGATGCAGCCGGGCATAAGTCAGCGGCGGCGTCGTATCGGCCGCGGGTCCGATGACGCGGATCGCCTGCGCGTCGCCGAAACGGCGGGCGTGGTCGGCAAGGCGAGCTGGAACCGACTGGACCATAAGCGGACCGAAGCAGGAGCAGGGGGGACCAAGGGTGGCCTAGCGCAGCGTGCGCCGCCATCCACCGGGGCGGATTATACGTTGGCCAGGGCCGGTTCGGTCATCGCCGCCGCGGGCTCGGGGGTCGGCCGGGCTTGGGGGAAGGGGGCGGCCGTCGGCTGGGTCCCGGTCGCGGGGGGTTGGTCGATAAGCGCAGCGCCGGTCAGCAGTGAAAATCCATCGCGCCGCGGCACGAGCGGGAAGCGGTTTTGCAGTTTGACGCAGGCATAAAACATGCGCATCCGCCAACGCACCGCCCACGCCGGCCGGGGAAACACCTGGCCCGCCAGGACGCTGATCACCGCCCGATGCATCGCCAGCGGCCCGGTGCCGTTGAAAAACAAATCGCGGAAACTCGGGCGGTAGTAGGCATGAATGATGCGGAAAAACGGCTTGATCCCCCGGCGAAGAAAACGCGTGTAGCTTCGGCGGGCCCGGGCTGGGGTCACGTCTTGGTCAAGCAGCCCGACCACCTGACTCGCCGCCTCCCGTCCCCCCTCCATGCCCAGGTAGATGCCGGTGGAAAACACGGGGTCCAAAAACGTCGCCGCGTCCCCCACCAGGAAATAGCCCGGCCCGGCGTACGGAGCACAAGCATACGAGTAGTCGCTGATGACGTGGTTCTTCTCCGGCGGGCGGGCGTGTTGCACGCGGTCGCGGATGATCGGACAGCGGGCGATGCCCCAGGCAAGCATGGTGTGGGCCGGGCGTTTGACCTGGCGGGCGACCGAGGCGTCCAGCACCATCCCGATGCTCACCCGGCGGTCGTCGATGGGAATCATCCAGAACCAGCCCTCGTCACAGAGCACCATGGTGATGTCGTCGTCGCCCAGGGGGTTGTCGCGGTCCACGTTTTCGTAATGGCCGAAGTAGGCGAGCTTCTGGTACTGCGGCTGATCAAAATTGCGGCGGGTCTTGAGGTGTCGTCCGACGACGGTGGCCTGGCCCGACGCGTCGATGAGGTACCGGCCGCGGACTTCTTTCGCCTCGCCGCGGTCGTCGTCGATCTGCAGGCGGACGTCGCCGTCGGCCAGGTTCAGCACGCCGGTGACTTTCGTGTCTTGCCACGAGGTGGCCCCCGCGCGGACCGCGGCACCGAGCATCGCGTCGTCCAGCACCGCCCGCTCCACATTGAAGGTTTCATCGATGCCCGCAACCAAAGACTCGGCAAACCGGATGCGGTGCCGGGTCAGGCCGTCGCCCATCGCAAACTCGACCCCGCGTTTTTTGACCTGCGGCAGCTGCGGCATTTCTTCGAGCAGTCCGAGGTCGGCAAACATCGCCATGTCCTGGGGGATCAGCGACTCACCGACGTGGAACCGGGGGAACCGGGCTTTGTCGAGGATCAGTACCCGCTTGCCCGCTCGCGCCAAACACAACGCCGCGGTGGCCCCCGCGGGCCCGGCCCCGAGAACCAGGGCATCCCAGATTGGTTGTTCAGCTTGCGGCATCATCGGTTGAGTTTAGGTTTCGCGAATCCTGAAATCCGGGGAAGGCGACCACGGAGGTTAAGAGTCACGGAGACGCGGAGGAAGGCAAAACAATTTTTTGGCCAGATCAAATGAAAAAACATAACGATTTAAATCGGTCATTCCTAAATTTGGATTTTGAGTCATAAGTCTCCGCCGCTTACGGCATAGCCAACTCATCTCAATACGCTAAGCCGCAAGCGGCAACGCAATACAGACAACATCACCTCTATTCCCACCACCCCCGTGACCCCCTGCCTTCCTCCGCGCCTCCGTATTTCTTGATTTCCGTGGAAGGCTTGCCGTACCTATCGTCAACCGATATCCGCCAAGCCTTCGATTTCGACGTCGAGGTCGGGTCGGCAGAGGGGGGCGTGGACGAGTTCGAGTTGGCCGTCGAGGTGGGGCAAACGATGGTGGACCTGCTGCGCGATGGCGGAGCGGTCGGTGTCGTGGACGTGGTAGACCCGGACGTGGTGCAGCGACTCGAGTCCCCTGGCCCCGGCGGCGATCAGCAGGGCGTCGATGTTGTCGAGGGTTTCACGCGTCTGCTCGGGGACGTGGCCGACATGGACCGACGTTTCACCGACAATGCTGGCGGTGCCACCGACGATCACCCGGCCCCGGTTTTGATCGTGGTCGCTTTGCACCACGGTGGCGCGGGCGAAGCAGGGGGGCAGGGGGCCGTAGTCCGGGGAGTAGTGGTAGGCGGCGCACTGGCGGGGGTTTTCCACGCCGATGCCTGGCAGGCGGTCGCCGAGGCAGTGGACCACGAGGTCGGGTCCGTCGTGGCCCACGCCGGTGGCGGTGGCGATGCGGGGGGCCAGCTGGGTGCGGTCGGTGGCGTGGAACCAGTCGGCAAAGGCGGCGTAGCGTCCGGCGTTGAAGACCATATAGCGGTCCATCTTGCCGCCCGCGGGGTCGCCGATGCCGGGGATGAAGTTCCAAAAGCGGACCGGATGCACCGCCCCGCTTTGTTCGAGGGCTTGGCGCACCTGGCGGTAGGCTTCGGTGGTGGCGTGCTGGAGTTGGAGGTTGGGGAGGTGGTGGACCGCGTGGGCGCGGACGGCCACGTGCGAGAAGCGCGGGCCGTGCATGACCCGGCCGGTGGTGCGGACGCCGTCGGCGTGGTGTTCCCAAGCGTGGATGTGCTCGTGGCCATTGGTCCACGGATCGACCCAGCCGGGCACGACGGGCATGGGCCGGGCCGGGCGCGGAGCGACGCCGCCGGCGGCGGGGCAAGCGGGGAGTTGTCGATCAGGACAGTCATTGTCTTGGTTGCGGAGGGGTACGGGGTGGAGAGCGAAGGGGGAAACAGAGGCCGCAGGGTCTCAGGGCACTATCGGCAAGCGGCCGTAAGAGTTTGCATTATTCTAATGGATGCCCCGACGGATGCGAGCCACCGAAGCCAGGCCGTTGAAATCGCCGGCGACGATGGACGCCACCGCCGATGCGGTACCGGCACCCATCGGCGCGTCTCTGCGGGATTCTGCCGAGCGCGATGCCGCGGCAGGGGGGCGGCTGGAGATGGAATCTGAGCGGGGCATCGGTCCTAAATCCGCACCGTCGGTCGAGTGTTTCAACGGATCGGGAACCAGATGAGCCGCCATCGCCAACAGCGGGCCGGCGCTGAAACATTCCGGCACGTGGTCGCTGAGGTCGCAGAGCACCTCATCGACGCGGGGGGTGTCCCAGCGGCTGCGGCGCAGGGCGGCGTGTTCCATGGGGTCCAGCCAAGTGCCGCTGCCCACGCGGTAGAGCATCGTCGAGCCGGCGGCGACTTCCGCATCGAGGGTGTGGCGCAAGTCGCGAACCCCGCGGTGGGGGCGGTCGTGGTAGGCCACGGTTCGGCCCGCTTCGACGCTGCCGTGGACGCGGGCGGGGTCGATCCCCCGCGCCATCGCGGAGGCCTTGCTTTCCAAGACAAAGGCGACCGCGGCCCCGCAGGTCTGCATGGGCAGGCCGAGCTCGGCGTAGCAGCGTTCGACCAGTTCATCATGTTCTTCACCGGCGCAGACCACACAGCGCTCCAGGCCGGCGTCGGTCGGGTCGGCGATACGTAGGGCCGCGAGCCGCAGCGCGTCGAGTCCCGCGGTGCGCGAGCCGATGATCGACTGACACGCGCCGCGGAGTTTGAGGGACATGCTCAGGTGCGCGGCCCCGGCATTGGGCACGCCTTCGGCAAAGAGCATGGGGTTGGCGGTAGACAGGCCGTGCTCGACGATACCGCGGTAATAGTCGTAGCTGTAATGCGTCGAGCCGTGGGCGGTGCCCAGCAAGCCGGCGCAGTCGGCGGTAAAGGCGTCGCGCTGGTCGTCGGGCACCGCGGCATCGTCGAACGCGAGGTTGGCCGCGACGAGGGTGAGCTTGACGTAGTCGCTCAGCCGCCGGGCCCGCCGGGCGTGGATCAGGTGCAAATAGGACGCTTCGTCCACCGGCCCGGCCGCGGCCCGGCGACCGCTGGCCAAGTGGTCGGCCCACGCGGGCAGCCCGACGATGCCGGGCAGGACTAACCCGATCCCGGTGATCCAGACCTCGCGGCCCAAAGGAGGTCGGGCGGGTGGTTCGGCGGAGCGAGAGGGGTGGGGAGAGGGAAGAGGGGGGTGGGGGGGGTGGGTTGAGGCGATGACGCAGGTGTTGGCACCGCCGAAGCCCAGGGAGGTGTTGAGCGTGGTCGTGCCGCCGGGCCAGTCCGCGGCGTGGTCGGGGGTGGCCAAACACAGGTTTTCAAAGTCCACGTCCGCAGCGGTGGTCGTCGCGGTGGTGGGCAACACCTGGTCGCGCAGCGCCAACCCCGCGAGGATCAACTCGGCGGCGCCCGCGGCCCCGAGGGTGTGGCCCAGGCGACTCTTTAACCCCACCGTCGGCACCCGGGCCAAGCGCTCGCCCAATGCGCCCGACAACGCGGCCACCTCCGCGGCATCGTTGTCCGGCGTGCCGGTGGCGTGGGCGACGATGAGGTCGATCTGGTCTGCCGCGAGCCCCGCCTGATCCAGGGCCCGCCGGATCGCCCGACCCGCGCCGCGGCCGTCCTGCATCGGCTGGGTCAGATGGTGAGCGTCCGCGGATTCGCCGCCGCCGCGCAGATGCAAAAAAGCATTGCCCCCGCGGCGCGACAAGTCCGGGCCCCGCTCGACCACGAAGATGCCGTAGCCCTCGGACACTTTCATGCCCGCCCGGTCGCGGGCAAACGGCCGAGGCAACCGCTCATCGACCAGCCGCAGGCTATTAAACCCCGCGTAGGCGTATTCACTAATCGGGTCGTAACCCCCGGCAACGACCAGGTCCAGCTCCCCGCTGCGCAGCAACGTGCCGGCCAGCAGCAGGCTGCCGAGTCCCGAGCTGCACGCCGAGCAGGTCGTGGCGGCAAAGCCTTCGAGCCGCAGGTGACGGGTCGCCCGTGCGATCACCGCCGGGGCCAGGAAATCTCGCAGCGGCTCGGCGGAGCCCGACCGCACCATCTTTCCCGCGGCGGTCATGCCGTGCAGCGTCGTGCCGAGCATGACCCCGCAGCGGGCGGGCGGGATGGGCCAGTCCGCTTGGCGCTGCGGATCCAGGCCCGCATGACGCAGCGCCTCTTCGATGGCGAAACGCAGGTACGCGGCTTCCCGCGGGCCGTCCTGTTCCGCTGAACCCAGCACCCCGGCGGTGGGTGGGACTTCGCCCCCGCCCCGCTCCGCCTGCTCAGGCGTCTCGATCTGCGTGTACGGCCCCAGCCCGATTTCTCCGGACTGAACCGCCCGCCACGCGTCCTCTCGTCCCACCCCCAGGCTGCAGGCCAACCCCGCTCCGCTAATCACGATGTCGGATGCCCAGTCAACCAAACTCAACTCCTGAAACGCCACCTAAAGCTTACCTTAAACCCCCGAATCTTTTTAGCGCGACCGGGCTTGGCCATCCGCACCTGCGGGATGACGTTTCATTGTCGTCGGCTTGTTGATTTGTGTTATCGGTGTCGATCACCGCGGGGGCGGACTCGCAACGGGCACGCCAGACCCCCATGCCGGGCTAGCCACTCCCGCCCCCGTCTTCCTTGAACGCCCGCTGCAGCACGTGCCACTGCTGCGGAAACTCCCGCACCACCGCCTCGATCGCCGCGCCGACCTGCCGGGTCGCTGCCGCCACCGCCCCGGCGTCGGGCACTTCGAAGACCTCGCCCAGCCGCACTTCGACCCGGCCGTTGCCCCGACGGATCGCAAACACCGGCACCAGCGGCGCTCCGGTCATCATCGCCAACTTCGCCGGCCCGATCGGCAACCCCAACGTCCCCCCCCCACCCCCCCCGCCCGCAAACAGCGGCACGTCCTGCCCGCGTTGCCCGGGCATCACCCGGTCGCCCTGCAGCATCACCACCGCGTCGTCCTGCAGCGCGTCCCGCAAAGTCAACCAACTGCTCAGCCCGTCGTTGATCGGCGTCTCGATGATGCCCAGCCGTTGGTGCAGGTCCCGACGTAGTTGCTCGAAGCGTCCCCGGCGGTCCCGCTGGAACACGACGTGCACCCGCGACTCGATCTCCCGCATCGCCGCCAAGCCCACTTCAAAATTCCCGAAGTGCGCGGTCACCAGGATCGCGCCGCGGCGGCGTTTACGCTCTTGGAGAAATGCCTCGCCGCCCACCACCCGATCGATTCGGCCGATAAGCTCCGGCAGGCTCTTGCGATGATTGGCCGCGACCTCGCAGACAAATTCGTAGAAACTCGCCACCACCCCCCGGCCCACCCGGTCGATCTCCCGCGGACGGGTCCCGGCGGGCAAGACCCGCCGCAGGTTCGCCCGCACCGCCTCCCGCAGGCTCGGCAACGACGACCAGGTCATCGCCACCCACATCGGCCGACTCACCCGCAAGGCCCACGGCATCCCCCGCGCCGACCCGTAAAACAACCGCAACCCCGCCTCCACCCCCCACGCCCCCCCCTCTTGCCCCCCTTGCATTTTTCCCCGTTCCCTCCGTCCCCGGAAGTCCAGGATTATACAGCGTGGGCTCCCCCCCGCCCCCCCCCGTGCCCCCCCCCTCGCCCACCCCCGTGCCTCCCCACTCGCCACCCCCCGTGCCGCCGCGCCCCACCTACTCCGCCCCTTCCGTCGGCCGAACCACCGTCGTCCCCTCGGGCACCTCCAGCCGCAGCGATTCCGGATCCAGCTGCGGATTCAGCCCGACTTGGCGAAACGTGAGCACTGTCGTTTCTCCGTCCACGTCGGTCATCTCCAACTTCCGCAACGCCCCGGCCCCCGGCGCGTCGCCGTCCGCCGCGGTCCGTGGTGAATCCCCCGCCTCTGTCTCGCCGGGCTCCGGCCCGCTGCTGACCTCAACGATCACTTCTTCCAGCGACTCGGCCATCTGCTCCTGCCGGGGCAGCAACACCAGCTCCAGCCGGGTCCGATCCGCGTTCCAGTTGGATTCCGCCAGGGTGAAATACTCCTGCAGCACCCCGACTTCCAGCACCGGCGACGCCGCCATCGCCTCCAGCCGATCGCCCAGATCGTAGATCTCCAGCGTGGACTGCTCGGGGTAGTAAAGCTGCAATTCGCCGTCGGCGACCACCATGGTCGAGGCGTAGGGCGGCTGGGTGTCCCACCGCGACACGCCCCCCGCGATCCGCACTCGGCCCTCGGACTCGATCGGGTCCCGCAGCAACGCGGTGAACTTCTGTTGGCTGAACTCCGCGACGTAGGATTCCACCGCCGGCTGATCCCGCAGCAGTGCTTCGACTTCCGCCCAGCCGTCGGCGTCCGCGTCCTCCGCCTGCTCAACCAGGTCGGCTTCCGGCGATTGGGCCTCGGTCTTGACTCACCGTCAACGCGCTGCCCCACCACAGCGCCGCGGCCACCCCCGCCAGCCCGCCGCATCCACCAGCCCACGTTATCGTTCGTCGCATCATGCTTTAAATCTTTCTGTCGGTTTCTGCCGCGGCGTCGATCGTTCGATCCCCGGGCGGGCTAGCTTTGTCCGTGGCCCCCGCCGTGGCGGGTTCTGCGCCCGGCACGACCGTCGCGAGGGTCAGCGTGCCCTTGGCCACCGTTTGGCCGGCGCATATCGCTTTGACCGCGAACTGGTTCAACGGCCCCAGCTCCCGCTCAAACGCCGCGTGCAGCTCGATCTCCGCGGGCGGACGCACCGGCCGACGCAGCCGCAAGTCGATCTGCGCCAGCACCCCGCCGGTGGGTGGGGCGTCGTCGTCACACAGCCCCACGAGTCCCGCCATCTGCGCTAACGCTTCGCCGATGAGCACGCCCGGCACGATCGGGTCGCCCGGGAAGTGGCCGGCAAAAAAGCTTCGTTCCCCGAGACCGCCCACACGCCCCGGCCCCGCACGCAGGCGTCGATCGACTCGACACGGCTGACGAACCGGAACTCCGGGCCGTGCGGCAAGCGTTCCACTAAATCCGAAGGCCAGGTTTGCGACATCAAACGGCTCGTCTTTCCATCATCCACTCTCCATGCTCCATCGACCCCGAGACCCAAAAATCGCAACTCCCCTTGCCGGAACCCGCCGCGGCTCCCGGCAGTCCGCCACGCTCAGCCTTGTTTGAGATGCGGCTGAAGGTAGCTCGCGAGTCGGTCCACCGACGTGAAGATCTCGGCCCCCACGTCTTCGTTGGGGATCTTGAATCCCAGGTCTTTTTCCACGCTGGTGACCACCATCAGAAAGTCCAGCGAATCGAGATCGAGGTCCGACCCACCCAGCGGCATGTCGTCGGCCATCGCAAAATCCTCACCCAGCTTCAGGTCCCGGCGGAGGATCGCCTTGACCTGATCCAGTGTCTCGCGGGATGCCGTCTGAGCCATAGCAGTGATCCTTGAGGGAAGAGCAAAATCCGACCCGGCACTATATCCGCAACCCGGCGGCGGTTCCCGGGGCTCGTTGATTTCATCGTCGTGCCCTCGGATGAGGGCCTTGACCGCCACGAAAGAACTCACCCGCAGGGCCACGCGGTGCGAGGGACACCGCGGCTTATTCGCCTCGCCAATACGACGCTTCTGCGACCGCCTCCCGCAGCCGCTGGGCGGGCGCGGTGACCGGGGCGACGAACGCCATGCGCAGGCCCACGTCCGACCATCCCCGCCGAGCGGCCGGCGCGGTTTCGTTTCGCATGACGACCGGCCACGGCTCGGCGACCCCCACCCCGGCGGGGGACATCGCCGACCCCCCGATCACGGCGAAGTCTTGCCGGTGTCGGGCGATAAACCGCTGCCGCCGCTCCGCCACCGTCCCCGGGCCGTCACGCAGGTCCGCGACCTCCAGCGCGGCTCGGCCCGGCCCGCCGGCCCGCACCACCCACTCCGCCACGTTCCCCACCATGTCCGCGAGTCCCCGCGGAACCCGTCGCGGCGGGCTCGCGGCGGATGCCCCGGATGGTTGGGTCCAGCCCGCCGGCCGTGTCCACGCGGCGGTCGAGCGCAGCCACAACGCGGCGTCGTTGATCTCGTAGGTCTCGTCGGCGTTGCCGGAAGACGCATTTGATTCCGCCGCCCGTTTGCTGTCTGCCGTTGATTCCTCGGCGAAGGCGAAACTATCCGCATCCGCGTCGGGCAGGTTCCGCTGCCCCGCGGCCCGCCGCCCTTGCAGGTGCAGGGCGTAGCGACGCCAGGTCTGATCCCGCACGTTGGCTCCGCGGAGTCCGCTACCCCATTGCCGGGCCGCGGCCATCCACTCCCGATCGGTCGGCAGCCGACAGCCCAGCAGGTCCGCGGCCACCACCGCCGCGGGGGCGGGCAGGTAATTCATCGGCGTCTCGGCGGTGGGCTGACCGACCCGCCCGGGGCTGCCGTCGGCGTCCACCGACAGCCAGCCCGCGGGGTAATCCTCCGCCTCGCTGAACCACCCCCGGCGGTTCACGCTCAGACTCAATCCGCGCTCGGCCACTTCCAGATGTCCCCAGGTCCGCAGCCCGCGGGCGGTGCCGTCCGCGGTCGATTCCGGAGGCAGCAGCGCGGCCAACAGGGGGCCCGCCGACTGCGCCGCGGCCGTTTCCAGGACCAGGCCCACCGGCAGCTCGCTGACGCATACGTACACCGGCGTCCCCCGCTCGGGCACCACCCGCCGAAACCCCAGCTCCCACCCCTTCCAACCGTACCACACCCCCCCCTCATCCCCCTGGTCCCCCTGGTCCCCCTCCGCGCCTCCCGTGTCTTGGCCACCGGCACCGACGGCGGTCGGTTTTTTAGCTGCTTCCCCGCTCGATCAGCGTCCAACCCACCGCCCCCGGCCCGGCCTCTGCCAGGCGTTGCACGTCCCTCGCCTCCGGCCCCGTGGCCCACGTCAACACCTCCTTCAATTTCTCCGCCCCCGCGTCCTTCATGAGCCCGCCATACTCCAATACAAAAACCTGCCCCAGGGCCAACGTCCGGCTGTCCCGCATCGGCCCCCGCGGTTCGTCCATATTGGCCAACGCTTCGCGCAGTCGCGCGAGGCCGAGGTTGAACCGCATCCCGTCGGAGAGCTGGCTCTCGACCACGTCCCAGTCGCCCCGGGCCGCGGCGACCGCTTCGACTTCCGCCGGGGTCTGTGCGTCCCGCAGGGCTTGGGTCCAGCGAGCGGGGCGGGCTGCCGCCAACTCGGCGAGCAACGCCTCGCGGCGGTCCCGGCTCTCCAGCCAGGTGACTTTTTCGTGCAAGCGACGCTGCATCCGCCGCTCGAGGTCTAGCGCAGGGTCCCGCCGAGCCACGGGAGTTCGCCCAGCCGGCGCCAGGCGGCGAAGGCGTAGGTGGGTTGCTGGGAAACCAACGCGAGGTCTTCGAGCATCCCCCGTTCGTCCATCGCGGCGATGGCGCGCAACGCCCGCACCCGGTCCAGGACCTCGCCCCCGGCGGCGGCGACGGCGGGGGCGCCCAGATCGCCCGCCCCGGCCAAGCCAGGATTCCGGCGACGCCGTCTTGACGGATCATCTCACCCGCCCGGCCGGAATCAGCTCCGACATCCTGCGGTTGGCCAATGGTTGGCGGCCGATGTCCGCCGACTTCTTGTTCCCAAAACTTGGGGTCGTCGAGGGCCCACCATTGCTCGTGCAAGACCTGTATTTGTCGGGCGGTGGTTGCCAGGGCCTCCGCTTCTCGGCGAGTCTGCATGTAGGGTTGGGTGGCCGACGCCCACGCGGCGGGGTCCAGGGCGGTGGCGGCCAGGAAGTCTTCGCGGATGGCGGCGGGGGGGGGCAAGACTTGCAGCAGCGCCCGTTCCCGGGCTTGGTCTACGTGGCGCTGGAGCACGTCGGTGAGCCGACGGCTCACGGGGTCCGCACCGTCCCAACTCAGGTCGCGCGACGCGGCCAGGCCGGCTTCTTGGGTGGGGTCGATCAGGTTCGACAGATGTTCTTTAGCGTCGAGGACCCGGGCCTGGGTGATAGCGACCTGGCCGTCGCGTTGCATTTCCCGGGCGGCGGCGGCGCAGACCGCCCGCCAGGTTGCGTCCACGGCGGCCGAGGCGTGGGCCCGGTCGCCGAGTTGCGTTTGGGCCTCCAGCGCCGCGACGGCTTGATCGACGCCGACCTGTCGGCCCGCGGCCTGCGCTCCCGCGACCCAGTCCGCCACGTCCCGCTCGATCGCCTGGCGGCGACGCTGCCGATCCCCCGCCCGGCCCGCGACCCAGGGCTCCGCCAGCAGGCCGGCGATCCGGGTTTCCAGACGTCCCCGCCGCACCTCGTAGGAGCGTGCCAACGGTTGACCCGCTGACCGCAGCCGTTGCACCTGCGGATCGCCCTCCGCCAGCCGGGCCCGTTGCTGGACAGCCCACCCCGGCCGCCAGTCTTCCCCCACCTTTTCAAAGGTTTCCGCCTCGGTCAACCACGCTCGAAACACCGCCCCCTCACCTCCCTGCTCGCCCCCCCCCTCCCCCGCCCCTTCGTCCATCCCCGACCCGGCCCGCAGCATTGCGTAGGCCCGGCCCTCCCGACGAAACTGCGCGAGGTCGATCCGCTTCCACGCATCGCTTTCGACCAGGTTCCGCATCCGCCCGGCAAAGGCTTGCAGGCTCCGCACCCGATCCGCCAGCCTCGCCAGCGTGTCCACCGGGTCTGCCACCGCCGGGTCCACCGCCCGATCTCGTATTTGATCGAAGCTCGCCTGGAGCAGATCAAACACCGCGTCGTCCCGCGCTGCCAGCGCCGCCACGTCGTCGCGGAGCGGGGGTAGCAGGGCGGCGGTTTCCCGCGCGTGGTGATGGGCCTGCATCAGCGTCGCGAGCTTCGGCCCCACCGGCGGGGGGCCGTAGGGCGGAGCGCCCACCAGCAGCCGTTGGATCACCGTTCCGGCCGTCGTAAATCCGTGCTGGTTGAGCTGATCCCGCTGCCGGCGCAGCTCCGCGAGGATCGGCCATTGGCGAAACGTCTCTTCGACCCGCTTGACGGCTAGCGCCGCCGCCCGCGTCTGCCGAATCGCGAGGGGCGTGCGGGCCGCGGCCGGCGGATCGTCGCGCAGCGATTGCAGATCGCTTCCCGGCCGATCGGCAATCACCCGCGGGTCCATCACCCGCACCGATTGCACTTCCGACAACACCCGGCTCAGCCCGGCTTGCTCGAACACGCCGATGTCCTCCGGCCCGACCGCCTGGGCAAACACCCCGTACCACCGGCCGTAGTCATTGCACAACCCCACCCACCGCTCTTCGGCCGCCGCGTCAAACGGGCCGCCCCGCCACCACAACGCCACGAGACCCAGCAACACCGCCGACCCGCTCAAGACCATCACCCGCCGAAGTGTCCGGGGCCCCACCCGCCCCCCCATCCGCCCCCCGATTCGCCCCGGGGCCGCCGCCACCGCCTCGGCCAGCCGCGGCCGGGCCTCGACCTCTTTGCGTATCCGTTCGGGGATCGGCGGCGGGTCGGGATTCACCCACGACGTATCGGAGCGTGACCGTTGCGACGGGTCCGACCCCGCGGCCGACTGCCCGGACTCGTCAAATTCATCGCCCGGCGTCATGCCCACTCTTGCACCCGATCGTTAGGTCGCCACGGTTATATAGGTTGGTCTACGCGCCCGATCATCCCCCCTTCCTTCGCCGTGCCCAATGGCCCACTCCTGCACCGGTCACTATATCGGCCCGGGGGCGGCGACGTGTCGCCGATCGATCCCGCGCTGCCCCCGAAGACATCTATTATGCCAGCGTGAATTTCGGGATGGGGGGGGCTTTCCGCGCGGCGGTTCCCGCCCTTACCCTATCGGGGTGCCGACCTTCGTTCCCAACGTGATCACGAGCGGGCAAAACCCCGCGGTCAAACGCCTGCAGCGGCTGCGCAAACCGCGCGTCCGTCGTGAGCAGGGGGTCCTCCTGGCGGAGGGTTCACGCGAGGTCGCCCGGGCCCATGCCGCGGGCCTGCGGCTGCGTGAGCTTTGGTTGCAAACTTCGGAGACCTCTCCCGCTGGCTCTCCCGCTCCCGCCTCAAATGACGCATCGTCCCTGCCTGCGGTCACCGTGGACCCCGCGGCGGTGTTGGGTGGGTTGGCCGACTGGTTCAGGGTGTTGTCGCAGGCCGGGGTACCCGTCACGTTGGCCGCCCCGCCGGCGTTTGAGAAGATCGCTTACCACCAGTCGCCCGAGGGCATTCTCGGGGTGTTTGATCTTCCCGCGTGGTCGCTGGAGGACATCGCCCCGCCGACGCGGACATGGGTGGGCGGGGCGGAGTCGTCGGGTTCGGTGGCCGGCCTGGCTCCTCTTTATCTGCTGGCGGTGGGCACGGAGAAGCCGGGCAACCTCGGGGCGATGATCCGCACGGCCGCCGCCGCGGGGTGCGCCGCGGTCCTCGCGGTGGGCCCCGCGGTGGACCTGTTCAATCCCAATGTCATCCGCAATTCCACCGGGGCGATTTTTTCGCTGCCCACCCTTGTCGTGGATGAATCCACGGCCCTGGCGTGGCTGATGGAACACAACATCCGCCTGGCGGCCGCGCTGGCGGACGATGGGCAAGACTGTTTCACCGCCGACTGGGCCGACCCTCGGCCCGACCCCGACACCCGCCGGGCCCACCCCTGGGCCCTCGCGGTCGGCCCCGAACACGCCGGGCTCTCCCCCGCCTGGCGTCGCGCCGCCCACGTCCCGCTGACCATCCCCGGCCCGCCCGCCCCCCAGCGCCGCCTGCCCCGATCGATACCGGAAACAAACCCCCACGGCGTGGATTCGCTCAATGCCGCCAACGCCGCGGCCGTACTCCTGTTTGAAGCCCTGCGTCGCCGCCGCGCAGTAAACTCAAGCATCCCCGTGTCCACGCCCTTCCCCCCCCTCCGCCGACGATGCCCGCCCTTCCCCGCCGCCTGCCGCGGACGGGGCGGCGTCTCATCCCTGGCAAAACAAACGCCTGGGCAAATTCCGCATCCTCGATCTTTTGGGCCAGGGTTCGATGGGCAAAGTCTTTCGTGCCCAGGACACCGTGCTGCACCGTGAGGTGGCGCTGAAGATCATGGTGCTCCAGAAAGACGCGGCTTCAGATAATGAACGGCTCGGTCAATTCATCAGCGAAGCCCGCGCGGCCGCCCGCCTCAATCACCCCCACATCGTCAACGTCCTGGAGATCGATCAGCAGCAGGACATGATCTATATCGCCATGGACCTGGTGGACTGCGGCGACCTCAAGTCGCTGATCCACCAGCGGGGTCCGTTGGACTCCGCCCTCGCCTGCACGCTCGCGGCCGACGTGGCGGAGGCGCTGGCTTACGGCCACCGCCACGACGTGATCCACCGCGACGTCAAGCCCGCCAACCTCGTGCTGACCTGCGAAAACCGCGGCAAGCTCGCGGACTTCGGCCTCGCGGACCTCCACCACTCCAGCGAGCAAACCCAGCTGCGCGCGCCAGACCGTCGGCACGCCGCGGTACATGGCCCCCGAGGTCGCCCGCGGCCTGCCGGCCCTCGACGCCTCGGACCAATACTCCCTGGGCGCCACGCTTTGGCACATGCTCACCGGCCGGCCGCTGTTCCCCGACCGGGTGGTGGAAGACCTGCTTCGGCAACATATCCACTCCCTGCCGCCGGACCTCGCGCAGCTGCGGCCCGACCTTCCGTCCGAGCTGGTCGAGACCCTGCACATCACCCTGGCCAAAGACCCCGGCCAGCGCTTCGCCGACTGCGACGTGCTCGCCCGCCGCCTCCGTGCCCACGCCGCCGCCTTGACCCCGGTCGAATCCGCGTCGGACGGCGCAGTCCCCGGCCCCGCCGCGGGCAGCGCCTACCCCGGACGGTTACCCCGGGGGGGGCATCCGATCCCGCCGGGTTTGGCTGACCGCCGTCCCCGCGGCCGTCGCGCTGGGGCTGTTGGGGGGCGGCCTCATCTGGTGGCAAGCCTGGCCAGCGAAGAGCGACGATCTGGATTCCCCCGTCGCGGCGATCCAGGAAGCGTTCAAGCCCGCCGCCAAGTCCACGCCCGCCGCCGCTTCCGAGTCCTCGCTTACCTCAAATACAATATCGCCCGCTCCGCTTGATCCCGCCAACCCGGCCGCGGCTGATCCCGTGTCGCCCCCCGCCGTGGATTCGTCGATCGCGGAGGCGTCGGGCGATAACGCTTCATTTTCTATCATCGACGCCGATCAGACTTCGGAGCTGCTGCGTCTCGCGGCAGAAGGTGCGGTGGCCGCCGTCCGGGGCACCGTCTCGGAAGCTTACGTCACCTCGTCGGGCAAAACCTTCATCCTCCGCTTTGCGGGCAACGACTCCCGCGACTTTCAGGCGGTGTGGTTCCCCGAGCAATTCGACACCATGGCCCAGGCTTTCGGCGGTCCCCACGGCGAGGGCCTGCTGGGCCAACGCATCACCGTCATCGGCCCGGTCCAGTCCCGCTTCGGCATCCCCCGCATCCCCGTCACCGACCCCGCGCAAATTCAGCGCCTCAATCGAAACTAGCACGCGTATCCGGTGAACGCTCTGAATAAAGATTTTTCTCGGGCGTATTGGACTCCCCGTTTCCAAACAGTTCGGTCTTGCTCACCCCCTGGACTTTTTTCCATGGCCCACCACTTCTTGCCGTTTGTCTGCCGACTTGCCTTGCTCGGGGTCATTGGGTTGACCGCCTGCCAGACCGCCGAAACGGGGTCCAATGCCGACCTTGATATCGCCGACGGGTTCGCCCCTCCCCCCCCTCGTGCCGCTCGCGTCCCTTCCCCCTCTTCTCCGTCCGCCGGGTCTGCCACGGGGAGACCGGAAATCGACAGTGCGAATCCTTCGGCTGTGGGCGACGTGGCCACCGAATCGGCCGGCACGGGCCTCGACCTGCCGCCCTACGCCGGCATCCGTCACGGCCTCGGCGTCCGCCCGGTGCAGGCCGAGGACATCGACGACTTGCCCGCGGGCTTTGCGGATCAGCTCACCGACCGGTTCCGCTCGGTCCTGACCGAGTCGGGCCGATTTGTCGTCGTGCCCGCGGCGCAACTTTCCGCCCTGCACCCGCCGGCGGACGCCGCGCCGCACGTCATGCCCGCGCGCCATCTCATCGAGGTCCGGTTGCAGGGTCTCGTGGGCCATCGTCCGACGACCGCCGCGGCTGACATCACGCCCGACATTCCGGTCCGCCTGCTCCTGCAAGTCGACCTCATCGATGCGCTGGAAGATCAGATCGTCGCGTCGGTCACCCTCACCGGCCGGGCGGGACGCACCCCCGCCCGGCCGCGGGCGGAAGGCACGCCCGACGCCGCGCCTTTTTCACCCTCCGCCATCGACCCCGGCCGGCGACTCGATCAGGCGTCCCAGGACGCCGCCGACCAGGCGGTCCGCTTCCTCGTGGGCCAAATGCAGTCCAAACCCTTCACCGCCTGGACCACCTCGCCCCCGCCGTCCATTTCCCCCGAAGGCCCCGCCCCGGATCGCTTAACGCCCGGCCAAACCTTCATCAACCGCGGATCCCTCCATCACTACCGCCCCGGCCTCCGCCTCACGCTGATTCAAGAAGGCCAACCTCTGGTCGATCCCGCCACCGGCCAATCCTTGGGCCGCTCCGCACCCCGCCCCGTGGGCCAACTCCAAATCCTGAGCGTCACGCCCCACGCCGCGGTCTGCCAACTCGTCGACACCCCCGCCCCCTTCAACCCCCCACCCCCCGGCACCCGCGCCGAAGTTGCTCCCTAAACCCAACCCGGCAACGTGTTCCGCGGGTTCATCGTCGGCGGGGAGATGCGGGGACGGTGTTTTTGACAGGATGACAGGATTGATACCGGATCAACAGGATTCGGAAAAGACAGGTCAAACAAGATTTTGTGTCTTGAGCTAGCCCTGCTTGGCTTGTTCCGAATCCTGTTGATCCTGCCTTGACATCCCGTCATCCTGTCAAAAAAAAATGTCCCGTTAGCGCTTCGCAAATTAAAGTTGATCCACCCGATTCACCGGTTTCTTACGTACCCCGCTTGCCCTGACCGGCGGCGGGGTTAGAGTTGGGGCATGACTGCAACTTCGTCCCACCATGCCATGCTGGATGCCGTAGCCCTTGCCGCCCGGGAGGCCGACGTTTTTGAAAGCGTTCAGACCGATCAGGGGCTGGTCAAAGCCCACGCCCGGGTGGTGGAATCCGACTGCTGGTACCAAGTCGGGCCGGTGACGACCGTCGATCGCGACACGCAGGTCTGGGTCGGGATCTACACGCCCGATCGCTGGCTGTCGGGTTCGATCGAGGCGGATGTGCTGAATCTCGGCGACAAGTATGAAGACCTGCTCGAAGAAGAGCTGGTGGATCAGGGCGGCGAGGGCCGACTTAAGGTCGAGCATTTTCGCGATGACGACAAAGTGTTTGTGTTTCGCTCGCCGGTGGCGGTTCGGGCGGGGGAGGACCTGGACCATCGGCAGGTGGTGGACCGGCTGACCAAAGCATTGCTGGCCTACGAAGCGGCCTTTCGTGAACTGGGCGACATGGTCCCCGAAGAAGATTGAGCCCGGATGGGTTTGCCGGAGATCCGTTTTCCGGCCGGCGGGGGTGACAAATCAAGACGGCGAGATATTGTGATTCGGTGAATCCCCGATGACCGATTGAATTCTCTTGCAGCCTTGCTATCTTGGCGAGCAACGGAACCCGTCGCCGCCTGCGGGTGGTCTGCCCGCCCGGGATTCCGGTTTTCCATCACGTGCTGATTATTTGTGCCGATCGGCCCTCCCCAGTTTGTGCGGTCGGTTTGCGCCCGCAAGCCGACCGCGATCGCCAAGGACCGCAATGCGTATATTCATGCTCGGTTGGGAATTTCCGCCCTTCATCAGCGGCGGACTCGGCACCGCCTGCTACGGCCTGACCAAGGCCCTCTCGCAGGACCACCACCACGTCACGTTCGTCCTGCCCAAGACCGTGGGCAGCGATTACACGTCCCACGTGAAGCTGTTGTCTCCGCAGACTCCGTCGCCGCAGCATGACGCGTGGGCCGACGGCGAGGCCCGGCCCGGAGCCGAGGCACGCTCCGCGGCGCAGGTCGCCAGCGCCTTCCGCATGGACCCGCCGGTGGTGTTCGGCGAAGCGGCGGGGGCTTTGGAAAACGTGAGCTTCCGCGCGGTGCCCTCGCGGCTGAGCAACCCGTACGAAGGCGTCGGCGGATCCACCGCGCCCCCCGCGGGCCGGGGCCGGCTTCCGCCCACCGCCCGATCGGGTTTATCGGGCCCCATGCCGGCGGCGGTTACGACGACTCGGGCGTGACGCAAAGTCAGGATCCATCCGACTCCGCCGAGGTCGCCGACTCCGCCGACTCCGCTGAGGTCGCCGCGGACCGCCGCCACGGCTCTCCGCCGCAGCCGAATCCGGAAAGCTTCGGGGGCGGCGATCTGATGGTCGAGGCCCAGCGGTACGCCGCAGCTGTGCGTCACGCTGGCGTCGGCCGAGGAATTTGACGTAATCCACGCCCACGACTGGTTCACCTTTCCCGCGGGGATCGCGGTGGCCCACGCCACGGGCAAGCCTCTGGTGGTCCACGTCCACTCCACCGAGTTTGACCGCTCCGGCGACCAGGCCCACGACGTGATCGTCGGTCTCGAACGCGACGGCGTCCACGCCGCGGCCCGCGTCATCGCCGTCTCCCGCCGCACCCGGCAAGTCCTGGTCGAGCGGTACGGTGTGGACGAACACAAAATCGAAGTGGTCTACAACGGCGTGCAGAACGGCCCGACTCGGCCGGACATCACCATCCCGCCCAAGATCGACAAGGACGACAAGATCGTGCTGTTCCTCGGACGGGTCACGATGCAAAAGGGCCCGGAGTATTTCATCCGCGCCGCCAAGCGGGTGCTCGAAAAACTGGAAGACGTCAAGTTCGTCGTCGCGGGCACGGGCGACAAAATCCAGGAAATGATCGAGATGGTCGCCCGCGCCGGCATCGGCCACAAGGTCGTGTTCACCGGCTTTCTCCGCGGCAGCGATGTCGAGCGGGTCTTTAAGATGGCGGACGTGTACGTCATGCCCAGCGTGAGCGAGCCGTTCGGGATCGCGCCGCTCGAGGCGATCAGTCACGACGTGCCGGTGATCATGTCCAAGCAGTCGGGGGTGAGCGAGGTGATCGAGCACGCGCTCAAGGTTGATTTCTGGGACACCGACGAGATGGCCAACAAGATCATCGCGGTGCTGCGTCATCCGCCGCTGGGCGCGACGCTGCGGGAGCACGCCGACCTGGAAGTGCGTCGGCTCACCTGGTCGGGTGCGGCAGAAAAGTGCGCCGCGGTTTACGACGCGGTGGTCCGCTGACGCCAGGGATCGTGTCCGTTCCCGATTCGGATCGACGAAGTGGGGGGGGTAAGGGGGGTTGAGGGGGGGTTGAGCCCGGGGGGTGGGTTGGTCGATAACCCGGTATGGACTTATTGGGACTTGACGACCTTTTTGCCCGGGGAGGGTGGGGGCACGCCCGGCGGTGGCTGTGGGGTTTGCTGGTAATCGCGACCGGACTGCCGGGCTGCGGCGAGCCGGCGTCGGCGGTGGCGGCGGGGATGCAGTCGCGGGTGACTTCCAAATCTTTGGACATCGGCCAGCCGAGCCAGTACGAACGTCCGCGGGTTTATTCCACCTTTGGCGAGTCGCACGGGGTCTACCTCGTGTCGGGACACGACATGCTCGTGGCCCTGGCGGCAGAATGCACCAACACCGCCCATCGGCCCGCGGCGGTGCGCTTCGACAGCGTGTCGGGCATCTACCGCTGCAGCGTCTGCGGAGCGAAATACACCCGCGACGGGCTGCACATCGGCACGTCACAGACCGACCGTTCGCTGGAGCGCTGCCGCATCCGCTCGTCGGGGCAAATCTACGATCCCGACACCACCTTGATCGTGGACCCGGGCAAACGCTTCGCGCAGGAAGACCAGGAATGGTCGAAGCACACGAGCTATTTCCCGCTGGCGGAGATCGCCCGGGCCCGCGATTCGCAGGAAGCCAAGAACGCCGCCAACGCCCGGGCCGCCGAGCGACCGCCGCTGCGGTGGGGGCGGTAACCTGCGGAGATGAAGGTGATTGACCTTCCCTTACTTAGATAAATAACTCGCACGCCCCGCCTCCGAACTGGCGAAGGGTGTCACCCGCCACCTATGAGTCGGGTCGGCGCTAAGTCACATCACCCGCGAACCGATGTCACGGCGAAAATGGGCACCCTGGAAATGGATCTTGTCGCAGGCCGCGTTGGCTTTGGCCTGGGCTTCTTTGAGGGTTTTGGCCAGGGCGCAGACCGCCAGGACGCGGCCGCCGTCGGTGACGAGGGTGCCGTCGCGGGTGAGTTTCGTGCCGGCGTGGAAAACCTTGACGTCGGGGTCGGCCTCGGCGGCGTCGATGCCGGTGATGGGCTTATTCTTTTCGTACTTCCCGGGGTAGCCGCCGCTGGCCATGACCACGCAGCAGCAGACGCGCGGGTCCCAGCGGAGATCGACCTGGTCCAGATGGCCGGTGGCGGTGGCGAGCAGGGCGGCCATGAGATCGCCCTGGAGGCGCATCATTAGGGGCTGGGTTTCGGGGTCGCCGAAGCGGGTGTTGAATTCCAGGGTTTTCGGGCCGCCGGCGGTGAGCATCAGCCCGGCGTACAGCACGCCCTTGAAATCGATGCCGTCGCGGTTCATCGCGTCCACCGCCGCGACGAGTACCTCCCGCTGGATAACGGTCAGCAAGTCTTCGGTCACCAGCGGGGTCGGGCAGTAGACGCCCATCCCACCGGTGTTGGGACCGGTGTCGCCCTCGCCGACCTGTTTGTGGTCCTGGGAGGGGTCCAGCAGATAAATATTGCGGCCGTCGACCAACGCCAGGATCGAAACTTCCTGGCCCACGAGGCGTTCTTCGACGAGGACGGTGGTGCCCTCATCGCCGAATTCACGATCGACCAGGCAGCGCTTCAGGGCGGCGACGGCCTGCTCGTTGGTGGAGGTGACGATCGCGCCCTTGCCCTTGGCCAGGCCGGCGGCTTTGATCACGACGGGGGTTTCGCGGGCCTGGACGTAGGTTTTGGCCCGGTCAAAGTCGGTGAAAGTTTTGCTGTCGGCCGCGGGGATCATGGCGGCCTTCATGAGGTCCTTGGCGTAGGCCTTGTCGCCCTCGAGCCTCGCCGCCGCGGCGGAGGGGCCGAAGATATACCTCTCGGGGGCGGCCAGGCGGTCGGCCAGGCCGTGACACAGCGGGTCCTCGGGGCCGATGACGATCAGGCCCACGTCGTTCTGCCGGCAGAAATAATCGATGTCGTCGACGTTTTTGGTGTTGACCGGATCGAACTTGAGATTGACGTTTTTGCCCAGTGAGGCGGTCCCGCCGTTGCCGGGGGCAAAGAAGAGTTTTTTGCACTGTTTGGACTGTTTGAGTTTCCAGCCCAGGGCGTGTTCGCGCCCGCCGCCGCCGAGGATCAGGACGTTCATCGGTTCGGCGGGCAGGGGCAGCTTTTTTGTGGGCTTAGGCATCCGCGGCAGGGTAACGGTTGGGAACGGGATGGCAAGCGGCGCGTGAGCGTGCCGAGGTAAACAAAGCCCACGCCGGGGCGTGGGCTTTGCGAATCGCTGACCGGGAGATGCGGCAGGGCGCGACCGGGTCGTTTAGAGCTCGAAGCGGCCGCAGAGGTGCTGGAGCTGCTCGGCTTTTTGGCTGAGCATGCCGGCGGCGGAAGCGGCCTGCTTAACGCCATCGGTGGTTTGCTGGCTCACGGCAGAGATGGTTTCGACACTGCGAGCGACTTCTTCAGAGGCGGAGGATTGTTGCTCCGCAGCGGCGGCGATGGACTGGATCATGTCCGCGACATCCTGAGCCGAGGCGACGATCTGCTTGAGCGATTCTCCTGCGGCGGTGGCCTTGGTCACTCCGGTGGCGACCTCGTCGGTGCCGGTGTTCATGCGGGCCACCGCTTGGCTGGTCTCGATTTGAATGGCCTGAATCGACATGCCGATCTCCTCGGTCGCCTGAGTGGTGCGGTCGGCGAGTTTGCGGACCTCGTCGGCGACGACGGCGAAGCCGCGCCCGTGCTCGCCGGCACGGGCGGCCTCGATGGCGGCGTTGAGCGCCAGCAAGTTGGTCTGGTCGGCGATGTCGTTGATCACGGCAATAATCTGCCCGATCTCTTCGCCGCGTTTGCCTAGTTCCGAAACACTGCTGGCCGAGGCGGTCACCGCTTGGCTAATCGTGTGCATCCCCTGAATGGTTTGTCGGACCACCTCGCCGCCTTCGGAGGCGGTCTTCCCGGATTGGTCGGCCGACGACGCGGCGTCGGCGGATTTGCGGGCGACTTCGACGATCGACGCGGACATTTCTTCAACGGCAGAGGAGACTTGATGGACCTGACGGGTCTGCTCGTTCATGCCGTGGGCCATCTCGTCACTCGACGCGGCGATCTGCGTGGAGGCGGCGGCCACCTCGCGGCTGGTGTCGGTGACTTCTTCAATAAGACCACGCAGCGAGGCGCTCATCTCATTGATGGAAACGGTGAGCTGGCCGAGTTCGTCGTGACCGAGCACGGGCAGCGGTTGGCCGGAAAGCTTGCCCTCCGCGATCTGGCGGGCACGTTGGAGAAGGGGTGCGATGGGGCGGACCAAGCGGCGGGAAAAATACCAAGCGATGCCGCAAACCGATACCGCGATGCCCATGCCCAGGCCCAGCAGCTGCGTCCGCAGTGTAGCGGCGGGCGCGGAGACCTCGGACAAATCGATGCGGGTGATGATGCCCCAGTCCAGGCCGGCGATTCCCAGCGGAGCGTAGGACTGCAGGCTGGCGTTTCCCTGCGTATCGTAATGGGTCACGATATCGGATTCGCCTTTCACCATCAGATCGACCACGGCCGTGTCGTAGGTGGCGAGGATCGAGGAGTCGTCGGAAAACCGATCCTGAGAGCGGAGCTTGCGGTCATGGCCAACCAGCAGGGTCTGGCCGGTTTCGCCCAGGCCGGCGGTGTCGGTCATGATTGCGTTGATATTGTCGATCGGTGCCTGAAACACGGCGGCCCCGATACGCCGGCCTTCGTGGAACACCGGAGCCCCGAAGAACGCGGCGGGATTGCCGTAGCTGGGTTCATACGCGGCAAAATCCTCGGTGAACACTTGGCCGGGCTCGGAAGCGGCGAGGGCCTGACGTACCACATGGCCGAAGTGGGTCTCGGCATATGGCCCGGTGACGAAGTTGGTGGCGTAATCGGTTTCCTTGAAAACCGAATAGACCAGGTTGCCATCTTTGTCGAACAGGAAGATGTCGTAGTAGCCAAAGCTTTGGAGGAACGTTCGGAACTGCGGGTGGTACCGGGCGTGCTGCTGATTGTAGAGCGAGTCGGCGGGGGCGCGGTCGAGGGCGAGTTTGTTACCGATTTTGTGTTCATTGTCGCTGATGTACCAGGCCTGCAGGATCTGGCCGGCAACGGAGCGGGGGAGATAAGCTTTTGCACCGCGGTACGATTGGTCATGAGACTCGGCCAACGGGCCGAAATCACGGTCGTAGTAGCGGGCTACAGAAGTCTTGAGTTGGTCAAGGTGGTTTGGATCAAAACGGGTTTCCTGCGGGAGGGACGCGAAGGCCTCGGCGAAGTGGTGCGTTGCTTCGGCGGTGCTGCGATTACCCGCAAAGTTGATGAGCTGCTCGCGGATAAAGTTAAAGTAGCTTTCGATCTGCGTTTTGCGAGAGGCGGTGATCGCCTGGAGGCTCAGGCGATTTTGTTGGAGCATCGCTTGGCTGGCGCGATGGGTCGCCACCACCGATACCGCGAAGATCGAACCCACGCCGATGGCGACCGACAGGGCGATCAGCTTCATCTGGATGCTGAGTCGCCGACGATAGTGAAACAACCCGGCCGCGGCGAGGAGGATGAGTACGGCCGACGCGAGATAACTATAAAACATGAAAGTGGTCCTCAAAGTGTTGTGCTACCGCGCCTTGCAGTCCCTTCACTTCAGCACTTTCGACCAAGGCGGGCAAAGGTTTGAGGACAGCCGCCCGTGGCGGCAGGATCAGTGGTATGCGGCGCAGTTTGTGAGGATTGCAGAGGGCGTGGGGTCCAATATCACAATCACCAAAGTGTTATCGGTCGATGATCGGGTCTGGGTTGGTGAATCGGATCGGCAAACTCAATTAACCGCGCTCACGACGCGGGGTGGATCAGGAGCGACGCGGGGCAAGTTAACGCTGTGGCGTGATGCCATCCAGACCCAGCAGGGGCGCCAGGGCGGGGGCGAGTTGGTCGTAGCTGTCGAGGCTGAACTTCAGCATAGAAGGGGGCAAGACCAGGCGGACCCGCACGGACTGGGGGTCAGAGGTGACGCCCATCGCCAGGGGCGGCAGGTCGGCGGGGATGACTAGGGGTTGGCCGCGGGGCAGGAGCATGGGGAGAAACGGGTTGACGCTCTGGGCCACGCCGGCGAGGTTGAAATAGACCTCCGCCCAGGCGTCGTCGGGGAGTTGGTCGGCGCGGAGGGTGGCGATGGGGCCGGACTGCCCGAGGCCGGCGTCGGCGTCTAGGGTTTGCAAACCGCGGGTGATCAGCTGGGGGTCGGCCACGGTGGTGATCAGGACGCGGTTGCCTTTGGCCGCGAGGTAACCCGACTGGCCGGAGTTACCCAGCAGGGCGGCGGTGGGGCCGAACCGCTGCATCATCTCGGGGGGCAGCAGGAGGTTGATCGAATATTGATCGACGTTAACGCCGTCGATGATCAGGGCGTTGTCGGTGTAGGTGGTTTTGAACGTGAGTTGGCCGGCGGGTTGATCGGCCCCGGCCCCGGCCCCGGCCGCGGGGAGCGGGGCGGCCACGTCGGCGAGTTGCTGGAGGTACTGTTTCTGTCCGGCGAGGAAGGCGGCGGGGTCGGCCACGTCGTAGACCGTGAGCGAAGACAAAAAACCGCCCGAGAGCATGGTGGCGGCCTGCGGAGCGTAAAACACGGTCGCCATCCCGCGGGCCTGCCGGGTGAGCACGAAGGCATCGAGGTAGGGCCGAGCGGCACCCAGGGCTTCACCACCGGGGGTGGCGGCGGCCGCGTCGAGGGCCTGGGTCAGCCGCTGCGTGAGGCGGTCCACCGCGATCTGGCGGGTGCTGAGGGTGCTGGCAAAGAGGTAGGTGTCGGCCGGAAGCGACGCGAGCAGCTGCGCGGGCGAAGCGATCGGAGCCTCGGCTTGCTCGGCCGCGGCGGGCGTCGCGGCGGTTTCGGAAGGGCTGGCGCTCGCGTCGGATTGGTTGCGGTCGGCAGCGGTGTCGTCGGCGGAGGGGGGGGTGGAGGGTGAGGGGGGGGGGAGTTTTTTGAGTGTCGGTGGCGGGGGGGGAGAAATAGCTCGCCAGCCCGGAATCTTGTCGGAAGCTGCAGCCCGGCGTCGATCGCCAGTCCGGAGTCGGTCAGGCTGAGGCCCAGGACCAAGGCATCGCCGCCCTCATCGAGGGTGCGGGACAGGGTGTCGTAAAAACCCAGGCCCATCAGCGTGGCGTAGGCCTGCGGCACGGCGTGATCCGGATCGTTGTACTGCTCGACGGCCCGGGCGGCCTGGGCTCGCAGCGCGGGGCCGAGGGTTTTGAGATTGACATAAGCGATGACGCTGCTGTCGGCCAGCGGGCGGGAGAGGAGGGGCCCGAGGTCGGTGAGGAGTTGGCCGCCGGTTGCGGCGGGGGTGTAGGCTTCGACCCGTGGCGGGGTGCCCAGGACGGCGTAGGGGGGCAGGGGTTTGATGGCCCCGGGGCTTCGTCCCGCCAGGGTGACGGGCGTGACGCCCTGGGCCTCCGGGTCGCCGCCGAGCTGGGCGACGAACGCGGGGTAGTCGCTGACCGCAGCGAGGATCACCGCCTGGGGATCGGGAATCTCGTCGTCGCCGTTGGCGCTGGCTTGCAGCATGGCGGCGTAGCCCGACACGACCACGAGCATGGCTCCGTCGTCGTCGAGTCCCTGGTCAAAGTCCATCTGACGCTTGAAGATATTCAGGGCGTCGCCGAGTTCGGGCGCGAGCCGGTCGAGGCCCGAGGATTGACCAAAGGCTTCGAGCTGATCGCTTAGTCGGCCCGCCGAGGGGACGATCAGGACCAGCTCGGCGTCGGCGGGCAGGAGGTCAAACAACTCGGCGACCGACGTTTGCGCGGGGGCAAGCACGTCCGCCTGGGCGTGGACCAGCGCGGGAGAAAGCACGGCCAGGCCGCACGCCAGCACGGCAATAGCAATCCCGGCGGGGCGGGGTCGGCGAGATAAAAAACGGGTGGATGGAGACATGGCGGCTTCCTGATAGTCGGGAGAGGCGGGCGAGCCGAGCGGAGACCGTGACATCATAACCGTGGGCGATGAAATGCAGGATCGAAAGCGGGGCCGCCCCCGCGAAAACGAGAGTGCCCCGGGGTTTTGGCGGGGGCGTGCTTATCGAAGGATGACGGCAAGCTACAATGGCCTTGTCATGGTCAAGCGCGGCAAAAACAACGGAAAAAAAGTGTTGGTGGCGATGTCCGGCGGGGTGGATTCGTCGGTGGTCGCGGCGCTGCTGCTCGAACAGGGCTACGAGGTGGTGGGGTGTTTCATGCGGCTGGGCAGCGATGACTCGCTCGAGGCGGCCGACGGCTACGACAACGTGCGGGACGAGGCCTGCGACACCTCGGGGCGGGGCGGGGGGAACATATCGCTGCCGCAGGCGGGTTCCGCGAAAAAGCACAAGCAGGGTTGCTGCTCGGTCAACGACTCGGCCGACGCCCGGCACGTCGCGGCGATTCTGGACGTGCCGTTCTACGTCATGAATTTCAAGAAGGACTTCGGGCGGATCATCGATTACTTCGTGGACGAGTACAACGCCGGGCGGACGCCTAACCCCTGCGTCCGCTGCAACGATTGGCTGAAGTTCGGCAAGCTGCACCAGTACGCCAAGAGCATCGACTGCGATTACGTGGCCTCGGGCCATTACGCGCGGATCCAGCACGACGGCCGCGGGGTCGCGACCCTGGCCCGGGGGTTGGACCACGGCAAGGATCAGAGTTACGTCCTGTTCGGCAGCCCGCGGGAGCGATTGGGGCAGATGCTGCTGCCCATCGGGGAGATGCAGAAGTCCCAGGTCCGGCAGCGCGCGGACGACCTGGGACTGCCGGTCTTCGACAAACCCGACAGCCAGGAAATCTGCTTCGTGCCCGACAACGACTACGCCCGGCTGGTGGAACGGCGGACGCCCGGCGGGTTCACCCCCGGCGAAATCCGCGACACCCACGGGCAACTGCGTGGCCACCACGCGGGGCAGCAGCATTACACCCTGGGACAGCGACGGGGCCTGGGCATCGCCGCCCCCGATCCGTTGTACGTCGTGGAAAAAGATCCGGTCACCCACGTCGTCACCGTCGGAGGCAAAGACGAACTCCTGGCGGCGGGCTGCTCGGCCAACCAAACCAATTGGCTTACCGATGAGCTGCCGGCCCCCGGCGACTGGCGAGACTGCGCGGTCAAGGTCCGCTACAACTCTCCGCCCGTGCCCGGTCGGGTACGGATCGTCAACGACGACCGCCTCGACGTCGAGTTCGCTCAGCCTGTCGCCGCGGTCACCCCGGGGCAGGCGGTGGTGTGCTTCGCCGACGACCTGGTGCTCGGCGGGGGCTGGATCGATGCGGTTACCAAAACCTCGCCCGCCCTCCCCGCAGGCACCCCCGATTAGTTTTACGCGTTAGCCTAGTTGCCGGTAGGCATGGATCCGAGGCTTGATGGCTTGAACCCACCCCACCCGCGGGGTGGGCGTATTTTTAGAGAAGTTAGGGGGGTTATCTCCCCGCGGCGCTGCGCCATTGCTGGAGTTGAGCGGGTTGGAGGTTGAGGTAGGTACCGTTATTGGGGGCAGACTCGACGTAGCCTTTGAGGGCGTCGTTGGCCTCGCCGATCTGGATGACGTGGAGGCGTACGCGGGAGTTGTTGGCGGTGAGTTTGGCGTCGAGGGTGCCCAGCCAACCGCCCCAGCCCGAGGTGCGGGAGGTGATGAAGATCATGTCGTCGGCCCGGGTGTCGACCGCGGCTTCGATGGAGTCGCTCAGGCCGCCGCGTCCCGAAGCGCTCACGGGGTTGAGGAAACGGGTGAGGGTGGAGAGGCGGTTGGTGGCGGGGGTAAAGGGGTTGGCCGAGAGGGCGGTGGGCGCGCCCTCGCGGCTGTAGAGCAGGCTCACCCGGCGGTTGCCCGCGGACTGGGTGAGTCCCGCCAGGAGCGCGGGTTTCACGTCATCCAGCCAGGGCGAGGAGATTTCGATGGCGTCGAGCAGGATGGCGGTGTGGTCGGCCGAGAGGGGCAGGCCCAGGACGTTGGGCTGGTTCATCAGCAGCGGGTTATCGGAGCTGCGGGGCGGGGGGGTGGTGGCCGCGGGGGTGGAGCGACCCGTCGTGTCGGGAGCGGTGCTGCGGGGGTTGGCGGCGGTCGAGGACGTGGTGTCAGAAGCGGGAGTGGTTCGCGCGGTGGCGTAGGGGGCGGCGGCGTTGGTCGAGGACACGGTGCCGCGGCCCAGGACGATGACGAGGATGACGATCCACTGGACGGCGAACGTGGTCCAACCCGCGATCGCCAGGCCCACGAGCGCGGGGCTGGCCTTGGTGCTGGGCGGCGACGGGTACCCCGCCGGGGCGACCGGAGCGGGCGGCGCGGTGCGGGACGGGCGATCGACGCCGGCCCCGCGCCGGCCCACGGCGCTGCCCCCCGCGGTGCCGGACATGCTGCCCGAGGAACTCATCCCGCCGCTGCCGCTGCCGGTGTTGGTGGCTCCCGCGGCGGATCGACCCGCCGACCCCATCGGCGAATCGGGACGTGACGAACCGGACGAGCTGGAGCCGGGCTTGCGAACCATCGTGGCCTTACCTTTCTCTGGATCACGGGGTACCGAGAGCACGGCCCCACAGAACGAACAGCGGCAGATCCCCCCGGCAAAGCCCGCATCGACTTCTAGCTTACTCGAACAACTGGGACAGACCAGACTTAGCAACGCACGTCACCTTCCGACAATCGCGGTCAACCGATCTTGAGACGGGCTCGCTTCGGGCCGGGGACGCTAGAAACCACTCGATCAAACCGGGCAAACCCCCCTTGACTATCGGCCAACGCGACGCCGCGGTTTGATTCACCTTGGTGAATCCCTTGCGCCCGACTCCGCAAAACCGCGGTGACGCGACCCGCAACCGCCGGCCGACGACCGCATTCATTTTACGGCAGCGACGTGACGTCGCTACGGATTTTGATGCCCGCGGGCAATTTTTCGACCGCGACCGCGGCAAAGGGGAAAGTCTGGGCCTGGGTCACGTTGTCCGTGCTGGTGGGCTGGGCCGCGGTGCCCTGGACAAAGAGTTCGTCGCCCTTGCGCTGGAGGGCGGTGATGTCGGCGGCAAATCCGCCGGTGGGTTGCTGACCCAGACTCAGCAAAATGACCGAATGCTGGGCGGGGTCGAGTTCGACACCCTGGTCGGCGAAGATCTGATCGAGGCCGAGCTTGGTCAAGGCACTCTGATTGACCAGCCCGAGCATCGGGTCCGAAACGCGCAGGTCCTGGCCGGCAACCTTGGCGATGATCGGCACGTCCGTCGCCATCGCCGACGGGGTGGCGGTTTCGGAAGACGGGGCCATCTCGACGGTGACCGTCTCGGTCGCGTCGCCGCCCGAACCGGCGCAGCCCGCCAGGAAGCACAGGGGCAAAGCAACGGTCAACGACAAGGCAGAAAAGCGGGACATGGCAACTCCGGCGGGTGGTTTTTGGTCAAGGTGAAAAGCAATGATAACGCAACGCCCGGTCGGCGGGGTTCCACCGGTAGTATCGGACGTTCGCGCGTCGGGGATTCAATCCGCGGCGAGCCCCGCCGCCGAAGGCTGTTTTTTGACCAGCGTCATCGCGTAAAACGGTCGGCCCTCGCGGCGGTACTTCCGCTCGAAGTTCGTGCCCACCAGTTCCCCCTCCCCCGCCGAGGCCGGCGGCGCAAAGGCCCGACGATCAAACAAGTCCGTCAACTGATCGGCGTGGTCCTGCATCCACGAGAAATAGTCGGCGTGGTCCGTCGCCAGCCGGATCTCACCCACCCCCCCCTCAGCCCCCCCCTCGGCCCCCCCTTCATTCTTCCCATCGGGCCTTGTGACTTCCGCGGTGTTCCCCGGGGATCGCAGCGTCCGGTGCAATTCGCGCAGGAACGGCGCCTGCACCGACCGACGCTTGTGGTGGCGTTTTTTCGGCCAGGGGTCGGGGAAATAGATATGCACCCGCCGCAGCGACGCGTCGGCCACGTAGTTGCGCACGAAGACCGTCGCGTCGGCCCACAACAGCCGGACGTTGGCCATCTCGTGCCGCCGCGCCCGGTCCGCGGCGTGTCGCCAGAACGCCTTGGCCCATTCGATCCCCAAAAAATCGACGCCCGGCTCGAGCACCGCCTGCTGCATGAGAAACGTGCCCTTGCCCGAGCCGATCTCCAAATCCATCGGCCGATCCGCCGCCTCAGGTCGGGAAGAGGGGGGTGAGGGGGGAGGGGGGGGGAGGGGGGGGGAAGTGAAAATGGGAGCGCAGGTCGAGCGGGCCGTGGTCCAGCGGGGGCAGGTCGTCCTGGGAGAAGCCGTAGCCGGTGGGATCGTGCCGGTGGGCGCTGCGGGGTGAGGGGGCGGGGTTCATGGGCGAGACAGGATACGCAACCCGGGGAGGTGCCGGGGCAGGCAAGGGGGTCTTCACCCCGCGCGGCAAAGTTTTCGTGCTAAAAAGCTGATGAGGTAAAACCCTAGGCCGATTCCGGTCGATAGGGCAGGGGATGGCCGGCACCGATTTGAATCTGAACCATCGTCGAGCCGCAGGAGCGGCGTGCGCGGGGGGGACACGGGGTGTGGGGAGGGGGGCAGGATGAATCAGAGTCTGACGCCAAAGGAAATGGCCCGGGTGATCGGGGTGAGTGAATCGACGCTTAAACGCTGGGCGGACGGGGGTCGGCTGCGGGTGATGCGAACGGTGGGGGGGCATCGACGCATCAGCCGGGCCGAGGCGGTGCGGTTCGTCCGCGAGACGAAGCTGCCGGTCCGCTATCCGGAATTGCTGGGCCTGGGCGACCTCAAAATCGACCCGGCTTCGGACTTGACGACGCTCATCGCCGACGCCGACGCGTTGTTCTCGGATTACCTGGAACGCGGCGACGCCGACGCCGCCCGGTCGCTGTTGCTGCGGCTGTACATGGACGGCCGATCGTTGGCGTGGCTGTTTGACGGGCCGATGCGGGCGGCCCTCGCGCACCTCGGCACGTTGTGGCACGACGAGGCGATCGGCATCGCCGTGGAGCACCGCGGGACCGACATCTGCGAAACGCTGATCCGGCGGTTGCGTGACCTGAGCCTCGAGGTCGGCCATACCCCGACGCCCGACACCGCCGCCCGGGCCGTGGCCGGCGACCCGGACGACGCGCCGTTGGCGATGGGCTGCACCCCGCCGGGCGATGCCCACGCGGTCGGATCGTTAATGACTGCCTGCGTGGCGGGCGAGGTGGGTTACCGCGCGATCAATCTCGGGGCCAACCTGCCGCTGGAAGTGCTGGGGGAGATGGGGGAAAAGCTGCGGCCTCGGCTGGTGTGGTTGTCGTGCTGCTACCCGCCGGCCAGACCGGACGCCCAGACGCTGGCGGCGTTGGCCCAACGGGTGGGGACGTGGGACGGCCGGTTGGTGGTGGGCGGCGGCGGGCTGGGCGGCGGTCCGGGTCAAAACGAGGGGGCCGACGTGGGGCTCAGCTATTGCGCGAGCCTGACGGAGTTCGCCGATCTGGCGGGCCGACTCCGGGCGGCATGAACCCCCGGGCGGCGTAAAAAAACCGTAGAAGTCTCGGCCGACCCGCGGTTAATCGTGGCCTGCGGATGGTCGATGGATGCGTGGGGGTCGCGCCGGGTGGATCGATGAATTCGGTTAATCCCCGGGCCGCGCCGCCGCAAGGATACCCGTCTTATGTCCGAACTGGCCGCTGCCGAAGATCAAGAATCCCGGGCGCTGCGGGCGTCGCGGACGCTGCGTCGGCTAGGCCAATGCCTGCCGATCCGCCCCGGTCCGTTGCTGGATCTGTTGGGCGACGACGGGTCGGACCCCCAGCGCGTGGTCCGCATCATCGAGCGGGACCCGGCCATGGCGGCGCGGGTGCTGGGCGTGGTAAATTCGGCGGGCAATCGGCGGCTCAACGAAATCACCTGCGTGCAGCGGGCGGTGCTCCAACTCGGAGCCGGCCCGGTCCGCACGCTGGGCCTGGCGATGGGCCTGCAGAATCTCACCGAGCAGATGCAGATCGACCCCGAGCAGGTCGGCGAGTTTTGGAACGCCTCGCTACGCAAAGCCGAGGCCGCCCACCTGGCCGCCCTCGCCATCGACCCCGACCGCAAACGCTCGGCCTACAGCGTGGCGCTGATCGCCGACATCGGCCTGCCGCTGCTGATGTCGCTGGACCCGCAGTTCTATTCTAACGTGCTGCCGTTCCGCGCCTCGGGCCAATCATGGAGCGACGCGGAGCTTCAACATTTTCGGCATCGATCACGCCCAGGCCGGGGCGCACTTGCTGGAACAATGGAACGTCAACGCCGACCTCTGTCGGCAGGTGCTTACCCACCACAGCCTGCCGGGCAAGCAGACCGACGCGGGGCTGACGCTGGCGTTATTCATTGCCGGGCTGCTGCCTCACGACGACGGCGAGATCGCGCCGGCAGACCTGGACCGACTCATGGCGGTGCACGGGCGGGTGCTGCACCGTGCCTACGCCACGCCCGACGCTTTCCTGGGCCACGCCTATGTCGAAAGCCAGCGCCGCATGGGCCGCGACCTGCCCCGCGACGGGACCGACGACCTCACGTTTCGACCGTATCTCGACGCGATCGCCGCCAACACCATCCAGCTGGTCAGCCAGGTCCACCGCCTGCAAACCAGCAAACTCAAACAGGAGGAAGACCTCAGCACGTTGCGGTTTGAAGCCTTCACCGATGAGCTTACGAAGGTGCTGAACCGGCGGGGATTTTTCAACCTGGCTCAGCGACGGCTGGCGGAAACTGCCCCCGGGGTCAGCGCCTGCTGCATGCTGCTGGACCTCAACGATTTTAAACCCGTCAACGATCGGCACGGCCACGACGCCGGCGACCTCATGCTCCGCGGCTTGGCCAAGCTGCTCCGCCGGGCGGTCGCACGCAACGACCTCATCGGCCGGCTCGGGGGCGACGAGTTCGTCATCCTCGTGACCCAGATCTCCGAAGACGACGCCCGGGTGGCGGCGACCCGTGTCCGCGACACCGCGCTGGGCAAAAGTATCCGCATCGGCCCGGACCGCGAGGTGCCTCTGAGCTTTAGCCTCGGGGCGACGTACCACGACGCGGTCGGCGGAGCGGTGAAATTGGATCAACTCCTGGCGGTGGCCGACGAGCTCATGTACCAACGCAAACGCGCCGGCCAACCCGGCATGATCTTCGCCCGCTACGAAGACACTTCCAAATTAGTGGTGGATCACAAGCTCGAGTCCTCGCCGGCGTGAGCACGGTCGCAATGTGTAAGGCTTCACCCGCCGACGGGATCGAACCGAGAAACAGGATCGCAGCGCTGCGCCGAGGCCCATCCGGCCCGGACCCTCGCCGATTTTCTAACGTTTAGCTCGTCTGCATGATTTCCGTTGCGACGCGGTGGACCGTGCTGTGGCGGTGGGCCAGCACGCGGTGGTCGTCGTGGTAGCCGCCGCCGATCACGCACGCCACGGGGATGCCGTGCTCGCCGCAGCGCTGCATCACGGTGCGGTCCCGTGACGCCAGGCCCTCGTCGGTGAGTCGGAGGTGGCCCAGCTTGTCGTCGGCATGTGGATCGACCCCCGCGTCGTACAGCACCAGGTCCGGCTCGACGCGATCCAGCAGGCGGGGCAGCGTCTCGCGCAGGGTCCGCAGATATTCCGCATCCCCCGTGCCCGGCGGCAGCGCGACGTCCAGGTCCGACGGCACCTTGCGGGCGGGGAAGTTTTTGCCGCAGTGCATCGAAAAGGTAAACACCCGCGGCTGGTCGGCGAAGATCGCGGCCGTGCCGTCGCCCTGGTGGACGTCCAAGTCGACGATCAGCACCTGCTGCACCACGTCGCGGGCCAGCAGGTCCGCGGCGGTCACCGCCAGGTCGTTGAAGATGCAAAAGCCCGAACCGAAGCCGGCGTGGGCGTGGTGCGTGCCCCCCGCGGTGTTGCACGCGATCCCGCAGCCACCCAAGTCGGCGCTTTTCAACCCCGATGCCCAAGGCCAATTCCGCGGTGCGGAGCGTGCCGCCCACCGCGGTGATCGTCCGCGTGACCAACCCCGGGGACCACGGCAGCCCGATCCGTCGCACCGCGTCACGCGCCAGCGTGCCGTCGATGAACGCCTGGACATAAGCCGGCTCGTGCACCCGCTCCAGTTGCAGCCGCGTCGCCGGCGTCGGTCGATGAAACGCCGCGGGTTCCGCCACCCCGTCGGCGATCAGCAGGTCCCGCAAAATCTTGAACTTCGGCATCGGAAACCGGTGCCCCTCCGGCAGCGGCGTGACGTAATCCGGGTGATAAACCAGCGGCAGCATGGCGAGAGTGTAGCCACGCCCCAAGCTCCCTCCCCCGGCGGACGCCGTGAGGAATCGAATCGATCCGCCGCGACATGATCTACCATCACCGCGGATGTTCGCGACCCCCCCCGATCTGCTGGCCGACCTGGACGTGCCCCACCAGACGGCCGCGCCGCTGGGCGCGCTGACCTGGTACCGCACGGGCGGACCCGCCGCGATCCTGGCGCGGCCGACGGGTCCCGCATCCCTCGCCGCGGTGCTGAGGCGTTGCCGGAAGGCCGGCGTCGCATGCCGGGTCCTGGGCGCCGGGGCGAACCTGCTGGTGCGGGACGAGGGCTTTGACGGCGTGGTGGTTCGGCTGGACCACGCGGGATTTAAAACCATCGACGTGCGCGGCGATCGCGTCGTGGCCGGGGCGGGGGTGGACCTGTTTAAACTCGTGCCCCGCTCGGCCCGCGCGGGACTCGACGGACTGGTGCAGGTCGCGGGCATCCCCGCCACCGTCGGCGGGGCAATCCGCATGAACGCCGGCGGGGCGTTCGGCGACATCGGCTCGGCGGTCGCCCGACTCACGGTCATGACCCCCGACGCCCAGGTCCGCACCCTCGACCGCCCGCACCTGACCTTCGGCTATCGCCGCAGCAACCTCGCCGATTCATTCATACTCGAAGCAGAATTCGCCCTCACCCCCGCCGACCCCGTGACGCTCACCCGGCGGTACAAAGAAATCTACGGGATCAAAAAAGACAGCCAGCCGATGGGCGACAAGTCTGCGGGGTGTTGCTTTAAGAATCCCCCCGCCGAGGCGTTCGGCAACCTGCCGCCGATGCCCGCGGGTCAGCTCGTCGACCAGGCGGGACTCAAGGGCTACGCCGTGGGCGGGGCCACCGTCTCGCCGCTCCACGCCAACTTCGTGACCGCTCGGCCCGGGGCCACCACCTCCGCCGACCTCCTGGCGGTCATGCAGCACGTCCAGCGCGTGGTCGAAGAAAAGTTCGGCGTCCGCCTGGAACGCGAAGTGGTTGTCTGGTGAAAGGCTGGCAGTGCTGGCCGGGTGCGCTTCATTCGCGCACCTGGATCACCAGCTTGCCGGTGACGGTCCCGGTTTCCTGCAACGCGTGGGCTTCGGCAAGCTGATCCAGCGGGAAAATCCGGGAGACGTGGGGTTGGAGGCTGCCCGCGTCGATCAGGCCGGCGGCTTCCTTGAGGATCGCGCGGTGGTGGGCGGGGGTTCGGCCGGTCATCGCGGTAGCGCCCATGAACTCCGCGTGCAGGCTGGCGCTTTTGAGAAACAAAGGGGTCAGGTCCGCGTCCGCGGGGATGCCCACGATCGTGCCCAGGCCGCCGCGCACCGCGACCAGGTCGAGGCTTGACAGAAACACGTCTTGGCCGACGAAGTCAAACACCGCGTCGCAGCCCCGCCCGTCGGTGATCTGCATGACGCGGTCCTTCACGCCCTCAGATTTGTAATTGATCGCGTGGTCGATGCCTAGCTGATCCAGCAGGGCAAAGGAATCGTCGGCGCTGGCGGTGCCCAGCACGACGCAGCCGCGAGCTTTGGCGAGTTGCACTGCCAAGTGGCCGACGCCCCCGGCCGCGGCGTGGATCAGCACGGTCTGACCCGACTGCACATCGGCCATGTCGTAAAGCAGCTCCCACGCGGTCAGCAACGCCAAGGGTACCGCGGCGGCCTCGACGTGTGACAGCGACGACGGCTTGCGGGCCGCCACCCTCTCGTCCACCACGACGTACTGGGCGTGGGCACCGGGGCGAAACAACGGCGGCGAAGCGTACACCGCGTCCCCGGGGCGAAACCGGGTCACCTGCGCGCCGATCTCCCGGACCACGCCGCTGACATCGAACCCCGGCACCAGCGGAAACTCCACGGGGGCCCGAAATTTGCCGCTGCGCAGCTTGGTATCGACGGGGTTGACCGCCGCGGCGTGCACCTCGATGAGGATCTCGGTGTCGCCGGGCGTGGGCTTGGGCAAGTCGGCGAGCGTCAGCACCGACGGCGCGCCGGTCTGCGGGATGGTCATGGCTTTCATAGGCGGTAGTTTAGTCGTGGAAAAAATCGGTCGACAAGGATCGTCATGCCCGAGCGGTCAATCGGGGTCAGGGGCCATTGCCCGGCGCGGCGATTCGAGCAGTAGGTGCAGGACGTTGTCGGCAAACACCGGGTCGGCGGTCAGGCCCAGGTGGTCGGTAAACAGGAAGTTGACGTCCGTCCAGTCGATGGGGGTTTGCAGCCGGGGCGACCAGTCCTGGCCCACGCGCTCGTCCATCAGGGCCGACTCGCGGGTGACCGTGCCGTCGCCGGGGGTTTGGGTGATGTCGGTGATCCGGCCGGTGGCGTTGACCGACGCCACGTCCGGGGTCGGTTGGCCGTCGCCGGCGTAGAGGATGAGCGTCAGGTGTTCGGGCAGCGGTGCGGGGGCGTCGAGCGCGGCGTGAAATTGCTCGGCCCGGGCGAGACACTTTTGCAGGTGATCCAGCGCGATCCGCCGCCGCTCCGCGGGGTCTTCGACCTCCGGCAGCAGCTTGCGCAGCTGGCGGTCCTGATCGTTGTCGGCGAGTCCCCAGCGGTGCATGTGCCAAGTTCCTAAATCAAACAGGCTGGGCGGACCAAACAACGGGGGGCTGATCGGTTGGCCGTAGGCAATGGGGGGTTTCCGCAGAGCGAAAATTCCTTGGTTAGGCATCGCCATGTGAATCGGCTCGATGTGAATCGGGTCTCCCGCGATCCCGGTTCGGGAAGCAACCTGGATGCGGTTGGCGAACGTCACCCGTCGATGCCGGTCGCGGGGCAGGAGCTGGTAAATCGCGGGCATGGTGCCCAGGACCGCCGGGGAGTAGCCGTTGTGAAACGGCGAATATTTCGCCCCGTTGACCAGTTCTGTCAACGCATTGATCGCCCCGGCGGAGGGCGTGCCGACCAGCACCACGCGATCGACGTGCTCGGCCCCCGCCCAGGTGATCTCGGGCAAAGGGGCGGCGCTGCCGTCGTCCGGCGGGGCGGGCAAATCCGCGTCGCCGTAGCGGAGCATGTAGCGGGAGAGGAGTCCACCCATGGAGTGGGCGACGATGTCAAACTTCACGTCGTAGTCCGCGGGGTCGCCGCCGTAGTCTTCGGCGAAATTGGCTTGCACTTCCGCGCGGTGCTCTTGGATAAAGCGGTGCAGGAGCCGGGCGTTCTCGACGTTGTCGCGTCGCCAGTCGTAGTCAAACTGGAAGCAGGAGTAGTGATCGGTGCCGTAGTCGATCGCGCCCGACCGGGCGAGCTGGTCGTCGCGGTAGCCGCCGACGCCGAGAGTGCCTAGGATCTGGGCGTAGGCCTTGAGTTCAAAGGGCAAACCCAGGAGCGAGAGGCGGACCGAGTCGAGTGCCCCGTCGGGTTCGACGTCGTCGGTGAGTTGGCTCAGCGGCTGACCCCGGGCCATGGGCAGGGCGATGAGACGGGCACCCCGGGCGGTGCCGGGGTCGGCCGCGCCGCCCTCGAAGCGCGCCCCAGACGCGGGTGTCGCTGGGGGGGTGGTGGAGCTTGGAGCCGAGGATGCCGGGGATGACGATGACGGGGTTGCGGTCGGGGCCGTGGAACATCGCGGTGCGGCTGTAGCGGTCGCCGAGGTCGGGCTGCGGGATGCCCTGGGTGCAGGCGGGCAGCCAGAGCGGGGCGACCAATGCGCCGAGCAAACCGATCCAATGGGGGCGGGCGGCATGGTGCATCGGCGGACTCGGGGTGAGAAATAGAAAGCGGCAGACCGCAGCTATGCTAAACCCCCCGGCCGGGTCGCGGGTTTGATGGCCGCGGGGCCAGGGTCTATCTTGGTTGATCCGTCGCGCTGCAAAGCACGTCGACCTTTGCCCTTTGTTTTGTATCACGCCCGGAGTTTTGCTTGATGTCCACCCAGATCGCCGCCCAGATGTACACCCTCCGCGACCGCTGCCAGACCCCCGCGGAGATCGCCAAGTCCTGCGCCCGGCTCAAAAAAATCGGCTACCACGCCATCCAGGCTTCCGCCGCAGGCTTCAACGATATCCCGGCGGCCGAACTCAAGAAAATCCTCGACGACCTGGACATGGTCTGCTGCGCCACCCACCGCTCGCTGGAGCAACTCGAAGACGCCCCGGCCTCGATCGCGTACCACGAAACCCTGGGCTGCAAATACACCGCCATCGGCGGCTGGGGCTGGACCGGCAGCGAGACCCGGGAGCAGTGGGTCGCGTTCATCGACCGGTTCAGTCAGCTCGCCCAGCAGTACGAAGGCTCGTCGGTCAAGCTGGGCTACCACAATCACAGCCACGAATGGGCTCCTTTCGGCCTGGCGGAACACCCCGAAAACATCAACCCTCAGCAGACGCCCATCACCGTGCTGGAAGAAAAACTGGGCCCGGCCGCCTACTTCGAGATCGACACCTACTGGGTCGCCCACGCCGGAGCCGAGCCCACCGCCTGGCTTAAACGTTTGGCCGGCCGCGTGCCGTCGATCCACGTCAAGGACATGACCATCTCCGCCAAGCGCGAACACAAGATGTGCGAAATCGGGGCGGGCAACCTCAATTGGTCCGGCATCCTCGACGCCGCCCGGGCCGCGGGCGTCGAGTGGTACATCGTCGAGCGCGACGCGGGGGACCTCGACCCGTTCGACAGCCTCGAAATCAGTCTGCGCAACCTCCAGTCGATGGGACTCAAGTAAGCACTGACTCCTCAGCGATGTCCCGATCGCCTCGGTGAGGCGGATCAAGACTGCCCGGGCAGGATGAACGCTTTCCGCGTGGTTGCAATCGCAAGCGTATTGATTACCATACTCGGCCCCGTTCGCGGGGACAGAACGGAAACCAAATCCTCACGTGGCCCTCGCGACGAGACGCGCCACCGACCAGAAAGGCAACCCATGGCAATCCGGATCAAGGCCCGCAGCGGCGAATCGGCCGAGCAGATGATGCGACGCTTCAAAAAGCTTTGCGAAAAAGAAGGTCTGACCAAAGACATCAAGAAACGGGCCTACTACGAAAAACCTTCGGAACGCAAGCAACGCGCCGCCCGCAAGACGGTCAAGCGCGTGGTGCCCGGTGGCCGCACCGCGTCAAACTGATCCCGACGCCCACGGAGGATCGGCGATGACTCCGCAAATCGTCTACCCCACGTTTTGTCATCGGCGGTCTTCACGGTTATTTATTTCAACGCCAACGCGCTCCTTCGCGTTGGCGTTTTGCGTGGGGGTGGGGGATGATCTCGCTAGGTCCGTTTCTGATTCTGAATTGGCATCGTTTCTGATGTCCTGTATTTGTCCATTTGATTCTTAGCCCGCCGTCTCTCGGCGGTGAAAGCACAAACCCCGGCCCCGCCCGGTTTCGGAGAACCTTCAATGCTGAATCTCAGTCTGCTGTCGTCGTCCCTGCTCGCCGCCACGGCCTCGCTGCCCCCGGCGTATTACCTGGCGCCTCTCGGCGCGGTGCTGGCGTTGGTCTTTGCCGTGGTGTTCTACAAGGGGTTCATGGCCGAGAGCGAGGGCGACGCCGAGATGGTGCGGATCGCCCAGGCGGTCCGCGAGGGGGCCTACGCCTACCTCGGCAAGCAGCGCAACGTCGTGGCGGTCGTCTTTGTCTTGTTGCTGGTGTTGCTATGCATCATGGCGTTCGCCCTGGGTTTGCAGGAGCAACTCACGCCGCTGGGCGTTGCGATTGCGGGCATCTTTTCGGGGGCCTGCGGCTACCTGGGCATGAAGACGGCGACCAACGCCTCGGCCCGGACCACCCACGCCGCCAAGACCTCGCTCAACGACGGGCTGAAGGTCGCCTTCCGCGCCGGGGCCGTCATGGGTTTGTGCGTGACGGGCTTCGCGCTGCTGGACGTGTCGGTGTGGTTCTTCGTGCTCACGCAGTTCTTCGGCGACACCTTCAGCCTGGTGGACATCACGACCATCACGCTGAGCTTTGCGATGGGGGCGTCGCTGCAGGCGCTCTTTGCCCGCGTGGGCGGGGGCATCTATACCAAGGCCGCCGACGTCGGGGCGGACCTGGTGGGCAAGGTCGAGGCGGGGATCCCCGAGGACGACGCCCGCAACCCCGCGACCATCGCGGACAACGTGGGCGACAACGTCGGCGACGTGGCGGGCATGGGCGCGGACCTCTACGAAAGTTATTACGGCTCGATCCTCGCGGCGATGGCGCTCGCGGCGGCGGCGGCCCTGCGGCTGGGCCTGGACGGCGCCGAGTCGATCGCGCTGGTCTGCACGCCCCCGGCCCTGGCGGGGCTGGGCATCCTCTGCTCGATCCTGTCGATCTATCTCGGTCAAGGCGAAGGAAGGGGCCAATTTCGCCCAGCTGCTCAAGTCGCTGCACATGGGCGTCTGGCTCAGCTCGGCGCTCATCGTTGCCGGCTCGGCGGGGCTGCTGTTCTGGCTGCTGGGCGATGTCGCAGCAGGTCTCCTGGCTGGGACTGTGGGGGGCGATCGTCTCGGGCCTGCTCGCGGGACTCATCATCGCCTTCGGCACCGAGTATTACACCTCCTATGAGCACAAACCCACCCAGCGTATCGCCCGGCAGTCCGAAACCGGGGCCGCCACCGTCATCATCGCGGGCATCGCCGAGGGCATGATTTCCACCTGGGTCCCGCTGCTGACCGTGGTCGCGGCGATCCTCGCGAGCTTCACCTTCGCCGGGGGCAACGAGACCTTTCTCATGGGCGTGCTGGGCGTGGGCATCGCCGCGGTGGGGATGCTCAGCACGCTGGGGATCACGCTGGCGACCGACGCCTACGGCCCGATCGCCGACAACGCCGGCGGCAACGCCGAGATGACCCACCAGCCCCCCGAAGTCCGGCAACGCACCGACATGCTCGACTCGCTGGGCAACACCACCGCCGCGACGGGCAAGGGCTTCGCCATCGGCTCGGCGGCGCTCACCGCCCTGGCGCTGCTCGCCGCCTACGTCATCACCGTCCAGACCAGCCTCGATCGCATCGCACGTGAAACCCCGACCGTGATCGCCAACCTCAACAACCCGGCCGACAATCAACTGGTCCGCTACCTCGGCGACGGGCTCTTCGGCTTCGACAACGGTCAACTCTCGGCGGGCATCACTTCGCTGGACCGCAACGACGTCCGCCGTATCGATGTTCTGATGGAATCGGCGCTCGCGCAAACCACGCCGGTGGGCACGATCTTAGCGGGTGAGTGGGGGGGCGATCGTGATCTGTACCACGCGGTGGTCACCGACGAGGAGGGCGACCTCGAATTTGACGTTGCCCGCGCCTCCACCGCGACGCTGCCGCAGATCATGACGTTTTACAACGTCACGCTGATGAACCCGAAGGTCCTCTGCGGCCTGTTTCTCGGGGTCATGCTGGTGTTCGTGTTCTGCGCGATGACGATGAACGCAGTGGGCCGGGCGGCGTACCAGATGATGAACGAGTGCCGGCGGCAGTTCGGCATTATGAAGCAGGGCTTCCGTGCCGACGGCGTCAGCGAGGAAGACCTGGCGGACCCGCTCAAGTGGCCGTTCCAAACCACCGTCGACGGCAAGCAGTACCCCGACTACGCCAACTGCGTCGCGATCTCCACCTCCGGGGCGCTCAAGGAGATGGTCGTGCCCTCGCTGCTGGCGGTGTTCGTGCCGCTGATCGTCGGGCTGATCCTCGGCGTGCCGGCGGTGATGGGACTGCTCGCGGGCACGCTGGTCTGCGGCTTCGCCGTCGCCATCTTCATGGCCAACGCCGGCGGGGCCTGGGACAACGCCAAAAAATTCGTCGAGACCGGCGAGCACGGCGGCAAGGGCAGCGACAACCACAAGGCCACCGTCGTCGGCGACACCGTCGGCGACCCGTTCAAAGACACCTCCGGCCCGTCGCTGAACATCCTCATCAAGCTCGTCTCGATCGTCTCGGTCGTCTTCGCCGGGGTGATCGTCAAGTTCTCCCCCGTCGTCGCCGGGGCGTTGGGGCTAAGCTGATCCGGCTTATCGCAAAGATGATAACTACCCCCCCCCGGCCCGCGGATTTCATCCGCGGGCTTTTTCAATCCCTACAATGTCCCGATGATTCAACCCGCTCCCGAATTGACCACCCGCTCGCAAACCCCCGTCGCCGACAAAGACGCCGACGACGCTCAGGCGTTCGCGATCCAGGCCGCGCGTCTGATCAACGACCTGCGCTGCGACGACATCCTGGTGTTTGACCTGCGTGGCCTGAGCCCGGTGACGAAATACATCGTCATCGCCAGCGGCACCAGCGATCGGCAGATCAAGTCCATCGGCGGCGAAGTCGCCGACCTCGGCGCCGAGCAAGGCTTCCCCCGCTACGGCAGCGACCGCGACGGCGCTTCCACCTGGGCGGTCATCGACCTGGTCGACGTGATGGTCCACCTCTTCGAGCCCGCCACCCGGGGGCACTACGACCTCGAAATGATGTGGGGCGACGCCCCCCAGATCAAGTGGCGGCGTCCGGCCTCGGCTCCGACAGACACGCCGGCGGCATCCGACTCTCCGACCGACCAGGCGTAAGCTCACGCAGGTGATCGCTGAGTTGCAACGCCTTGAGCGCCACGTCCGGCCGAAGCTCGCGCAACACCGGCAACACCTCGTGCCGCAGCCTTGCCCGCGTCCGTGATCGGTCTTGGTTGGTCGCATCCTCCCGCCAACGCTGATCCATCTGCGAAAGTAAAGCGAACGCCTGATCGCGGGTGGCCCCCAGCATCGGGCGGATCAGATGGACCTCCGGCAAGAGGAGGCGTGTCCACGCGATCCCGCGCATCCCCGCGGCCGTCGTCCCCCGCAGCATCGCCATCAGCAGCGTTTCGAGTTGATCGTCGGCGTGGTGCCCCGTGGCGACGAAGTCCGCCCGCCGTGCCCGCGCGATTCGTGCCAATGCGGCGTAGCGCAGTTCCCGGGCGTTGGCTTCGACGTTGCCCCGCATGGCTCCGGGCGTGATGTCTTGGCGCACGAACGGCAAGTCCAGACGCTCCGCCAAGCTGCGGACAAACGCGGCATCGCCGTCCGCGGCTTCCGGTTCACGCAGGTGATGGTGCACGTGAACCACCGTTAAGCCGAGTCGCCACTTGCGTCGATGTCTTAGCAGATCCAGCCCTCGCAACAACGCCACCGAGTCGGCCCCACCCGAACACGCCACCACGAGGTGGTCACCTTCCGCCACGCCGCAGCGTTGGCGCAAGCCTTGGGTCAACGTGCGCATGTACGGCAGGTAGTGCGGACCCGCGGCGGTAGGGGGGGGGCTGGGGGTGGTCGGCGGAGGCATGGCCGAATTCTAAACCCATCGGGCGTGCTCCCCTCACCTTGGCGTTAAACTTTCGGGATGACTCGGCCCGAGCTCACCGCAACCCCGACCGATGCCACGCCCCGCGCGGTGGTCGAAATCGTGGCCAACCTCGACGACGCCACGGGTGAAGCCCTGGGCGACGCGGCGCAAACCCTTCTCGCCGAGGGGGCATTGGATGTGTGGACCGCCGCGATCCAAATGAAAAAACAGCGGCCGGGCGTGATGCTCAGCATCTTGAGCCGTGAAGCCGACGCCGCCCGCCTCGGCCTGCGGATCATGGAGTTGACCGGCAGCTTCGGCGTCCGTCATCGGCCCTGTAGCGCACGGTATTGGAACGGCAACACCTCGAGATCAACACGGCATTCGGCCCGCTGCCCATCAAGGTCGGCCGATGGGAGGGGCGGATCGTCGCGGTGTCGCCGGAGTTTGAAGCGTGTCGCCAAGCGGCTCACCGGCACGAGGTGGAGCTGCCCCGGGTGATGGATGCCGCCCGGGCGGCGGCCGCGGCGTGCGGCGCTCAAGCGGAGGCCGACGCATGATGGCCGCTCTGCTCGCGCAAGTGATGGCCAATCCGCTGCTCGCCTCGGGCCTGCTGGTCATCGGCATCCTGTTCATCTGCGCCTGGCTGCTGATGCGGCTACGCAGGCGCGGCCTCCAGGGCCCGGGGTTTCCGACCGCCCGCGAAAACCTCGAACGCTACCGACAAAAGGACGCCATCCGCGACGACCTCGAACGGCTGATGGTCGATATCGAACAGCTCGCCAAACGCCTGGGCGCCCAGCTCGACGCCAAGTCGATGCGGATTGAAAAACTCGTCGATGACGCCGACCTGCGGATCGCGCAGCTTCAGCAGGTCCTGCGCGACCAGCACGCGACCCCGCCCCGCGCCGCGGAGTTCGGCGACAACGCGGCATCCCCGCCCGTCCATCGGTCCGCTACCGAATCCGCCGGGGCGAAGCTGTCTGCCCCTCCGGCCGCCGGACCCCTGACCTCGTCTCTCGACACCCCGTCGGCGCTCGCCGACGCCGGCCCGTCGGTCGATCCGCTCGCCCGTGAGGTGCACCGCCTGGCGGACCAGGGCATGTCGGCCCCCGAAATTGCCCGGCAGACCACCGAGCACGTCGGTAAAGTCGAGCTGATCCTGGCGCTGCGGGACGCTTGACCCGCTCCTGATCTGCGGAAGGTGATTTCGGCAATGGGATACTTTGAGTGGGCGGGCTTCCAGCCCGCCGTTCGGGCGTAGCCCGAAGGGGCTAGGGTTTCAGCCTTTCGGGCCGAGGGCGGGCAAGATCCCCGCCCCACTTGAAAGCAAAGTATCCCACTACCGTAATTTTGCGTTTACGGAAAGCCCGGCCACACTTCGCTAGACTCTTGCCCCGGCCGCTGCGTCCGCGCGGCCGGCTATGCACGTTTCCCTGGATTTCATCGCCCCCACCCCCCCGATTCTCCGAGGCCCCCATGCTGCAAGGCACTTACACCGCCATCGTCACGCCGTTTCGCGACGACCAGGTCGATTACGACCGGCTTGCCCAGAACGTCGAATTTCAGATTCAGCACGGGATCCGGGGAGTGGTCCCGGTCGGCACCACCGGCGAGTCGCCGACCCTCAGCCACGCGGAACACCAGTCGGTGATCGAGAAGACCGTCGAAGCCGCCGCGGGCCGCTGCCAGGTCATCGCCGGCACGGGCAGCAACGCGACGACCGAGGCCCTCTCGCTGACCCGGCACGCCGCCGCCGCCGGCGCGGACATGGCCCTGATGGTCAATCCCTACTACAACAAGCCCACGCAGGAAGGCCTGTATCTGCACTTCATGAAAGTCGCCGACGCGGTCCAGATCCCGATCTGCCTCTACAACATCCCGGGCCGAACCAACGTGACCATGTCTGCCGAGACGATCGCCCGGCTCAACGAGCATCCCAACATCGTCGCGGTCAAGGACGCCACCGGCAGCCTCGACCTGGCCAGCGAGATCGCGGCGACCTGCGACATCCGCATCATCTCCGGCGACGACAGCATGACCCTGCCGCTGATGTCCATCGGCGGCGTGGGCGTGATCAGCGTCCTGACCAATCTGCTGCCCGACCGCGTGAAAGCGGTGGTCGATGCCGCGGCCGCCGGTGATTTTGCCACCGCTCGGCAGCGGCACCTCGAACTTTTCCGCTCTCTGCAAAGGCTGCCTGACCCTGGCGACCAACCCGATTCCGATCAAGGCCGCGATGCAGATCGCGGGCACCGATACCGGCGAACTCCGCCTGCCCTTAACCCCGCTCGAAGACGGCCCGCGGGCGCAGCTGCGTCAGATGCTCGAAAAAGTCCTGCCCACCCCGGTCGGCTGATTCCGCCGAAACGGTGGTCACCCACACCTACCGGGCCGCGATCAATTTCCGACCGCCGCGGGCTCGGGCCTCGGGCGCGAGGCCGCGGCGATTGCTGCGGAGGGGTTCTGCTGGCGTTGCTTGATCCACCCCTTGATCGCGTCGCGATCGTGGGGCCAGGGCCCCGACGCCCGGCGGGCAAGAAAGGTCATGAATAAGGCGTCGAGCGTGGCCGCCATCTGGGTGATCAACTGAAACCGCCGCTCGAAGACTTCGCGCGGCGTCTGGGCGTCGTCGCCCTCGATCTCCGGCAACGCCGCGCCGCCCACCACGAACTGGTCGCCCTGCAACGTCAGCTCCCACTGAACCTCCTCGTCAGCCAGGATCAACCCCGCCTTCCGCGGCCACTTGCCGGTCCGCAGCGCGTCTGCCCGCCTCGGGCAGCCGCGTCGGATCGTCGGCCCGCAGCGTCTGCTTGCCCGTCAAATCCCAATGCAGTCCATGTCCAACGCCTTGGTCATCGCGACGAACACCGGCCCGGCGGCCTCGGTCTCGATCGTGGGCGTGTCCTTGTCCCGCTCGCCGTGCCACCACAGCCACAGCAGGAATTCGTTGCCCAGGTAATCCTTCAAATCCACCGACTTGGCGATCCACGGCAGGACCGGCAACCCGTGGGCGGACAGCGACGAAGCCTCGTCGTCCTCACCCCGCCGGGGCGCGTCGGGCGCGGCGGTGAAAGCGGAGGGTTGAAGGTCTTCGTAATCCCGGCTGCGGCCCTGGGCTTTGATGAGATTGCCCGCCAGCACCCCGGCGGAGAGGTTTTCCAGTTCGACGGCAAAGCTCTGCCGCATCAGCCGGGAGAGGTGCTCGATCACTGTGGTGCCCGACGCCCCGCAATAAAGGGTCTGGCCGACGAAATCCCAGAGGACGGGGATGACCTTGGATTTGCGGTATTTGCCGCTGGCGAGTTCTTCCCGGACCTGCTCGCTGGCGGTCTCGCGGGCCTCACGCTTTTCGGATTTGGAGACGAAGCCCGTGGGGCTGGCGGAGGCGGCCGCCTGCTCGTTCATGACTTTGTAGGCTTTCTTCACGTCCGCGGGCACCTTGTGGGTGTCCAGGCGCAGCGCGAAGTGGGCGAGGCCGCGGGCCTGCGAGCCGTAGCCGTTTTTTTCGTAAGTAAACTGCGTGTCGAAGAGGTGGACCCCGGTGGTGAAGCCGACCTCGACTTCGTCGGGGGTCGCCGATCTCGGTCTCGCGGAAGCGGGCTTCGCTGAGGATCGAGAGAAACGCATTGTCCACGCTCGAGGGCGCATCGCCAGCGACGTGGAAGCGGGTAAAGGTGACACGGCCGGAGTCAAAAGGCATCGTGAGAGTGTACCGGCCCACCGCCGTCGGCTCGCGGCGGTCGCCGACCTTGTGGAGAAGCTGTCGATTGGGCTGACGCTGGCGCACGGTGGGGGTCGCCCGGCGGACTTGCGGCGGTCCCCGCCGGGCGACGCCCTGACGATTGCTCGTCGGCCCCGACCCTGGGGGTTAACCTCTGTCGGCTTCGACCTCGGCGGGAAGGGGGGCGGCGGCGGGCAGCAGCTCGACCACCGCCCGACCAATCCCCAAAGCGGCGTACAACCCCAGCAGCCAAACCATCGGGCCGATGATCAGACCCATCACCGCCAACGGATACGCCACGAGGCTCGCGATCCAGAACACCCGCCGCTTGGCCCGGGCGGGGATGCCCCGCCGCAGCGTGGGGATCATGCAGATCAGGACGTAGGCGGGGAAAAACACGCCGTAAATCAGCAGAAACGCCCGGTAGCCCATCTCCCCCAGCGTCAGCCCCCGGCCCGGCCCGAGGTTCAGCCCGTTGTCCAGCCGCCACCCCGTGGCCCGGTCCACCACCACCCACACCAGCGACGCCCCGATGATCAGCGCGAACCACACGATCGGCCAGCGACCCTCCGGGTTGCCCCGCACCCACCCCGACTGCGGCTCCGCGGGGTCCCCGCCGAACCGTTCGCGGCTGTGCGCCAGCAGCGTGAAGGCCACCTGTACCCCGATATGGATCGTCAGCAACACCCGCCAGGGCGAGCTCAGCCAGGACATGTCCCCGCCGCTGACCAGCGGCCGCAGCAGCCCCGCGTACATCAACGTGAAGGCGATCATGCTCGCAAACACCACCCCGAACCCCACGATGAACGCCGCGGCCCCCGTGCCCGGCCCCGTCGAATACCGCGCCCGGTGAAACGTCGGGTCCAGATACGGACACAGCAAAAAACCCGCCACAAACCCCGGCGCCAGGAACCACAACTCGGCCGGACTCAGCCGCTCGGGCAGCACATTTCGCCCGGCGAACCCCACGTCATGCCACGCCCCTTCGAGCTGCGACGCCAACGAAAAAGCGCCCCAGGAGATCAGTGTGACCCCCACCGCCACCACCGGCAGCCCGCCGCCGATCAACGCCCGCCGCCGTGGATTCATGACCAGCCACGGCAAGAGGAAGACCAGGATCAGCCATAACCCGCCGAACAACCAGAACACCACGTACACCTGAAACGCGATGGTCACTCCCGCAAACCACCGCATCGCCCACCCGTGCTCCCGCACCAGCCGGTAGCTGACCTCCGGGGTCCGCAGCACCACCCCCATCGCCGCGGCCCCCACTACGTTGGGCACCGCAAACGCCACGTACCCCCACACCCCCAGGTCCCGCAACAACATCACCGGCAAAAACATGCCGATCACCCACGTCCACGAACACCCCAAAAAACAGGCCCACCACAACGCGGGCCCCACGCCGTGCTGGACTCGCAAACGATCGTTGATGGTCACGCCAGACATGGCCGCAGTTTACTTCATGGCCGCGATCAACGAACGTATACTTGTGCATCCCCCGCTACTGCCGATTCTTCAACGATCAATGAGGTTTACGGAGGATTCCAACTGTGAAAGAAACATTGATTAGGTGGAAAACTCGGCTCGACCCATTCGCACCGGATCGACGCGAAGTAGAGCGTGACACCCGGCAGGACCTAAATATCCAAGACCTAGACATCATCACCATATTCCTCCTTGAGCACTTTACGCACAAAATTGCGTAATCCCGGAAGGTGATCGCGTGCCGCCTGATACACCGTCTGTTGATCCAGGTCGAACGAAACGTGAACGATGCGGTTCCGAAGCCCGACGACTTGGCTCCAAGGCATGGCGGGGTGAGCCTCGCGAAATTCTTTGTACAGGCGAGAAACGTTCTCCCCGACCAGCAACAGCAAATACGTGATCGCTAAACGCTCGGTCTCCTGATCGAGAAAGGCTTCGAACGACAAATGATCGATCAGAGGCTGCACCTTTTTGCGCGTGGTCATAAATCTCGTGGAGAAAACCCGGGTCGTCACGCGGCGTCGTCATACACCATCACCCGATCTTCATCATGTATTTTTCGCCACCACGGCTTGAGGTGATGCAGATTCATCATCTCTACTCTCCGGCCGATCATCGAGGATATCGCTGCTTCGAGCTCGAATTGATCCAGGCTAGCTCCGGTGCGGCGGGTAATCTTATGTACAAAAAATCGGCATCACTTTGCGCATGGTCCAACCCGCGCGCCATTGAACCAACGAGATACAGCGCACTTAAGCCGTATTGCCGTGAGATGCCAGCGATTTGCTCGCGGTTTTGCGCAATCAGGGGATGCAATGTATTGGGCATCGGCAAGAACCTCGGATCGAAGTCAGCTGAGTTTGCCCGCTTCGCGCTCCGCGAGTTTGGCCTTGCGGGCGTAGTACGCGCTCTTGGGGGTGACGTGGAACGTGGCGATCGACGTGCCGACTTTGCGTTCCCGCTCTTCTTTTTTGACCACCGCCTGGAGGATGGTCAGATCGACGGTGATATTGAATTCTTCGCCGGTGGCCACCAGGGCGTCGATGTCCTCGCGGGGATCGACGCGGTAGATCGCCGGGCCGACGCAGGGGCGGCGGAACTTGTATTCGAGGTGCTTGCAGACCACGGTGTAATCGCTGCCGCACTTCTGAAAAATGTACATGCCCCCGGCGACTTCGCTGTTGGCCAGCAAGGCCGCCCCCGCCATGGCGTTGTACCAGTTTTTGTTGAATCGGCTGAAGGGCACGACGCATTCGAACGGCCCGTCGTCGAGCGTATTGGCCTTGGCGTGGCGGAACTTGATCCCCGAGCGGTAGGCCACCGGCAGAAACAGGTAGCTGCACAGCCGGTGCCAGAAATTATTTTTCACCGACAACTCGGAGAACTTGTTTTCCGCCCAGCGGTTGAAGCGGTCCCAGCGTCCGACTTTCTTCGAATCGCCGTCGTCTGATTTCGCGAGCGCCGGCAGGTGGTCAGACGGTGGGGCGGCGGGTGCCGCGGTGGTTTCCGCCTCGGGATTCGGGATGGTGTGGTCGGTTTCGATAGACATAATGACACGTTGATTGTATCCCGCGGCCGCCGCGGGGGGATGAAGTTCAAGTAATTCCGGCGGTTGTCGGTGTGAGGCCTCCGTCCGCTCCGCCGCGGCACCGATTCACGCCGTCGCTTAGCGAAACGGGTTGTGCGGCTTGGCCCGCTCGCCCTCGTCACGGTCTTCATCGGCCAGCGCGTCCTGCCGCTCCTCAATCCACGCCGTTTGCACCGCTTCCAGAATCTGCTCGTTCACCGGGTGCTCGGGGTCGGGCAAGAAGCCGGGCAACCCCTCGACCAACTTGCGCAGTTTCGGGAAGCTGACGTTCATAGGGTCCACGTCGCGGTGTCCCTCGTCCAGCCCGATGGCGATCTCTTCGATATCGGTCCAGCCAGAGGTCATTGCAGATTCACCGGCATCACGACGTACAGAAAGTTCGGGCCGGTCCGCATCACGCCCGGCTTGTTGCTGCCTTTGAGTTCGAGCTGGATTTGACTCTCATCGACCACTTTTAGGGCGTCCAGCAGGTACGCCGGGTTGAATCCGATCTCGACCGGCTCGCCGGAGTATTCGGGCATCTCGACGTGGATCTCCGCCTCGCCCATTTCCGGGGCCCGGCTGGAGATCGTCAACCCGTCTTCGCCAAATGACATCCGCACGCCCTTGGATTCCTCGTTGGTCAGCAGCGCCGCCCGCCGCACCGCGGAGATGAACAGGTCCGTCGCCAGCGTGGCTTTCTTGTCGCCGTCTTTCGGGATCACGTCGACGTAGGGCGGGAAGTTGCCTTCGACCAGGTTGCTGACCAGCACCGCGTCGTCGGTGCGGAACAGGATCTGGTTGTCCGCGATTTTGACATCGACCGTCTGGTCCGCGTCGTCGAACAGCTTCAGCAGCAGGTTGAGCGCTTTGGTGGGCACGATGGCGGAGCGTTTCTCTTCGTTGGTGGTTTTGCAGGTGCCCTTGGCCAGCGCCAGGCGGTGCCCGTCGGTCGCGACGACCGCGAGGTTCTTGCCGTTGCGTTCGACCAGCACGCCGTTGATGGCGTAGCGCGAGTTTTCCCGGGCGGTGGCAAAGAGGGTCTGCGCGACGAGGCGGTGCAAGTCCCCGGCGTTGATGGTGAAGTCCGGGTCGCCGACAAACTTCGCGGTGTCCGGGAAGTCGGTGGGGGGGTGGCCGAAGATCTTGAATTTCGAGTCCTGCCCCACGATGTGGGCCACGTCCTGCTCGGTGTGCAGCGTCAGGGTCGGGTCGATTGATTCACGGACGATCTGCTGCAATTTGTCGGCGGGGATCAGCGCGGCCCCCGGCTCGACCACTTCGACCCGCGGCGTCGAAAAACGCACGCTGACCTCGGTATCCGTAGCTTCGAGCATCAGCCCGCCGCCCGAATCCTCGCCCCCGGCCGTGAGCTTCACGCAGGTCAGCACCGGCTTGGGCGTCCGGCTGACCACCACGCCGCCGACCAGGCCCAACGATTCGACCAGCGCGCCACGGTCACAGATCACTTTCATCTTGCAGTTGCCTCTACTATATAGATAGAACAAAATCCCGAACGGGTAACTTACCCCCCGGCCCACCGCCGGGCAAACCTGCCCCCTCCGCGGCTTCCCCACGCAGACTTGCGTCAGACCCGGTAAAGCCTACAATACTCGGCTCGATATCGCCCCCGATGCCCCAGCCACCCGCCGCACACTCCCCCCCAGGGAACCCATTATGTCCAACTCCAACGTCATGAAAGGCCACAAAGGCCTGAGCAAACGCATCAAAATCACCGGCAAAAAGAAGGTCCGCTTCTCCCGTCCCGGCAAAAACCACATCAATAGCCACATGGACGGCAACACCCTCCGCGACAAACGCAACCCGGTCATCGTCAAAAAAGGCGACCGCAAGCTGATCGAAAAACTGCTGCACATCCGCATCAACCCCGGCAACACCGGCCCCACCAAGCCCGACGCCGCCGCGGCAGACTGATGTCTTCCCGTTAATGTCGCCGAAGCGGATGCTTTTTGGCGGCAAAACTTGATTCCTTACGATTGTTTTCCCCTCCCTCCCCCCCCTCTCCACCCCTCTCCCCCATTTCTGCGGGCCGGGCACCAAGCAGGATGACCTCCGAAACGTTTTCGGTGTGGTCCGCCTCCCCGCCGCCGCGAAAGGAACCGACTCATGCCACGTGCACAAAAGGGCGCTGCCCGCCGTCAAGCCAAGAACCGCTGGTTTAAAAAAGCCAAGGGCAACCGCGGTGCTCGCCGCACCCAGTGGCGGCGCGTTCAGGAAGCCGTCATCCGCGCCGGTGTCTACCAGTACCAACACCGCCGCTTGCTGAAGCGTGAATACCGCGCCCTGTGGATCACGCGTATCTCCGCCGCGGTTCAGTCGCGTGGCCTGAACTACTCCCGCTTCATCGCCGGGCTCAAGGCCGCCAACATCGGCCTCAACCGCAAGATGCTCAGCGAGATCGCCATCCACGACCCCGCCGCTTTCGACGCCCTGGTCGAGCAGGCCAAAGTCAACCTGCCCGCCCACGCGACCGCCGCCGCCGCCTAAACCTTGCGGCGAGTCTACCCTCGACACGATCCGCACCCCCTCTAACCGCTTGCGGCTTAGCGCCCACCCCGCTAAACCGCAGGCGGCTTTGCTTACCCGGACCTTTCCCATGCCCAACCAGATTCAAGACGAAGCCCTGTCCCGCGAAAGCTGGCGTCTGTTCCGCATCCTCTCCGAATTTGTCGATGGTTTTGAAACCATGGCCGAGGTCGGGCCCGCGGTCTCGGTATTCGGCATCGCCCGCACCCCGCCCAGCGATCCGTATTATCAGCAGGCCGTCGAGTGTGGCCGACGCATCGTCGAAAAGGACCTGGCGGTCATCACCGGCGGCGGCCCGGGCATCATGGAAGCCGCCAACAAAGGCGCCTTCGAGTCCGGCATCGACGGGGCCAAGTCCGTAGGCCTCAACATCGACCTGCCCTTCGAGCAAAAGCCCAACGACTACCAGACCCACCAACTCGACTTCCGATATTTCTTCATCCGCAAAGTCATGTTCGTCAAATACGCCGCGGGGTTCATCATCTTCCCCGGCGGCTTCGGCACGATGGACGAACTCTTCGAATCCCTGACCCTGATCCAGACCGAAAAAATCAAGACCTTCCCCGTGGCCCTTGTCGGCGTGGACTACTGGGGCGGGCTGATCGACTGGATCAAAAACACCATGGCCGAGAAACACAAAACCATCGGGCCCCACGACCTGGACCTGCTCCTGCTCACCGACAGCCTCGACGAAGCCATGGAGCACGTCGTCGGCCGCTTCGACCGCGAAACCTGGAAAAAACAAATCCGCCCCACCATCCCCGGACCAAGGCTCAGCTCCATCGTGGATGACCCGAAAGCTCAAGACTGACTTGTCATCACCCCGTTATCCGATAACGAGGTTCGCGGAACGGGTAGATCAGTTGGTCAGCAAATACTTCTCTCGCTCGCCAAAGATTCAGTCAAAGCCTGTTTCAAATAACGCGGTCAGTACAATTTCACCACCGCCGCCCCGGGGTAATAGAATTGCAGGATCCCGCGGTAGTCGTGGCCGGCCTGGCCCATGGTGCGGGCGCCCCACTGGGACATGCCCACGCCGTGGCCGTAGCCCCGGCCGGTGATGGTGGTGAATCGGCCGGCGACCGCGACGTCGAGGTGACTCGACAGCAGCCGCTGGCCGGTGTCCACCGGCAGCCGGCCGTCGTCGGTGTCGTTGCTCGCCACGCGGAACGACTCGGCCGCGAGGAGGTAGGTCGCCGATCGGCCGCGCTGGTCGATGCCGGTGACCCGGTAGGCCGACGGGCGGCCGACGGCGTTGCGGCCGGCGACCTCGACCTGACGCAACTGGCTCAGCTCGGCGACCGGGTGCGGGCGATCCCGGCCCCACGCGGCGAGCCGCCGGGCGAGCTCGGCGGTGTCCCGCTGCACCGGCCCCCACCGCCACTGCGGGCTGTCCTTGTCCCACGCCCCGTGCTCCCGCCCCCGCAGCGGCGGGAGGTTCTCGATCCGATTCGGAAACGCCAGCACCGCGTCCTGCCCCGTCCCGCCGGTGCTCGATGAATAAAACGCCGGCACCACCCGGCCGAGATACGTCAAAAATTCTCCCCGCGTGTCCGCCACCGCCTGCACCGCCTTGGGGTTACTCGCCTGGCCGATATACGCCTGGCTGGCGGTGGTCGATTCCAGGTCGAAGTGCCGATCCGACGCGATCGTCTGCTCCCACGCCGCGTAAGACCGCGCCGCCACCGCCTGGGCCTTGAAGGTTTCCAAAGGCCAACTCCCGTACAACTCCCGCTCGATCACCCCCGCCAAATAGGTCTCCATCGGCACGTGGTTCACCACGTCAAACCGACCCGTCTCCCGACCCGCAACCCCCCCTGCCTCACCGGTCCGCGGCACCAGCACCAGCCGACGGGGATACGCCTTGTCCCCCAGCTGGATCACGCCCCCCTCGTCGCATTCCACCAGCAACTCCGGCAAGGCCCACCGCACCGTCCGCCCCGTCGCTTCGGTCATCTTCCACGCCCACTGTCCGTCCTCTCCCCGCGTCCGCTCGATCCGCAGCGGCGTCTGGTACTGATACACCTTCGACACCAGATCCCCCCCCCGCGGCCCCGCCACCCGCACCGCCCCCGGCGTATCACCGGCGGTCTTGGCGACGAGTTCCACGCTCGCCATCTGCCCGAGTACCCGGACCCGCACCGCCGGCTCCCGCCGAATGGCGGTCACCGCCGGACCCGGATAAGGCCCCCCCGTTCCTGCCCCGGGAAACGTGCCGGTCACCGAATCTACTTCCGCCCCAGCCGCGGGCGGCTGCCCCCGTACCGCGGTCGTGAGACTCCCCGCTTGCGTCACAGAGGGTTGCCCGGTGGATGCCGGCCCCTCTTCGCATCCCCCGCACGCCACCAGCCCGCCCCAGCACAGCCCGCCCAACAACATCATCGCATTCCATCGCATCCTCCAATCATACGACCTCCCGAAAATTCGCGATGGGTCACACGTTCATCCGTTGCAGTCACGGGGTGCAAACAAAATAACGACACCGCAAAACGGATGAAATGTCGATGATGACTCCACCCGATCGGATGCCCATCGATTTTCATCGCACTTGGCCTGCAAAACGTATAGGACACAAAAAGCCCGTGAAAAGATCCACGGGCTTTGCGGGAGTGATCGATTTGGGGGGAAGTCGGGCTATTCTTCGACTTTTTCGATGATCCAGTATTCGAGTTCGACGGGGGTGGCGCGGCCGAAGATGGTGACGATGACGCGGACTTTGCCCTGATCGGGCATAAGCTCGTCGACGGTGGCTTCCATATTTTCGAAAGCGCCGGAGGTGATCTTGACGTGGTCGCCTTTCTGGTACTCCATCTTGACCTGCGGTTGTTCTTCCGCGGGCTTGGAGGCCATGAGCATTTTCTCGATCTCGGGGATCGACATGGGCGAGGGTCGCCCGGCGGTGCCGATGAAGTCGCCGACGCCGGTGGTTTCTTTGATCAGGAAGAAGATGTCCTGGGGGATCCGGCCGTCGTCTTCGAGTTTCATCTCGACAAAGACGTAGCCGGGATAGAGCTTGGTTTCGACGATCTTTTGCTTGCCGGCTTTGATGGTCTTGGTTTTCTCGGTCGGCACGAGGATGCGGTTGACCAGGTGCGGTTTTTCCTCGTCCTCGCCGTCGAAGCCCTCGATCTTGATCTTGCGGAGCAGGGTCTTGCGGACGCTGGATTCTTTGTTGGACGCGACGCGAAGCACGAACCAGTTCATGCCGGGCAGCACGAGCAGGTCTTCTTCGTTGATCTGATCCTCGACGAGCGGTGCGGCGTCCGGCGAGGCCGGGGTGGCGAGGCTGGCGGCTTCGGAGGAGGTATCTTGCACGGAGGTGGGGTCTTCGGCCATGGTGGGGGTGGTGGCGGGTACGGAGAAGCCCGTTCCGGGAGGCAACGGGCTTCGAGGGGGGCTAGATGTCGGTCGGAGCGAGGATGCCGATTTCGAGGAAGAACAGGCCGAAGACAAAGTTGATGATGAACAACAGCGCGCGCGATGAGGAACGTGCCGCAGATGACGACCCAGGTGGAGCCGATGATCTCTTTTTTGGCCGGGCCAATTGACCTTCTGCATTTCCGCTTCGACGGCGATCATGAAATCGACGATGCGGGGTTTGTTGAGCAGCCAGTAGATGATGATCCCGAAGATCAGGATGACGCCGACCGCGGTCGCCCGCCTGGTAGTAAAGCTGATTGTCGCCTTTTAGGAAACGGGGCACGATCGAGGCGTAGAGCCAGGCGGCACCCGCGAGGACGAGCAGTCCCGGCACCGATCGCCGAGAGGGTGCGGGTCCAGTAGCCTTGGCCGGATTTGTAGATGGGTAGAGCCATGGAATGTGTCTTCGATTTCCCGGGTGATCGGAACGGTGAGCTGGCGGAAAGGACGGAAGCTCAAAATGTATCATCGGGGGAATCAAAAATCCTTAAGTCAAAATTCAAAAATCCGGTAAAGCACGCCAGGAGGGACTCGAACCCACGACCTGCGGATTTGGAATCCGCTGCTCAGCCAACTGAGCTACTGGCGTAGCGGGTAAAGACAAGGGGCTGAGCGTGCAGGGGCAGAGGGGCTGAGTGAACCGGATTTCACATTGCCCCTTTGCCCCTCAGCCTCTTGCCCCTGCAGGATCACTTGCGTTTGATCTTGTGGTGGGTGTGCTTGCGGAGGCGGGGGCAATACTTCTTAAGCCCGGCCTTCATCTTCTCGGGCATGCCACCCTTCACGTTGATGGGGGTGCGGTAGTTCAGGTCGTTGCACTCGGTGCACTGGAGCCAAACGTATTCGACGGCTTCTTTGGACTTGGCCATGAGGGGTCTTTCGGCGGGGGGGAGTCTACGGAATTAAAACCGTGGAATGGACTAGAGCGAGATCAATCATGAGATCAAACACTCGCGAACAGACTCAAGGCAAAACATCGCGGCGGCGGGTGGGCCGCCGCGATGGGGTGGTTGTTAGAGACTACTCGAGGATCTTGGTCACGACGCCGGCGCCGACGGTGCGGCCGCCTTCGCGGACGGCGAAGCGGACGCCTTCTTCCATGGCGATGGGCTTTTCGCCCAGGTCGACGATGACCTTGATGTTGTCGCCGGGCATGGCCATTTCGGCGCCGCCGGTGAGTTCAATCGCACCGGTCACGTCGGTGGTGCGGAAGTAGAACTGCGGCTTGTAGCCGGCGAAGAACGGGCTGGTCCGGCCGCCTTCTTCTTTGGTCAGGATGTAGATCTCGGCTTCGAACTTCTTGTGGGGCGTGATGGACTTGGGGGCGGCGAGGACCTGGCCACGCTGCACGTCGTCCTTTTCGATACCACGAAGCAGGGCCCCGCAGTTGTCGCCGGCGATGGCGGAGTCGAGGGTCTTGTTGAACATCTCCACGCCGGTGACGGTGGTTTCCCTGGTAGTGGCCAGGCCCACGAGTTCGACCTTGTCACCGACCTTGACCGCGCCACGCTCCACCCGGCCGGTGGCGACGGTGCCGCGACCCTTGATGGAGAAGACGTCTTCGATCGACATCAGGAAAGGCTTGTCGGTTTCACGCTCGGGCTCGGGGATCCAGGTGTCGATAGCTTCCATCAGGTCGCCGATGCACTTGGAGGCTTCGGGGTCCGAGGGGTTCTGCAGCGCGGGGAAGGCGGCACCCTTGATGATGGGGGTGTCGGCTTCGAATTCGTATTTTTCGAGCAGTTCCTGCACTTCGAGCTCGACGAGGTCCAGCAGTTCTTCGTCGTCGACCAGGTCGACTTTGTTGAGGAAGACCACGAGCTTGGGCACGTTCACCTGACGGGCGAGCAGGACGTGCTCTTTGGTCTGGGGCATGGGGCCGTCGGCGGCGGAGACCACGAGGATGCCGCCGTCCATCTGGGCGGCGCCGGTGATCATGTTCTTGACGAAGTCCGCGTGGCCCGGGCAGTCGACGTGGGCGTAGTGGCGGTTTTCGGTGCTGTACTCGACGTGGGAAGTCGAGATGGTGACGATCTTGGTGGCGTCACGACGGCCGTCGGAGGCCGAGGCCTTGGCGACGTTGTCGTAGCTAGTGAAGTCGGCAAGCCCCTTGGCGTGTTGCACGGCGGTGATGGCCGCGGTCAGCGTGGTCTTGCCGTGGTCGACGTGGCCGATCGTGCCGACGTTGACGTGTGGTTTGGTTCGTTCGAAAACACCCTTAGCCATGTTGAAACTCTCCGTGGTTCTGTGGTCAGCGACCACGTATGCATGTTTGATTTTTGATCGATGATCTCAGGTTTGGCTACGCCGCCAAACGTCCATCATTTACTGTTGCAATCAAAAACCGTCAATCAAAATCTAAAACATCAGGCGGCGGCGACGGCGGGGGGTCCGGGGCGGGGAGCCGTAGGAGTCCGGTGTGACGGGATCGACCCGAAGGCGGATCCCGGTGCAGCCATTTGATAAGGCCGCCTCAATCGGCGACCGGCCGAGCATGGTAAGGCAAGGGCCGGGCCACTGCAAATCATTTTCCCGCCGGGCGTCGCAAAGCGCACCGCCGGGATCGCGGCACGGCGATCCACAGAATCCGCGAAGACCCGTTACCCGGAGATAGGCCCCGCCGTATGCCCGTCGCAAGCCCGTAAAAAAACCGCGTGATCGCGAGCCTTAATACGGCAGGCATCCGGCCGGCCCGGCAGCCCTAAGCTGACCAACCCGACGCAGCGAAAATCCAATGACGGGGACAAAAAACCGCGGATTACGCGGAAATTCTGCGGAGCGAGGGAACGAATGGGGAAAGCCACCCATGGGATTTGAACCCACGACCTCTCCCTTACCAAGGGAGTGCTCTACCACTGAGCTAGGGTGGCAAGACCCGACGAGCCGGGGCTGCGACCGCGGGCGCGGCGCCAGCGGGTCACGCAATGTAGCGATCCCCCACGAATTGACAAGTGCGCACGCGCAATAAATTATCTGGGGAGTCCATCCATTACCCCCGGGTTCTGATCGTCGGAGCGGGGCCGGGGGCCGGGGGGATCGGCGGGCTCGGGCCATCGCGAGCGGCTCGCCGGGTCACCGCACGGAAGTTTTGGTTTCAAAACCATCGGCCCGGGGTTATGGTGTCAGCACTATGGCACTGGAGAAACCGGCAACCTGGCGGAATTGGCTGGTGGCGGGGCTGTTGTGCAGCGGCGCGACGGGGCCGGCGGCGGGTTTGATCCTCAGCGAGGTCTACCTGCCCGGCAGCGGTTTGAGCGGGTTTGAGATCACGGGGGTGGGGTCGGCGGGAGCCACGCTGGTGCGGCTGGACGCCCGGCCGCAGCAACGGCTCCGGATCGTGGATCACTGGATACTACCCGGGCGCAGCGACGCGGAGGAACTGACGGGGCCCGACCGCGGATTGACCGTGGACTTGCTCATCGAGGGCGCTTCCGAGATTTCGCTGGCGACCTCGACCCGGGTCACGTCGGTGGGGGTCGGCGAATTGCATCTGGATCGGGCGGCCTCGGCGTGGGTGTTGCTGGAGGGACCGAACCTGCCGGGGATCACGCGGCGGCTGGCGGAGGCGGGGGCGGAATATGCGTTGTTTCCGGGGAGTCCGATCGCGGACTGGGTGTCGTGGGCCCCGGGGGAAAGCACCGCCGAAGCGTCGGAGGGGCTGGAAACCCTGGGGGCCGACGCCGCGGAGGCGTTGGGCATCACGGGGTTGGCCAGGCCCACCGCAGCCACGGGCGGCGACCCCACGGGGGCGAACCTGCTGATCCGGCCGCGCAACGAAGACGGCTTCGTGCGCGACGCATTCTGGGCGGTCGGCGAGGGCTGGCGCGTGGGGGGCGAGGGGTTGGGGATGCCCGGGTCGCCGGGGCGGCTGAACCCCCGGTGGTCGGTGTTGCCCGAGCCGACGGCGGCGCTTCTTTTGGCCGGCGGGCTGGGATTGGTCGGCTTCCGCCGGCGGGGTTGAACTCGACCTCTACTCGGACAGGGGGCGGGTCGCCGGGCAGGGCTGGCCAAAACCCAAAATCAGTCAGGCTAAGCCGCGATCAAGATCGCCGCTTTGGGCTGGTCGTTTTCGTCATCCCGCGCCGGCTGACGGCGGGGCCGGATTGTCGCTGGCGGTGGGGGGGTCTATGATCGCAGGGATCGCAGACCGGCGGGTTACGGAAAGTGCGAAAAACCGTTATGGCTGACAAAGTAAGTCTGAATCAAGTGGCGGGCCGCGTCACCCCTCTACCCCCGGGGTCGCGGTCCGTGTCCGCCCCGGCAAACGTGGGCAAAGGCCCCGGGAAAAAAACCTTGAAGGGGGCGTCGCTAGCTAAAGGGGCAAAGGGGGCGACTCGAGATGTGGGTGATGTGGGTGAGGGGGGCAGGGGGGGTGAGGGGGGTGAGGGGGGGGAAGGGGGGGCGGACGGGGCGCTGATTGAAGAAGTCGCGGCGTTGTTGGAGCGGATTCGTCCGGCGGTGCAGGCCGACGGCGGCGACGTGGAACTGATCGGAGTGACCGCGGCGGGCATCGCCCGCATCCAGCTCCACGGGGCATGCGTGGGCTGTCCGTCGAGCGAAATGACCCTGCACATGGGCATCGAGCGCCACGCTGCGCGAGCGGATCCCGCAGATCACCGGCGTCGAGCAGGTGCACTGACCCGCGTGACGTCACGATCGCCGCGTCAAGGCGACGGGACGGGGGAGCGGGGGGGGGACGGGGGGGGGCGGGGGGGCGGGATTGGGTTTAGACTGGGGGGGGCGACGCTGGGTCGGCCCGAGGGGCGGGGAGCAAGACGCATCAGCCAGGGAAGCAGCTATGTTGGCATTGACACGGCGGGTGGGGGAAGAAGTGATCATCGGGGACCCCGCCAACCCGCTGGGGAAAATCCGGGTGGTCGAAATCCAGGGGGACAAGGTACGGCTGGCCTTCGATTTTCCGCGGGAGTGTCAGATCAATCGCAAAGAGTTGGCGGACAAAAAGTTGAATCAGCCGGGGGAAACCTGAGCGTGATCCGGATCGGGGGCGGAGCTGTCGCCGCCGGGTAAAATCCGATTCGGGAAAAGGGGGGGAATGAGCGGGGAGTGAGGGGGAAGTGAGGGGGGGGGGTGAGATTCTGGAAGCTGGATTTAGGGGCTGGGGCAACCGATGTATAAATAGACAGCGAGAGGCGGATTGATCCTCCGCCGGGAAAAGCGGTGGTCGTGCGGCACGTGGCCGGGCGGGCCGAGACGATCAGGGACGGATTGGGTGAGCATGGCAGCGGACGCCGAACTTCGCGATAAATCAGGGCCGAGCATAGGCGTGGGCGTGTCCGAAACGTCGGGGGGCGTGTCCGCGCCGGGCCTGGGCGCGTGGGGGTGGGGGCTGCTGTTGTTGCTGACGGCGATCGGGGCGGTCCTGCGGTTCTGGCGTCTGGGCGACCTGGGCTTTATCGTGGACGAGGGGTATCAGTCCACGGCGGTGGCGGCGATCCTCGAGCGGGGGGTGCCGGTGATGGACACGGGGTATGCCTACGTCCGCTCGGCGTTGTTTCTATATCTGCAGGCGGGGTGCGCGTGGTTGCTGGGGTTCAACGAATGGTCGCTGCGTTTCCCCGCGGTGGTGCTGGGGGTGCTGGGCGTGCCGCTGGCTTACTGGTTTGGGCGTTCGATTTTCAACGTGCGGGTGGGGCTGGTGCTGGCGGCACTGATGGCGGTGTCGGCGTGGGAAGTGGAATACGCCCGTTACGCGCGGTTTTACACGTTGTTCCAGGGGCTTTACGTCGTGGGGCTGGTGGCGTGGTACCGCGGATTCATTCAGATGCGGCCGGGCTGGCGGTGGGCGTTTGCGGGGGTGTTCGTGCTGGCGGTGATCACCCACGAGTTGGGCGTCATGCTGGGGTTGAGTTTTCTGATGATCCTGCCGCTGCGGGGGTACAGCCTGCGGCGGAAGGCGGCGTATTTCGGGTTATCGGCGTTGTGCGGGATGGTGTGGCGGGGGTTACAAGGGGCGCAGGACCGGATGCAGCTGGCGGTGGGCACGGCCACGGGGTGGGGCCAAGCCGACGCGGCGCGGGCAGCGCAAACGGCCCCGCCGGCGGAGCGGGGGCCCATCCCCTGGCCGGAGTTCGAAACGGTGCGGACGGCGTGGGAAACCCAGGCGGTCGGACTGATCGTGGGCGGCGTCTTGGCGGTGGGGGTGGCGGGGCTGGTGGGGTGGTGCATCACGCAGACATCGGAAGCGCGGTTGCCGGCGGGGGCGATGATCCACGGCGGCGGGCGCGGCGGGACGGCGGGAAGAAAAGCCGTGCGGGGGTTGCTGCTAATCGGGATAATCGGGGCCGCGGCGCTCAATCTGCTGGCCCTGGCGATGGTGCTGGGAGTGGCGTATCTGGCGTTGTTCGTGCGGCGGGGTCGGCAGCTGCGTCGGCCGGAGGTGCTGCTGACGCTGGGCGCGGTGATCCTGGCCACGGGCGGCTGGATCGTGTGGCACCGGGTGAGCCCGCGGTCGTCGCTGACCTCGGGTCTGGCGTCGATGCTCAGCGACCCGAATCTCTACGACTACTTCTTCAAATGGATGGTCTACGGCTGGCCCGCGACGCTGGTGCTGGTGGCCCTGGGGTTCGTGCCGCTCATGCGGCGGGCGATCGAGCGACGCACCCGGCAGAATCCAACGCCGCCCACCTTCCCCTTCAGGGAACAAAATCGCAGACCCCGGCAGACCCCACCGAGGTGACGGAAGAGGCGGGGGAAGAGGGGGGTGAGGGGGGGGATCGGGTGGGGCCGGGGTGGTTTGTATTGGGGGCGTTGCTGGTGCCGATGCTGATCACCTCGGAGTTGGTGTGGCAGTTTTCCGAGTCGCGGTACTTCTTTCACCTGTATCCGCTGATGCTGATGTCGGTGGCGCTGCTGATCGTGTCGGTGGCGGATCGGTTGTCGGGGTGGCTGGGATTGGCGCGTCGGCGATTGCGGCGGGATCGGTTGCCGGCGTCGGCGGGGCGGTGGACGGTGCTGACGGTGGTCGCGGTCGTGACGATGGCGGCGACCGAAGATTTCAATCTCGCCAAGGCCTGGCAGGTCAGCAGCCGGGAGTACACCTCGCCGCGCGATCCCCTGCGGTCGGTGCTGAACTTCCCGTTTCACGCGGGGTTCCACCAGGACCTGAAGTCCGGCAGCGAGGCGGCCCGCGCAGCTGCGCGACCGGGACGTGGTGGTGGTGGTCGGCCCGCCCCACCAGGCGGTGACCTACAAGCAGTACCTCGGGCGGATCGATTACATCATCACCACGCTGAACCCGTACCTGACGCTGCAGCAGCAGGACGACGGGATGTGGATGGATTTGAAATCGGGGGGGAGACTGCTGTTTCGGGCCCAGGATCTGCAGGGGGTGGTGGATGGGTTAGCGGAGGATCAGCGGGTGTGGCTGCTGAGCGACTGGGCGTTGGTGTCGCCGGAAAGCTGGTACCTCAGCAATGCCGAGCCGGCGTTGAAGGACCTGACGCGGGGGTGGATGCTCCGGCAAGCACCGTGGCACCTGGGCGGCGATCAGCAGACGACGGTGCACCTCTTTAATCCGGGCCAGCTGCGGTCGGCGACGGACGAGGGTCAGCCGTCGATTTCCGGTCAACGTGCGGAGACGGCCGATGAGATGGGGCAAGCCCGGGATGAAGAGGTGCGGCCGTGAGTGAAGTGACATTATCAATTAAACCGTCGCGTCCCGAGGGGATCGACCTGCGGGGCGTGCGGTTTGACCGGGTCACGGAAGCCCAGGCGGTGGATTACGTGATCCAGGCACTGGCCCCCGCGGGGCAGGCGACGGCTTCGGAGGACGGCCAGGGTCCTTGCCCTCGTGATGGCGATGACCTCGGCCACGGGGTGGGCCGGGGGGGGTGGGTGATGACGTCGAACCTGGATCACCTGTTGCGGGCGGGGCGGGACGCGGAATTTCGGGGGATGCTGGAGGAGGCGGACCTGGTGGTCGCCGACGGGGCTCCCCTGGTGTGGGCCAGTCGGTTGCAGGGCACCGCGTTGCCCGAGCGGGTGGCGGGTTCGTCGCTGGTGTGGACGCTGAGCGAAGCGGCGGCCACGCGGGGCTTGTCGGTTTTTCTGCTGGGCGGCGACGCGGGGACCGCCGAGGCGGCGGGGCAAATTTTGGCACGGCGCTACCCCGGGCTGCGGATCGCGGGCACCCACTGCCCGCCGATGGGGTTCGAGAAGGATCCTGCAGAAATCCACGCGATCGTCGGGCGGCTGCGGGCCTCGGGGGCGGACCTGGTCTATGTGGCCCTGGGCTCACCGAAGCAGGAGCAGCTGATTCGTCGGCTGCGGCGGGAGAACCCGGACCTGCTGCCCGGGGCGTGGTGGATGGGGGTGGGCATCAGCCTCAGTTTCATCTGCGGGCAGGTGCAGCGGGCGCCGGTGTGGGTGCAAAAACTCGGGCTGGAGTGGGGCCACCGGCTGGTGCAGGAGCCGCGCCGGTTGGCCCGGCGGTATTTGATCGATGGCATCCCGTTTGCGGCGGTATTGCTGGGCGGCAGCGTCGGTCGCCGCCTGGGGTCCAACCCCAACCGATGGCGGGTAGGAGCGGCGATCCATGACCCGCCGGCAAATTAAACTTTAGATAAATCTTTTGACCAATTGGGCTTGTCTAAACCCTGCGGGGGCGGTTTCCGGGGTGAAAGTCATTTGGGAGTAAGGCGAAAATTGGATAGAAATGCGCAAAATGTTGATCTGGGTAAGCTTGTGAGCCGATTTTTTAATAGCAGACTCCCCGTGGTTATGCCATGCTATGGTGCGGGGTGGGGCGGATGGATCCAATTGTTAGGGGTAGTTGACTGATGTTATTTAGAATCGCCGACCAGGCCGTGATGCAGACCGGAACCGCGGAAGGGGTGGCGCGGCTGGGTCGGCAGATGTCTGACCTCAAGGCGGTGGTCTTGCTGGCGGGTTCGGTGCGCGCCAACCAGCTGCGGAAAGCCACGGGGCGGGGGGCCCTGCAGATGCCGGTGGGCGACAATCGGTCGGTACTGGACTGCTGGCGGGAGCAGCTGGTGACGATGGCCGAGCAGCTGGACCTGGAAAAACTGCCGGTGCGGGTGATGGTCGACAAGGCCAGCAGCCTGAAGCTCGGCGTGCGTCAGTACGGCCCGGTGCAGATGAGCATTGAACTGGACCCCTCCGAACTGCGCGGCACCGGCGGATTGCTGTCGGACCTGGCGGCAGACTACGGCGACGACGATCTGATCCTGGTCACCCACGCCTCGCAGCTGCTCTTTGAGCCGTTGGCGGAACTCGCCGCGGCCTTGGCGGAAGTCGAGGCGGACCTGTCGATGATCTGCAGCGCCGAGGGCACGCCCAGCGGGCTGATGCTGATGCGTTGCGGGTGTCTGCGGGACATCAAGCCCGTGGGTTTTGTCGATCTCAACGAGCAGGCGCTGCCCGCGATCGCCGAGAAACAGGACGTGCGGGTGGTGCGGTACGACCAGCCGATCGCGCGGTCGCTGCGGACACTCTCGAGCTACCTCGAAACGCTGCGGGAGTACCACCACCGCCACGCCGGGCCGCACAGCCCGCTGCACCGCCGGCGGCAGGAGCCGTGGGAAAAAACCTTCGGCATCATCGAAAAAGGCGCGATGGTCCACGAGTCGGCGATCGTGCACGACTCGGTGATCCTCGCGGGCGCCCGGGTCGAGGCCGACGCGGTGCTGGTGCGCAGCGTCGTGTGCCCCGACACCTGGATCGGCCGGGGCCGGTCGGAGATCGACCAGGTCGTCGGCAGCGGCGGAAACTAATCCCGACTCCGCGGCAGGAGCGCGATGGATCCGCAGACGTTTGCCCCGGGTTTCCGCTTGTCGAGCCTGGATGTCGTGGTGCTGGCGGTGGGACTGCCGGCCGCGACGGGGGTGATCTTCCTGGATTTCTGGACCGGGGTGGCGGGGGCATTTGTGGTGCTGCATTTTTTCGTATTTTGCAACGTGGTGCGGATGGCCCGGCGGTTTGAATTGATCTGGGCGGGGGCGTTTGCCGGGGTGGCGATCCTGGCGGCGGCCGAAGTGGTGCGGTGGCCCACCGCGCTGGGGATCAGCCTGGGGGTCACCGGGGTGATGATCGTTAGGCAAATGCGTCTGCCGTCGTATCACGGGGTAGGTTGGAGGCGGGTCAATCCCGAGTTGCCCACCTGGTGGGAGGCGACGGTCGCCGCTGATTTTTCTAACGGCCTGCGGGGGCTGTCGCGTGGGCCGTAGGAGTCCGACGCAAGGGGCGATGAAAAAGGGGGGGTGGTGGAGAAGTCGGCGGACGGTGGAAGGGGGCGCGAAATTCCGTAAGGTACGGCGGAAACGCCGGGGCGGGGGGACGGGTTTTGCCATGATTTCACGACGGATGCTCAAGAACGGCTGGACGATCTGGCACCTGCTGTCGGCGGCGGTGATGGTGCTGTCGGCGGTGGCGGTCACTTGGCGGGGCTGGGGGCAGATCCTGGAGTTGGGGTTGACGCGGGTGATGGCGGGGCACGTGTTTCTCGTGCCGGTGGTCGCGGTGTGGCTGATGTGGGTGCGGCGGAAGCGGGTGCTGGTCTGTCGGCCGTCGGGCTCGCTGCCGGGGCTGGTGATCGCGGGGCTGGGGGCGTTGGCGTTTATTTACGGGAGCCGGCGGTTTGAGCCGTCGCTTTATCATCTGGGGACGGTGTTGTTGCCGGTGGGGGCGTTGGTGACGATCCTGGGGCGGCAGGTGTTCGTGGCGTATCTGCCGGCGATGATCGTGCTGTTGGCGTTGGTCCCGCCGCCGCTGGCATGGGCCGAGTGGGTCGCCCAGCCCCTGGACCTGACCGCGGGGTCGTTGACCGCGGAGGTCTACCGCTTGCTGGGCTACAGCACGTCGCTCAACGGCTTGAACCTGCGGATCGATCAGACCTCGGTGCGCTTGGCGGACGTGTGCGCGGGCTTGCCGATGGCGATGTCGCTGTTTTTGGTCAGCTACGGGTTCGTGTTCGGCACGCCGCTGCGGATGTCGGTCCGGCTGGTGGTGCTCCTGCTGAGCCCGCTGTCGGCGATCCTGTGCAGCGCGGTCGCCCTGATCGCAACGTTCTGGGTATTCCGCGACCGATCCGTGGAAGTGGCGGAAATGTGGCTGCGGGTGACCGAATGGATCATGCTGCTGGTGGCCTTCGGGCTGCTGATCGCGGGGATCCGGGCGCTGTCGTGGGCCTCAGTCCCGGTGCGGCGGTATTCGCTGGCATTCGATCAATAACCCCCCCCGCTTCGCCGATCCGGGGCAAATCCCGGGAGAATCATTCTTAAACCTGTTCTAAATCCCCGAACCCCCGGGTGCCTTTATTTCCGGAACTCGCGAATGCCCCGTGGGAGTTCGGCCGGAACCGGCTATGATACCCCTCAGATGGGTTAACCCACACCCCCAAAGTGGACGAAGTAATACATGTGGAACTGTGCCGCCTGTAGCGGCGTACAGACGCGGGTGACGCTCCGGGTGACTCCCCCCCCTTGGCCCCCCCGCCCCCCCCGCCCCCCCCCCGCCCCCCCCTCGGCATTTTTGGGGCGAGGCGGCTTCCCCGGCAGGGTGGCTCCCGCGGCGGGTTGAACCGGCCTCCACGCATGGCCCCCCGGCCACCGCTCCGCCCCGATGGGCCAAAGCCCTGCCTCCCGCCCGGTGACCATTGTTCCCTATTTGCTTTCGCCCCCCCTGCCCCCCCGCCCCGCCCCTCACGACATCCATGTCCCTCGATCAGGGCCAGCCACGGATTCGGGAAAAGAGACCGATGAGCGACGACCTAAACTTTGCCCCCACCGCTTCCGCCACCACCGGCCAGGACGATTCCACCCGCCGCCGTGAAGCCCTCGGGGCTTTGCTGCGCGGACGGCTGCACTGGGCGATCCTGCTTTCGCTCGTGCTCGCGGGCCTGCTGGGCTACCTGGGCTACCAAAGCGTCGAGCCGATGTTCAAAAGCACCGGCGCGGTGATCATGGCCCCGGACCCCATCATGTTCGGTGACCAGTCCCAGCCCGAAGGCATCCAGCGCTGGGCCAGCTTCCTCATGCAGCAGGAGCAGCTGCTCACCAGCGAAGAAGTCGCCGAACGCGCCATGGCCATGCCCGCCTGGAAAGTCAACCGCGGCGAAGACGCCGAGCCCTGGACCCCCCAGGAATTCTCTTCCGCCATCGAATCCAAGATGGACCAGGCCGACCGCAACAACAACTTCTTCACGATCTCTTTCGAAGCCGCCGACGGCGCCACCGCCGGCGCGGGCAACCGCGCCGCCATCGAAGCCTATCAGCAGCAGTTCACCATCAACACCACCGAGTCTTTCCACCGCCGGATCAGCCGCCTGCGCGACGTCATCTCCAACCAGACCGCCGAAATCAACAAAAACCTGGGCCTGCGCCGCACCGTCATGACCGACGCCGCCTACGACCAGATGGAAGGCCAGCTCAAGGGCCTGCAGAACCAGCGTCTCGAACTCCGCTTCCAGCTGGACGAAGTCCGCGCGATCCTCGAATCGCTCAACCCCACCGCCGCGGGCGAATCCAACAACCCCGCGGACCTGATCTCCGCGGACCCGACCCTCGCCAATTGGCAGGCGGAAAAAGAAGAACTCGAAGCCCGCATCCAGGAACTCGAATTCGACGGCATGGGCCCCGAACACCCCATGGTCAAGCGGATCTACAACCGCCGCGACGTCATCGTCTCACGCCTGGACGAACGCCTCGCCCAGCTCCAGAGCGACGGCGACGTGGCGCGCATCGGCGACCCGGCCTACGACAACTACCGCCGCCTCGAAGCCCAGTGGCACCGCCAACTGGTCGACGCGGAAAACGAGCTGGACCAGATCAGCAAGAAACGCGCCGAAGTCGCCGCCTACCGCGATCAGATCGGCGCCGCCCGGGACATCATCACCCAGGCGGAAAACAAGATCGACGAGATGAAAATCGAACTCGACGGCGTGAAAAACATCGTCCGCATCAGCGGCGTCGGCCCGACGCCCACCAAGCCCCACAACCTGGGCAAAGCCAACCAGATCGCGGCCCTGCTAGGTCTGTTGGGACTGCTCAGCGGCTTCGGCATCGTCATGGGACTCGGGGCCATGGACCGCCGACTCCGCCACGCCGGCGACGCCCGCCTGGGCCTGGGGTCCGACACCCGCATGCTCGGCATCCTCCCCACGCTGCCCGAAAACTTCGCCGACCCCGAGCAGTCCGAACGCGCCGCCCACGCCGTGCACCACATCCGCACCCTGCTGCAGATCAGCAACCGCGGCACCGCCCGCGTATTCAGCGTCACCAGCCCCGCCGCGGGCTCGGGCAAGTCCTCGCTGACCGTCGCGCTGGGCCTGTCCTTCGCCGCCAGTGAATCCAAAACGTTGGTGATCGACTGCGACCTGGTCGGCGCGGGCCTGACCCGCCGCGTCGGCGCGGTGGTCAACCGCTCGGTCGAGTCGATCCTGCGGGAAGACACCGTGCTGACCGACGACCAGATCGCCGAGGCCATCCGCCACGCCCGGGAAAAGGGCGTGAACCTCAAGGACGCCCTGGTGGAGCTGGGCATGCTCACCAAGAAAGACCTGCAACGGCTTAACCGTCGCCAGGCCGACTCCGCCCTGGGCGTGCTCGACGCCTGCCAGGGTCGGCCCTTCAGCGAATGCGTCGCCAATACCGGCATCGACAACTTCAGCGTCCTGCCCATCGGCGCCGCCAAACCCCAGGACGCCGGCCAACTCTCGCCCAAGTCCCTGCGCATGCTCATCAACCGCGCCCGTGAAGAATACGACGTGGTGCTGATCGACACCGGCCCCTGCCTCGGCTCGCTCGAAGCGTCCATGGCCGCCGCGGAATCCGACGCCACCGTGCTCATCCTCTCGCGCGGCGATTCCAAGTCCATGGCCGTCAAAGCCCGCGACCACCTCAACTCGGTCGGCGCCAACGTCGTCGGGATCGTGTTTAACCACGCCCTCGAAACCGACCTCAACAGCTCGTCGTTCGCCTCGGTCATCAGCCAGGAACGCCGCACCGACCCCGCCCAAAGCCTGCTCAACGCCGACCCCGCGGTCGCCGCCCGCTTCGGCCCCCTGGGCTCCGCGGTCGCCGCCTTCGGCACCCCCAGCAAATCCCCCAACGGCCGACCCCGCCCCGCCGCCGCCATGGCCAACGGACAGAGCAACGGCTACCACCGCTGAGCCCGATAAAACTACCAAGATCGAAGCTCCCAGTTTACGATCCGCCGTCCGTCCGTGCCTTTCAGAATGGCCCCGCACGCTACTTCTGAATCCATGATTTCGGCCTTCGTCAATATATTACGACGCACTCCGCACTCCGACTTCCCCGCCCCCCGACCCCATGATTTCCCAGAGCCCCGTCCAGGATGACTTGCTCGACGAATCGCCGCCGACGATCTGGGGCCTCGACGCCGTGCAGCTGCACGACCGCTTTTGGGCCGCCCGCGGGGTGCAGGTGGTCCGTCTGGGCGAGCCCGCCCGGCTGATCGACGACGCCGAGCTGTTCCTGCTCACCGACCCCCATTCCCTCTCGATCTTCCGCATGGGTCAGCTCGTGGACACGATGAGCTGGCTCAAGCCGCAGGTGCTGTTCGTCCGCCTGCACAACACCCAGGAGCAGGGCTACTCCGAGCGGGTCATCACCGACCAGAACGACCGGTTCCTCCGCTTTGAACGGGTATATTCCGCGCCCGACTGGCGGCTGGGCCGGGTGGCGCTCACCGCCAACCGCGAGCTGGCCCACCAGTGGCAGGTCGCCAACGACGCCCGCGCCGGCTGGCGAATGCTGCGCCGCACCATCGCCCCCACCCAGCGGACGACCCTGTCGGTGGGCGGCAGCGTCTACGACCGCTCGGAAGACGACCAGGTCGCCGACTTCATCCGCGAACTGGTCTCGATCTGGAAACGCCCCGACGCCACCATCCAGCGAGCCCGCCGACTCGACGATCAGGTCTGGGGCGACCTGGCCCACCCCGCCACCCTCAAGGCGGCATCTGACCACCCCCGCCCGGCCAAGCCCGACAAATCACGCAAGGCCGGCCTGTCGGCTTCACCCCCCCCGCGCCCCGCCGGGTCGGGCCCGGGGCGATCCACCCCCCGGTTCGTCGGACCGGTGTGGATCGGGGCCGGCCGGGACCTGGGCCAAACCGACTCCATCGTCGGCCCCGCCATCCTCTGGGACCTGCCCGCCCAGCGGCCCGCCGTCGAAGTCCTGCAGTGGAAACAGATCGAACCCACCGACGTGCTCATCGGCCCGATCAAGGTCCGCGACCTCAGCGGCGTCCAACGCGGACTCAAGCGGGCCTTCGACCTGGTCTTCGCCACCACCGCGCTGCTGCTCACCCTGCCGCTGTACCCGCTGATCATGCTGGCGATCCTGCTGGAAGACGGCCGACCGTTCTTCTTTGCCCACGAACGCGAAGCCCGCGGCGGGGTCAACTTCCCCTGCTTCAAATTCCGCACCATGAAGAAAAACGCGGAAGAAATCAAGCAACGCCTCCTGGCGCAGAACGAGGCCGACGGCCCGCAATTCTTCATCAAAAACGACCCCCGGATCTCCCGCGTCGGCAAGTTCCTCCGCAAGGCCAACCTCGACGAATTGCCCCAATTCCTTAACGTCATCATCGGCCACATGGCGATCGTCGGCCCCCGGCCTAGCCCCCGCAAAGAAAATCAGTACTGCCCGCCCTGGCGCGAAGCCCGCCTCAGCGTCCGCCCCGGCATCACCGGCCTCTGGCAGGTCAAACGCTCCCGCGAAGAAGGCCGTGACTTCCAGGAATGGATCCAGTACGACATCTATTACGTCGAAAATTGGTCCTGGCGCCTGGACATGCACATCATCCTCAAAACCATCGGCTCGATGATGGGGATGAAGTAATAGTCGTTGCCGACGCTTCCGCCGGATTGAACACCCTTGAAAAGACCGATCGTCACGTTGTTGATATGTCTGGTGGTGGGCTGGTCCACATTTCTGCTGATCGCCCTGACCTCGTTCGATGCATTCGACGACGTGATCGATTCATATTTGGTAGGGCTGTCGTTTCTGCCCGGAACCCTGATGGGGTTGGTGATGGCGGTGCCGATAATCATGGTGCGGGCGGCGTGGTCACGACGGCACGCCGATTCGGAGCGTTCTAGAAAACCCGGCTGAGCAGGATCAGCTCGAGGGTGATCAGACCCACGAGAATCCCCGCAACCAGAAAGACGCCGCGGGGGGTGAGCCACTTTTTGGGCTGGGGCGGGGGGACCATGCGCAGCTGGGGTTCGCTGGCGGTGGGGCAGTAGGCGGGGGCGTATCCCCGGCGGGCCTGGTCCTGCACGATGGCGATGATTAGGTTGGCGTCGAAGGGCGTGAGGCCCATGGATTTGCCCAGCCGCACCAGCCGATCACGGGCCTGGGGCGGCAAAATCGAGCCCTGCAGATGCTCCGCCACGCGGACCGCCAAAACCCAGCGGGCGTCCATGCTGCCCACCAACGGAGTCTGGGGGGGCGTGCCGACCTGCGGCTTGACCGCTTCGTCGCTGCCCACCAACCGCAGCCGGGGCGGCGCGGCCGGCGGCCGTCCCCGCCGCGTGCCCGCAGCATCCACACCGCCGCCCGCCCGTTTCGCCGGAGCGACACGCGGTGAACCTTTACGCAGGGGGGGGGTGGGTTGAAAAGTCGACATCGTCATTGCGGCAAGATCGCGGTCAAGGTCCGCTCGCTTTAATGATACTAGGTGGCCGACCGTATGCGAACGGGATTCATAAAGTTATCGGCCTTTGATCGTGACGATGCCGTTTGCGACGAATGCCGCCGCGTGACTTCATCCCGTCCCAATCAGCAAGCTGAATTTTCGCAGGCCTTGCACGAATATTGTCTTCGGTGGGATGGGCAGCGCGACCCTCTCACGACCAGACCAGAAAAACACTCGGCCGGAACATTCTTGGGCCTAGTGTGTTCATCAGAATGGATCTGCTTTATTCTCAAATCGTGGCGTGGTCTTCGGGCAACCGCGGATGGCGCTCTTCGTGGACGTGGCGCATCCCCGTGGTGGCCAAGTGCTGGTGTAAGAAATCCGCGACGCGGTCGCGGAGGCCCGGCGAATCAATCAAGGCCGACGACCGGTGGTCCACGCCCCGCACCACCAGCAGCTTGGACCTGGCCCCGGCGGCTTGCAAGGCTTCGTGAAATCGGCGGGACTGGTCCGGCGGGACGGTCTCGTTGCGGTCGCCGTGCAGGTGAAGGAAGGCCGGGTACCCGGCCCCGGCTTCAGCCGAGACGTGGTGCAGCGGGCTGGCGAGCCGGGCCCACGCCATGTCCCGCGCCACCGGTTGGCCCAGCAACCCCGCCTCCGGCGAACGCTCGGCCCGGTGCAGACCCCGCCGACTTACGTCCCGCTGCAACTCCAAAAAATCCGTGAATCCAAAGTAATTCACCACCGCCTGCAACCGCGTCGATTCGTTCAGAAAATCATCGGGCGCAAACGGATCGTCCGCCGCGGGCGCGTCCAGCTGCGCGTGACCCGCGGTGACCCCCAGCAGATTCGCCAAGTAAGCCCCCGACGAAATCCCCGTCGCGGCAAACTGCGTCGGCTCCAGGCCGTAATCCTCGGCCCGGGCCCGCAGAAACCGCACCGCCGCCTTCGCATCGTGGATCTGCGCGGGAAAGCAGTACCGCGGCAGCAGGCGATAGTTCACGCTCGCCACCGCAAAGCCGTACCGCGTCAGCCAGCGGACCTTGTCGTGGTCTTTGCCGCCCGACTTCCACCCGCCGCCGTGGAAAAAAATGACGGTCGGGCAGGGCCGATCGGTGTCGGGCCGATACAGGTCCAGCAGCATCTGTTGGCCGGGATATTCGGCATAAACCAGATTGCGTCGCGCGGGGTCGAAGTGGGCCATGGGCAAAAAACCAACCGAGCCGGTGCTGATTCATCAGAGTCATCCCGACGACCCCGTCCCGGTCTGCCGCCGTTGCCGCTGGGGTCAGGAATGGACTTATCATAAATCATTAAGCCATCGCCGCACCGCAACCCTGTATTTGGTGGCGGCAACCGCAAACGATCACCAGATGTGGGGGCCTGCCCGCCCGAGGAGTTGCATGAAAGATCGGGAACGGATACAAATGCGGAGGTCGGGTTGGCGTCGCCGTCGGCCTGATTATAAGATTTAACCGAAATCCACTAGAGGATCGTGTACAATCCGGACTCGCCTCCACTGAGAGGTCTGGCAATTCCGGCCCCCGCCCCAACAACCGGGTGGGCAGGGTGAGAGCGATCCGGGCAGGGAGGGCATCGAAAATTTCCCGTTGGGTCCCGTTCTCTCGGCCGACGTTTTGCTTCCGACATGTTTGACGATATGGCTCCACGATGGAGCCGGCTTCACGCTTTGCGTCGAGGTTGGGACGTGGACTTGACTCGGCTCGGGGGGGCGTCGAACCCCGCCCGGTTTGAATTTGGAGGGGGGCGAGGGGGGGGACGAGGGGGGGCGAGGATGGGGGACTTTGGGGTTGGCTTCAGCGAGTTTGTGGACTGTTTGCGGGAGCTTGCGGGGGGGTTGAAGATTGCCGCCGATTGGCCCCGCGAGATGGGTCAAATTGGGCTGCCTCGTTTCCGTATTTTCGTCGCCGACCTTGCTCTGCTCCGCGTTGCTCTGAACCTCGTCCTGATTTTTTGTTGACCGTTTTGGCCCCTTTCAATTTTGCTCTTTCGCCGGCCTCGGCCGCGCCTCGGCTCTCGCTCTCGTGACCTCCCGGAACCCCGCGTCCCATGCAGAAGTCCCCTCCCGCTGATTCCAAATCCAAGCCCAAGCCCAAAGCGAAACCCAAGCCCAAAGCCAAGGCCAACTCCTCGCGCCAACCCAAGGCCACGCCTCAGCCCCAAGCCAAGGACCCGGCAGATTCCAACCCCAAAGCTTCGACCCAACCCAAGTCCCCGACCAAGCCCAAGTCGTCCAAGCCTAAGCCCAAGTCTAAGCCCAAAGCCGGTGGCCAATCCCCGCCCGACGATCAATCCAAATCCGAATCTCAAAACACCCCCCCGGCTCAAACCAACCCCCCGGCTCAAACCAAGCCCAAGGCCCAGCCCTCGCCGCCGCCGCAACCTCCGCCCAGCGCTCAGCCCCAGCAAAAAAGGTCCGCCCCGCCGGCGGAAACCAACCTGCCCACCGCCACCGGCATCCTCGAACTCGCCAACAAGTCCGACGGCCGGCTCCGGCAGCTCACCACCACCTACGAAACCGACCCCGCCGACCCCGTCGTCGCCTCCCACCTCATCGAACGCTACGACCTCCGCCCGGGCATGAAAATCAAAGTCACCCTCGGCAAGACCGTCGGCGGCGGCGGGGGGGGCGGGGGGGGCGGAGGCAACCACTACGGCGGCGGCTACTACAAGGGCAAGAAAAAACAACGCCGCCCCAAGGCCAACGCCATCGCCCCCGAAGCCCGCCGCGCCAAGGACGTTCTTGAAATCGAGGACATGCCCGCCGACGAGTTCGGCGACCACCGCAGCTACGAAGACCTCACCACCGTCATGCCCGCCCCCCGGCTCACCCTCGAATACCCCGGCTGCCCGCCGGCCTGCCGTCTCATCGACCTGTTCTGCCCCATCGGCTACGGCACGCGCGGCATGATCGTCTCGCCCCCCAAGGCCGGCAAAACCACCCTCCTCCAAAACATCGCCACCGCCATCCGTCACAACCACCCGGAGATCGAGGTCTACGCCCTGCTCATCGACGAACGCCCCGAAGAAGTCACCGACTTCCGCCGCAACGTCCCCTGCACCGTCTGGGCTTCGAGCAACGACCACCCCATCGACCGCCACGTCGGCCTGGCCATGCTCGCTCTCGAACGTTGCAAACGTCACGCCGAGATGGGCAAGGATGTCGTCGTGTTGCTCGACTCTTTGACCCGTGTGGGCCGAGCGTTCAATACCGCCCCGGGCATGCAGGGTACCGGCCGCACCCTCTCCGGCGGCCTCGACGCCGGCGCGTTGGCCATCCCCAAGCAACTCTTCGGCGGCGCCCGCCGCTTCGAAGAAGGCGGCAGCCTCACCATCATCGCCACCGCCCTGGTCGACACCGGCTCCCGCGGCGACCAGGTCATCTTCGAAGAGTTCAAAGGCACCGGCAACATGGAACTCATCCTCGACCGCAAGATCGCCGAGCAACGCACCTTCCCCGCCATGGACCTCGCCGCCTCGGGCACCCGCAACGAAAACCTCCTGATGTCCGATGCCGAACTCAACACCGTCACCCAGCTAAGACGCCGCCTCCAACAAATGCAACCCGTCACCCAGATCGACCAGCTCCTCCGCGCCCTGGAAAGATTCGAAACCAACGCCGCCCTCGTCGGCGACAGCGAAAGCAAAACCAAAGCTCCGGCGTAATTTTTAATTATCAAATAAGGTTAACACTGTTTTGATAAGCCTTGATTAAATTGAAGTGCTTATGCCTACCAACGATCTTCCAAAATCTATTCGAGATCGTTACGAAATCCATGAGTGGAAGCACGCAACGGCAATTCTTCGCAGCGACTTTCCAAGCGAATGAAAAGATATTATCGAAGTACTCGAAGCATTCCGTTTATGTCAGTCTTATATCACTACTCCGGGCGGCAGAAAATCTCAGTTTTCGGGATTTATTGATAATTTTCTTTACAAGCGCGGTTGGATTGAAAAAACATTTGACACATCCTTTAAAGTAGACGACACGGAACTCGAATCGCCCACTCATGGAGTTGATTGCTTTAAAAACCGTATCGCTTTGGAGATCGAATGGAATAGCAAGGATCCATTTTATGATCGTGACTTAAATAATTTCCGTTTATTATTTGATCTCAGAGTAATTAGTGTCGGCGTTATAACTACTAGGTGCGATGAACTTCAAGAGATATTCAAGTCTCATGGGCGAGGTTCATCGTTCGGTGCATCGACGACGCATATGTCTAAACTACTACCTCGCATCGAAGGTGGAGGTGGTGCCGGTTGCCCAATTTTAGTGATCGGAATAAGTTCTAATTGTTATGACGAAAGCTGTTGAATTATGCCAAACCTTACCGCTTCACAAGATTTTGCTAAAAAGTGTGCTCGCTTAATTGCCAAACAATTCTTGCTGATCCACCTTGGCAATTTCAGAATCGAACTGGCAAAATGGCCCCTGAACATAAACGATTAAGTCGCTATAGCACTCTTAATCTTCAAGATATAAAAGAAATACCGGTTTCAGTCGCCGCAGCTGACAATTGCCATCTTTATTTATGGGTCCCCAATGCGCTGCTCCCAGAGGGGTTAGAAGTTATGAAAGCATGGGGATTCAAATATAAATCTAACGTGGTTTGGCATAAAGTTAGAAAAGACGGTGGCCCAGATGGCCGTGGAGTAGGCTTTTATTTTCGAAATACAACCGAGATTCTTCTTTTTGGTGTAAGGGGATCAATGCGTACTCTCAAGCCAGGACGCAGCCAAGTAAATATTCTACGTACACGAAAACGTGAGCACTCACGTAAGCCCGACGAACAATACGATTTAATCGAAAGTCGTAGCCCCGGGCAGTACCTTGAAATGTTTTCGCGAGGCCAGCGACCCGGATGGTATGTGTGGGGCAATCAATCAGAAGAGTATCAGCCAAATTGGCCCACGTATGCTCATAATAGTCGAACCGATGGTTCTCTAGATCTAACTAAGACTGAGGGAAATCCACTTTTTCGTATTGTCGGTTAAAACTAACGTGCGGGTGGCATGGTCTGCTTGGAGCGAGCTATGGCAAGAGTGATGGGTCGTAGCCTGTGCCGAGCCACAGACCACGCCACCCGCCACGGGACTTGTTGCATATAAGGTTTGGTTGGCGATAATACAGGAGTACACCCCGACCGTCCTTCTCCCGTCCCCGCGACGGTGCAGGGCACGGGGTTTCTTTTTGCGCTAGCCGAATTAGCCAGGGCCGCCTAGATGGGGATCAGGGATAGTTTGTAAGGCGGGCAGGTGGACAAATTAATGGATAGTGGGATACTTTGTTTCAGAGTGGGGCGGGCATCTTGCCCGCCATCGGCCCGAAGGGCTGAAACCCTAGCCACTTCGGGCTACGCCCGAACCGCGGGCTGGAAGCCCGCCCCACTTAAAGTGTTCCACCACCACGCAATGGAGGCGGGTGCTGGGGAGTGGGGTCGCGGGTAGAATGGTGGGTGATGAGTGACCTCTCGGCGATTACCCGTGATCGGCTGGACCCGCGGAACATCGAATTGATGGACCCGGCGGTGTTGCCGAGGTTGCGGGCCATGACCCCGGGGGAGCGGATGTTCCGGATCCATACCTTGTTTCGGCGGATGCGGGAAATGGGGCAGGGCGGTATCCGCAATCAACATCCTGACTGGACATCGCAGCAGGTTGAGGCGGAGTTCCGCCGGAGGTTGGAATTTGGTCGAAGCTGAACTCACCCATGAGCTGGTGTCTCGGCTCGAAAGACTGGGGCTGGACTATTTTATCACCGGTTCCGTGGCGACGGCGGCCTACGGGCCGTACCGAAGCACCTTGGATATCGATGTCGTGGTGCTGATACGGTCGGGACAAATCGGTGCTTTTTGCGGGGCCTTTGCGAAGCCACAGTTTTGGGTGGATGATTATTCGGTGCGTTTGGCGGTCGAAAGCGACGGCATGTTTACGATGATCTACGAGCCTTCGGGCGAAAAGGTGGACGTGATTCTGCCGGTGGATTCTGATTTCAATGAATCCCGGTTTGAGCGGCGGCGACGGATCGAACTGCCCAGCGGCGTGACGGCATCCGTGGCTTGTCCCGAGCACGTCATCCTGAGCAAGATGGATTTCTACCGGCAAGGTGGGTCGGAAAAACATCTGAGTGACATCACAGGCATGCTGCAGTTGCAAGCCGTAGAAATCGAGCGGCCGTATGTGGAGCGGATGGCTTACAAGATGGGGACGATCGAGATTTGGCACGCGATCCTGGCGAAGTTGCGGGACGCGGGGTACGAATGAGGTTGGTGTCGGGTGGCCGGGCGTCGGGGGTCGGGGGTCGGGTGTCGGGTGTCCGGGGTAGAGGCGGGGGGAGGCCCTTAAAATTGAGGCTGGCGACGGCCGAGAGGTGAGGGGGCAAGGGGGCGAGGGGGGGGTGGGTAAGGGCGGGCATCCTTGCCCGGCGCGTTATTAAACATGGCGGGCAAGTATGCCCGCCCTACGCAGGTCAGCCGTGGTTTGAATCGGGGAGGAGTTGGAGCAGTTGGCGGGCGCGGGCGGCGGGGTGTGGGGCGGAACAGATCGTGGAGCTGACGGCGATGCCCCGGACGCCGGCGTCCACGAGTTGGGGCAGGTTCTCGGGGGTGATGCCGCCGATGGCGAGATGCCCCCCCCCCCCTCGCCCTCCCCCGCCCCCCCGCCCTCCGAAGGGGGGGCGGAGTTGATCGTCGGCCAGGAAATCGCGGAGGTAGGCGGGGCCGGCGAGGACGGGTTTGTGCTTGGTGGTGGTGGGGAACATGGGGCCCAGGCCGACGTAATCCACGCCCGCTTGCCGGGCGGCGTGGGCCTCGGCGAGGTCGGTGGTGCTTTGGCCGATGAGCAGTTGGTGGCCGACGAGGCGGCGGACGGCGGCGGGGGGCAGGTCGGTTTGGCCGAGGTGGACCCCGTCGGCCCCCGCTAGCAGAGCGATATCGGGGCGGTCGTTGACGATCACGCTTGCGCCGGCGGCGTGGCAGCGTTCAACCACGAACATCGCGCGGTTCAGCCGCTCGGCGTCTTCCAAATCTTTTTCACGCAGCTGCACGCAATCCACCCCGGCCTCGAGGGCCTGGTCCAGGACGTCGCGCCAGGGGAGGCAGCAGAGGGCTTCGGTGAGCAAGAGGCAGAGTTTCCACTGGCACGCTCGGCCCGGGGCCAGCGCGGCGTTGAGCCGTTGCTCGAGGGGATAGCCGCGGTAGCGCAGCTGCTCGGCGGCGGCAGCCAATGGGACCTGGTCTGGCGGGAGCGTCTTGGCGTATTCCTCGATCGACCGCAGCGCCTCGGCCAGCCGCTTGCCCGCCGCCAGGGCGACGTGGGCGACGCCGGCGCGGGACTGCTCGGCCGTTGTGGTGAGGGCCGTGCCCACATCGCCGGGGGTGTCGCGGTGGGCCGCCAAATCCGGAACGACCGCCAGCGCGGCCGCCAGGTCGTGACGTAGTTGCTTGAGGTCCGCCGAGAGGCGGGGGTCGTTGAGCAGAAACCGCGCGGCATCTTCCATGACCCGCAGGGCTTCGCGGGCACGGTTGGCGTTGGCATCCAGCAGGCGGAGGACGGAAGGCATGGGGGTAGTTTAGGGCCGGGGGATCAAGAGGCCGAGGGCGCGGGCTGGTGGGGGGGAGGGGGGGTAGGGGGTAGGGGGACGGCATGACGGAGTTGAAGGCAGCGGCCGAGGGCGGGGAGGCCGCGGCGGATCGGCGAGGTGCCGTACTTCGATCGGCCGCGGGTGCGGGGTCGGTGGGCGACGGGGGTTTCGACGATCACCGCGTCGAGCCGGGCGGCGCGACGCGGGGATCAGGCGGTGCATGCCGGGCTGATGCAGCGGCAGGCGGCGGGCCAACTCTCGGCTAAGCACGCGGGTCGAGCAGCCGGTGTCACGGATCGGGTCGGCAAGCAACGCGCGGCGGACCCACCGGGCCCCGGCCGAGGCGAGGCGGCGGCCGAGGTGGTCGCGACGGTGGGCCGATCGATCGCCCTGGACCAGGTCCGCAGCACGCAGGTGCAGCAGGTCGATCATGCGGGGCAGGTCCGCGGGGTCGTTTTGCAGGTCGGCGTCGAGGGTGGCGATCAGCGGAGCTTCGGCGGCGAGCAGCCCGGTGCGCAGGGCGGCGGATTGACCACGGGGCGCCGGGTGGTGCAGCGCGAGAACGTGGGGGTGGTCCGCGGCAAGCCGGTCGATCTGCCGGCCCGTGGCGTCGGCCGAGCCGTCGTTGATGAAGATCACCTGCGGTCGGTGGGGCGAATCGGCAAACGCCCGGTCGATCTCGCAAAGCAGCGGGCCGGGGTTGCCCGCCTCGTCGCGGGCGGGGATCAGCAGGCTGACGCAGAAACGGAGCTCGGGGTTCGCAGAAGACGCGGCGGGCATGAGCAGATTGTAAGTGCGGCCGACCCAGGGATCGCGGCCGCGACGCCGCGGAGGGGCGATCTGCGGGAGAACGGGTCAGGCCGCGGTGTGGAAGTCGGCGGGCAGGTCGGGAGAATAGGACGGGTCGTGGATGGTTTGTTCGAGTTGTCTGAGGTGGATGCGGATGCGCTGGCGGGTGGCGGCGTCGGGAATCCGGTGGCCGAAACGCACGTCGTAAAAGATTTCGGTAAGCGCGACGACGGGATCGAAGCGCAGGGGGAAGCGGCGGGAGAGTTCGAGGGCGAATTGGTGGGGCGACTGCCAGAGGGGTCGGCGGTGGCCGTGGCGTTCGAGCAGGTCGAGCAGGTGGAGGTAGAAGTTGAGGTTTTTGCTGAGGGCCCGGCGTTGCTCGGCGGGGAGGCGGGTGAGCTGGAGGCGGGCCAGCCGACGACGGCGGGCGAGGTGGAGGCGGATGAGGATGAACCCCGCCAGCGCCAGCCCGCCGCCCGAGAGCAGCAGGCTGACGAAAGCCAGACGGGAGAGGTGGAGCATTTCGGGGAGTCGGATGGCGCGGTCGGCGGCGGCGCCGACGGCGTGTTCGACCGAATCGAAAGCGGTGTCGATCGAGAAATTGACCTGGTCGACGATGGCCTGCTGGGTGCGGCTGTCGAAGGCGACGACGGTGCGGATCCAGGCGAATTCGATGTGTTCGTAGATTTGGCGTATCGAGGCGAAGAGGCCGGCGGGGGCTTGGTGTTCGGCCGACACTTCGTCGGAGGGGGTGGCGTCGAGGGTGGCCCATCCGCGGTCGGGCCCGGCGTAGACCTCGGTCCAGGCGTGGGCGTTGGATTGGCGGACGACGTAGTAGCCACCCAGGGCGTTGTATTCGCTGGCGCGGAAGCCGGTGATCAGTCGGGCGGGGATGCCCACCGACCGGCAGAGGGCGGCAAGCCCCGCGGCAAAGAGTTCGCAGTGGCCGCGTCGGCGCTCGAAGAGGAAGTCGATCAGCGGATCGCGGTCGCCGTCGGAGCGGGGGTTGGCCAGGTCGTACTGGTACTGCTTGCGCAGATGCTCGGCAAAGGCGGTGGCGATGCGCAGGTCGTCGGGGCTGTGGCGGGCCTCGACGTCGCGGTCGTAGCCGGCCTCGGTGAGGATGCGCTGGGCGAGCTTGCGGACGCGGGGGAGTTGGACCTGCCAATGGCGGGCGTAGTTCTCGGCAGTGATGTCCTGATAGTTATAAAAAAGCGGATCGCGGGATCGGCGGGGAGAAGGAGAATCCAGCGCGGGGGGCAAGGCCGAAACGGCTTCGGGCAAACCGGAGCGGGTGGCGGCGGCGGGGCTCAGCCATCGGCGGGCCCGCGTGGACAATGAATCGACGGCGGCGGCAGGCGACGACCAATCGACCCCGCCGGCGGCGCGATCGGAAGGGAGAGCGGCATCAGCGTCCGCCGGGCCGGGGGGCAGGCCGGGGTGCAGCGGGGGACGCGGCATGATCGGCCACGAGACCTGATAGGTCGTCGCCGAGATTTCGGATTCGGTGGTCTGGAGCTGTTGATCCAGCGGGCTATACAAGATGTCGCGGAGGTTGGGGGCGGTGAAGCGAACCAGGTCGAACGCGGCGGTGGGGTAGTGGCCCGGCGGGGCGACGACGGAAAACAGCGTGCGGTGACGCGAATCCCGCAGCGCGATCTCGGCGGTATAGAGGCTGGAGCGATACGGCTGAGTGAGCCGGTTCACGGCATTAAGCTGATTTAGCGAGACAGGCTGATCGGCCTGGGTGGCATAGCCCGAGCGGTGCCAGGTGTGATTCACGGGGTTGTAGTGATCCAGGGCCGCGCCGCGGACCAGCCAGTGCTCGTCTTCCTGGCCGATGGGTTGATCGTTGGACCGGATGGTGAGGTTGAGCATGGGTTCGCGTGAGCCGGTGCCCATGGGCCCGATCCCCAAGCGGACGGTGGTGCTGAATCCGGTCTGGGCGGGGGCGCTGGCGGCGGTGGGCCCGAAGTCGATGCCCGATCGGCCGGTGCGGGGCAGCACCACAAACACCGCCGTCGCCACGACGCCACAGATCAGCCCGAGCACCACGGTGGTCCTGCGTAATTGCCGGCGGGTCAGCCGCGTGATCACCCGATCGGGCCGCGGCACCGCCGCCGCCAGGGGAGGTTGGGGAGGGGAAGCCGAGGTGGTCCCGGATGGACCGAAGCCCGGGGCGGGATTGCGGCAGGCGCGCAGGTTCGCCTCGTGAACCTGGTCGGCGGTGGTGGCCAAATGAAACAGCAGCAGCGTGATTAGAGCGACGCCGCAGTACACCGCCAAAAACACCCCGTAGATCATCGAGACTGAGATGACGCTGGCGCTGATCATCTGCAGCAGACTCAGCACCAGCAGCTGAGAATATTCGCGGTCGGATTTGCGGGCGTAGAGCAGCAACAACTGCAGCGCCATGATGAAGTGTGCCATGGCCGACACGACGTGGGTGCGCTGGCCCAGCAGTTCCAACGCCAGCCAGCCCGAGGCAACCAAGGCCCCGAGGTTCACCAGCCAGCGCGGCAAAAATCGGCCGCCGGGCCCCTCGGTGACGTACCACGACATCGCCGCCACCGCGCCGGCGATCAACAGCAGCCCCGGGTTTTTCTCCGCCATGCACGCCGCCATCACGCCCAGCAACACCTGGGTGAAAATCATGCGGCGGCAGAGGGAGGGCAGGTTCATAAGCTAAGGTCAGACCCACAGGAACCGCGGGGGTCTATTGAAACTGGGAAGCGGAGAGAGCGGAAGGTGAGGGGGGGAGGGGAGGGGGCTCGATTTTAGCCCGGATGGGCGCGATTCCCAGTAACGATTTATTCGGGATAGGGGTGACTTTGTCTTGCGGGAGGCAGGCCCCTCCCACGGCGGTGGTTGATTTCTTAAGTTTTGCTCAAGGACGGATCAGGGCCGGGGAGGGTGAGGGGGGTGAGGGGGGTGAGGGGGGTGGGGGGGCCGGGGGGGGGGGGGTGAGGCCGAGTTCTTCGAGGGTGGTGGGGTCGGTGATGTACTGGTCAAAGTCCGCGGCACCCAGGACGGTGGTCACGTTTCGGCCGTAGGCGTGGGGGGCGGGCAGTCCGGTGCCGCGTCCCGCCCAGATGAGGATGTCCGCCTGGCCGGGCCCGGCGGTGTGGGCGGGCCGGGAGGCGGCGGGGGTGTCGGGGTCGTGGGTGGAGGGCCGGGCTTTTTCCGCGGGCGGGGACGTGGGGTCGCCGGGGGCGTGGCGTTGGCTGAGGTCCAGGTGGGCGAGGGCTTCGAGCAGGCGGGTGCGGTGGGGCAGGTTGTGGGCGGGTTTGAACGCCGGGCAGGGCGGGCCCAGGACATGCAGCCCCATGCGGTAGCCCAGCTGGTAGCCGTCGCAGATCAGTGAGCCGGCGAGGCTGATGGCGCGTTCTTCGAGGTGTCGGCCGTCGGCCGGGGCGACGAGGGTCGCCGAGGCGTCGGCGCGTTCGTCTTTCGCCCGCCCACGAGGGTCGGCGGGGCGATGCGCAGGTCCAAGACGACCATCAGCGTGGGGGGGCTGGGCTGGGTCAGTTCGCGGGCGGCGAGGTCGCCGGTGCGGGCGGTGCGTTTCCAGTCGATCATGTTGGGCGGATCGCCGGGGCGGTAAGTGCGGACCCCGAAAAATTCTTCGCCTCCGCCCGCCCGGTCCACCGACCGCGCCCCGTCGCCGACGCTTGCCGCGAGGTTGGTCAGCAGCCGGCGGCGCACGCGAAACAGCGGCGGGAAGACCGTCACGCGGTCGGCCTGCGGGAAGATCACCGCTTTATGAAAAACACTGAACGGAAACGAGGTGGAGACTTCAAACCGCTCGAAATCCAGTCGGCCCCGTCGGTGGGGCACGCAGGGTGCCTGCGCCTGCTGCTGTTGCCGCGCGGGCAGGTGGATCACCCACGCCTGCGGCGGTCCGCCCAGCAAGGCCCCGGGTCCCGCGGCGGGGCCGACGCGTTTCCAGCCGTGGGTGCCCTGCCCCCAGTTTTCGCAGATCACCAGCCCGAAGGCCGGCAGCCACGACCGCTGCGTCAACCGATAGCGGATTATCAGCGGCTCGCCCGCGGCGGTGTGGTCCGCCACCTCCCGGCTCACCTCCAACCCCCGCAACGCCACCGCCGCCCAGCCCAGCGATATCACGAACCCGCCCACCATCAGCCCGAACCCCCAGAACAGCAGGTTGGCCTGGGTATATACCGCCGTCGCGATCAGCACGACCGACACCAGCACGTACAGCATCCCGCCGGAACCAATACGCAGGTGGGTGGCGGTCGGCTTCATACGCGGCGGCGAAAAGAGATAACAAAAAACCCACTCGAACCCGAGACCACCTGTGCAACCCGCCCGCCGCACAGTTCAATCCGACCCCCACGCCGCGGCCGCCTACTCCCGCAGATACGGCTCGGCCTCGCGCAGCGTGTCCTGGAGGATGTTGCCCCCGTCGGGCGACGGCCGATCCTCACCCCGCGGCAAGGTGACGATCAGCCGTTGCCCCCGGGCGGGCAGATCAAACCGCTGCCGAACCGAGCGGAACGCGGGCTTGGACACCCGCACCTCGACGTCGAGGATCAGAAAACCCGCCCCCTGCTGCTCGATAGGCAACGCAAACTGGCCGTGCTTATTGCTTTGGCCCCGTGCGATGGGCTCGGGCTGCAGGCGCTGGGGGTCCAGCACCACGCTGATCGCCGCCTCGGGGACCCCGAAATAGTCCAGCCGAGCGTCGTCTTGGTCCACGATCTCGATCCCGGGCACGGTCCCCTGGATGACGATGCCCTGCAACTGGTACGGCGAGCATCCCGCCAAGCACAGCCCGCCGACCAATACGCCGACGCCCGCCCACCGGCGGGAAGTCTGACGCAGCAGAGCAAGAGATAAAAACATATTGCTTCTCGGGAGACCAGGCGACACGGCACGAAACCATCAACGGTCAACGGCGTTTTGCCGCACGGATGAACCTACGGAGTCTATAAAAGAGAGAATCGGTGCTGAAAGGCCGTGCGATCTTAGCGGGCGTCAGCGACGCGGGGTTGAAGGTCTTCGACTTTCGGCAGGTCCTTGAGGGTGGCGAGGCCGAAGAGTTCGAGAAAGTGTTTAGTGGTGCCGTAGAGCATGGGTCGGCCGATTTCCTCCGCCCGGCCGACGATCTTGATCAGGTGGCGTTCCAGCAGCGACCGCAGGGTTTCGCCGCACGCCACCCCGCGGATCGACTCGAGCTCGGCACGGAGCACCGGTTGTTTGTAGGCCACGATCGCCAGGGTCTCCAGGGCGGCGGCACTGAGCTTGGACTGGCCCTTGGTTTTGTGCAGGGCCGCCAGCACGTCGGCGTGTTCGGGCAGGGTCAACACCCGATAACCGCCCGCGACCGCCTCGATGCGGAACGCCCGGCCGGTGTCGGCGTACACCCGATTCAGCCGGTCGATCCCGTCGATCACCAGCTTGCCGGCCGCCAGACCCAGCGCCTCCGCCAGCTTGCCCGCCGACAGGGCCCGGTCGCTGGTAAAAATCGCGGCTTCGATCTTGGGCAGCAGCACGTCGAAATCGACCGCGGGCGTCGGGGACGCGTCGGTATCGTTGTCGCTCGCGGTGGCGGCCGCCGCTTCTTCGGAAATCGCCGGCTCCGCATCGACGCTATCGCCCAACGCGGTCGCCTCGGCCACGTTCGGCGACCCCGCGGGGTGATCCGCCGCCGAAGCGGTTTCCTTGACGGTGGCAGGATCCGCGTCGGCGTCCGTAGCGGCGGCGGTGGTGAAAGGGGGGGCGGTGGTGGCAGGGGGGGCAGGGGGGGCGGGGGGGTCCATGGTGAAATTGTACCGGTCCCGCCGGGAGGCGGTCGGCGTCGGGGTAGTGAGGTATTTCAAAATGGGGCGGCTTCTAACCTGTGGTTCGGTCAAAGTGGGGCGAGCCGAGGGTGGGCAAGATGCCCGCCCCACTTGAAAGCTAAGGATCCCGCTACCGGCATCGATGACCCGAGTAAGGGCGACCGTATCGAGATCATTGTCCGGGGCGGACCTTGCGGGGGGTTATCGGGGCGGGGCCAGGATTTATCCGGAACCTGAGGTGGGGTTGTGCGGTCTGTGTCGGTTAACCGACGGGATCTTTTGAATTGATGGTCCGTGTTGTCAAGCGTGGTCACTCGGAGGGATCGGCGGGTCGATGGACAGGGCGTTGACCAAGACCCGGCGGTACCGGGCGATGCGAGGGAACTTCATGCCGCGTGGGCATGAGGCCGTGTCGAGAGTGGCAACCGACGACGAGACTTGTGTAAGCGGTCGTCGATCATTCCACCGCCGGGCGTTCAGGACGGACGTCGTTATCGCGGGAAATCAGGGACTAGATTCCAGGAGCAATTAGCATGAGTCGTATCAACACCAACGTGAATTCGATGTTAGGCCAGCGCATCCTTGGGCAGCAAAACCGCTCGCTCAACACCAGCCTCGAACGCCTCTCCACCGGCCTGCGGATCAACCGCGGGGCGGACGACCCCGCCGGCCTGATCGCCAGTGAGGCGCTGCGTTCGCAGAACGCCTCGATCACCGCCGCGATCGGCAACGCCGAGCGCGCCGAGCAGGTCGTCAACGTCGCCGAGGGCGGCCTGCAGGAAGTCAACAACCTGCTGCTGGAAGTCCAGTCTCTGGTGGGTCAGTCCGCCAACGACGCCGGCCTCTCGCTGGAAGAAAAAGAAGCCAACCAGTTGCAGATCGACTCGATCCTGCAGACCATCGACCGCATCAGCGAAACCACCAGCTTCCAGGGCACCAAGCTGCTCAACGGCACCTACGACTTCAACATCGAAGACCAGGACACCGCCGTGAGCAACATCAAGGTCAACGCCGCGAAGATCGCCAAGGACGACGAACGCGACGTCAAAGTCGTCGTGACCCAGTCCGCCCAGCAGGCGGGTCTGTTCCTCTCGACCGGCGCGGCACTCGATCTCTCGGCCGCGGATGCGACCTTCACCTTTGACCTGGCCGGCACGAACGGCAGCCGTCAGTTCAGCTTCGCGTCGGGCACGACCATGGCCGACATCGCCGACACCATCAACACCTTCACCGATGTCACCGGCCTGGTCGCTTCGGCCGGCACCGACGGGGTGGTCATCAAGTCCGCAGGACCTGGGCTCCAGCGAGTTCGTGTCCTTCACCGTGAAAGATGCCGCGGGCTCCACGGGTGGCGTGACCTTCCTCTCGGCCAACGACAACAACAGCACCGCCGGCACCGCCGCCTCGACCTTCGCCTGGCGTCCAACCCCATCCGCGACACGGGTCAGGACATCGCCGCCACGGTCAACGGCGTCGTCGGCGACGACCAACGGTGCCTCCGCCAAGCTCTCCACCGACTTCCTCGACGTCGAGATCGACCTGACCACCGCCGGATCGCAGGTGCTCGGTTCCATCGACGCCGCGACCATCACCGGCGGCGGAGCCAACTTCAACCTCGGCCCCAACGTCGACATCGGCAACCAGGTCTCCATCGGCATCGGCAGCGTCGCCAGCCGGAACCTCGGCGACACCGCCACCGGCTTCCTCAGCCAACTCGGCTCGGGTCAGGACCTCAACGTCGTCGACGGCGACCTCTCCGAAGCCCAGAAAGTGGTCAACGAAGCCATCAGCCAGGTCTCCACGCAGCGTGGCCGCCTCGGGGCGTTCCAGAAGAACGTCGTCGGCTCGACCATCCGCTCGCTGGGGGTGGCTTTGGAAAACACCTCCGCCGCCGAGTCCACGATCCGCGACACCGACTTCGCCAAGGAAACCGCCGCCCTCACCCGCAGCCAGATCCTGGTGCAGGCCGCGACCAACTCGCTGGGCATCGCCAACAGCCAGCCGCAGAACGCCCTCTCGCTGCTCCGATAAGCGATCGGCCTGGACAACTCAACCTGCGACGCGGCGGCCCTCATCGGCCGCCGCTTTTGCTTGCGCCCCCGGGGACCAATAATTCTCCGCCTTCCGTCTCCTGACGCGACTTCCTCCCGCAACGCAGGAAACCCCTTGATTTGCCGGGGTTCCGATAAACCCGTCAAGCCCGGACGTTGTGGAAAGCACCATCCACCGGCCGAGAATAACTCTGCGTCGGGGCGGCCGGAACTCCGCGGTACTCGCCCAACCCCGACGCACGCATCAGTTTTCAGATCGGATGAACAGATCTGCTTTACACGGCCAGGGCAGGATGCCTCAACCAACACCGCGTGACCAGTAACCCTGAGTTCACGGAAGGACCAACCCCATGAGTCGCATCAACACCAACGTACCTTCACTGCTGGGACAGAGAATCCTGGGTCAACAAAACCGGGCGCTCAACACCAGCCTCGAACGCCTCTCCACCGGCCTGCGGATCAACCGCGGGGCCGACGACCCCGCCGGCCTGATCGCCAGCGAATCGCTCCGCTCCGAGCAGGCGTCCATCACCGCCGCGATCAGCAACGCCGAGCGGGCCGAGCAGGTCGTCAACATCGCCGAGGGCGGCCTGCAGGAAGTCAACAACCTGCTGCTGGAAGTCCAGTCATTGGTCGGCCAATCCGCCAACGACGCCGGCCTCTCGCTGGAAGAAAAAGAAGCGAACCAGCTGCAGATCGATTCGATCCTGCAGACCATCGATCGCATCGCCACCACCACCAGCTTCCAGGGCACCAAGCTGCTCAACGGCACCTACGACTTCAACATCGAAGACCAGGCGATCACCGTCAACGAAGTCAAAGTCAACGCCGCGAAGATCCCCAACGGCGAAACGCGTGACGTGAAGGTGCTCGTCACCCAGTCCGCCCAGCAGGCGGGACTGTACCTCTCCACCGGGGCGAACCTCGACCTCTCGGCGTCCGACGCCACGTTCCGCTTCGACCTGGCGGGCACCAACGGCAGCCGGGAATTCAGCTTCGCCTCCGGCACGTCGGTGGCCGACATCGCCGCGACGATCAACACCTTCTCCGACGTGACGGGGCTCATCGCCTCCGCCGCCGCCGAAGGCGTGGTCTTCCGCTCGGTGGGCTACGGCAGCGACGAGTTCGTCGCGGTGGATGTCCGCGACGACGCCGGGCTCAACGGCCAGATCACGTTCCTCTCCAACGCCGACACCAACAGCATCAGCGGCACCCCCGCGTCCACCTTCGCGCTGGCGACCAACGCCATCCGCGACGAAGGCCAGGACATCTCCGCCACCATCAACGGCGTCGCCGCGACCACCAACGGCACCACCGCCAAGGTCTCCAGCGACTTCCTGGATGTCGAAGTCGATCTCACCGTCGCCGGGGCCCAGACCCTCGCGGCCATCGACGCCCTGACCATCACCGGCGGCGGGGCCAACTTCAACCTCGGGCCCAACGTCGATATCGGCAACCAGGTCTCCATCGGCATCTCCAACGTCGCCGCCCGGAACCTGGGATCCACGGGCAACGGCTTCCTCAGCTCCCTGGCCTCGGGCCAGGACAACAACGTCGTCGACGGCGACCTGACCCAGGCCCAGAAAATCGTCAACGACGCGATCAAGGAAACCTCCACCCTCCGCGGCCGCCTCGGAGCGTTCCAGAAAAACACCGTCGGCGCCACGATCCGCAGCCTCGGCATCGCCCTGGAAAACACCTCCGCCGCCGAGTCCGCGATCCGCGACACCGATTTCGCCAAGGAAACCGCCGCCCTCACCCGCAGCCAGATCCTCGTCCAGGCGGCGACCAACACCCTGGGTATCGCCAACAGTCAGCCGCAGAACGCCCTCTCGCTTCTCGGCTAATCAGAAAGCGACCGGCCCCCGGCGTCTCATCCGGACGCCGCGGGGTCGGCTCGTGGGGTGAAGCAGCGAACCTGCTCCATCCGATCACTGATGCAGAAGGGCGGCTCTCCCGAGTCGCCCTTCTTTTCGTTAACCAAATCAGTCCCACCACCCTCCCTTCAACCCAAACCCGCGGACGTCGTCCGCGGGTTTTCGCATTCAATCCCATACCTTTCAGCAAGAACCTACCGCTTCACCCCGCCAAACGATCCGAAGCGCCCGTTGACATGCAACACGTCCAGATCCACAAACCCGACGCGCCGCATCCGTTCGAGCTGCCACCCCAGGGGCCGCGGCGAATCTTCTCGCTCTACATAAGCCAAGACCTGGTCTCGATAGACCGGCCCGTGGAGTTGATCCAGATAATCCGCCCACCGCTGGCGCACCAGCTGCCGCACCGCGTCGTGGTGATATTCCAACGAATCCGCGATCCAGAGCGAGCCCCCCGGAGTGAGCCCGGCGAAAATCGCGGAGAACACCGAATCCCATTCCGCGGAGTCCCGCAGGTGGTGCAGGCACTGCGCCGCCATCACGATGTCGAACTGCGCCTGGCCGTAGTCAAACGCGCGGACGTCGGCCTGGACCGCGCTGACTTTCAGCGCGGGGTAGGTCTCCGCGAGGCGCTGGGTGGCGCGATCCAGCATCGGCCGCGAAAGATCGACCAACGTCGCCCGCTCCGGCAGGCGGCCGGTACGGTCAGACAAAGTCGCGAGCAACTTGAGCGTGTAATTCCCCGCTCCGCAGCCGAGGTCCAAAACGTGCCGCGCGCGGGGGGTCACGCCCACCGCCGCGGCGGTCAGCAGCTCCATATGCAGCGGCGAATCGAGCGCCGCCGCCTGCCCGGTTTCTAAGTTGGAAAAGCGCTCGACGTCCGCGTCGAACCGGGCACGGATTTCTTCCACCGTCGATTTAGGGGGGGTGTGGGACCTCATGATGAAGGACCGTCCGCTTCGCTTTCGGTCGGCGATGTCGCCCGGACCTTGCGCGCCTCGGCGGACTGGATCCGATTAATGGCGGCGAGATACGCCAGGGCGGCCGCTTCGATCACGTCGGTGGACACGCCCCGGCCGCGGACCAGCGTGCCGTGGTGATTCAGCCGCACGGTGGCCTCGCCCTGGGCGTCTTTGCCGCCGGTGACGGCGCGCGTCACGTAGTCCTCGAGGGTGACCTCGACGCCGGTGATCCGTTGGATCGCCGAGAAAATCGCGTCCAACGGCCCGTCGCCCGGGGCCGAGTCTTCCCGCAGCTCGCCGGACGAATCCTTCATCGTCACCTTGGCCATCGCGCTCTCGCGGGTGCTGCTGGTGACCAGGAAGCTTTCGATATTCCACAGCGCCCGTTCCGCATCCGCGGTCCGGTCCAGCAGGGCTTCGATATCTTCATCGAAGATCTCTTTCTTTTTGTCCGCCAGCGTTTTGAAGGCCTCGTACACCCGGTCCAGCAGGGCGTCGTCCAGCGGATAATCCATCGACTTGATGCGGTCCGCCAGCGCCGCCCGGCCCGAATGTTTGCCCAGCACCAGCTTGCTTTCGGGAACCCCCAGGCTCTGCGGGTCCATGATTTCGTAGGTGTTGCGGTTTTTGAGCATGCCGTCCTGATGGATGCCCGACTCGTGGGCAAAGGCGTTTTCGCCGATGACCGCTTTGTTGCGCTGCACCGACAGACCGGTGCGTTTCGAGACCAGCCGCGAGATCGGGTAGATCCGTTTGGTCACGATGTTCGTGGCGTAATTCTCGAAGTAGTCCGCCCGGGTTTTCATCGCCATGATGAGTTCTTCGAGCGCCGCGTTGCCCGCGCGTTCGCCGATGCCGTTGACGGTGCATTCGATCTGCCGGGCCCCGTTTTGCATGGCCGCCAACGAGTTGGCCACCGCCAAACCCAGGTCGTTGTGGCAGTGACTCGACAGATAGATACCCTTTTCGTCGATCACCGGCAGCTGTTGCCGGACGTACTTGAAGATGTGGCCGTACTCTGCGGGCACGGCATACCCCACCGTGTCGGGGATGTTGATGGTCGTGGCGCCGGCTTCGATCACCGCGGCGGTGATGTCCACCAGATAATTCAGCTCGGTTCGGCTGCCGTCTTCCGGCGAAAACTCGACGTCCGCCACATAACCCCGCGCCTGCTCGACGCTGCGTTTGGAGAGTTCGATAATCTGCTCGAACGCTTTTTTGAGTTTGTGTTCGCGGTGGATCTTGCTGGTGGCGCAAAACACGTGGATGCGCCCGCCGCCGGCGGTTCGGGTGTCTTTGACCGCCTCCCCCGCGCGGTCGATATCCCGCGGCACGCAGCGCGCCAGGCCACACACGATCGGCTTGGTCAACTCCTGGGCGATCGCGCGGACCGCTTCGAAATCGCCGTCGCTGGTGATCGGAAAGCCCGCTTCGATGACGTCCACCCCCAAGGCTTCGAGTTGCCGGGCGATCTCGAGCTTCTCGCGGTGGTTCAGTGACGCCCCCGGCGACTGCTCGCCGTCACGCAGCGTGGTGTCGAAAATGCGGATCGACGTGGGTTCCGCCGCGTTTGGCGTAGGCGACGATGGGGCAGGCTCGGCGTTCATGAGGGATCTCGATTCAAAAAAGTTCTGTAAGGAAGGTGGTCATCGTGACAAAAAACAAGCCCCGTCGGCGGGGCCGGACGGGGCGGTCGTCTTGCAACAATTTGCGGGGGACGCGGGCCTTATCCGGCAGCAACGATCAGCAACGAACTCGCCAGGAGTCGTTGGCCGTCGATCACGGGAATAAGGAGCAGGTCATTCACAGGTCACACCCTAACTCTCGACCTCCGAGAAGTCAACGATTCGGTAATGGGATGCTTTATTTTAGAGTGGGGTGGGCATCTTGCCCGCCCTCGGCTTCAAGGGCTGAAACCGCAGCCATTTCGGGCTACGCCCGAACGGCGGGCTGGAAAGCCCGCCCCACTTTTACGAATCGCGGGCGGGAAGCCCGCCCCACCCTAAAGTGTATTCCACTACCACCGATTCCCGTGGCCATACTTGACCACATACTTCCCAATAACTTGGACCACCCGTCGCGTCGAGTGTCGGGCCTTTTGTGACGGGGGCCGTCGGCGGACGCGCTATTGGCCCTGACCCAGGGAATAGCCCGCCTCGCCGTCGAAGGTGCAGAGGTGCTCGGTCTTGATGAAGTCCAGGCCCTGGTCCGCGATGGCTTGGAGCAGCTTCAGGATTTGCGTGTGGGAGACGGGGTCTTGGCCCGGCGACGTCCGGCTGACGAATCGGCACCGCCAATGATCGGTGCAGAACGTTTCGGGAAACCCTTCGGGCCAAACCTTGACCCCACGGTTGGTGATCATCTGCAGCGAGAGGTCCGCCGAGGCGGTGGCGGTGTTGAGTTGGTTCGCCAACGTCTCGGGGTCGCGCTGCCCCTCGTCCCAGTCCAGAAACACGTCGACGCCGACCAAGGCTTTCACCGGCTTGGACGCATCGGCCGGGGCAGCGGACGATGAACCACCCGACGAGCCTCCCTTCTGCGTCGCTCCGGCAGAAGACGCCGACGCCGTGCCGGGCAGGGGGGTGTAGTCGGCGGCCTTGAGGGTCTGCGGACGTTGCCCGAGCCGGCCGATGACCGCGGAGGCAAATTTGTCGGTCCCCAGTTTTTCGGCGCTGACGCCGTCCTGATAGAGGTCGCCGGTGTGGCAGCCGTCCTCGATGGTGCGGAGCAGGCGCGTTGTGGATGGTGGCGGCTTCGTGGCGTTTGCCCACGTGCACCAGCATCTGCACCGCGGCGAGAATCAGCCCGGAAGGGTTGGCGATGTTTTGCCCGGCGATATCGGGGCGCTGCCGTGGATCGCTTCGAACATCGCGCAGTGCGGGCCGATGTTGGCGGTGCCGCAGAGCCCGACGCTGCCGGCAATCTGCGCGGCGATGTCGCTGATGATGTCGCCGTAAAGATTGAGCGTCACGATCACGTCAAACCGCGCCGGGTCGTCGGCCAGCATCGCGGCACCGATGTCGATGATCCAGTGGTCGGTTTTGATCTGCGGGTACTGCGGCGCTATCTCGTCAAAGATTTTGTGAAACAACCCGTCGGTGGCTTTCATGATGTTGTCTTTGGAAAAGCAGCTCACCCGTTTGCGCCCGGCGGCCAGGGCGTACTCGAAAGCGTAGCGGACGATCTTCTCGCAGCCGGGTCGGCTGATGAGTTTCAGGCACTGGGTCACCTCGGCGGTCTGGCGGTGCTCGATCCCGCCGTAGGTGTCTTCCTCGTTTTCTCGAATGATCACGACGTCCATGCCCGGGTGCTTGCTCTCGACGAAGGGGGCGTAGGCGACGCAGGGCCGGACGTTGGCATACAGCCCCAGGGTCTTGCGGGTGGTGACGTTGAGGGATTTGTATCCCCCGCCCTGGGGCGTGGTGATGGGGGCTTTAAGAAAGACTTTGTGCTTGCGTAACGCGTTCCAGGCCCGGGGCTCGATGCCCGCGGAGACGCCGCGCTCGTAGACCTTCTTGCCGATCTCGATCGTGTCGTAAGTCAGCCCGACCTCCGCGGCGTCGAGGATGCGGAGGGTGGCGTCCATGATTTCGGGGCCGATGCCGTCTCCGTGGGCGACGGCGACGGTGGAAGTTTGAAAGGTGGAGTGGTTGGGCATCGGGGATTCAGTTTCGGTGAGGGGGGAGCGGGGGGGGGGGGGGGGGGCGGAGGAGGGCGTTGATGAGGCAACCGCCCGGAGGGGGGCGGTGTGGTAAGCTGAAGTCACGAAATTTAATATGCGAATTAAATTTCGCCAGTTACCTTACTCCTTATTTTGGGTCCGTCAACATGGCCGGCAAAAAAACTCCGTCTTCCCGCGTTTCGGTGCGTGCCCCGACTCCCGGGGGATCGCCCCCGCTCTCGGCTGACACCCGCGGACCGACGAAAGCGCCCGCGGTCCCGCCGCCGTTTACTTTTCTGACCAACCACTCGCATGTGTTGTTGCTGCTCGCCGCCGAGCCGGACCTGCGTCTGCGTGACGTGGCCCTGCGGGTGGGGATCACCGAGCGGGCGGTGCAGAACATCGTCGCGGACCTCGAAGCCGCGGCGGTCCTCACGCGTCAGCGCGACGGCCGGCGCAACCGCTACGTGGTCCACCGCGAGCAGCCCCTCCGCCACCCGGTGGAAGCCCATCGCACCGTCGCGGACCTGATCGCGATGGTCCATACGCCGTAGGCGGCCGCGGGTTGCGGTAGACTCCCGCCCCTATACTGCTGCCCAATCGCGTTTCACCCGACCACCGCCTCTTCGAGCTTTTTGCCATGACGACCCCTGATGCCGCCACGACCCTGATTTACACCAAAACCGACGAAGCCCCCGCGTTGGCGACCTACGCCTTTCTGCCGATCATTCGGCGTTTTGTCGCGGCCGCCGACCTCGCGGTCGAGTTGAAAGACATTTCGTTGGCCGGCCGCATCCTCGCGCACTTTCCCGAGGCGCTCAAACCCGGGCAACGGGTCCCCGACGCGCTGACCCAGCTCGGCGAAATGGCCAAAACCCCCGACGCCAACATCATCAAGCTCCCCAATATCTCCGCGTCGATCCCCCAACTCGCCGCCGCGATCAGCGAACTCCAGTCCCACGGCTACGCCGTTCCCGACTACCCCGCCAACCCCTCGAACCCCCAGGACCTCAAAACCCAAGGCACCTACGCCCGGGTCCTGGGCTCCGCGGTCAACCCCGTCCTGCGCGAAGGCAACTCCGACCGCCGGGTCGCGGCCCCGGTCAAACAATTTGCCCGCGACAACCCCCACGCCATGGGCGACTGGTCGCCCCACAGCACCACCCGCGTCGCCTCGATGAAGACCGGCGATTTCTTTTCGACCGAACTCTCCCAAACCTGCCTGGCACCCACCACGGTCCGCATCCAGCACGTCGATGCCGAAGGTCACGCGACGTTGCTCAAAGACAACCTCGACCTGCTCGACGGCGAAGTCATCGACGCTTCGGTCCTGAGCGTCAAAGCCTTGCGGGCGTTTCTGGCCGAGATGATGGACGTCTGCAAAGGCAAGGGCAACCTCTTTTCGATCCACCTCAAGGCGACCATGATGAAGGTCTCCGACCCCATCATCTTCGGCCACTGCGTCGAAGTGTATTTTGCCGACCTCTTCGAGAAGCACCACGCCACTTTCAAGAAGCTGGGCGTTAATCCCAACAACGGTTTCGGCGACGTGCTAAGCAAGATCGCCTCGCTGCCCGAGGCCCAACGTCAGGAAATCGAGGCCGACATCCAGGCGGTGTACGAGCAGCGGCCCGATCTGGCGATGGTCGATTCTGACAAGGGCATCACCAACCTGCACGTGCCCAGCGACGTGATTATCGACGCGTCGATGCCCGCGATGATCCGCACGTCGGGTCAGATGTGGGGGCCCGACGGCCAACCCCGCGACACCAAATGCGTGATCCCCGACCGCTCCTACGCCGGGGTTTACCGCGAGACGATCGACTTCTGCCGCGAGCACGGCGCCTTCGATCCCGCCCGGATGGGCAGCGTCGCCAACGTCGGGCTCATGGCCAAGAAGGCCGAGGAATACGGCAGCCACGACAAAACCTTCGAGATCAAAAAGCCCGGGCGGGTGCAGGTGGTTTCTATCGATGGGTCGGGGCCCGACAAGGTGATTTTTGAGCACGAGGTCCAGGCCGGCGACATCTGGCGGATGTGCCAAACCAAGGACATCGCCATCCGCGACTGGGTCAAGCTCGCGGTGACCCGGGCCCGCGCCACCGGCAGCCCCGCGGTGTTCTGGCTCGACGAGGCGCGCGCCCACGACCACAGCCTGATCGCCAAGGTCCGCACCTATCTCAAGGACCACGACACCGATGGCTTGGACCTGTCGATCCTCGCGCCGATCGAAGCCACCCGCTATACCCTCCGCCGTTGCAAAGAAGGCAAGGACACCATTTCCGTGACCGGCAACGTCCTGCGCGATTACCTCACCGACCTGTTTCCCATCCTCGAACTGGGCACGTCCGCGAAGATGCTTTCCATCGTGCCTCTGCTCCAAGGCGGCGGCCTCTACGAGACCGGGGCCGGCGGCAGTGCGCCCAAGCATGTCCAGCAGTTCGTGCAAGAATCTCACCTGCGTTGGGACTCGCTCGGGGAGTTCCTGGCGCTCGCCGTCTCGCTGGAAGACGTGGCGGACAAGACCCACAACGTCAAAGCCAAGGCCATTGCGAAAGCGCTCGATGACGCCACCGCGAAGTTGCTATCCGAAAACAAATCGCCGGGCCGAAAGGTGGGCGAACTCGATAACCGCGGCAGCCAGTTTTACCTCGCGCTTTACTGGGCTCAGGCCCTGGCGGAACAAACCGAGCAGCCCGCACTGGCGGAGCACTTCAAACCGCTTGCGGAGCAACTTGCCGAGCACGAGCAGGCCATCCTCGATGAGATTGCCGCGACCGCAGGCACCCCCGCCGACCTCGGCGGCTATTACCAGCCCGACGACGAGAAAGCTGTCGCCGCGATGCGCCCCAGTCAGACATTTAATCAATTGATTGACCTTTAACGCTGCGATTGGTCGGTTAAAAAAACACTTTACCGGTGCTTTTTCGACCATCCTTGAGCAAGCCCTCCGCCGGGGTGGTACTGCGGGACGAATCTACGACTCCTTGTCTGACAATCTCTACAATCGTGTGATGCCGTCGGGTCCACCCCCATTATCGACCGCCGTGCATCCGCCGACACCGGCGGGATCGGCCCCGGCAACCGAAGTGGGGCGTGCATTGTTCCCCGCAAATTCGGTTCGTCCCCGGCCGCGTTGGTTGAGGGCACTGGGCCACGACGATCCCCCCGCCCTGATCCGGGTGGCGGGCCGGGAGCTGCGGCGGGTCGAGATTTTTAAGCACGATGCTTTCGCGGCGACCGCGCTCTATGTCGATACCGCCGACCAGGGGTTTCGGGTGGTGGGCAAGTTTGCCCGGACGCAGGCCGCCTTCGGCGTGCCGATGGTTTGGCTAGGGCGATGGTTTCACCACCGAGAACAGGCGGTGGTCCGCCGGATGGCGGACTTGGCCACGGTGCCCGAAACCTATGTCACCTCGGCTTCTGCCATGGGTGGTCGGCCCTATGCGGCGGCTCGGGTCTACATCGAAGGGCAACCGCTGGCGGAAGGTCAGGTCCCCGATGACGCGTTCTTTCCGGCGTTGGAAGCTTTGATCGACACGTTTCACCGCCGACGGTTGGCGGTGGTGGATCTTCACAAGCGAGACAACATCCTGATCGATCCAGCGGGTCGGCCGCACTTGATGGATTTTCAGATCAGTCTCGCGGCCCCGGCATTGGGGACATGGCTCGGCGGTCGGGGCGTCCGTTGGCTGGACCCCCGGACCTGGTTGCTCGGCCCCGCGCAGCGGGCCGACCGGTACCACCTGATGAAGCATTGGGTGCGCCACCGCCCGGATCAATTGACCGCCGACCAGCGTGACCTTGACCGCTACCGGCCCTTGGGGGTTCGGCTTTGGCGCCGGGCGATCCGCCCGGTCCACCGGTCCCGTCGCCGGCTGTTTCTTGGCCTGAAGATCCGCACGGGTCGAGGCGAAGCGCAAACCGAAGTGGCCCCGGACATCCGGGCTTAAGCATTCATTGTCCAAGGGCCTTCACTTGCAAAACGAATATCACATTTATTTTGTTCATCGTTTCGCAACACCGAATCGATAAGTTCACGGCAGATTGTTCGGCTTTGTCAGAATCACCCATTGAAAAGATCAACATGTCTAACGCAGCCTCGTTCGATCAATCCGTTCCGCCGCCGACCGTGGATCAGGGCATGATTCAAGCGATGAATCAGCTGATCGTCGATGCGTCGGGCGATCCGGAATCGCCGGTGGGCATGACGATTCGTGAGGTGATGCACACGGGGTTGAAGCTGCTGCGGGACGATGCGGACTTGGGCGAAACCCGCCTGATATCGAGAGCTTTGAAGGAATTGCGGTACGCGTTGAAGGTGTTTCGGCCCTACCACGAGACGCCGAAGATCAGCGTGTTTGGCAGTGCGCGGACGCCGGAGGAGCACCCGGATTATCAGTCGGCGTTGCGGTTTTCGCGGACGATGGCCGAGTCGGGGTGGATGGTCATCACCGGGGCGGGCGACGGGATCATGCGGGCGGGCCACGGCGGGGCGGGCAAGGCCGCGTCGTTCGGCGTCGCGATCCGTCTGCCGTTCGAAACCAACGCCAATGATGTCATCCTCGGCGATCCGAAGCTGATCACGTTTCGATACTTCTTCACGCGCAAGCTCGTGTTTATGTGGATGTCCCATGCCGTGGCGTTGTTCCCCGGCGGGTTTGGCACGCAGGACGAGGGGTTTGAGGCTTTAACGTTGATTCAGACAGGGAAAGCGCCGCTGGTGCCGATCGTGATGGTCGATACCCCGGGCGGTGAGTACTGGCAGCACTGGAACCAGTACGTCGAAAAGTCTCTGCTGGCCAACGGCTGGATTAGTAAGGAGGATCAAAGCCTTTATTTCATCACCGACGACCCGGCCGTGGCGGCGCGTCACGTCAGCGATTTCTACCGCAATTACCACTCGCAGCGATACGTGCGTGATCAGCTGGTGCTCCGCATCCGTCGGCCGCTGAAAGCGCCGCAGATTCAGCAACTGTCGCAGGAGTACGGCTCGCTTATCGTCGAGGGAGAAATCGAGCAATCCGGGCCGCTTCCCGGCGAGCGGGAGCACCTGCACCTGCCCCGATTGCAGTTCCACCACACGAAGCACGGCTTCGGCCGACTGCGACAAATGATCGATCAGATCAATACCTTTGATCTCAATAACGGCGCTTGAACGGAAAATAGGCGTTATACAGATTTCGTTAGGTCGTGGGGGGCGTATTGAGTGAACCAGCGTTTTGCTGCACGATAGTTTGCTGGGTCTCGCGTAGCTTGGTCAGCGTGGTTTGGCAGAGGGTCAGGTCGGCCCGCTCCGCGGCGTTTTCTAACACTTCGGCGAGGTCCGAAAGCTGATTGAATCCCATGGTGCCGCCGCTGCCCAAAAGCAGATGGGCCGACTGCACCAGGTGCTCGAGTTCCCCGGCGGCCAGGTTGTCTTCCATCGTTTGCAGTTGCTCGTCGAGTTGTTTGACGAAGTCGTGGACCAGCCAGGCGAGATCGGGATCGGTTTTGAGGAGGCGGGACTTTGCGGATGCCCGTCCGTGGAGTTGATCGCGGATGGCGGCCAACAGGACGGCCCGGTCGATGGGTTTGGTGAGGTAGTCGTCGCAGCCTGCGGTGAAGCAGCGCTCGCGGTTTCCCTTGAGCGCGCTGGCGGTCAGGGCCAGAATCGGGCAGTCGCATCCTGCCTCGCGCAGGGCGCGGGTCGCGGCGTAGCCGTCCATGATCGGCATCTGCATGTCCATCAGGATGAGGTCGTAAGGTCCATCGTCCATGACCCGTTGGACGCCGGCCCGGCCGTCCGGGGCGGTCTCCATGGTGTATCCCGCGGCCTGGAGCACGACGCCCACGAACTTTCGGTTGATCGGACCGTCATCGACCATCAGGACGCGGCCGGTGGCGGGCGGCGGGTTTGCGGGGTCTGCCGGGTGGTGATTGAGCAGACCCGTGGGCGGGGCTTGGAGCTGAGGCGGGGCGTTGGGGGTGGCGAGGGCTTCGTTGATGAGGATGAAGTGGTCGGGGTCCAGCGGGCCGGGATCGACGGTGACGATCATGCGGGTGCCGAAGCCTTCGCGGCTTTCCATGCGGAGGCCGCCGCCGAGGGCTTCGCAAAAGTGTCGGGCGATGACCAGGCCCAGGCCGGTGCCGCCGTGCTCGCGGTTGACCGAGGCGTCGGCCTGGGTGAAGCGTTGGAACAGGCGTGATTGTTGTTGGGTCGAGAGCCCGGGGCCGGTGTCGACCACGTCGATGCGGAGGCGGGTGTGTGGGGCCACGACGTCGACGGATCGCCGGGCGTCGGGGAGATCGTTTTTCGACGGGGAGTCGGGTCGGTCCGGCGGCTCATCGACACCGCCGACGAGTTCGACTTCGATCCGCACGCCGCCGGTTTCGGTGAATTTGAGGGCGTTGCTGATGAGATTGGTCAGGATCTGCCGCAGCCGTGTCGGATCGCAGGCAATGATTTCCGGCAAGGGGTGGGGGCAATACAGTTCCAGACTCAGTTCTTTGGCCAGCGCGACCGGGCGGAAGACCGAGGTCAGGTCGGTGAGCAGTTTGTGCAGCGGCATCGGCGTCCGCTCGACATCCATCCTGCCCGCTTCGATTTTCGAGATATCCAGCACGTCGTTGAGCAAGGTGTTGAGGTGCTGGGCGGCGGATTGGATGGTGTGGGCCCACTCGCGGCGGGTGAAGGCGTCGGCGTCTTCCTGGTCCAGCAGCAGTTCGGCGAAGCCCAGCACGCCGGTCAGCGGGGTGCGGATCTCGTGGGAGATGTTGGCGAGGAACGTGCTTTTGGCCTGGTTGGCCGCTTCGGCGACGGCCTTGGCTTCTTCGAGGGCGACTTGCTGCTCGTGGAGGGCGGTGATATCCCGGGCCACGCAGGCCACGCCCAGCAAGGTGCCGTCGGCGGCGCGGAAGGCGCGCTTGCTGGTGTGCAGTTTGATGGGTTGCCCCCCCGCGCCGGGGACCCATTCGTCAAAGCAATAGAGCCCTTCGCGCTGGCTGCGTTGATCGGTGCGGCGGAATTCGTCGGCCTCGGGGACCGGGAACATGTCGTAGTCGGTGTGGCCGATGATTGCTTCGCGGGGTCGGCCGAAGAGCTCGGCAAATTGATCGTTGCAGTCGAGGTAGACCCCCGCCACGTTTTTATAAAAGATCATGTCCGGCAGGCAGGCGATCAGGGTCTGGTACTGGGCGTTGCGCTCCTGCAGCGTCTGCTGAAGTTCACGTTCGAGACGCTTGGCGGAGAGCGAGACTTTGAAGTCGCTGAGATTGAAGGCGAATCGCCAGGTCAGGACATTGAGCACCAGCAGAAAAACCGCGAGCAGGCGGTAGGCGGGCCAAACGTACATCAACAGCGAAAACCCGTAGCCGCAGATCGCGCAGAACAGGAAGATGTACGCCAGCGTCATCATTTTCTGGTTGCGGTCTTGTTGGTGCTCCGCCAGGTAAGCCTTGCGCCAGAAGTGGAAGATGCGGAGATAGCCGACGATGACCGTGGTGGTGAGGACGATGAGCGTGATGATCCACGGCCAGTCGGGTTGGCCGGCGGCGTTCATCAGGCAATGGGTGCGGGGCATGTAGTGGCCCCCGCCCGAAAAGAAGCCCAGCGGCGTATCTGCCAACCAGCCCGCCAGGCCACGGGTTTCAAGGACCTCCGAAGTGGTCGAGTGGTGCGGGTGATGGGCGTGCGTTGCGGCAGGGGGGTGGGCCACGACGGCCGCATCGGTGGAGACGAGGGTCGGCGGCGATCCCGCATTGCTGCCGTGGGTGGGCAAGACCACAGCTACCGCCCCGAGCGACAGCACCAGGGTCAACAAAATACGAAATCGCCAACGTGACATCCCCTCCCATCGGCCGACTTGAGGGGTGCCGAAAGGGATTACCCTAAAACTGCATTATCGGCAGTTCAGCTTTATATTACTTTAAGAATTGAGGTTATGCACAGCTTCGGGTGTCTAGCAGGCGTCCAGAGCACTAGCTGGCGGCTTTGGTGGGTTTGGTTTGGCCGGTGAGGATTTTGTGTTTGCGTTTGATCAGGTCGGTGAGGTGCTCGACTTCGGTCATTGCGGTGGGGCTCCACTTGGCCCAGTGGATCTGCACGGCACACTTGGCGCCGCGGATGCCGTCGCGGATGTAGCGGTTGAGGCGTTTCATCGGCAACTGGGCGATGAGTTCTTCCCGCATGGGGAGGCAGAACACGGGGGACTCAGGGTTGGGGACGAAGTAGGCCATCGGCTCGGTGGTCGGGCCTTCGGGGGTCTGGAGGTTGTACTGGATGGTCCACTTCCAGGAGTCGCCCCACCAGATGATTTCTTTGGTGACCCCGTCGTAGGCTTCGAGGCGTTCGAGCAGGGTGTTGAGCAGGTTGAGGTGCTGCTCTTTTTGGGGAGCCATGAGCTGTTCAAAAGTCGGCTGATTCCAGCGGTCTTCCCAAACGGAGCGAGGGGGATCGGCTTTGGCGGCACACATGGTGAAGCTTTCGGAAGGGGGGGTGTGGTGTCGGGCTTCCGCGGGCGGAGGGTCCAGGGGTCCAGACTAGGGGGTGGGGTCGAGGAGGACTGAGGGGGACTGAGGGGGGCTGAGGGGGGGGGAGGGGGGGGGGGGAGGGGGGGTGAAGCAACGTGAAACTGTAGCTTTCGGGGGTCGATATGGCAAGTTTAGGTAGGGTTTCCCGGGTGCCGGCGGGTCTGAGGAGGGTGGTGAAGGAATCGGGTAGGCTGGGTTGGATGAGTGATCTGACGCGTTGGTCGGTGGTGGTGATGGCGAAGGCGGCGGTGCCGGGGCGGGTCAAGACACGTCTGACGAAAGCCGGGGCGGGTGGCGAAGGGATGGGCGGGGGGGGCGGCGGTGCCGGGGCGGACGAGGGGGGGGAGGGGGGGCTGTCGCCGGAGACGGCGGCGGCGGTGCACACGGCGATGATGGAAACGGTCTTGAAACGCACCCAGCGATACATGACCGTGGCCGGGGCGGACCCGTCACCCAGTCCGGTGCGCTGGGTCCTGGCGATGGACGACCCGAGTCGGCCACCCGCGGGGGCGATCGAGGCGGGGTGGGTGGTGATCGACCAGGGGACGGGCGATCTGGGGCAACGGCTCAAGGCGGTCTGGCGGCGGGAACGCGAGGCGGTTTGGGGAGCCGCGGGGGCTGAATCCGCGGCATCGGAGGGGGCCGATGCTGGGTTTGCTAGCGAGCCGTCTTCTATCGAGACGGAACCCGGGGCAGCGGTCGAGCACGGCATCGTGTTTTTCGGGGTGGACTGCCCGGACGTGCCCGCGGCGGTGCTGGCGGGGATCATCCCGGGGATCGAAGCGGCGGCGTTGACGGCGAACCCCCCCGCACAAGGAGGAAAGCGCGGGAGAGGCGGGCTGGTGAATGACGGGGGGGGAGTGAGGGGAGTGAGGGGCGTGGGGGGGGTGGGGCCGGTGAGTGACGGGGGGTACTGGACGTTGGGTTGGCGGGGGTTTTGCCCGGCCCTGGTGGAGGGGATCGACTGGGGGGGGGCGGAGGTATACGCCCAGACGATCCGGGCTGCCGCCGAGGCGGGAGTGGACCTGCGGACCTGGGCGGGTTGGCATGACGTGGACGAGCGGGCGGATTTGGAGGCGTTGCGTCAGCGGCTGGCGGGGGTCGATGAGCCTGAACTACAGGAGTTGGATCGAAGGCTTGCGTCGATATTGGATTGAGGGCTTGAGCAAAACGTTCGGCCGTCAACGCGATCCGCGCGGGACTGGGCGACGCAAGCGGTTCGGCTAGAATGTCGATCAACCCCCCTTGTTCCCCCCCTCGTCCCCCCCCCTCTTACCCCCCCCGTTCTCTCTACCTCTTACTCCTAAAACTCCCCTCTACTTACGACTAAGCCATGAGCGAAACGAGCCCGACCCATCACATCGACCCCACGCATTCGACGCCGCCGGCCGCCCGCGACACGCTGGTGCCCGCCAAGTTGACCGAAGGCATGGCCAAGGCTGGGGGGCAACATGAGGGGGGGGGGATGATTTTTCGGAATCCGTGCTGTTGCTGGTGGACGACAACGAGCAGAACGTGGAGCTGTTGCAGGCGTATTTGGAGGCGTTGCCTTGCCGGACGCTCACCGCCTACGACGGGCAGGAGGCGATGGACATCATCGATGATCCGGATCAGCCGACGCCGGACCTGGTGCTGCTGGACGTGATGATGCCGCGGATGTCGGGCTTCGAGGTGTGTCAGAAGTTGAAGGAGGACCCCAAAACCCGGGCGATCCCGGTGATGATGGTCACGGCGCTCAACGAATTGGGCGATATCGAGCGCGGCGTCGAAGCGGGCACCGACGACTTTTTGACCAAACCGGTGAATAAGCTGGAACTGCTGACGCGGGTCAAAAGTTTGCTGCGCGTCCGGCACCTCAAGCGGGAGCTGGACCGCAGCGAGGCTTACATCAAAGAGATGGAGAAAGAACGGGAATAAAGGGGCGTGAAGGGGCCAGTGGGTTAGGGGCAAAGAGGGGGGGGACGTTGAATGATCGCGGTGGCCCCAAAGCCGGCGGTGTCCGCGGGTGAGGTGGCGAGCCGGCTAGCGCAACCCGACGGGAATGGAACCATGAGCGCTGCGGCCAACATTTTGCTGGTGATGACCGACCAACAACGCGCGGACTCGCTGGGGTGCTACGGCGGACAGGCGGTGGCGACCCCGCATCTGGATCGATTGGCGGCCGAGGGGGTGGTGTTTGACCGGGCGTACTGTACGAATCCGATCTGCACGCCCAGCCGGGCGTCGTTGATGACCGGGCATCACTTGCCCCGTCACGGCGTCTATCGGTTGCAAGATGCGTTGGATCCGCGGCAGGTGATGTTTCCCGAGCGTCTGCGGGAGCGGGGGTATCAAACCGCGTTGATCGGCAAGCTTCACGCCCAGGCGGGCGGCATCGAGGCAAGGCAACGCCACCCCCACGACGGGTTTGACCGTTACGAGCTGTACTACGGCGGCGGGGCGATGATGGATTCGCCGTTGAACGGCTACGCCGAGTGGGTGCGGGAGCGCCGGCCCGATGTTTTTGCCCGGCTGGTGGAGCACGAAAAACATGCCGGGCCGATTCCGCTGGAGGCCCACATGAACACCTGGGCGGCGGAGCGCAGCGAGGCGTTTTTGCGGCAGCGCGATGACCGGCGGCCGTTTTTCTTGATGGTGAGTGTGTTTGATCCGCATAACCCCTACGACGACCACCCGCCGTCGGCCGAGGCCCGGGTCGATCGGTCGCGGCTGGGGGCGTTGATTCCGCCGTCGCCCCGCGACACGCTCCCCGAGGCGGTGGGGCGTGAGCGGGACGATAATTATTTCGGAGACTTTGCGGCGTTCGGGGCCGAGCGGATCCAAGCGATGCGGGTGGGCTATCACGCCGAGGTGGGGCTGATCGACGATCTGGTGGGCCGGTTGTTGGCGTCGCTGGAAACCGCGGGGGTGGCCGACGAGACGCTGGTTTTGTTTGTCAGTGACCACGGCGACATGCTGGGCGACCACGGGTTGATGGTCAAGGGCGCGGTGTGGTACGACGCGAACGTGCGGGTGCCGGCGATCGTGCGGTGGCCGGGCCGACCCGGGGGCAAACGCCACGGCGGGCCGATCCAGCTCAACGACCTGACGGCGATGATGCTCAACGCGGCAAACCCCGACGCCGGGTCCAAAGATCAAGTCGCCCAGCACTTGCCCGACGCGATCGACCCCGGCCCCGCGGTGTGGGGCGGCCCGGGACCGCGACGAGACGTGGCCCTCCACGCCTATCGCAACTCGGGGCTGGCGCGGGTCACGTCCCGTTCGATCCGCCGATCCACGGCACGATGGCGACCGACGGCCGGTGGAAGCTGGGGTGCTATCACCGCCGGCCCGGCCGCCTTGACCTCCGCGGAGCCCAACTCTTTGATCAGTCCCACGATCCGACCGAACGCAACAACCTGTGGACAAGCACCGATCCGGCGGCAACCCAAGCCCGAGAACGTCTGCTGAAATCGATCCAATCGTTCCTCGACCACGAGCGTGACCTGCGGGGGGCGTAAACGGGGATCGGGCGATACAAAAACCAAGCCTGCCGGGCCCGGTGAAAGAACTTCAATCCTTGGCCGCCGACCATTGGTTTGACGAGGCGGAAACAGGTCCCGCGATCAAATCCCAAGGCACCTCCGTGAGCCGTTACCGCTTTTATTCCAATCATGACACTTCTTGCAGATGGCCTGAGCCGTGGGCGGTTTACGCCAGGGTGCCGTTGCGTCTGAGTTTGTCGACTTGGGCCTGGAGGGTCCGGCCGGGGCATTGGGTGGGTTTGATTTCCTGGTGGGTCTGGACCAGGTGGCCCGGGAGGCGGTGGAGTTGCATCATCTGGCGGGTGAAGCGGGCGACGGACTGGACCTGGGCGGAGCTGGGGGATTGCTCGTTGAAGTTGCCCAGGACGAGGATGCCCAGGTTGTGGGCGTTGTTGTCGGCCACGTGGGCACCCTGATAGTGGATGGGTCGGCCTTCGAGGATACGGCCGGCGCGGTCGATGACGTAGTGGTAGCCGATGTCCGCCCAGCCGCGGTCGCGGGTGTGGATCTGGCGGATCTGTTCGATGCGGTCGTAGGTGGAGCTGGCGGCGGTGAAGGTGACGGGGGTCCAGCCCTCGTGGTGGAGGGTGAGGCGTTTGACGCCCTGCATGGGGTTGACGTTGCGTCCCGCGAGGCCGTGACGGGTCCAGACCGCCCGGGGCAGGACGCCTTGGAGGGTGGCGACGGCGGGATCGAGCGCGGGGAGGGAAGCGTCGGGCAGGGCCTGGCCGCCGCGGTGGATGGGGCGGTAGGTTTCCGCGGTGGAAGCGGTGCCGGCGGAAGGGGGGGGATCGAGCCGTCCGGGCCAGGCGGGGCCCGCGGAGCGGGAGGCGGTGGAGGCACAGCCCGCGGTGGCGGCGAGGCCGAGGCCGGCCAGCAGGAGGTCGCGTCGGGAAAGGCTCATGGGCAGGGTCCCGCGTCGTGGGGCAAAAGGGGTGGGAAAAGGCGGAGGTGGAAGACGGATCCGGGCCCGCGGGGTCGCGGAGCTCGCGTGGGCATCCGACGCGCCCGGGGTTTGTTGCACCGCGCTCCGCAAGAGTGAAACCACGGCGGGCGACGAGATTGCTTATCGGCGGGCAGGGGGGGCAGGGGATTAAAAGATCGCCGAAGGGGGATTATATCGGACTGCCACGGGAATCAAAGGGGGACGTGGGGCGGGGCGACGCGACGCGATGCGGGCCGGACGGGCGTCCCGCGCAACAGGCATTCCGAAGTAGGGCTAAAGCCTTGCCCTGCATTTGAGGCGGGCACCTCCGGCCGGTCCGTGGGGGCGGTAGAATGCTTCGGCAAGGTTATCTATATCTGGAGATCATTTTGAGTAACGATGCTGCTGCCGTGGTGAAAACTGGGGAGACTTCGAAAACGTCGCGGACCGCGGGGGGGACGGGGGGAGCGGGGGGGACGGGGGGGGCGAGCGACAAGGGGGCGAAGTTTTTCGTGCTCGACACCAACGTGCTGCTGCACAACCCCGGGGCGTTGTACATGTTTGCGGACAACCACGTGGTGATTCCGTTCACGGTGCTGGAGGAGTTGGACAAGTTTAAGAAGAACAACGACGACACGGGGCGGAACTGTCGCGAGGTGATTCGGCAGCTGGATCGGCTGCGAAAGAAGGGGCCGTTGGCGGACGGCGTGGTTTGGAACGATTTCGAAGGCAGCGATCCGCAGCAGGAGCGGGGGACGGTGCGGGTGGCGTTTGCCCAGGACGAGCGGCCGGTGGCGCTGCGGGAGGACTGCGCCGGACAACCGGATCATCTCGGTGGCGTGGAAGTTGCAGCGCGACGGGCAGCGGATCGTGCTGGTGAGCAAAGACATCAACGTGCGGATCAAGGCGGACGCGCTGGGCGTGCCGGCCGAGGATTTTGAAGCGCAGAAGGTCGATTCGGATCGCCTGTACCGCGGCTACGAAGAGTTGGCGGTGCCCGGCGACGTGATCGACCTGCTCTACGACGAGAAGCAGTTGGGCTACGAAGTGCTGGTGCCGCACCTGGATCAGGCGCAGGCCGACGGCAGCGTGGCGCGGGCGGAGATCCTGCCCAACCAGTTTGTCAATCTCAAAAACGCGCTGGACGAGTCGCATTCGGGCCTGGCGCGGCGGTTGGCGGACACCGACCACCTGATCCCGATCCACGCGCCACGCAAGCCGGTGTTCGGGGTGATGGCCCGCAACGTGCAGCAGACCATGGCGGTGGACCTCCTGCTGGACGACGAGATCAAGCTGGTCACGCTGCTGGGCACCGCGGGGACCGGCAAGACGCTGCTGGCGCTGGCGGGGGGGATGACCAAGGTGTTCATCGAAGGGCGGTACGACAAGCTGCTGGTGGCCCGCCCGATCATGCCGATGGGCCGGGACATCGGCTATCTGCCCGGCGACAAGGACGAAAAACTCTCCGCCTGGATGCAGCCGATCTTCGACAACCTCGAGTACCTGCTGAGCACCCGCGGCGTGGGGCATCAGGTCGCCGACAGCAAGCCGATCGAGCAACGCATCAAGCAGTTCATGGCCACCGGGCAGCTGGTCCTCGAGCCGCTGACCTACATCCGCGGGCGGTCGATCCCGATGCAGTTCATGATCGTGGACGAAGCGCAAAACCTCACGCCCCACGAAGTCAAGACCATCGTGTCGCGGGTGGGCGAAGGCACGAAGATTATCCTGACCGGCGACGTGGCGCAGATCGACAACCCCTACCTCGACGCGAGCAGCAACGGGATGAGCTACCTCATCGAACGGCTCAAAGGATCGTCCCAAGTGGGCCACGTCACGCTGGCGCGCAGCGAGCGGAGCGAGTTGGCGTCGCTGGCGGCCGAGAAGCTGTAAAAGTCAATGCGTTGCGCAAGTCAACAAATCGGCAAATAGAGGGGGGCGGGGGGTATGATGCAGCGATGATCAGGATCGATGACATTGCGGGGGACGCCGAGCGGGCGGCGGTGCGGGACGCCGCCGCCGGCGGCGAGGCGGCGGGAGAAGTGCCGTCGGAAAAAAGGCGGGGCAGGTCCGGGGGTGAATCCGGTGGCAGGTCCGGGGGCGAGGGGGGGGGGAAGCGGCGGTGGCGGTGGGCGGCACGGTTGGTGATCGTGGGGTTGTTGCTGGCGGGAGCGGGGGTTTTGCTGCTGCCGACGCTGGCGAGTTCGGGACCCGGGACGGCGTGGGTGGTGGGCCGGATCAACGACCGGCTGCCGGGCGCGTGGCGATCGCCGAACTCTCGGTGTCGTGGTTCGGCGGGCAGCGGGTCGCGGGGGCGGAGCTGTTGGATCCGGAGGGCGAATCGGTGGGGACACTAGCGGAGGTGGAGATTCTCGAGCGGGGTTTGCTGGGGCTGGGCTGGGATTACTGGGTGGGCAGCGGGCCGGACCTGGGGCCGGTGCGGGTCGAAGGGGGCCGGGTGACGCTGCGGCGAAATGCGGCGGGCCGGGTGAATTTGGACCGGGCGCTGGGGACCGAGTGGTTCGACGGGGTGGAGCAGCAAATGGCGGAGTGGGGGGGGCGGGCCAGTGAGAGGGGCCTGTCCCGGGCGAGGGGGGGCGGGGGAGCGGGGGGGGCGGGGGCCGATGGGCCGGGGGAGGAAGGATCGACCGTGGGGTGGGGCATCCGGCAGGTCGCGGATCTTTCATCGTCGGCCTCATCCGCGGCGGTGGTGCCGCCGGACCTGCGGCTGCAGTTGATCATGCGGGAACTTGTCGTGGAGTGGCGGGAAGGTGAACCCGAAGCGGCGGCGGCGAAACCCACGAGGGGAAGCCGCGAGACAAGCGAGGCGAGCGGGGAGAGTGAGAAAAGTAAGGGGGGCGAGGGGGGTGAGGGGGGGGAGCGGGTGGTGGTGGAGGTGCCGACCGCCACGGTGTCGGCCGCGGGGCCGACCCGGCTGGGCGTCACGCTGGAGGCGGACGTGCGGAGAGAAGATTGGGGTGAGACCGCGGCTGGGTTCAAGACGGGAGGCCGACCGGGGCCGGGTCCGGCTCACCGCGGCGGTCGAAGACTTGTTCGATGCGGCGGGGCGGTGGTCGGTGGGGTCGTCGAGCTACGAGATCCAGGGGGTGGTGGAAGCGCTGCCGATGTCGGCGGTGGATCGGCTGGCGGGGTGGGGGGAGCGTGAGGGGGCCCGGGAGGGGGTGGACCGATGGTCGGCCCTGGTGGGGCCGACGCTGGACGCGTCGTGGGCGATGAACGGACCGGTGGACGAGTTGGCGGCGTGGGTGGCGGTGAGCAGTGCGCGATTGAACGGTCGGCAGTCGCTACGCATCGGCCCGGGCGGGTTAGAAAGCGGCGGGGACTGGCCCGGCAACGGTGACCGACCGGGTCAGCCCGAGGCGTCAGCCTTGACGTTGTCGGTGACCCCGGCGTCGTGGTCGGCGGTGCTGGGTCCGGAAGCGGGAGAACTGCGCGGGCCGTTTCGGCTGCGGGCGGCGGTGCAATCGCTGGTGGTCCCGGCCCGGACGGCGGGGACGGGCGAAACGGCGACCCGCGGCGGCGAGGAAGAACGGTCACCGGAGCCAGTCGAAAGTAGGGAATCTCAAGCGGGGGGGGGCGGGGGGGTGGACTGGTCGAGGACGCGGTACGAGGTGGTGCTGGAGCCGGTGGGGGGCGACGGGGTCGAGGTGAAGTGGCCCGGCCGACCGGCGCTGCGGATGACGCCGCGGTTTGTGTTGTCCAGCGAGGCGGCCGACGCCTGGGTGGAGTTGCGGATGCTTGCGGGGCTGGGGGTGGGGGCGGAAGAGGAAGAACTGCGGGCGGGCCTGCGGGTGGAGTTTGGCGCGACGCGGAGGATGAGAGGGGCGAGGGGGGGGGGGTGCGGATGATGGGGACGGTGGAGCGGTTGCCGGTGGGGCTGCTGGACTGGGCGGGTCGGCAGGGCGACCGGCTGGTGGCCACGTTCGGGCAGAGCCTGTCGATCGGCGTGGAAGCGCTGGCGGACGGGGCGGGGGGCTACGGGCTGACGGTGGACTTCGGCCAGCGGGTCGGCGACTCGCTGACCGGACGGATGACCGGCGGGTATCACGCGGGGGCGGTCACGCTGACGACGGATCAGGCGATCGGGCTGGCGGTGAGTCCCGAGGCGTTTGGGCAATGGATGCGGCCGGTGGCGGAGGTCGCGGACCTGGGCGAGTCGGTGGGCCTTTCGTTGCCCAGGGCGGCGCGGGTGACCGCCGAGGTGGACCTGAGCGCGGCACTGCGGAAGTCGGCGGGGCTGCGGTTTGACCCCGAACGGACCCGGTTGTCCGCGCGGATCAGCCTGCCCCAAACCCAGCTGAAGGACGAGTGGTATCACCGAGAATTGCGCTCCGCGACGGGGTGATCGAGGTGCAGGCCGCGGACCTGCGGCAGCCGGTACGCCTGGCGGCGTCGCTGCGCACCGCGGGGGTCGATCCGGGCGGGGGCGTCGACCCGGCGGGGAATGACGACCCCGCCGACGGAGGCGGCCTGACCGCCGAAGCCTGGCTGACCGGCGTGATGCTCGACGACGGCTACGTCCAACTGCAGCGCGGACAGTTGTCGGCCGAGGTGGAACTCACGCGGCTGCCTACGGTGATCTTCGACACGCTTACCCGCCAACGGGGTTACGCAGTCGCGGCCTTCGGGGAGAAGCTGGATGCGACCGTGGGGATCCGCGGGTGGAACGTCGCCGACGGCGGCGCGCTGAGCTTCGAGATGCAGAGCGAAAACGGCTCGCTGGCGTCGTTCAGCGGGCGGGACGTGGGCGGGCGATTCGTGCCCGATCGGCCCATGACGTTTTACCTCAACCAGACCCCCGCCCTGGCGGGCAAGATCATGCGCTGGGTCAACCCCGTGCTGCTGCCCGCGGTGCGCTCGGCGACGGTGCCGTTCACCCTGACGATCGACGACGACACGTTCCGCCTGCCGACCCGCGATTTTTCGCTCACCGACCTCAACGCCGATGTGCAGGTGCAGATGGGCACGGTGCGGATCGACCCGACGATCTCGCCGGTAAACAAAATCGTGCAGCCGCTGCAACGGCTGAACGTGATCAAGGAGCAGCTGGCCTACCAAGCGCGGGTGTCGCCGATCGCGCTGCGGCTGCGCGACGGCGTGCTGAGCTACGACACGCTCAAATTCAGGATCGATGACGTGGAGCTGTCCTTTGGCGGCACGATCAGCCTGGTGAGCCAAGCGGTGGACATGCGGCTGAATCTGGGCGGCCGGGAGATCGAGCGGGACCCCCTCATCCGGGCCTTGGTGGCGGGCGGGATCGCCATCGGCGGGACGGTCGATGAGCCGCGGGTGAATCTCGACTCGCTGCTGGGCGGGCTACGCCAAGACCGGCTGCCCGGGACCGTCGGCAACGTCCTGAACGACCTGCTGCGGCGAGAGCTGCAAAAGCAAAAAGATCAACGCGAACGAGAACAGAACTCGCCGTGACCGTGACCCCGACCGGTCGGATACGCGGTTGATCGCCCGCTAGACTGCCTCGCGATCACGTTCTGCCCTCCCACCCGATGAATCTCATGACACCGATGCCCACCCGACGCTTTGGCCGCACCGAACTCCCGATGCCGGTGTTGTCCACCGGCGGCATGCGGTATCAGGACGGCTGGAAAGACAAGCCGCTGGACGAGATCGATTCGGCCGTTCAGGACAACCTCGAAGCCACGATCCACCGGTCCCTGGAAGTCGGCATCAACCACATCGAGACCGCGCGGGGCTACGGCCCGTCCGAACGGCAACTCGGCTTGATCCTGCCCAAGTTCCCGCGCGAAGATCTGATCGTGCAGACCAAGATCGGGCCGGAGGACGAGCCGGAGAAATTCACCGCCCACTTCGAGGAATCGCTCGAGCGGCTGCAACTGGACTACGTCGATCTGTTGGGTCTGCACGGTCTCAACGACCCCGCCACCATCGACCAGGCGGTCCGGCCCGGCGGCTGCCTCGCCGCCGCGCGTGAACTGCAACGCCAGGGCAAAGCACGGCACGTCGGATTTTCCACCCACGGCACCCGCGACCAAATCCTCCAGGCCCTCACGTCCGCCGACGACCACGGCGGGTTTGACTATGTGAACCTGCACTATTATTTCATCTACCAGCGCAACTGGCCGGCGATCGTGGAGGCCACCCGGCGGGACATGGGCGTGTTCATCATCAGCCCCTCGGACAAAGGCGGCAAGCTCTACGATCCGCCCGCCAAGCTCACCGGGCTGTGCGGGCCGTTGCATCCGATCGAGTTCAATGACCTGTGGACCCTGCGTCGGCCGGAGGTCCATACGCTGAGCCTGGGTGCCGCCCGGCCCAGCGACTATGACCTGCACCTCAGCGCGGTTGAAAAACTCGATCGCACCGAGGAACTTTTGCCGCCCATCGAGGCCAAGCTGACGGAGGCCATGCGCGAGGCCACGGGGGTGGACCACCCCGAGGCGATGAGCTGGGACGGCGTGCCGGAGCATCACGACGCCCCGGGCGGATTCAACTTGCCGCTGATGCTTTGGCTCAACCACCTGGCCAAGGGCTGGGACCTGCAGGATTACGGCGAAATGCGGTTCAACCTCTTCGGCAACGGCGGGCACTGGTTCCCCGGCACCACCACCGCCGAGTTTGAACAGGTCTCCGACGACGACCTGGCGGCCGCGGTCGCCCGGTCGCCCCACGCCCCGCAGATCCCCGGACTGCTGCGCGAAGCGGTGCGTCGATTGGGCGGCAAAGAAGTGAAGCTGCGCAGCGAAAGCGACTAGCGGTGACCTCTCGGGCGACGGCCGATCAAACGCTGGGGAAAAGAAGATCTCGATGAACCCGACGATCCAGCCCGGCAGCAGCGACATCACCAGCCACAGCGAGATCGTCTCGCCGGGCTCGAGATCGTCAAACAGCTGCTTGGCGATAATCCAGAACACCCCGAACGACACGCTGAGCTGGAGAAAGATCGCGAAGAACGCGCCCGGGCCCATCGTGATCTGAAAAAACAAGTCCAGCAGGATGTCGAGTTGCCCGCCGGCGAGGGCGAGGGCGATGAGTTTTTTCAGGGCCGTGCCCAGCGATCCGAACGCGGAACCGAACAGCGCCGCGATGGCAAACAACCCGCCGAGCAGGCAGGGGATCTGGATCGCCAGCAAAGCCAGGCTGCCCAATAGCATCGACAGCCACACGTTGCCATCGCCGCCGAAGCCCCAAGCGTCCGCCGCGCGGGCGACATGAAAAAAGCGTTGAACAGCAAGAGCATGACCCCCACGCCGATCAAGATCAGCGGCAAGGTGACTTCCTCAAAATGATGCTTGCGGGCGGTGTCGGCCGCGAGATCCTGGTCCAGCTTGGAGCGGACCACGCTCCGCCGCAGGCGTTCTTCATTTTCCGGGTCGGGCACGGCGTCGGGGTCTTTAACGCCGCGGGGGGTTTTGTCCGCCGTGGGGACGCCGGGTTCGACTCCGACGAGCGTCTGGATTTCAGCGCCCTCCAGCAAGTTAAAACCGCAGTTCAGACAGATCACCGCTTTAGGGCGGAGCACCTGATTGCACGAGGGGCACTTGCCGTTGGCCGGGGTTGCCGCCCGCCGCTGGGCCTCGGCGGCCTGCTCGGACGCGGTCTGGTCGGCCAGTTCCTCGGGCAGGTCCAAGTCGTAAGGGTTGGATGCCGCGTCGGGTTCCCCGTCGGCCGGCGATGTCTCGGCGGGCAGCACTTCGATGGGGATGTCGGAGGTTGGCGGCGCGGTCGGCGGGGCGGTGGGCTCGTCGATCGTTTTAGGGGGCGGGTTCTGCGCCGAAGTCGGCGGGGACCCGCGGCCTCGGCGCGGCCGGCGGCGGTCATGGTGCGCGAAACTTCTGGCCGCAGCCGCAGAGGATCTTGCGGCCGGCGATTTTGCTGGCCCAGCGAAAGGCTTTGCCACAATGAGGACAGGCGATGGGAAGGTCGGGCATGACGTTCGGCCACAGCGGAGAACGCGGACCCGTCTCGCTCTCCGAGGCGAGACGGAAACCACGCAGCGTCGCGGGACCCGGGGCGACTGTCAAGGCCGTGGGCTTTCGTGGGGGGGGGTTCGGGCTTATGCTGGTCCGCTGGATCGCGCTCTGATTTCGTTGTGCTGTGGAACCTGACCGATGGCCGTGCCGCTGACTGACCTGACCCGCCAACACCAGGCGATGCTGCCGGAATTGGAACGGGTGTTCCGCGAGGTGGCCGTTGTCGGGGCATCTGATCCTCGGACCGTACGTCCGCGAGTTCGAGCAGGCAGCTCGCGGATCTGTGCGGCGTCAAGCACGCGGTGGGCGTCTGCAGCGGCAACGACGCCCTGATGCTGGCGCTGCTGGCGATGGGCATCGGCCCGGGCGACGAGGTCATCACCACGCCCCTGGCGTACCTGCACATCGCCGAGTCGATCGTGCGGGTCGGGGCGACCCCGGTGTTCTGCCGACATCGATCCGCGGACCTACAACCTCGACGTCGATCTGATCCCCGGCCGCCTCACCGAACGGACCCAGGGCGATCCTGCCGACGCACCTGTTCGGTCTGCCGGCGAACATGGGCCCGATCCGGAACTGGCCGCCGAGCACGGCCTCGCGGTCGTGGAAGACACCGACATGGCCATCGGTGTCGAAGTTCGACGGTCAGCCCGTCGGGCTCGATCGGCGACATCGCCACCGTCAGCTTCTACCCCACGAAGAACCTCGCCGCCCTCGGCGACGCGGGAGCCTGCCTCACGCAAGACGACGAACTGGCCAAGCGGCTGCGGACCCTCCGCGTCCACGGCATCGAGCAGGGCTTCGTCGTCTCGCCAACTCGGCGGGGCATTCCGCCTCGACGGGCTGCAGGCGGCTCTGCTGTCGGTCAAGCTGCCTCACCTTGCGAGTGGACCGCAGCAGCGGCGGGAGTTGGCGAATCGGTACCACAAGCTGCTCGAGCCGTTGGCGTTGACCACGCCCTTCGAGGCCGAGTAGCGTGAGCACGTCTTTAATCAGTACGTGATCCGCGTGCGGGGCGAGGGCCGCGAGCCGCTGCGGCATGCACCTGGATGCCTTGCGACATCGGCAACCGGGTGTACTATCCCAAGCCGCTGCACCGCCTGCAGTGTTTTGCCGAGCTAGGACTACGCACCGAGGGCAGCCTGCCGGTCGCCGAGAAGGCGTCGCAGGAACTGCTGGCGTTGCCGATGTTCCCGGAGATGACCCGGGCCGAGCAGGACGAAGTCGTCGGCGCGGTGCGCGACTTTTTCGCCGGAGATTGATCCGCGGATTGGCCCTTGCTCCACGCTTGAAGTTTGTACCTCTCCACCTTGCCGATTGGCCGTGGCCAAAACCCCTCCCCGCCAAATCGATGCCGAAGACCGACTCGGCCAAGTCACGCACCAAGGCCGCTGTCGACTGCGGGGAAGATGCCGAGCCGATCATCCGCCTGCGGGGGGTGCACAAACGCTTCGGCCCGCTGCAAGTGCTCAACGGCCTGGACACTGGACTTCCGTCCCGGCGAAACGACCGTCGATGCTCGGACCCTCGGGCACCGGCAAAAGCGTCATGCTCAAGCACATCGTCGGCCTGCTGCAACCCGACGCCGGCGAGGTCTAGTTCCACGATCAACGCGTCGATCACGCTCAAAGAATCCGAGATGGTCCCGCTGCGCAAACGCATCGGCTTCCTGTTTCAGATGGGCGCGATGTTCGACTCGATGACCGTCGGGCAAAACGTCGAATTTCCCGCTGGTCGAGCACACCAAGCTCGACCAAGACCCAGCGCGCCGAGAAAGTAGACCGCCTGCTGAAAATGGTCGGGCTGGCGCAAAACCCAAAACAAGATGCCCGCGTGATATGTCCGGCGGGCAACGCAAACGCGCCGCCTTGGCCCGGGCGATCGCCCTCGAGCCGGAGGTGATGCTCTACGACGAACCGACCACCGGGCTGGACCCGATCCGCTCGGACGTGATCAACGAACTGATCCTGGCGCTGACCCAGCAACTGGGCATGACCAGCATCGTGGTGACCCACGACATGAACAGCGCCAACAAGATCGCCGACCGGATGGTGCTGCTGTACGACGGCCGAGTGGCGGCCGACTCGGACCCGGAGGTTTTCGCCGCAGCCGCAAACGAACTGGTCCAGCGATTTCATCCGCGGACAGGCCGACCAACGCGACCTCGAACTCATCCGGATGGGGTTTGCCCAGCAGCAGATGCCCCAGCGAGAGCGGCGCAGACCTTCTCCTCGCCCTCGTCCTAAGGGAGCGGGGGGCGTGGGATACTTTGCTCTAAAGTGGGGCGGGCATCTTGCCCGCCCTCGGCCCGACAGGCTGAAACCCTAGCCCCCTCGGGCTATGCCCGAACGGGGGCTGGTAGCCCGCCCCACTTCAAGGATCCCACGACCGCCGGGGGTTCTACCGCCGGGCCCCGCGGCTGACCGATATGATGCGACCTGCCGGCGGCGATGGATTGCCGGCCTTAATTTTGAGAGTGACCCCATGATCCCTGAACGCCGCCGCAACCTGATCGTCGGAGCCACGACCCTCGCCGCGGTGTTGGGGTTGGTTTTTCTGTTGCTGGTCTTTGGCTACGTCCCCCGGCTGCTGCAATCGGGGTACGCGGTGACCCTAGAGCTTCCCGAGGCCGCGAGTCTCAATCCCGGCAGCCGCGTCGAACTCGTGGGGATCGACATCGGCAAGGTCGAGCACATCAAATTCCGTCAGCCGCTCGGGCGCGGCGTCGTGATCGAACTGCAGATCCGCGACGGCGTGCAGATCCCCGTGGACGCCAAACCCAAGGTCGATATCCCGCTGCTGGGCGGAAGCCCGACCATCAAATTCAATGTGAGTGATCTCGATACCCCGCCCGAGTCCTACCTCTCCACAGATGGCAACGCCGTGGTCCGCGGCGATCCCAAAGCCGCCAACGGCGCCTTCGGCGAGCTGTCGCAGATGGCGGCGAACTTCGAGACCCTCGGTGCGGAATGGGAGGCCGTCGGCGCTCGGCTCAACGAGATGCTTCAGCCCCAGGACCTCGCCGCCGTCGAAGCCGGCGAGGTGCCCGGCAACGTCACCACCACCATCGTGCGCATGGACAAACGCCTGACCGAACTCCGCGAACTCTTGGCCACGGCGGGCACTTTCATCAACGACCCGCAGCTCCGCGACGACGTGACCGCCACCGCCGCCAACGCCCGGGCCGCCACCGCTCACGCCAAAGACGTCAGCGCCACCCTCGCCACGTCCATGGGCAACCTTGAGACCCGCTACGTCCGGCTGGCGGACGAAGTCGCCGTCGTGGTGGGCGAGATGAACACCCTGCTCCGCACCGCCCAACGCGGCGACGGCACCTTCGGCAAAGTGCTCAACGATCCGGCCCTCTACGACAACTTCGACGACGCCGCCCAACGCATCGGTGCCGCCGCCGACGAGCTGCAATTGCTCATCGAAAAATGGAAGGCCGAGGGCGTCCCGGTCAAACTGTGATCCGGGATCAGTAGTCAGTAGTCAGTAGTCAGTAGCCAGTAATCAGTAATCAGTAATCAGTAATCAGGGATCGGGGTTAAGGGGCCTGAGCATTGACGTTGCGGGTTGCGGTCTTGGGAGAGGCTAGGCCCGGTTTGAGATTTCGTGGGATAAGCTAAAGCGATCTGAGAACCCCCGAGTTGTTTTTCGGTATCCACTAGGCTGCCTTTCCTGACTCCTGATTCCTGATCCCTGACCCCTGACTACCGCTATGAAATACGTCATCATCATTCCCGACGGCGGGGCCGACGAGGCCCTGGCCGAGCTGGGTGACCGCACGCCGTTCGATGCGGCCCAGACGCCGAACCTCGACGTCCTGGCGGCGGCGGGACGGCTCGGCACGGCCGCGACGACCCCCGAGGGCATGCCCTGCGGCTCGGACGTGTGCAGCATGTCGCTGCTGGGCTACGACCCCCGGAAATACCACAAGGGCCGGGCCCCGCTCGAGGCCGCGGCGCTCGGAGATCCCGATGACGCTGGAGGACTGGATCTTCCGGGTCAACCTCGTCACGGTGATCGACGGGAACATGCAGGACCACTCGGCGGGCCAGATCAGCTCGACCGAGAGCCGCCGGCTGCTCGCCGAGTTTGCCCAGCGACTTCGCCCTCGACGGGGTGACGCTCTACCCCGGGGTGAGCTACCGCAACATCATGGTCGATCGCCGGGCGGCGATCGAAGGTCACACCGAGCGGGACTGGGAAGAACTCGAAACCGTCCCCCCCCACGACATCCCCGGCCAACCGATCCGCAAACACCTGCCGGTCGGGGGCAAGGATGCCAAACTGCTGCAGCAGTTCATCGCCGAGAGCGAAGTGTTTCTCGCCGACCACGAGATCAACCAGACCCGGCGGGAGATGGGTGAACTGCCCGCGACGCACTTCTGGCCGTGGGGCCAGGGGCAACGGCCCGACATGCCGAGCTTCGCCGAGAAGTTCGGGAAGGGCGGTTTCGCCGGCCGCGGCGCGATGATCACCGCGGTGGACCTGCTCGCGGGGATCTCCCGTTTCATCGGCTGGGACCGCCTCGACGTACCCCGCCAGACCTCGTATCACGACAACGACTACGCCGCCGCGGGTCAACACGCCATCGCCGCCCTGAAGGATTACGACATCGTCTGCGTTCATATCGAAGCGCCCGACGAAGCCAGCCACGGCGCCGATCCCGCGACCAAAGTCGCCGCGATCGAATCGATCGACCAGCACGTCGTCGGCCCGATTCATCAGGCCCTACAAGAACGAGAAGCGCAGAGAATGACCCGTGGCGCGTGCTGGTCCTGCCCGACCACTACACCCTCGTCAACACCAGGAAACACGACCCCACCCCGGTCCCCTTCCTGATGGCCGGCCACAAAGTCCCCCACGTTCGCCCTAAACCCTTCAACGAACAAAACGCCCACGCCAGCGACCTGCACATCCAACACGGCCACGAGCTGATGGAATACTTTCTAAGGAGCGGGTTGGATTGAGGGACAACCAGAGTCATTCCGGTCAGCAATAGCATCGCGGTGGCTGCTGGCGGCACACATAGCTTGCCGTTTGACTTAAGACGGCCCTGCTTATGCGCACGTGTCTGCTCTGATCATCATTTCCGGACTTCGATCCCGAATCGTTCGAGATTCCATTGAGGGCGCCTCAGTTGGGGATCCCGTCGAGGCGATTGCCAGGCTCGTCGATGGAGAATAATTTCGAAAAGTCGAAGTGATTGAAGGCAAGTTATATGCTTTAACGTGAATTAAATATTGGTCCGAATCGGAATCAGTATCCACGGAATCAAATCCGCCAATGATTCGAAAAACCAGTTTTGGAGAAATTTCGGCTGTACGTACTTGAGACATCCTGTGCCATAGCGGGTCGTCGTATTGGGATAACTAAACCTCTGGTCGATGGCACGTGCTTTCTTCCTTATCAATAACGAAAACATCATCGCCGCGACCTATGTTGTACGACGTGGTGGGTTCGCGTTGCTCACGCTGCGGTGAGATGCCCATTGATCGCTTGCCAGAAGATCTGAACCGCGCCGGGATCTCCTTCGAAGAAATCTTCGAAGAATCCCGCGGCATTGAGACCGGGGGGGTAGGCATAGCGTTCGCCATCACCGCCAAGTTCACAGGCCCAGTCCGCCGGTTCGGTTGCATCAATCAATAAGAACAAGACGTGGGGATAGAGGTACGGCTGACCGCGGTCGTTGAGTAGACGGTAGTCGTCGGCCTCGATCCCGATGACCAAGTAGGGCTGCCCGGGGCTTAAATCCGGGTACTCGGCGGAAGCTTGTTTCAGTTCAACGATCATCCCGATGGACCTTTCTGCACGAGCTTGTGCTAAAACGTACCAAGGCCGTGGTGCTGGTACCAGTGTATTTCGTATGGCTCTCCATTGAGCGTAAAGATTGGCCCGGATCGCTTAGTCCAATCGGCCGCTCGGCCGCCATAAAACCAACAAGTCGGTTTAAATCACGAATACGCCGACCCTTGGCGATGACACGGGAAGGATGCAGGCGGCCCGGTCGCAGAACATCCGGATCAAGCACAACCTCACCGCCCCCAGCCGCTGCCGGCGGTTTCGACGTATTCGTCGGGGAGGATGGCGCTGGTGCCCATGGCCTGGAGTTGGGCGAGTTGGCGTTGGCCGATGGTCACTTTGAGGTGGACGCGGGTGTCCTGGTAGTCGCGGTCCAGCACGGTGCTGCGGTTTTCGAGGAAGGTCAGGGCCTTGCCGTCGGCCTGGGCGAGGTTGAGGGTGAGGGTGACCGTGCCGCCGTGGAGGTGATCGCGGACGGTTTCGACGAGGGTGTCGAGGTGTCGGCCCGTCGCGGCCGAGAGGGGCAAGGCGTCGGGGTATTCTTTTTGCAGCAGCAGCAAGTCGGCGTTGTGATCGACCTTGTCGATCTTGTTGAGGATCAGCAGGCGGGGTTGCTCGGTCGCGCCGATGTCGTCGAGCACGTGCTGAACGGTGTCGAGCTGCCGGCGGCAGTGGGGGTCCGCGACGTCGAGGACCACGAGCAGCAGATCGGAATGCACCGCTTCTTCGAGGGTCGCCTTGAATGAGGCGACCAGGTGGTGGGGCAGGTTGCGGACGAAGCCGACGGTGTCGGAGAGCATGACCTGGTCGCCGTGGCCCAGCTTCCACTCGCGGGTGCGGGTGCTGAGGGTGGCAAAGAGCTTGTCTTCGACCCCGCCCTCGTGGCCGGTGGCGGTGTTGAACAGGGTGGACTTCCCGGCGTTGGTGTAGCCCACCAGGCCCACGGTGAAGTGGTCGGTGTTGCGGGATTCGACCTCGCGGGTCTTGCGGGACTGAAGGTTGAGGATCTCTTTTTTGAGCAGTGATTTTTTACGCTGGACGATCCGGCGGTCGATTTCGAGCTGCTGCTCACCGGGGCCGCGGGTGCCGATGCCCGCGGGGGCGCCGCCGGCGATGCGTTCGAGGTGGGTCCACATCGCCCGCAGCCGGGGGTAGGTGTATTCGAGCTGGGCGAGTTCGACCTGCAGGCGGGCTTCGTGGGTCTGCGCCCGGGCGGCGAAGATGTCGAGGATCAGCTCGCTGCGGTCGAGGACTTTGACTTCGCAGACTTTTTCGATGTTGCCGATCTGGGAGGGTGAGAGGTCGTTTTCGAGGATGACGACCTGGGCTTGGTGGAGCTTGACGCGCTCGGCGAGCTCCTGGACTTTGCCCTTGCCCAAGAATGACTTGGCGGAGGGCTTCTGCCGCTTTTGCAGCATCTCGTCGACCACGACCGCCCCCGCGGTCTGGGCGAGGCTGCGCAGCTCGTCGAGCGGGTCGTGGGGATTGACTTCGAGATCGGGCAGGAGGCAGGCGACCAGGATGGCGCGTTCCTGAGCGACGGCAAGATGTTCGCGTTGGCCGGTTTCCATTCCGGCAAGTGTAGCACGGTGCGGCTCAGCGTCGGCCCGCCGGCCGGCGGGCCTTGACCCGGCGATCGGCGGGTTGCCGGGCGGCCCAGCGGGCAAACTTCGCGATCTCCGGGTGACTCCGCAGCGCCTCGACGGTATTAAACACCTCCGCCAGCTCCTGTTCACTTAATTGATGATGCACGGTCTTGTGGCAGGGCCGACAGAGCCAGGCGATCGCGGATTTGAGCGTGTCGCGGTCGTGGGATCGACGGGTGCGCGGCTTATTATGACGGGCCCGGGGGATCAGATGATGACGGGTGAGTTCAAGACCCTCACGGTGGCAGAGCTCGCAGGCGGCCGGGACATCCATGCCTGATTATAGGGATGGCTTTTATCGCACTTGCAGCGGCCGCGGATTCAAGTTAAATTGTTCGGCTCGGCGTGCCGCGTCGACCTTGTTTCCGTCTGTCCGCTCCACCCCCCGCCCCCGCGAGGTTGATCATGCCCCGAGTCTGCGAATTTACCGGCCGTCGCACCGGCACCGGCTTCACCTACACCCTACGCGGTAAGAAAAAGTACCTCGGCGGCGTCGGTACCAAGATCACCGGCAAGACCAAGCGCACCTTCAAGCCCAACTTGCAGAACGTCAACGTCGTGGACGAAGACGGCCGGGTCCGCCGGGTCAAGGCCTCGGCCAAAGCCATCCGCATGGGCCTGGTGACCAAACCCCTGAAGCGTAAATACGCCTATCGGCCCGACGCCGAGAACTAAGCCGAACCCCCCCACCCTCCACCGAGATTCAATCAACGGCTTCCGCCGGTCGATGTCTCGGGTTGGAAGTGAGGTTCAGCCCGTCTCGCCGTGGTGGGACGGCGATTTTTTTGTGATTTATAGGACTCTCATTGGCTTGGCCTTGACATTTTGAATCGATACGCAAAACTTAAGTCAGAGCGTATTTGAACCCCCGGGTTAACCGGCGACAAGCCGAGGCCCGCAACAACTTGAAGAACCGCTTCCCGCACCCGCTGCACCTTCCCCGCAGACTGAGCCCCGGATGAATCGATCGCCCCTCACGCCGGCGACGACCCGAGCGAGCCCGTCAGTCGCACCCACCCGCCTCGACCTTCGTTGACCTCACGCTCAGCCGTGGGTCCCCGATGACTTTAAGGCCTGTTCCGCAGATTCCACACTGGTGACGAACTTTTGAACCTTTGCCCTTTTTTGGGGTCCAGGTTTCTACGTTAAGCAATGGAGTCTGCGGATGGACACGCGGCATGAGTTTCCGAGACAACGGCGACAAAGAAAAAGTGCAGGAAGCCACGGACCTCGTCCGGCTGGTCGGCGAATCCGTGAGCCTGCGGCCCAAGGGGCGGGAGTTTGCCGGCCTCTGCCCGTTCCACGACGACAAGACCCCGTCGATGCAGGTCAGCCCGCAAAAGCAGATCTACAAATGCTTTAGCTGCGGAGCCGGCGGTGATGCGTTTTCTTTTGTGATGAATTATCACAAGATGACGTTTGTCGAGAGCCTGAAGTACCTCGCCGAACGGGCGGGGATCGAACTGACTCCGTGGAAGCCCGACGGACGCGGCGGAGCGGGGGAGGGTGAAAACAAAGGGCCCGGCGAACGCAAACGCATTGCCGCCGCCAACGAGCAGGCGGTCGGCTTTTATAAAGCCTTGCTACGCCACCCCCAGCACGGCCAGGACGCACGGGACTATCTTAAACGCCGCGGGGTCTCGGCGGAGATGATCGACAAGTTCGGCCTGGGCTACGCCCCGGACCGCTGGGACGGGCTGGTCACCATGATCCGCGACAAAGCGTGGGACAAGTTCGGCTTCGAAAAAGCCAGCCTGATCCGTGCCAAAAAGTCCGGGGACGGCGATTTCGATTTCCTCCGCCACCGGCTGATCTTCCCGATCTTCGACGCCATCGGCCGACCCATCGCCTTCGGTGGCCGGAAGCTCCGCGAAGAGGACGAACCGAAATACCTCAACTCGCCCGAAACCCCGCTCTTTAACAAGTCCGCCACGCTTTACGGCCTCCACGCCGCCAAAAAACCCATCATCGACGCCAAGACCGCCGTCATCGTCGAAGGCTACACCGACGTGATCGCCTGCCACCAGGCCGGGGCCACCAACGTCGTCGCCGCCCTGGGCACCGCCCTCACCCCCGAGCACGTCCGCGAGTTGCGCCGCTACTGCGAGCAGGTCGTCCTGGTCATGGACGGCGACGCGGCGGGGCAGAAGGCCGCCGACCGGGCGATTCAGGTGTTTCTCACCGGCGATCTGGACGTGAGCATCGCGGTGCTCCCCGGCGGGTCGGACCCCGACGATCTCATGAAGTCCGGCGGCCTCGACGCCTGGCGGGAGGTCATCGCCCGGGCCCAGGACGCGCTGGCGTTTGCTTTCGACCGGGTGCAGGCAAAGCTGGATGCCGCCGAGACCGTCACCGGCCGACAGCACGCGGTCGAAGCCTTCATGGACCAGCTGATCCAGCTCGGGCTGACCGAGACCGGCGGCGTGCGGCGGCGCTTTCGTGTTTGCCCAGCTTGCCGAGATGCTGCGACTTTCCGAATCCGCGATCGAGACGTTGCTGGCCCAGCGCAGTCCGCGGAGAGAACAGAACCGCTTTCAAACGCCCCGCCCCGTCCCGATGCCGACCGAAACTTCTGGCCCGGACTACGAGGCCGGCTACATTGAGGCCATGGTGGCGGACCAGGACGGCGATTCGGACCCGACGGACTACGAGGCGGTTGCCGAAAATCAACCGCGTGAAGCACTTGCGAAACCGCATTCCCGGCATAGACTTCTAGCGGTGGGGTCGGCCGAACGCCGGTTGATTGCCGCCGTCGTCCGGCACCCGGGTTTGTTCACCGCCACGTTGGCGGACGGATCGTCACTGGACGAGGCCATCTCGCCCGCAGAACTCGCGCACCCCGACCACCGTCGGCTATACCAGCGGGTTTACGGCGCTCTGGCTGAAGGACAGAATCTCACGCTCCCCGGGCTCTGCAGCGACCTGTCGATGGACAGCGAAGACCTGCTGCGGCAGCTGCTGCTGACCGCGGATGCCGAACTGGACCGGGCTTTGCCCGAACCGCCGCCCGCCGCCATGACCTCCGAGACTTCCGCTTCCTCAGATAGTCCCCCCGACGTTTCCGAAACCCGCGACGATTTGCTTTCACCCGGATTTTGTTGCTCGACGCCGCCGATGCCATCATCCACTACCGCCATCAACAGAGCGAACAAAGGACCAAGGCCGATGCCGTCGCCGCCGATAACCTCCAGGATCAAGCGCGGCTGTTGCAGCAGTTCGTCGATCAGCGAAGAGCCAAACCCGACCCCCGCCGCATCGCCCGCCGTTCCCCCTATGACCTGATCCCCAAGCCTTGACCCCGGACTTTGCACCTTAAACCCCCGGTTCCCGAACCCTGGACCCTGACTGAAGTGAGACCCACGCCTTGATGCTCGACCCCCTCCATCCCGCCGTCATCGAACTCATCGCCGCCGGCCGTAAGTTCGGCATCATCAGCTTTGACCAGCTCAACGCGCTGCTGCCCGACAACTACGTCGATCCCGATAAGCTCGATGAATTGCTCGTGCTCTTTGCCCGTCTGGGCATCACCCTGGTGGACCCTAACCACATCCCCGCCCCCGCCATGCCGCGCAACGTCGTGGCGGCCGCGACCGCCGTGGGCAACGACCTACGAACCGCCCCGGCCCAAGACCGCCAAGGAAATCGCTGCCGAAAACGCCGACGACGCCGCCCCCGAGGCGGCCGCCGAAGGTCAGCCCGCGTCCGCCGACACCGAGGACCGGACCGACGACGACGACGACGAAGAAGCCGAGAACGAAGAACTTCTCACCAAAGAGCAGGCCAAAGCCGAGATCGCCAAGGCCCTCTCCGGAGTCCGGCCACAAGCGCATCGACGACCCCGTCCGCATGTACCTCACCCAGATGGGCGAGATCAGCCTGCTGACCCGTGACGAAGAAATCCGTCTGGCCAAGAAGATCGAGACCTGCCGCTACCTCTTCCGTCGGCTGGTGCTGCAGAACGACTACTCGGTCAAGACCTGCGTCGAAACTCTCGAGATGGTCCACGAAGGCGATCTGCCTTTCGACCGCACCATGAAGATCAGCACCGCCGAGGAAGACGCCAAGGGCAAGATCGCCGCGCGGATCCCCAACAACCTCAAGACCATCAAGCGGATGCTTCAGCTGAACCATGATCGACTGGGACACGCTCGATGCGCCCGGCCGACTGAGCAAGGCCCAGATCAGCCGAGACCGAAATCCGCATCGCCGTCCGCCGCCGCAAGATGACCACGCTTGATCGAAGAGCTGAGCCTGCGGACCAGCAAGGTCCAGCCGATGCTCAAGAAGCTGCGTTCGATCGTCAAGAAGATGGACGACCTGCGCAAGACCCTCGCCAAGGCCGACGAGTTCCCCGATCGCTACGACCCCGAAGACGTCATGGTCATGCGGGAAGAGCTCGCGGGCCTGCGCAGCCTCGTGCTCTGCGGAGCCCGACGAACTCAAGGCCATGGTCGCCGATGTCACCACCGTCTTCGACGAGTACGAAGAAGCCAAGCGTGACCTCTCGGGCGGCAACCTCCGCCTGGTGGTCTCCATCGCTAAGAAGTACCGCAACCGCGGCCTGTCGTTTCTCGACATCATCCAGGAAGGCAACACCGGCCTGATGCGGGCCGTGGACAAATACGAGTACAAGCGTGGCTACAAGTTCTCGACCTACGCCACGTGGTGGATCCGCCAGGCGATCACCCGCGCGATCGCCGACCACGCCCGGACGATCCGCATCCCGGTGCACATGATCGAGACGATGAGCAAGCTGCGCAACATCGCCAAGAACCTGCTGCAGGACCTGGGCCGCGAGCCGACCATCGAGGAGATCGCCGAGGCCGCGAAGATGCCCGTGATCGAAGCCCGCCGCGTGATGAAGATCAGCCGCCACCCCATCAGCCTCGATCGGCCCGTGGGCGAATCCGAAGACTCCTACTTCGGCGACTTCATCGAAGACGAATCCGCCAGCAACCCGTCCGAAGCCGCGACCAGCGACATGCTCCGTCAGCGCATCGAGCAGGTCCTCAAGACCCTGACCTACCGCGAACGCGAAATCATCAAGCTCCGCTACGGCATCGGCGACGGGTACACCTACACCCTCGAAGAAGTCGGCCGCATCTTCAAAGTCACCCGCGAACGTGTCCGCCAGGTCGAAGCCAAGGCCATCCGCAAACTGCAGCACCCCGTCCGCAGCCGCAAGCTCGTCGGCTTCATCGACGGCGACAGCGAATTCGACTGATTCACGCCGCGCCGCTAACCATCTCAGTTTTTGTAAAGCCCACGGATAACCTCCGTGGGCTTTTTACAATGAGCGGCCGGAGTTAGTTCCCCGAAATCTAATTAACGCTCAGGTTAAACCTGAATCTGCTGAGGTTATTTACCGGAAATCCGCCGTAGTAAAGCCTATAGATTGTACGGCGATAACCCGTAACTTTTTCCCCGGAGATCATCATGTCCCAGACCACCCTTTCCCAAGACCCCTCCCGCAACCCCGCTTCAACCAAGCCCGGTAGTGCTTCGACGTATCAAGAAAAGCAGCAGAAGCCGCTTCAGGAAGATGCCAAGCAAGCGGCTTCGGAGGCCAAGCATTCGATGGCCGACACCCTCGCCGCCCAGCGTGACGAACTTCATGCCAAAGCCGAGCAGGCCAAAGAAGCCGCAGCTCAGAAGGCCAAGGAAGCGTCTCGCTATGTGCGCAATAAATCGTGCCAAGTCATCCAAAGCCGCCAGCAAAAAGTCGGTGATCAGTTTGAAACCTTCGCGAGCGCCATCGATCAGGCCGGTGACAAAATCCGTGAAGGCAGCGATCCGCGTCTTGCTGAATGGACTGATTCTGCCACCCGTAAGCTCCGCAATTCCGCGGATTACCTGAAAAATTCTGAACCCGCGAAAGTTGCCGACGATGTGCGTGGCCTCGCTCGGCAATACCCCGAACTCGTTTTTGGCGGCCTTTTCGTGCTGGGTCTCGCGGCCGCACGATTCCTCAAAACCAGCGATGACGACCAGGATGAACTGCAGGACGGTAATTCTACCTACGCCAGTCATCCCGGCAACCCGCGCCCCGCAACCGCCGCCACGGTGGCCCAGCCTTCGTCACGCACCACGGCTCCTCCCAGTGCTGCCGTCCAGGCCAAATAATCCATGGGTGGAATAGACCTTTCATCCCCTATCGAACAGCTACCAGGACAAACCAGCCATGACCGCCCACAATCCCACCCTCGACCCTCCTCCACCCATACCACCAACCGTTGAGTCGTCCCCCCGAAGTGCTTCTGCTGGAACGGTCCGCGACGATACTTCCATATCGACCTTGCTCAAAGAATTGCGTGACGAAACACTGACCCTCTTTAAACAAGAGGCGGCCCTCATCCGCACGGAAGTCAGCGAGAAAGTAACCCAAGCGGGCAAAGACGCCGCCAAGATTCCGGCGGGCGCCTTGGTCGCATACCTCGGCATCATTTTAATGTCCGTGGGATTGTGTTTGCTGGGGGCAATTGCCTTGCTTGCGTTGGGACTTGAAAGTGGTTTGCTGGCTCTGGTCATCAGTTTCGTGGTCATTGGGCTGATCGTCGCCATTGTCGGGATTCTGCTCGCCAAACGCGGTGTGTCTCAGTTGGCCCACGAAGATATGACCCCTCATCAATCTATCGCTTCGGTGAAGCAGACTGCCCAGTGGGCGAAAGAGAAAGCCATATGAATCCTCCACGAACCACCGCGGGAACCCATACGCCGCCCGGCGTCGATCCTATGCAAAGTCATAAGAAGTCTGAGGCATTGCGTGACGACATTCAACAGACCCGTTCCACGCTTGACCTTAAATTGGATGCACTGGGGGAGAAGTTGCGGCCGAGCAATTTGGCCCGCGACTTTGCGACTTCGGTCGCGGACGACGGGGGGGTTCTTGTTCGCGGACTGATCGAGACCTTCAAACGGAATCCGATTCCGTCAGCTTGTGTTGGTGCAGGTTTGGCCTGGCTGCTACTGACGGACGCCGACACGCGCGGGCCGGGTCGTAAGTTGATGGATCGCATAACCCGCGGAACTCGAAACTACGGTGCAGATGGCAAGTATCAAACGTCTCACGATCCCTCGGACCCAACCGCCCGCTCATCTGCTACCAGCCAAGTAACTCCGTTTCAACAATCTGCAACTCACGCTCATTCATCAACGTCAGAGCGTTCGAGTTCAACCCGAAAGGTCAAAATCTTGACTTACGTTCCCGTTAAAGATCACGAGCTCGATTCGATCGACACCATCTATCCCGAATACCGCAATTACCACGAAGCGGATCGCGAAGCTTCACGGTATGCCCACGACGATCGCTCGTCTGAGGCAGAAACCAGTCGGGGGAAGCTCACGGCAGCAAAACAAAAAGCCATCGATGCTTCGCAGTCGGCCATGGATAAAGCCCACCAGGTGGGCGGCTCGGTTGCCGAAACAGTGAAGCGCGCCGTCGCCAAATCGCGTGACTGGGTGGATCACTCCACCGAAGCGTTGGGGTCGGCGGGCCATGCGGTGGGTTCGGCGGGGGGCTCGGCCGCGTCGGGGGTGGCGTCCGCGGCCAGCGATGGCTGGCAGGCCACCACGTCCGCTGCATCCAGCGTGCGCGATGTGGCCGGCACGGGGATCGAAAAACTGGTCGACGGCGTTTCGCAGACCACGCATTACCTCTCAAAAACTTCTCAACAACTGACCGATGGAGCAACTCAAACGATGAAAGATACCACCACCCGCGTTCGTGAAGGTGCCGACAAACGACCCTTGGGCATGGCGCTGGCCGCGTTGGCCGCCGGCGTGGTGGCGGGGATGTTGATTCCCACCACCCGCAAGGAAGACCAGTGGTTCGGCGAGCACGCCGACGACCTGAAAGACATGGCCAAAGAAGCAGCGATCGATGCCAAGGACCGTGCGAAGAGTGCTGCCGCGGCGGCGATCAGTTCGGGCCGAGATCAGGGTCTGAATCCCACGGACCTCGCCTCCAAAGTAGGCCACGTTGCCGCCGCCGCGAAGGACGCCGCCATCGATGCCGCGAGCGAAACGGCTGAAGACGAAGGCATCACGCCTCAGCAAGTCAAAGACAAGGCGGCCAAAGCGGCCCAAGACGGCAAAACGAAAGCCGCCCATTCGTCCTGATTTAAAACTCATCACCTCATTCAAGCCCACGTTTTTACAGCGTGGGCTTTTTTGCGTCCCCGCTTTGCAGAGTGATTCCTTACACTTGCGTCATGGCTGAATCTTGGACCACACTCACCGAATCCGAATTCCCTCACCGTCGGGTGACCAGCGCGTCGGGCGTGGCCGCCACGGTGTTGACCAACGGTCAGCTGCAGACCCTGGCGGTGAATAGCGATGGGGCTGGAAGCACGCTGATCAACCTTTTCGTGGCGTCGCCGTTGGTGGGTTCGGCCACCCGGATTTATCTTCGCGAACTCGAAAGTATCGCGACGGAGCCAGGCCGTGTCATCGGATGGGCGCAGCTGTTGGGCCCGCACAGCGTGTCCGATGTCCATGAACTCCGCGATGGTTTCCGTTGGTCGGGCCGTTGGAATCAGGTGGCTTACCGCGTGGATTTGCGCTTGCATCCGCAACATTCCGCGTGGTGCTGGCAGGTGGATCTGCAGGCGATCCGTGCCAGTGAAGATCCGCCGGAAGGCCGCCGTTTCGACGTGATCCTTTCGCAGGATGTGGGTTTGGCGGCCCGCGGACAGGTCCAGAACAACGAGGCCTATACCAGCCAGTACATCGATCATCAGATTGCTACCCACCCCGCGCTGGGTCCGGTGGCAATGGCCCGCCAAAATTTGCCGCAGGCGGCGGCCGACGGGGCGGCTCATCCCTGGCTGATCCACGGCTGCGTCGTGGGGCCAAGTTCCGACCTGGGCAACGCGTCGGCGGGCGTGCGGCGGTGCTCACCGAGGCGATGGATTTTTACGGCCCCGCCTACCGAGCCGGAGGGCCGCCGCGGCTCGTCGATCAGGCGCAGTGGCCCACGCGCAATCGACAGGGCGAGTGTTCATGTCATACTTTGCTCTCCTCGGCCGTTGAAGTGGGTTCCGCAACCAGTCCAACCGATACGGGCGGGCGGGTGCGATTCCTGGCGCGGTTTGTGGCGGATCACCCCGCGGCCAGCAGCGAGGCGGACGCGGCACGCCTGGAAGAGTTGGTGGCGGACGATGCTTGGCCGATGAGCCCGGGGGCGGGCGATGGATCGGCGGGGCGGGATCAAACGGACGACGTGTTTTTTCGACATGATTTTGCTCAGCTGACGCTGGATCCGTGGAACGGTCGACCGATGACCGGGCGTGATTTGGATGAGGACTGGCCGGGCGCGCGGCTGCATGAAGAAACGATTGACGGCGACCTCGCTTCGTTTTTCACCGACCAAGCCGAGCACGTGGTGTTGCAGAACAAAGAGTTGGCGGTGGAGCGGCGGACGGCGCACCTGCTGATGGCCGGCCGGCAGCGGCTGCCGGGCGGGGCAACGCTGTGCGCCACGGGATACGCCAGTGGGCCGATCGCTTCGCACGTTTGTCTGGGCAATACCAGCTTCAATAAGCTGTTGCCGGTCAGCCGCGACCCGCTGAACCTGATCCGCGGGGACGGGGCGCGGTTGTATGCCCGTGAGACCGGGGGAGCGTGGCGGCCGATCGGCACGGCCTCGGCGTTTGCGATGGAGACCGACCGGTGTCGGTGGATTTACCGGCTCGATGACCGGCGGACCCTGCGGGTCACCGCAACCGCCGAGCACGACGGGCCGCGCCTGCGGTACGAGGTCGAGGTGGGAGGCGGCAGGCTGGATTTAAGGTTAATTTCGCATTTGGCGCTGGGTGATCGGGAACACGAGTTTGCGGGACATGTCGAGGTCCACGAGGGCCGGGTGGAGCTATGCCCCGGGGCCGACACGCTGATCGCCCGGCGTTATCCCGAGGTGCGTTGGCAGATGCAGTTTGCTCCGACGACCCGGCGGGTGGGGGGCGTGGAGATGCTGGAGGGGCAAACAGACGACGGTGAATCCCCGGCGGAGCGGCGGTTGCCGTACGTCGTGGCCGAGGCGATCGACGTGCAGAACTGGGGGTGGACCTATTCGGGGGAACTTGGTCCGGTGGCGGAGGGGGAGGACGAGATCGACCATCGCCCGGTGGTGGAGGATGAGGCGGGGGCGGTCGGTTTGAGTCACGATTCGGCCGAGGCGCAGCGGCTGGCGACGGCGTTGCCGTGGTTTGAAGCCAACGCGGCGATCCACCTCACCGCGCCCCACGGGATCGAGCAGTACGGCGGTGCGGCGTGGGGCCTGCGTGATGTGTGTCAGGGACCGACCGAGTGGCTGCTGGCCCGCGGGGAGACCGGCACGGTGGCGCGCATCCTGCTGGACGTGTTTGGGTATCAATACGAGGACAGCGGGGCGTGGCCGCAATGGGCGATGCACCCGCCGTTTCAGGATATTCAGAGTCCGCACAGCCACGGCGACGTCGCGGTGTGGCCGATCATCGCGGCGATCAATTATCTGCAGGCCACCGACGACCTGGCGTTCCTGGACCAGACGGTGACGTTCGCCCGGCCCGAGCCGCCGTACCGCTCGACGTCGCAGCGGGCGACGGTGCGGCAGCACCTGAACTTTGCGATTCAAAAACTGCTGGAATCGGCGGTGCCGGGCACGGCGCTGCTGTCCTACGGCGAGGGGGACTGGAACGATTCGCTGCAGCCCGCCCGGCCGGAGATGCGGCAGCACATGGTCAGTACGTGGACGGTGGCGTTGTTCTACCAAGCGGTTCACGGGTATGCCGAGGTGCTGCGGCGGGGCGGCGACCGGGCGGCGGCGGACGTCATGGAAGCCAATGCGTCGGCGATCCGCGCGGACTTCGAGCATTACCTGATTGCCGACGGCCAGGCCGCGGGCCTGTACCTGCACAACCCTGACGCCGCGCAAACTCAGTGGCTGCTGCACCCACGGGACCTGGAGACGGGAGTGACTCATCGGCTGCTGCCGATGATCCGCGGCATCATCTCGGAGATATTTACGCCTGCCCAGGCGCTGCATCATGCCGAACTGATCGAGCAGCATCTGCTGGCACCCGACGGAGCGCGGCTGATGAACCGACCACCGGCGTACCGGGGGGGGTTATTGACGCATTTTCAACGGTTGGAATCGGCGTCGTTTTTCGGTCGGGAGATCGGGTTGATGTATGTCCACGCGCACCTGCGGTATGCCGAAGCGATGGCGAAGCTGGGACGGGCCGAGGCGCTGAGCCGGTCGCTGCTGCAAGTCAACCCGGTGGGCATCGCCGCGACGGTGCCCAACGCGAATCCGCGGCAGGCCAACTGCTATTTCAGTTCCAGCGACGCGGCGTTTCTGAATCGGGCGGATTCCGAGGCGCGGTACGAAGATTTGATGGATGGCGAGGTGCCGGTCGACGGCGGGTGGCGGGTGTATTCGAGCGGCCCGGGGATTTACGTGGGGCTGGTGCTGCGGCACTGGCTGGGGCTGCGGCGGCATTTTGACCGGTACGTTTTCGATCCGGTGCTGAGCCGGCGGTACGACGGGCTGACCGCGCGGCTGAAGATTGCCGAGACCCACTGCACGGTCACCTACCGGGTGTCGGGCGAGAATCAAGGGGTCACGGCGGTGCGGCTGGACGGCGAAATCCTGCGGAGTGTCGGACGTGAAGTCAATCCCTATCGGCAGGGCGGATGGTCCGTGCGGGGCGAAACGATGTGGTCCCGGCTCAGCGGCTCACGGGGCGAAATCGAGATCGACTGCTGACCGGTCGGGGGCCGGAATGCCAGGGGTGGCGAAACTCAGACGCGCGTGTCGGGTGTTTTCGGCTCGTCGTCGCTGTCGTCGTCAGCGGCCGTTTCGTGGGTGGCGTTGCCGAAGAGTTCTTCGACCGAACCGCTGAATGCGCTGGTTTCTTCGAGTTTCCAGTCTTGGCTGGCGTAGCCGGACTGGGCATCGGAGAACACCGCGGCGGCGAGGATACCCGAACCCAGCGGAGCGTCGCCGGTGAGGAATTCGCCGTCGTCGTCGGTTTGGACTTGGTGTTCTTCGAGCGAAGACAAATTGGCATCGTGGTTTTGATGGCGGGCTGAAACTATAGAGGACTGCGTCTCCGCGGTGGCGGCGGTTGGTTTGTTGGATTGGTCGGCGGCGGTACGTTCGGCGGCGGCCCGATTGAACACGGTGCCGAAGACTTTGGCCTGGACGACTTTGAGGTAGGACATGGTGCGGGCCAGGGCTTCGCGGGTTTCACCCTGGGGCACGACGACGACGACGCCGTCGACCTGGCTGGTGACCAGCAGGGCTTCGACGCTGCCGGGGACCGGGCCGCTGTCAAACAGAACAAGGTCGAAATGGGGGTCGGCCTCGGCGATGAGCTGGCGGATAAAGGCGTCGGACATCATGCCGATGTGCCGGGTCTGGGCGTGAGTCGCGGGGAGGAAGCTGAGGCGGGGGGTGGTGGAGGCAACGACGCATTCGTCCAGGCGACGGCCGTCGAGCATGCCCGCCACGCCGGCGCGGTGCTGGGGGATCGGGGCGGCCAGGGCACGGGAATCGTCGTCGGAGAGGTAGCCCTGTTCGAGGACGACGTTGTCGAGGCAGTGGTGGTCGCCGGCCGAGCCGTCGGGGTCCAGCGGGCCGAAGCGGTCATTGGCATGTTCCTGAGGCGGCTCGCCGGTCTGGCCGCGGGCGATGCGGCCCGCCAGGTCGCAATCGACCACCAGGGTGCGGCTGCCCGACATCGCCAGGGACGACGCCACGCCGATGGTAACGCTGGTCTTGCCTGCGCCCCGGCGGGGGCTGGTGAAGGCAAACGCGCGGGCGCCGCTGTGGCCCGCATGGATCTGGAGCACCGCCCGGATCTGGTGGATCGACGAAGCGGTGGCGTCAAAATCCGGGGAGGTCAGCCGATGGCTGCTGGGCACCTCGGGCACCAGGCCCAGCAGCGGCGGGGCGTCGTCGTGCAGTTGGTCCCGCACATCATCGGGGGTGCGGAGCGCCAGGCCGCGGGACGACGCGTCGAGGGAGGGAGAAGCTGAGGCAGGGTCAAGCCCGAGCGTCTCGGGGTTGGTGGGAGCGGGAGCATTGCTTGGGCGAAGCTCGGAGAACAGGATGAGCCCGACGCCCGAGAGCAGGCCGAGAACCAGGGCAACGCCCAGCGATTTGGTGCCTTTGGGGGCGGCTTTGCGGTGGGGGATCTCGCCGAGTTCGAGTACGCGGACCGATGGCTTGGCGTCGCGGAGCGCGGCCGCCTGCTCCTGGCTGATGCGGCGGTCGAGTTCGGCGACGCGCTTTCGGGCATTTTCCTGGCTGGCCTCGAGCAGGCCGACCATGGATTGACGGGCATTGGTTTGCAACGTTCGCCATTCGCGGCGGAGGGCGGTGGCTTGTCGTTCGACCGGTCCACGAACCGCGTGCTCGGGGCCCCAGCCGGCGGGCATGCCCTTGATTTGCTGTTCCAGGCGGGCTAATTCGTTGCGCAGGTAGGCCATTTCGGTCAGGCCGTAGGCTCGGCTATCCAGCCCGCTCTCGTCCAGTAAGGCGGCGAGTTGGCTGAATTCGATGCTGGCGTCGGTGGCTTGCGCCAGGCGGATGGCCGCGCTTTCCTCGGCGACCTGGGCCTCGGCGAGTTGCGTGGCCAAAGCCATCAGCCGGGCTTCCATCATCTGGTCACTCATCACGCCGCGGTCAACCTCGCTTGCCGACCCGGACACCGCGTGGGTGTCGGCAGGAGAGGCGGCGGGCGGGGCGGTGGCGGCCTGCAAGGAGATGCCCAACTCGTTGAGGTAAGCCGCGACCACGGCGTTCACGATCGTCGGGGTTTCCTCCCGGACCGCGCCGCGAAAGCGGACCGCCAGGGTTTCGAGTTTCTCGGCATACACGACGCTGATGTTTTTCTTGAGAAAGCGCAGCCGGGCGTCCTCGTCGATTTCCGCGAGGGTCTGGGAATTAGCGACGGCGGGTTGGCTCAAAGCGGCGCGGAGGACCGGGGTGGAGACCAGCACGGAGGCGTGGGTCGAGGGTTGGCCGGCGACGACGCCGCCGGGGGAGATGGCGGAGTTGGGCACGCCGTTCTGAGATTTTTCGACGAAGATCTCGGCGGAGCTTTCGTAAACCCGCGGGGCATACAGTTGGTAAACCACGCCCAGGCCCAAGGCGAGCACGAGGCAGCCGATCAATTTGACGGGGTGGCGCAACAAAACTTCCAGCAGCGACAGGGCCGGCTCGGCACTTACCGCGTCACTCGACGAGGGTTGGGCAGGGTGAGTCGAGGCGGCGGGAGGGGTCGATCGGTGCGGATTGACACGGGCCGGGAGGGAGTTGCGGGGATCGTCTTGCATGGTCTTTCTTCCCGGGCACCGAATGGGGGATGCCTCCTGATCGAACGAATCGCGGGATCGCCCCGAAACCGCGGGGGTGGAGGGGGGGTGGGGGGGGTGGGGGGGTGGCCAGGGGGGACCGCCTGCCGGCTCGATGCCAGCGATTGCTTGAGCCACGGACGAAGTCATGTCGAATTAACGTCCACCGTGTGAACCGGTGGGCCTCTCCCTTGCTCGTCGTATGTCGGTGAAATGTAACCGACCTTCGGAGCCGGTCAACTAAATATGCGGTAGAAGCTGGACTTCGATGCTGAGGTATGTCCTTGGACACGGCCGCGTAGGATCGGTGGAAGATGGGGGGGTTGGGTCGATGAGGAGGGCAGGCTCTCCATTTAAGGGCCAGGTGGGTCCGTGGACAAAACGAACCGCATGAGCGTCAGGTCGAAGAAGTGCCGCACCGTTTCGAGTTCCAGGCCCGTCGAGGTTTGATTGCGAAGGGCTTGCTCCAGACCCCGGGGGTGATCGGGGTCCCGCCACAAGACGAGCCAGAGGCCGGGGGTGATTGATCGATGTTGCCCCACGGCGGCGGGGGGCAGGCCGTCGTTTGGTTGGGGGGGCGGGGTCGGCGACGGTTGCGATTGGTGCAGGGCGTCGCGGAGTTGCCGGGCGAGGGCGGCGGTGGGTTGCCGCATTTGCAGTTCGATGGCAAAGCGGGGTCGTTGAAACGGGGCGTACCAGAACCAATTTTCACGGACATGGCGGGTTTCTTTCGGGTCGCCGCGTTCTGAAGCGAAGGCCAGCACGTCGCCGGGGCCGAGTTGGCCGACCGACCAGGCGACCGCTTCGGGCCAGGCGCCCTTGTCCGGCGATTGGTAATAAGTCTGGGTCGCGCCCCCCATCACCACCACGAGGGCTCCGAGGGATGACCACGTCGGCCAGCCGCCGATCGGCTTGGTGAGGGTGGTCGCGCCTGCGGTGGACCGCGGGGCATCGCGAGCGGGTGAGAATCCGTGGCCGCTGAACGCGACGACCAAGCCCGCGAGCAGGAACGTCAACCCTGCCGCCGAGGGGATGACATAACGATCGACGTAGATCGGCTGCCACAGCCAGGCCCCCAGGGCCAATGCCGCCACCGGCCCGATGGTCCAGCACCCCACCAGCCACCACGACCTCCCCCGTCTCGCCACCGCCCGCGGGAATGCGCCGGCCATTTGACGCACCGATGAAGAAATGCCGACCCGCCAAAGCAAGGCGATTCCTCCGAGCAGCAGCAAGCCCGCCGCGGCGGCCAGAGACCAGGCCGGGACGTACTTTTTGCCCAAAAACATAAAGTTCAGCCACGTACGCAGCGGCCCCCACCAAGGCGGAGTCGGCACCCAGTTGAGCACTTGGGCGATTTGACCCTCCGCCCCCCCCGCCCCCCCCGCCCCCGCCGGCCCGCCGATGATCCCCGACATGACCTGCACCCCCGCGGCCTGGGCCAGGTCCGCGTCCTCTTCACCCAGCAGAGGTGCCCCGTGAACCCAGGGGAATAAACCGTAGAGCATGATCAGCAGCAGGATCACGACTTGTGACATAAGGAACATTCGCGACTGCCGCCCGGTGATGCCTCGGCCCAGCATCAGCCCCACTCCGGCCAACCCGATGCTGAGCAGCACCAACGCCGCGATCGGGTGGGTGTAGAACATCAACGCGCTGGTCAGGATGTAAAGGATCCACGATCCCCACCGCCGGCCCCGTATCTGGGTGGTGGCGGGTTCGCCAAACCGCCACGCCCGCAACAGAAACCCGGCCGAGATTATGCCCAGTAACAGCAGCAAGGCGTAATAGCGGTGTTCTTGAGCGTAATAAATCTGGTAAGGCGAGACGGCCAACAGCCCCGCCGCGATCAGGCCCGCCCGGGTGCCGAACAGCCGCCGTCCGACGGCAAACAGTGCGGGCACCGCGGCGATCCCGAATCCCGCCGAGAGCAGCCGCAGTTCGGCGTCTCCGCTGCCCAGCATTCGCCCCACCGCCCACGCCAGGATCGGGTAGAGCGGCGGCCGTCCGTCGTACCAGATATCGTGCCACAGCGGCGTCCAGGGCCCGGCGGTGAGCCGCGCCATGATGAGTTCGTCGTACCACAGTCCGCCGTGGCCCAGGCGGTACAGTCGGAGGATCGCGGCCAGCAAGGTGACGAGCGCCAGCACCGCCCAGACCTGTCCCGCCGGCCGTTGCCGTCCGACGTCGGATGTCCGATCCACCGCTTGAGCCAATTGCCGAATCTCCGGGAGAATTGTGCGGCCCGCATCTTACCTGCCCCATGGGTTAGACTTTCGCCCTGTCCCCCGCGCCGTGGCCACGTTTTGGCCCACGGCCGTCAGTCATTTCTCGGCGGGGACACGCCCTCGGAACCCCTTGCCGGAGCCGCCCGTGTCCCCGCCCCTCGAACCGCTGCCCGAGATCGACCTCCGCCATCTGCGTCGGCTGACCGACGACACCGGCCTTTTTCAACACGCCCTCTACGCCACGCCCGACCCCAACCACGGCTACTGCATCGACGACAACGCCCGGGCGCTGATCGCCGGCTTGCTCTACGCCCAGCTCCGCGGCCACGACGAAACCGTGATTCCGCTGCACACCTATTTGGGATTCATCGCTTACGCCTATAACCTCGAAACCCAGAAGTTTCGCAACTTCATGGATTACAGCCGACGGTGGCTGGAGGACGAGGGCAGCCACGACAGCCAGGGCCGGGCCATCTGGTCGCTGGGCCTGACCGCCGCGCACGGCCCGACGCTGCCGATCCGCCAACTCGCTTCCGATCTGTATCAACGAGCCCTCGATAAGATCGACAGCCTCGACGGGATCGAGTACGACCGTTCTTGGGCGTTCGCCCTGCTGGGGATCGACGCTTATTTAGACACCTATCCCGACCACGGGCCGTCGCGGGAGGCGTTCGGTCGTTTTGGCAATCAGTTGTTTGATTTGTTGCAGGACCACGCGACCGACGAGTGGCCGTGGTGGGAAGAGCTGGTGACTTACGACAACGCCAAGCTGCCCCACGGCCTGCTGGTCGCGGGCGGCCGACTCGATCGGCCGGACATGACCCGGGCGGGTTTTCGCACGCTGAGCTGGGTGCTGGATCAGCAACGCGCGACCGACGACCGCGGCCAAACGCACCTGTCGATTGTTGGCAACGACGGTTGGCTGCGTCGCGGCCACACCCGCGCCCGCTTCGATCAGCAACCCCTCGAAGCCTACGCCCTGGTCGATGCCTGCCTCTTTGCCGCGCGGGTATCGGAAGACGCCGTCACCCGGCAGCACTGGGAAAGCGAAGCGCGCTTTTGTTTCGACTGGTTCAACGGCCGCAACGACGTGGGCCATTCCCTATTCGATCCCGACACCGGCGGCAGCCGCGACGGTCTGCAGCCCGACGGCGTCAACAAAAACCAGGGGGCCGAGTCTTCACTGGCGTATCTCTTGTCGGTCCTGGAAATGCACCGCTACCGCGCCGGCCGATAAAGCTCGACGCAAGCCCATCGACCCAATCGTTAAGACCCAACTCGGCCGCCGCGTGAACACCCGCCACCACCCTTCAGGGTTAAGCCGTCCTCCGCGACGGCCGATGGCGATGGGGTGCGCTGTGCGTGGGGCCGACCCCCACGGATGTCGTCGCGCTCGCTTGACCTTGTTTTTCGCCGGAGTTTCGCCGTGCAACGACGTCCCCTCAGCAGTCTCGACGAACCCGACACGTTGCCGGACTTGAACCGCGGCGTGCCGGGGGTGCAGTGGAACCGCGACGGCTCGACCTCCAGTCCAGGTCCCGCCGGCCCGGTGAATGACCCCGACGAGGGCGAATCTTACGTGCTGTATATCGCGATGATTTTCGGCGTCGCGCTCATCCTGCGATTGCTGGTGTTCGCCATGGGTCCGCTGTCGGACCCTACGCTGGCTTATACCCCCGAAACCCCCCAACAAATCGTGCTCGCCGACCATCTGGTGCAAGAGCAGACCTTCGGCTTGACCGAGCAAAGCGAAGGATCGCTGCCCGCGAAGATCGATGCGCTGCGTGCCGAACGCGAGGAGCTGAATCCGGTAGCCGAGACCGGGTTGTTGCCGGAGTTTTACAGCGCGCCCGGATACCCCGCCGTACTCGCCGTCTTTCGGGCCACGGGGCTTTCGTTGAACTGGTTGCTGCTGTTGCAATGCGTGATTGGTGCGCTGTGCGTGCCGTTGGTTTATCAATTGGGTTTGGGGCTGCTGGGTCGAAAGATGCCGGCGGCGCTGGCGAGCATCGTGGTAGCGCTGCATCCGGCATTGCTGATCAGCCCGGCGAGCTTGGCGGCCGACACCGTGGTCGTGGCGTTGGTCTTGCTGGGACTCGCGGCGGTGGCCCACACCCGCGATCGCGATGTGCGGCGGGCCTTCGGCGGCGGACTGGCATTGGGCGTGGCGGCGCTGTGCGCCCCGTCCTGGCGTGGTTGGCCCCGTTAGTCGCCGCCTGGATGGTGATCGGTGAACGCCGGTTGCGCAGCGTCGCGCTCGCATTCGTATTGCTGGTCGGCACCGCGCTGCCGGTCGGGGGGTGGATCTACCGCAACATCGGCCACGGGTTGCCCGCGACCCTCACCGCCCAGATGCACCTTGACCGGTTGTTCGGCACGGTGGCCGCCGCGGAGAAACCCCTGGCCGGGCCGTATGCCCCGGAGACCTCCGCCCGTCTGCTGAATGAATTCAAGCTCTACGCCGCGTTGCCGGCGCAAGCGGACACCAACACCTTGACGCTGCTGGACCGCTACGGCCGCGAACGTCTCAACACCCAGCGGGCCCGCCACGCCCAGGCCGTCTTCAAATCGGGCGGCAAGGTTTTGGCGCTTGACCATTCGTTGGACCTGGCCTTTGCCCGCCTGGGGATTCCATATGCCCCGGCCGGCTATGCCGCGACCCTGCTGGCCGAGCCCACCGCCGCAACAACGACCCCAGAACCTGTCACCCCCTGGGTGATCAATGCCTGGGTCGGGCTCAACGCGCTGCTGGTCGCGGGCATGGCGGTGGGCTTGGTGATGATGCTTTGGCACCGACGCTTTGCGGCCGTCGTGCTGGTGCTCATCGTGACGATGTACTTTTTGTACTACGGCTCGGCGGGAGGCGGAGAAACGCTGCGGCTGCCCTTCATCGGGATTCAAGGATTACTGCTGGCCGCGATCGTCGCGCCCGCCCCCGTGCGTCGCCGCAAGGTCAAAGCGGCAAAAGTCCGCAAACTTCAAAAACTCGACGGCGAGGCTCCGGTAAAAAACAGTCCGCTCGCGACCGCCGAGTCCATCCGCCCCGCGGCTGGCACCTCGACCGACCCCGGGCTGTCGCCGGCGGACCAGGCGGAAATCACCAAAGTTCAGCGCAACGCCGTACCCTCCGCGGACTCCAAGTGGCGCAGCCGCGGCGATGATCGTCACGACGGGGCCATGCCCGATTACGCCCAGAGTGTGCACCCGGCCCTGCGCGGCGGCCCCGGCGGTCGGCCGATCTGAACTGGCTTATGCAACATGGGGCGTGATCCTTTCCCATCGACGCATTTCTTCATGCCTCGCCTCACGCTCCACCCCGTCGGCTTTCGGGTTATCGCCCCCCACGCCGCGTCCGAAAACTGATCCTTCCGCAATTCCGCGATGAGATGCTCGCGGCCCGTCGATAGTCTTCTCGCACGCTCAGGTGTTCTTGTCTGAGCCCGGCCCTCGCCCTTGACCCGTTCCCGATGTGAGACTTTGCCGTGAATTCTGACCCCGCCGCCCGTGACTCCGGCTCGACCTCCAATCACCCGCGCATCAGCGTCATCATCCCCAATCTCAATCAGGAACTCTACCTGGAACAGGCGATCTGTTCGGTCCTGGATCAGGGCTACGACAACCTCGAATTGCTGGTGATGGACGGCGGGTCGATCGATCAGAGCCAGGCGATCATTGAAACCTACGCGGAAGACCTGGATTATTGGCAGGCGGCGTGGGACTCGGGGCCCGCCGAGGCGGTCAACACGGCGTTGACCTGGGCGACCGGCCAGATCGTTACGGTGCTCGACGCCGACGACACGATGCTGCCCCAGGCGCTGGCGACGGTGGCCAAAGTGTTTACCGCGGGGGCCGACTGGGCGGTGGGCCAGGCCATCCGGGTCGATGAGATCGACGAAGTATTGGGCGACCTGCCCGCCCGGCCCGGCCCCGATCTCGCGGCCTTTCTGGCGGACCAGGCCGGCCCGCTGCGCAGCAGTGCCGTTTTCTACCGGGCGGACCTGCTCAAAGCCATGGGCGGGTTCGATAGCGGTTTCAAGATGGCCTACGCCCACGAGATGCACGCCCGACTCTACGCCGCCGAGCGAGTTCCCACGGTCATTCAAGCTCAGGTGACTGCCATTCGCGACCACGACCAAAGCCTCACCGCGACCCACGGCCTGCTCTGCGGCCACGAGTACCTCGACGCCAGCGAACGCTACGCCCGCCACCTGGCGCCCGAACCCCGCTTCCAGCTGTGGCGGACCTGCGACGAATCCCGCCGTATCTTCGCCGCCGCCGAGCAGCAGATGCACCAAGAAACCCACACCCGCGCGCTCTGGCAGCAATTGCTCAAGCGCCCGTGGTGGCTGTCCCGGGACGACTACCGCAAAAAGCTGCTGCTCAAAGCCGTCCCCGCCGAAGCCGCCCAACCCGTCAAGCCCGAAAAACCCAATGAGCAACGCCGCGCGGCTTAAACCAATGACGCCACATCAATCCTCGGTTCGATCGGTGTCTCGGTGAGTCATCGCTCAATCTCGGACGGATAAATACGACGTCGGTTGCTATTGCTCGTCGGCCTCGAGTTCCATCACTTCGACCGTCGTGAACTCGAAACCCAGTTCATTTTGAATTCGATCACGATCGACGTAAATATCACCCGCCCAGTCGTAGCGTACGGCGGCTATCCATTGGTTAGCGTAAATCTTGATATCTTTCGTCGCTCCGCTTTGCGCGTTCCAGTCACCCAGAGAAGTGCGAATTTCACCGGACTCAAAGGTGTTTTGCAAATCCTGATTTTCGATAGTTCTGATTCGGAGCGGGGCATATCGCGTAGTTCGAGTTCGTCACGAATCAATCGGTTGTGTTCCACGGTGACGTCGCGGCTCTCGGCAATCAGGATGCCCGGCCCCTCGTTGTCCCGGACTTCGCAGCGCTCGACCAGCGTCGGCCCGGCGGCGTGATACTCCACCAGGATGCCGACCCCTTCCCAACCTTCCGCCAGATTTCGGTTTTCGTAGACCCGGCAGCCGTCAAACGTGATGTCGGTATTGGCGTAGTCCGCCCACAGACCGGGCCCGAAGTTGTCGTGCGCCACGCAATCGGTCATGACCACCCGAGTGCTGGATGAAATCTTGATTCCGCCGGCTTCCCAGGCGGCGTTGACGTGCCAGCGGCCGTCATGCTGGATCCGCTCATCGATCCTGCGGGCGATCAGCTCGGCCTCGGTGGCGACGCCGGGGTTGTTGTAGCGCAGAACACAGCCGTCGAAGCTGATTAACCGGCTATCAGAAACCGCCGCGCCGATTTGGCCGTTGCCCTCAATGATGCAGTTTGTGAGTTGAACTTGTTCGACCGCTTCGATCCCCAGGCCGCAGCCGTCGGCGTCGCGGATGATGCAGTCGGTAAGCTTCCATTGGTTGCCGGGCTTGACCATGGCTTGGGCGGCCTGCGGGCTGTTGTTGGCCCCCTGAAAAACGAGGCCTTGGATTTCAATGTGGGTGTGGCCGTCGTGTCGCAGGGCGGCGTCGGTGCCGGTGGCGTAGAGGATGGCCCGGTGGGTGTTGGCGGCCCGGATGACGAGCGGCGCTCCGGTCGTGCCGGAGCGCTGCGGCGTGAGCTCAACGGTGTAAACCCCGTCGGCCAGCACGACCGTATCGCCCGCCCCGGCCCGCCACAGGGCTTGTGCCAATTCGCGATCGTCGCTCACTTCAATCACTCGGCCCGCGGTTTCCTCGGCCGCGGCCAAAGTCATCGGAGCCGTCGTCATTAGCAGGAGTATTAATAGGATTCGATAGTTCATGGGGGGTCTAAGTTCCAAGTTTGACCGGGCAAAAATTCAGGCCGTTGCTTGTCCGATTCCGCGGACCTGTTGCAGATGTTCGCCGAGGCTCTTCCACGTCGCCGGCCAAAGCAGGATGGCCCCCGCCCCGACCAGTGCCGGCCAACCCAGCCAGGGCAATAGCATCAGCAGCGAGAGGCCCAGCGTCCAAACCAGCGACACCGCGTAGTCGGGGCTGCCGATCTGCCGTCGCAGGAAGAAGTGGATGACCAGGTAGGCGGGCAGGGTGGCGACTTCTGCCCAGCCGTAGCCGATGAATCCGAGTTCGGGTTTCGCGATCAGCCAGGCGGAGGTGCCGAAAAGGATCGTCATCAGCACCGCGTTGAAGATCGCCACGTCCCAGTTGCGGCGGTAAATCTGCAAAATGCTGCTGTGCAGGCTGAACACGGCGTTGACCAGGAAGCCGATCGAGATCAGCGGGACCAGGTCCGCCACGGGTCGCCATTCCGGCCCCATCAGCAAGGGGATCAGCCACGGCGCGACCAGTGAAAAGCCGACCAACGGCAGGCCCACGCACAAGACGTGCAGGCGCATCCCTTCGCCCAGCAGTTCGCGCACCCGTGGCCGACGGTCCTGCACTTTGGCGAGTGCCGCGACCGCCATTTTTTCGGACATGGTTTTCACGATGCTCAGCCGGAAGACGAACATGATGGCCATGCCCACAAAACCCGCCGCGGTCACGCCCGCCAGCGGTGCCACGATCAGCGGGTTGATGAGGGTGCGCATCTGGATGGTGCAGGTCGAGGCGGTGTAGCCCAAGCCAAAGCACAGCATATCCCGGGTCGCCGACCACGACCACGCCAGCCGCGGAACATAGCGTGCCGCCACGGTGAACAAGGTCAGCGCTAAAACTTGATTGATCGCCCACGACACGATCAGCGACCAGGCCCCCCAGCCGAGGTAGGCCAGCAGCAGCGCGGTGCCCTGAAACTGAAAGAGGGTGATGAGCTCGATGACTGCCACGGCCTGATAGTTCAGATCGCGTTCCAGCTTCACGTGAGCGGGGATGGCCGCCAACGCGATGGGCAAACCCAGGAAAAACATTGCGATCATCGGAGCAAATCCCTGGACATCCACCATCGCTTCGATCGGCCGCGCCAAGATTAGCCCCACCCCTCCCGCAAAAAGCGATAACCCCAGGATGAGCGTGAATGCTTGGTGGAACAGGGCCGGCGGGGCTTGGCCCTCAGGACGGCGCATCAGATAGATATCGATACCCCAGCCGCAGAGGTAGCTGAAGTAGGTGAAGATGCCGACGCAGGCGGCGAATCGGCCGTACTGTCCCGGGCCGATGATTCGGGTCACGAGGATGACGCCCACCAGGCTTACGATCATCCCGATCGCCTGCCGACCGACCATAAAGGTTCCGCCGCGCAGCACTTTATTCCGCAGCCCCGCGTTGTCGGGCAGCGGCGGCGCGAGGGCGGCCGATTCCTGTGGGGCGTCGGGGGGCGGGTGTGGGTTCAAGAAAACGGTCGGTCTGCGGGTGGATGCGTGGAAGAGGTGCAGGGGGCAGCGCCCATCGGCCGGATGATAAAGCATGCCACGCCCGAGGCGGTGGGCCAACGTAAAACACAAAAGTTTATTGCCCCCGCCGTTAGCCGGGTTTATGCTTGATCGCTAGCGTGGGGTCTGCATTTGCCGACCGCGACGAATGCATTGCGTTGGGAGCGAAGTGAATGTTTAGTGTGGTGATGCCGGCATACAACGCGGAGCGATATATCGTCCGGGCGGTGGAGAGTATCCTCGCGCAGACCGAACGCGATTTTGAGTTTTTTGTCGTGGACGATGGCTCGGAGGATGGCACGCTGGAGTTGCTGCGGCCTTACGCGTCGGGCGGTCAGATTCAGTTAATTGAGAGTCCGCATCTCGGCGGGGGTGGAGCGTTTAATCTGGCGGCGCAGCGCTGCGGCCGGCCCTGGATCGCGGTGATGCACGCCGACGACGAGGCGTTGCCCGAGCGGCTGGCCCGCCAGCGCGTCGCCATCGCGACCGTGCCCGCCGCCGTGGTTTGGGGGGCACACGCCTACCACATCAATGCGGGGGGGCGGGTGCTGGGCCTGTCACGCTTCGGCCCCGAAACGGTCGGGGAATATGAAGCTCGGTACGCCGCCGGTCAGGATATCAACGTGCTGCATCCCACCGCGGTCCTCCGCCGCGACGTGTTTCTCAAGGTGGGCGGGTACGACCCGCAGTTCTCCAACTGCGAAGACGTGGAATTGTTTATGCGGATGGCGCGGCACGGCCCGGTGCTGACCCTGCCCGAGCCATTGCTGCGCTATCGCCTGCACGACCAGAGCAACACCATGCTCCGCTTTAATCGGCAGTGCGAGGAGCTGCATTTTGTGCGGGCCCGGCACCGTGCCGAGCTTGCCGGAGAATCGTTGACTTTCGGCGATTTCCAACGGTGCCGGGCGCAGCGAACGTCGGCCGCGCGTTTCGGCGAGGCATGGATCAACGCCGGGTGGTACCACTGGCGCCGAGCCGCCACCGCCCGGGGCCAGGGCCAGCGGTTACGGGCTGCGACCAGTCTGATGCTCGCGGGGCTGCTGAACCCCCCCTACGTCTGCCGTAAACTCTGGCGTCAGGCCGTGGGTCCCGTGGCCCGACGCTTGCTTAGACCTTCACCTACTTTTGATCATAATCTTTGACCACCGGTTGATTGCCCCGTCCGATGAATGCCACGAGTTTTCAATCCGCGCTTCCGCTCGATGCCGACGGCTCGGGAGCGACCCCCGCCGCTTTCCCGCGGGTCCGGCGGCGCATCCTTGTCGTGGCGTTTGCCACCAGCCCGTACCGCGGATCGGAGCCCGGCGGCGGGTGGAACGTGGTCCGCCATCTGGCGGAGTACCACGACGTGACGGTCCTGTGTTTCCCCGGCTTTGAGCGGGATGCCGAGCAGGCCTACCGTCGCTACGTTGACGAGCACGGCCCGCTGCCGGGTCTGACCATGTCGTGGGTCGAGCAACCTTGGCTCAGCCGATTGCTTCAGCAGGAGGGCACTTGGCAGCGCGCGTTTTACTACCACGGCTACCGCGCGTCGGAAAAAGCCGCCTTCGCCCAAGCTCAGCGACTGCACGCCCAGCAACCCTTCGATCTGGCTTACCGCTTAAACATGACCGGCTTCCGCGAACCGGGATATCTTTGGCAATTAGACATTCCCTACGCCTGGGGGCCGATCGCCGGAGCGGTGATGATGCCCCGCCCGTTTTTCCCGCTGCTCAGCCGCCGTGACCGGGTGTTCTATTGGATCCGGAATCGGCTCAACGCCCGTCAGATGAAAACCATCGGCCGTTGTCGACTCGCCGCACGCAAAGCAGCGCAGCTCTGGGCGGTGGATCACCTCAACCAAGCCATGATCCGCGAGCACTTCGCGGCCGAGTCGGACATCCTGCTGGATTCGGGATGCCAGCCCGTCGCCGACGCGGTGGTGCGTCATTACCCCGGCGTTGCAGAATCGACATCTGCCGCTCGCCGCCCGCTGAGTATTCTCTGGAGCGGCGTGCACGAGGGGCGCAAGTGCCTGCCGATCTTGCTGCACGCACTAGCGAAATTGCGCGATCGCGCCGCGGCCGAGACCCCGGAGCGAGCTTTTCCTTTTCGCCTCAAAGTTTTGGCGGACGGACCGGAGACGGCCCACTGGAAAGCGTTGGCCGAGGACTTGGGTCTGTCGCCCGTGATCACCTGGACGGGCATGCTGCCCCATGAGCAGGCGGTCGCGGCGATGAACGACGCCGACGTGTTTGTGCTCACGAGCCTGCAAGAGGCCGCAACGCACGTGGTGATGGAAGCCTTGGCTTCGGGCCTGCCGGTCCTCTGCCACGACGCCTGCGGCATGGCGGTTGCGATCGATCATCGCTGCGGGATGAAGGTGCCGCTGGTCGATCCGCGGACGAGCATCGATGGATTTGCCGCGGCGCTGCAGGAACTGATCGAGCAGCCAAGCCGGATTTCCGAGCTCTCCGCCGGGGCGATTGCGCGGGCCGAGCAACTCAGCTGGTCACGCAAAGCCCGCGAGATCGCCGACGCGTTCGATCGAATTCTCGCTTGCGTTTAGTGGTCCGTCGGCCCGCCCCGTCCATCGGTCCCGGGGCTTGCTACGCTGCTGGGGTAATGCCGCACCCGACACCCGCCTCCACGCCCGCCACTCCAGTCTCCGAAACCGCCGACCCTCTGTCGTCGATCAACTGGCTCGACCTACCGGTGGAGTCGGAATATAAACACGACGGACGGAGCCATGTGTGGCAAGTCCGCTTGGACGACGGCCGCCGCTTCGTGGTCAAGCGGTACGAAGGTTCGACCCGTTGGCAGCGGATCCTCTGGCACTGGGGCCACCACCCCGCCCAGCGCGAGGCCCGCTGGGTTCGGCAACTCAATGAGATGGCTTTGCCGGTGGTGCGGATTCAAGCGGCGGGTTTCGACGAGGGGCGGGCGTGGATCGTCACGCCCTACCGCGGCGAAACACTGCATAAATGGATCCGTCGTGGACAACTCATCGCCGCCCGCGACCGTCAAACGATCGCCCGCCAACTCGGCCATATTCTGGGACAACTCACCCACGCCAAAGTGCTGCACCGCGACGCCAAGGCGTCGAACTTTGTCATCGATGACGACCGGCAGGTAAGGCTCATCGACGTCGGGGGTTGCCGGGGGGCAAAGGGGATTCCGATTCTGGGCATCTCGCTCCGCATGCTCACGAGTCTGCATGAAACCATTAACATAGCGGCGCGGCGGGCCGACGATCCCGCGGCGCGGATTCAGCGCAGCGATCGCCTGCGTTGCTACTTGAGCTTGCTGCGGTCTTGGCCGCGGTTCCCCGATGGCCTGCAGCACCTGCCGCGGAACGCGGAATTCCGCGATTCGAGTTGAGCCGTGGACACTCTTTTCTAGTTTTATAACCGCAGGCCGTGGCGGAGAGACTCGCCGTAAAACCCGGGCTGCAGCCACCGCGGCCCGACTTCGCGAAACACCGGATGTCCTGCGATTCGCTGGGCCATGAGGGCCGGGTGCGTTCGGCGTGGCCCGGCCCCGCGGAACTTTTTGAGCGATGCGTACCGCTCAATAAACGGTCCGAACTTGTTCTGCTTCCGCCGCGATTTCTCCGCTTCGTCCAGCGTGCCCCACCACAGCCGATCCACCATCTCGAACTTGGTCTCCAGTTCGGCCCGTGTTTTGACCCAGCCGTAGTGAAAAATCCGGGCCGGTTTCCCGCCGTCGCGGGCCCAGCGCACCTGCCGCCCCAGGTGCTTTTTATCCAGGTAGCCGTCGTTGATTTTAAGCACCGCGGGCGGGGGCTGGATCAACCCCGGCCCGCAGGCGTCGCCAAAGATGCGGCAGGACCCGTCCAACCGAACCACCCGCGAGGCCTTGTGGTACATCCACGGGTCGATGGTTTGGTAGTCCAACACAAAATGCAGGTAGCGGAACAGCAACGCTTTGACATCGGGGTGCGTTTTCCACCGCCGCATCCCGGCCGCGACCCGCTCCAGGTCGCCCTCGTGGAGCACTTCATCGGACTGGATGTACAAACCCCACGTCAGCCCGTCGGCGGCCGCGATCCGCTCGGCTTCCGCCATGGCTTTGTTTGCCTCGATCGCCAGCACTTCGCCATCAACCTGCACCGCCGGCCACCGGGTTTCGAGGATCTCCACGGTCCCGCCCCGGCCGCCGTTCATCATGGACGTATCGATCGACGTCACCCGCTCACGCGTGTCATCGTCCGAAGCGCCCACCGCAAAAATAAATCGCTGGCACAACGGCAACACACTGCCCACCGCCGCCTCGACGGGATAATTCAACTGAGTCAGGTTCCGCCCAAACCCAAACCCGCAGACCCCGCCGGATCCCTCGGCCCAGGCTTCGGCTTCCGGTGGTAGGGGGGGGCAGGGGGGAGGGGGGGTCACTGCACGCGCCGGGGTTGCTGCATCGATAAGAACCACGCCTCTTCGTATTTTTCAAAGGTCCAGAAGTCTTGCCGCTCGGCATCGGGGATGGCGAAGGTCACTTCGCCTGCCGCGTGGGCGAGCGGTTCATCGAAGCTGAGTTGCTGGAGCGTGGTGACTTTCACTTCGTCCATGGCCTCGCCGTACTGCAGGGCAAAGGCCAAGGACATCGCCTCGGCAAAGAACCCCATCGGATCCGCCAGGCGCTGGGCCAGCCGGATGCGGTCCTTTCGCGGGTCGTCGCTGCCCATACTCAGGGCCGCGGGGTCCAGGTCGCGTGGCAGGTGTCGGCCCACCAGTTCTTGCACCCGCGGGTCGGCCTCAGCCAACTGGGCGAGGGTGGCGAAGCCGATCGCGGTCTGGCCGATCAACTCGTCCCGCCGCGGCGGGGATACGCACTGGACAAAGCTGGGCCAATCTCGCTGGTTAAATGCCGCCGCCGCCTGGTCGAAGATCACCCGCACCCCCGCCTCGGCCTCCGCGGTTGCCGGGTCGGCCTCGGTCCGCTCAACTTCCGGCGGGGTGGGGTCGGCTTCCTGCGCGACGGTCGGAGTCGCCGTTGTCGCGGCGATGGCTGCTCGCGACCGCGATCCCGCCCGCCGCGGTGCGGATCCATTGTTGCAAGTGGTCGTTCATTTGGTGGTGTCCTTGGTTTGAGGTTCAAGCCCGCTGGAAATCCCATCATATCGCCCCGGGCGGGAGCCTACCCTACAATCCTCCACCCCATGCCCAGCCCCACCCCCTCTCACGCCCTTCCTCCTGCCAAGCCGCCGCTGATCCGCAATTTTTGCATCATCGCCCACATCGACCACGGCAAGTCCACTCTCGCCGACCGCATGCTCCAGGGCACCGGCGTCATGCACGACCGCAACGCCCGGGAGCAGACGCTGGACAACATGGATCTCGAGCGCGAGCGTGGCATCACCATCAAAGCCTCCGCCGTCAGCGTCGATCACGTCTACAACGGCGAAACCTACGAGCTCAACTTCATCGACACCCCCGGCCACGTCGATTTTCATTACGAAGTATCGCGCGCCCTCGCGGCCTGCGAAGGCGCGGTGCTGGTGGTCGATGCGACCCAGGGCGTCGAAGCCCAGACCGTGGCCAACCTTTACAAAGCCGTCGAAGCGGACCTCGAACTCATCCCGGTCATCAACAAGATCGACCTGCCCAGCGCCCAGCCCGAAGAGCGGGCCATGCAGGTCGAAGACGTGCTGGGCCTCGACGCGGCGGACTGCATCATGACCTCGGCCAAAACCGGCCGTCGGCGTCCCCGAACTGCTCGACGCGATCTGCGAACGCTTCCCCGGGCCGAAAGGCAACCCCGACCAGCCCGCTACAGGCGCTGATTTTCGATGCGATCTACGACGACTATCGCGGCGTCGTGGTCTATTTCCGGATGGTCAACGGCCGGATGAAAAAGGGTGATCGCATCCTCATGATGGGTGCCCAGCGTACCTATCAGGTCACCGAGCTGGGCAAGTTTCGTCCCGCGATGACCGCCACGTCCGAGCCCTTCGAGGCCGGCGACGTGGGCTACATGGTCGCCGCGATTAAGACCCTCGAAGACGTGAACATCGGCGACACCATCACCCTCGACACCGCCCGCTGCGACACGCCGCTACCGGGTTACGAAGAGCCTTCGCCGATGGTCTACTGCGATTTTTACCCCTCCGGTGACACGCAATTCGACGAGCTGCGCGACGCCATCGCCCGGTTGCACGTCAATGACGCCAGCTACACATACGAACCCACCAACTCCGAAGCCCTGGGCTCGGGCTTCCGCTGCGGCTTCCTCGGAATGCTGCACATGGACATTATCCAGGAGCGCCTCGAACGCGAGGGCAACGTCTCGATCGTTCAGACCGCGCCGACGGTGACCTACGAGATCGAGGTCATCGGCAAGGGCGGCGAGAAGGAGATCATGCAGATCACCAACCCCGCGGAGTTGCCGGACATGTCCAAGGTTCGCAGCATCCGCGAGCCGATCGTCGCCGCCGAGATCATCACCCCCACCGCGGGCATCGGCGACATCATGAAGCTCTGCGAATCCCGCCGGGGTATCTACAAGTCCCAGAAGTTCTTGGCCGACGACCGCCAGATCCTCGAATACGACCTGCCGCTGGCGGAAATCATTTACGACTTTTTCGACAAGCTCAAGTCCATCACCTCCGGCTATGGCACGGTCGATTACCACGTGACCGGATTCAAAGTCGATAACCTCGTGAAGATGGACGTGCTGGTCAACGGCACCCCCGTCGAGGCGCTGTCGCTGATCGTTCACCGCAGCAAAGCCGAGTTCCGCGGTCGGCATCTGCTCAAACGGCTTAAAGACCAGATCGACAAGCATCTTTTTGAGATCCCGCTGCAGGCGGCCATCGGCGGCAAGATCATCGCCCGGGAAACCATCAAGTCCGTCGGGAAAAACGTCACCGCCAAATGCTACGGTGGCGACGTCTCACGGAAACGTAAACTGCTCGAAAAACAAAAGAAGGGCAAGGAGCGGATGAAAAAAGTCGGCAGCGTCGATATCCCGCAGGAAGCCTTCATGTCGGTGCTCGATACCGGCGAGTAAATCGTTCATTAGCATGGCCAATGCTGTTTCGACGCATGGCCTCGCCGCCGAATCATTTCAGCGGCGTGATGACCACTTCGAGCTGGGCAACCTCCATCGTCACCGGTTCACCGACCCGTCCGAACGCTTTGATCCCCACCGAAAAGTTGCCGGCCGTGCCGGGTTCGATCTGCCACAGCGTTTCTCGAAAAGCCGTATACCAGCCGTCCGCCTGACGCTCTAGCTCGTACTGCTCGCCGAGGAAATTCATGCCGATCATGCCCACCCCGTCGTCGGCACCCGGCCGAATCTTGACCTTGACACGCACCCAGGCGTCTCGATCCGAATAGAGGTATTGGTTTTTGGTCAGCGGGTTTCCGCCGTTGGGCAGCGGGAGGGCGGGCAAGACATAGGTGCCGGGCTGAACCAACACGATGGGCCGCCTTTTGGCTTGCGCTTGTTCTGCCCGCTGGCGTCGCGCCAATTCTGCCAGCACCGGCCGGTAGATATATTCACTTAAATCCGTCCCGGGGACTTCCGTGAGCGCCGCAAACCCATCCCGGCCCGGCAAAGGGTCGGTCCGGTACCACGCCAGCGGGTTGAAATGTTCGCCCATCAGCTCGACCCCGTCGTCGGCACGAACTACCCCCATCCGCCGGTGATACACCGCCGACATCGGCAGGTCGCGCGGCGCGTCATAATGCCGCATCACGCTCCGCCCGGCAAACGGTTGGGCCGGCAGTTTCAATCCCGCCGCGTCGAGGATCGTGAGGGGCAGGTCCGACTGGCCAAACAACCCGTCGTTGGTCGCCCCGATCCCGCCGGGGGTCCGCACCAGGCAGACACCCCAGTACGGCAGCATCGGGTACGGCGTCCGCCCGCGATCTTCCAACGACCCAGACTCATCGGAGGTGATGACTACCACCGTGCGATCCAGCAATCCGCGCTCTGCGCAATCCGTCGATCATGACACCCACGGCGGCATCGGCATAGCGAAATACCCGCTGCTTTTCGGTCTCAACGGGCAAATAAGCAAAGTCCTCGGGCACGATGTAAGGGTGATGGGACCCTGCCGTCATCACCGTCATGAACCACGGACGGTCATCAGTGTTGGATGACACCGGCGCGGCGGTTGGCTCCGCACGCATGCGGTCGATGGTCCGCAGTGCCCCGTGCATCAGCGTGATGTCATCGACGCCCCAGCCGCTTTTTAGTTTCGCCTCTGGCCAGGCCATCGCATCCTCGACCGTCTCAAATCCGGCAAAGCGTAGGAACGGCCACTTGGACATGAACGTCAAGTCCGCCGACTGCAAGTACGCGGTGCGATACCCCTGCTCCGCCAACACCCCCGGCAAATACGGCCGGGGCGGCAGCGTTGAATAGATCGACATCCGGGGCATCCCCTTTTGGATCAACGGCAACTCTCCGCTGAGCAATGCGTAGGTCCCGCGGTTGGTCTGTTGCTGCTGATTCAAGAACCGTCGGGCCACCACGCTTTCTTTGGCCAGCGCGTTGATCCGGGGCAATTCGTCCGCGGTGAGTTGGCCGTCCACGTCGATCGCCAAGCCGTGGATCGCCCGCACGCGGTCGCCGCTGAGCCCTTCGATAATCAGCAGCAATATGTTGGGCGGCCTTCGCTCGGAGTCAATATCATTCGACGACGACCGGGGCAGGAGTGGCCGCCCACTCAGGTCCGATTCCAGCCAACGATCGACCAGTAATCGATGCGAAGCCCCGACCGCGATCTGGTGGGGGTCCGCCAGGCCGTCCTCCTGAATCACACGCTCGGTCCACAACCGGCCGAGGTTTTCCACCACAAAGTGGGTCCCCCGCCAACCGCTCAGCACTCCCGCTCCGGGCAGCAGGATCCAAACCAGCGTGGCGGCCCCCGCCGCGACGATCGCCCCTTTCATTGACGCGCTCCATAGGCCGCTCCCCCCCCGCGGCTCGCGGATCGACGCCACCGCCAACCCGCCCAACCCCGCCGCGGTTGCGATCACCCACGGATGGGCCGGCCGCAGCAACGACCCCCACACAAATGTCGCATCTCGCAGCACGCCCGCCTGCCGCACGTCGGGCCAGGTCCCCAGCGCCCGCACGTGCTCCATCGCCAGGGATCCCAGCACCACCCACCCCGCCATCAGGAGCCCGGTGGTGACCCTTCCCACCCAACTTCTCCCCGTTGATCGGTCCCCCCGCCACACGGCTCGCGCCGCGATCAATCCCGCCCCGACCCAGAGCCCGACCACCACATCAGCCCCGAAACCCCACAGGTCCACTTGTTTCAGACTCACCCGTTCGGCAAACAACCCCGCCCCACGTGTTCCCAGCGTGAACCCCACCGCCGCGACCATGATCCAAAAACCTTTCATGCGTCCGATGCTATCGACTATCCTGCACACCGGGCTTGCCCGCTACGGCTTGGGGCCGGCGGTGAAGCTCCGTTCGTCGCTATATTCACAGCATGGCTGACCCTAAAACGCTCACGGATCATTCGTTCGGCATCGTGCCCTACCGCCAGACGCCCCGGGGCCGTGAATTTCTGCTGGTGCAGCACATCGCCGGCCACTGGGCGTTTCCCAAAGGCCACGCCGAAGCTGACGAGACTCCGCCCGAAACCGCCCGCCGCGAATTAGCCGAAGAAACCGGTCTGAGCGATATTCAACTCGTGCAGCACCCCGCGTTTGAAGAGGTCTACCGGTTTACCAAGCGTTCGGGCCGCGTCGTCAAAAAGACCGTGACCTATTACCTCGCCCGGGTCCCGATGGACGCCGCGGTGACGGTGCAGCCCGAAGAGATCGCCGACTTTCGGTGGGCCGATGAGTCGGGCACCGCCACCCGGCTGACATTTGATGAAGGTAAAAGCCTGTTCGATCAAGTGATCGGTTATCTCGCAACGCGGCCAGAGTGATTCGTTGGGGGTCATCGGCTAGTCAAACCCTCGATGTCGGCGTGTTGGTTGACGTCCCATAACTTTTTTCTTGAGTCGCCTTAAGTCGGCCCCTTGGGCGGACGATGAGACTTTTGACCACGTGTCACTTGCCCGCTCCCTGCGGGCGTGCCCGGCGGGTTCTCACTTCGAGACTCGCCCGATAAAGGGCGCCGGCAAGCAATACGTGGATGGGGGCCGCGCACGTTGCCGGCCATCCGCACAGGGGAGAACGGGTCGTGTGGGCCCGCCTCCAAATCGCTCATCTTCCTTTACTGGAGCTCTCACTATGTCGGCACGTTCATTGAAAGCCAAGGGTTTTACCCTCGTTGAAATCCTCATCGTCGTGGTGATCCTCGGCATCCTCGCCGCGATCGTCATCCCGCAGTTCACCAGCGCCTCGGAAGCCGCCAAAGCTTCCAGCGTCGTCACCCAGTTGCAGGGCATCCGCAGCCAGCTCGAGCTGTACCAACTGCAGCACAACGGCGACTACCCCACCCAGGCCGATTTCTGGGATCAGATGACCGAAGAAACCCTGGCCGACGGCACCACGCCTGCCAGCACTTCGACCGCTAAGACCTTCGGTCCCTACATGACCAAGGCCTCCATCAACCCCTTTGAAGACTCCAACACCATCGTCGCCGACACCACCGGCCGGGTGGACACGGGTGCCGCCGCGGGCGTGGGCTTTGTCTACAACCCCAACACCGGCGAAATCAAAGCCGTCGTCAGCGCCACCAAGGCCGCCGACGTGGGCCTCGATGCCGACGACGGGGACATCCTGACTTACTAAGTCAAACCCGCCCATCGACTCAAGCGGCGGAGGCTCCCCAGCCTCCGCCGCTTTTCGTATCGCCCCGTCGGATTCTGCCACGAACGGAACCGCCGGCCCGCTAAAGCAAAATTGTTTACCGGACGCCCTCATCCCGCCAACAGTCACGCCCCGCGCTGGTCGATGAGTCAGCGGGGAGGCATCGTCCCCTAACCCTAAGGAAACCTATGAAAACGCTCAGCTACTGCAACCGTGTCCTGACCGTCATCGCCGTCTTGCTCACGCTGAACCTCTACGTTCAGCTTACGGATACCGCCGCCGGCGGCGTGATTGCCCCCGTCGCCGAGGCCCACGCCGCGCCGCGCCCCGAGCGGGGCGTCGGCAACGCCGCCACCGCGCAGCTCGACGAATTGCGTCAGATCAACAGCAACCTCAACACCATCGCCGCGACCATGATCGACGGCACCGTCCGGGTCAAGGTCGATTCGATGCCCGCCGCCGCGGGCGAGTGATCCGCTCCGGCTCAGCCCCCTCTGCCTGCTGGCGGAGGTTGTCCCAGACCGCGGACCCGCCATGCACCCACCCCACGCCCACCCCCGTCGCCGACCTTCCGCACTTCGATCAGCCTACACGCTGGTCGAGGTGCTGATCGTCGTGACCATCCTCGGCATCATCTCGGCGATTGTCGTGCCCAGCATGCTGACCGCCGGGGAGATGGGCGTGCAGGCCGCCGCGCGCATCATCGTGGCGGACCTGCTTTACGCTCAGAACGAAGCCATCGCCCAGCAGGCCGAGCGTCGGGTGATTTTCGACCTCGCCGAGAACCGCTACCGACTGGTTGATGAGGCCGGCGTTTCGCTGACCGCGAAGTGGATCAACGGACAATCCGCCAACTACGAAGTCGATTTCGATGACGACCGGCGCTTCCAAGGCGTCACGCTCATCTCGGTCGATTTTGAAACCCACCCCAGCGTGGGCTACGACGTGCTGGGCACGCCCAGCCACGGCGGCAGCGTCGAGATCCAGTACGAACGCCGCCGCTATCGCATCGACGTCGCGTCTTTCACCGGCCGCGTCACCGTCACGCAAGTCAACTAGCAAAACAGCCGAAGTCAGAGCTAGTCGCCATCGAAGAATTAGACCAGGGACGCCGACACTGATCCTGTCGGCAAAAAGTTAAAGCGTGCCCCTCGGGGTCAGGAATGAGGCAGCCGTGTTTCACGGAAAATTGAGAAACCATGAACGGCCAATCGGCCTCGACGTCCGCGATCAGGAGATTCGGCTGCTGCAGCTGACCGCGCGGGGCGATCGCTTAAACGTCACCGCCGCCGCGTGCGTCGAGCTTCCCGCCGACATCAAGCCCGGCTCCCCCCAGTACGCCCCTGCGCTGCAGACCGCGATTCAGGACGGCCTGAAACGTGGACCCTTTGTCGGAAAAAGCGTAATCAGCTCGTTGCCGCATTCGACGGTGTACTGCAAGAACCTCCGGCTTCCACCGATGCCCGGCGACGAACTACGTGCCGCCGTCCAGTGGGAAGCCGAAGAACGCTTCCGCTTGGGTAACGGCCAAACCTCGGTGCAGTACCTCTACGCCGGCGAAGTCAGTCAGGGTGCCGAACAGCGGCTGGAACTCATCGTCATGGCGGCGCGGCTGAGCGAAGTCGAAGCGCACGTCGCCGCGCTGGTCGATGCCGGGCTCCGTCCCGCGGCGATCGATGCGGCCCCCACCGCGTTGGCTTACCTCACCCGCCGGCTGCCCCAACCCCTCCAGGCCGACACCAGCCGAGTGCTGATCGAGATCGATCAAGATGTCAGCCGGGTGTTGATCATGCGGGATCAGCAGATTCTTTTTTACAAACCCATCGACATCGCCGGCCGGCAGTTCGACACGATCCTGTCGGGTCAGCTCAAGCTGCCGCTGGCCCAGGCCACTGCCCGGCGTCGCGAACTCGATCATGTGAGTCATTCCGACGACGCGGCGGTGATCAAAATGCTCGAGCCCGCGCTCAACGATTTGGGCCGTGAAATCGGGTTGTGTCTCCGTTATTTCGGTGTGACCTTTCGCGGCAGCCGACCTGAAGAAGCGCAGCTGCTCGGACAGGCCGCCAGCCCCTGGCTCGCCCAGTTGCTGGGCACCGCCGCGGGCATCGACCTGCAGATTCACGATCCGCTACGCACCCTCGAACTTCATGCGGTACGCGACATCATTGAGCCCGGCCGGGAACCCGGCTGGGCAGTAGCGGCCGGACTTTCGCTGCGGGATGTTTCCGGTATCTCGGCAAGGAGGGCGGCATGAACATGAACCAAATCGATTTTCTTCCCGAGTCCTATCGCCGTACGAATCAGCGTCGCGGCCGGAGGGTGCGCCAAATCATGCTGGTCGTGATCGTGGTACTCGTCCTGATCGGTACCACCGTCGCGATGAAGACCCACACCGCGAACCTCACCCGGACCGCCGAGCGGCTGGACGACACCGTCCAAACCGAGCAGGGTTCTCTAGGCGTCCTGGCGATGCTCAAGCGTGAACGTGACGAGCTTCAAAAACATATCGAGCTGCAGCGTGACCTGTTGCCCGCGGTGTCCTACAGCCAGGTGATCGCGGCAATCAGCCACGCCCTGCCCGAAGAGATCGCGATCCGCGACCTGGTCCTGCGGACCGTCCAGCCCAAGCCCGAGCCGATCGAAACCGATGCGATGCGCGAAGCCCGGTTGGCCCAGTCCGCCCGGGTCAAGACCAGTGGGCAGAAGCCGCCGGTCGAGCCGCACCTCATCGGGATTGAACTCGAAGGCGTGTCGCCGTCGGACCTTGCGGTTGCCACGCTGATCTCCACGTTGGACCAGGACCCGCTATTTTCCCGCGTCACCATGCGGAGCAGCCGGTCGGTAGAACGCCACCACCTGCGTATGAGGGAGTTCACCCTGACCGCGACGGTCGATCTCGACCGTCGTTTTGAATGGACCCAAACCGTGGCGGAGGTGAATCTTGCCCGTTGATAAATCACATCTCATGACCGGCGGGGCGTTGTCGTTGTGCCTGGCGGCCTTCACGCTTGGCGTGTGGTTGCCCGAAAAGCGTGCCGCCCAGACGTTGCGCGAACGGATCGCCACCGCCGAAGAAAAGCTCGGTCCGAATTTTAACCAACCCACCGCGCTCGCTGAACGGCAAGGCCGACTCGTCGCCCTGCAACTCCAGGCCGCGAACGACGACCGCTACGTCCCCGCGGGACCGGAAGTCGCGGCGCTGCTGCGCAGCTTCGCCCAGAAGATCGCGGAGCAAGGCCTCGATAAACAAGCCGTTCAAACCGCCGACGCCCGTCACCACAAGCACTTCAGCGAGATTCCGGTCGAACTTGATCTCGAAGGCGGTTTCGCTTCCATCTACGGATTGCTCGACGGGATCGAGTCGATGCCCCGGCTGACCCGCGTAGACGCGCTGAGCCTGCGGGTGCATGAAGACCGTGAGTCGTCGGCCGATGCCCCCCGGGTCCACGCCTCGCTGCGGTTGTCCAGCTTCTTTACCCCGACGCCGGAGCCCACACCGTGATTGACAAGTTCCGCACCGCGATCGATTGGCTGATGCGTGATAAGAAACAGGCGGGCATGGTGCTCGGCCTTGCGACCGTGGGTCTGTTGTTGTGGGGCCGGTTGCTGTTGAAGCAAGTGCCCCAGACCGCGTCGGCCGACGACACCCCTCAGTGGCTGCAAGAGGTCAAGGCCGAACTCGACGACACCACGCCGACGAAGGTCACGGTCCGCTTGCCGCAGCTCGCCACGCCTGACCGCGACCCCTTTTTACTGGACCCCGAGCGGTACCCCAAAACATTATCGGAAGATTCTGTGTTAAAGCAGGCAAAGTCGGTCGATGAGGTAACCGATGAAGCAAGACAGATGGCGGTCGTAGATGCGGCCGGGGAGCTGAGACTCCAAAGTCTGACGCAGGGCGAGGTGCCCGCGGCTTTCATCAACGGCCGACTGATCCGCATTGGAGCGGAGATCGACGGTTTCACCCTGCTGACCTGCGACGAACGATCCGCCGTCCTCGAAAAAGACGGCTTCCGCGTTCGTCTCAACATGGGCCACCGCCGACCCCGCTGACGCCGACTCATATCTTCCTTTCACCCCCCAACCCTCCCGTTTTTCGAGGCAGCCCAAGGAACATTGCCATGACCATCCGCCATCACCACTCGTTTAAGAATGCATTGCTGATCGGCGGCCTGGGTGTCGCCTTCAGCCTCACCGGGGCGGCCTACGCTCAGGACGCTGAGCCCCAGACGCCCATCGGCCTCTTCGACGAAGACGCCCCGTCCATGGAAGGCCAGGAAGTCGGCGTCGATGAACTCGGCCAGATCGACATCACCGTCAAAGACCTCGAAATCGCCAAGGTCTTGCAGCTCTTGTCGATCCAGAGCCAGCGCAACATCGTCACCAGCCGCAACGTGTCGGGCAAAGTCTCGGCCGACCTCTACGGCGTGTCGTTCCACGAAGCCCTCGATGCCATCCTCACCCCCAATGGCTACGGCTACGAGGAAAAAGGCAATTTCATCTACGTCTACACCGCTCAGGAACTCGAAGAACGCCAGAACGCGATGCGTAAAACCATCACCAAGGTCGTTCGCCTGAACTATATCAGTGCCGCCGACGCGTCCGAATTCCTGCAGCCCCTGCTGTCGTCCAACGGCAACATCACCGCCACCGGCGAAACCGACCCCGGTTTCCTACCCAGTGATGCGGACGGCGGCGAAAACTCGTTCGCCCACTCCGACACCCTCCTCGTTAAAGACTACGAAGAGAACGTCGAAGAAATCATGTCGATTCTCAAGCAACTCGACGTTCGGCCCAAGCAAGTTCTGGTCGAAGCGACCATCCTGCAGGCGACCCTGACCGAAGCCAACGCCTTCGGCATCGACTTCGCGGTGTTCGCGAACTTCGACGGCTTGGCCGACTTCGTCAACCCCTTGGGCGCGGTCAACCAGCTTATCAACGGCACCAACGGCGGCGGCAGCGGCGGGGCGGTTCAGTCCAACGTCGGCAACACCGCCACCGGGGACTCGGGCGTGAAGGTCGGCTACGCCGGCTCGGACGCGGCGGTCTTCCTCCGGCGCTGGATTCCGTCACCGACTCCACCGTCTTGGCCAAGCCCAACATCCTGGTGCTCAACCGCCAGAAAGCCGACATCCTCGTCGGTGAACGGCTGGGCTACCTGTCGACCACCGTCACCGATACCTCCGAAACTCAGACCATCGAATTCCTCGACGTGGGTACTCAGCTCACCGTCCGCCCCTTCATCACCGAAGAAGGCACGATCCGTATGGAACTTCGCCCCGCGGTCTCCGACGGCACCACCCGGCTCGAAGGCGGATTCATCATCCCCGATGAAGTCACGCAGGAACTGGTGACCAACATCATCGTGGAGTCCGGCCAGACCGTGGTCCTCGGGGGTTTGTTTGTCGAAGACACCACCGTCGGCCGAAGCCAGGTCCCGATCCTGGGGGATATTCCGCTGATCGGCGCCGCGTTCAAAGGTCAGGACGACGACTTCCGTCGCAGCGAAGTGATCTTCATGGTCAAGACCACGATCATGGACCACGCCGACCTCGCCCTGATCGGTGACAAAGCCGGCGACCGGGTCAACGACGCCCGGATTGCCATCCGCAACGGTCTGCTGCCGTTCTCCAATGACAAGCTGGTGAGTGCACATCTGCTCGACGCCCGTCGCCACTACGAAGCCGGTCGTGAAGGCAAAGCCATGTGGAGCGTGAATCTCGCGCTGCACCTGTCGCCGACCTCCGAGGACGCCATCGCGCTGAAAGAACTGATCGCCGGCGAATCCTTCGAGTACGCCGACCAGACGTTCTTCGGCCGCCTCAGCGACGACATGATCGACGGCGAAATCGAAGTCATGCCCACCCCCGAGGAAGCCCCTTCCGTCGATCAAGACGTCATCCTCTTCGAGCAGTCGCTCTCTGAGGCAGACTCTCCCTCGCAGGACCAGGCCGCGGCCGAGTCCCGTTTCGTGGCCCCGGTCGCCGGCCTGCAAAGTCAACCCGATAACGCGGCGGCGGCCGAAACTTCTGGCAACACCGTCATCCTGGTCGATGAAGTGGAAGAACTCACCGTGATTCCTGCCGACGCCTCGGCGGGGACCGACGCTCAGCCCGCTCTCGAATCGACCCTCGACCCGGCGGTCGAAAGCCTCTTCGACCCGGAAATGGTCGTCGAAGTCGACACCATGTTCGACACCACCGGCCAGTGACCCTTCGCCAAACCCAGGGGCGTTCGGGATCAAACCCGGACGCCCCTTTTTTTGTAGCCGCGTACCCAGGACCCCCCATGACACTGCCGACATTTGTATCACGTCTCCGCCTCGGGCTCGTCGTTGCCGCGCTAGTGGCCGTGACCATCACCGGTTGTGCCAAGCAGAAGAACCGCGACAAGTGGGTGGGCGATGCCAACAGCCGTTGGCAAACTCTGCGTTCCACTGCATTATTAGAAATGGCCCGGGATCAATTCGATGCCGGGGCGCTGGACCAGGCCGAAAAGACCGTCACCGATGCCGCGGCGATCGACGCATCGAACCCGCAGCTGCACCTTATGGCCGGGCGCATATCCCTCGAACGCGGCCAACTCGAGCGTGCCTACCGCCTGTTTGAAATCTCCGCCGAACTCGATAATCAGGAACCCGAAACTTTTTACTACCAGGGCGTCGTCCTCCAACGCTGGCATCAATATGACGCCGCGCTGACGGCGTACCAGGCTTCCTATGACTTGGACAAGGACAACCCCGCCCGCATGTTGGCGGTGGCCGAGACCCTGGTCGCGCTGGACCGTCCCCGGGAAGCCATCACACTGCTGGAAGACAAGAAATACTACTTCGATCAAAACGCCGGGCTCCGCACGATGCTCGGCCACTTGTATCGGATGCAGAAAGAGCCGCGCCTCTCGGTGGAAAACTTCCGCCAAGCCACCATGCTCAGCCCCGAGAACATGCGTCTGCAGGAAGAATTAGCCCTGGCCCAGATCAGCGCCGGGACCCACGCCGACGCGGCCGCCACCCTTCGCGCTGTTGGCTCGCCCGGAGTACATCAACCGTTCGGATTTGCAGCGCTCGCTCGCCTTGGCTGAAGCCGCCACGGGTCGGCTCAGTGAAGCGCGTGAAATCTACATCAACCTCACCCGGCAAGACCCGACCCACACCCCCGACTGGCTGCGGCTGGGTGAAGTCTGCTGGAAACTTGAAGACCTCGGCGGCGCCTTGATCGCCGCCAACCGTGCGATTTCGCTTTCGCCGCGTCGTTCCGAAGGTTATCTGCTGGCGGGGCTAATTTGGCAAAAGCGGGGGCGGGTTGAGGACGCTCTCAAGATGTTCGACCGTGCCGCTGAGCTCGCGCCCACCAACGCCACGCCGTTAATTCTGCGCGGATTGTCGCTACAAAAATCTGACCGCCACGCCGCCGCCGCCGAAGCTTTTGAAGAAGCCGTGCGACGGGACCCAAATGATCCCCGCGCTCAGCAGCTGCTTTCCCAGGTGCCGACCCCTTGATTCGCGTAGGCCGAATTCTCAGAGATCATCTGACTTTGATTATGCGCATGATCTAACACTGACGGTCCGAGTTGTCGGTTTAACTCATGATTAACCAGTCGGGTTAAACGTCAAAGTTAATTCACTCACTTTAATTGCCGAAGTAAATGCGTAGATGCATTTGCTTCGGCTTATTCGTTTACCCACTGATCCACCTGCCGTCGTTTCCAGGAACTACTCCCGTGACGCTAACCATTGATTCCACAACCGTGACCCAACGCTGGACCCAACGGGTCGGCGCGATGGGCCAAACGCTTCTGCGAATCGATGATCAGCTTCAGGTGGCGTGCGTGACGCCGCGATCGCCTGCGGCAGGGCTGCTTCTGGACTCGACTTATTTTCAACACGAGGTCGGGCTTGCCTTTTCAAATTTGAAAAAATTTCCGGACGGATTGAATCCCGAGCCCGCCTCGCGCTGGGTAGAAGTTTGGCCCGGCGTATCGATCGTGCAGTTAGTCGAGGTGGTGCGATCTAAAACCCGGGCATATTTGGTCGGGCTGCTGCTGGATCAACGGTTGTTGGTTGCCGAGCAGTTCCGCCGACTATGCGATAAATCGCAGCTGGACTTCCGAGCGACTGCGACGAAAATCCGGGGTTCACTGATCGAAGTGAGCGAGGCCCGCCGGTTGTCCGAGGCGTTGGCATGGTCTGCCCAGGATTGCGCTGAGTTGCAAACGCAACGCGTCGAACTGCGAGACCTGAGCAATCAGCTGGCGGGCAATTATGAAGAGTTGAGCTTGCTGTACCGCTTGTCTTGCGGCATGACCCTTGACCAGCCAGCGTCACTGTTTCTGAGGGGCGCTTGCAATGAATTGCACGAGGTAAGCGGCCTCGAATGGATGAGCCTAACTCTTTCGCCCAGCATCGTCCGACTCAACCAATTGACCGGCACGGTGTACGCCGCCGGAAGCCTGGAGGTCGGCAAGCCGCTCCGCACGGTTGGGCATCAGTTGATGGATCGGCCACGACTCAACACCCAACCCGTCATCATCGACGATACGACTACGCTCGGCCCGGAGGTCGCGGCGCTGACACCCACCATTCTGATCGTGCCGCTGATACGCAACGGGCAGACGTTGGGCGTGATCCTGGGTGGCCCCCGCTACGATGGCCAGCCGCTGGATTCGACCGACGCCAAACTCTGCGCTTCCATGGGCAACAGCCTGGCGATCTTCCTCGAAAATCACATGCTGTACGGGGATGCACAAACCCTGTTCACCGGCACCTTGCACGCGCTGACCAGCGCCATCGATGCGAAAGATTCATACACCTTTGGCCACTCGACGCGGGTCGCCCTGCTCTCGGGCATGTTGGCCCGGGCGGCGGGGCATCCGCCCCCATTTGTCGAGCGCATCGAACTGGCGGGGCAGGTCCACGACGTCGGCAAGATCGGCGTCCCCGAAGCCGTGCTCTGCAAGCCGGGCCGGCTGACCGATCCGGAATTCGAAGTGATTAAAGCGCACCCGAGTATCGGAGCGAAAATCCTGGGGGGGATCCGCGAGATGGAAGACCTGATCCCCGGGGTGATGTATCACCACGAACAGTGGAGCGGGAAAGGGTATCCCGAAGGTCTCGCGGGAAAAGAGATCCCCATCTTCGGCCGCATCATCGGCCTTTGCGATGCTTTTGACGCGATGAGTTCTAACCGCACGTATCGCTCGGCTTTGAGCCACGATGTGGTGCTGAAAGAAATCCGAGATTGCGCCGGCCAGCAGTTTGATCCGGAACTTGCCGAGATATTCGTCACCCTGGATTTTACGCCGTTCTTCGACCTGCTAAGCCAGCACCACGACCAACAACTCCGGGATGACCCAATGATCGAGGAATCGTCATGAAAATGAAGCACGAAGATCGAGACCAGATGACCGTCCTGAGTCTGAACGGCGAGATGTCACGTGGCGAAACCGATCGGTTTCGGCGGGAACTACTTGACCGCCTGGACGCGGATATCCGTGACTTTGTGATCGAATTGTCGGGGCTTGAAAGTATCGATTCGCAGGGTCTGGAAGCATTGCTCTGGTTGCAGGAACAATCCATCGAACGACTGGGACAGGTTCGACTGGCCAACCCGCCGGAGTTCCTGCGTGACGTGCTTCGTGCGACCCGTCTGGACGGCCGTCTTGAGTCTCACGTCGGCATTAAAAACGCTATCACCAGCCTGAAATAATCATCATGGTCGATCTCAAAACCAACCCGCCGCCCGCCACCGCGCCGCCCCGCGTGGGTGATCTGATGCTCGAGCAGGGCACGATCACCGACGAACAGCTCAAGAAGGCACTGGTCTACCAGAAATCTTCCGGCCATCGGAAATTGCTGGGCGAGGTGCTGGTCGAGCTGGAGTTTGTCACTCAGGATCAGGTGATGGCGACCTTGGCGGGCGCGTACGGCTTGCCTTTCACTCGCCTCACTCCGCAGCACGCGGACCCTAAAGTCATCGAACTGCTCGATCGCGAGTTCATCACCAAGCAACACGCCCTGCCCTTGTTTCTGATCGAAAACAAGCTGACCGTCGCGTTGGCCGAGCCGACCAATGTATTCCTGGTCGAGGAAATCGAACGCCTCACCGGCCACAGTATCCAGGTCGTTGCGACCACGGCCGCGGACATCGACGAAACCGCCGCCAGCCTGCTGCCCGACGACAACGTTTTCATTATCGATCAGATGATGGGCGAGGTCGAGCGAGACCGACCTCTCTGTGGTCGAAAAGCAGGTCACCGATCTGTCGGACCTCGAAGGTTCGGCTTCCGAATCGCCGGTCATCAAGCTGGTGAACTACATCGTTTATGCCGCGGTGCAGGACGGCGCAAGCGACATCCACATTGAGCCCGACGACAACCGTCTGCGGGTCCGTTACCGCGTGGACGGCCGGCTTTACGAAAAGCTTACGCCGCCGCATTCGATGCTGCCAGCGGTGGTCAGCCGGATCAAGATCATGGCGGGCCTGGACATCTCCGAGCGCCGCGTGCCGCAGGACGGCGGCATCACGATCGTCATCGACAAGCGGCAGATCGACCTTCGCGTATCGACCTGTCCCGGCAAATTCGGGGAAAAAGTCGTTATCCGGATTATCGATACCCGGAACGCGATGACCCGCCTCGATGCCCTGGGCTTCAGCTCGGCAATGCTTCGGACCTTCCGCGAAACGATCAAGCAGCCTAACGGCGTGTTTCTCGTCACCGGCCCCACGGGCTCGGGCAAATCCACCACGCTCTACGCCAGCCTCAACGAACTCAACGATGAGTCGGTCAATATCTCCACCGTCGAAGACCCCGTCGAGTACAACCTGCAGGGCGTTAACCAGTTTCAGACCAACGACAAAGCCGGCTTCACGTTTGCCGGGGCGTTGCGTTCCTTGCTGCGGCAGGACCCGGACATCATCATGCTCGGCGAAATCCGCGACCAGGAAACCGCCCGCATCGCGACCCAGGCGGCATTGACGGGTCACATGGTGCTTTCCACGTTGCACACCAACGATGCGCCGTCGGCGATCACCCGGCTCTATAACGTCGGCGTCGAGCCTTACCTCGTGGCGGCTTCGATACGGGGCGTGCAGGCCCAGCGGTTGGTCCGCAAGATTTGCCCACATTGCAAAGAACCGCTGCCGCTGACCCACAGCGTCGAGCGGACCCTCACGCAACTTGTGCCGGTAGGCGACCCGCCGCTGGAGACGGTGTATCACGGCGTGGGCTGCGCCAAATGTCGTGACACCGGATATTCCGGTCGGCTGGGGATCTACGAGTTGATGGTGCCCGATGACTTATGCCTGGACTTAATCAGCCGCGGGGCGGGGTTGCAGGAACTCCGACGGCACGTCAATCAGGCCGGCGGGTACACCACGCTGCGGCAGGACGGCATCGACAAAGTCCGCGCCGGGTTGACCACGCTAGAAGAACTGTTCAAAGCCACCGCAGCCTGACCGCACGCTGCTTCACGATCATTGCCATGCCACATTTTACTTATAAAGCCGCGAAACGCCTCGGGCGTTCTGAATGCCGGCACCCTTTCGGCCGACTCGCTCGCCGCGGCGGGCGGGCAGCTGCGGGCCGACGGCTGGTTCATCGTGAAGCTTGAAGAGGCCAAGGGCCGAGCGGCCGCGGGTGATGAGGGGAAGGCCAAAGGCAAGCCGCGGCCGTTCTCCCCGCGGGGGGGCAAGATCACGCGCACGCAGATTATTTCGGTTGCCCACCAGTTGGCGGTGATGGTCGATACCGGCGTGCCGATCAGCGAGGCGCTGCACTGCATCGCCGACCAGGCCGACAGCGAAGAACTCAAGCGGGTGGTCGAAGACGTGGCGAGCCAGGTGGAAGCGGGCGGCGAACTCTCCAAGGCCATGGGCAGTCACGGCAAGGTGTTCCCGCCCATCATGGTCAGCCTGGTGCGAGCTTCGGAACTGTCGGGCACCATGGGGCCGATGCTCGAGCGCATCAGCCAATACCTCGGCAAGGAATATCAGACGTATAAAAAAATCAAGGGGGCGCTGACCTATCCCGCGGTAATGCTGGTGATGGTCCTGGCGGTGACGGTCGGCCTATTGGTGTGGGTGTTGCCCCGCTTCGCCACGATCTTCGAATCCAAGGGCGCGGCTCTGCCGCTACCGACCCGGATGCTGATGTTCATCAGCGATTCGTTGATGGGTTACTGGTACATGTGGCTAATCGTGGGGGCAGCGGGTGTCGCGGGATTTGTGTTTGGTTTGCGTACCGCGGCGGGGCGGTATTTGTTTGACCGGGTGAAACTCACCGTGCCGATCTTTGGCCCGCTGTTTCGGCAGCTCTACGTCACCCGCGCGACGCGGACCATGGGCACGATGATCAATGCCGGCGTGCCGGTGTTGGACATGATCGACATCGTGCGGGACGTGACCCGCAACGCGTTGTTTGAAGAGCTATGGGACAAAGCCCACGATAGTCTGCAGCAGGGCGCACAGCTGTCGGACACCTTGTTCGAGTCATCGCTGATCCCGCGTTCGGTGTCGCAAATGATTTATGCCGGCGAGAAGTCGGGTCGGCTGGGCAAGACGATGGATAAGATCGCGTACTTCACGGAAGAGGAATTCGACGAGCAGATCAAGACCACCACCAACCTGATCGAACCCACGATGGTGGCGGTCATGGGCGGGATCGTGGGCTTTGTGGCGATCGCGCTGCTGCTGCCGATCTTTTCGGTCAGCAGCGTCGTGAGCGGCTGAATCGCTTTGGTAGACGTTTCAGACGTCGATTTCTTCGGCGTCCTCGGCCCGGTCCATGATGAAGCGGAAGCGGGCGGAGGGGTCTTTACCCATCAGGTCGCTCATCACGCGATCGGTTTCGAGCTGGTCGTCCACCTGGACCTGAAGCAGTCGGCGAGTCTTGGGATTGAGAGTCGTTTCCCAGAGGGTCTTGGGCATCATCTCGCCGAGACCTTTGAAACGCGTAATTTCGGGTACGGCCCGGCCGGTGTGTTCCGCAAGGATGCGGATCCGATCGTCCTCGTCCGTCGCCCAGTGCGTTTCCTTGCCGATATCGATGCGGAACAGCGGGGGCACGGCGATGAATACCCGGCCGTCGTCGATCAACGGTTTGAGGTGGCGGTAGAAGAACGTGAGCAGCAGCGTCGTGATGTGGTGGCCGTCGGAGTCGGCGTCGGCGAGCAGGATGATGCGTTGGTAGCGGAGCTTGGAGGGATCGAAGGCGCCGCCGATGCCGCAGCCCATGGCGGTGACCAGATCGGAAAGTTCTTTGTTGTCCAGCACTTTCTTGAGGTTGGCGTTTTCGGTATTAAGCACCTTGCCACGGAGCGGGAGGATGGCCTGATGGGTGCGATCGCGGCCCTGTTTGGCGCTGCCGCCGGCCGAATCACCTTCGACGATGAAGAGTTCGGAGTCGCCGCGTCCCGACGCGGAGCAGTCGCTGAGTTTGCCGGGCAGGGTCAGGCGGTTGGTCGCACTCTTGCGTGAGATCGAGGCCGACGCGGCGCGACTGGCGGCGCGGGCACGGCTGGCGGCGATGATGCGGGCGACGATCTGCTCGGCGATCGAGGCGTTGCTGTTGAGCCATTGCTCCAAGGCCGGCCGGAGAGCCCCTTCGACCACCGACTGGATTTCGGGATTGTTGAGTCGGTCTTTGGTTTGTCCCTGAAACTGTGGGTCGGCGATGAAAACCGAGAGGATGGCGACCAGGCCTTCGCGGATGTCTTCGGGGGTGATCTTGACGCCGCGGGGCGTGAGGCTGTGGGTGTCGATGTAGTTACGGACGGCTTTCATGAGTCCGGCGCGGAGGCCGTTTTCGTGCGAGCCGCCGGCGGCGGTGGTGATGCCGTTGACATAGCTGCGGACGTGTTCGTCGGTGGACTCGGTCCACTGCAGGACCATCTCGATGCGTTCGTTGCCCGGCGGGCCGTTCTCTTTTTCGAACCGGAAGGCGTCGTCGTGGATCGGGCGGGCGTGGCGTTCTTTGAGTACTTCGCCGAGGTAGTCGGCGATGCCGTTATCGTGCTGGTACGAAACGCGGGTGTTGTTGACCTCATCAACGAAGGTGATCCGGACGCCCTTGTGCAGGAAGCTGACGGTTTCGAGTCGGGCCCGGAGGGTGTCGGGGTTGTACTGGGTCCTGGGGAAAATGGTGGGGTCGGGGGTGAAGGTGATCGTGGTGCCGGTGCCGCGGGCTTGGCCCTTCTTTTTGAGGAGTTTGGTGGTGGGCTGGCCCTTGGCGAATTCCATTTTGTATTCGCTGCCGTCGCGTTTGACCACGGCGGTGAGTTTTTTAGAAAGGGCGTTGACGACCGAGGCGCCGACGCCGTGGAGGCCGCCGGAGGTTTTGTAGTTGCCCTGGCCGTCGTTCTGAAATTTGCCGCCGGCGTGGAGTTCGGTAAGCACGAGTTCGAGGCCGGTCTTGCCGGTTTTTTTGTTTTTATCCACGGGGATGCCGCGGCCGTTGTCGGCGACGGTGAGGGTGTCACCGTCGGCGTGGAGGGTGAGGATGATCTCGCTGGCGTGGCCGTTCATGGCCTCGTCGACGGAGTTGTCCAGGACTTCCCAGGCCAGGTGGTGCAAGCCCGCGGAGTTGACCCCGCCGATGTACATGCCCGGCCGTTTGCGGACGGCTTCCAGGCCTTGGAGGACGTCGAGTTGGTCGGCGGAATAGGTCATGGGGCTTGGTCTGGAATGGGGAAAAACGCCAAGACGCAGAGACGCCAAGACGCCAAGGAAGGCATTTGGAACGGAGCCAGAACACGATTGTTTTTCGTCAATCGGTCCCGACGGTATCGGGTGGCCGATCTGATGTTCAGGCCTAGACAAAAATGGTTCTGGGCCTTGCTTGGCGTCTTGGCGTCTGGGCGTCTGGGCGTTGATATGCTCGACATGGTGATCAACTTTCGAGAGCCGGCGGGGCGGGGACATCGTCTTGGATGATGCGGGCGATCTTGCCGTTCTTTTGGATTTCGGTGCCGCGGCCGCCGCGGGCGGTGGTGCGGTACTTCACGGTGCTGATGGTTTTCTGGGCCCCGCGGTTGGTTTCGACGGTGAGCAGGTCGCGGTCGGCGACGCTTGCTTTGAAGCCTAAAAGTTTGTCGAGCGGGCCGAGTTTGATGAGTTGCACGCCCTTGCCGGGGCCCGAGAGGTAGTTGACTTCGTCGGCGGGGCAGACCATGGCGCGGCAGTCGGCGGAGACCGCGAGGATGGTCTCGCTGGCCGTGGATCGGCGTGAAGCCGACAACGGACTGGCCTTTGGCGGGGCGGGCGTAGCGTCGGCCCGACCGGGTGGAGGGCTCGGCAAAGCCGGCGATGCCGAAGCGCAGGGCGTAGCCGTCGGTGGTGGCGGCGAAGCCGTGGGTCCAGGGGCATTGCTCGGGTTTTTTGGGGTTTTCGAGGAGTTCTTCGTCGCCGTGTTCTAACGTGCGGGGGTCAAAGGAGAGCGCGGCGACAATGCGTTCGCCGTCTTTGAGTTTGAAGAGTTTCTGGATGGGTTCGCCGTGGCCGGTGGAGGCGGGCAGGTCGATGAAACGTGCGGTGTAGCAGGTGCCGAGGCTGGAGAAGAAGCCGAGGGTCGCGCGGGTCGATCCCGCCACGCAGGCCAGCACGCGGTCGCCTTCACGGATGCGGGACTTGCCGGGCTCTTTGATTTCTTTCTGGCGTTTGACCCAGCCGTCGGCGGTGACCAGGACGTGGCAGTCTTCGGCCACGATGAAATCCTCGGCGGCGTATTCGGGCTCGTCGGTGACCGCTTCGATCGTGGTGCGGCGTTTGGCGGCCGGGGTCTTGCCGTGCTGGGCGATGATGTCCTCGATTTCCTCGCGGACGATGCCCCATCGGCCGGAAGTCGCGGGGTCGCTGGTGTCGTCGTTCAGCAGTTTTTTGATCTCGCGGGCACGCTTCTGTTTCTTCTTTGAGTTCGTCGGTGACGAGGTTGATTTCGAGCTTGGCCAGGCGGTAGAGCTTGAGTTCGAGGATGGCGTCGGTCTGGTCGGCGTCGAGCTGATCGAACCTGCCATGATCTTGGCCGCGGCATCGGCCTTGCCGTCAGAAGCACGGATGATCTTGATGATCTCATCGAGGGCGTCGAAGATGAGGGCGAAGCCCTGCAGGATGTGGATCCGTTTTTCGAGGCCGGCGAGTTCGTTTTCGAGGCGTCGGGTGACGACGTTCAGACGGAAGTGCAGGAAATGCCAGAGGATTTCCTTAAGCCCGAGTTTCGCGGGAGCGCCGACTTCGGGGTTCTCGGTGGGGATCAGGCAGGTGAGGTTGACGTTGAAGTTGGTCTGGAGGGCGGTGTGTTTGTAGAGGTAGGCCAGGACCTTGGCCTCGTCGGCATCATGCTTGAGGGTGAGGTCGATGCGGACTTCGTCGGTGGAGAAGTCGCTGACGTCCAGCAGCAACGGCATCTTGCGGTCGATGACGATCTGGGCGATCTGTTCGACGAGGTTGGACTTGTTGACGCCGTAGGGCACGGCGGTGATCTGCAGGGTTTTGGAGGTCTTGGTCGCGAGCTTGGGATCGAGCTGGGTGGTGGCGCGGAGTTTGATGCTGCCGCCGCCGGTTTTGTAGATCTCGCGGAGCTCGTCGCGGGTGTTGATGATCTGGCCACCGGTGGGGAAGTCCGGGCCTTGGACGGCGTCATTGGCGACGAGCTGGATAGTCCTTGATCTCGGGGTCGGCCAAGAGTTTAAGGCAGGCTTTGCAGGTTTCGGTGAGGTTGTGGGGCGGGATATTGGTGGCCATGCCGACCGCGATGCCGGAACTGCCGTTGACCAAGAGGTTGGGCAGCCGTGCGGGAAGGACGACGGGCTCGGTCTTTGTGCCGTCGTAGTTGGGGCGGAAGGGGACGGTGTCGTGGGCGATGTCGTCGAGCAGGGGGGTGGCGGCGGGGGTGAGTCGGCATTCGGTGTAGCGGTAGGCGGCGGGGTTATCGCCGTCGAGGCTGCCGAAGTTGCCGATGCCCTCGACCAGGGGGACGCGCATGACCCAGGGCTGGGCCATGCGGACCAGGGCGTCGTAGATCGCCGAGTCGCCGTGGGGGTGGAGGTTGCCCATGACCGCGCCGCAGACGGTGGCGGACTTGCGGGGCTTGGCTTCGGCCAGGAGGCGTTGCTGCCACATGGTGTAGAGGATGCGCCGCTGGACGGGTTTGAGTCCGTCGCGGACGTCGGGCAGGGCCCGGCTGGTGATGACCGAGAGGGAGTAGTTGAGGTAGCGGGACTGGGCGGCCTCGTGGAGAGCGACGGGGATCGTGGCCGTCGCCGTTGCCCGGAAGCCTTGGCGGTCGCGGGGAGGCCGGGGCGGCGGCGTCTTGCCATTGTCCGGGGCGGGGGCGTCGGCGGCGCGGCCTTCGAGGTAAGTCGAGGCGACGCCGTCTTCAAATAGAGAATCGTCGTCGGATGGGATGCGGCGTTTGGCCAAGAATCAAGCCCTCCGTGGCTTGGGGTCCTGCGGGGTGGGGGATCAAATAGACTAGCACGCATGGGCGAAGGCTTCACCCGCGTACTGGGCATCGATCCGGGGCTGCGGCTGACGGGTTACGGCGTCGTGGACCTAACGGCGGGCGCGATCGAGCCGACGCTGGTCGAGGGCGGGATTTTCCGGTTGGATGCCAAGCAGCCGATGGAAGCGCGATTGGTGCAATTGCGCAACGATCTGACCGAGCTCATCGCGAACGTCAAGCCCGACCGGATGGCGGTGGAGCAGTTGTACGCTCACTATGCCCACCCGCGGACGGCGATCCTGATGGGGCACGCACGGGGGGTCATCCTGATGTGCGGGGCGGCGGCGAAACTTCCGATCGAGCATTTGGCGGCGACGGAGATCAAGAAGTCGCTGACCGGCAACGGCCACGCGACCAAGCAGCAGATGCAGCTCTCGATTCAGGCACAATGTCGGTTGGCGGAGCCGCCGAGCCCGCCGGACGTCGCGGACGCCATCGCGATTGCCCTGTGCCACGCCCGGCGGTTGGCGACGGGTTAGGCCACGAGAGCTTCATGCCGCAAAGGCCGCGTTCGGCACGTCCGATAGCCAAAGATTCGGCGGAGCGAATGCGGAATCGGAGTGGGCGGGACTTCCGATAAGGTGCACCCTCGGCGAGGCTTGCCGGGGGGCAGGGGTCGATCCGATAGTTTTCTTGCCCCGGCCGACGCGGACGGGCGGACGCAGAAACTATAAGGATCCGAACGATGACCAGTGAGCGTGAAGCGACGGTGTGGTTGAGCCTGGGGCTGGGGATGATGGTGTGGGCGTGCACGATGATCGGTTGCCAGGCGGGACCTGCGGGGCCGAGCTACACCGTGACGGTGTTGGACGACGCGATGCCCGGCACGGCGGTTTCATCATCGACCTCGGCTTCAATGGACGCGGCGAAAGCACCGGCGTTTCGCGTGGCTACGGCAGGCTGGGATTCGATATTCGCGCTGGTGGATGAGGGGGTGGGCGAGGTTCGATCCCGCGTGACGGACGACCGCGATAATGAGGCGGCGGCGGGGTGGCTAAGCGGCGGGCCTTCCGCAAGCGGGACGTGGCCCCTTGCGGAAGCCGCCCGGTTAAGTTTGCAAGCCCCCTTCGAGAGCAACCATTTGGCCTCTGCTTTCGGTACGGCCCGGTCGGGTCCACCGGTGCCGCTGCCGGCGGGCGCGATGATGGGGCAGGATTGGCAGGCCGCCAAGTTTGATGCCGCGGGGTGCATCGGCTTAACGGTGGGGGCCTTGCTGGTGCTTTTCGGCGGCGAGGCGGTCGTGCTGATCCTGCAGAGGCGTCACGAATGTGCGGTCAACACCTCGACCCTGATCGCCGAGGTGCAGCGCCAGCCCCGGCGGTTGTTGCACGTCGATGAAGTGATTGCCCCTCGGCGCCCCGAAGCTTTTCGCCTGCCCTCCGTGTCCGAGACGCCGACCCAGCGCGGCAGGGTAGATGACCGTCCGTACCGCCGCGCGGCTTAGGCGGCGGGGGGCTTGTCGGCCCGACGCCGAAGCGTCCCGGTTCATCTGCGGGCCGATGGGCTACAGTAAAAACATGCCACCGCTGCCCCGCGCCATCCTGTTTGACCTCGACGACACCATCCTCGATACGACGCGCAGCGCTACGCGGGTCTGGCGGCTGACCGCCAAGGCGTTTGAATCAGAGATCGGCCAACCCGCGGAAGTCTTCGACCCGATTTTGGACCAGGCGCGGGCGTGGTACTGGGCCGACCCGGACCGCAATCTGGCGGGGCGGCTGGACGTGCAGCGGTCCCGGGTGGAAGTGACCCATCACGGCTTGCTGGAACTGGGCATCGACGATTACCCCTTCGCCACGCGGTTTGCCGAGCATTACAGCGATCACCGCGTAAGTTCGATGCGGCCGTTTGCCGGAGCCCTCGAAACGCTCAGTGGCTATGTCAAAGACGGCGTGCCGTTGGCCCTGATTACCAACGGCGACGCGCAGGCCCAGCGGGACAAGGTCGCGCACTTTGATCTCACACAGTATTTCCGGGCGGTGCTGATCGAGGGCGAGCTGGGTTTCGGCAAGCCCGACCCCCGTGTGTTTGAGCAAGCGTTGGCGGCGTGCGACGCCCCGGCCGAGGGGTCGTGGTGTGTGGGCGATAATCTGGCGTGGGAAGTCGCGGCCCCCCAGCAGCTGGGGATGCGGGGGATCTGGAACGACTGGGAAGGCAAGACGTTGCCGGAGGATTCGGAGATTCTGCCGGACCGGGTGGTGAGGTCGATCGCCGAGTTGCGGGAACCCGGGGTGGGTTAGCCCATGGAGCATCGCGCCGGTAGGCCGGAGGGTCACGTTGCAGGGCCGCTAGAGCTGCGGCATCTTCGCCAGCATGCGGTGGCAGAAGGTCACGGCCATCCCCCCCTCGCCGATGGCGGCCGCCACGCGATTGGTCGATCCCGAGCGGACATCGCCGACCGCCAACACCCCCGGGCGGGTGGTTTCGAGGTGGGCCGGGGCGCGGGTCGCATCGGTCCAGTGGTCGGCGAAAGCGGGGTGGGGCACGGCGTCCATCCCCGTCAGCACAAAGCCGTTTTCGTCGAGTCCCACGCACCCGTCCAGCCAATCGGTCCGCGGGTCGACCCCGATCATGACGAACAGCGCCGCGACCTCAAGCGTCTGCCGATCAGCACTGGCCCCCTCGATCGGACGGATATCGATGCGGCGCAGGCCCTCGTCGCCGTGGCAGTCACCCACTTCGGATTCGGCGACGAGCTGGATGTTCTGCGTTTTTCCGATCCGGTCGGCGAGGTAGCGGGACATGCCTTTGGACAGGTCCGGTTTGCGGATGATCTGGTACACCCGGCGGGCGGACTTGGCGAGGAAGACCGCCGCCTGGCCCGCGGAATTGCCGCCGCCGACCACCGCGACGTCGTGGCCGGCATAACGGTCAGTCTCGGTGTAGGTCGTGCCGTAATAGACCCCCCGGCCCTCAAACGCGTCGGTGCAGCCGCCCAGTCGGCGGTAGTCCGCACCGCAGGCCAGCACCACCACCCGGCCGCGCACCTGGTCGCCGTCGTCCAGCGTCAGCCGCTTGACGTGGTCGGCCGCTTCGAGCGCGATGACCTGCCGGGGGTTGACGATCGTGGCCCCGAATTTCTTGGCCTGCAGGACCGCGCGCTCGGTCAGCTCGCCGCCGGAAAGACCGGTCGGGAAGCCGAGGTAGTTTTCGATCCGCGCCGACGCGCCCGCCTGCCCGCCGGGATAACGCGACTCGATCACCAGCGTGTCCAAACCTTCCGACGCGGCGTAAACCGCAGCGCCAGCCCGCCGGGCCCGCCACCGATCACGACCACGTCGTACACGTGTTCCGCGTCGAGTTCCTGGTCCAGTCCCAGCTTCCGCGCCACGTCCTTGATCGTCGGCCGGCGATCGACCCCCTGGGCACAAATCATAACCGGCGTCTGATCGGGCGTGATACCGAACTCATCGAGCAGCGTCATACTCTCCGTGTCCTCCTCCAGATCAAGAAAGCGGTGCATCACCCCGTTTCGCAGGAGGTAGTCACGCAGGGCATAAACGTTCTCGTCGTAGCGCGAGCCGACCAGCTTGACCGCCCCCAGGTCCTGGCCGCGCAGCCAATCGCGGCGGTTGATCAGGCACTTGAGGATGATCTCGCCGATGTAGGTGTGTTCGGTGATGAGCTTGCGAAGATCGGACGCTGCAGGATCAAGGCTTCGCAGGCTTCGGACGCCTCGGCCTCGGCGACGGTCGGCTCGCCGGTGAACATCGACAGGTCACCGATAAATCGGCCGGGGATCACGTGGGCAATCAGCCGCCGCTCGCCGGGCGTCATGCATTCAAAGATTTCGACCCGCCCGGACTTGAGCACGACGAACGGCGCATCGCGCTGGCCGTGCTCAAATATCTTATCTCCGTATTGGTAGTCGCAGCATCGGCCGTAGCTCGCGACGATCTCGATCTGCTCCGCATCCAGGGCGGGATGCAGAATCGGGTGGTCCGGCTCGACCAGTTTGACAGGGGTGGTGGGCATGGCGAAAGCTTAGCCCCGCGGCAGGATGCCGTCGTTAATAATCTTGACCTTGGCTCAGGTCACCATCCTGCAAGACCCATTTACGGCTCTAGATGGTCGGGCACGCCGTCGGGAAACATCTGTGCGATGATATCGTCGATGCGCTCGATCCGGTTGCCGGGATCGGGGTGGCTGGAGGCCCATTCGGGGCTGCCCCCACCGCCGCCGGAGGCTTCTTTGAGGATACGCATCACCCCCGCCATCGACCGGGGGTCGTATCCCGCGGCGACCATGAGTTGGATGCCCTCTTCGTCGCATTCGAGCTCCTGGTCTCGGCCGTAACTCATCATGATGAAGTTGCCGACCATCCCCGCGACCTGGCCCGCGGAGACATCGCCCGCGGCGACCACCACGGACTGCACCAACCCCTGACTGAGATTCTGCTGGGCCATCCGCTCGGCACCGTGGCGGTGGATCACGTGGCCGATCTCGTGGCCCATCACGCCGGCGAGTTGTCCCTCGGATTCGAGCCGTTTGTAGAGCGCTTCGGTGATGTAGGTCGGCCCGCCGGGCAGGGCAAAAGCGTTGACCACGTCATCGTCTTCCAGAAGCGTAAAAGTAAAGGGGTAAGGCGTGTCGTCAAGTTCGTAGACCTCGTGCAGGGCCGCGACCAGGCGTTGGCCGACGCGCTCGACGTGGGCCTGGGCCTGGGTGTCGCGGGCGGGGCCGCCGAACTGGGCCGCCATCTCGGGGGCCGCCTGCAGGCCCAGTTGCACCTCATTTTCCGGGGTCATCCCGCCGACGCGTTGAGCTTCGCCGGTGATCTGGTTGGTCGAGGTGTTCATCAGGTAGCCGACAAACGTGACGATCGCGATGAGCACCGCGATGCCCAGCCGCATCTTCATCGAGCCGCCGAAGCCGCGCCGACCACCACCACCACCACCACGCCGCGAGCCGCCACCGGGGAGTCTGAATTTCATCGCTATAGAATAGGGCTTCCCGGATGAAAATGGGATCAATTTGCGAACCGGGTCGATTCATCCCGCCGAGCGGACCACCGGCGTGGCCGCGACGGCCTGGTCATCGGTCAAGCCTTGCCCGAGCAAGGGTTCGGATTGGCCCAGTTTCCATATGTAATCCATCGGCCGGACGTGGGTCGCCAGTTCCAGGTGACAGTCCGACGGGGTGATGCGATCTAAATAGTCAAATCGGTGATGGAGTACGGTGCAGGCCCGCTCCCGCCAGGCCGACTCGTCGCGGTGGACCGAGGCAATCCGCAACCGGCGCCGGCCGGGCTGACCCCCGACGGCGTAGGCGAACGGCTCGTACTTGAGGAATTCGCGCATCGGCCAGCGTGGGAAAACACGACGCGGGCTGGAGCGCGGCGGGGTCGGGGCCGAGTTCGAGCGATGCGTCGGCCTGCCCGTCGCCGGTCTGCACGTCCAACCGGTACGCCGACGCGGGAGGGGGGTGCCGATCGAATCGTTCGCGGAGGTCGATGGTGGCGGGGTGGAATTTAAAGTCGGTCGTCCAGTTGCCGAAGCTGCCCAGCAGGCGGGCGTCGGCGTCGCTGCGGAGAAAGTAAAGCCCACGACGCACGTCGGCACGGTGGGTCATCGCCTGCACCAACAACCGGTAGGCGACGTGGTGGTAGGTCACCCCCGCCATCGCGGGGGCCGACACCCCGGCGACCTGCGGCCGCATCGCCTCGACGCGGCAAGCGACGACGTTCCAAAACGCCCACGGCCCGCGGGTCACCAGCTCCAACCCGTCGGGCAGCAGCGGTGCCACGGCTTCGGCGGGGGTGCGAAACGAGAGCAACACGCAGTCCGCCAGTCGGCCGGTCATGGTCAGAGACAATCCCATCATCCACTCCTTTCGAGACACCACACCCCGCCCGCCACCGCCAGAAGAAAACCGTTCATGCCGCCGATCCAGATCGCCGCGGCGCGGAATCGACTAATCCCCACCGACGGGGCGTTGCGGGTCAGCACCCACCCCATCGCCCCATCCGCCACGGCCAAGCCGCCCAGCAACACCCACAGCTTCAGTTCCTCTGAAGTACGCATGACTGCTTCCGAGCTTTGGTACGTCAGATCAGAGACCAGCAGGGCAATCGCCATCACCACACTGCCCACCGTCATCGTCCAGATAGCCCAGTCCAGCCGCGCCCAACGCATCGACGACGGGCTGAGCTTCCACAGCACCGCCAGCAGGATGCCCCAGGCCACGCGGCCCCGCCGAGCAATGCGACCCCCGTGGCCCCGAGGTCATCGATCAGCCGCAGGGCATAATGGCTCGAGATCGCCACCGCCAGCACCCCGGTCACGATCCGCAGGCAGAACGCGTGGGGCATCCACCGGGCGGCGGAATCAAAATCGGGATGAACGGTCGTGGCCATAATCAAATACCCATGGAAAAGAAAGAAAAGCTTCCGGGTCAGCCGCTGAGCCCCAGTACTTTGCCGACCCTGGATCCCATCTTGACAAAACGGATCATGTGCCCGGTCGGAAGCAGACGGATCTGGGTGTACCACCGGCTCAGATGCTGAATCATGTCGTGTAGTTCACGCAGCCGCCGGCGGGTGACATGGCCTTCCCGCTTGGATTGCTCCGCTTCTTCGACGCAGGCCTTCAACAGCGCGAGGGTCGGATCGATCTCCCGTTTTTTACGCTCGTCCAGGATAAGCTGAAACATCTCCCACACGTCCGCGGTGGTGACGAAGTGGTCGCGGCGTTCGCCGAGGACCGGTGCGGTGTGGACGATGCCCCAGCCCTGCAATTCTTTGATCGAGGTGGAGATGTTGGACCGCGCTACGCCGAGGGTTTCGACCAGATCGTCGGCGTTCAGTGGCTGCTCGACGAGAAACAGAAGGGCGTGGACCTGGGCCACCGTCCGGTTGATCCCCCAGCGGGTGCCCATCTCGCCCCAGTGAAGCACGAATTTTTGTTGCACGGGCGTGAGTTTCATCGTTATTCGTCCGGTCAGTAATTTCAGTCTTTACAGAAAATACTATCAAAGCGGAGGGATGTCAAGCCGTTTTGTTCGCGAAATCGCATTGGGCTGCGGTACCGCCCCCTGCCCTTTGCCCTCCGCCCTCCGCCAAATTTATGGAGATAGATCCATCGGCCCGCAGCCGGGGTGGATGCACGGACCCGGTTTGAATCGGCCTTCACCGCAGCGCGTCAAAGATCGCCCGGGGCCCGCGCCGGGGCGGCGGGGTGGCGGAATGTGCGGAAGGAGGCAGGAGATCGGCAAAGAGACGGTCGCGGAGGGCGAGCCACGGATCGCTGAACTCGTCGGTCAACGCAAACGTGGGGGAGCGGTACATGTTCAGCAGGCCTCGGCCGTTGGCCAACGGGACACGGACCTCGACCGCCTGACCGTCGCGGAGGACGGTGAGTTGCAGTTCGTGGCCGGCGGCAAACTGCCCCATCATGGCTTCAAACCGGGCGGCCGGGGCGGGGCCGGGGATCGGTCGCTGCTCGATCGCCACGATCCGGTCCCGAGGCTGGAGCCGCCCCGTGGCGGGGAAGCCCGGCAGGACCCGTGTGACCAAGGCACACACGCGATCCGGAGTCGCCCCGGCGAGCTTTAATTCCGCAGGATCGATATTGCGGCCGATATCAATCTTCGCTGCGATCGGCTGGTCCAGAGCATCGGGGACTGCCTCCGCGACGAATTCCGGGGGCAGGTCATAGATGTTATGCAGCACCCCCAGCGAGCCCGGACCCTCGAGGCCGAATCGCTCTTCGCGCAGTTGACGGAGCGTGTGATGACGGGCGAGGATCAGCAGCCGGTGTTGCTGCTCCAGGCTCTCCGCCTGGGCGTGCCACGTCGCGAGTTGCTCGGGGGTGAGGTCGGCGTCGGCCAGCAGAGCGTCCATGGCCGCGTGGCGGGCCGCAAAGTCCGGGTCATTGAGCCGGGCGAAGTGCTCGAGGGGGGTCTGCGCCAGGCCCGTCACCGCGCAGGCCAGACTCGCGCTGAATACGATCCCTGCCCAAAACCAACGCGGAGCTGCGGCGGGAAAAATCTTCATGGCGGCATCAACCTTTCGGGGCGAGGGGTCACTCTTCCGCCGCGGCGATGAGCTTGTCGATGTTGTCCTGAACCCACTGAACTTTACGCTGGACCATCGGCAAAAAGCGGCCGCCGGGCAGGCGGGCGAAGGTCCCGGTCGCGGCGATGGGGATTACGCTCTCGGCGATCAGCGCCTCGATCATCAGCCACGGCAAGACGCGCAGCTCCGCCCGGCTGAGCACGGCATCGGGGACCGAGTCGTAACCCCGCAAAAAACGCTTGAACCGCGACTCGTCCAGGTAGTCCGGCCACCGCTTGGGGTCGTCGCCGCCGCCGATGATGGAAAACTGCAGGGCTCCGTTGGCCACGTCAACGATGCGCTGCTGCAGCCGGGCGGCGTCGTAATCGATCACCGCGACGACGCGCTGGCCGCGGAAAAGGATGTTGCCCGGGTGCCAGTCGGAGTGGGCGATACTGGTGGGCCATTTCGACAAGCCCTCTTCGTGGACGGTCCGGGCGGCGGCTTTGTAGGCCTGGTGCAGAAACTGGGTGAGCCGCGTGATTTCCTGGCGGTCGGCCTTGGGCTCGGTTTGCAGCAGCGTGGTGGGGATGGCGTTGCACGCGGCGCTGACGGATTTGGAAGCGTGGTACGAACCGCGGGACGGGCGGTACTGCGGCTGATGATTGGCCAAGAGCTTGTGAAACAGCGCGAGGGTTCGGCCCGCCTCGGTGGTGGCTTCGAGGGATTGGTCGTAGCCGTCGCCCTGGATATATTCGAACAGCTCGTAGGTCGCCCCCCCGTATTTGAGCATCGAGTTGTTGTCGCTGCGGGTGCCGATGAGGTGGGGCAGGGGGAACTGCCGGCCCGCGAGGTGACGCTGAATCCCGTGGCAGAACGCCACTTTTTGCGGATCGTCCCGTCCGCGTGCACGCCGCTTGAGCAAGAACGTCTCCTGGTCCTGATTGATGATGACCAGCTTCGGTGCTTTACGCGAGCCACGCGGAAATTCGTGGACGCTTTCGAGAGGGCCGAGGTCGAAATGCGAAAGCACCACCGCCAGTTCTTCAGCCGTGAACGTCTGCCGATCCGCGGCGGAAGGCTTGCGGGGTCGGCCGGGCAATCCCAGTGCGGCTTCGGAGGCCGAGGGCACCGCCGAAGCGGGCACATCCACGACTTGCTCGCCGGTCATCGCGGTGTTGGACCCGGCGGGGTTAAGCCGGGGCGGCGCGACGTCCGCGGCATGGGGGTTGGTCTGCGGAGCCGGGCGCGAGTGTGCATTCATGGACGGGGGGGGACGGGGGGACGGGGGGGGCAGTGGGGGGGGCAGGATGCGGAGATTGGGTCATGGTAACGGACCCGGATCGGTTCAGGTACCCACCCGCCGGGGTCGGTCCACCGATGTCGCCGTGGATCATTCGACGTTCTGTACTTGTTCTTTGATGCGATCGATGCGGCTTTTCATTTCGACGACCGCCCGGCTGATGGCGGTGTCGTTGCTTTTGCTGCCGACCGTATTGGCTTCGCGGAGCATCTCTTGGGCGATGAAATCGAGGGTGCGGCCCGCGGGCTCGGTGGTGGCAGGCGGATGGGAGTTTGCGGAGGCGTCGTCACGGACGATGAGACAGAACTGATCGAGATGGCCGGTGAGGCGAGAGATTTCTTCGCTGATGTCCGAGCGGTCGGCGTAGATGGCGATCTCGCGGATCAGGTCGCGTTCGTCGACCTTGAGCTTGGCCTTGGCGGTGAGTTCGCCGATGCGCTGGGTCAGTTTGTGGTGGTATTCGTCGAGCACCACCGGGGCGCGGGACTTGATGAGTGTGACCTGCTCGCGGAGTTTTTCCTGCTGATGCAGCAGGTCGTCGGCCAGGGCTTGCCCCTCGGCGGTGCGCATCTCGATGAGCCGGGCCAGGGCTTCTTCGAGAAGGTCCGGGACGCTGGCGCGGGCTTTGGCCAAAAGGGCGTCATCGTCGTTGGACGGCTGCAGCACGCCGGGCAGGACCAACAGCTGGGTGAGATCGATCTGCACCGATTTGTCGCCCACCTTGTTGCGGACGGTTTCGAGGTGGTCGAGGTAGGTCAGCAAAGCCTGGTCGTTGATGTCGGACGTGGCGGCGGCGTCGGTGACCTTGATTTTGAGCGTCAGGGCGAAGGTGCCGCGGTGCACCCGCTTGCGGAGGCTGGCTTCGAGGTGGGCTTCGAGGCCGGCGACTTCGTCGGGCAGGCGGGTGGTGACTTTGAGATAGCGGTTGTTGAGGCTGCGGAGTTCGAGGGTGAACTGCACGCCCTGGGCGTCCGCCGAGGCGCTGCCGTAACCGGTCATGGATCGGATCAAGGGGGGACTCCGAAGTTGCGAAGCGAGGGGAAAAAGCCGGGCCGGAAGCGAAATGATGGGGGTGATCGGTGGACGCGGGATCAGGTCCGAAGTGCGAGCCGCCGGCGAGGCCGAGGGGGATTACTCGGCGGGATCGTTCGCGGGGGCGGGGGCGGGGGCGGGCTCGGGATCCAGGACTTCGGCGGCGAGGTCGGCGCCGATGCCGGCGGCGGTGTTGTCCGCGGGGTCTGCGTCGGAAGCGGGCGTGTCGGTGACGGGAGGGGTGGCCGTCGGGGCGGGGGCCGCGTCATCGGTGGGATCGGCGGGGGCCGAGGTGGTGGCGGGGGCGTCGGGTCCGGTGAGAGAGGCGGCCTTGGCGGCGGTTTTCGACGGGGTTGATGGTCCAGGTCAGCAGCATCGCGAGGCCGATGAACGCGACGAAAAAGCTGACGGTGACGAGGGTCAGCACGTCGCCGACCTTGGCGCCGACGAAGGACGTGTCGGAGCCGCCGGCACCGCCGAAGGCGCCGCTGAGCCCGCCGCCCTTGGGTTTCTGGATCAGGATGACGAGCATCATGAACACTGAGACGATGACGAACCAGCCGGCGAGTCCCGCAACGCCCAGGGCCAGGGACAGGAGGTAGCCGATCGCGGTGATCAAGACGGCGGCGGCGATAGCGATAAGAAATTGGAAGAAGGGCTTCATGGGAACCTTGGGGGGGCGGGCGGTTAGCGGGCCGCTTGGAGGATGGCGAGGAAGTCGTCGGCCTGGAGGGCGGCGCCGCCGATGAGCCCCCCGTCGATATCGGGCTGGGCCAGGAGGTCGGGGGCGTTGGCGGGTTTCATCGAGCCGCCGTACTGGATGCGGACGGCGTCGGCGACGGAGACATCGTAGAGGTGGGCGACGTGGCTGCGGATCGCGGCGTGGGCTTGCTGGGCGTCTCCGGGGGTCGCGGTCTTGCCGGTGCCGATGGCCCAGACCGGTTCGTAGGCGATGGTCACGCGTGACATGTGCGCGGCGGACACGCCGGCGAGGCCGTAGCCGAGCTGGCCGGCGTTGATCGCATCGGTCTGGTGGGCTTCGCGTTGCTCGAGGGATTCGCCGATGGCCAGGACCACGTCCAGGCCGGCGTCGAGGGTGGCCCGAAGTTTTTGATTCACCAGCACGTCGCTTTCGCCGATGACGTGGCGGCGTTCGGAGTGCCCGACCAGCACGGTGTGGACCCCCAGGTCCTGGAGCATGGATAGGGAGACTTCGCCGGTGTAGGCCCCGTTGGCGGCGGGATACACGTCCTGAGCACCGATTTTAATCGACGACCCCGCGTCCCGGAGGGTGGCGGCGACCAGGGCGAGGTAGGGGAATGCGGGGAAGACGGTGACCTCGGGGCCGGCGTCGGTGTCGGATCCTGCTTGCTGAGCCAAGTTCCCGGCCAAGCGGCGGGCCTCGTCGGTGTGCAGGTTCATTTTCCAGTTGCCACCAAAGGTGGGGCGACGGTCGGCCACGGTCAATCTCCGGAGCAGGGGGTGGAGCGGAGTCAGGATAAAGATCAATCGCGGCGGTCGGCTGCGAATCGAGGAGTATAACGCCCGCGGCGTCTTGCCGCAGGTGGGGCGGACCCGGGGGAGGGTCCCGTCAATTCTCGGGCGGGATCGGCGTCTTACTCGTCGTCGGGCCCGAGAGTGAGACACCGCGGGACTTCGGGCGGTGCCCGGACGACGCGTCAGAAGCGCATCCCTCTGCGGCAAACCATCGCCGGGCGCGACTCACGAAACCCGATTCACTTGGCCGATTGTCCGAACCGACCCCTTGCCGCGACAGCCGTGGTCAACACGGACGAGCGATCCGCGAAACACCGAGCGACTTCATGGTTAAGCCACCGAGACCGGCGTATGACGAACCCACACGTCACTCGGCGGGGATGGCGGCCCTGAGGTGGTGAGGCCGACCTTTCCCGGCGGCCGTAGAAGGAAGAGTCACGGCACCAGAACCCACCTCGGACCCGGCCGCCGCGGCGGCACCCGGGGATGGCGGCGAGGGCCGGGGCGGCCCCACGGGGGGGATGACCACGCGGCCGGCGTCCTGCAGCAGCCGGCGTGCGCCATCGTTCATCAGGCGTTTGGCGACGTCTTTGACGAGTCGGCGCATCTCGCCGGTTTTGCAGCGCTCGTCCACCGCCAGCACGGTGCGGCCGTCGGCCGAGCACACCCGCACGCGGAGGCGGAACCAGTGCGAATCGGCGTTGCGCTTCGCCTGGGTTTCCGCGGGATCGACCGGCTCGGCGAGCACGGCAATCGGTGAATAGCAGTCGGCCCCCAGTAGACGGACCAGCTCCCGCTCGTGCATCACTGCGGTGGAACTCGCGGCAGAATTCAGCGGAAGGCAGCGGGTCAGCGTGACGTGATCGGTGGCGCGGCAGCGCAAACCGATCGCACCCTGGCTGGCGGCGGGCAGCATCTGCTCTAGCGGCAACGGCCGCTGGATGTGATCACGCAGACCCAGGCGTTTGAGGCCGGCGACGGCGAGCAGTGCGGCGGCGTAGGGACCGTTGGGGGCGAGCACTTTTTTCAGCCGGGTATCGACGTTGCCCCGCAGCAGCCGGACATCGAGGTCCGCGCGGAAATGCCGGAGCTGCGCCGCCCGCCGGGGGCTGCTGGTGCCCACCACCGCGTCGGCGGGCAGGTCGCCCAGGCCGCGGAAGTTGCCGGAGGTGATCAGGCAGTCGTTGACCACCGCGCGTTTGGGCACGGCCGCCAGCACCAGCCCGGGGATCGCCTCGGAGGGGTCCACCGGCAGGTCCTTGAGGCTGTGCACCGCGACGTCGGCCTGACCCGAGGCGACCGCCTGATCGACGCTTTGCGTAAACAAGCCCTTACCGCCGACCTCCGCCAGCGAGCCCTCGGTCACGCGGTCGCCTTCGCTGACCACCCAGTGGTAATCGACTTCGAGCTGCGGATGGATTTTCTGCAGCGCTTTGGCGACGGTCTCCGCCTGGACCCGCGCCAGACGGCTGGTGCGCGACGCGATCACGATGGGTTTACGGCTACGTCTCAAAGCGACGGACCCCTCCGCGGATAAATAGTGATTAAAACGACAGGTCGTGGCCGACCCGGCAGATCGACCCATTCACTATACCGACCGGGGCGCAACGGTTGGGAAGCAAACCGTAAAAATATCGATCATCCGCATTTAAGTCCCTAGATTCAGACTTCAGGGGGATCCAATGAATGATGCGAACTCTGACAGCCACCCTCGGGCAGCGCAGCCGAAAGCCCGAGAGCCTTTGCAACGCGGGGCTGACCAAGGGGCAGGCGGGTGGGAGCATTCCCGTTTATTATCGACGCATGTCTATTCAACGCATCCGTGTCGCTTCCTGCCAGTACTTCATCCGCCCGGTCGCCCGCTTCGAGGAATTCGAGGCGCAGGTCGAGGGGCTGGTCGATACCGCCTCGGATTACCACTGCCGGTTGCTGGTGTTCCCCGAGTATTTCACGTGTCAGCTGCTCACGACTTTGGAAAAACGCGACGAGCCGTTTGACCGGCAGGTGCGCCACCTCGCGAAACTCGAAGGCCGCATCGTCGAGATGTTTCAACGATTGGCCAAGAAATCGGGCATGTACATCGTCGGCGGCACGCTGACCGCGATGGATCCGCCGGACATGGAGACCCTCTACAACGAATGCTACGTCTACGCGCCCAACGGCGAATGGGAGGTGCAGGGCAAGCTGCACATGACCCGCTTTGAAAAAGAAGAGTGGCACGTCTCGCCGCACACCAAGCTGCGGGTCTTCGAGACCGACTTCGGGCGGATCGCGGTCAACATCTGCTACGACGTCGAGTTCCCCGAGTTGGCCCGGGCCGCGGCGCTCAAAGGCGCGGACATCCTCGTCGTGCCCTCCTGCACCGACGACCGCAAAGGTTTTCTGCGGGTGCGCTACTGCGCCCAGGCCCGGGCGATCGAAAACCAGATGTACGTGATCCATTCCGGGACGGTGGGCAGCCTGCCCATGATCCCCGCGGTGTCGCTGAATTACGGGCAGGCGGCGATCCTCTCGCCGTCAGACTTCGGCTTCGGCCGCGACGGCGTGCTGGCGGAAGGCATGGCCAACCTCGAACAGATGATCCTGGGCGAGCTGGACATGGACCTGCTCCGCCGGTCGCGGAACGACGGCACGGTGCTGCCGCTCAACGACGCACGCACCATGAAACAGATCAACGAAGACCTGGAAATCGTCTCGCTCTAATCGCCGGCAGAATCGGCCCCCGCCACGGGCGGAGTTCAACAGGATCGATCCCGACGCCGCGAGACACCATGGACCTCGATAACTCCCTTCACGGCATCCAGATCCGCCTGCTGGCGGTCCGCGATTTCGCCCGGATCGCGGAGATCGGCACGGCGCTGTACCCGCAGATGCCGCCGTGGACCCGCCGCTCGCTGCAGTCGCAGCTGGATCATTTTGCCCGGGGGCAGATGGTGGCGGTTGAGACCCCGACCGACCGCGTCGTGGGCTACGCCGCGTCGCTGATCATTTCGTGGGAAGACTACGGCCACGGACACACCTGGAAGCAGGTCACCGGCGACGGCAGCTTCCGCACCCACGACCCGACGGGTCGCACGCTCTACGGGGCCGACGTCATGGTGGATGCCGACGCGCAGGGACACGGCATCGGCAAAATGTTTTACGCCGCCCGGCGGCAGCTGACCGTGGACCTGAACCTCCGCCGCATCCGCGCGATGGCGCGAATCCGTCACTACCACCAGCATGCCGATCAGCTCAGCCCGGCAGAATATGTAAAAAAAGTCGTGGCGGGCGAAATCGGCGATCCGACGCTGAGCTTTCAGCTGCGGCAAGGGTTTAAAGTCCTCGACGTCGTGCCGGGCTACCTCACCGACGACCCGGAATCCATGGGCCACGCCGCGGTGATCGAGTGGATCAACGAAGACTACATCCCGAACCAGGACGTGCACCCGAAACTTTGAGTACCGACGAGATGCATCCCCACCCAGGCCAAGGAAAGGGCGTAGCTCGAAGTTGCGGTTTCACCCCTTCGGGCCGAGGGCGGGAAAGATGCCCGCCCCACTTTAAAGCAAACTATTGCACTGCCCCATAGGTGGCGATGGGACGTTGACCCATCCGCGGCCTATTATGATGTAAAACACCTTGGCCACCGCGGCGTTGAATCAAGTTGCCTATCTGTTTTTTCAACTGCCCGATTATACATATCACGTTCTGATTTCATACTTCTCACCCCGCACTTTTTCCTTAAGGAACCGCCTATGCCCCGTCTTGTTCGCCTTGATGCCACCGGCCCGATCGAAGTTCCGCCGCAGGAGCAGTCCGTCTGGATCTGTGGTTGCGGATTGAGCCGGGACCTGCCGTTTTGCGACGGCAGCCATAAGAAATGTGCCAAGACCGAGCCGGACGAGGCCAAAGTTTACGTGTACGACAACGACCGCAAACGCGTGGTAGAAGAACGCGACGCCTGAGATTGGCGCAAGATGCCCTCGCAATATCAAAACCGCGTGGCTCGCCTTGGGCAAGCCACGCGGTTTATTTTTTGGACCGGTAGTGAGTGAAGGAGTCAGGCGGCGCGGTGCCGACACCACATCAGCGGAACCGTGGCCAACAGCAGCGCGGCGGTGGTGGGTTCGGGCACGGACGCGGCGATGACGGCGTTCGTATCGTTGAGGACCTTGGCCCACGGGAAAAAGACGCCGGGGTCGGACTTCCCTCCCGGCTGAACCTGGCTGTGGGCCACGATGCCCGCGGTATTGAGTCGGTTGTTGGGGTAATCGTTGGCGTCGCCCAACGGATGCGTGACAGGGATATCGAACTGCACCGCGGACCACGCCAAGACCTGGGCCAGGGTCGCGAGGTTATCGACGTTCCAGGTGCTTTCGAGGCCGGCGTAGCCGACCATCTCGATGCCGATGGACCGGGAGTTGTAGTAGGTGGCGTGCCAGGCGCGGTTGCCGCTGTTGACCATCTGGTAGAGGTCGCCGTTGGGCGCGATCACGAAGTGGGCCGAGACCTGAGATACCGTGTTTTGCAACCAGCTGAGGGTCCCGGCGAGCGAGCCTTCGGTGGTGTGCATCACGACACTATCGATGTCGACGCCCGCCGGTCGGCTGTTGAAGTTCGGGCTGGCGATGAATTCCTTGATGGGCAGGTCCACCGGGTTGTCGCCGAAGAGGGCGGCATCGGCGGACTGGGGCAGGCTCAGCAGGGTCATCGCCGACAGACAGCACAGCAGGGCACGGACGGCGGGCACGCGTTGAATCAGTTGAGGCATCATCTGCTTCAGTCTACCGAATCGAGGGGGGAAGTCGAGGGTAAGTCTTATAGAAGGTAAGCCGGGCAATCTTCGTTCCCAGGCATCAGGACAGGAGTTGTTCGATGTCGTCACGGGTAAGGGATTGCAGGAGGTTTTGCTCGCCGCCGACGATGGCGTCGGCGAGTTTTCGTTTGCGTTGTTGCAGGTCGATGATGCGCTGCTCGACGGTGTCCTCGCAGATCATGCGGTAGGCGAAGACCGGCTTGGTCTGGCCGATGCGGTGGGTGCGGTCGATGGCCTGGGCTTCCACCGCCGGGTTCCACCAAGGGTCGAGGATAAAAACGTACTCCGCCGCGGTGAGGTTCAGGCCCACGCCGCCCGCCTTGAGGCTGATGAGGAAGACCTGCAGATCGGGGTCTTCCTGGAACTGCTCGACGACCTGTTTGCGGTTGCGGGTCTGCCCGTCGAGGTAGGCGTAGCGGATGCCCAGTTCGTCGAGGCGGCGGCGGACGAGGGTGAGCATGGAGGTGAACTGGCTGAAGACCAGGGCTTTCTGGCCGCCGTCAATGACGTCGGCGAGCATGTCGCTGAGGGTGTCGAGCTTGGCGGAGGGGGCGCCATTGGAGGAGACCCCGGCGTTGTTGCCGCCGCTGCCGGGATCGCCCAGCCCGTCCTTGTCGATCAGGGCCGGGTGGCAGGCGGCCTGGCGGAGGCGAAGCAAGGCTTCGAGGACCATGAACGCCGACTTGCCCACGCCATTCCCCGAGCCGGTCGCCACGTCGTCGGCCGCGGCTATGCCCTTGCCGGGGGCCGGGGCGTCGAGCTGTTTCATCAGCGTGCCGCGGTAGTACTTCCGCAGCTGGTCGTAGACCTTGCGCTGTTTGGGTTCCATCTCGCAGATAATGGTCTGCTCGGTTTTGGCCGGCAGATCGTGGAGGACCTGGGTCTTGGTCCGGCGAAGGATGAAGGGCCGCAGGGCGGTGGCGACCTGGGTGACGGTATCGACCTTGGCGTCTTGCTCCTGGTCGGGGATGTCGAATTCGTCGTCGAAGCCGCCTTCGCCGTTGTCCGGCGGCGGGCTGACGTCGGTCGGCACGGCGGTGCTGAGCTGGGCGGTGGCGGCGCTGCTGGAGGCCCCGCGGACCAGGTCGCTGAAGCGGGCGTTGGCACCGAGCATGCCGGGGTTGAGGAACTCGAAGATCGACCAGAGGTCGCCCAGGTGGTTTTCGACCGGGGTGCCGGTGAGCGCCAGGCGGTGGTTGGCCTGGAGCAGACGCGCGGACTTGGCGGACTGCGACGCGGGGTTTTTGATGGCCTGGGCTTCGTCGAGCACGACGTAATCGAAGTTGATTTTCTTAAGCTCGTCGATGTCGCGGCGCATAAGGCCGAAGGAAGTGACGATCAGGTCGGCCGAGTCGAACTGCTTGATCATCTCGCCGCGATCGGGCCCGGAGTAGGCCAGGACCTTGAGGTCGGGGCAGAATTTCTTGGCTTCATCGAGCCAGTTAAAGATGACCGAACGGGGGACGACGATAAGGGAAGGGGGCAGGGGCTGAGGGGTTGAGGGGTTGAGTGAAGAATTGGCGGCGGTAGGTTTAACACTTTGCCCCTCTGCCGCTTTGCCTTTTAGCCCCTCGGGATCCACATGCCCCTCGAGGCCGAGCTTCCGGGCCTGGAGCATGGCGAGGACCTGGACGGTTTTGCCCAAGCCCATGTCGTCGGCGAGGATGCCGCCCATGCCGAATTGGCGAAGGAAGTTGAGCCAACCCAGCCCTTCGCGTTGGTAGGTCCGCAGGGTGCCGCCGAAATCGTCGGCGGCTTCGAGGGCTTCGATGCCGTCGAATTGTTTGAGCCGTTCCCGGGCTTGCTTGAAGCGTTCGTCGACCGCGGCGAGTTCCTGATCGTCCAGCAGGGCGTCGAGGACGGCGGCTTGGGAAGATTTGAAGCGGAGGTGGTCGCCTTCGACTTTGCCCAGCGCGGTAAGCAGGCCGTGCTCGTCGAGCCACTGCTCGGGCAAGAGGGCTTTGCTGCCGTCGCCGAGGGTGATCATGTTCTGGCCCGAGCGGGCGGCGGCGAGGATTTCGGGGAGGGTGAAGCTTTGCTGGGTGCCGTCGGCCTGCTCGTAGGTCACGTCGCCGCGGAGCTCGAACCAGTCGATGCCCGAGGCGATGGAGAGGGCGGGCGGGCCGGCGGCGCGGACGATTTTCTGATCCGCGGAGATGATCCAGCCGTTGGCCAGGAGCGAGGCGACGGCGCGGGGCATCTGTTTGGGGCTGATCAGCAGGACATCGCCGGTGGTCGAGGCGGTGTGGCGGAGCCCGAGGCCGGCGGTGGCGTTGAGGGCTTCGCGCTCGGCGCGGAGATTGCGGCGGATGAGTTTTTGGGATTCGTCGGGTTCAGACGGATCCTCGGCATCGGTGGACGCCGGATCGTTCGGCGCTCGGAGATCTGATCGGACCCCGACGGGTCGCTGAAGTGATCCGTCGCTTCGGGATCGGGATCGGTGGGGGCGGTCGAGAGGGACGTGTCATCGACTTCGCCAGATTCGACAGACTCGCCAGATTTTCCAGACTCACCAGACGCTGCGGCGGCAGCGGACTCGGGAACCATGGTCGGCGGGGGCGGGGTGGCGACGGGGACGAAGCGGCCGCGGCGGGCGGGGTTGATGCGCTGGCCGGCGTAGTCGAACCAGACCCGGGCGACGAGGCTGCTGCGGCCGCTGCCGGTGACCAGCTCGGTTGCCTCGGCGGACCCGGGGCTGTACACATCCAGGTGCGGCCGCGGATCGAGGAGTTGCTCGGCGCGGCCCATGCCCTCGGGCAGGTCCAGCTCCGGCAGCTGGGGCAGCAGGTACAGCCGTTCGAGGAAGCGCGGCACGTCGTCGGCGGGGATGCGCAGCGACGCGGGGCTCATGGTTTCGTCCAGCACTTCACTCGCGGTGTCGATGGCCTGGGTTTCGTCGTCCTGGTAGCGGTGGTCGCGGAATTGACTGACCCAGCGGTAGGCGTCGCGGTCGTCGAAGGGCGCGGCCATCGCGAAGGGCGAACGGCCGCGGCCGCGTTGCTGACGGGCGGATTCGATGGGGTGGGCGTGGACGATCAGCCCGTCGCGGCCGCCCAGGACGATCTCGGGGGCGGTGACGGGCAGGCGTTTGCCGGCGCGGCGCAGCTGAATATCCACCAGCAGTTCGCCGGGGCCCTGGCGGGCGATGAGCCAGAGTTTCCAGGCGGCGTCTTCGCCCGCCCAGCGGAGGGGGCGCTGGTGGGTGCGGTTGTTGGATTCGTCCTCGTCGAGTTCGAGGAAGCAGCGGCCGGTGGAGATCATGCGTTGCAAGAGCATGCGTTGGCTGCCGGGGGCGATGCGGTAGGTGTGGTGGCCGCGGTCGATGCGGAAGGCCTGGCTGGCTTCGCTCTGAGTCACCCAGGTCGCGCCGAGCATCATGGAAACCAGTTCGCGGTCGATCTGGTCCGCCAGGGAGTCGATGGACTCCAGGCCGATGCGCAGGGGCTTGGGTTTGGACCAGCCGCTGGCGATGGCGGTGCGCTGCTGGAGATCGACCACCAGCCCGTTGTGGCGGTTGGAGAGTTCGGGCAGGACGACGTAGCAGACCTGGCGCTGGGTGGGGAAGATGGTCGCGGCGTCGGAGGCTTCGGATTCACTCTCGGCGGAGGTGGGGCGGAGCAGCGAAAGTCGGCCGACCCACTGGGGCTCGGCCACGCGGACCGGGCGGGTCGAGTCGTCGCGTTTGCGGGCTTTGGGTTGCTGCAGGCGGAGCTTGGCGAGGTCGCTGATGGTGGTGCCGGTGTAGCCGTCGGACTCTTCGTGCTCGTCGAGGGCCAGGACGGTGGCCCAGAGGTGCTGGCAGTATTTGCCGTCCGCCACGAGGTCGCAGGTGCAGTCCAGTTCCGCCGACCGACCGTCACGGAGGACGTGGACCGCGTAGATTTCGTCGTCGTCCTTGACCTGGGCGCGGAGCAGGGTGTCGTCGTCGCCCGCGTCGGCGGGGTCGATGAATTCGACGGCCCCGGCGAGTTGGAGGGATCGGCCCTGCATGCGGGCGCTGGATTCGAAAAACTGCTTCCAGGAAGGCAAAACGAGCATGAAGCTCCTCGGCAAGGTGGGGGGCACCGCCGCCCGGGGGCGGGCGGGGTCGGGCGAATCGTTTAGCTTAGGGGGGCAAGCGACGACGGGCAACGCGGCGCGGGCAAATCGTGGAAAGATTCGCCGGGAACCGGGCCTCGATCGGCCGCGGCGGGCGACGGTCTGGCGTTTGCTCGAGTGCAACCGGGGGGACTGGCGGTGGGAGTGCGCAGCGGAGACACTGCCGGGATGAACTTGATGCACGGGCAGTGGGTGTTGGCGGACGCGACGGTGTCGTGGCCCGAGGTGGGGGCGGTGGTCGGCACGGCGGCGGCGATCGGCCTGGTGCTTTGGTGGGGCGGCGCGTTTACCGCGGGAGCGCTGGGCCGCAGTCCGCGGCGAGAGCTGGACCTGGGGCTGGTGGACCTCTTGCTGGGGGGCATCGTGCTGGCAATGGTGGTGAGCGACAAGCTGGTGGTGGACCTGTTGGCGACGCGGCTGGGCTGGCTGACGATATCGGCCGAGGTGGAGTCGGGCCTGCGGTCGCTGGCGACACTGGGTTTGTTGGCGGGGGCGGCGCTGTTGGTGGGCAAGGCTTTCCTAAGCGAGGCGGGGCTGCGGCGGGCGGGGTTGGTGCCGCGGCGGCCGGGGCGCGATCTGGTCTACGGGGCGCTGGGGCTGGTGGTGGGGGTGGTGTGGACATTTACGACGCTGCTGGTGACCAACGTGGTGGCGACGTGGGCGGGTCAGCCGTCGCCGCCGGTGAACCACGGGGTCCTCACGCAGATGCAGCAGCTGATGGCGGAGGGCAACTGGGCGGTCATCGGCGGGCTGGTGGTGATGGCGGTGGTGGTGGGGCCGGTGCTGGAGGAATTGTTCTTTCGGGGGATGCTGCAGACCTGGTTGCTCCAAGCGGTGGGCCGGGGCAGCGGCGGGCGGTGGACGGCGGTGCTGGTCGCGTCGGCGGTGTTCAGCGTGGTGCACCTGGGGGCCACGTCGTGGCACGCGCTGCCGGGGCTGCTGGTGTTGGGCGCGGTGCTGGGGTGGCTGTACGAGCGGACGGGGAGCCTGTGGCCCAGCGTGATCGTGCACGCGGGGTTTAACGCGGTGAACGTGGGGATGGTGCTGGGCGGGATTGAGTAGCGAGCGATCGGATGGCGGCCGATCGACATTGCGGGACGCCACGCAAAAGCCCGCACTTTTTTCGGGTGCGGGCTGCCGGGGTGGTCGTTGAGCTGGTCGGTGACCGAGCATCGGTGGCCGAATCGTTTTATTTTTGCGCGATGCCGACAACCGCCTGAGCGATGCGGGGGCCGGCGTTGCCGGTGGGTTGGCCGCCGTCGTCTTTCTGGGCGTGGACGATCAGCCCCCGGCCGAGGATGGGATTCATCAGGCCGGCGATGGAGATGTTGTCGAAGGTCATGTCGAAGCTGGCGTGGCCGTCGGCGTCGGCCTGGAGGTTGCCCAGGTCCCCGGCGTGGCGGGGGGTGTCGGCGTTTTCGGGCAGGGCGTGGTCGTGGCCTTCGGGGTTGTAGTGGCCGCCGGCGGCTTTGCCGTCGGGTGCCGAGATGTCGCCGAACTCGTGGATATGAAAGCCGTGGCTGGCGTTGGGGTCCAGGCCGGTGACCCGGGCGGTCACGCGGACGCCGTTTTCGGTTTCGGCAAACATGATGCTGCCTTGGACGTCGTGGCCTTCGGTGGGCGAGAGCACGGCGATGGCGTGGTCGATGCGGTTCATCTGGTGGGCGTGCTGATCGACCATGTCGTGCGCGTCGCCGGCGTGGCCGTCGGCGGCCTGAGCGACTTGCTGAGACTTGGCTTCAGAAGCCGCCCGCGAATCCTGGGCGGCGTTGCGCGCCCCGGCCAGGGGGTTGGCCTGCGCCAAGGTGTAAAACGACGCGGTGCCGACGCCCAGCGCGAGGATCACGAGTGTAAGCAGAAAACGGTGAGACATGAGAGGCACTCCTGAGGGGTGAGTAAATGAACGGACCATCACTGGATCATATGGCCGCCGTCGCGACGCGAAGTATTACCGAGATAAATGTTTGGCAAACGATTTAATAAACCACCGGTGCTCCCCGGTAGCTTGTGAATCCGTCGATGGATAAGCAAGACGTAACGGCTCAAACCGTGACCGCCGCGAGGGCACGGATGCAGTGGATCAGGTCGTCGCGGCGGTAGTCGCGGGCCAGGTCGATGGAGAGCGCCACGCCGTGACCGTGATCTGAAGCGATGATCAGCGTATTGCCGGCGATGGCTTCGTAACCCATCTCCGCGGGTTGGTGGCCGACGATGAACGCGGTGACGCCCCACGCCTCGGCCAGTTCTTGGGTAATCACCTGATTCTGATATCGGCCCCAGACCATGTCGTAGGCCGATCCTTTGTTGAGATAGTCCTCGTCGGTCAACGCGCGGTCGAGGATGGACTTGTCAAAGTCGTCGATGCGGCGGGGCGCCGGCAGGCTGTGGCTGACCATCAGACCGTTGGCGCAGCGGACCGCGAGGGGCAGGCTGCGCACGTAGTCTTCGACCGCCTCCTGCACCTCCTCGGCCGCGTCGGCGTAGAGGTATTCGATCCCCAGGTCAAAGGCATCGACCACGCTCACGCCGTGCTTGGTGATCCCCTCGCCCTGCATCTGGGCGAGTTCGTGGTTGGAAAGCAGAACGTGGACGCGGTCGGGGTAGAGCAGCTTGAGGGCGGCGCAGCGGGTGAGCATGCGGATGGAGAGGTCGGCGTTGTTGAGCCGGTCCGGGCCGTGGATCACTTCGTGGAGGATGAGGTGGCGGGGGCCGTCGCCGCTGCCGCGGCTGTGGGGCGGCGGCGGGGCGGCGGGGTCGAGGGCGGCGAGCCTGAGGATGCGCTGGTAATTCAGCAGATTGTCGTGGAGGTCGCCGGTGGCGATGAGGTGGCCCGACGCGGGCAGGTGGACGGTGCTGCCGCGGCGCAGGGGGGAGTCGCGGTGCGCGGCGGCGGCGTCGCGGAGGGTGCGGGCCACGGCCCGGGCGTCGGTCAAATCAAGGTCGGTTGCGGACGGGGGCAAGGGCAGGGGCGCTGGCGGGGGCGCTGGCGGGGTTGGAGGGGGGGGCTGGGACATGGCAGGGCAGTTTACCGGGTTGACCGGAAGCGGCGATGAAGCTCGCCCAGGTAATCGAGGCCCGGCGCATCGCGGAAACCGGGGTCGAACGTTTTCTTGACCCGGGCGCTGAAGTCGGAGCAATAGAATGACGGTGGGTGCGTTAAACCGATAGGAAAGCCGTATGTCGGAGATCGAAATAGCTGCGACATTGCGGGCGGCCGCGCAGGGGGACGCGGAGGCGTGGCGCGAGCTGGTCGAAGCCTACAGCGGCCGGGTCTTCGGGTTGATGGTCAAACAGTGCCGGGACCGGGACCTGGCGGAAGAACTGACCCAGGCGACCTTCGTGAAAGTCGTGGAGAAGCTCGGCGGAGGGCGGGGCATCGGTGACGGGACGCAAGCGACGGGCGGGACTGACGAGGGGGGAGGGGCGGGAGAGGGGGGGGGGTATGAGGAACGGGGGAAGTTTGAGCCGTGGTTGTTTCGGATCGCGATGAACAAGCTGCGGGACGAGATGCGGCGGCGCAAACGGCGGGCATCGACGGTCCGCTTGGTGGACGAGTCGGCCGGGCCGTCGTACGGCACCTCTCGGGCCGCGGCAAGCAGCGGAGGCAGTCCCGCCTGGTTGGCGGCAAGCTCGGAAGCGGGTCGGGCGGGTGAACGACCGGTGGACGTCCTGGATCGACAGGAAGAGGTGCAGCGACTTCAGCGGGCCATCGAACAGCTGCCCGAGGCCGACCGCACCCTCCTGCACCTGCGGCACACCGCCGGGCTGAGCTTTGCGGAGATCGCCGCGACGTTGGAGCAGCCGCTGGGCACGGTCCTGGCCCGCGGCCACCGGGCGCTGGGCAAACTGCGGAAAATTATGGAACCCGTGGACGGGTAGCCATTCAATAAATGCGGAAAGATTCGCTTTCGTAGCAAAGAGAGTCTCTGGTCACGAGTGTTGAATAGTGTTAGGCAACGATAGTTTTAGAAACGAGCGAATCATGAATATTTCCAACAACCAACCTGCGGATCGGCGGGACGACGCCCTAGACCCCGTCTGGGAGCGTCGCTTGGATCGAGCCCTGCACCGCGATGCGGAAGGCCACGCCCCCGACGCGGGGTTGTCCGAGCGCATTTTCCGGGCCACCGCCGGGCACCTGCCGGGCCGGGCCCCGGCCAAGGAAGTTTCTTCTGCCGAGCGGTCGCCGGCCCCCGCGGTGGCGGGCCGCGTCGGGGCGTGGGCCTGGCGGTCATTGGCCGCGGCCCTGGTGTTGGCGGGCGGGGTCGCCCTGCTCATGTTGGCCGACGAGCGGGCTTCCTCGGACGCCGTCCGGGTCATCGCGGCGGCCCCGCCCGCGTCGCCGCTGGACGTCACGCAACTCGAAGCGGACCTCGCCGCGCTGGGCGAATCGGCGTGGGCCGGGTCCACCGGCGATATCCTGGACGATCAGATCGATCTCTTATCGATGCAACTTTCCTGGGCCGGGTCGGATGGGGTCTGGGCGGAAGACGCCCTGACCTCGCTGGACAAAGCCATCACCCGCGAAACCTTCGACGAACTCGCGGATCAAATCGAACTGATTTTCTAAATCCGCGCCGCTATAAAACGACCTTCAGGTGAAAAAAGCGATCACGCAACCGCTACGAAAGAGATAGTTACCCCATGATGCAATCACTTAAACCGTTGTCGCTGGGAGTCGTGCTGGTGGTGGGCCTGGCGAGCGTGCCGGTTTCGGGACAGAGCGTTGAGGTGAACGAGGACCAGTACGAAGGCCTTTACGACGAAGCTCCCCCCGGCCCGCCGCGTGGACGCGGGGCGGATCGGCCCGCGTCCCTTGACCCCGACCTCGCATTCGGCGACCAAGAGACCGACGCGGGCTTTGCCGATCGGCCGTTTGATCGCCCCCCGCCGATGTCGGCCCAGGAACTCGAGTCCGCCCAGTGGATCGTCGCCCGGCTGTACCCCGAACTCGGCGAGCGTCTTCAGCAGCTGCACCAGCAGGACCCCGAGCGGTATCGCCGAACCGTCGAACATCGGCTGCCGCGGGTCCGCTACCTGGTGGACCTGCGCTGGCGGGACGAAAAGATGTTCGAGCTGCGGATGGCGGACGTGGAACTGGGGCGGTATTCGGTCCAGCTCGCCGACCAGTTGCGGGCCGCCGAGGCCGCGGGTGATCTCTCGGCCGTCCACCGCTTGCGGACCGAACTCGAACGCAAGGTCACCCAGCACTTCGACGTCCGCCACGAAATCCGCGAGCGCGAAATCCAAACGCTCAAGCACCGCCTGGAGGTCATGGAAGACCGGCTGGACGACCGCGACGACGACCGCGACGACCTGATCGAGCAGCGGCTCAACGAGCTGGCGGGACCGGACTGGTAGGTCCGACGGTCGTGGAATACTTTGCTTTCAAGTGGGGCGGGCATCTTGCCCGCCGTGGGCCCGAAGGGCTAAAAACTCTCGCCGCTTCGGGCTATGCCCGAACGGCGGGCGGGAAGCCTGCCCCGCTTAAAATATCCCGCTACCGAGGCGACGGGGTGTACGGATGGCCAGGGGTGTGGGGCGCGATCACTTGACGCAAGCGATCACCGCCGGGGGGTGAACACCGGATCCGGGACGCCGGCCCGGTCAAACGCCGCGCGTCGTCGCCGGCAGGCGGGGCAGGACCCGCACTGGGTCGGCAGATTCAGGGCGCAGGACCACGCGTGTTCCCAGGGCACGTCCAGGCCTTGGCCCAGCTCGATGATCTGCACATCGGAGTAGCCCAGCAGCGGGACTTGAAGGTCTACCGAAGGGGAATGAAGGGAGGAGTGCGGGGGGGAGGGAGAAGGCGGGGATTCCAACGTCGAAAGTTGCTGAGCCAGGATTTGATGTTCCTGCGCCAGGGCAATGCGCGGCGTCTGCCCGTCGTGGGAGATCGGCCAGATCAGCTCGCCGCCGCGGTGATCGGCGACGTACGCCAGGGCTTCGAGCAACAGCCGGGGCGTCGCCAGCGCGGCCCGGGGCAGGCCGTCGGGCTCCGCCGCCGCGGGCTGATCGTACAGATGCGGCCGCTCGAGCTCGGCCACCGGAGGTAGGGCGTAGTGGTCGGCCTGACGTTGGGTGTATTCACGGCGAAGATTCCCCGGGGGTCGGCCGTCGATGACGTGCAGCAGGGTCGGCTTCACCGGCGGGGCGCGGTGCTGCACCACCGCCAGCGCGACGAGGCTGCGCAAGCCGCCGCTGCTGAGTATCACGACCCGGGGGGACTTGGGCATGGGATCAAGCATACCCCGATGACGCGGCGGCCCGCCATCCGCGGCGCGACGGCCCGCCTCAGTCCGCCGGGGGGCATCTGCTAAACTTCCGCCCATGGCCCTTATCGTTCTCGAACATCACCCCCTCGAAACCGCCGGCCGACTCGGCACGGTCCTCAACGAGCACGGCCACCGCCAGCTCATCGTCCAGCTCCACGACGGCGACGCGGTCCCCCCGGACCTCGACGACGTGGACGGGGTGATCAGCCTCGGCGGGCCGATGAACCTCGCCGACGTGGATCAGTACGACTGGATGCAGCCGGAGATCGACCTGATCCGCGCCGCCCACCAGGCCAAACTGCCCGTGCTGGGCATCTGCCTGGGGGCGCAGCTGGTGGCCCAGGCGATGGGCGGCGAGGTCGGGCCGATGGAGTCGCCGGAGGTGGGGTTTTATAAGTTGACCTCGACGTTCTTCGGCACCACCGACCCGATCCACCTGGGCTTCCCCTGGGACAGCATGATGTTCCACGCCCACGCCCAGCAGGTGACCAAGGCCCCGCCCGGCGGCACGCCCATCCCCCTCTCGGGGACCCAGGCGTGCAAGTGCCAGGCCTTCCGCGTCGGGCTCAACACCTACGGCTTCCAGTACCACTTCGAGTGGACCCGCCGCATGATCCAACTGCTGGTGCAGGACGATCCGGATTTTTACGGCAGCGGCGAACACGAACCCGATGCCCTGATCCGCAGCCTGGATCAGCATTACGAGATGTACCGCCACCTCGGTGACCGGCTCTGCCAAAACCTCGCGACGCTGATGTTTCCCCTCGACAAACGGCTGCCGCCCAGCGGCGTCAACGTCGAAAATTATAACGCTTCGTGACCCCGCGGCAGCGCCGCGGTTGACCGCGGGATCCGACACCGAAGGGTTTCGCGATGACCACGACCCTGACCCTCACGCCGCCAGGGCGACAACGCTTCAGCCTCCACCGGGCGGTGTGCAGCTACGGCTATTTCATCCTCGCGCCCAACCGCTGGGACGTGGACCGTAAAGTCCTGCATCGGCCGCTGCGCACCCGTGAGGGCAAGCTTTTTCGCGCCGTCATTGGGCAACGCCGCGACGGCACGCTCGTCATCCGCGGCGACCGGTCGGCCCCGCGCGGCGAACACGCTCACCTGCGGGATCAAGTCGCCCGGATGCTGCGCTTGGGCGAAGACTTTGCCGCCTGGCGCAAGCTGCATCCCCCCGCCCGGCAGCGCGGCTTTGCCCGGATGTTCCGCTCGCCCACCTTGTTCGAGGACATGGTCAAGACCATCACCAGCTGCAACGTGACCTGGCGCAACACCATCGTCATGAACCGCACGATGGTCCAGCACGTGGGCCACGGCGGGTTCCCCACGCCCCCACAACTCGCGGACTTCGGCGAGCAACGGCTGCGGGATCGCTGCAAGGTCGGCTACCGGGCGGATCGGATTGTTCTACTCGCCCGCCGCGTGGCGGACGGGGAACTCGACCTCGCGGGGTTCGAGGACCCGGCCCGGTCCAGCGATGAAGTGTATGCGAGCTTTCTCGACATCCACGGGCTGGGGCCTTACGCCGCGGCCAACCTCTGCCACCTGGTCGGGCGGTACGACAAGCTGGCGATCGACACCGAAACCTACCGCCATTTCTGCCACCACTACAACGTTGAACGCCCCGCGGGTCAGGATGCCGCGGGCCTCAAACGGCTGCACGCCCGGATCGAAAAACACTACGCCCGCTATGCCCCGTACCAGTTTCTCGCCTACTGGCACGAGCTTTGGGAAGACTACCAGTCCCGCTTCGGACCGGCCTGGCGCTGGGACCGCGACACCACCGGCACCCAGTTCACCGCCTCGGTCCTCAAATAAGTTTCCCCCCCCTCTCCCCCGTTCCGCTTCCTCGACCCCCGGCTCTCAGGGCCTGGCGTCAAAAAGCCCGCGGGGATGCCGGGCCGGGCACGTCCTTGGATTGAGGCAACTCGACGTTTTGTCAATGTGCGATCAATGGGATGCAGCCGGTCGCGGGTCGCGGATCGACGGTGACCGCGAAAAATAAGTAAAGGACATTTAGCCACGCTTGCGGGGATCGACGGCGGGGCCGGAGACGACTTCGTCGGGTTCGGGGTCGACCAGGGCGATGACGGTGTTGTCGGCCGAGGGTTTGGGCGGGTCGTGGGCGGTGAAGACCCGCAGCTTGCCGGCGTTGGTGACGAGAAACAGCGGCGTGGCCCGGCCGGCGTGGTGGGCCTGGTACTGTTCCCAGCCGAAGGTCTCGGTGAGCTTGGTGGCCTTGACCTCGGCGCCGCGGGTGAAGCGCTGGCTGGCGTGGCGGTAATGGAAGTCTTTGTGAGCGAGGAATCGGCCCGCGAGGTGGTGGCCGTCCTCCTGCAGAGAGTCTTTGCCGACGTGTCCCTCGGCGGTGGTGGGGGCGAGCTGGTAAATCTCCTTGCGACCGAAGGTCTCGGTCATGTGGACGGCGGCGAGAGCGTTGGCTTCGTCGTTGCCGGTGAGGGCGATGAGTTTGGAGAAGCGGGCGAGGTCGAGGGTCTCTTCGAGGTGTTCGTTGAGGACTGAGCCGTGGACGGTGTCGAGGCCCGCCATCCGGCCCGCGCGGGTGTTGACGCGGTTGGTGTCGATGAGCATGGTGTCGAAGCCCTCTTGCTTGAGGACCTGGGCGATCTCGCGTGCCCAGGCCTGGGCGCCGATCAGCAGCACGCCCTGGGGGTCGAGGACCGAGAGCTTGAGCAGGCGGGCGAGGGGCGTGGCGGTGAGGCCGCAGAAGGTGATGGTGCCGACGATGACCAGGAACATTGCGGGCACGAGCTGGTCGGCCCCGGCATAGCCGTCGCCGATCTTGCCGAGCTTGATGGCGAAGACCGACGCGATGGCGGCGGCGACGATGCCGCGGGGCGCGATCATGCCGATAAACAGCCGCTGCTGCCAGGTCAGGCCGCAGTTGAAAGTCGACAGCCAGACCGACAGCGGCCGCGCCAGGAAGATGACGATGAGCAGAAACACCAGGTGTTCCCCGCCGATCTGGTCGATGGTGTTGAGCGGCAGCCGGGCGGCGAGGAGGATAAACAGCGCCGAGATCAGCAGGACGCGGAGGTTTTCCTTGAACTCGATGATGTGGCGGATGGGGGCGAACTTTTGGTTCGCCAGGACGATGCCCATGACGGTGACCGCGAGGAGGCCCGACTCTTCACGGAAGTGGTTGCTGACCGAGAACGCCAGGACCACCAGCACGAGGGTGACGGGGCTTTGGAGGTAGTCCGGGACCCAGTACCGTTTCATGAGGACGATCAGGGCGGCGGCCGCGACGCCGCCGATCAGCAGGCCGTCGAAGAGGGTGAAGCCGATGGCCTGGATGATTTCGATGACCAGGTGGCGGGTGCCGTGGTCGTCGATGCCGTGCATGGAGATCTGGGCGACGATGGCTTCGAAGACCAGGACGGCGAGGACCGCGCCGACGGGGTCGATGAGGATGCCTTCCCATTTGAGGACGGTGCCGGTGGACCCGGCGGGGCGGACCTGCCGCAGCAGCGGTCCGATGACGGTGGGCCCGGTGACGGTGAGCATCGCGCCCAGCAGCAGGCTCAGCGGCCAGTCAAAGCCCAGGACATAGTGCGCCGCGGTACCGCAGATCAGCCAGGTGACCAGCACGCCGAGGGTCACGAGGTTGCGGACCGCCCGGCCCACGACCTTGAACTCGCCGAGCTTCAGCGTGAGGCCGCCCTCGAAGAGGATGATCGCCACCGACAGCGAGACCACGGGAAACAAGAGGTCGCCCAGCAGCATGTCGGGCGCCAGCCATTTGCCCTCGTCGCGGAGCAGCCCGCTCAGGGGCCCGGCGGCGAAGCCCGCCAACAGCAGCAACAGGATGGCGGGCATCTTGAACCGCCACGCCAGCCATTGGGCGAGGATACCCAGGGCGATGACGGCGGTGACGCCGATGAGGATTTCTTCGTGCATCGCGCCAGGGTAAGTCAACGCAGCGCGACCGCAAGTGACGGGCCGTGGACCGGGCCGCAGCGCCGGCGGTTGATCTGCGGCAAACGCAAGGGTCGGCGGACGGAGCTAGGCTAAAGCCATGACCGATGATCCCCGCGCCCGGATCCGATGTGCCGAAGTCTGGGGCGGCAACCACGCGGTGGAGATCCCGCTGCTGCTGCCCGGGCTCGAGGGGTGGATCATCTCCCGGCCCCACCTCGGCGGCCAGGCGGGCGGCGACGTGCACCTGGTCAGCTCCTGCGGCACCGGGCGGATCACCCGGCTGTTGCTCGCGGACGTCTCGGGCCACGGCGAGCACGTCGCGGAGCTGGGTCGGCGGCTGCGGGGCCACATGCAGCGCTACCTCAACCACATCGAACCCCGGCAGCTCGCCGAGCGGCTCAACCGTGACATGCGCGAGCTGGCGGAGGGTTCCGGGCGGTTTGCCACGGCGCTGATCTCGACCTACTTCGCCCCCACCGGCGAATTCACCATCTGCAACGCCGGCCACCCCCCGCCGATGTTGTACCGACACGCTTCACAAAAGTGGAAGCTGATCCAGCAGCCCGACGAGCTCCACGCGATTCAGAATCTCCCGCTGGGCATTCTGGAAGACGCCGGCTACCGCGGCCGGCGGCTGACGCTCAACGTCGGCGATGTGATCGTGTTTTACACCGACTGCCTCAACGAAGCCCGGCACGCCGAGCACGGCATGCTGGGCGTCGAGGGCCTGATGGAGGCGGTCGCCGAGATATCGCCCGAGGCGTTGGCGGCACCCCCGCCGGTGATGCTTGACGGCTTGCTGGCGGGGCTGGATGACCGCTGCTTTGGCTGCGATGACGACCTGACGATGGTGGTGTTGCGGTGCACCGAACGCAGTCTCGGCCGGGGGTTGGGGCCGACCGCGGCGGGCGTGTGGCGGAGTTTGCGGACGTTGTGGAGTCGCCAGCCGATCCCGTGGCCGGAGTTTTCCTGGGCCAACCTCGGTGGCGCGGTGCTCCGAAAAAAATGGTCGAGCCGCTGAGAATTCAGTCGCTGCAGATGCCGGTATTCGTGCCGAGCTTGGCCGAGGACGCGACGCGGCGGATTTCGGCCAGCACCGTTTCGAGGCGGTCCCACTGGTCGGCGTCTTCGAGTTCCCACGAATGGCCCCAGAGGTGGAACACGCCCCGGCCCACGGTGACGACGTGGTCGATCATGGCCCTGGCCTGGGTGGCCCAGTCCCCGTCGCGGCCGAATTTCAGGTAGTGGCCGGCGTTGGTCAGCGCCCGGCGTTTCACCAGGTTGCGCACCGTCCCGCGGGTCGGTTGGGGGTGGGCCTGCAACGTCGTGGGCAGCTCCATCAACCCGTTATGGCCCAGCCGTGGAGCATCCACCGACCACAGCTCGGTCGTGCGGAAACCGGCAAAACCCGCGTCACAAATCATCGCGACGTGGCGCGACGCAAACCTCCCGTTGGGCGGCGAAAACATCGGACACGGTCGGCCGGTGAGCCCTTCCACCCACTGCTTGGACCCCGACAGCTCGGCCCGTACTTGTTCATCGGGCGTGTCGGTCAGGACCCGGTGCTCCAGCGTGTGCGCGCCGATCTCAAAACCCCGCGCGGCCAGCGACTGGATCTCCGCTTCGCTCATCACCGGCAGGTCGTCCAACGGATTGGACCGCGGGATATAAAAAGTCGCCGGCACGCCGTACCGCGACAGCAGCTCCGCGAGCCGCAGGTCCGCGGGATGCCCGTCGTCCCAACTGGTCGTGATCCGGGGGGCGGTCGTGTGCATCGCTCAGGCGTCTTCCTGCGGGGTGGCGTGGGGGTGGTCCAAGGCCTGGGGGTGGTGGTGGTAGAGGTAGACGCTCGCCACGCCCAGCCCGATGATCGACCAATACCAGATCCCGCCCATGGGCCCTTCAAAATAAACGTCGACCGCCGCGTTGAACATCAGCGCGGTCCAGTAAGCCAGCAGCAGCGCAAACCACATCGCCCAGCGGTGGTCGATCCGCCGGCCCCGACGGCGGGCGGTGAGGTAAGCATTCAGCAGCCCCAGCAGCCACGCCGCCTGCACCGCGCACCACAACGCCAACCCCGGCACGCCCGCCCGGCCCAGGATCGTCAGGTGCCCGTTGTGCGGACTCCGCAGCGAGTTGTCCGCCATCACCTGAAAACCGTCGGCGTCCGCGAGGTTGACCCCGAACCCCTTGCCGGTCCAGAAATACTCGCCCGTCACCGTATAGTTCACGATCTCTTTCCACCACTCCAGCCGCCAGGTCTTGGTGTCGTCCAGGTCCCCCTGGTCGTCGCTGTTAAAGACGCTGGCAAAGTTCAGCACCAGCTGCCGCGCGGAAAATTCTCTGTCCCGGCCCTCCATCTTCACGCTGACGTCGGTCGCCAACGCCGTCGCAAACAACAGCACCACCACCACCCCCGCCCGCCACGCCCACCGACTGTCGGGCCGCGCGGCGAACCCCACCGCAAACGCCACGGTGAACGCCACCAACCCGCCCCGGCTCACCGACCCGGTCAACGCCACCAGCATCACCAGCAACAGAGTCCACCCCAGCGATCGGCCGCGGAACAACCCCACCAGCGACAACGCCGCGATCGCCCCCAGGTGCACCGGCATGTCCCCGGGCTTGAGGTTCACGATCGGTACGTCCGCCCAGGGCCAGCGCGGCATCGCGTCGCCCTCGTACCGGTCCAGAAACCACAGCATCGGCATGACGCACAAAAACACCTTCGCAAAGACCTGATACCTGCCCAGCAGCCACGCCAGCAACTCCGGCCGGGACATGAACACCCCCGCCACCGTGATCCCGACCACCCCGTAACCCACGATCATGTAGTCACGCACCGCATCGATCCGGTACCGATCCAGATACGGCAGCGTCTGCAGCAATCCCCAGGTGAGCAGCGCCACGATCAGCAGCACCGTGGGCTGACCCAACAGCTGCTTCCACCGCGGCTGCAACAACAAAATCCCGACGCCGCTGACCACGACCAGCTCGGAGATGAACAGCGGCGGCAGGCCGATGTAGGCAAACCCCCGCCCGCCGATCGCCAGGCCCGCCAGCAGGATGGCCCACAGCACGACCCACCGCCGCGTGAGCAGCTCGACCGTCGCGGCCGACAGCCGGCCGGGGCGGTGGCGCGCGGCCGAAGGACTCGGGGCTGATGCCGACGCCGCGGAGTTCACGAGACGTTCGCCCCCACCGCGGAGGACCGGACCGACGACGGCCGGGAAGCGCCGCCGGCGGACACCCGTGGCCGCTGGCTCGGTGCTTGACCGCTCATCGCCGGGCGTTCGGTCGCCGCGGGCATTGCTTGACCTGCGGCGGGGTCGCCCGACCGGCGCAGCAGCGACTGCGCGGTCGCCTTGAGTCGGCCGTAGGTCCGCACCCGGTCCAGCCACGGGCCCCGCCACCGTCGCGGCAGCACCGGCAGCAGGCCGTACACCGGCACCGCCAAAAGCTTCTGCGTCGGCCGATACATGTCGTCTTTCCACAACGCCGCGAGCAGCGCCGCGTACCGCCGCCCGACCCCCCGCCCCTGGCCCCGCAACATCGACAACGCAAAGAGTTGTTCGCGGTACAACACGTGATCCCGCGCGGCGAGCCGCGGCAGGTCCAGGCCCAGCTCCGCAATGTGCTGATTGCTGCCCACCAGGGTGTCGTGATACGAGCGGATGCGCTTGCGCACTTCCCCGCGGTCCACGTTGCCGCTGCTCATGTGGTTGCGGCCGTGGACCCGGTAACGCGCCAGCGGCCGGTCGATCACCCCCACCCGGCTCAGCAACGGCCCGACGGTGAACAGCAACGCGTCGGCGCTGATCCAGTACCGCCGCGTGTCGATCGGCAGCAGCCACCGCGCGATCTCGACGCGGAACGACAACCCCGAGGTGGGCATGCAACTCCACCGCCCGCCGCGCCGCATCACCGTGGGCGCCAGCCAGCCGCGTTCGAGCCGACTCAGAAACGGGATCACCTGCACCTTCCGGCCCGCGGCGTCGATCACCTGCAGCGGATGTTGCACCATGCCCGTGTCGGGCTGGCGGGCAAAATACCCAACCACCCGCTCCAACTTGTCGGGTTCAAAGAGGTCGTCGGCATCGATCAGGCAGACCACGTCGCCCCGGCTGCGGGCAAAGCCCGCGTTGAGCGCCGCGGCCATCCCCTGGTTGCTCTGGGTGATCATCGTGACCCGGCCGTCTTTCGCCGCCAGCGCGGCGATACGCTGCCGCGAATCGTCGGTCGATCCGTCATCGACCACCATCAATTCAAAGTGACGGTAGGTCTGATCCAGCACGCTCTGGATCGCCTGCTCGACGTAGGCGCCGTAGTTGTAGTTGCTCAGCAGCACCGTGACCTTCGGCTCGCCCGCCAGCGGCGGCAACGTGATCGGCCGTAGCCCACCCACCCCCGACCGTGTCTGCGGCGGCCCGTCGAACATCGGCTTGGGGGGGGTTGAATCAGGCATCGCAACGATCGCTGAAGACATTGGGGAGTGGGAAGATTTACCGCCCAAGCAGCTGGCGACGCATGAAGTATGCCACGAATAAACTGTTTGTCACGAGGTATCGCCGCCACAAGCGTCCCGGCTCGCGGGTCAGCCGGTACAACCACTCCAGCCCCCGGCGCTGCATCCAGGCGGGGGCCTGACGCACCGCGCCGGCATGGAAATCAAACGCCGCGCCCACGCACAGCTGCACGCCCCGCAGGGCCTCCCGATGCTCGGCCGCGAAAATCTCCTGCCGCGGACAGCCGATCCCCAAAAAAATCACCCCCGCGCCGCTGGCGTTGATCCGCGCCACCACCGCCGCGTCCTCCGCCTGGGTCAACGGCCGAAACGGCGGCGACTCCGAACCCGCGATCTCCAATTCCGGCAACCGCTCGGCCAGCCGTCGTTCCAACGTCGCCAAGACCTCCGGCCGACCGCCGTAGAGATAAATGCTCACCCCCTGGACCGCGCACCGCCGGCAAACCTCCAGCATCGCCGCCGGGCCGTACACCCGCTCGGCCAACTCCGCCGCGTGAAACCGATTCAACGCCCAACGCACCGGCTGCCCGTCACACGCCACCAGATCAAACCCGTTCATCCGCCGACGGTGCGCCGGGTCCCGGACCGCCTCCATCAGGCCGTGCACCGGCATGAAGTCCACCGTGGCGCTTTGCCCCGCCCCCGCCCAGTCCATGATCTGATCGACCACCGCCGTCGGTCCCGCCGCGGTGACCTGCACCCCAAACAAGTCACGCTTCACCAAATCCGTCGCGGCCCCGGCTTCCGGCAATGGCGCCTCCGACGAATCCGACAAACCCGCGACGCCCTCCGCCGTCATCGCCACCGGCTCGACCTCCGCGGGCGGGGCGGGGGTGAGTCGAGCTTGGGCAAGGGCAGCGGTGTCAGGCATGGCAGCGTTCGTGGGGAGGGAGATCGGGGCCGTCCCTGCCCGGGGCGGACAGGAGCGGCCGACCAGGTCGGCTTGACCAGCCGCAGGGTTGATTGACTCCGCTTAGTCGCGGTACGAACCACGACCCAAGACTACCCCACCGAATCGCCTGGGCCAGCGGAAATGTCGGTCAACAAGCGCCGCGCCGGGTCAGCACGGCGGGCACGGTGGCGAGCATGATTTTCAGGTCGTAGCGCGGCGTGCGCTTGCGCTGGTAGCGCAGGTCCATGCGGACCCACTCGTTGAAGGTCACCGTCGATCGGCCCCAGACCTGCCAGATGCAGGTGAGCCCGGGGGTGACGTCCAGCCGGCGGCGTTGCCACGGGGTGCAGCCGTCGGACTCGATCATCGGCAGCGGCCGGGGGCCCACCAGCGTCATCTCCCCGCGGAGGATGTTGATGAGTTGCGGCAGCTCGTCGAGGCTGGTCTTGCGCAGCAGCGCTCCGACGCGGGTCACGCGGGGGTCGGTCTTCATTTTGAAGGCCGGGCCGTCCTGTTCGTTAATGGGCATCAGCGTGGCGCGAAGGTTTTCCGCGTCGCTGCCCATGGTGCGGAACTTCCAGATCGCGAAGGGTTGGCCCGCGAGGCCGGCGCGTTGCTGTTTGAAGATCACCGGCCCCGGGGAGTCCAGCCGGATCGCCAGCCCGATGGTGACCAGCGCCGGCCAGACCACCATCAGCGCGGCCCCCGACACGGCAAGGTCGGTCGCCCGTTTCCAGGCCGGGAGCCGGCGGGCCATGAGTCGGTGCAGTTCGCGGACCGGTTGTCCGTCGGCCTCGACCGGCGTCATCGCCACCGCGTCCAGCGGATCGACCAGCTGCGGGACAGGGACAAGAAGCGGGTCGTGACGGTCGGCCAACCGCGGGCCGCCGGAAGCCGAGTCGTCGCGGTCCTCCCGATCGCCGTCGGCGGGCGGGGCGTACTGATAAATCGCGTAGGACGCGGAGATGCCGCGCTGTGCAGCCGACGGATGACCAGCTCGGCAAACCGTTTGCCGCCCGCCGCGGGGGTGTCGGGCAGCACGGCAAAGCCCGTGACCTTGTCGAACCAGCCGATCTCGTCGGTGATCCGGGCACGCTGCTGCATGAGGTGGACGATCGCCGAGGCGTCGCGTCGGCGGCGGGATTGGCCGTCGTAGCCCAGCAGCACCATGCTCAACGGCTGGCCCGAGCGGTCGGCCCGCGTCCGTTCGCGTGCCAGGATGCCGTTGAGCTGCTCCGCCCGGACCGTGAGGTCGGGCTTAAACACGCCGTCGCGGCCCCGGGTCTGCTTTCTCGTCCATCGTCCCCACCGAATCATGGTTTCTTCTCCTCCGGGGCGTCCTGCCCAGCATCTCACTCCGGTTCGCTCTTTCTCATCAGTGAAGCGGGTTGTCCGCGACGGCTTTGCGTGAATCCAAACTCGAAACCAAACCCGGCAGAGGTCGGTCAACTCATCTGAATAACAAACTTGTCGTGGCCCGGCGTCCACGCCGGCCGAAGGGTCGGCGGTGCGTATCCCCCGGATCGTGGCCATACGTCTGAGCTTACCAGCACGCATGGCCGGTGCAAGGCTCTCAGGCCGGTTTGTACTAAATTCAGGATAAAATCAATGGTGTTCAAGGGTCCACGTTAATTTGGGTAAAGGATCAGGTCGCGGGGCGGGTCGCAAGCCGGTCAAACCGCGGCGTCGGCGGTCAGACTGGCGCACGCCGCCCGCAGTCGGCGGACGATCTCCGCGAGGTCTCGGGGGGTGAGCAGGGGGTGCAGCGGCAGCGTCACTTCGCGGGCCGACACGTCCACGGTGCGGGGCAGGTCGATCTCCCCGACCAGTTGCTGGTAATGGCTGAACCGGTGGACCGGCGGGTAGTGGTGGGTCGTCTGCACGCCCCGCTCGGTCAGGGCCGCTCGCAACGGCTCGACCAGCGTCGCGTCGTCGAGCACGATGGGGAAGACGTGGTGGGCGCTCTGATCTCGTCGGCCGGCGAAGGGCACGGTCAGCGGCAGGTCGCCGGGCAGATGATCGAGGTACTGCTGCACCATTTCGCGCCGCCGCTGGTTGTTTTGCGGCAGCTTGCGGAGCTGAATCAAGCCCAGCGCGGCGGTGAGTTCCGTGCTGCGGTAGTTGTAGCCCAGCTGCACCACGTCGTAACCCGACGCCCGGCCCGAGGCCTTGTCCCAGCTGGTTTTGGTCATGCCGTGGGACCGGCCCAACCGGACAAACTGCGCGATCGCTTCGTCGCGGGTCACCACCATGCCGCCCTCGCCAGTCACCAGGTTCTTATTGGCGAAAAAGCTGAAACAACCGGCGTCGCCCAGCGTGCCGACCATCCGGCCGTGCAGCGGACTCGCCATGCCCCGGGGGCTGTGGTAGGTCGCGCCGATCGCGTGGCAGGCGTCCTCGACGACCTTGAATCCGTGGACCGCGGCCAAAGCCAGCAACCGATCCATCTCCACGGGGTAGCCCGCCAAATGCACCGCCACCACGGCCTTGGTCCGCGGCGTGATCTTGGCTTCCAGATCGTCCAGGTCCAGGTTCAGGTCGTGGTCGCCGTCGATGTCGACGAACACCGGCGTCGCGCCGCAGTACAACACCGCGTTCGCGCTGGCCACGAAGGTGTAGCTGGGCAGCAGCACCTCGTCCCCCCGCCCGACGCCCACCGCCGCCAGCGCCAGGTGCAACGCCGCCGTGCAGTTGGACACCGCCACGGCGTGAGGCGATCGGTCAAGGCTCCCCCGCATCGACTGGGCAAACGCGGCCTCGAATTCCGCGGTCCGCGGCCCGACCGACAGCCACTTGCTGCGCACGACCTCCGCCACCGCGAGGGCTTCTTCTTCACCCAGGTCGCAGTCCGACACCAGGTACTTTCTATCTAATTCATCGGACATGGAAGTGAGCTTTTGCAAAAAAGTAAAATGTGTGAAAAGAGACTCACCCCGTGGGGTGGCTCGGGAGAGGGGTTTAGTTTTTGTAGCGGGCTTCGGTCGGGTCGGGCCAGACCTGGGCACGCAGGCAGTCGCGGACTTCCTCGATGCCGTCGTCGATGGTCCAGTCGGGCTCGTAGCCCATCGTGTCGCGGACCTTGGCAAAATCGACGCGGTAGCTGCGGGGGTCTTCGTTGCGGGTGACGTACTCGAGTTCCGTGCCCGGCAGGTGCTTGGCCACGGATTCGCCCAGCGATTGCTTTTGGGTGTTGTTGTGATTGGCCCCGACGTTAAACACTTCGCCGCGGACTTTGTCGTCGTCGGCGGCGAGGACCATCCGCATGGCTTTGGCGATGTCGTTGATGTGAACGAAGGGGCGCCAGAACTGCTCGCCGAAGATCACGACCTTCTTGTCGCGGTGAGCGGCGAGGGTGAAATCGCTGACCAGCAGGTCAAAACGCATCCGGGCCGACACGCCGAAAGCGGTGGACAGCCGCAGCACGGTGGTGACGAAGTCGTCTCCGGCCGCCGCGAGCACCTCGTTTTCGACCGTGACTTTGGTTTCGGAGTAGACCGAGATCGGGTTGAGCTTGCCGTCCTCGGCCACGGGCAGGTCGGTGTCCGCAACGCCGTAGTTGCTGCAGGTGCTGGCGAAGATGAAATGCTTCACGCCGTGGGCCTGGGCGGACCCCAGGGCGTTGCGGGCCCCGCCGACGTTGGTCGCCACGGTGTTTTCGGGGTCGCGATTGCACGCCGGCTCGCCGACGATCGAAGCCAGCAGGATCACCGCATCCTGACCGGGCATGACCGCGTCGATGTCGCCGCGCTCCCGGACGTCTCCCTTGACCAGACGGAAGTCCTCACGGCCCAGCCAGGGCATCATCGACTCGGCCCCGAAGAGCATAAGGTCGAGCACGGTCACCGAATGGCCGTGGCCCAACATCTCGCGGACGACCGCCGAGCCGACGTAGCCGGCCCCACCTAAAACTAAAACGTTCATCGAATCTTTCTCCTCATCCGGGTGGATGGCTAACGTGGGGGGCGGCGAGCCAACGACCTGCCGTGGCCCGAAAAGATTTATTCCGCCGACACGGACTTGGCTTTGAGCCGGCGTGCGTCGGCGGGGGGTTCGTACGCGGGGTCGAACTCCTGCGGCAGAAACTCGTGCCGCAGTTCCTCAAAACGCTGCGAAGCCCGGGCATAGTCATCGGGTCGGCCGATGTCCAGCCATTCGTGATCCGAGAGATACACTTTCACCGTGCCCTGGTTCGCGATCAGCTGGTTCACGATGGTCGGCAGGTCCATGTATTGATCGATCTCAAAAGTATCGAGTATCCGCCGGCTAAAGATATAGACACCCATCGACACGTCGTAGGGCAGGATCGGCTTTTCGCGGTAGCCGGTAACTTCCATCCGGCCGTCAAACTCGATCACGCCCAGGTCGATCTTCGTGTTAGCGCGGTAGCAGGCGATGGTCAGGTCGGCGTCGGAGTTGGCGTGCTGGTTGTAGAGCGCCAGGTAGTCGAGGGTGGTCAGCACGTCGCCGTTCATGACCAGGAAGGTGTCGGGCAGGTCTTTGATTAGCTTGAGCGGGCCGACGGTGCCGAGAGGCTTGTATTCGCGGGAGTATTGGATCTCGATGTCCCAGTTGCGAGCCGTCGCCGAAGTAGGCTTCGAGCAGCTCCGCGAGGTGGCCGACCGCGAGGGTCACGTGCGTAAAGCCTTTTGAGCGTGAGCTGGCGGATGACGATCTCGAGGATCGGCATGTCGCCGACGGGGACCAGGGGTTTGGGAAAGCTGATGGTGTAGGGTTCGAGGCGACGGCCTTTTCCGCCGGCGAGGATGACTGCGTGCATGGTTCTTTCTCCGGATGCGGGTAATACCGCCGATTGATCGAGGCTGGAAATTTGAATCAGGTCGCGGAAACAGCGGCCGGCGTTTTACTATTTCGAGAGGCGGATTTCTCAGACTTGCGATGGTCGTAGGTGGTGCGGGCCCGATCGTAGATTTCCATCAGCCGCTGGTAGTTGGTCTCGGCGGTGTAGGACGTTTCGTAAGCCCGGCGGGCGCCGCGGCGGAGGCGGGCGAGTTGGTCGGGGTCGCTCAGCAGTTCGCGGACGATCGCGGCGAGGGCGGCGGCATCGCCGTAAGGAAAGTGTCGGCCGGTGACGCCGTCCACGACGACCCGGCCCATCGCGCCGATGTCGGTGGCGACCACGGGCAGGCCGTGGGCGTAGGCCTCGACGATGACCTTGGGAAAGCCCTCGTAGTTCATGGTCGGCAGGATGAGGAAGGCGGCGTTGCCCAGCACCTGCCCCAGCCGGGGTTCGCTGACCCAGGTTTCGTGCTGCACCTGGGGCTGCTGCTGAACCAACGCCTCGACGGCGGCTTCTTCGGGGCCCTGGCCGACGACCTGCAGGGGGGCGTGGTCCAGCTGATGCCAGGCCTCGACCAGGACGTTGATGCCTTTTTCCGGCGACAGCCGGCCGAGGTACATGGGGTAGCCCCCGGCCCCGGAGCCGACGCCCGGGTCCTCGGGCACGAAGTTGGGTTTGTAATGGATGCGGTCGCCGGGGTAGCCGCCCTGGATCATTTTGTCGCGGGTGAATTCGGAGCAGGCGATGTAGGCGTCGATCGCGCGGCGGTAAGTGCCCAGCTGGCCGTGGACGGTGAGCATGGCGGCGATGGTGGCCGAGGCGGCGCGGTTCTCGCGGTAGCAGGCGTGCTTGATCGCGGGCCATTTGAATGTTTTATGGAGGCAGTCTTCGCAGATTTTCCCGTCGCGGAAGAAGGTCGCCTTGGGGCAGAGCAGCCGGTAATTGTGCAGGGTCTGCACCACCGGCACGCCCTGTTCGCGGACCGCGTAATAGCCGGCGGGCGACATCAGCGGCAGGGTGTTGTGGAAGTGGGCGATGTCGGGGCGGTGTTGGCCGACGAGTTCGCGCAGCCGCTGGGCGGAGCGCTGGCTCCAGATCGTGCCCGCCGCCAGGCGGACTTTGGACAGTTCGTTGACCGCGTCGTTGTGGAGGGTGTGGGTGATCACCTCGTGGCCGCGGGACTCCAGGAGTTGCCGTTCGTCCTGGACCACGCGGTCTTCGCCGCCGGGCATCTGGTAGAGATTGTGGCACTGGAGGATCTTCATGGCAGAGATTGGGCGGTCGGGGCGAACGATAAGCCCACGGCGGATAAGCCGATTCGGGAGGGATCGAGGGGGCGGGGGGAAACAGCTTTCTCCGCCTCTCAAGATTACCCGGTCGGGACCGTTCCGCCACCGTAATTCAAGGGAAAATGAGGGGTTTGGGCGGGGAATCACCCTGGTGTGTGGAGTTGGGTAAGGTCGGCGGATTGTGCGGGGGGGAAGCGGGATAGGTCGGCGGGAAGGTGGGGGGTGGCGACGGCAAGCCGAGGCCTGCCCTACGGGTTGATCGGTAACCGGTAACCGGTGACCGGTGACCGGTCATCGGTAGTCAGGCATCGGTGAGGAGGGGTGGTGAGGGGGGGCGGTGAGGGGGGGGTGAGGGGGGGCGACATGCGGGGGGGGATGGTGGTAGAAGGGGGGCATGTCGGAAGTGATTTACGAACGGCTGCTGGGGTTGACGCGTCGGCTGTGCGAGCCGACGGGGGTCGATGAGTTGCTGCGGGAGATCGCCGCCGCGGGCGCCGAGCTGCTGGGAGCCGACCGGGTGAGCGTGTTCGTTCACGACCGATCGACGCACGAGCTGTGGGCCAAGGTCGCGGACGGCCAGGACGCCTTGCGGGTGCCCGCCGACCGGGGTCTGGTGGGCGAGGCGCTGCGGACCGGGCGGTCGGTGGTGGTGCCGGACGTGACGGCAGACCCGCGGTTCAATGCGGCGGTGGACCGGGCGACGGGGTATCGGACCCGGACCCTGCTGACGGTGCCGATGCTGCGTGGCGGAGGGGGGGCAGAGGGGGGGCGGGTGGTGGGGGTGATGCAGTTTTTGAACAAGGGGGGGGCGGGGGCCGGTGCGGGTTTTAATGACCGGGATGCGAAGTGGGCGGAGGTGTTGGCGGCGCAGGCGGCGGTGGTGTTGGAGCGGGCATTGATGGAGGCCGAGCGGGAGGGGAAGCGGGCGCTGGAGAAAGAGATGGCGGTGGCGCGGGAGGTGCAGGAGGCGTCCTGGCCCGCGACGCTGCCGAGCGTGGCGGGGTACAGCCTGGCGGGGTGGGCCGAGGCGGCGAGCGCCGCGGGAGGCGACACCTACGACGCGGTGGTCGCGGATCTAAAAAGCCATGGAGGTGAGGCGGGGGGCAATTCAGGGGGTGAGCCGGGGGAAGAGGGGGGGGAAGAGGGGGGGGGCGGGGGTCTGTGGGTGTTGATCGCGGATGCGACGGGGCACGGGGTCGGGCCGGCGCTGGCGTCCGCGCAGGTGCGGTCGATGTTTCGCATGGCGGTGCACGCGGGGCTGAGCGTGGACCAGGCGATGCGGTACACCCATCGGCAGGTGATCCTGGACATGCCCGCAGGACGCTTCGTCACCGCCTTCATGGGTCGGCTGGACCCCAAAACCCACGAACTGGAATACGCCTCCGCCGGCCACGGCCCGGTATTCATCGTCAGAACCAGGGGGGGTTTGATGCCGGCAAACGATGGGGCGAAAGCGGGGGGAGATGAGGGGGGGTTGGTTGAACTGGAGACGACGGGGTTGCCGCTGGGGATCGACTTTGGGATGGAGCCCGAGCCGGCGTGCCGGGTGAAGCTGGGGCCCGGCGACGGGCTGGTGCTGTTCACCGACGGGTTGTTCGAGGCCCTGGATCCGCAGGAGAAAACGATGGGGATCGAGGCGGTCCGGGAGGTGTTATTGGCCAAGAGAAAAGACGGGGCCTCGGCGGTGCTGGACGGCTTGCGGGAGGTGCTGGACCGTCACGCCGCGGGGCGGGCATGGGAGGATGACGTGACGATGTTGGTGGTGGTGCGGGAGGGGTAGGGGGGGGTAGGGAGGGGGAGGGGCGGGGTTGGGTTAGTCGATTGTTAGAGGGGTGGGTGGGGGTGTTTGGAGAACGTGTGCGAGAAGTATTTCTTACTGTCTTGTCTTATTTGGTGGTGGGATGGGCGTCCCGCCCGTCGTCAGGCCGAAGGCCTGTGTGGTGTCTGTTCACGGCTACGCCGCGACGACGGGCGGGACGCCCATCCCACCAAAGACACTGCTCCCACCAAAGACACTGCTCCCACCAAAGACACTGCTCCCGCCACAGGCACGGTTTGTCGAGGGGCTTGGAGTCAGCGCGGAACTCATCCCGCGGCACGGGCGGGAGGGGGGGGGTTACCAGCCGACGGCGGCTTTTTTGCCTTGTTTGGTGACCTGGGTTTCGTCTTCCCAGACGGCGATGCCGGTGTTGACGTCGGTGAGCGACATCTGGAAGGTGAAGGTGGTCTGTTTCACGTCGCGGCCGAACTTGGGGACGCTGGCGCGGTTTTCGAGGATTTTGTAGGTCAGCGCGTAGTCGGGAACCAGGGGCGAAGGGGTCACGGCATTCGGGTCGGTGTCGACGTTTTCGCGGGAATATTTGGAGGCGATATTGGATTCGCCGCCGGTCTCTCCGCGGGAGTCGATGGTGGTGAGGGTCTGGGCGACGCCGGCTTTATTGAGGGAGATGCGGATTTTTTTGACCACTTCGTCGCGGTCGATCTGCTGGGTGGTGTTGTTGATGTAGCGGTCGATGGCGATGATGGAGGGTTGGCCGTCGCGGCCGAGCACGCCCTGGGCCAAGAGGGATTCGGAGAGGGTGCCCGCGGCGTCGGTGGCGTCCTGGATGTCGAGTTGGCTGAGGGTGGTGATGGTCTCCGGGCCGGTGGGGTCGATGCGGCGGGCGTCGTTTTTGTTGACGTTGCTGCACGCGGTGAGGAGGCCGGCGGCCAGGCAGAGGGCGACGAAAGAGGGCGGGGGGAGGAGTTTTTGCATGGGGATGATCTTGGATTTCAAGTCGCCGGGCGGGGCGAGAGGGGGTTGCAGGTGATGCAATGCGACGAATGGATGAGGGGGAGAGGGGGGGAGGGGGGGGGTTACCAGGTGCCGCGTTTTTCGATGAGGCTGAGGCGGAAGTCGGCGGCATCGGGGGTGGGCGCGACGGCGGTGAGCAGCTTGCGTTCCTTGGCCGCCAGGGAGACGGCGGTCCAGTTGGACAGGGGCGTTTCGATGCGGATGCCGTTTTGATCGACCCAGTCGAAGCGGTAGTTGACCAGTTGTCGGTTGTCGGTGCGGTTTTGGATCTCAGCCTGGATTTTGGTCAGGCCGTTGCCGACGGTGCCTTCGATGACCTGCACGATGCGGGCGCGGTTTTTAAGGGTGCCGTCGTAGGTGATGCGCTGATCGTCGACGATGGTGGGGGTCGCGGGGACTCGGCACGCTCGACGGAGTTGACGCCTTGGCAGGCGGCCAAAAGGAGGATGAGCAGCAGCAGGAGCAGCGGTAAAAGCAGGGCTGCGGGATGGGCCGGGGCGTGGGGCCGAGCGGCGACTCTGACCTGTAGACCGCGGTTTGTATGGCGGGCGGGGTGGGTCAAGGTTCGTTGTTGGAGGGGGGCGGCGGCGCGGCGGACCATGTGGGGTCTCCGGTGGGGTTGAGCGGGTCGAGGGTGAACTGGGTGACCTGCCAGGGGCGGCCGGGGGTGATGGAGCGGACGAAGACGACGTTGGTGCGGGCGGGTTGGAGGGTGACGGGAGTGGCGGGTTGGCCGGGAGCGGTCAGGGTGATTGTAGGCGAGTCGGGGCGGAATCCGGTGGTAGTACTGCCGGGGGACCGGGCGGGTTCGTGGGGGGCCGGGGCAAACGCGGGGTTGGGCCGGGGGGGAAACGGGGGGGTGGGCAGGCGGGCGATGTGGAACTGTTTGGGCAGCGAGGCCCAGGTGCGGAGGTCCGCCTGGTTGGAGGCGTACTGGTAGACGGTGGTGAAGAGGCGGACCAGCAGGGCGATCTCGGCGTCCTGCCGCTGAGCGGCGCGGCGGAGGCTGTAGGCCACGGCGGCCTTGGTGCCCGCGGCCACGAGGGTCTTGGTGATGGTGACGGGCAGCTCGTTCTTAAACTCTTGGGAAATCACGGCATCCATGTCGCAGAGCAGCCGGGTCGGAAAGCGGCCGGCGGGGCTGCGGACGGTGAGGCGGTCGAGGTAGAGGGGGTTGTAGAGCAGGCGGGGGAAGTTGGCGCCGACGTAATCGATCTGGCCGCCGAAGATCCAGAGGGGGATGTCGATGCGGACCTCGCCGCGCTGCGGGGCGGTGCCGGTGGCGAGGATGACGTAGGTCATGGGGGGGATGTCGCCGCCGGCGGCGATGATCTGGGCTTCCGTGTAGTCGTCGAGGACGTACTGGTTGTCGGGGGCCATGCCGGCGACGCGTTCGAAGGATTTGCGGGAGGTTTCGAGGTCGTTGCCGTCGACCGCCACGCCGCGGTAGTAGAGGGCCTGGAGCCATTCGGTGAAGGGGTTGACGTAGTCGCCGTAGGCGCGGAAGCGGGCGAGGTCGGCGTAGGTCTGGTCGAGGTTGCCCTGGAAGCGGGGGTCGCGCTGGGCGCGTTCGGCGTCGTAGCGGGAGTCGCGGTCGGCGGTGGCGCGCGGCGTCGCGGGACTCGGCGAGGCGGTCGGCGTTTTGACGGACGGCGTCGCGCTGGCGTTCGAGCGCGCGGCGGAGATCGACCCGCGCCAGGTCGGGTCGGCCGAGCGTCAGGTGGTTGAGCGCCGCGAAAGTGTGCAGCATGATTCGGTCGTACGCGGTGCCGCGGTAGGGCAGCGTGCCGAGGTTCGTCACCGCCGCGAGGGCCTCCCGCGACAGGCTGACCTGGGCCCGATCGTCGATGCGGGCAAGCAGGGCGTCGGCGGCGGCAAGACTCTCGATACTGCCGGCAAAGTCGCCCAAGGCCCGGCGAACCGTGGCCTGCTCGAGTCGGCCCAGCAGGGCGGTGTTGCCTTGCTTTTCTTTAGCGACAAATCGGTTGATGATCGGCTGGGCGGCCCGGACATTGCCGGTGCGATAGGCCTGCTGGGCGGACTGAAGTTTGGACGTTTGGCAAGCGGTAAGGGCGAGCAGAAACAGGATCACGAAACAGAGAGGCGGGAGGCGGGAGAGGATGCGCGGGGGGGCGGGCATGGCCGTAGTTTAGCGGTGGCGGGCAGCGGGCTGCGGAATCCTCCGGCTCGGGAGTGCGCGGGGGACGGGCGACGGGGCAAGCAGGGTAGCTTGCAGGTGTTCGCCTCGGCCGGTGAGTTCGAGCGTGAGCGGACCGGTGCGCGATGGGTTGAGCGGCGGGAAGTCCGGCGGGGAAAGGGGCGGGAAGGGGGGGGGGAGAGGGGGGGGGTGGAGGGTCAGGATCTTGCGGTGGGGGGTCCAGAGGTGGGGTTGGACGTGGCCGCGGGCGGCGGTGCGAACGTGGCCGCGGCCTGCCGAGAGGTTGCCTTGCCAGCTCAGGTAGCGGCGGCGGTGGGGGGGCAGGGGGGTGAGGGTAAATCGGCCGAGCGTGCGCCAATCCGACCAGGGGTGGCCCACGCGGGCAGTCCAGAGTTGGCCGTCGCACTGGCCGAGGGTGGCGGGGTCGACGATCAGCCAGTCGTAGTGGGGACCGACGGCGGCGGGGGCGGCGTGATACAGAAGGGTGGTGGGCAGAAGCATATCGGCCAGGTAAAAAAAGGGCGGTGATTCATCGTCGGTTTGGCGACGAAGCAGTGCAAGGTTCATCCGCGTCCAACGTTCGGAGCGGGTCGGGTGGCGACCGTGTTTTTATGGCTAATCCCCGTTCCGTGGTCTTGAATCGACGCTCCGATTTCGAGTTACAAATAGCTAAACGCAGGTTTTACCATTCGGCCAAACGAGGGGCGGGCCGACCATTTCAGCCAAGAAATCATCCCGAATTCCGCCGCGTAAGCCGGGTCGTCAATCGCGGAGATCGAGCATTTGCAGAGCCGACTCGGCGACGTGCGCGGCGGAAAGTTGGAGGAGGCATTGGCGGTCGGCGACGCAGGTTCGGCCGTGGCAGCCGGGGTCGCAGGCGGCGCCGCGGAGGACGGCGAGGCGTCGGGGTTCGCGGGTCAGCGGGGCCCAGAGGGCTTCGGCGGTGGGGCCAAAGATGGTCACCGCGGGCAGCCCCGCGAGGGTGGCGAGGTGGGTCGGGCCCGACTCGTTGGACACGATCAGGTCCGCGCGCTCGATCAGCGCCAGGAGTTGATCCAGCGACCCGGCGTGGAAGCGGAGGCGGTCGGGCCGGGTCGAGGCGGCGATGAGTTGGTCCGCCAGGGGTTGGTCCGCGGGGGTGCCGAGGATCACGACCCGGGCGTCGCGCTGCTCGATGAGTCGGTCGGCGACGGCGGCAAAACGCTCGGCGGGCCAACACCGCCAGGCGATTCCCGCCGCGGGGTGCAGCAACACCAACGGCGATGCGTGGGTCACCCCCGCCGCGGCCGGCGTTGGCTCCGAGTCGCCCAAACCAGGACCGGCCGACGGGGCGATGGCCGGGGGCGGCGGGGACGAGGGGGGGGGAGGGGGGCGAGGGGGGAGAGGGGGGGGGCCACCACGCGGCGAGTTGACGGGCCACGGTTTCCCCGCTGGCGGGGTCCATCGGCCGGGGCGGGTGGAGCGTAGGGGGTTGCGTCGTCGGGTCGCGGCCGACGCTGCGGAGGATCAGGGCGTAGCGGTCAAAAGCGTGGGGCCCGTCGCGGGTGGGCTTGTCGGGGACCACGACGTGGGAGTAGTTCCAGGGCCGACGCACATCATCAAAACCAAATCGCCGCGTCGAGGCGGTACAAAACGTCAGCGTGCTCGAGCGGGTGCTGCCGCTGAGGTCGATCACCGCGTGGTAGCGCCGGCGCAGCAGACGGAGATGCAGCGCGAGGATTCGGCCACTGGGGCTGCGGGATCGTCCATCAACGGTACGCTGCGCGGGATAAAACTCCAGGCGGTTCACCTTTTTGACCTGCTGGCCAAGGATTTGATAACGCGCATCGACCAGCAGATCCACGCCGTGGGTGAAGTGGTCCGCCAGGGCTTGGAGCACGGGCAGGGAGATGGCGGTGTTACCCAGATGGTGGTCCATCTGAATCAGCAGCACCCGGCGGAGGGTGGGCGAGAGTGGTTTGAAGCGGCGGTGACGAATGGCCGACCCTCCCCGTGGGTTATCAATGTTCTGGCCGACCAAGGGGGATGGGGCGGCTTAAAATCAACGAAACCATCGGGGCGAAACGAAAAAGTTTTCGATTCGGTTGCGCCCCGCGGTCTATGAGCTTAACCATCGCCCGGCGGACGTGCCGGCGTCTGGGTTGATCCCCCGGCAGCGGATCAAAGCCTCCGTGATGGCTTTCAGGGTCCGAAAGTGGGCAGCGGATCGGGCACGGAATCGATCACGCCGTTGGCCACGAGGCCCTCGGCGATCGCCAGAATGTTGTTGTTGAGGAAGTTCGGCCAGGCGGTGTCCTCGTCGGGCTCCCAGTCGTAGATCATGCTTTCTTGATAGACCTCCGAGGGGCTGGCGCCGCGGATGAGCATGCGGTAGGCGCTCAGCACCCCGCCGGTACGCTGCGTGCCGGCCTGGCAGTGCACCAGCACCCGCTTGCCCTCTTGGGCGGCGCGGTGGATCTCGGTGATCGCGCCGACATAGCTCGCAGGGGTCCCCACCCCGTCGCCGCCCATGGGGAAGCGGTGGCTTTCGATGCCCAGCGTTTTGATCGCGGCCCGTTCGGCGTCCTGCTTGCGGTCGCCGGGGATTTCGGTGGTCAGATCGACCACCACGTCGATGTCGTTCTTACGGAAGACCTTTTCGACAATGGGGTGGGGCAGTTGGCTGCTGCGGAAGACGTAGGACTCGCCCTGGACTTGGCCGAAGCGTTCGGCAACGTAGCGTTCTTCGTAGAACTCTTCGTAAAACACGATGCCGCCGACCACGAGCACGATCAGCGCGATGATGACGTGGGCGGGTTTGAAACCCAGCCAACGGGCGGGTGGGTCCGCGGGGGGGGAGTCGTTGATGGGGGGGGGGGGCGTGGTCATGGCCTTATCATAGAAGGTTGGCGGGAAGGGTGGACACGATGCGGTAAAGAGATAATTTAAATTGAGGCGGGCTTCCAGCCCGCCCCACTTCAAAGCAATGTATCCCCTCACCCAGGATGCGATGGGGACCCCCCCCCCTTCCCCCCCTCCCCCCCCCCCCCCCCCCCCCCTCCCCCCCCATCGCAGAACCAGCCCTTACTTCTCGTATTTGCAATGCCCTTATCTATATATTCCTGCTTTTTTAATCAATTTTTCTTCTCAATTTCAAGGTGATTCACGGGCATATTTCGTGGACCGCGCCGGCGTGGGCTTGCCGGTGGGGTGGGGGGGGTTTATCCTCGGCGGCCGCGAGGGCGTGGTCGGGTCGGCATCAGGCCGGGCCCGAGGCGAGGTCCCCCGCAAACGATCAAGGAACGCAGATGAAGACCGTGAAGATGATGGCCGGGGCGTGTGTGGTGGCGTTGCTGACGCAGCTGGGCTGCAAGTCCAACGTGGGATACCGCGAAGACGGCTGGGAGGCGTACCGGCAGGAGGACTACGCCGCGGCGACCGACAACTTCCGCGAAGCGGTAGAGCGCAAGCCCAGCGATTTCCTGTCGCAGTACTACCTGGGGCTGTCGCTGCTGAAGCAGGACCAGGCGGTGCGGGCCCAGCCGGCGCTGGAGCAGGCGTTGATGCTGCGTCCCGAGGACCCGCGGTGGACCCCGCAGATCGCCGATGCGGTGGCGGAGGCCTACTTCCAGATGGAGTCGGTCGAGAAGCTGTACGGGTTCCTGGACAACATGATCGTGGAGTACAGCCAGCAGCCTTATGACTTTTTGCGGAAGGCCGAGTACCTGGGTCGGCTGGGCGATGCCGACGGGCAGAAGCTGGCGCTGACCAAGGCCGGCCAGTTTGCGCCGCTGGGCGACGCGACGCCGTACCTGGCGCAGGCGAAGTTTTATCTCAGCGTCAACGACAACCCCGCGGCGGTCCAGTCGCTGCAGTACGGCCACTACGCAGACCCCGAGAATCAGGATATCATCGACATGCTCTGGGGGCAGGGCATCGTGCCCGGGCCCACGCAGGCGGTGAAGCCGCCCAAGGCGATCCTGCCCACGCCCTGAGGCCGGCGGGGTCGGGGTGATCGGGTCGGGTCGGGAATGAAACGTTGGACGGTTGGTTATTCTTCCCGGCGGGGGAACGGTTGCAGCAATGAATATCGTCATCTGCGGTGCGGGGGAAGTGGGCCGTCACTCGGCGGAGGTCCTGGCCCCCGCGGGCCACAACATCACGATCATCGATCAAAACGCTGCGCGGCTGGCGCAGATCGACGACGCCATCGACGTGCGCTCGCTGGTGGGCAACGGCACGCAGGCGGACGTGCTGCTCGAAGCGGGCACCGACAAGGCGGACCTGTTCATCGGGGCGACCAACGTCGACGAGATCAATCTGTTGGCGGCGTCGATCGCCACGGCGGTGGGCTGCGAACGGTCGATCGCGCGGGTTCACCACTCGGCGTATTTCGAAGCCAAGGGGCTGAACTATGCCGACCACCTGGGCATCGACCACCTGGTCTGCCCCGAGTACACCACCGCCCAGGCGATCGCCGCGACGCTGCGCAGCCCGGGCAGCCACGCGGTGGAGAATTTCGCCCGCGGCGCGATCGAGATGCAGAGCATCACGGTGACCGACGACGCCAAGGCGGTGGGGGTGGCGCTCAAGGATTTGAAGCTGCCCAGTTCGACGCTGGTGGCGGCGGTCGAGCGGGGGGCCGAGGCGTTTCTGCCGGTGGCGGAAACGACGGTGCAGGCGGGCGACATCGTCACGGTGATCGGGGAGAGCAAGTCGTTTGAAAAAACGCTGAAGCTGTTTCGGCCCGAAGCGGGGGGCCGGCTGAAGGTGATGGTGATGGGCGGCTCGACGCAGTCGGTGTGGCTGTGCCGGGAGCTGCGCAACCGCAACTTCGCGGTGCGGCTGTTCGTGCTGCGTCCCGACCGGGCGCAGGAGCTGGCGGAGAAGTTGCCCTGGGTCACGCTGATCAACGGCGACGTGATTAACACCGATATCTTGCTGGACGAGCGGGTCGAACAGGCCGACGCATTTGTCGCCTGCACCGACGACGAGGAGACGAATATCCTGGCGGGGGCGCGGGCCAAGTCGATGGGCGCCAAGTCCGCCATTGCGGTGCTGCAGCGCCCGACGTACTTGCACTTGATCAGCCACATCGGGTTGGACCACGCCTTCAGCCCGCGGTCCACGGCGGTGACGCAGATCGAACGGCTGCTGAGCGGGGCGTCGGTGCGGCAACTCGCGCCGCTGGCCGAGGGCATCGCGGACGTATACGAGGTCCGCGTGCCGAGCATCGCCAAGCGGGTGATCGACATCCCGTTGAAAGACATCGAGTTTCCGGCGCGGACGATCGTCGCGGCGATCTCCCGGGGCGAGACGGTGTTCGTGCCCGGGGCCACCGACACGATCCACGCGGGGGACCTGGTGGTGGTGATCGGCACGCCCGACAGCGGCCGTGATTTGAAGAAGATGTTCGGCGGGTAGGGGCGGGAGCGGGGTTCGGTAGTCAGGGATCGGTAGCCAAGGATCAGGGATCGGGTTTTAGAATTGGGTATGGAGTTTTTGACTGTTTTCGTGACGCTTGGTTGGCCATCGAATTTTAGCCATGAGCTTGCGATTCCCGATCACGGATTGACGCGGTTAAACAACCTCACGTTCACTTTTTATTTCTCTCTTCGCCGTGTCCCATGAATTATCCGCAAGTCTTGAAGCAACTCGGCCTGCTGATGCTCGTGCTGGGCCTGGGCATGGGCGCGGTGGCGACGCTGGAGGCGCTGATCTGGGCGAGCGTCGGCAAGGGCGAGCAGGTCGGGTTGCTGTCGATGGGCATGTCCGCGGCGATCGGGGTGGCGATCGGCGGGGGGACGTGGTGGCTGGGTCGCAAGGCCCCGAGCGTGGCGATGAACCGCCGCGAGGCCATGCTGCTGGTCGCCAGCAGTTGGCTGCTGGGCGCGGGCATCTCCGCGATGCCGTACTGGATCTGGGCGATGATCGGCGGGGGGTACAACGGCGACACGCCGCACGTGTTCCGCTCGTTTTTCGCCTGCTATTTCGAGGCGATGAGCGGCCTGACGACCACGGGCGCCACGGTCCTGGGCAACATCGGAGCGCTGCCCAACAGCCTGCTGCTCTGGCGGGCGGCAACGCACTGGCTGGGCGGGCTGGGCATCATCGTGCTGTTCGTCGCGGTGCTGCCGATGATCGGCGTGGGCGGCAAACGCCTGTTCTACGTCGAAGCGCCCGGGCCGCAGCAGCAGGGCGTCCGGCCCCGCATCGGCGACACCGCCCGCCTGCTCTGGCTGATCTACCTGACGATCACCATCGCCGCGGCGGTGAGCTACCGCCTCGCGGGGATGCAGTGGTTCGAGGCGATCTGCCACAGCTTTTCGGTGGTCTCCACCGGCGGACTCAGCACCCGCGACGCCAGCATCGGCGCCTACGACTCGGTCGCCATCGAGACGGTCAGCATCGTGTTCATGCTGTTGGCGGGCGTGAACTTCGGGCTGATGTTCGCCGCGGTCCGTGGCCGCTGGTCCGCGGTCCACAAAGACGAGGAGCTGCGCCTCTACCTCCTGCTAAAAGTCGTGGTCATCGCCATCGTCGCGGTCGATATCTTCGGCAGCGAGATCGTGACCACCGCAGGGAGCACGGTCGTCGTCGGCGCCGCCCAGGCGCTGCGCTACGCCAGCTTTCAGACCGTGTCGCTGCACACCGGCACGGGTTTCTGCACCGCGGACTTCGACCTTTGGCCCTTCGTCAGCCGGACGCTGATCGTCGGGCTGATGTTCGTGGGGGGCTGCGCCGGTTCCACCGCCGGGGGGATCAAAGTCATCCGCTTCTGGATCGTGCTCAAGGTCATCGCCGCGAGCCTCGAGCGCTCGTTTCGCCCCAACGTCGTCCGGCCGCTGCGCGTGGGCAAGGCGGTGGTGGACGACGACATGAAGCTCTCGGCGGTGACCTACTGCGTGTTCATGTTCCTGATCATGTGCGTCGGGGCGGGGCTGATCGGGTTCTTCGAAAACCACCACGGCGTGCCCATCGATTTCCTCAGCGCCGCCACCGCCAGCCTCTCGACGATGGGCAACATCGGCCCGGGGTTTTACCTCATCGGCGCGACGCAGAACTACGGCTGGTTCGCCGACTCGTCGCTGGTGGTCATGAGCTTGCTGATGATGCTGGGCCGGCTGGAAATCTACGCCATCGCCGTGCTGCTGCTGCCCCGCTTCTGGAACGGGGACTGAGCGACGACTCAGCGCCACTGAGGCGACACCGCGGGGTCTACGCCGCACAGCCGCAGCCGTCCATATCGTCGTCGGCCAATCGCCGAGCACACCGGCAGCCGTGCAGATTGATCCCGTGGGCCAGCACCAGCAACAGACTGCCGATCAGGGTGGCGATGCCCCCCGCGGGGATCTGCAGGTTAAACGATCCGGTCACCGGGTCCTGGGTGATCGTCGGGCAGCAGGCGTCGGTGCACGGAGAGGCCAAGGGTTCGATCTTGCCCGCTTCGAGACCGCCGGCGTCTCCCACCAACCAAGCGTGATCGGCGTGGTGGTGCGCCGTGACGAATTGCGACGCGGCGGCCTCGGGCGTGCTTAACTCCGGCAAGACCAGCCCGGCAATGATGAACCCGCCGCCCAGGCCCGCCGCAACCAGCGCCCACCAGCGACGGTGTAACCGAAAACCTCGCCACACCACCCACCCCGCCAGCGGCAACACCAGCCCCGCCAGAACCCAGTGTGCCGCCGGGTGGCTCCATGTCATTCCGACCGCCGGCAGTAGCAGCAACAGAAACGGGGCCGCCATGCAGTGCACCGCACAAGCCAACGACGCCGCAACCCCGAGGCGATCCCACCGGTTTAATGGATCCGCCGCAGACCGACGTCGGGCAACACCGGCAACTGCGAGTGATTCAGACATGGCAACTCCAAAATAGTTCGAGAACAAACAAAGACCGCGGCGGCCGATCGGCTTCCCACAAGACAGACCGATAGCCGGATCACGGATATCCGCGAGCAAAAACAAGGTGCAACTCAATTCCGAAAAACCAAAACCGGGCCTCGCGGTTAGGCGGGGCCCGGCGTCAAAATGAGATCAAACCATTAGACCTGACGACGGCGACGCAGCAACGCCACCCCGCTGAGGCCTGCCAACAGTGCCAAGCTGGTGGGCTCGGGGACGGCGAGGGTGATGTCGAACTGCCCCAGCGACGTCGCCCCGCTGCCGATGGCACCGGTGTTGACGTCGAAGACTTCAAACGAAGCGCTGGCGGGAGTCAGATCACCGAACGCGTTGGCGAGCACCCAAATCGGGTGGTTGTCGAACTGATTGCCCAATTCGTAGTCTGGGTCGGCGGTTGTGAAAATCTCCGAACTGGCGAAAAACGCGGTGAAGTTGGCGTCTTTGCTGAGCATGCGGACGACGATATCGCCGTTGATCGCGCCGCCTTCTTCCGAAGCGCCTTCGACTTCGGAGACGAAGCCCAGGTCATCGTTGGGGCTGGGCGTGCTGTTGACCGGGAAGGTCCGGTAGCCGGGGAAGCTGCTGTCGTACACCGACGTGTCCAACGTGATCGTGGGCGGTGTGGTCGATTCGTCGAGACCAAAAACAATCTCAAACTCAAGCTCCAACTCGCCGGAGGCTTCCTGAGCAACGGCAATGTGCGGTGCGCCGTCGTCTTGGGCAAAGATGGCCGGGGCAGAGAAGGCAACCGCGGCGGCAGCCACGGTAAACAACGGGAGGCGGGGAAACAAAATCATAATCTACTCTCCAAAGAAAAAAAGGGGGAACAAAGGGAACAAACCAAACACATAAACTGACAAAGAATCAACGAGCCACGTCGGGCCAGAACTTGTTGGCCGTCCACCGCTTGTTGGTAAAAGTGCTGCCCGGCGCAACTTCGAACACGTCGCTCCGGGCAAGGGTGGCCGCGTGGCCATCCAAAAAGGCGTAGTTAGCTTTGCCCAGGTGTTGTTCGATTTCCAGCTGGGGTTTGATGGTGGAATCATGGAACTGCGCAGCGCCGTACCACGTCTCGGGATGAAAGTGATCCGCGGTGGCAAACCCGGATGTGCTGGTCTCGGCCAACTCGGCGATGTAGCATGTGGCACTGGGCCTCAGGTTCAGGTCGAGGTTGTTGAACGGCTTGTAATCGCCGGCGATCAGCCCGCTGAGCATGTAATTCGTGGCGTAGCTCACGCGACGCAGCCGGGGCGGGGTTCCTTCCGGAACCTCCCAGTGCGGGCTGTCGTCCGACGGGCAGCGGTAAGCCAGCCCACCATCGGAGTACGGCTCGAGCAGAAAAAACCAGGACCCCTGCTCCGCGTGCACCGTCCCGCCGTGGCTGAAACCCACCGTGGGCAGTCTTGCATCGTGCTCGAAGGCATAGTTGACCGTCGCCAGTGCCATCTGTCGGGAGTTGTTGAGGCAGTACGCCATGCGGGCGGTCTCCCGGGCGTTGCCGAGGACTGGAAGCAAGATGCCGATGAGCAGGGCAATGATCGAAATCACCACCAGCAGCTCGATGAGCGTGAAAGCGTTTCGGCAGTGCATACGGCACCTCCGTTCAAAAAATAGACGGTCAAAAACAAGACGGATCACCGGACCCCGGGGGCCGGACACGCGGAGCTAGCCCCGCCGGGTCGGCGGCCCGCGTCCCGGTGGAAACCGGGTGTGTCGATCGTCGAGTACTTCGATCACACTCGGCAGGACGCTCACGGTGGCCCGCAAAGGCAACCACCCCCCGGCGGCATCCTCCGGCAATATCGAATTGAAATGAGTCAGCTGATCACAAGTCGGGCAATCGTCGGAATGATCCGGGCTCGGCGTCTTTCGCTCGACGGGAAGTTCGTGGTCAAGCGGCACCGGCCCGGCGCAGCCGTGCAACCCGCTGCCGCCCACGTGGACAGAGACGTGGTCGGTGTCGGCCGCGTGGGCCTGCTGGTCGTGGACCCATTGCGCCGGGCCGCCGAAGCAGGCGATCAGCCAAAACCCCAGGCATACAGGCAGGAGGCAAGACCGCGTCATGCCGCCGCCCCCGCACAATCCGCACATCGGCCGCGCAACAGGATCTCGTGGGACTCCAAAGTAAACGCTTCGGGCAGGAGTTTATTGATCCCGCCCGGGCAACCCGCCACGTCGAACATGCGTCGGCAGTCCAGGCATTCAAAATGATGATGGTGCGGCCGATCTGCCGGCTCGTAACGCGTCGGGCCGCCGGGGGTCTCGACCGCCGCGTACCGCCCCGATTCGACCCCTTGGTTAATCACCCGGTACACCGTCGCAAGCCCCACGCCCGTGGTCGACAAGGCCTCGTGCAGTTCCGCCGCCGACAGCGGGCCCGCCGCCTCGGTCAACACGGTGTCCGCCACATTTTGATACCGACTACGACGGGCCATGCGACAATGATAATCGATTCTCAATCGAATGCAAGCACGCTCGACTACAGATCGTGAGACACTTTTGCTCTGAAGTGGGGTGGGCATCTTGTTTGCTCTGAAGTGGGGCGGGCATCTTGCCCGCCATCGGCCCGAAGGGCCGAAACCCTACCCCCTTCGGGCTACGCCCGAACGGCGGGCTGGAAGCCCGCCCCACTTTCAAGTACCACCCCTCACCAAAAATCAAAGTCAATAAGTCAATATAAATCCCCCCCGCTCCCCCTTGCCCCTCTCTCTTGCCTTCCCTTTCCCCTATGCCCGTCCTTACCCCAGCGGGGGGTGTAAGATGCGCGTAATGCCCATCACTGATGACCAGACCATTAATGTCGATCTGCCGCCGCTCACCGGCGTCGAGTCGTTCTACCTGCCCGAAGTCTTTAAAGGCCTGGGCACGACGTTCCGCCACCTCGCCGGGGCGATCCGTGGCCCGGGCAAGGGCACCAACAAGGTGCTCGAATACCCCGAAGACCGCCGCGAGTTCCACGATGTCGAAGACGGCGGCCTACACACCCCCAACTTCCGCGGCGTCCATCGGCTCAACCGCGACGAAGACGGCCGGGTCCGCTGCGTCGCCTGCTTCATGTGCGCCACCGCCTGCCCCGCCAACTGCATCCACATCGAAGGCAAAGAGGCCCCCTGGGACGACCGCGAGAAATACCCTATCAAGTTCGACCTCGACGAGCTGCGCTGCATCTTCTGCGGCATGTGCGAAGAGGCCTGCCCCGTCGACGCCATCGAGCTCACCCAGGCCTACGACATCGTCGGCCTCTCCCGCCAGGAAATGATCTTCGACAAAGAAAAACTCCTGGCGGTCTACGACGCCACGGTGCAAGACAAGCCGATGTAGACGCCGCTTAGCGGCCGCTGGAGATTGGCGATGTTCGAGTTACCCGAAGCTTGGTGGGAGGTGCTTCTCATCGCCGTGGGTTTGTTTGCATCCAGTTTTGCGGGCCTACGCAGTAGCTGGATCCAATGGCGGCATCAGATATTTCTCGTGGAAGAGGATTTGGGTCCTCCTCGCTCGGCAAACACGAGTAGAGCAACTCGAGTGTGGTGGCAAGTGACCACCAGCCTATCCGCTTTGGTTGGCGTCACGGCGTGCGCAGGATTTATCTATGTGGTCGCGGTGTGGTTAATGACTTCAAGATAAATCAGGCCCCGGGGGTGACCGCATCGTGGTCGGCGCGGTATTTGGTGAGCGTGACCTCGTTGCCCCGGTCGTTGTAGGTCACCTCGTCCATGAACGCCTTCATCATCACCAGGCCCCGGCCCGAGACGGCTTCGAGATCGTTTTCGTCGATCTCGCAATCCAGGCGGGCCGTATCGAACCCCGGGCCGTCGTCGCGGATCACGAAGCGGGCAAACTCGTGGGTCAGCGTCTCGACGATCGTGATGCGTCGGCTGGCGTAGGGCTCGGCGAAGCGGCGCTCCCCGGCGAGTTCGTAGTAGTCCTCCAAGGATTCTTCGCGGAGCTTGGAGCTGACTTCGAGGTTGCCGTGGTACAGGGCGTTGGAGAGGGCTTCTTCCAGCGCGATGCCGATGCGCGTGCGTTGTTTGGGCTCGCAGACGCCGAACAGGGTGACGCTGGCCTGGAAGCGGGTGAGCAGTGTCGGCAGCAGCAAGGGGTCGTTGTCAATGCAGAACGTCGTGGTGCTGGTGGTCATGCAGTCCAGCAGCCGGGCGTGGATCTGGTTGCGGTGGGCGGCGCCCATGACCCGGTTGATGTTGTCCAGCAGTTCGGTGTCGAGCTTGGCGGTGTGCACAAAGCCCGCGGCCCCGGTTTGCAGGGCCCCCACGAGCTGGTCCACCCGGCCGTCGGTGCCCGTCAACAGCACCGGCCGCAGCGGGTCGGTCTCGATGATCCGCCGCAGCGGTTGACGGCCGTCGACGTCCGCCAACTGCAGGTCCAATACGACCAGGCCGTAGTCCTCGACCTGCAACCGCTCGATGCCGTCATCTACATGAGCGCTGTACTCCGCCTGCCAATCGATGCTCTGGTTGAGCATCTTGGTGATGCGGTGGCCGACTTCACGCTGATCGTTGATAACTAGAATTCGTGACATCACTCGAATTTCCTGCGACGTGGAACTGACGTGACCCTTGGAAGGTGGGCGAGCAACCGCCCGGGCCGAGGCTTCCCTTGCCGGTCCATACCCACCCATCGGCCAAATCGGCCGCGGCGTCCAACCCGAGGGGGCAATCCCCCAACCCCCAGCCCCGTCGTATCGGTCAACGTCGCACTGCGATCAGGGTCCGCAGGTCGTCCGGGGCTGCCCGGGGGCGGGGGAAACGGAACCATGGGGAGACGCAGGTACCGGTCGTGGGATACCTGGCTTTAGAGCGGGGCAGGCATCTTGCCCGCCCTCGGCCCGAAGGACTGAAACCCTAGCCCCCCCGGGCTACGCCCCAACCGCAGGCTTGCCCCATTTAAAGGATCCTCCTACCCAGGTGCAAAGCCGTGACGCGGACCCTACACTCTTTGAGTCTCCGTTTCCTCGCCGTGGGGAGCGTGTTGACCCCCTCGAAATGCCCCGCCTGAGATTTGCCACCGATGAAAGCCGCCCTGCTCTACGGAACTTGTACCGGAAAGACCGAAGCCGCCGCCGAACTGATCCGCGATGAATTTGGCGAAGATTTCTTTGAAACCTACGACGACATCGCCCAGGTCGGCACCGAAGGGCTGGCGGGTTACGACTTCCTGCTCTGCGGCATCCCCACCTGGGACGTCGGCGAAATCCAGTACGACTGGCAAGACGTCTACGACGCCCTGGAAGAAGTCGACCTCACCGGCACGAAAATCGCCATGTTCGGCATGGGCGATCAGGGCGGCTACCCCGACACCTATCAGGACGCCATCGGCATGGTCTATCTCAAGATGCTCGAGCGCGGGGCCGAGGGCAAAATCGGTTTCACCGACACCGACACCCACGACTTCGAAGAGTCCAAAGGACTCATCGACGGCAAGTTCTGCGGACTGGCCCTGGACGACGACTGTCAGCCCGAACTCACCGAGCCCCGCGTCAAAGAATGGGTCGCCCAGCTCAAAGCCGAATTAAATGTCTAGTCCGACAAGTCGTCAGTTATTGTTCATCGTTGCTCAGAATACTGTAGTAACCCTGACTATTCCGTGACGATAGAATTGTCGCCGCCCCTTAGTACATCAAGCATACGTATCGCGTTGCATCCCCCATAAAGCTTCGGGGAAACCGCTTGCGTGCGCAGGGGCTTATCCCTTATGGTACCTGCGGGTTCACGGAAGAACCGCAGCTGGATTCTTTAAGCTGACTTTGAGGTGTTTCGAGGTAGAGGAGAAGGAGACTTCGGGGTGGTTCGATGTTCCTCAGGGATCGTCACGCTGTCGTGAACCCTGACTCGTCTGACACGGAGGTCCCCATGGATAGCAAGGCTTCGCAATCGATCCGGCATTGTCTCTCAAGCCTGGATCAGACCGAACGGTATGTCGTTTTACTTTTCTTTGCCGATGAGCTGACTCCCGCGGAAATCGGCCTGGTGCTCGACGTCTCGCAACTGCGGGTGGCCGACATCCTTGAATCGTTCCGGCTCATGGTCGCAAAGCTCATGGGGATGGCGGGCGAAGTGCTCGAATCAAAAGCGCTCCAAAACTTTTGGGTCCGCCCGGCCCAGCACGATGTCACCGATCACTGAGCGGGGGGCTGACGCGTAATCCGCCGTGCCGTTTTGCTTTGTCAACCCGATATTCGTTGCCTCATCCGCCAGGCTGGCCCGCCGGCCGGATAGCCGTATTGCGGGCGGAGCTTGTGCAATGGGTCGGGCAAGATCTAGGCACCAAACAAAATCTTGATATAGGGTCTTGACGTCGGTTTTTGTTTGGGTATATTGGATTCCGAACAACACCCGTACTTCGCGGGGGTTTCGAACGGAGTCCGCATGATCAGCATCAGCCTTATCGAACGTCGCCTCGGCCAGCAGGATTATGACCGCCTGCTGCGGGATCTCTCGGCCAACGGTCTGACGCTTCCGCTGTCCCTGCGGATGCAGCTCAGCGACGACCCGACCGCGGTCCGGGGTCTCGCGCTGCGTCGGCTGGTGGAAATCACCTACGGCCCGACGCCGCTTTCTCGCGAATTGGTGGCCCAACTTTTGGACACCCTGGAAAGTCCGGACGCATCCGCCTCGCGGCCGAAGAATGTGGCCGTGGAGGCCCCCACGTACGGCCACCCGCCAAGCCCGCGGAACAGCGTCCTCACCCTGGCGGCGGCCCTCTCGGCCCTCGCCAGCGTGGTGTCCCACCAGCCTGCGGCGGTGGATGATCAGCTCCGGGGGGTGCTGGAGCGTGGATTTGCGGATCTCGCGGCTCAACAAGACTGCGACGGCCTCTTTACCGGGCCCCAGGACCGCAGCCTCGGGGACCGGGCACTGACCACGGCCTTCGTGATCAGCCTGCTGGGAATCCACGACGGCTGGGTCGGCCGACTGCGTTTCGATGAGCTTTTTGCGTGGTTTGACCAGCACGACGGCCGCCTGCATCGCCACACCCAAAACCTTTGGGATTTGGCCAGTATCGGTATCCAGGGCTTGCTGCCCGAGAACATGGGCCAGGGCCAAGTCGATCGGTTGCCCGCCACCCTTGCGGCTTAATCCGAGCGGTGATCGACCGGCTGCCCGCCGACCCGTGCGGGCTATAGTGGCCGGTTGTGAATTTCCTTGCCCACTTGCTGTTGGCCGACGCGACGCCGGCCTCGCGGGTGGGCAATCTGTTGCCCGACCTGCATCGGGGTCGGCTCCCTCCCGATCTGCCGCCCGCCGTCACAGCGGGGGTGATCCGCCATCGCCGCGTCGATGCCTATACCGACCGTCACCCCGTGTTCGAGCGATCACGAGCCCGTCTGCGCCCCCATCACGGCCGATACAGCGGGATCCTTGTGGACGTGTTTTACGACCACGTGCTGGCGATGCATTGGAAAGATTACTGCGACCAACCGTTAAGCGAGTTCATCCGCGGGGTGTATCACGATCTGACTCATTTTGATCACCCGCTGCCGCCGCGCGTCACCCTAATTTTGCATCTCATGGCAGAGGAAAATTGGTTGGAGACCAATCGCAGCCTCGAGGGAATTGCCCTGACCCTTCATCGGATGTCGGCCCGGCTGCGCGAACGCTTTGGTCGCGAAGTCGATTTGGCCTCGGCCACCCGTGACCTGGATGAGCAGTTCTCCGCGTTCGCACGCGACTTTGAGGTATTCTTTCCGGCGGTCCGGGCGTACGTCGATACTTCGCCCTAACCTTGGCGCCCGTCGGCAGATCGCATGATTGCCGGACGTCTGCCGCTCATTCGCATTCCCACGCAAGTCGATGACAAGCTCATGTTGATGCGTCTGCCCGCAATCCCTGCACCAGTGAACCGCTCGCCATCGAGCCGGCGTTTTTCTGCGGACCTCGCGATCTTGTTTTTCCTGGCCACATGGATGGGCAGCCCCTCGAGCTCGGCCCAGGACACGGTGCCCCCCGATCCCGAGCCCGCATTTTTCTCGGGGCAGGTGGATGCGTCATCGGGATATGTCCGGGCCGACGACGGCTTTGATCCCCACACGCTGTCGCCTTCGTTCACGATTTTTTACGAGAACGACGGCTCGTTTCTGCGTCCCGCCTCAAGTTCGGACCGGCACTACACCTCGGGCCAGGGCTTTTCGGTCGCCTGGCACCGTGACGGGGCCGACGGCCTGGCGGACGCGCTGGGCCTGGACCACGACGGCACCGCCTTCGGCTTTTCGGTCGTGCAGCAGATGTTCACCCCCCGCGACATCAGCGTTAACCCGCCGCCCATGAACGATCGGCCCTACGCGGGCTATCTCTACCTCGGCACCTATGTGCAGCGACAATCCAACAACCAATTTGACCATCTCGAATTAGACGTCGGCGTCGTCGGCCCGTCTTCGGGAGCCGAGTTCAACCAAGAGTGGATCCACGATTTTTTCGATCAGGTCGATCCCAACTGGGAAACTCAGCTGGGGGACGAATTGGCGATCAATCTCAACTACCGACACAAATGGCGGATCGATCTGCACCCCGCGTTGCCCCCCGATGCCGCGGTGGACCCCCGGGCCTGGCGGTGGCAGCTCATCCCTGAAGTCGGCCTGGACGTGGGCACGGTGTATCGCCGGGCCCATGCCGGGGCGACCCTGCGGCTGGGGTTCAACCTGCCCGACGACTTCGGCCCCGGCCGACTCGTCGAGCCCGGCAGCGCGACCGGCCAACCCATCCGCGGGCTGAGCACCTACGGCTACATCAAGGCCGTGGGGCGGTACGTCGAGTGGAACACCTTCATCGAAGGCAGCTACTCCCGCAACCCCAGCCGGGCGGTGTCGTTGCAACCCTGGTTAGGTGAGCTGACCGCCGGCTTTGCCGTGGACTGGCAATACAACCGCTGGGTATGCAATGTCGCCTACGGCCAGACCTTCCGAACCCGCGAATACGAATCCCAACCCACCACCGACGGCTTCGGCCACGTCGCCTTCCGCCTGCAATATTCATTTTGAACGCTGCGGCAGGTTCAATCCAATCAAGGAGATTAGATTCCACGGAGACACGGGCAAGGCGGTTTTGACAGGATTACTAGATAAGAACCGAATCGACAGGATTCGGATTAGGAACCGATGACCAAACACTCAGGTCTCGTTCGCAGTAGCTCGGCAAATCTTCCCGAACATGGCTTGTATTTCGCAATCCTGCCGAAGCTCTTGCTGCCTTCCTCCATGTCTCCGTGTCTCCTAACCTCCGTGATCGAATTAGATCCCCCCCCCCCGCCGCCCCCACACCGCCATGGCCACAAAAAAAGCCCACGAAAACTGTTCGTGGGCTTTCAAGTGATGGGTTTGCGATGCACCGGCAGGTGGGGGGGGGTTGGGTGGGGGGTCACCGCACGATGCGGGCCGATCCGCCGTCGGCGGTGCGTTCGAGTTCCGTGAGGTTCAGCTCGCTGGTGTCGCCCCGGGTGGACATGATGAGTGCTCCGTGGGCGACGCCCAGATCGACGCAGCGTTGCGGGTCTTTGCCGGTGAGGAAGCCGTAGGTAAAGCCCGAAGCGAAGCCGTCGCCGCCGCCCACGCGGTCCTCGATTTCGAGCCGGGGAAAGTCCAGGCCCTGGTAGAACGTGCCGGCGTTCCACATAATCGCGGACCAGTCGTTGATCAGCGCCGTCTTGACACTGCGGAGGGTCGTGCCGACGACCTGGATGTTGGGGAAGTCTTTGACGACCTGGTTGACCATATTTTTGAAAGCGCCGGTGTCCAGGTCTTCGTCGGATTCGATATCGACGCCTTCGACGTGGTAGCCGAGCACTTTCTCGAAGTCTTCTTCGTTGCCGATGAGGCAGTCGATGTAGGGCACCAGCGGCTTGGTGGTGGCGATGGCCTCTTGGGAGGTCCAGAGCTTGCCGCGGAAATTTAGGTCGTAGGACACGATGGTCCCCGCTTCATGCGCGGCCTTGACCGCCTCGGCGACGACCTGGCGGGTGTTTTCGGAGAGGGCGGTGAAGATGCCGCCGGTATGCAGCCAGCGGACCCCGCGACGCCGGAACAGTCCCTCCCAATCGACTTCTCCCGGTTTAATCCCGGAGGTGGCGGAGTGGGCCCGGTCGTACAGCGTGGCTGAGCCACGCTTGGACACCCCGACTTCGGTGAAGTTCAGCCCGACGCGGTCACGCGTGCCGAAGCCGTCGTAATCGCGCTCGACCACGTGGGAGACATCCACCCCCGCCGACCGGGCATGGTTGCGGATGATCGCGCCCATCGGCGAGCTGTTGAGCCCGCCAACCCAGCCGGTCCGCAGCCCGAGGCGAGACAACGCGTAGGCCACGTTGTATTCGCCGCCGCCGACGGAGACTTCCAAACTCTTGGCGAACTCGACCCGGCCGTGGCCCGGCGGAGAAAGCCGAATCATGCATTCGCCCAGGGAGACGAGATCCAGTTCGCATTGGTCGGCCGGTTTGATATTCAAAGACATACTAAAAGCTCCAGAAGCAAAATCGAGATTGGTCAAGGTCAAAAGATATCACCTGCGGCGGGGCCGCGAGATGGCGGATCCCGCCATAAGCCGTGGGCGACCAGGGCAATGCTGCCGAAAGGGTCGGGTGGGCGGGTGGTCCAGCGGTAAGACCAGAGAACCAACTCAATATTTGAGTCAGTGGCCGTGGTCGTGGTCGTGGTCGTGGTCGTGGGAACCGTGGGCCGCCTCATTTCCTGGAGCCGCGCCGAAATCCAACGCGGTCTCGGCGGGCAGCGGACGGATGGCCGTGGCCCACCAGCCCCGCCGTCCGGGCGACCAATCCACCTGAAACTCCAGCTCGACCTTGTCTCCCACCTCGACCCCCCGGGTCGTTACCCCCTCTGCCAAGGGGAAGGGCATCGTCATTGAATCCATGCCGACGACTTTGCCCTGAGCATTGACAAAATCGGGGATACGTTCGTGCTGAACTTGAAACGAGGCGCGGTCGTTGTCTTCCTTCGGCAATTCCACGACTTGTCCACGAACGGTGTAGGTTTGGGCCGTTGCCGCCGAAGCCGAAGCGGGGGCGGTTTCCTCGGCCTCCTGTCCGCAACCTGTGGAAAAAAGTAGAGCACAAACAACGCTCACGATCGCGGGTATGAAAAAATGGTGGGTCTGGAACAGGCGGTGGGTGCGGAAAAACAAGGGGAAAGCTCACGGGGGGAGGAACGGGTTGAGGGAGAAAGATGATTTTAGTCGGTTCGCGGGCTTGACGAGGGGGGGTGAAAGTGCTTTAATGGTCGTCGCGAGTTTGCTTCTGCCGGGCGTCAGCCTTGGCCCTCCGAAGTCTTGCCGGACGATTTCGAGATTCTTGAAAAAAGAATCATGAGTCGCCTTGACAGATCGAATCGCAGCACTATACTCCTCGACCCGACGCCAAACGGCGACGGGAAAGAGTCGCTGCCTCGGCCACTCGCCGAGCGGGTTTTAAACCCGCGACACAAGCTGATCTTTGACAAGTGAACAGTTGGGAAATTGCCGCGAGGGTGTGCCCCTCTTCAAGACCGCCACAGGGATTGAAGGGGGGACTAATCTCCAATCAGCCGTCTCTACTTCACATTGAGACGGTGGGGACACATCCTTGTGGATCGCCGAAGCGTTACTTCACAGGACGCTTTGGTTAAAGGAAGTGAGTAAACCCAAAATGTCCTCGGATCTTAGCCGACCCGAGGCCGGCCCCGTGTACCCTTGAGGATGACGGGGCCGTAGACCACTTCAATGATTGATCTTCGGATCGAGAAATTGAGGGACAGGTCAACCTTCATTTGAAGACAATCGCCGACACTTTGAGGTCGGCCGTCAACAAAACACAATTGAAGAGTTTGATCCTGGCTCAGATCGAACGCTGGCGGCATGGTTAAAACATGCAAGTCGAACGAGAAGTCACCTTCGGGTGACGGACAGTGGCGAAAGGGCGAGTAACGCGTTTCTAACGTACCTTCAAGCCAGGGATAGCAGTGGGAAACCGCTGGTAATACCTGATGACCCCGCGGAGTCGTATGGCTCAGCGGGCAAAGGCTTGCTACTTGAAGATCGGGAAACGTCCTATCAGCTTGTTGGTGAGGTAACGGCTCACCAAGGCGAAGACGGGTAGCGGGTGTGAGAGCACGGCCCGCCGCATCGGGACTGAGACACTGCCCGGACTCCTACGGGAGGCTGCAGTAACGAATATTCCGCAATGCGCGAAAGCGTGACGGAGCAATGCCGCGTGCAGGATGAAGCCCCTCGGGGTGTAAACTGCTGTCAGGGTTTAGGAATCAATGACCATACCCAAAGGAAGGACCGGCTAACTCTGTGCCAGCAGCCGCGGTAATACAGAGGGTCCAAGCGTTGATCGGAATCACTGGGCTTAAAGGGTCCGCAGGCGGCTCGGTAAGTATGTTGTGAAATCCCACGGCTCAACCGTGGAATTGCTTCGTAGACTGCCGAGCTTGAGCACGTCAGGGGTCATCGGAACTCTAGGTGGAGCGGTGAAATGCGTAGATATCTAGAGGAACGCCAAAGGTGAAGACAGATGACTGGGACGTTGCTGACGCTCAGGGACGAAAGCATGGGTAGCGAACGGGATTAGATACCCCGGTAGTCCATGCCCTAAACGATGTGTACTAGTTCGAGGAGGTTTTGACGCCATCTCGGACGAAGCTAAAGTATTAAGTACACCGCCTGGGGAGTACGGTCGCAAGGCTAAAACTCAAAGGAATTGACGGGGACTCACACAAGCGGTGGAGCATGTGGCTTAATTCGAAGCAACGCGAAGAACCTTATCCAGGGTTTGACATAGACGGATTAACCTCCTGAAAGGGAGGCCACACTTTTTAAGTGGAACGTTTACAGGTGCTGCATGGCTGTCGTCAGCTCGTGCTGTGAAGTGTCGGGTTAAGTCCCTTAACGAGCGAAACCCCTGTCGTTAGTTGCTAACATTTAGTTGAGGACTCTAACGAGACTGCCGGTGTCAAACCGGAGGAAGGTGGGGATGACGTCAAGTCCTCATGGCCTTTATGCCCTGGGCTGCACACGTGCTACAATGCCAACGACAGAGCGAAGCGATATGGCAACATGGAGCAAATCGCAGAAACGTTGGCTCAGTTCGGATTGTGGTCTGCAACTCGACCACATGAAGTTGGAATCGCTAGTAATCGCGTATCAGCAACGACGCGGTGAATAAGTTCCTGAGTCTTGTACACACCGCCCGTCACGTCATGGGAGCCGGGAGTGCCCGAAGTGGCCACAATTCAGTGGTCCCTACGGCAAGCTCGGTGACTGGGACGAAGTCGTAACAAGGTAGCCGTAGGGGAACCTGCGGCTGGATCACCTCCTTTCTAAGGGATTTCCTTAGACGTGGAATACAGAATCACGCTCCTGCCATTCGCAGCAGCCTTAACCTCTGTCTCGGTGAGAACCGAACCACGATGTCAACACCCCCTCGCCTCATCGTCAGCCTCGGCTGACCACGAGATAGTGTCACGGTAACGTGTCACGAAGGTATATTTCCCCAACTGTTCACTTGTCAGCGATCCGCTGCAAGAAAAGCTCTGCATCATGCAGAGCTTTTTCTATGCGCGTGCCGAGTTGCGTCAGCAATACGGTGGCCCTTGCTTTTACCAAAGTAGATATCTGCCTGGGGTCGATCAGCCAGCGTGGCCAAGAGGGTTAGCAGCTACTGTTCGTACAGCGACGCACACTCTCATAAGCCACCTTCGGCTTGCGGATCGTAAGTCGATGCCGGCCGATTTTTGTCGATCCCTTTATCCTCGGCCGACCATGAATCTTGACGTTGGAGCGGGGGGCCGTTGAGGGTTAGTCATTTGAGGTGGTGAGCGTAGCGGTTGGATGGGTGTTCGCCGTCTCTGGACGCCTCGCGGCTGTTTTCTCCGAGTTGGCGGACGCAATTGATTATTCGTTGTTGTGTTCAGAAAAAAGGTGTGACGCAGTGAGACGTCAGCCATCCGCAGAGCGGTGAACTTATTGTCGTCGATATCGTTTCCATCTACCCGGCAAATCTGCGACCACGCCAAAATCCGAGACAAAGGTTTCGTTACTGTCCACGGTATCCGTCCGCAGGCCGCCCCTATCAGACACCCAAGAGCTAGGGCGAATATAATTTCTTCGTCTAATCCTCGAAGTATCTTTTGCAAACAAGTATTAAGAAAGCACGTTCGTGGCGGGCGTCGCGACCATGAATTTATAAGGTTTATTGAAGAAGCCGACACCGGTGGATCGTGTATGTCAGCGATTTATGAATGATCCACGGTGGGAGGCGCTTTACAAATTCGGCGTAGATCATAGGATGTCCCTCCCACTGCGGGCGGATCCTTGGCCGAAGGCTGAGCCGCCCGTTGATTACCGCCGGAGAGGTGGCTGAGTGGTTGAAGGCGCACGACTGGAATTCGTGTTTGCGTGCAAACGTAACGAGGGTTCGAATCCCTCCCTCTCCGCCTACATGAATCCGCAAGCCGCTACCGGGTAGCGGCTTGCGGTTCTTTTTTTTCGGAATCCATCGTTTCGAGGTTTTGAGGTTGTTTGATTTCTCCTTATGAACGGGCCAATGGAAAAGGATGGGCTTGATGCGGCAGGATGCGGAAGTGGTGGTCTGGTCGGGGGTGATCGTGGTGGACAAGCCGGTAGGTTTGAGCTCGATGGATGTGGTGCGGCGGGTGCGGGTGTCGGCGTCGCGGGGGCGGGGCACGAAAAAGACCAAGTGCGGCCACGCCGGGACGCTGGACCCGTTGGCGAGTGGGGTGGTGATTTGTTGCCTCGGCAAGGCCACGAAGCAGGTTGATCGTCTGATGGGCTGGACCAAAGTGTACGAAACCGAAATCGATCTTTCGGCGTTTACCGCGAGCGGCGACCGGGAGGCGGAGCGGGAAGAGGTGGCGGTGGACACGCCGCCGAGCGAGGCGGAGGTGGCGGCGGCGTGCCGGGCGATGGAGGGGCCGGCGGTCGAGCAGGTGCCCCCGCAGTTCTCCGCGATCCATATCGATGGTCAGCGGGCTTACAAGTTGGCGCGCGAGGGTCAGACGGTGGAGATGAAGCCGCGGCAGGTGCGGATCGACGCGATGAAGTTGTTGCATTACGACTGGCCGATCGCGCGGGTGCGGGTGACCTGCGGGAAGGGAACCTACATACGCAGCGTGGGCCGAGACCTGGGCGTGGCGTTGGGCACCGGGGGGCACCTGGCGTCCCTGCGGCGGACCGCGGTGGGGGGGTACCGGGTGGAAGATGCGGTGGAGATCGAGCGGTTTGCCGAGCCGTTGACCGAGGCGGAATTGTTGGCGGTGCCGGGATGATGGGTGGAGGTGACGGATATGGCCCGCACTGAAATAGCGTTGACGCCAAGACGCCAAGACGGATTCAGCGGGAGGATCGCGTCGCTTGTAGCTAGGGTCCGTAAGCTCGATTTCGATTTGTTTTGATGACTTGGCCACCCGGGTAGAGATCGAGAAGTTCGATCGAATAGCTTCTTTATAGGGACAGCTAGTGTGACGGGGAGGCGTAGGGGCGGAGTGTTTCGAGGCTGACCACGTCGAGGGCCTGTGCATTCGTGGCTTCGAGGACGATGGGCGGGGCAACGCCGGCATGGTGGGCTTCGTGCCAGCGGACGGCACAGAGGCACCAGCGGTCGCCGGGCTGGAGGCCGGGGAAGCGGTATTCGGGCCGGGGGGTGGAGAGGTCGTTGCCCCGAGCGCGGGTGTAATCCAGGAAAGCCGCGGTCATCACGGCACAGACGGTGTGGGAGCTATGGTCCGACGGGTGGTTTTCGCAGCAGCCGTTGCGGGTGAAGCCGGTCATCGGGTCCGTGGAGCAGGGCTGAAGCGGGGTGTCGAGCACGTTGCGGTCGTGGGACGCGGGGCGGGGCGAATTTTTCTGCGGGTCGGCGGGGGTGATCATGAACAAACCTCGATCGAGAAAGCGACCTCAGGGCACGGCCGTGAGGGCGATGGGAAAGAAGCAGAAAACCTGAAACCCACCGTGAACTGTACGAAGCCGCGGGGATTCAGATTCATAAGCGGCGATTTGATTTACTTGTGTTTCACAAGCGGAGACGACCGGCCGGCTTCACGTTGATCAGGCCGAGCGGGCAACCCACGGGGCCGAATTCAACTCTGGATGATGTTCACCGATCAAACTACGGCGTCGATGAATCACCGGCAATGCCGCCGGTTTCCGCGTGTCGCGGTACGATTCAGAGGTCGGCGGGGGGTGGGCTCAAAGGCTCGACGATTTCTTTGGGCTTGGCCCACTTCATGAGCACCAGGCCGACTTCAAAGAGCAGGTACAACGGGACGGCGAGCACGAACATGCTGAAGGCGTCGGTGGGGGTGAGGATGGCCCCCGCGGCAAACGAGACGAAGATCGCGTATTTGCGGAGCGACGCCACCGCCCGCGGGTCGAACAGGTCGCTCCAGCCGGCGACGAGCATGACCACCGGCAACTGAAACGCGATGGTGACGCCCATCATCATCATGGCGGCGAATTTGACGTATTGCCCGAGTTGCGGCATGGGCGAGAGCATCTGGTCGGTTTGGAGGGCGACGATGCGGACCTTGCCGTGGACGATGGCTTTAAGCTTGCCTTCCTGGGCGTTGATCCAGTGCGCTCCTTCCGCCCCGCCGACGGGGTCGGTTTGCAAAACCGGGTAGCGGGGCAACTCGAGCCCCGCCGCCAGGGCATCGACGGCGGTGGGCACGTCCGCCAATCTTCCGCCCGGAAGATCGTCGGGGCTGTAGGCCCGCAGCAGCAGCTGCATGATGGGGTTGGGGTTGGACAACTCGACCCGGGGGAAATGGGTGGCAAACTGCAGGAAAAACAACAGGCTGATCGGCAGCAAAATGTAGTAAGTGAAACTGACCGCCAGCGCCGTCATCACGGTGCTGAAAGGGGTGAGGATGTAGACCGCTTTGCGTTCGTGCTGGTAGAGGCCGGCGGAAACGAACTTCCAGCCTTGGTAGATCACCCACGGCGAGGCGAGCAGGACCGCGGCGATCAGCGCGACGGGCAGGTAGACGCTGGTAAAGCCGGCGGTGGGTTCGAGCACCAGGGTCTGGGTGGGAAAGCCCATCAGGTCCTGGGCCTGGAGCAGCGGTTGGGCGAGCCAGGCGATGAGGTCAAAGCCGTAGTAGAGCGTGACCACCGCCGCCAGCACGATGCCCGCGCCCGCCAAAAGGATACGGACACGCAGTTCTTCGAGGTGCTCGCCCAGCGGCATGCTGGCATCGACCGGGTCGCGACGTAGCGACGGGTCGGATAGGGCAGGGGTGGGGGGCTGGTCCAGCGGCGGCATGGCGGGCAGTTTAGCCCCACTCCCTCTCGCACGACGATCAAGCCTCACGATTTGAAGTGCCGACCCCACAACTGTGCCAGGCGTTTGATTTCCGCGGGATCGATCATCGACTTGTCGGACCAGATGCCCAGGGCGAGGGCTTCGTGGGCGGGGCAGGCTTCGCGGCGGAGGATGCTGAGGTCTGCGAGAGCGGCCTTGATCAGGTCCATGCTGGCGGCGGAGGCTTGCTTGAGGTTGCCGATGATTTCTTCGAGAAGGCTAAGCGGGTCGCCGTCCGGGTCCTCGCGGTTGCGCCAGCTGTCGTAGTCCGTGGGCAGGGCGATAAGGGCGTAGGCGATCTCGGCTTCCCGGGCGAGCTTGGCTTCGGGCATGGCGGTCATGCCGATGAGGTCGCCGCCGAGGCTGCGGTGCCAGATCGATTCGGCCTGGGTGGAAAAGGCGGGGCCTTCCATACAGACATAAGTACCCAGGTCGTGGACATCGGACGTGCGATCCACGCGCTGGGCGGCTTCGAGCAGCCACTTGCGGACGACGGGGCAGAAGGGCGTGGAAAACTCGACGTGCACCGCGGCGTGTTCGTAAAACGTGTTGGCCCGGCGGGTGGTCTTGTCGATGATCTGATCGACGATCACCAGGTCGCGGGGGGCGAGGTCTTCGCGGAGGCTGCCGGTGGCGCCGGTGGCCAGGAGGTGGGTGATGCCCAGGGCTTTGAGGGCGAAGATGTTGGCGCGGTAGGGCACGGCGGTGGGGTTGAGCAGGTGGCCCGGGCCGTGGCGTTGGAGGAGGAACACGTCGATGCCGGAGATCTCGACTTCGGTGATGGGGCCGCTGGGTTTGCCGAAGGGGGTATCGACGTCGTGGACCTGTTTGACCGAGGGGCTGCCGGGCGGGGCGAAGGTATCGCCCAGGCCGCTGCCGCCGATGATGCCGATGCGGATGGGGGTGTCGGTAGACGGGGTTTCCATGGGATGATGGTAGAGGCTGTAACGCTCCGCGGGTGAAGGGCGTATGACCATCGGGGACCCGCCGACGGGTTCGAAACTACATTTGCTTGCTAATCTAAAGGAAAAGAACGATGACGAATTTAATTAAAAATCCGACCCCACGGTGGACTTGGGGTGCGACGGCGGCCGCGGCCTGTCTGGCGGTGTCGGCGGGCGTGGGTGCCCAGGACACGGCGGCCACGATCGAATCCGCGGTGGACTCCGCGACGACCGCGCTCACCACGCGGGCTTCGCTGATCCCGGAGGGCGCGGCGTGGGGCATGGTGCTGGACCCGGCGGTGATCCGGCGGAGCCCGATCGTGCAGCAGACTCTGGCGGAAGTGCCCGAAGCCCAGCGGGAGCGGTGGGTGCAGCGGGTGGATGATTTTTCGCAGATCGTGGGGATGAATCTGCGGCAAGACCTGGGGCGGGTGGTGGCGTTCGGCCACGGGTTTGACCCGGCCAGCGTCGCGGTGGCGGCGGATCTGGGACCCAAGGAAACCAACCTGGAAGGCTTGCTCCTGGCGGGGGACCAGTACGAGTCTTATGACTACGCCGATTTGCTGATCCACTCGGTGCAGGAGGGCAACGACCGACCGCGGATTTTCTGCGCGATCCTCCCCTCTGCCGCACAACGCAGCGGGTTGCTGCTCGCTTCACCCGCGGCGGCCCTGACCGAGTCGCTAATCGACGACGCCCGGTTGGGGGCGGCGTTGTCGGGGCCCGATACCTTGGCGGAAGACGAATTTTTACGGCTCTGGATCAATCAGCTGCCGCAGGACATGCTGCCCGAAAACAGCCGGCAGTCCAACATCGCCCGGATGATCGACACCATCGAACTGGTGGGCACCACCGGGCAGCAGGGGTCGGCCCTGGACCTGCAACTGCACACCGTCAGCCCCGCCCGGGCACGGATGCTGACGCAGATGGCGTCGGGGTTCAAAGCGATCATTCAGTTTGCGGCGGCCGACGACGTGGAGGCCCAAAAACTGGCGGACCTGCTGGCCTACGTCTCGATCACACAAGTCGGCGAGACCGCGACCGTCTCGGTCCGGGGTGAAGTGACCTCGGAAGACGTCGGGGCGGCACTCGATGCCCTGGGGCGGACCGGCTTTTTCAAGGAAATCGGGCTGGACTGAGGGTGGGGCGAGGCAGGCGCGGTAATGATTCGAAGCTGAGTCGAGTTTGAGATTGACCATTTATGGCCGACGCCCCGTCAACTTTGCCCGCCGACGCCCCGCCGCTCCGCGACGAGGCGTTGGCGCGTCGGGTCCAGGCCGGCTGCGTGAGGAGTTACGAAGAACTCGACCGGCGGTACCGCGGCCGGTTGGTGCACCTGCTGCGGCGGCGGGTGGGGAAGGGGGGCGAAGCGGCGGCCGAGGATTTGGCCCAGGCCACGCTGTGGACGGCTTACCAAAAGATCGACCGTTACGATCCGACCCGGCGGTTCAGCACGTGGCTGTTCACCATCGGTTGTCGCAAGGCGATCGACGCCAACCGGGCGGACCGGCGTCGGCCGACGCGGGGCGGAGAATCGACCACCGCCGCCGCCGACCCGGCCCCCGGGCCGCTGACCCGGGCGATTCGGCAAGAACAGTCCGACGCCGCGGGCGGGCTGTGGCGGATCGCCGACGAGGTGCTCACCGCGACGCAGTGGACCGCGCTGTGGCTGCACTACGGCGAGGACCAGACGCCCGGCGAAGTCGCCAAGGCGATGGGCCTGCCCGCGGTCAACGCCCGGGTCCTGCTGCACCGGGCCCGCAAATCACTGGGCAAAGCGCTGCGGGAGCGGGAAGACGCCGCCGCCTGGCGACCCGACGAAGTCGGGGTGCCGGTATGAAGCCACCAACCTTTCGTGATTTTTTCGGCCTCGGTTGCGACCCATCCTGGTGGCACGATGTGGAGGCTGCCACCGTAGGGCGGTATCCGATGAAGCTCCGCGGCCGCACCGATATTTTTTTCAAACTTTGCCCAACCCCGGCCGGAGGCCTGACGTGAAAAATTCCAACTCTCAACAAACACCCGTTACGCTCGAACGCCAGCTGCGCCACGACGCCCGGCAGCGCCGGGCGTGGATCGACCAGCAGCCCTATCCCCTCGGCCACTATCCGCCCCGCGGGTCCTCGGCAGCACCGGACGGTGCGCCCGCCCCGGCGGATCCGCGGGTTCTGCGGTGGCTGCTCGGGGGGCTCTCGGCCGCGGCGGTGGCGATCCTGGCGGTGTCGTTTTTGATGATCGACCGACCCGTTGATGCTCCCGCCGAACTGACGCCGACGGCCGACCATCCGTTCGTCAACGCCCCCGGGTTGGCGACGGCGCTCTCGCAACGTTCGGTCCACGGCGTGTTGCGCGGCTTGGAATCCTGGGAACTGCGGGTCAATCGCGGCGTGGGCCCCATGCTGACCGGTGCGAGCGATCTGCCGTCGCATCTCGACGATTGGCCGCGGTGGGTGGACGATGCCGAGGCCCGGCTGCGGGCACCGCTTCAGCAAGAGTTGGCCAACCTCCGCGCCGACCTTCAGACCGCCGCCAGTTATGTCCGTCAACAGTGGCGGGTCGAGGACCCGTCGCCCGCCTCCCAGGCCGCTCCGCCCGCGGGTTTGCTGCCCTTCACGCCTTGGGTTTAATTGGAAACCACCGCCGCCCGCCGGGCCGAACCCCCTCGCCGCGATCGGGCCCGGCAGGTCACCACGGCATCCTGCTATGGTGCATCTGTCTCTTTCGCCGCCTCCGGGTGGCCGCGGCTGATGTGTGCTGGCCTCGTTCTATGAACTCAGGAGTATCGTTGGACCGCGACGCCTTCCGTGAACTGGCCCTGGCCGAGCTCGACGCGGTCTACCGCATGGCGATGCACCTCTCGCGGCACCCCGACGAGGCGTCGGATCTATTGCAAGAAACGTATCTCAAGGCTTTTCGGGCGGAAGGAAGATTTGAACTGCGGGAGGCGGGGGTTCGGCCGTGGCTGTTCAAAATCCTGCACAACAGTTTTTACACGCGGTACCAAAAGAAAAAACGCCAACCCACGATCGCCCACGAGTTCATCCACGACAGCGTGCCCAGCGAGCAGGATCAACCGCCCCCGGCCTGGGACCTGGCGCACCTGGACTGGGAGCAGGTCGATGATCGGCTCAAGCACGCCATCGACAGTCTGCCGGACCACTACCGCGAAGCGCTGCTCCTGTGGGCGGTGGAGGGTCTGAAATACCGCGAAGTGGCGGACGTGCTGGGCGTCAAGCTCGGGACGGTGATGAGCCGCCTGCACCGCGCCCGCGCGCTGCTGAGCAAGCAATTAATTGAGTACGCCCGGGAACAAGGCATCGAGGTGGGCAGTTAGCTTGATAGGTCCGCGGTCGTCCGCGGAGTTGCGGGTGAATCCTCCTTCAGCGTTGGATCGATGGTTAGTTCATTTTGGGCTTGCGGTTTTGTTTTTGCCTTTTATTTTTTGCCGATCGTCATGCTTCAACCCGTTCCCCAAAACCCGCTGACGCCCGAAGAACTGTTGGCCTGCGCCGATGGCGAGCTGGACTGCGTCCGGCAACTCCGGGCCACCGAATCGATGGCCCGCGATCCGCAAGTGATGAGTCAGGTGCTGCACCAGCAGCAGCTGCGGCTGGCGTGCGCCCGCGTTCTCCAAAAACACGATGGCCCTTGCCCCGACGCCTTGCGGCAACGGATCCGCGACCTCTGCGAATCATGCGAAGCCGCGTCGCCAGCACCGGCCCCGGCCGCCCGGGAAGCGGCCACGCCGTCGGCCGATCGCCGCGGCGGGGCGGTGGTGGCCACCCTCGGCCGATGGCTGGGACCGATCGCCGCCGCCGCCGCCGTCGCCCTGGTGTTGTGGGCGATCTTGCCCCCGCCAACTGCTCCGACCAATCCCGGGGTGTACGGCCTGGAGAACGGCGGGTACACCGACGACGGCCTGATTACCGCGGGCCTGGCCCACAAGTTTGGCGAGCGGCATGACCTCTGCGGCCAAGACCCGTCGCGGCTGCTGGACCGTCCGCTTTACCCCGCCGACGTGGCGGAACTCGACGACGCGCTGACCCGCCGCATCGGGGATCAATTTGCCCCGGCGTCGCTGGACCTCTCGGACCTGGGCTACCGCTTTGAGCAGGCGGGCAACTGCCCGCTGCCCGGCGACCGCGCGGCCCACCTGATTTATCGCAACGCCGCCGACGAGGTGCTGTCGCTGTGGGTCAAGGCTTACGACGGCCGACCGACGCTCGACCCCGGGGTGGCCTACACCCCGCCGCGGCAACACAGCGGCCGACCAATGGTCGTCTGGCGCGAAGCCGACACGGTTTTTTATCTGGTGGGCGATCAGCCCGAAGCGGTGCAAAAGGCCCGGCCGATGATCGGCCTGCTCCGCAGCTAAGGCCGATTTGCGACGGATCGATGACATGAGACGGCTTGCAGGATCGGCTAATAACGACACGCCGACGTTCGACAGGGCGTCGGCTTATAATCCTGCCATGCGTGACGTACTTCAACGAATCGGTGTGGTTCGGGTCGTGACTTTCGTGGCGGTGGGTCTGGCGGTGATGCAAGGCTGCGGGGCTTCACTGGCGGCCGAGGGCAGCAGCAACGTCAAGGTCGATCAGCTCTACGCCAACAACTGCGCCTCCTGTCACGGCAGCGACATGGACAACGGCAACGCCCCGTCGATGCTCGACGCCCAGTGGCTAACCGACGGCTCGGACCGCGCACTCTACAACGCGATCTATGACGGCATCGAAGACCTGGGCATGCCCGCCTACCGCGACGGACTCAAGTCCGCCGAGGCTTGGGCCCTGGTCGTCCATATCCGTGAGAAAGCCTACGCAAAAAGCGAAGAACAACGCACCCCCACTGAGCCCAACGCCGACGGCGTCTACGCCACCCAGCACCACGGCTACCGTATCGAGACGGTCGCCCAAGACCTGGATCGACCCTGGGCCATCGATTTCCTGCCCGACGGAACGCCGATGTTTACCGAGCGCAGCGGCACGTTGCACGTGATCCAAAACGGCCAAGTGAGCGACGCGGTCAGCGGCACGCCCGAGGTCTGGAACTACGGCCAAGGTGGCCTGCTCGACGTGGCGGTGGACCCCGATTACGCCGAGAACGGCTGGATCTACCTGTCGTATAGTGAAAAACAGCGCGACGGCGGCCGCGACGGCGGCGGCATGACCGCGGTGGTTCGGGGCCGTATCGACTTGGATCAACTCGCTTGGACGGACCAAGAGGACCTCTATCACGCCGACGTGGAGCACGCCTCGGAGGCCGGCGTGCACTTCGGCAGCCGGTTTGTCTTCGGCGAAAACGACACCCTGTTTTTCGCCATCGGCGATCGGGGGATGCAGGACCGTGCCCAGGAAACGGGCCGACCCAACGGCAAGATCCACCGTATCCACACCGACGGATCGATCCCCGAGGACAACCCCTTTGCCCCCGGCAGCGAAGGCGCCGCTCAGCACCCCGACGCGTTGCCCACGGTCTGGTCCTGGGGTCACCGCAACCCGCAGGGCCTCGCGGCCCACCCGCAGACCGACCGACTCTACGACGTCGAGCACGGCCCCCGCGGCGGCGACGAGATCAACCTCGTGGAAAAATCCCACAACTACGGTTGGCCGGTCGTGGCCTACTCGATGAACTACAACCAGACCCCCTTCGGCACCAACCCACCGTTTCACCGGGACATGGATTTTGTCGAGCCGGTGCATTACTGGATCCCCTCCATCGCGATCTGCGGCGCAAACTTCTACGTTGGGCAAGGCTTTTCCAAATGGCAAAACGACCTGTTCGTCGCGGCGCTGGCCAAGCAGGAAATCCACCGCGTCCGCCTCGGGGGGGATGACGGGCAGACGGTGCTCGAAACCGAGATTTTGTTCGAGAACCAGGGCCGGGTTCGCGACGTGGTCCCGGGTCCCGACGGCGCCCTCTGGATCGCCACCGAGCAACCCGGCATGATCCGCCGCCTGGTCCCGGCCGACTGAATCCGGCATCGGTCGCTGCCCCGTCAGCGGTCTTATCACTTCGCTATTGAAACCGGCGCAGGTGTAGGGCAGGCATCATCCTGCCGCTGATCGACCCGCCGCGGTCGGTCCGGTGGCTTGGGCAGCCCCTCTTCCCCAAACCGCCAAACCGATCATCGTGCAGAATCGACCGTCATTAAGATTGACCCTTCCGCCGCTCTCGATATAATTCTGCTTGCATGTCTGATCCCCGCCCCTTGCTCACGATCAACCTTCTCGTCGTCGTCGTCGGCTTTGGCGTAGTCGTTGCCTGAGCGGTGGACCCGCACCCCCCCCTCCACTCCCCCCCCCCCTCCCTCCCCTCGTCATTCTCTCCCGCGATCCGCGGCATTCGGCCCTCCGGCTCGGCTGAGGCCCCTTGCTTGGTTACAATGTTCCGCTCGGCCCGGCCGTCGGATCGTTTCCGTGTCGGCTGACCCACCCTGCGGCCCCGCAACCCATCTTCCCTTCATCCGCTTTACCCCCCGGAGCCCTTCCATGGCCCCCGCTTCCAACCAACTCTCCGCGACCCAGTACGCCCCGCCCCGCCACGGCACCCCCACCGACAAATACCGCGGCCTGTCGGGTGCCCAGATCTTCAACGACATGATGAAGGTGCACGGCGTCGATACGATCTTCGGCTACCCCGGCGGTGCGATCTTGCCGGTCTTCGATGCCATCCACGAGTCCAAGCAGTTCAAGTTCATCCTCTCGCGCCACGAACAGGGCGCGGGACACATGGCCCAGGGCTACGCCCGGATCACCGGCAAGCCCGGCATCGTCCTCGTGACTTCCGGCCCCGGCGCGACCAACACCGTGACGCCCCTCCAGGACGCGTTGATGGACGGCACGCCCCTGATCGTCTTCGCCGGCCAAGTCGCCACCAGCGCGATCGGCACCGATGCTTTTCAGGAAGCCGACATGACCGGCATCACCCGGCCGTGCACCAAGTGGAACGTGCTGGTCAAGCACGTGCGTGATATCCCGCGCGATCAACCAGGCGTTCATGATCGCCACCACCGGCCGACCCGGGCCGGTGTTCGTGGATCTGCCCAAAGACGTGACCGCGTCGATCCTTGAGGAAGAGGTCTACGACCAGCCCCACCTGCCGGGCTATCACATCCGCGAGGCCGGTACATCCAGCGAGATCGATAAGGCCGCGGAGATGATCAACGCCGCCGAGAAGCCGCTGTTTTACGTCGGCCAGGGCGCGATCCTTTCGGGCGCGACCCAGGTGCTGCGTGACTGCGTTCACGCCGGCAACATCCCGGTGACCACCACGCTCCAGGGCCTGGGCGCCTGGGATCAGACCGAGACCAAATACAACCTCGACATGCTCGGGATGCACGGCTCGGCCTACGCCAACTGGGCGATGCACCACGCCGACTGCGTGGTGTCGATCGGGGCGCGATTCGACGACCGCGTGACCGGCAACGTGGCGAAGTTCGCCCCCGCCGCCCGCGCCGCCGAGCGTGAGGGCCGCGGCGGCCTGATCCACTTCGACATCGCTCCGGAAAATATCAACAAGGCCGTGCCGGTGACCATCGGCGTCGAAGGCGACGCCCGCAAGAACCTGGAACTGCTGCTGCCGCTGCTTAAAGAGAAGCCCCGGAAAGCGTGGTTTGACCAACTCGCCGCGTGGAAGAAAGAAGCGCCTTACGCCTACGACCACGACGAGCGCGAGTTCCACCTTAAACCTCAGGCCGTGATCGACGAGCTTTACAAGTCCTCCAACGGCGACGCGATCATCACCACCGGCGTCGGCCAGCACCAGATGTGGGCCGCCCACTTCTACAAGTATAAAACTCCGCGGCAATGGCTGACCTCCGGGGGCCTGGGCACCATGGGCTTCGGCGTCCCCTCGTCGGTGGGCGCTCAGCTGGGCGAAATGATCGAGGCCGAGAAAGAGGGCCGCCCGGCCCGCCAAGTCGTCAACATCGACGGCGACGGCAGCTTCTCCATGACCGCCATGGAAATGACCACCGCCGCCCAGTACAACATCCCCGCCAAGACCATCATCCTCAACAACGACTTCCAGGGAATGGTCAAACAGTGGCAGGACTTGTTCTACGAAGAACGCTACAGCCACACCGAGATGCACAACCCCGACTTCTGCAAACTCATCGAGGCGATGCACTGCGGCGCGTTCCGTGTGACCAAGCTTGCCGACCTGCCGAAGGTGATGAAGGAGTTCCTGGCTTACGACGGCCCGGCCGTGCTCGACGCTCTGGTCGAGAAGCACGAACACGTCTACCCCATGGTCCCCGCCGGTAAATCCGTCGACGAAATGGTCCTGGGCCCCGCGGTCAGCTAAGCGACCATTCGAAGCCGATCTCTAAAAGCCCCCGCTCGCCGAGCGGGGGCTTTATCAATTTCGCAAGCACGGCAGTTCAAGTATCGGCGGCGTTTATTTAAGCTGTCGTAAACCTCGGCCGACCCGTCATATGACCCGGTGCGGGCTGGCCCAGCAGGTGCAGCACCGTCGGGGCGAGGTCGATCAATTCGGCGTCGCCGCTGCCGTCGTCGGTGGCTCGGCAAGTGTCATCGCACAGCAGCATCAGGCCCGCTTCGCAGGGATGGTGCCGAAGGTAGCCGTGGTTGTGGCGTTGCCTGGGGCTGGTGAAGCGGGGGCGTTGTTTGCGGTCGGTCAGGCCCAGCCACAGGTTGGCGGCGGGTTGGTGAAAGTCGTGGGGGAAAAACATCTGCCCCGCGTCGATCATCGCGAAACGGTGCCCGTAGCTCTCGTCGAGGTCCAGCCGCATGGCTTTCAGGTCCGCGTGATCGTAGAGCGTGACGTGGGGCAGTCGGCCCACGGCCTGGGTGATGGCTCGCTCAGCGCGCTCGGTATGAAACCACATCCGCAAAATGGTTAACTCAAGAAAATAGCTGTATTCCGCCTGCGGGATCCCGGTGTCGCGCATCGCTTTCTGGGCGTCAATGTGCCCGACCACCGGCTCGTGTCCGTGGTCCGAGACGATGAGCAGCCGCGTGTCGTGGGAACGGCATTTCTCGTGGAGATTTCGGCAAAGTTCATCGGTGTAGTGGTAGTAATTTTGGGTCTTTGGATGGGACGGACCGTGCCACTGCTGTATCCGGTCCAGGGAATAGAGTTCGACGAATTCGAGGTCGTGGACGCCGTTGCCGATGTTTGGCAGCAGGGTCCGGTCGGGCCGAGTCGTGGCGTTGAAAACATAACGACTCCGCTTGGAGCCGAGCACGCCCAGCAGTGACGGCTTGCCGCCGATGAACGGCAGGGTTTTCTCCGGCCATTTGCGGCGCAGGTATTTGGTCCGGGTGATGTCCAGTTGTCGTCGGCGAAACGGCGGGATTGCCGAGAGGTCCTTGCGGTGCGACAGTTGGTGCCAGACGGACTGGGCGGTGGTCGTCAGCACGTCGGGTAATCGATCGACCCAGTGGCTTTGCGGCTTGGCCTGCCCGCTGAGTAAATCGGAGCGTAGCCGCACGCCCCAGACCCCGTGGTCCTTGGGGTAACAACCCGTGAGCATCGTCGGCAGCAACTCGTTGCTGGGCAGATTGCTCATCCCGCAGTGGGGCTGCCGTGCGAGGGCGTCGTGGAGAAAGGGGGTCCGCTCGGCGGACAACTGCCGGCGATCCAGCCCGCTAAGGTAAAAAACCAGCAGCTTCATGCCGGTCTATCGACCTCGGGGCGTCGCGGAGTTAAAGAAAATGTAAATTCTCGGCAACCCCCCGCGTCGTTTTACGCTTTGCATCGGTCCGCAAAGCTACTCGAGCTCGTTCGCCAGCGTCTCCGCGTCGCCGGCCGGTCGCACGTCCAGCAGGTGCAGTTCGGCGGTGGTCACCCCGCGCCAGGTGTTGGTCTTGGGCCGACACACCAGATCGACCCGCGCGCCTGCGGGCAGGTCGCCCGCTAAATCGCCGAGCCCGAAACCGACCGCCCGCAGCCCGTTTCCCTCGTCATCACGCAGCGACACGCTGAGGTGCGCCCCCTCCCGGCCCATGCGCTGCCCCGTGCGCGCCACGATCACGTCCCGCACCAACAAACGCGGCGAAGGATTGGACCGGCCGAATGGAGCCAGCCTTTCCAACTGCTCAAAAATCGGCAACACGCAATCCGACAACGGCACGTCCAGGTCCGCCCTGACCACCGGCACCAGGTCTTCGGGGTCCAGTTTTTCGTTGACCGCCGCGATGAGATCGCTGCGAAACGCTTCGAGGTTGGCGGGGGGCAGGGTGAGCCCCGCCGCCATGGCGTGGCCGCCGAATTTGGTGCAGTGGTGGCCGCAGGTGCTTAGCGCAGCGTGCAGGTCCAGTCCGTCGACGCTTCGGGCCGAGCCTTTGGCCTCGTTCTTTTCCGGGTCGATGCCCAGCAACACCGTCGGCCGATGGAACGCCTCGACCAGCCGCGACGCGACGATCCCGATCACCCCCGGGTGCCAGTCTTCGTGGGCCAGCACGATCGCCCGCCGGTCGTCGGCATCGTCGCCCCGCTCGATCACCATCGCCTTGGCCTGCTTCAAGATCCGCCGCTCGGTGCTGCGTCGGCGATCGTTTTCCTTGTTTAAAAAAGCGGCCAGCTCCTTGGCGTGCTGCGGCGAGGCGTCGGTCAGCAGCGTCACCGCCTGCTGGGCGTGCCCCATCCTCCCGCAGGCGTTGAGCCGGGGCCCGAGCACAAACCCCACGTGCACCGCATCGACGTTTTCGCTGCGCAGCTCCGCGGAATCGATCAGTTCGTTAAGCCCGACAAACGGCGTCCCCTTGATCCGCGACAAGCCAAACGCCACGATCACACGGTTTTCGCCGATCAGCGGCACCACGTCCGCCACCGTGCCCAGGGCCGCAAACGCCAGCAGATCAAGCATGAGCTTTTGCATCGCCGCGGGCAGCCGCTCGCTCCCGCAGCGGGTCCGCGCGGTCTGCCAGGCGAGCTTGAACGCGACGCCAGCGCCGCACAACGGCGTCGGCGGGGGGGCTTGACCCTCGGCCGATTCCACCGACCCATCCTGCAAATTGGCATCCAGCCACGGCCCCAACTCGGGATGGACCAGCGCCGCCGCTTCGGGCAACGCCGCGGGATCAAACTGGTGGTGATCGGTGATGATCAGTTCCAGGCCCAGCGTTTTGGCGTGGGCGGCGGCGTCCACCGCGGTGATGCCGCAGTCCACGGTCACGATCAACGGCTTGATCTCTGATTGAGCGAACTGGGTGAGGGCCTCGGCGTTGAGGCCGTATCCCTCATCGAGTCGGTGGGGGACATAGGTGCTCACCGATTCGTGGCCGAGTTCGCGGAGGGTGTGCCAGAGGATCGCCGACGCGGTGACGCCATCGACGTCGTAGTCGCCGTAGATCACGACCGGCTGTTGTTCTTCGATCGCCTGGACCAGCCGATCGGCGGCGGCGCTGCAGCCCGGCAGGGCCGCGGGGTCTTGCAGATGCGTCAGCTTCGGTCGGAGAAACCGCTCGGCCTGCTCGGCGTCTCTGACGCGGCGCTGCACCAGCAACCGCGCGAGCAACGGCGGATAACGGCGCAACGCCGCCAACGCCGGGGCGTCTTGGATCGCCGGCGGCAACACCCAGCGCGGACGGCGGCGGGGCGGTGGGGTGTCGGGGGTGGTCGGAGCGTGCGTCCCTGCGGTGGCCATGGGTCGATCATACGCCATCGCCCCGGGCCGGGATTCCCGGTTTTCCGACGCGCCGTTTCGTGAGCACCGCTTGGTGAAGCGGCGGGAGTTCTTTCTGTTTTAAGGTCTCGTCCGATTAAACGTCCGGTAATCGACCGGTTTTAAGATGCGGTGGCGGGGGGGGGTGCAGGCGGGGGTGGGCGGTGGTCGATGAATCGGGGTGGTGGGCATTTTATTTCGTTCACCCGTTCGCCCCGTTCTCGTCTCCGCTTGGCGGAGGCACGAAAGGACTCACGATGTCCAGCATCGGCACCGGCGTCGCCACCAGCGTGGCTCAAGTCGCCCAGAACGCTCAGCAAACCGCCCGTGCCCGCAGCAAAGCCGGCACCGACACCCAGCGTGCCGCCCAGGCGGACGCGGCGCTGCGCCTCCAACGTCTCCAAGCCCCCGGGGCCGCCAACGACCCCGACGCCGAGTTGCCCGACCGCCAGGCCCCGGGCTACGAACAACTCTACTTCACCGGCCCCGACGGCCAGCCCCTGCCCGACCCCCACCCCCTCACCTCCGACCCTACCCCCGGCGGCGACCTCCCCGACCACGCCCCTACCGTCATCAACTACGGCCCCCACGCCCAACCCGCCTTCCCCCTCTATCAACATCTCGACGTCCGCGGCTAATTCCTGCTTCGATCCTGTAGAAAAGTTTCCGCGATAGTTTTTGGCGGCAGGGGCATCCCGCGCGTTGTTGTCTCACGGGGTGATATTCCTCAAAACTTTGCGCTGCTTTACTGACGCAGGCAAGACGCCCGCGCCATTTTAAATTCGTATCAAGTAAGTCGATCATCGCCGATCAGCGGTTAGGGAAATTACCGGGCCATCCGTTACAATTCTTCCCATGATCGAGATCGCCCTCGCCGTGACCGTGGTCCTGTTGCTCGTGGCTATTACTGCCTTAATGCTCCTGCTCCGCCAGCGGTCAAACCTCACCGGGCAACTCGCCGAAGCCCAACGGCAGAATGCTTCGCTCCAGGAAACCAGTCGGCAACTGGGCACCGATATTGCCGTGGCCCAGAAAGCTCAAGAAGGGATCGAAGCGCAATTTGCCCAGGCCCGTGCCCAACTTCAGGAAGCTTTCGCCTCGCTCTCGGCCGACGCGCTGCGTAAAGCCAACGAGCAATTTTTGCAGCTCGCCGAGCAACGGTTTAAGGGTGAGCAAAAAGACGCCGCCGCGCAGCTGGACCAGCGTAAATCCGCGATCGAGTCGCTGATTAAACCCATTGCCGAGAAACTCGAAATAACCAACCTCGTCATCGGCAACCTCGAAAAGTCGCGTCAGGAAGCCTACGGCGGGCTTCGCCAGCACCTCGTGGCCATGGTCCAGGATCAGAAGCAGCTCCGCGACGAAACCGCCAACCTCGTCAAAGCCCTGCGTCGTCCCGAAGTCCGCGGCCAGTGGGGCGAGATGCAACTCCGCCGCGTCGCGGAACTCGCCGGCATGGCGGCCCATTGCGACTTTGAAGAACAAGCCACCGTCGGCCCGAGGGCGGGCGGGGGGACGGGGGGGACGGGGGGGTTGCGGCCCGACATGGTGGTCACCCTGCCCGGCGGGCGACAGATCGTCGTCGATGCCAAGACTCCGATCACCGCCTATATCGATGCCGCCGAAGCGACCGACGACGCCGACCGCGATCACAACCTCAACCGCCACGTTAAGCACATCGAAGACAAAGTCAGCGAGCTCTCCAGCAAACGCTACCAGGACCATTTCGCCAGCGCCGATTTCGTCGTCCTGTTCATCCCCGGCGAGTCGTTTCTCTACGCCGCCGCCGCGCGGAAACCCGCCCTGATCGAAAACGCGATGAACCGCAATGTCGTGATCGCCACCCCCACCACCCTGATCTCGCTGCTCAAAGTGGTCGCCTTGGGATGGCGCGAAGAACAGCTCGCCGACAACGCCAAAAAGATCAAAGACCTCGGCCAGGAACTGCACAAGCGCGTCGCGACCCTCAGCCTCCACCTCGAAAACCTCGGCAAGGCGGTCGGCAAGACCGTCGAACACTACAACAAATTCGTCGGCAGCTACGAAACCCAGGTGATGGTACAGACCCGCAAGTTCAAGGAACTCGGGGCTGACTCCCCCAAGGAACTCAAGGCCGAGGGCGAACTCGACATCGTCGAAACCCAACCCCGCCCGCTTCGTGAAATCACCCAGTGATCGAGCTCGCGGTCCTTTGACGAATGATGGAAAAGTAGCGCCCCCCCCCACCCCGTGTCCGCTTCCCGTCACAACATCCCCGGCAACTCCCCATCGACCTCGCCGAAGTAGCGCCGGATGATCGAGCAATCGAACTTCGATAAAATCTCGCCTGCCGATTCCCGCTCCAGCAGAAATTTGAACGCCGCCTCGACCACGCGCGACGGGCTCACCCGGCCTCGGCACCACAGGTCGTAATCCTGAAAACTTAGCGTCACGTCGTAACGGTGCACCTGCCCGTCCGCAAACACGTTGACTTCGTAGCTCCAGGCGGCGGCGTGCTCGGTTTCGGGTCCAATCTCGATCTCGGCCATCCCGCTAAGATAACCCGCGATGCGCCTCGACGATCAACTTACCCCCGATGACTTTGCCGCCGACGGCGCGGCGGACCTTGGTCTTGCCGTCCGCCGCCACACCGACCGTTGCTTCTTCGCGGCTGAAGAACTGGTTGCCCACCCCGACGGCAGCTTCCGCGGCGTGATCGTCGCGGGTCACCTCATCGACGCCGACGACCTCGCCGAGATCCGCCGCACCCCCGCCGACCGTTCCCCCGGCTGCGGTACGTTTCCTTCTGACCTTGATGCTGCGCTATGAGTTTTCTCCTCTCTACCCTTCGCCTGGGCCTGACTAACCTCTGGGTCCATAAGCTCCGCTCGCTGCTAACGGCGCTGGGCATCATCATCGGCGTCGGGGCCGTGGTCGCCATCGCCGCTTACGGCGAGGGCACCAAGCGGGCCGCGATCCAGGACATCATGGCTCTGGGGGCCAACAACATTATCGTCCGCTCGGTCAAACCCGCGGGATCGACCAGCGCCGGCAACAACGAAGCCACCCGCCTCTCCGAATACGGCCTGACCCGCAAAGACCTCCGTCGCATCCGCGAAACCGTCAACCCCGTGAAGCGCCTGGTCCCCCTCAAACGCGTCGGCGACCGTGTCCGCTTCGACGCCCGATCGGTCCCCGGCGCCGTCTTCGGCACCACGCCCGCGCTCCGCGAAGCCGCCTCCCTCCAGCTCGCCCGCGGCCGATACCTTTCGGAGTCCGACGGGCTGAACACCCGCAATTTCGCGGTCATTGGTGCCCAGGTGGCCGACAGCCTTTTCCCTCTCACCGATCCACTGGAGCAAAGTTTTTTGATCGACGACCAACGCTTTGTCGTCATCGGCGTTCTCCGCCGTATCGGCCTGGCGGGCGGGGCGGGCACCGCGCTCGTGGGACGGGACCTGAACTTTGACATCCATATCCCCCTCGCCACCGCCAACACCCGCTTCGGCGACATCCGCCAGTCCCGCGGCCAAGGCTCTACCGAACGCTCTAAAGTCGAAATCTCCGAGATCATCCTCCAGATCCCCGAGCAGGATCAGGTCCGCTCCGTCGCCGATCAGCTCGAACGCCTCCTCGACGCCGACCACGGCGACGACGACGACCTATCGCTCACCGTTCCCCTCGAGCTCATCGAACAGGCCGAGCGTGTCCAGTTCCGCTCCAACGTTTTGATGATCGTCATCGGTGGGCTCAGCCTCTTTGTCGGGGGCGTGGGCATCATGAACATCATGCTCGCTTCGGTCACCGAACGCACCCGGGAGATCGGCATCCGCCGTGCCCTGGGTGCCACCCGCCGCCACATCGTCGCGCAGTTTCTCGTGGAAACCACCACGCTTTCCTGTGTCGGCGGACTCTTGGGGATCGTCGGCGGCCTCGCGGTTTCGCTGGGCCTGGCCTGGTATGCCGTGCGGTTCGGCGGCGTCGAGCCGCCGGTGGTCATGCTGCTGCCGGTGGTGATCGCCTTCACCTTCGCCGTGCTCGTGGGCATCGCCTTCGGCCTCTACCCCGCGGTTCGCGCTTCCCAGCAAGACCCCATCGTCGCCCTCCGCCACGACTGATTCACGATCCGACGATTCATCCCCCCCCTCTCCCCCCCTCGCTTTCCTTCACTCCCCCGCCATCAAACCACGGAGTTCACTCTCCGCCGCCCCGCGGTCCACTTGCATCAGTAAGACCGCCGCCGCCACCCGCGCTTCCAGCGCCGCCTCGCCGTCGGCCCCCGCCGCCTCGGCCAACAACGCTGCGCGTCGCCGGTCAACCGCCGCCTTCCGCAGTTCCCCCGCTGCCCGCGCCGCGGCACTGTCCAGCAGCTGCTCCCGCAGCGCCGTGTCACTTTCTAGACGCAGCGGGTCTTCTCGCAGCCCCAGGTCCGGCCGGGCGTCCAGCACCACTTCGTCACGGTCCGTCGCCGACCCCCGCAGCGTCGCCACCGTCGCGCCGTCCCAGGCCACCGTCGCCACGATCTCCGCGGTCCGCTCGTGCGTTTCCTTGGTGTAGCTCCACGTCTCGGTCCGATACCGCGTGACCGTCGGCGAGATGGAGCTCAGCCGATAACGCACCCGGTCGCACTCCCGCACCGCCGAGTGATAGTCCCGCCGCGCGCAGTCGTATTGATAGTGCAGGTGCTTCACATGGTGATGGTCGTGGCCCAGATGCAGCGATGCGTGGTACGACCGCTCGCTGGAGTGATAGCCCCGCCGCAAGCGAATAACCCGCCGCTCGTGGTGAGCCAGCTGATCCCGGTAGGTCACCAGCTCCGGGTTCACCGCCTGGTACGGCACCTCGTAGCGATGCCCCAGCGTCCGACTCCGGACCGTTGCCTCGGGCACCTCCAGCCGCTCGAGCATCACGACTACCTCTTGACCCCCATCCCCCATCTCGATCACCCCACCCCCATCCGCCAACCGCCCCCGCACCCTCTGCAACAACGCTTGGGTGTCGTTATCCGTGGCATCAGAGGAAAGATTCACCATCGTTCGGCCTCGCGCCAGAATCTCTCGGGTCGCCGCCTCGCTCCCGGTCCGCACCGCCGCCGCCTCGGGTTGGCCCTCCAGTCGCTGACCCGCCGCGCGGTAACTCAACCACGCCCGCCCCGTCTGCCCCGCCGCCCGGTACCGCTCCGCCCGCGCCAAGTCCACCCGCCCCAGCGCCGGCCGCACCCCGTTGTCCCCCGGCGCATACACCAATATCTCCCGGTACGCCGCCGCCGCCTGATCAAATTGCCCGGCCGCCAACGCCGCGTCGCCCTCACTCCGCAAGGCCGCCGCCGCGCGCTGCCGCGTCGCGGGAATCGCCGCCCGGGCGGGCAGGAAATCGGGATGCGACTGCACCACCCTCTCCAGCTCGCTCAAAGCCGCGTCCCATTTTTGACCGTCCGCCAACCCGACCGCCGCCTCATACGCCGCGACCGCTGCCGCCCACCGCGTCTCGCCCGCCGCCTCCCCGTCCATTGCCGCCCCTGTCCAGGCCCACCGCAGACTCTGCCGCGCCGCCACCGACCGGATGTGCGTCGGCTCGTGCCCCAGCGCCTCGTCCAGTAAACGCTTCGCCTCTACTAAGTCCCCGGCGTCCGCGGCACGCAACGCTGACTCGTGCAGCGCGTCCGCCGCCCGTCGATTCGCCTCCGTCAACCCGTCCTGCGCCGCTTCAAACCCCGGCTGCACCCCCAACGCATACCTAAACCGCTCCAACGCGAGCTTGTTATCCCCCCTTGCCAAGGCGTTCCGTCCCTCCAGCACCGCCGCGTCGCGTTTGGCCACATGAAAGGATTCCGCAAACTCCGGCTTACGCGCCAACTTGCTGTCGTGGTCCAATGCCCGGCGGAAGTGGTGCCGGGCCGACACCGGATCGTCCGCCGCCATCGCCGCATATGCCTGATTCGTGTGGTTCTGGGCGGCGCAACCCAGCCACATCACCACCACCACCGTCCACCCCGCCGCACACGCCATCCATCGCACTTGTGAATACATAAAGAGGCTCCTACCCCTTAGGCCATTCGCGACGGGTTTGATGGTTTCGGGGCTTAAAATGTCTACGCCAAGACGCCAAGACGCCAAGACGCCAAGACGCCAGGACGCCAAGACGCCGAGACGCCGAGATAGGCAAAAAGGCCTTTGACAGGATCAACAGGATGTAATGGCGGGATTGACAGGATTCGGGAAATAATTCTTTCCCTAAATGCTTTGATTTAAGGGCTTTGATTTAAGGCTAGATTCAGATTGCGATCAAATTCTCACACTCAATTTTTATCCCGTTACCACTTCTATCTTGCATTACGCTTCGCGTCATTATGTGAGCCTTTTCCCATTCACAAGCCTTCCTCTGCGGCCCTCAGCGTTCTCTGCGGTGAACTCCCCCCCTCATAAAACCATCAACCGTATTTTGCTTTCATCGCCTGGTTGGCCTTTGCACTTTTCCCCGCCAGGTCCAGGACGTGGATTGGCCGCCGGGCCCATTGCGGGGTGATGACCAGTTCTGCCTGCTTGGTTAAGTAGTCGGCGATGTTTTTGTAGAAGATCTTGCCGCCGTCCGAGCCGGGGTTTTTGCCGGACTTCTCGACGATCTCGCCCTGCCGGTTGGGCTTGCGGGTGGTCCACTCCTGGTGGCCGAAGGCGTAGCTGCCCCCCGTGCCGTGCACGGTTAAGACGTTGGGGTTTTTTGTGCTGCGGAGATCCGAGATGCACAGGTTGACCATGGCCCCGTTGGCAAAGCGGACGATGGCAGTCGCCTCGTCTTCGTTCATATCGCCGACCCAGGGGAAGTCTTTGGGGGCCTTGGACTCCCAGTACCCGGTCTTCGAAAAGCCCGAGACTTCCACGATCTCGCTGTCGATCAGTTGCAGGCTGTATTCCAGCAAGTGGACGCCCCAGTCGTAGAGGATACCGCCGGAGACGGATTTGCTGGTCCGCCACCAGGGCCGGGGCATGCCGTAGCCGCCCATGTGGGCCTCGATCTTGAACACCTGCCCGATGGTTTGTTTATCGACCACCTCGCGGACCGCGCGGACGATGTTGCCGTCCCAGTGGCGGTTGTGGTAGGTGCTGACCATCACGTCATTTTGCTCCGCCAGCTTGATGAGTTTGTCTGCCTCGGCCGTGTTGATCACGAACGGCTTCTCGGTCACCACGTGCTTGCCCGCTTTCACACACTGGGCGGCCAGCTTGTAATGCAGGTTGTGCGGCGTGATGTGCACCAGCAAATCCACGTCCGACCCTTTGAGCATCGCCCCCAGCGAGTCGTAGGTCTCGATGCCCGGAAAATCTTCCTTCGCCACCTCAAGCCGTGCGGAGTCAAGTTCACACACCGCGAAAGGCGTCATCCCCGCCGCCTTCATCCCCCGCAGGTGGTTCTTACCCATGTTGAACGCCCCGCCGTAGCCGATGACGCCCACCTTGATGTCTTTCGCCGATTTAAACTTTTTCATGACGAAGACTTTAGCAAAACGCGACCGCCGTGGGGGAAGACAATGGGGATGACTTATCATGATGCGTGGATTGACGGCGATATCCAAAACGGAATTAAATAATGGCTAAGTCATCAAATTCACGGCCGAGTCCGCGGGCTGGCGGCGGGGTAAAGCGGTCGGCGGGAGGCAACCCGCAGATCGCAAAGGGCGACGGGCCGGGGCCGGTGCGGGAGTACGTGGCGGCAATGCCGGGATGGAAGAGGGAGGTGGGCCGGCAACTGGATGCGATCATTGAGCGCGGTGCCCGACGTCCGAAAGGCCGTCCGGTGGAACACGCCCTTCTACGGTGTCGGTGGTGCTGAGATCGACGTCGTGGCAGATGGAGAGGCAGAGGGGGGGGAGGGGGGGTGGTTTGTGGCGTATCACTGTTTGACGAAATACGTGAAGGTGACGTTTTTCCGGGGCACTTCGTTGCTGCCGGTGCCGCCGGTGGCGTCGAAACAGGCGGAGGTGCGGTACTTCCATTTTTTTGAAGGGGACGTGACGGACGAGAAGCAGTTAGCGGAGTGGATGCGGCAGGCGGCGGCGTTGCCGGGGCAAGCGGTGTTTTGAAATAGGAAGTAGAAAGTTGGAAATCAAGGGAGGCGTGATATTATGGGTATTCGGTGAGATCGATTTATTTGAAAGGAACAACGATGACGCGCAATCCGGTGGGATGGTTCGAGATTTATGTGGAGGACTTGGACCGCGCGCGACGGTTTTACGAGGCGGTGCTGGACACAACCCTGACGCATTTAGATGCGTCGGCGGGCGGGCCCCCGATTGAGATGTGGGCGTTTCCGATGGCGGACGGTAACGGAGGCGATGGAGGACCGGGGGCGTCGGGGGCGTTGGTGAAGATGGCGGGCATGGGGCCGGCGAGCGGGCAGGGGGGCAATGGGGTGTTGGTCTATTTCAGCAGTGAGGATTGCGCGGTGGAAGCAGGTCGGGTGGCGGCCAAGGGGGGCAAGGTGTTGCGGGAGAAGACTTCGATCGGCGACTACGGCCACATGGCGTTGTTCACCGACAGCGAGGGCAACACCGTGGGTTTACACTCGATGCAGTAGCGAGTCGAATAATCTAATTGTTGAAACCCGCCCGGGTCGGGATAGCGGTCACGGCGAAGCACAGCAGTTGATCGATTAATCTCGGTTTGCGCTTTGAATATATCGAGGTTTTTATGTTATCGAAGTATCGAACGGCGCTGCCGCAACTCCGGGGGGATGTGTATCTGACCGATGGCGGTTTGGAAACGACCCTGATCTTTCATGAGGGGGTCGATCTACCGGACTTTGCAGCGTTCACGTTGCTCGAATCCGAAAAGGGGCGGGGTATCCTGCGGACCTACTACCAGCGTTACCTGGCGGTGGCGGAGCGTTACGGGGCGGGTTTCATCTTGGAAGCGCCGACGTGGCGGGCAAGTCCGGACTGGGCGACGCGGCAAGGTTTGAATACGGCAGATTTGGAAAGTATCAATCGGGAGGCCATCGTCCTACTCGCCGCGTTGCGAGATGAAGCGGAAGCGGCGGGGCCGGTGATCCTGAGCGGGTGCGTGGGGCCGCGGGGTGACGGATACGCGGTGGGGCAGGCGATGAGTGCGGAGCAAGCCCGGGAATACCACGCGGTCCAGATCGGAGCGTGGGCCGAGAGCGCCGCGGACATGGTTTGTGCGATGACCATGACGTCTGCCGAGGAAGCGACGGGCGTGGTGGAGGCGGCGCGGGAGGTGTCGATACCGGTAGCGATCTCGTTCACGACCGAGACGGACGGCCGGCTGCCGGCCGGTCAAGGCCTGGGAGACGCGATCGCGCAGGTGGACGAAGCCACCGCAAACTTCGCGAGCTACTACATGGTCAATTGCGCTCACCCAACGCATTTTTCGGCGGTGCTTAAGGGGGGGGGGCAAGCGGCCGGCGGGGGTTGGCGGGAGAGGATCCGCGGGGTGCGGGCCAATGCTTCCATGATGAGCCACGCCGAACTGGACGAGGCGGAAACCCTGGACGCGGGAGATCCGGCGCGGTTGGCGGGGGAGTATGTGAAGTTGCGGGAGCTCTTACCGAATCTAAACGTGCTGGGCGGATGCTGCGGCACCGATCATCGCCATATCGAGGCGATGGCTCACGCATGGACCTTCGAGGTTTAAAACGATGTCGGTCAGCGTGGTGAGTTTCTATCTGCGGATGCTGTAGGGTGTCGAAGGGTGGCGGCAAGGTTTGGAGGTTCACTTACCATCTACCGAAGGCAGGGATAGTTCAGGGCAGGTCAGTCGCTTTTAGGAGATCGGGGGTTGCGGATGTTGTGAGAATCCAGGTCGGTCCAGGCGTCGAGAGATTCCACGACCTGAAGGGGGCGGGTCGCGTGGGTGGATTGGCCATAGCGGTCGGTGGTCTGCACTTCGATCAGGTGGGTGCCCGGCGCGAGTTTGGGCAAAACGGCGACGTAGTGATGATCGGTGGCCATAGGCTTGTTGAGTTTGCGCAGCATAAGCTCGGGATAGGCGGCGATCTCGGCTTCTCGACGTTGGAAGTTGGCCTGGTACTGCGGATCGTTCATCCGAGCGGCGGTCATGGGTTGCCACACTTGAGAGTCGCCCACGACGCGCATGCGGACGGTGCTCTCGGCGGTGGCGTTGAAGACATTGGCCTGGACGGTGATCTGATCGCTGACGTCGGCTTGCACCAGTTCGGGCAGGTGGATGAGGATTTGGTGGTCGGCGGGCTTGCCAAAGGGCCGGAAGGTGAGGCGGTAATCGTTGCCTTCGAACTCGGCAATGGCGAAGCCGGGGGGGGTGCCGTCGCGCATGGTGCTGATCGGGAGGCCGCGTTCATCGACGGGGCCCTTGTACCAGCTGCCCGAAGCCGTGCCGACGTTGCAATGCAGGTGGGTCGGATTGCCCTGGGCGCGGTAACCCTCAGCACTGCCCAGCAGCAGGTTGTAATTGATATGCGTGTGCCCACTGAAAGAAAGGGTGCGGGGGTGGGCCGAGAGGATGTTCATGAGCTCGGGAAGCTCGGCGGTGTTCTGGGTCACTTCGTCGGTAAAGGGATAAGACAGCGGGATGTGGGTAGCGATAACGATGAGATCGTCCGGCGGCACCTCGGCGAGGTAGTTGGCGACGAAGCGTAGTTGTTCGGGTCGCAATCGACCGGAGTAACCGCTGCGTCGGGGCCAGCCGTCTCGGCGGATACCCTTGAACCCCGGCCAATAAACATTATTCAGAATCAGGAAGTGAACGGGGCCGTGCTGGAAAGCATAAGTCGAGGGGCCGAAGGCGCGTTCAAAAGTAGCGTCGGAATCTTCATCATCGGGAGCATAATAATTCAGGTCATGGTTGCCCAAAACGTTGTACCAGGGAAAATCGCAAACGGCATTGACCTGGTTGTAAGGCTCCAACAAGTTGAGATTATCGCCCACCAGGTCGCCCAGCGCGATCGCAAAGTCGGCATCGATCTTAGCCAGTTCCGGGGCCATATCCCGCGCGTACCAGAGCAGTTCCTGGGTGTCGTAGACCTGCGGATCGCCCATGAGCACGATACGGAAGGCGTCGGCTTCGGGGCGGGGGGTCAGCGGGAAATCGATCGATGCGGGCAGGGGGCCCGTGGGTTCTACGCCTTTAAATACGAAGGAACCATCGGGCGTGCCGCCGGGGCGGTGATGGTAATAAAATCGCGGCAGCTTTAGCCGTTCGTCGCGGGCAGTGTCGTAGCCCCGTGGTTTGATTACGAACAGGATGGTGTTCTCGCCGACCGGCAGGCGGTAGCGGCCGTCGTCGTCGCTGCGGACGACCTGGTCGCCGTTGGACACGGCAACTCCGGCGATGCCGGCTTCATCGGCGTCACGCCGGCCGTCGCGATCGTGATCTTCGTAGACCACCCCGGTGGCCCATGCCTCTGCGCAGGCTAGGGGTGTGGGCAGGAAAAAATGAACCAGGGGCAAACCCGCAAGGGTGAACAACAGGGGCCGTGAAAGTATCGAGAACAGGCTCAAGCGTAAACCTTTCGGAATTTATGTGTGCTATGAAGTATCGAATAGATAATAAGAAGTCAATAAGCGTTTTGATACTTGCCCGGCTCGGACCAAACCAGAGGCATCTCATCGACGCGATTGCCCGATCCGTCAAATTCACGGTACCAAGAGTTGTAAACCAAGCCCCCGCCCGCGGCCGGCCGCAGCCGCTGCGGATGTGATTCTGCGGAGGCATGTCCATCGAGAAACACGATGTTCGCGTTTTCGTCGTGGCGCAATGCGACGCCTGCCTCGGAGTTGCTGTTGACATCCATGCCAAACTTGCCGGTCTCGTTGGTGTTGAGCGTGTAGGGGATCAGGTCCGCGGCCATGCCGTCGCCGTAGGACACGGTATTTGAAGGCTGGGTCACGCTCATTTCGCTCACGTGTTTCCAAATACGTGTTCCGGAAGTAGTCAAAAGCGTGCGGAGGTTGACGTTGATCTTGTAAGTCCGCGAAAACTCCCGCAGGTTTTGACTGCCCGAGAGGCTCACCTCGGGGATGTCGAGGTGATGCGGGCATTGTTTCCAAGTGGAATAAGATCGCTCGCCCGCCACCCCGCTACGAGAACTATCGTCCGGCGACATCTTGTTGAAATACGGATCGAGCGCAACGTACCATACCATTTGCGAATTGTCGGGCGGCTGCGAACCGTTACGCGCGGGTAAAGGCGGTCGTCGGGTAGGGCACCTGTCCATCGTACTCCTGCATGTACATGGCATTGGCGATGCCCATCTGCCGCAAGTTGCTGAGGCAGATCATCCCGCGTGCGGTCGAGCGGGCTTTTCCTAGCACCGGCAGCAGAATGCCGACGAGCAAGGCGATGATGGAAATAACCACGAGCAGTTCGATGAGCGTAAATGCCGCGGCGTGACCACGCCGGGAAGTAAAGAACATGAGATATCCATTCATAAAAACAAGAAAACCGCCGCCCGGGATAAATCCCCGGGCGGCAATAGGGGGTAAGTCAAAGGTGCTCAAGCGCCACGGCGGCGGCCGAGCAGCGACAAGCCTCCGAGACCCAGCAGCACCAACGATGCGGGCTCGGGGATGGTGACAATGCCCGGTGAGACAGAGTTGGTATAGAAACTGCCGGCGTCGGAGGGCGGGCCAGAAAGTTCCCAGTCGTCCGCGGTGTCGGTATCGATCGTCGCGTTTTTACGCGTCCAGCTTTGGCCGTCGCTCTCGGCACCGCCGTCGAGTCCGGGGTTGAAAGCAAAATTACTTCCCCAACTGAGCGCGTCGATGAGGGCGTCCGAGCCGTCGAGGAGCAACACATGGTCGAGTGAATTCGACATATTGATCAAGCCGCCGTCCGGGTCCCACGGGGTATAGACCGTCATGTCGGGAACAAGGTCGGAGTCGGCAACCGTAATGATTTCGTAATTCGGATTAAAGCCGTATTGCTCAAAGAACAGGCCCGCGCGCATTCCCACGATCTGCACCTCGCCGGGCGCGATCATCGAGTCGGTCGGAAACTGAAACATTCCCTCCGTCTGGCCGTTGGAACCGGAAGTTTCTTCGTCTCCGATTTTATAATTACTCAGATCAATAGCGACGCTGCCGTTATTGTAAATTTCAATAAATTCACCGTCCCGGTCGCTGCCCAGTTCGTTGTAAAGAACTTCGCTGATTACGAGATTCGCCGATCCGGTGGGTGCGATCACTCCCAAGCCTAATGCCGCCGCCGTAAACATCCAACTTTTCATCTCTGTTACTCCTATGAGGTATCAAAATCCCTAGCGGATGGGCACATACAAATTGAGCCCGTGTTCAGAGATGAAGATAAGGAGGCCGTGTTAGCCTCCCGATTGATGCGTGTGATGTTTTGACTAATCTTGTGTTTAGATATTGCAATCCTTGTGAGTAAGATGTTTATTAAATTTATAAACCAATCATTATGGTGCGACCGAGGGTATCGCTGTTGCGCTGACTTCACTGGTTGAGAATTCGGCGACTTCAACATCAGTTCACATATATTTCATAATGCATCACACCCGCGACAGGAGTTGTCGTAAACTGTGCTCAATCACGATATCGCGCACTTTGGATATATATCAGCACGAGCCGATAAGGCATGCGACAGCCAGCGAAGTAATAAAATTTTACGAAGAGCTTTCGATAATTTTGTGGTGGGTTAGTGTTTCCGGTTTTCGTTTCCCCGTATCTCCACGAAGCAACTACTTCGCGCCGCATGGATTCAGGGAATGTAAACGGAAAACGCTCTCGTGGCTAACATAGGGGAGTCAGCCGGAAGCAGGCTGGAGATGGGCGGGATCGAAAGGGTGATTGCACTCTGCCGCGAGTTGTTGGAATTCTTGAATTTCGGCTTGGGTGAAGAGCAGGCCGTTGGCTTGGGCGGAAGCTTGGGCGGCCTGGTGTTCGAGTTGGCCCGGGAGGATGGTCCCGTGTTGGGTGTTTCCGTGGCCGAGTATATCGTCGAGGACGGCTTTAACGTTTCGGGGTTGGTCGCGGCCCCGGGCGAAGTGGCCGCTGCTGATGGCGTCGGGGTGGACGACCTGGAAGTAGAAGGTGCAGGAGGTCTTCTCGTGGGCGGCGGCGGGGGCACCGCCGGTGAGGTCGCCGGTGGCGGCTTTTTTCTCGGCCTCGGCCGCGGCCTGGGGGCGGGAGCGGATCGTGGGGAGGCTGCCGCCGATAAATGCGCCGACTAGTTCATTAATCAGGGAGAGTCCGTAGCCCTTGTGTCGGCCGAATGGCAGGAGGGCGGCGACCGCGTGGGGGTCCTGGGTGGGGTTGCCCTGAGCATCGACGGCAGAATCGGGCGGCAACGATTTCCCCTCGCGTTTAAGTTGTTGCACCCGGCCCATAGCAATGGTGGAGGTGGCCCAGTCGATGACGACGGGATAGCCCAAGGCCTCGACGGTGGGAAAGCCCCAGGAGTGGGGGTTGGTGCCGAGAGTGGGGTGTTTGCCCATGAAGGGCACGACCTCCGCGAGGGCGGCGGTGCAGTTGGTGTAGGCGATGTAGCCCCGCTTGGCGGATTCCATGACGTAGCCGCCGCCCCAGAGATAGTGGAACGCGCGATCGACCGAGACGATGCCGACGCCGTATTGATCGGCGATCTTTTCCGCAGCGGCAATGGCCTCGAAAGCGACCGACTGGCCGAGCTTTTTGTTGGCGTTCCACCGCTGGGTCGCGGCAAAGCGGTGGTGGGGCTTGTCGATTTTCGCGCCGGGACGCAGCCCGGGGCGGTGGCATTGCCGCTGCCGAAGAGGTGATCGAGGTGCAGCGCCTTCAGGGCATTGTGAGTCTTAATCCCGTGGCGAGCGGTCATCTCACTAAAGCGGGCGGCGTCGTCGGCCTCGGCTTCGGTATACCCGCGATGGCGGTAAGCGGCGGCAACAAGGGCGTTGTGTTGATCGGCGGGGAAGATGAGGTCGGGCATGATAGAGATTCAAGGGTCGTTGCGATTAAAGAAAAAGTGTGGGTTGCGCGCCGCGAGGGTTGAGGGTGAAGTGAAACGCCAACTCAATAGGTCAGCCCAGTCTGCATCCGCCGCCGCAACAGCCGCCCGCGGGAGGTGAGCCAGCACAGCCGACGGGATCGGGTCGTTTGGCCAGGACCATGCCAGCCCCCAGCAGCTTTTCGACGGGGGTGTGGGCCGGAGTGCGGCCGGGGGAGGCCTCGGCAAGTTCACAGAGTTCGCCCCAGGTTTCAAGATTCCGCGACATGCCGTGCATCACTTCGAGGGTCTGTTGATTGTCGGTGCAATAGTACTGATAGGTGGGCATGGTGATGATCCGAGCGAGGCAAGACGTTTATAAAATTTGGCGATGGCGGCCGCATAGCCAGTCTGTAAGTCGGCTTTAGGTTTGTCCAGGGTTGCGGGGCGAAATCGAGTACCGCAATCCAAGACAATCAGCCGCAACCCGGGTGGGGGGGAGTGGGGGGGAGTAGGGGGGGGCTGGCTGAGAAAGGTGAAGTCTTGGCCAGTGCTAACTACTTTCCTTTGACAGATCGGCTTGGGAGTCCTCCAAAACGCTGGATGTAGCATGCTCGCCCGATGCCGAGGTTGAGCCGGTCGATCCTTTTGCGGTCAAGGTGCGAGGCCAAATCGCTCAGGCCGTCGTGCAGTATGTGGGTTTACAAGTAAACGCCGTGGGGCAGCTTGTTGCCGGGGTTGCATAAGGAAGAAATCTCGCCCCACTTTCTTAAACGACCACCCTGGCGTAACGCTGCTGCAGCGGTGCACTCAGGCGGGTCGGCGTGAGGGCCGTGAGATTCATTCGGCCTTGAGTTGCGGGCGATTAGACTCGGGCCAATCGACGTGGAATTTTTTGCCGCGGGGCTGATCCACGCGTTCATACGTGTGGGCTCCGAAATAGTCTCGTTGGGCTTGCAGCAAGTTGGCGGGAACGACTTTCGAGCGGTAGCCGTCAAAGTAGGCGAGCGCGCTGCTGAAGGCGGGGGTGGGCACGCCGTTGAGCACCGCAAGGCTGACCACCTTGCGCCAGTTTTCCTGACAGCGGTGCAGTTCTTTCTTGAAGAACGGATCGAGCATGAGGTTCTGCAGTTTCGGGTCCTTCTGATAGGCCTCGGTGATTTTTTGGAGGAAGCGGGCACGGATGATGCACCCGCCGCGGAAGATCTTGGCGATCTCGGCGAAGTCCAGCTTCCAGTCGTATTCATCCTGAGCCGCGGCCATCAGCTGAAAGCCCTGGGCATAGGCACAGATTTTTGAGCTGTAGAGCGCAGTCGTGGATCGCTTCGATCAGCTTCTTCTTACCTTTAATTTCTTTCGTGTTCTTGGGGCCTTTAAGTTTCTTGCTGGCGGCGACCCGTTCCTCTTTGATCGCGCTGAGGCAGCGGGCAAACACAGCCTCGGCAATCGCATTGGCGGGGATGCCCAGGTCCAGAGCGCTGATGCTGGTCCATTTGCCGGTACCCTTTTGACCCGCGGCGTCGAGCACGATATCGACGAAAAATTTGTTCTTGTTGGTCGGGTCTTTTTGCTGCAGGATGTCGGCGGTGATCTCGATCAGAAAACTGTCGAGCAGCCCTTCGTTCCACTTAACGAAGACCTTTGACATCTCGTCGGGCTTCATGCCCAGCAGGTCTTTCATGACCTGGTAGGCCTCGCAGATCAGCTGCATGTCGATATATTCGATGCCGTTGTGGACCATCTTGACGTAATGGCCGGCCCCGTCGGTCCCGATGTGGGTGGTGCAGGTTTCCCCCTCGGTGATGGGCACCCCTTTTTCGTAATCTTCGATCGCTTTGCCGGTTTGAGGATCGACTTTGGCGGCGATGGCTTCCCAGATGGGTTTGAGCGATTGCCAGGCTTGTTTGCTGCCGCCGGGCATGAGCGACGGGCCGAAGCGGGCGCCCAGTTCGCCGCCCGACACGCCGGTGCCGATGAACTCGAAGCCATCGGCGGTCAGCTCACGGTCGCGACGGATGGTGGCGTTCCAGTTGGAGTTGCCGCCGTCAATAAGGATGTCACCCTTTTCGATGAAGGGGCGGAGGCTATCGACGACTTTATCGACCGCGTCGCGATCCGCGGGGAGGACCGCGGTGGACTGCACCATCATGACGATTTTGCGCGGCGTCTTGATGGATTGGACAAAGTCTTCGAGTTCGGCATGACCGACCACACGCTCGGCTGAGGGTTCGTTGGCCTTGCAGTCCGCGATGAAGTCTTCCATCTTGGACGTGGTGCGGTTGTACACGCTGACGGTGTAACCGTGGTCGGCCATGTTGAGGACGAGGTTCTGGCCCATGACGGCCAGGCCGATGAGGCCGATGTCGGATTTCGCTTCGGGCATGAGTGGACTCGGTGAGGGGGAGGGGGCGGCGGAGCTTGGCGTTCTCATCCACCGATGGCGGATTTAGAACTCATTGGCTTGGATGTAGTCATCGTTGCCTTGCAAGAAGTTTACAAGATTCAAGGTCGCGCGCATGGCCTGCCGGCCGACGGACTCCAGCGTCCGGCTGCCGATATGCGGAGTAATGAGAATATTATCGATCCCGTCAAACGGATGGGGACGGACCATCGGCTCGGTTTCCAGCACGTCCGCGGCATAACCCGCGAGGCGGCCGTCCCGGCAAGCTTCGGCAATATCCTGCTCCACGACGAGGCCGCCGCGGCCGGTGTTGACGATCATCGCGTCGGGTTTCATCTGCCGGATCATGGCGGCGTCGATGAGATTTCGTGTTGCGGGGACCAGCGGCAAGTGCAGGCTGATGACGTCGGCCTGCCGCAGTGCATCCTGGGGCGTGTCGGCTTTCGTGATGCCGTATCGCTGAGCAAATTCAGCGTCCCAGGTACGGTTGTAGCACAGCAAATCCATGCCGAAGGCTCGGCCCCGCGTCGCCACCTCGCGGCCCACCCGTCCCAGCCCGATGACCCCCAGCGTCTTACCCGCCAACTCGCTGCCGGTCCGGCGTGTCCATCGGCCCGCATCGACTTCGCGGAGGTGCATCTTGAAATGCTTGGCCAGCCCGATCATGAGGCCGAAGGCGTGCTCGGCGACCGTCGTGTGGTTGACCCCGGGGGTGAAAAGGACCGGGATCTTATTCTCGGTCGCGTGGGTCAGGTCGATGGTGTCCAGGCCGATGCCATATTTGCCGATGACCCGCAACGGGGTGGTCGCGGCGAGGGCGGCATCGATGACGCGGGCGGTGATCTCGTCGTCGCCGTTGAGCAAGCCGTCGAATCCGTCGTGATCCCGGATAAGGTCGAGCAGGGCCGCTTCGTTTAACGGCCCTCGTGCCCGGATAACTTTAAAACCCGCCTCGGCAAGGACCTCGTGGTGCGGCCCGGGGGTGTCCTGATAGCTGGTGGTGGTGAGCAGAATCTTCAAGGGTCGGTCTCCGAGGGTGGGCGTCCGGTCAGCCGGGCGGGTTGTGCACGTCCCTCCAGGCATCGCGAGCGCGACCGACGACCTCCGTGCGAGGCTAGGCCTATGAAAATAACCGGTTCGGAAGGATCGTCAACTTTTCACCCTTGCCAGGGTGCGACCGACGGCCGCAGAATCACACCCGCCAAATCAGTCGTCGGCGGGTGAGGGCCCACACCACCAACGCCAACGCCAAGGCCTGACACACCGCCCACCCCACCAGCGCCCAAGGCTCGCTGCCGGTGACGTTTTCCCGAACCCAGTGGTTGAGGGAATTTTCCCCTTCGGCCGCCCACCAAAGCAGCGGCAACGAGATCAAAGGCGCCAACAAGTTGCGAATCCCCAGATAAGCCAGCATCGGATTTTGTCCGTTGGCGGTCAGCCAACCCACGGCCGCCGGGCTGCGACGCACGTCCATCCATAAGGCCCCGATGGCCAAAAGCAAGATCGAAACCCCGGTGCTCACGACATACCAGCTCAACGTCGACGGTGGCCCTTTTTTTATCCCGCCCTCAAAGTACGCAAAAGCCGTGTCCAGCCTCGGCCCGGGAAGTAAGGACAACCCGACGCCGATCGCCAGCAAACTGGATCCACCATAAATAAGGTGTGACAAATAGCGTTGGTCGATCTCCTGTTTCGTGACGACTTCATGATCCACGACATCGTTTCGTGTCGTCGAAGTTTTGGTTTTCGACACCCCGACCCACCAGCAAGCAAGTCCGGCAGGCAGCACGCCCAAGATTACGGCGGCGTAGGGCGTGGAAAACCGCCACTCCCCGAGGCTGAAAAGTACGCTCGCACAGTCTTTTAGGCCGACCAGGGTGCCGACTGCGGCCGCGAGCAGCAGCAATGACAATAGGCCGTCATGCATCCATTTTCGATTCACATATCGACTGCTTCTGCTGTTCCGGTGGTCGCGAGTTGGTTGGGTTTTTGACGTAGCCAGCTGCCAGCGGAGAACCCGATCGCCTACCAAGGTGCCGAGGACCACGATGCCCGCAAATTTGAACCAGGTGAAATCGTAAAGCCCGCTGAAGTTCAGCCAGGCCTCGGGCAGAGGGCCGCTCCAGGCCGACAAATCCAGCCAACGCTTCGGGGCCTGGAGGAAAGGCATCCACGCATCAAAGTGATCCCCGAAGATGCGCCACCCCGGCCGCATCGCCTGGTGGTGGGCGAGTCCTGCGAGGGGCAGGATCACCAGCAACCGCAAACCAATCCAGCCGCCGGTCAGAACCGCGACGGTGGTCACCAACAGCGACGACCACGCGAGCAGGAGGATGATGATGTCCTTGTCGTTCCAGGAGAATACGCGTTCGGAGAGCGACTGCGCCCACACGATCAGGCCGATGGCACCGGCCCAGCCGACCCCCCGGATCAACCAACGGTAAGCGGGCTTCCATGTGGCGGGCAGACGCGTCAGGATCAAGCTGGCGGGCACCATCGCCAACAGGCCGCGAGTCCAGGTCCCGGCGCCGGGCGGGTTGGCCATAAACCAGGGCGACATCTGCTGGGCGTAGATCGCAAAGCCGACCAGTAAACCAAAACGCTGCCCAGCGCCCCCGAGCAAACCAAGCGTCGATGCTCCCCGGCGTCGCCGCGCGTGCAACGCGAGTGGGATAGCCGTGCCCATCGCAAATAAGAACATCGGAAACACCACGTCGACCCACGTGAGAGATGGCCAATCCGCACGGTAGGCCCGCGGCACCGGTTGCCACTCGCCCCACGGTTGGTCGGCATCCGCCACAATCGAGACGGGGTTTTCGCCCGCATTAGTTTTGACCGGATCGACCAGTGCCGCGGGTAACGACTGCGGGTAGTAGCCGTGATACATCCAGTTGGGCAGCGCCCCGGGCAGCAGACCCGAAAGGCACATCAACACGATGGCCAGCCCCCGCAGGGCGTCGAGGCTGTAGGCCCGACGAGCACTGGATGTTTTGTCGGTCTCCCGCTCGTGAGAGGATTGGGTGACCGTTTCGCGAATGGGCATAAACGAAATCCTTCGAAGAACGGAAGTGAATTTATATTGAAAAAACTGAATGGGCTAGCTGGCCGGAGCCAGGGCGGCGGCGGATTCAGGAGATAATCGGCCCTGCACCAGCGTCACCACCCGGTCGGCGGCCTCGGCGACTTTCTGGTCGTGGGTGACCAGGACCATCGTCTGGCCTTCCCGGTGCAGCTCATGAAAGAGTTCGAGGATCGAGCTGCCGGTGTCGGCGTCGAGGTTGCCGGTGGGTTCGTCCGCCAGCAGCACATCGGGTTGGTTGATCAGAGCGCGGGCGATGGCGACCCGCTGGCGTTCGCCGCCGGACAGCTTGCTGGGTCGATGTTTCATCCGTCCCGCCAGGCCCACGCGGTCCAGCAATTTTTCAGCACGCTGCTTCATCTTGCCGCTGCACGCTCGGCCAGGCGAAGACCGATTGCCCGAGCATGGCCCCGATCGTCACGTTCTCCAGTGCGGTCAATTCGGGCAGCAAATGATAAAACTGAAACACAAAGCCGACGTGCTGGTTGCGGTAAAGGTCCAGCTTCGAGCCGCGCAAGCGAAACAGGTTGGCCCCGTTGAAATCGACGGTGCCCCGGTCGGGTCGGTCCAGGCCGCCCAGCAGATGGAGCAGCGTCGACTTGCCCGAGCCGGATCGGCCGAGGATCGCCAGCATCTCCCCGCGATGAACCGCCACATCGACCCCGCGCAGCACATGTAAATCCGAGCTCCCCATGGAATAAGTCTTGTGGAGGTCGGCGGCGAGCAGCAGCGCAGGGTCGGGGGTGGGCGTGGAAGTATCCATGGCGATTTCGATATCTATTCGTAACGCAGCGCATCGACCGGCTTGAGTCGGCCCGCGAGGACCGCGGGCAGCGTGGCCCCGAGGACGCTGCTGACGATCGAGCCGACCACCACCCACGTCACTTCGACCGGGTCGATCCGGTCCGGAATGCGGTCGAAAAAGTAAGTCTGGGGGTTCCACATCCGCCAGCCGGTGGTGGTCGCGATCAGTTCCTGAATCTCGTTAAGGTTGGTTACGACCGTGACCGCCATGAGCAGGCCCAGGAGCGAGCCGACCAGTCCGACCGCCAAGCCGTAACCCAGGAACATCTGGACGATGCCAAAGCGCGACGCCCCGAGTGCCCGCAGCACGCCGATGTCCCGCGTTTTTTCGAGCACGATCATGTAAAAAGTCGTCGCGACCATCACGACCGCGACGATACCGATGACACCGAAAAGAAAAGTGACCAGCCCCTTTTCGTTTTGCACGGCCCCCAGGATGTGGCCGTGCACGTCTTCCCAAGTCATCGCCCGGGGCGGGGCCGAGAGCTTGCCGGTTTCTAGGTGGAATCCACGGATGGCATCCTGTACCGCATCGCGGGCGGTGTTTACCGGAACGCCGGGGGCGGCCTTGAGCACCAGCCGATTCGCCCGGCCGGGGATGACGACTTCCTGCCCACCCTCGCCGGTCTCGGGATTGAAACCTTCGGTCGAAAACCCGCGACGCTCATCCATGGCGAGCATACGCTGCAGCGTGGGAAAAGGGACAAACACGTACTGGCTGTCGATGTCGAAGAGGCCGGACTTGAATTCGTTGACCACCAGGAACTCGCCCCGCTCTTCGCGCTGCGTACCGATCCCGCCGCCGTTAGTCACCGGCACCACCGTCAACAGAATGCGTGCCCCTGCCCAGGCCTGGTCCGCGGAATAATCGCCTTGCTCGTCGCGCGATTGGTAGGGGTTGACCTCGATCCCGATGACCGCCTCGGGCAGCCCGGTGCCGCGGGCGGCTTGGTTCTCAAGGGTCACGGGATCGACGGGGTGGTCCCGGCTGACCTGCGTGGTCAGCTCGGCAAGTCGATCGCTGTCGGGGTTGGGATAAATCCGCCGGAGGTTGGTCAGGATGTCGTCGGTCTTCCAGACCAGCGTGTGCTGGTAGCCGACGATGTCTTCGAACTGGGAGAGATCGACCCCCTGGATGCGGACGGGGTAGGCGTTGTCGTTGAAGTTGATGAGGCCGAAGGTTTCGATCACCGGCGTGCCGCGGGCGACCTCGGGCAGCGCGGTGAGCCGATCCAGCAGCGGCTGATAATCGGTAAAGCCCTGGATACGGCCCTCTACGATGATGTCGCCGGTGAGGTTCCGGGCCGACTCACGAAATTGTTCGAGAAAGCCGCCCATCACGCTCATCACGATGATGACCATCGCCGTGCACAACGTCACCGCCACGGCCGCGAACAGCGGCGCGAGTTTACGGCGAAGGTACTTGAGGATGAGCAGAAGTTTGTACATGCTGAAGGGGCTGAGGGAGTAGGGGTTGAGGGGCTAAGTGTAAAGCAAACCATGTAACATCTGAGCACTCAGCCCCTTGGCCCCTTGGCCCCTTGGCCCCTTAGCCCCTGCCGGCGTCGCCGGCCGGCCGCATCAACGGAAACGCGATCACGTCGCGGATCGACTCGGCCCCGGTGAGCATCATCACCAGCCGGTCGATGCCCAGCCCCAACCCCCCGGCCGGGGGCATGCCGACGCGGAGGGCTTCGAGGAAGTCTTCGTCGATCTGCTGCTTCTCGTCTTCGTCACCGACCTGGGCCCGGAAGTTGGCTTCCTGCACTTCGGGATCGTTGAGTTCGGTATAGCCAGGACTGATCTCGACGCCATTGATCGCCAACTCGTAAACGTCGGCAAAATAGGGGTCATCCGCGTTTTTCTTGGCTAAAGGAATGATCACGCTTGGGATGTGGGTGACGAAGGTAGGGTTGATCAACGTAGGTTCGATGAGTTTTTCGTAGATATCGATGAGTTGCTCGGCGGGGTCGCCATCGAATGATAATTCTTTACCGGGGTTTTGTTGTCGCAATTGATCGATCTGCTCGTCGGTCGCGGGTTCTTTCGTAAATTTAAATCCCGTCTTTTCTTCGACAAGATTTACGAGTGAAACACGCCGCCAGGGGCGGGTGAGATCGATGGTTTTCTTGGCGTCTTGGCGACTTGGCGTCTTGGCGTTTTCCGCTGGGTCGGGGTGGTCATTGGATGCAGGCCCGCTCCCTGATGGTCGCGACTCGTTGGGAGTATTTGTGCCGTGTTCGATCTTGAGGGTGCCCAAGACATTCATCGCGACGGTGCAGGTCATGTCCTCCACGAGGTCGGCCATGGTTTCCCAGTTGCCGTAGGCTTGGTAGGCCTCGAGCATCGTGAACTCGGGGTTGTGGCGGGGGCTGATGCCTTCGTTGCGGAAGTTGCGGTTGATCTCGAAGACCTTGGGCAGGCCGCCGACCAGGAGTCGCTTGAGGTAGAGCTCGGGGGCGATGCGCAGGGTGAGCGGCAGGTCCAGGGCGTTGTGGTGGGTGCGGAACGGCCGGGCGTTGGCGCCGCCGTGGAGGGTCTGAAGCATCGGGGTTTCGACTTCGAGAAAACCTTTGCCGCGGAGGTAATCGCGGATTTGGTCGATGATGCGGATGCGGAGCTGCATCGTCTGCATGACGTGGGGGTTGGCATAGAGGTCGACGTAGCGTTTGCGGTAGCGGGTTTCGGGGTCGGTGAGGCCGTGGAACTTGTTGGGCGGCAGGGCGAGGGATTTGGTGAGGATGGAGAAAGGCAGCGGGGTTGAGGGGCTGAGGGACTGATGGGTTGAGTGCGAGGAATCTTCGGCAGCAGAGTCTTCCCCCTGGCCCCTCGACCCCTGGGCCCCTGGGCCCCTGGCCTCCACCCACAGGGTGATCTCGCCGGTGTTGGTTTTGCCGAGTCGGCCGACGGCGGCGGCGATGTCGCCGTACTCCGCCATTTTTGCGAGGCCGAAGTAGGGTTGTCCCACGGCTTTTTTCGATACCGCCACCTGCAGATCGCCGGTGTGGTCGCGCAGCGATAGAAAGATCAGGTTTCCCATGACCCGGTGCTGGACGATCCGTCCCGCCACGGCCGCGATGGGCCGGGGGTCGGCGTAGTTCTGGGCTTCGACTTCTTCCTTGGCGGCGGCTTTGTGGTTTTCATCGGCGGCCGCGTCGTAGCGGGCCTCAGCTTCGGCGAGGTCGATGAGTCCATCGGTGCGTTGGCCGTAGGGATCGAGGTCAAACTCGGTGCGGAGGCGCTTGAGTTTGTTTCGTCGGTCGCCGAGGAGCTGGGCGGTGGACTTGCTGGAAGCTTCTTGGTTCATGGGTGAGCTGATCGTATCAGGTGAGGGAAATAGATCACGCCAAGACGCCGAGGTGACCCGCTGCCAGGGCAGTCGTTTTATGAGCGATCCATGGTTCTGCATCATTGCAAAGACCCCGCCACGGCAACGCGGCGAGGTCTTGGTTAAGTAAAAGCAAATTGACCGAATGCCGCGGCGGATTATGCTTCGGCAGTAGCCTCGGTATTCGCTTTCGCGGCACCCTGAGCTTGTGCTTGCTCTTGAGCGGCGATCATACCCAGGCCGCGGCGACGGTCGCGGAGGCGACGCTTTTTGCCGACCCGGTCCCGCAAGAAGTAGAGCTTGGCCCGGCGGGCGTCGCCGCGACGGACGATTTCAATCTTGGAGATGCGGGGGCTGTGGAGGGGGAAAGTCCGCTCCACGCCTTCGTTGGCGACGATGCGGCGGACGGTGAAGGTCTCTTCGAGACCGCCGTTCTGCTGCTTGATCACCACGCCCTGGAAGACCTGGATGCGTTCTTTAGCGCCCTCGATGATGCGGACATGGACGTCCACGGTATCTCCGACGTGCACGACGGGCAGGTCGGTTTTGAGGAATTTCTGTTGGACGGCGGCAAGGATGGCGTCGCTCATGGCTGGTCTTACAAGGTTAAAGGTAAAGAGAAAGCCACCACGGCAGGTGACGGCGAGCCGAGTAACTTAGCAGATTTAGAACGGGGTGTCGAGGCGGGAATGGTCTGGACTCACAAGTCTGCGCCGCGGCAACGCAGCGGGCCGATTTAATCGGGTCGGTAACCCCCGCCCGCGGGGGGAGAATGAGCGGCAAAGGGCGGGCTGTACCGCACAGTCCCGGGGGGCAGGGCGATGTGGGAACGGAGGGCAAGAACCTGAAACGCTTGGGCTGAGTCGGGGTAACCCGATTGCAAGTCGAAGTTTGTGGCAGGGACAAAGCCGAAGCGAGCGTAGTACGCGGGGTCGCCGAGGACGAAGAGGGCGGTCACGCGGTGCTCGGTGGCCTGGCGGATGGCTTCGCGGACCAGGGCGGCGCCCAGGCCGCGCTCTCGGTGGTCGGGGTGCACCGCCAAGGGGCCCAGCGCCGCCAGACCCCGGACCGAGCCGCCGTCGGAATGTGTCATCGAGGTGATCAGGGCGTGTCCCAGCGGCTGATGCTGCTGTTGGGCGAGGATGGAAAAGAGTACGTCGTGGCCGGCGATCAGTTCGGCCACGAGCTCCGCTTCGGCGGGAGTGGTGAACGCGTGCCGATGAAGTTGAATTAGTTTCTCGGCGTCGGCCGCCCCCGCGTCCCGGAGCGTGATGAGCGGCGGCGGCGGGGCGGAATGGCCCGGACCCGCGGTCAGGCCCAGGAGATCAGGACGACGGGCGCGGGTGAGGCGGCGAGACTGATCGGTGCGCCACGCCTCGATGGCCGCATGATTGCCCTGGGTCAGGACTTCCGGGACTTCTCGACCCTCCCAGGCGGCGGGGCGGGTGTAGTGCGGGTGGTCGAGCAGCCGGTCCCGGCCGGGCGAGAAGCTGTCTTCGTGGGCCGAGGCGGCGTGGCCCAGTACCCCCGGCAAGAGGCGGACCACGCCATCGAGCAGCACCAATGCCGGCAGTTCTCCGCCGGAAAGCACGTAATCGCCGACGCTGATTTCCAGCAACCCCCCGCCGGCCTGGTCGTCGTGGAGTCGCTCGACGACCCGTTGATCAAGACCTTCGTAATGGCCGGCCATCAGCAGGAGGCGGGATTCACCGGCGAGTTGCTCGCAGAGCCTCTGCGTCAGCGGTTGGCCCTTGGGGGTGAGCAAGACGCGGCGGGGCGGGGTGGTGGGTTGCTGGGCAGCAATGGAAGTCACCGCGTCCCAGATGGGTTGGCATTGCAGCACCATGCCGGGGCCGCCGCCGTACGGGGGGCTGTCAACTTTCTGATGTTTGGCGTCGGCCGAGTAGTCGCGGAGGTTGTGGAGGTGATAGCTGACCGCCGCGGGGCGAATCCGGTCGGCATCGTCGGGGGCCGCGGGATCGGGCACGTTCCGGGCAGCCCGCCCGAGGATGCTGGCGTCCAGGACGGCGGGAAACATCTCGGGAAACAGGGTGAGGATATCGATCCGCATGGGACGCCGGGGTTGGGGGGCAATGAGGCTCGTGCGGCTGATTCAGCGTTAGACCAGGACTTTATGGAATATTCAAAGGTGCCAGCACTAAATTTACCGCCTAGACCCACCGCCGGACACGCCTTCGATAACCGGTGTAGGCCGACCCGAAGTGATGGGCTAACGCAGTTTCTTCCCGCCGGATAAAACCGAAGTACAAACCGATCGCAAACAGCGGGGGGACCAGCAGGGCCGAGAGCGTGCCGGCGTTGATCGCCACGCCCAGCATGGCCAACACCATGCCGAGATAGATCGGATTCCGGCTATAACGAAACATGCCGTTGGTAATCAAGGCCGAACTGTCGTGGAACGGGCGGATCGTCGTCTGATGCCGGCGAAACTGCCACGCCGCCAAGAGGCAGATCCCCGTCCCCAGCCCGATGGGTACCCAGCCGAGATACGACCAGGGCGGCGTAAGCACCTCCGCGATCGGCCACCGACGATCCAAAAAGATCAGCAGCCCATTAAACGGCAGAAACCACGCCGGCGGAAGGAGCCACGGGTGGGTCACGATCCGCCGGTAAACCGGAGACGGGGGCTGATTGAGGGTGCGGGCTGATTCCACCGATTACTCGGCGGCGGGTTCCGGAGCGGGGGTGGGTTTGCCGGTCTTCTTGTCGAGAATACCCTCGCGGATCAGCATGTCACGCACGGTTTCGGACGGCTGGGCACCGACACTCAACCAGTAACGGATACGCTCGGCATCGATATGAACCTGTGAAGATTCATCGGCCTTGCAGGGATCAAAATAACCCAGCTGCTCGATCGGTTTGCCGTCACGGGGCGAACGCTGATCGATCGCATTGAGACGGTAAAACGGGCGGTGGGTGCGGCCAAAACGTTTGAGACGAAGACGAACCATGATGCAAATCTCCGGGGGGCCGCGACGCGATGACGCAGGCGTCAGACAAGTCGGGCGTGACCGTGGTGTGGGAACCGAGACGGAACATCCGCCGGGGTTGGCCAAAAAGTTTAACCGATTTGGTAGCCGCCCACAATGATCTGCATTCACCGTTAAAAATCATCCATCCGGGCAGATTCCTATTGCCAGCATCGGGCGATTCCGTATAGTAAATATTGTATAGGTACCAAGACGTTGTTTGGGTCAACAAAAGCCTTCTCAACCGTCATTATCTCGATCGCAAAGCCGTCTGTTCATTTCGCTTTGCATCGTCCTCCAACTCAGAAAGTTGCATTATGCAACCCCTTTCCCGCCAGATTATCCAGGCCATCCTTGGAAACGGCTATGAATTGCAGGTCGATCGCCATCGCAGCGATGGCGGCACCGGCATCCTGCTTCACAATCCGCTTCACCACGAAGAAGCCTTTTACTTTTTCACCGATATCACCGAAACGCAGGTCATCCAAACCATGGCTTGGCAGTATTGCAGCGCCACGCAACTCAACCATCTGTATCCCGAAGGTGCCGAACGTCCTCGGTTCTCGTCCCGCAATCGACAGATGTCGCGAGTCTCGGAAGCACAGTTGGCGACCATGCCCTAGCTTCTGGGCCAGGCGAAAAACCTGTATTGACAACGCTCCGTTGGGATAATGGCTGATTAAGAAGTTTGAAGTTCGACGCCGGGGCCGGGGGAGACGAAGTGGCGGTCGCTGCCGGGGACAGGCACCAGATCGGGGCGGCGCAGCAAGCTTTGACGGGTGATGTATTGGATCCCGGGTTCGCGCTGAGCATCGAGTTCGGCGGTGGCTTGATCGGAGAGGTCGGACGACGCGTCGTCATCTTTGAACAGTCGGATGGGGGACGGCACGTCGCCCAGCAACATAATGCGACGTTTTTCCGCGTCCGGGTCGGGATGCGGGGCGGCGCTGAGCAGGGCCTTGGTGTAGGGATGTTGCGGGTTGGCGTAAAGCGTCTCCCGGTCGGCCAACTCCACGATACGGCCCAGATACATCACCGCGATGCGGTCGCAGAAATGCTCGACCACCGCGAGGTTGTGGGCGATAAACAAGTACGACAGGCCGAATTCGTCCTGCAGATCGTTGAGCAGATTCAGGACCTGCGACTGGACCGACACGTCGAGGGCGGAGACCGGCTCGTCGCAGACGATGAACTTGGGCGAAAGCGAGAGGGCGCGGGCGATGCCGATGCGCTGACGTTGGCCGCCAGAGAATTCGTGGGGATAGCGGGCGGCATGGTCTTTTTGCAAGCCGACTTTGACCAGCAGTTCCGCGACGCGATCGGGGATGTCGCGGCGGGGGCAGATACGGTGGACCAGCATGGGTTCGCCGATGATCTTGCCGACGGTCAAGCGGGGGTTCAAGCTGCCGACGGGGTCCTGGAAAATGATCTGCATCTGCCGGCGGAGTTGCTGCATCCGCGAGCCGGCGGCGGCCAAGACATCTTCGCCCTCGAAGTGCACGCTACCCGCGGTCGCGGGAATCAGGCGGAGAATGGTGCGGCCGACGGTGGACTTGCCGCAGCCCGATTCGCCGACCAGGCCGAGCGTTTCGTTGGCGGCGATATCGAAAGACACGTCATCGACCGCGCGGACGTCACCGACGTGAGAGCGAAGCAGCCCGCGGTTGACCGGGAAGTAGGTCCTGAGATTTTGGACTTGGAGCAGCGGAGGCATCAGCGGTGATGATAGATGATTTGGGGCTGACGATTTTTGGGGCCAACTAGAAAGCCGAGGTGGCCCAGGGCAACGGCAGAGGTGGATACATTTTTGTGAGAGGTTTGAGCGCGGGACAAAAATCAATCGTCGATCAAGTCCAGCAAAGCAAAACGCGTGATGTATTGCTCAAGCGGGGCGTCCCATAGCGACGTGGTCAGACGCAGCGGTGCCCAGCGATCGAGCTGACCCAGAGCGTCACGGAGTTGATCGAGGTTTTCGACGCGTGTGCCGTTGACGTGGGTGATGATCGCGGAAGGCAGGAGGCGTTGACGGTCGGCGACCGAGCCGCCACGGATTTCGAGAATGAGGATGCCCGGGCGGGGGGGCAGATCGATGCTGCGGGCATCGGCCTCGGAGTAGTTGCCAAGTCGGCCGATGCCTGCGGTGCGTAGCTGGTCGATCGTGGTCATCGCCTGGGGGAAGAATTCCCACTCGCGGCCGGTGCGGGGCGTGGGCGGCGGCAGTTCGTCGAGGCGGACGGTCATTTCGCGGGGCTTGCCCTCGCGGCTGATGGCGACGCGGATGTCCCGGCCCGGGGAGATGTCCGCCACGGTAGCGCGGAGGTCTTCAGAGTCGGCCACGGGTTGATCGTTGATGGCGGTGATGATGTCGCCGGGCAGCAAACCGGCGCGGTCGGCGGCCCCGTCGCGGAGGGGGTGCTCGACCAGGACGCCGTCGCCGGAGTGTCCGAACGACTCGGCGAGGGCGGGGGTGAGGTCGTTGATCAGCACGCCGAGGTAGCCGCGGTTGACCTGGCCGTCTTCGAGAATCCGGGTGGCGACTTTGACCGCCATATCGACGGGGATGGCAAAGCCCAGGCCCATGAAACCGCCGGGATCGCTGGGGCCGGACCGGCTGGAAGCGATGGCGGTGTTCATGCCCACGACCCGGCCGTAGATGTCCGTCAGGGGCCCCCCGGAGTTGCCGGGGTTGATCGCGGCGTCGGTCTGGATGAAGTCTTCGTACTTGGTGGTATTGGAGATGTCCAGGCGGCGGCCGGTCGCGGACACGATGCCCTGGCTGACCGAAAAGTCGAAGCGAAAGGGGCTGCCGAAGGCAAAGACGATCTGGCCCTTGCGTACCGGCTCGTCGGCGAGCGTGGCGGGGTGAAGAAACGCGTCGGCCACTTCGAGGACCGCGACGTCGGTGGGCGGGTCGGAGTTGATCAGCTCGGCGGTGTACTGGCTTCCGTCGGCAAAGCGGACCTTGATTTGGCTGGCACCCGCGACCACGTGGTGATTGGTCAGGATGTAGTTACGCGGCTTGCCGCCGTCGCGGGGCTGATGCTGATAAACCCAGCCCGAACCGTTGCCCAGTCGAGTGGGCGGGTCGAAGCGGGAGAACATCCCCCCGCGCCGGGCGGATTCGCCGTAGGTCTGAACGTGGACCACGCTGGGTTCGACGATTTCGGAGACTTGGCTAAACGATTTGGACAGGGCCGCCAGGTTGCTGTCGGCCCCCAGGTCGTGGCGGACCTGAGTGATGTGGCGGTCGGTGGTGTTCCACACTATCTGCCGGGCCAGGCGGGGAGCGGCGACCATCACCGCGACGACGGTGAGCAGCAAGACAATCGAGGGGCCGTACCAGCGGAAGGGCAAGTGAGAGGTCCTGCAGGGGAAGGGATGGAGGACAGTGAATGAAGGTGACTAAGTAATGATACGGCGCGGGAGGGGGGAGGTTCGCCGATGTTTGGATGACCGCAGGTTTTAGCCATACTCCGAAACGGTATTGATTTCGTGGTTTGCGGCAGATCTTACGATGGCGTCTGCATTGCATACGGGCCGCCGCCCTTGAGATAGGCGCCGGACTGCACGAGTTTGACCCATTTTTCGGCGAGGTTTTGGAGATGCTGACCGCCGGGGGCGGTGGGGGGGGCAAAGCTGGGTTGCCAGTCGGTCATGCCTAACCAGTCGTGAAGGACGACGACGTGGCCGTGGCAGTCGGGCCCGGCCCCGCAGCCGAAGACAGGCAGCCCGTCGGGCACCGCGGCGATCACCGCGTGGGCGGCCTCGGCGGTGGCCTGCTCGATCAGGAGCATGGCGGCCCCGGCATCGACAAGTTTTTTGGCGAGATCGACCATCTCGTCGATTTTCGCGCGGGTGCGGCCGGCGACCAGGGGCACGCCGGTGCGGGGCGTCCGCTGGGGCCGCCAACCGATGTGCGCCACCACGGGGATGGCGGCGCGGTCGAGTTTCTTGACCAGGGGCAGGAAACGTTCATCGACTTCGATTTTCACCGCGTCGGCCTGGCCGGCGGTCATGAATCGACCCGCGTTTTTGATCGCCTCCACGTCGTCCGCCTGGTAGGACATGAATGGCATGTCCGCCATGACAAAGGCACGCGGTGCCCCACGTTTCACCGCCGCGGTGATGGTGACCATGTAATCCAACGGGGCGTGGATGGTGTCATCGAAGCCCAGCATCATCGAGCCTGCGGTGTCGCCGACGAGCATGACATCCAGGCCCCCGCGGTAGAGCCAGCGGGCGGTGGTGGCGTCGTAGCAGGTGAGCATGGGGATTTTGACGCCGTCGCGGACGCGGCGGCGGAGGTCACGCATCGTGGTGGGCCGGTCTTGATCGTCGGGGTCCAGGGGAGCGGGGCGGGGGATGGTGGGCATGGGGGGAGTTTAGGGGGGAAATGTGGAGTGCGCGATGCAGGGTTTGGATTGCTTGGTTCAAGGGGTCAGGTCAGCCACTTCCGCGGAGCTTTGCGACCTATTGCACACTTTGCACAGTAAACCTTGTAATTCCGCAACCGCGACTTGTTGCGGCGGGGGGTTGGCGATAAGTTTGCGGGTCCTTCCTGATTGACGATCACACCCTGAGAACTGGCGACATGACTCCTGCCCCGGCCGCGGTGCCTACCGATTCTGTTCAATATGCCCGCGATGAGCGGCCCAGCCGATTCGGGCTGCGGTCGATGCTGCCGGCTTCGCCCAAAGCGGACCTATTGTCGGGGCTGACGGTGGCGTTGGCGTTGGTGCCCGAGGCGGTGGCGTTTGCGTTTGTCGCGGGGGTGGACCCGATGATCGGGCTGTATTCGGCGTTTTTCATCGGGCTGATCGCAGCGGTCGTGGGAGGCCGGCCGGGCATGATCAGCGGGGCCACCGGGGCGATGGCGGTCGTGATCGTCGGTCTGGTCGCAATCCACGGGGTGACCTATCTATTCCCCGCGGTGATCCTCTGCGGACTGATTCAGATCACGATTGGGTTGCTGCGGCTGGGGAAACTCATCCGCATGGTGCCCCACCCGGTGATGCTGGGTTTTGTTAACGGATTGGCGATCGTAATCGGCCTGGCGCAGATCGGAAGTTTTAAGGAGATCGGCAGCGACGGGATGCTGCACTTTCTCAACGGGAGTCGGCTGGTGGTGATGGTGGGGCTGGTGGCGCTGACGATGGCGATTATTTATTGGTTGCCGAAGTTCACGAAGGCGGTCCCGTCGTCGCTGGCGGCGATCGTGACGGTGAGTCTGCTGGCGGCGGGGATTAACGCGTTTGTCCCGGGTGACGGGGGCAACAGCGTGCCGACGGTGCGGGACATGCTGGCGAGCGGGAAGCAGGCCGCGGCGGTGACCGGGGCGGCGAAGGCGGAAGTGCTGGCCCGGAGCGAGGCGGCGCGGACGCTGCTGGAGGACAACGAACTGGTGGAGGCGGCGCAGGCGGCGTACGCGGGAGCGAACCTGGACAAGGACGGGATCAAGGCCGCGGTAAAAGCGCTGCCGGAGGAGCGGCGGCGGGCGGCGCTGGCGTCGGTGGAACCGGCAGCGGTGACGATGAGCGGGGGGTTGCCAAAGTTGTTCTTTTTGGATGAGCGGTACGTGGGGAGTGGGGTAAGCGAGGGGGTTGGGGAAGCGGGTACCGAACACTTGGCGGACTCAGCTTCGGCTTCGGTGGGCACAGGTGTTGCGGCGGCGGGGTCGTTGTTGCCGCCGTTCAACTTTGCGACGCTGTGGATCATCCTGCCCTTCGCGTTGGTCTTGGCGGGGGTGGGGCTGATCGAATCGCTGATGACGATGAGCCTGATTGATGAATTGACCGAGACGCGGGGCCGGGGCAATCGCGAGTGCATCGGACAGGGCACCGCCAACATTGTCTGCGGCATGTTCGGGGGCATGGGCGGCTGCGCGATGATCGGCCAATCGCTGATCAACGTGAAGTCGGGCGGCAAGGGTCGGCTCTCGGGCATCACCGCCGCGGTCTGCCTGCTGCTGTTTATCCTGCTGCTCGCGCCGCTGATCGAAAGGGTGCCGATGGCGGCGCTGGTGGGCGTGATGTTTATGGTCGTGATCGGGACGTTCGAGTGGACGACGCTCAAAACCTGGAGCAAGATCCCGCTGTCGGACGTGCTGATCATGATTTTCGTGGCGGGCTACACCGTAGTGATGCACGACCTGGCGATGGCGGTGATCCTCGGCGTCGTGCTGGCGGCGCTAGTGTTTGCCTGGAAGAAATCGACGCACCTGATCGCGGACGTGAAATTCAACGAGCAGGGGAGCAAGGTTTATCAGCTCCACGGGCCGTTGTTTTTCGCGTCGGATGAATCATTTAAAGCGTTGTTCAATCCTGCCGCCGACCCGGACGATGTGGTGATCGATTTTTACTTCAGCCGGGTCTACGACCAGTCGGGTCTGGAAGCGATCAACGGCGTGACGGAAAAATACGCCGCCTTGGGCAAGCGGGTGCACCTGACGCACCTGAGTGATGAATGCCGGCAGCTGCTGGACCGAGCGGGGGATTTGGTCGAGCCCAACATCTCGGAAGACCCGCATTATCACGTGATGACCGACCGGCTGGCGTAGAGTTGGGCATAGCCTCGGATTGTTATTTGCCAAGGGGCGGGTAGGGTAAAGGGAGTTATTTACACTGCGGCCGCTACGTGGTCGCCCGGAAATCCACGATTGTGTCTGCCCCGACACCCCGAAAATCTGAAACGACACGCGGAGCACTGGGCGGGGCCGACGGCCCGGCGGAGCTGTCCAACGCGCAGCTGATCCGGCGGATGCTGGGGTTGGCCTGGGGATACCGGGCGGGAGCGATCAAGGTCGTGGTGCTGCAGTTCGTCCTGCTGGCGATGGCGTTGACGGGGTTGGGGTTGATCGGGTTGGGGATCGACGCGATTGCTTACGGCTTCGATCCGGTGAGCGAATTGAATCCCGACGGAGCGAAAGCCCCGCGGTGGCCTCTGGGGGTGAGTCCGCCCGCCGGTATGGACGCGATGGGGCAGGTGTTGCTGGTGGCGGGGCTGATCGTGGTGATCGGGGCGGTGCGGTTCGTGTTCGACCGCTGGAGTGTGGTGAGCGTGGCGGTGCTGGTGCAGGACATCGTGGTGGACCTGCGGGGCAAGGTCTACGACAAACTGCAGCGGCTAAGCTTCCGGTTTTTCGACGCCAACGAGTCGGGGTCGATCATCAACCGCGTGACCGGCGACGTGCAGATGGTGCGGATGTTCGTGGATCGCGTGTTGATCCAAGTGCTGATGCTGCTGATCTCGTTGTTGTTTTTCGCGGCGTTCATGATGAGCCTGCACGTGACGCTGACGCTGGTGTGCTTGGCGACGACGCCGATCATCTGGGGGCTGACCGCGTATTTCAGCAAGCTGGTCAAACCCGCTTATCGGGAGAACCGCCGGCTGTTTGACCGGGCGGTGCGGGTGCTCTCGGAGAACGTGCAGGGCGTGCACGTGGTCAAAGGCTTTGCGCGGCAGCAACTGGAACAAGCAGAAATTCGACGCGGCCAGCGATGCCGTGGTGGCCCAGAAGTGGTGGATTTTCTGGCGTGTCTCGACGTTCATCCCGGCCATCCTGCTCGTCTCGGATTTCAACATCTTCATCTTGCTGATCGTCGGCGGATGGGTCTACATCAACGATCCAACATTTACCTTCGGGATGCTGGTGGTGTTCTCCGGGCTGCTGCAGCAGTTTTCGTCGCAGATCGGCAACATCGCGCAGATCGCCAACGCGGTGCAGGCTTCGTTGACCGGTGCCCAGCGTGTCTTTGAGGTACTGGACACCCCGCTGGAAATCAGCTCGCCCCGTGAGCCGGCGACACTGGGGCGTGCGCGAGGTGCCGTAGCATTTGACGGGGTGTCGTTCGGCTACGGCGACGACGCGGCGGGGGCGTTGTCAGACGTGAGCTTCCGCGTCGAGCCGGGCCAAACCGTGGCCATCTTGGGCGCGACGGGCGCGGGCAAGAGCACGCTGCTGTCGCTGATCCCGCGGTTCTACGATCCGACCGCGGGGCGGGTGATGCTCGACGGACGCGACGTGCAGGAATACGATCTGGACACGCTTCGACGCAACATCGGGCTGGTGTTTCAGGAGTCGTTCCTGTTTTCCAATTCCATCAGCGAGAACATCGCGTTCGGCCACCCCGATGCGACGCACGGCGCAGATCGAGCGGGCGGCCCGGATCGCGGCGGCCGACGGCTTTATCCGGGAAGACCTGCGGGAGGGTTACGACACGCTGCTGACCGAGGGCGGGGCGAATCTGTCGGGCGGTCAACGGCAGCGGATTGCGATCGCCCGGGCGTTGCTGCTGGACCCGCCGATCCTGCTGATGGACGACCCCACCGCCGCGATCGATCCGGATACCGAACACGAAATCCTCGATGCCATGGCCAACGCGATGCAGGGCCGGACCACCTTCGTGGTCGCCCACCGACTCAGCACACTCCGCCGGGCGGACGTGATCCTCGTGCTCGAAAAGGGGCGGCTGGTGCAGACCGGCAGCCACGAGCAGCTGATCCGCGAGCCGGGGCACTACCGGTGGGCGGCGCACCTGCAGGCGGCGGATGCCGAATCGCGGGAACTGCTGGGCATGGATGAGCCCGCCGCGGACCCACAACCCGAGGAAGCCGGCTGATGGCACTGCCCAAAAGATTTCCCAGGCGAGACGACTCGGCTCATACCCGAGACCCGCTGGATCCGAATCGACAAGCACCGACGGCCCGCGATCGCGCGGGGCGGGATCACGCCACGCGCATCACCGCGGTCAAGCGAGACGATCAGGGCGAAGCAAAACAGCGGCCTCTGGACTGGCGGCTGATCACCCGGCTGTGGCGGTACGCCCAGCCCCACGCGGCGAAGCGCAACTGGCTTGTGTGGATCGTCGTGGTGCGGGCGATTCAGCTGCCGATGGTCGCCTACGTGGCGTCGCGAGTAATCAACGGGCCGATCTTCAATCGCGACATGAACGGGCGTCTACTGGGGCGCCGCGGTTTTTGCGGTGCTGGTGGTGTTTACCGAAGTCACGTTCCACTTCCGGATGCGGCTGTCGCTGGAGCTGGGCGAGTCGGTGGTGCAGGACCTGCGGCGAGACATCTTCGCGAAGCTTCAACAGATGGGCATGGGTTTTTACGACCGGACCAAGTTGGGCCGGATCATCAGCCGGATGACGTCGGATGCCGAGGCGATGCGTCAGGGAATTCAGGACGTGTTGTTTGTCAGCCTGGTGCAGGGCGGGGGGATGATGGTCGCCGCGGGGGTGATGTGGTGGTACAACCCGCCGCTGTTTTACTTTGTGTTGGCGATGACGCCGATGATTTTTTTGATCAACCGGTACTTCATCCAGCGGCTGACGCGGCAGGCGAGATTGATTCAAGAAAGCTTCAGCCGGGTGACCGCGACGATCGCCGAGTCGGTCAACGGGGTGCGGGTGACCCAAGGCTTCGTACGGCAGGAGGTCAACGCCGAACTGTTCCGCGGGCTGGTGCGGGACCACGCGGACTACAACCTGGTGCAGGCACGGCTGTCGGGCACGCAGCTGCCGCTCTTGGAGTTTAAAAGCCAGTTCATCATCGCGGGACTGACGGTCCTGGCGGGGTACCAGGTGCTGCGGGGCGGTTATTTCGCCGGGCCCGACCAGACGCTGACGTTCTCCACGCTGGTGGTGTTCTGGTTCATGGTGCCTTACTTCTTCACGCCGATCCGGCAGCTGGCCCAGCAATACAACACCGCGCTGACGGCGATGGCGGGTGCCGAGCGGGTATTCGGCTTACTCGATGCGGTGCCCCAGCGGCTGGAGGCTGACGATGCGGTATCGCCCGCTGAACTCGTCGGGCAGGTCGAATTCCAGGACGTCCACTTCGGCTACGATCCCGAGCATCCGGTGCTGCACGGCATCAGTTTCTCCGCCCAGCCGGGCCAGACCGTCGCGCTGGTGGGCCACACCGGCAGCGGCAAATCGACGGTCATCAAACTCATCAGTAAGTTCTATCTGCCCACCGCCGGCCGGGTCCTGATCGACGGGATCGAGGCGTACCAACTTTCGACCGCGGCGCTCATGGCCCAGGTCGGCATCGTGCTGCAGTCCAACTTCCTGTTCACCGGCAGCGTGATGGACAACATCCGCGTGGGTCGGCCCGACGCGACCGACGACGCGGTGATCGATGCGGCCAAACGGCTGGACTGCCTGGACCTGCTCGAAGCACTGCCCGAAGGATTGCGACCGAGGTGGGCGAAAAGGGCGGCAACCTATCGCTAGGCCAACGGCAACTGGTCTGCTTCACCCGGGCGATGCTGGCTGACCCGCGGATTCTGATTCTGGACGAAGCGACCAGCAGCGTGGACACCATGACCGAGGCGCGGATTCAAAAGGCGCTCGAGGTACTGCTGCAGGGCCGGACCAGCTTCGTCGTGGCCCACCGGCTGAGCACAATCCGCCACGCCGACACCGTGCTGGTCCTGGACCACGGCCACATCGTCGAAGCGCGGCTCGCACAACCAACTGCTCGCCGAGGCGGGGATTTATGCCAACCTCTACCGCCAGTTCATTACCGCAACCGAGGCGTGAGGCAGGCTTAAAATTGTTTTGGTATTGGGTGGGATGGCCCTCCCACCAACGCAAACGAATCTGTCTTGATTTGGTTTAGCTGCGTTTGGGTTTCGGCGTCGGCGGCAGGGTCTTTGCTCATGCGGAGGGCGATAAGTTTGTTGCCATGCTGGAGCAGGACGTGTTGATCGCGGACGAGGACGAGGCGGTAGCCGGCGATTTCCTGCCCGGGGCGGATGATCTGGCCGCCGATGACCGCGGAGCCGCGGTGGCCGCCCGCGGCGCGGGTCGCGGGGATGGTGGCTTCGAGGCGGAGCTTGCGGGGCGGGGCCGGGGCGATGGCGTTGCTGTTGGTTGAAGCGGTCGAAGGCAAATCGTTGACGTACTGCCAATCTTCGAAGCCCTGGACTTCGGCGAGGTTCACGCCCAAAGGCTGATCGACATCAATGGCTTGGGCGCGGGCGGCGTCGGGGCCGGGCAGGAGGGAAACGAGCGTGTCGCGGAAGCCGCCGTCACGTACCGCGGTGAAGTAGAACACGCCGCCGACGACCGCGAGGACGGTGAGCACGCCAAAAGTGCCCAGCGGACTGCGGGCTTGGGTGCCGGGCCGGGGGCTAAACTCGGTATCTTGCATGAGTGCTCGGCCGGAGGTCGCCGCGGCGGGAGACGCGGCACGGCGATGCGGGTCGGCGGGGGGCGTTTCGAGATGGGACGGGAGGTTGAATCGGTCGTAAGGATCGCTCCTTGCCAATTGCAACGCGGCGGCGCCGGCCAGGGGGTGCATCGGCTTGAACTCGTGGATGATCAGGCCTTGCTGCTGGGCGATGCGCTGCGCGTCGTCTTCACTGCGGGCTTGGATGACGGTGCTGACGGTTTCGTGAGTTTGTTGGTCCAGGCCCACGACGGCAAAATGGCCCAGCGGCTCGGCCTGCCGGGGGGGTGCCGACGGCCGACGGTGCGGGTCGCGATTCAAGCCCGGTGCGGACGCGGCAGGCAATGAGGGCTGGCGGTTGAACATGGTCATGCGGAGACTCCTGCCGGTTTTATCGGGCGTTGAACCGAGAGAGATCAGCGCGATGTTGCCGGGAAACCCCAGACCGTGATGCTCATGACGGCGGTGCGGTTCGTACGGATTGGGGAAGCTCAACCGCAGGTCAGTGCAGGACTGCGGGTGTCACCATCGCCGGCTGAGCAACGGTCATTGAGGAGGGCGGGAGATGGGCGGGCCGGCGTCTTGCACACCGCCTCGCACGACGATGGATGGTACGTCAGACAGGCAGAATTCGGCTGCCGTCTAACCGTGAATATTGAACCGTAATGAGAAGCGAACGGCCTGCGAGTCAGCCATGCTTGCGGGCGAAGTCTTGCATGAAGTTGGCGAGGGCATCGGCGCCGGCCTGGGGCATGGCGTTGTACAGCGACGCTCGGCAGCCGCCGACGCTGCGGTGACCCTTGAGGCCGTCGAGGTCTGCGGCGGTTGTTTCGCGGACGAACTGGGCTTCAAGTTCTTCGGTGGGCAGGCGGAACACAACGTTCATGCTCGAACGGTGGTTGGCGTCGATCGGGCAGGTGTAAAAGTCTCCCCCGCCGGCGTCGGCGATGGCGTCGTAAACCACGCCGCTCCGTCGGGCCGCGGCCTCGGCAGCCCAGGTGACCCCGCCCCGGGCCTTGAGCCACTGCAGGACCAACTCGACCATGTAAATCTGGAACACCGGCGGGGTGTTAAGCATCGACTCGCCCTTTACGTGGTTGGCGTAATCGAGGTAATTAATGCGGGCGGGGATTGCGTCGGACTTGGAGCGGGCCAGGAGGTCGTCGCGGATGATGACGACGGTGACGCCCGCGGGACCGATATTTTTCTGGGCCCCGGCATAGATCAAGCCGAACTTTTCGATGGGCAGCGGTCGGCTCAGAAAATCGCTGCTCATGTCCGCGACAATCGGGGCGTCGCAGGTGGGGAAGTCCTTCCACTGCAGGCCGCCGATGGTTTCGTTGCTGGTCAGATGCAGATAGACACTGTCGGGCGAGCTGTGGATCGACGCGGGGTTGGGCAGGCGGACGTAATTTTCGGCGGTGCCGTCCCAGACTATGTTGACATTGGCGCGGCAGACCCGGGCGTCGGCGATGGCTTTCTTGGCCCAGGCGCCGCTATGGGTGTAATCCACCCGGCTGCCCGGCGAGTCGATGCCTGCGGGGGTGACGAAGTTCATCGGCACCATGCCGAATTGCATGGTCGCCCCCCCCCCGACCAGGACCACGTCATAATTGGCCGGCAGGTCCAGCAGATCGCGCAACAGCGCGGTGGCCGAAGCGGTGACCTCGACGACCGGATCCGAGCGGTGGCTCATCTCCATCACCGACATGCCCGTGCCGCGGAAATTGGTCAACGCCCCGCGGGCCTGTTCGAGAACCTCCAGAGGCAGGGTGCAGGGACCCGAGGAAAAATTAAACACCCGACGCCCGCGGTCAACGGCCTGATCGAGTGCGGCGGATGCGGCGGCGGTGGCGTCGGTGCTCATGATACGTTCATACCGAAAAGGGGTGGAATCGGGCTACGCAAGATACCACCGTTGGCGTCCGAAGTTGAAGCCTCCGTGCCCACGGAATTGTTCGCGGCGGGGCGTTGCTCGACATGAGCCATGGCGTTATGATCTTCGTCCCCGGCGGCCGACACGGCCGCCTTGATCCCGTCGTTCCCCCAAGGGGACTCCACCGGGCTCGTAGCTCAGCTGGTTAGAGCGCACCCCTGATAAGGGTGAGGTCGTAGGTTCGAATCCTACCGGGCCCATTAAGCGACGAACGCCGCCCTCAACAACATCGGCCCAACTTCTGTGGGCCTTAACTCCAAGAGGTAAATACATGGCCAACCCAAAAGACCGCAAAAATCAAACAACAGGGCATCTTTATCGATTCAGCGACTGGAGACCCAAACCACTTCACCCTGTACCAGCGAAACCCACTACCGCATGAACTAATCCACAAGCCTTGACCCGCTCGCGGGTCTGATATAATCGGGCCATGGCAGGGCAGATTTGGCACTTCTGCCCGACCTCTTTGCAAGCTCTGCCAAGCCCGAACGCGCCTCCGCCGGCTAGTTACCGACGGAGGCTTTTTTTCGGAGCTGCACCTTGGATCAAAAGTGGATAGATCAGCACGTCGCCGACGGCCGTCTGCAGGAGCTTTCCGATGCGGAGTTGACCAAGGCGCTGTCCGCGTTGCGGCCGGCCTCGGCCCACAGTCCCTCGCAGCAGGCGGCGGCCAACTTCGTGATCGATAGCTACAAGCGAGAGCTCGATCAACGAGACCAGAAAAAGCAGGACCGGCTGCATACCCGGCGGCACCGTCAGCAGATCGTGCTTCTCCTGGCGGCTCTAGTCATCGGTTTGGCGAGTCTGGTCTTGGCGGCGGTTCCGTGGCTTGATCGCTAATTCCGCGCATCTCGACGGGGCGGTACTTGATCCAGTGCAGCGTGGCCATCAATGTCTCGGCGATATGTAATAAATCTGTGTCGGCGTTTCCGCTCGCCCATAAAGCCTGCTCGCGTTCTACCGCAAGCGTCAAGACGTGCCGCGCGTCCTCGGAATCGACGGCAGTGGTGGGGTATTGGATTGTTCTTTCCATCGGCCCATCATCGGCCATTTTCATCTTTTTTGCATCTCTGACTTGACAATCCGTAAACGGCGCGGCAACATCCATTCAGCAAAGAGGTCGATCCGCGATTAACTACCGCCCCGACCGACAATCCATCAGCCCGCTCGACCTTAACCCGTCGAGTGTCGCGGCTTCCAGCCTGCGGCATCTTGCTTTTGCATGTGTGCCCCCGCCTCCGAGCCGCGATCTTCCCGCGAAGGATCGGCCCGTGTCGGACACCCGAAAAAACTTCATTCCCCCGTCCCCCGGAAGCCCGGAGCGTGCGCGTCCCTCGTGCCTCTTCGGGTTTTTTACTTTGCCCGTGATCCGGGCAGTGCTGGCGATCCTACGCCGCGCTGCTCTTCGCCGCGCCCTGCTCATCGGACTACGCAGACGTATCGCCCGGAACGTCCGGGCGTTGAGCATGGCGGGACACCTACCCCTCGGCCTGCCGTCATCTTTGGGTGTGACGGTTTGGCCTTCTGCTCGACGCGAGCCAACCCTCGCGTCGAGCTTTTCATTTCCGTCCCACGCCGGCACACGGACGCGCCGGCTCGCCCCCGTCATGGAGAGACAATGACCGACTCGCACGACATGAGCATCGAAGCGCTGGATCAACTCCAGCAAGTCCTCGTTAAAATCCCACCTCACCACCGGGCACAGATACAACTCCAGGTGGATCGGGCCTCGGTCTATCAGCGGGTGCTGACCGGATGGGATCGATACTTTGACTCGGCGAAAAACATCACGCCCCTGATCCACCGGATGGTCCACAAGCTCATCGCTTGTGGTACGCCGAGCGTCTCGGGCAGCGGCTCGATCATCGCCCACCACCCGGGCAAGGGCCCGGAGATTCAGGCGTGGCTCGGCGTTGGAATCAAGTCGGGCCAGAAACTCGCGGCCTGGCTCGATGACTGCCCGCTGATCAAAAAACACCCGGACCTTCCCGGTCAGCTTATGATTTTCGGTACAGTGGAGGACCTGCAGCAGGGCGACGCATACCTGCAGCTTCCACTGATCGATGCCGAGGCCTCGCCTCGGACTGACTCGTCGCTGGACAACGAATTGTCTGGCGGCGAGTTTTTCGATAGGGGAAACCCGGAAGATTTGGATAGCGCTCTGGCGCTCCAGCATCCAATTCGTCCGAAGAAAATGGATGCTCTGGCGCTGCAGTGCCGCAGCGCTCGGGCGCTCCAGCATCCATTTTTGATAGGCGCTCTGGCGCTCCAGCATCCATTTTTGATAGGCGCTCTGGCGCTCCAGCATCCATTATTCCCGAACAACCCCCGGAAATGGATGCTCCAGCGCCTCCGCTCCTCAATAGAAGAAGTAGTAGTAGCAGTATAATTTCTCCTGCTGCTTCTTCGGGCGATGGCCAAACGCGGAAATGGCCGGCGGTCCCGGCGGGCTTCCCGTTGCCCAACCTCGACCAGCCGGCGGTTGAGATCCTCGGGTTGCTCGACGGCTGCGAACTTTTCGGTGACCCGATGTTCACCTTGGCGAGCTGTTCGGAACTCACGCCCACGATTATTCGCGACCTGGCCAAAAACTGCCGCGATCAGGGCAAGGGGGCGGGGGTGCTTATGCGGCGGCTGGCTCAACGTGTCGGCAAGCTGCGGCGGCTGGCGGAACGCCGGCAGGCGTTGGCTCCCTCCGCGGAATCCACCGTGGCGGCGTCCCGCAAACTCCCCGCCGGCGACGCGGTACGGGCGTCGCTCGAGTCGCTCCCCGAATCGCGATTTGATCAGGCTCGACTCACGGCGCTCGCCGCGACCACCGATTTCAACCGTCAGCGTTGGGCAGCGGGCGACGTGCAAACTAATTTCGGGCTGGCGTTGGCCGTTTACCAGGTCGCGGTCGATCAAGGCTGGATCTCGGAAGCCGAGGTCGCGCGTGGTTGATCTCCCCCCCGTCGAAACACGCGCGGCCAGCTTGGAGCGTGCGGCCCAGCTAGTCGCCGCGGCTCGGACCTGCCTGCTCTCGGCGGCCGACGAACTCGACCGACTCGACCCTTGCCAACGCGACGACGCGGAGTGTGCTCACGATCTGCTCGGCTTGGCCGGCCAGCTAAGCCTCTTTGTTGATGACCTCGAAACAGAGGCCAATCTATGAGCATCGCAACCCACACCATGACCTGGCCGCAAGCGTCAGCGCTGGCTTACAAGATCGAGTGCCAACTGCGCCCCGGCTGCGAACGCATCCAGGTGGCCGGCAGCACACGGCGGCGATCGCCCTCAATCGGGGATCTCGAATTTGTCATCATCCCGCGACGGGAAGCCGGTCTGTTCGGCTCGGCCCAGCCCGGCGAGTCGATCCTCGACGTGGAGCTGCGGCGGTTGGTCGACGCGGGCCGGCTGCGGCCGGGTCGTTGCAACGGCGAGCGGGCGAAGCACTACCTCATCGGCGGGGCGGACATCGGCGTCGACCTCTACCTGGTCACGCCGGCGACGTGGGGCGTTCAGCTCGCCCTGCGGACCGGCCCGCGGCAGTACAGCCGATCGATCGTCACGCAGCGGGAGTTCGGGGGTCGGCTCACCGACGATCGGGTCGTCCACGACGGCCGGGTGTGGCGTCGTGTCGATGTGCAGCTCGGCCTCCCCGCCCTGGGCGTGGACGGCAAGCGGCCGCCCGGCCGAATCTGCATTCCGGATCCCGGGGCGTCGCCGCTGGATACTCCCGAGGAAGCTGATTTTTTGACCATGGCCGGCGGCTGGTTGGATCCGCAGGTGCGGCCATGAAGATCGAACCTCGTACCAAAGTCGATGAGTTTGTCGAGCTGCTTGTTGAGCGTGTGGCCGAGGGGCCTGCCCGATCCGCCCTGGTGATCCGCGAAGTAAGCGTCGGCGGACGTTGGCGCGTCACCGCGAAGATTGAGCTGGCCCCGGTCCCGCTTAAACGTCGCTTCGCCGGCTTGAACTGCGTTGTCGGCACGATGCTCCCCCAGACGATCTCCGACGCCGACGCCTGTCCCATCCACGCCGACGCCATCAAGGCATCGTGTCGGGCGGTACGCGATCTCGAATCCACCGCGGCGAAGCTCGGCCTGGCCATCGATGTCAAGACGACGTTGAGCGACCTGATGCGCCACCCGATGCCCGCGGGGCGGCCGGGTCGCCAACCGGCTCGGCGCGGTCATGGCTCAAATTAAAACCAGGGAGGCGGAGCAATGCATCTCGTGATCGCCATCGGTATTTGCGGCACCCTACTGATCTATTTGCGCACGCGATTTTGGCTGACATGAAGCGGATGCGTGAGCGATCCTGTCGCGATTTCCGCGACTCACGCCCCACGCCTCGGCCCGGGTCTTTCGATGAGTCGAATCGCATGTGCGAAGACGGCGGCGAATTATGAAGACTTCTGCCCCCGAAGATCTAACCGCATTTTTTGCGTTGAAGCATGACCTTTGTTTGACGACCGCGAGACGATATCTCGCCTCGTTTAGCGACCGATTGTTTGAACGGCACCCCGACGAACTTACGCACCTCCAAATCACCGCGATGCGGTGGCATATCGAACGCGGTGATTTGCAGCCATCCGCGGCGGACCGGGCATCGGCTTGGGAAGGGGTAGCTTGATGATGTTTGTAATGGTTGTCGTGCTCGTCATTGTCTGCATATTTTCCAACGACCCGGAAGGTGGCGAGAAGTGATGACCGTGCCCGCTCGCAGATGCCTGGGATGCCAAAAATTTTTCTACACGGTCCGCAAGGATGCGCGGTGCTGTCGAAGTGCGTGTCGAGTCGCGGCGGCGCGATTGGGACGTGAGTCGGGGATCCGGGCCACGCTCAAGCGGGCCGACGACTGGTTTGACCAGGTGCAGAATTTCGCGGTCCGCGAACCCAGCGTTACCGACATGTGGCACTACCATGAGGGCAAGCCTAAAGCTGCGGCGATCGAGCTACCTCCCGACGTGATGCGGCGGGTCCAGGCGGGCGAGGTCGAACTGCGAGTCATCATTGTTGACCCCAAAAAGCGCGTTACGGATCGCGTTACGGATCATCGACCCAAACCAAAACCTAAGAATACAAAAAAGCGGAAGAAGGGAGTTGCGAAGCGATGATGCTGTGGCACACTCCAACACTGGTATCAGGGGTTTCACTCGCCTTGTCATTTTGTAAAGCGGGCCCGGCCGGCGACGTGTCGCCTCATGGCCAGGCCCATGCCTCCGGACCGAGACTGCACCTCGGGACGTCGGCGATCGCCATCTTACGGCGACCGTCGCGCCTGTTGTCCCCCCGCCCCCGGAGTGGCAGCACTTCCGTGGGCGGGGGTTTTTCTCGGCCGGGAGCCGCGGCGTTCTGCGCACGGTTGGAAGACGCCTTGTCATTCCTGGTTGATCCACTCCGAACTTGTGCACGGAGGCCGGAATGATGAAGTCGATGAAGCTCACGGAACTGATCGCAAAGTATCAACGCCACGCGGATTGCGAATATATGAAACACGGCCGGGCCACCAACACCGCCGGCAACATCGCGCGGGCCTGTCGCTACTTGCTCGAAGTCCAGGTGCGGGGCGCTCGCCTGCTCGATCGAGAGCCGACTGGTACAGAGGAGCTGGCGGCGGATCTGCCCCAGCTGGATCTGCTAGCCCAGGACTTGCCCGGCGCGGGCGGCGAGCCTGTTCGGCGGCTGGCCGAGGCCGAGGTCGAATCGCTCGATCGTGATGATGTTCGCGATTTTCTCGATCACCTGCTGACCAAAATCAACCGCGCCGGGCAGACCTGGACGCTGACCCACGTCAACAAGCAACGTCAGTTAGTGTTGCAAATGATCGACTGGGCGGAGAGCGAGCGTTTGCTCTCGGCCGAGGTCAGCCACGAACTGAAACGCTGTCCGCCTCTCAAAGCCAGTAAAACCAAAGCCCGCCGTAGCAAGCGTGTGCCTGCAGCGCCTGAAGCCGTTGTGCGTGAGGTCATCAGCTCACTTCGATCGGAGCCCCGACCGCGGCGGGCGGATCATCGGCGGAAGCGCCTGCTTTTGGCGATCGCGCTCGAACTCATGTGGGAGACGGGCATGCGTCCGATCGAGTTGGTCGTGCTTCGGCGGTGCGATATTAAGCGCGATCAGCTGAACGGAGAATGGGCGTACCACGCCCCTGAATGGAAAACCGAGCACGTCAGCGACAAACCCCGCATTATTGGCTTGTCGCAGCGGGCGCATGACCTGATCGATGAGGCCGTGTTCGCTGCCTCGGCCGACGACAACCAAGCAAGGCTCGGCTACGCCGTGGAGTTTGACGACACCGCGCGGTTGTTCGGGTGGAGGGCGGCTCACCCTTACCACGCGCGATCCGCATTTTATGAGGCCCTGCAGCGGGCACTTGACCGGGCCGGCCTGTCGAGCATCAGCCTGTTGCAGCTGCGGCATAGTTTCGCCACGCGCGCGGTCCGCGTCAGCGTCGAGGGCGCTCGAGTCCAACTGGGCCACAACAAGTTGAGCACCACCAGCCTCTACCTTGACGACACCGCCGAGGCCCGAATCGAGTTGCTCGACGGCTTGGCGTCCCGCGATCATCCCAACCCACCCCCACCCGCCCCGCCCCGGAAAACCGGGACCGACGACCAGGCACCCCCGCATCAGCTGCGACTGGTCCGAGATTAATGGGGCAACGGTGTCACCCTAGACCAGGGTGACACCGTTGCCCCACCCCGACCCCCGCACCCCCGGAATCAATGATGAAGCATCTCGGCAAAATCTGGACGGCCTGGCTGGCTTGCGTGGCCCCTTACCGGGGACGTGAGCTGGCGGCGTTGAACTGCGTCGAATGCGGGGCCGACTTCCGCGGCCGGCGGGGCGTCCCCATCTGCCCGAACTGCGACCGCCTGGATGATGAGGCGTACCGACTTTAATCGCCCGCCTCCCCCACGCGTATTTAGCCGCCGCAGGCTGACGACCACCCACCCCCTCTATGGGGGAAAATACAGGACCTTCACCATATGGACATAGATACAGCTCTCAATATTTCGGAGGGTCTCAACAAGCGGCTCTGTAGCTACTTCGCGGAAGTTGAGTCGAGCATGTCACCACCTGGTGACAGAACGCCACAACCTCTCTTGGCGATTGAAGCTCTCGACAAACTCTTTAAGACTGCCGACCTCCTAATTGATTTGATCCTATGCGTCACGCCGAGCGATCGCGTCTATCTAGGCAAATCTGTCCAGCTCATAGAGGGGTGTAGTCGTGTATTAGGAAACCCGCCGAACGATTGGCAAGCCTTCGCTCAAAGCACACCCCAGGTAAGTAACGCCCCACCCTCCATAGGAGTGTGCCCCATGCTCAACCACGACCAACTACTGGCTCTGCAACTGGCCCGAATCAATCACCGTCACCGTCGGCGGATGCGGTGGATTGAACGTCGTCACCGCCTGCTTCTCTTATCGCTTTCGGCCGGGACGATCGTCGTCCTGGCTCTGCCCGAGCTGATCACCTGGATTAGCCGCGGCGACTAACCCCACCCCAAGGGGAGCCTGGCTCATGAGTTTGGACGCTCGCCAGGCCCCCCGTCATGGAGACACGGATGTCAGACCCCACCCCCCGAACCGTAACACGAAACGTAACACCCGATATCGATGATTGTACGTCGGCCGCCCTGGCCGAGCCGCGGCACGAGTTCATCGAGCGGATCCGCCGCCAAGTCGCGGCGGGTCAGTACGAGACCACCGGCCGCGTCGAGCAGCTGGTGGACCAGCTCACCCTCGCGGCCGAAGCCACTCTGCAAGACCGGCCCTGGACGATCGGTGATGTGGCCGAGTTGCACCAACCCAGCGGCGTCTATAAGGTCGAGGTCCTGGACCACGCCTACGGCTACGGCATCCCGGCCGTCCGGGTCAGGGTCATCGGTACCCTCGGGCCGGTGGATCCGACGTCGGGCCTGGTCGTGGGCACGACGGGAACGTTTTCCGCGGCCAAGCTCAAGCCGGTCGTTGGCCGTGTCGACGCCTGACGGCGTCCTGCAGCAAGCCCAACGCTGAGTTGAGCCGCGTCACCACCTCGCCGGGTGCGAGCTCGGCGACCGCGGCCATCTCGGCGGGGTTGAGCTTGTCGCATTCATGCATCAGCACGAGCTGGCGATCGAGGACCGCCAGCTGGTTGAAGGTTGACCGCACCGCGTGTTCGGGCGATCGGGAGTAGAGCGGGACGGATCGATAACGGGCCATGCATCATCATCGGCAATCGGCGTGTCCGAGCTTGTCCCTGGTCAGCTCGTCGCCGATGTGATCTCGCGTTCCAGTGCCCGGCCGACCAGGTCATTGAGGCTCACCCCTTCCACTTCAGCCATCGATGCGGCTCGGCGGTGCAACTCCGGCGACAGTCGAGCATTGAACCGGCCCGAGTAGGGGCGGTCGGGCGCTTTGTCCTTCTCTTCGCAGAATTCCAAATAAACGTCGACCGACTTGCGGAACTCCCGCGCGAGAGATTTGAGGTTTTTCGCCTCGTAGGTCACCACGTCACGGATACCGAGAACGATCCCGTGGAGCGTGTTCTGCTCGAAGTCGTGTTCGACGTTGCCGAAAATAACCTTTGTGCTCTAGCTGATTCATGGGGTGACTCCTGCTTGTTCGAGAAACCGCGTGACCGAACGCACCACGGGGCGGCTTGCTTCGGGGCGGGGGTGGGGGCGATGGAAGACGGCCGTCACGTCGTTGAGGTCCACGACGATACGGGGACCGCTGCGCTCGCCAACTTCTGCACCTACCGCCACCAGCATCCGCTCGATGTCGGACCACTTGATGTTCGCGGGGGCGGGCGTCTCGAAGACACAGGCGAGGGTTTTGCGAGCCTTGCTATTCATCGGCTAATAGTACCATGTATCGGTACTATACCAAGTGTGGTCAGTCCACAAAATTGAATCCGCCAGGCACATCGAAACGGTAGATCGGAATCAGCTGGGGAATGCCAAACCCGTGGGAATCCCACTGCGCCCCATCGGGATCATCCTTGGGCAATGCGTTCGCGCTCGGTATGTCGTCTGCACCGATCCAGTCAGACTCGTAACTTTCGGCCGTGTAGGTATCCGCGATTCGCCAACGATTCGCGATTGGGGCGGGGATGTCACTTGATCCTGCGTCGTATTGAACCTTGATCGGTACGCCTCCTGTACTATTGACGCCAAAACTTGACACGCGTTCAGTGACGGCGGCCATCAGGTCCGCTTCAAAAGCCCAACTCCCAAACGATAAAGCGGGGAAATGGTCGGTATAGGTGGCTACTTTGACTTGATCCACACGCAGCGCGGCCGTGAGAATTTTGGGGTAATCAGAATTATCGGTGCTGAGCTGCTGATAGCTTAAAACCTGTCCACCAAGCTCAAAACCCGGCGACGCATCGCCGAAGTTCCCGGTTCGGAAACCGACAGAATTGAGTTCTGTCCAATTCGCGCCTGGCAAATATGCCTTGGCGTAACTGACGAGCTCCGCGACATCGTCAAATCCACGATAGACATCGTCCTCGTCCAGATATCCGAAATTATCTCCTCTTTTCACTCCCGGGTCACCTCCGAATCCTTCCTTTGATCTTTTTCTGACCCACAAATTGCCTAGGAACCAACGAGTTTCGTTAATTCGTTTATATACGGCGTTTAGCAAATCGTTATTTAACAGAAAAGGCTCAAACGCAATGTTCGCGTTCTCGAAATTGTAATCAAAAAGGTCGGGGTCGGTGTCGTAATCTGCAGTCCAGGCAATCCCTATGCCGTAGGGCGGCTGAATCGCTCGGTAAGTTCTGCCCGTGGTGAAATCTTTTGCCCTGGTGCCCACCCCGAAATCAACGGGTGCGTGCCCGGGGGCTATCACTGCAGCCCGAAAAACGCCCGGGTTGCCAAAGTATTCGAACGTCTTTGAGATTCGAATCTCCCCCTTGAGGATGACCGGTATACTGCCCCGCAAAATCGTCGGCTCACCCTCGTATGTCCCCACCGTAAAATCAACCGAGCGAAAATAAACCCCGCCCATCGAGATCGCTAATGCATAAAAGTTACGATCTTGCGGGGTGAAATTTGGATCGTCCGGGTCGGCCGGGTAGTCGGCCACGGTCGGATCGCCCCCCACGACGGGGGATTTGATATCGATCCGCTCGCTGGCGGCGTCACGCAGCTCATGCAGCGGCGTGCGCCAGTCGGTGGCGGGGATCTCCGACGCGTCGGGGAAAGCGGTCCAGGACATGGGGTGACCTCGTTCAAGTTTAAGCCAGGCGTAAGAAATCGAACTCGGTCCGGTTGCCCACGACTTGCAGTTGCTTCCGCGATGAAGGCGAGCCGGCGGTGGGCGGCGGCTGCCAAATCTGCTGGAATCCGTCGGCGAACGGAAACGCGAAGATGAGTTCTCCCGCCTCGTAATGGGGCGCGAACTTGGCGAGTTGGATATAGACCGGGTCGGTCCCTTCCGTTTCCCCGTCCCAAGCGTGGGCGGTGATGACTCCCAACGACTCGCTGACAAACTTATAAACCCCGATCGAGGATCCGGCAGGGTTACCGAAGCGGACCACCGCCCACTTTGTCCCGGTCCCCGGCTCGGCGTAAAGGATCTGCATTCCCGCCTCCCCTCCCTTAAGCTGCGTTGCGTCTCCATCAGCAACGCCGGCCGTGACATCGTCCTCGGTCTGCTTGTCGATCTGGACCTGCACCACGCCGTCGATCTTGGCCCGCCCGATCGCCCCTGCCGCGATTGGTTCGATACAGACCACAAAACGGCCGTCGTGATCGGCGGCAACTGGCTCGACTCCCCGCACGACGACCTGGTTGGCAAATGCTTCGAGATTCGAGGGGTCATTCACCAGGCCATCGATGCCCAGCACGGCGAAGCGACCAACGGCCGCCAGTGAATCGTTACGCACGTAGATCGTGTCGGCCGGAAGCTTTGCAACAGGCGGCCCGCCGCCTTCGCTGCTGAGCCCTGCGAAGTGGGCACGGGTGGCATCGACCATCGCGTTGTAGTCCGCGGCGGGAATTTGGGATTGACCGGGCTGGGCGTGTCGGAGTTGGGCCATGGTTCACACTCCGATGTTTAAGGCCGCGAAGTTTGCGGATCGGTACACCTGTTCGACGTAAACCCCCACAGGTTTCTGGACCAGCAGTTTGGCGGTTGTATCTTCGGCTGCCTGGTAGCGGACCCAGAGGTATTCCCAGCCTTTTTTTGCGATCCCGCTGATATCTCCCACCGACAGCCCGCTGATGTTAGGCGAGCCGGCGAAAGCAAAATCGATCGTCCAGTTCCCGTCTCCCTGACGGTTGCCGGCGGCTCCCAAGAACAAAGCTTCCCCGGCGGCCAAGCCTTTGAAAGTGGCGGCGTTCACGGTGCCGGTGGCGCTAAACAAGATGCTTTTGTAAGCCGTGGTAACGTCCGAATCGCTAAACGTGTGGGATTCGCTGAAGGTATAGATCGGCACGGTGATGTCGGTGCCTTCCACCGCATCGGCAGTCGCCCCGATTGCTCCGCCGGCATTGGCGGCTCCGTCCCCGTAGCGGGTGGTGGCTAGAGACTGGGTGACCTTTTGGCTGCCCCCCCTGGTTTCAAAGCGGAAGGTGGGTTCGGAAGCCAGATTGTTTCCCGAGGATTTTGAGTAGCGAACACTCCCCTGGTAGACCCCGGTGAGATTCGGGAATTCTTCGACCTCAACTTCGCTGCGACTCATCTCCTCGTAAAGCGTTGGCGCTTCGGCTCCCACCGCTACCTTGGCTTCGGCCGCGTTCTCGGCGCCGAATACCAAGTAGACGATTTCGGCCGAGTCGTTGCCTAAGCGTCGTCCAAATTGTTCTTCCGTGGTGGCAGGCATGGGCTATACTCGATGCGTGATTGAAATTCTTGTCATCGTGTTGCTGGGAATGCTTGGGGTGGGACTGCTCGTGGGTATCCCGGTGGGGCTTTTGGTGGCGGCGGTCGGTTTCATACAAGGATGGCGCGGCCCTCAATCCGATTAGGACGTCGCGAAGATGCTGGGCGTGTTCTTATGGTTCGCAATACGTTTAAGTTGCCTTGCCATCTCTCGGGTGTTGTTCGCTGTTTCTTTGGCTTCGGTATTGGAATTGGCTGCGAATAAACGGTCGAACGCCGCGGCGTTGAAACCGCCGATGCTGGCGGTGGCCAGCTTCGCCGCGTTCCCGACTCCGTCGGTAGCTCGATCGATGAGCCCTTGAATATCGGGGGGAGTTAGGTCGGGGTCTTCACGGCGTTGTTTCTCATCCGATTGATTCTGCTCATGCTGTTCTCGCGCATCTCGGGCTCGACCTAGCGCATCATTAAATTCAGACTCGGCCGCGATACGATCGGCGGTTAACTGATTGAAGGTTTCCTGCGTGGCGTCGAGGCGTTTTTGCTCGGCGTTTTTCTGATCGGCCCCAAGCTGGCCGATCGTTGCCATCTGCACGCTGACAATTTGTTCGTCCACCACCTGCTGATTGTCAGTAGATGCTTTGTTGGTCGCATTCGTGATTTGATCGACGTCGGCAATTTGCTGGCTCACGTCTTCGCCCGTGAGCTTGCCTTTGAGCCGGAGATACGTCTTCAGCAGGTTTGAGCCGTTTCGCTGGGTCTGACGCTCGAATGCGGACCACATCGCATTCCAGGCAATCTGCAACCCCGACACCACGGCCACCCCGCCCTGGAGAATCTTGGTCCATAGCCCTGACAGGATGTTCAACACTGATACACGAAAGCCCGACCAGGCCGCGGTGAGCTGCGTGACCCCACGGGTCCAAATAAGATTGAGCCCCGTCCAGAGCACTTGCATTGCGGCTTTGAGGTCGCCAGCCATCAACGCATCCCGGATCCCGCCCAAGGCTTTCATGGCCACGGTCGACAACGTGTGCCAGGCTTCGCCGAACCACTCCAATGCTCCGGAGGCGTAGACCACGTAGCCGGCCACACCCGCGATTAACGCGATCGCAATGCCCAGCGGCGAGGCGATGGCCGTTACCACGGCGATCAGGCCGCCGAAGGTGGTGGTGACCAGGCCGATGGCGATGGGCACCAGCTTAAGCGCAAGCAGCACGGCTCCGATGCCTTTGGCCACCAGCCCCATCGCGACCCCCGCCACGAACATCGTACCCCCCGCGGCCGCGACGGCGGCACCGAGGGCGACGGAAACGATCAGCACCTTCGCAATGATCTTCAGAAGCGGCTTGTGGGCTACTGCCCACGCTTCCACCTGGCGTACCCCGTTGGCCGCGGCGGCAAACCAGCGGGCGAGTATCGGCAGCAGACCTGCCCCCAGGGTGGCCCGGACGTCTTTAAGCGACGCCTGTAGTCGCTTCATGGTGTTGGCGTAGCTACCCCCCGATCGCTCCGCGTCTCCCTGGGCGGCGGTCGTGCCCCGCATGATGATCGCCAAGCGAGCCATGGCCTTCTGCTGCTCCGAGAGGTTCGCAGCGTCCCAGCCACGGTTGAGGGCTTCCTGTTTGACGGCGGTTTCGTTGACGATTACGCCATATTTCTTCATCACTTCCGAACTGCCCGTCATGGCGGATTGAAGGTCCCCAATCACATCGGCGTCGGCGCGGTTGTTAAAACTGGCCAGGTCGATGCCCAGCCGGGTCAGCGTCTTGCTGATCTGCTCGGCATCCTTGGGGTTGAATCCCAGCGGCACGAAGAGGTCTTGAGCTTCGGCCAAGAAGCCGGCGATATCGACCTTCGAACGTCCTAAGTCGGAGGCGAGCTGATCGCCAAACGCCTTGACCCCCTTGGCCCGCTTCCCGAACACGACGTCGAACTTATTTGAATTTCCTCAAGCTCGGAAGCCGGGCCAGCCAAGGCTTTGATCAGTCCCCCCGCCAGCCCCGTCACGCCGAGACCGACCTGCAAGGTGAACACCCCTTTGGCCCGGATGCTTTGCCCGAACTTTCGCACCATGGCTTGGGCCCGGGCCAGCCCGCGTCGCAGCTTGGAGTCTTCGGCAAACAGCTCGACAAAAGCGCGTCCGGCTCGGATGGCATTGCTTGCGGGCATGGGTCAGTCCTTGGTCGGTTGGGGGTCAATGCCCAGGGCGTCGCCGAGCATGTCGATCATCCCGGCGGTGAGGGGCACGCCCGGCGAAAAACTGCGGGGTGACGATCGCGGGAGCGGGTGGAACTGGGCCGATGTGTAGGGCCGGCGTTGTCTCTTGGGATCGCGGTGGGCGTTGGCCAGCAGGGCCAGCAGCTCGGCGGTCTGATCCCAGTCGTGGCGTCGTCGGGCTTCGGCCATCCACACCAATTCGCGTAGCGACCGGCGGTCGGGGTTTACGCCGCTGACGCCGGCGAGCTCATAGGTCAGTCGCCAGAGCTTTTCAGCTCGGGCAACTCCACCGCTTGCACATCGAACCGATCCACTTCCTGCTCCAGATGATCCATCATCCGATCCTCGGTCTGCCGCATCTTGGTCAGTGCTTTCCGCAGCACCGCCGCCTTGCGGCTCGGGAAAAAATCCGTGACCGCCTCCAGTAGGCTCACGGTGGCCTGTTCGAGCACGTCACCCCCGAGCCCGGCGGCAAATGCCTCTTCGCTCACGTCGGACGCCTCGGCCGCGGGTTTGACCGCAGCGAAGAGGACATCGACCAACAAATACGGGTCGGTCCTCAACTGATCGAGCATCGCCTTTTCGTCAAGCCGGTAGAGGTCGATTCCTGTCAGCTGCTTAACGCGGGCAAACGTGGCCACATTGGGTTCGATGACCCACGTGCGGTTGAAGGTGTCGCTGAAGGTGGCCATTAGGATCTCCTGATCAAGAGGTTCTGTAAAGTGCCCGCGGCGTGTGATCGCCGCCGACAGAAAATGGATTTAAGCCGCCAGCGTGGTGACCCGCTCCGGGGCGTTGGCCGCGAACGTGGGCTTGAGCGTCACATCGACCGTGATGGCTTCTTCGTTCTGCTCGTTTCGGCTGAAATTGAATACTTCCATCGACTGCGCGGATGTACTTGGTGCCTTCGGTGGCGATGACGCCGTCGGCGACCGCGACCTCCACGATTTCATCCTGAAAGAACGCTTGCTCGAGCGCCGAGTAGCTGGAGTCCTCGGTGTCATAAACCATCTGGAATTCGACAGACATGTCCTTGAGGGTGGCTGCGGTGGCTTTCCATCCGTTGTTTCCGCGCGTGGTGACATCGGCTTCGCCCTTCTCTAGGTTCAGCGTGACGTCTTTCGCATTGGTCAGCTCAACCCAAACCGGCGTGGCGTAGTCGCCCGTGTTTCGATAGAGCTTGGCTTGCATTCCGAGTTTGCGAGGCATGGTGTTTCTCCGGGTTAAGGGCGATGTGAGAGTGAGCGGCGAGGATCAAGCACGAGCGACCGACTGACGCCAGAAGCTGGCCCGGCGGTCGATGCCTTTGTCGAGAGCAGGTTTCATGAACGGACGGGGTGCGTAATCGCGGAGCCGGCCGGCGGCATCGGGTAGCTTCCCGCCCTGCTCTAGGGCCAGCGGTCCTTTGCCTCCGTGCTGAGTTCCGCCCCGGCGGGTGGGACCGATGACCACCGAACGGCGGGCCGGGTTGAAGGCGAAGAAAATCCCCTGCTTGAGCTTCCCCGTGCGGTCGGTCGGCGGCGTTCCCGGCCGGGAAACCGCTTTGCGGCGGCGGATCGATCGGCGGGCAGTCAGGCGGATGAATCCACCCATCCTCATCATGAATCGAGAAGTCTTTCGATCCATCAGCCGCATGACGGCCGGCTTGTCCAAAAAAAGCCTTTTGGCTCCCCCCAGGCTGCGATTGAGAGTATTTACCGGCATCACGATTTCTCCGAACTGGAGGTGACGTAGTTGATACTTACGATCGACGTGAACACCCGGTCTCCGTGAAGCATGCTGGCGTCGTAAAGCGGGTCGATCTCACTCGATCGCCACTGCGCCCAAAGCGATCCGTTCTCGATTGATCGACGGTTGAGGTAGCGTTCGATTTGATCGACCAGGTCGACTAACTCGCTCACCCGGTCGGTGTCCGTGGGACTGCAGCGTGTCTGCACGGCGATATCAAGAATCAACTCGATCCGGTCGGTGGTCCGAGTCTCGATGGTTCGCTCGGCCGACCTTGGGGTGATCGAAACTTGTACCTGGTTCTGCAGGTCGGTGAGCTTCCAAACCACGATGTAACGGGCCGCTGCCGTGAAGACCTGGGTGAAGGTTCCCGCTTCGGCGGCGTTGAGCTCGGCGGCCACAGATTGGCTAATCAGGTCGTACCGGTTACTCACGCGGCGGCCTCCTTGCTTATCAGCTTGGTGTGAAGGCGGATCTGGCTGCGGTCTGGATCCCGGTAACGCCAGGCCGGCGAGCGGCTGTCGGGGCTGAGAACTTCGAACTTGTGGAGCCGCCCGCGGATGGTTTGTTCGAACTAAGTCCCCGTCATGGGGTTCGGTCACTTGGCCATCGATGACCAGGTCCTCCGCCAGAATCAGGAAGTCTCGCATTTCGATTTCGGCGAGCATCGCGTCATTGGCGCCCCCCGACTGAAGCTTTGCGGTTTCCGAAGGGATCGCGGGCAGCGGTTCGCTCCATTGGCTGTTACGGCCGTAGCGCACCGTGACCCCCGCCACGCGTTGCGTGGTTTTCTGGGCGGCGGCGATGGCACGGGCGATGGAATTCATGGTGTGGTTTCAGAAAGCAAACCCGGCCGGGTGATGGCCGGGGTCACTGATCAGGGGCGGGTCCGGGACCCCTGAATTATGCGGCGGCGATGAGCGATTCGGAGTTGTTCAGGGCATCGGTGATCACAATCTGAATGCCTTCGACTTCGGTGGGCAGGGAAACCTGTTTGAAGCCGTCGGTGGTGGCCACCCGCGATTCGCGGAGTTGACGACGCGAGCGGCGGCTCATAACGATGAGGTTGGGCATCTTCGCGGCCGGGAAAAGTTCCAAGGCGCGGTAGATCAGTTCGTCGGTGCAGCCTTTGCCCGCGTCGTCGGTGACGTTGGCCACGCGGGCGATCGACACGGCCGAGCCGGTTTGCAGGCCGAGCCAGCCCATGATGGGAGTGCGGTAGGAATCGAATTCTTTGCCGTTCGCATCTTGGGCGGTAGAGGAATGGGTTTCCTTGATTTCGATGTTGCCGTTGGTCACTGCCGCTGTGTCCATGCCGTCATCATCGGTCCGGATGAGGTAGACCGAGCTCCCGGTGTTGGCGGTGGTGCCGCCGGCGTTGAGCACCATGGCGTCCTCCAACGCATCGAGCGCGTCGGCCAAGCCGGTGAAGCCGTCACCTTCGTTACCCGTGCCGTTGAGGAACTGCTGCTCGGCCACGAAGTTGGCTTGCTTCAGCTGACGGCGGGCTTCGCGCTCGAATGAACGCTTCCGGGCCATCTTTGTATGCATCAGCCAAAGCCTGATCGACATGGAAGCTGCCGTCGATGATTTTGAGAGCAACCGTCACGGTACGGTCGCTGGACTTGCTGTTGTCGCGGCCTTCGTTGGGAGCACGGAAGCCGACGATCGGGGCGCCGTCCTGGACGGTGTATTTGTGGTCCGTCCCGTTGGAGCTGGGGACCGCGGCCAGGGCATCCATCAGCGGAGCCTCGTCGTAGAGGTCCGACATTTCGACGTCGGCGAGGTTCTGGTCGTTGATCTGCTGCAGGTCGGCGAGAGTTTTGAACGGCATGGCGGTAACTTTCGGATGAAGGATTGAGAAAGTGAGGGGTTTCATTCAGCCGGCCATGGCCGGCGGAGGATGGTGTGTGTTTAGAGGGGTGAGGCTTACTTGCGGAAGCGAATGATCGACTTGGCAGCGGGGCTGGCATTTTCTCCGTTGGAAAATTCAACGGCTTTGCCTTTGGGAGCGGCCGCCTTAGCGTTCGTTAGCTCAGCGAGTTGCTCACGCTGGAATTTGATATGAGCGGTCGCGGCTTCAAGAAACGGCTTGCCTTCCGCGAAGTAGATCGAACCCTGCGATTTCCCGAAAGTTTCAACGTATTCGGCCGCGGGCCGATCGGCCGTCGCTTCTTCCGTGATAGACAGGTCAGGGGATTCCTGGCCCTCGACGGCCGGCGTAGCGTCTTCGGTGGCCGGGGTGCTGTCGTTGGGCGAGTTGGTGGCGGTGGTGGTCGGGTCGGGCATGTCCGGGGCTCCAAACGTGGTGACGGGGATAGATCGCAGCGACTCCCGGTCGCTACGCGAAAATTGGGTGACGGTTCCGCCGTCCGCCCCGTGGGGGCAGATCGCGACGGCCAGCAGGGACCAGCGACGGACGATCATGAGCGGACCCGCGATCGTTTGGCCGTTGAGCTGCGTTTCGGCCTCGTTGGGCAGGTAGTCGATTTCGAGCGGCAGCCAACTGATCGAGGCTTCGAAGGGGATCCCCGCCTTGCTCTGGGCGATGATGCGGTGAGCCCGGTCGCCTTCGTGCAGCGGCGTAAGGTTGCCCTTGACCACGAAGTTGCCTTTTCGGCTGTCGAAACTGTCGGCGAAGCCGATCAGTTCGTCGCTGTTGTGCAGCCAGTCCAGGACGATCTTGTCTTTGTGTTCGACGCCCGCGAAGTCGTGGACGATCGGCGCGTCGGCCCACCACACAACAACCGGCTCGGTGGTGCGGGCGACCAGCTCGACGGGGACGCTCTGGCCGTCGGCCGGCACGGCATCACCGACCGCGAATTCGATCGGCGCGGCGAAGCGCAGGTGATCGGGGATCCCGACGGCGGTGGGGTTGGCGGGGGCGGGGGCTGAGGGGGTGGCGTTGCTCATGGCTTGGTGTCCTTGGATTCTTCGTCGGTTTCGTCGTCATCCCCTGCGGCCGCGCCGATCGCCGCTAGCTGCGCCGCGTTGGCGGTGTCCAACCCTTTTTGGTTGAGGTAATCCGCTTCTTCGGCCAGCTGGTCCGCCACTTCACGGAAGTCGCTACCGACTTCGCGGCACACCATGGTCCGGCTCTTGAAGCCTCCGGCAATCGCTGCTGCTTGGGCCCGCACTTCTTTGAGGGGGTCGATCCACGATCGGCCACGCGGGATCCAGTCCCAGCGGAGCTGTTCGAAGTCGATCCCGCTGGGCAGCGTGATTTCTTTGCTATCAACGGCGAGTTGCAGCCGGCGGCGGGTCATTTCGTTCAGCAGGTCGCGGACCTGTGCTTGGCGGAATGCAGCGGTGCGTTCGTAAACTAACCACGCCTGGCGTGCACCGCTGTAATTGGTATGGCTGCTGTCGTAGAAACAGAAGTCCAGGTCCAACGCCTTGAGCGCCATCATCAGCATCGAGTTGAGATACTCGCGGAAAGCGGGACCCGGCTGATCGCTGTGCATGAACTCGGCGTCTTCATCGTGCGCCACTTCGAAGAACTGCGGCCCGTCGCCCAGCTTTATTTTCTGCGTGGCTGCGTTCTCCGGGGGTTCCCAGTCTGCACCCCGCTGAACCTTGACCCCGAAGAAGGTCGAGACCTTGGCCTTGGCCAACGCGTACTCGGCGGATTCGGCAATGTCCTGAAACGCATTGAGCGCCGCGAGCATTGGCGACACGCCGCGGACCTGATCGGGTCGGTCGTAGTAGGCGTGAGCGAGCACCTGATCGGCGTCGAGCTCCGCGAGGAACTCGCGGCCGTCGCTCTTGGTACGCTTGCAAACGATGTACCCGGTCGCCCTCCCCATCTCGTCAATGATCACGCCATCGACGTGCTGATCATCTTCGAGTTTGGGTCCGCCTTCTTTGGGCTTGGCGATCCGGTCGTCCTCGATCATTTGGTAACGGCCGTCGCCCAAATCGTTGAAGTACACCGCCCCGTCGGTGATGCTGGCCATCTCGGCCAAGCGGATGCTTTGGGCCAGCGAATGCCTTCCCGCCGCGTCGAAATTAATCGGTCGCGACCAGTCGGCCACCAGAGCCTCGATCACGCCATCGATTTCCGGATCATTCATCCGGCTCTGAAAACTGTGTTGGGCCACGTCGGCGCAATGGGTGCGGATCGCCCACGCCGCGACCGCAAAGTTGCGTTTCAACTCGCGGGTGTTGCTTAGGGCCTGGCGGCGTTCTTTGCCTTTCAGGACCGCGTCCTCACCCATCAGCACGACCTTGCGGGTCTTGCGGATCGGTGAAGGCTTGACGGCGTCGTACCCGAAACCGATCGCGTGACGAAGGTTTTGCAGACGCTGGCCCATCAAATTCCCCCCGAAATATCGACGCCTGTGAAGCGGTTGGTGAGGGAGCTGCGGCCCGCGGTGGCGTCTGCCTCGGCAGCCACGCGGCTTCGCCAGTAGCGCAGCTCATCAAGGGCCTGGCGACGATCCCACTTCACCCGCGTACTATCGAACTGCGCCTCAACCGTGCCGGCCGGGGATTCGGCAAGGGCGATTTCGATGGCGGACACCATCTCGGCGGGTGAGGGGGGCGTAGCTTCGGGCATGTCGGCAGATCCCAGCGGGGCGGGGCTGAGGATGGGTCTCCCCTCTCATCCGCAATCGTTCGACTGCACTGAAGCACTCGAGGGCTGATCCACGCCAGATTCAGATGATTAAATCCAGAATCTTGTCGCTTAAGCCACTTCGGGGCGGTAAACATGCTCGCGTCGGATCATCAGCTGTCCGCAATCGAGGCACACGCATCGCCGTCTTTCAATGGCTGTGTAGGGCCGGCCCAGATGCTCGCCGGCATAGATCTGGGTCGGCAGCTTGCGTACCACCTGTTGACGGGTCGACCCACACGCAGGGTTCGGGCACGGTGACGGCAGGGCATCGGTGGTGGGGGCGTTGTCGGTGCGCTTGCCTTTAGGACGGCCAGCTTTTTTAGCCTTGACTTTATGGTTGCCGGTGATGTTCATGGGGATCTCCGAAAGGGGTTGATAGGTGAGGCGTTACGTTTTGTGTTGCGCTTGAGTTCGTCAGAAACTGATCTGGAAATTGGATCGACGTTTTTTGGTGGGAGCCACCACCGCCTGATCGACTACGTTGAGCCCTAGCGTCGAGGCGGCGACGGCGGTCCCTACCAGGCAATCGAGCAGGTCGTTGTCGCGGTTGGGGATGGCTGCCCAGGTTTCGAGCTGCTGGCCACGGGCTGAAGTGAGCGTCGGTTTCTCGGCGGTGAGGTGGTCGAAAAGCATCTGGTGATGAAAGTCGGATCCGCGAAATAGCGTCAGTGCTGAATCATTGCCTACGGGCGTGCGTAGGTGTTCGGCGATCAACGTCTTCCAGCGGTTGGTGTCGTAGAAAATGTGTTTGACCGGGCGGTTGGGCGGCTTCTGGATCATCCAGTGGTGGCCGATCTGCTGACCCGGCTTGGCCTCGCGCTCGGCGATCGGCCGGTCCTGGGCCCGCAGCCCGTCGCCTTTCGAAGGCATGAGGAGGGCGGCGTGCTCGGATTCGCGGCAAAAACGAAAAACGGTGTCGGTAGATTTTCCCCAGCCCTCATCAATAAAGCATCGCTCGATCCGCAACTCGGCATCGTCGTCGCGGATCCAAGTGCGGCCCAGCAACTCATCCACGCATTTACTCATCGCGTTGTAGAGCTCCGCCTTGAACCCCTCGCCCCGCAGCTGCATGGCATAGGTTCGCTTCGCGTCCCTTTTTGTGAAGTTGGCTCGTTTCTGATCCGGCCAAGCGCCGTAGTCGATGATGTGACCGCCCAGGCCCGGACGCCAACCGACAACCATCCACCAGAGTAATTTCTGCTGCACGTCGATGAAGGCCGTCAGGCGTTCGGCGTTTTGTGGAACCTGGCCACGATCGACCCGAACGATGCGGCTGGCCAGTTCCTTCGCCGTGTTCATCTCGATCGCTTCGCCCCCGGCGGCGACGGGTTCGTTTTGGTATTCCGGGTCGAATCGCTCTTTGACCTTCGCTCGCATGTTAAAGGCGTGCTGCAGCGCCGAGAGTTCAATGTCCGGGTCGTAGCGTGCTTCCCAAGCGACTTCGGCCCCGGCGTCCATCGCTTCACGACGCTCGCCGTAAAATCCGGTCGCGGTTCCTTTTTCGATCACCCCGATGAGCTCCTGGCTTCGAAGCTCAAGGTATCGCTCCCACGGTTCATCCGCGTCTGGCCAGCGGTACACCATTTTCGGTCCGCTCGCCCCGATACTCCGGAAAAAGATCGTGGTCCAGCAACTGCTCGGCCAGGTCGTCGGGGGCGACGACGGTGCAGGGCACCATGATGCCCATCCGCTCCCCCGCCGCGGCCAGTCCGCCGATTGTGCCTTGGATCGTTTCGACTCGGGCGTTGGTCATCGTCCGTGACCGAGCCGACGTGTCAGTCTGCGGGTCATCCACGACCGCGAAGGTCGGGCGGATCGTCTTTCCGTCCGGGGTGGTGTGTTGCAGCCCCCGCGTACCGGTGAGCAGGCCCGCGGCTGACACGACCGCCCCGCTCGCCCGGCTTCCGGGAATCGTGGGCATGATGATCTGGTCGGTCCCCCATTCAACGTGGGTTTTATTGCCGTGATGGATTTGGCCGGCGGCGCGGCGTGCCTCGTTGTTAAGTTGACGGACGGCATGCAGGACCTCCGGAAAGTCCGCCGCCAGCAGGTCGTTGGTGGTGAGCCAGGTCTTGAGGTTGCGCAGCAGTTTCCGGGCCTGCTTGGTATTGGCGGCGACCAAGACGATGTAGCGGTGGAACCCCATCAAGACCGCCCACAACACCACGGCCAGGCAAAGGGATGTTTTGCCAGACCCGCGGGGCATGGCCACCGCGAACATCTCGGCGTTCAACGCGGCCCGTTCGATCTTGTCGATGATTCGCAGGTGATCCGGCGACCATTCTTTGTGAAACGTCCCCGGCAAATAAATTTCGCAGAACCGCTTAAAACTACGCTCGGCTTCTGCCCTCCGGGCGTGGTCGGCGACTGGCGGGATATCACCGATATCGCGGCCTGCTTGGCTAATGCTTTTCTGACGCTCGGCGGCTTTGCGGCGATGTCTTTCGTAGGCGGCGCTTTGGCCACCATCACGCGGCCCGCCTGACCAGGTCGGCGGCGATTCGGGCGTGCTCGCGGAGGGGATAATCCGCTGGCGCGAGGTCAAGCGGGATCAGGTGGGCACCGATCGCCCCCAGTTCCTGCGCGTCTTGAGTTGATCCATCGGCATCCGCCGCGGCCGCGGCTTCTGCAGCAAGGCGGTCGGTGTCATATAGCGACAGCAGCTTGTTCAGCTCGCGGCGAATCGCCAACGCGGTTTTTACTTCCTTGGCCTGGTTGGCTTTGGAGTAGAGGTCATTGAGCTGGCCCATCGCCAGGCCCAACTCGCGACGGCGATCGACGGCCGCGGCAAGGATGATTGCCTGCTGGGCCTCGGCGACGGTTGCGTCGGCCTTGGCTGGCGTGAGCTTAAATCGCTCGATCGCGGCCACGCGGGCAATGTCGGACGACACCCCACCGATCAGCAACAGCACGAGCTTGTCGCGGATCTCACGGTCGACGGGCGGCGGCGCCTTCGATTTAGCCCGATGCGTCGAGCGTTTCTTGGATGTACGGGTAGAAGAAGCCATAGACGTCGGGGTCGGCAGTGAGGGCAAGTTGTTCGATGCTGTGGCAGCGGCGGAGATTCAGGGATCCGTGGCCGGTGATGAGCCGGCCGTTGCTCATTTCGAATAGCATGAGCTTGGCGTGATTCCGACTCGCTGCGACCCGCATTCCACGATCGTGCAGCATGGCTTTGAGATTCGCGTATTCGATAACGTTTTTGTCCCGGAACATTTCCGAGACCACCATCGAGACCCTCGCGACTTGCCCACTGTCCAGCAGCTCGGCGAGCTGGTGAGTTTGATCTTGGTTGAAACCCAAGGTGGCAATCGATAAGTGTGTCACGGTCGCCTCATGGGCTAACTCGAGTATGGCCGTGACTAGATCGAACCCATGCCACGCACCGTCAAGCAACATCAGAATTTCTTCCCCGTCCCGCGGTAGTTGACCGAGCTGGGCCACGCAGGATTTCTGCCTTCCGATCCTCTTGACTACCCGCCGGGGCGAGTCGTAACGCATGACTCGGCGGCGGACAATTGTGGGGCTACCCGATTTAGGATCTTCATCGAGCAATCGAGCTACCGCGTCATCGTCATCGCACGGCTGATTGACCTGGTCCAGCAAGTCATCGATCAGGTCTTCAATTTCGTGCTGCATTGCCTTTCCTGAAAATATAATCTGCGCGAAAGAAACATTACCGACACGCGCTACTGTTCCCTTTGGGGAATAGATCCGGCGGGGCCCGGGAAGGACCCGCTTTTATTTGGGGTCATCACCCGGCCAGGTAGGGTCGGGCGGTGCGGATGCTGGGTTTGAGGGTGCCATCGGCGTTGAGCAGGCCCGGCCGGAGCACATTCGAAAAATCAACGTCGTCAATCTCACCGTCTTTGATCCGGCCGATGACCTCGGTGGCATCATTGCTTGTCGCTGTGATGTCGCTGTCATCGTCCGGTCGACCGGGTATAACAATGCGAGCGTGGCGTATCGCCTCTTTGCCTCGACTGTAAATGACGTGCAAATAATTCCCGACTTGGACGGCCGTTGGGTAGCTCCAGCCCTTGCCTTTAGCAAAACCAGCGATGACCGGAGCGCCACCCGACCCCTGTTCAATGGCGAAGGTGTCACCGATCGCGAACGCCAACCCACCCGGATCGCTGATCGCGACGGCCAGCGGCTCGCGCCCATCACTGCCTGGCTGCTCTGGATTTAGAAGGATCGCAGTACGCCCGTCATCGAGCAAAACCGCCCAAGGGGCGGATGGATTATTGGGCAGTTGAGTCTTAGCCGGCACACGCGGAAACCACGTATCGCCTGCATTGTCGGACCACTGCTGATAAAGACGGTTAGTTTCGGAATCAGTGCGCCGCATCCAACGCATGAGCCGTCCCGCTTCGGCGTCGGGGATCGTCGCGAACTCCGTGTAGTGAGCACCATCGACAAAGTATTGGCCTCGCCAGCTAACCCGTCGCTGGTTAGATCCTTGCCAGTGACCGTAGACCCTGGCATGGGCAAGCAGGGGCGGGCCGAGGATGGCGTTATAGGCAACGACCGACGCACCGGCCGCAGGGGTATAGAGTTCGGGGGTGACGCGGAACAAATCGCCGATCGGAACGCCATCTCGCCCGACCTCTCGGCCCAGCAAAGCAAGGGCGTTATTAACCCCGGCCGACGCCCAGTGTGATAGGTGGCATATTGCAAAATGCCTGTCGTTGATCGTGAGCGATGCAGTCGGGAATGTGACGTGGGCATCCGACTGACCTGGTGAGTTCGACGCGAAGGCCGACTGCGGGGGCACGATGACATTGGGGCCATCCCAAGATTGTCCGGCGTCAGTCGAGGTCCACCCGACTGTGTGCTGGGATCGGCTGTCCTCGTTGCGAGGCCCGATTGAATGCCATGCGTGCAATACGCCCGCGTGATGACTGATGAGCGGATGATGTGCATATGCCCAAGTATCGAGGTCATTTTCGACGGCGGTTTGGCCGTTGGGTTGGCGGATGGTCGTGATCGCTTTGGCTGGGATCAGCGGGTAGTCGCCGGCTACGCCAGCCGACCACTGCGGACCGACCCCCGCTGTCACGTCATACATGGCGTCACGAACCTCGGCGGCTGTAAAGCCGGCGTCATAGATCCGCACGTCGCAAACGTCGCCGTTGAGCAGGTCGGCGGGCGATCCGCCGTTGAGTTGCCTCATCCCAACCGCGATGAGGTCTGCGCTGCTGATGTTGGTCAAATAATTACTCTGCCTCGAACCTTCCGCAATTTCGAGGCGATCCGCCATATCGACGCCGTCGATATAAATCGTGTTGGCCGCCCCATCGACTACAACCGCCACATGATGCCACCGACCGTCGAGGTAGGCACCCGAGAAGTCTCGAACATGCAAACGCAACTCGATTCCCCCGATAGCGGCGGACTGAACGATAAATGAAATCGCTTCGTCGTCGTAATTGCTTGTCACGGGACCCAGCCGCAGGCCGACCCAGGACGCTGGGGCGTCCGCGTCGCTGATCGAAATGATCGTTTGACCCTGACCATTATCCACCGCTCGGAACCACGCCATGATCGTCCCGATAGCCAGCCCCGTAACCGCGGCGGCGGCAGATGAGTCGCCCGTGGCGTAGCTGGTTATCCCGTCTAATGAGAGACAACCGCCCCGGTGCGATGCACCGAAACCCGGTGATCCCGTCAGCGACAGGTCATGGTTGCCTACCGCGTCGGCTCCGTCGGTGATCAATGGCCAGTGGGCGAGCAAGGTCATATTTTGAGTCTTTCAGTCTGAGTCGCGCCGCCCGTAGTTCGAGCCGGCTTTGATCTTTTGCAGGTTTTTTTCGTTGTCGATGCTTCTCCGCTCGACGACCTCGAAGCGGCCGACCAGGCGGTGCACCGTCGCGGAAAGTTTCCATACGCCCCCCACCAGCGGCAGCAGCGCGGCAATCATGCCCACCGTGATAACGGTGTTGGGTCCGATGGCTAGGCCGTCGTTGGGCGCAGCTGATCGACCAGTGTCCGCGTCAGCGGGCTCTGGTGTTCTTTGAGTTTGCGTTTGACTTTGTACGGTTCGGAGCTGTCCGCGATCACGCTCGATGCTCCACGGACGACTTCCGCCAGGGCCCCATTCAAAACCGAGGCCTGTTTTTTCTTGTTGCGCGCGAAGATCAACGCTGGCACCCCCAGTAGGCCACCAAGCAAGGTTGCCATCCATCCATGAGCTCCCCAAAATGGGGCTGAGGCTGTCATCCCTTCCCCCACCACTTTGAGCTCGTCGGTCCAGTCCACTTCCGCCTGGGCGTTGATCCATTCGAGTTCTGCCCGGGTCGCTTCGATCATCGCCAGGGCGTCCGACTTTTTTCCCAGCAGCATCTCCAGTGTCGACTCGGCTGAAGCGAGCAGCTCATTGGCCTTGGCGGCAATCCCTAAATCGCTACTCTCGGTGGCGATCTTAAGATCAGTGATGCGGGTTTGGATACGGGGGATCTGCGTGTCGAGGTCCTTGACCATTTCCACGCCGCGATCAATCCCCGACTCCATCGCTTGCATACGGTCGGCAGACGTGGTCCCACAACCAGTGAGGGCGACGGCGATGAAGCAGCCAATCATCAAAGCGACGATGGCGAGGGCGTTGCGGGTCAGGCCGCTTTCGGAAGTGATTTGGTACATGAGCAACTCGGGTTAGAGAAAGTGACCGAAGAAACATCGAACGACAGCCGCCCCGCTTTGGCGGGGCGAGTGTCGGGCACGTGTGGCAGGTTGGCGGAGAGCGTGGCCGCGGCGGCATCGACCAGCTGGCCGAGGGCTTGCGACTTGGTGTCTCGTCCCAGGGCATCGGCGTCGGCCGCTGCGGAGACGTGCTCGAGGGCGAGGTCGATTGCCCCTTGCATCCGCTTGGCTCCGATGGAGAGTTGGCCGAGCAGAGCCAGCATAAATTCGTAGGTGCAGAGGTTGACCTTGGCCGGCTGGGTCGAGATGACGGCGGCACTGCCCATGTCACGGCCGAGGGTTCCGTGGATCTCCGCGGTGATGTGGATCGGGATCGTCGCGCCATCGGCAATCTCCGCCTTGGCCTGCGTCAGTTCTTTGCCCTTGGCGGACATGGAGAGGGCGACGAGGGCGGCGGCGTTGTCGATCGAGTCAGGCATGAGTTGATCCGGTTTTTTTGAAAAGAGGCAGCACGGTCGCCCGGGTGTGCAAACGGAGCAGGTGTTGACCAAGCTCGATCTTCAGATGTGTTGGGTCCGTGCTGTCTCGTAGGAGCGAGAGGGGGGATGTGCCCCCCCCTGCTGGACCCGTGGGGGCAGGGGGGAGAAAAAAGTTATCGGCCGTAGAGGAAGGACTGTCAGCGGCCGTCGGCGGGGCGGTGGGTGTCACCCCTGATAAGGGTGAGGTCGTAGGTTCGAATCCTACCGGGCCCACTAAAAAAGCCCCGCGATCCTTTAGGTTCGCGGGGCTTTTTTGTGGGTCGAGCTAAATTTTACCGGGGGCCGACGTCCTTTTGTAACTCGTCGCAGCGTTCTCGGAGCGCGATCAAAATGTCCTGATGCCCGGCATCATCGACGAGGTTGTGAATTTGTAGCGGGTCGCGGAGCAGATCAAATAATTGTTCGTCGGCCGGATCGGTGTCGATGTAGCGGATATAGCTGTAGCGGGTGTTGCGGATGCCGACGGTGCGGGGGATGGCCCCGTCGTGGCCGTAGGGGTGATCGTAATAAAGGTCGTCGCGCCAGTCCGCGGCGGGATTCTCGAGCAGGGCCGAAAGGTCGCGGCCGGTCATGTGATGGGTTTCGGAAACGCCCGCCAACGCCAGCATCGTGACCGAGAAATCGGTGGTGATCACGGGGCGGGTGGTGACGGTGGCGCGGAGGTTGCGCGGGTCGTGGAGGAATCCGGGAACCCGCAGGGAGGGCTCGTACATCAGCCATTTGCCCGCCAGGCCGTGCTCGCCCTTGAAGTGTCCGTTGTCGGAAGTAAACAGGGTGACGGTCTGCGGGGCGACATCATGCTCGGCCAAATGGTCGTTGATCCGTCCGACCCCGAGGTCCATGCTGCTCACCAAGCGGTAATAGTCCCGCAGATGCTGATCGAGAAACGCGGGGTCGTTGAGATAACGCATGCCCGAGGGTCGGCCGAGCGATTTCTTAATGGCGTCGGGTTCCTGCTTGGCCAAAGCGATCGTGGCCCCGGGGGGAGTAGGCATCACCAAGTGGTCGGTGACGTGCTGGACTTCGTCATCCCAGTCGGGGAACGGTGAATGGGGCGATTTGAAGAATAAAAACAGGGCGAAGGGTTTTGACGGGTCCCGGCCTTCGAGGAAGCGGGCGACCTGGGCGGGGATCACGTCGGCGTCGGCGTGCAGCGGGTCGGTGAGATTGGCTTTGCCGATGCGATTATGAAAACCCTTCACGCCGCGGCTGTCGGGGGGGCAGTCGCAGAGCCCGCCCTCGGGGCCGGTGAAGCCGTCGTGGTTGACGAAGTTGCAGTCGGGCTCGTGGTAAAAGCTGGTCTGCATCGGTTGGCCCGCCCAGTAGTCGAACACGGCAGCGCCTTTGGCGGTGGAGGCGACGCTGTCGCCGATGCCCCACTTGCCGAAGAATGCGGTCTGATAGCCGGCCTGTTGCAAGAGACCGGGCACGGATTGATCCAGTTGCTCAGGACTGAGAACGGCGAAAAAATCCTTGACGCCGTGGCGGTCGGGGTATTGGCCGCTGATGATGTTGGCCCGGCTGACGGCGCAGATCGAGGTGTTTACAAAGCAGTTTTGGAAGACCAGCCCCTCCCGCGCCAGGGCGTCGAGGTGGGGCGTCGAGACCGCGTGGTTGCCGGAATAGCCCACGGCATCGGCACGCTGGTCATCGGTGAAGATCAGCACCAGGTTGGGCGGCGCGGCGATGGCCGGGACCGATACCGCTGTGATCAGAAGGTATAGCGAGGTTAAGCAGAATTTCATAGAACCGATCCGTAGATAGATGAGATAGAAGCTAAAAGACGAGGCGGCATATTTGAGTGAGACGATTTCGACGGGGAGACTAACGACGATCGCCGACCGCATGTGCCGGACTGACGGCCGGTTATTCGGCGGGATTTAGGACGACCGCGGGGTTGAGCCAGATCGATTCGTCGTAGCGATTGTTGTTGCGCGGATCGACTTCAAGTGTCAGCTCGATGGCTTGATTGCGGTACGCCGAGAGATCCACGCGATGCTCGGTGATTGCCCGGTTTTCAGCGGTGAATTCGAAAACTTGCTGGTCATTGATGCGCACGCGGAAGATCACACCGTCGCCCTGATCTTTGGCCAGGTGAGTTGCGAAGAGTAACGTGGCGGGATCGTCGGGCAGTTCGAGGGGGTAGGTCAGGCGGGCGGGGGTGGGCGGGTCGTTGGGATGGAGCATGACCCCCTCGGCCATACCGCCGTCGGCGAGACCCACCATCCGGTCAGAAACCTGCAGAGCATCCTGCATCCGGGCTTCACTGAGCAGGCGGAGCAGGTCGGCGAAAACTTGTTTGCGTTGGGCGATGTTGTCCCATTCGGGGGCACGTTCGGGGAAGGGTCCGGAGCGGGGATCGGCGTCGGTCCAGGAGTCGTAGCCCGCGACTTTTATGGCGAACGAGGCCCGGTCTTGCCAGCCGGTTTCGCCGGCCTCGCGGAAAATGTGCCAGGCTTCTTTTTTATGGCCCATGCGGGAGCTGCCGTCGGTGGGAGGCAGGCCGCGAACGCCCAGGAGCAGGCCGCCCTCTCCTGCAGCATCGACGTGGCGGTGGAGGATGAACGCGTCGATGTCGCCGGTTTGCTGGATGCGGTGGAAGGCAAGGGCGTAGGCGGCGGCTTGCACGGTTTCGCCGTCGGGTCCGTCGGGGGTGTGAAGCCCTTGCTCGGAGAGGATGATCGACCGTTTCTTGCCCTGATAAAGCCAGTCGTCCTGATGGAGGTAGGCGGGAAGGAGTTCGACGTTCTTAAACGTGACCATCGGGGTGTCGAAGCCGAACATCGCGAGCTTGTCGTCCCAAAAGCGGGGTTGAAAGAGATTTTGGGGGTAGGGGTGGTAGGCGATCTCCCAGCCGAAATCGCCGCCGGCGCGGCCGAGCTGGTGGAGACGGTCGAGCAGGGGTCGGCCGGCGCAGTTTTTCAAGGGGTTGCGAGAATTGGGTCGAGCCCAGCTGTGGGTAAAGGAGGCGTAGACGCGGAGGTCGGGGTGGGCTTCACGGATCGTAAGCCAGGCGAGACGGAGTTCGCGGTGGTACTGGTGGGCGATGGTTTCGAGGTCGGCGTTGCCGATGTTGTGCCAGGTCCAGTGAGAATCGACTTCGTTGCCGATGATGCAGCCGCCGAGCTTGCCGTGGACCGCGTCGGGATGGGTGTAACGCAGAGCGAGGAAGCGCAGCGTGGCGATGAAGGCGGCGGTGCCCCGCTGGTCTTCGAGGTTGAACGCGCCCAGGCCAAACGGAGCGCCCGCCAGATCGGTCTCGGGATGAACCAGCGGGAAGTCTTCGGACCGCACCTCGGGCACTTGGTTCAAAATCACCGCCACGACGTTGATGCCCGCTTCGGTCAGCGGGACGATCATGCGGTCCCATTCGTCGATGGTCCGGGGGTTGAGGCGGACGGTTTGGTCGCCGACCTCGACGACGAACTGCGGGTCGGGGTCGGGATGATCGGCGGGCAGGATGGCCCGGCTGAGGCTGAGATTGATGTGCACATGCTTGACGCCCAGCTCGACCATGTCCGCGACATCTTCGGGATTGCTCACGCCTTTGATCGAAGCGGGCCAGGGCATGGGTTGGTCATGTTGCGACAACGCGCTGACCCCGGTGACCCACCGCGTGGCGGCGGAATCGGGTTGCTCCGGGTCGGTCACGGTGAAGCGGTGGTAGAGCAGGTCGCGGCCAGCGTTGCGGCGGGCGAACTGCAGGGTTTGTTGATCGCTGACGGGGTGGTTGAGGACATGACCCGCAGCATCGTCGTTTTCGTAGACCGCCCGGGCGGTGATTTGCAGCGGCGTGGTGGGCGGCGAATCGAAATGCAGTGTCACCTGTTGGGCGTCGGCCGAAAGAATGAACGTCGGCACGGAAGCGGGAGGCGAGGAGGGGGAAGCGTCTTGACCCACACTCCAACAAGCGGCGACCATCGGTAGGAGGGCGGCGAGGCTCAACGTCAGTGAAAAACGCGAAGTCGCTGCCGCCGGATGGCCGGACGATTGGAAGGGCCGACAAAAACAGAGTTTTTTCATAAATACACGAGGGGGAGATGAGAGAGAAGAGGCCGCGATTCGTAGGGCGTGCTATTTGCGACGCTCGGCCACACTTTGCCGCCGAATCAGAGAGGGAGGCACGACGGTGAGCAAGGGGCTTGCGGAGCGCTGCAGTTGGAGCGCCTGTCACGGTCGAGCATTTTTTCGACCAACTCGACCGCCACGGCCAAGTGTCGGTCAACGTCCACATCGATAGAAGTTAGCGGCGGGACATTGAGTTCGGCCCGGCAGGTGCCCGCGTAGGCCACGACCGAGACTTCGCCGGGGACATCGACGCCAAGCTGATACAGACCGGCGACGACGCCGAAGGCGGCTTCTTCACTGAGGGCAATCAGGGCGGTGGCGCGGATGCGTTGACGGTCGTAGTAGTCTTTGATGGCGTGGAAGGCAGACATCGCTACGCCGCCGGCGGTCACGGACTCCAGACGGATAATGTGCTTGTCCATCGTCCCGGTCGACAGCCCCTGGGCGATCATGGATTGCCGCCAAAACTGGATCTGTAGTTCGAGGGTCGGGTGGTTGTCCGCGATGATCGAACTGACGACGCCGATGCGTTCGTGGCCGGACTGGTGGAGCCGGTCCACCGCCAGCCGCAGGCCCAACTCGTCGTCGCCGACGATCGAGCGGACGCCGACGTGATCCATCCGTATCCCGATAACGACCACGCGTTCCGCAGCATCGCGGATCGCTTGGTTAAGTTCGTGATTGCCTTCGCCGGTGCTGCCGATGACGATCGAGGGGTCGGGCCCCTGGATGGTTTCGATGGCGACGTGTTCGCTGCCGGGATAGATGCGCAGGACCCGAATCTGCAGCTCACGTTTTTTCGCCGCGGCGAGGCCGTGCTCGATGAAGACCTCGGCGTGACTGGATTCGGTCCCGATGCAGATGAGATTGACGTGGCGGTCGCCGGGGTTTTGCGGCAGGCTTTCGCAGACGAAGTTTCCCTGAGGTCGGCGGTTGACCACCAGGCCCGCCCGGACGAGTCCGGTGATCGCCTGCCTGACGGTCATGCGGGTGACGCCGAAGCGTTCGACCAGTTCGCGTTCGGTGGGCAAACGGCTGCCGGGGGCATAGACCCCGCTGCGGATGGCGTTGAGCAGCTCGTCCCGGATGACTTGATACTTAAGGACCTGTCCTCCGCTAAGCACGGTTTGCTGTTGAAATACGTCCTTTGCCATGATCATCGTCTCGGGAGGTTCGGTACTATACCATGAGACCGTCAGGCCCGAACACTAAATTCGCGAAGGTTATTTAATTTGATCTAAAACCTTGTACATGCCCGACAAAAAAGGTTATTATCTCGCCTGCGGGTCATCTCGCCCGAATCAAGGCGTTACGCTTCATGATATAGACCATATTCAGTATTGATTGGCCAATTCTTTTCGAGTTTTTACCTCTTCTCCGCGGCTTTATCTCATGGCGATGAATCATTCTGTATCGAGCGGCAAGTCCGTGAGTCAGCCCGTTGGGCTGCGGTGCGTTCGGACGGACGCGCCGCTGGCGATCGATGCACTGGGTCCCGATTTTTCATGGTCCCTCGGAGTGGAGGAGGCGTCGGCCTCTCCCATGCAGCAGGCTGCATGGCAGCTCGAAGTGCGGGGCGGGGCCGCGGACGACGCGGAGATGTTCTGGGATTCGGGTCGCCAAGCGGGTTCGGCGCGGCACGGCATCGCGTACGGAGGGCCGGCGCTACCCGCTTACGCCCGGCGGTGGTGGCGGGTGCGGGTCTGGGATGCAGAAGATCAAATTTCTGCATGGAGTGAGTGGGCGGCTTTCGAAGCCGGGCCGCGGGGACGGGAGGACTTCGGCGGGCAGTGGGTGGGGCCCAGCGAGAACCGCATGAGCGATCCGCTGCCGAGGCTGGGGCCGTGGATTGCCCCGGACTTGTTGCTCCGCTCGGGGCTAGGTGAAGAATCGCTGGAAGGCGTGTTTGTGCTGCCCGATGGGTATCCGCGTTGTTTTGGGATGGCCTGGGTGGCGGCACCGGTGGAATGTCATGTATTGCTCAATGGGGAACCGATTCCGCCGGAGGGCCCGCTGGGAAGAGATCTGGCCCGGCCGGTGTGTTTGCCCTGGGACAAGCTCCGCAAGGGAAAAAATAAACTGGCGGTCGCGGGTCCGGCGAGCAAACTTGCGGAGGGTGTCAGCGTGCTCGTCCGGGTGCACGAGGCATCGTCAGGTTGGCACTATGCGGCCAGCGGAGAGCACTGGACGTGTGAGGGGCAGCCCGTGGTGGTGATCGACGATCGTTCGGCACCGCCAACTCCCGAGGACAACGGCCCGCGGCACGCGTTGGAACTGATCAAATCTTTTGAACTCTCGGAGTTGCCGGAGGTCGCTCGGCTGTACGTCACCGGCCTGGGCTGCTACGAAGTCCAGCTCAACGGCCAACCGGTGAGCGGGGACCTGCTCGCCCCGGGGTGGACGGATTTTGAATCGGTGCTGGATTTTGCGGCCCATGAGGTGACATCACTGCTTCGACCGGGCACGAACGAGATCCGAGCGCATCTGGGCAACGGCTGGTGGAGTTCGGGCATGGGTTGGCAGAGCCTGGCCCGCAGTTCGCGGGCCGACCAGAGCCTGCGTTTTTTGGCGGAGCTGCGCGGCGGCGGAAACCGGGACACGGTTTCAGAGTCCATCGTGGTCACTGACGATTCGTGGCGTTGGCGGCCGTCACGCATCTTTCGGAACACGCTGTATCACGGCGAGCAGATCGACCTGCATCGGGCGGCGGAAGACTGGCGGCCGGTGGCCACGCTGGAAGACGACGGCTTCGCGCCGACGCTGCGGGCGGCGTCTCAGGTGCCGATCCGGGTGACGCAGACGTTGGCGGCCGAGTCGGTTCGGCGGGTCGATGACGGCTGGCTCTTTGATTTTGGTCAGAACCACGCCGGCCGGCCGCGGCTGCGGGCGCAGCTGCCGCCGGGGACAAGGATCACCCTGCGGCATTGCGAAGAACTCGACGCCGACGGACGGCCTTATTACGAAAACTACCGAACCGCCGCGGTGACCGACACGGTGGTTTGCGGCGAGGAGCCCGTGGACTTTGTGCCGCGTTTTACCTACCGCGGTTACCGATTTGCGGTACTCAGCGGATTGCCCGACGGCGTCGTGCCGACGACCCGTTGGCTTGAATCGCAGGTGATCCATAACGATGTGGCGGTCGCCAGCCGGTTTGTCTGCGGCAACGATCTGTTTAATCAGATCGACGGCTTTGTGCGGTGGGGGTTGCGGTCAAACCTGCACAGCGTGCCCACGGATTGCCCGCAGCGTGACGAACGGCTGGGTTGGACCGGGGACGTGCAACTTTTTGCCCGGACGTCTTGTTGGCTGGCGGACCTGCAAGGGTTCTACCGCAAGTGGCTGGACGACTTGATCGGCACGCAGGTCGCCGACGGGGGCATCATGCACGTCGCGCCGTACTGCACTGTGCTGCCGATCGAGGCTGCGCCGGTGTGGGCCGACATCATCACGGTGTTGCCGCGGGTGATGCACGAGTTCTACGGCGACCGCGAGGCGCTGCAGCGGGCCTACCCCGCGATGAGGCGGTGGGTCCAGTGGTTTGAAGCCAAGTCCGACGACGGGTTGGCACTGGTCGGCGGCTTTGGCGATTGGGTTTCCTTGGAAGCCACGCCGCCGGAGTTTTGCGGGGCGGCCTACTACGCCTACAGCAGCCGATTGTTGGCGCAGACTGCTGCGCAGCTCGGCGATCACCATCGGGCGTTGGACGATCACCGCCGGGCGGACCAGGCCGCCGCGGCGTTCCACCGCCATTTCTATCAGCCCGATTCGGGGCGGTACGAACCGGACACGCAAACCGCGCGAGCGCTGCCTCTGGCTCTGGGGCTCACGCCCCCCGAACTGCGTCAAGGGGTGGCCGACCATTTAGCTCGACTGGTCGAAGAGCGTGGGGCGAAGCCGGCGACGGGTTTTGTGGGCACGGCGTTCTTGCTGCCGGTGCTCAGCGCCTTTGGCCATCACGAGTTGGCGGGTCGGGTGCTGAACACCACCGATTACCCGTCGCTGGGTTACATGATCGACCAAGGCGGGACGACGGTGTGGAGTCGCTGGAACTCCGACAAAGAAGGCCCGGACATGAACTCCCGCAATCACTTTTGCCTGGGCACGATGGCGCAATGGTTGTACGAAGATTTGGCGGGCGTCCGCACGCTCGAAGACGCGCCGGGGCTCGGCCGCATCCGGCTGGAACCGCGTCCGATCGATAGCGTGCCGTGGCTGGAATTTGATTACGAAACCCCGCGGGGTCGATTGCAGACGCGGTGGGAGACCCGGGGCGACACGCTGGATTACGAATTCACCCTCCCGCCCGATGTCGTGGCGGAAGTCCCGACCGCCGTAGGTTCAGAGGCCGCGGACGAGATAAAAATTTACGGGCCCGGCGGATCGCACCGTGTGACCTTGCGCCTCGCCTCGCGATCGGTCACGGCGGTCTGATTCGAGGGATCTCGGCGCTGATGGATTGTGTCGAGCTTCATACTTTCGGCCTCGGTTTTGCCTATCACAATTTTCCACCCGCCTTCGGTCATCATCGCTGCGTGGGCCCGTTCGGATTCTTTTCTCAGTTAGGTTCCTATGTCCGATCCGTCATCGTCCGCCGCGGCGGCAACGTCCGCTCACGCCGCACCCCGTTTACCTCTATGGACCCGCGTGGGCTGGGGCATGGGCGGCATCGCCGACAACCTCATGGCCAACACGCTGTTCGTGCTGGGCATGATTATCTACACCACCGCTTTCGGGCTTAAAGCCGGCCTGGCGGGATTCGCCCTGTCGATCCCGCGTTTTGTCGATGCCATCACCGACCCGCTGATCGGCAACTTCTCGGACAACCTGCGGTCGCGTTTTGGTCGGCGTCGGCCGTTGATGGTGGTCGGCGCGATCGGCTGCGCGGTGCTCATGCCGCTGATGTGGTTTCCGCCGATGCTGCACACGGTCGATAACCCGTGGTACAGCAACGGGCCGTTCTGGTATCTGGCGATCTCGGGATCGGTGTACTTCATTTTCTATACCTTGTTTATGGTGCCCTACACCGCGCTGGGGTTTGAACTGACCGACGACTACGACCAGCGGACACGGGTGCTCGCGTGGCGGATGTATCTCGGGCTGCTGGCGAGCATGACCGTGGGTTCGCTGTATTGGCTTTGTCGTCGGCCGATCTTTGGCGATGGGATCGCCGGCGAAATCAACGGGACCCGCTGGGTCTCCGCCGGGCTTGGGCTGGTGGTGCTGGTCACGGGGCTGCTGCCGGTGCTGACCACCCGGGAACGTCCCGAGGCGGAGGTGCAACCCACCACACCGATCCTGCCGGCGGTGAAGTACACCCTGACCAACGGGCCGTTTCTGATCCTGTTCGTGGCGTATATCGCGGTGATCATGGGGCTGTTCACCGCCGGAACGGTCGGCACCTTTGCGCTGATCTACTACGTTTTCTCCGACGCCGCCAGCGTGGACGCCGCCAAGGACCACGCCGCGCTGCTGGGCAGTGTCTTGGCGATCGTCGCGGGCCTCACTTCATACGGGTCGATGGTTATCGCTCAGTTCGTCTCCCGGCTCACCGGCAAACGCACGGCGATGATGATCGGACTGCTGCTCATGCTGTTAGGCACGCTGTCGATCTGGGTGCTCTACAACCCGGCGGCGGCGGTCAACGACGAAGGCTTTTTACTGACCCGCGGGATCACCACCGCGTCCGATTTCGTCGGCGGATTCTTCATCGACGATTTCAAGGCCGACCCGATGAGCATGCGGTCGGGCGTGCTGATCGCCACGTTCATCATGGCTTTGGGCGGGCAGGGTTGTTGGCTGATGATCGACTCCATGACCGCCGACATCTGCGACGAGGATGAGCTGCGTACCGGCCGACGACGGGAAGGGATGTTTGGCGCCGCCCAGGGGTTTGGCCGCAAGATCGCGTTTGCTTTTACGGTGCTCTGCGGCGGCTACCTGCTGGAATTTATCGGGTTCGATGCCCAAGCGGCAGAAACCGCGGGGGGCGTCAGCGACGAGATCGGCACGCGGATGCTGTTGACGCTCATCCTGTGTCAGGGCGGCGGGCTGGTGATCGCGCTGTTCGTCTTTATTTTCTATCCCATCAGTCGGGCACGGGCCGAGGAAACGCGACGCAAACTCGAAGCCCGTCGTGGACAGGCGAGTCTCCCCGCCGTCGAGCCGGTCGTGGGGGAAGCAATATGACTTTGGGGCTTGATGCGCATGGTTCCCGACGCTTATCGGGTGGCCGAATGATTCTTTTACGCTTAGGCCTGGCGGTCGGCATGACCCTGCCCGGCACTGGCGCGGCCCAGCGGGCCGGCGATCGCGTGTCTCTGCGGCAAATTGACGCCGCGTCCGCGACGGTGCATTGGGTCATGGACGAACGGCTGGACCTGGCCACGCGCTTGGCCCGGGTCCAGGGCGACGCGGCCGCACCGCTGGTCGCGCTGCCGCCGCGTCTCGTGGTCGGGCAGGGCCCGGATATCACCAACCGCAGCATCATCCGCGTGCTTAATCGGTACGGCATCTGCGAAGCCCAGTTCATCGCGTTCGACCCGTCGTTGCGCGGCGGGGTGGTGGTGGCGGCGGGAAGCGACGCCGGGGGCAGCCCCCTGATCGCGGCGACGCCCCACGATCCCCGGCGGTCACCCATCATCCGCGTGTTCAATCCCGCCGGCGGATTGCAGAGTGAAATTGCCTCGCCCTTCGGCGACGACCGCCCGCTGCTACTGCAACTAGGCGATTTTCTGGCCGACCAGCCGGGTGACGAACTGGCGGTGGTCCCTCGCACCTCCGGGCCCCGGACCACCCCGCTGGTCATTCTCAGCCTCGCCGGCGCGACGCTGCTGACGACCGACCTGGACTTGCCCCCCCGGCAAGAATTGACCTTGAGCACCGTCGCCGGCGCAGGCCACGCCCCCCGCCGAATCATGGTCCACGCCCGGCCCGATCATGAATTGCTCACGTTTGACGCCCATCAGCGATCCGCCGACGCCGCGACCCTCGTCGACCTGGACCGCGACGCCCGGGTCTATCCCAGTCACTTCGGCCCCGATCAGCGCGTGGCGGTGCAAGATCGCCCGGTGCGTTCGCTGGTTCAACGCCTCCAAGCCAATCAGGCCCAGCCGCCTACCGACGTGGGCCTGCACGAAAATCAATTCTGGATTAGCCCCGGCCACTGGTCGCCGCAGGAGCACGGCGGGCCTTATGTCCGCGTCGTGCAGGACTATGCTCACCTGCGGATGGACCTGGGCAACCCCTCGCTCACGCCCGCCGAAGCGTGGGACCAGCCCGACATCTGGCCGAAGATCGAAGCCGCCACCGTCGCCCGCTGGGAGCCCCATCTACGCCCGCTCAATCAGCAACCTCTGCGGCTGTGGGAACCCACCATCACCCACCGGATGAACTGGGACCGGGCCAACCCCTGGGCCCAGCGCAACGACCCCGCCACCGGGCGGCCACGCTTTCTCGCGCTCAACCGGGAGAACCAGCCGCAGGCCTACGGCGAATTCGGTAAGCAAAACCAATTCCACACCTTCACCTACGCCTACGGCGACACCGCGCTCGATCAGCTTTACTTTGTCCCGCTCCAGCAGTTCCTCCGCCGATTGGCGGTCCGCTTCCGCGAATCGCCCGAACGGATGTTGACGCTCGAGCCGAACCACGAACACGAGATCGCCATCGGCGATGCGGGGTCGGTCGGCGATTTTCACCCGCTGATGGTGCAGGGCTTTCGTGAGTATCTCCGTCGGCTTCACGGCGATGACGCGGCGATCACGAAAAAATTTGACCTGCCCCCCGACGTCTTCGACGCACCCCGCAATCAGGGACGTGGCCGGTGGGACGTCTACGACACCCGCAATCGGTACTACCTGGAATGGATCATGTACCAGCGGTACGTGGTCAATCGGCGGATCGGCGACAGCTTCTTCGCGGCCTTGGCGGCGGGGTTCCCGCCCGAATTGATCAAAAGTCACCAGATCCCCGATACCTTTGCCGTCGGCTCGACCCAGACGTTTTCGGATCGCAAAGCCCGCATCACGCCGGTGGACTACGCCCTCTCGGCCGGGGTCGGATTCGGCTTTACCCGCTACGGCGTCTGGTTCAAGAAGCCGTCGAACATGCTCAAGGCGGCCGAGTCCTCGGGATTTCAAAGCATCGTCATGGGGGAGTACCAAGCGCTCACGCCCAACGTCGGACTCGCCACGCAGCAGCTGCGGCACCTCTTCGACCACGGGGTCACCGCGATCCACGCGATGAAGTGGCCGGCGGATCACGACAAGGGGTTTAACGCTTCGATGACCGCCGCGGTCAAGCAGCTGCTCACCGAACAGCGGCCGCGCCGGGACTGGCCGGCGGGGTGGGGCGGGTGGAGGCGGTGACCACCAACACCCAGCGATACGACATCGCCGTCATCGGCACCGGCCCGCAACGGACCGGCCTGCTCAAAAGCCTCGACGAGCGGGGGCAATGGCAGGGCTCGGTCTACACGGTCCCTTTTCGCAGCGCGATCACCCTCGCCACGGTCCGCGGCAACACTCGCCGGCAGCCCGATGGCGGCATCCAGATGTCGTATCCCCTCGGAGACTTTGACGTCGGTCAGCAATTTCACCTCACCTGGGCGGGCACAGGTCCCGCCGACGGGACGGTCACGCTGGAGGTTCAGCGCGAAGGGACGCCGCTGCCGGGTTTTGCAACGACGCTGCCCTGCTCGGCCGACGCTCCGCGCCAGTACCGCGTGGTCTTGAGGAATCAACTTCCCGCGGACGGCTTGGAAGTAATCGTGAATCTGCCGCCCGGTTTCGATCTCACGGCTTCGGAGGAGGCTCATGTGATTACCGAACGTTTGGCCCGACTTCACCGCGGAGACGAAACGGGCAACGCCCATCAGGGTTCCATCGATTTTGCGGTCATTCCCGGACCGTGAACCCACCTAATACAAGAAATAGCAACATCGCCTCATGGTATAGCCCATTAACGCAAAATTTTGCTGATCTTTGCGGTTTACCCCTTGATCTTATCGTTCTATCTGCTAAATTAACCGTACAGATATGCCTTCTGCGGTAAACCGGCACGTGGCGTCCGCTTAGCATTCTGACTGTGTCTAGACCATTGCTTCTTTTTCTACACTTGGAGGATCGACTCATGCTTAAATTTGTTCAATGCCTATCGGCCACGGCGGCCTTGTGTTTGGCCGGCACGACCTCGGCCGAGGTGATCTCGCTTGGCGAATTCAACGACGATGGCAACGTCGAAAATTTCACCAAAGCCAACATCCCCCTGCTCGATACCGCATCCGGATTCCTTAACGGCACGGTCAGTGCCGGCAGTGCCGACCCGCAACTGTTTAAGAACTTTGCGAATAACGGTGGTGCCATTGCCCCGCCCGCCGGCGAAACCTTCAGCACTCTCGAATTCCGCATCCAGGAGACCGATAGCACCCTTGGAACTCCGCTGCCGGTCTTCGACCCGCTGGGATTGATCTTCATCGCCAACGGCACCGTGCTTGCCAACGGAATCAACCCCGGCGACTTTGTCGCCACGCCCTCGACCGACGGCTTCTTCATCGTGACCGCTGACATCACTGCCCAGGGTTCTACACCCATTAGCAACATCCGCTTCGACCCCGTCGGCGGCCCGAACGTGCAGAACAACAGCTTCGCACTCGACTACATCCGCGTCACCACCGTGCCCGAGCCCGCCACGCTGGCCTTGCTGGGTCTGGGCGGACTTGCCCTTGTCACCCGTCGGCGTCGCTGATTCACATCCCGATTAATTAAGTTTGAATAGCCCGCCGCAAGGCGGGTTATTTTGGCGCACTTAGGGGACGGGGGGGTAGGGGGGTGGGGGGGGAAGAAATAGGGGGAGGCGGGGACGGCAGGCGAAGATCTCCATTCGATCACCGAGGTAGGAAACGCAAAGACGGGGAGAGGGTCACGGGAAGTCTGCCTGCACGATTATTTCGTACCGGGGGGCGGGCGGCACGCATCTGCACACCAGGACCTCGGGTGTAGCGGGAAAATTTATTATGTGGTGAGATGGGTTTTCAGCCGGGCATTTCGCTGCCGACAGACACAGGATCAGTTTACGCAAGATTTTGAAGGTGGATCATTCATCGTGCCTGCCACCCGGATGAAGAACAACGCCGTAATACCTGCGGCGGCGTCAAAGAGCTTGTATTTGTCAAAGATTTAATTGTTTTATCTGCCCACCATCTGGTGGCGAGATTGAGGCGGTGGATGCACGTAGAGCGTGCCAGGAGGTTGCGAGACACGGAGAGAGGCCGAGTGTTTAGGTGCGTGAATGTGACGGGGCTAAGGCTTCGGGGCGGTGCGGAAGCACCACCAATAAGCACCGTCGTTGAGCGGGCCGACGGGTTGGCCGCCGACCTGGACCCAGCCCGGATCCCATTCCACGAAGTAGGCCGCGTCGGGGTCCAGCGTCGGCAAGTCATCGAAGACGATGCGGCGTTGGCCCTGGGCGGGGTGATCGGAGGTGGGGCGGGCCTGCCAGACGGGGGCGGATTCGTCTGCGACCGCAAACAGCCGAATGCCCCGGCCGTTGCTGTGCGCGAAGCTGAGCGGGGCTTCGAAAGTGAGTTCGAGCGTCGTGGTTGCGGGGGCATCCACTTGGCCGTTGGCGGGGATCGTTGCCGCGAGTTGATCGCCGGTGACCATCTGCAGGCGGTGCCAACCCCACCCGGGTTGCTCGGCCGAGGCGGGAGGGAAAGAGGTGGCCGGGGTCTGCGGGGTGACGCCTTCGATTTCCGCCTGCTGCTGCCACTGCTGAACCATGGTCCGCAAACGCTCGGGATGCGTGGCCGCCAGGTCCTGGGTTTCGCCGCGATCGACGTTGAGGTTAAAAAGTTGCCACGGGCCGTCGTAGAGCTGGACCGCTTTCCATTCCTCTTGGGTCCATGCCCGGGAGGTCTCGTACCAGCTGAAGTCGGGGCGGGGCCGGTGCAGATCGAGCTGATCGTCCATTAGCGGCAGCCACGAGGTGCCCGCCAGGGGAAGCAGGTCTTTGCCCTGGTGCTGGTCGGGGTAGTCGCGGCCGGCGAGTTCGAGGAGCGTGGGATAGAAGTCGGTGATGTGGGCGGGGGTGTGCACCAGACTGCCGGCCTCGAGTTGCAGCCCGTCGGGCCAACGCAGAATCAAAGGCGAGGCCAATGCGCCTTCGAACGATGAGTGTTTGAACGAGCGGAAGGGCGCGTTTTTGACCCAGCTCCAGCCGTTGTTGGGGGTGGGGTTGGCGCCGGGGTGCCAGGGGATTTGTTGCGCGTCGGTCAGGCGGTTGCCGTTGTTGTAGTCGCCGCCGTTGTCGGAGATAAAGCAGACGATAGTGTTCTCGGCGAGGCCGCGCTGGTCGAGGTGGGCGAGCATGCGGCCGACGTTCTGGTCGATTTCATCGACGGCCGCGGCGTAGGCCGCCATCCGCTGGGCTTCGATTTTCTGCCGCGATTCGGGCAGGTCCTCCCACCGTCGCACCTCGGCCCCGGGAGGGTGCAGGGCCATGTCCGCCGGGATGAGGCCCAGGGCCCGCTGTTTGGCCAGACGCTGGGCGTAAATCTTTTGGTAGCCCGCCAAATAGCGCTGCTCGTATTTTTCCACCGTGGCCTGCGGGGCTTGGCAGGGATGATGGGGAGCGTTGAACGACACGAACATGAACCACGGCGAGCCGAGGGTCGTCGCTTCGTCGATGTACTCGATCGCTCGGTTGGCGAAGGCGTCGGTCGCGTAAAAATCGGGCGGAAACTCGGTAAACGGACGCGGCCCGTCGAACCACCCCGGGCCGCCGACGAAGCTGTCGGTCATCCCACCCATGAACCCAAAAAAACGATCGAAGACCGGGGGCTGCCGCGGGTTGGGGCTCCCGGCGTGCCACTTGCCGGTCATCATCGTCGCGTACCCGGCCTCGCGCAGCAGTTGGGGAAACGGCACCGCGTGGCGGTAGGCCCCCGTGCTGCCACCGTTAAACGGCAGGCCCGACAACAGCGCCACCCGCGACACCGTGCACATCGGTGCGACCCGAAAATGTGTAAACCGCACGCCTTCCGCCGCCAGGCGGTCCAGGTGCGGCGTGTCGATCTCGCCGCCGTAACTGCCCAGATCCGCAAAGCCCAGGTCGTCGGCCATGATCAACAGCACATTGGGTCGGCTCCCCGCCGACGGCAAGGAGGCCGGCGAACCCGCCGTCGTGGATGGGCCGATGGGCTGACCCTTTGTGCCCGACCCCGCGGCGATGAGCCCGGCTATCAGCACAAACACGAATCGATACCCAAGCAGACAACATCGGTGATTAAAACCTGTATGACCCGTTCGAAATAAATACATCAATCGTAGATTCCTGGCAGAAATGGGTTGAAACGGATGGGAGTGCAGCGTTAGATTCCGCTTAGATCGGGAACACCCTTATTTAACACTAAGATATCGCCGTCCCTTGAACATGGTCTATACAATAAAGCTTTATAGTTGAATATACTTGACTTTTGTCGCAATTAGACTATCCTTGGTCTAGACACTTGGGACTGTTGAAGTCTACATTAGATAGTTCTCTTTCGCATCATCTATTTATCGACTTGGTTTCTTTCATTTTCCGTCTCGACTCTCATTATCAAAGGCCGATTATGATCCGTCATCGCCGCATCTGCGCTTTTACCCTGATTGAATTGCTCGTCGTGATCTCGATCATCGCGCTGCTCATTGGCATCTTGCTGCCCGCTCTGGGTGCGGCCCGCGACACCGCGCGACAATTGAAAAACAGCACCCAGGTCCGCGGCATCCATCAGGGCTTTGTCACCTTTGCTCAATCCAACAAGAGCTACTTCCCCGGCGTGATCAATCCCCGCGGCAGCATCCCGGCCGATGTGTTCGTCACCAACACCGGTGCAAATCTCATCGACAATTACCAAAACCCCGGCGCGAGCACCGGGGCCCAGCCTTCCGCACGATTCATGATGATGCTCAACGGCAACTTCTTCACGCCGGACTATCTCATCAGCCCCGGCGAAGTCCGGACCGACGTGCAGCCTTGGGATGTCTCGCTGGGCAACGTGAACAACAACGGGGCCGTCCAATCGACCGGGAACTTTTACTATTCATACGCCCTGCCCCAGATTTACTCCGGCGGGACGGGGGCGGCGAGTCTGGCGGCCGACCTCGAGCGTCGTCTTGAATGGTCTGAAACGCTCAACACCCAGGCCGTCGCGATCACCGATCGACTATTGACCGGCCCGGGCGTGCTCAACGGCGTGCCCGACACCCATCAGAGTGTCTGGGGTGATGAGCCCGGCGACTGGTTGGGCAGCGTGACCTACAACGACAACCACGTTGAGTATTCACCCACTTCGGTCTTAGAAAACACGCGTTACGACCAGGCCCCTGCCAATCCCACCGATCAGATCTACGCCAACATCGAGCCGGGCCTCATTAACTCGGCGAATACCAAGATGGCGGTTCGGCAGCTGAGCAACGCGCAGCTCCCCTGACGTTCACTGCCGCCATCGCGGCCTCTGTTTCATGCAATCGACTCGGCATGGTGGTTCACTTTTTCCAACTCATATCTCATCAGATCGGGACTTCCTATGACAAATTGCCGCAAAATCAAAGCATTCACCCTTATCGAACTGCTTGTGGTGATCTCGATCATCGCTCTGTTGATCGGCATCCTCCTCCCGGCCCTGGGTGCTGCACGTACCACCGCCCGGCAACTCAAAAACAGCACGCAGTTCCGCGGTATTCATCAAGGCATGTTTACTTTTGCTCAAGAAAATAAGGGTTGGTTTCCTGGTATCGGCAGCGATGGCCAGCCACTAACCGGTGGCGGTAGCATCGCCCATGTGAGTGACAGCAATTCGACGTACCGCACTCCGGCCGTTGGCGTGCATCCCTTGCGAAGGCTGGCGGTCATGCTCGAGTCCAACTTCTTTCCCCCCGAATACATGCTTAACCCTGCCGATGATGTTAAAGAGTTGGCCGACCCCACCGTGGCTGCACCTGCGCCCAATGTCACCGTGGCTAATTATTCCTACGCAATGCTAGAAATCTCGGCTCACCGGGTAAGTGATACCGGAACCTTTAATGCGATTTGGCCCGAATCCCCCCCCGTGAAATGGCAACCATCGCCACGCGGAATCGAATGGCAGGACACGGCCAATACCGCGGCCATCATGATGTCCGACCGGGCGATCAGTGACTCGGGCATGGACGCCGACAATGCTACCCTCGGCACAATTGATTATCACAGCGTGTGGACCGAGATCGGCAGCGGTGAATGGGAAGGCACGGTGCAGCGTAATGACGGCAGTGCAGAATTTAGCTCAACTCCTGATGGATTTAATACCCGTTACGGCAACGCTCCGGCAGTTAACAATGATAACTTGTTCGCAAGAGTCGAAGGCGGCGGTGCGTTTAACGAAGGAAATGCCAAAATGGTTCAAAGTAACGTGACGAAATCGATCGCTGGCAATTAATCTTGGCCGCGGCGATCACGTGTATATTTCAGTTCACAAGCATAATAGGTTTAGCCTGGTCTTTGATTTGTTAAAGTCGTTTGAAAGCGTGCTTCGTTGAATTGAGTCTTATCAATGAATCGTGATCTGCACTATACACCTCGCCGCGAGTTCTTAAAGCAGACCGCCGTTTCTGCGGCGGCAGTCGCCTCCGGAGGGATGTTAGCTTGTAAAACTCAACATGCCGTCAGAGCTTTTGCAAATAACGCTCGCCCAGATCAGCCCAACCTGCTCTTCGTTTTCTCCGATCAGCAGTCTTATGACATGCTGGGTTGCAATGGCAATCCGGACATCCATACGCCGCGGACCGATGCGTTTGCCTCGCAAGGCGTGCGGTTTACCCATTGTTTCAGCAACGCGCCGGTCTGTACGCCTTACCGTGGCATCCTGATGTCTGGCAAGCACCCGTTGCACAATGGGGCGTTTGAAAATGACATGGCCCTCTGCCCCGCCGCCGGGCCGCACCTCGGCGAGGTGCTGGAATCGCAAGGCTACCGCACCGGGTATATCGGTAAGTGGCACCTGCGGGGTGGCGACCGCAATCGGCCGATCCCCACCGGCCCACTGCGTGCAGGATTCGATGGAACTTTCTATACAGACAACTGCACCACCGAGTTCCGAGCCGGCCACAGCTTTTACTACAACGACGCCGGCGAAAAAACGATCTACGACCAGTGGCAGCCCGACGGCCAAACCGACCAGGCCATCACGTTTCTGCAGGACGCCGCTAAGACAGACCAGCCCTTTGCTCTGTTCGTTTCCTGGCATCCGCCACACGACCACGGCATCAAGGCCCCCCCGCCCACCCGCATTACAACTACAGCCACTACCCCAGCGAATTAGCCGAGCCCTACGGCGACCGACCCCTGCCGCTCCGCCCCGGCGTCGAAGACTCGCCCCAGCGGCAAGCCCAGCTCCGCGACTACTACGCGATGTGCACCGGCATCGACCGGGCCTTCGGCAAACTGCTCGACAGCCTCGAAAAGCTCAATCTCGATGACAACACCCTCGTCGTCTTCACCTCCGATCACGGCGATATGCTCGGCTCACACGGCTGCCCGAAACCCAAGCGGCCGATCCATGACACCTCCTCCCGTGTGCCGATGCTTATGCGTCAGACCGGCAAGCTTTCGCCCGGCAAAACTAGCGATTTACTCTTCAGCACCCTCGACCTGATGCCCACGCTGCTGGGCCTGCTCGACCTCGATGCCCCGCCCGGTCTGCATGGCCAGAACCTGGCCCAATCGATCCGCGATGGCCGGGATGATGCAGTCGAATCGATCACGATGCTCATGATCTCCTGGCCGGTCTTTCGCGGCGTGATCACCCGCGAATGGTCCTTCGCGATGGGACCACCCGATCGGCCCGGCAACGCGTTTAACCAAGTGCTCTTCAACCGGCGTGACGACCCGCATCAACAGCGCAACCTCTTCGGCCACCCCGAATGCCAACCGGTTCAGCGAGAACTCGAACGACTCACCCGTCAGTGGATGGACCGCTTCGAAGACCCCTTCATCACCATCCCCCAACTTGCTCGAGCGTCAGCCGCTAAACCACTACCGCGAACCCCCCGGCAACCCGGAGCAGTGGTCACCCGCCATCGATTGGTATCACGACCGTATCAGCTCACTCGTGAATTAATTTGTTACTTTAAGTTTCACAAACTTTTGGAAAGTCATCTTCATGTTCTGCCAAAGTATCAAGACACACTGGCCAGGTGCATTGCTGTTGCTTTCACTTTTGACCATGCTCTCCGCATCGGCGGAAGCTGCCGCGGATAAGCCCAACATCATTGTGATGTTGGCTGACGACCAGGGCTGGATGGATGCCGCGGTGTATGGCAGTGAATACTACGACACGCCTAACATTGATCGCCTCGCGGCGCTGGGTGTGCGTTTTACCAACGCCTATTCCGCCAGCCCGCTTTGTTCGCCCACCCGGTTGAGCATGCTGACGGGCAAGGTCCCGCACCGTATGGGCATGACCGCCCCGGTCGGCCACCTGCCGACGCTTCCTTCCAACCGTCCGCTCTATTCGGGCCAAGGCCCCGCGTGGCAGGCTTACCTCGTGCCGGACTCTCGGCGTGAGCTTCCGAACGATGCAGACACCTATGGCAAGGCGTTCAAAGCCGCGGGCTACGCCACCGCGTTTATGGGTAAGTGGCACCTCGGCAAGCCGCCTTACATGCCTGAAAACCAGGGCTTCGATGTGGTCGTCGGCGGCCGGGGCAACCCGGGGCCTCCCGGCGGATTCTTCTCTCCCTGGCGACAGACACACTCCCCCAGCGTCCCGCGGGCACCCACATCGATGATGCAATCACTGATGAAGCGCTAAGCTTCATGCAGCAAAATCACCAGAAAAACAAGCCTTTTTTGCTCAACCTCTGGTTTTATTCGGTCCATGCCCCGTTCCAGGGCAAGAACCCGCTGATCGATAAATACAAAAGCAAAACCGACCCGCGTGGCTATCAGGACCTGCCGGTGATGGGCGGCGATGATTGAGACGATGGATGACAACGTTGGCCGAGTCCTCGACCAGCTCGAAGCCCTGGGTATTGCAGAGAACACCATCATCGTGTTCTGGTCCGACAACGGCGGCAACATGTACGACGAGGTCGATGGCACGACACCCACCAACAACGCACCGCTCAAATCAGGCAAAGGCAACATCCACGAAGGCGGCATCCGAGTGCCCGCTATCGTGCATTGGCCGGGCGTGACCGAAGCGGGATCGACCAGTGACCAACTAGTCTCCACGATCGACGTTTACCCGACGCTCTTGGCGATGGCTGAGCTGGACAAGCCCGCCACCGCATCGTTTGATGGTGAAAGTCTGGCGGGCTTGCTGGACAACCAGCCGTTTGCCCGGGACACGACCTTCTTTCATTTCCCGCACTACGTGCCCAAGCCCGGCAACGTGTCGGCCTCGGCGGTGATCCGCGGCGACATGAAGTTGATCCGGCGATACGACCGCGACGGCGAGCGGCCGTACCAGTTTGAACTTTATAATTTGGCAGACGACCTCGGCGAAACAAACAATCTTGCGTCGCAACATCCGGAACTGGTTCAAGAACTCGACGCTGCCATCGCGCAGCACCTGCGCGACACCGACACCCCGGTCCCCCCGGCCAACACCAATTACGACCCGTCGGCATTTAATCCCATCACCGGTGCGGGGACCGCGGCGTCCGCGCCGTTGCTGTGGGTCAGGCCGCCGGTGCCGACAATCCGATCGAAGGCTGGTTGGCCAACCCCAAGTCGGAATTGAGCCTCGCCGACGGCGTGCTCCAAGTCACCTGTACCTCCCAAGACCCGGGGTTCCGCACGCAGGAACTGCCCGACGCCGCAGGCCCCGTCGAGCTCAAGATTCGGATGAAGATCGCCACCAATGGGGCGGGCCAGGTGTTCTGGTCGTCCAGCCAACAGCGCGGCTTCGCGGGCCACTCGGTTGATTTCGATCTGCAACACGATGGACAGTGGCAGGAGTACGCCGTGGCGTTGCCGGTCCAGGGCAAGCTCGTTGCTCTGCGTATCGACCCTGGACAGGCCGCGGGCACGATCCAAATTGACTGGATCGAACTGACGTCGCCCGACGGCAGCACGCTCAAACGCTGGAACTTTGACGCAAACGAACCCGAGTGAACGGACTGGATCATGATCGCTTTGGGGAGAAAAATGAAAAAACTAGCAAACGCAATGGTTAACCACGGCCCAACTTGGAAACAGACCCTCGCGGGTTTGAGTGTCGGAGCTTTACTTGCCGCCGCGAACACTGCCCGCCGCCGCGGTGGTCTGCGCAGCGACATCACCGATGCCACGGTCAAAAGTCTGGCCCAGCAGGGGCAATTTGCCGGGGTCGGGATCGTGAGCCCCGGCGGCACGGGCGTCGCCATCGCCCCGGGGTGGGTGATGACCGCCCGCCACGTGGTGGGAGATGGTGAGCGGAGCACCTTTTTCCTCAACGGGCAATCGTATAACGGCACCAGCGTCGAGCCAGGCCGGTAGTGATTTAGCACTAATCAAGCTCGATGCGAATCAGCAGTTGCCTTCGAGCGTGCCGTTCATCGCGCCCAACCCCGGACACCAAACGATCGGACAACTGGGTTGGAAGGTGGGGTGGGGCCAATATAGCAGTCTCGCTAATTCGCAGACCAGCCGTGGCCCCTCGTTCGAGAACCGTCGGGCGGGGACCAACATCATCGACCGCAAGCAGACCGTCGGCAACCTGGGGCCGAGCCTGATTTTTGATCACGACAACACCGCCGAGCGGTCCACGGCTTTTGAAGTGACCACCGCCCCCGGAGACTCGGGCGGCCCGATGTTTTTGCAACACCAAAACAACTGGTACGTCGCGGGGGCCACCTTCGGCGCGGTGGGGGGGACCGGATTTGTCGATGCCGACGTCGCGGCCCGTTACGCCTGGGTCCTGGAGCAGACCGGCGATATTTTTGGTTCACCGATTGCACGAACCGAATTGACCTGGGACGGCGACTTTGCCGCCGCGGGAGTGCAGCAGGGCGGGGGGTCGTGGGACAACGAGAGGCCGCTCTTCTATAGCGATGGTTTTAACTTCACGTGGGAAAGCGACGCCGACTCGGTCGCGGTTTTTGGAACCCCGACCACCGCGGCTTCGCTGGTCACAGTCAACGACGAAATCACGTTCGCGGGGATCCGCTTTGCCCGGACGATCGACGGCAGCGGGCCGTTCCAGATCCTGCAGGGCAGCGGCGCACTTCGTGTCGCGGACGGCGGCGGTTTAATTGACAGCCAAACGTTTGCGCAGACTCAACGCGAACCTGGTCGGCGATCAAACGCTGACCAAGACCGGCGAGGCCACGCTCAAATTCGACGGCGACAATTCCGCGTTCACCGGTCAAATCGTCGTCGCGGCGGGCATACTCAACGTCGATCGCGGGGAGGCCTTCGGCAGCGGCGGCTTTCTCAGCACTACCAAGACGACCGTCCAAGACGGGGCGACCCTGCAACTGACCGGCCCGGGCCTGACCTCGGCCGAACACTTTCACATTCAAGGGACCGGCACCAATGGCCAAGGAGCGATTCACGCCAGTCGCGGTGATCACCTGCTGGCCGAGAGAATCGCGCTGCGAGGTGACACCACAATCCGAATCGACCGAGATGCCACCGTCACGTTCGGCGGAGACCAGGGACGGTTTTATAACGCTCAAACGTTGACCAAGATCGGTGAGGGCCTGGCTGTCTTTGATCAGGTCAATAACATCGCGGGGCTGACCATTGCGGCCGGTGGGGTAGCGGGTGGCGGTGGGATCAATGGGAGCGTGGTAATTCAGAAAGATGCGATTCTACTGCCGGGAGATTCGGCCACCGCATTTGGTATCGGCTCTTTTGCCACCGACGATCTCACAATCCATGCAGGTGGAAAGCTGCAGATCGATCTCGATGCCGGCTTGAACCGGATCGATGTGGTGACCGTTGCCGGCCAAGCCACCCTGGCCGGGATCCTTGAAATTTCCCTTCGCAGTGCTCCGACCGCAAGCGGTTCGTGGGTGTTTCTCGACCAGGATGGCATCGCGCCGGTGTTCGGAGCCTTCGCCAATAGCGCAGCGATCGTCGGTCGTTTCGGTGGTAACACTTACAACTTCGCAGTGAATTACCTGGCGGGGTCGGGCAACGATGCGGCGCTGGTGTATGTCATCCCCGAGCCCACCGGGTTGACCCTATGGGTGGTTGCCGGCACAATGATATTGCGTCGCCGCCGGTGAGCGAAGGGTGAGTGGTGGTAACCGGTGATCAGCAATGCGGTGCCGGATTATTTGGAGATCGCCGCGCGCTCGGCTTCGATGAGTTTGACGCTGCCGCCCGCATCTTCGAGCGTGACACGTTGGGCGGGCTTGCCCTGTCGGACGCAGTCGAGGAAATAGGCGATCTCGTGGTCGTAGCCCATGCCGTCGGCGAGCTGGATATCGGTGGATTGGCCTTCTTGGTGAAGTTGCAGGGCGGCATCGCCTCGCGCCAGATCGAAGTCGGCGGTGGCGGATTCGAAATTGACGGTGTAGCGCATGGAGAAGCCGAAGCCGTCGGCCATCGCCCAGCCGCCCTCGGCCGAGACGATCGCGTCGTCCGCCAGCCCGGGGGTGTTGGGGTCGAATTGATAATGCGTTGACACGTGATCGGGCTCGCCGGTGAGTTTGCTGTAACCCGCCGTATGAACGCCCGCCGGCTCGCCGAAGAGGTGGCGGACGAAGTCGGCGTCGTGGATGTGCAGGTCCAGGATCGCGCCGCCCGAGGCCTCGCCGTTGCTGTAAAACGGCCCGCCGGGGAACTGGGCGACGCGGCGGAACATGGCGCCGCGCACCGGGCCGTAGGTCTGCTGAACCACGGCATCTTTGAGCCAGTCCCAGCCGGGCCAGAACCGCATGCACATGGCGCACATGCTCACGACCTGATGCTTGGTCCACGCTTGTTCAGCCGCGGCAGCGAGTTGCTGCGCTTCGGCATAAGTTCGGGCCAGCGGTTTTTCGATCAGCGTGTGTTTACCCGCCCGGAGCGAAGCGAGGCCGATGGGCAGATGCAACGGGGTCGGGAGGCAGATGTCCACCACGTCGATATCGGCGTCGGCGATGAGCTTGGCCGCATCGCGATATTTGCGTAGATCAGGGTTGTGGTAATCGAAACCGCCCTGGGCTTGCCCCTCGATATTGCCCCCGGCCGAAGACTTGCCGCTGAGACGATCTTCGTCGCGGTCGGCCACGGCGAGGACTTTTACGTGTGGCATTTTCGGCGTAGGCGTCGAGGTGGGTCGAGCCCATCATGCCCAGGCCGATGACGCCGATGCGGAGGGGTTGGTCGGTGGTGGTCATAGTTTGCGTTTCTATAGAAGAGCTAAATTGCGATGGCGGAACGGTTGGCCCGAAGGGTGATTTCAGGGTCAGGCCAAAATTTGTCGAAGCTGATCGGCGGTATGTTCAACGACACCGGCCTTGGGCGGCAGCATCTCCGCGATGATGGTTTTGTCGTAGCCGATGCTTCGGAGCGCCGCGATAGTTTCGGGCCATGGCACGTCGCCTTCACCCAATCGGCAGAAGTCGTAGTTGCCCTGCCAGTCGAAATGATGTTTGAAGTCTTTGACGTGGACCCGTTTGATCCGGTGGGCCAGCAGTTCGATCCAGTGGGGGGGGTGCTGGTGGTAGCCCAGACAGTTGCCCACGTCGAAGTAGACGCCGAGGCGATCGCTGCCGAAGCTGTCGATAAAATCGCGGAGTTCAACGGGCGAGAGCAGCATGCCGTTCCAGACGTTTTCCAGACAGAGATCGACGCCGACGGATTCCGCGGTACCCAGCAGCCGCGTGATATTTTCCCGGGAACGGTCAAGAGCATGGTCATAACGGACCTTCTCGTCGGGCACAAATGGGCAGCCCACGATCCCCGGAACGTAAAGAAAAGCCTCGCCGCGCAGCCAGGCGACGCGTTGCAGGGCCGCTTCCATCAGATCATTGGACCGCTGACGGACCGCGGGGTCGTTGCTGACGGGATTGCATCCCCAGCTGATACCCGCCGCAACGGTCGAACAATGCAGCCCGGCATCGTCGATCTGCTGACGGATCGCGCGGCATTGATCTTCGGTCGATTCGGTGGTCAACACCCCTTCGGTGCCGATACCAAGCTCGAGGGCTTTAAAACCCACGGCCTTGGCCTGATCGATCGCGGAAGCGATAGGGAGCGTGTTTTCGAGTCCTTTTTCAAAGGACCAGTAGGAGATGCCGGGAATCATGCGAACTTTCGGAAAAAACGGTACGAACGGAGGAAGTCAAGTAGATAATAACAAACCGATATAAATTAAGCCAATCGAGCCAACAATATCTTTATTACCGCATTGAAATAAGCGCAAGAACCTCAGGTCCCCATGTGCCGAATCGATTAGAAACTGCTAAAACCGGGAGGGAGTGGGAACACTAGCCCGCATTTTCGAGGGCGTTGACTTTTTCGAGGCGCCGTTTGTGGCGTTCTTCGCCGCTGAAGGTGGCGGCGACAAAGGCTTTAACCAGGTCTTCCGCCAACTGGGGGCCGATGATCCGCGAGCCGAGGCAGAGCACGTTCATCGCGTCGTGTTCGACCCCTTGGTGGGCGGAGTAGACATCGTGGCAGACCGAGGCGCGGATGCCGTCCATCTTGTTGGCGGCGATGCAGGCTCCGACGCCCGAACCGCAGAGCAGGACGCCCTTGTCGGCGTTGCCGTGTTGGATGGCGGTGCCGATGTAACGGGCAAAATCGGGGTAGTCGTCCTGGGGGTCGTGTTCGTGGGCGCCCAGGTCGATGAGTTCGTGTCCCATCGATTCGATGACCTGGATCAGGGGTTGCTTGAGCGGGAATCCGCCGTGGTCACAGGCGATGGCGATTTTCATGGCGGGTCCCTACGGAGCGTGGGTCGAGTCGGTGGCGGACGGCGGCCGGGGAAGCATGATCGCCCGGCAGGCCGGGATCGTCAACGTGAGAAAGCCGGGTCAATCGGTCACGAAGCCGCCGCGGATGTAGTCCAGCAAGTCCGCCGCGGAGAAGGCCGGGTCCCATTGCCCCCGCGGTCGCGAGCGGGCGGCGTCCATGAACGCTTCGAAAGTGGGGTCTTGGCCGAGGGTGCCCATGTACGGACCAGCGTCTCGGCGCGGCTCGATCCAGGCGGGATCATCGACGGGGTTGTTCTCGTTGACGCGCATCCGTGCCGCCGCGTCGATCCGGATGGTGGGTTCACGGCCGGCGTAGGCGGGCCAGTCATACACCTTGTTGTCGTAGAGCTTGACGTTGAACTCGTTGCCCGCGAGGTAATCGATGTACCACCGATCCCATTTGATATCGATCGCTTTGGCGTGCTCCGCGGTGCCGCGTTTCCGGGCGAAGATGTTGTGGGCGACGACCGCTTCGTAGCAGGGCATGATCTCGATGCCCAGACCGCGGGGCTCTTGCGGGCTTATGTCATCAGACGAGGTGACGATGTTGCCCACCACGGTGGAGTGATGCCAACCGGCGAAAAAAGCCAACGCGTTGCGGGAAAAATAGTTATCGGTGATCTCGCCGCCGGGTCGGAGTTGCAGGCCGTGGGACGCCCCGCGGGTGATGAGATTGTCCCGGACCGCGACGTTGCGGCAGTCGGTCTGGACATAAAGGTTATGGTTGAATTTAGTCCGCACCGCGCCGTCAACCTGTGGCGACCAGCCGTTGTGATCGAAGACGTTGGCTTCGATCAGCAGGCCGTCGACTTCCTGGGCGTAGAGCCCTTGGCTGTGACCACCGACCTTGCTGTCCCAGTGGTTGTAGCTGTCGACGACGATGTTGCGGTTGAGGCGGATGCTTTGCATCGGGGCGTGGCCGTTGCCGGATTGAAACACCAGGGCCACGGAGAAGTAGCGCAGGACGCAGTCCTCGATGAGGATGTCGGCGTCGTCACCCAGGAGGTTGATGCCGCCCTGTTTCCAAAGCTCGCCGAGGGAGTCGGGATCGAAGCCTTCGCGGGTGGGGTCGCGGTCGATGGCGACGGCTTCGAGGCCCTGGATGACCACATGCTTGAGATCGTTGCGGAAGCTGGAGTGGATCCAGTGGGCGTCGCGGACGTGGAAGATGGGCCGGCCGTCTTCGGGTGGGCCGTAGACGCCGAGGACGAAGGGTTCTTCGGCGGATCGGCCGGACTTGGTGAGTTCGCCCAGGGCGTCTTCGAAGACGTCGCCGGCTTTGAATAGCAGCCAGTCGGCGCGGCCATCGCCGAGGCGGGCGTAGGCCTTCCGCGGGGTGCGCATGGGGGCGTCGGGAGTTCGGCCGTGGTTGCGGTCGTTGCCGTCCGCGGCGACGTAGACCACGCGGGTGTCGCGGGATTTAACGAGCGGGGTGAAGCCGTTGATCGAGGCGGGGGGGGTGGGGCGCTCGGGGACGGGGGGCGGGGGTTGAGCCGCGGCCGGGGCCGGCGGCGATGCCTCGGCCAGCAGCCGATCCACCGCCAGGCGAAGGACGCGGCGTTCCTCGCGGGCGCGGTCGAGCTGGGCCTGCTGCTGTCGGAGCGATGCCCATAGCTCGTCGGCCGGGACCTCGACGGTCAGGTTGACCTGGGCTTCGCCAGTCAACGATTGGCCGCGGACGGGGGACAGTATCGAAAGCAGCAGCAGACCCACGGTTGCCCCCGCCATGCCCCTGGCGACGAAACGAAAGATTGACGGTCGGTGGTTCAAGCGGCGGGGGGCACGGGTCGGCAGCATGGCATTAGGGTAGGTCGCGAAAGTTGCACGCGGGGGACTCAAACATGGCATGAGAAATATCCGTAAAGGAATGAAGAATGGTCGGGGAGTGGGGGGGGAGCTCACCGATGCGCCGGTGGGGGGGAGGGTCGTGGGCGACGAAACGGTCATCGGTCTATTGAAGGCGGCGGCGATCGCTCGGTGTGCGCGGAGTTGACCGCGGGGGTTAAGCGTGAAGCGGGTGGGGGGGGGGTGGGGGGGCAAAGAGTCGGCCACCCACCGTCCAGAGCAACGGTGGATCACCACGCTATACCTCAGCTTCCGGTTTTCAATTCATGAGAACGTGTGCGAGAAGGCATCGAAATTTTTTGGAGTACGACGAACGTTCCGCCCGTGAACGGCCCCGAGCCCTGAGAGAAGCTTGTTTCACCGCTGCGCCGCGATGACGGGCGGGACGCCATCCCACCAAAGGCACTTTTTGCGGAGGTATTAACGGGGGGGAACGAAACCACGGGGGCGGGTTTAGCGTTGTTCGCGCATAAAGCGGGGCAGGAAATAGAGCAGGCCGGTGAGGGTCTGCACGGATTGGAGCATGTGGTTGATCAGGAGATTGAGGGTGGTTTCTTCGGGGTCGATCGTATCGCGTTGGACGGTGGCGAAATAGCGTTGTTCGACGCGGCGCCAGCCGAGCCAGAGGTCGCCGAAGATCGCGGCGGTCTGGTCGCCGGAGAGGACGGGGCTGAGTCGGATGCCGCCGGCCGTGATGCGTCGCAAGGGGGTTTCGAGCTGTTCGAGATGCTGGGAATAGCGTTGCCGCCAATCGGAGGCGGGGTCGGTGCAGCATTGATGGAAGACGTGGGACGCGGATTGGTTGGGGTGGCGGGTGAGGAACTCGCGGTAGGCGTGGGGGCCGAGGCGGCGTTTGGCGGCGGCCAGCGCCGTGAGTTTGCGTGGGTGGGCGGATTCCAAGGCACCTTGTTGAAGCCAAGTGAGGTCTTGTTCGAGGCGATCCAGGGCGAGTCGGGTCTGCTCGGCGACGCCGTGGGGCAGCTTGCGCGGGGTCTTAGTCGGCGGTTGACGGTCGGCGGCGGTGGCGTCGCGGGGGCCGCGGTAGTCCAGGACCGCGACGGTGATGTTGTCCGGGCCGCCGCCGGCGTTGGCGGCCTTGATCAGCACCTTGGCGGCGTCGTCGGGGTTTTCGTAGGCGCTGAGGATGCGCAGGAGGCCGGCGTCGCTGACCGGGTCGGTCAGGCCGTCGCTGCACAGCAGCAGGCGATCGCCGACCTGGAGCTCGAACGAGCCGACACTGGGCTCGAGGTCGCCGGGCGAACCGATGTACTGCATGAGCAAGCGTCGTTCGCCGGCATCTACCAGGTCGCCGGTCTCGGGTTCGGTGCGGAATTTCTGCTCGGTATGGGTGTGGTCGGTGGTGAGCTGTTGAAGTTCGCCCTGACGTAGCAGATAGAGGCGAGAATCCCCGGCGTGGACGTAGAAGAGTTTCTGAGATTCGATCAGTGCCGCCACGAGGGTGCAGCCCATGCCCACCAGGGCGGGGACGGCTTGGCTGTGCTGGTGCATCTGCTGATTCATCGCCACCGCGGCGTCGACGAGCAGCCACTTGAGGGTGGCTTCGTCGAGGCGGGGCAGGCCGCGGAGTCGGCGACGCAGGGCGTGGGGGAAGCCGTGGGCGATGATTTGGGACGCGGCCTCGCCGGAGGGGCGACCGCCGATGCCGTCGCAGACCACGAACATATTCATCCGCTCGTCTGCCGCCAGCGCGTCTTCGTTGGCCAACCGCACACGACCGACGTCGGTGCGCAGCGCGGAGACAACTTGGGGCAGACGGCTGGGCATGACCCCGCCATGGTAGCGGGTTGCGGAGTCGCAAAAACGCGACCGCATGCGCGGGGCAATCCAGATTCGCGGCAACGGGAAAGGGTTAAACTTGGCCTTTGAGCTGATCGATGAGCGCTGCGAGGTCTTGCGATTCCCGCGGAGTCATGGGCAGATCGCGGCGACCCGCCACGGCATCGGCAAAACGATCGGCTTCCAGGCCGTAGATCGGGGCGGGGGCATCAACGGTCACGGTCTGCGGCGTCGGCGGGGCAGATTTTCCGGCCGCGAGGTCTTGCTTGGGCGGGGTTTGCCCCGCCAGGACATAGGTCGCGCCGTGCTGGGGCGGTTTCCAGGGGACGGGGATCTGCAGGTGCCCGTCGGTGCCGCCGAGGTGGGCGGTGTTGTCCAGCTGCACGGTCATGCCAAAGCTCAGCGACGCGGTGATGGGGTCCGCCAGGTGCGGGTGGGCGTCGGCCAGCGCGGGGGCGGCGTCGAATTTTAAGATCGCCGTCGCGTAATCATCGACGCCGGTGGGGTGGCGGTTACCCACCAGATGGGCCGCCACGGGGGCGCGACGCGTGATGAAACGGCAGAAGTCGAGGCAATAGCAGCCGATGTCCATCAGCGCCCCGCCGCCGATGGCGGGATCGAAGCGGATGTTGCCGTCGATACGCGATGTGCGGTAACAAAATTGAGCGCGAATCATGCGGAGCTGGCCGATTCGGCCGTCGTCGATCGCGCCGCGGACCGCGTCCATCAGCGGGTGACAGCGATACATAAACGCTTCCATCAACACGCGCTCTGCTCGGGAGGCGGCGTCGAACATGGCTCGGCCTTCGGCGGGATTCATGGCCAGGGGCTTTTCGCAGAGCACGTGTCGGCCCGCTTCCAGTGCACGGCATGTCCACTCGTGGTGCAAATGATTGGGCAGCGAGAGGTAGACGGCATCGACGGTCGGATCGATCAGCAGCGCATCGTAATGGCGGTGGCAGCGATCGGGGGAGAGGCCAAAACGCTGGCCAAATGCATTGGCCGAGTCGACGGTGCGCGAGCCGACCGCGGTGACGACGCTGCGCTGAGCCGAGGCCACGCCCCGGGCAAACTGCGCGGCGATGTTGCCCGTGCCCAGGATGCCGAAGCGTAGCGGGGCGGGCGATGGGAAAGACGCGTCGGAGGGGGAGATGACCATGGCGTGGTTTTATCCGATTCGCCGACCGGTCGGTGAGCCCGCGGGCGAGGAGCTCGTCGGGCCCGCCGTGGCAAATCCGAACCGTGGCGCGATGACCCATGGCGTCGCGGTATGATCTGCGGATGAGAGAACTATATTTTGCCGTGGTCAGCATGTTCCTGGTGGCTTCGGCCGTTGGCGAATGGTCCTCGCCGATCCCCGAGGACGCGATGGTCGAAACGGTTGCGACGGGATTTAAATTTACCGAAGGTCCGGCCCTGGCCCCCGACGGCTCGATCTACTTCACCGACATCCCCAACAACGCGATCCACCGCTACGACCCGGCCACGGGTGAGACGTCGCGGTTCACCGACGATTCGGGCGGCGCCAACGGATTGCTGTTTTCACCCGGGGGCCAGGGAACCTTGTTTGCCTGTGCGGGCAAGGCCCGCGTGCTGCGTTATTACCCCGCCCAGTGGGAGATTGCGGACCAGGACCCACCCACGCCCGGAGAGCCGATGACGCCGACCACCCACGGCCTGGCGTGGACGGGCCTATCCACGCAGCCGTCTGAGGAAGACGAAGTCGGTCACTATCAAGACCAACGCTTAAACAGCCCCAACGACCTCATCGCCACCGAGCAGGCCATCTATTTCACCGACCCCCGCTACGGCAACCGCGACGGAATGGAGATGGAGATCGAAGGCGTTTACGTCCTCACCGAAGGTCAGCGAGCCGAGGGGAGCGAAGTGAAAATCAAACGCGTGATCGACGACCTGGTTCGACCCAATGGCATCGGTCTCTCGCTGGATCAGCAAACACTCTACGTCGTGGACAACGGCGACGCGAAGCTTTTTGCCTATCCCATTCTCGAACCCGACGAACTCGGCGAGCGGAAGTTGCTCAGCGATATGGCCGACCTGGGCGGAGGAGACGGGATGGCGGTGGATCGCCAGGGTCGGCTGTACGTGACAATTCCCAATGCCAAAGGCGTACTCGTGTTGACGCCCGAAGGGGATCGGCTGGGCTTCATCGAGACCGGGCCGCGGACCAGCAACTGCGTGTTCGGAGCCGACGGCAAAACCCTGTACGTCACGGCAGACCACTCACTCAAACGAATCCAACTGGACCCGTGAGAGCGCAACGCTTCGCCCCGATGCCCCGATGCCTACTCCCCGATGTCCTCGTTCCAGAGGTCCGGGTGATGGTCAATAAAGTCGGCCATCAGATCGATGCAGCGCTGATCGTGGAGGTTGATCAGTTCGACCTCATTTTGAGCAAATAACGATTCGGCACCTTTGAAGTTTTGGTTTTCGCCGATCAGGACGCGTTTGATTTTGTAGAGAAGGGTGGTGCCGGTGCACATGATGCAGGGGCTGAGGGTGGAGACGAGGGTGAGCCGGTGCCAGTCGCGGCGTCGCCCGGCGTGGCGGAGGCAGACGACCTCGGCGTGGGCGGTGGGGTCGCCGGTCTGGACCCGGAGGTTATGGCCGCGGGCGACGATTTGCTGAGCCGCGGGATCGTACAGGACGCTGCCGATGGGCAAGCCCCCGGCGTCGCGACCGGCGACGGCTTGCTGATAAGCGGCGGTCATCAACTGGTCATCGGTCATCGTCAGGGCCCGGGGCGGTCATAATCAAACAGACGGAGTCGGCGGGAGGGTGCGATTCATGTTACATGGAGGCTATGGGTCTGCTGATTTTAATGGTAACGGCGTGGGGGTTGTGGACCGTGCTGATCTCGGCGGGGGTGCTCTACCAGATGAATCGGCCGCGACGAAAAACCCTGGCGGTGACCCTGGGCATGGGCGGGGTGGGGGACCCCGCGGACCTGGGGCTGGAGGCCCGGGAGGTGACGTTCAACCTCGCGGACGGCAGCACCAGCCCGGGCTGGATCATCGAAGGTGACCGGGCAGACCCCCTCTCCCCCCCTCCCCCCCCGAAGCCCCGGGGCAAGTGGAGGGTGCGGGCGGGGAAGGGGCAAGGGCCGCCGGGGCCGTGGTGGTGCACGGCCATCGGGACAGCCGGTACGGATCGTTATACCGGGCGGAGATGCTGCGGCCCTATGTGGCGTGGGTCGTGGTGTTTGACTTGCCGGGCCACGGCGAGGCCGCGGCGCGGTCTTGCAAGATGTCGGCCCGGGAAGCGGAGGACGTGTGCGCGGTGGTCGATGGGTTGCCGGAGGAGATGACGACAGATCGGCCGTTGGTGCTGCTGGGGTATTCGATGGGTGCCGTAGTCGTGGTGCGGGCCGCGGAACGCGAGGCGAGCAAGTTGCAAAGGCCGGAAGATATCGATGGTAAGCGGCGGGGCATGCGGCAATTGGCGGGGGTGATCGCCTGCGCCCCGTACCGCTACTGGGACCAGGGGCTGCGGGGGCAGATGCAGCGACGCCGATTACCGCAGTGGCCGACGGTGTGGCTGGTGGGGGCGGCCCTGCGGATTGCCCGGGGGTGGGATCAGTGCCGGGCGGCGGGGCGCAACGGGGGATGGGGTGAGCCGCCGGGGCTGGACGTTGCGGCGCGATCGCAGCGCGTCGAGGTCCCTCTACTGGTGCTTCACGGCGATGCGGACCGGGTTTGTCCACTCTCAGCGGGCCGGGTGGTGGCGGAGGCCGCGCCCCTTGGACGGCTGGTGGTGATCCCCGGCGGGACGCACAACCAACTGCTGACGCTCGGATACGACCGCGTCCACGCCGCGTTGGCGGAGTTTTTCGGGCAGTGGGGCGACACAGACCAACCGGTAGCTCGTCGGAATGTGGCCAAACCTTTAGGATAAAGTCCATGAGCGAGATTTCTTTGGCCCAACGGATCGACCACACGCTACTGAAAGCCGAGGCCTCGGCGGCCGACGTGGATACGGTGATCCGCGAAGCCATCACCCACCGCTTCGCGTCGGTCTGTGTCAACGGCGTGCATCTGCCCCGGGTCGTGGCGGCACTGCGTGAGACCCAAGGCGATGCGCACGGACATCGCGTGTTGTCTTGCGCGGTCGCGGGGTTCCCGTTGGGCGCGATGAGCACCGCCAGCAAGGCGGCGGAGGCCGCGACGCTGGCCCGGGCCGGGGCGGGGGAGATCGACTTCGTGGCGCATTTGCCGGCGCTGCTTGCCAAGGATCAGCGGTCCGCCTTTGTGGAATTTGCGGAAGTCGTGGCCGCGGTGCGGCTGGTTCAGCAAGACGTGACGATCAAAGTGATCCTGGAGACCGCCTGCCTCATGGCCGGGGTCGAGGCCGCCGAGGCCGAGGCGCGGATCGCGGCGGCCTGCGGGGCGGCGGCGGACGCGGGCTGCGATTTTCGTCAAGACTTCCACGGGGTTCCATCCCGCCGGCGGGGCCACGGTCGAGGCGGTCGAGCTGCTGCGTAAGCACGCCCCGGGGTTGAGCGTCAAAGCGTCGGGCGGTATTCGCACGGCCGAGGACGCTCGCCGCATGATCGACGCGGGGGCCGATCGGCTGGGTTGTTCCGCGGGGGTCGCCATCGTGACCGACTCGTCGGCGGCCGAGGCCGACTATTAGCCATGGCGATTAAAGATCAAAAACAGTAATTACAAAATATCCGATTTTCTCAGTAGTGCCCATTATGAATTCGACCACGATCCAGAATATCACGATCGCTCAGGGACAGCCGCTGACGATCATTGCCGGACCTTGCCAGGCCGAGTCTTATGAGCTTTGCGTGAGGGTGGGCGAAGCGATTCGGGACCGCTGCGTTGATCTGGGGTTGAATTATATATTCAAGGCGTCGTTCGATAAGGCGAATCGCAGCTCGATCTATACCGCCCGGGGGCCGGGGCTGGACGAGGGATTGGCGTTGCTCGGCAAGGTTCGCAACACATTGGGCGTGCCGGTGACCACCGACGTGCACGAGCCGCCGCAAGCCACCGCCGCGGGGCAGGTGGTGGATATGCTGCAAATCCCGGCATTCCTCTGTCGGCAGACGGATCTGTTGGTCGCCGCGGCGGAAACCGGCAAGGCGGTCAACGTGAAAAAAGGCCAGTTTCTCTCGCCCGCCGAGATGAGCAACGTCGTGACCAAACTCACCGAAGCGGGTTGCACCGCCCAGATGCTGACCGAACGCGGGACGTTTTTCGGATACCACCGATTGGTCAACGATTTGCGGGGCTGCATGACATGATGCAGCTGGGCTGGCCGGTGTGTTTCGACGTGACCCATTCGACGCAGAACCCCGGCGGCGGCGCGGGGGGCACGAGTACGGGGGGACGGCCCGAATGCGCTCCGACACTGGCGCGGTGCGCGGTGGCGGCGGGGGTGCAGGCTTTGTTTATTGAAACCCACCCCGAGCCGGGCACGGCGAAATCCGACGCTGCGACGATGCTGCCGTTGTCCCAGACGCTGAATTTGCTGGGCGAGCTGACCCGCCTGCGTGGTGCCCTCGACACTTAAATCCCCGAGGCCGAGAATCTCATACTTTTCATTTTTACGCGCGGGCTGCATGAATGGGAAGCCACTGCGGCGGGTCACGATCTAGAGGCGGTTGGCGTACGTATAATAAGGACGACGCGTTTTGCGTCGGGAGCGATCCATGACCGCAACGCAGCGCACGATCCAGCGGGCCCGGCGGCGGTGGGTGTGGCAAAGTTTTTTACGGGCGGCCGGGTACGCTTTGCTGATCGGTTTAATCGTCTTGTTGCTTTTGCAGCCGGCGTCGCAGTGGTGGGGGTTTTCGATCCCGGTTTGGATTTACGGGGCCGCGGCCGGCCTGGCGCTGTTTGTTGCCGCGGGGTGGGCCTGGGTCCGGCGTCCGGGCGTAGACCAAATGGCGGTGCGGGTCGATGCACGTTTGCGGTTGAAGGATCGCTTGGGGACGGTGCTTTACGCAGAGAATCTGCCGGGCAACGCCTGGACCCGAAAAGTGCAGGAAGACGCGGAGGCTTCGGCGGCCTCTACACGGGGGGATGCAGAATGGCGGCGATCGTTTTCCGTCCGGCCCACGCCGGTCTGGGGCGGGGTGGTCGCAGCGGGGTTGCTGCTGTTGCTTGCGATGACCGACCCGGCTGGGCTCCAGCGTCTCGCGCAGCAGCGTGCCGCCGAGGCGGCGGGCGCCCTGCAGGATACCCAGCAGATTCGGCAGGTCATCAGTCAGGCGGCGGAGCAGGCGAAGTCGGCCGAACCGTTGGCCGAACCCGCCCCCGACCAAGAGGGATTAAACGCTGAAGACGCCGACGGGGTGTTTGATCCCGCGACCCTGGACGAACGGCTGGAAGCAATGCTGGCGCGGCGGGATTTGCACGATCTTGCGGATCGCCAGCAGGCGGCCGCCGAGGTGTCGGACCTGCAGCAGCGTTATGAGCAGGCGGTGGAGCGGGAGCAAGACCGGGCCGAGGCGGTGCGCAATGCGCTGAGTTCGGTGGACCCGGGCGAGCGGGGGCCGGCGGATCGATTTGCCGACGCGCTGCGGCGGGGTGATTTCGCGGCGGCCCAGCAAGAGCTCGGGCGGTTGGCCGACGAGATCGAGAAGGGTGATCTGTCGCCGAATCAGCAGCGTCAGCTGGCGGAACAAACGTCGACCATGGCGGATCAACTCGGACAGGTCGCCGAGCAGCAGGCGGCCGCGGCGGCGCAGCGTCGCGGGCAATCTGCGGGAACGCAGACACCTGCGGAGAGCGCGTCCTCTTCGGCGGATGACGCGGCCGCCACGCAAGCGGCGCAGGCAACCCAAGCCGATGATGCCGCGGGAGGGCCTCCCGACGCGGCATCCGCGGACGCCGCGTCGGCGAGTGATGCTGGCGAGGGTGACGGGGCGTACGCCTCGGCCCCGGTTCCCTCCTCCGAAGCATTGGCCTCTGATTCCGGTGCATTGGAAAAGGCGCAGGAGCAGGCTCAGCAGCACGAGGCGGCCGAGCAGACGGCGGGTCGATTGAGCGACCGGCTGCGACGGATGGCCGAGGCCCTGGGGCAGGCCGATGCCGCCGCCGATCGGCCGGATGCAAAAAAGGAGAACGCGTCGGATCCGTCCGCCACCGCTTCGGCTTCAGATTCCGCTCATTCGTCATCGAACCCGGATTCGGACACACCAAACGGCCCGGCGTCTCCATCCTCCGCTTCCGATACCGTGGCGGAAGGCACGAAGACCGCGCCGCTGCCGCCGGGCGAAGCAATGCGGCAACTTCAGCAGGAGCTTGCGCGCTCCGACTGCGCAGCAACGCCGGGTCAAACAGATGCAGGACACCAACGACCGGATGCGGGACGCGGTGCAACAGATGGCCGACCCCGGCTCGGCCCCGACCCCGCGCGACACGCCGACCACCCAAACCGCCGACGCTTCCTCTACGGACCCGGTTGACCCCGTTGATCCCGCCAACACCAACGATTCGCCGTCCGATCCCTCGACCTCCGCTGCGCCCCACGATCAACCGTCGTCCACCGCCGCGGCGACCGATCCTTCCACTTCGGATTCCGAATCCGCCTCCCCGCCCGCCCCCGCAACACCGAACGATGACGCCTCTGCCGCCGCGGCACCCACTCCCACGGACCCGCCGTCCGCCCCCGCCCCCGCTCCCTCGCCCTCCGCTGCTCCCGAAACGACCCCGGACGCCGCCGCCTCCGCGACGTCTCCGGACAGCGCGTCGACCGGTGCGACCGCCAACGCCTCGCCCCCTCCCCCCTCGTCCCCCAGTTCATCCCCCCCCTCGTCCCCCGATTCGTCTGCCCCTTCGACCCAAGCTTCCGGCACGCCGGACCCTTCCGCATCGCCAAACGAATCGTCCTCGGCCGCCGCCAACGACTCGGCGGGCACGCCCGCGCCCACGGAGAACCCGACTTCGTCGCCTGCCGCATCGGAGGGCGAATCCGCCAGTAAGCCCGGCGACCCGCCGGGGGACGATTCGGCTTCCGCCTCCGCGGAATCGTCGCCTTCGGAAGACGCATCTGCCGAGTCATCTGCGGAGGGTGATACGCCCGGCCCTCCATCTTCGAGCGAAGCCGCGGCCGCTGCCGACCCGCAGAGCCCAACCGCGTCGGACCAACCCACCGCCTCGGACGACGCTTCCCAAAGTTCGTCCGAAGACGGTTCAGCCACGGCTGATGCCTCATCCCCCCCATCTCCCCCCCCCCTCTTCTTCCTCGTCCCCCTCGGCTCCATCATCTCCTTCTGCCCCCCCCTCCGCGAGCAGCGCTCCGGGTTCTACCCCCGGCAGTCAACCCGGCAATACCCCGGGCGTGACGCCAGGCAATGCCCCGGGCAGCAACCCCACGGCCGCCGCGGGTCCGCCCGGATCCAGCCCCGCGCCCACCGGAGGAACGGGGCAGGGCGGGCAGGGTGCCGCGGCCGGCCAGGGCAGCGGCGGCAACCCGCTGGGCGAAGAACGCCCCGCCCTCGAGACCGCTTCTCGTATCGAGCGTGATATCCAGGACCCGCGTGGCGGGCGGGTGCTTTCTTCCTGGCGGCGTGACGGCGAACCGGGCGAGGGCACCGCGAATCTGACGTTCAATCAGGCGGTGCAGGAAGCCCGGGCCGAGGGCGAGCGGGCGGTGAGTGAGCAACGCGTGCCCAAGCGATATCACCGCGCGATTAAGGAATACCTGGGTAACCTGCCTGAAAGCCCCAGCGATCCCCCGCCCCCATCTCCCCCCCCCCCGTCTTCCCCGTCGTCCGGCTCTGCTCCCCCCGACGCGGCCCCGGCCCCGACCGCCGAGTCGGGGGCGGCGGCGGATGCCGATACCCCTTAACGTCTGCCGCCGTGTGTCCGTTTTTGTCCCGTACTCCGACTGCGAAGACCCTCTTTACTTTTGTCGTTACGCCTCGACCAACCCGAACTGCTTTGGCTGTTGCTGCTGGTCCTGCCGTTGGGCTGGCTCGGGACGCGGCGATTGACGACTGTGGAGCCGGTGCGGCGGTGGATCGCCATCGGTTTGCGGGGGGGGGTGTTGCTGCTGTTGTTGTTGATTTTGGCGGGTCTGCGGGCGGAGCGTCGCCACACGGACCTGACGGTGATTGCGGTGGTGGATCGTTCGTCATCGACCCGGATTTTTGTTCAGCCCGATGCGATCGAATCGGGGAGCCCGGCGGATTTGGCCTCGGCCCCGCCGGCGTCCGGCCCGCCGCTGGGTTCCACGGCGGATCGCGGGTTGATGACACGGGTGAGCGATTACCTCCGCTCGGCCTCGGGTGAGCAGCGTCCCGACGACCGTTTTGGGGTGGTGGCGTACGACCAGCAGCCCACGGTGGTGACCCGCCCCGGCCCCGGGGTCCGCGCTGACTTGAGCGATGCCGCCGTCGCCCGGGAAGGCACCGACACCGCCCGCGCGTTGGAGTGGGCGATGGCCAGCAAAGCCGACGCCGACACCGCGCTGCGGTTGGTGCTCATTAGTGATGGCAACGACACCGCCGGGGACACGCTTGCTGCGGCGCGCAACGCCGCCGCCGCAGGCGTGCCGATCGACGTGCTGCCGTTGAACTATCGCCTCGGCCAGGAAGTCATGGTCGAGGGGGTCTACACCCCCGTCGAAGCACGCGAGGGTCAGACCGTCGCGGTCCGCGTCGTGCTCCGCGCCACCGCCCCGTCCCGGGGCACGCTTCAACTTCGCCACGACGGCAACCTGCTGGACCTCAACGCCGCCGCCCCCGGCCGAGGTTGGCCCATCGATCTCTCCGACTGGTCCGACGCCCAGGTCCTGGTCGCCGACGATCCCGAAGACAGCTCCCCGCCGCCCGGTGAAGCGACGAATGCCGCGGGCCGGTTCCTGCTGGTCAAGCAAGTCGACGTGCCCATTACCACCGCCGGGGCAAACAACTTCGAAGCCATCTTCGAGCCCGACCGTCCTCCGCGATTGTCGTCCGCGGCATCAGTCTCGGCCTCCGGCTCTGACTCTGAGGTCGCCTCGCCATTTGCCGCTTCGACCGATACCGTGGCGGTCAACAATCGGGCCGAATCCTTCACGCTCGTGCAGGGGCGAGGCCGGGTGCTGCTGGTGGACTACGTCGGCGGCATCTCCGGCCGCATCCTGCCCGAAGCCCTGCGCAGTCGTGAAATCAACCTCGACGTGATCCCTCCTTCGGCTTTTCCGCAGGACGCCGCGGCCTTGTCCCGCTACGACGCGGTCGTGTTTCAGAACGTCCCGGCCGAGACCATCACCGGCCGACAACAAACCGTTCTGGCACGTTATGTCAACGACCTGGGCGGCGGCTTCGCCATGCTCGGCGGCCCCGACAGCTTCGGTGCCGGCGGCTGGACCAACACCATCATCGACCGCAGCATCCTCCCGGTGCAATGCGAAATCCCGTCGCAGACGATCCTCCCCACCGGCGCGTTGGTCATTTGCATCGACCGCTCGGGTTCGATGTCCGTGCCCGTGGGCAACACCGGCCAGACCCAACTCGAGCTCGCCGGCGAGGCCGCCATCCTCGCCCTCCAAACCCTCTACCCCACCGACCTCGTCGGCCTGGTCGCTTTCGATTCCGCCCCCACCTGGGTCTTGCCGCTCCAACCCAACGACGACCCGGTCGGCGCCGCCCGCCTCATCCGCTCGATGCGTGCCTCGGGCGGGACCAACCTTTCCACCGGCTTGCAATTGGCCTACGAAACGCTCTCGGACCAGCGCTTTGCCGACCGCAGCGTGAAGCATTGCATCCTCCTGACCGACGGCAATGAGCCGGCCTACAACTATCAGGCACTGATGGCCAAATTCGCCGACGCCGACATCTCTTTGACTACCGTCGGCGTCGGCGACGGCCAGAACGCCGTGCTCCTGCAAGACCTCGCGATGCGCGGCAACGGCAAATTTTACCCCATCTCTAATCCGCTCGACCTCCCGCAGATCTTCATCAAAGAAGCCCGGCTGATCCGTAAAAACCTCATCCGTGAAGGCGAATTTGTCCCCCAGCGGGTCAACACCGGCAGCCCCCTGACCGCCAACCTCCCCCCGACCCCGCCGCTCAACGGCCTCGTGCTGACCGGGGCTCGCTACGACCGCCGCGTGGATATGCCCTTGCTGGGTCCCGAGGGCGAACCGCTTTTTGCCCATTGGCAGGTCGGCCTGGGCCGGGCCGCCGCGTGGACCTCCGACGCCACCAACCGCTGGGCGACGTCCTGGCTGACCTGGCCGGGTTACGCAGATTTCTGGGCCCGCACCGTCCGTTACCTCTCCCGGCCCGCCCGCTCCCAAGACGCCGAACTCACCACCACCCTCGACGGCAACGCCCTGAACGTCCGCCTCGATCTCACGCAGCAAGAAAGCCTTGACCCCGCCGCCGCCGGGGCAGCGTCGGCCCCTTCCACCATCCCCGGCAAACTCCTGCGACCCGACGGCAGCATCACCAACCTTTCGCTTCAGCAAACCGGCCCGGGAATCTACGTCGGCTCCGCCCCCGCCGCCGAGACCGGCAACTACCTGGTCAACCTGTTTTACTCCGCCCCCGATGCCTCTGGCAGCGTCGCCCCCCAGTTTGCCGCCGCCGGCACCACCCGTGTGCCCGGCCAAGAGCTCCGCCGTTTCGCGCCCAACCTCGCCCTGCTGCAGCAAGTCGCCGAGATCACCGGTGGCCGCATCCTCGACCCCGCCGACCCCGCCGCCGCCAACTTGTTCGACCGCTCCCACCGTTTCGAGTCCGTCTCTTCCCGACCTCTGCGTTGGCTCCTGCTGCCTTGGTTGCTCGCGTTGCTGTTGCTGGATATCGCCAACCGCCGGCTCGCCTGGGACCACCGCGCCATCGCCGCGTGGATCAAACAAACCTCCACCGTCCAGCGACGCACCGCCGCCCAGACCCGACGAACCCTCGGCAACCTCAAGTCCCGCCGCCAACAGGCCGCCGCCCCCGTCTCGTCTCCGGTGGGGCCGGACAACACCCCACGATCGCCCGCGCCACCGGCGATTTCTACCGGGCGCGGTTTCACCCCCCTCACTACCAAATCGTCTCCGCCGCCCGCCGAAAAACCACGGCCAACCTCCATCACCGACCATCCCCCGCCCCCCGTGGATCCCGACCAGCCCACCAGCCGCCTCCTCGCCGCCAAGCGTCGTGCCCGCCAGCAGAATCAATAATGATTCACCCAAATCTCAATCGATAACAAAACTGCCTTAGGAAACCCATGCCCGATCCTTCCCCCGCAACCCCTTCCGCACCTCCCGACGACGCGCAGCTCTTGGCGTTGGCTGACGATTTTCGCCGCGACTACGCCGCCGTCCGCGCCGAGATCGGCAAGGCCATCGTCGGCCACGACCAGATCGTCGATGGCATCCTCACCTGCCTGTTCGTCGGCGGCAACGCTTTGCTCGAAGGCGTCCCGGGCCTAGGCAAAACCCTGCTGATCCGCAGCCTTTCCGAAGCCCTGCGCCTCGACTTCTCCCGCATCCAGTTCACCCCCGACCTGATGCCCGCCGACATCACCGGCACCACCATCGTCGTCGAAGAACAAAAACCCGATGGCACCACCGGCCGCATCTTCCAGTTCCAGAAAGGGCCCCTCTTTGCCCAAATTGTCCTGGCCGACGAAATCAACCGCGCCACGCCCAAGACCCAGTCCGCGATGCTCGAAGCCATGCAGGAAAAATCGGTCACCGTCGGCGGCACGACCTATAAAATGAAAAAACCGTTCTTCGTTTTAGCCACGCAGAACCCTATCGAACAGGAAGGCACCTACCCGTTGCCCGAAGCCCAGCTCGACCGCTTCCTCTTCAAGCTCGACGTGGGCTATTCCTCCCGCGAACAACTCAACGAAATCGTCAACCGCACCACCGCCGGGGTCAGCCCCAAGATCGAGGCGGTCCTCGACGGCGAGAAGATCGTCCAGTACCAGCAGCTCGTCCGACAAGTCCTGATCGCCCCCCATGTCCAGGACTACGCCATCCGCAGTGTCCTGGCGACCCACCCCGACGGCGAGCACGCCACCGATCTGGCCAAGCAATACCTCCGCTTCGGCGCGTCGCCCCGGGCGGCACAAGGCCTCGTGCTTTCGGGCAAGGTCAAGGCCCTGCTCGACGGCCGGGCCCACGTCGCCGTCGCCGACCTCAGCGACAACATGCTCCCGGTCCTCCGCCACCGCGTGCTGCTGAACTTCGAAGCCCAGGCCGAGGGCATCACCCCCGACATGATCGTCAACGACATCATCGACAATCTACCGGTCGAGGTGGAACGATGATTTCGAGACAACTAAAGATCCTTAGAAAACAAGGCCAAGACGCCAAGACGCCAGGATGCCAAGAAGAGCAAAAGCAATTTATCTTGGGTCCTTCCTTTCCGTTCTTCCTCCGAGTCTTCATGTTTTCGTTCTCGCGGTGGTTAAGTGAAGCGCTGCCTTGCTGCCTTCCTTGGCGTCATGGCGTCATGGCGTCTTGGCGTTTACCCGAGACGGCCGCATAAGCCATGCCCACGTCCCCCGCCCATTCCGACACCCTGCTCACCCCCGAGTTCATGCACCAGCTTGATCGGCTGGACGTGCGGTCCCGAAAGATGCTGCGCGGCACGGTGCAGGGCGAGCGGCGTAGCAAGAAACGGGGGGCTTCGGTCGAGTTTGCCGACTACCGCAACTACGTCGTCGGCGACGACCTCCGCCGCATCGATTGGAACCTCTACGCCCGCCTCGACAAGTTGTTCCTGCGACTCTTCCTGGAAGAAGAAGACCTGTCGGTCTCGCTGATCCTCGACGCCTCGGCTTCTATGGATTACGGCCAACCCAATAAACTCCGCTACACCAAACAGCTCATTGCCGCCCTGGGGTATATCAGTCTCACGCATTACAATCGGTTGAACCTCTATAGTTTCACCGACACGATCCACGGCATCGCCGAGGGGCTGCGCGGCCGACGGCCCATCCCGCGCATGATCGATTGGCTTGACCAGCAAACGCCCACGGGCCTGGTTCCCGCTCCGTCTTCAGCAGGCATTGTTCCTACGACGGCTTCTCCACCGGGTGACCTTGCGGCGGCCTGCAAAAAATTTGCCACGATCAACCCGAGGCCCGGTATCGTCGTGTTGCTGAGCGATTTCCTGGACAAGGGGGACCTGGCGGACGCCCTGCGTTATCTTGCCGGCGAGCGGTACGACGCTTACGCGCTGCAGATCCTCAGCCCCCAGGAACTGGACCCGGCCAAGGGCGAGGTCGTGGGCGACCTCAAACTCACCGATTTCGAAGACGGCGACACCGCGGAGGTCTCCATCAGCGCCGCTCTGCTAAAAAAATACCGAGAGAATCTCGAACTTTTCCAAAATCACGTTCGTGACGTCTGTGCCCGCCGTGGTTTGACTTATATGAGCGTGAGCACCGACACGCCCGTTCAGACGGTTGTCCTTAAGCAGCTTCGCGAGAGGGGGCTACTGGGATGATGGATCATTTGCTTACATCCGGATCTACTAGGCCAAGATGTCTTACGCCAGGAAACGTCGTGCTAAGACTCTTTGCGACAAGACGTCAATTCGCCAAGACGCCAAGAAGAGTTAAGCAGAGTGTTTTGCTTGGGTCTCCGAATTTTTTCCCGTTTTTTCTTCCGTGTCTTCGTGTTTCCGTGCTCTGCGTGATTCAGTCCAGGCCGGCCTTGATGTTTTGCTTGGCGATGCTTTGCTTCCTATATCCAAACGGAGCAACCGCGTGACGTTTCTTGCTCCTCTCACCGCGTTGTTCGCTACGGCGCTGACCGTTCCGCTGCTGGTGTCGCTGTACTTTTTAAAGCTTCGCCGCAAACCGATGGCGGTGCCCTCCACGTTGCTTTGGCGCAAGTCGGTTCAGGACCTGCAGGTCAATGCCCCGTGGCAGAGGATCCGCAACAACTTGCTGCTCTGGTTGCAGCTGCTGATCTTGGCGTTGCTGCTGATCGCGATGGCGCGACCCACCCAGCCGGCGGTGGCGGACCCCGGGTCGCGGGTGGTGATCGTCATCGACCGCTCGGCGTCGATGAACACCCTGGACATGAACGGCGAGAGTCGGCTGCAGGCGGCGAAAGATGCGGCGATCCGTCTGGTCGATTCGCTGGACCTCACGGCCGGAAGGGGGGACGCGACCGCCCCGGCGGGGGGGGGGGCGGGGGGCGTGATGATCGTGACCTTCGCCCAGCGGGCCACGGTGGTGGAGGCGTTCACGCAGGACCGAGCGCGGCTGCGGGCGGCGATCAGAAACATCAACCCGAGTGACGAGCGCAGCCGACTCGGCCCGGCGGTGGCGCTGATCACGCCGTTGGCCGCGGCGCTGCCGGCGGGGGACACCGCCGATGCGGCGGGCCTGTCGGCGTACGTGTTCAGCGACGGCAGGTTGACCCCCGACCGTCAGGAAGAACTCGGCCTGCCCGGGGCCGAGGTTTTATATGAATCGATTGGCCAGATTGATACGCCCAACCTGGGCATCGTGTCGTGCTCGGCGAGGCGCGACGATCAGCGGCCGGATCAAGTGAGTGTTTTTGCCCGGCTGATCAACGCCGGCCCGTCGGCGGTCTCGACGACGGTGACGCTCAAGCGTGGCGGCCGGGCGGTGCAGACCCAGGCGGTCACGATCCCGCCGGCGTCGACCGACGGGGTGGGGAGCGCGGCGGTCACGTTTACGCTCATCGAAGCCGGCGGGGCCGAACTTGAAGTCACCCACGATCGGCCCGATCAATTCACCGCGGACGACGCGGCCCGGCTGCAGTTGTTGCCCGCCCGCCGGCTGAGCGTGTTGCTGATCACCAAGGGCAATCCGTATCTGCGGGGCGCGGTGAATGCCGCGGGGGCGCGGCGTTTGGAGCTGGTCGATCCGGCGGGTTATGAAAGTTTGGCCCGCGGCGGCGGGGCGGGGTTGGAGGCTTATGACTTGCTGGTTTTTGATCGGTACGAGCCGCGGGGGGTGCCGCCGCGCAGCAGTCTGTCGTTCGGCGGGGCGGTGCCGTTGGCGGGTTTGTCGGTGCAGGCCTCGGCGGTCGATGCCCCGACGTTGCAGGTGGTGCTGACCTGGCGTCGGGATCATCCGCTGATGCGGTACGTGGTGATGGACGATGTGACGCTGCGTCGGCCGGGACGGTTGACGGTGCCGGTGGGGGGGCGGGCGTTGGCGACGGGTCTTGCGGGGCCGTTGATCGCCGAGGTGCAGCAGGACGGCCGGACGCACGTGTCGGTAAGCTTCGATGTGCTGGAGAGTCGCTGGCCCCACCACTGGAGCTTTCAGGTGTTCATGGTCAACGCGTTGCAGACGCTTGGGCTGAGTGAAGCCATGGCGGGGGGGCGGGGCGGCGAGAACGGCGGCGGGGCGGCGATGTCGTTTCGCACCGGGGAGACGGCCACCGTCGAGGTGCCCGATGCGTTGACGCGGGTGACTTTCGGCGGGCCGTCGCAGGTCTCGGGGGTGGTCCGCAACGGCCGGGCGTCGTTGGCGGCGTTTCCGCGGGTGGGGGTGTACCGAGCCCAGACCGAGTTGATCGAGCCGCCCTTCGACCGGTTGCCGGTCAATCTGCTGGACCCCGGGGAGAGCGATATTCGGCCCGTGGGTCGGCTGGACGTGGCGGGGGGTGTGGTGCAGGCGCGCGGCGAGGCGTCGCTGATCCGCCGGGAGATCTGGCCGTGGTTTGCGTGGGCGGCGCTGGGTCTGTTGCTGGTCGAATGGTGGCTGTACACCGGTCGGATGCGGGTTTGATAGGCGGGCGGGACGGGCCATCCGGTACACTGCCCCGCTATGGCCAAGCGTCCCCCGTCGTCGAAGAAAAGTCCTGCGAAAATCGGCCTGACCTACGCCGACACCGGCGTGAGCATCGAGGCGGGCGACGCCATGGTCGGCCGGATTCAGCAGCACCTGCGCAGCACCCACGGCCCCCGGGTCCTGGGCAAACACGGCGCCTTCGCCGGCATGTTCCGCTTGGACTACAACGAGAAACTATTCAAACGCAACTATAAAGACCCGGTCCTGGTGAGCTGCACCGACGGCGTGGGCACCAAGGTGCTGCTGGCAATACAGATGGGTATCCACGACACCATCGGGCAGGATTGCGTGGCGATGAACGTCAACGACATGATCGTTCAGGGGGCCGAGCCGCTGTTCTTTCTCGATTACATCGGCACCCACCGGGTCGATCCGGCGCACATGGAACAGATCGTCAAAGGCGTGGCCGACGGCTGCCGGCTGTCGGATTGCGCGCTGATCGGCGGCGAAACCGCGGAGATGCCCGACGTGTACGGTTCCGGCGATTACGACCTTGCGGGATTTTCGGTCGGGGTGGTCGAGCTTTCGCGAATCGTGGAAGGTGACCAACGCGTCGAAGCCGGCGACGTGGTGCTGGGCCTGGCGTCCAGCGGGGTCCACTCCAATGGTTACACGCTGGTCCGGGCGATTTTGAAGCACGCCCGACTCGACCTGGATCACGTCTACCCCGAGTTGTCCGATGCCACGACGAACGGCGAGCCCCGCACCCTCGGCCAGCACCTGCTCGAACCGACCCGGATCTACGTCAGACCCATCGTGTCGCTGCTGCGGCAATATAAAGTTAAGCGGCCGGTCAGCGGCATGGCCCACATCACCGGCGGCGGGTTGCCGGGCAATGTCAACCGTGCCCTGCCGGAGAACCTCGACGCTCGGCTGAGTCGAAAAAGCTGGACCGTTCCGCCGCTGTTCAAGTTTTTGCAGCAGCGGGGCGGGATCGACGAGCAGGAGATGTTGCGCGTGTTCAACATGGGCGTGGGCTATACGCTGATCGTGCGGCCACATTTCGCCGACGCGGTGATGGAAAAACTACAGCGGGCCGGCGAGAGGGTGTATCGACTCGGCGAGATCGTGCCGGGCCGCGGCGAGGTCCGCTTCGTTCGATGAGCCCGAATGGCCGGATGATCGTTACCACCCGACTTCTGGACGTTGCGGTGACGCCACATCTGCCCCAAACCCTCGAGGACCCTTCCGGGCAGTCGTCTTTGTGGTGATACGCTAATCGTCTATCATGAATCAGCTTACGACAGATTTCGCACAAATTCAGCGGTCGTGTTTCCTTGCCGAGCGGCCGCGTGATATAAACGAGGGTAACCGTGTCGGACTCACCGAAAGGCCCCGTGGCCGTCGCCGAGACCCGACCGATTGACCGACTCACCGACCCCTTGCCTCTCCGTGAAAGCAACGCGATGAACGAACAAGACTTCCAGAAAAAACTCGGCGACCTCATGGGTGAGATCAGCACCCTGCCCAAATCCGAGCGCGACAAGCTCGAGGCCCTCGCCCGGCAGACCAAAGACCGCCACCGCAAACTTAAGAAAACCGTCGGCGAGCTGCAGGAGTCGCTGGACTATCTCCGCCTCTCGATCAAGTACCTGGTCTTCGACCTCGAAGCGACCCGGCGGGAGAACGGGTACCTCCGCAAGATGCTCGAAGAACAGGACACCCCGGGCGACCGAGGGCCTGAAGTCCAGGAACTCGGCGAATACCCCAAGTTCGACATCGACAACTTCGAGCCCGAATTCGGCGACGACGACGAAGACGACGACGTGCCCAAGGGGTTATAAATCCCGCCTGGCCCATCGATCACCCCGGACCACCGACGTGGCCATGCCGGAGGCTTGAGGGGCGAGCATGAGGGGAGGGCCAGCTGGGGGGGAAACCGAACAGACCCGATCCGGCCGCACCCGTGGATACCTCCACGGGTGCGGCTTTGCTATGATTCGACCCCGCTGCGTGAGGCCGACTTGCGGAGCTCAACCTCTGACCCTGCGAGATCCACGATGAACCAACCCTTCAATCCCCTCGGCCTGCTGCCCCAGGCGATGCACCAAGGCTTCGACGCCAAGGCCGACCCCCGCAGCGTGCAGGCCGCCTACCCCGTCCCCGGCAGCCCCGCGACATTGGGGAACCCGTTTCCCGATGCTCGGCTCGCGCCGCCCGTGGGCCGATACCGCGAGATGACCATTGATGAGCTGCTGCTCGAAAACCGCGTGATCTTCCTGATCGGCGAAATCAACCACGGCAGCGCCATGGGCATTGTCATGCGGCTTCTGCACCTGCAGAACCAAAAGCCCGGCCAGGACATCAACCTCTACATCAATTCCCCGGGCGGGGCGGTGGACGACACGCTGGCGATGATCGACACGATGGACTTCATCTCTAGCGACGTGAATACCTATTGCATCGGTAAAGCCATGTCCGGCGGCGCCCTGACCCTGGCCGCGGGGACCAAGGGCAAACGCTACTGCCTGCCCCACGCCAAAGTCATGATGCACCAGCCCTACGGCGGGATCTACGGCCAGACCACCGACGTTCAGATCCAGGCAGAAGAAATACTCAAAACCAAGGACGAACTCAACAAACTCATGGCCGGCTACACCGGGCAGGATTTGGCCCAAATCGAAAAAGATTCCGAACGCGACAAATTCTTCAGCGCCAGGAAGCCAAAGCCTACGGCCTGGTGGACGAAGTGATCGAGCGGCCGAAAGATGAAGAAAAGAAGGACTGAGTTAGATTCCTAAATTTCAATCAGATGAGCAGCCCACGGATCGATTCCGTGGGCTGCTTTTTTCTTACCGCCCGATCATCTATTGATATACCGGGCCAACGCTACGCGAAAACCGACTCACCGGACTGTTCCGGGGCATCTTGGGTGGGTGGAGTGATGAAGCGGTTGTGACCGACGGTTTCAGGGGAGATCAGATTAAACTTGCTTCATCATAAATGACAGGGTATATTCTAGGCGGTTCATTAACCGGTTCATCATTCTGACTGCGTCTTTCCTCCGGCGGTCGATTCAAAATTATTCCCGGCCATCTTCCCTCGTATGTCTCGATCTTCTCCCCCTAGAGTGACACTGCGCGATGTCGCGAACGAAGCCGGCTGCTCCAAAGCGGTCGCGTCGGCGGTCCTCAACGGATCGCGGAGTAACATCGGCGCTAGTCAAGACCTGCGACGGCGTGTGCAGGAGACGGCCCGCCGGCTGGGGTACGTGACGAATTTTGCCAGCCAGTCGCTGGCGCTGAAGCGGACCCGGACGCTGGGGGTCTACATTGATCCGCTGCACGGCGGGGGCATCGCGGGGCATTACCACGCGGCGATGCTGTCGGGCATCGAGGCGGCGGCGGTCGAGCACCGGTACGACGTGCTGCTGGTGAATTTTGCCGGCGACGCCACCGTGGCGGGGTGTGTCGAAAAGATCAGCCAGGCGCGGATCGACGGACTGCTGTTGCTGCACACCGGCCGCAACGAAACGCTCATCGACGCCCTGCTCGAAGCCACTTCGCTGTTGGTGGCCATCGACACGCTCGATCCGCCCGACCGACTCCAGGCCGTCAGCTTTGATCACGAACACGCGGTGCGGCTGGCGGTGCAACACCTGGTGTCCCTGGGCCACCGTCGTCTGGGATACGCCGGCCCCCACGTCGCCCGTTCGATCCCGCACAACGTCGCCCGGGTCGAAGCGCTGCGGCGGGCGGCGGTCGACGCTGGCCTCCCGCTGCCCGAGAGCGTGCTGCTCTACAGCGAAAACGAAACCCGCGACCGTCGACCGACCCAGGCCTTCTCCGCCCAGCGGGTCTTGCAGCGTTACCTCGCACTTCCGCGGGACGAGCGTCCCTCGGCCTTGGTGGTGTACAACGACCGCCTGGCGGCCGACCTGATCGCGCACCTGGCGGAGGCCGGACTTTCAGTGCCCGGCGACATGAGTCTGATCAATTTTGAGAACACGCCCATCAGCCAGGTCACGCACCCGGCGCTGACCTGTCTGGAGCACCCGGTCACCGAGATGGCCCACCGCGGCACCGCGCGGCTGATCGACCTCATCGAGTCAGACCAAGAGCCGGCACCCACCGCGTCGGCCGAGCCCTGGCACCACGTCTTCCCCTCCGCCTTGATTGTCCGGGGCAGCACCGCGCCGCCGCGAACACCTTCAACTCTCGAATCATCGCCTGAAATCTCATTTCTCGAGGAGTCTCTCTGATGCCAGCTTCCCGCCCTCGCCGCCGGGCCTTTACCCTGATCGAACTGCTCGTGGTCATCAGCATCATCGCGCTGCTGGTCGCGATCTTGCTGCCCGCGTTGTCCTCGGCCCGGGACGCGGCGCGATCGATCAGTTGCCTGTCGATGCTCCGGCAGATCGGGATCGCCCGGTCGGTCTACGCCAATGATCACAAGGGCTGGGACGTGCCGGCCATGGCGTGGAACGCCGGGGGCATCGACGTCAACAACGGCGGCGGGCCGACCCTTAAATCGCCCTGGTACAACATCTATGACTTCCGCGTGGCGCTGACGATGGAGCGCGACACCGGGGCGGGCAGCCGTTGGAAAACCATGCCGCGGGAGTACGTTTGCCCCGCCGCGGTGAGCGCCTACACCACCGACGGCGGCTCGGGTTTCTACGACATGCGGCGGGTCTACGCCCCCAACATCCAGGCGGACAACAACACCCTGCTGAAGATCGGCAACGGCGATGTCGCGGGCTGGGCCGCCAAGGGCCTGGACTTCGCCGCTTTCCGCGATACCGAAATCCTCGAAGCCTCCGCCAAAATGGCGATGGCCGACACCCTCAACGCCTCGGGTCTCACCAAGCAGCACAGCGACACCTACGTCAACGAAGACACCCTCGCCGGCCCGAACAAGACCGCCTACCGCCATCCCCAGGAAACCGTCAACCTGCTTTTCTTCGACGGCCACGGCGAAAACGGCGCCCGCGACGAGGTCGCGGTCTCTCCGCCCTTCGGGGCCGACAACCCGTTGTGGGACATCACCAACAATTTCGAGCGCAATCCGTAACCCTCACCTCGATCACGCTTTCTTCTACCACTTCAAGTCTTCTCCCGGAACCGCGTCATGCCCCCTCTTTTTTATCGATTATCTTTTACCTTTACGTTGGCCGCCTGTGTGGCTGTTTCGGGCAACATCCGGGCCGACGGGCGGTTGGTCGTGGAGGACTTTGCCAGCCCCGACGCGATGAAACAAGTCAAGACCACTGACACCACCGTCCAGCGGGTGGACGGCCCCGACGGTCCGCGGCTGGAAGTGGTTTCGGGCACCGAAAGCCTTTACCCCAACGTCCGGCTGGACGCGCCCGGCGGCAAGCAAGCGACGTGGGACCTCTCGGCGTATACCCACATCGAGATCGACGTGACCAACCTCAGCGACACGGGGGTTCGTCTGAGCTCGCGGATCGACAGTCCGTCCAAGGGACAGGGCCGAGAATCGATCAGCGGCAAAGTGTCGCTCGCCCCCGGCGAGTCCGGCACGATCATCGCGGAAATCGACCGCGAGTTTGCCGCCCAGCTCCGCACCCAACTCGAAGGCATGCAGGCCACCCCCTGGGGCAAACGCGGCGACCACAGCGACGGCCTGGACCCCACGCAGATTTCTCAGATCCAAGTGTTTCTTATCACACCCAAACAACCCTACCGCTTTTCGGTCGATCAAATCCGCGCCACCGGCACGTTTGACCCGGCCAGTCAGGTGATCCCCGAGCCGTTCTTCCCGTTTGTGGATCGCTTTGGCCAATACCTCCACGCCGACTGGCCGGGCAAGGTCACCACCGACCGCGACCTCCGCGACGCCGCGGACCGTGAAGCGTCGGAAGTCCGGGCGTCGCCCCGCCCTCCCTCCTGGAACAAATACGGCGGCTGGGCGGACGGCCCGCAGCTCGAGGCCACCGGGCATTTCCGCTCCGAGAAGGTCCAGGGCGTGTGGCATCTGATCGACCCCGAAGGTCGGCTGTTCTTCTCGCTGGGCGTGGACGCGGTGAGGTCAAATTCGGCGACGATCATCGATCAGGGTCGAGCCCCGTGGTTTGCCGATGCCCCCTGGGAATCCGATGACCCCGCCATGACCAACTTCCTGGGCGAGGCCCAACCGCGGCGATCCGACTATGCCAAACGCACCGTTAAAACCTTCGACTTCTACCAAGCCAACCTCTTCCGCAAATACGGCGAAGACTGGGAAGCCCAGTGGCTGGACCGCACCCCCGCCCGCCTGATGAACTGGGGCTTTAACACCATCGCCAACTGGTCGGACCCCCAGCTCTTCGAAGACACCACGATCCCCTACACCCACTGGGTCTTCATCAACAGCGCCAAGCTGCCCTGGCAGAAGGGAGATCGCAACCGGATCTCTGACCCGTGGCACCCGATGTTCAAAGATGAATTGCGCCGCCGGATCGAAAATATGACCAAAGGCACGGCCGACGATCCGTGGTGCATCGGCTATTTCCTCGACAACGAATTGAGCTGGGGCGAAGAAGATCACCTGGCGCGGGGCTTGCTTAAAGCCAAACCCGACCAGAACGCCAAGCAGGAACTCTTCAAATTCCTGCAGACCCGGTATTCCGACATCGCCGACCTCAACTCCGCGTGGCAAGTCGATTACGCCAGCTGGGACCAGGCGCAGCAGGGCGAATCCGATCCGCAAACCGACGCGGCCCGCGAAGACCTCGTGGCGTTTAACGAGCAAATCGTCCGAACCTATTACTCGACGGTCAGCGGGATGTTCAAAGAAATGACGCCCGACAAGCTTTATCTCGGGAGCCGGCTGGCGGAATACAACGCGCAGGTCGCCCGGGTGGCGGCGGAGTACTGCGATGTGGTGTCATTCAACGTCTACCGCGACACGCTCGCCGGCTGGACGCCGATCCCGGAGTTCGATCGGCCGATCATCATCGGCGAATTCCACTTCGGCACCAACGACCGCGGTGCGTTTAACAAAGGCCTCGTGCCCGCCTCGAGCACGCAGGACAAGGCAGACAGGTTTAAAACCTACGTGCAGTCGGCCGTTGCGAATCCGCTGGTCGTCGGCACCCACTGGTTCCAGCTCAACGACCAACCCACCACCGGTCGGCCCCTGGATGGCGAAAACCACGGCATCGGGTTTCTCTCCATCACCGACACCCCCCACGCCGCCATGATCGAGGCGTCGCGTGAACTCGCGGGCCAGCTGTACCTCGGCTCGACCACGCCCCGCGAGCCCAACTGACTGATCCCTCTTTCCTTTTCTGTGTTCTTTCTCGTTTTCATGTACTCGGAGGATGTTCCATGTTGACTCGTAGCGTTTTATTCCGCTCGACCCTTTCGACCCTGTCCGTACTGACGCTCGCCGCGACCGCGACGACCGCCGGAGCGGAAATCATTCTTGACGATGATTTCAGCAGCGGCAGCAACCCCGGTTATACGGTGACGCCTCCCGGCGGCCCCAACTCCGTGACGGTCACCACCGACCCGGCCCCGGCGGGACTCCCCGGCAAAGTGCTGCTTTTGTCTACGACCCAGAACAACCGCACCGCGGTCCGCAGCTTTGATTCCGCGGTGACGCTGACCAACGTCGGCGACTTCATCGAGCTGGACCTGGACTACCGACTCGATGCCCCGCTCGACGACACGTTTGGGTTTACTTCCTCGCTGCTGGGCAGCGGCGGCGTCGAAGCCGGCATCAATTTTAACCCCGCCGCCCAGAGCAACGGGGGCACCTACTTTGCTGACGGCAGCAACAACAGCGGCCGCTTCAATACCATCGACAGCGGGACCGCCGTCAACAGCTTGCTCCTGCGTATTACCAAAGAAGACGCCACGACCGTGCGGCTGACCTCCAGCTTCAACGGCTCGCCGCGGGTGGAGTCCAACACGATCCTCATCGGCACCCAGATCACCGCGCCCCTCACCTTTGACGGGCTGGAGCTGGGATGGACCAGCGGCAACCAGGGCGACGTGTACTTCGATAACGTGCGGGTCACCTCCAACGTCCCCGAACCCGCCAGCCTGGCCCTCGCGCTGCTGGGGGGCGTGATGTGTCTAACCCGCCGTCGCTGATCGGCCGCCGATCATGCGATAATCGATTGCTTGTCGTTGAAGAGCCTCACCCTTGATCCCCCGTCTGCCGCGGCCCGACCGCCGCGGCAGACTTTTTGAAAACGGAGTCTTGCCCGTGGCCCCGCAACCGCCGCCCAACATCATCCTTATCAACTGCGACGATCTGGGCTACGGCGATCTGGGGTGCTACGGCTCGCCGGTCAACCCCACGCCCAACCTCGACCGTCTCGCGGCGGAAGGCACCCGGTTTACCGATTTCTACGTCGCTTCGCCGGTGTGCTCCCCGTCACGCGGGGCGTTGATGACCGGGTGTTATCCGCCGCGGATCGGTTTTGATGTTTTTGATCGCGGCCACGCCGTCCTGTTTCCGGGCGAAAGCGTCGGTCTGTCGAATCGGGAGACGACCCTGGCGTCACTGCTCAAGACACGCGGCTACGCGACGCAGATCGTGGGCAAATGGCACTGCGGCGATCAGCCCGAGTTCTTGCCCACCCGCCACGGGTTTGATCGCTATTTCGGCCTGCCGTATTCCAATGACATGTCGCGGATGCGCGAACGCACCCAGGCCCCGCCGTTGCCGTTGCTGCGGGATGAGGACGTGATCGAGCAGCAGCCGGACATGGCGGCGCTGACCGAGCGGTACGTGGCCGAGGCGGTGGGTTTCATGCGTGAGCGTCGCGACCAACCCTTCTTCCTGTATTTCGCACATATGTACGTGCATCTTCCGCTGATCGTGCCGGAGCATTTTCTGAGTCGTTCGCTTAACGGGCGCTACGGCGCCGCGGTTTTGGCGATCGACTGGGCGACGGGCGTCCTCATGCGCGTCCTGCAGGAACTGGGGATCGACGACGACACCCTGGTCCTGTTCACGTCTGACAACGGCTCGCGGGCTCATGGGGAAGGCGGTTCCAACGGCGGGCTGCGTGGCCACAAGGGTCAGACCTGGGAAGGGGGGATGCGTGTCCCGCTGATCGCCCGTTGGCCGGATCGCATCCCCGCGGGTCGGGTGTGTCGGACCTTGGCGGGGGCCATCGATCTGCTGCCGACCTTGGCGGCGGTGTCCGGATCGGCGCGGCCGGATCGCCCCATTGACGGGGTGGACCTGTCGGCCGTGCTGCGGGGCGGCAACGATGCGCCCCGGGATCACTTTTGTTACTTCAACATGTCCCGGCTCAATGCGGTGCGTGATGAGCGTTACAAGCTGTTTGTCTGCCACGGCAACCAGCCCGAGGACGAAACGGTGTGCGAGCTGTATGACCTGGTCGAAGACCCCGGCGAGTCGCACAACATCGCGGTTCAGCATCCCGAGGTGGTGGCTCGGCTGGGTCGTGTGGCGGAGCAAATGGTGAACCGTCTGGGCCCCGCCGGCACCGACCGCCGAGAGATCGGGCGGGTTGCCGAGCCTCGGCCGCTTACCACCTACGACCCCCGCTACCCCTACTTCGCGGCCGAGTATGACCTGAATGATGTGGGCTGACCCAAGATTCAACGACCGCTGCTGAAAGATTTGTTTTGACCCAACCCCGATACGTCATGCTGCTTGTGGGTGAAGACACCGGCCGCCACCTGGGCTGCTACGGCGACCGCTACGCGCAGACCCCGTATCTCGACCAACTCGCGGCCGAGGGCTGCCGCTACACCAACGCCTTTACCCACACGCCGGTGTGTGCCCCGTCACGCAGCGGCCTGGTCACGGGACGCTATCCCTGGGCGATCGGGACCCAACACATGCGGTCGCTGCTCCTGAATCCGCCCAGATTGTTCACGCAGGAATTGCGTGATGCGGGGGTCCACGTGGCGTGGCCGACGAAGACCGATTTTAATTTTACGCCGCCGCCCGAGTTTGCCGACAGCACGGCGGACTGGCTCGAAACCTTACCGACCGACCCGCCCGCGGGCCCCGCATTTCTATACCGGAACTTCGAGATCACCCACGAGTCACGCGTTTGGGATATCAACCCGCTCAGCGATCAGACTTATGCCCGCAGCCTCGCCCAGCTCGCTCCCGATAAGCTGCACGACCCCGCCGACGCCCCGGTCCCGCCTTACCTGCCGGACACCCACGAGACCCGCCGCGATATTGCCCGCTACTACGACAATCTTTTGCTGCAGGACCGCCAAATCGGCCGGGCGTTGGCGGGTTTGGAGACCGCCGGGATCGCCGATCATACCTTGGTGATTTATCTCACTGATCACGGCCGCGGGCTGCCGCGTGAAAAGCGCTGGTGCTACGACGCCGGGCTGCACCTGCCCCTGATCGTGCGTTGGCCGGGCCGGATCAAGCCCGGCAGCGTCAACGACGAATTGATCGCGTGGGTGGACATCGCCCCCACGATCCTGTCGGTCATGGGGCAGGCCATCCCGGCCCACTACGACGGGCAGGTGTTTCTCGGCGACGCCAAAGCTCCGCCGCGCGACTACGTCTTTGGCGGACGTGACCGGATGGATGCGAACTACGACTATGTCCGGGTCGCGCGGTCCAAGCGATACCACTACATCCGCAACGGTTTTCCGCAATTGCCTTACGCCTCGTATCAGTGGTACATGGAATACGAACCCACGCTTCAGTCCATGCGTCATCTGCACGCCCACCGTCAACTACGGGGCGATTCGGCCCTGTTCATGGCCGAGCGGAAAGCTCCGGAAGAGTTTTTCGACGTCGAAAAGGACCCCGACTGCCTGCGAAATCTGGCCGACGACCCGGACCACGCCGCGGCTTTAGACCGGCACCGCCGAGCGCTGGACCGCTTCGGCAGTGAGGTAGCGGACCTCGGTCTGCTGGACGAATCCATCTTGATCGACCGCGGGCTCGTGGCCGATCGACTGTCGTCAGAATACCGCGGGCGGGTTGGTTCTCTCGCCCCGGCCCATCGACTCGGGCCGATGAAACCTCCCGTGACGCGTCACGAAGCCCAGGCGATCAGTTAAGTCACCTGATGACCCCCTCGTCAGACCGATTCGGAATTTCACGAAAGCCATTCCCATGCCCAACGCTAATCTATCGCTTCGAAGGTCGGGCTTGCTTTGCTGCCTGCTGATCTTTACGTCAGTCTTGCCGAGTCCGGCACAAACTTCGATCGACACCAACCTAGAAACGCGTCCGAACATCCTGTTCATCGCGGTCGATGACCTCAAGCCCGCGATCGGGGCGTTCGGCGATGTCCACGCGGTGACACCCCATCTCGATCAACTCGCGTCGAGGAGCACCTCATTTCTTAACGCCCACTGCCAGCAGGCGGTCTGCGCACCCTCCCGCGTCAGTCTCATGACGGGGCTTCGGCCCGATACCACCCGGGTGTGGGATCTCAAAACGCGTTTCCGCCAGCAGTTGCCCGACGTGGTGACACTGCCCCAAAGGTTCAAACAGGCGGGGTACCACAGCGTCGGCGTGGGGAAAATCTACGACTCCCGCAGCACCGACAACCGCAAGGACATGGACGCCGCCTCGTGGTCCGAGCCGTACTTCCATGTGGACTCGCCGGCGGACAAAACTTACGGCTACCGCAACCCCGAAACCGTGGCGAGGATTGAGAAGCGCCTGGCGGAGATCGATCCGCTGCCCGACTCATGGCTTGACCAAATCAACGCGATTTTTGCCCCCGCGGGCCGGCCGCCCACGGACCGCGCCCGCGTGGCGGACGCTGCCTATCAGGACGGAGCCGTCACTGATCTGGCGGTGACCAAAATCGGTCAGTTGGCCAAAGCCAGGCAGCCGTTCTTTTTTGCGGTGGGTTATAAAAAGCCGCATCTGCCTTTTAATGCGCCCCAGCGGTATTGGGACTTATACGACCGCGAGTCACTGCCGCTGGCCGAGATTTCACAGTCGCCCCGGGGCGCACCTCATTACGCCACCCAGCCGGGGTGGGAATTGCGTGCCGTCTACGCCGTGCCCAAAGAAGGCCCCCTGCCGCAGAGCCTTCAGAATGAACTCGTCCACGGCTACTACGCCGCCACCTCCTACATCGATGCCCAGATCGGTGAGTTGATCCAGGCTTTGGAAACCCACGGCGTCGCCGACCGGACCATCATCGTCGTGTGGGGCGACCACGGCTGGCACTTGGGCGACCACGCCATGTGGTGCAAACACACCAACTACGAGCAGTCGACCCGCTCGCCGCTGATCATCCATGCCCCCGGGGTGAAACCGGGCGGCGGAAAATCCTACGCCCCGGTCGAACTCATCGATATCTATTCCACCCTTCTGGAATTGGCGGGACTCGACCCCGCTGATCACCCCGGGCACGACCTGCAGGGCGTCAGCCTCAGGCCGTTGCTGGACGACCCCCGCGGCTCGGTGAAGCCCGCGGCGATCAGCCAGTATTATCGCGAATCGCCGCAGGGCACCCTGGAGGGTTACGCGTTTCGTACCGATCGCTACCGGTACATCGAGTGGCGCAAGATGGACCTGCGGGCGGGCGATCCCCTGGGCGAAGTGGTGGCGCGAGAGCTCTACGATTACGAAGTCGATCCTCTCGAAACCCAAAACCTCATCGATGATCCCCGGCTATCCGAGGTCACCCTCGAACTGGAAATGTTGTCTGATCAACATTTCCGGGATCATCATGGGTTGATTGCCCCGGGCCGGTGAGTAGGTTTCGGCGATCGCGGTGGATCGGATTGACTTGTCAAAGAGGGAGCCGGGGGTTCGCCCCGCCGTCTCGCCGTGGCAAGCAATTGGGTGGGGGTGGTCAAGGCAGTTTCACCGCAGAGCACGCAGCGGGTGGCTGAGGCGACGGGGGGGCGTGAGGGGGGGGAGGCAAGTTTGTAACCGCGGATGGACGCGGATTGACGCGGATAAGAATGAGAAAACGAGGCGAGATTGGGTTATGGGAGTTTGTGGATTTGAAATTTGGTAGCGATCTTTAAAGTTTGTGTTTGCTTAACTTCAAAACCACTGTCTAGAACTTGCTCACATCCGGTGTCCACTATTTCCAACACGCCTGCCTTGATCCGCGTCCATCCGCGTCCGTCCGCGGTTCCAACCTGCCTTCTGTCTTTTCTCGTTGCCTCTCGTGACCTCTCGTGTTCTCTGGGGTGAAACTGCCTTGACCGGAACCTGCAACTCTCGACCGTCGATCAGCGGGAACCGACCCGGGGGGGGTAGGGCAAGGTCGCGCCCCTGGCATCGCCAACGCCCGCTGATGTGCAACAGCCCGGGATCCCCGAAACGGTCCCGCCCGCGGCCTTGCCGGTCGGCGGACGGGTTTGATCGGGGCCCGATACCGAGGGGGGGTGCGGCGTCGGGGTGCGCGGGTTGGCGACGGGGCGGTAGATCGTGTTGAATCACGGAGGGGGGGAAAGCAGGGGAGGTCGTGGGATACTTTGCTTTGAAGTGGGGCGGGCATCTTGCCCGCCATCCGCCCGCAGGGCTGAAACCGTAGCAACTTCGCGCTACACCCGAACGGCAGGCTGGAAGCCTTCCCCACTTTGGAGTATCCCACTACCGGAGGGGAGGAGGAAAGATGGAAAGGTAAGGAGAAAAGACGGAGAGGGGGTGTGCGGATGGGATGTTTTTTTTTGGGGGGGGGCGGCGGCGGGGGAAGATGGGGGTTGCTGAAAAATTTGGAAATTTGTTCGGCGGAGAAACGGTGCTTCGGAGCGCACGGTGGGGTCGCATCGCGGCGGGATGGGTTTAGGCCCAGGCGGCTTGATGCAGGGTGCTCAGGGCTTGGGGGGTGGAGAGGATGGCGAGTTGTTCGGGGCGGTCGAGGTCGGCCAGGGGGGTGTGCTGGGCGTTTTCGAGGGCGTGGGCCAAATCAACCTTTGCCGCGAAGGGTTCGTGGTTGGCGGCGAGGGTGGCGAGGTGGAAGCGGTAGAAAACCGGATCGTGGATCACGCGGTGGAAGAGGGTGGGGTAGTTTTGGATCTCGCTTTCGGCGGACGGGTCGGGGGCGGAAGCGGGCGGGGTGAGGGCCTGGTCGGCGACGGTCTGGGTACGGCTGAGCGCGGCCTGGTGGAGGCGGAGGACGCGGGGTTTTTCGTATTCTTCGGGGATCATTAGCAGCCGGTGGTCGCGGAGCCAGGCCCCGAGGCGGACGCTGGAGAGCATGACCGAGGTGGGGATGGAGACGACCAGGCCCAGGAGGACCGGCAGGGTCCAGACGAACAGCGAGGGGGTGAGCCAGAGGATCAGCGCCCCGGCCACGAGTCCGCCGAGGGTGTGCTTCCAGTGGTTGCGGACCGCGTCGGACCAGTCGACGGCGGTCTCGTCGCGCTGCTGGGCGTTCCACTTGACGCTGCGGCCCAGCAGGGTGTTGATGACGAAGGTGGTGTGGTACACCATCATGAGCGGCGCGATGAGGACGCTGATGCCGATTTCGAGGATGGCTCCGGCAACGGCCTGGAGCTCGCCGCCGTGGGCCCGCATGACGTCGGGGCGTTGGAGGACCAGGGCGACGGCGTAGAACTTGGGGATCAGCAGCATCGCCATGACGATGACGTAGAGCAGGATGCCGACAGAAAAGGGGTTGACCGGTCCCTGGCTGCGGTAGGCGGCGAAGAAGTTGAGGTTGGTCAGGGAACTGTCGGCCGCGGCGGCGTCGCCGGAGTTGCCCACGATCAGCGCCAGCAGCCCGACGAGCATGAACGCCAGCCAGAGCGGGGAGGCGAGGTAGGACATGACGCCCATGCCCAGGTGCAGGCGGGACATGAGGTGGTAGCCGCGGGTGAACACGAGGCGGACGTGCTGCATGTTGCCCTGGCACCAGCGTTGATCGCGGATGGCGTAGTCCACGAGGGTGGTGGGGCATTCTTCGTAGCTGCCGTCGAGGTCGTAGGCGATGGTGACGCGGTAGCCGGCCTTGCGGATGAGGGCGGCTTCGACGAAGTCGTGGGAGAGGATTTCGCCGCCCAGGGGAGGCTTGCCGGGCAGCAGGGGCAGGCCGCAGTGTTCGATGAAAGGCTGGACGCGGATCAGCGCGTTGTGGCCGTAGTAGTTGCCATCGAGGTGGGTCCAGCTGCCGAAGCCGGTGTTGAAGACTTCGCCGTAGACGCTGGCGGCGTACTGCTGGCAACGGGCGAAGAGCGAGGAGCGGTTGACGGGCTGGGGCGGGACCTGGAGGATGCCGATGTCGGGGGCGGCGGCGGCGCGGTGGACCATTTCGACGATGGTTCGGCCGTCCATGACGCTGTCGGCGTCGAGGGTGAGCATAAAGGTGTAGCCGCTGCCGAAGCGTTCGCACCAGTCTTCGAGGTTGCCGGACTTGCGGGCTTTGTTGTTGTGGCGTCGGCGGTAGTAGACGTTGGCAAACGGTCCGCCGTCGGTGCGGCCCTTGCGGCGGGCCAGGTCCGAGTCGGAGAGCTGGGTGAGCAGGGCCTGGAGCTGGGCTTCTTCTTCGAGCCAGACCGCGGGGTTGGTCGAGTCCGAGAGGACGTAGTAGTCGAAGGCCTGGCCGTAGCCGGTGTTGTGGACGCTGCGGATCATGGCCTCAAGGCCGGCGAAGACGCGGGTGGAGTCTTCGTTGTAGACGGGCATGAGCACGGCGGTGCGGGGCAGGTCTTCGCGGGCGATCCAGTCGGATTGGAGTTTGCGGAATTTGAAGACGGCATTGGGCGAATGGCGGAGCATCTGCAGCAGGCCGATGGTCGCGGTCCAGAAACCCTGGGCGACCCAGAGGAAGAGGATGCAAAACAACAGCCAGAGGGTGATGGTGAGCGGACCGATGTGGTCGGGGCTGGGCCAGATGACGTAGCCGAATGCGACCGAAGCGAGGTAGGTCGAGGCGAAGCTGGCGAGGATGAGGCCGGCGCGCGAGAAGATGACGCCGGCGTTGGACTGCAGCAGTCGGGGCGGGGAAGGGTCGGGGGGCTGGGGCCCGGCCTGGCTCGGAGTGGGGGAGGGGGGGGGAGAAGTAGGCACGGGTGGGAGTCGGTCAGTCAGAGGGAGGGAAATGAAATGAAAGGAGGGACACGGGTCCGCGGATCAGATCGGTGGGCGGGGCGGGGAGAGGTGCTTTAGCGGGAAGACGCCGGCGGCGGGCCGACGGAGTCGGGCGGGGCGGCGGGAGCGGGCGGGAGGGGGGGGGGGGGGATGGTTTTGCGGCGGCGCAGGCTGGCGGGCATGGCCCAGCGGTAGGTGCCTGACCAGAATTCGCCGCGGAGGACCGAAGGCAGGTTGCCCAGCAGCTGGCGGTGCATCTCGGTGGGCGGGAGGTTGGGCAGGACGCCGTGGGGCCAGGCTTCGAGGTGTTGCCGCAGGCTTTGGAGCAGGGGCGTGGGGTGGACCAGGGCGTCGGGTTGAGCGTTGAGCAAGTCCGGGCCGTAGAGCGCCATAACCCAGGCGATGCAGTCGGCCTCGACGCGGGGCTGGAGATGGTCGCCCAGTTGCTGAGTCCAGTGGGTGAAGGCTTGGATGAGCGAAGCGGTGGAGCGTCCGGGATTGCCCGACGCCGAGGCGATCGGTGACGAGGCGGAAGCAGGAGGGGGGGAAGAGGGGGGGGCGGCGTGGAGTTGGAGTTGCAGGTCGTTGGCGACGCGGACGGCGTGGGCGGGCGTCAGGCCGTAGGCGACGAGGTAGCGTTGAAATTGGGCAAGGGGGTCCGCCGCCGTCGCCGCGGGAGCGGCGGGTGACGGGGTCTGGAGGTCGCGCGTGTTAGGTGAATCGACGGCCGGATCGTCCGCCAGGGCCGTGCCCGGGGCGGGGTCGGCATCGGCGTCGGAGTGGGGGGGAGGAGGGGGGGGGGGGTCACGGCAGGTCCCAACGGTAGAGCCACGTTTCGCTGAGGGGTTGGCCGTCGGCATCGCGGAGGGTGGCGCGGAGCTCGACAGGTTCGCCGCCGTCGGCCTGGACATCGAAGAACAGGCGGTAGCCGTGGGTGAACTTGTTGTATTGGATCACGGGCTTGCCGACGAGTTGGCCGCGGTTGACGGTGACGTCGGCGCGGACGATGGTGCCGCCCGCCAGAGCGGTGTCGTTGGCGGTGTCGAGCAGGAGTCGACCGACGGGGCGCTGGGTCGAGGCGCCTTCGCCCGCGGCGGTGCGGACCACACTGCCGGCGGTGTCCTTGTTGCTGCCGTCCTCGATCACCCGGCGGGTGGAGGCAAAGCGGATGAGCTTGGAATCCGCGGGGCGAGGTTCCTGGGTGAATTCGACGCGGTAGCCCAGCGCGAGTTCGCCGCCCGAATGGTTCCAGGATTCGTCGTCGGGGACCCAGTAGGCCCCGATGTTGTCGATGCCTTCGTCGTCGCTGGCGATTTCGAGCAGTTCGATGGCGCCGTCGCCCCACGGTCCGTCGGGTTGAACATAGATGCTGGGGCGGATCTGCATCTCGGTTTCGAGGTCGGCGTAGTGTTCGAAATCGCGGTCGCGCTGGAGCAGGCCGAAGCCGGCGGGGTCGGTGACGCGGAATCGGCTGACGGTGAGGCGGGGCGGATTGCGCAGCGGCCGCCAATCGACGGGTCCGTCGGGGTGGACGACCACCAGGCCGTCGGCGTCGTGGACTTCGGCCCGGTAATCGCCGAAGCGGGCGGGCTCTTCTTCGCCGAAGAGGTACATGCTGGTGATGGGCGCCAGGCCGAGCTTGTGGACGGGTTGGCGGAAAAACAGGCGGGCCCGGACGTCGACGGCGGTGGTCTGGTCGGGGCGGATGGTGAGTTGGTAGGCGCCGGTGACCGACGGGCCGTCGATCATGCCGTAGAGGCGGAAGGCGTGGGCATCGGCGGCGGGTCGCTCGGCCCAGAGTTCGACCCAGCGGGGGAACTCTTCGGGCTGATCGAGGCCGGTGTTGATGGCGACGGCGCGGACGGAGGAACCCCAGTGCTGGCCGAAACCGATCGCGCGGAAATAGCTGCCGCCCTGTATGGAGAGAAATTCGTTGAAAGTTTCTTGCTCATGGCCGTCGGGCTGTTTTTCGTAGCCGACTTTGTGCAGCGCGATGCCGGCGTAGCCCAGGTCGGCGGGCAGCTGCGCGGGGTTGATTTCCTGGTTGGCGATCGGGCCGTAGGTGAATCGCTCGGTGCTGAAAGGCAGGTCTGTGGTCGCGAGGGTGTCGGGGTCGACGGTGCCGAGGCGGACTTTTTCTTTAAAGAGCCAGCCGCGATGGCGGAACTGGACGCGGTAGGGGGCGTCGGTGCCGTACCAGAGAAAATTTTCGGGCAGGCAACGGATATCGCGGGCCCCGTCGTAGTCCAGGCTGGCGACGGAGGGCGGCAGCTCCTCTTCGGGGGCGACGTAGGGCTGGTTTGCCAGCTGCCGGGCCTGCTCGATGAGCGTGGCGAACGCGGCGTTGGGCGACTCGGCCGCCGCCCGGGGAGCCGCAAACCCGGCGGTGAGCAGGGCGGTGACCCCGCCGGCGATCAGATGAAAGTGACGTCCGCTGCCGCTCATGTAAGTTCTTGTCCGATGGGAGAGGGTTGCAATAGGCCAAGGCGAGGCTAATTAATAAGTATAACCGTCCGCGGGGGGGAGGGCGTGACGCGCAATCGGAGGGCTCGGAACGGCGGCCGAGGCTGACGAGTAATTCTCGGGTCCGGACGGCACACCGACCGATAACGACGGGATGCCGCGTCCCGCCCATCTGCTTGCTGCTTGCGTTTTGGCCCTGCTCTGCCTGGGGGTCATCATGGTCCACTCCGCGTCGTTGAACGTCGCGACGGCGGAAGTGGAGGCGGCAGATTTCGCGACCACCGCGGACGCCAAGTCACTGCTCAGCCCGGTTCTGGGTAAGAATCTGATTTACGCGTCGCTGGCGATCGCGGCATTTTTCGTGGGCGGGCGGGTGGACCTGCAGGGGGTGTTCACGGGGCGGGCGTGGATGAGCCCGGTGTGGGGGGCGTTGGTGCTATCGCTGGGGTTGTGCGGGTTGACGCTGGTGCCGGGGGTGGGCAAGTCGGTGAACGGGGCGTCGCGGTGGTTGCACATCGGGCCCGCGGGGGCGGGGTTCAGCTTTCAACCCAGCGAACTGGTCAAATGGGCGCTGGTGCTGGCGGTGGCGTGGTGGTGCGTGCGTCGGCGGGGGGTGATGCACCGGTTTTTTCACGGCCTGTTGCCGGGGCTGCTGCTGACCGCCGGGGCGTGCGGGCTGATCATCATCGAAGACCTGGGCACCGCGGCGCTGATCGGGGCGGTGGCGATCGGGGTGCTGGTGGCCGGCGGGGCGCGGGTGTGGCAGCTCCTGCTGATCCTGCCGGTGGCGGTGGGGGGGATCGTCGCGGCGATCGTGCAAAGCCCCTACCGGGTGCGTCGGCTCACCGCTTTTCTGGACCCGTGGGCCGACAGCCAGGGCACGGGCTATCACCCGATCCAGTCAATGCTGGCCTTTGCTCAAGGCGGAATCGAAGGCGCGGGCATCGGGCGCTCGGTGCAGAAGTATTACATCCCGGAAGACACGACGGACTTTATTTTCCCCATCGTGGCCGAAGAGCTGGGGCTGCCGGGTGCCGCCCTGGTGGTGGGCCTGTTTCTCGCCATCTTATGGATCGGCCTCGGCATCGCCCGGCAAACCCCCCACCCCTTCGGCCGACTGGTCGCGCTGGGAGTCCTGCTGACGGTGGGGCTACAGGCGGTCATCAATCTGGCGGTGGTGACGGTGGTGGTGCCGACCAAGGGCATCGCGCTGCCCTTGGTCTCCTCGGGCGGAACGGGGTGGGTGCTGACCGCCTTTGCCCTGGGCTTAGTGGCGTCGCTGGACAACGCCGCGGCGAGAGAGTGGGCGGCTGCGGGCGAGGGGGCGGCTGCGGGTGAGGGGGGGGCGGCGGGGGGCTCGGTTTTGACAGGATTACGGGATGGAAGGCAGGATTTACCGGATTCGGAAACCCCTAAACGGGTTGGCTCCGGGGTGCCGGCTTAGGTCTGAATGAAACGGGTGGGCATCGCCGTCGGCAAACGGGTTTTGGAATGGAGCAGCCGTGTCGTGCATATTTTAAATGGGATTAGCCTTCCGCCTCACCGACTTCAGATTTTGCCTTCATCTTCTCCATCCGATTTCCATCTTGTCATCCTGTCAAAAATCGATCCCTACTAAACTCACGCCATGTCACCACCCCAAACTGTGCTTTTGGTCGGCGGGGGCAGTGGGGGGCACATCTATCCGAACCTGGCGGTGGCCGAGCGGTTGCCGGCGGGGGTCACGCCGCATCTGGTGATTTCCGACCGGGCGGTGGATCGACGGATCGCCGAGGCGTCGGGCCTGGCGTTCACGATCCTGCCCGCCGCGCCGCTGAGCGTGAAGCCCCGGGTGCGGCTGCGGTTTTTGCGGGAATACCGGCGGGGTCGCTCGGCGATGCGCCGGCTCGTGCGCGACACGCAAGCCGGGGCGGTGCTGGCCACGGGAGGGTTTGTCAGCGGCCCGGCGGTCGCCGCGGCGGCTGCGGCAGGGGTGCCCACCGCCCTCATCAGCCTCGACGCGGTGCCGGGCAAAGCCAATCGGGTCGCCGCTCGAAAGGCGACCGCGGTGTTTTGCGCTTATCCGCCTGCCGCCGGCAGCCGGCCCCTCCACCGCCCAAATTCGCATCAGGGTCAAACAACGCAAAACCAAGCGGAAGGCAACTCACCCTCTGAGCGTGAGGGAGGCACGATTGGTTTCCCGCTGCGGCGGGCGGCGGTGGCGGAGGACGCAGTGACCGCGGGGCAGGCGCGACGACATTACGGGCTGGACCCGGATCGGCCGACGCTGCTGGTGTTTGCCGGGTCGCAGGGCGCCCGCACGATCAACCGGGCTCTGGTGGAACTCGCAAGCCACGCCACGACGCGGCGGATGCTGGAGGGTTGGCAGCTGTTGCACGTCACCGGCGGCGACGGGCCGGACCACGCCGCGGCGGTGTCGGCCTACCGCACGGCGGAGTTGCCCGCGGCGGTGATCGTTTTTTGTGACCGGATGGACCTGGCCTGGCGGGCGGCGGAGGCGGCGGTCACCCGGGCGGGGGCCGGGACGGTGGCCGAGGCCTGGGCCAACGCGGTGCCCTGCGTGATGCTGCCCTACCCGTTTCACATGGACCAACACCAGCGGCACAACGCGGCCCCGCTGCTGGCGCTGCCCGGCGGGCCGGGGGCGGTGGTGGCGGACGATCAAGTGGACCCCCCGCAGAACCGGGCGATGCTGGGCGAAGTCCTGCAACCGTTGCTGAGCGATGCGGATCGGCGGGAAGCGATGCGGTCGGCGTTGCGGGCGACGCCGCCGGGCGACGCCGCGGAGCGGTTGGCCCGGTGGTTGGTGGATCACGCGGGCAGGTGAGGCCCGCCGGAAGAAACCGGGAGAGGTCGCTACACTCCCGGCGTTATGGCCGGTGACGACGCGACATCTCGAACCCAAACGACCGGGTTACCCGTCGGTGCGCTGGTGGCGGGAGTCGAGGCCCGGATGCGGGACGCGATCCGGCAGCGGAGTGAGGGCGAGGGGGGCGGCCTGCCGCGGGGGTTGGCCGACGCCATGGCTTACGCGGCCCTGGGTCCGGGCAAGCGGGTCCGGCCGCTGTTGACGCTGCGGGCCTGGGAATGCATCGAAACGTTGCGAGCCGAGGGGACTCCCGCCACCGAAAGCGTGAGGAAACCCGGGCCGCTTGATGCTCCGGGTCCGTCACTGGATGCCGCCGGCCTGCCCGGCGGGGCGTCAGGGGTGTGGGAGGCCGCCGCCGCGCTGGAACTGGTCCACGCGTTCAGCCTGGTGCATGACGACCTGCCGGCCCTGGACAACGACGACCTGCGTCGCGGTCGGCCCACCCTGCACCGCCACGCCGACGAGGCCACCGCGATCCTGGCGGGCGATGCCCTGCTGACTTTGAGCCTGGAACTCTTGGCCACCGGGGTGGCGGATCCTGCGCTGGCGGTCCGGCTGATCGGTGAGTTGAGCAGCGCCACCAACGACATGATCGGCGGGCAGATGCGTGACACCCGACCCGACGACCGCGACGCCGGCGCATTGGCCGGAGCGACCATCGGGGACCTGGACCACCTCGTGCTGATCCACCGTCAGAAAACCGGGGCGCTGCTGCGGGCGGCCGCACGGATGGGTGGGCTCTGCGGCGGGGCGGAGGCGGGGCAGTTGGCGGCCCTGACGGACTTTGCCGACGCGGTGGGGCTGATGTTTCAGGTGATCGACGACCTTCTGGACGTGACCTCGGATCACGCGACGCTGGGCAAAGCCACGCAGAAGGACGCCTCGGCGGGCAAGCTGACCTACCCGGGTTTGCTGGGGGTGGAAGTGCGCGGGCCGAGGCCGACCGGCTGCACCGCCGGGCCCTCGATGCCCTCGAGCCGCTGGGGCCGGCGGCCGCCGCGCTGTGGGACATGGCCGACGCCCTGGTGACCCGTCAACGCTGATTCGAAATTGCCGGGTTCAGCGACCCTTCAGGTTTAGGCTGCGTAAGATAAGCACCTATGCCGACTCCGCTACTGCCCACCATCCAAGGACCGCGCGACCTCAACAAGATCGCGGTGGACGAGTTGCCCCGCCTGGCGGAGGAAATCCGTCACGAGATCTGCGAGCAGGTCAGCCGCACCGGCGGGCACCTCGCGCCCAACCTCGGCGTGGTCGAGATGACCATCGCGTTGCATTACGTTTTCGATTTCCTCCACGACCGGTTGCTGTTTGATGTGGGGCACCAGTGCTACCCCCATAAGCTGCTGACGGGTCGGCTGCACCTGCTGCCCAAGCTGCGGCAAAAGGGCGGGATGTCGGGCTTCCCCGAGCCTGCCGAATCGGATTACGACCTGTTCAGCGTCGGGCACGCGGGCACGGCGATCAGCACCGCGGTGGGCCTGGCGCGCGGCGACGATGTCGCGGCGGCGCTGGCCGAAGGTCACGACCTCACCGACCCCGCGGGCCGTTCGGACCGCGCGGTGGTGGCGCTGGTCGGCGACGCATCGATCGTCAACGGGGTGGCGCTGGAAGGCCTTAACAACGCCGGCACCCTGCGCCGCCAGTTCCTCACCGTGCTCAACGACAACGGCATGTCCATCAGCCAACCCCAGGGCGCGATGGCGGGCTACTTCGATCGGGTGCGGGTCAGCGGAACCTACCACGGCATGAAAAAACGCGGCCGGCAGGCACTCGAAAAAATCCCCGGCGGCACGTTCCTGGAAGAGCTGTACCACCGCGGCAGCGACATGTTCAAAGCCATGATCTCGGCGGGGCATATGTTCGAGCACTTCGGGCACGTCTGCGTCGGGCCCGTCGACGGCCACGACCTGCCCACGCTCATCGGCATCCTCGAAGAGGTCAAGGAAATCGATCGGCCGGTGTTGCTGCACGTCAAGACCATCAAGGGCAAGGGCTACGAATTTTCCGAAGGCGACGCCACGACCTTTCACTCGCCCAAGCCGTTCAAACGTCACGGCTGCCGGGTCGAGATGGACGCGGGGGGGCGGTCTTTTACCGCCGCGTTTGCCGACCGCATGGGCGAGTTGATGCAGCGCGACGACCGCGTGTTTGCGGTGACCGCGGCGATGGGGCCGGGCACGGGCGTGGACAAACTCATCGAGCGGTATCCGGGTCGCACCCTGGACACCGGCATCTGCGAAGCCCACGCGATGGACATGTGCGCCGGCCTGGCCAAGTCCGGGCTCAAGCCGTTCTTCGCGGTGTACTCCACCTTTGCCCAGCGGGCGCTGGACCAGGTGTTTCAAGAAGTCGCGCTGCAAGGCCTGCCCGTGCGGGTGTGCATGGACCGGGCGGGTTACGTCGGCGGCGACGGCGCGGTGCATCACGGCTTTATGGATATCGCGATGTTTCGGCCGTTCCCCGACGTGGTGCTCCTGGCGGCGGCGGACGAAGCTTCGTTCAACGCGGCACTGCGCCTGGATGGCGGACCACGACGCGTCCGCCAGCTTCCTGCGCTACCCCCGGGACAGCGTGGCGGACCGGCCGCTGTTCGAGGACTGCCCCGCCTACGAGCTTGGCAAAGCGGTGTGCGTCAGCCCGGGAAGAAAAGGCGAGCCGGACCTGGCGATCCTGGCCTACGGCACCCCCGTCGTCGCGGCCCGCGAAGCGTTGGCGGTCCTGCGAGAACACGGGTTTGACGTGGCCCTCTACGACGTGCGCTTCGCCAAACCGGTGGACGAAAAACTGCTGAAATATCTGCTGGGCGGTAAGTCCGGCGGCGTGCCGATCCTGACCTTGGAAGACCACCTGGTCGACGGCGGCTTCGGCAGCGCGGTGCTGGATGCCGCGAACGCGCTGCGACTCGATACCCGATTGATCCACCGCCACGGGATGCCCGCGACCTGGGTCGGCCCCGACAGCCGCGGCAACCAACTCGCCGCCGCGGGTCTGGATGCCGCCGGCATTGCCGAACGCGGGCGGGCGGTGTTGCGGGAACACGCTGCGATGACCGAGCCGCAGGTTGCTTCGTCTTAAGTTTCGTCTTAGCGAGACCGGTCGGCCTAGGGGGGCGGGACAGATCAATCCCATCGATGCTTTCGGCTCGGGGCGAGGCTGCCTACTTCGTCCCGCGCGGGCCGCCGTCGTGGTTTAGATATTTATCACGGATCGCCTGCTCGAGATCGACGTTGTTGATGTTTGCCAGGGTGCACAGCCAGGCGAGGACATCGGCGAATTCGCCCGCCGGGTCGTCGTCGCCGGAGGTGGTCCCGCCTTCGCCGGCAGATTTATGCAGGGCCGTCGCCAATTCGCCGACCTCTTCGACCAGCCACATGAAGGTTCCCGCGGTGCCCCGGGCATTATCGGTGGCGAAATATTTATCGCGGATATGCTGCTGAAAGGTGCGAAACGTCAGCGGGTCCGGGAGGCGAAAGCTCTCCGCGGCGGGCACCGGCGGGTCCGGGGGAGAAGAGGGCGGGGGTGACGGGGGTGGAGGGGGGGTAGGGGGGGTGCTCATGGGGCCGATTGTAGAACCGGCGTGCGATCGGCGCGTCGCGTCTTGGATTCATCGTCCACGACCCGAAACCCCGCTTGCTCAACGGCCCGGACTAACGCCGGTCGGGTCAATGATCGGCCGACCACGCTCGCTTGCCCGACGCCGCCAGCGTCCAGCGACACGTCAACCGATTCAACCCCCGTCACCGCCCGCAAACTCCGTTCCGCGGAGCTCGTGCACCCGCCGCAGGTCATGCCGAGGATCTCCAACCGCTGTTGGACGACGCCCGGCTGGTCCTGGTTTACGGAGTCTACCGCCGCCGTCTCTACGTCTGCCGAGGATTGCGACGAAGCGGCTGGCGCGCTTCCACGCGGTCCGAATCGCTTCCACAACGCCGGCACCAACAACGCCATCAATGCCCCGGCCCACAGATGATCCACCCAGTCCAGCCCCATGTGGTGGGGTTCCAGTGCCGATTCGGGCAGCCGTAACGATTCGAGCGTCGGGAAGAACTGGTCCAGGAGCAAGCCCGCCCCGATCGCCGTCACCGCCACACTCACCAGATACAAAATCCCCGTCCGCCGGCCCAGCAGGTTCCACGTCACCGACACCGTTGCCGCGTTCGTCGCCGGCCCCGCGATGAGAAACGCCAGCACCGCCCCCGGCGACGCCCCCGCCGCGATCAGCCCCAGCCCGATCGGAATCGACCCGGTAGCGCAAACGTACAGCGGGATCCCCACCACCACCGCCACCAACATCGCCGACAGCCCCCCGCCCAGGTAAGGCGTCAACGCGTCGGCGGGCACCAACGCCGTGAGCAACGCCGCGACCGATAAGCCCAGCAACAGCGACCCCGCGATGTCGGCCGGCAGCATCACCAGGCCGTAACGCAGCACCGCTTTGGTCTTGGCCCACCCGCTATCGTTCCCCGCGGTTTCCCCGGCCCCGCCGCAACAGCTTCCCGCCTCCGGGGCCAGACTCTCGCCCACCGCGTCAGCCCCCGTCTCCTTACCGCCGCCGCAGCATCCGCCGGCCATGGGCAATGACACCGCCACCGCGTCCGCGTTTTCCGCCGCGGCTTCCGCCTTTGCCGCGTCTCGTCGATCCAATCCGTCAATCAGATAGCCGCCCAGCAAACCGTTGACCAGTGCCACCACCGGCCGAACTACCGCATACACCGGGCCCATCACCGCGTAAGTCGCAAAGATCGAATCGACCCCGGTCTGCGGGGTCGTCAATAAAAACGACGACGTTGCCCCCCGGCTGGCGCCCTGACGGTACAGCCCCGCACTCACCGGGATCACCCCGCAGCTGCACAACGGCAGCGGAACGCCGAACACCGCCGCCTTCCACACCCCCCCCCGGCTGCCCGGCCCCAGGTGCCGCTGGACCTGCGACGCCTTGAAAAACACCGACAGCACCCCCGCAAACAGGAATCCCCCGATCAGCCACGGCGCCATCTCCGACAGGGTCGCCCAAAACGCTAACGCAATATCTATGACTCGCTGCATAAACCCATCTTAGCCCCTTCCGCATCACGCCCCCCCGGGCCGTGGGCGGCGACCGAATTGTCGGCATACAGCGCCACCATAAGCCGTGGGGGTGGGTGCGGGCGTTCGCCCTGGCTAGGTCATTATGCAGACGAGAAGGCGCCCGGGCAGCGTTCGCATTTTATTCCGCTCGGCTTACCATCGTTGCCCATGACCCCCTCGCCCCCCGCCCCCGATCGCGTCCTTGCGGAACGGTACTTGTTAGAACTCACCGGCCTGCCCACCGCTGCGGGCCGAGAGTCCCGGGTCATTCATTGGATCCAGGCCTGGGTCGCCGCCCGCCGCAACGTCACGCTGACCCGCGACGCCTTCGGCAACCTCTTGCTCCAGCGTCGCGGCGTGACCCGTGATCGGCCGATCTATTTCACCGCCCACCTGGACCACCCGGCCTTTGTCGTCACCGCGGTAGAGGGCAAGCAGGTGATCGCCGACTTCCGCGGCGGCGTGCGGGCCGAGTATTTTGTCGGGTCCAAAGTGCGGGGCCACGCCCACCGCGAATCGCCAGAAATTCCGACCCCCACTATCCCGGGCACGCCCCCCCGCCCCACCCCCCCCGGCACCATCGCGACCTACACCCCGCCTTCCGGCGAAACCGATGCCCAGGTGCAGGTCACCTTTCAACGCGATCCCCGCCTCGCCCCCGGCGACGTGCTGACCTGGGACCTTCGGCCCCCGAGCTTGCGTCGCGGTCGGCTCCACGCCCCGGCCTGCGACGATCTGGCGGCCGTCGCCGGGATGTTCGCCGCTTTCCATCACCTGCTGCAGCAACGCAAGACCGCCCGCACCCCTGACGTCCGGCTGCTCTGCACCCGGGCGGAGGAGGTCGGCTTTATCGGGGCCATGGCCGCTTGCCGTTCGGGGTTGATCACGCCCGACGCCCGCCTCATCGCTTTGGAAAACAGCAAGAGCTTTGCCGACTCGCCCCTGGGCGGCGGGCCCATCGTCCGCGTCGGCGACCGCGTGAGCACGTTCGACCCGGCCTTGACCTACCGCGTCGCCCAAGTCGCCCAGGACCTCGCCGCCGCGGATGAATCGTTCAAATTCCAGCGAAAACTCATGCCCGGCGGGGCCTGCGAAGCCACCGCCTACCAAACGCTCGGCCACACCGCGACCTGCGTCTGCCTGCCCCTGGCCAACTACCACAACATGGACGAAACCGCCGGCCGCATCGCGTCCGAATCCATCAGCCTCGCGGACTACCACCATCTGGTCCAGCTGCTCGTCGCACTGGGGCATTCGCTCGACCCGCCTCCGGGCTCGACCCCTCCGACCGACCTGCGGCAACGACTCGACAAACTCTTCGAGCAGCGACGCTCGCTACTCGAGTGATCCTGCGAGCGAGGGGGGGCAATCAAATTTCGGTCGTGAATCTCATCGAGTCACATTCCAAAAAAAAAGCCGTGTTTTATAGGGGCGGATAACGGGGTCTGCCGCCCCGGGGGGCCACAACCCCCTGTTTTCTCAACTTGATTTGTGCTTGTGCTCATCGCGCAAGTCCCGCGGTCCGCGCAACCCTTGCGCTTCGGCAAGCGATCGATCACCCTGCTGATAGAAGCGACGAACCGTTAGCCAAAAAGAACCGAACGCCTAGAAATGCCAGCGCTGCCGCCTGTATGCGGCCCGCCGCGGCGACGCTGATCGATAGGCCGCCTCCGTCCGCTTCCGCGGCATCGCCGTTGCGTGAGTGGGGTATGGACACCACCCCGCTCCCGCGTTCGATCTTCGATCACCGTGCGTCGCTCGCCGACGCTCCGCCCGCCGACGAGGCTATGAACAGCCAGATCAACTGGCTTGAACTCGCCCGCTTCGCCGCCGAAGGCGAGGGGCACGGCGATCTGAACCGCGGGATCCAGCGTCTGGCCACCCTGGCCGCGGCCGTGCACCGCCACGAGTTTGCCGTGGTCGCTCCCGAGCGCCCCGCGGCCGATCCGATCGGCGGCCGACGATGAATTACGGCCTCTACCTCTCGGCCTCCGGCCTGCTCACCAACTCCTACCGTCAGGACGTCTTCGCCAACAACCTGGCCAACGTCAACACCGTCGCGTTCAAACCCGACCTGCCCACCCAGATGCAGCGTCCCCCCGAAGCCATCGAGGACCTCACCCCGCTGGGCACCGCCCAGCAACTGCTCGACCGCCTCGGCGGCGGCGTGCTGGCGGGGCCACAGACCACCCACCACGGCGCGGGCGCGATCCAGCAGACCGGGCGGGACCTGGACCTGGCCCTGCCCGACGCCAACCGCTACTTGGCGGTTCAGGACATCGACCCCGCCACGGGACAGGCCAGCGTCAAGCTCACCCGCGACGGCCGACTGATGGTCAACGGCGAAGGGTTCCTCGTCACCGCCACCGGGCACCGCGTCCTCGACGCGGCCGACCAGCCCATCCCCGTCGCCCCCAATTCCGCCATCACCCTCACCGCCTCCGGCCAGGTCCAGCAGGACGGCAACACCGTCGCTCAGCTCCAGGTCGCGGGCGTCGATGACCCCGCCCAACTGCAAAAATCCGGGGCCAACCTCTTCGCCTTCGTCGGCGGCGATCCCCGCGTCGCGGTCGTCGATCCCGTCACTCCGGCCCGGTGCGCTCGAGGCTTCCGGGGACCAACGCCATCAAAACCATGATGAACGTCATGGCCGCCGGCAAAGCCGCCCAGTCCAACGCCAAGCTCATCCAATACCACGATTCCATGATGGACTCGGCGGTCAACACCCTCGGACGTGTCGCGTAAGTACTTCGTTTTACGAAGATATTTCAGTTACCCGTCTTTTCGAATCATTTGCTTTCCGACGATACCCGCATCCCCCCATCCCCCTCCCCATACCCCGGATTCAACCCATGGCCGTCCTCGCCCTCCACTCTGCCACCACCGGCCTCAACGCCCTCTCCACCGAGCTCGACGTCATCGCCAACAACCTGGCCAACGTCAACACCACCGCGTTCAAAACTCAACGTGTGAACTTTGAAGACTTGATCTATCAACATAAGAAGCAGCCGGGCATCGAAAACGCCAACGGCGACCACAACCCCGCGGGCCTGCAGGTCGGCCTGGGGACGCAGATCAGCAACACGCAGTACAACTTCGAGCAGCGGCTCGGCGGTCGCCACCGGCCGAGAACTCGACGTCTATGTCGAGGGCGATGGCTTGTTCGAAGTCCAGATCCTCTGCGAGCAGGGCGGCGGCATCGGCTACACCCGGGCGGGCAACTTCTTTGCCAACCGCGACGGCGAGCTGGTGCTGGGCAATTCCCAAGGCCCACGCCTCCAGCCGGGCATCACGATCCCCGACGACGCCGTGAGCGTCAGCATCGCAGCCGACGGCACGCGTCAGCGTGACCAACCCCGACGGTTCGGCGGCCAACGTCGGCCAAATCGCAGCTCAACACCTTCGTCAACAGGAAGGCCTCAAGTCGATCGGCGGCAACATCTACGTCGAATCCGAAGCCTCCGGCCCACCCATCCACGGCAACCCCGGCGAGGGCAGCCTCGGCACCCTACTGCAGGGCCAGCCTCGAAAACTCCAACGTCGATCCCGTAACCGAACTCGTCAGCCCTGATCAAAACCCAGCGCGCCTTCGAGATGAACAGCCAAACCATTCAGGCCGCCGACGAAGTGCTGCAGGTCGTCGGCAATCTCCGCCGTTAACCCCGCCGCCGGCCCTAGCTGACCGGAAGCCGCTTTAGCCGCAGGTTTCGCAGATGACCCGATTGGAACCCCAGACCAGAGCTTGACGCCATGTTTATGAAATCCTTCATTCCGCTTCAGAATCACCGCTCTCGGCGAAATCTACGGCAATCTGCCTATTCCTGCTGGTTTTTGCCATGCTTCCGATGCGGCGGATGCCGACTCGATCCGGCTGCACGAGCAGGCCGGCAGCGACGGGTCCGACAATCACGCTGACAGACGTCGCGGAACTCGACGGCGAGTACGCCGAGACGCTGGGCGAACTGGTCGTCGGGCGTTTCGCCGACGGGCAAGACGAGCTCACCGTGCAACTCGCCACCGTCCGGCGGGTGCTGACCGAGTCGCAGGCCAACTGGTCGGACCTGTCGCTGCGTGGCCGCTCGCGTATGCGTGGTGACGCGTCTGCCGGCGACGGCTACGCGGCTCGCCGACGCAACCCGCCAACGACCGGGCGGTGACGACCCACAACAAGCTGGCGATCGATCAAACCAACGCCGGGCGGACGGTGGGTGACCTGCTGACCGCCGAGCTGGTGCGGACTCAACGCCGTGCCGCGTCGAGGAACTTGCAAATTACCTTTCGGGGCAGGGCGGATGAGGCGGCCTGGCTCAACCGCAGTGCCGCGGTGGGGCGGTACGAGATCGAGCCCCTTGGAGTCGCAGCGGGCTGGGCCGGGTGCACGATGCAGGTGCGTCGCTTTGACGCGGCGGGCACGGTCGAAGCAGGCGACGCTCACCGCAGAAGTCGCCCGCACGGGCGGTGGCGGTCGTGGCGCTGCGGTCTGATCCGCCGGGGCGAGGCTGTTTAGCTCTGCAAAACGTGGGGCTGCAAGACGTTCTGCTCACCGCAAACCACGGCGAGACGCTGCGACTCGATCGATCTGCTGCTCGGGCAGGCGTGCGGCGTCGGCGCTGCGCGAGGGCACGTGATCCTGTGGCCGACCACGTGGCACCGGATGTGCTTGTTCAACGGGGTGAGATCGTCACGGTCGCTTGTGTGAGCGGGTCGCTGGTGGTCCGCACCGTCGGCCGGGCGGTCGGAGAACGGCAGCTCAAGGGCGACATCATCGAGGTCCGCAACGACGAAACCCGCGAAACGTTCTACGCCACCGTCTCCGGGCCGCGTCAGGCCCGCATCGAATCCACCCCCCCCTCGTCCCCCACGACCGACGCCGATCCCTCGCCCTACCGAGGACTCCCGCTGATGCGTCACTGCCCCACCTCTGATTGCTGGTTTCGCTCCTCGTGGCCTGCTCGCGCCGACGGGTCCAGGCGCAGGAGACTGAGCTCATCGCTGTACGCCACCGGCGACGAGTTCTTTGCCGACCCGTTCGCGGCCGAGTGGGCTGCGCCGCCCGCCGGTGCGTGTCGCCCGGCACAGCAGACCGATCGACCGTCTGCTCTCGCCCGCCATCGCCGCGGCGAGCTTCATGGCGGTCGCGCCCCGCGAGCCCCGCACATTTGCCGTGCACGACCTGCTGACCATCGTCATCCGCGAAGACACCCAGACCGCGTTTCAGCTCCTCACTCGAAACCGAAAAAGAGAATCGACGTAGACCGGCGAGATCGCCGAGTTTCCCCGGCTCACCTCACCGACCTGCTGGACTTGAAGCTCGGCCCCAACACGTTCCCCGACGGCACGCTGAAGCTCGACGTCACTGCCGACAGCGAGTTCGAGGGCGAAGGCGATTACACCAACTAGCAGACGATGACCGCCCGCATCCAGGCCACGCATCATCGATGTCAAGCCCAACGGCAACGTCGTGCTCGAGGCCCGCAAGTCGGTCCGCTCCGACGGTGAACACTACACGCTGGTCGCCACGGGCACCTGCCGTGTGGACGACATCACCGATCGACAACACGCGTCCTGTCCACGCAGCTCGCGGACCTGTATATCGACAAGCAGCACGAGGGCCACCTCCGTAAAGCCGCGGACAAGGGGCTGCTGACCGAGATCGTCGATTTCTTGTTTCCCTGGTAAGTCCGGGCTCACGTGAGTTGGCTTTTGTATTCGACGTTGATCCTCCGACCTTGACTTGCTGACCATGACCAACATGACCCTTTAATCTCCAACCAGCTCCGATCCCGCATCGCTTATCACCTGTGCTGCTGATCCTGGTGACCGCCCGGCTCTCGGCCCTGGAAGTCGGCAGTGTCGTCCGCATCAAAGGTTCGGAAACCTCGACGCTCGTGGGCATGGGCCTGGTCGTCGGGCTCAACGGCACGGGCGACGGCGGGGACTACGCCCCCGCCCACCGGCCCCTGGTCGAAGTCATCCACCGACTGATCGACGACCAGACCCAGCTCCGCGAGCTGGAAGACTGCAAGTCCGTCGCGCTGGTGACGATCGAAGCCACCGTCCCCGCCCAGGGCGTCCGCGAGGGCGACCTGCTGGACGTGTATGTGTCCTGCGTCGGGCCCGCCAAATCGCTGGCGGGTGGCCGATTGTTCCTGATCCCGATGGTCGGTGAACACCAGAACTCGGACGTGATGGCCCTGGCCCGCGGGGCGGTGCAGATCGAAGATGAAGAGTCGCCCCGCACCGGCAAGATCGAGAACGGCGCGAAGATGACGCGCTCGGTCCGCGCCCGGTTCATGGATCAACGCGGCTATATCCAACTGGTCGTCAACCGAAGCCAACGCGTCGTGGACCACGACCAACAACCTCGCGTCACTGATCAACGGCCTGGTCTCGCCCGACGGCCCCGAGGTCGCCCGGGCGATGGATGCCAAGAACGTGTTCATCCGCGTGCCCGAATACGAACGGACCAACCCCGCGTCGTTCATCGCCAACATCATGGAAGCGTACATCGATGGGTCGCAGGTCACCGGGTCGGCCCGCGTGGTCATCAATCGAGCGGACCGGGCACCATCGTCATGTCCGGCGATGTCGAAATCAGCCCGACCATCATCAGCCACGACGGGCTGACGATCACCATGCTCAAGCCCGAGCCGCCGCTCGATGATCCGGACAACCCGGTCGATCCGCAGCTGGTGACCGAGGAGTTCCTCGCACTGGACCCCGGCGACCGCGGGGGGCTCGGCTGGCGGACCTGCTCGCCGCGTTTAACCAGCTCAAAGTCCCCGCCGACGACCGCATCACGATCGTCAAGCAGATGCATCAGGCCGGCCAACTCCACGGAGAGCTGGTGATCCAATGACGGATCTCACTTCGCTGAGCCCGGCCGCCACGCACGGCCTGCCGCCCCGGGATCTCGAATCCCTCGCCCGCGTCGCCGGCGGATCTAACGCGGTCGATGCGGCTTCCGGCTCCACCTTTGCCCAGGCATTGCAACAAACCACTTCCGGATCACCGGACATGCCGGCCCCCGTAAAACCGTCGCTCCGCGACGCCGCCGACCAGCTCGTCGCCGACCGCGTTCATCCTGCCGCTGCTCGAACAGGTCCGGGAGGATCCGTTCAAGAGTGACCTCTTTCACGGCGGCCGGGGCGAAGAAGTCTTCGGCCAGCAGCTCGACGTGATCTTCGCCGACCGCATCACCCGCTCGGCGAACTTCGGCCTCAGCGATGCCATGGTCCAGCAGTTCAGCCAGTCCGCAGAATCTTCTACTCCCCAAACCGCATGGTCGACCTCCGTGGATAAATCGACCGCCCAACAAATCGACCAACTCGAAGCGACGCTCAACCAATCGCTGCAGCGTTACGGCCAACTGGCGAGCTTGCTTGAACGCAAGCGTCAGTCGCTGCGCAGACGGCAAACCCCAAGACATGACCCGGGCCGGCGAAATCGAGCAAAGCGTGGTGCAAACCATCGCCGAGCTTGAACACCGTCGGGCCGCTTTGGTGGCCGAGCTCGACGCGAAATGGCGACCCGGGGCCGAGGAGCCGGTGAAGATGCGGGACCTGGCCGAGACGTCCTGCCCGAGCCCCACCGCGGCCGACTGCTGCTCACCCGCAGCCAACTGATCGAAGCGATGCAGCAGGTTCAACAACAAACTTCGATTATCCGTCGAGCCAGCGAATCGCTGGTGTCCCACGTCAACGGCCTGATCCGGACCCTCGGCGTCGTGTCTCACGGCGGGGCGGCCTACGGCCAAACCGGCCGCGTGCAGAACCGTCCCCCCCGCATGAGCACGCTCAATCTGACCGCCTGATCTGCCGCCACGCGGCGTCGCCATCGTCCGTCCCTATTCACTTTGAACCTTTGATTTCACCGCCACCCCATGGGCATCACCTCTTCCCTCCAGATCGGCCGCACCGGACTCCTCGCCTCGCAGACCGCGATCGAGACCACCGGTAACAACCTCGCCAACCTGGCGACGCCCGGCTATAAGGTCCAGCGGGTCAACCTCGAGCCGGTCGGTGAACGCCGACTCCGCGGCGGCGACTCAGTCGGCCAGGGCGTGCAGGTCGCGTCCATCACCCGTCAGGTCAGCGAAGCCATCGAGTCTCGCCTCCGCTCATCGATCGCCGACGAAGCCGCGGCTTCCGCCACCGCCGACCAGATCTCCCGGCTCGAAGCGGTCCAAAACGAGCTGACTGATCGTGACCTTTCCAGCCGACTCGGCGCGTTTTTTAACGCATGGTCACAGCTCACCACCAACCCCCAGGACCCCTCGTTGCGGACGCTGGTCTCGGCCGAGGGCACTTCGCTGTCTTCTTTTATTAACGACCTACGCAGCAACTACAACGAGGTCCGCAGCGAAAGCACGACCGCGCTGACCGAATCGCTTCGCTCGGCGGAGAGTCTGCTCACGCGGATCGAGTCGGTCAACGAGGCGATCTCCTCGGCCGAGGGCGGGGGCAACTCCGAAGCCGCCAGCCTCCGGGACCAGCGTGACGGCCTTCTGGGTGAACTCGCGCAGTTCCTCGACGTCTCGGTGGTCGAGCAAAACGACGGACGCATAGATATCTACGTCGGCTCGTTGCCCGTCATGCTCAACGGACAATCCCGTGGCCTCGAACTGCGGACCCAGACCGTCGATGGCGTGACCACCAGCGATGTCGTGATTAAAGAAGACGGCAGTGCCCTGAATATCTCCAGCGGCGAACTCGGTGCCCGCATCGATTTCATCAACGACACGCTGCAGGAATCGATCGATGCCCTGAACAAGCTCACCGGCGAACTGGTTTACGAAACCAACCGGATCCACAGCCAGGGACAGGGCATCGAGCTGCTGCAATCGGCGACCGCTAAGAATGCGGTGCGCGACAGCACGGTGGCCCTCAACGATCTTGAGACCAACGAACTGCCGTTTGCCACCAATAATGGGTCCTTCGAGATCAGCGTCGTTTCGCAAGCCACCGGCCAGGCCCGCACCACCGTGATTGACGTTGACCTCGACGGCATCGATCCGACCAACGACACGAGTCTGGACGACCTCGCAGCGGCGCTGGATGCCGTGGCGGGGGTAACGGCGGCGGTGGACACCAACGGCTTTCTCAGCCTCCGCGTCGACTCGGCCAACAACCGACTTGCCTTTAGCAACGACAGCTCCGGCGCACTTGCCGCCCTGGGCCTCAACAGCTTCTTTACCGGCAGCGATGCGTTCGACATCGGCATGAACAAGGACCTCGTCAGCGACCCCACCAAGCTCGCTGCCGCCCGCGACCGGCTGCCCGGGGATAACCGCAACGCACTCGCGATCGCCGCCCTGCGTGACCAGTCCAACGCCAAGCTCAACGGCCTTTCGATCACCCGCGCCTGGTCCAACGAGGTCGAAACCATCGGCACCCGCCTCGCCCAGGCCCGCGATCAGCAATCGGCCGCCACCGTCGTCCGCGAAAACCTCGGCGCCCGCCAGGCCGCGATCTCCGGGGTCAACGCCGATGAAGAAACCATCAACCTCTTGTCGTATCAGCGGGCTTACCAAGCCAGCGCCCGCTTCATCACCGTCGTCGACGAGATGACCCAGACCCTCCTCGGGCTTGTCTAAGTCACCGCCATGACCCGTATCTCCACCACGCCCAACCGCACCTCGACGCTGCTGAGCAGCCAGCAGTCGCTCAACCGGCTGCAGAGCACGCAGCGCGACCTCAACAACCTGCAGGAGCAAATCGCCACCGGCAAAGCGATCAACCGCGTGTCCGACGACCCGGGGCAAGTGGCTTCGTTGCTGCTCCTGCAGCGGCGCCTGCAGGAACGCGAGCAGGAAACCCGCAACCTCGACCTCGCCACCCAGACGCTCAACACCGCCGACGCCGCGCTGGGCGAAGCCACCAACACCCTCATCGAAGCCAAGACCATCGCCCTCTCGCAGATCGGGGTCGGCTCGGACGCCGACACCCGCGCCGCCGAGTCACTGGTCATCGATGCCCAGCTCACCGGCCTGGTCGATATCGCCAACACCCAGTTCAACGGCGTTTCGGTCTTCGGCGGCAACAACGGCGCGTCGCTAAACAACCTGGTCTTCGAGCAGTTTCTCGGCGGCGTCCGCTACGTCGGCTCGGATGACAATCTCGAAACCGACGTCGGCTCGTTCAGCACCCAGGATTTCACCAGCCAGGCGGCGGAAGCCTTCGGCGCGTTTACCGCCCAAGTCAACAACGGCGTCGACCTGGCCCCGCAGGCGACCGGGGCCACCCGCCTCAGTGATATCCGCGGCGGCACCAACGCCGGGTTCGTCACCGGCAGCCTCGAGCTCAGCGTCAACGGCACCGTCACCACCGTTGACTTGGCCAACGCCGACGATTTCGCCGGGATTGCCACCACGCTGACCGATGCAATCCAGACCGCCGCACCCGGGGCCGGCACCGTCACCGTCGGCGCCAACGGATTCGTCCTCACCGGCAACGGGGGCAACACCGTCAGTCTCAACGACGGCCCGGGCCTCCGCACCGCCGCGTCCTTGGGCCTGGACGGTCTCACCAGCACCGCCGGCACGCCCGCCGCCGGCAGTGACCTGGGCATCGGCCTCACACCGCTGACCAATCTCGCCGACTTGGGCGTGGCGGTCGATCTGGCTTCGGGTCTCACCGTTACCCAGGGCGAGCAGTCGGTCGCCGTCGATTTTTCCACTGCCACCACCGTGCAGGACCTGCAGAACGCCGTGGCGGACCTTGGCCTGGGCCTGCGTCTGGAAATCGGGGCCGACCGGCAGTCGCTCCAAATCGTCAGCACCGTCGCCGGCCTCGAATTCTCCGTTGGCGAAAATGGCGGCACCACCGCCTCGGACCTGGGCCTCCGCAGCTTCGACGATTCCACCTTGCTCACCGACTTCCGCCACGGCCTGGGCGTCCTCACCCAAGAGGGCGAAGACGACTTAGCGGTGAATCTTCACGACGGCACCCGATTCACCGTCAACCTCGACGCCGCGACCAACGTCGGTGAAGTCGCTGGCCTCGTGAACGCCGCCGCCCTGGCCGCCGGCGTAGCGCCCGGTGATTTTAATCTCGGCCTGGCGGTCACCGGCACCGGCTTCGTCGCCGTCGATAACACCGCCGGCACCGACAATTTTTCCATCACCAACGCCAACGAGTCCAACGCCGCCGCCCACCTGGGCCTGGTCCGCGACGCCGGCACCGCCAATACCCTCACCGGTGAAGACACCGCGACCCGCCGCATCGATAACGCCTTTACGGATTTAATCCTTTTGCGCGATTCTCTAGCGCTTAACGATGAGTCTGGCATCGGGGTTGCTTCTAACAATCTGGAATCCGACATCGACGCCGTCGTCAGCGGCCGGGCCATCGTCGGAGTCCAGGCCCAACGTCTCGAAGAAACCAAATTACGCAACGAAGACCAGGCCCTGCAGGAACAAAGCCTGCTCTCCAACCTCCAGGACGCGGACCTCACCGAAGTGATCTCCCGATACCAACAACTTCAACTCCAACTTCAGGCCGCACTGCAAACCAGTGCGCAAATTCAACAACTCAGCCTCCTCGACTTCTTGCGCTAAACCGCGCAAACCCCGCGCAACGGATCGCTCCCTTACCCCCATGACCCCGTCGGCCACCTGATCCGTTGAGCATCGACCCCGTGGCAGGACGCCACCCCGGAAGTCATTTCCACCCTCTCCGGCAACCCCGCAGGACGCCCGGCCGACCCAAGGAACCCCCTTATGCAACTCGACACCACCCGGTTCGGACCTCTCGAAGTCGACGACCAACGCTTCATCCATTTTGCCAAAGGGCTCCTGGGTTTTTCCAGCTTCCGCGACTATGTCCTCATCGAAGCGGGCGACGACAAATCGGTGAGCGGAACCAACAACTTTTGGTGGCTCCAGTCGGTCGATCTCCCCGACCTCGCTTTTGTCGTCACCGATCCGACCATCTTCGTGCCCACCTACAAGGTGCCGATCCATGCCGAGCAGATGCAGACCCTCGGCCTCGAATCCATCGACGACGCCCAGGTCTTCGTCATCGTCAATAAACGCGATCACACCCTCAGCGGCAACCTCCAGGGACCGCTAATCGTCAACGTATCCAGCCGCCGCGGCGAACAGCTTGTCCTCAGCGACCGACGCTTTACCACCCGCGTCCCGTTGATGGACATCCATTGCCCCGTTGCCGCCGTCGCCTGATTTTTTGCCCGTTATCGCGGGAACGTGACAGCACCTGCCCTTGATTTTGTTCCATCGATTCGATCACTGACCCACGGCGCACGGACGCGCCACCCCGTCCACGGAAGGACTGCCTCCCATGCTGGTTTTATCTCGCCAACGCGACGAAACCATCATGATCGGCGACGAAGTCGAGATCACCGTCGTCGATATCCGCGGCGACAAGGTCCGTCTGGGCATCAACGCCCCCCGCACCATTCAGGTACACCGCAAAGAAGTTTACGAAGCCATCCAACGCGAAAACACCGCCGCGGCCATGGCCCCCATCGACGACCTCGCGTCGCTAAACCACCAACTGCGCCACCGCAAACAACGCGCCTGATCCCCCCGCTCGGCCCGTCGCCCCGGCCCTCTGCCGGACGTTCCCGTGCGTCACGAGAACCCCCGACCCGCTTGGAGCTTGCCCCGACTCATTATGCACCCCTCCCTCATACGGGACCCCGATCGCACGCCCCTGCCTGCGGCCGCACCTCCGGGCTCTGCCCCGTCCCGTCTGACAATCAAGGAGATTGTCGATGTCTCGCATCAACACCAACGTCTCGTCGCTCATCGCCCAGAACAACCTCGCCCGCACCAACCGCAGCCTGGAGACCAGCCTCCAGCGGCTCAGCACCGGGCTGCAGATCAATCGCGGGGCCGACAACCCCGCGGGGCTGATCGTCTCCGAGCGGCTGCGCAGCGAGATCCAGGGCGCGACCCAGGCCATCGATAACGCCGAACGCGCCGCCAACGTCATCGCCACCACCGAAGGCGCGCTCCAGGAGATCAGCACCCTGCTGACATCCATCAAAGCCCTGACGATCGAAGCCGCCAACACCGGGGCCTTCAGCCCCGACGAGATCGAGGCCAACCAGCTCGAGATCGACTCGGCGGTCGAATCCATCACCCGCATCAGCAACACCACCAGCTTTGCGGGGCTGAACCTGCTCAACGGCTCGCTGGACTACCTCAACTCCGGCGTCGACGCCGCCCAGATCACCGACGTCGATGTCTACGGGGCCAACTTCGGCAACGAGGAATCCATCGCCGTCAACGTCGAAGTCATCGGCTCGGCGGAACGCGGCAGCCTCTTCCTCTCGGGCAACATCACGGGCTCGGTCGGGGCCCTGACTTCCTCGGTGACCTTCGAGCTTCAGGGTAACCGCGGAGTCCAGGTCTTCAGCTTCGCCTCGGGCACCTCCGCTGTCTGCCGTGGCGGACGCCATCAATTCGGTGGACGACGCCACCGGGGTCACCGCGCGGCTGGTCTCCGCGGGCAACCCGTCGTCGGGACTCGTCTTTGAATCCGAAGACTTCGGCAGCAAGTCTTTCGTGTCGGTCCGCAAGCTCAACGACGGCGATTTCTTCCAAACGTTCGAAGCCCCCGCCGGCACGGCGCTCAGCCGCGACGTCGGCGAAGACACCCTCGCGGTGGTCAACGGCAACCTCGCGCTCGGCGACGGGCTGGACATCAAGCTCAACACCAACACCGTCAACCTCGGCCTGACCCTCACCTCCGGGGCCGCCCAGACCGCCGACACCCCCTACGAATTCGTCATCACCGGCGGCGGGGCCAACTTCCAGATCGGCCCCAAAGTCAACAGCCTCCAGCAGGTGGGCTTCGGCATCCAGTCGGTCGCCGCCAGCAACCTCGGCACCGCCAAGATCGGCTTCCTCAATTCCATCACCACCGGCGGCGACAACTCCCTGGTCTCCGGCGATGCCCGCGAAGCTTCGCTCATCATCGACAGCGCCATCGACCAGGTCATCCCAGCTCCGCGGCCGCCTGGGCGCCTTCGAACGCAACACCCTCGACACCGCGGTCCGCGCGACCGCGGTCACCCTCGAAAACCTCACCGCCTCGGAAAGCGCGATCCGCGACACCGACTTTGCCGCCGAAACCGCCGCCCTCACCCGCGCCCAGATCCTCCAGCAGGCCGGCACCTCCACCCTCGGCATCGCCAACAGCAACGCCCAGAACGTCCTGTCGCTCTTGGGCTAATCTTATGATCCGAAAGGTCGTCTCTGAGTCATTCGCCCGGCGAGAGACTCGAAAGTCGCCGAGAATCACCAACGAATTGTAGCCGTGACCTTGCCCACTCCTCTGCCTCCACCGGTCGATCATGCGATTCATCGGGTCCTTGCTGCCGCCCGCGGCGACCTGCGTGGGGGGCGTTACGATTCTGCCGTCAACCGGTGTCGCCAAGTGCTTTGCCTCGCTCCGGATCACTCCCTGGCCTTGCAATTTTTGGGGCTGGCCCTCCACCACGCCGGCGAACATGGCCGGGCCATCCCGCATCTGCGGCACGCGGTGAGACGCTGCCCGCGACGGTGTCGCTGGTGGCACAACCTGGCGGTCTGCCACGCCGCCGGGGGCCAACCCGCCGCCGCGGCCGAAGCCTTTCGCCAGGCCATCCAACTTCAGCCTTACCTGGTCCCCTCGCTCTACGGCCTGGGCTGCTGCCTGCAGGATATGCGCCTCTTGCCCGATGCCGCGGCCGCATTCGCGCAGGTCCTGCGCCTCGAACCTCATCACCCCGACGCCCGTCACCGTCTCGACGCGATCACCCCCCACCTTCGCGACGCCGCTTAGCCACGCCTCGTATACATCAAACAAGCCCCGGGCACGGCTTCTTCAGACGCCCACTCTGCCGCCCATCCGTAAAAAATTTCCCAGCAGTGCCGGGCCTTCGACGGTCAAAAAGCTCTCGGGGTGAAACTGCACCCCCTCTAAGGGTGCATCGCCTTGCGGCAACGACCCTGGCCGGGCCCGCAGGCCCATGATCACTTCCTGCCCGTCGTCCTCGCACCAGGCCGACACCTCAAACCGCTCGTCGTCAAACGAATCGCGGCGAATCACCAGGCTGTGATATCGCGTGGCGATAAACGGGTTGGACAACCCCTCGAACAAGCCCCGGCCGTCGTGATGGATCGGCGATGTCTTGCCGTGCATCAGCTTGACGTGCCGCTCGACGGTCATGCCAAACCGATGTCCGATCGACTGATGACCCAGGCAAACCCCCAGCACCGGCAGCCGCCCCGAAAAGGCGGTGATGATGTCGCAGCTCACCCCCGCCTCCCGCGGTGTACACGGCCCCGGCGACACGATCACCCGCTCGGGCCCCATCGCCACCGCTTCCGCCACCGTGATCTTGTCGTTCCGCACCACCCGCAAATCCTGCGTCGCATCCAATTCCCCCAACCGCTGCACCAGGTTGTAGGTAAAACTGTCGTAGTTATCGATCAGCAGGATCATGCCGGGATTATACGGCTTCATATCTCACGCCACGCCCGAAAGAACCCGGTGAACCCGCCGATCACCAACCCGCAGAATATCAATGCCGGGTGCATCCCGAGGGTGATGATGAAGCCCGACGCGACTCCCAGTGAGATCGAAACCGGCAGCGTCGGGTTGTGGATTTCTTCGGCGGCTTCGAGAGCCAAATAAACGCAGACGAAAATCCAAGGCAGCATCACAAGCACGCCGAAGGCGATCAGGACATCGCCAAAGCGTCCCCCCACCGCGCCGCCCAGCACATAGATCATGATCCGGCCCAGCACCAGCAGGAACAAAAACAGGTAACCCGCGATGCGTGGGCGTTGCAGCCAGAAGTTTTTCTGCAGAGCTGGCGGCGGCTCGTCGGTGTAGGTCGAGGGGTCGTGGGGGTCGAAGCCTCGGCCGCAGCGCGGGCATTGCGTGACCTCGGTGGGCAACTCGGAGAGATCCTCGCCGCAGCCCAGGCAGAACTTCGGGTCGTAGACGACCAATTCGGCGTCTTCGGGCAGGGGTTGGGATTTAGCTTCTTCCCGGGCTGATTGACGTGCGGCCAGGCGTTGGCGGGCGGCCTCGCGGCGGCTATCGTCCGGTTCTGCATCAAGATGCTCGTCGTGGTCAGCCATGGGGGATCCTCAAATTCGGGGCCGGGAGAAAGATCAGCCAACGACGAGGTTGACCATGCGGCCCTTGATGACGATGGCTTTGCGCAGGGTTTTGCCCTCCAGATGCGTCGCGACGTTCGGGTCCGCCCGGGCGGCGGCCACCACGGCAGCGTCGTCCGCGTCGGTGGCGACGGTGATCTTGCCGCGCATCTTGCCGTTGACCTGCACGGGCAATTCGACTTCATCCTCGACCAGCAGCGCTTCGGTGTAGAGCGGCCAGCCGGCGTCGGCGATACTGCCGCTTTCATCAAACGAATGGCCGAGTTTCTCCCACAACTCCTCCGCGACGTGCGGCGCGAGGGGTGCCAGCATTTGCAACATCGCCGGAGGCGGTAAACCGGGGAAGCTGATCCCGGGAAACCAAATCGTTGTTCAGCTCGATCAGTGCCGCGATCGCGACATTGAAGCTCATCGACTCCATGGCTTCGGTCACCCGCTTGATGGTTTGATGGGTCAGCCGAAGCAGGTCGTCGGGCGGATCGTGAGCTTCGACCTTGATTTTTCCGGTGTTTTCGTCAATGAAGTTGCGCCAGAGGCGGTTGAGGAAACGGTGGACGCCGACGATGTCGTTGGTGTTCCAGATTTTGGACTGGTCCAGGGGGCCGAGGTACATCTCGTAGAGCCGGAGCGTGTCGCAGCCGTACTGGTGGCAGATGTCATCAGGAGCGACGGCGTTCTTCAGGCTCTTTCCCATCTTTCCGAAATGCTCGGTGACGGGTTCACCTTCGAAACGTGAAGTGTTGATTGGGTAAGCCCTGCACGTCGGCGGCGGGCTTGCCGTCCTGGTTGACGACCTCGGCGGCTTCGACTCGGGTGCCGTTGGCTTTTTCGTAGTAGTACGCCTGGATATAACCCTGGGCGTGAGTACCGGCCGAAGGGCTCGGGTGTCGAGACGTGGCCGAGGTCGAACAGCACCTTGTGCCAAAAGCGGAAGTAAAGCAGGTGGAGCACCGCGTGTTCGACGCCCGCCGATGTAGAGATCGATCCCGCCGGCGTGGGGGCCGTCCCCCGAACGCTTTTCGCTTTGCATCCAATACTTTTCGGCGGCTTCGCCGACCAGCTCGTCGGCGTTGGCCGGATCGAGATACCGCAAGTAATACCAGCAGGAACCCGCCCAGTTGGGCATGGTGTTGAGCTCGCGGGTGTAAGTCTTCGCCGTCGAGTTGAACGTTGATCCAGTCGTTGCTGGCTCGGCCCAGAGGCGGCCGCGGCGGCGCCTCGGGGTCATCGTCGCCGCCCCCGGAAGTGGGTTGGAAGTCATCCATCTCCGGCAGAAACACCGGCAAGTCGGCTTCGTCCACCGCCCGTACCTCGCCGTCGGGACCGTGCAGAATCGGGAACGGCTCGCCCCAGTAACGCTGACGGCTGAACAACCAATCGCGGAGGCGGTACTGCAGTCTTGGCTTTGCCTTGTCCCCGTGACTCAAGCCACTCGCGTGACGCGTTGCTTGGCTTGGGCGACGGGCTGGCCGTTGAGTGACCACTCATCGTTGCGTCGAATTGATCAGCTCGCCCGCGCCGGTCCAGGCGGACTGCTGGATGTCGTGATCCGCGGGGGACTGGACGACTTCCACGATGGGCAGTTTGAACTTGGGGCAAAGGCGTGGTCGCGATGATCGTGGGCGGGCACGGCCATGATCGCGCCGGTGCCGTAGCCCATCATGACGTAGTCGGCGATCCAGATCGGGATCGACTCGCCGTTGACGGGGTTGATGGCGTAGGCGCCGGTGAAGACGCCGGTCTTTTCCTTATCGCCCCGCCTGCCGGTCGATGCTGGATTTGGCCGCGGCCTGCCGTTGATAGTCCGTCGACCGCATCGCCGCTGCTCGGGCGTCGGTGGTGATGCCAGATTGACCAGCTCGTGCTCGGGGGCGAGGACCATGATAGGTCGCGCCGAAGAGCGTGTCGGGGCGGGTGGTGAAGACGCGAATGGCTTCACCCGCGAGCCGGCCCGTCGCGGGCTGGTCCGGTTCGGGACGCCCCGGCTCGGTTTCCAGGGTGAAATCGACTTCCGCGCCGAGGGATCTTGCCGATCCAGTTGCGTTGCAGCAGCTTGATGGGTTCGGGCCAATCGACGCTCGTCGAGGTCTTTGATGAGGCGGTCGGCATAAGCGGTGATGCGCAGCATCCACTGCTTGAGCGGGCGTTTGAACACCGGGTGAGTTGCCGCGCTCTGACTTGCCGTCGTTGGTGACTTCTTCGTTGGCCAGCACGGTGCCGAGTTGCGGGCACCAGTTGACTTCGACCTCCGCCAGGTACGCCAGGCGGTACTCGTCGAGCAGTCGGCGCTGCTGATCCGGCGTCGAGGCTGGACCATTTGCGGGCCGCCATGTCGATCGCCGGAGTAGCCGGTGATCGCTTCGAGGTCTTCGTCAATCCCCGACCAGATCAGGTCGCCGTCGGGGCCAAGCGAGGTAGTCCTCGCCCTCGAGCTTTGTCGATCAGGTGCGTGATCGGCAGGGCCTTGTTATCCAGCGGGTCGTAGTAGCTGTGGAAAAGCTGCAGGAAGATCCACTGGGTCCACTTGATGTAGCCCGGGTCGGTGGTGGCGAAGCTGCGGTCCCAGTCGTAGGCCATGCCCAGCCGCTTGAGCTGCTTGACCATGTTGGCGATGTTGGCTTCGGTGGTGATGCGGGGGTGGACGTTGGTTTCGATGGCGTACTGCTCGGCGGGCAGGCCGAAGGCGTCGAAGCCCATGGGGTGCAGGACCTTGGTGGCCGTGGGCGCGTTTGTAGCGGGCGACGATATCGGTGGCGATAAACCCCAGCGGGTGGCCGACGTGCAGGCCCACGCCCGAGGGATAGGGAAACATATCCATGCAGAAGATACTTAGGTTTCTGCGGGTCAAAGCCCGGCTGACCCGGGTTGGGCACGTGGAAGGTCTTGGCGTCTGCCCAGCGGGACTGCCACTTGGATTCGATGGCCTGGAAGTCATATTTCATGGGAGGGGGATTGTAGTGCAAGGCGCTGGCCGTGAGTGCTTGATCGGTTGGGGCAACAGCGCGACAAAAGCCCACGGATGTCAGTCCGTGGGCTTCGGGGATTGGGTCAGATTTGGACGGTGGGGCGAATTTGGAGGGGGGGTCAGTGCTTGATCACGACCTTGCCCAGGTGCTTCTGGCTCTGGAGGTATTGGTAGGCGTCGACCGCGTCGTCGAATCCAAAAGTGCGGTCGACGACGGGTTCGAGGCGGTGGGCGGCGACGGCGCGGTTCATCTCGGTGAAGAGGGCGGCGGAGCCGACGTAGATGCCCTGGATGCGTTGGGCGTTGAGCAGGGCGGGGAGGATCGAGGGCGGCTCGCCCTGGGTGAGCAGGCCGATGAGGGCGATGGTGCCGCCGACGGCGGTGGCGTTCAGGGATCGCTGCAGGGTGCCGTCGCCGCCGACTTCGAGGACGCGGTCAACGCCCCGGCCGTCGGTCAGCCGGCGGACCTCTTCGTGCCACTCGGGGTTGTCGGCGTAATTGATCGTGTGGTCGGCGCCGAGTTGACGGGCCTGCTGAAGTTTGTCGTCGCTGCTGGAGGTGATGAGGGTGGTCAGGCCCAGGGTCCGGGCGAGTTGGAGGCCGAAGATGGAGACGCCGCCGGTGCCGAGGAACAGGACGCTGTCCCCGGGGCGGGAGGGCGAGCAGGTCAGGGCGTTCCACGCGGTGACCGCGGCGCAGGGCAGGGTCGCGGCCTGCTCGAAGTTCAGGTGTTCGGGGATGCGGACGAGGGAAGCGGCGGGGACGCAGACATACTCGGCGAGCATGCCGTCGATCCCGCCGCCGAGCGCCGGCGAGGGTGGCTTCGGTGACGGGGCCGGCGGTCCAGCCGGGCAGGAAGTTGGGGCAGACGCGGTCGCCAACGCTCCAGCCGGCGGGCGAGTCGGCGACACCCGGGCCCAGTTCGTCGATCTCGCCGGCCCCGTCGGACAGCGGAATCACCGGGTAGGTGTCGTTTCGTGGGTAGCCGCCCTGGGCGACGATGAGGTCGCGGAAGTTGAGCGAGCTGGCGTGGACGCGGAGGCGGACCTGCCCGGGCCCGGGGGTGGGGCGGTCGAGGTCGACGGCTTTGAGGGCGGCGGCGAGGTCTTTGCCGGGGGTGGTGATGCGGTAGGCCTTCATGGGGGTGCTTTCGAGAGAAGGGGGTGGGGAGGAATCGGGGCCGATGCGCCCGCCAGCGGGGCGGGGCGGATCGAATCGCTGCCGGCGAAAATTTATTGTTCGACTTTATACGAACAAACGATCAAGTCAAACCGCCGGCGTATGATTTTGTTGTGGCTTTGCGGTTGAAACATCCCGAGCTGCGGTCCGTCTCGCTGAGGCAGGCGCTCACGGCGTTGTCGGACCCGGTGCGGCTGGAGATCGTGCGGATGGCGGCGAAGCGGGAGGGCCAGCCGTGCAACCAGTTTCTCAAGGCCATTCCCAAGAGCACGGCGTCGCACCATTGGCGGGTGCTGAGGGAGGCCGGGCTGATTCGGCAGGAGGCCGCCGGCACCCAGCGGCTCAACCACCTGCGGCGGGAAGAGTTTGAGAAGCGCTTCCCGGGGCTGCTCGACGCGGTGCTCCAGAGCAAAGGCTGAGGCGAAAGCCGCGCTAGGGTTTCCGGTTTTCGGGATCGGGGTGTTCGGGCATCAGATTTTTGTCTGGGGCGAAGAAGCGTTCCCCGGCGCCGCGGTCGATCCCGTTGATGTCGATGCCCCCTTCGGGCGGGTCCCGGACGTGGTGGATCGAGTTGAAGCAATCTCGGGCAGCGTGCGGAATCCTGCGAACCCTGGTTGTCCTGCCTGGTTCAGCCCTGTGATTTGACGGCGGGCAAGATGCTTGCCCCACTGAACAATCGAGGTATCGCGGTACCGCGGGGCGCGGAGCCTTGAGGCCGATCGGTATACTACCGCCGCTATGGCACAGACCACGCTTATTGATTGTTCGCTGCGGGACGGGCACCAGTCGTTGCTGGCGACGCGGATGAGCACCGAGCAGTGCCTGCGGGCGTTGCCGGCGATCCGGGACGTGGGCTATCCGATCCTCGAACTCTGGGGCGGGGCGACGCTGGACTCGGCCCTGCGGTTCACCAACGACGATCCGTTTGAACGGCTGGAAAAGTTCCGGGCGGCTGTTGGACGAGGGCGATCGGCCGGTGCAGGTGCGGTCGCTGTGTCGGGGGCAGAATCTGTTTGGCTACGTGCCGTATCCCGACAACGTGGTGAGTGAGTTTTTGAAGGAAGCGATCCGGCTGGGGACGCCCGAGGCGTTCATCCCCGGCCGGGCGAAGGAACGGTTTTCCTGCAACGAATTGGCGGCCAACACCCACCGGATGCGGATCTTCGATGCGCTCAACGACCACCGGAATCTGATCACCGCGATCATGGCGACCAAGACCTTCAATGGTCATGCTGAGGCGGCGATCTCCTACACCGTCAGCCCGGTGCATGACCAAGAACACTTTCTGCGGTTTGCCCGGCAGACCATCGCCGCGGGGGCGGATTCGCTGGCGATCAAGGACATGGCGGGCCTGCTGCACCCCAGCGACGCGTGGACCCTGATCGAGGCGTTGCAAAGAAGAGTTTCCGGCTGTCGAACTCACCCTGCACAGCCACTGCACCAACGGCCTGGCGACGGCGAGCTACATCGTGGGTCTGATGGCGGGGGTGGACTATCTCGACACCTGCCACGGCCCGCTGGCCCACGGCACCGCCCAGCCCCCGGCCGAGCTGATCCGCTGGTTTGCCGACGAACTGGGCGTCGACCTGAAGCTGGACTACGACGCGCTTCGACGAGATCGACGCCCGGCTGCGTGAGGCCCGGCGAGGAGCTGCGCGAGATCGACAAAGACCCGAAACACATCGGCAAGCCCTGGCCCGACCGCCCGTCCGCCGAGCAGACGAAAATGATCAAGCGAGGTCATCGAATTGCTCAAGGCCCGTGACCGCGACGCGGGCGACCGGGCGGTGTGCGCTTCTCGCAAAACGACCTCTTTCGGCCGCATGGGCTATCCAACAATCGACGCCTCCCAGCTCGAGAGCACAGATCCCCGGCGGCATGGTGTCCAACCTCCACAACCAGCTGAAAGAGCAGGGCAAGCTCGAAGCCCTGCCAGCGATTCTCGAAGAAGTCGCCCGGGTGCGCAAGGCCGCAGGCTATCTGCCGCTGGTCACGCCGACGAGTCAGATCATCGGGACGCAGGCGGCGTTCAACATCATCCAGGGTTCGCCGTACCGGATCGTGAGCCAGCAGTTCCGCGACGTGATGATGGGTCACTACGGCAAACTGCCCGGGCCGGTGGACCCGAACGTGTTGGCGAAAGTCACCAACGGCCAGCCGGCGTTCCACGGCCGACCCGCGGACCGGATCGCGGACGTGGACCTGGGGAAAATCACCTCGGACGCCAAGGGGTTGATTCGTTCGCACCGAGACCTGCTGCTGGTGCTGCTGTTTCCCGAGCCGGCGAAGAAGTTTTTGCGTCGACCGACAGAATCGCAGCAACCGTCTTCTGCGGATCAATAGTCGAGGCTGATGCCGAGAAAGGCCAGCGGTCCGTCGTGGCCGACGTTGGGTTGCAGGGCGTTGCCGTTGGACATGTGCAGCCAGCCCAGGCCCGCCAAGAGATCGACCCGGTCGTTGGCGCGGTAGCGGAGGCCCGCCCCGGCCCGGAGTCGGCCGTTCCAGTGCGTGCCCGAGCGGGGAAAACTCTGCGGGCCCACGTACTGGATGCCCGCCCCGGCCTCCAGAAACCACGACCAATCGTCGTTGCCCGTGTCCTGATACCAGCGGAGTTGCAGGTCGAAACCCGTCAAGGCCGACCAGCGGTCGTCGGTGTTGTTCGCGGCGGCAAAGACCAGCTGCGGAGCAATGGCCAGATTGTTGTCGTCGGCCGGGTCGAAATACTCGGCCCCCAGGTGGAGGGCATAAGTTTCGCCCTCGTCGCCGTAGTTAAACGCAAAGAAAGTCTCGGGTCGCCACAAGTTGATTTGCCCTGCGGCGGCGAGGTCGGGGTCCGCCCGTAGCGCGGGCAAATCGGATGATGGATGCGAACCCGCAGCGGACTCGGCCAGCGGCCGGGCGCGGCCACCGTCAGGACAAAGGCGAGACCCAACATCGGTGTCATACGGGTGTTCATAGGATCAGCCTCGCAAAATCGATCTACCCAGCGAGCGGCATCGAGCTGAGGCATGATAGTGTTCGGGTGAGGAGCAGGGCGGTTCGATGAGGGCGACTTGACGAGGGTCGTGGGATATTTTGCTTTAGGTTGGGGCGGACTTCCAGCCCGCCGTTCGGGCGTAGCCCGAAGTGGCTAGGGTTTCAGCCATTCGGGGCGATGGCGGGCAAGGTACCCGCCCCACTTTAGAGCAAAGTAGCCCACTACCTTGACGAGGGGGCGGATGCCGGCGGGCAAATTTGTTATGGTTTCGCGTTATGACCGACCGTGCCGCCATTGCTCGTTCCGCCGCCGCGGGGCTTCGCCGTTTTGCCGACTCCGATCAGCCCCGGCGGGCGATGATCGGCTTCGACGGGTTTGTCGATTCGATTATTTCCGTGGTCGATAAACGCCATGACCTGGACCGCTACGACCCGATTCCGACGATCGCGGACTTCGGCCGACGCATCTCCGCGAAGGCGGGGCAGTCCAGCAACTACGAGATGGTCGTCGAACTCGAAAAGCTGGGCGGCAACGGCCCGATCATGGCCAACGCGATGGCGTCCGGCGGGGCCGACGTGAGCTACGTCGGATGCTTGGGCTACCCGTCGATCCACCCGGTTTTCGAGGAGTTTTCGCGGGTCGCCGAAACCTTCAGCATCGCCGAGCCGGGCTACACCGATGCTCTGGAATTCGACGACGGCAAGCTGATGATGGGCAAGTATCAGACCGTCAGCCAGCTGAGCTACACCCATCTCCAAGAAGCCGTCGGCGGAGACATGTTCGCCCAGTTGGTGCACCGCAGCCAGCTGATCGGGCTGACCAATTGGACGATGATGGACCGCATCGAGACGGTGTGGAAAAAGATCGACGAGCTGCTCGGACAAGAAGATTCGGGGCGAGGAAATGGGGAGAGGGGCGGAGATGAGGAGAGAAAACGCAAGTATATTTTCGTGGACCTGGCGGACCCCGCCAAGCGGACCCCCGAGGACATCCGCCGGGCGTTGGAGTTGCTGAGCCACATGCAGGGCCGGGCGAACGTGGTGCTGGGTTTGAACCTCAGCGAATCGACGCAGGCGCTGGAAGTGCTTGGGTTTGCCCATCCCCGCCGACGAGGAAGCCAGCATTGCCCCCACGGCCGCGGCGATCCGGGAGAAACTCGACCTGCACGGCTGCGTGGTCCATCCCCGCAAAGGTGCGGCCCTGGCCATGCGGGCCGAGGACGGATCGATCACCCAGACGCAATTTCTCGGACCTTTTGTCGCCAAACCGAAGCTCAGCACGGGGGCGGGAGACAACTTCAACGCCGGGTTCAGCCTGGGGTTGTTAGCCGGGCTCTCGCCCGAAGAATGTTTGTGCACCGGCGTCGGCACCAGTGGGTTTTACGTGCGTAACGCCAAGAGCCCCGAATTGAATGAACTCGCGGCGTTCTGCGACGACTTGCCCTCGGCCGAGTAAAACACTGCTTCGCGCAGGCGTGTAGGTCTTCGTTCTCCCGGGGGGGGGCAGGCCTTGGCGGGTGAACTTGGGAATCTGGCGGTTGGTTGGTCGGCTCCGCTGCGTCAACTTATCCCGGTCTTGCCGTGGATTTCCCACGGTTTGTAGTTTGCGTTATGTCGTAGCGTGGGCCGGATAAAATCAGTCGCTGGAGACCCGATCGATGAGTACTGCATCCGCGTCGTTTAATGACAACTTGCCGTTCCGCAAGAACCGACCGCCCGTGATCGAGATCGGGCCGTTGTTTGACAAACAGCCGCCCCACGCGATCGAGGCGGAGATGGCCTTGCTGGGGTCGTTGATCCTTGACTGGCAGGTGGTGGGGGACGTGCTGCAGATTTTGAAGGGGGCCGAGGATTTCTATAAGCCCGCCCACGCGGCGATCTTTGAAGTGCTCACCGAGCTGTACGACCACTCGCAGTCGATCGACATGGTGCAGCTCAATCAGCGACTGATCGACAAGCAGATGCTCGAGCAGGTGGGGGGGCTGGAATATCTCGTGGACCTGGTTCGACGGGGTGCCGTCGGCGGTCGAAGCGCCGCGCTACGCCCAGATCGTGCGGGATAAAGCGATCCTGCGTCGGCTGATCGAAACCGCGGGGTCGGTGCTGCACGAATGCTATACCAGCGACGAGCCGGTGACCGAACTGCTGGACCGGGCCGAAACACAGATTTTTGAGTTGGCGGAAAAAAAGGGCGACGACCAGGCCAGCGACGTGGGGGTGCTGCTGCGGGAGACGCTGGACCGGCTGGAAAGCATGGACGGGAAGATGGTCACCGGCCACGAGTCGGGGTTTTTCGAGCTCGACGAAATGACCAACGGCCTGCAGGCGGGCGAGATGATCATCATCGCCGCCCGCCCGTCGATGGGCAAGACGGCGTTCGCGGTCAACATCGCCGAGCACATGGCGATGATGAAGAAGGTGCCGGTGGCGATCTTCAGCCTGGAAATGTCCAAGCAGCAGCTGGCCCAGCGGATGCTGTGTTCCCGGTCGGGTGTGGACAGCAACAAGGTCCGGAGAAATATGTTGAGCCGGGAGGACTTCGGGGCGCTCAACATGACCGCTGGGGAACTCGCCGATGCGCCGCTGTACATCGACGACACCGCGGGCCTGACCCTGATGGGCCTGCGAGCCAAAGCACGCCGGCTCAAGCAACGCCACGGCATCCAGGCAATTTTTGTGGACTACCTGCAATTGATGACCGCGCCGCAGCGCAGGAAGGGACGGCCGACAGAACGAGGTGTCGGCGATGAGCCGGGGCGTCAAGGCCTTGGCCCGGGAATTGGCGGTGCCCGTGGTGTGTCTGAGTCAGCTCAACCGCGCCGCCGAGCAGCGCGAAGGCCACCGCCCGAGGATGAGCGACCTCCGCGAGTCCGGCTCGATCGAGCAGGACGCCGACGTCATCATGATGCTTCACCGCGAGGACTACTACCACCGCGGCGACGAAGAATACGAAGACAACAACATCGCCGAGGTCATCATCAACAAACAACGTAACGGCCCGACGGGGGTGGTCAAGCTGATGTTCCACGGCCCCACCACGCGGTTCAACAACCTCGCCACCGGGTCTTCCGGGAGTGGTTACTGATTACCGACCGTCAAGGTTGATGCCCATGATTGAACCAGCGGGGTTCGTCAAAAATTTGAAGAAACGAATCGTTAGACTGCCCCCATGGAATACAAAAAAGAGCTGGAAGTCGCGGTGGCGGCGGTGCGGGCGGCGAGTCTGGTGTGTCGGCGGGTGCAGGCGGACCTGGTGACGGCGACGACTCTGGAAAAGAAAGACAAGTCGCCGGTGACGGTGGCGGATTTTGCGGCCCAGGCGGTGGTTTGCGCGGCACTGGTCGACGGACTGGACGACGGCTTGCAATCGTTGCGGGTCGTGGGGGAAGAAGACTCGAAAGAGTTGCGGGGAGACGCGGCGGCGGAGTTGCGGGCGCAGGTGGCCCGGCAGGCGGGAATGAGCGAAGCCGATGCGTTAACGGCCATCGACCGGGGCGGATTCAATCCCGCGCAGGATCGATCCGTCAAGAGCTACTGGACATTGGACCCGATCGACGGGACCAAGGGCTTTCTGCGGGGTCAGCAGTACGCGGTGGCGTTGGCCCTGATCGAAGAGGGGCAGGTGGTGCTGGGGGTGCTTGGTTGTCCGAATTTGGCCGGGGCCAACGGAGCAACGGGGGTGCTCATGGCGGCGGTGCGGGGGCAGGGGGGGAAGTTGTTGCCGGTGGACGGGCAGGGCGTCGAAGGGCAAACGGTGCGGGTCGATGGGGTGACGGACGTGTCGGCCGCGCGGTTCTGTGAATCGGTGGAATCGGGCCACAGCGATCAAGACGCATCGGTACAGATCGCGCAAGCGTTGGGCATCACCGCCGAGCCGTACCGCATCGACAGCCAGTGCAAGTACGCCGCGGTGGCGCGGGGTGATGCGTCGATTTATCTGCGGTTGCCGACCCGCCCGGGATACCGCGAGAAGATTTGGGACCACGCCGCGGGGGTGATCGTGATGCAGGAAGCGGGGGGCGAGGTGACGGACGTGCGGGGGTTGCCTTTGGACTTTTCGCGAGGGCGTACCCTAGAGAACAACCGGGGGGTGGTGGCGACCAACGGGGCGGTGCACGCCCGGGTATTAGAGGTGGTGAAGGGCGTGCTGGGTGATGGCGCATAGCGACGGGGCCGCGCAGACCATGGAATATAGCCCACGCGGAAAAGGTGTGGGCTCAGGTCGCGGTGTCCAGTTAGCTAGAGCGGGCGGTCAGGCGGTGGTGTCGAGGGTCATGCCCTTGGCGGGGTCGATCGGTTGACGGGAAATCTGCGCGGCGGTGTCGAGCAGGCTGAGGGCGGCGGCGCCCTGTTGTTTCTGCTGATCGAGGATCTTTTTGGACACCGCCACGGCCACATCGTTGGCGAACGTGGCCTGGGTCAGAGCGGTAGCGTCGGCGACGGTAAAATCAGTCATATTCTTGCTATCGACCGATCAATGACGGCGGATCAAGCCCGACGCGTTATCGGAGTTGGTTATCGGAAGGCTGGTGACGGCACCGATTAGGCCGGGCCGAGGTTGGTCGTCGCGGCGGCGGCGGGCGCGACGAGACAGGCGGCCGCGTCGGCCAGGGGAAGTTGCAGGCGTTTGCGTTCGTGGAAAACGCTGACGTGGCGGTAGCCCGCGGCGCTCAGCAGGCGGAGGGCCTTCTCAAAATGAAACGCCACGCGGTCGGGGGAGTGGGCGTCGGAGCCGAGAGTGACGGGGATACGCCGACGGGCCATTTCGTAAAGGATGCGGGGGCCGGGGCAGGGCTCGGGCAGCGGCTTACGCCAGCCGGAGGTGTTGACCTCCATGGCCACGCCGGTGGCGGCGATGCGGTCAAGACTGCGGCAGACGTCGTCGAGAATTTTTGAAACCGACCACCGGCGGGGCATGAGCTGCTTGATCAGGTCGGGGTGGGCCAGGGAATCAAAGAGGCCGGTCTCCGCGGAGGCTGCGAGGTGCTCGAAATAAAGCTGCTGAAACTCGAAAGTGTCGCCGAGGTAGAATTTTTCTTGGTAGGCGGGGACCTGCGGGTGGACCGAGCCGATCACGAAATCAAACGGGTGGTCCGCCAGCTGTTTTTCAACGTAAAGCTCATAACCCGGGACGTAATCGGCCTCGAGACCCAAACGGATATCGAGCTGACCTTCGCAGGCCCGGCGGGCGGCATCGACCATGGCGACGTATTCGTCGAGTTGGTCTTCGCGCATGCGGATATCCGCGGCATAGCCATCGGGCAGCGGGTTGTGACAGGTCACGGTGAGGCCGGCGAGGCCGCGCTGTTTGGCGACCGCGGCGTAGGCGGTGATCTCGCCGGTCGCGTGCTGGCAGAGGGGGGTGTGGGTGTGGGCGTCGTAGAGACCGGCAAGGGGGGGCGTCGGATCCACGGGGCGAGGAAACGTCAGCGTCGGCGGGATATCGCGCTGGTCCTGAGCCTGACGGACTTCATCGGAAAAAGCGAAAGGCCCGGCGTGGCCTTCGTTATCCGAGGCGGACAACGGATCGGGATGCGTCGGCGGATCAGTCGTCAGCCGGGGAAAGGTCGGCGGCGGCGGTGGATTCGGGGGCGGCAGGCTCATCTTCACTGCCATCGGCAAGATCGGGCGGGTCCTGACCCTTGGCGGCATAAGTCGCCCGAAGTTTTGCACGTTTTTCGGCGCGGCGTCGGGTTTTCTCGTCGGGCCAGTCGTATTCGATCTCGCCGGTGTCGGGATTCCGCCAGTCGCGGTCCGACTGTTCGTCAGCATCGTCAAGATCCTCACGATCCGACTCGGGTCGGAGTTGCAGCCGGATTTCACCCGCTACCTCGGACTGGACGACCGCCACGCGACGCTGCCGGACGAGTTCGAGCGTCGCCAAGAACAGCCCGATCATCTCGCTGCGCGAGCCGCGACCGATAAACAGCTGGGCCAGGGTCAGGCCTTCGTCGCCGCCGTCACGTTCCAGCCGGTCGGCGATGTCCTCGGCGTGAAGCGAAATCGGGGTATCGTCGTAGGTGACCTCGTGATCGCCGGTGAAGCCGATGGAGTCGAGCATCCGACTGAACGCGGCGCAAAGGTCCATCACGTTGACGTCTTCCAGGTCGATTTCGATCAACGCCGCCGCCGCGGCGTCGTCTTCGGGGGACCCTTCTGCCGCGGCGGGCTGGCGGGTTTTCGCGGCGGCGGGAAAGCGGTGTTCCCACTCGGATCGGCGATCGTCCAGCGCCATCGACGCATCCTTGTACCGTTTATAGGCCAGCAACTGCTGCACCAGTTCGAAGCGGGGATCGACGGTGGCGTCCTGGGCCGGGTCGTCCGCGTCGTCGTCGGATTCTTCGCTGGCCAGGGGCATCAGCAGGGCGGACTTAATTTCGACGAGGGTGGCGGCCATGACCAGAAACTCGCCCGCCTTTTCGACGTCCATCACCCCGGGTAGGTCTTCGATGACGCGGAGGTGCTGAAGAAACTGCTCGGTGAGCTTGGCCATCGGGATGTCCTGCAGGTCGATCTCGTGACGCTTCACGAGATAAAGCAGCAGGTCGAGAGGCCCGGCATAAGCGTCCAGCTGGACGCGGTAGGCCTGGCCCCGGGCGGTGGGGGTCGTCGCGGACGGCGGACCGGCGGGGGGGGGGACGAGGGGGGCGGGCGGGGGGGGGAGGGGGGGCGAGGATGAATCGGCAGTAGACAAATCGGGCTCGGGGGTGGGTAGTGGAATACTTTAAAGTGGGTGGACTTCCAGCCCGCTGCTCGGGCGTAGCCCGAAGTGGCTAGGATTTCAGCCCTTCGGGCCGATGGCGGGCAAGATGCCCGCCCCACTTTAGAGCAAAGTAGCCCACGACCCGGGGGTGGTGAGGTGGCGGGCCTTGGTCGATAGCATGATAATCCTCACAGGAGTTTGTCGTGTCAGAATTGAGTCCAACCCGCGAGTCGGTGGCGGAAGCCGAAAGTCAGCAAGACTTCGCGCGGCGGGTGCTGGAGGCCGAGGCCCAGGCGATCCGCCGGGTGGTGATCGACGAGTCGCTGGATGCGGCGGTGGAGATCGTGCGGGCCGCCTTGGCGGCAGGGGGTTCGCTGGTGGTCACGGGGCTGGGCAAGTCCGGGCTGATCGGGCAAAAGCTCTCCGCCACGTTTTCCTCGACCGGCACGCCGTCGCATTTTCTGCACCCCGTCGAGGCGTTTCACGGCGACCTGGGGCGGATCCGCCGGGGCGACGCGGTACTGCTGCTGAGTTACAGCGGGAACACCGAAGAACTGCTGACGCTGGCGGAGGTGCTGAAGCAGGACCGCGTACCGCTGATTGCGTTGACGCGGGAGGCGGGGCCGGGCAACGGGCTGTCACGGTTGGCGGACGCCACGCTGGCGGTGGGCCGGATCACCGAGGCGTGTTCGTTGGAGCTGGCGCCCAGCAGCAGCACCACCGCGACGCTGGCGCTGGGCGACGCCCTGGCGCTGGCGGTGAGCCGATCGCGGAAGTTCACGGCCGACGAATTTCAAAAACACCACCCCGCGGGCGGACTGGGCCGACAGCTCACGGCCGTGGTGGACGCCATGCGCTTCTACGCCCCACGGCCTGACGCAGACGATTCGGCCTCGGCCCCGGCGGGGAACATCCCGCTCATCAATCTGGGTACGCAGGTCAGCGACGCCTACGCCGCGGCGGAGCGCCACGCCAAGGACAGCGGGCTGCGGCGGCCCGGAGCGCTGCTGGTGGTGGACGGCAACGGTCGACTGGCGGGCATCGTGACCGACGGAGACCTGCGCTCGGCACTGATCCACACCGGCCCGGAGGTCTGGCGCGGCCCGATCCAAGACATCATGACCGCCCAGCCCACGACCCTGCCCCACACCGCATTGGTGCGGGACGCGGTACACGTGGTTCGCGAAAAACGGTTTGACGAAATCCCCGTGGTCGATGCGGATCGACGGCCAGTGGGGCTGATCGATGTGCAGGACCTAGCGGCATTGAAAGTGATCGAAGGCTGATGACGGACGCTCCCCACCCTATGACGCCGCCAAACACCTCGGCCACGGATGCGCAGGGCAAACCCCCCTCGCCCGACCCGACCGCGGTGCGGATGATCGTCTTCGACGTGGACGGCGTGCTGACCGACGGCGCGATCACCTACCACAGCGGCGGGGGCGAATCGAAGAACTTCCACACCAAAGACGGGCTGGGCCTGCGGGCGGCGATGCAGGCGGGGCTCGACGTCGCGGTCATCACCGCGCGGACCAGCTCGATCGTCGCCCGGCGGATGGAAGAACTGGGCATCCGCGATCTGGTGCAGGGCTGTAACGACAAAGCCAAAGAAATCACCGGCCTCTCGCGGGCCTCGGGCGTGCCCCTGTCCGCCACGGCGTACCTCGGCGACGACCTGGTCGACTTGCCCGCGATGCGGCGGGTGGGCTACCCGATGGCGGTGGCGGATGCCGCGGACGAGCTGCGGGAGATGGCCGCCTTCGTCACGCGTCGCCGCGGCGGCCGGGGTGCCGCCCGGGAAGCGGTCGAGCACATCCTCCAAGCCCAGGGCAAGTGGGAGCAGATCGTCAACGGCTACCGGGTTTGATTCATGGCCTAAGTTCTCGCCCAGTTTCGACGCATCTTCAAAACCGCACAACACCTTCGTGACCCGCCCGGGAATAAAGTAAGCCTGGATGCGTCAAAATCGGTGGCACCCTCGATCCGCCACAATTGAATGATCCTGCTCTAACCGGCCCGCAGTTTTTTCACCCGGTCGATGAGCAGCATCGCCAGGAGGTAGGCGTCGCGTTTGCGCACGATGTGCGGAACGATACGGAGTTCCTTGCCTTCTTTGGTGATGACCAGCAGTTCGTATTTTTTATGTTTTTCGACGCGGTTGACTTTGAATCGGCGGACGGATTTAAGCGGGACCGCGACGCCGATGCCCGGGACGTAGGGCCAGGGCCGGGCGATCAGGCCGTTCTTGTTAATACCCATGCGGGTGTGGGCCGCGGAGGCGTAGAGCGTCGCGACAAACAACGCCAGAATCGACAGGCCCACCGCGTAGTGGCTGACGCTGGTAAACGAAAACTTCGGCACCCACCCTAGGAACCACGCGATGCTCGACGCCACGATGAGCAGGCCCAGGGCAATCCAGAATTTCACCCGGCCCGGGGTGCTGTGGGAGACCATCAGCAGGTCGATGCGGGAGCTGATATTCACGGCGGTGGGTAGCCGGGCGTGCTCGGTGAGGTGCTGATCGAGGGTCCAGCCGTCGCCCTGCCCCTTGGGGCGCTGGCTTTCACGGGCGATCTCCCGGTTCAATTCAAAGCGTGACATCTGCGTCATGACGGTTACAGATTAAGCCATAAACCGCCGGGCGCAAACTCAATGACCCTTATCTGTCCAGACGGGTCGTCTCCTGCACCCGCTGGGTAAGCTAGGCAAGCGCGGCTTTGAGTTCTTGCAATTCGCCGACAGCCTTGTGGTGGCCGTCCCGGGTGGCCTGGGCGATGCCCGTGTCGAGCACTCGTAGTGCTTGCTGGTCTTCACCCAGTTCGCTGAGCATTTTGGCTTTCTGGAAATAGGCGTAGTGGTAACCGGGGTCGAGCTGTATCGTTCGATCCAGCCAGGTGACGGCCTCGGCGGGGTCGTCCGCCTTGCCGTGTTCCAGGGCAATCATGTACGGCACGTCGGCATCAGCAGGATCAGCGGCGAGCAGTTTTTCGAGTTGGGTGAGACGGTCGGTCATAACCACGGATCATATCGCACCGGCGGTCTGGCACGCGTACAGGCAAAGCCGTGGCGGGGTTGCGCTTTGCGCGGGTGAAAAATGCAGATGCAGGAGGATCGTAGAAGTATGATGAATCAGACTTGGAGGGCTCAACTTCCTAATTCAGGAGAACAAACGTGATGAATAAATGGATCCAAACGTCGGCCCTTGCGGGAGCGCTGGGAACGGGAGTGCTGGCGGGGGCTTCGGCCCACGCGGCGGAGACGGTGATGTTGAACCTGCGGGTGCAGCCGGGCGATCGGTGGTCGCAGCATTTTGTGGTGGACCAGCAGATCCAGCAGACGATCATGGGCCAGCCGATGCCGATGAACCAAATCATCGGGATGCGGCTGGATAATGAGGTAACGCAGGAAGCCGGCGAGGCGGGCGGGCGGTGGATCGCGGTGACATACGGCCGGGTGTGGTACACCCAGGAAGGCCCGCAAGGTCAGGTCAAATACGATTCGCAAGACCCGCCCGAGGCGGTGCCGATGGCCGCCCGGGGGTTTGCCGGGCTCGTCGGGCAGCAGCTCACCGTGCAGATGACCCCCGATGGCCGCGTCACCGAAGTGCGGGGGCTGGACGAGCTGACCGAAAACATGATCCAAGCGATGGGCCTGCCCCCCGGACCGATGCGCGACGGAGCCGCCAAAGCCCTCAAGGGTCAAATGAATGAGGACAGCATCAAGCAGATGATGTCGATGGCCACCGCGGTCTACCCCGATAGGCCGGTCGGGGTCGGGGACCAGTGGCAGGACACCGCAGCCATCGGGGGCATGACGCCGATGACGATCCAGAGCGCTTTCGAGCTCGAATCGTTCGATGATCAGTCGGCGCAGATCAAGGTGACCGGCACCATCGAGCCCGACCCCGAAGCTGAACCTTTTGAGATGAACGGCCTGAAGATGACCGCGAAGCTCAGCGGAACCCAGCAAGGCACCGCCACGCTGAACCGCGAAACGGGCCTTTCCACCACCGCGCAGATGCAGCAGTCCATGGATGGCGTGATGCACATGACCCCGCCCGGCGGACAGGCGATGCAGATTCAAATGAGCATCGAAAGTCGGATGACGTTGACGACCCTGGACGGCGTCGAGGACGCAGCGGCTCCGCCCCCCCCGCCCCCCCCGGCCCCCCCTGCCGGAGCGAGTCAGCAGGCACCCGCCCCCGACGCCGAAGGCGGGCAGGATGTCGTGAACCGCGAATGAGCCGGTCCGGGTCAAATCAAATCGCGTGATGCGGCGGCCGATCTCCGGCCGCCGTTTTTATGCGTATCGATAAGAGCGGTGGGTTTTATCCAGCGTAAATGTTAGCGATTGAAGTCCGTGCGGGGTCATTCATGGCGGGGATGTGTTTACTGCCGGCGGGCGGGTCGCGAGGTGGGCCATGGGGCAGAACGCAACCGACCGGCTGCAGCGTTACACTGCCGCAGATTTTGCCCGCCTTGTCGATTTCCCCCACCCCCACTCCGAGACCTGCCCGTGCCGCGACGCGAAGACCTGTCGACCATCCTTATCATCGGCTCCGGGCCCGATCGTCATCGGCCAGGGCTGCGAGTTTGACTACTCCGGCACTCAGGCCTGCAAAGCCTTGCGTGAAGAGGGTTATAAAGTGGTGTTAATCAATTCCAATCCCGCGACGATCATGACCGATCCGGAATTCGCCGACTGCACCTACATCGAGCCGATCACGCCCGAAGCGGTGGAAAAGATCATCGCTCGCCACAATGGGGAGCAGGGACAAAGGGGCAAAGGGGCTAAGGGGCAAAGCGAGAAGGCAGCAGGCAGAAATAAAGACACTCAGCCCCTCAGCCCCTCAGCCCCTCAGCCCCTGCCCCTCCCCCGAATCGACGCCGTCCTCCCCACCCTCGGCGGCCAGACGGCGCTCAACTGTGCCTGTGCCCTCGATGAGCAGGGCGTCTTCGCCAAGTACGGCATCGAGATGATCGGCGCCGACCGCGAAGTGATCTACCGCGCCGAAGACCGCCTGCAGTTCAAGGAAATCATGGACCAGATCGGCCTCAAGTCGCCGACCTCCGGCGTGGCCAACGACATGGACGAAGCCTGGGCCGTCCTCGAACAGACCGGCCTGCCCGCGATCATCCGCCCCGCGTTCACCCTCGGCGGCACGGGCGGCGGGGTGGCGTACAACCGCGAAGAATTCGAGGACATCGTCCGACGCGGGCTCGACGCATCCATGAATTCGCAGGTGCTCATCGACCAATCCCTGCTGGGCTGGAAAGAGTACGAGATGGAGGTCATGCGCGACCGCGACGACAACGCCGTGATCATCTGCGCGATCGAAAACTTCGACCCCATGGGCGTGCACACCGGCGACTCGATCACCGTTGCGCCCGCCCAGACCCTGACCGACAAGGAATACCAGCGGATGCGCGATGCCTCGCTGGCGATCCTCCGCGCGGTCGGCGTCGAGACCGGCGGGTCCAACTGCCAGTTCGCCATCAATCCCGCCGACGGCGAGATGGTCGTCGTCGAGATGAACCCCCGCGTCTCCCGCAGCTCGGCTCTGGCCTCCAAAGCCACCGGCTTCCCCATCGCCAAGATCGCCGCCAAACTCGCGGTCGGCTACACCCTCTGGGAACTGCCCAACGACATCACCGGCCAGACCGTCGCCTGCTTCGAGCCCTCGATCGACTACGTCGTCACCAAGATCCCCCGATGGACGTTCGAAAAATTCCCCGAAGCCGACGAAACCCTCACCACGCAGATGAAGTCCGTGGGCGAAGCCATGTCCATCGGCCGAACCTTCAAAGAGTCGATGCAAAAAGGCATCCGCTCGATGGAAGTCAAACGCTTCGGCTACGGCCTGGACGCCGCGGATAAGTGGCTGGCGGCGCAAAGGGGCCAAGGGGCCGAGGGGCCGGGGGGCCAAGTGAAAAGTGGGGAAAGTGAATCGTCCGACACTCGACCCCTCGACCCCTCGGCCTCTTGGCCCCTGGCCGAAGGCCACCTCATCCGCAAACTCGAGGTCCCCTCGCAGGGCCGATGGTTCTACATCCGCTACGCCTTCAAGATGGGCTGGAGCGATCGAACAGGTCCATGAATCCACGAAGATCGACCCGTGGTTCCTGGATCAGCTCAAGCAGCTGGTCGATTTTGAAGCGACCGCTCGCGGAGTTCGAAACCTTGGAAGACGTGCCCCGGGACGTGCTCTTTGAAGCCAAGCAACTCGGCTACAGCGACCCGCAATTGGCCAACCTCTACCTCGGGAAGATCGATACCGAGTCGATCATGACCGTCCGCCGTCACCGCCAGTCGCTGGGCATCGAGCCGGTGTACAAACTCGTCGACACCTGCGCCGCAGAATTTGAAGCGGTGACGCCGTATTACTATTCAACCTACGAAACGCCGTTCGTGCAGGGGCAGGGGGGCAGAGGGGCAGAGGGGCAAAGTGAAAAGACAGAAGGCAACGCAACTGAACACTCAGCCCCTCAGCCCGTCAGCCCCTCAGCCCCTTCCCCCGAAGACGAAATCCGCATCAGCGACAAGAAAAAAATCGTCATCCTCGGCGGCGGGCCCAACCGCATCGGCCAGGGCATCGAGTTTGATTACTGCTGCGTCCAGGCCGCCTTCGCCGCCCAGGAACTCGGTTACGAAGCGGTCTTGATCAACTCCAACCCCGAAACCGTCTCGACGGACTACGACACGTCGGACCTGCTGTTCTTCGAGCCGCTGACGCTAGAGGACGTGCTGAACGTCTGCGAGCGATTGAACGGCGGCCGTTCGAGCAGGGGCCGGGGGGGCAGGGGCAAAGGGGTAATGGGGCAGAGGGGCAAAGTCGCAAGGCAGAGAAAGGGCACTCAACCCCTCAGCCCCTCAGCCCCTCAGCCCCTGTCGGCGAAGCCGGCCTCCTCCACGGCGTGATCGTGCAGTACGGCGGGCAGACCCCGCTGAACCTTGCCGAGGGTCTGCAAGCCGCGGGCGTGCCGATCATCGGGACCAGCGTCGACTCGATCAACCTGGCCGAAGACCGCGAGCAGTTCGCCAAGCTGTGCGACCAACTGGGCGTCAAGCAGCCGCCCAACGGCATCGCCTACGACGTCGAGCAGGCGGTGGAGATCGCTAACCGGATCACCTACCCGGTGCTGGTGCGGCCGTCGTTCGTGCTCGGGGGCCGGGCGATGGAGACGGTGTTCGACGACGCGCAGCTGCGGCATTACATGGCCAAAGCAATCGGCGCTTCGGACCTCGCGGGCCAGCCGATCCTGGTCGACAAATTCCTGGCCGAGGCGACGGAATGCGATATCGATGTGATCGCGGACTTCGGGCAGGGGCAGGGGCAAAGGGGCGAAGGGGTAAAGGGGCAAAGTGGAAAGGCAGAAGGCAAAGATTCTAAACACTCAGCCCCTCAGCCACTTAGCCCCTCAGCCCCTCGCGCCCTCGTCTGTGGCGTGCTCGAGCACATCGAGGAGGCGGGCATCCATTCCGGCGACTCGGCGTGCACCATCCCGCCCTACTCGCTCAAGCCCGAGATCATCGAAGAACTGAAAACCAAATCGCGGGACATGGCCAAGGCGCTCAACGTCCGCGGCCTCATGAACGTGCAGTGGGCGATCAAAGCAAGGGACAAAGGGGTAGAGTGGCAAAGGGGTTTAGTGGAAGACAACAATGCGCCGGAATCTGACCACTCAACCCCTCAACCCCCCAACCCCCCAACCCCTGCTCACGACATCTACGTCATCGAAGTCAACCCCCGTGCCTCCCGGACCGTGCCGTTTGTCGGCAAGGCCACCGGGGTGAGCTGGGCCCGACTCGCCGCCAAAGTCATGGCCGGCAAGCAGCTGCACGAGCTGGGCCTGACCGAAGAAGTCACCCCCACCCACACCTCCATCAAAGAATCGGTGTTCCCCTTCGGCAAGTTCCCCGGCGTCGATGTCATCCTCGGCCCGGAAATGCGCTCCACCGGCGAATGCATGGGGGCCGACGCCGATTTCCCCGTGGCCTTTGCCAAAGCCCAGATGGCGGCGGGTCAGAAACTGCCGCTGTCGGGCAAGGTGTTTCTCTCGCTGCGCGAAAGCGACAAGCCCGCCCTTCCGGAGATCGCGGGCAGCCTGGTGGAGCAGGGGTTCGAGGTCCTCACCACCCGCGGCACCCACGATTACCTCGCCCAGCAGGGCATCGCTACGACCCGGGTCAGAAAGATTCAGGAAGGCGGCCGACCCAACGCCCTGGACCTCATGAAAAACGGCGAGCTGGCGCTGATCATCAACACCCCCACCCGCAAAGGGGCCGGCACGGACGAAGGAAAGTTGCGTGCCACCGCCGTCCGCAACGGCGTCCCGATGATCACGACCGTCACCGCCGCCAAAGTCGCGGTGCAGGCCATCCGCGCGGTGCGGGCCGACGACTGGGGCGTCAAGTCGCTACAGGAATACTTCCCCGCCTGAGCGGGCGGGTGGCGTCGATAGCTAAACCGTCCTTGCCAATCATTTGGCCAAATTCACCAACCCCACAAAAAAACCGCGGGCCGAGGCCGCGGTTTTTTTAGCAGTTTGTACAGCGAATTGAAAGCGTCTTAGCGGACCGGGTAGGGGTTGAGCTTCGAGGTTTCGTCGATCAGCAGGAAGCGGGCCAGGTCATCCCAGATGCTGCGGGTGTTGTTGTCGATGACCCGGGCGTACTGGTAGTTGTCCTGGGTTTCGTTGTGGGCGTACGAGTCGAGTTCCGGGGTGACGTCGCCGGCGTAACGCTGGGTACATCCGCCGAGGCTGAGGGTGATCAAAGCGGTCAACAGCAGGGCGGGCAGGACGGTGCGAAGGAGAGTGGTCATGGGCGATCCTTGAGTGTGACTTCGTAGATGCTGATTGTCGGCGGGGGGCCGGGGCGTGTCAACATCGAGGTCCGGACTTACGGGTTGATCGGACGGAAGCGCAGGAGGATCGGGGTGCCCGCGGGGGGCAGGCGATCGGGGTGGGCGGTCCAGAGGTCGTTGCCCCCATCGGCCGAAGCGTCGGTGTCGCGGCCCAGCAATTCGTCACCGAAGTTGACCAACGACACCAGCGTGCCGTTGTCCTCGGCGAGAAAAAAAGTCTTGCCCCGGTGCTCGACGATCTTGGAACCGAGGAACAACCAGCGGTTTTCCGCCAACGGCTCGCCGGTCTGCTGGTCGACCACCCACCGGTGGGCGGGGACTGGGCGGTCGGGTTGATCCGGGAGGATGAAGAAGAGTTCGACCGCCGGGCCGTGGGGCGGGGTGACGATCAGTTGATCGTCCTGCCGCTGGGCGGTCGCGGGTTGGCCGGGGGTGAGCCCCAGGAGGATCAGCCCCAGTTGGAGGTGGGCGGCCTGGGCGTCGAGGGTCACCAGCGATTCGTGTTCGCGGGTGCCGGGCCGGCAGGCGAGCAGTTCGAGCCATTCAAACCGTTGACCCACCACATGGCCGGCGGCGTCGAGATGCCCCGCCGCGCGGTTGAGAAACAAGTGGGGGTAGACTTCGGTGACCACGGGTTCGGTGGCCGACGGGTCCGATCCGTATGAATCGGCCGGACCCATCGCCGGCCCGCCAGAACCAGCCGGACCCGCGGGTGACGAAGATTCTGTAGCGGCATCCACCGCGGTCGGCGGTGAGGGGTCTGGCAAGGGTTTCGTCGGGCCGCGGTTTTCGACCGGGGCGCCGCATCCGGTGATCGCGGCGACGCTGAGCATGAAGAGTAAAAGGACGACCAAGCATGAGGGGGGGGGCGGGCGACGGTGCATCGTTCTAGGATATCCGCCGACGCGATGGCCGAACCTTCCCCAATATCTGAGCGCGATGCTGCGGGATTTGAACCGCTACCGGTTGGGCAGCTGACGTGGGCGGCGCTGCTGGGGCAGTGGGTGGATTTTGCGCGGTCGGCGGTGGCGCTGCCGACGGACGCGGAGGGGCAGCGCCGGCGGTCGGCGGTGCCGGACATGATTCAGCTGCAGGCGGTGTGGTTTGCTCTGGAAAGCTGGGAGGCGTTGGCGACCGAGGAGCAGGCGCTGGCACTGGATCGGGCCGAGGTTTTGGTGGATCGTCACGCCGGCCGGCTGCGGTCGGCGTGGGGGAAGGGGGGAAGGGGGGGAAGGGGGGGACGGGGGGGGTCGATCCGCGACTGCCCGATGCGATCCGCGAGTTGATCGGCGAGGCGCGATCAGCGGTAGGTCAACGGCGTCGGGAATGGCTGGCCAAGACCCAGCCCGAGCCGTGAGTTAACCATAGACCATTTCAAATGAGCCCAGTCCGGCAATTATGCAAGTCGAACCTTGGCTGCCGATGGTTTCGAGTTGCGATTCAGCGATGGCGGGCACGTCGGGTTTGACCCCTTTACGAAACCACCGAGGGTTTACGCGACGGCGGGGGGCTGACGTTGCCGAGGGTTTGATGGGCCAGCGTCTTGGCGGAAGCCATGGCCTGGTTGATCTGGACGCGGACGGGGTTGGGCAGATTATTGCGGAGCAGGGAAGAGAGCGGGTTGCGCTGGGCGACTTCTTTATGGGGGTGGGTGAAGGCGAACTGGCCCTGGGTTTCGCGGACCCAGCCGCGGTACTTGGACTTGACCTCCTCGAAGTTGAGGCAGGTCAGGCCGAGGCTGCGGCAGGCATAGCGGGTGAGGAAGTCGAAGGACACCATGCCGCGCTCGGGCGCGGCGGCGGATCTCATCGACGTCGGCATAGGTGGCGTCGTAATTGTCGAGTCGGGTGGAGAGGAGGATCTTGGAATCGCGGATGACCTGCACTGCGGCACGGGTATAGCCGACGAAACCGCCCTGAACATTAGGGTAGTCCAGGGGTTCGCTGTCGGCCCAAGTGCTCCATTCGAGGGTGCCGAAAACCGCCCGTCCGGTGGGCAGGTACTGCATCCGGCGGTGGACCCAGGTATCGGTGTCGATCTTGATGAGATAGGGGGTGGGCTGCTCGGCAAAGAGGTCGAGCATCCGCTGGATGAGTCGTCCGCCGTATTCAGTGCTGTAAAGACGCCGGCCGGCAACGTAGCGGGCGTTGAATTTCTGTGCCAGTCGCGGCCAGGCGGGGTGGTCGTCGCCGTCGGATACGATCAGGATATTGGCCTGCGGGTAGTGTCGGCGGAGATTGGTCAGACACCAGCGTGCTTCGCGGCGGTCACGATACACCTGGAGATAAAACGTCAGGTCGCGGTCTTGCGGGCGGTGGAGCATGTCCATGGATGATCGGAACCTCGGATGCCCGGGCTTGATTTAACGCAGGGGGGTCGGCCCGGGTGGGGCACCGCCGAGGATTTCGGGGCGCGGCGGGCAGGGGGGGCGAGCAGGGGGGGGGTTGGGGGTTTTGCCGCCGGGGGGCAAAACCACGTCGCATCTATCACTATGAGAATAGCATCCGCCGCTGTCAAGGATTATTCGGTTTTTAACCTTACGGGGCGGTCCATTATCGGAACCTCAGGGCCGTTGCTCTCGCGGGAACGTGTCCATCATGATGAGGCACGGGTCGCCGCGGCTTCACGGGTCTCCGCGGCTTGGAGTTGGGCAAGGTACTGCCTCACGGTGTCGGGCAGACCGATTTCGAGACACTTGGCGATCAGGGCGTGGCCGATGCTGACTTCCAGTAGATTTGGGATCGCCCGGGCAGAAGGCGCGGAGGTTGTTGAGGTCCAGGTCGTGGCCGGCGTTGACTTTGATCCCGACCCGCTGGGCGCGGGCGGCCGTGTCGATGAAGTTTTGGAGTACCGGCTGCTGTTGGAGGCTGCCGTAGGCCCGGGCGTAGGTTTCGGTGTAGAGCTCGATGCGGTCGGCGTCGATGTCCACGGCCCGGGCGGCGGTCTCGGGGTCGGGATCGACGAACACACTGACCCGGCAGCCGTGGCCTTGCAGGGATTGGACGATCGGCAGCAGGGTGGCGCGGACCGCCGGGTCGGTGAGGGCAAAGCCGTGGTCGGAGGTGGCCTGGTCGGGGGAGTCGGGCACGAGGGTGGCCTGCGTCGGGCGGACGCGCTGGAGGAGGGGCAGGAGGTGGCCGCCGCCGGCGTCGAGCGGGTTGCCTTCGATGTTGAGTTCGCGGTCGGCGTATTCGGGCGAGGCCAGCAGCTCCGCCAAGGCATCGACGTCGGTAAGGCGGATGTGGCGCTGGTCGGGGCGAGGGTGAACGGTGATGCCGTGGGCCCCGGCATCCAGGGCCAGGCGGGACAGCTCGACGATCGAAGGCACTTCGCCGGCCCGGGCGTTACGCAGCAGCGCGATCTTGTTGACGTTGACCGAGAGGAGGGCGGGCATGGGCAAACTTACTCCGAGCAGTCGCCAGGGGCGGCGGAAGGGGGGGCAGCAGGGGGGGCGGCAGGGGGGGCGGGGGGGTTGTCGAGCAGGGTGACGAACATCTGGCGGTAGGCCACGAAGCTCATCATCGCCATCACCGGCACGGTGATCATGCCCAGGAACGGCACGAGCTGCGACGCGAGTAACAGGAAGAACGCGACACGCAGGCCCCACTTGGCGAGGAGGTTTCGCCCTCGCGGGATGTACCGCCGGAACGGGGCGACCAGCGTCCAGCGGTAGAGGATCACCGCGGGGATCACGCCGATGATCCACAGCGACCCCAGCAGGCCACACACCACCAGCACCCACGGCAGGCGCTGGGCTGATCCGCCGGATGTAGGCGTCGGCCAGCGCGGCGTCGGCAAAGGCGTCGGTCCGGCAGCGCGGGCAGTGCTGCCGGGGGCAACGCTCTTGCGAGTTTGGTCGCGCACAGGACGCAGCGCCTGGCTTCCGCCAACTGGAGGGGCTGGGTGGACAGGTCCGCGGGGTCGTCGGTGTCGGACTGGCCGAAGAGGCCCACGTCGCAGACCGCGGGGTTGGGCTGTTGGCAGTTCCCACAGGCCAGGGCGCAGCGGTACATCGGCTCGCCGCAGTGATCGCAGGGCAGCTTCGAGGCTTCTTCCTTGCGATGCGCCCACCAGCGCAGCAGCATGACCAGGCCGGTGACCAGCCCGATCAGGGCCAGCATGACCAGCGGAAACAGGATCAAAAACCACAGGCCGAAGAATGCACCAGAGGTCCTCGGCCCAGCTCAGCAGCTTCTGCAAGCCCGCGTCGTCGTCCTCGTCCACATCCCGAAACAGATCGGTGATATACGCCCGGGTCGAGCTGGTGATGAACGTGCCGACGCCCGCCACGCTGGCGGCGAAGCCCGAAAGGGTCATGCCCGCGGCGACCGGGACCAGGGCAACCGCGCCGCCCCCCGGCGGCAGGCCCAGCGCGGCCTCGGCTTTGCGGCCCTGGTTGAGCAGCTCTTCGACGAAGTTTCCGTCCAGCGCCGTGGCCACGCCCAGGGTGGTCAGCGCCGCCATCACGGATTTGAAATACCGATCAACCAGGTCCAGCACCGCGCGGGCGTCGGCGTTTTTCGATGCCGTCATCTCCATGACCGACAGCACGCCCAAGATCAACAGCGAGAGGTCGGAGGTGAACCACGCCGGGGCCGAGCCGACGCCGAGGTAGGCCAGCAGCCCCCAGTCGTGGATCAACGGCAGTTGCACGCCGAAGCGCAGAATCAGCGCCGCGGCAAAGGCCGGCATAAAAGCGCGGGACGCAAACAGCCCGGTCGATCCGAGCGCCTGAATAATGGTGGGACCCAGCATGGGACCAGTTTAGGAAATGTCGCGGTCGCCGGGATGCAGATGGCTTCGCCCCGATTCGCAGGTCTGCATCGATATTCAAATCGGCAAGCCTGGCCCCGCCTCCGCCGGACTCGGCCCGGCGTGGGGGTGCCTTGAAAAACGGGAGCAAGCTTTGCGATCAGAGCTTCAGTTCGCCGCGTCATTTTCTTGATCCGTCGGCCCCACCTGAAGCACCAGCAGCAACGACCAAAAACACAGCACCAGGTTCTGCATCGGCAACTGCAGCGGCAGCGGCAGGCAATAAACCACGATCACCGCCGGGATCCACACGCCCCAGTTGCTCAGCCCCACCGGCAGTGCGACGCGGTAGAGCCATCCCCTGAGTCCCTGCCGCCGGATCGGCTCGAGGGTCCGCCGCAGCGACAGGTCGGCGTCCTTGAATGCGTAGGCCAACACCGTGGGCGGTACCGCGAGCAGCGGGACGTACACCCCCTGATCCACCACCACTTTTTTGACCAGGGTGGCCAGGTCGTGCCCGCCGCCGAACCACATCGCCTGCAGGCGGTAGAGCAGATCGACCTCGACACCTTTGTAGGCCCAGAAGGCGGTGAGAAACAGCAGGTGCCGCCACGGCATCGTGTGCCGCAGCGTCGGCCGAACCCGCTGGACCAGGCCCGGCAGCACCCCGCCAAATATCGCGGTGCTGACCGCGGAAAACGCGAAACCCCCCGCCACCTTCCACTCACCCACCCGCTCCAGCACCGCCCCCGCCGCCGGGAGATACCAGTAGGCCAGCAACAGCCCGACGGCGAAAAAGCTCAGCACCACGCCCGGCACGACGTTGGCCCGGGCCGCCAACAACCCCGCCCGCCACGGCGGCACCGTGGCCACCGCGGGCAACGGCAACGTCGGATCTCCGCCGCCGCGCCCTTCCTTGGCGTTTGGCAGATCTGCACGATCCGCCGGACTGGGTTCCGCCGTCGTCCCTTGAGTTTCACCGGAAACGGTGGCGGGGGGAGCTGGATCGTTTACAGGTCCGGGCATTGCATCAGCTCGATGATCTCGCCGTCGGGACCGGTGAAAAACGCCAGCCGCACCGTGATGTCCGGTTTGCCGCCCTCCGCCCGATTCTCGATCGGGACGTCTTTGGGTTCGACGGTGATCGTGGCTCCCGCCTTCCGCACCCGCTCAACCACTTCGTCGAGGTTGTCGCAGCGTAGACAGAGGTGCAACAACCTCGCCTCGGCCGGCAAGTCCCCCGCGGCCTCCCGCCCAAAGACTTCGACGTAATTCCCGTCGCCCACGTCCAGCATCACCGCCTGTCCCCGAGTCGTCTGCCACTGCATCGTCGGCCGACATCCCAGAACTTCCGTATAAAACTCGACGGACCGATCGAAGTCGGCGCTGGCGATCGCGAGATGATGAAGCCCGCCGCCGCGGAGGATGGGGTTGAAATGTGCCATGACGAGGATGGTAGCGGGTTAACCGAGCGGCGCGGCATCGCCTCGCCCCGGCTCGTGGGATGCCTTGTTTTCAAGTGGGGCGGGCATCTTGCCCGCCATCGGCCCGAAGGGCTGAAACCCTAGCCACTTCGGGCTAAGCCCAAACCGCGGGCTGGAAGCCCGACCCACTTTAAAATATCCCACTATCTCGCCTCAGCCCGGCGGTCCTCAGGCAACGGTCAATCTCGCTTGGTTATGACCAACCTTGTCTCGGCCGCTGCGACCTCACCCGCTGGCCTGCAGCTTCTCGACGATCGCCGCGGTCTTCGAGGGTCGATGTGTCGCTGGTGATCTCGTTGCCCGCGGCGATGTCCCGCAGCAGACGACGCATGATCTTGCCGCTGCGGGTTTTGGGCAGCGCCTCGGTCAGCCGGATCTGGTCGGGCTTGGAGATCGGCCCGAGTTCGTTGGCGACATGGGCGGACATGCGCTTTCTTCATCGCCGCGGCCTCGTCGCTGCCGGGGGCGGGGACCGGACCTTGGGTGATCACGAACGCAGCGATGCCCGTGCCCTTCACGTCGTGCGGAAAGCCCACCACCGCCGCCTCGGCCACGGCGGCATGGCTCACCAAGGCCGACTCGATCTCCATCGTGCCCAGGTTGTGACCCGCCACGACGATCACGTCATCGATCCGGCCCGTGATCCAGAAGTTGCCATCATCATCGACCCGCGCGCCGTCGGCGGGGCAATACATGCCCGGCACTTTTTCCCAGTAAGTTTCGAGGAAGCGCTGCCGATCGCCGTAGATCCCCCGCAGCATCGAAGGCCAGGGCTTGCGCATCACGAGGATGCCGCCCTCGCCCTGCGGGACCTCCTGCCCATCGGAGTTCACCACCGCCGCATCGATCCCGAGCATCGGGCCGGCAGCAACTGCCGGGCGTGGTCGTCGTCGCCCCCGGCAGCGGGGTGAGCATGTGTCCGCCCGTCTCGGTCTGCCACCACGTGTCGACGATCGGGCACTGCCCGCCGCCGATCATTTCGTGATACCACACCCAGGCCTCGGGATTGATCGGCTCGCCGACCGTGCCCAGCACCTTCAGCTGACGACAGGTCATGCTTTCCGAGGGTGCTCGTCGCCCCACTTCATGAACGCCCGGATCGCGGTGGGTGCGGTGTAAAACTTCGTCACCCTGTGCCGCTCGATCATGTCCCAGAACCGGTCGGGGCCGGGCTCGTTGGCGCGCCTTCGTACATGAGCGTGGGCACGCGGTTGGGCAGCAATCCGTAAATGATGTAGCTGTGCCCGGTGATCCACCCGATGTCGGCGGTGCACCAGTAGAGTCGACTTCAGACGGGGCTGAGGGGCTGAGGGGCTGAGGGGTTGAGTGCGATCCAGGCTTGCGTCACCTCGGCCTTGAGCCATGGCGACTCTTCACTAGGCCCCTTGGCCCCTTGGCCCCTTGGCCCCTCCACGGCATAGCCGTGCAGATCAAAGCTCAGCTTCGACGGTCATGTACGCGTGCACCATGTACCCGCCGGTGGTGTGCATGATCCCCTTGGGCTTGCCGGTGCTGCCGGAGGTGTAGAGAATGAACAGCAGGTCCTCGGCGTCCATCGGCTCGGCCGGGCAGTCGTCGGAGCGCCCTGCATCAGTTCGTGCCACCAGTGGTCCCGGCCGTCGGTCCACTCGACCTCGTTTTCGCAGCGCGATAAACAATCACGTCCTCGATCAGGTCGGTCATCGTGAACGCTTCGTCGACGTTGGCCTTCAGCGGCACCGCCTTACCCCGCCGCCAGCTGCCGTCGCAGGTGATCAGCAGTTTGGATTTGCCGTCTTCGACCCGGTCGCGGATCGCGCTGGCGGAAAAGCCGCCGAAGATGATCGAGTGCACCGCGCCGATCCGAGCGCACGCCAGCATCGCGATCGCGAGTTGCGGGCACCATGCCCATGTAGATCGTGACCACGTCGCCCTTCTTCACGCCGCTGCGCCTTGAGCACGTTGGCGAATCTTTGACGTTTCGCGCAGCAGGTCGCTGTAGGTGAGGTTCACGACGTGGGGTTTGAATACTTCTGCCGTACTTCCGGGGACCGAGGGCTCGGCCTCCCACACGATCGCGGTCTTGTCCCCCAGCCCCGCCTCCACCTGCCGATCCACGCAGTTGTAGCACAGGTTCGTCTGCCCGCCGACGAACCATTTCACGTCCGGCACTTGCCCGCTCATCACCCTGTCCCACCGCTTGAACCAGTGCAGATCGTCCGCCACCTGCGCCCAAAAAGTCTCGGGGTCTTCCACCGAGCGCCGATGCAACGCCTCGTACTGCGGCATCGATCCCACGTGCGCCTGCCGGGCAAATTCCGCCGGCGGAGCAAAGCGACGTTTTTCAATCAGGTTCGACTCGGTGGATTCAGAAGAAGTAGACATAGACACCTTTTAGAAATTTGCAGAATCATGCAATAGAAACCGGCCCCCACTTCCCCCCCCCCGCACTCCCCCCCCGCTCACGTTCTCCCTCCGTACGACGTGCCCGCCGAGTTTACCGAAGCCCGCCCTCCCCCCGCAACACTTGGTTTTATTCAGAAGCAGCGCCCGGCACCAATCGATGCAAGCCTCGCCCTGATCCATTGCTCAAAGATCACCCTCTTCGTCCCCCTCGGCCGTCGGCGACGCCCCCGTGATCACCCGGTGCTGCCCCGTGTGCTGCCACCGCGTGACCGTCGGCGGCCCCATCCGCGCCAGCATCATCAAACCCCACAACGACACCCACACCAAAAACACCCTCCACCCGTCCGCCCCCGCCAGACCCATCCCTGCCAACACCCGTGGCCCCACCAGCCACCACCCCACCACCAGCACCGGAGTGACGTACACCTGGTCAAACCGCGGCCAGATCAGCCGGCCCGTCCGCACCCGTCCCCACAGCGAGATCGGCGGGCCGTAGCCCCCGCGGTACCGCGTCATCCGCGCGATGAGCAACCCCCCGGCCACGATGGACCAGCACACCAGCACCGCCGTCTCGGGTTGATCTCCCCACGTCCCCTCCGCCAGCGTCTTGCCCATCCACGGGGCCCCGCCGTCTTCCCGCCAGATCTTGTCCCCGATCACCGTCAGCCACCACGCCACGATCGCCCGGTTCACCACCATCGCCCCCGGCGATTCCACCACCGAGTCCCCGCCCGCAAGCCTCGTTTTTCCGCTTGGCTCCGTCACCACCATCGGCACCGGCGCGACGCCACCGAAGGCCTTGCCCACCGTCACCGAGGCCGTCACCGCATCCCGCATCCGCGGCGAACGTTCGATATCCATCGCCCGGTACGGCAGCCCCCGCAGCGCCGCCCGTTGACCCTGGTCTACCACCACCGCCGCCACCGCCAGCACCCCCAACGCCCGCAGCAGTTCCAGCTGCGGAAAGATCATCCAGGGCAGCAACGCCAGCGCCACCCGCCGTTCCCACGGCCGATCGTTCAACGCTATCGCCGACACGAACACATACGGCAGCAAAAACAAAATCACCAGCGGCACCGTCAGAAACACCCACGCCCCCAGCCACGGATGAACCGTTGCCGCCACCCACTCGCTGATCCACGTCAGCCCCGCGGCGAACGCCCACGGTCGCTCCCCGACCTGCTCAATCTGCTCCCCGCTCCCCGGCCACAGCAGCCCCACCGTCAACAGCACCCCCAGCCCCGCCACCACCCCCGCGTCGGTCCTTCGCAGACGCACCGGCCCGAACGGCAACGCCCTCGCCGAGGTCCACGGCGTCGTCGCCAGCCAATCCGCATACGCCATGTGGCTCAGCGCGCTCCGCCTCACCCGGGCGACGCCCCACACCACCGCGGCCCCCGCGATCAGGATCAGCCGCAAGCCGTTGCCGACCACCGCCTCATCTATCTCGTGCGGAAACCACCACTGCGTTGCAAACGTGCTGCCGTACAAAACCAGGAACCATGCCACCAATCGCCCACCCACCAGCCGCGTCGGATCACCCCCCCTCACGATCCGCCTCCCCGCCGCTCCGCGTCGAGATATCTCTCGGCCGCAAAGTAGTCCTCCACCCCGTCGCCCCCGCCGCTCACCAGCCGCTCCAGCACCTCCCCCAGGTCCCCGTCGCACGATGTCTGCTCCCGCAGCCCCGCCACCGTGTCGCAGGCCAGAATCTGCCCCTCGTGGATCACCGCGATCCGGTGGGCCAGCTTCTCCACCAGCTCCGGCACCGGCACGCAGATCATTACCGTCCGCCCCGCGTCCTGGGCCAAATGCTCCAGCACCGCCGACATCGCCCGCAACCCCGACGGATCGATCCCCCCGCTAAAGGGCTCGTCCAGCAGCAGCACCGGCGCCTCGGTCACCAACGCCGAGCACAGCCCCAGCTTCTTGCGTTGACCCGTCGACAAATCCCCCGGCGACTTGTCCGCCTGGTCCTCCAGATGAAACAACTTGAGCAACCGTTCCACGTGATCCAGCAGCCGACCCTCCTCCACCCCGTACACCCGACCGCACGCCACCAAAAACTGCCGCCCCGTGACCCACGGCAACCACGGCTCGGCCGCGAGATACGCCACCTTCTCCCGGATCGCCGCCTCCGCCGCCACCGACGACCGCCGCTCCACCCCGTCGATCAACACCCGCCCCCGGAAGCAGGGCTGCACCCCCGCCGCCACCCCCATCAGCGTGCTCTTGCCCATCCCGTTAGGCCCCATCACGCACAACAACTCCCCCGTGCGCACCGCCAGGTCCACCCCCCGCAACACCGGCCGCACCCCGTAATGATGCCAAACCCCTTGGAATTCAATCATCCTTAAAGTGTATGAAAGTTGAGGGGCCAAGGGGCCAAGGGGCCAAGGGGCCAAGGGAACCAGGGGCCGAGGGAACCAGGGTCAAGGGACCGACTGAGGAACGGCACCGCCACCCCACCGTGTGGTCTTCCCCTCGGCCCCTCGTCTTTGACATCCCTCCCCCGCGATCTACAATCTCTCGCTCGCCGCCTCCTTAGCTCAGTTGGTTAGAGCAGCTGACTCTTAATCAGCGGGTCCAAGGTTCGAGTCCTTGAGGGGGCATCATGCTGCACCCTAACGCGTTTTCACGCGTCTGGGTGCGGTTTTTTGTTGGAGAATTGTACGAAGGTCTTGACTAGCTGAGCGGGTGTAAAATCCAAAAAACGCTGGTCAGGCATGAAAAATCGTTGCGTCTACCGTTCACGGATCTCCGAGGCCACCTTTCGCAAGTTCCTGCGACACGTCGCCGCTGATCTGAACGCCACACAGATCGCGCAACTCACCGGCCTCAACCGCAACACCTTGAACCGGTTGTTGCGTGCGCTGCATGTCCGTATGGCCGAGTCCTGCGAAGAAGCCAGCCCTTTCCGCGGCGAGGTCGAAGTCGATGAGTCTTACTTCGGCCCCAAGCGGGTTCGGGGGCGACGCGGCCGAGGTGCGGGCCGCAAAACGCCGGTCTTCGGTGTCTTCAAACGCCAGGGCAACCGCTAATTGGAAACGCTGCATAAACCCGTCGTCTCCTGCACCGCCCTTCACCGCGTCGCGCAGGTATTGCCCCAGCGGGCCGGGCTGGATGCCCCCCAGCATCGACACACAGCAGGCTTCAATCTCCAGCGTCCCCATGGGTATTAAACACAAAGACTTTTCGGTCGGAAAACATCACCGGCACCGGCACCAACCCCGCGGGCTACACCCACACCCGGGCCTACGACGCCGACGACCAACTCACCTCCATCATCTACCCCAACGGCAGCGAAGTCACCCGCACCTACACCCCCCGCCACCAACTCGCCTCGGTGAGCTACGATCCCGCCCCCGGAAGTGGCCCCGGCCCGCAGTCAGTGGCCAGTTTCACCTACGACCCCGCGATGCGCGAGACCCAGCGTGATCTGGGCAACGGCCTGACCCGCACCACCGCCTACGCCCGCCAGGACCACCTGCCCACCGCCATGACCGTCGCCGACCCCGCGGGCGGACCTTCCGGGGCCCGGCCCGGCCTCTCCTGGTCCAGCTACATCTACGACCCCAACAAAAACCTCGCCACCGCCGTCACCGGCATTCCGGGGGGGGTGATGAATCCTTACAGCTTCTCGACCGTGCAGGATGCTGAAGACCGCACGACTGAATGGGCAAGAGACCTTCCGGGGGGCAACGGCGAGAACCAGCTCTGGACTCTGACCGACGTGGGCGACTGGTCGACTTACGACGGCGACGAACTGGCCCCCGGAAGCAGCGGCACCCTGAACGCCTTCAGCGAGACCCGCACCCACAACGCCGTCCACGAGATTCAGACCATCGACGACGGCACCGTCACGACCCTGCTGCACGACCCCAAAGGCAACCTCACCCGCGACGAAGAAGGCCAGGTCTACATCTGGGACTTTGATAACCGCCTCACCGAAGCCCGCGACAGCGTCGGCAATCTTTTAGGCACCTACGCCTACGACGCCCTGGGCCGCCGGGTGAGTAAAACCGTCTACACCCCCGGCAGCGGGAGCATGACCAGCGTCACGATCAACTTCGTCCATTTGACGGATGATTCGGGGATGGGCCAGTTATTGGCCGAATACGAGACCAACACCCTCAAGCGCCTGTATACCTACGGCCCCTACATCGACGAACCCCTCACCCTCGAACGCTTCGACGCCAGCCTTCCCATCGGCAATGAAGTCCTCTTCGTCCACCGCGACCGCCAGTACAACCTCATCGGCCTCACCGACGCCTCCGGCGTCGTCACCGAACGCTACACCTACACCCCCTACGGCGAACGCAGAATCCTCGACCCCGACGGCACCACCGTCCGCCAGACCAGCGCCGTCGGCAATCCCCTGGGGCACCAGGGGTTGTACCACGACGAGGAGACCGGGCTAATTTACAACAGGGCGCGGTATCGCAATGCGGGGCTGGGGCGGTGGTTGGGGAGGGATCCTTTAGGATACGCAGATGGACTTTCGATGTACAATTATTTACCAGGATTGTATGACGCAAAAAATGATCCAAGCGGTCTTTTAGCAAGTGGATGCGACTGCCCCTGTGAGTCTCCTACTGGTGGAAAAAATTGCGGCGGCAAACGTAGATTCGCTCGCGTATCTACATGCCTAAATAACACGACTCTTCTTGTTTATATTCAGATAACATGCTTTTGTCATTTTAAGGATAAATACCTTATGTGGTTTGATGGAGGTAGTACTATAGTATTAGTACCTGTGTCTGGATGCTACGCGATATATCCCAAAGATACAGCCGAAATGAAAAGAGAAACAAAAAAATGGGGTTGCAATGTGCTCGGCATTTAATTATTCGTATAGTAGGGGGAAAAAAAATGCATTCATACTATTGTGCATTACTCTTACGGCGTGCAATAGCCGTAGTGGTGAATCAGACAATGAAAGCGATGGAGTAATTAATTGTAATTTCCCGCTGTTTAACCAACAGACAGCAAAGCATTTTGTACAAGATAAGGAAAATACAAGTGACTACTCACGTTTTTATTCTCAGAAATACTACGTGATTTCCCAATCTTCGGATCAAATTTACGTGTCTGATAGTTTAAAATACAAAATCATTGGATCAGATAATGACTTGGGGCTGTGGTTACTTGTCCAGGGTGGAGTAGGTGGTGTCAATGATTTTTACGGACCATTTTCTTACCTTCAATTAATAGAAGAGTTTGGGGCAAATGAATACATGGAAAAGCGTTTATTAAATTTGAAGCAGGTAGATATTGTAGAGTGACGTGTAGCGGGAAAGAAAATGGGACAGGTACGTTTTCGAGGCTCGACCCCAAAGGCAACCTCACCCGCGACGAAGAGGGCCAACAGTACACCTGGGACTTCAACAACAAGCTCACCGAAGCCCGCAACTCCGACGGCGATCTCCTGGGTACTTACGTCTACGACGCCCTGGGCCGCAGGGTGACCAAGACGGTGCATCCGACTTCCGGGGCTTCCGGGGGCGGGGGTGGCATGACGGCCATTACCACGGCCTTCGTCCACCTCACTTCCGGGGGCGGCATGGGCCAGCTGCTGGCCGGGGGAAAAAAACGGGACAGGTACGTTTTTGACGTCGGTGGCTGTGTTCGTTAGTCATCGACGATGGCGCGAAGGTCGGCGACGTAGCCGCGGAGTTGGTGTAGCTCGCCGGGGTTACTGTCGTCTCCGAGGGGTGGCGGGGGCATGGACCGCAGCGTCGCCTTGAGCTGAAGGGTGACCCGAATCTTGCTTGCCATGTCGCGGGCCTTTTTGTCGGCCGGGTCCGGGTCCGGGGCCGGGGTTGAAGCAGGGCGGTTGATCGGCGTGGTCTGAGCATCACGCGCTCCACGTCACCGTCGGTTACGGGTCCGTCGTTGTTAGGTGCCGGTGGTGTGGTGGTAGGGGGGGTGGGGGGAGAGAGGGGGGTGGCGTCGTCGTCCCATTTCACGCCGAGGAGGTGGTCGGCCGCCCGTTGCCCTACGGCTGCGCCCTTGACCATGAGCGTCTTGTCGTCCCGCAGCTTGTTGCGTCAGCCAAAGTAGTCCTGCCATGGGGGGCGGTAAAGCTTGGCGAGTCGAACTTCAGGCGCGGATTTAATAGGGGACGCCCTATTCTGCAGGGGGTGAGCCGCCTGTTACGGGTTCAGCAGGTATCTCACATCAAGATACCCGTCACGTTCGGCCAAACGTCCGCGGGCCGCCTCGCGTCTCGCAGCGGGCTAGTCAAGATTGATCAGAACAAGGATCAGCGCTTGAGGCTTCTTGGCGTACCACGCCCGACGATGGTGGCGTACCTCGGCCGGGTCGGCCCGAGCAATCGGCTGCCGAAGGTAGTGCCGGGCGAGCAGCCAGCGGGCCGCCGCCATTTCGTTGCGGCGTCGGCCCTCGGCAAGCAGATAGTTTTGCAGCTGTACGGGATCAGCACGCAGGGGCCAAAGCCGCCGGAGACATGTCCGCATCCCCGGCGGCCGGCCCTTTGGGTTGCCGCTGCATCCCCGTTTGAAGCGTGTGGCACGACCGAAAGTGTTGCTTTAACTAAACGGGTATCGAATTTTTCTACACACATACTTTATCCATTCATACAAGACGCGAGTTCACCTCAGGACCCGATATGCCCGCACTAGTGCTCCGCCCCCCAAAAAACTCGAATCCGCCAGCCGACACGTTAGCTTCACCGACACCGTCAGCTCCAGCCCCGCCGCACACCAAGCCAAGCTTCTAGATTTCGCCGGTGGGCTCGCCCTAAAAGGGTAATACACGACACAAGCAAAAGGTTCTAGAGTTCATGGCTTTAGTTTCCACAAATCGTTTATAAGTCGATTCAGCCACTGTCCGACTCGCGTACCGACTCACGTCCGTATCTGGTTCCGAAAGCCAAGTTCTATAGACAAAGCTCGCCGAAAGGTTCCTGCTGGTGTCTCAATAAAACATGATCTCGACCCAGTCCAAGAACGTTTCATTCGTCAAATACTCATGGACTTCATGTGGAACCGCCACCGGCCGCACATCCGGCCGGTTCGATCAACAATTCCCCTTCGCAAGAGCTCATCAAGCGTACTGGTCCACCTTGCTTCACGGATGACATACTCGGCAAACCAGCTTTGCTCGATCCCCGGTCGATTTACAACCCCCCCACGGGTCCAGATCGCTCATCCGCTCCATAGCACGTCGATGCTGATCGGGTTCAGCTTCGTCAATTAGCCTCTGCAAATGTCCAACGTGTAAGCCTCGATAGCGTTCGATGGTCATGGGATGAACCCCCCAGGCAACAGGCATCACGACGACCCCCTCGATTCCGTACCCCAAACCACCGAAAAACTCGTCAGTCAGCCGCATGATTTGCGTTTCATCGCTAGCCATCAGAACACCCTACTAATTATAAACGGCATCACCACGGTACGGGCCTCGGGCAGTTCGTTCCTCCTCGTGGTGTACCGCGGACTAATATGGTCGCTACGTAGGTGGCAGGTCCGGCACGGCCGCAGGGTGAACGGCGACGACGCAGCCAGCCGAAGTTTGCCCACCCCGTGGCGTTGGTTGATCGCGTCCATTGTTGTCATCAGCCGATGACTCGCCGGCTGGTCGGACGTGTCGTACAATCCCGGTTGCACACGCTTGGCGTCGTGTCAGCCCTTAAGTCTGCACGGCCCCGCAGTCCGGCGTCCACGCCCACCAATGCCTCGACGATTATCGCCCGGCTCACCGCGTCCAACTCGGCATACCGATCCAGCAGTCGCACCACGTCCCGCCGCGTGTCCGCGTCCCACCCCCGGAAACATTCCGCGAACCGCTCGGCCGCGTCGCCCGGCGCGTCACTTTTCGCCCCGATTGCGTCGGATATTGCGCCACCCGATTTTGACGAATCGCGTAAACTACTGTGTTCACAATGCGTTGTATCGGTGCGTTCGAGTCCTTGAGGGGCATTCTGCTTTGCCTTGGCACACGCGTTTTTTCGCGAGTTGCCAAGGTTTTTTATTGGGTCGCATCGTTGAATGGATGCGTTGATGTATGGCGATGGCGGGGCCGTTGCGGCCATGGGTCAAGGCGATGATCGGAGCGAATCAGCGATCGAAAATGGTTGATGCGCGGATCTTTGATTGACTCGGCCCGGTCAGTGGAGTGTCCCGAACACCATCGGCAGACGTTGCGGTTCATGATGGGGGGGGGCTGAATACGCACATCTGGCATTTTTGTGATGGCCCGGGTTGTACGCTAGTGCTCGAAAGTCAGCCGAGGTCCGTCAGTCCGCACGCGTAGAGTCGGCGGAACGTCGCGGATTCGTGGCCGCGGTAAACCTACTCGTCACCGCCATCCCTCAGGGCCTGCGGCGACCGGAAAATTGATAGATACAGGCTGTCACCAAAGATCGATCAATCTTATTTCTCTAATGAAGACCGAATAAGTTATGAGCCATTTTATCCATGCCGGTTGACAGCCAGGTCTTGGAATTCAAGCCGGGTCGTTGGTTTCAGCGGTCGTCGTGGCGACGGCGCCGATGCGTTTGGAGAGGATATGGAGGTTTTTGCCGTAGAAACGCAGCAGTAGGCGGACGGTGGTTTCAAAGGTGAAGGTGACCGCCAAGCCCAGGTAGTTGAAAGGATTTTTCCAGAAGACGTAGAGGTTGCAGGCAAAGGGGCGGACGTCGGTGAAGCCGGCGACTTCGAGGATTTGGCGCAGGCTGTATTCGGTGACGCTGTAGAAGTGGTCGATGTTATGGGACAGGTGCTCGGGGGAAGTCAGGGGGTTGCCGCCGTTGATGGCGTAGACCAGCACACCGCCGCCGGGGGCCAAACAACTGCGGCAGTGGGTGAGGAAGTCGATCGTCTCGTCGAGGGTCAGGTGGTTCAGTTCCTGCTCGGAGATGATGAGGTCGAATTCTCCGCGGTGCTCATCGAGGAAGTCCACGGGGTCCGCGACCCGGCAGGGCAGGTGGTGGGCGACGGCCTGGTCGATGTAGATAGGGCTGGCGTCGATACCCACGACGTGGGCATAGCCGGCGTCGAGAAGGGTCTTGACCAGCAGGCCCGGACCGCAGCTGAGCACCGCGATGCGGGTGGCGCGGTCCGGGGGGATCCGGGGCAGAAAATTCGCGCGGTAATAGATCGCGAATTTTTTATAGCTGGCCTCCAGGTCCGGGCCCGCCTGGCTGTAGGACTCGAAGGGTTCGAGCCGGGCGGACCACCGCCGGGTCAACGTGGGCGCAGACCGACCGACCCGCTCCGGCGGGGGCAGCGGGACCGCGAGGTCGAGATTGATCTGGACTTTTCTGGACTCAACGTCCGGCGTGGCCACGGGCTGGGAGGAGGGCATGGTATTCCTGCATCGATCGACAAAGCGTCAACCTGAATAGAACCATTATAAGCTACGCGACGCCAAAAGAGATCAACCGTGAGAAATTGCGATAAAACTTCAAAGATTGACAGCGTTACAAACGTGTGAACTGGGGGGTGATGGGGGGATGGCAGGGTGTTTACTCAACCAGCAGGCCGGGGAGGTTTAATTTTCGTAGATGTATCTCGAAGTGAGCCGAATGATGTTCCAAGCCAAATACGCGTTGCTCTACAGTCTTAATTTGCCCGCGAACCCTGATTGGTTGACCGGCAGTCAACCTTTCGGCACGGCGTGCGGTACTGCGATCGGAAAAAATTTTGATCGGCTCGACACTTTGTATGATTTCTTGACCGCCGTAGCTCAGCGTTTCTCTCGTGAAATTCAGCACGATAATATGTGGCGAAGCGGAGGCGTCACTGCGGGCTGCCGTATTAGGTTTTACGACCACATTGCTCAGCGTGAGGTTAGCCATAAACGGCCGCGCCCAAGTATCATATTTCAAGCGTTCGGTAGCCTCTTGCCGAGCATTTCTACTCCAATTTCCCGCGCGGTCGGGCAGGGCGGTGCGGGGGAAGCGTTCGAGCAACTCGACCAGGTTGCTCACGGGTTTGTCGGGGCGGGCGTCGTCCTGGGCCTCGGCATCGTCCTGCATGAGGGCCGACCCGTCCGCGGTGGCATGGGTCTGTGCATCATCGGTCTCGTAGGCGGCGAGGCGACGCTGCGCGCTATCGAGCTTCATCTTGAGCGACGCGATTTGCAAACGCATCTGTTCGATGGTGTCGGCCTGGTCCTGCGCGGCGGCGGGGCTGACGCGGGCAGACCAAACCATCAGCAGTGTCAAGGTGAAAGCGAGCAGCCAGGCACGATGAAGTGATACGGCCATCGACCGTCCTCCGGGAAGAAAAAATAGTCAAAAAAGATCAGAACGGTTGGCTCGGACAGGTCTTGTCACGAGGTCATCGAGCGGCGGGGGGCGGGGGGCTACTTGCGGTCGGCGATGGGGGTGACTTGGCGTTCGGTGGGGCCGGTGTAGACCTGGCGGGGGCGGTAGATGCGGCTCTTGGTGTCGCGGACTTCTTTCCAGTTGGCGATCCAGCCGGGCATACGTCCCATGGCGAACATGACGGTGAACATCTCCGCGGGGATGCCCATGGCCCGCATGATGATGCCGCTGTAGAAATCGACGTTGGGGTAGAGCTTGCGGCTGGTGAAATATTCGTCGTTGAGCGCGGCCGCTTCGAGTTTGCGGGCGATGTTGAGCAGCGGGTCGTTGACTCCGAGCTTGGCGAGGACTTTGTCCGCCGAGGTCTTGAGGACTTTGGCGCGGGGGTCGTAGTTTTTGTAGACCCCGTGGCCGAAGCCGTAGAGCTTGCCCTTGGTGGCCTTGACGTCGTCGATGTATTGCTGGACATCGACGCCGGACTGGTGGATCTCGTTGAGCTGGTTGATGACCGCGACGTTGGCCCCGCCGTGGAGCGGACCCCAGAGGGCGCAGACCCCCGCGGAGCAGGCGGCGAAGAGGTTGGCCCCGGAGCTGCCGACCATGCGGACGGTGGAGGTCGAGCAGTTCTGTTCGTGGTCGGCGTGGAGGATGAGGATGAGGTTCAGGGCCTGCACGACGTCTTCGTCCATCTCGAAGTGGTCGTGGGGCTTGGAGAACATCATGTGCAGGAAGTTTTCGCAGTAGGTGTTCTGCGGCTTGGGGTACATGATGGGCAGGCCCGCGGAGGTGCGGTAGGCCCCTGCGGCAAGGGTGCGGACCTTGGAGATCAGCTTGGCGGCGGACTCCTCGAAGTTTGACTCGTCCTCCATGTCCATGACTTCGGGCTGATAGCAGGAGATGGCGTTGATCATCGCCGAGAGGATGGCCATGGGGTGGCCCGCGGCGGGAAAAGCATGGAAGGCCTGGACCACGCCTTCATGGATCATCTGGTGCTCGGTGAGCATGGCCCGGAAGCTGTCGAGGTGGCTCTGGGTGGGCAGCTCGCCGTAGATCAGCAGGAGGGCGGTTTCGATGAACGAGCAGTTGGCGCAGACGTCCTCGATGGTGTAGCCGCGGTAGCGGAGGATGCCTTCTTCGCCGTTGATAAAGGTGATTTCGGATTCGACGCTGCCGGTGTTGCGGTAGCCCGGGTCGAGAGTGATGTAGCCAGTCTCGGCGCGGAGCTTGGAGATATCGACAGATTGCTCACCTTCGCTGCCGACGACCAGGGGCAGGTCGATGGTCCCGTGGCCGGGAAGGTCGAGGCGGGCGGAGTCGGCGGAAATCGCGTCTTGGGTGGGCATGTAGAAGCGTCCAAAATATGAGAAAGGGCCTAAAAACGTAGAGTCGCTTCAGTGTAGGGCGTCAACCAGGATCACGCCAGTGGACAACCCACCCGGCACGCACGGCAATGCACCACAGGTTAATTTTGTAAACCACGGATCTTAGGCATCGATCAAATCAAATAGATACGGATAATGCCCAACCCCATTTACCCCGTAAACGCCCCGACCCAAAGGACCTTTGCCGACCGGGTGAGGCGGTTGGAGGGGCAAGAACATCGGAGCCACTTTTAGAGCCAGCGCCACGGTGAGCGAGGGAGAATCAAAAGCCACGACCGTGCATTTTGATGGGTTTGAGCTCACATTGGCCGGACGAGGCCAGGTCATAATTCGATAAAAAAAGTCCCCGCCCGGGCCAGAGCCGGGGCGGGGACAAAGTCGAAATCACCAGTAAAAAATGGCGGACAGATTGCAGACCTGTAGGATGATGATCAGCGGGTCGCGGATCGACGACGCACCAGGATCAGCCCGGCACCGATTCCCGCCAGCACCAGCGACGCAGGCTCGGGAATGACCACCACGTCGATGCCAACGGTGGTGATATCAGAGCTGTCCAGCAGGCTGCCGACTTCGATAGCGAAGCTGTATTCGCCGGTGGCTTCGGCGTCAAAGCTCGTCACCCCGGTGGGGGGAACGACGACGGTGGGAATGCCGTTTTCCAAAAACTGGAACATCAGGTTTTGGGAGTTTTGGACCACGGTCGGCCCTGTGCCGGTCACCGCGTTGTCGATATCGATTCGGCCCCGCTGACCCACGGGGGTATCGTTGCCGGGATCGAAGTCATAGAAGAGGTCGATATTGAAATCTTCGAGCGTCGGCGTCGAACCGTTGATGCCTTCGACACCGATGTAATAATTGAAGTTCCAGGTGGCCCCACGTGACGCGCTCGGGCCGGGGCCGTCGGGGTTGCTGGGATCGCCGAAATTGCTTCCCGGGGTGGCGAAAAAGGTGCCGATGCCGTCGTTGGTGACCGCAGGGTTGGAGAAGCGCTGGGTCGCGTTCATCGCGACGGTGATCGTCGCCGACTGTCGACCGCTGGCCGAGTCGTAATCCGCCACGAACTGCTCGGACACCGCCACGCTGCCGTTGGGAATGCCGCTGCCCCCAAAAGTCGCGTCGAACGGCCCGAACGTGCCGAAGGTCGGCACCGCCCATGCGGGAGACGTCAGCGTCAGCGCAGCGATAGCTACGACGGAAGTAGAATGGTTAAATAACAAGATTTCTCTCCTTCTTAAGGGTTGGGGTTCCGGAAATTAATGAACGGGTCAGGGCTGACCGTCGCTCAAGCAGGACGAGCATACTATCACTTAAATATGTTTTAAACAACCCGCATAACGTGAATAAACGGCTAACTGGCCGCTTATTTCGCTGCGGTTTATCCCTTAATGGATAGCCCCCAATGTCGGGCGATCGTCGGTCGGCCGAGCCTGATCGCGGTGATCGCGATCCGTAGTAAACGCCGGATCACCCGCGGAACGGGCGGGCGAACCTTCGCCCGGCGCGAAATCATAAGCTTCCGCTTCTAGGCTGCTCGGGGGTCCCTCGTCTCGATGCGGCGGCGGCTGAATCAGCCTGGGGTCGAGATTCAGCGTGTGCTCTCCGGGCGGAAAATCGCTGCCGGCGGCCCCGTGAATCAGGTTGTGGTCCATCGTGATCTGCCCGGACTGGTAGCCGCCGACGCCGCGCTTGCCCTCCGCGACCACGATGAGGTTATTGACGATCCGCGTGTGATGCGTACGGCCCAACTCGATCTCGTTTTTGACGTTCTCCCGCTGGGCGTTCCGCCAGAGGGTGTTGTGCACGAGGTCGATGTGGTCCGATTCATAAATGTTGATGCCGCGACCGCCGTTGAGAAAGCAGATATTGTGGGCACCAGGACCCGACCGGTGTAGGGCTGGGTGTACCCGTCGCCGACGATCCCCTCCTGGCTGTTGTGCAACGCATCGAGGATGATCCCGTTGCCGTCGGAGAACGCCTTCATCATCCAGAACTTCACGCGGTTGTCGTTGAGGTAGACCCGGTTGTTTTGGATGACGGTGCGGTAGAGGTCGGTGCGATCGTCGAAGTCCGCGGACTGCCATACGGAGATGCCGCTGCCGCCCCACGGCGTATAAAAGCTGCACCGGAAAACCTCGTTGTTTTCGATCAGCAGATAGTCCGCCCGGGCGGTGGCGATGCCGCCGCCCGAGCAGTCGGAAATCACGTTGTCGCGCACGATGATGTGGTGCGAATAGACGCGCGGCTCGCTGTCTCGGCCGTCGATGCGGATGCCGACGCCGAAAAACCGCGTCTGCGAATAGTCCTCGCCCACGAAACGCTCGGCGTGGTCAAACGCCGCCTGCGGATCGACGTCCGCCGCCGCCCCGATGATCCGGAAACCTTCGATCACCAGATAGCTCGCCCCCTCGGTCTTGATCCCGCGGAGGCTGTCGAATTGCAGCGTCGGCGTCTCGCCGGGGTAATTCGCCAGGCGGACCCACCGCTCGGCGGTCCCCCCGCGGCGGAAAATCACCAGGGCGTGATCGTCCGTATTGGTGTAAGTGCCCGCCCGCACCAGCACCGTGTCGCCGGGTTCAACGCGATCCGCGGCGGCTTGAAGCGTCCGCAAGGGATCCGCCTCGGTGCCCTCCCCGTCGTCGTCCCCCGCCGGGCTGACGATCCACGTCCGGCCGTCCAACCCAATCTCCGCAATGTCATAACCAAGCAACGCCTGCCCCACGCCGCCCGGCTGCGCCAGCACGGGGCAAGCCCGCAGCAACAGCGAAAAAACGAGACACGCCCAGTAAAACAAACGGTTAGCGGAAAGATTCATCCCACTAGTTTAACGATGAACATTTACCTGGGGAAGGATCATGTTTGATTAAATGTCCCGCCAACCGTTGCGGTTCGACACTTAACTTAAATAGCTCAATGACACCCTGCCTACTAAAAGACGAGGCGTGAGCGGTCAAAGATCGGCCCAAACGTTGCGCAAACCGAACGGCGTGTGTGGGGTGACAGGGGAGGGAAGGGGGAGGTGAAGAGCGGGGGGGAGAGGGGGAGAGGGGGAGGGGGGGAGGGGGAGGGGGGGGGGGGTTATTCGCGGTCCCAGTCGTTAGGGTCGTCGCGGTAGTCGGTGAGTTCCTCGGGCCCCCAGATCTGGGTGGGGTCATCGACGCCAACCGTCGATCCGTGTCCGTCGGCGTAGGCGACGCTGATGGCGTTGTTATGGCGAGCATCCGCATGGCCGTAGGAACTGCTGGGGTTGGTCTCGGCTCCGGGGAAGAGGTAGGCAATGCCTGCAGTCTCGCCTCCGACGTAGCCGTTGGTGTTGCCGAATGTGGCGGAACCGGTCTCCACCGCCAGGTTTTTAGTGTCGGCAAAATAGATCGTCTCACTGGGCGAAAGGATGTCGGACATCCGCGGCGTGCGGTTGGCCAGCGTACTTCCCGGGGTCGTGTCCGAGCTGTACTGCGGGGCCTCCAGCCGCGAGCCCATGTAAGTAAAATTCATTCCGTAGTGAACCTTGTACCAGTCCGGGTCGAGTTTCCAGTTCGTGGTGTCGGCTGCCGTTCTTGCTTCGACCACGATGTCTTTGGTTGCTTCCAAACTTGGACACTGGAACACCAAAGCCCCGGGCAAGTAACTATCTTCGATCAATCGCGTGGGCCATACGTACTTTTCACTCGCTGGCACTGGGCTCGCGCTATTCAGGTTGTTTTGGTAAGGCTCCCAGTAAAACGAATTGCTAAACGGCAGCAAAAACTCTTTGTTGTCCGCCAGATAAGCCTGCGACGCAAGGTTGATCTGCCGGACGTTGCTGAGGCTCGCCGAGCCGCGGGCGGTTTCCCGCGCACCGCCGAGCACCGGCAGGAGGATGCCGATCAGCAAAGCGATAATCGAGATCACCACGAGCAACTCGATCAGGGTGAAGCCGCCGCCATAAAAAAATCGGGGCGTGGCCAGGCCAGGCGACCGTGGCAACGAAGTCTTGGAGGTAGCAGGTGGGGAGCAGCACATGGGGGGGTCTCTTGGGGGGGTCTAATCTCGCGAGCGGGGAATCAGGGGCAGGCCTGAAGATCGTCGTCGGAGATGGTTAACAAGGAGGGGAGGGGGGACGCCAGGAAGCGGACCGGAAGGGTTCGCTGAGAAATGACCACCCACACCGATCTCCGACCACGCCAACCTACCCGCTGTTCCGCCGAATGCAATAGGGAATTTGACTAATTTTAATGCGGAAGTCGATTTTGTTGCCTTTTTCGGTTGCAGTCTCATTGCGTCACTGCTAGTTTGGGGGAGCCTGCGGAGGGCGTCACCGATTCCGGTTGTCGCCAGAGAACCTTCTGATCAATTGGAAAATGGAGCTGAGTTATGAAAATGTGTGTGCGCCTCGCTGGTGGTCTTTTGTTGGTGTCTCCCTCGGCCTTCGCGGCCCCCGGCGATATCCTCTTTCAGGACGACTTCGAAACCGGCTCGATCGCCAGTTACACCGTCGTCGAGAGCTTGACTGACACGGGCGACGATAGTCAGATTACCTACGGCTTCGATTACGGCAGCTTCGGCTTCAGCGGCATCACCGGCACCGGACTGCTGCTCGAAACCGACGACTCGATCACCGCGTTCGTCAACGGCCTGACCATCACCACCCCGATCTCCATCAAGTTCGACGCGATCGCCTCCGCGGTCTCCGGCGGCTCGACCGAATACGTCGTCGCCGGCGTCTACGACACCGAAACCCTGTCATTCAACAGCGATGTGATTAACGACGGGGCCTTCATTGCCGCCTCCACCGACTCGGACTTTACCGGCGGCGGCGACTTCGCTGTCTACGAATCCTTCGACGGTGCCGCCCCGACCGCCCTGTCCTTCATGGACGCGGCGGACACTGCGGACTCCGGCACCGCGTTCGCCACCATCCTTCCCGAGGTCCCAGGTCAGGCCGCCCCCGGCGTGCTCGAAGGCCGCGTCGCGGAATTCGAAGTCATCGTCGACGGCGACCGCATCCAGTGGTTCATCGACGGGTTCCTCCTCACCGACGTGACCACCTCCAAAGTCGCCACCGGCGGCGTGGGCATCGGTATCAACGACCCGTTCCCCGGCTTCAACAACGGCGGCGGCGCGGGCTCGGGCACCGGCACCGCCTTCGCGATCGACAACCTGGTCATCTCCGAAGCCGCCGCGATCCCCGAACCCAGCACCCTCCTCCTCGCCGCCGCCGGCCTCTCGCTGCTGGCGACCCGCCGCCGCGCCGCCTCGGCCTGAGCCTCGACCACGCCTATCCAGGCCAGCCGTCGGCTACATCTCACACAAAATCACCCACACCCGCGACCCCGGTCGCGGGTGTTTTTTTGGCCCGGACCTTTTAATTAACGGGGTACCCCGGCTCGAACCAACTTCCGCCGCTCGCTAAAATTCCGGTCACCCACGACGGCGGGATTATCAAGCTTGTACCCTATCTTCTCGTCCCACCGCGTATCACTCCCCCCCCCCAATACCGCTCGCCTTCGGCACACCGCGCTTTCCGCATGATCGCCGCGGTACACTAAATGTATGCGGGTAGCCTTGGCCCAAATGGATTGCGCGGTGGGCGATGTGGCGGCCAACGTCGCGACGATGGTCGATCGCGCGGCCGACGCCGCGGGGCGGGGTTGCGCGGCCGTATGGTTCCCGGAACTCGCGGACACCGGGTATGCCCTGCGGGAGATGCCGCGGGTGGCGGGAACTTGGCCGGGACCCGCCCACGACGCCCTGGCGGCGGCGGCCCGGCGACACCGCATCGCCATCGGCGCGGGCCTCAGCGAACGTGTGGGGTCCACGCTCTACAACAGCCTCGCGGTGTTCGACGCCGGGGGGCAACGCATCGGGCATTACCGTAAAGCCCACCTGTTCGCCGCCGGGTCGGTCAACGAAGCCACCTGTTTCCAGCCCCGACCCCCCGCCGACCCGGGCCCGGACCATCTCGAACTCGCCGGGTTACGCCACGGCCTGTCGATCTGCTACGACCTCCGCTTCCCCGAACTGTACCGCCAGAGAACCGACGACGGGGCCGTGGTCCTGGTCAACGCCACCGCCTGGCCCGACGCACGATCTTCGCACTGGGACCTGCTGACCCGGGCCCGGGCTCTGGAAAATCAGGCGTATATTTTGGGTGTCGCCCGCATCGGCACAGACGAAGGGATCACGTTCGCCGGCCGCAGCTGCATCATCAGTCCAACCGGTGAAGTATTGGCCCAGGCCAGCCCGACCGACCCCGCCCTGCTGGTGGCCGACCTCGACCCCGCCGCCATCACCACCTTCCGCCAAGCCGTCCCCGCCCTCGCCGCCCGCCGCCGCGACCTGTTCGGCTACGGCAAAGGTACCGGTAAAAAATACTGCCACGACTATCGGTAGCAGAAGCAGTTTTTTTCGCATGGACTTGCTCCTGCGACCTAACGAAGAAGCGTTCATTTGCCGGCCGCCCGCGGGAGGGGGCGTACCACCGACCATCTACTTTAGCTTCCGGGGGCGGGCGTCGCCGGTCAACTGCAGCCGGTGGTTAGGCATCACTCTCGCGAACGAGTTTTACAACTGCCGCGCGATTCTCGCTCCGCTCATGTGACGATAGGCTGCGCTGTCGGTTTATAAACGCGAATGGAATGCGTCGGCGCTCGACCTCCTGTGAGGCGTGGTCGGCTGCCCACTTGCCGATGAAAACGACTACCCGCGGCGCAAGGTTGTCGAGCCAGCGACCAAAGTGGTTGCGAATACAGTTGTTCACTGTGTTGACACCGGGTTTCGCGTCATCGCCGGTGCGACAACGAACAACGTTGAAATATGCAATGTCTTGGAGTGACAAACCGCACTCATCAAGTGGAAAATAGTTGCCGTGAACGGGCCACTTTGGAATGAAGGCCTGGAGCACCGAGTCAAGTTCGTGGTAATTGGCCTCGGTCGGCGTGTCTCTCAGCTTCCGTAGGGCGGCTGTGTACGGCTTATCTTGAAGTTCGAGTGTCTTGGGTGTCCCGGGGTTCTGGCCGACCAGTGCGATTCGGCGCCTCCAGTAGGTCACGCCAACGTAGCCCGGCTGAGGCACGTTTTCGTCGGCGTCTCGCAAGATATTACTGTCCGTGGCATGGGAGCAGGCAGCGCAAGAGATGACCTTGGCAAACTCGTTAGGCCAATTTATGGTGGACATGTGATGCCTAACGAAAAAGGCTCAGTTGCCGGCCGCCCGCGGGAGCAAGCGTCCAACCGACAACACAATGATCCATCGCGGGCGTCGCCGGTCAACTGCAGCCGGTGGTTAGGCGACGCGACTACGGACGCGGGGGTAGGATTGTCACATGGACCAATGCATCGTTGCGAAGTGCAAGGTGAATCCCTTTTGAATCATAACGCATCACAAAGAAATCAAGACTCCGTTGCACCTCTTTGACCGTATCTGGAACCCCCAATGCGGACTCAATCTCGGATCGCGTGCTACCGATGGCAACCCCGTTTTCGGTTACGCCTCGAAACGCTTGAGCCATCGGGTCGTCTTTCTCGCACCATCCCCCACCGAAAATCACCAATACTTGATTGTTCCGATCGTACTGAACTGCAAAGCCGTCGGCGTACTGATCGGCTTGTGGCGACGGACGGGACTGAGGATCGCCGATGACTCCAACGACGTCCTCCCGGTCCATGCCAAGTACCACGGGCCCGTAACGTTCCCCGGGAACTATCAAGTGATCTTCTGCCTGACGAGAGGTTGACGCCAAGGCTTGTGGATGGTCGGTTTGCCTATCGGGACTTGCGCATCCAACAGCGAAGACGCTGGCACAAATCAGCAAGCCAAAGTTGCGGGCAATGGTCATATCTTAGTCGCCTAACGTAAACAGGCTCAGTTGCCGGCCGCCCGCGGAGGGGGCGTACCACCGACAACAACATCATAATGCGGGCGCAGCCGGTCAGCTGCAGCCGGTGGTTAGGCGACTGGTCTCTCGACTCACTAGTCGCTGCGCTCAAACGGTTTGGAGATGTGTTGGTGAAATATTGTCCATCCCTCTTCAAGTTTCCGAAAACAAAAGGTTGCACGAACTAAGTCTTGAAAAGTGCGTCCATCGGACAACGTGCCGCCACACCTAATGAAACCGGTCGCGTAGGCTACTTCCGGACCAGTAACCACCGACAAGTCTTCCAGTTGAAAAACGCCCTCCCCTTGTGTATCCGGTTGCCATTCATCCCAGCTTCGACGATAGGATTCGGTTCCTGTGTACTTCATCGGAGGCAGGACATCGTAGATCAGGGCTTCTGAGGCATGGTTGACCAATACGTCATCGCGGCGACTTTGACGTGTAGCAGTTGCCCATGCTTCAAGCAGGGCACGAATTTGATGTTCATTCGCGTCTACGATATTTGTTGACATAACTTGCAGTCGCCTAACGTAAACAGGCTCAGTTGCCGGCCGCCCGCGGAGGGGGCGTACCACCGACAGCTACATCATAACGCGGGCGTCGCCGGTCAACTGCAGCCGGTGGTTAGGCCCCGGACGTTACCTGCCACTTCGACAAATCAGATCGAACCAAGAACGGGATCGCGAGCAACCCGATCAACAAAACCGGGGTAAGGAGGAGTGACAGCAAGAGTTGTCGGATCGCGTAGCTCATACCCGCGCCACGATTAGCGGCAAGAAAAAGAAACAGCCATACACCGATAGCGGAAGCAGTCATCGCAGCGATAATGACGAGATAGGCCAGTGAAGACTGCACGCCGACAAGGCCTAAAAGAAAAAACGCCGCAAGCGTGATAGCGACGCTTCGGGAAGCGGCAACCATAGGTCGGACAAACGGAAGTGGCTCCATGCTGTCCATTATCAAAGGGGCCTAACGTAAACAGGCTCAGTTGCCGGCCGCCCGCGGAGGGGGCGTACCACCGACCACCCAATTATCCATCGCGGGCGTCGCCGGTCAACTGCAGCCGGTGGTTAGGCGACAACATGATCGCGGGAATAACGCCAGAACTGCAAGCCAGCAATGGTCGCGACTCCCCACCAAAGAAGCGACCCTTCAACAAACACGTTCGGGGAGGCGGGATAATCTCGGGAAACGACGATAGCGACGAAACTGGATATGACTGCTAAGAAGACCGCCCCGATGAAAGCACCGCGATAGGAGCGTCGTAACTTTCGTCGGTGTTCTTCGGAAGTTCGACGTTTGAACAGCACGGTGTCGCCTAACGTAAATCGGCTCAGTTGCCGGCCGCCCGCGGGAGTGGGCTACCAACCGACCACAACATTCTACTCGCGGGCGTCGCCGGTCAACTGCAGCCGCTGGTTAGACCGCCTCGGCTCAGGAAGCACACTGATCGCAAAGCCCTTCACGGTTCAGCTCCAACTCCGGAAAGTACCTCCGAAGATTTTGCGCCGCAATACCCGGCTCGATTTTATCTGGCAGTTCCGGTTTATGACCAAGGAAGCCGCAGCCGCCGCAGCGATTCATCCATTTCCAGAGCTTTGGATACATCTGCAGATATTGTTCGGCATCGTTCGGTTGAGTGACCATGCGGTCTAACAATGATTAGACAGAATTGATTCGGCCTATTGGCCGGATGCTAGCGGATGATTATGAAGGCGGGGGGGGTGGGATGTCAAGGATTATCTTGGCCTTCCAGACCGAATGAATAAAAACCTAACATGCATATTGACTTGCAGGATTGCAGAATGTAAGGTCGGTGCATGAAGCTGATGCAGCAGGTGCACGAGACGCTCAGGCGGGGGCATTACAGCTATCGCACCGAGGAAGCCTATGCGTCGTGGATTGAGAGGTACCTGCGGTTTCATCGGCGGGCGGCGGGGCACTGGTGTCGGCCTGAGGAGTTGCTCGGGCATAAGTCGTTGAAGACGACGCAGGTTTATCTGCACGTGATGGAAAATGACGGCGGGCGGCCTGGAAGGGGAGTGTTGGGGGTGGTGTCGCCGCTGGATCGGGGGCGGAAGGCGGGGTAAAAGGAGGAAAACGGGGAAGCGGGCCGCGGAAAATGGGGGGACGATGCCGCGGTTCCCGAGTGGGAGAGTCTAAACATTGGGAACGGGGTTGTGGTTCCCGAAGTTTGGAGTCGCAACTTCGGGAACGGCGGCGCGGTTCCCGAAGTTGAAAGGCTGTCATTCGGGAACGGCGGCGCGGTTCCCGAAGTTTATGGGCTGAACTTTAGGGACCGGGGCGTGGTTCCGGAAGTTTGGCGGGATAACTTTGGGCACGGTGCCGCCGTTCCCAAAGATTCGGAAATCAATGAGACGGTTTGAAGGGGGAAACGGCCGAGAATAACGCGGGCGGATGGGGTTCAGGGGGTGAGCGGCTGCTTCATAAGTCACATTCTGCCGGATGCGTATCCGGTTCTTGCAGTGGGGCGGACTTTTGGCCTGCCCTTGGGGCGCAGCCCGAAGTTTTTGGTGACCGACTTTGCCCTTCGGGCAAGTGGCAGGCTAGAAGCCTGCCCCACCGGGGGAGAGCCGGTGCCCCACCGGGAGAGACTGCGTGACGATGGGGGGTGGGCGCGGGGGGGAGGATTGGTCGATAGATAGCCGAGAGGGGATGAAGTTGACCGCAGTGTGGCCGTCGGGCGTGTTCACGGGTGTTTTGAGACAGGAGCGATGCGATGCCGGATTGGTTGCCACGGGCCGGGGGGGAGCGGGTGCGGTGGACCGGACAGTTGGCCGGGGCGTTGTCGGGTGATCCGGGGGCGTATCGGATCGATCCGGCGGTGGCGGCGGCGTATGCCAAACTTCAAAGGGAAGTGGCGACGGCGTTTTCGGTGTATCAGTCGCCGTCGGGTCGATCGCCGGCGATGCGGGTGCGGAAAGATGAAATCATGGCGAGGCTGGTCGAATCGACGCGGTCGCTGGTGAGGCAGATCCGCAGCAATCCGGCGGTGGACGACGCGGCGTGGTCCCGGATCGGGCTACGCCGGTCCAGCCGCCGACGGCGGAAGCTGCCGCCGCCACGGCACGCGCCGAGTGTGTCGATGTGTTGGCGGCCGGATCGGCGGGTGGACGTGGTGCTGCGGGACGTGACGCGGCCCACGGGCGCGGGGGGCCGGGGGGGGCGGGGGCTGCCACGGGGGGTAGATCGGGCGCGGGTGGACGTGTATCGGCCGGTGCAGCCGGGCCTATTTGGGACGGGGGTGGTCGGCGACGAGTGGCATATGGTGAACATCGTGCAGCGGGCCCGGTTCACGATCCCGGTGGAGCGGGGCCTGGCGATGGGACAGACCGTGCAGTACCGGGTGTGCTGGATGAGTCCCACCGGCGAGCCGGGGCCATGGACAGAAAGCACGGTGGTGGCGGGGTATCAGGTGCTGGAGGGTACCTCGAATGCACCAATTGCGGCGTGAACGATGAGCGGCCGGTCATTGGTGAATGGTTTGGGCGGGGAGGGGGCGGGTCGGCGGGCGGGGCGGGGGGGGGGGGGAGACACCGTTAAAAGCAAAGCCCACGCCGGGGGGCGTGGGCTTCGTGGGGTGGTTATAAAATTTCGCGGACGGAGGATTAGCTTCCGGGGGGGGCTTAGGCGGACCAGCCGGATTTGAAGGTTTTGATTTCTTCGGCGAGGCGGTCGGCGAGGCCGTCTTTCTTGAGGGTTTTCTTGTCGGCCAGTTCGCTGCGGAGGGCGGTGGCGGGGCCGTTGAAGTGTTCGACCAGGGCGTGGGCGAAGGGTTGGACCTGGTCGACGGGGAGGTCGTCGAGGGCGCCCTGGTTGCCGGCGTGGATCTGGAGGACCTGGTCGATGACATCCATCGGCTGGTACTGGCCCTGTTTGAGGAGCTCGACCATGCGCTCGCCGCGGGTGAGCTGGGCCTGGGTGGCTTTGTCGAGGTCGGTGCCGAGCTGGGCGAAGGCTTCGAGTTCGCGGAAGGCGGCGAGGTCGAGGCGGAGGGAGCCGGCGACTTCTTTCATGGCCTTGATCTGGGCGTTGCCGCCGACGCGGGAGACGGAGATGCCGACGTTGATCGCGGGGCGGACGCCGGCGAAGAACAGGTCGGGTTCGAGGTAGATCTGGCCGTCGGTGATGGAGATGACGTTGGTCGGGATGTAGGCCGAGACGTCGCCTTCCTGGGTTTCGATGATGGGCAGGGCGGTGAGGGAGCCGCCGCCGTTGGCGTCGGAGAGCTTGGTGGCGCGTTCGAGAAGGCGGGAGTGGAGGTAGAACACGTCGCCGGGGTAGGCCTCACGTCCGGGGGGTCGACGGAGCAGCAGGGAGAGCTGGCGGTAGGCCACGGCCTGCTTGGAAAGGTCGTCGTAGACCACCAGGGCGTGCTTGCCCTGGTTCATGAAGTACTCGGCCATGGTGGTGCCGGCGTACGGGGCGATGTACTGCATCGGGCGCCGACTCGGACGAGCTGGCGTTGATGACGGTGGTGTACTCCATCGCGCCGTTGTCGGTCAGGGCCTGGACGACGGCGGCGACGGTCGATTCTTTTTGGCCCACGGCCACGTAGAAGCAGTAGACGGGGCCGTCGCCCAATCGCCCCCGTCGTCCTTCGTGGGTGCGTTTCTGGTTGATAATGGCGTCGATGGCGACGGCGGTCTTGCCGGTCTTGCGGTCGCCGATGATGAGTTCGCGCTGGCCTCGGCCCACGGGGATCATGGAGTCCACGGCCTTGACGCCGAACTGCAGGGGCTGGGTCACGGGTTGGCGGGCGGCGATGCCCGGGGCGATGATGTCGACCTTGCGAGGTCTCGTCGGAGGCGATGGGTCCCTTGCCGTCGATGGGCTGACCCAGGGCGTTGACCACGCGGCCGAGCACGCGCCTCGCCGATGGGGACCGAGAGGAGTTGGCCGGTGGCGCGGACGGTGTCGCCTTCGCGGATGCCCAGGTAGTTGCCGAAGATCACGGCGCCGACGATGTCTTGCTCGAGGTTCATCACCTGGCCGATGATGGTGCCGTCTGTCGGATTCGAATTCGAGCATCTCGCCGGACATGGCTTTGGACAGGCCGTAGACCCGGGCGATGCCGTCGCCGACTTCGACGACGGTGCCGACTTCGGAGACGTCGAGCTGGGTGGAGAAGTTGAGAGACTTCCTGCTTGATGAGGCTGGTGATTTCGTCGGTGTTGATCTTCATGGGCGGGAAGGGGCTGAGGGGTCAAAGGGGCTGAGGGGCTTAGTGCTGGGGTTTGCGGCGTAGCGAACGGATCAAGCCGGTCAGGATGCGGATCAGTTCCGCGATGAGTTCCAGGGTATTAGAGTCTTGGTGGTAGTGTAAGTCTTGGGCGAGTCTGCAGTTGGGTTTCGAGTTCGTAGGTGGAGCCGAGGGCGATGTCGAGGAAGCGGAGGTAGTCGTCGCGGGAGTGTCGGCCGAAACCCTCGGCGATGTTGGACGGGATGCTGACGGCGGACCGCCGCATCTGGGTGGTCAGTCCGTAGCGTTCATCGGCGGGGAAGTCCTTGGTCAGTTGGTATACTCGGAGCACGAGTGCGTAAGCTTTCTGCCATGCGATCAGGTCCTCGTATTTCTCGACTCGGGCCACCACTTCCGTTTCTGCACTTTGCCCCTAAGCCCCTTTATTCCTCATCCCTTATTGCGTCGGGCCCCTGGGCCCCGGCTGCGGCCATTTCCCGGGCCTTCTCTCGGCCGGCGTCGATGAGTTGTTGCTCGATGCGGGCAGTTGGCGCTTGACGCTGGCGTCGATCATTTGGTCGCCGATGCGGAGCTTGAGGCCGCCGATGAGGGATTCGTCGATGTGCTGATTGAGGTGGACCTCTTTGCCCAGCGAAGCGCCGAGGCCGTCGGTGACGCGGTCGGCGGTGGCGTCGTCCAGGGTGCGGGCGACGTAGGCGTCGACGTCGATTTGATTGCGGTGTTGGCGGACCAGCTGGCCGAAGACGGTGAAGATGCGGGGCAACGCGGCGAGTCGGTCTTTTTGGTTGACGACCTGGAGGAAACGGTAGAGCAGGTCGCTGAGGTCTGGTCTTCGAAGAGGCGCTCGATCATGCCGGCACGTGCGGAGTCGCTCGAGGATGGGGTTTTCGATCAGGCGGCTGCAGGTCGTCGTTCTGCTCGATGAGGGCGTTGAGCTGAGTGACTTCCTCGGCGATCGCGTCGAGTTGCTGCTGGGCCTGGGCGAGCTCGAGCAGCGACTGGGCGTAGACCCGGCCGACGGCATCGGTGGTGGAGCGCGGGCATGGGCGGTCCGGGTCGAGGGTGGTAGCCAGGGGTCAGAGATCGGTCGATCAGGGATCAATACGCAATGATCGAGGGGGGGTTAGTTTTGGGGGGCGTTGGCTTTGAACTGGTTGACCGAGTCGTTGATGAGGGTCTGCTGGTCGTCGGCGTTGATTTCACGTTGGAGGATCTTGCCGGCGATGGTGGTCGAGAGCGACGCGGCCTGGGCGTAGATGTCGGCGAGGGCCGCTTCCTTGGCGGCGGCGATGTCGGCTTTCGCGGAGGCTTTCATGGCGGCGACTTCGGCTTCGATCTTGGCCTTGTCGGCGTTGGCGGCCTGCTGGGCGGCGGTGCGGGCCTCGGCGACGATGGACTGCGCTTCTTTGCGGGCCTCGGCGAGCTGGACGTTGTATTCCGCCAGCGAGGCCTCGGCGTCGGCCCGGGCCTGCTCGGCGGCGACCAGGTCGCTGCGCTGCTTGTCTTCGCGAGACTTAAGAGCGCCGAGGATTTTGGGCCAGACGATCAGGCTCAGCACGAGGAAGAAGAGGCTGAAGACCACGAGGGTCCAGATCATCTCGGAGATGACCGTCGAGGTCAGGCCGCGCGAGCCGTGGGCTTCGCCGGCGTCGGCCGATTCCGCCGCGGGGTAGGCAGAGGCAGTATGCCTCGCCTCGTGTTGGTCGAGGTGCAACGCCCGGTCGGCGACGTGGTTGTCGTCGGCCCCGGCAGGCAGGACGGGGGCGGCGTCGGCGTGGTTGTCCAGGGGGTTGTCGGCCAAAGCGGGGCCGACGGTGATGCCCAGCATTGTCAAAGTCAGCAGACCGGCGGGCAAGAATGAGCGGGTAAAGCGGAGGGTCATCGCAAGTGGTTCCTGCGTCAGGGACGGGGTGAAAGCGGGGTGGAGGGTGCGGACAGAGCCGCGGAAGCCGCGCCGCCGCGGGTGGGCGGCGGCGCGATAAAGTCCAGGAGGGTGGCTTATTCGAAGAAGCCGCCGGCCATGCCGGAGGCGACGATGATGCCGAAGAAGGTGAAGCCTTCGATGAGCGCGGCGGAGATGATCATCTGGAGGAAGATCTGGCCGGCGGCCTCGGGCTGACGGGCGACGGCGGCGGTGGCGTTGCCGCCGATGTTGCCGATGCCTTTGGCGGCACCGAAGCCGAGGATCCCCATGCCGATGCCGGCACCGAGGATGGCCAGGCCCGCACCCAGGGCGGTGTCGCCGGTGGGGATGGCCGCGAGGGTGAGAAGCTGTTGAAGGGCGAAGCTGAAGTCCATGGGTCGAATCTCCGAGGAAGGGGGGTGGGGGGGGATGAATGGTTGTCGACGACTTGGGGACCGGATGCCGACGGGCCGGTGTTTTAAGCGGGTCGCGTCGGGAAGACGCGGAGGGGTGCAAGGGTCGTGGTGGTGGGGGGGTTACGGGAGCTGAATCAGGGTACTGAAACTTGCTAAAGGGGGCGGCCGTTAGTGGGCCGGGCTGACGGTGCCGGTGAGTCCTTCGCCGACGGCTTCGCCGGGCATTTCACCTTCGTCGAGTCCGCCGTCGTGGTCGTCTTCCGTGCCGTGGTCGTCGTGGTGGACCGCCCCGAGGGACATGAAGATCACGACGAGAAAGGTGAAGATATAGGCCTGGAGGAAGGAGACGAATAGTTCGAGGAAGGTGAAGGTCGCGGCCCCGACCACGGTCATGCCCTTGCCCAGGACGTTGCTGGTGGTCACCGCCATGATGATCAGCGAGCCGAGCACCATGTGGCCGGCGACCATATTCGCAAACAAGCGGACGCAGAGGGCAAAGCTCTTGATGAGGTAGCCCAGCGATTCGAGCAGGAACACGAGCACGCCCGACAGCCAGAGAATGGGCATGACGATGACCAGCATCGGGCCGGTGACGCCTTCGGGCGGGGTCAGCGGGACGGGCCACATGTGCTTGATAAAGCCCAGGCCCGCCTCGCGCAGGCCGACGAACACCATCATGAAGAAGGCGACGATCGCCAGGCCCGCGGTGAAGTTGATGTTGGCCGTCATCGTGCCCCAAACGTGGCCGGCTTCGGTCGAACCCAGGGTCAAGCCCAGCAGGGCACCCACGGGCACCAGGCCCAGCAGGTTGGCAAACAGGATGAAAAAGAACGTCGACCAGACGTAATAAATGTACTTGTCGGTCAGGTCGCCCAGCAGCGGGCGGGTCATCTCGTCGCGCAGAAACACGCAGAGCGTCTCAAAAAGCTGGGTCAGCCGGCCCTTGGTGACGTAGTCTTCCGCGCGGCTGGCGGGGTTGTGGGGATCGCCCAGGGGCATGGCCTTGGCGATCGCCAGCAGCAGCATGACGCCGCCCAGGAGGATCAGCAGGCTCATGAAGTGGTGGTTGGTGAACCATCCGCTGCCCAGGAAACTGTGGGGCAGGACGTGGGAGAGCGGGTCGAGCTTGTCGCCGGCGGCGAGCAGCGTGGGCAGCATGTCAGGAAGTCTCCGGGGCAGAGTCGAGCGTGGGCGGGGCGGCGGGCCGCAAGGCCGGGGCCGTCGCGAGGACGTAGGAAGATACCAGTTTCACCTCGACGGCGAGGACGATGAGATACCACCCGGCGATCCACATCGACAGCGGCCGGGCGTCGGGGTGGCGGATGACAAATTGCAGGACCACGACCACCCCGCCGGCGACCGCCATGCGGAACAGCATGCCCGCCAAAAACCCCATGGCCGCCCCCTGCACCACCCCGCCGGGCTGGGCGGGATTCCGCGACATCAGCCACGTGGGCAGCAGCCCCAGGACCCCGGCCCCGGCGCAGATCGCCGCGGCGATCAGGTTCCACCCGCCATGATCGGGGTGGCCCGCCAGCAGACAGCCGGCATAAACCAAGCAGGCCACCGCCAGGCTGGCACCCACCAGCATCAGGCCGCGCGGCCGGCCGGGAACGCCGCCGGCGGGACGGCGGGCGGCAGGGGCGTGGGGGCGGCGGCGTCGGAATGGGTGGGCGATGCAGCGGTCATGACCGGTCGGCAGGGCTGGAAGCAGGGGGGGCAGGGGGGGCGGGGGGGGCAGGGGGGGGCGAGGGGGGGGATGGACGGTTGGCCGCGGCGGGGCGTTTTTTCGACGGCTTCAGGATCAGCTTGGCGAGGTTGTAGGTGCCGCCGACGGTGGCGAGCACGGCCCCGGTAAATGCCAGCCAAGGGTGGGTGTCGAACTTCTTATCCGCCAAATGGCCCAAAAACGTCAGTCCGCCGATCAGCAGGCCCAGTTCCAGGCCCATGCCCATCAGCTTCCAGGGGTCGGGGCCGAAGGACTTCGCGTTGCCCTTGGATTTTTGATTGAACGGCAACATGGGCATCACCGTTCTCAGCCACGTGGGGTCGGGGCCACATCAACGGGCCGCTAGGTTTAATTCGGGGGGTGAGGGGGTGAGGGGTGAAGGGGGGGGTGAGGAGGGGGGGGTTATTCGAGGGCGGCAGCGCCGCCGATGATTTCGGAAAGCTCGGTGGTGATCGCGGTTTGGCGGGCACGGTTGAACTGACGTTTGAGCGACTTGCCCTGCTTGCCCGCGGCGTCGGTCGCCGACTTCATCGCCACCATGCGGGCGAGCTGCTCGCTGACCACCGCATCCATGAACGCCTGGTACAGGCTGGTCTTGACCGTCACCGGCAGCAGCTCGGCCAACAACTTCTCGGGTTCGGGCGAAAACTCGTATACCGCCGCAGGGGTTGAGGGGCGAAGGGGCGGGGGGCGGAGGGCTGATTCCCGGCCGTTTCGCTTAACCCCTTTACCCCTTTACCCCTTTGCCCCTCGGCCGTCGGCGGCTCTAACGGCAGCAGCGTCTGCACGACGGGCGTCTGTTTGCCCATCGAGATGAACTTCATGTAGACGACCTTGACCGCGTCGATCTTGCCGGCGGTGAATTCGTCGATATAGGTCTGGGCGAGGGATTCGACCGCTTCGTAGGCCGGCGAATCGCCGAAGCTGTAGTTCTGGGCGACATCTAGGCGGTTGAATTTGGCGAAGGCCTGTCCTTTTTTGCCGACGATTTCGAGCCGGGTCTTCTCCATGCCCTGCTGATCGCGGATGTAGGTCAGGCCCTTCCGCATCACGTTGCCGTTGTAGGCCCCGCAGAGGCCGCGTTCGGAGGTGAGGATGAGCACGCGTTCCCGGCCGACCGCCGGGGCGGGGGCCGCCAGCAGCGGGTGGCTGATGTCGCCGTCGCCGCCGAGGGAGGCCGCCAGCTCGCCGACCATCTCGACGATCTTGGCGGAGTAGGCCTGCGACTGGGTCGCTTTTTTCTGCATCGCCTGGAAGCGGGCGGAGGCAATGAGCTGCATCGTTTTGGTGATGCGCTGGATGTTGCCGACCGCTTTCATACGGCCCTTGATTTCGCGGATGTTGGCTGGCATGGGTCGAGCATGATAACGCCTGCGGCCCACGCCGCAACGCCAAAAACGATGTGGGGTTTGGTCCGCGCCGACGCGGCCGAAGCCACCTATCAAAAAGGACGGCCGACGTGGCGTCGGCCGTCCCTGCCCGAAATACGAGCGTTCATCATCCTCATCTTCTTCTTCATCACCAGCCGACCCGTCGCCACGGCCGGATCAGTGATGACCTCGCCGTGAGCTGCCGCAGCCCCGATTCCACCAGCCCCGGTGAGACGACTTTTTGTAGTGGTGGCCCCAGGATTGGCCCGAGCCGTAGTCGTAGTTGTAGGAACGCGAGTGGCCGTAGCTCTGCCGCGGCTGCCGCGGCGCGGGGGTCGCGACCCAGACCTTGTCGTAATAGCCCGCGCGGACGCAGACCCGGTAGGCCCGACCCCACCCGTCGTAGCGGGTGTCGTAGACCGCGGGGCGCCAGACGCTTTGGTAATAGCCGCCGGCCGAGCCGTAGTCGGCGGTGGCATAGCCGGTGTGGTGCTGGGCGGTGACGTATTGGCCGTGGCCGTTGGAATAGGTGGCGCTCGCGCCGCGGTAGCCGTCGCTGCCGACGCTGATCTGCCAGCTGATTTCGCCCGCCGCCGCCGACGGGGCCGAGACGAGCCCGACGCCGGGCAAGAGGGTCAGGGCCGCGGCGGCCACCCCGCCGCGGATCCAGCGGGATCGAGCCAGTTTCGTCAGAGGATTGCGATTCATGAGAAGTCTCCTGGTGGGTCGGTTTCGGATCAACGGGCCAACGGGATTCGGAAAAGAAACCCGTCGGGACCGGGCCGGCCTCGACCACGACGGCCGGCTCCACCCCATCCGACCGCGTCGCCGGTTTTCTCGCCCAACAACCGTTTATTTCCCCTCCAAACGTATGACTGGCAATGAATTAAAAAAATTATCGACAACATTTCACCCCCGAATGCCGGCGGGGGGGCTGCCCACCCGATCCGGAAATTTTTGTCTTCGTGACAAGTTTATTGAAACACTAGGCTTAAAATCGTTTTGGTCGCGGACGGTGACGGTTAAAATACCTTGCCGGGAAACCAACCCGGCGGGACGGAACGTAATGATGGGACGCCCCCCCCTCGCCCCCCCCCCCCCCCCCCTCGTCCTCGCCCTCGCTCCCTCTACCCCTTATTCATCGCCTTCCCTTGGCTCTTCAAACTTCCCTTGGCCGAGCCCTTTATCTCCGGAGAGTTTCATGCGACTTCGACTTTTCTTAGCGGGCCTCCTGTTTGCCGCGGTCGCCGTGTTGCCGCTGGGCTCGGCGAGTTCCGCTCAGGCTGAATCGGGTGCCCACCGCACGCCGCCCCCGCCGCCGATCCATGTGGACGTCTTGGACCAGGACCCGTCTTGATCCCGCAGCCCGCGGCCCGACGCGCGGTGGCCCGTAGACGGCCACTCGTGAAAGACGGCGCGCCCACCGCGGATGGTTTTAACGATCGCCCGCCCGGCCGAGACCGCGGCCAGCGATTCGAGCCGGTTTCCTTTGTGAGGGATAACCATGATCCAGCCCACCCCACCACCTAGCGATCGAAAGGCCCGCCCGCCCCGCGACCCGGGAGCGGAACCGCGGACGCGGTGGCGGACGGTGTTCGTCGATAGCCAAGTGCTGGCGGCGGTGACCCCCGCCGCGTCCCGGGACGCTCACCTTTTAGATGAAGACGAATCGGCGGAAACCACCCCGCCGCTGCAGGTGATCACTCGGCTCAGCGACGAAGTGCAGTCGGTGCGTAAAAACGTCCGCGATGCCGCCGCCGCGGTACTCGCCTGGGTCGCGGCGGTGGTGGGCCACGAAGGCAAGACCGATCTGGACGACGTGCTGGACCGCTGCCTCCGGCCCGGGCCGGACATCGAGCGGGTCAACTACGCCGCGATGGCGACGGAAATCTTCCGGGTCACCGGCATCGAGCTCACCCCCAAGCGCGTCCAGACCGCCGTGAGCCACCTGCGGGCGGCCCACGACCAAAAGGCCGTCGCCCGGCGGACCGCGGACGAAGCGGAAACGCCGAGCCTGAGTTTGCGGGAGCGGTTGGACACGCTTGGCCGAGAGGTGCGGGAACAGTTTGCTGCTCACGCAGGATGAATCGGTCCAGGCGGCGACCGCCCGGCGGGAGGTCGGGACCGCGGTGCTCACAGCCCTGCGGTGCGCCGCGGGCCGGGTGATCGATCGCGGTTTTGGCGAAGGCATCCCCGACGCGGTGGATCTGCCCGCCCTGGAGGGGCGGTTTCTGGATTTCGTGCGGGACACGCTCCGGCAGCACGCGGACTTGGAGAGTGAGCCCAAACGCGCCCGGGTCACGTCGATGGCGGGCGGGCTGCGTCGGCTGCTGCTGACCCTGGCGGACCACGACGCGACCGCCGAGGCGGACATGAAGCT
>CAWCWR010000003.1:0-27642 GCA_963799335.1 uncultured Phycisphaeraceae bacterium | reverse complement strand
CTGCGGGTCGCCGGTGGCGTGGCGGATCATCGGCAGCGTGCTGCGGTAGGCCGCCGCGATCCGCTCGGGCTCGATCAGGCCGACCACTTTTTGCAGCGTGGACTGGGCGTAAGCGTCCGCCAGCGTTTCGGTACCGCCCACCCGAAGTAAAACAGCGCCCGCTCGGGCACGCGGTCCGCCAGGGCCTGCCCCACGTCGCCGTCCCGCTGGCCAACAACACGGCGGCCACGCCACACTTGAATCCGGATCGAAATCGCGACATCACTCAACTCCCGTAATATGGACGGAACCACGGCCGGGTTCCACCGGCAAGAACGTACCGCCGCCCAGGATCGCAGCGACGGCTAAGCCGTAGTTTACGTCGGATCAGGTTCAGCGCGTCACGCCACGTCTCATCACGCCGCAGCGACGACGCGGTCCCGGCCCCGGTCCTTGGCGAGGTAGAGCATCCGGTCGGCGAGTCAGCACCACCGCCGCGCCGTTGGGCGTCGATTCGTCCCGGCCGCCGGTGCGCCAGGCCCACACTGACGGTCACGATCGGGCCCGCCTCGGGGTGGGGGTGCTCAATACGGCAATCCCGCACCGCCTGCCGCAGCCGCTCGGCCAGCCCGGTCGCCTCGTCGGTGTCCATGCCCGGACACGGCGCAATAATTTCTTCGCCGCCGTACCGCCCGACGAAATCGGTGCGGCGGACCGTGGCCTGAACAGCCTTGGCCACCTCGATCAGGCAGCGGTCGCCCGCGGGGTGGCCGTGCGCGTCGTTGTACGCTTTGAAATGATCCACATCGAGCATGATCACGCTGTACGGCCGGGTCCGACTGACCTCCCGGGCCGAGACGGACAACGCGTGTTCCTGCGCGAGGCAGGACTCAAACGCCGCCCGGTTGAGCAGCCCGGTCATCGTGTCCATCCGGCTGACCTGCGACAGGTCGTGATTGAACCGCATCAGCTCCGCGGAGAGGTGCTCGACCGCGTCGTTGCGATCGACCAGCGCCTCGTTTTCGTGGCGCTGCCGATCGATCTCGCGTCGCTGGCGGTGGACCTGCTGGTGCAGCCGATGCCGACGCCGGTGGCCGAAGAGGCGTAATCGCAGCCACCGCAGGCGGGGAGCGTGTCAGGCCGAGGCCGCCGTGGAGTAACAAGCCTTTGGCCATGGGTCGGGGTTCCGGTCGGTTCGCTGTCCCTCGTCCGCGTCCATGCAGGGCCCATGATCGGGGAGGTAAGCGAGAGCGCGGTAGGGGGCAGCGGGGGGCGGAGGGGGGTTGGGGAGCGAACTGACGCTCGGCCATCCCCGTGGATCGCTCTCGATTTCATCGACCGATCCCGCCGGCGGGTTGATCGACTTTCCTTCCGCAATAAATCGTAGTTCGCCTACCCCAACGCCCGTGTGGGATTTTTTCCGAACTTTTCGATAACTTAAAAAGACCCCCTGCAACGGATTGCTATCCGACGGTTGAAGGGCCGGCTGGGCCGATGCCCCACCGCGGGAGTTGGAAAACCCGCCCCGCAGCGGTACCATGCTCCCCGCTCCGTTGGTTGCAGATTCTTGCTCTTGGGTAGTGATTTTATCTTGCAGCCAGACCAACCCATACCCACCGGTACCCTTTCTCCCGCGACGCTGCCGCCCAAAATCGGTGGTCAACGCTGGCAACCCTTTGACACGCTTTCGATGGGCGGCTGGATCATCCTGCTGATTGCGTTTGTTTCGACGATCACGGTGGCGGTGATGGGGGCTCGATAAGAAGGAGCCGGGGCTGGAGTATCTGGACGTTTGCGAAGAACCACGGCCAGCTGTACCTGCAGATCGCCGAGGACTACAACGAGCAAGCCGAGGCGGACGGCCGATTGCCGGTGAACTTTTTCGTGATTGACGGGGCAGCCCTGCAACGTCGGACGCTGTCGGGCTTCTGGTCGGGCACGCCGCTGGCGGACCTGATCGAGGTCGAGCGGAACATGATGACGCAGTTTGTCAGCGGCCCGCTGGAAGATGTGGGCTTTGTGGATCTGACCGATCGGCTGGAAGCTGAGGGTCTGGACGAGACAATTAACGCGCCATCGTTCGCCCCGTGGTCCAGCCGGGGCACGGATCTTCGGCCTGCCCCACGACGTGCACCCGGTGCTGCTGTGCTACCGGGCGGACCTGGTCGAGCAGGCGGGGATCGACGTGACCCAGATCAAGACGTGGGACGACTTCGTCCGGCTGATGTCGCCGCTGATCGCGGACCTCGACGGCGACGGTCGGCCCGACCGCTACCTGCTGAACATGTGGTACACCAATGTGGGCGAGATCGAGCCGCTGCTGCTCCAGGCCGGCGGCGGGACGTTTGATGAAAAGGACAAGCCGATCATCGCGTCGGACGCCAACGCGAAGGTCATCGCTCACGTGCGTGGCGTGGTGCATCGGGCCCGACGCGGATCGCGATCGACGCGCCGGACTTCTCCGCGTCGGGCAATCAGCTCAAGCTCGAAGGCCGGGTCATCGCCCAGGTGATGCCCGACTGGCTGGCGGGCATCTGGAAGAAAGACCTGCCCCAACTCGGCGGTAAGCTCAAGCTCGATGCCCCTGCCCGCGTGGGAACCCGGCGGCCGACGGACCAGCGTCAAGGGCGGGACGATGGTGGGCATCCCCAAGTCGAGCCGAGGACTTCGAAGCCGCCTGGGACGTCGCCAAATACCCTCTACCTCTCGCCGGACCTCGCCGAGCAGAGTTTCCGTTGAAGCAACATCATCTCGCCGATCAAGACGTTCTGGGACAAAGACTTCTACCACGGGCCCGACCCGTATTTCTCCGGCCAGGCATCGGGCACGGCGTACATCGACCAGGCCCCGCACGTGCCCGTTCCGCTCGTCCAACCCCTTCGGCGTCCAGGCGCTGATCCGCATCCCCGAGGCGATCAGCCAGCTGCTACACCGAAGCCGCAGAGGGCCGGATCGTCCCGGTCGATCGAGATGTCGGCCGAGGCGTTCAAACCCCGGGCCAAGGAACTCCTTCAAGCAGCCGAGGACCAGGTACTCAAACAGATGTCGGCAAAACGTGTTTTTCCGCGACGCCGCCGAGGAAACCGGCCCCCCGGAAATGAGCCCACAAAAAGCCCCCAACACCCATGAGCGGGGGGCGGGCGATGAGTAAAAAACGTTCTCTCACCCCGACCTGGCCGCCTTACCTCTTCATCGCCCCGTTCGTGCTGTTGTTCGTGGTCTTCACGCTCTACCCGCTGCTCTATTCGGTGGTGATGGCGATGCAGCAGAACAACGGGCCCAAGGTCTGCGCGTTCGTGGGCCTCGACAACTTCCGCTGGCTCTACGACGACCCCGAGTTCTGGAAAGCGCTGCGCAACACCTTCGTGTTTCGCCGCCGGGTCGATCTTTATCCAGTTGCCCTGCGCCGCTGGGCTTGGCGATCCTGCTCAATCGGCCGGAGATCAAGGCCCGCGGGTTCTTCCGACTGATCTTCTTCGCCCCGGTGCTCGTGGGCCTGGCGTTCGTAGCGATCATGTTCGGGCTGATCTTCGAGAAGAACACCGGACTGATCAACGTGCTGCTGTACGACTTCACCGCGTGGCTCAACGGCGTTGATCGCGTTCATTCCGATCTGGGACAGAGAGTTCCCCTGGCTGCAGGAATACATCATGCCGGCGTTGATCATCGCCTCGTTCTGGATGTACCTGGGCTACAACATGGTCTACTTCCTCGCGGCATTGCAGAACGTCGAGCAAAGACCTGCTCGAGGCCGCCGAGATCGACGGGGCCAACGCGTGGCACCGTTTCCTGTCAACGTCACCATCCCCGCGATTCGGCCGATCGCCACGTTCGTGTTTCTGCTTGTCGTTCATCGGGGCGATGCAACTTTTCGAGTTGCCCTACCTGCTGCTGGGCGACGCGGCGGCGGCAAGGACGGGGCGGGGCTGACCGTCGTGATGTACCTTTTGACAGGGGTTTAACGTCGGCAACCTGGGCTACGCCAGCGCGATCGGCTGGGTGCTTGGCGATGATCCTGTTCTGCTTTGCGATGATCCAGAAGTTCGTCGGCCGAGTGGAGGAACGTTGATGCGTCAAGATAATCTTTCCTCAAAACTATTCATCTACGTCCCGCTGATCCTCTTCGCGGTGGTGACGCTGGTGCCCTTTGCGTATCTGGTTTGCTCGGCGATCAAGCCCAAGAGCGTGTTTTTCACCTCGCCGTTCCTGCCCGACGCCGGCCTGTTTGACATCGAACAGAGCACGGGCGGGCTGTCGGTGGTGGACGTCACCCTGCTGCCGGCAGGGGAAAACGCGACGGCGGTCTACGAACTGAGCGTCGGGGTGCAGGTCGCCGGCGAAGAAGTGGAGGCCGGCGCCCGGCTGCTGCGGATCGGTTACGGCCAAGTCGACGACCCCACCCTGGACTTCGTCATCCCCCGGGGCATCGAGCCCAACGCGTCCTTGGGCCGCGTCACGCCGCCCGAATCGTTCGAGCCCGGCCAAGCCCTGCGCTACGAGATCGAGGCGGGCAACCCCTCCGGCTTCCTCGGTCGCTCGTGGGGCATGCTGACCCTGGACAATTTTGAGCGGCTGTTCTACGGCGTGCCCGACGCCAACGACCCCGACGGGGAGCGGACGACCACCACCCCGACGCTCAGCCGGGCACTGATCAACTCGTTCTTTTTTGCGTCGGTCTCCGCCGTGCTCGCCACGCTGGGGGCCGCGATGGGCGGCTACGCCCTGGCCAAGTTCAGCTTCCCGGGCCGGAACCTGATCGACAACACCGTGCTCGCCTCCCTGGTCATCCCCGGGGCATTGCTGATCGCGCCGGGCTATCAGCTGCTCTACTGGTTAGGCATGCTCGACACCTACGTCGGGCTGATCCTGCCGGGGATCGCGCCGGCGTTCGGGGTGTACCTGTTCCGCCAGGCAATGATCACCAGCCTGCCCGACGAAATGATCGAGGCGGCACGCATCGACGGCTGCGGCGAGATCAAGATGTTCCTGCAGATGGCCTTGCCGATGGTTCGGCCGATGGCGGGGGCGTTTCTGCTGATCACCTACCTCGGGGCCTGGAACAACTTCATCTCGCCGCAGATTATCCTCTCGACGCCGGAAAAATACCCGCTCGCGGTCTGGATCTCGCCAGCTCCGCGGGGTCTACGGCATCGACTACGGCCTGATCATGGCGGGCACGCTGGTCGCGATCACCCCCGTGCTGGTGCTGTTCCTGATGCTGCAGAAAGAATTTATCGCCGGGCTCACCGCGGGGGCGGTAAAAGGATAAGCCCGCCGGTTTTCGGATGGGTCAACTAAAAAGCCCACCCCGACCGGGTGGGCTTTTTATTAACGCGTAGGGGTCGGATAAAAAATCTAGTGCGGGACTTCCTTGACCGCGTTGCGGTTCCAGGCGGGGACTTTGACCACCAGGGCGTGGCCTTCTTTTTCGACGCGGACCTGGCAGCTCAGACGGCTGTTGAGCTGGGCCCCGGGGGCTTCGTCCACGCGGTCCAGTTCGTCATCGTCGGGCTCGTTGCAGGCCTCTTCGCCTTTTTCGAGGTAGACGTGGCAGGTGGAGCAGGCGGTGACGCCGCCGCAGGCGTGTTCGATGGCGATGTCGTTGTCCAGGGCGACTTCGAGGACCGATTCGCCGACCGAGGCTTTGAGGTCGATTTCTTTTTTGGTCTGGCCCAAGGGCGCGGGGTCTTCGAGGATGAACTTCATCGGCACCACTTTGGGCCCGAGGTTCTTCGTGTTGGCTTTCATGTGCATGGTCGAAACTCTTTCGCAGGGGGTCGGAATGCCATCGTATGCAAGCGATCAGGCATCGGGGACGGTGGTGGGGTCGGGCTTGTAGAGCTTGGTGTCCAGGGCCCAGATTTTTTCGGTGAAGTCGCCGCCGAGGTTGGCGGGCTTGTCGCCGGCGGCTTCGCGGGGGCGGGCCTCGGCGAGGGCCATGTTCAGCTTCGCGTCGAGGTTGTCGAGGTTCGAGATAAAGATAGCTTCGGGGGTCGCGGGGATTTTGAGGGCGCCGTATTCGGGGATGCCGTGGTGGGAGAGGATGATGTGGGTCAGCACCTGGAGGATGGCGGTGGGCACTTTGAGGGCGGCTTCGCCGAGCTCTTCGTCCCGGCAGGCCTGGGCTTTGGTTTCGAGAAGGATCGCCCCGCGGGCGATGTGGCCCACCAGTTGGCCGTCGTTGGAGTAGCCAAAGCCGCGGAGCCAGGTGAGTTCCTGGCATTTGCCCAGGTCGTGCAGAAACAGTCCCATCAGGACGATGTCGCGGTTGAGCTGGGGGTACAGCGGCAGCAGGGCCTCGGCGGCTTTCATGAGGCCCAAGGTGTGTTCGAGCAGGCCGCCGAGGTAGGCGTGGTGCAGGGTCATCGCCGCGGGGGCGTGGCAGAACGCGCCCATGAGCGGGCCGTCTTCGAGGTAGCGGTCCGCCAGGGATTTGATCGCCGGGTGGTCGAGGCTTTGGAGCAGCCGCAGGACCTCGCCGAACATCTGATCGATATCGTGCTCGGTGCTGGGCAACAGGTCTTTGAGCTCATTATCGGTGGGTTCGTGGGCGCGGGCTTCCTGGAGGATGATCTGCATTTCGCCCTGGTAGGGCTGGGTCTGGCCCGCCATCCAGATGAAGCCGTCGGTGGGGAGGGTGGCGAAGTGTTCTTCGGTGATCGACCACATCCGGCCGGGGGTTCGGCCGGACTTGTCGGCGACGAGGCATTTGAGAAACGGCTTGCCGTTCTTGGTTTTGCCGAGTTGAGCGTTTTGGATCGCGAACACGCCGTCGATGAACTGGTTGGCCTGGAGGTCACGGATGAGGGTGCGGGTGGGCATGATCGGGGTCCGGGGGGGAGGTGTCGGGGATCAGGAAAGGCGCGGTACGCGGGCGGGGGGGTGGAGCGGGGGCGGGGGTTGGAGTTTTTCGGGAGGACCCGACAGGGTACCGCGGGGGCGGGGCGGCCGCAGGCTGAGAAAGCGGCGGGGAGTCTCATAGCCGTTGGGGGCGGACATTGTGCAACAGGATCGATGCCACGAGGCTGAGGGCGACCGACGCGGCGAAGGCCCAGACGCCCCAGTCCAGGCGGATTTCGCTGCCGCCGGGCAGGCCCTTGATAGCCAGGACCAGCAGGCCGATGACCATGACGTCGAGCATGGAAAACTTGCCGAGGTGGTGGGTGAGTTTGACCGCGAGGTGGGGGCGGTGGCCCAGTCGGAGGGCGGTGGTGCCCGCGGCCATGGCCGCCAGCTTGAGGACGGGGAAGACGACCGAGAAGCCCAGCAGCAGCGCCGCGATGCCGGGGTTGCCGTGCTGACGCATGGCGGCGATCCCCGAGAGGATCGAATAGGTGGTGGGCTGGAGCTGATCGGGGCGTAGGGCTCGGACCCAGCCGGTGAAGTCGCCCAGGCGGGGAACGATGGTCATGCAGGGGCCGACGAGCCCCAGGCCCAGCGTCACGGCGCTGATTAGCAGCAGCAGAAAAACCAGGGCGAAGCGTCCGCGGGTCATGCGGCGGGTGGCGGCGGTGGCGGGGCCGGCGTCACGGCTGACTCAACACTTCGATGAGATTCTTGATGGGTTTGGCGGTGTCGGTGGTGCCCAGCACGATGCGTTTCACCGCGTTATCGGTGGTCTGATCAAAGAGGAAGGTGTTTTCGCCGACGAGCAGGTCGGTGAGTTTGAGGTCGATTTGACCCGCGGAGTCGCTGCCCATCCCCACCGAGTCCTGGTCCCAGAGGTTGATGGTGAGGGTGCCGTCGGGGGTGACGTTGACGATCGCGCCCTGGTTGAGGGTGGAGGCCAGCTCGATCTTGCCTTCGCCCAGCAGCGGGAGGGCGGAGGCGACGTCGATATTGATCGGGTCCCAGAGGCCGATGAGGGTGTCCGAGCGGACTTCGCTTTCGAAGACGCGGTTATTCTGCCAGGTGAGGCTGTAGCGGATATCGGGCGCCGATCCGCCGAGGGAGTCCCAATTGCTGCCGTCGGATTGCTGGGGGTAGAACTCGACGGTGTGGAGGAAGATGTAGTAGTCCCGGCCGGGGCGGACGCGGGTGGGCTGAGGATCGGGGGCGGAGGTCCCGTCCGCGCCGCGGGCCGCGGGGGAGCCGGCTTTGCCCAATCCGGTGAGGGAATGGAGGGCGGCGGGGTCCCACCAAGTGACGTAGGCGGTGAAAACGGCGGCGACGAGCAACACGGGCAGGAGCGCGGCGAGCCAGATGCCGGCCCGCCGAGGCATGGCTGGCGTGGGGGGCGGCGGGGGGGCCGGCGGCGGGGTGGATGGAGACGAGGGCGGCGGGTCCATCGGGTGAGTTTACGCGATGGATCGCCGGGGCCGGGGGGATGGGCGGCGGCGATTTACGGACGGGGGTGGAATTTGTTGACGACTTCTTTGAGGCGTGAGCGATCGACGTGGGTGTAGAGCTGGGTGGTGGCGATGTTGGAGTGGCCCAGCAATTCTTGGACGACGCGGAGGTCGGCCCCGCCCGCCAGGAGGTGGGTGGCGAAGGAATGGCGGAAGGTGTGGGGGTGGACGTGGGCGAGGCCGGCCTGCTGGGCGTGGCGTTTGATGATCTGCCAGACGACAATGCGGGTGATGGGCTGGCCGGTGCGGGAGAGGAACACGCGGTCGGTGGGGTGCTCGTCGCGAAGGAGGTCTTCGCGGAGTTCGTCGTGGTAGCTTTGCAGGGCGCGGAAGGCGGGCTGACCCAGGGGGACGACGCGTTCCTTGTTGCCTTTGCCGATGACGCGGACGACGCCGAGATCGACGTGGACGCCGGTGGTCCGCAGGTCGGCGACTTCGCTGGCGCGGAGTCCGCCGGCGTAGAGCATTTCCATCAGAGCGACGTCGCGGAGGTAGAGCAGGCTGTCGGGATCGGGGGCGGCCAGCAGTTGGTTGACCTGCTGCTCGCCCAGGACGGTGGGCAGGCGCTGCCAGGTTTGGGGCTGGGTTAGCTGCTCGGCGGGGTCCTGGTCGTGCAGGTCGCGGGCTTTGAGGAAGCGGCAGAACACGCGGAGGGTGGCGACGTGGCGGGCGATGGTCGCGACCGCCAGGCCTTTTTCTTCCAGCGAGCGGAGGTGGTCGGCGATCAGGTCGGCGGTGAGGTCGGTCCAGGCGTGTTTTTGTCGGCCCGCCATCCAGACCCAGAGGTCGCGGAGGTCGCCGAGGTAGGCGGAGATGGTATTGGGCGAGAACCCGCATTCGATGCGGATGTAGGCTTGGAAAGCATCGACGGGGGCTTTGAAGCGGGAGACTTTTTTGCCGACGGTGGGGGTCGCCGCCGAGCCGGTGCTAGCGCGTGGCAGCGGCGGCGCGAGGGGCTGGCTGCGCGGCGGCAGGGCGGTGAGGGGGGGCATCGGCCGGGGCGGCAGGGCGGCCGGGTCGGACGGCGGGGCCGTCGCCGACGAGGGTGAGAGGGCGGCGGAGAGGGGGGCCGAGAGGTCGGGGGGGAAGGGCGACGGCGACGGGTCGGAGCTGCGGGAGTCGGGGTCCGTCGGGGTGATCGAGTCCGGGCGGCGTCGGCGAGCCTTGGCCTGCGGCGGCCGGGCGGAGTTGGCCGGGGAGCGGCGGGGCGGGTTGGTCGTGGGCAAGGTCAAGGGGCTGCGTTTCCCAGGTCAGTTGCTGATAGGTCGGGCAGGCGAGGTACCCGCCCAGACAGTAGGAGAAGGCTTGATCGAGGCGGCGGAGCGTGAGGCGCTGGTCACAGCGGTGGTCCTCATCGTTGATGAAAGGACACGTCGATTCTGAGTTGTTGCCGGCCCAGCCCATAAGCGTCTGCCTCCGTGCAGCAACCTCTTCATCGGAGGCCGACCCGAGCGACCTTGAATTTAAGCATCGGCGTCGGGGAGGGCCTGATCCCGACGCCCGGAAACAAGAAGGAGACGCCCCGCGGAGCGTCTCCGGGGTGGGCGGCGGGGGGGCGGGCGGCCGATAGGGTTTGGTAGACTCCGCGCCGCCGCGGGGGGGGAGTTGATTCATCGCCATGCAGATCCTGTTCATTAACCAGACCTACGCCCCGGACGTCGCGGCCTCTGCCCAGCTGCTGGAAGACATGGCCCGGCAGTTCGCCGACGCCGGCCACGAGGTGGCGATCGTCACCTCCCGTTCGCTCTACGGCCAGGCGGGCACGACCCTGCCGCGCTACGAGCTGCGCGACGGGGTGCACGTCCACCGCGTGGGGGTGGCGCGGTTCGGCAAGGGGTCGGTGTGGGCCCGGATTTTCGACGCCGCGGGGTTTTATCTCGCCGCGACGTGGAAGTCCGGCCGGGTCCGGCTGCCCGGCGGCCGGCCGCAGGTGGTGGTGACCCTCACGAGTCCGCCTTACATCGGGTTCATCGGGGCGTTGGCCCGGAAAGTCCACGGCGGCCGACGCCGGGGCCGGCTTTACATCAACTGGACCATGGACCTTTACCCCGACGTGCTCACCGCCGCGGGGATGGTGCGGGCCACTTCGCTGATCGGCCGGGCGATGCACAAGGTTAATCAGTGGTGCTTAAAGCTCGCCGACCGGGTGGTGGTGCTGGGCCGGTGCATGGAGGAGCGGCTGGTTCAGCAGGGGGTGGACCCCGAGAAGATCCAAATCATCAGCGTCTGGCCGGTGAGCCGGGTGTTGGAGCCCGCCGCCGCCGCCGAGCCGTCGAGCTACCGGAAAAAATGGGGCCTCGAAGGCAAGTTCGTCGTGATGTATTCCGGCAATCTGGGCATCGCCCACGAGACCGACACCCTGCGGGAAGCGGCGCTGCGGCTGCGCCACCGCGACGACATCCGTTTCGTGTTCGTGGGCGGCGGCAAACGGCGGGCAGAACTCTCGGATTTCGTCGCGCAGCACCAGCTGACCAACGTGATCGAAAAAGACTACGAACCCCGCGAACACCTCGAAGACCTGCTGCGCCTCGGCGACGTCCACCTCATCAGCCAGCGCGAAGAATTCGTCGGCGTCGTGGTGCCCAGCAAGCTGTTTGGCATCATGGCCAGCTGTCGGCCGTCCTTATACGTCGGCCCCGAAGAAGCGGAAGTGGCGCGGATCATTCAGGAAAGCGACGCCGGGGTGACCCACGCCCTGGGGGACGCCCCGGGTCTGGCGGCGACCATCGAGCGGCTGGCGGCGGACCCCCGCGCCATCCAAACAATGGGCCGCGCCGCCCACGACGCGGTGATCGACCGACACACCCTCACCCGCCGGTTCGAGCGCTGGGAAAGCATGCTCGAGCGGATGCTGGCGGACCGCGGGGTGACGCCGACTCCCGCCCCGACGGACGCGACCGCGTCGATCGCACAAACCGACGCGCCCCAGCGGGTGCTGTTTCTCAATCAGGCCTACGCCCCCGATGCCGCCGCCACCGCGCAGCATTGCGAAGACCTGGCGCGCTACCTGGCGGACCGCGGCCACGGCGTGGCGGTGATCGCCTCACGCTCGATCTACGGCAAGACCGGGGCACAGCTACCCCGCCGCGAAGTCCGCCACGGCGTCCACGTCCACCGCGTCGGGCTCTCGCTGTTCGGCAAGCGCGGCATCGCGCTGCGGGCCTTGGACTTCGGGTTGTTCTACGTCGCCGCCGCCTGGCGGGCCGCGTGGATCAACGTGCCCATCGGCTCCGCGCGCCGCCGCCCCGACATCGTGGTCACCCTCACCACCCCGCCGTTCATCGGGGCGGTGGGCACCGTCCTGCGCAAGCTCCGCGGCTGCCGCCACGTCTACTGGGCGATGGACCTCTACCCCGACGTGCTCGTCGCCGCAGGGGTCAGTCAGCCCCACAGCCCGATGACCCGCTTGCTGGACCACCTCAACGAATTCGAGATGCGCCACTGCGACCGCGTCGTCGCGCTGGGCCGATGCATGCGCCGGCTGATCGAAAACAAGGGTGTCGACCCGCGGCAGATCGACGTCATCGGCGTCTGGGCCCCCACCGAACCCCGCGACGCGCCGACCCTGCCCGCCGAATCCCCGTACCGCCAAGAGTGGGGCCTGCACGGCCAGTTCGTCGTGCAGTATTCGGGCAACTTCGGCCTGGCCCATGACTACCAGACGTTCTGCCAGGCCATGCTCCGGCTCGCGCGACGATCCGCACATCACCTTCCTCTTTGCCGGCGGGGGCAAACGCATCGCCCGGATGAAACAGATCGTCCAGGAACACCAACTCACCAACGTGATGTTCCAGCCCTACCAACCCCGCGAACGCCTGCCCGAGCTGCTGACCCTCGCGGATGTCCACCTCATCAGCCAGTCCGAAACGTTCACCGGCATCGTCGTGCCCAGCAAACTCTTTGGCATCATGGCCGCGGGCCGGGCCTCGCTGTTCGTCGGCCCCGAAGAAGCCGAAGTCGCCCGGGTCCTCGACGAAACCCGCGGGGGCCTGCGCTTCGCCCTCGGTGACGGCCACACCCTCGCCCGCACCCTCCAAGACCTCGCCGACGACCCCGACCGCGTCGCCGCCCTCGGCCACGCCGCGCTCCGCGCCGCCCGCCAAGAACACCACCAAAGCAGCCGCTTCGCCGCCTGGGAAAACCTCCTGCATAACGTCGGCACCAACCGCCGCCGCCTCCCCCCCCACAAAACTTAATCCCCCCGCCCCTTCCCCCTCCCCCCTTGCCTTTTCCCCCACTCAACCCCTCAACCCCTCAACCCCTCAGCCCCTTACGCCCTCTCCAAAACCCCGCCGCCCCTCAACCCCTCAGCCCCTCAGCCCCTTTCTTTCCCCCCTCCGCCGCCTTTAACGCCCCGCGGTGCTCCCGGTACCACGCCACGGTCCGCTCGATCCCCTCCCGCAGCGGCACCTGCGCCGACCAGCCCAGCACCTCTTGCGACCGCGCCGTGCTCAGGCACCGCCGCGGCTGGCCGTCGGGTTTGTCGCTGTCCCAGACGACTTGCCCGGTAAACCCCGTCACCAGCGCGATCAGCCCCGCCGCCTCGGCGATCGGCGTCTCGACCCCCGACCCCAGGTTGATCGGCGAGGGGTCCTCCACCCGCTCGGCCGCCGCGACCAGACCCGCCGCGGCATCGGTCACGTACAAAAACTCCCGGCTCGCCCGACCGCTGCCCCACACCGTCACCGTCGGCTCCCCCCTCTCCACCGCCCCCACAAACTTCCGCACCAACGCCGCCATCACGTGCGCCGTCGACAACTCAAAGTTGTCCCCCGGCCCATAAAGATTCACCGGGATCAACATCGCCGACCGCAGCCCGTATTCCTGCCGATACCCCGCCAGCATCACCCCCAGCGACAGCTTCGCGATCCCGTAGGGCGCCGTCACCGCCGCGGGGTACCCCTGCCAGAGCTGGTCCTCGGTAAACGGCAACGCCGCCCGCTCGGGATACGCACACACCGTCCCGCAATGAATAAACTTCTTCAGCCCCCGCCCCCGCGCCTGCTCGATCAGGTGCAGCCCCATCGCAAAGTTCGCGTAAAAAAACCGCCCCGGACTCGCCTGGTTCGCCCCGATCCCGCCCACCTCCGCCGCCAGGTGAAACACCACGTCCGGCCGATGGTCGCGGAACATCGCCGCCACCGCCGCCGCGTCGGTCAGCTCATACTCCCCATGGGTCGGCACGCTCAGCCGATCCGCCGCCAAGCCCCCCTCACGCAGCAACGTCTGCAGGTGCCGGCCCAGAAACCCGTGCCCCCCGGTAATCAGCACCCGGTCGTGGTCGTAATCAAGGGCGTGAGACAAAGCAGACCATCCAGGAACAGAGAGGACGCCCCTCCAATAGGGCAGGACCAGTTTCAGTAGCATGACATCCTATCCGCCCCCCGCCCCCGCATCTCCCCCCCCTCCCCCCTACTTCACTTCCCCCCACGGCCCCACGACCCCTCAACCCTCCCCCCCCTTGCCTTCCCTCAACCCCTCAGCCCCTTAACCCCTCAGCCCCTTAACCCCTCAGCCCCTTCCCCCTCCCCCCCATGCGTCAAGCCAACCGACTCATCTCCAATGTCCTGGTCACCTACCTCCGCATGGCCCTGACCATCGGCATCGGGCTGGCGACCACCCGCCTCCTGCTCTCGACCCTCGGCGAAGTGGACTACGGCCTGTTCATGGTCCTGGGCGGCGGGCTCTCCATCATCATGGTCGTCTCCACCGCCCTCTCCGACGCCGCCCAGCGACACCTGGCCTTCGAAATCGGCCGCGGCGACGACCACGCCCTCCGGCAGGTCTTCTCCACCTCCGTCGTGATCTACCTGGTCCTGGGCCTGCTCATCGCGGCCGTGGGACTCGCCCTCCGCCCCGCGTTTCTCCACGGCCTGACCATCCCCGACGCCCGCCAGGCCGCCGCCGCCTGGGTCTACGACCTGACCCTGCTCAACCTCAGCCTCTCGGTCCTCGCCACGCCCTACCTCGCGGTCTTCATCGCCCGGCAGGCCATGGTCCAGGACGCCGTCTTCGCCCTGCTGACTTCGGTTGCCGGCCTCATCGCCATCCTGCTCACCCCCTACGTTCATGCGGACAACCTGATCGGCTACGCCCTACTCATCACCGCCACCCGGCTCGGATTCATGTTCCTCCAGATCGCCCGCGGCCTCCTGCTGTTCCCCGAATCCCGCTTCCACCTCCGCCACGTCAAGCGCGCCCGCAGCAAAGACCTCATCGGCTTCGCGGGCTGGTCGTTTCTGGGGGCCGTCGCCTGGCAGCTCCGCACCCAGGGCGGCCAAATCCTGCTCAATATCTTCTTCGGCCCGTCGGTCAACGCCGCCTACGCCATCGCCAATCAGGTCGCGATGTACCTGAGCAATTTCGCGGGGGCGATTCTCAAGGCCGCCCGCCCGGCCATGGTCAGTTTCGAGGGTCGCGGCCAGCGCCAAGCCCTGCAGCGCATGGTGCTGTCCACCAGCAAGCTTACGGTCGTGCTGCTTTCCTGCATCGCCGTGCCGCTGCTGCTGGAGACCGCGACGGTCGTCGATCTCTGGTTGGCCACGCCGCCGGACTACGCGACGGGATTCGTGAGTTTGACGGTGCTGTGGGTGCTGATTTTTCAGCTCACCGCGGGCCACGCCAGCGGGCTGATCGCCGACGGGCGGATCGGGGCAGCGAGTCGGTACGGGTTCCTCATTACGCTCTCCCCGTTGCCGGTGGCCGCGGGTCTGTATGCGTTCACCGACGCTTCGCCGCTGTGGTACGTCGTCTGCGTGGTGGCTTCGGTGGTGGGCACCACGTTGTTTCGGGTGACTTACATCGGCGGGCTGCTGCAGATTCCCGCCCGGGATTGGGTGACCGCCGTGCTCGGGCCGGTGTTGCTGACCGTGGGTCTGGGGGCCGCGGTTGCCTTGCTGGTTCGGTTGACTTTGCCCGAGGGTGTGGCACGTTTGTCGGGGGTAGTTATCGTGTTCGGTTTGGTTACGCTGGCTACCGCTTGGCGTGGGGTCTTGAACCCGGACGAACGTGCAAGACTGGTTGGTTTTGCCGCCGCGGTCCGCAGGCGTTCACCCGTGTCCTGACGGCCGATTGGTGCTTGACCGATGCCTGACGGATTGACGCAGTTCAGATTTCGTTTTTTCGCTCGCTTACCTCGAAAGTCAGACCCTTTTTTCTCACTGGCCTGATCTCTTAGGAATTTCCTTTGCCTTCACAATCCCCTGCCTCACGAGTCGTGGTCTGTAGCGTGCCGAAGGCGGGGACGTATCTGCTCGGTGATTTTTTGACCGGGCTTGGTTTGGAAGATACTCAGCTTCACCTGGGCTATCCGGTGTCGCAGGATTACCGCGGTGCGGACAAAGCCGAGGCGCTGAACCATCCCAATCGCTTCGATGTTGACCTTCCGTGGCCCCGAGTTCTGGACCGCATCGAGCCCGGGCAGTTTGCGTTGAGTCACCTGCCCTCGCATCGGGTCCACGATCTCGCGGATTTTCGCGTCATTTTTTTGTACCGCAACCTCCGGGATGTTTTGTGTGCCTACGCGCGATTTGTCGCCCGGACCGGGCGCTGGGGTGCCGCCGAGCAGCCCTGGAGTTCTCTTAAGGACGGCCCCGCCAAACTCGAAGGGTTTATCCATCACCACGAGAAGATGCTCCTGCAGGTGATTCGGCCGGTGGCGAAATGGGCGCAGCTGGCGGCTCCGACCAAGATCTGTTTCGAAGCCTTGATCGGGGATCTGAGCCCCGAGTTGCAGGACCTGCAGCTCACCCGGTTGGCTCAGGTCACCGGCAGCGCCGAAGACCTCCCCCACCTGCGGAAGAAACTAGCCGAGACCTTGGCGGCGCCGACCCTGACCAAATCAGCCGAACGCACCCGCTGGCAGGAGATGTGGAGCGAGGCCGCCGAGGCGTTCTTCGAGCGTTCGGGTCTCAAGCAACTCAACACCGACTGGGGTTACGAAGACACGGGCCTCATCGAGCTGCGTCAGTCGTTTGCGACCGCAGAACTTGATGAACGTGCTTGTCCGATCTGCGACCGTCGCGACGGCGAAATCGCCTGCACCAGCGATCGCCACGACCTGGGCCTGCAGACGGCGGTCTGCCGTCACTGCAGCGCCTGTTATCTGTTGCAATACCCTTCGACGGCTTGGATCGGAGCGTTTTACCGCGAAAGATATTGGTCGCTTTACGATATCGGCGGGATCGAGCACGAAGCCGAATCCAGCCGCAAACGCACCGCGCAGATGCTTGAGGAAATCTTCCCCGCGGACCGTGAAATCAAGAGCCTGCTGGATATCGGCTGCGGCACGGGCGGCATGTTGCGATCGGCCCGCGAGCGGTGGCCTGACGCGGAAATCCGCGGTGTCGACCCTTCGGAAGATTCGGTCCGGCGGTGTCGGGAATACGGCTTCGAGGTCGAACAGGTCGATGAGATGACGCAGGTTAAGCTACGCGACCCACGGACCTTTGACCTGCTCACGATCATCCATGTCGCCGAACATCTGTCCCAACCCGTGGAGCTTATTTCCTCCGCCACGCAATATATGGATCAAGACAGCCTTCTGTATCTCGACGTGCCCAATATCATGTCCGGACGCTGGAATACGATTAATTTTATCCATTTGGCCCACCCGCAGATGTTTCACCGCGGCAGCCTGGAACGTCTGCTGGCCCGCTGCGGACTCGAGGCGGTGGAATGGAAGTACGGCGTAGCCCGGGAGTGGCCGTGGGCGATCGGGGTGCTGGCACGTAAGCGTTCGGGCGGTCCCACCCCCGCCCAGGCCGTCGAACCCGCGGGAGACCCAAGCGTTCAACAAGTTGTCGCGCACCTCCGTCGTCACGGCAACCCGCCGCTGCCCCAAGGTCGCTTGCAACAGCTGCGAAGCCGCGTGGCTCGGTTCAGGGCAGTGGTTCGCGTCGCCGGCTGGTTCCGCCGTTAGGCCCCGCGATCCCTGCCCGCACCGCTTCCGAACCGGCCGACTTTCTCAGAGTTCTCGATGACTATTTCTCTCCGACAACGCATCGCCCGCGCGGGCCTGACCCGGACGCGGATGGACCGGGTGTTCTCGCCGTTGCACAAGCTCCACAAGCTTATTTACGGCGTCGATGTGCATCAGGTCCGCGAGCTGCAGGACCAGCTGCGCAAGCACCATCTCACGCTGCTCTCGGCGACGGGGGCCCACCTCCGCGGCGAACTGCGGCAACACCTGCTGCCGAATCCCGAAGCCTACCCGACGGGCGACTGCGTCTACGTCCTGGCGACCGGCCCGAGTCTGTCGAAGATCACGGAGGAGGAAAAGCGGGTCATCGAAGGATCGCTGTCGGTGGGCATGAACCGGTATCTGTTGTTTTGGGAGAAGTTCGGCATCTGGCCGAACTTCTACTTTTTGGGCGACAAGTACGTGGCGGCCCCGTCGATTTTCATCGGCGCCTGCGACGCGCTGCTGCGGGAGGATCGGCCGATCACGCTGCTGGTCGACGAGTTTTTCCGGGCGGCCGCCCCGGTGACCCGGCCCGCGATTTTCTTCGAGCGCTGGCACACCGACACCGACGACGCCCGCTGGGCGACGAGTCGCGAGGACAAGCTTTTCTTCTGGCGCGGCAGCCTGACCTGCCTGGTGAACCTGCTGTGCGTGTTGCAGGTCGCGCCGAAGATCAAATTGGTCGGCGTGGACCTGAATCGGCCGGGCAGTTATTTTGCGAATGAGGAACAGGGTCGGCCGGACCTGGCGGACCCGCAGAACCTGGAAGCCGCCCGCCTGGGGGTGCACTCCACCGCGATGACCGGCCGCCGGGGCGAGGCGGGCATCGAAGCCAAATGGCCTTATATTCAGGAGAGCGCCCGGCAGCAGGGCGTCGAGATCGTCTGCTGCAACCCCGACAGCCTGTTGGTGCAGGCGGGGGTATGCCCTTATGAGCCGATCATCCACTAAACCGTGATGGACCCCACCCCGACCTCTATTTCGTCCTGCGACCCGATGACCACGGCGGCGGCCGACACGCCGTCGCTGTCGATCCTGATCCCGACGCACAACCGCAGCGAACTGCTAGCGCGGACGTTGGCATCATTGGCGCAGGTCGAGCGACCCACCGATCTCGGCGTCGAAGCCATCGTGGTGGCCAACAACTGCAGCGATGACACCGTCGCGGTAGCAACAACCGGCTTAGCCGCCATCCGGGCGGCGTGGGGTCCGGACCAATCGGGCAGCCGGGAAACGGCAGAAAAACAGGAAGGTGACATCGAAGATGACATGGGGGGGCGGGTGGTGGAGGAGCCGGAGCCCGGATTGAACCCGGCCCGGACGCGGGCGGTCCGTGAAAGCCGGGGCGAGTGGTGCGTCTTGCTCGACGACGACGTGCAGCTGGACCGGGGCTGGATGCACGGGATCGTCGCGGCGTTTACCCAGCACCGGGCGGACGTGGTGGGGGGGCGGGTGACGCTGTGGTGGGACGTGGTGGAGCGGCCGGATTGGCTGCCCGACACGGCCGACAGTTTGCTGAGTGCCAACGATCGGGGCCCGGCGGTGCTGGAGCTGGATTCTTCGATGGGCGTGATCGGGGCGAACTTCGGTTTTCGGCGGCAGGTGTTCGACGACATCGGCGGGTTCAAGCCGGGCCTGGACCGGGTGGGCAAGGCCCTGATGGGCGGCGGGGAGACCGAATTTGTCCAACGCGCCCTGCGTCACGGCTGCCGGGTGATCTATACCCCCGAGGCCCACGTGGAGCATTGGGTGGCCCCGGAACGCCTGACCCGGGCCTACCTTTTGGGCGTCGCCCACGGCGGCGGGGTGTCGCGGGTCCTCATGAAGCCGACCTTCCCGCCCCCCGCGGTCCTGCGCACCGTCGCAGGTCACACCTGGCTGGCGGTCAACCACGGTTTGCGGAGAGGCATCGCTAAATTGCGGAGCGATCAGAAAGCGGAGCTGACCCACGCCTGCCGCGCGGCCGGTGGGCCGGGGCGGCCTGGCGGCCACCTGGAAACGGCTGGTGAACCCATGATCCCCGCCCACCCCCCCGGAAGTCCCCTTCCCGATGTGGCTATACAAGAAGAAGCAACTAAAGACGATCAGGGGGGGGGGGGAAGAGGGGGGGCGAGGGGGGGGGAGGGGGTGGGGGTGTCGGTGGTGATTTTGACGATGAACGAGGCGGTGAACCTGGGGGCATGTTTGGATTCGTGTGGGTGGTGCGACGATGTGCATGTGTTGGATTCGGGGTCGACCGACGGGACGGTCGAGATCGCCGAGGCCCGCGGGGTGCCGGTGCATGTCCACGCGTTCGAGTCGTTTGGGAAGCAGCGCAACTGGGCGATCGATCACCTTGCGACGAAGTATGACTGGACGTTCCACCTGGACGCGGACGAACGGTTCACGCCGGAGCTGGTGGCGGAGTTGGGCGGGCTTTTTGGGAGCGGAGAGGAGGTGAAGGCGGACGCTGGGGAGGGGAATGAGCGGGGGGAGCGGGGGGAGAGGGGTGGGGGAGGGGTGGGGGTGGATGGGTATCGTTGTCCGCACAAGATGATGTTGCTGGGCACGTGGCTGCGGCGGAGCGAGGGGTACCCGGTGTACCAGGTGCGGCTGTTTCACCGCCGGCGGATGCGGTTTATCGATGTGGGCCACGGCCAGCGGGAGAGGCCGGACGCGAAACTCGGGACGCTGCGTGAGCCTTACCTCCACGAGGCGTACCGGCGGGGCGTGTTTGAGTGGGTGGCCCGGCACAACGTGCACAGTCAGAAAGAGGCGGAGGCGATTGTGGGGGGCGACGGGCCGGAGGTTCGGTGGCGGGAGGTGTGGTCGGGGGACGCGGTGGCGCGGCGGCGGCGCGCTCAAGACGTTGAGCTTTCGGCTGCCGGGTCGGCCGTGGCTGCGGTGGTTCGGCATCTTGTTTTGGCAGCTGGGTTTTTTAGACGGGAAAGCGGCGTGGCGTTACGCGGACTTGATGCGGCTGTACGACCAGATGACGGTGAGCAAGATCAAGATGCTGCGGGCCGGTGGGGGGGCGGAGGGGGGGCAGAGGGGGGGGCGGGGGAGGTGACGGGGCGGTCGGGTCGTCGGTCGGGCCGGAAGGAGGACGACCGGGGATGATGCGGTTAGCGGCGTGGCGCGGGCTGTGGGGCGGGGCCGGAAGGGGGCGGTAGGGCAGCGTGTCGGACCTCGGCCCAGGGGAGGAGGGGCAGGGGGGGGAGGTTCATCTGCTGTCGCAGGGGGTTGGTCAGGGTGGCGGTGAAATTCTGGGGGTGGTGAAACTGAATCAGCCGTTGGGCGGCGGGGCCCGGCTGCCAGGCCTGGGCGTCGGTCCACGCCCGGGCGAGGCCGGCGGCGGTGGTGGAGACGTCGCCAAGGGGTACGAGACCGCCCAACCCGAAACGGGGCACGATCCAGCCGGGCCAGCCCGCGTCGTGGCAAAGGACAAAGCGTTGGGCGGCGGCGGCCCGCAGGACGATGCTGGAGATACCGACGTGGCCGCCCTGGAGGACGACCACCACCCGCATGGCCTGCAGGGCAAGGGTGAGCTGGTCAAGGCTGACAAAGCGGTCGATGGAGACGATGCGGCGGCGTAGCGGCTCGGTGAGGCGGGCGATGGTTTGGTGAATGGCGGGGTCGTGTCGTCCCACCAGCAGCAGTCGGCACCGATCGGGGAGCGGTGCTTCCGCGAAGGCCTGCACCAGGCGATCGACGCCTTTGCGGGGGCTGATTTGTCCGACGCAGCCGAGGTAGTCCGCGTCCGGATCCAAGTCGAGGTGTCCGGCGGCAGCGGCGGAAGTGGTCGCGGCAGGAACCTCGACGGGGTCCGGCAGGAGGGCGGACTTCTGGGCCAGCCGACGGCGGCATTGCTGCAGGTGCTCGAATTCCAGGTGATCGACAAAGTGAAACCGATCGATCCGGGATCGGCAGAGCAAGGCGGCGGTCAGGCGGGTGATGGCCCGCTGTTTGAAGGTGGTGTTGTGGTAGGCAAAGCGGGAGTGGTGGAAGACGGTCTCGCTGCGCAGGCGGTGGGCGGGACCGGGCCGGGGTCGGCCGGTGAGGCTGAGCAGAGGCGCGAGGCCGTCGGCGTAGGGCATCCACACGTGGTCGGGTCGATGGCGATCGACGGCTTGCTGCAGCCACGCCGCCCGCTGCCGGGCTTTGTGCAGCGGCGATCCCGAGGGCGGGTTCAGAACATCGTCCAGGTCAAAATGCGCTGCACGATCAGCCAGGAGGGACGCGTATTCGGTGGTGGCGGTGGCCTGGTCGTGGGTCACCAGCGTGATGCGGGCGGGAGTGTCGGCGAGCCCCGCCAGGTAATGACGCAGGTAGACGAAGTGGTGTCCGCCATGGGCCGGCTCGAAAATCAGCACGTGCATGAGGCGGAGGACTTTCGGCGCGGTGGGTTTGGTAAGTGACGCGGCAAGCGGTGGTTGACATTATAAGCTGTCACGGTTGGTCGTCGCGGATAAGCTGCCTGCGGATTCCGGGAGCGGGTGGATTCACGGGCGTTGTCCGCGGTCCGGCCTGGAAATCAAAAAAGTAAGGAAAATCCGCCATGATCGACGTCATTATGTTGACCAAGAACGAGCAATTGAATCTGCCCTACAGCTTGCCGGCGTTGCGAGGTTGGACGCGGCGGGTGTTTGTCGTCGATTCGGAATCGACCGACGACACGGAGCGGATTGCCCGTGAGCACGGGGCGGAATTTGTGACGCGGCCGTGGCTGGGCTATGCGCAACAGAAAAACTGGGCGTTGGATCATCTGCCGCTGGAGGCGGCGTGGACGATGTTTATCGACGCAGACGAGGTGGTGCTGCCGGACCTGAAGCAGGCGATCCTGCAGGTGGCGCAGCGGAATCCGGCCGACGTGGAGGAAGCGGGGTTTCATCTGAACCGCTATTTCATCTTTTTGGGTCGTCGTTTGCGGCACTGTGGCTATTATCCGAGCTGGAATCTGCGGCTATTCAAGCATGGCCGGGCCCGGTACGAAGAGCGGGACGTGCACGAACACATGATCGTGGACGGCCCGGTGGGTTATCTCGCGGGCCACATGGAGCACTATGACCGCCGAGGTTTGGAAGACTACGTCGGTAAACACAACCGCTACTCCACACTTGAAGTGCGGGCCCTGGTGCTGGGCCAGCAAACCCAAGCCAGCCTGCCGGCACGGTGGTGGGGCGGTGCGCTGGAGCGTCGGCGATGGATCAAGACGGCGGTGTACCCCAAGCTGCCCGCGAAGTTTATCTTCCGTTTCTTTTACAGTTACTTGATTCGAGGCGGTTTTCTCGACGGCATGACCGGGCTGCGGTTTTGCATTTTTTTGGCGTTCTACGATTTTCTCATCCAGTTGAAAATCATCGAAATCCGTCGCGACTTGGCGGAAGCGAAAGCGGGCACGCTTGGGCAAATGGATCACGAGACGATTGAAAAAATTGATTAACGCAAAAGTCTTCAGCTTTGATCGGCCCGGGCAATCTCGCGGGTCTTGAGGGTTCGGGCAGGCACCCCCGCGACCACATGCCACGGCGGCACATCGCGCGTCACCGCGGCGCGGGCGGCGACGACCGCCCCCTGGCCCACCGTGACACCCGGACCGACAAAGGCTTCGGCGCAGATCCAGGCGTGGTCATGAATCACGATCGGCGAATGAACCAGCGGCTTTTCGAGGGTGTCGATGGCGTGGCTCGCGGTGCAGAGAAAACTTCGCTGACTGACCGCGACTTTGTCGCCGAGGCTGATCTTGTCCACGCAGTAGCAATCGACTTGGCCGGCGATCGCGACGTAATCGCCCAACTGCAGGTTCCAGGGTGCCCAAATTTTGCAGGACGGGTCGATGCGGCAACCCCGGCCGACCGTGGCGCGAAAGCAGCGAAGCAATCCCCGCCGCCAGCCGTGCATCAGGCCGCGCGGCGTCGGACGAAACAGCAGCGTCCGGGCCACTTCCCACGTGAGGCGACGGAGCTTGTCGCCTTTGCCCAGCGGATCGGCGTAGGGGCGTGGCGGCGACACTTCGACGGGTTGAGGGGCGGAAGTGCGCGTCACGCCGGGCTCCGGAGGTGTCGACGGAGATACGTTAGCGCTTGCTCCCGCCACGCCAACGTCTTGCGTCGGACGCTGACCCAATCGACCGGCTGATCCAGCAGCCCCTCGGCCCGTTGCACGTCGTCACCCGCCAGCAGACGATCACGAAGGTCCAGCCGGTCGAGCAGCGAGATGACCCGTTCGTTGAGCTCGCTCTTACCCGAACCGATGCCCACCACGACAAAGGGCTTTTGCAGGATGATGCTAAACAGCGTGCCGTGGTAAGAATTGGTCACCACCGACTGGGCGTGGCGGATACTCGCCAGCCACTCCAGGGGATCGGGCAGCGTCACCACGTCGCCGACCGTGGCGACCGCGTGACGATTACGCGGCGTCACGATCTGCAGCTTCTGACGATCGGCAAGCTGCCGCTGCATCTGATTGATGTTTTCCCCACTCCGCAAGACATAGGAAAACAGATAACGCTCCGGCAACTGCGGCGGTCGTGCATGCTCAGGGTAAGCGTCGATCAGCAGCGTCGGATCCGGCAAGTGGGCCACCTCCCCCTCGACCCCGGCCGCGGCGATGATGTCTCCGCCGCTGGCTTCGCGTACCGATAAGGCATCGAACCGTTGCAACAACGGCCGGAGCTGCGAATAATATTGCTCCGGAATCGCGGCGCGACCAAAACTCGGCGCATAACCCACCCGGGCTATTTCGTCGCCCGCAAAGTCCAGAAAATAGGCGGGATCGAGCCCGAATTGGCTCGACGGATTCCAGACCTGATCGCTACCACAAACCAGCACCTCGCAGGTCGGCGGGTCGTCGCGAAGCTCTTGGTGACTGCCGTACCACCGATCACCCACGGTTAAATGCTCATTTACGAATTGTCGGAAGACGGTCGTCAATTCCCGTCGAAAACCAAAGGCAGATCTGAGATGCAGGTATTTCTGGTAGCCGGTGACGAGGTTCGCCCGCATCGTTGCCCGGCTCATCCCGATGCGGAACGCCCCGCCTCGATCGACGTGCGCAGGGCAATAGTTGATGAATTCCACCGGGTGTCCTAACGAAGCGACCGCCTTTTGCAACGCCCAGGCCTGCCACATCGCCCCGTAGTTGACGACAAAGTGGTAGGTCAGTAACCCGACGCGGCAGGCTGGAGAGGCTGATGAAGGGGTGGGCCGGCCTTGAAAATCAGCCGTCGTTTCAACCGTCATGGTTTGGCCCCTGCTCATTGACCTCGTGCAGTTGCAGAACCTGCTGAACCGAAAGGCGTGGCGAAGCGGCAGCCTTGAGTTGCTTGCCCGAGGATTCGCCAAAAGCGATCATCATGATCAGCCGTTGATCGTGAGGGATGCGACCGGCGGCAGCGATCTTTTTTTCCTGAGTGTTGGTGACCGCAAGATTAAGGGGGCAGCAGTGCAGCCCTTCTTCGACGCAGGCGAGCATGAGGCACATGGCATAAAGCGAACCGTCGACATAAGCCTGATTGCGTTGCCCGGGTCCGCCCCAGGCCGTGAGTTCCGAAGCGACGACAAACAGGTTGGGCACGTGCTCGCTAAACCCTTTGCTGCCGCCCTGCAGATCGAGCAACTGCCGGATGTCGTCGGCATCGCGATAGCAGTGGATGCGGGTCGATTGGCGGTTGCACTGAGACGGCGCACGCTGTGCGTGTTCGATCACTTGCCGGATGCGTGAATCTTCGATTCTGACCGGATCGTAATGCCGACAACTAAACCGCCGACGAATGCCGTTGCCCGACGTGCCCGGAGGGGGGCGGTCAATCCACATCATGCCGCCGGTTTCGATGCATTTGAGTTTTTGTTCCGATTCGGCGATCGCCTGCTCGATCTCTCCTAAAAATGGATCGTCGATGCTCGCCTCACGGTGGTGATTCACGTAGGCCCGCAACGCGCCGCGGGCCATGGATACGGGGAATTCACCCATCGATCCGTCGTAGCGTCGTAGTTGATCGATGACTTGCCGAATCTTCACTCGACCAAACAGCCTGCGGGGCGTATGCAGGGCAAGGCCTTTTTCGATGGTGTGGCTAGCGATAATCAACCGGTAGTACAACTTTTTCTGTGAATCTTCCAGCGGTGAATGGTAGTTATGACGCAGGCCGCGGATCATGTCCTGGATGCAGCATTGGGCGTAGGTGAGCAGGCTTGACATGTGGGATACTATGATGCGATTTCAATATCGATGAAAGCGGCTAGTCCAGCGTTGAAATTCTACTTCTGGTCAGGCACGATATCTCGGATCAGACCAGGCATCTCGTGCGACGGGCTCACGGTCACGAACTTTTACCATCGTCCAAGCCATGCCCGATCCACGAACCTCAATGTTAACCGGTTCGCCTCGCCGGCATTTGAGTCCGTACCCGCTGCGGGTCAAGATCAAACGCATGGTTTGGGCGGTGGTGGAAGTGGCCGCGTTCCGGCTGACCTGGCCCACGTGGTACCGCTACCGGGCGTGGTGGTTGCGGCGGTTCGGGGCCGACGTGTCGCCGCAGAGTCGAATCCGGCGGACCTGCCGGTTCATGTGCCCGTGGAACCTCACGGTCGGCCCGGGCACGGCGACGGGAGAGCACGTGCATTTTTACTGCCTGGGGCCGGTCAGGGTTGGGGCGCGGGTGACGCTGAGTCAGGACGCGGTGTTGTGTGCGGGCAGCCACGACTACCGCACGCTGGAGATGCCGCTGCTGCGGCCGCCGGTGGTGATCGAGGACGACGCGTGGGTGGCCTACGGCGGCTTCGTGGGCCCCGGGGTGACCGTCGGCGAAGGGGCGATCCTCGCGGCGCGCGGCGTCGCGGTGAAAGACCTCGAACCCTGGGGCATCTTCGGGGGCAACCCCGCCCGCCGCATCGGCAATCGGCCGCCGCTGTCTCCCGGCGGGGCGAGCGACGGTCCGACCCCGACACCAACCACCTAGCCCGAGCCCACCCGCAATTGGGTTACCATGACTGCCCGGTCCAGCCGCGTCGGTCGCGGCGGAGGACGGAGTGAAGCGAGTGGGGGGGAGTGGGGGAGGGGGTTGGGGGGCGAGGGGGGGGCGAGGGGGGGCGTGAGACTTTTTTATGCGTGTGCTGCATTATCTTGAAACCGTGGATCGATCCAAGGGCGGCGTGGTGACCGCGGCGCTGGACATGGTCGAGGCGTTGACGGCCCGGGGGGTGGACGTGGACCTGCTGACAGGCCAAGAGGTCGATGCCGCGCCGGCGTGGCGGGCGGGGGAGACCGCGCACCTGAATTTCACGGTGGACCCGGCGTTGATTTGCCGCTACCGCCCGCCGGAGGACCTGCGTGCCAAGGTGCGTCCGATGCTGCAACGGGCGGACCTGCTGCACCTCCACGGGGTGTGGAATCCGCTGCACCGTTTCCTCGCCGCCGAGGCGAGAGCGCAGGGCGTGCCGTATGTCGTGACGCTGCACGGGATGCTGGATTACTGGTCGATGCAAAACGGCGGGCGGCTGAAGCAATTAAAGAAGCAGGTGTTTCTCAAGCTTTTCGGCAAGACGATCCTCGAGGGGGCGGCGGCGATCCAGTGCACCGCGGAGCTGGAGGCCCAGGCGGCCCGGCATTTCCTGCCCCGGCTGAAAACGCGGGTGCTGCCCTATATTTTCAAACCCGACGGGTTGCTGGAGATCGAGCGTCGCCCGCCCCCGCCGGAGGCCGAGGGGGGTTTCGCGCCAGCCGGGGGGGGACCCCGGTACGGCAAGTTGTTGTTTTTGAGTCGTCTGCACGTGAAGAAGCGGCCGGACTTATTGATCGCGGCGGCGGAGCATCTGCCGGGCTACGAGATCCAGTTGGCGGGACCGATCGAGCCGGGGTACGAGGCCGAGCTGCGGCAGCTGGCCGAGTCGCGTGGGGTCGCGGACCGCGTGCGGTGGCTGGGGATGCTGCGGGGCGAGGCCAAGCACGCCGCTTACGCCGAGGCGGACGTGTTTGTCCTGCCGACGAGTCAGGAGAACTTCGGCATCGTGCTGGTTGAAGCGATGGCCGCGGCGATGCCGGTGGTCACGACCCGGGGCACGGCGATCTGGGGGGACCTCGAGTCGGCCGGGGCGTGGATCGTGCCCCAAGAGATCCAGGCCATCGTCCGGGCGTGCGGCGAGATCAACGCCGACCCGCCGGCGACCCACGCCCGGGCGCTGCGGGGCCGAGAGTGGGTGCGGGATACGCTGCTGGCCGAGGCGTTGACGCCGCGCTACCTCGAACTTTACCAAAGCCTGCTCTCACATCGTGAACCCCGCCCTGAGACCCCCGCGGGAGCCTCGGCATGAAGCGGCTGGCGATCCTCTGGACCAACGTGTCGGGCTACTCCGCCGCCTGCTGGCGGGCGCTGGC
>CAWCWR010000002.1:0-431394 GCA_963799335.1 uncultured Phycisphaeraceae bacterium | reverse complement strand
GTTTAATTAAATTTCCCTCCCCTCCGACCGTCGGACTGCAATCTGCAGGCTGGCGGTCTTTTTTATAACAATCCAATTACCAATCCGGGCTTAAATAATTTAGAGCTTTCGCAATTTGCACCCTATTCCAAATATAAGGCCACCAACATTCGCTGACCTAGATCAGGCGATGTATTTCCACAGGGTGTGGGCCACGCCGTCGGCGTCGTTGCTGGGGGCCACCACGTCGGCGACGGCTTTGACTTCGTCGTAGGCGTTGCCCATGGCGACCCCGAGACCGGCAAATCGAAGCATGCCCACATCGTTGGGCCCGTCGCCGATCGCGAGCGTGTGCTGGGGGTCGATCTTGTATTTCTTGCAGAGGTACGCCAGTGCCCGGCCCTTGTCGGCCTGATAGCTGGAAATCTGGGTCAGGTGATCCTCGGCAATCACCAGCGTGGCGGCCCGCTTATAACGCTCCACCAAAACTTTGCGGATGATCGCCATCCGATCCGCCGGGGCCATGACCAGGAGTTTGGTGATCGGTTGCTTGAGGGGTTCAAGCAGCGGACCGACGTAGTCGGGCTTGAACTTCTTGCTGGTTTCGGTCACGAGGGTGGGGTCGTGCTTGTCGGTGTACCACTTGTCGAGGATTTCGAGGGCGATGATGCACTTGCTGTCGGTCTTGCGGGCCACGGTGCAGATGGCGTAGGCCAGGTCCGGGGAGATGGGTTCGTGGCGGAGCGGAGATTCGTGCTCGGGGTGTTGGATGAGGGCGCCGTTGTAGTTGATCTGGTGGGTATTAAGTTTGAGGTACTCGTAGATTTCGCGGACGGTGCGGGGGGGGCGGGCGGTGGCGAGGACGACTTTGATACCGCGTTTGCGGACTTCGCCGACGGCCTCGATGGCTTTGACGCTCAGACGTTTGTCGCTGGTGAGCAGGGTGCCGTCGAGGTCGATGGCCACCAGGTCGATGCGGCGGGAGCTTGCGCGGCGTTTGCCGCTGCCGCGGGCGTCACCGGTCGGGCCGGGGGGTGAGCGGTGCTGGCCCACTTTGTCTCGTGGTCGGCCCGACTCTTCGGGCATCAGGTCGTCGAGGTTGATACGGGGAGAGGGGATGGGAAACCTTTCGAAGAAATGCTTGGACACCGCGTCCGCGGAGCATCGATGATAACCGCGATCAGGGCCGCTACGATGCGACCATGCACCGCATCTTCCCGCTGGACCCGCCGTTTTATACTGCCCCCGAGGGTGCGGACCCGGCCAATACGCTGGGGCTGGACTACCGGGCGTTGGCGGCGGACCTTCCCTACCGCGGGCCGATCGTTGACGTGCACTCGCACGTGGGCACGCCCAAAGCCGCGAAGCTGTTTCTCGAAGTCGCGGACCTGTTCAATGTCGAGCGGACCTACACCATGACGGGGCTGGACAACGCCCGCCGACTCCACCCGGAGTTCGGCGAACGGATCAAGTTCATCTGCGTGCCCGATTATTTGAAGCGCGAAGTGGTGGGCACCTTCACCTCGCAGTGGCTGAAAGACATCGAGTTGTTCCGCGAGGAGTTTGATAGTCAAATCATCAAGTTTTGGGCGGCTCCGCGGGCGCGGGACCTGGTGCACGAATCGCCGGACCCGGAACTGGCCGACGCGATGTTGCTGGACTCGCCGATCCGCCGGCAGGGGATGAAGCTGGCGTACGACCTGGGCTACCGCGTGTTTATGACCCACGTCGGCGATCCGGACACCTGGTTCAGGACGGCCTACGCCGACTCCACGAAATACGGCACGAAACTCGATCAGTACGCACCGTTAGAAGCGGCCTTGGAGGAGTATCCCGACGTCACCTGGATCGGAGCCCACATGGGCGGCTACCCGGAAGACCTGGACTGGCTGCAGGGGATGATGGACCGGCATCCGAATTACGTGGTCGATACCTCGGCGTGCAAGTGGCAGGTCCGCGAGTTGTCGGTGCATCCGCAGCGGCTCGCGGCGTTCTGCGCCGCCAACCCGGGCCGGGTGCTATTTGGCAGCGACATCGTGGCCAACGAAAACATGAACGACTCGATCGGTTTCGACTTGTTTGCCAGTCGATACTGGGCGTTGCGGACGCTGCTGGAGACGGGCTACGATGGGCCTTGCCCGATCGTCGACCCGGACTTCCACAAGGTGAACCCGTCGTTGCCCGAAGCGGCGACAGCGCATCTGCGGGGCGCATCGTTGCCCAACAACGTGCTTAAAAATATTTACGCTACCGCCACGCAAGATATAATAAGACTTGCTACCAATCATTAGGCGGCAGTTGTTTTGCAGCTAAGATTTAGTGAACCACCAGGTGTTACCGTCATGGAATCTAAACGATCCGATCGATCATTCCGATCCACAAAGGGCCTCGTTCTTACCGAAGGCTTCGGGTTCCCTCCGACATGCCGGTCCCTGTGGCGAGATAAGACCCCGGATGAGCGGCTGGCAGGGATCGAGGCGTTGCGGAGACAGTTTTATGGAGAACCGGAATTTGACCCCCGACTTCCGCGACTTCTTCGAGACGCTACACGAACACCGAGTTGATTACCTGCTGATCGGCGGTTTCGCGGTGGGCCTGCATGGCCATGTGCGGACCACATCGGACATCCACATCTGGGTCGGAGTCGATCGTGTAAATGCCAAGCGGGTGTTCGAGGCGGTGACGGATTTGCCGGAACCTCCGAGGGGCTTTCGATCGAAAAATTCACCCGCCCAGGGTATTTCCTCTTCATCGGAATCGAACCGTACCGGCTGGACATTATCACCACGATTCCGGGGGTTGATTTTGACGAATGCCACCGCCAGGCCGTTGCGATGGTGATCGACGGCATGACGGTACAGGTGATCGATAAGCTCAGCTTGATACGCAATAAACACGCATCAGGACGCCCGAAGGACCTTGATGACGCGCAAGCGTTAACCGAACCTTGAACGCCACCCAATTCATCGAGAGCGGGCGTTGCCGCAGCGTTTAGAGCATGAGTAAACGCTTGGGAAACAATGCTGTGCTTATTTCCCTTCTCCCCCCTCATCATGGAGGGCTCACCGGTCCGGCAAGTTCTGACGCTTATCGACGTCAGACCAAAGCTCTGGCGGCATTCAGCGCGGCGTCGTAGTCGGGTTCGTCGGCGACTTCGCTGACCAGTTGGGTGTAGACGACCTTGTTGTCTTTGTCGATGACGAAGACCTGGCGTGCCAAAAGACCGACTTCTTTGATGCGAACGCCGTAAGCGGGGCCGAAGGTGTGGTCCTTGAAGTCCGAGAGCATGTGGACCTGTTCGATGCCTTCGGCTGCGCAGAAGCGTTTCTGGGCCATGGGGGTATCGACGCTGACGGTGAGGATGACGATGTCGTCGCCCAGGTCGGCGGCACTCTGGTTGAAGCGGCGGGTTTCGTCCTGGCAGACCGGGGTATCGATGGACGGCACGACGCTGATGATCTTGACCTTGCCGGCGAAGTCGGCGAGAGACTTGTCGGACATGTCGGTGGCTTTGAGCGAAAAGTCGGGGGCGGTGTCGCCGACCTTCACTTCGTCGCCGATGAGGGTTTTAGGGTTGCCTTTGAGGGTGACGGCGGCGGATCGTTCGATCATGGGTATGAAGTCCAGGGTTCAGGTTTCCGGGGGTAATCAGGAGCGGCATTGTAGGTGCGAGAAATCGGGGGACAACCGGCTAGCGCGATAAAGCGTCGGGGTCGGACGGAAGTCGGACGGCGGTAGGCAGCAGATCGTGCGCGGCAAGGAAGGCGGCGATATCCGCCCAGTCGCCGTGGCCGCGGGGCATGGTGTTGTGACCGGTGTGGTCGTAAAGGATGAAGGTGGGGTGCTGCGCGGCGGCGGCATTGGCCTGGGCATGGCTGACCGAGACGACCCGATCGTCGCGGCCGTGGAGGATCAGCGTCGGGCCGGGGTAAGCGCGGAGCAGTGGGGTGACCGGGAGCGGGTCGCGGATAAGCCAGCGGGGGACGCGGACCATGTCCGCGGCGGCGGCGGCGAAGCTGGTGAAACTCGAGGCGAGGATGAGCGCGGCCGGGGGGCGGTGATCGAGAAGCTGCGCGGCAAAGCCGCCGCCCATGGATCGGCCGTGGTAGATCAGCCGGTCGGGATCCACGGTGTCGAGCGCCGCCAAGCGATCGACGAATTGTCGGAGGTCCGCGGTAATCGGGGACTGCGAGGGCGAGCCGGCGGAGGTGCCGAAGCCGCGGTATTCAGGGATGAGGACGGTGATGCCCTGCTGGGCGTACCAGTCGAGTTCGGGGGCCCACTGCTGAATGACTTCGCCGTTGCCGTGGAGGAAGACCACGGCCGGTCCGGGCCGGTCGGCGGTGGCGTCGTGTCCGGGCAGCAGCAGCGCGTGGACGCGGGGGGCCTGGGACCTGCCGTCGGCGGCTTCAAGATCGAGGCTCCAAAGTTCAAACTCGCCGGCGGGCGGCGGACCCTGGGCGTGCTGCATCCAGGCACCGGGGTAGATCAGGCGGCGCTGGCCGATCCAGAGGACAACCAACATAGCCAGTACCGTGATCACGCTGAGGGTGAGCAGGCGAAGCAGGACCGTGCGCCAAGGACGACGGGGCGCGACCCTGCGCGAATCACGGGGGCTGGGGGGGGCGTGGGTCATGGATATAGCGTCGCGGGGTGGGTGGACGACCGCAAATCGGCGGGGTCGACGGTGATGGGTCCGGGGGATGGTTTGGCTTGGCGGGCAGCTGAGTCGGTAGCGGGATGAGCGCCTTACCGAAGGCGGTTTTTGCAGCGGGAAAGAACGCTGGTTTTATCAGTTGATTTATGCATTTAGGGGAGGTGGATTATTTCAAACCTTTGATGGTTAGTTCTCAGGGGCATCGGTGATCAAGTTGTTGGTGAACTTGTCGGGCCGGGTGCGGGGTTGCTACGATGAAAGACGGAGCGGACGGTCGCGTTGCCGTCTGCACTCTGAAGCGGAGTGATTTGTTTTCCGCTGTCCGTTGACCGCTGCCCGTGCCGAATCCTGCCGCTTCTTCTGCTTTTGGAGCTTCCTTATGTCTACCGTCACTCCCGCCGACCACTTGCTGCACGGCCAAACGTATTCCCGGATCACCGACACCGTCGGCAACACGCCGATGATCAAGCTCAACCGCGTCGCGCCCGACAACGGCTCGTCGGTCTATATCAAAGCGGAGTTCTTCAACCCGCTGGCGTCGGTCAAAGACCGCATCGGCAAGGCGATGATCGAAGCGGGAGAACGTGACGGCTCGATCAATCCAAAGACCCATATCATCGAACCGACGTCGGGCAACACCGGCATTGCGCTGGCGTTCGTCTTCGCCGCCAAGGGTTATCAACTGACGCTGACCATGCCCGAGTCGATGTCCGTCGAGCGGCGGTCGCTGCTCAAGGCGCTGGGCGCCAACCTCGTGCTGACCGAAGCCGCCAAGGGGATGAAGGGCGCGATCGAAAAAGCGGCGGAATTGGTGGGGACCACCGATAATTCGTTTATGCCCCAGCAGTTTGAAAACCCCGCGAACCCGCAGGTGCATTACGAGACGACCGGGCCGGAGATCTGGAACGACACCGACGGCAAGGTCGATATCTTCCTGGCGGGGGTCGGTACGGGCGGCACGATCAGCGGCGCGGGGAAGTACCTGAATGAGAAAAATCCGAACGTGAAGTTGTATGCCATCGAGCCGGTGCACTCGCCGGTGATCTCCGGCGGCGACCCGGGGCCCCACAAAATCCAGGGGATCGGCGCGGGTTTTGTGCCCAAAAATCTTGACGTGAAGTTGATCGACGGGGTCGAAACGGTGACCAACGATGAGTCGTTTGCGTGGGGCAAACGCCTGGCGAAACAGGAAGGCATCCTGGGCGGCATCTCGACGGGGGCCAACGCCTGCGTCGCCTGCCGGGTGGCGGAGGCCAACCCGGGCAAGCTCATCGTGACCATCGGCTGCTCGTTCGGCGAACGGTATCTCAGCACGCCATTGTTCGCGGACTGAGTCCCGCGTTGCCGAAAGTCGTCCGATCGATTTTACGTTATGCCTGGGCCAGTCCCAACTCGCTCTTGGCATTGACGTGCGCCATCACGTTGTGGCTGTTGAGTCAGATGGTGCTGCCGCGATCTCGAGCCGGCAGCATGCTGTGGTACGACGGCGTATTGGAAGTCAGCGGCGGTTTGGTGGGGGGCGTCCTAAAACTCATGCCCACGTCCGGGACCTGGCGACGGCCCGGAGGGGCCGCGGCGCTGACCCTCGGCCACGTGGTGTTTGCGCTGGATCGCTACCACGCCGCGCGGACACGGGTCCACGAGCGGGTGCATGTGCGGCAGTATGAGCGGTGGGGGCCGTTGTTTTTGCCGGCGTACGGGCTGGCTTCGCTGATGGCGGAGACGCGCGGGCCGGCATGCCTATACCGGCAATCCCTTCGAGATCGAAGCGTATGCGGTATCGCATCCGGGGCGGCAGGGGCAGCGGTATCGACTTAAATTCATGCGCTGATCGGTAATGCAAACGGCACTCAGTGACACTGAAATTTGATTATCGAGCAACCGCTCGATCCGGCGGTGGCCTTGGAAAAAGTAGACGTTCGCCTTGCGGGTGGTTGAACCTGACGCGAGATTGATTAAGGTCGGACTATGGCGTTTCTCGATTACGGCATCATTGCCGCTTATCTCCTCATCCTGATCGGCAAGTCGTTTCTTCTCGCCAAGCGGGCGGCGAAGGGCAGCGAGTCGTATTTCCTGGCGGGCAAAAAGATGCCGTGGTGGGCGCTGGGGGCTTCGGGCATGTCGTCGAACCTCGATGCCGCGGGCACGATGACCATCATCGCGCTGATCTACACCTACGGCCTGCACGGGTTCTTCATCGAGATGCGCGGCGGCGTCGTGCTGCCCATCGCGGTGTTTCTCGCGTTCATGGGCAAGTGGCACCAGCGGTCCAACGTGGTGACCACCGGCGAATGGATGCACCTGCGCTTCGGCACCGGGGGGGCGGGCAAGGCGGCTCGGTTTACCGCGGCGGCGACCTACCTGGTGATTACCGTCGGGATGGTGGTCTTCTTCCTGGCGGCGGCGGGGAAGTTTCTCGCGGCATTCTTGCCGTATGACCAAACGACTTGCGCCGTGGCGATGGCGGTGGTCGCGCTGCTCTACACGATGGTCAGCGGGCTCTACGGCGTGATCTGGACGGACGTGGTGCAGGCCGGGCTGATCGGGTTTGCGGCCATTTATGTCGCGGTGCTGGCGGCGGGATACGTGACGCCGGAGTTGCTGGAGCAGTGGCCGGGGGCGAGGTACAACTCGGCGGTGCCGGTGATGAATCAAGGCCTGGAACACGTCGTCACCGGTGACAAGGGTGAGGGTGACGCCGGCCGGGGACTGATCCAAATTTCTACCGAGTCCTACTCCCCCTTCCTCCTGTTCCTCTGCTTCTGGATCGGCAAGGGCCTGCTTGAAGGCCTCGGCGGCAGCGGCGGGTCCGCCTACATGGCCCAACGCTTCTACGCCTCCCAGGACATCCCCACCGTCAAAAAACTCTGCATGCTCTGGACCGTGCTCTTCAGCTTCCGCTGGCCAATGGTATTGGGTTTTGCCATCCTCGCCATCCACCTGGGTCTGGGCCGCAGCAATCCCGAAGAGATCCTCACCGGCGTGCTGCTGAGCGACCTGTTTCCCGTGGGCATCCGCGGCCTGCTGGTCACCGCGATCTTTGCCGCGAGCATGTCCACCTTCGACAGCACCATCAATGCCGGGGCCAGCTACGTCGTCCGCGACATCGTTCGGCCGCTTTCGCCGACCGTCAGCGATAAGGCCCAAGTCCTCTGGGGCTACCTCGCCTCGGCCGCGATCGTTGCCGCCGGCCTCACCCTCGCCCTGCTCTTTGCCGACGGCGTGGTCGATGTCTGGGTCACCATCGTGATCCAGCTCTTCCCCGCGTTCCTCATCCCCTTCGCCCTCCGCTGGTTCTGGGCCCGGTTCAACGGCTGGGGCTTCACCCTCGGCGTCGCCACCGGCTTCCTCGCCGCCTTCGCCTGGACCTTCATCGACGGCCCCGCCACCCTTGGCTTCGGTGAGCACCTCGGGGTCATCGTGCAAAACAATGCCTTCACCGACGTCGCCATCCTCGGCAGCGTCGGCCTCGCCTCCCTGCTCGGCTGCCTCCTCGGCACCTACGCCACCGCGGCGGTGGATCGCGAAACCCTCTCCTCGTTTTATCAGCAGATCCGCCCGCTGGGTCTCTGGCCCAAGGCATGGAAACAACCCGACACCGCCGAGCATCGCGGCGACCTGCTGCGCCTGGTCCTCGCCGTCGTCTGGCAGGTCAGCACCTTCCTCTTGCCCATGACCCTCATGCTCCGGCTGTGGACCGCGGGGGCCGTGCTCGGAATCATCTTCGCGGTCACCGGCATCATCCTCCTGCAGGACGCACGCAAGCCCGACGTCTCCCCCGCTGCATCGCCGTAACCGCATCACACGACCGTTTAGTCCGTCATCTGGAAACTCCTTTACCCGCACCCAATATCATGTAACCTCGGCCCCATATCCCCAACCCAGGCCCCCGCACCCCGCACCCCGGACCCCACTCCATGGAATACCGCAACCTCGGCCGCACCGGCATCCGCGTCTCGCCCCTCTGCCTGGGCACCATGATGTTCGGCGGCCGCACCGCCGCCGACGACTCCTACACCATCATCGACCACGCCCTCGATGCGGGCATCAACTTCATCGACACCGCCAATGTTTACGTCAACGGCCGGTCCGAAGAAGTCGTCGGCGAAGCCCTGCACCGCAACGGCCACCGCGACCGAATCGTGCTCGCCACCAAGTGCCACGGCAACATGCACCAGGCCCCGCCCGAAGACGACACCTCTGCCACCGCCCAGGTCCAACGCCTCCACGCCAAGCTTAACCCCAACCGCTGGGGCAACTCCCGCCGCCAGATCGTCGAGCAGATCGACGAATCGCTCCGCCGTCTCCAGACTGACTGGATCGACCTCTACCAGATCCATCGGCCCCACCCCGAGTGCGCCATCGATGAGACCCTCCGCGCCTTCGACGACGTAATCAAGGCCGGCAAAGTCAACTACATCGGCTGCTCGACCTTCGCCGCCTGGCAACTCGTCGAGTCGCTCTGGACCAGCGAACGCCTCCACCTCAACCGCTTCGTCACCGAGCAGCCCCCCTACCACCTCCTGGACCGCCGCATCGAGCGCGAACTCATCCCCGCCTGCCAGACCTTCGGCCTGGGAATCATCCCCTGGTCCCCCCTCGCCGGCGGTTTCCTCACCGGCAAATATCAACGACCCGATCACGACGACGCCGGCACCGAGGGCGGCCGGTATTCCGACGGCCAGCACGGCCGCTCCGCCATGCTCCAAAACACCGCGGCCTTCGACGCCGTCGACGCCCTCCAAACCCTCGCCGACGAAAAATCCTGCACCCTCTCCCAACTCGCCCTCGCCTGGTGCCGCGACCAGCCCGGCATCACCGCCCCCATCGTCGGCCCCCGCACCCTCGAACAACTCCAGGACAACCTCGCCGCGATGGACATCACCCTGTCTACCGACGACCACCAACGCATCAACCACATCGTCCCCCCCGGCACCCACGTCGTCGATTTCTACCAAGCCAGCTTCGGGCCTCACCCCCATCGTCTCTGAGCACTCGTTGATCAGATATCTCCAGCCTTTATCTAAACCGCGATTAAATCGCGTGTTGCGGATAAGTTGCGCTTTCAATCATCGCGAACTGCTCATACAATCCTAACGACAGTACCTTCCCTGCCGCCCCCTTTTATGCCTTACTATGTCGCATATCGCCCGTGAGCATTCGCTCCGACTGCCCGCCCCTGACTCGCGTACCGTTCTTCCGGCCGAGACTCCACACCCTTCCGTCCGCCGCATCGGACGCTGTCTGCTCGGTATCTTTGGCCTGCTCCTGCTGGGCCATCTTTTCCGCTTTTATTATTTTCACTTTACGTCCCACCCTTTCGCCTACCGGCTGGTTGACAAGCTCAGCCTCACCACCGAACTCACCCTGCCCGCCTGGTTTTCTTCCACCCTCCTGCTGGGCTGCGGGGTCCTCTGCGGATTGATCTACCATCGGTTCCGACAAACCGCTCAAGCCTCCATTTGGCAGTGGGCACTGGTCGGCAGCCTGCTGGTGCTGATGTCGATCGATGAATCCATCTCGGTCCACGAGACGCTGGGTGAAATGCTCAGCGATCGCGTTCACGCCACCGGCGTCTTTCGGTACGCCTGGGTCCTGATTGCCCTGCCGATTCTTGTCGTGGCGTGCGTGGTTTTGCTGCCTTGGGTTTTAGGCTTGCCCCGCCCTCTGCCTCGGCGCTTGCTCGTCGCCGCGGCCGTCTATTTCGGGGGTGCCGTCGGCACCGAGATGCTCGGCGGGCTCGCCTTCGATACCGTCGGACGTGACTCCTGGCAGTATTTCCTCACCGCCACGATCGAAGAATCAATGGAGATCGTTGGCGTGATCCTCGCGTTTCTCGCCCTGCTGAGCTATCTCCAGTCACTCCCGCCCAACCCCGCCTGACGATGCCCTCTGGCTCAGATGCCCGGCCTAAACTTCCCCCATGGCCGACCCCGCCCACGATACCCTCCGCTGCCCGCAATGCAGCCATCGCATGCTCGTCGGTCACGTCGCGGTTTCCCAAGGACTCCACTGGATGCGACGCGCCGAAGGACCCTACGGCGACTTCGCCGAGTCCATCCCCGGCACCCACGCCATCCTCCGTCCCAACCGACTCCCCGCCTGGAAATGCAACGCCTGCGAACTCGTCCTCTTCCGCTTCGGCCACGACCTCGCCCGCCAACAAGACCGCCAACGCCCACCCCTCGACCCCACCACCTAACCTCACCCCGACCATCACGAATACCACGACCGCCCGGTGCGCACCGATCAACCCACAATCTCAGGCAAACATGCCTCCAGCATGCCCGCCAAAAAACACCCCATTCGCCCCCCCCTCCTCATCTTTTCTCCCCTCCGTGCCCTCCGTGTCTCCGTGCCCTCCGTGATTCAAGCTGATCCCCCGCCGCGTCGCCAACCCGCGCACCCCGACGCCGCACCCCCCCTCGGTATCGGGCCCCGATCAAACCCGTCCGCCGACCGGCAAGGCCGCGGGCGGGACCGTTTCGGGGATCCCGGGCTGTTGCACATCAGCGGGCGTTGGCGATGCCAGGGGCGCGACCTTGCCCTACCCCCCCCGGGTCGGTTCCCGCTGATCGACGGTCGAGAGTTGCAGGTTCCGGTCAAGGCAGTTTCACCCCAGAGAACACGAGAGGTCACGAGAGGCAACGAGAAAAGACAGAAGGCAGGTTGGAACCGCGGACGGACGCGGATGGACGCGGATCAAGGCAGGCGTGTTGGAAATAGTGGACACCGGATGTGAGCAAGTTCTAGACAGTGGTTTTGAAGTTAAGCAAACACAAACTTTAAAGATCGCTACCAAATTTCAAATCCACAAACTCCCATAACCCAATCTCGCCTCGTTTTCTCATTCTTATCCGCGTCAATCCGCGTCCATCCGCGGTTACAAACTTGCCTCCCCCCCCTCACGCCCCCCCGTCGCCTCAGCCACCCGCTGCGTGCTCTGCGGTGAAACTGCCTTGACCACCCCCACCCAATTGCTTGCCACGGCGAGACGGCGGGGCGAACCCCCGGCTCCCTCTTTGACAAGTCAATCCGATCCACCATCCCACCCCGCCCGCGAAATGGGCATTTTTTATCTTTCCCCTCACCCTCTATGATCTTCAAACCATGACAACTGCCTACACCCCCGCCGACGACCGATACACCTCACCCCCCGCCGACTGGTTCCGCCGCTGCGGCAACTCCGGCCTCCTGCTGCCCGCCATCAGCCTCGGCTGCTGGCACAATTTCGGCGACGCCGGCACCGACTCCCGCCAACTGCCCGAAGCCGAGTTCCATCAGAACGTCCGCGACATGCTCTTCGCCGCGTTTGACCACGGCATCACCCACTTCGACCTGGCCAACAATTACGGCCCCGCGCCCGGCACCGCCGAGTCCCGCGTGGGCCGTGTCCTGCGTGATGATTTCTCCCACCACCGCGATCAGCTCATCATCTCCACCAAGGCCGGCTACAACATGTGGCCCGGGCCCTACGGAGAATGGGGCAGCCGGAAATACCTGCTCGCCTCCCTCGACCAGTCACTCGGCCGCCTCGGCCTGGACTACGTCGACCTCTTCTATTCCCACCGTTTCGACCCCAACACCCCCCTCGAAGAAACGCTCGGCGCTCTCGACACCGCCGTCCGCTCGGGCAAAGCCCTCTACGCCGGCATCAGCAGCTACTCCGGCGAAATGACCCGCCGATCCCTGGAAATCTGCGACCGCGAAGGTTTGGTCAAACCCATCATCCACCAGCCCAACTACTCCATGCTCAACCGGGGCATCGAGTCCGACCTTTTGCCGGTCATCGACGACCTGGGCCTGGGCGTCATCGCTTTCTGCCCCTTGGCCCAGGGACTGCTCACCCCGAAGTACCTCCACGGCGTCCCCGACGATTCCCGCGCCAAGGCCAAAGCAGGCTTTCTCAACGAAGACCGGGTCACGCCGGAGTTGGTCGAGCAGCTCAAGTCACTCAATCACATCGCCCAGGACCGCGATCAATCCTTGGCCCAGATGGCCTTGTCGTGGACCCTCCGCAACCCCCGCGTCACCTCGGCCCTCATCGGGGCCAGCCGCCCCGCGCAAATCACCGAGAACGTGGCCGCCGCCCAACGCCTCGATTTCACCGACGACCAACTTAAAAAGATCGACGCGATCCTCTCCGCTTGAAGGATCGCCCCTGCGATTCCGAGTTCCCATCGATAATCTAAAGTCGAGGTCCTTATCCGCAGATTTCGATTTCCAGGATCAAGCGTCGACCTTTAAACTTCGCGCTCCAGCTAGGCCGGGTCACACCCGCACCCCCCCCACGGGTGGCACCGCCCGATGCGTTTGATCCCCCGCCACCCGCCCCGCCACGGGCCGTGCTTCGCCACCGCGTCGAGCATGTACTGACTGCACGTCGGCTCAAACCGACAATACCCCCCCAGCCACATCCCCAAGGTCCCGCGGTACACCGCCACCCCCAAATTGATCCCCGCTGAGACAACCCGATCCAAAAAGTGCTTCATCGTGCTCTCGCATCCGCCACGGCGAAGATCCACCCGCAAAAAACCGGATCACCTGTCACCTTTCCCGCATTGAGATTCAGTCTTCCGTCAACCATTCGGCGACCTGGGGAGCAAAGTAAGTCAGGATCGCATCCGCCCCGGCCCGCCGAATCCCTAGCAGACTTTCCATCACCACCGCCCGCTCATCCATCCACCCGCTGGCGGCCGCGGCTTTAATCATCAGATATTCCCCGCTGACCTGATAGGCCGCCACCGGCAGATGCGTATGCTCTCGCACCGCCCGGATCACGTCCAGGTACGGCCCCGCCGGCTTGACCATCACCCAGTCGGCGCCCTCCGCTTCATCGAGCTGCACTTCTCGCAGCGCCTCCCGCACATTGGCGGGGTCCATCTGGTAAGTCTTTTTATCCCCCGGGATCGGCTTGCCCGGTCCGGCAGGACCACCCCCCTGCCGCGGCGCACTGTCGAGCGCTCCCCGAAAAGGTCCGTAATAGGCCGACGCATACTTGGCGGAGTACGCCATGATGCCCACTTCCCCAAAACCCGCCCCGTCCAGTCCCGCCCGGATCGCTCCCACCCGCCCGTCCATCATGTCACTCGGAGCCACGATGTCGGCCCCCGCCCGGGCGTGCACGATGGCTTGCCGAACCAGGACTTGGATCGTCGCATCGTTGTCGATCACCCCTTGCTGGTTCACGATCCCGTCGTGGCCGTCAGAGGAATACGGGTCTAAAGCCACGTCCGTGATCACGCAGGCCGCCGGATACGCCGACTTGACCGCCCGGATCGCCGCAGGGTACAGCCCGTCGGCATTTGCAGCCTCGACACCCTCGACCGACTTCAAAGATTCTTCAATTTTCGGAAACAGCACGAACTTGTCTACGCCAAGTTGTGTAACGCGACCCACTTCATCGACCAAGCCCGCTACTGACCACCGCGTTTGCCCGGGCAAGGCGTCCAACATCTGATCGTTATCCGCCTGATGCAAAAACAGCGGATAGACCAGTTGTTCTGCCGCCAGACGCGTTTCCCGGGCTAAACTTCGTATCGCCGAAGATCGCCGGTTGCGGCGGGGGCGATGCGATAAATCCAAAGTCAGGTCAGTCTTGGCCATGCGTTAAACCACCGCCCCGAACTTGCGGACCCGGCGGCCGTAAGCCTCGAATGCTTTAAGCAGTTCTTTCTCGTCGAAATCCGGCCAGGCCACATCGGTGACATGAATCTCGGCGTAGCTGAGTTGCCACAGCAGGTAATTACTCAGGCGTAACTCACCCGCGGTTCTTATTAACAAGTCCGGGTCCGGCAGTCCGGCCGTATATAACTCGTTAGAAATCATCTCGGACGTGATCGCCTCCGGATCGAGCGATCCCGTTTTGACCTGGCGGGCGAGTTTGACTACCGCATCGGTGATTTCGGATCGGCTGCCGTAGTTAATCGCCAGGCAAAGCGTGAGTCCGTCGTGTTCGGCGGTAAGCTCGGTGGATTGATCCAGTTCTTTCAGGACCGCCGGGGGCAAACCGTCACGTCGGCCGATCTGTCGGAAACGGATGTTGTTCTCCATCAATTGCGGTCGCTGGGCCCTGAGGTATTCGACGTAGAGGTCCATCAGGAAGCTGACCTCGTCGTGATCCCGGGTCCAGTTCTCGGTTGAAAAGGAGTAGAGGGTCAATACTTCGAGGCCGAGATTCGAGCAGGTTTCGACCAGGGGCGGAACCCGGTCAGCGCCCTTGCGGTGGCCGGCCGAACGGTGGAGTCCCCGGGCCTGGGCCCACCGGCCGTTGCCGTCCATGATGACCGCGAGGTGACGGGGCAGGACTGATGTTCGCTCACCGATTGAAGATGGCTGAGTTGGGGGCATGGCGGGTCCATCGCGGGGAGCGGAGCATCGGTCGCCGGCGTCGTGGGTCAGCGGAAGATGGATTGCGAGCGTTTTGGGCCCACGCTGACCATGACCACGGGGGTGGCGAGAAAGTCTTCGATAAACTTGAGGTAGCGTTTGGCGTGCTCGGGCAGCTGATCGAAGTTGGTGCAATCCGTCACGTCTTGGTCGAAGCCGGGGAGGGTTTCGTAGACCGGCTGAACTTGAGCAAGGACGTCGGTGTCGGGGGGAAAGTTTTCGATGGTTTGGCCGTCAAGTCTGTAAGCGGTGCAGACCTTGAGTTCCGGCAATCCGGCGAGGACGTCGAGGAGCATGATCGCGAGGCCGGTCGCGCCGCTGACGGTGGCGGTGTATTTGAGGGCCACGAGGTCGAGCCAGCCGCAGCGGCGGGGGCGGCCGGTGGTGGTGCCGTATTCCCGGCCCACTTCGCGGATGCGGTCGCCGGTGGCGTCGTCGAGTTGGGTAGGCATCGGCCCGCCGCCGACGCGAGTTTGGTAGGCCTTGACGATGCCGATGACGTTGGTCACATGGTGGCCGGCGACGCCGGTGCCGGTGTGCACGCCCAGCGAAGAACAGTTGCTGGAGGTGACGTAGGGGTAGGTGCCGTGGTCGATGTCCAGCAGAGTGGCGTTGGCGCCTTCAAAGAGGATCCGCTGGTCTTTGGCAATGCAACCGTGCAAACGGGTCGCGGTATCGGCGAGGTGCGGGACCAGTTGCTCGGACAGGGGACGAAGCCAGGCCAGCAAATCTTCGACCAAGATGGATTGATAGGGCTGATCGGCGTAATCGGCGAGGGCCGCGAGGGTGGCGTTTTTGATCGGGACGATGCGGTGGAGTTGGTGTTCGAGTTGGCCCAGGTCGCGCAGGTCGGCCATACGGACGGCGGTGGAGCGGAGAGCTTTGTCGGCGTAGCAGGGCCCGATGCCGCGGCCGGTGGTGCCGATGCCTTCGACGGACTGATCCATCGCGTTGGGCCTGGTGTAGGCGGCTTCCTGCAGAGCGTCCTGAATTTTGTGATACGGCAGGACGACGTGGGCCCGGTCGCTGATGATGAAGTTGTCGTCGAGTTTGAGCCCTTGTTCGCGGAGGCCGTTGATTTCTTTGACGACCTGCTCGGGGTCGATGACCACGCCGTTGCCCAGGACATTGAGCTTATCGGGGTACAGGATGCCCGAGGGGATCAGGTGCAGGGCGTATTTTTTATCATCGACGCAGACGGTATGGCCGGCGTTGGCCCCGCCGTTGTAGCGGGCCACGACGTCGAACCCGGCGGTGAGCAGATCGACGACTTTGCCCTTGCCCTCGTCGCCCCACTGCAGTCCCACGACCGCGGCGTGGCCGGGCTTGAGGTGGAGGCGGTCGATCATGTCTTGCACCTCGGCCGCGGAAGCGGGCAGGTGTTCGGGAGGATTGGTGGTCGTGGGCATCGGCAAACGGTCTCGATACGGGCAGGAGGAGTTCCGCCGCGTATCTTAACCGCTGGGGGTGAGTCGCCCAAATGATGTCTCAATCGGGTTAGACAGGCTGAGCCCCGCGCGAGACGCTATTGAACTACGTCAAGCCGGTAGGTCTGACCCACGGGAAAGTGGGGTTACACGCCGGGGAGCTGGACGGTGGCGAGTTTGAGGATGCCGTCGCGGGCGAGGACTTTTTGTTGGAGGGCTGGGGGGGCGGGGGCGTCGAGTTTGAGGAGCATGAGGGCGGTGCCGCCGGTGGGTTCGGTGCTTCCGGGGGCGGCGGGGTGGGGGCGGGCGGAGATGGTCATGTCGGCGATGTTGACGCCGGCCTCGCCGAACTCGGTGCCGATGAGGCCGATCATGCCGGGGCGGTCGTCGTTTTGGACGATGGCCATGTGGCCCGCGGGGACCATATCCATCTTGTAGCCGTTGATTTCGACGATACGGGGTTTGAGGTCGTCGTAGACACGGCCGACGATGCGGCGGACCTTATCGGCTTCGTGGGCGGGCTGGTCATCGATGCTGCCCGCGGGCCCGTGGACGGTGAGGGTGAGCTGGGTGGGGGCGGCTTTGGTGTGGTCGCGTTGGGTGGTGCGGAGTGCGATGTTGCGTTGCTCAGCGACGTTGCCGACGTTGATGACGTTCAGGGGGGTATCGAAGTGCCGTTGGAGCAGGCCGACGAGTGCGGTGCGTTCGATGGTGCCGGCGGCGGGTCCGAGGTCGCTGCCGCAGAGTTCGATGTCGACCGAGGCAATGCCGCGGGTGATCATGGGGCTGAGCAGGCGGGCCATGCGGTCGGCGAGGCCGACGTAGGCGTGTTGCAGGTCGGTAAGATCGACGCGGACGCCGCCGGCGTTGACCGCGCCGGTGATGCCCTCGCCCCGGAGGTAGGCGAGGCAGGCTTTGGCGGCGTCCACCGACACGGCGGTCTGGGCTTCCTGGGTGCTGGCGCCGAGGTGGGGGGTGACCAGGATTTTGGGGTGGCGGCGGAGCGGGGAGTCCGGGGCGGGAGGTTCGGTGGTGAACACATCGAGGGCGGCACCGGCACATTGTCCGGAGTCGCAGGCGGCGATCAGATCGTCTTCGTCGACGATGCCGCCGCGGGCGGCGTTGATGACGTAGATGCCGTGCTGGCATTTGCTGAAGGTCTGGGCATTGAGCATGCCGGTGGTTTCGGGGGTCTTGGGGACGTGGAAGGAGAGCACGTCGACGGCGGGGACCATGTCGGGGAAGCTGCGGTAGGTCTTGACGGTGTGGTCGCCGATCTGGATGTCGGTGTTGACGAACGGGTCGTAGCCGAAGACGTTCATACCGAAGGCCAAGGCGCGTTCGGCGACGGTGCGGCCGATGCGGCCGAGGCCCACGACGCCGAGGGTCATGCCGTGGAGTTGTCGGCCTTTGTACCGGTTGCGGTCCCAGCCGCCGTCGGTCATGGTTTTGTAGGCCGGCCCGACGTTGCGTAGCAGCGCCATCATGAGGGTGAAGGCGTGCTCAGCGGTGGTGATGGTTGAGGCCTCGGCGGTGTTGACCACGAGGATGCCCGCGGCGGTGGCGGCGGCGAGGTCGATGTTGTCGACCCCCACGCCGGCGCGGGCGATGATCCGCAGGTCGCCGGGGGTTGCGAGCATGGCGGCGGTGACTTTGATGCCCGAGCGGACGACCATGGCGTGGATGCCGCCGCCGGCCAAGAGTCCGCCGACTTTGACATCGACGGCGTCCTGACCCTTTTCCTTATTGAGTTCCACCAGGTCGGGGCGGTCCAGGAGCACGGCGTCGGGCTGGGCGTTGACAAAGTCCAAGCCTTCGTCGGCGATTTTGTCGGCGGCGAGGATGGTGAAGGAGGCAGAGGCCATGGGCGGGCTCGATCGGGAGTAAAGGGTGGAGGGAGGCGTGGGGAAACGGGCGGGTGGGACAGAATCCCGCGAGGCGAGAGCTTCGCGGGGGGACATGATAAAGGTTGGGGCGGGGTGAAGCGAAGCGGCGTGATTTGTACCGAGGGGGGGGGGGATGCTTGGCTTATTGGGAGGTGGGCCTGGTCGCTTAAGCGACCAGTGCCGGGGGGGTGAGGGGAATGAGGGGGGGGGGATGAGGGGGGGGGATTAGGAGCGGCGTTTTTGACGGAGGCGGCCGAGTTTGATGCGGAGGCGGCGGAGGAGGGGAGGGGCGGGGGTGCCGTACTGCCAGTTCCAGAGGTCGCGATGCTTGGCCGGGGGGATGTCGCCGCGGTTGAGGAAGGGGGTGATCTTGTCGCGACGGCGGTAGCGGTCTGTGCACGCCGGCGAGGGTCTTGCCCCAGACGTTGACGTGAAAGATCGTCCAGTCGGGGGTTTCGTTGCGGGAAAAGCAGGCGAGGCCGTCGCGGGCGATCGCGTCGTTGACGACGGTTTCGACGGCAAAGCGGGACGTTTCATCCCCGCCGCGGGCGACGAATTGCGGGGGATCGAGGCACCACTGACCGAGGGTGTCGACGGCGCGTTGGACGAAAGCCCGGGGCTGGACGAGGGCGAAGTTGACGCTGAAGCGCTGGGTTTGGTAATACCGGCCGGGGGGAAGTTCGCGGTCGGCAACGCGGGGAAGCGGGGTGGCGTCATAGTCGGACATCGAGCCGGTGAAAGCGAAAAACTCGCCGTCATGAAGGATGGCCCGGGCTTCGTCCAGCCAGTCCGCGTGACCCGCGCGGAAGGGCAGGGTGTCGAGCTTGATCTGGAGGGCGAGGTCGGTGTCGGCGGCGTGGAGAGCGGAGAGGGTACCAAGGGTCTCGGCGGTTCGGCCGTCGAGGCCCGGAGCGTCGAGCTCGATGAGCTGATCGATCAAGCCTTCGTCAACGAGTTCGCGGTAAACCGGGTGGACGTCGCGGGAGGCGTCATGTCGGTCCCGGAGCAGCGTGGAGACGATGACGCGATCGGGGCGAGAGGGAAGAAAATCCAGCCAGTCCTGGAGGACTTCACGGACAAGGGTGTCGCCGGTGCTGAAGGTACAAAGGGCGAGGGTGGGGGTGGAGGTCGAGGTGGGAGGGGGAGGCATGGAATTAGTTAGTGGTGAGTGGTGAGTGGTGATTTTGAGAGGAAAGGAAGTGTGTTTTTTTTACTGACAGGTGATGATGAGGGGGGTCACTTGATTTTTGCGGCGGCGGCGAAGGCGGGCTCGGCGGCGGCGAGGGTTTGATCGATTGCGTCGTCGTCGTGGGCGGCGGAGATAAACCAGGCTTCGAAGGCGGCGGGGGCTAGCATGACGCCGTGGTCGAGCATGGCGTTAAAGAACGCGGCGTAGCGGTCGGTGCGGGTGGCGGTGGCCTGAGCATAGTTGGTGACGGTGTCGCCCGGGGCGTTAACGAAGAACACGCACATCATCGAGCCGACGCGGGTGAGGTAGATGGGCAGGTCCGCGTGGTCGGCGGCTCGGCGGAGGCCGGCTTCGAGGCGGGCGGAGGTCGCTTCGAGCCGTTGGTAAATCGCGGCATCGTCGGCGGCGAGGGCGTCGAGCATGGCGATTCCCGCGGCCATGGCCAGGGGGTTGCCGCTGAGGGTGCCGGCCTGGTACATGGGTCCGTCGGGGGCGACATGCCGCATGATCGCGACGCTGGCGCCGTAGGCGGCGCAGGGCAGTCCCCCGCCGACGATTTTGCCCAGGCAGGTCACATCGGGGGTAACGCCGTAGCGGGCCTGAGCGCCGCCGAGATCGACGCGGAAGCCGGTCATGACTTCGTCGAAGAGCAGAAGGATATTGAAATCGTCGCAGAGTTCGCGCAGGCCTTGGAGGTAGCCCGGGTCGTGGTCGCCGGCGGTGCCCGGCGGGTGGGGCGGGATGCAACCCATGTTGCCGGCGATGGGCTCGACCGCCATGGCGGCGATGTCGTCGCCGTGCTGCTGCATGACTTGGCGGACCGCGGGCAGGTCGTTATAGGGGACTAATAAGGTATTGGCGGTGACGGAGGCGGGCACGCCGGCACTGGAGGGCACGCCGAGGGTGGTGGCGCCGCTGCCGGCGGAGACCAGCAGGCCGTCGGTGTGGCCGTGGTAGCAGCCGGTGCATTTGATGATTTTGTTCTTACCCGACGCGGCGCGCGCCAGGCGGATGGCGGACATGGCGGCTTCCGTGCCGGAGTTGACGAAACGGACGACCTCGATGCCCGGCACGGCCGCAATGACGCGCTGGGCCAGTTCGGACTCTGCCAGGGTGGGCATGCCGAAGCTGGTGCCATTCTGCGCGGCCTGGGCGAGGGCGGTGATGACGGTTTCGGGGGCGTGGCCGAGGATGAGCGGGCCGTAGGACCCGACGTAATCGACGTAGGTGTTGCCGTCGATGTCGGTGAGGATCGCGCCCTGTCCGGAGGCGACGGTGACGGGGTCACGGCCCACGGCGCGGTAGGCCCGGACGGGGGAGCTGACGCCGCCGGGCATGAGCCGGCGGGCGTGGGCGTGGGCGGCGGTGGATTTGGCGTAGCGGGAGTCGGGCGCGGGCTGACCGTCGGCGTCATGGGATGGGCGGGTCGAAGCGGCGGAGGGGAGGTTCATGCGGGCAGTTTATCAGGCTGCCCCGTCGGATCGACCGCGGGCTCGGGGCAAGGAGGGAACGTCGGCACGGGAGGTTTTGGTAAGCTGTGCCTTGAGCGGGGCGATGAGTTTGCTTGCCGTACTGGCGTAGATGTTTCGCCGCCGATTGATTTTATGTTTCAGCGTGTGACCCAGTTGTGTGGAAAGGGGATGGCATCGGGCGGTCGCGTGGCGGGGCGCTGGCCGGGGTGCTGCTGATCGGCGGCAGCGGCTGCGCGGTCATCGGCCCGGCGTCGATCGAGTCGGGGCGGCTGGCGTACAACGAGGCGGTGCAGGTCACCAGCGATCAGGAGCTGCTGCTTAACATCGTTCGGCTGCGCTATCGCGACACGCCCACGATCCTGCAGATCGCCAGCATCAACACGCAGCTCAATCTCGAAACCCGGATCAACGGCAGCACCACCCTGCTGCCCGCCAATGCCGAGAATTACAACATCGGCGCTTCGCAAAGTTTTTACGAACGCCCCACCATCAGCTACCGCCCCGTGGTCGGGCAGTCATATATCCAGCAGATGCTCGAGCCCGTTGACGAAGACAAGCTCACACTCCTCTACAACGCCGGCTGGCCCGTGGATACGCTCTTTGGCCTGACGGTTCAATCGATCAACGGCATCCAGAACGCCCCCGGGGCGTCGGGCCCCACCCCGCAGCTGGACCCGGGCTTTCGCCGGTTTCAACGGGTCATCCGCTCGTTTCGCGATCTCCAGCGGGCGGGGCTGCTCACCGTCGGACTCCGCGGGCAAGTTTCGCAGCTCCGTATGATTGCCGGCGAAGGGCTGGGGGACCGCGTCGATTTTATCCAGCGAACGCTCAACCTTAACACCGATGTCAACGAATACAGCATCGCGCAGGCGGTGGACACCGACAACGACCGCTCGATCGCCATCGTCCCCCGTTCGCTCATGTCGGCCATGTTCTATCTCTCTCAGGGCGTCGACGTGCCCCGCGGCGACATCCGCGACGGCCGGGTGTTTACCGCACAATACGCCGACGGCCAGGCGGTGGACTGGCAGAAAGAAACCAACGACCTCTTTCGTGTCCGCACCGGCTGGCTGGCCCCAGCCAACGCCTACGTCAAGATCCAGTACCGCGACCGCTGGTTCTATATCGACGACAGCGACCTGAGCAGCAAAACGACTTTCGCCCTGATCAGCCAGCTGTTTGCGATGCAGGCCGGCAGTGTGCGGAACGCCGGGCCGGTGCTGACCCTGCCCGTCGGCGGAGGTTGACCTTTGTGGACCGTTGCCTGGGGTTAAAACCGGATGTAAATTACCACCTCGGTGAAGTCAGCCGCTGCGATTCGCCACCGAATGCTTCACGAACTCTGAGTGATCGCTCGTCGCCACGCCCCGACATGGACGCGGGTTCTCTTGACCAGGTTGGGCTTAGGATGGCTGTAGTAATTTTGCCACTGGTACGGCCCGTAGCTTAGTTCCGAGCGATTAAGGTATTTGGCAATGCCCCGCCGCTTGAGGAAGCGTTCTCGAACCCGTTCCAGGGTGTCTCCCCAGACGTTGACATGGAACACTGTCCAGTCCGGCTGCTCCTCGCGATACAACAGGTCTCGATCTTGTTTCTCTAGCCAGAGATCGACCGCCCGCTCCGTGTCGAAGCGGTCGAAGCCCAGCTCTGTGGACGATGGACTCTGCGGGTCCAGCACCCAGTCGCCGCAATGGTCGCGGACCGCATCGATATAGTCCGCAGGTTTCAACAACGCGAAATTGTTGCTGAACTGACGGGTCAACGAATAGCGATCGTCAAGTGGGCGGGCCTGGTCCGGGCGAAACGAGCCGGTCATCCCCCAGAGATTCTGCTTTCGGATCTTTCCTAACGCCTCGGCGAGCCAGTTTTCATTGCCGTCACGATGGGGCAGCGTGTCGAGTTTCGTAAGCAGTGCATAATCGCATTTGGCCGCCTGCAGACACGCCACGATCCCCACGGTGTCGATGTCGTTTACCGAACGGCCGTTGGCGGGGATCACGATCAGCCGATCGATGACCCCTTCGTCCTCCAGCTGCCGGTAGACCTGCGGCGGATCGCCCTGGCTCGATACCGCGACCACTACCTCGCCGATCGCCGGGCCGGCAAAACGACGCCAATCTTCGAGCACCGCGCGGACCATCTTCTGACCGGTGCTGTACGTGCAAAGCGAAACCTTCTCCATAACCATCCTTTTTCTTACCGCCGCACGACCCCGGCCACTCCGTAGCGGCCGCGTCGAACAGGTTCACGTGATTTCGGGATCCTCCGTGGATCAGTCCCGCCGCGGAAGGCTTAAGCTCAAGCCCTCTACGTTCCGATAACGATTTTACCGACATAAGCCGGTATCGCAAGCACTAACCCTGACCGGCAGCGCAAATCGCCGGGCAATCCCAAACCGTCATCGGACCCTCCCGTTTCACACCCCGTGGATTTCGCCGGTGGCGGTGGATTTAATAACTGACGTAATCGGCGGCGGCGAGGCTGATCGTGGCCCCGCCAACAAGCCGCGCCGGCTTGCCGTTTACATCGCCGCCGACTATATTCTCCGACCCCCCCCGGCCGGCGTGTTGCCGTGCCTCGACCCCGTTCTCGGCTTCTTCGCCTGATCGTGGGTGACCGTCTTCCACCCCTGAAAGCTGATTCCCCCCCATGAGCATCACCGCAGAACGCAAAGCCGAAGTCATCAAAGAATATCAACGAAGCGACAACGACTCGGGCAGCCCCGAAGTCCAGATTGCCATCCTGACCTTCCGCATCCGCGAACTCACCGAACACCTCAAGCAGCACAAACACGATTACGCCTCGCAAAAGGGCCTGCTGCAGATGGTTTCCACCCGCACCCGCCTGCTGAAATACGTCGCCAAGGTCGATCGCCAGCGCTATCTCGACTTGATCAAGAAGCTGGGCCTCCGTAAGTAAATCATCTTTTCACACGCCCCGGCCTCTTGCCGGGGGGTGTTTTGTTGATCCGACCGGTCGCCGTGCGGCCCGCCGGATTTTCATTTATAGGGCACCCCCCCCCTTCCCCCCCCCCTTCCCCCCCCACTCCCCTCACGTCTCCCGCGCCCCCGGCGTCATTAGGAATTTTATCATGGCCATCACCGGACAAACCCGCGTCGAACTCGAAATCGGCGGCCGGACCCTCTCGATCGAAACCGGCGTCATCGCCAAGCAGGCCGGCGGCGCGGTCATGGTCCAGTACGGCGAGACCGTCGTACTGGGCACCGCGGTCCGCGATAACCCTCGGCCCGGGCTCGACTTCTTCCCGCTCACCGTCGATTACCGCGAAAAGCTCGCCGCGGCGGGCAAGTTCCCCGGCGGCTTCCGTAAACGCGAAGGCGCGCCGAATCAAAAAGAAATCCTGACCATGCGGAACATTGACCGGCCCATCCGGCCGCTGTTCCCGCCCAACTACTTCGACGAAGTCCAGATCCAGTGCTGGGTTCTGGCCGCCGACGGCCAGAACGAGCCCGACGTCCTCGCGGGCATCGCCGCCTCCGCGGCGCTGCACCTCAGCGACGCGCCGTTCCTCGGGCCCGTGGGCAACGTCCGCGTCGGCCGGGTCGACGGCGAATTCGTCATCATGCCCACCGCCGCCCAGGACGCCTATTCCGACCTGGACATGGTTCTCTGCGGCCACGAAGACGGCCTGAACATGATCGAAGTCGGGGCCTACGAAATGCCCGAAGACCAGATGCTCAATGCCATCGAGTTCGGCTACGACTACGTCAAGCAGATCGTCGACTCTGATCAAAGCACCTCCGCGACAAGGCGGGCGGCAAAGAAAAGAAAGTCGTCGAAGACACCATCTCCCGCCGAGATCCGCAGCAAGGTCGCCGAGTTCGGCCCGACACTCAAAGCCGCCAAGACTTCCGAACGGCAACAAGCTCGACCGTCAGGTCGCCGTGCGCGAAGCGATCAAGAGTTCAAGGAAGAGAACTTCCCCCGCCCCGACAAGACCGCCGGCGTGGGCGAGCACAACGACTGGGACAACCGGATCAAGGCCGCGGGCGTCGCCATCCACGACCTCGAAGAAGAGATCACCAAGGAGATCATCCGCGGCGGCAGCCGCACCGACGGCCGCGGCTTCGACGACCTGCGGGCCATCGAATGCCACACCGGCATCCTGCCCCGCGTCCACGGCAGCTCGATGTTCCAACGCGGCGAAACCCAGGCCATCGTCACCGCCACCCTCGGCACCGGCAAGGACGAGCAGAAAGTCGACGGCCTGGGCGAAGAATACTCCGAAAAGTTCTACCTCCACTACAACTTCCCGCCCTTCTCGGTCGGCGAAGCCAAACGCATCACCGGCCCCGGCCGCCGCGAGATCGGCCACGGCAAGCTCGCCGAAAAAGCCCTCCTGCCCATCCTCCCAGCCATCAAGGACTTCCCCTACACCGTCCGCCTCGTCTCCGACATCACCGAGTCCAACGGCAGCTCGTCCATGGCCTCGGCCTGCGGCGGATGCCTCGCCCTGCTCGACGCCGGCGTGCCCATCAAGGCCCCCGTCGCCGGCATCTCCATCGGCATGATCGCAGGCTGAAGACGGCGGCAAGACGATGTCTACCTCACCGACATCCAGGGCGAGGAAGACCACTTCGGCGACATGGACTTCAAAGTCACCGGCACCCGCAGAGGGCATCACCGCCATCCAACTCGACCTCAAAATCCGTGGCCTCACCATGGAGCAGATCAAGCAAGACCTTCGAACTGGCCAAGAAAAACCGCGTCCAGATCATCGAGATGATCGAAGCCGAGGTCCCCGGCCCCAAAGAGCTCTCGCCGCATGCCCCGCGGATGCTCTCGACCACCATCCACCCCGAGAAGATCGGCAAGCTCATCGGCCCGGGCGGCAAGACCATCCGCGCCATCCAGGAGATGCACCGGCGCCACCATCGAGGTCGAAGAAGACGGCACGATCTACATCTCCGCCGTCGGCGGCGGCAAGGCCGAGAAAGCCCTCGAAGAAGTCGAAAAACTCTGTGCCGAGGTCAAGGAAGGCGCGATCTACAACGGCAAGCGTTACCAGCATCAAAGACTTCGGAGCCTTCATCGAAGTCATCCCCGGCCAAGACGGGCTCTGCCACATCTCCGAACTCAAAGACGGCTTCGTCGATAAGGTCAGCGAAGTCCTCAGCGTCGGCGATCAGGTCCGCGTCAAGGTCCTGCTCATCGACGAGCAAGGCCGGGTCAAGCTCTCCCGCAAAGCCGCGATGAAAGAAGAAGGCATCACCGAAGACGACGACGCCTGATCGTCGCGTCGCCCCTTCATGAAATTTCTACGACCGCCCGCGGACTTATCTCCGCGGGCGGTTGTTGATTGGGCCTCAAGTTGAAGTTCATGTTGACCGGAGTTTCGGGTTTATTAGTGGCAACCTTTAAGGAGAGGGTAAGCATCCCTGCCCGCAACACTCACATCCGCCGACGGGCAAAGCTGCTCGCCCGCCGGCGAGAAGGTTGATCGGTGTTAAGCCGGGCCGCATTCGGTCCATCGCGAGGCGGATCAAACGGACCCACGCCGAGTATAATTTGACCGTCAAGAATGATTTGGGACGACACGGGAGTTGTGTTACGATTGGGTTAGTCGATGGCTGTCGAACTTGTTTCGTTGCGACGGCCAACCTGTTTTTTTCGGCCATAGCGTCCGGCCGCAGTGTGGACGCTGAAGTTTATCTGGGGCAGACGACCCACCGTCATCTCGTCGTCGTCTGCGACATCTATAGTCCCCGTTACTGTCAACAGGGGTTGAAGCCTACGTCTGATCTGCATGTTTTCCCGCCCCTCGTTCGCTGTGCCATTGGTAGGTGATCATCCGCCAGCGTTCGTCCCTGACTCGGCCGTAATCATGCGCTCCAAGATCTAACTCCGGATTTCATCAAACACCCACTGTGACACCCACGACGGTCCCCCGTGGAGAGTTGTCATGTCTGAATTACGCACCATCGTTGGCCACGTCAAATGGTTCGATCCCAAGAAAGGCTACGGCTTTATTCTCGGCCCCGAAGGCCAGGACGTATTTATCCATTACTCTCAAATTGACGGAGACGGCTTCCGCTCACTCAAAGACGGACAAGAAGTTCAATACGTCTTACTTGAAGGTGAAAAAGGGTCCCAAGCCCAAACGGTTACGCTGATCGAATCCGAAATAGAAAAGCCTGTGATCGCCGAAGAATGACGCCGTTTTGGAGTCATTTCACGGGGGTGGGGTTTTGCCGAGATCATCTTGGTGCCGTGCTGCGTGAATGCGTGTTCGGCCGAGGGGAAGGAGGTGGGTGGAAGGGAGGGGGGGGGGAGGGGGGGGGATCATTGACCGTCGCACGCCCTTTCGGGCGGGTCAGATGGATGCTCAGCGAAAGTCGTGAGCAGCGGCACACGCTCGACGCGGGGGCCGGGGAATCTCTATGGTGTGAGCGATGGGCTGGTCGTATTTATTTATTGGGATCGGGTTGGGCGTGACGTTGACGCTGCCGGGCGCGTGGTGGTGGTCGCGACGCGAGGCGGCGCGGGTCCGGGGGCTGGAGCGTCGCACGCTCGCCGCCGAGCGGCTGGCGGAACTGGGCACCATGACCGGGGGGCTGGCCCACGAGATTAAAAATCCGCTGTCGACCCTGGGGCTCAATATCCAGCTGGTGCAGGAAGATCTGGCGGACTTGGCCAAGCACTTGCCGCCGCCGCCTGAGGCCGATCCGGACTCGACCCTGCCGCAGCGGCGGGGCGATCCGCCGCGCGAACGGCTGACCCGCATCCGCAAGCGGACCGACGGGCTGCACCGCGAGACCGCGCGGCTGCGTGACATTCTCGAGGACTACCTGCGGTTTGCCGGGAGGGTGGTGCTGGACCGAGCGGCGGTGAACATCAATGAGCTGTGCGAAGAGATGGTGGACTTTTTTCAGCCCCAGGCCGACGAATCGGGGGTGCGTTTGCGGACTCAGCTCAAGGCGAGCCACTCGATCGTGCAGGCCGATGCGGCGCTGCTCAAGCAGGCTTTGCTGAACCTGCTGATCAACGCCTGCCAGGCGATGACCGAGGCCCGCGACAAAGGCCGACCGCACGGGGGTGCCGAAGAACTCATTCTGCGGACTTTCAATGCCGACGAGCATCAGGCGGAAGCGGCAGAAGGGCTGACCCATTCCGCTGGCCAAAACGATCGACGCAAGAAACGAACGCGAAAATCCCGGGATGCCGACCCCGCCGCCTGGCTGGGCTTGCAGGTCACCGACACCGGCCCGGGCATGGAGGCCGCCACCGCGGAGAAGGTCTTTTTGCCTTATTTTTCGACCAAGCGTGGCGGCACGGGGCTGGGCCTGCCCACGACCCGCCGCCTGGTGGAAGAACATAAAGGCACCCTGTCGGTCTATTCCGAAGCCGGGCGGGGGACCGTCTTCACCATTATGCTCCCGGTGGCGGACTCGGCCGACAGGCTGGACGAAGCCGGTCAAATTTCCCGATGAAGACTTTTCCACCACGACGGGCGGCACCCCTTGCTGCCGCAGATGAGCCATGAAGCAACCGCGACGACAAATCACGATCGAAGAAATTCTGCGGTAGCCCACCCGAGCGTCGGATGTCGGGGCGAAGCTGCGCCGGAGATTTCCGCAGCACGGCCGTGGCCCGAGCCGTGGGCTTCGCATGTGATGTACGGCGGCCTGACCATGACGGGTTTTGCCTGGCGTCGGGCCTGGCGAAACGATCCGATCATCCCGCTACCTGCAGATCCGCCAGGCGGTCCTGATCTTGCAGACTCACGTCGTTGATCACCAAGTACACCGCGGCGTTATTAAACAGGATGCTGGCGGAGGGGAGCATGAATCGGCATCCGCAGCGGCAGCGGGCCCACTTGTGGGCGTGTTGCAACAAGGCGGCCAATTCGTCGTGGCAATCGGGGCACTCGGCCAAGCCTTTCATGTCCTGCCAATTTTTGGATTGCATCTTGGATCTCGCGCTGGGGAGGATCGGGAGGGGGGGGGGGAGAAGTCGGGTTGAGGTACACGACAACCAACCGATTCAGCACGGGCCCAGACCAGCGAAACCTGGACCGATCGCATCGATCAGACGAGTCACGCGAGGGGTTATGCGGATCGCAAAAGCGGGGGGAGGATTAAACCCCCCGAGGGCGGGCCGTGGGTCAGATGAGAGGAAGGGCCGGGTGACGGCAGGAACTCGCGGGAGCGCACCGATTGAGTGGATTAAATAAAACTTGCGGGCACGGATCAGCCTCGGGCCTCGGCGACGGCGTGGACGTAACGGCGGGCGAGTTTCGTGAGCCCGGCCCAGTCTTGCTTATCGATCAATTCGCGTCGCACCAGCGATGAGCCGACGCCCACGCAGTGGGCCCCGGCGGCAAACCAGTCGAGGATGGTTTCGAGACTCACCCCGCCGGTGGGTGTGAGCTTGAGGTGGGGCATGGGGGCGAGGATGTCTTTGAAAAAGCGCGGGCCGAAGTGGTTGGCGGGAAACACTTTGACCACGTCGCTGCCGGCCTCGAAAGCGTGGAGCACTTCGGTGGGGGTGAACGCGCCGCAGAAGCAGGGTTTGCCGTGCTGGTGGGCGGCTTCGATGATTTCGGGTTTGAAAATCGGGCTGACGACAAACTGGGCACCCGCGGTGATGGCCTGCTCCGCCACCTGCCGATTGAGCACCGAACCGACGCCGACGAGCATCCGATCGCCGAGTTCTCGGGTGGCGGTGGCGATGGCGTCGAGCGCCCGGGGGTGGTCATCGTGATCTCGGCCACCGTCACGCCGCCGTCCGCCAAAGCCCGGCAGGTTTCCAGCAGCCCCGACGCCGCATTGGCTCTGATGATGGCCACGAGGCCGACGTTTTCGATTTGCTGAACCAGGGCTTGGCGATCAGGGGTGGGGGGCGTGGTCATTACCCCATCTTAAAGGAGCGGCCTTAGCCATACAGGACAGACGCGCAAGAAAAACGCCCGCCCCATGAGGGGGGCGGGCGTGGATGACGGGAATAGCGATCGCTGGTCTAGCGGGCGATTTCGAAGATCGACTGGGTTCGCAACACGGTGCCGTTGGCGGGCACGAGGTGATACGACTGGACGTGGTATTCACGCTTGTACTTCTGGGCGTCGAGCACCGAAAGGTACGCCCCGGCCTCGGTGTCCCAGCGGTGGCTGAGGCTGCCGGTTTCGATAGCGAATTCTTCCATCTCGCGGAGGGTGGCGTGATAGAGGTTGTCGGTCAGCGCCTCGGTTTGGATGGTGGTGAAGTATTTAAGTTTTCCTTCCTGCTCCATATCGAAGTCTTTTTCGCCCAGGCAAGGCAGGGCGTGGACCAGGCCGGTCTCGGGCAGGTGGTCGCCGGAGTCGATGACGGTTTCGGTCATTTGCTGGTCGGACACAGAGAAACGGACGACGTGGCCGCCGGGGGTGAGCCAGGACTCGATTTCGTATTCGCCGTGGGCGTCGGTACGACGGGCGGTGAGCTTGAAAAGTTCGGGGTGCAGCGGACGGCGGTAAAGCATCATCCGGAAAGCGGGCGCGTTCAATGATTTAGGGCTGACACTCATAGATATAAACCTCATCGCCTGGAAGGGGCGGTATCGGGTGGTAAAAAGGGAGTTGTGTACGATTCGCAAGTCTGGGCATCCGTACTCAAACTTGTGGTCGGATTATAGCGGAGATAAAAATGAAGTGAACCCTGAATCTTCAAATTTCCGAGGTTTTTTATTGCTTAGTCATGTTCGGGAGGGGTATGGATTCGGGTCAACCCCGATTGATGGGTTGCAGGGTTTGGATAAGCCCGACCGATAACGATGAGTGAGGGCACCGAGCCGACGACCTCGCGGGTCGAGCTTTTTACGTCCCGTCGGCCGCTCGGTTCGCTCGATTCGCTCGGTTTTTTAGATCCACCGCATTTCTCGCATCCATGGCCTGGCATTACCCCCTGATCGAAGACTTGGTCGACGGCCGCTGGCCGGGATTGGCCGACCACACGGCGGTGGACCGGGCGGTGGGGGCGGCCTGGACCACCGCCGAGGGGGCCGGGAAAGCGAAATTGATCGGGCTGTTGCTGCATCGCCGTCAGACGGCGGGGTTGGCAACGCTGATTCGGCACTATCACGAGCTGGATCGCCCCACGAAGGATGGGCTGGCGTCGCAGCTCGGCGGGTTGCACGGGGTGCTGCGCCGGATGTTGCCGACCACGGGCCCCGATTCGGCGATGGCCGTGCGGGGCGGGCTCGAACTGATTGCGGACGGCATCGTTTGGGCCCGGTCCCGCCCGCGGGATTCTGACGGGCCCTCGCCATCCACGGATAAGGATGACCCGGGCCGGGCGGGCTTGCTGGATATGGTTGCCCAGACGCTGCGGCACCCCGACCCCGGGGTGCGGGAGCGGGCGGGGCAGGTCTATCTCTCGCTGTGTGATCCGATGACTGCCGACGGGCCGGAGGCGAGGCAAGCAAGCCTGTCTCCGCGATCTGCCCGGCGGGTGGTGGAAGCGGTCGGCGAAGCGGTGCAGCGGTACGCGGTGCATCGGCACCCGGCGGTACTGGAGGCCTGGCTAGGGCTGGGACGGCGGGTGCTGACCACCGCCGGTCCGACGGCCGCCGCCCTGCACGACCCCGAACACCCCGCCATCGGCGGGCTCCGCGAACTGCTCCAACACGCCGGCAAGGAAAGCGACGCGGCTCGACAAGAACGGATCATCCGGGGATTATTGCCCGCCCTGATGTGGCCCACCCTGGCGATGGCGGCGGTGCAGGGCCTGCGCTCGACGCGGGAGGCGGGGCGGCTGGGATCGGCCCTGGCGGGCGGCGAAGCGTTGCTGGATCTCCCGGCGATCCGCAAGACGCTGGCCCGGGCAGGCGAGCCAACAGACCTACTCCCCGAAAGTTTAGCACAGTCGATGGCTGCCCCCGACTCAGACTCATTCCCAGTAAATTTCAGCGAACCGCTTCCGCAGGAACTCGAGACCTTGGGCCTGGCCGAGCCGGCGTGGGCGGCGTGGGTCGAGGCGCTGCCGATGGGTGATCTGGCCAAGGCGGTGCGGTGGGGGCGGCTGGCGCGAGGGGGCGGACCGGAACTGCGTTTGGCGGCCTTGCGGCGGTTAGCGCCGTTTTTGCACCCTTCGGGAGAATGCGATCCCCGGGTGCTGGCCGAGGCGCGGGCCGCGGCAAAACATTGCGCAATCACCGACCCCGATCCGGCGATCGCCCGCCTGGCGGCGACTCATCTGCTTACGGGTGCCCCGTCTGCCGAGGCGGCGGCCGGGCTGGTGGGTTCGCGACACCCCGAGGTCCGGGCGCAGGCGTCGAGAGCGCTGGGCCGACAGGCTTTTGCCCGGGTGTGGAAAGCTTGGCCGAAGCTAGACCACGTTTCGCGTGAGCGTGCCGCCCGGGCGGCCCTGCGGATGGACCCCGCCGCCCGGCCCCAACTCGACGCGGCCCTGCAAGGCCCCGAGCCCGAGCGTCGCCGGGCCCGGACCATCGCGGCGTGGCTGGAACCGAGCGTCGCCCCACCGCCGGCCGGACCGGGCCGACCGGCCGTTGCCGTCCTGCACGGAGCCGTGGCATGAGCCCCCCTTTTCCGATTATAGCGATGGTCGATACGGATGGAGGCAAGCGGCTGCCGACGATCCTGGCCGACGGGCGGCTGTTTACCGGCGACACTTCCGAGGTGGGTCGGGCCGCCATCGAGAACGGCAGCGGCATGCGCGCCGAGGATGCCCTGATCATCATCGGGGGCCTAATCACCCTCATCAGCCTGATCTCGTTGATCGGATGGCTGCGTCAGCAAAAGCTTCGGCCCACCGCCGGGGTGGTGTTCCTACAGGTGGCCCGCCGGTTGAGGCTGTCGCTGCGGGACTATTGGTTGCTGCGACGCATTGGTCAGTTCGCGGGACACCCCTCGCCGCTGGCGCTGCTCATGTGCCCCGGCACCCTCGGAGCTAGTGCCCGGCAATTCGCCCATCATCAGCCCCGCCGACGCGCTGCCCACACGCTGTCCCGCGCCGCCTCGGTCCGCCGCCACGTCTTCGGCCCGCCCGCGCCGTCGTCCCCCCCCCGGGCGGTCCCCACGACATCGGCCCCCACCCCTTCCCCCGCCGTCACCCCGGCCTCTCCACCTCCTCCGCGCCCATCACGTTAGACTTGGTCTCCCACCTTTACACGCTGCAGCCGTGAGATCGGCCGCACCGCCCACCGACCCTCGCTGCTCACCTTCCTCCCTCGCGCTACGCTTTTCTCACCCCCACCCGCTCGCTCATGATGAATATTGAAATCGAAGCCAAGCTGCGTCTGCACGATCCGGCGGCCATGCACCAAAAACTCGTCGAACTCGATGCCGTCCTGGACCGACGCATCCACGAGACCAACACCTATTTCGATTTACCCGACGGTCAACTCAAAAGCTCGGACCAGGGCCTGCGCATCCGCCTCGAACGCGACCTGGCCACCGATCAGACCCAAACCGTCATCACCCACAAAGGGCCGCGGACCCACGGCCAATTCAAAAGCCGATCCGAAACCGAAACCAACGTCGAAAACGCTAAGTCCGCCGCCGCCCTGCTCTCGGCCCTGGGTTACCACAGCGTGCTGACCTTCGAGAAAGAACGCACCCGCTACCTGCTGGGCGATTGCCGCGTCGAGATCGACACGCTGCCTTACCTGGGCACCTTCATCGAAATCGAAGGCGACCGCGATCAGCAGGTCCACGACATCCTCGAGCGCCTCGATCTGGTGGGCCAACCCATCATCCGGGCCAGCTATATCGCCATGCTGCTGACGTATCTCAAAGAGCAAGGCATGAACCAGACGACGGTACGGCTCGAAGCGACGGCCCAAACTTGATGGCGGTGACAACGCCACGCATACCGCGTGTTTTGAATTGCGGCCCGCACGGTTTGTGGTGACAGACGTCATCCTGAACGAGACATTTTAAAGCAGCATCCGCCGTTTATGGTTGCGCCTCGTGGCCGTGGAGGATGTCCTGGTGATAGGCCTCGTGCAGTCGTCGGGTGATCGGGCCGGGCTGGCCGTCGGCGATCGGCTGACCGTCAACCGCGGTGATCGCGGTGAACTGGGTTGTGCTGCAGACCAGCACCTCGTCGGCGGCGAGCAGCTGAGTGCGGTCGAACGGCTGACGGTCGTCACATTCCATGCCAAGCGTCGCGGCGAGGCGGATCAGCGTTTGCCGGGTGATGCCGCCGAGGATCCAGCCGTCCTCGGGGTGGGTCAGGAGCCGGCCGTTTTTGACGATGAAGACGTTGGTTGAACCGCCTTCGGTGATGTGTCGATCGGCGTGGCCGGGCTTATGACGCTCGAAGATGGCTTCCGCCGCGCCGTCGCGGTGGGCCCGGGACTTGGCCAGTGAGGCAGGCAACAGCATCAGCGACTTGATCCAGCAGCGGGTCCACCGGCAATCCTCGACCACGATCGCCGAGCCCGCGTCCAACGGACGGTCCCCGTCCAACGGCGGCAAAGAAAAGGCGATCACCGTTTCGGTCGGCCGGGGCGAGTCGGGCACCACAAAGTCGCGGGGGGCGGGGCCGCGGGTGACCTGCCAATAAACCTTGGCGTCGGTCAACTCGTTACGCCGCATCAGCTGGTCAGAACGCTCGGCAAAGGCTTCCACCTCCACTCCGGGCAGCTCGATGCCTTCCAGGCTGCGCCGCAGCCGATCGAGGTGGGCCTGCATGGCATAGGCGCGACCACGATCGTAACGGACCACTTCGTACACCCCGTCGGCAAACAACACGCCGCGGTCCTGCACGTCCAGGCTGGCCTCGCGATGGGAAAGATATTCCCCGCGGTGGTAGAGGATGGAGGCTGGGTTCACGGCAACATCATAGGGCCCACGCTCCCGACCGCACCCACAAAAATTCAGCCGAGCATCAGGGTACGTGCCCCGTCTGCGGGACGGGTGGCAAACGCAGTGGGCTCGATCCCCGTGGCTTGCCGGTAGTCGTCGGTGAGTTGGCGGGTGACGTCGTCGACCGCGTCGGCCCGGACGAGGGTGACGGTACAGCCGCCGAAGCCGCCGCCGGTCATCCGGGCTCCGATGATGCCGGCGTCCGGGCCCAGGCGCGCGGCGGTCTCGACCAGACGATCCAGCTCGGGGGTGCTGACCTCGAAATCGTCACGCAGTGATTCGTGGCTGGCGTACATCAGGTCGCCGACCTGCGGCCAGTCCCCGCCCGCCATCGCGTCGGCGCACGCCCGCGTCCGGCTGATCTCGGTCACCACGTGTCGGCCCCGCCGGTAGTCCACCTCGCCCAGCTGTTCCCGCACCCCCTGTATATCCGCGAGGCTCACCTCTCGCCAAGAAGCCCGCCCGGTGGCGGCCTTGACCCGGGCGGTCGCCTGCCGCCGCTGGTTGTACTCGTCGCCGAGTTGGTGGGGGTGGTTGGTGTTGACGATCAGGACCGCCAGGCTTCGGTGGTCCAGCGGCACCCGGCGGGTTTCGAACGTGACGCAATCGATCAGCAGCGCGTGGCCGGCTTCGCCCAGCGCGGAGATGAACTGGTCCATGATGCCGCAGCGGGTCCCGCCGAAGCGGTGCTCCGCCATTTGGCAAAGCAGGGCTTTGTTGATCGGCCCCAGTTCGATGCCGCCCAATGCTTCGAGCAGGGTGGCCGTGGCCATTTCGATGGCGGCCGACGACGAGAGCCCGCCGCCGGGGGGCACGTCCGAATCCAGCATCAGCTCGAAGCCCGTGGGCGTGTAGCTGAAGGCGGTGACGCCGCGGAGGTAGCGCGACCAGTCGGGCTCCCCCAGGCCGATGGGCGCGGCATCGATCTCAAACGATGCCTCGCCGGGCAGCGCGGTGGATCGGAGCTTGGCGGTGGTGTCGTCACGCCGCCGGCCCACCGCGATGGCCTGCCGCTCGATCGCCAGGGGCAGGACGTAGCCGTCGCAGTAGTCGATGTGCTCGCCGATGAGATTGACCCGTCCCGGGGCCACCGCGGCGTGGGTCGCGGGCTGGCCGTAGGCAGCCTCAAAAGCGGTCAGGGTTCGGGAGAGTTGCGGGTTCACCGCCGGATCATAACCGCTTCCGCCATCGCCCCGAAAGGCTGTGGGTTGAGCGGCTTTGGCCCACCGATTAGACTCGCCGACCACGGACACGGAACTTTCTCTATGTATTTCGAGCTGATCGACAGGGTGCTGGAGCAGGATGATTCTCGAATCGTCGCGCTCAAATCTGTGACCAATGCCGAGGAATACCTCCGCGATCATTTCCCCGAGTTTCCCGTGCTGCCCGGGGTGCTGATGCTCGAAACCCTCGTGCAGGCCGCCCGCAAACTGATGCGTACGGTGGACGGTCCGCCCACCGCCGGGCCGCTGGTGGTCAGCGAAGTCCGCAACCTCCGCTACGCCGCGATGGTCCGCCCCGGCCAAAGCCTCCGGGTCGAAGTCGTGATCCGCAAACGTGACGAAGACGGAATCGATTTCCAGGGCACCGGCACCGTCGACGGCCAAATCGCGGTGCAGGGACGCTTCCGATTAGCCACCTTGAACCTAGGGTGATACAAATAGCGGCCCGTCCCCCCGCGACCCACGGCGGGGGCGGGCGTTTCCTAGAGTTCACGCTCCCTCTCTTTCACGTTCCCCGTCCTCGCATTCCTCGATCCCGGAAGACCCTCGACCATGACCTACGACGAAATCTACGACAAAGTACAGGAAGTCCTCGAAGACGCCCTGGGTGTGGACGACGATGAAGTGACCAAAGACGCCACCCTCGTCGGCGACTTGGGGGCGGAATCCATCGATTTTCTCGATATCGTTTTCCGTCTCGAAAAAGCCTTCGGCATCAAGATCGATCAATCCGAGCTCTTCCCCGAGAATGTGCTCAGCGATCCGACCTACGTTCAGGACGGTAAGGTCACGGACGAAGGCATGGCCACCCTCCGCACACGGCTGCCCCACGCCAACCTCGATGAATTCGAGAAGAGCCGCGACGTCGAAGAATTTTCCGAAGTCTTCACTGTCAACGCCGTGGTTAAATTTGTGCAGAACAAGCTGGACTAAACCCCCTTCCTTGCCGGTGCACTTGGCGTGTACACCCGTCGGCCGCTACGTTAGGACGGGTCCGACCGCGGGCGATCGCGCTCATCCTCTTTGTCGTATTCTCGTTTTGGGTTTGCATTCCATGCGTTGGACCTGGCTGGACCTGATCTTGAAGCTGGAACGTGGCGAACGCTGCGTGGCGATCCGCAACGTCAGCTGGGCCGAGGAGGTCCTGCACGATCATTTCGATCACGACGAAGAGGCTGGCCTCCCGGCGATCCCGGTCATGCCCAACACCCTGATCATCGAAGGCATGGCTCAGTGTGCCGGCATCCTCGTAGGCCATTACAATGACTACCGCGAAAAAGTCCTGCTGGCCAAGATCGGTAAGGCCACCTTCACCGGCCTCTGCGCCATGCCCGGCCAAACCCTCCGCCACACCGCCCTGATCGATCGCATCGACGGCACCGGCGCGTCCACCACCGGCACCGTCGAACTCCTGGACCCCACCACCGGCCAAGCCAAACCTTACGCCACCATCGACCTGATGTTCAGCCATATCGATCAGAACCGCAAAGGCCTCGCGTTCCCCGAGCACAACTTCGTATTCACCCAGGATTTCGCCGACCTGCTCGACCGGTCGGGGTTCCCCATGGCCTCCCCCCAGGCCTAGACTCGGCCACCACCGACCTTTTTTCCCCCCCCACCCGCTCTTTCTAACACCGCACGCGCATCCGTTCATCAATCTTCCGCACGTTGGCTTGGGCGGACCCGATAAAAATACGATCTGCTCGATTCCGCGGGCTCAAGCGGATCGACGGATCATCTCGATGTGCCCTGCTAAAGCTGCCGTGCGGTGTCGCGAACGTGCGAAGAATCTTGCTCATGGGCATAAGCCGCGTCCACCGATTGATCCGCCTGATTACCTTGTTGCAAGGCCGCAGCGCACGGTCGGCCGAGGACTTGACCCGGGATTTGGGGGTGAGTCGGCGGACGCTTTTCCGCGATCTGAAGCTTTTGGAAGCCGCGGGGGTGCCGTACTACCACGAGCGGGGCCGGGGCTACCGCGTGCGGCAGAGTTTTTTTCTGCCGCCCATCAGCCTGACGGTCTCGGAAACCATGGGCTTGATGATATTGGCCAAGACCGCCGAGGCCGACCGTTCCCGGCCGTTGACCCCCGCCGCCCTCAGCGCCATCTATAAGTTTATCGCCACCGTGCCCGAGCCGATCCGCCACGCTTGCGGCGACCTGCTCGAAAACATCAGCGTTGATCCGGGCCAAGTGGTTGACGGTCAGTGGGAGAACCCCCATTACGCCGAGCTGCAACGCGGGATCGACCAGCAACTGATCTGCGAGATCGAGTATCGCTCGCCGGTGGAGGATGAGCCGTTGCGCTGCCGGCTGCTGCCGTTTGCGATGCATTTGGCCAACAACGCCTGGTATGTGCTGGGGCGGACCGACCTGCACGGGCGAGAAGTACGCGTATTTAAATTGATCCGTTTTGCATCGGTGCACGTGACCGATGATTCCTTTCGGCGACCGGCTGAATTTAAAGTCTCCGACAAACTTGGCAAGGCCTGGCGGCTCAATCCCGAAGGCCAGGAATACGACGTCGAAATCGAGTTTGAAGCCATGGTCGCCCGCAACGTCAGTGAAGTGCGTTGGCACGCCACGCAGCAACAAACGCAGCTCGACGACGGCCGCTGTCGGCTGCGTTTCCGGGTGGATGGTCTGCGGGAAATCGCGTGGTGGGTCTGCGGCTACGCCGATCAGGCCCGCGTGATTCGGCCGATGAAACTCCGGCAATTGGTCCGCGAGATGCACGAACGGGCTGCCACTCATCAGGACACGCTTTGGTCAGCTTCGGAATAATGCTGCTTATTGGTTGATACTTCGCAAGCGGTCTAGTTTGTCATTTCGGCATTTCATCAATTTGGTATTTGCACAATAAGAGTCCGGTTGCTGTGCATTTCTTGCCTCTTCACAAAGAACATCACTTGTCTTCAGCCGTACCGCATTGGTGCAGAATCTTGGGAAGGGCATCGGCGAGTTCACTCGCTAACAACCCGCGGCGGCCGTGGGTCTGGGCCCATCGGTCGGCCGCCAATCCGTGCACGTGGACTCCGAGGACCGCGGCCTCGCGGGGGGTCATGCCCTGCGCGATCAGGCCGGCGATCAGACCCGTCAGGACGTCGCCGCTGCCCGCCGTGCTCAGGGCCGGATTGCCGGTGTGATTTTTATAGGACAGGTCGCCGTCGGTGACGACGGTGTGCCGGCCCTTGAGCACCACCACCGCGCCGGTCGCCTCCGCCAGCCGCCGCGCGGCGTCGGGACGGCCCGCGGGGTCCGTCGGGTCGCCGTCGATATTGAATGCCTCCGCTAAGCGACGAAACTCCCCGGGGTGGGGCGTGAGCACCCAGGCCGCCCCGGGTGGACACGGTGTCGGATGCCGGCTGAGTGCATTGAGTCCGTCGGCATCGATCACCAAGGGTTGGGGCCAACCCAGAACCTGGCGAACCAACGCTGCGGCGGATTGACTTTGGCCCAGGCCCGGACCCAGGGCCACGACCGACTTGCCGTCCCCGCGGGCTGACTCCAAGGACTCGAGCGAAACCCCGGTGAGACTCGGCTGAATCATTAACACGCTCGGTAACGTGTTCGCCGGGGCGGCGACTTTGACCAACCCCGCACCCGACCGCAACGCAGCGGTGCCGCACAGGGCCGGCACTCCGGGCATCATTACGCTGCCGCCGACCACCAGCACCGTGCCGAATGTGCCTTTGTGCGCGTCTTCGGGGCGTGGCGGCGGGGCGGGGATCGCGGGGGCGGACGGGTCGGAGGACTGATTCATGAGTTGCCGATCTTTTACGCGCATCAATAAACCCGAAAATCTGTGAACCCCGCAGGCGCGAATTTAATCTTTCTTGACCTCATTGGGGGCAGGGGAAGTTTGCCGCCGACCAATCGCCCGCAAAATCTGACACGCGGCGTAACCGGCCCCGAAGCCGTTGTCGATGTTGACCACGGTGACCCCCGAGGCGCACGAGTTGAGCATCCCCAGCAACGCCGATAAGCCGCCGAAACTCGCGCCGTAGCCCACGCTCGTGGGCACCGCGATGACCGGCACATCCACCAGGCCCCCCACCACACTCGGCAACGCGCCCTCCATCCCCGCGACCACGATCACCACGTCCGCCGCCCGCAGCCGTGGGGCTTGGGCCAGAATCCGGTGCACCCCCGCCACCCCGACATCGTTGATTTCGCAAACCCCCCACCCCAGCGCCCGGCAGGTCATGACCGCTTCCTCGGCCACGGCCATGTCGCTCGTCCCGGCGGTGACCACGGTGATCCCCCCTTCTTGAAGGTGTGTCTCACTTCGTTTTTTACCCTCCGCTAGGCTCGCCATGGCCGGTCCCTTCAAATTTGGAACCTCCCCCACGATGACCGTGCCGCTGCGCCGTCCCTGCTCAATGGACCGTTCTCCGTCAAACTCCGCCCGCACCGCGAGCAGCTGCTCCTCACGGCACCGCGTGGCGAGCACGCAGGCCTGACCGGCTTCCAACAGCCGCCGCATAATTTGGACCACTTCGTCAGGCTGTTTCCCCGCAGCGTAGACCACCTCGCCGTGACCGCAGCGGGTTGCCCTTTCGTGGTCCAGCGTGGCGTAGGCTTCCACACCCGAGGCGGAGGGAGATTCGAAACCATCGCTCGACGCAGTCGATCCGCCGACGGGCGGGAGTTTCGCTTGGTTCACATTTTCGGGGTTCAGTGTCACTAGGTTGTCACCCTTGAGGTCTGGTTTGGTTACATAATGTCTTCGCTGGGTGGCACCTTTACGCAGTGTGCGAACCCGACTGACCGGTGATCCGCACGGACCCCGCCTACCTCTTTCCGGGACGGTACGCGGGGTTTTTTGTCAAAACTTACGGCGACGCCTCGAGTTGTCCGCGGTTCGATTCGACGTGCTTCCGCAGATCGATCAACCTTTCGGCAGGATGCAATAGACAACTCCAGTCGCGTCGCCGGGTCAGCGCCGCGTTGTTCAAGCCCTGCCGGGCCCTATCGACGTCCCGCCGGGCGGACTCGAGGGCCGGGGCGTGTTCGCCCGCCAGTTCCTCATTGAGTCGGTGCAGAAGCGTAAACGCCGCGCGTCGACGACGGGGATCGCGGTCGTCGTCCATGTGGGTCAGCAGTTCGCGCTTGACCCGCACCGCGGGTTCGGTGGCCGGCAGGTCCAGCACGCGGTCCACATTGTGCGGCAGATGGTGCGCCCGCCAGACGGCCCGCGTCACGTCTTCGTGGCTGGCTTGGGGCAGGTCGCCGAAATCCAGCCGCAGGTCCGCGGTCACCAGGGCCATGGGGGCGAGTTTTTCGTTTTGCCACTTGCCGCCACCACGCTTCGGTAATTCGATCGTAGACCCACCCCCCCGTGCCGTGGACAAATAACGAGCAGCGGTCGGGCCGACGCAGCATGGCCGTCATCAGCAGCGCCCGTGGGGCCAACCGCCCCTTGCTCATGGCATTGTCGCCCGACCGATCCCGGTCAATCCTGCCCGCCTCGATCGGCTCGCCGTCTTCGCTCACAAAGATCGGCCGTGAATCCGCAACATCGACGTACACCCGCCGCCGCGGCCGTTTCCACCGCAGCTCCCACAGCGGCACCTCCACCCGAAACGGCTCGATGCTCAGCGGACTCATCCCCGCGGCGGGGTGCTCCGCCACCGCCCGGTTGTAGATCCTGCGCACCGCTTCGCATCGGTCCGCATCGCTTCCAGCAGATCGTCTTCGCCCTGCATCAACGAACTCGCCGGCACCCCGCCGCCGTAAGTCGGCCGCCCCGCTTCTTTCGCCAACGCCCCCCCCGGCAGCAGGCGTGCCATGACCCCCTCCAGCTGTTGGGCGAGCGTCTCGGCCTCAACCTGGGCTTCGCTGAACGCCGTCATCCAGCGGCCGATGTCCGGCCGCACCGTGGCCCCCGCCGGCCAATCCTTTAACCCCGCCGCGACCACCGCCGATCGCACCGGCGGACGCATGCCCACCGCTACCCCCGACGGCCCGTCGCTCCCGCCCAGACGAACCGTCCGCACCGCCAGCCGATCTCCCTCACGCACCGGCACCCGCAACGTCAACGGGTCGTATACGTCCTGATCGACCAGCACCTGGGCGGCCCCGCTGGGCCCCTCCACCCCCGCCCGCCGGGCCACCGCGGCCGCCACTTCGTACTTTGCCCAGATTCCCGGATGCCACAGCGTGGCCTGATGCCCGGTCCAGATCGGACGCCGCACGGTGGGCGTCGGCCATCGGTCGATCGTCGGCTCGATTCGCAGCTGCATGAATCTCACCCTAACCCAGGACCCCCCCGCCCGCTTGTCACAACGCACGCCCCCGCCTCGCTGAGTCCACTCAGGCCCCCGCCACGGCCGCAAACTGCTCTTCATGGGCTTGCAGTTCCTGCTCGAAGACCTCCCGGTAGTGCGCCAGCCGATCCTCGGCGTTGTCCAGCGGTCCGCCGAACGAGCGGTTGGGATCGTTGTAGATCAGCCGGATCGGCAATTCTTTGACCCGGTGCCCCGCCGCGGCGTGCTGCACCCAGAATTGCAGCGGGATCGCGTAGCCGTCCACCGTCAGATTCAGGTCGGACAAGGCCGACACGCGGTAAGCTTTGTATCCGCAGAAAGCGTCGGTGATGTCGAGTCCCAGCCGTTCGTTGACCCAGCCGGTGATGGTCTGATTGATTTTTCGTCGGTCCGCGGGCGGCGGGTCGCCGCAGAGGTCCGGACAGATGTACCGGCTGCCCGAAATCAAGTCCGCGTCGTCGGCCAAGATCGCCCGTTCGAAATCCGGCAACGATTCGGGCTCGTGCTGCTCGTCGCAGTCCATGGTGACCAGCCAGTCGTAATCGTTGGACTGCGCCCAGCGAAACGCGTCGCGGATCGCTCGGCCGTAGCCCTGATTCGTCTTGTGCCGGATCACATCCACCGGCTGCATCGCCAACAGCATCGGCGTGTAGTCCGTCGAACCGTCATCGATCACCAGCACATCGTCGCTGGCGAATTCCGCAATCTTGGCGATGACGTTTTGGATGTACTTTTGCTCATTATAAACCGGCACCGCCACGAGGATCCGGGGCATGCTCGGCCCGGCCCCGCTTTCGTTGGCTGATCGGCGGCGGCAACGGACGGTTCGGCGGCGGAGACATTCATGGGCGAGGTTCCAAGATGAACAGACAATCCAACCATAGACCGCCCCCGGCTGCGATTCCATGCCCCGGCCGATTCCTTTCACCTCAACCCGAATCGGGGGCCAGCCACCGCGTGAGGGCGATAAGCTGCTCGACGCTCAGCGCGTCGGGCCGAGCGTCCGGCGAGATCCCCTCGGGCAGCACCGTGTCGCGGCCCAGAATCGATCCCAGCTGCTTCCGCCGTTTGGTAAAAAGCCGCTGCAGCATCGCCGAGAGCGCCGCCGGATCGTCGGTCATCGCCTCGGCTCGACGCTGCAGATGCACCACCGCCGACGCCACCTTCGGCGCGGGCCAAAAACAGCTCGGCGGCAACACCCCGACCGTGCGCACCACACACAGCGCCTGGATCACAATCCCCAACGGTCCGTAGGCCTTGGTCCCCGGTCCGGCCGACAACCGGTCCGCCACCTCTTTCTGAATCATCACCACCGCGTCGCTCATCGCGGGATGGTCCACCGCCAGATTCGCCAGCAACGGCGAAGCGATGCTGTAGGGCAAGTTCGCAATCAATCTAAAGGCGTCACCCTGCCCCCGGGCTCCGCGGTTCTTGTCGGTTTGTCTCCCCGCCGCCGCCCGGACCGCGGCGATCACCTCCGGATTGATCGTTCGCTTGTTGGCCAGGATATCGCCCATGATCAGCGTGAAGTCGCCGTCCACCGCCGACATCCGCTGCCGCAGCAGGGCTTCCAGGTCCGTATCGATCTCGTTGGCCACCACCGCCACGCCCTGCTCCAGCAGCCGCTCGGTGAGCGCGCCGGTCCCCGGGCCCACTTCCAAGACCACGTCGCCGGCCGAGAGATCCACCGCCTCCAGAATCCGTCGCATGTGGTTGCCGTCGTGCAGAAAATTCTGCCCGAACTTATGCTTGGGCCTCAGGCCGTACGCTTGGAGCAGAGACTTGATTTCCGTCAGGGTCTGGGCCATCGCGTTTTACTTCGTCACTTCTTCAAGCTGAAAGGTCCCCCACTCTAATGCGCATCCCCCTATTTATCACCGTCGTCTTGCTGACCGCCACCCTTTGGCTCGCTGGCCCGTCCCAGCCGGTTCAGGCCAACGATGCCGAGGCCGAGGCCGATCTTCAGCCGGTCATTGAGATCGTCGAAGCGGCGATGCAGCACGTGGTCGAAGAGGACTACGCCGACGCCTACGACGGCCTCGCGGCCCACAGCATTATCAGCGCCGAAAACTTCGCCACCCTCAAAATCCAGACCATTCAGCAACGCGCAGCGGTCCGAGGCCAATACGGCCAACCCGTGAATTTCGAAAAGATCGACACCGAGCTCTTGGGTTCGTCGCTGGTCCGACTGCGTTATCTCGAGCGCTGCCCCCGCCGGGGGCTGTTGTGGGAGTTCGTGTTTTACCGCGGCGAAAAAGGCTGGGAGCTCTACTGGGTCAACTTCAGCGATGAGTTGCAGAAAGCCTACGACTGAGCGAAATTCCCCCCCGTCCCCCTCCCCCCCCCGGGGGGGGGGGGAGGTTAGCCGACCACCTGTTTGATCCATGCGTCGGCCATCACCTGATGCCCCGCGAGGGTGGGGTGTACGCCGTCCGCTGCCCAGTACGCCGGGTCCGCCCGCCGCTCCAAGGCTTGGCCGTACACCCGCTGAAACGGCACGTAAACGTCTGCGTATTCCTCCGCGATCATCCGTACCAAGTTGGCCCGCTCGTCGATGTCGGGGTGAAAATTCATCTTCAGCACCGCGCCGCATTCGAGCGCAAACGGCTCGGCGATCACCAGCTTCAGCCCCGGCAAGGCTTGGCGCGTGCGGTCCAGCAACTCGCGGTATTCCCTGTCAAACGTCTCCAGGTCCGTTCCGTTTTCCGGCGTGCCCTGGGCTACGCCGTGCCAAGTGTCATTGACCCCGATGAGGACCGACAGCACGGTCGGCTTGAGGGCCAGGCAGTCCGCGTCCCACCGGTCCCGCAGGTCGGTGATCCGGTTGCCGCTGATCCCGCGGTTGTGCACGGTGATGCCCGGCAGGTCCGCCATCAGCCGGGCCGCCGCCAGCTGGGCGTAGCCCCGCCCCAGTTTTTCGGTCGCGTTGGGATGGTCCTGATCCCGCACCCGGCCGGCGTCGGTGATCGAATCTCCCTGAAACAGCACCACATCCTGATTCGATAGCAACATCGCACGCTCCTGTTTGCAGATAAAGTTCACGGCCCCAAGCCCCCCCGCCCGGTAGAATACCCGCCATGCCGATCCGTCAACTGCCCCCGCTGCTGGTCAATCAAATCGCCGCGGGCGAAGTGATCGAGCGGCCCGCGTCGGTCGTCAAGGAACTGATCGAAAACTGCCTCGACGCCGGGGCCACCACCATCGAAATCGAAGTCGAGGAAGGCGGTCTCAAACGCCTGCGTATCGCCGACGACGGCCACGGGATCCCGCCCGAAGAGCTGCCCCTGGCCCTCACCGCCCACGCCACGTCCAAGCTCACCTCTGCCGACCAGCTCGCCGCCATCGAAACCCTCGGCTTCCGCGGCGAGGCGCTCGCCTCGATCGCCAGCGTCAGCCGGCTGCGTCTCAGCTCCCGGCCCCGCGACGCCGAGGCGGGCACCGTCCTGGATCAAGCCGGCGACGACCGCAGCGAGCCCCGCCCCGTGGCCATGGCCCCGGGCACGGTCATCGATATCCGTGACCTGTTTTTCAATACCCCCGCCCGCCGCCGCTTCATGCGGACCGCTTCGACGGAGTACGGCCACATCGCCGACACCGTCAACCGCGTCGCCATGGTCCACCCCGCCGTTGGTTTCACCCTCCGCCACAACGGCCGCACCACCGTCGACCTTCCGCCTCACGACGATCAGCGCCAACGCTGCGTCAACATCCTGGGCAAAGAGCTCGAACCCGCCCTCCTCGAATTCCACTACCAGGACACCCGCCCCGCGGAGCAACGCGAATCTTCCGGCAGTTCGACCCCCACCCGCCCCGCCCGCGTCTGGGGGCTCGCCGGCGAGCCGTCGATCGCCCGCAGCTCGTCCAAGTTTCAGTACCTCTGCGTCAACGGCCGACCCGTTAAGGATCGCAATCTCGCCCACGCCATCAAAGAAGCCTACCGCGGGCTTATTGCCCCCGACCGCCAACCCGTGGCCGTGGTGTTTCTCGACCTCGATCCCAGTCTGGTCGATGTCAACGTCCACCCCACCAAGGCCGAGGTCCGCTTCCGCAACCCCAGCTCCATCCACGGCCTGGTCCTCTCACGTTTCCGCCAACGCCTGCTCTCCACCGACCTGGTCCCCAACGCATCATTAAACTCCGCGTCCAACTGGTGGCAGAAGAATTCCGACGCCGGCGTCGATCCCTCCCAAGCTGCTTCCGGCCCCAGGGCTCCCGCCCCCCCCGCCCCCAGCCCCGACGCCTTCGTCGATTACTTCAAGCGGATGGACCCCAAGCAGAAAGGATTCGTCTACGACGAAGTCCGCCGGGACATGGCCGCCCACGACATCTTCCACCACGCCCCCGGTTCCACCGGTCCGTCCGATTCCGACGCCCCGCGCCCGGCGTCCAACCCCGTGGCCGCGCTGGCTTCGATCCTTCAATTCCACAACAGCTACGTCGTGACCCCCGACACCACCGGCCACGAGCCGGGGCTGCTCATCGTCGATCAGCACGCCCTGCACGAACGCATCATGTTCGAGGAACTCCGCCAGCGTATCCTCGTCGATGGCAAACCCTTGGAAAGTCAACGCTTGCTCCTCCCCGCCGTCATCGACGCCGACGCCAAACAGCAGGCCCTGCTCGACGACCTGGCGCCCCTGCTCACCCGCCTGGGCATGGAAATCGATTCGCTGGGCCCCTCGGCCGTGGGCGTGCAGGCGTTTCCCTCGCTCTTGTTTGACCGTGGGGTCAATGTCGAAGACTTCACCCGCGAGCTGCTGGACAAGACCGAAGCCGGCGACCTGCGACCCCAGGACCTAGCGCCCGACGCCGCGACCCACACCGCCGAGGCAGCGTTGCATGAAGTCCTGGACATGATGAGTTGCAAAGCCGCGGTCAAGGCCGGCGACCACCTCTCCCCCGATGAACTCAACGCCCTCTTGGCCAAACGCGAACAGATCGAACGCTCGGGCAGCTGCCCCCACGGCCGCCCCACCACCGTCCGCCTGACCCTCCGCGACCTCGAAAAACAATTTCACCGCGGTTAACCCCCCCCACCCCACGCAATCAAGTCAATTCGGCGTCTACCTCAGTGATTTAGTGTCTCGCCCGGCTTCGCATTATTTGTGGGAAGCGCGTCCCGCAGTGGGAAGGGCGTCTCGCCCGTCATTCGGGCCACGCCCGAAAATCCTGCTCCCGCTCACCGACCAAGCCCGCGTTAACGAATGCCCCCCACGGTTCCTTATATCATGCACCCATGCCCCGCCGGCCCCTCCTGCTGCCCCTGATCGCTCTTTTGACACTGGTCGTTCTGGGCCCCGCTCTCAGCGCCCAGACTTCCTACGAACTCACCGAATCCGGCTTCGTCCCGCTTGCCATCCCCGAGCCCGGCACGCCCGCCGCCCAGCTCGCCGACGCCCGCAAGCTGATCGCACAGGAAGAGCCCAAAGCCGCGATCAAACTCCTGACCCGCTGGCTGAAGGATCGCCCTGCTCATCCCTTGCGGGTCGAGGCGTTACTCATGCGGGGCGACGCCCGCGCGGCCGCCGACGAGCTGTATGCCGCGCTCTTTGATTACGAAGAAGTCATCAGCATTTACCCCGCCACCGAGCAATTTTGGACCGCACTGCAGCGGGAATACAAGATCGGCGTCATGTTCACCGGCGGGGTCAAGAGGAAAATCTTCGGCCAGCGCTGGCTGTCCGCCAAGGCGGAGGGTGCCGAACTGCTCATCCGTATTCAGGAACGCGTGCCCGGCTCGGACCTCGGCGAGCGGGCGAGCATCGCGCTGGCGGACCATTATTTCGACGACAGCCAGATGGCTCTCGCCGCCGAAGCGTACGAACTGTTCTTGCTCAACTACCCCGAAAGCGACCTGCGTCAACGGGCATTGTTACGTCTGATCCAGTCCAGTCTCGCCCGGTTCAAGGGGCCGGAGTTCGACGCCACCGGCCTCATCGACGCCGGCGAACGGCTCCGCCAGTACCGTGACGAATATCCCGCCGGCGCCGACCGCGTCGGCGTCGAGGCCCTGCTCATCCGCATCCGCGAGTCCCTCGCCCGCCGCGACCTCGCCAGCGCCCGGTGGTACGACCGCACCGGCCAAGACGTCTCGGCCATCCTCCTCTACCGCCGCATGATCGGCGAATACCCCGACACCGGCGCCGCCCGCCTCGCCATCGCCCGCCTCCAACGCCTCGGCGAACCCCCGGTCGCTCCCGAGCGGGGACCCAACTGATGCGACGCTTCCGCTCCCTTTCTCATTGTCTTGCGTTGATCGTTGGGCTGCTGACGGTCGTCGGCTGCGGTTATAGCACCCGGGAACTTTTTCCGACGCAGTACCAAAGCGTGGCCGTCCCGATATTTCAGAACCAAACCTTTTACCGCACTCTCGAATTTGATCTGACCGAAGCCGTCATCAAAGAACTCGAGCAACGCACCCCCTACCGCACCCAGCCCGCCCCCCGGGCCGACACCCTTCTGCAGGGCACGATCACCAACGTCCAGACCCGTCGACTCAGCCGAACCCGCGACACCGGCCTGCCCCAAGAAATCGAGGTCGAAGTCACCCTCAATTTTACCTGGACCGACCAACGCACCGGCGAGATCATCATCGACCGCCGCGGGTTCTCGGGCATCGGTCGCTACATCCCCACCACGCCCGTCGGCGAATCTCTGGGCGTCGGTCAGCAGGCCGCCGCCCAGCGCCTGGCGCGTGATATCGTGAGTTCCCTCCGCGGCGACTGGTGACGCTGGTATAAAAAAGTGCTCCCGTCCCCCCGCCGCCCCCGCTTGCCAACGTATGCAATCGGTCGGCTTCTCACCCCGCCGCCGCCGCGGGCTACAATGCCCCCCACGGCCGCGACCCCGCAGACCCACGTCAAGGGACCAGCCTGAACTCCGCGACTCACCCCCTCGCCAACTTTTCCAAGAATTTTTACTCCGCGGCCCCTTGCCGCCCTGTGACCCGACGCGATGCCCGAAGAAAAAGACCCCAAACTCAAACGCGGCGAAAATAACCCCCGGACCGGCCGAAAGTCACGGTCCAAACCCGACGCAAAAAATAAGCCCGTCGGCGAAAAGCGCGATCCCAAAAACAACAAGAACATCCCCAAGGGGGGCCCGCCCGGCAAACCGCCCACCATGATGTCCCGCGGCACCTTCGCTTGGCTCATGGTCGCGGTCGTTGCGGTCATTTTGCTGCTGCTGGTCAATTCCGCCCAGAACAGTGCCGACAAGAAATCCTGGCAGGAGTTTTACAACCACGCTCAGAACGGCGAGTTCAAGGATGATGAGCCGGTGATCGTCAAAAGCGATCGCATCGTCGGCATCCTCAAGGACAATCTCAGCGGCGAAGCCGCGGGCGACGCCGGCAACAACCGTATCTACACCCCCGTCAGCCCCGAAACCCGCATCCTTTACGTCGATAAGCTCGACCAAGTCGGCCAAGACCTCACCGAAGAAGTGGGCAACAATTTCTTCGCCCAGATCCTCATCGCCTGGGGCCCGATCCTACTGATCCTGTTCCTGATCTACTTCTTTGTTTTCCGCAGCATCCGCAGCGCGGGCGGCGGGCCCGGCGGGATGCTCGGCAACTTCGGCCGATCCAAGCACAAAGTCCTCAGCAAAGAACATTCCAATATCACCCTCGGCGACGTCGCGGGCATCGACGAAGCCAAGGACGAAGTCGGCGAGATTATCGAATTTCTCCGCAATCCCAAAAAGTTCCAGCGATTGGGGGGCCGAGTGCCGCGCGGCGTTCTGCTCATCGGTCGGCCCGGGTGCGGCAAGACGCTGCTCGCCAAAGCCGTCGCCGGTGAAGCCGACGTGCCCTTCTTTTCCATCTCCGGCTCGGACTTTGTCGAGATGTTTGTCGGTGTGGGGGCCTCAAGGGTCCGCGACCTGTTTAAACAGGCCAAAGACTCGGCACCCTGCATCATTTTCCTCGACGAGATCGACGCCGTGGGCCGCAAGCGCGGCAGCGGTTTTTCCTCCGGCGGCCACGACGAACGCGAACAAACCCTCAACGCCATCCTCGTCGAGATGGACGGCTTTGACAGTTCCGATCAGGTCATCGTGATGGCCTCGACCAACCGAGCCGATGTCCTGGACCCCGCGTTGACCCGGCCCGGCCGATTCGACCGGCAGGTCTACGTTCCGCTGCCGGACATCAAGGGCCGGATGGAAATCCTTAAGGTCCACGCCCGCAAGATCAAGCTCAACCCCCAGGCCGACCTCGAACGCCTCGCCCGCGGCACGCCGATGTTCAGCGGCGCCGAATTGGCCGCCATCATCAACGAAGCCGCCATCGGTGCGACCTTGGCGGACAAGGAATTTGTCGAACAGGATGACCTCGAAGAAGCCCGTGACAAAGTCAAGTACGGCCGGGCCCGCAAGTCCCACAAGATTGAAGAAGACGAGAAGAATGTCATCGCCTATCACGAGGCGGGCCATGCCGTGGTCATGTATTACGACGACGATTCCGAGCCGCTGCACAAGGTCACCATCATTCCCCGCGGCCAGGCACTGGGGACCACCTTCATGCTGCCCGAACGTGATCGCTATATCCAGAGCAAGAAGCAGCTGCTGGCGATGATGCGTGTGTCTTACGGCGGCCGGATTGCCGAGCAGATGTTCACCGGCGATCAGTACAACGGCACCGCCGGCGATATCAAACAGGCCACCAGCATCGCCCGCGCGATGGTCACCGAGTACGGCATGTCCGACAAAGTCGGTTTTCGCCTCATGGCCCCCGATGACCAGGCTCAGCCCTGGGAGCAGCCCGACCGGCTCTACTCCGACGAGACCGCCGAGCTGATCGATCAGGAAATCAAATCGATCATCGATACGACCTATCAGCAGACCCTGGATCTGATCACGCAGCATCGTGAAAAGTGCGAAGCCTTGGCCGAGGCGCTGCTGAAGTACGAAACCCTCAGCTTTAACGAAGTCGACAAGATCATGAAGGGTCAGCCGCTCAACAAAGCCACGGTGGCCGACCTGCTTGCCGCCGAGAAGGCCAAGCTGGTGGCGCCCGACGCCAACCGTCCCGACCCTGACGAAGCCGAGCGTTCCGCTGACGGCGACGACGGTGCCGCACCGCGTGTGATGCCCAGCCCCGCGTAATGCCGCCGGGCGGTTTATCCCACGCTCATCTTCCTACCTCGCCCACGGGGCACCAAACCGGTACCGACCGTCGTGTGTGAACTGATTGATCGAGTCCATCCAAGCGGCGTGGCCCAGTCGATCGGAGGCTACTTCCGCTGCCAGTTCTGGCTCTCGCCGAGACGGCGTGGTGGATCGACGGTCCGATGCAAGTCGCGCCGTTTCGGGACCAAAGCTATTCATCGCTCGACCTACTATCCGTTTATGCGTACCGCAGCCTTTACCTTAATCGAGCTCCTCGTGGTGATCTCGATCATCACGGTGCTCATTGGTTTGCTCTTGCCGGTGCTGGGCGTTTCGCGGGAGGGGGCGCCGCGATGTGCAATGCCAGGCAAATCTGCGGAGCGTTCATCAGCTTTACAACGTCTACGCCACCGATCACGACCAACGGGTGCCCTTGGGATATCGCGGCGGCCGGGTGCAGTGGAACACGATGGTGTACAGCGGTTTCGGAGCCGGGAAGTTTGTCTTGCACGGCCGACTGTACCTGGATGGATTGATGGAAAGCCCCGCGGTGTTTTACAGCCCCGCCGAGGCCGCCGCTGAGCAAAGCTTCGACACCCTTGAGAATCCCTGGCCCCCCGGTAATCCGGGCACGGATGTGCAGGGGGGCTACGCCATGGCGCCGCTGGACACCGCGACCGACCCGTGGCAGGACGCGGGGTTTGGCGAATTGCCCGACCGCATGGTGCGATTGGACCAGCTCAGCAGCGAAGCCATCTACGCCGACGGCGTGGGCTTGCCCGCTCGGGTCGATTCTCGTCACGGCGACGGGGTACACGTCCTGCACGCCGACTCGGCCGTCCGCTGGGTCGAGCGCGAACGATTCGATGCTGACCTGGCGACCTGTGTCGGACTGGCGCCGAGCAACAACGGGGCGCAGCGGGCGATCTGGGCGGAACTCAACCGGCGGTAGGTCCAGGTCGATCGCTATAATGAACCGTCATGGAAGCCAAGCACTACGCGCCGCATTACACCACCGAGGATTACGAGCGCTGGGAAGGCGACTGGGAGTTGTGGTTCGGCCGGGCGGTTGCGATGTCGCCGTCGCCGAATTTTCGGCATCAGGAAATGCTGCCGATACTTTCGGCGCTCATGCTTGCGGAATTGAAGAATCATGCTGCCTGTCGATGCCGTCTGGTGGTCGAACACGACTGGCGGATCGCGGACGACCTCATCGTGCGGCCCGACATCAGCGTGGTTTGCCGGCCGGTGGATACAGAATTTCTGACCATTGCCCCGGATCTGGTGGTCGAAATTTTTTCGCCCTCCACCCATCTCAAAGACCGCAACCACAAGCGGTCGCTGTACGCCGACCACGGGGTCGGTGTCTATCTCATGGTTGACCCGGAAGCGGGCACGCTTTCAGCATTGGCTCTGGAGGACGGCCAGTACGCCGAGGTCAATCCGAATGCTGGCGGCGATTTTGTGCTGCCGTTGCGCGACGGCTGCGAGATTAAGCTTCCTGCCAAGCTAGATGCCGGCATTTAAATCACGCCACTGAAACATCGCGGGCATGGGTTTAATGCTTTCGATCACATTGAGAGCGGATGGCGGTGAGTCCGCAAGATTCGTAGACCATCCAGTCGATGAAAAAATTCTGTTTTCGGCAAGCATTCTGCCGAAGGCGTAGCCACGGCGACAATGCCTCAGACCGCCTCGATGTCCTTGGTCTTTTCGACCACCAGGGTTTCGACCTGTGCTTCGTATTGTTTGAGCAAGGTTTGCACTTCGTCTTTCGTGCTTGCCACGGCGTCCTCGGAGAGGCCGAGCGACTTGTCTTTACCTGCCTGGTCCAGCTGTTTATTGGCGTCACGGCGGGCGTTGCGAATCTTGACCTTGGCTTCTTCACCCATCTGCTTGGCGCTGGCGGCGAGTTGCTTACGGCGGTCGCCGGAGAGTGCGGGGATGTTGATGCGGATCTGTTTGTTGTCGACCATGGGATTGAAACCGAGACCCGCTTTTTCCAGGCTCTTGGCGATCTCGTTGCAGGTGCTGGGGTCGAATGGCTTGACCAGCAGTTGCGTCGGCTCGGGGGCGGAAATCAGCGCGACGCCCCGGAGTTCGGTCTCGGCCCCGTAGGCTTCGACCTTGACCATCTCGAGCATCGAAGGCTGGGCACGGCCGGTGCGGATGCCCTTGAGCTCGCTCTTGGTGTATTCGACAGCTTTTTCCATCGACTCTTCGGCTTCCATCAATATCGTGTCGGGGTCCATAGTTTAATTCCTTTCAAGGCAGTGATGTATCCGCGGATGGACGCGGATAAAACTGGTTTCGGCGAAGGTTGACGAAAATTGTAACGGCATCAACAACTCAAGTCTGATGAGCTACAAGTTGCAGATTCTACATCCGCGTCCATCAGCGTCTATCAGCGGTTCATATTTTGAGGCTCAGCCGACTCGGGTGCCGATGGAATCACCCGCCACCACGCGGGCGATATTGCCGGGCTTCTTCATATCAAATACCACGATCGGGATGTTCTGCGCCCGGCACTGGGCGAAGCTGCCGACGTCCATGACCTTGAGGTCGCGGTTGATCGCTTCGTCAAAGCCGAGGGTCTCGAAACGAACCGCGTCGTCAAATTGGTGCGGGTCCTTGTCGTAGATGCCGTCGACTTTGGTGGCCTTGAGCACGACGTCGGCGTCGATCTCGCTGGCACGGAGGCTGGCGCCGCTGTCGGTGGTGCTGAAAGGATTGCCCGTGCCGGCGGCAAAGATCACGATCCGTCCTTTTTCCAAGTGACGGATCGCTCGGCCGCGGATAAATGGCTCGGCGACCGACGAAACCATGATGGCGCTCATCACCCGGGCGTGGACGCCCAGCTGCTCGATGGCTTCTTTTAAGGCCAGGGCGTTGATGACCGTGCCGAGCATGCCCATCTGGTCGGCGACGGCCTGGGGGATCACGCCCTGCTTGGCAAGCTCGGCTCCGCGGATGATGTTGCCCCCCCCCACAACGACCGCCAGCTGCGTGCCGGGAGTGGGCTGATCGTCGCTGCGCCGCATCTGATCGGGGTCGCTGCGCTGGCCGACGTGGGCGGCTTGGACGATCTCACGGGCGATGAGACGGAGCTCCTCGGGATCCACGCCGAAACCTTCCCGAGCACAAAACGCTTCCCCACTGATTTTAAGGAGGACGCGGCGGTAAAACGGTTCCGGTGACGAGTCGCGGGAGTCGGGCATGGAGGCATTGAAGTCTGCGGGTCACATCGCGTCAAATGCGCGTCGTGGCCCCATCGCGATTAGTTTGCGTCGCTCGGAGCGCGCGGAACGGTGGATTGCAGGCTAGATAAGTGAGCAAAGAGGACCGGCCCACGATGCCGCATGACGGAAAAAAATTCGAACAGGCTGACGGCCCATCATCGGCCGGAGCCTATGCCGCATTCAGCCATGCCGCTTATCGGCGGTATCTGACCGGGGCGGTGCTCATGGCACTGGGCACCTCCGCGCAGACCCTCGCGATCAGTTGGGAAATGTACGTGCGGACCGGCAGCGCGTGGTCGCTGGGTCTGGTGGGGCTGGTGCAGGCGATCCCGATGCTGACGCTGACCCTGCCGGCCGGGTATCTGGCAGATGTGTATGACCGAAGGAAGCTGATGATCCTGAGCATGATCGGGACGAGCCTCACGTCGATGGGGTTGGCGTGGTTCAGCTACGGGGGCGGGTCGGACGCGGCGATGTACGGCTTGCTGTTGCTGGATTCGGCGTTTCTACGTTTGGGTTGGCCCGCCCGGGCGGCGCTGTTGCCGCTGTTGGTGCCCCGCAAGGATTTCGAGAACGCGGTGAAGTGGCGGTCGAGTCTCGGGCAGGTCAGCCAGGTGGTCGGGCCCGCCATCGGCGGGTTCATCCTGGCGTGGTCGATCCCGGCGACTTATGTGTTCAGCGCCGGAACCACGCTGGTGTTTGCCGTCTTGTTGCTAGCCATAGAAACGGCCCCGCAGCAACGTAACCCCCAGGGCCACATGCTCCGGCAGATCGGCGAGGGGTTGCAGTTTGTCTGGTCGCAGAAACTGCTGCTGGGTGCGATCTCGCTGGACCTCTTCGCCGTGCTGCTGGGCGGGGCGGTGTATCTGCTGCCCATTTTCGTGAAGGACATCATCGATGTGGCCGCGGTCGGGCTGACGCCAGAGCAGGCATTGGGTTGGCTGCGTTCGGCACCGGCTCTGGGTGCTTTGATCATGGCGTTGACCTTGGCGCATCTGCCGCCGCTACGCCGGGCGGGACGGACGATGTTGATCGCTTTTTTTGGGTTTGGCGTCGCGACAATCGTGTTCGGTTTTTCGACGGCGTTCTGGCTGTCGGCCGTCATGCTGCTGCTGACCGGAGCGTTCGACATGATCAGCGTGGTGGTGAGGCAGACGCTGGTGCAATTGGTCACCCCCGATGACAAGCGCGGCCGCGTGTCGGCGGTGAGCACGGTATTCATCAGTTCGAGCAACGAGTTGGGCGGCTTCGAGTCAGGCGCGGTCGCGGCGCTTTTCGGGCCGGTGGTGTCGGTGGTCAGCGGGGGGATCGGGACATTGATTGTGGTCGGGGCCTGGGCGGGCTTGTTTCCGCAGCTGCGAAAGTTTGGTCGGCTCGACTCGGCAAAGGCGGAAGAATAAGTATCGGCAAAACGCGGGGATCCCACGGTTTCGCGTCCAGGCTGACTTATTCATAGGCTGACGTATTCAAATCAAACCTACCCCACGCCCGCTCCGGTCCTAATCATGCGGCTTAAAGCCGAACGCCTGCTTCCACCGCTGGACCAGCTCCGGCGGGAGTGGGTCGATTGTCGGCCTCGCGGTGACACGTCGCGTGGCTCCCATCCGTTGGGCGTACTTTGCCAACTTATCGACGAAATCTTCGCTGCTCAGATCACGGGCCCGCCGTTTACGGGCCGCGGCGCGGATTTCGCGATCGCTGCTGACCACCGTCAGCCTCCGCGGGGCCGTGTGTTGGCGAATCATCTGAATGATCAGATCGTCGGCCGAGCGATGGCTGCCCGCAAAGATCAGGTCCACCGTCGCCACCGGCGATTCACTGGCGCGCAGCGGCTTGGGCCGGCCGTCGGCCACCACCGTCACCGCCGAGTCGGCCCACGGCGTCCGGTCCAAAACCGCGCACAATCGCCCCTCGTCCAGCCCCGCCAGCAGCGGGGGCATCGTGACGTGCAGCACGTTGTAACAGTCCACGATCAGCGACATTTTAGTGCTTCGAGCCCGTTTGAACCCCATGCGAACCACCGCGACCACCCGGGCCCGGGGTGACCAGTCTACCCGCCCCACCGCCGCCCTTTTGCTTGACTCAAGCGTAATAACCGCTAACCTTTCCGACTCGCCGCATCATTAAACTGTCGGCCCTGTGGTCGTACCTCGGCGCAGGCCCCGCCGACGCTCCGGCTACCTCACACCCCCGACGCCCCCCGACCCTGCCGGCGGCCACCCTCGCCGACCGATCGCCCCCCATCCCCCCACCCCGCTTCCATCACCTTAACCCCCCTCCCCACCATGACTACCGTGACCAGCACCCAGGACGCCGACCAACTCTCCCGCCTCCAGAGAACCCGGAACTTCGGCATCTGTGCCCACATCGACGCGGGCAAAACCACCACCACCGAACGGGTGCTCTTCTACACCGGTAAGTCCTACAAGATCGGCGAAGTCCACGACGGCCTGGCCACCATGGACCACCTCCAGGACGAGCAGGACCGCGGCATCACCATCCAGTCCGCCGCCACCACCTGCCCCTGGACCCGTCATGGCATCGAATACACCTGTAACCTCATCGACACCCCCGGCCACGTCGACTTCACCATGGAAGTTGAACGCTCCATGCGTGTCCTCGACGGCGCGGTCGTCGTCTTCGACGGCAAAGAAGGCGTCGAAGCCCAGTCCGAAACCGTCTGGCGTCAGACCGAGCGCTACAACGTCCCCAGCATCTGCTTCATCAACAAGATGGACAAAATCGGGGCCGACTTCCAGTTCAGCTTCGACTCCATCGGCGAGCGACTGGGCGCCAAAGCCGTGGCCGTTCAATTGCCCATCGGTAGCGGCCACGAGTTCACGGGCCTGATCGACCTGCTCAAGATGAAGGCCTACTACTTTTCTCAAGAAGACCAGGGCACCACCATCGACGAGCAGGATATCCCTGCTGACATGGCCGATCTCGCCGCCACCAAGCGGGCGGAGATGATCGAAAGCGCCTGCGATATCGACGATAGTTTGGCCGAAAAATACCTGGGCGAAGAAGAAATCACCAACGACGAAATCATTGCCGCCCTCCGCAAGGGCACCCTTGCCCGGGCCCTGCACCCCACCTTCTGTGGCTCGGCACTTCAGAACATCGGCGTCCAAAAACTCCTCGACGGCGTGATCGATTACCTGCCCAACCCCACTCAGGTCCCCGAGACCGGCGGCACCGACCCCGACGACGCCGAGGTCCGCCTCACCCGGCCCCACGACGAAGACGCTCCTTTCTCGGCCTTGGTCTTCAAGATCGTCAACGACGCCCACGGCGACCTGACCTATATCCGTCTCTACTCCGGCAGACTGGGCAAAGGCACCCGCGTCCTCAACTCCAACAACGGCAAAAAAGAAATCGTCTCCCGCATCTTCGAGATGCACTCGAAAGACCGCATCTCCCGCGACGAAGCCTTGGCCGGCGAAATCGTGGCCGTGGTCGGACTAAAGAACTCGATGACCGGCGAAACGCTTTGCGACGCTGACGACCCTATCGTGCTGGACCGGATGGACTTCCCCGAGCCGGTGATTTCGATGTCGATCGAGCCTCAGACCGCGGGCGACAAAGAAAAACTGTCCAACGCCCTGAGCACCATCCGCCGCGAAGACCCCTCCTTTCAAGCCAGCTACGACGAAGAAACCGGCCAGACCATCATTGCCGGCATGGGTGAACTCCACTTAGAGATCATCACCACCAAACTCACCCGCGACATGAAGATCGGCGTGAACGTCGGCACCCCCCGCGTGGCGTACAAAGAATGCATCACCGGCAGCGCCGAAGCCCGCGGCATCCATAAAAAGCAGACCGGCGGCCGCGGCCAGTTCGGCGACTGCACGATCAGCGTCTCGCCGATCACCGAAGAAGAAGCCGAAGCCGAAGAACTCAAGTGGCAGGACGGCGTCGTCTTCGTCGATAAAGTTTCCGGCGGGTCGATCCCCCGTGAGTACATCCCGTCGGTCGGCATCGGCTGCCGCAACACCGCCAAAAGCGGCGTCCTCGCGGGCTATCCTCTGCTGGGCGTCAAGGTCGAGTTGCTCGACGGTAAATACCACGACGTCGACTCCTCGCAGATCGCCTTCGAAATGGCCGGCGTGATCGCGTTTAAAGAAGCGACCAAGCGGGCGGGTCTCCAACTGATGGAACCCATCATGAAGGTCATCGTCACCACCCCCGATGAATTCTTTGGCAACGTCACCGGCGACCTCAACCGCCGTCGGGCCATCATCGTCGGCGACGAAGAACGCGGCGTCGTCCGCATCCTCACCGCCGAGGCCCCCTTGTCCGAAATGTTCGGCTATTCCAACAGCCTCCGCGGCATGTCCCAGGGCCGAGCCTCTTACGCCATGGAACCGCTCCGCTACTCCGCGGTCCCCTCAAATGTCGCCAAGGCCATTCTCGAAGGTCAAAACGACTGAGCCTGAATGAAGAGGCTTACCGTGCGTTTTAACAAATACAATGAAGCCCGCGGATTTAATCCGCGGGCTTTTTCCTGATCTGTGATACGTCGTATCCCGCGGTCGCTAGTTCGTCGATCAATCGCAGGATCGACTCCCGCCACCGTGCTTCTAATTCGTGCTGCGATTCGCGAGCCGGCATGTCCTCCCGTATCCGCAAGGGCTCGCCGAATGCCACGGCAAATCGTGTCTGCCGTAGTGGTAACCAAGCCGTAGGTTTCATGAATCGCTGGGAATCCAGCACCACCACCGGCAAGACCGGCACCCCCGCCAACCGGGCAATGCGGCCAAGCCCCGGACGATGCCCCCCCCCCGCCGTGACCGATTCTTGCGGCGAGGTGATCTTGGCCTCAGGAAAGAACCCGACCGCCCGGCCCGCACGAAGCCGCGCCACGATCGTCCGGATGGCCGCAGGATCGACGGTCCCCCGGTTGAGGGTAATCGTGTCAAATTGCCGGTAAAACGCCCCCAGCCCCTTGACTCCCATCACTTCCGCAATGCTGACAAAATCAATGAGCCGGGGGGTGGCGTAAAACAGGGCCGGGATATCCAGCGGATGGTGGTGGTTGATGGCCAGAAGGCACCCCCCTGCCCCCCCTGCCCCCCCTCCTGGCCCGCCCCCCCCTGTTTTCACCGGTCCTTCCCCATCTGCCGCATCTTTTCGGCCAGGACGATAAAGATTAACGGGGAGCACGCGCTCAGGATGCAGAATCGTCGGCCGACTGGAAACGTGAAAGATCGGCCGACAAATCACCCGCACGGCATGGTTGAGTCGCCGCCCCGGGGAAAAAACCATCGCCTTCAAATCGGCAAGCACACGGTCGGTCATGGCCGCGCCTCCGCTGCGATTTCGTTACTCTCCAAGAGTTTCCAATAGATCTCGCGCAAACTTTCCTCTAACCGGGCCGACAACTCTTGCCGACTGTCGCGTCCCGGGCGGGCACCGGGCGGGGCGTGGATCGGCTCGCCGATTCCCAACCACAGTCGCCCGCGTCGCAGCGGCAGCCACGGCATCACCCGTCGGTGCTGGTCACTGTTGAGCACCACGCACGGAATGATGGGCACCCCCGCCCGCCGGGCGAGCAGTGCCGCGCCGCCGCGAATCGGCCCGCCGTTAAGCACCGACATGTCGCCCGCCATGATTTCGCCTTCCGGAAAGATTCCGACCCATCGATCGGCTGACAATCGACGCCAGGCTTCCCGCAGGCCCGGCAAAGCGTGGCCGTCGCGGTCCAACTCGATGCAATCGCTGTGACGGCAAGCCCACCGCGACCCGGGGGTACGGTAGAACTCCGCCCGGGCCATCCAATCGATTCGGCGTCGCAACAAACCCGCGACCACCACCGGGTCGTAGTGGCTCAGGTGACTCACCGCCAGCAACACCGGTTGCCCGGCCTTAGGCAGATGCTCACGACCGACCACGACGCTGCGTGAACCGACGCCCAGCACGAATCGCGTGAAATGGATCGAGATAGCGTTATTAAGCAAGCTCATCGCAGCCAAGTGTCGCATAGACCGCGGCCGTCCGCAGTGACGCCCGGCGGCCGCGGTGGGGCATCCTTATGCCTTGGAGTACAGCACCGGATTGAGTTCGTCGTCCATCACCAGCCCGACTTCCGTGCTCGGCGAATAGCTCTTCCAGTCGCGCTGCTGATTCTTGTTTTTTGGGTCGGCCAAAACCATTTCGTGGTCCATGTAAATGATCGTGTAGACCTTACGGGGCTGATCGGTGGTGTTGCCCCCGGCGCGGTGGAGCGTCCAGCCGTAGTGGTAGCTGATTTCGCCGAGCTCGTAAGGCTCAAACACTTCCACGATCTTTTGCTTCTTGATCTCTTCACGGATGAGCCGTTCGGATTCGTCAGAAATTTCCAGGTCTCGGCCGATGTGACGGAGGTGGCTGCCTTTGCCGAAACACAAGGGGCCCATCTCGATCGGCGTCGCCTGTAACGGGATCCAGGCCGTCACCGATTTCGCGGACTCCATGGGCCAATACTGCTGATCGACGTGCCAGGGCGTAAATCCGCCGGCGGGCTCTTTGTAAAGCGCTTGATCGTGATAAAGCCGGACACCGGTGCTGCCCAAAAGGTCGGTGGCGATCTGGGCCATCCGCCGACTCTGCATGAATTGTCGAACGATTTCACTGTGCCGCCACAGTTGCCCGACCTGGATGAATGCCTTGCCGTAGGTGTCTTTTTCTTCGAGTGATTGATCCTTAGCTGGATTATGGGCAAAGGTTTGGGTGGTCACCTCGTCGCCATAAAAGGCCAGCGTCTCGGCGTCCAACACGTCTTTGAGTTTGATAAATCCCTGCTCCTGAAATTGCCGGGCCTGGTCGGTGGTGACGTCGAACGGTTGGTCAAGCGTGGAAGAAGTAAAAGAGTTCTGGGTGGTCATATCAATTCCTGAGTAAGACGGTAAAGGTCAGTTCCTAGCGATCGTCTGGTGGCAACTCGTCGGCAGACCAAACTTGCTACCGAGCGGCTCCTCTCAAACGCGGTATCAATATGACGCTCTGGGCCCAAATCGGCTAGCCCGATTCGTGCAAAAAATGATACGATTTTAACAATAATCAAAAATTTTGGCGATGGAAGGGTATAATTACGTCAGTTTGCTGCCCGAACTCGAAACCATCGACCGGCCTCCTTCCGCCTCCATGCGGTGCTCCCGTTCAGCGGGGCGGGGCTTTCCGTACGTTTGGCATTTTCATCCTGAAGTCGAATTGACCCTGATTTTGTCCAGCGAAGGACATCGGTTCGTCGGCGACAGCATCGAATCGTTTGCCCCCGGTGACCTGGTGCTGTTGGGGCCGCATCTGCCGCACACATGGCACAGTTTCGTTGCAGAATCGGAGAGTTCACCGGTCTATGCCGAATCGGTGGTCGTTCAATTTCGTCAGGATATCGGGGGGCTGGACTGGTTGGACCTGCCCGAAGCCGCGGGGGTGCGTCATCTGTTGGGACGCGCCCGCCGGGGCCTCGCGTTCCCGCCGGGGTACCGCGGCATAGATCGGTCGCTGATCCGGTTGGCTGAACTCGACGGCTGGACGCAGCTAATAGGATTGCTGGACATCCTTGGTCAACTGGCTGCCGATCCCGACGCGGGCCGCTTGCTTTCGGGCTCTGGCCACGCGCTGCCCCCCCGCCTCGACGACCAACACCGGATCGACCGCATCTGTCGCCGACTGGCGGAGTCCTATACCCAGCCCATCACCCAGGCTCAGGCCGCTGACGACGAGCATATGAGCCCCAGCTCATTCAGCCGGTTTTTCAAACGGATGACCGACCGCACCTTCGTCGGTTATCTGCACGAGTTGCGGGTCGCCGACGCCTGCCGACGCTTAGCCCATCCCGAAGCCAGCATCACCGACATCGCCTTTGACTGCGGTTTTGCTAACGTCTCCAATTTCAACCGGGTCTTCCGCCGCCTTCGTGGGGCCAGCCCCCGTGAAATCCGTCAGCGGCTGATGGCGACCCAACGAGATGCCCCTTGACCAAACGGGGCGGCATAATCCTGACGCGGGTTCAAGAGTTCAAGCGCGCAGCGGCATCAAGACTTCTGCGAGTTTCAGCCTCATATGCCGAACGATCCGCCGGGTTTCTGGTCCGCTCTGCATCATGAGATTCATTTTTTCTTCGGGGTCGGCCACCAGATCAAATAAGGCCTGACACCGTCGGTTATCTATGCGGAACATTGCCTTGTACCGTTCGTTTTCAACCATCAGTCGGCAATGAAATTCTGCAAGATTCCCCGCAGGTTGCGGCAGCACCGGTTGGCCGTGAAAAATCGGTAGCAAGCTGCGTCCCGCCAACGACTCCGGCCAATCCGCCCCCGCCAGTGCCGCCAGCGTCGGGGCGACATCCACCGTGCTATACAACCCATCCGTAAATGGCGAAGGCGGCGATATCGACAAAGCCCGCGGCGGCGCGACCACCAAGGGCACCTCCAGCGTCTGCGCCAGCAGCGACCGGTGCCCCAGCAAGCCCTGTTCACCCAGCAATTGCCCCCGGTCGGAGGTCAGCACCGTCCAACTCCGCTCCGCATCGGCGCGTTGTTCCAAATGCCTTTGCAATTCGCCCACGCCGTGATCGATCAGCGCCACACGGCCCAGGTAATCTGCCCTGACCCGCGCCACGTGGTGGGCTTCCAATCGTTGCAGCACCGCCCGGGGTAGTTCCGGCTCGAATATCGCATCCAGATTTTCCACCTGCGGCGGTACGAAGCCCCGCTCTAAAGATAGCGGATCCAGCAACTTGTCGTAGCCCATCGGCGGCGGCAAGTCGTTGCCCGGCCCGGAGAACACCACAAACATCGCCCACGGACGGTCATCGGGCATCCGCGCGACCGCCTCGGCCGCCTGAGACGTGATAAATCCATCGATGTCCTCGTCGGGTTGCAGCAGCAACCGATCGGGTGCCAACGGTCCGCCCCGCATCCGCTGTCGGCGTTGTTGGGCCAATGCCGGGCCGTGCCCGCGGCTCCGTGCCGCGGCCGTGTACCAGCACCGGTTCGGGGCCGGCTCCGCCACCGCGACGCCTTCGGTCACGATCGCTTCGTCCAGGGCCGATGCCATGGCCCCCACTTCACCCACCCCGACGGTGTGATACCCCGCGTCCGCCAGCCAAGTCGGCAGCAATTCGGGGAGCGATTTAAGGGGCTGATCGTCGGCAACGTAGCCGTGTTGCCGTGGATGCCGGCCGGTGATGAGGCTCACCATCCCCCCGGGGTCAACGGGACTCGCGCTAGTCAACGTCAAACGCAGGCCACGCTGCCCCAGCCCGACCAGGTTCGGCGTGGGCAGCGGCCATTCGCGCTCGTCCGACAGGCAATCGCTGCGCAACCCGTGGGCCAAAACAATCAGCAGGTTGCGTTTCTCACTCTTCATCGTCCATGCTCTGTCGACATACGCCGCGTCGATCTCGACGCGGAATAAAATTGATCACTTGAAAGTTTAGGGGGTGCGACCACCGCCGCCCCGCCCGCTCCCGCTTTTAGCGGCCAGGTCGGGCTTACTCTTGAAGTATGTCTCTTCGTACCCGGTACGCCACGCTAAATCGCATAAAACTTCGGTTGCATATCGCCATCACAAAGCCCGGATGCCCTGACGAAAAGTATAAACTCCCCACCGCACGAAAACCTTTCCCCCGCAAAAATTTGTAGCGTCCCAATCGTTCGGGCCGCTCTGTTAGATTGTGCGATCTCCGCCGCCCGCCGCTTCGGCGTTGAGGCGTGTTAAATTCTCTCCACCCCCCTCGATTTGCTTGCCCGCCATGGCTTTACTCAGTGTCGCCAACCTCGTATTTTCCTTTGGCGACCGCGCGATCCTCGACGGGGTCAACCTGACTGTCGATGCCGGCCAGCACGTCGGACTCGTGGGACGCAACGGCTGCGGGAAATCCACGCTATTAAAAATGATCGCAGCCCACGGCGGCACCCCCGGCCTCCCCGCCGGCCTAAAACCCGAATCCGGCCAAATCCAGCTCGCCCGCGGTGCCTCGGCGGGCTATCTGTATCAGGATCACGACCTGGACATGGGCCGGACCCTCCGCGAAGAGGCCGGCCACGCCTTTGCCGAACTTAAAGACCTCCACCAACAACTCGAAGACACCGCCCACGCCATGGGCACCGCCGAGGGTCAAAAACTCGATGATCTCCTCAAGCGTTACGAAACGCTCGAAGAGCGCATGGAAGCGTCCGGCGGATATGCCGTGGACCACCGTATCGACGAAACCCTCCACGGCCTGGGGCTGACCGACGCCATGTTCGGCATCCGCTGCGGCGATCTCTCCGGCGGGCAAAAAGGCCGGCTCGCCCTCGCCAAGCTCCTGCTCTCGGAGCCCGATATCCTCCTGCTCGATGAACCGACCAACCACCTCGACATCGCGGGCCGAGAATGGCTCGAAGGGTTTCTCTCGACCTATCTCGGGGCCGTGGTGCTCATCAGCCACGACCGCTGGCTCCTAGACCGCGTAGTCACCAAAATCTACGAACTCGAAGCCGGCCAAATGGTCGAATACCCCGGCAACTACGCCAAATTCCGCGCCCTCCGCACCGAGCGCATCGAAGACCAACGCCGGGCTTTTGAAAAACAACAAACCAAAATCAAGTCCGAGCAGAACTTCATCGACCGCTACCGCGCCGGCCAACGTTCCAAGCAGGCCCAAGGCCGTGAAAAGCGACTCGAACGCTTCAAACGCGACCACCTGCTCGAGCCGCCCGTCGAACTCGATGTGATGAAGCTTAACTTCAGCCCTAAAAGCCGCGGCAACGATGTCGTGGCGGAGGCGGAAAGCCTCGGTGTCACCCACGACAACGACGGCGTCGAAAAACAACTCTTCAGCGACTTCAACCTCTCCCTGAAGCGTGGCCAACGCCTGGGCATCATCGGACCCAACGGCGCGGGCAAGTCCACGTTCGTCCGCTGTTTATTGGGCCAGCAGCAGACGACCACCGGGCAGGGAAAGCTGGGCAGCCAGATCGACGTGGGCTATTTCACCCAGACCCACGAACACCTCGACCTCAATCAGACCATCGTCGAATACCTCCGGGCGTTCACCCCCAATGAGCTGGAACAGGAAGCACGTGACCTCGCGGGGGCGTTTCTTTTTTCCGGCTACGAGCAGGACAAACCGATGTCCGTGCTCTCCGGCGGCGAGCGTGCCCGTGCGGTCCTCGCCGGACTGGTCAACAGCGGCCACAACCTTTTGGTCCTCGACGAACCGACCAACCACCTCGACATCCCCTCCGCAGAGCGGCTTGAAGAAACACTCCGCACCTATACCACCCAGCAGCAGGCCTATTCCACCGCGGGTAACCAGAGTTTTGCCGGCACGATGATCCTCATCACCCACGACCGCATGCTCCTCGAAGAACTCGCCGACGAGCTGCTGGTCTTCGACGGCCAGGGCGGCGTCACCCATTTCCTCGGCACCTACTCCGAATACCACGAGCAACAAACCGGCCATCCCGCAAGCCCCCGCTTGCCGGCCTCGACTCAAGTCTCAAATACTTCAACGCCCGCGGGATCTTCTTCCCTTCAATCCCCCAGATCCAGATCACAAAACAAACCCGCCTCAAACTCCAATAGCAAGAAAACCAAGAAAAACAAAGGTAAAAGCTCTAATCAGATGAGTCAGGAAAAACTCGAGTCCGAGATCGAACGCCTCGAAGCCCGCCTCCACGAAATCGACTTTGCCCTCATGGACCCCGATATTTTCAACGACGGCGAGAAGGTCAAAAAACTCCAGACCGAGCGTACCTCCGTGCAGGAAACACTAAAACCTCTTGAACGCGAATGGGCCGGCCGGGCTGGATGAGGCTCACTAGGTGGCGGAACCATACCGCTCGACAATCAACTTCAAATAGTCCGCCTGATCCATCGCCCAATACTGCTCGCTGAATACCTCGACTTCGTTGAAGCCTGTAAAACCTGCGGCTTCGACCATGCGACGTATGCTCGGAACATCGATACAGCCGTCGCCCATGAGGCCGCGGTCGGTCAGCAGGTGCCGCGTGTCCAGACGCCAGTCGCAGACGTGAAAACCAAACAACGTGCCCTGCTGCCCGGCAAGTTTGATCTCAGCCGCTAGATCGGGGTCCCACCAAACGTGGTACACATCACAGGCGATCCCCAGCCAGGGCGACGACAGTTTTTCGCAAATCTCACGGGCCTGGCCCATACGATTGACACAACTCTTATCCCCGGCGTACATCGGATGAAGCGGCTCGATGCTCAGCTTCACGCCCGCCGCCTCGGCATGATCAAGACACGCCCCGATCCCATCGGCCACCTGTTTTCGGGCATCGCCCAGGCTCATCCCCGGCACCGCGCCCACTACCAACACCACCTGCTCGGCCGCCAGGTGCCGGGCTTCATCAAGCATCAGCTTGTTGTGATCGATCGCCTTCTGTCGATCAGTTGCTTGATCTGCCGCAAAAAAACCGCCCCGCACATAGGCCGGCACCTTCAAGTCCGAATCTTTCAGAATTTTGACGGCTTCATTCAAACCAATTCCGCCCTCGTCCGAAGCCACCGTGTTCCGCCAGACACTAATTCCCCCGACCCCCACGGCCGCGAAATGGGTACAGCATTCCGCCAGCGACCACGGTTTATGAGTCATGGTATGAATGGCACACTTGCCCAGATGATTCGGCATGTTGTTCTCAATATCTCAAGGACATCAGAAAATACATTTACTCCGCAGAGAAATGTTTCGTGGTCAACCGAAAGGCGGGGTTTACGATAATTCTAAAGTTTACATCTGTGGAACATCGATCCAGCACTTCTCCCGCCACGACTTCATACCGAGTTCTGCGAGTTGAACGCCTCGCGCTCCGGCACGCAGGTCCCAGCGGAAAGGCTCGTCCAAAGCGACGTGCCGCAGGAACATCTCCCACTGAATCTTGAATGCGTTGTCGTACTCGATGTTGTCGGGCACTTTCTCCCAGCCAGCATAGAAGTCGATCGGTTGCTCAATATCGGGGTTCCACACCGGCTTGGGCGTGTTGCCGGCGGCTTGAGTGTAAACGTCACGCAGGCCCGCCACGGCAGAGCCCTTGGTCCCGTCAACGTGGACAGTCAGCAAATCGTCGCGTCGTACGCGGGTGCACCACGACGAGTTGAATTGACACATGGTTCCGTCTTCGAGCAAAAACATCGCGTAGGCCGAGTCGTCGGCGGTAGCTTTAAAAGGCTTGCCATCTTCGGCCCGGCGTTCGGGAAGATCAACGCTGCCGTAAGCCACCAGCGACTTGATCGGACCAAAGAGATTGGTGATCACGTATTCCCAGTGACAAAACATATCGATCATCATTCCGCCGCCGTCTTCGGCACGGTAGTTCCAGCTGGGACGCTGCATCGGCTGATCGGTGTCCATCCCCGAAAACACCCAGTAGCCGAAATCGCCTTTGACACTAAGAATCTCGCCGAAGAAACCGAGTTCTTTGAGCATCGCGATCTTGCGAAAACTCGACAACCAAAGCTTGTCCTGCACCACCCCGTTCTTTTTACCTGCCTTTTCAACCATGTCCGCAATAGCCAAAGCCTTATCGGTTTCGGTGGCGGTGGGCTTCTCGCAGTAAACCGCATTGATCATCTCTGAATGACAGGCTTTCTCCAAGAAACCGGCACGCTGCAACGTCCCCGAAGCGTCGAAGAAGATTTCGTAATCGCCTTCCTTACCCGCGAACACGGCGTCGAGGTCGGTGGAATATTTGAAAGGTTTCCCCGTGCTCGCGGTGCCGTGAACTTCCGCCAAAGCTTTGAGCTTGTTCGCGTTGCGACCCGTTAAGATCGGCTCGGGCATCAGCGTCAGGTCCGGGCTAATTTTGACTCCGCCCTGCTTAACGATCGCGACGACGGACCGGATCAGATGCTGATTGGTACCCATGCGCCCGGTGACGCCGTTCATTATGATGCCGATTCGCCGTTGTTCCATGGGGGTCGCTCCGAAGGGAAAATTCGCCGTTGGTTTTACAGCACAATTATTCCCCAGTATGGCCCACGCTGCCGCATCGCTTCGAGACAAAAATATGCCTGATCAAGACATGGCACCCTTTAGGTAGGTTTTGTGACATAGGGCCCGAGCGTGACATCGCTAAATAAGTTTATTGAACTATAAGAAACCTGCTTCAGTAGTTTTCGGGGTCTTGACGGAAGTGCCGCGGACTGCGGCCCGCCAACCGAGTGAACCAGCGCGAAAATGCTGCGGGCGAACTGAAGCCCAGTTCTTCGGCCACCGACGCCACGCGTCGCTCAGTATCACGCAACAAACCGCGGGCCACGTCCAAACGCCGAGCCTGCAGATACTCGTGCGGCGTGCTGCCGTAGTCACGCTTGAAACGCCGCGCGAAATGGCGGGGCGACAGGTGTGCCGCTGCGGCAAGTTCTGACAGATCGGGGGGTTCAGATATACGTTTCCCCAGGTGTTCAACGGCGCGTTTTACCCGGGCCGAAGGGCTATCGCTTGCATTCGACGCCTCCGGCCGGGGCGAGTCGAAACCGCCCACGGTCGCATCCGTCGGCCACACACTCAGAGCTGTGATTAACCTTGCTAGCGCAATCAATCCGACACCTTGGGGCGTCCAGCCGCGGATAAAATCGTCCAGCAAGCCACGCAAGCCCGACTGCGACGCCAACCCCGTCACCACCGGGGGGAAAATCGTGTCTGCTGGACGCGGCCCCGCACCAGAGGGCCGGGGTTGGAAACGCAATTTCACCAACCAGACGGCCGCGTCGTCTCCGGCCGGCCGCAAAGAATAGCCGTGCCGCTCCCCGGGCGGGGTGACCATCAAAGTGCTGCCGTGCAGCGTCGTCTCGCGGTCCCCGATCGTGGCCGAGCCCTCGCACTGCTGAATTAAATCCAATTGCATGACATCGTGATGATGATGAGGTGCAATCTCAAAGCGACCACGCACCGTGTGCCACGACGCATCCACGATTCTCCCCGGATCCGCCAGCACTGCCGCTCCCAGGGCTCGTCTCTCTGCCTCCGCGTCCTCGGTCCCACCGCGGACTGAGGCGTACCGACGCTTGGCCGTGTGGATCATCTTCTTCATCGAATTATCATATCCGGACTCAGCTTGGCTCAAAGTGTATTCTGCAATATCGGCCTCTGAGCTATAGTTAGCCTGACGTTGCCGATTCTTCAATGACTACCATCACCACTTTGCCGAATCTATTGTCATGCTTATCGATCAAACCCTGTGCGCATCGTCTTTGGACAGCTCAGCTGGCCATGTCTTGCAGCTGGGCGCCGATAAGTCCCGACTGATTGACCGAACATGGGACACCCGCAACGGCACCCCCGTATTCACCGCCGAAGGCAAATACACCACCCGTGGCTGGACCGAGTGGACCCAGGGATTTCAATACGGCTGCATGATCCTGGCGGGTGACGGGCTGGATGATACCGACCTTATCGCGCTTGGTAGGCAACGCACCGTCGATCACATGCTTCCCCATGTCACCCACACCGGCGTACACGATCATGGCTTCAATAATCTCTCGACCTACGGCAACCTGCTCCGACTACACCATGAACAACGGCTGCCCGAAAATGAGTGGGAAGTAAAGTATTACGAGCAACTCATTGCCGCCTCGGGCGCGGTTCAAGCCGCCCGGTGGTCGGGCACCCCGGGAGCCCGCGATGATCCCCACGCGGGCCACGCCGAAGCACTCGGATACATCTATTCCTTCAACGGCCCGCATTCCCTCTTCATCGATACCATGCGAACCATTCGCATTCTGGGGGTTGCCCACCAACTTGGTCACACACTGATGCACGAAGGCGATCGCTCGGCCAACCTTTTGAAGCGGTCCGTGCTGCACGGTCTGACCACCAGCAAATACATCGTCTTCCACGGCGACAGCGAGCACACGTACGATGTCGCCGGCCGAACCGCTCACGAAGGAATGTTTAACCGTAACGATGGTGCTTTCCGAGCCCGCTCGACCCAGCAGGGCTACAGCCCGTTTTCCACGTGGACCCGCGGCCTGGCTTGGGCGATGCTTGGTTACGCGGAAGAACTCGAGTTTTTTCAAAAAATCGATACGAACGACTTTAAGACCGCCACCGGACTGAACAAAGCCGCGGTGGTCAAAGTTTATGAACGGTCCGCACGTGAAACCTGCGACCACTACATCGACGGTGTTTCATCCAGCGACGGCATCACTTACTGGGACGACGGCGCTCCCGGGTTGGCTGAGCTCGGCAATTGGCGCGAGCGTGCCGCCGAACCAGAAAACCCCCATGAGCCAGTTGACGCCAGCGCCTCGGCCATCGGAGCCCAAGGTTTGATCCGCCTGGGCAATTATCTGGGTGGCGAGGCCGGCCAACGCTATATCTCCGCCGGTCTGACTGTCGCCCGAACTCTCTTCGATGTACCTTACCTTTCTACACGTGCCGAGCATCAGGGTTTGCTGCTTCATTCCATATACCATTGGCCTAACCACTGGGACCACGTCCCGGCCGGGGCCAAAGTTTCTTACGGCGAGTCGAGCCTCTGGGGGGACTACCACCTCCTTGAACTTGCCTTGCTTATAAAGCGGATGGGGTCTGATCAGCCTTACCTTAAATTCTTTCTCTAATTGATCTGCTACCAACAAATTTTTTTGTCCTCTAGATCGCTGAACGTTTTGTTATCTCCAAAGACCCCTCCTAAATATAGCTCGGCCAAAGATGTCTCAATCTCATAAACGTGTTGCTTTGGTCACCGGTGGCAGCCGCGGCATCGGTTTAGGAATTGCTCAGTGCCTGGCCGACGATGGCTTTGATCTAGTGATTAACGGACGTCGTCCTCAACCCGACGTCCAAGAAGCGATTGACATGCTGGGGCAGCGTGGCGCATCCGTGCTTTACCGTCCGATGGATGTCGGTTGCCTTGAAGATCATCAATCGTTGATCACGGCTATCCGGGAGCGATTTGGTCGGCTCGACGCACTCGTCAACAACGCCGGGGTTGCTCCCGATGTGCGGGCCGACTTACTCGATGCCGGGGCAGCGAGCTTTGACCGGATGATCCACATCAATCTCCGGGGGCCGTACTTTTTAACCCAGGTCGTCGCAAAATGGATGATTCATCAAAAGCAAGAAGACGACGCGTTTGTCGGTTCGATCATCAATGTTTCTTCAATTAGTGCCACGGTCGCTTCGGTAAATCGCGGGGACTACTGCATCAGCAAAGCGGGCATCGCGATGGCGACCCAACTCTGGGCAGCCCGTCTGGGCGAGTACGGCATCGGCGTCTATGAGATTCGGCCGGGCGTGATCCGCACCGACATGACCGCCGGGGTGAGCGAAAAATACGACAGGCTTTTCGAAGCTGGTTTAGCGGTTGAACCCCGCTGGGGAACGCCCGCAGACGTCGGCAAGGCCGTCGCCCAATTTGCTTCGGGCAGACTCAGCTACGCCACCGGCAACGTTTTCATGGTTGACGGCGGGCTTACCTTGCAAAGGCTTTGAATAACTTATGGATGCTCGGAAAGCAATCTTGTATCGGAAGCATGCTACCCGGTCACGCCACGATTTACTCGGCAAGCGACTCAAACCAAGCTCGCTCAGCGGTGACGATTCATCCGGAATTACCGATAAAATACACGCTGAGTTTTGTGGTTTGATAGCAGAAATCATGACGATAGAGATTAACCGCCGAAGGCTTCTTCGTAGTCGGCCAATGAGGCTTTGACGACTTCTGCCGCACGGTCTCGGCCGTAGGTTTCTTCGACCGACATCTGCGATTCTTCGCCGGGCAGCATTTTATAAGTGCCGAAGTAGTGACGCAGCCGTTCGATGAGGACCGAAGGTAGTTCAGCCACGTCGTTGACCGTGCCGTACATGTTGTCATTTTCCAGCACCGCCAGAATCTTGTCATCCGCTTCATTGCCGTCCACACACTGAAGTCCACCGATGACCCGCGTGTGGACCAAGATGTCGGCGCGATTGATCGGTCGTTCGCTGATGACACAAACATCCAACGGATCGCCGTCCCCGACTTCAGCTTTCGGGGAGAGTTTGGTCACCCGGGTCCCGCAATAGGTACGCGGAATGAATCCGTACAGGGCCGGCGGTTGAGAGCTGCTGCGCTGCGGGCGATCAACTCGTAGGTAACCAGTCGTTTTACTAATCTCGTATTTCACCAGGTCAAACGGCGTGATTTCGATGTAAGCCTGCAAATGGATCGGCGGCTCCTTACCCGGCTCCAAACCATGCCAAGGGTGGGGACGCCAACGGTAGAACGGCGGTGGAAAAGCATGGGCGGGTAGAGATCCTCGGGTAGACATAAATGACCTTTTCGTGGAGATTGAGCGTTGTATCGGGCCGGCTTACAACATTGCAACAAAAGAATACTTAAATCAGATCAGGAACTGACGCCCCTGCACCATATACAAGCAACATTGACTCAACTTATTTCAATGGGATCAAGCTGCAATACCGTTGAAAAGGCTGCTGCCAAACGGTCGAATCGCCCGGCTCGATACGAAGCAGGTCAATCGAGTTTCGGACAACCTGGCGCAACTCGGCCAGATCTTGGAGGCGTCCCGTTCCCACAGCCTGGCAGAGTAGATTACCCATCGCGGTGGCTTCTTCGGGCCCCACGATGACCGGTAATCCGGTGGCGTGAGCGGTCATTCTATTGAGCAACCCATTTTTACCGCCGCCCCCAACCAGGTGCAGCACGCTGAATTTTTTGTCCAAAACGTTTTGCATCTCGTCCAGAGTGCGGCGATACTCCAGCGCCAGGCTCTCGAGACAAGCTCGAATCAACTGGCCCACGGACTCGGGCACGGGTTGCCCGGAAGCATTGGCGTATTGCTGAATACGAGAGATCGCATTGCCCGGCTCGGCAAACGCTGAGTCGTTGACCGGTAGTAAAGTCCGAAACGGCTCGGCCCCGGCAGCCTGCTCGGTCAACTCGGCGTAATCCAGCTCCCGGCCTTGCCGGTGATAGTCCCGACGGATTTCCTGAACCAGCCAAAGCCCCGCAATATTTTTCAGGAACCGCGTGGTGCCCGCCATCCCAAGCTCATTCGTGAAGTTAGCCGCCGCTGTTTCCGGGGTGATACGCGGCTGATCCAATTCGGCCCCTAAGAGCGACCACGTTCCGCTCGACAAGAAACACCAATCACCGTCATTCTCGGCCGGCACAGCGGCTACCGCCGAGGCGGTGTCATGACTCGGCGGAAGAACCACCTGGACGTCTGCGGAAAGCCCGGTTGCGGTCGCCACCTCCGGCGTTATCTTTCCGATCGTCGTCCCGGGGTTCACCGGATCCTGCAGAATAGTAGTGGGCAGATTCAATTGTTCGAGCAGCGACTTATTCCAAGTCCCGGTCCGCACATCGACCATTTGACTTGTCGAAGCAATGGTACGCTCCACCGCGATTTCACCGCTTAGTAGCCAATGTAGCAAGTCCGGCATAAATACCAGGCTCTTGGCGATATCAAATGCTTCCGGCTCCTGAGTGAATCGGCTAGCGTATTGGTACAGCGTGTTAAGCGGCATGATTTGGATGCCGGTAGCATCGTAAATTTCTGTTGGCGATAACTGACTCGTGACGGACTCATAGCCATCCCGCATTTTTGGATCGCGGTAACCCCGCGGCAGGCCGAGCATGAGACCGGCCTTACTCAACAGTGTCCAATCGACCCCCCACGTATCAACACCTACGCTCAGAATATCGATTCGATGCTCTTTGGCATACTCGGCCGCCTCACTTAGGCCAACGAGTATTTCTTGCCAAAGTCCAGTGATGTCCCAACAAAGCCCGCCGGGCGTGGGCACCGGCAAGTGACGAAAACGATGGGTTTCGTGCAATATAAGCCGACCCTCATTGAGGATGCCCATAATGACTCTGCCCGACTCTGCACCGAGATCGACTGCAATGTGAGCTTGCTTGTTCATATGATTATCCGTGCCTACGACGGGCTTCGTCTCAATGTAAGACTGGTTCCGAGCAATCACGAGAATGCTTTATCGAAACGCTACTTAAACCTGACTCAGCGAAGGAAAGCCTCGTGCAATCCGCCATCGACGTTGATGACTTGGCCGGTGGTTTTTGAAGACGCGCTGGAGACCAAAAAATAGACCGCCTCAGCTTGATCTTCGGGCGTGATGGGTTCTTGCAGCAGTGTCCGCTGAGCATAGAAACCCGCTAGCTTATTTCTCAGCTCGTCGTCACTGTTTTTCTCATCGAAATCGATGTCATACTTAGTTAGCGAGGCGATCACCCGGTCTCGCGGGAACATGGTCGAACCCTTTACCACAGTGGCGGGAGCCACCGCGTTGACCCGGACGTGCGGGGCTAGCTCGATGGCCATCTCGCGGACCACATGGTTCGCGGCGGTTTTGGAACTGTCATAAGCCACCGAACCTTTCTTGGAAACCACGGCATTGACCGAAGTCGTGACCACGGCCGAGGATGGCAGTTTTTGCTCAGCAAACAACGCACGGCATTCATCAAGCGTGTTGTAAACCCCCTGCACGTTGACCGCAAAGGTGAGCCGCCATTGCTCATCGGTGAGGTGACCGGTGCGGCTGGGGGGAACGAAGACGCCCGCGGTGATAACCAAATGGTCGATTCCTCCGTAAGCCAACACCGACTGCTTTATCAATTCTTGAATGGACCCGCGGTCGGTCATGTTGCAGGCAACGCCGATCGCGGGGCCGCAACCGGAGATCCCCGTCCCGCCAACGCCGATGCCCTGGCCGTAGACTTCCGTCAACTCATCGGCGGTGCCCTGCGCGGCCGCTTGATTCATGTCGGCACACACCACATGGGCACCTTCGGCCGCTAGACGATGGGCGACCTGTTTACCGATACCCGAGCCTGCGCCGACTACGACCGCAACGTTGCGAGCCAACTCTTTCTCGGCCGGCATCCGCTGGAGCTTCGCCTCTTCGAGCAACCAATACTCGATATCAAAGGCTTCTTGTTGAGGCAGCGCAATGTATTCATCGATCGCTTCGGCACCCCGCATCACTTCCACCGCACAATTGTAGAACTCGGCGGTGACCCGCGACTCGCTCTTGTTTTTGCCCCAGGCAATCATGCCGATGCCCGGAATTAGGATGACGGTCGGATTAGGGTCCCGCATCGCCGGGCTGTTATCGTGCTTGCATGATTCGTAGTATTTTTCGTAGTCCTTGCGATAGTTATTCAAACCCGAATCGAGTTTGGTTTTCAAGCTGTCCATGTCATTGCTGGACGGGTCCCAATCGATATAGAGCGGCTTGATCTTGGTTCGCAGGAAATGGTCCGGGCAGCTGGTACCTAATTCGGCAAGACGAGCCGCATCCTTGCTGTTGACGAAACGTAGAATGGCCGGGTCGCTCTGCAGGGTGCCGATCAACCGATTATTCTTCGATATTCGACCACGCAACCAAGGCAGGAGCTTGACGAGTAAATCATCACGTTGCTGGTCCACCAAGATTTCGTATTTTTGACCCCCGAAGGTTTGCTCGCCCTTGTCATTCTCGTCGATATAGCGGGCGGCTTTTTCGATCAACGCGAGGGTCAAGTCGTAGCAGGCCTTGTCGTCGTCATCCCAATTGATCAGGCCGTGTTGACCCATAATCAAACCGACCAAATTCGGATTGGCCTCGACTTCGCGTTGCATCATCAATCCGAGTTCGAAACCGGGGCGAAGCCACGGCACCCACCCCACGGTGTCGCCAAAAATCTCCTCAGTTAACTTTTGACTGTGTTTGCTGGCCGCCACGGAGATCGCCGCGTTGGGGTGCATATGATCGATATGCTTGGCGGGCAGGAATCCATGCAACGGCGTGTCGATAGAGCTCGGACGGGGGTTAAGGTTGAAGGTGGTGTGCGGGAAATAGCCGACCATCGCGTCTTCGGCCGGGGTCTTGGGTCCGCGCTCGGGCTGAGCAGCATAGACCTGCTGCAACGACACCAGCTTCTTCTGATACAGCGATGAGAAATTGCTTGGCCCCGCGGTCCGCAGGTCGCCGCCCGATCCTTTGACCCACAACACTTCAACCGGACTACCGGTCACCGGATCGGTTTCCTGGACTTTGGAAGACGTGTTGCCCCCGCCGGTGTTGGTGATCCGCTGATCGCTGCCCAACAAATTGGAGCGATAGACCAACCGCTGCAGGGGCGTCATATCAGCCACCGCTCGATCATCCCAGCAGTAGTTTACGAATTGAAAATCGGCGGACGTGGGGGTTGGGTTACTCATAACGAACTCAGAATAAACTGCCAAAACCAATCAAATACGGAAACGAAATCAAACAATAACCGATATCGCCACCGTGTCAATACAAAATTCTGATGATTATATGCTTGACTTGACGTGCGTGACCGGTAATCTGTGTTGGATTCTTTCTGAAGCATTACGTCATGATTGCTCTGCAACGACATCGCAACATCCTCAGCCAAGTCATTCAGGATGGTTCGGTCCGAGTCAGTGAGTTGTCGCGTGATTTGAATGTCACCGAAGAAACCATCCGGCGTGACCTGCGTGCTTTGTCTGAACAAGGCATGCTGGCACGAACTCACGGGGGTGCGGTCGCGTTAGACCGCGGAGATATGCATGTCGATCTGCCGTACGACCAGCGGCACGCCACCAACCCTCAGCAAAAGCAAGCCATCGCTCAGCATGCGGTCAAATTCGTCAAGCCTGGCATGGTGATCGCGCTGGACCCCAGCACCACCGCTTGCCAGCTGGCGCGGCTCATCCCCGACCAACCTTTGACGGTCGTCACCAATTCGCTGGTGATTTGCACCACGCTCTCGCATCGCAAGCAAATCGAAGTCATCTGCACCGGCGGAACCCTGGACCCCGAGGCCATGGCGTTCTTCGGCCTCCACGCACAGCGATCACTCGAACGGCTCAACGTCGAGCATCTCTTTTTTTCTTGTCGGGGGCTGGATTTCAATCGTGGGCTGAGCGAAGCCAACGACCGTCACGCCGCCATCAAACTCAGCATGATCGAAGCGGCGCATCGCTCAACTTTGTTGGTGGATACCAGCAAACTCGGTTTAGCCTCGACGATTTTCTATGCCGACATCGACGCCGCCGATCACGTTATTGTCAATCGACCCGAGGATCAGCCCGGACGCGAGGGGGTTGATCGATTACGCCAACTCAACCTCACCGTCGATGAGGCGGAGCCGACCCGTGACACTCAAGTTGATGAACCGGATTGATCATTATCTTCTTTATCTTTTTATTCTTTATTCCGAGGCTGAGTTTGTTTCACCGCCACTGGTCGCCGCCCATTCATCCACCTCTCTCCCGAGAACCCAACCTTGACCTCACCCATGACTTCCAACGCATCCGCGATGACCGATCACGCTTTAAGTGAGCCGGATGTCCTGTTGATCGGTAGCGGCATCATGTCTGCCACCTTGGGCGCAATGCTCAAGAACCTTAATCCCGACTATTCGATACAGCTCTACGAGGCTGCCGACGCTTTTGCCCAGGAAGCTTCCAACGGCTGGCACAACGCGGGGACCGGCCACGCCGGTATCTGCGAACTCAGCTACACCCCCGACCGCGGTGAAGACGGAGAAGTCGATGTGGGTAAAGCTATCGAAATCTTTCGTCAATTTGAAGATTCCAAATATTTCTGGGGCCATCTTGTCCGCAGCGAAGTGATCAGCGATCCGACCACCTTCGTGAATCCCGTGCCGCATATCAGCTTTGTCTACGGCCAGGAGCAGGTCGATTTTCTCCGCTCCCGCTACGAGCAGATGTCTAAGCACCACTTTTTCTCAACCATGCAATACACCGAGGACCGCGACGTGATCCGTCAATGGGCGCCCTTGTTGCTAGAAGGTCGAGACCCCGATGAGCCGATTGCGGTCACCAAACTCGATGCCGGGACCGACGTAAACTTTGGCTCCCTCGCTCAACAACTTACCGAGTGGCTGCACGAGCAGCCGCAGTGTTCCGCATTGCCGCGTCACCGCGTGACCGACCTTCAAGAGCTGCCCGACGGACGTTGGAAGGTGTCGATCCATCATCTTGCCGACGGCCGACGATTTACCCGCACCGCAAAATTCGTCTTCATCGGGGCCGGCGGCGGCAGTCTGCCACTCTTGCAAAAGTCCGGCATCGACGAGGCCAAGGGCTTTGGTGGCTTTCCCATCGGCGGTCAATGGCTGATCTGTGACACCCCCGAAGTCGTGCAGCAGCACCGCGCAAAGGTCTACGGAATGTCGCCCGGTGCCGCCCCCACCATGGCGGTCCCGCATTTGGATCTGCGCATCATCGATGGAAAAAAAGCCCTATTGTTTGGTCCTTACGCCGCGTGGACCACCAAGTTTCTACATAAAACCGGTAAACTCACCGACCTGATGAAATCCATCAAGCTCGACAATTTTGCGTCCCTCACCAAAGTCGGTTTGTGGAACCTGCCGCTGGTCCGCTACCTCATTCAGCAGGGCCTGCAAAGCATGAACACCCGCATGGGGGAATTACGAAATTTTTACCCCGCCGCCAAAGACACCGATTGGAAACTCATTGACGCCGGCATCCGTGTGCAGGCGATTAAGAAGGAGGACGGCGACGCGGGGATCGTACACTTCGGCACCGAAGTGGTAACCAATCAGTCCAATACCATCTCCGCCTTGCTCGGAGCGTCGCCGGGGGCTTCTGTTTCGACCCACATCATTTTGCAGATTATCAAACGCTGCTTTGCTAACGACATGGCGACCGAGTCGGGGCAAGCCAATCTTCGGGAGATGGTACCGGGCTATGACCAAGATTTAGCGCACGCTGATTTGGCCGACCAGCAACGGCAATTTAGCGATCGCGCGGTCCGTGCTCTACGCCTTGATCGGGATGCTGAACCCGCTCCTCCATCCGAAGCCGCCGTCGATCACGCGGTCGAAGAAGTGAACGATACTTAACGCTTCATTCAGTCGACTGTGTATATACTTCAATGCCACTAATCGATAAATCAATCTATGCCGCGCACCTGTTTCACTTTGCAAGTTCGACCTGAAAAGCTTGACGTTTATCGATCGGCTCATGAATATGTTTGGCCGGAGATGCGAGCCGCCTTATCGCGGCAGGGCTGGACCAACTATTCGCTTTTCCTACGTGACGACGGGTTGCTGATTGGTTACTGCGAATGCAACGATTTTGCCGCATCGGTACGTGGGATGCAGGATGAACCGATAAATGAGCTTTGGCAGGCAGAGATGAAGGATCTCTTTGTCGAACTTCCGACCCGAGCCGCCGACCAAGCCATGTCTCCGCTGCCCGAAGTCTTTCACCTCGACTGACGCCCGCCACGCTATATTTTTAAATCGGATTTAACAAAGGACTTATCAATGGCCAATTCGACCGCTTCAGTTTCTCGCGCCGCCCAGCAGCGCGTGCTCGACGCTCTGGACTTTTTCCGCATCGAGCTTCCCTCATGGGGCTTTGCGGACACCGGCACCCGCTTCGGCAAGTTTCCCCAACATGCCGCCGCATCGAACCTTGAAGAAAAACTGCACGATGCCGGCCACGTCCACCAGCTGACCGGGGCCTGCCCCACCGTGGCGGTCCATGTGCTCTGGGACTTTGAAAATCCCGGCGACCCCGCCTCCGCCAAACGGACCAAATCGCTGGCCAAAAGATACGGCGTCAAGATCGGATCGATCAACCCCAACCTCTTCCAAAATCCCGAATACAAGCTCGGCTCGCTGTGTTCGCCCGATGCCGACGCCCGAAAAGCGGCCATCACTCATTGCCAAGAATCCATTGCTTTGGGTAAAGCAGTCGGCAGCAAATCGCTGGCGATGTGGCTCGCCGACGGCACCAACTACCCCGGCCAAGACAACCTCCGCCGACGTTTTAATGATCTCAAAAAGGGATACAAAACTCTCGGCGACCGGATGGCGTCTGATTGGAAAGGCTCGACCTTGCTGGTTGAATACAAACCTTTCGAGCCCGCTTTTTATCACACCGACATTCCGGACTGGGGCGCGGCCCTGCTGCTCTGCCAACATGTGGGCAAGAACGCCAAAGTCTTGGTCGACACCGGTCATCACCTGCCGGGCTGCAACATCGAGCAGATCGTCGCGCTGCTGCTGAACGAAAACCGACTGGGCGGTTTTCATTTCAATGATCGCAAGTATGCCGACGATGACTTGACCCTTGGCAGTATCGATCCCTATGCCGTCTTCCGCATCTTCAATGAGATCGCGCAATTTGAACACGATGGCAAAAACGCTCCCGGTAGCACCAAGATCAACTACATGATCGACCAGTCACACAACCTCAAACCCAAGATGGCGGCGATGGTTCAGACCGTCTGCGAGGCGCAAAAGCTGTTTGCCAAAGCGCATCTGGTCGATCGCGTTGCCCTTTCCGCAGCTCAAAATCGAGGCGACATCGTCGCCGCCGAATCCGTGCTTAAAACCGCTTTTGACACGAACGTCGATCACCTGCTGGGAAAGTGGCGTAAAGCCCAAGGGGTGGCGGAAGACCCATTGGCGGAACTTAGCCGCAGCGGCATGATCCAGCGTCTCGGCAAAGAACGCGCCGCCGCTCGGCAAGCGGCGGGAATCGACACCAGCTCGTCCTACGCCTAATCGTAAAACTATCAATAACCGCAGCCTCACGCGAAGTGCGCAAATAGAAACCCCGCGGTATCTCGCGGGGTTTTTTAATGGGCGATACTGGACTCGAACCAGTGACTTACGCGGTGTAAACACGTCGCTCTAGCCAACTGAGCTAATCGCCCGCAGCGATTGATTTTACCGGATCAAGCGGAACCCGTTTTCACCGCGTTCTTGCAAACCGGGTGGATTTGTTTTCAGGCCGAAGGCGGCGATGCGGGATCGGTGACGGTGGTCTTGGGGGTACTGATCTGGGACGTGTGGGTACTGTCGGCATCGAGTTGCTTAGTTGACTTGACCACATCATCCATTTCTTCTTCGACACCCTGCAACCCTTTTTTGAATTCGACGATGCCTTGGCCCAAGGATTTCCCGACCGACGGCAGCCGTTTGCCGAAGATAATGACCCCCAGAATTCCGATCACGATCCACTCCCACGGGCCGGGCATGCCCAAGGCGAGTACGAATTGCAGGGATTGTTCAATCATGGGTGGTCTCTACAGAAAATCAAAACGTTGGGTAAAAATGATTATTGCAGATTGTTTAAGAGAAAGCCACGGCCCGGGACAAGGTTTTCAATCTAAAGGTTCTTTAAATAGCGTAAGCCATTATTAAAAAAAGACTTATCTTATTCTCACAGCGAGCAAAGTCTGATCGTCTTCGTGCGGTGCTCCCGCCGTGTGAGCCCGCACCTCTCGCAAGATCGTATCGATGGTATTTTGTGGCGATAGGCCACACTCCTCGTGACACAGCAGAGCATCGAGTCGCTCTTGCCCGAATTGTTTTCGATGGGCATCGAAGGCTTCGGTGATGCCGTCGGTGAAGAGCAGCAGGTTGTCGCCCGATTCGAGCGTGAGGTGGGCGGTGTCGTAGCGGGAATGCGGCTTAATGCCCAGTGGTAGGCCACCCGCCTGATCGAGTTCCTGCAACTGACCGTTGCGGCATAAGCGGGGCGGCGGGTGGCCGGCTGCCGCGTAATCCAGACGCAGCGTTTGCGGATCAAACACGCCGTACCACGCGGTGACGAACATGACGGTGTCCGCGTCGTAGCGACCCGCCAGCCGATCGTTGATGTAGCTCAGCATAGCGCAGGGGCGCAGGGCTCATTGTTGTCAGGGCCGGAATAGGTGTGGGCCACGGCGTGGGTGACCGCCATGACCACCGCCGCCGGGGTGCCGTGGCCCGACACGTCCGCCATCAAGATGCCCCACCGCCCGTCGGCCAGCGGAAACAGGTCGTAATAGTCGCCGCCCGCCCGCCGCGCGGTTTCATAATGGGCAGCAATCTCCAGACGGGGGATATCCGGTAATTTCTCCGGCAAAAGTGACCGTTGGATATTACCGACGATTTTCAACTCGTTGTCCAGCGCCGCGTGAGCTTCGCGCAACTGAGCGGACAAGACCATGTTGTTGGTCGCACGACCAAACAAGTTATGCGTCAAAATCCGGTCCGCGAACGTCATCGGATCGAACGCCTCGGGCTGCGGCGAGAAATTGATCGCCATATTAAACCCCTGCCCCTCGTGATAATGCGGCACCGCCATGTACGAACGGTAGCCCTCCAGATGCTCGTAGGCCGGATCGTCGGGGTCGGGATGAAAATCGTTGCAGAGAACCGGCACATCGCCGTAGAGCAGGTCCCCCAATAGACCGCGGTCGTACCGCGGCAGCAGGTCACTCTGCTTCCACGGGTTGATTTTTTTCTCCCACCGCGTGCTACGGGTTACCCGGTAGTGCGGTGAATCGAGTCCCCGTCGGCTGATGGCGACAAAACCTTCGAGCGCAAACATATCGCGGAACCGCTCACCAAAATCTTTGACCATCTGCTGCGGATCAGTCTGGGCCGAGAGTTCCCGCACGAGCTCAACCATTTTAACGACCCGCGGGTCCGAGCCTGGCCCGGCGTTCGCGGCCAACGTGGTTGTGTTTTCGGTAGATTTTGGCATGTCACTCATGCCCGAATCATAGCCGAGCGTCGTGGCGAGGCCGTTTGATGCATCAACCTGCGAATCAAGAGTCCGTGCAGCGTTAAGATCAGCCGATGCACCCCCTCTCGGACACCCCAAGCTCCCCCGCTCAGCCCGCGGCGACCGATTGCGGACCCGACGATACACCCGCCGCACCTTTCCCGCAGCTGGATCACAGAGTCCGCTACCCGATTTTGGATCTTCTGCGAATTCTTGCCATCGGCGATATCGTGGCGATCCACACCACCGGGCAATACCTATTTGCCGGACTGGGGTTACCGGTTTTTATCATCACCGCGATTGCATTGGCTTTTCGGAAACCCGGGTTGCCTTCGCTTCGCGTGACCGCCGCGGTGCGTTCCCGGCGTATCGTGCTGCCCTGGCTTTTTTGGTCATGCTTTTTCGGCGTCGGCTACATCTTGCAGGTGGCTAATTCGCCCTCGGCCACCTTGGGCCAAGTATTGAACCCCTGGATGATCCTGGCGGGCACCAGCGTCCATCTGTGGTTTCTGCCGTTCATCTGGGCGATCGAACTCGGGCTGATTTTGACCCTGCGATCACTGAGATGGATCCCGGCGATAGGGGTGTCGCTGGCCACTACGGTGGCGGGCATCGCGTTAATTTTCATCACGGCCGCCTGCTACGAAGCCCCCGGCTGGAACCCCGCGATCGTCATCCCATATCGTGCCGAACCGCTTAACCCACCCCCCTTGACTTCCATCACCCCGCTGGACGAACACTCTTTACGGTCTGAAGCTTTTGGTCTGACGGTGCAGAAGTCCTGGCTGTTCGGCATTACCTCCACCTGTTTTGGACTGGCGGTCGGTCGTATGCTGAGCGTCAGTGTCGGCCGCCGATGGCGGCTTTCCCTCGCGGCCGTCGCGGGATTGCTCTGTGCAGGTCTTTGGTGGATGCCGGTGCTGGTCCCTTCGATCTGGATGGGGCAGTTGCCCTGGCAATGGTGGCGACAAACCGGAGCCCTCGCGGCCGTGACGGCGGCCTTGCTCATTGCCCGGCCAAAATCACCTAACCACCGACAAACCGCGGGCAAGACAACTCAGAAAGTTGTGCATGCCATTGCGACACTCACAATGGGCATCTACCTATTGCACCCGTGGGTGCACGGTCGACTGCGCGGGTTCGATTCATGGTGGCCGGCGGAAAATCGGGCCGATCTGTCGCCGTTAAATTTTTACGTCTACACGTTCGTGGTCTGGACGACGACCGCAGCCTTAGTGTGGGTTTTGCGAAAAACTTGGGTGCGGGCAGTGTTATAGCTTTCGCTCGCAAAATTAAACGCCGGTGGGGCTCTGCTTTAACCTCGGACGTCGAGCATCTGGGCGTATTCCGCGGTGCGCAGATCGAGGTCGGCCGAGGCAATATCCATCAGGCGTCTCAGGCTGAACGATTCAATCGCGAAACTCGCCACGATCGTTCCCGCCGCCATCGCCTGTTTAAGATTGCTCAGCGACGTGTTGCCCCGAGTGTTGGCGAGGTGCCCCATCATGCCGCCGCCGAAGGTGTCGCCCGCGCCGGTCGGATCGACCACGTCGCGGGCGGGATAGGCCGGGAGCGACACCGCCCCGTCGCGATGGAGCAAAAACGCGCCGTGCTCGCCCTTCTTAATGACCACGAATTTCGGCCCGCGTTGCAGCACCGCCTCTCCCGCCTTCACGATATTGGTTTCACCCGTGAGCTGATACGCCTCACCGTCGTTGAGCACCAACCCGTCGAGGCGTTTGAGCAGTGCGTCAAGGGCGGACGCTTCGTTGGCGATCCACAGGTCCATCGTGTCGGCGACGACCAGTTTGGCATCGGGCAGTTGATCCAACAGCGCCGCCTGGCCGGCCGGGTGGGCATTCGCCAAGAATACATACTGGCTGTCCCGGTAAGACTCGGGCACCGGCGGCAAGTCCTCCGCCAGCACGTTGAGGTCCACGCTTAACGTCTCGCGATCGTTCATGTTCTCGGCATACCGCCCCGTCCACCGGAAAGTTTTGCTACCCGCCCTTTTTTCCAACCCCGCCAAATCGATATCAAAATGCTCGAAAGGCTGACGCAAACTTTCGGGGAAATCCTGCCCCACCGCCCCGACCAGCCGAACCGGCCCGTGGAAGCTGGCCGCCGCTGCGAAATAGATCGCGCTGCCGCCGAGCACGTCGTGCGCTTCGCCTGTCGGAGTATGGATGGTGTCGATGCCGATGCTGCCGGTGACGATGAGTGACATAAAAGCCTGGGGTTAAAGTCTGAATAAAGAACGAGACGGTGTGAAATCTGATCGAGTGAAAAGGTCAGAGCCGCGTGGCATAAAGCCTACTGATCGACTAAAGAAAGTTTATTTGTAGGGGGAATCAAAAGTAATTAATGCCGCAGGGGATTTCCGAAGGGTCGTTGGGGCGTAGCCCGAATCGCTCACCGCGACAGCGCTTAATTCAGATAGCATCCACTAACTACCAAATTTCCCCATACGACAAATCACTTTCCACTCCGCCGCGGTGACCGGTTGGACACTCAGCCGGGAGTTATTGACCAGTACCATAGACTCCAGTTTCGGCACAGTTTTGATTTCGTCCAGAGAGATCGGGTTGGGCATCGGGCCGACCGCTCTGAGGGTCACCATACCGAAGCCTTCCTTGCTGCGGCCGGTGTGGTCGGTCGGGTCGATCTCGTGCTCTTTGACCACCTCGACCACGCCCACGATAGCCCGGGCCTTGACCGAATGATAAAAGAATCCGCGGTCACCCCGCTTCATCTGCTTCATCATGTTGTTGGCCTGAAAGTTGCGGACCCCGTCCCACGGGGTCGTCTGTTGCGGGGCGGCGCACTGATCCTCCCACGACCAAGTCCCGGGTTCGGATTTAAACAGCCAGTATTTCATGTTCGTTATCTTGAAAGTTTACGAATGCCATCGGCGAAATCCAGATTTCAGTTTGAACCATACTTCGCTGGGAGAGTTGGCGTCGGCGGCTTTACGCTTTGATGGTGTCAAGACACCGATCGATTCGGTTCAACGTTTCGTCCCGGCCCAAGACTTCCAGCGTCGGCCCGATCTCCGGCGAAACCGCGTTGCCGGTTAACGCCACCCGCAAGGGCTGCGCCACCCCGCCCATGTTTTTCAATCCTAGTTCCTGCCACAACTCGTCGATCAAACGATGCAGCGATACGGCCTCCCAGACCTGGGCCTCCGCTAAATGTTTGCGGAGCTTGACGAGTACGCTCAAGCCTTCGCCATCGTTTTTGAGCAAGTTTTTAGTGACCGCTTTGGGTTGATAGTCAATCGGGGTAGAAAAGAAAAACGTCCCGGCCGCCGCGGGATCCTTCAGCGTTTTGCTGCGCTCCTGATACATTTCGGCAAAAAGTTTAAAATGATTTCCTAATTGTTTTCGCTTCTCGACAAGATGTTCCGAAAAATAGTTGTCCAGTTTATTTGCCCATTGATCCGCGGGCATCTGCAGAAAAGTATCCTGGCTAAAGGCCGAGAGTTTTTCCCGGTCGAACTTGCTGTTGGATTTCCCGATGCGGTCGAAGTCAAAGTGCTGCGAGAAATAGTTCAGATCGAAGCGTTCCAGGTCGTTGCCGGGGTTCCACCCGAGCAACGTCAAATAATTCAACAAGACCTCCGGAAGGTATCCGCTACGCCGAAAATCATCGACGTTAATTTCCGGGAGCGACACCCCCAACGCATCCGCGATTGCCTGGGCGATATCCGTCCGGTCATTCTCCTTTATCTCAAAAGCCGCGAGGTCGTCGGGATTCACCGCGATCTCGTCGCGGTCGTATTCGACACCCGCTTTGACTAACGCCTGGCGGGCTGCTTTGGCTTTGTCCCGTTTGCTCATCTTCGACCCATCGGGGTTCATGATGCTCGGGGTGTGGCACCAGATCGGCCGGGGTTGATTCACCGCGTCGTAGAGCGCGGCGTGTTTGGCGGTATTGGTCAAATGTTCCTGCCCACGGATGACATGGGTCACGTTCATGTCGATGTCATCGACGACCACCGCGAGGTGGAACGTAGGGAAGCCGTCGGCTTTTTGGATCACGAAGTCTTCAAGGTCCTTGACGTCGGTGGTGATGGGGCCGTAGACCGCGTCGTCGAACGTAACATCACGGTCCATACGGAAGCGCACGGCCCCGTCGTCTTGATAGGTGTGGCCCGCGGCGGCGAGTTGGTCGAGGGCCTGGCGGTACAGGTCGAGGCGTTGACTTTGACGGGGGATGCCTTGACCGGGGTCGTCGCCGGCGGTTTCGTTGTCGCCGTGTAGCCCGAGCCAGTGCAAGTCGCGAAGAATATTCTGCTCAGCTTGCCGGGATGAGCGTTTCTGATCGGTGTCTTCAAACCGCAGCAAGAATCGCCCGGAATGTTTCCTGGCGTAGGCCCAGGCAAACAGCGCGGTGCGGGCTCCTCCGACGTGGAGTTCGCCGGTGGGCGACGGGGCAAAACGAGTCACGACGGCAGAGGGGGAGTCGCTCATGGGGCGGGGATTGTAGCCGAACGCCAAACGCGGTCGCGCCGCCGTCGAGTGAGTCGAGGTGTGGGACATTTGCTCACCGATGCTCGCGCCGCACGGCGACCGATACAATCCATCCTTCATTCCGCGCCCCTCCCCCCGCCACATCCCCCAACCCATTCACTCATTCAGAACCGACACGCTCATGAACACGGAAACGCAAGCCGATCAACCTACCCACGAAGACGACCAGCCGAGCCACTTCATCGCCCAGGCCATCGCCGACGACCTTGCCGCGGGGCGGGTGGATCACGTCCACACCCGGTTCCCGCCCGAGCCCAATGGCTATCTGCATATCGGCCACGCGAAAGCGATTTGCATTGTTTTCGGCCTCGCCCGGCAGTTTGACGGCCGCTGCAACCTCCGTCTTGACGACACCAACCCCGTCAAGGAAGAACAAGAATACATCGACTCGATCAAAGAAGACGTGCGTTGGCTGGGTTTTGACTGGGACAACCTATGTTATGCCTCCGACTACTTCGACCAGCTTTTCGATTGGGCCCGGGCGCTGGTGCAGGCGGGCCACGCTTACGTCGACGATCAGTCGGCCCAAGAAATTCGGCAGCACCGCGGCACACTCACTCGGCCCGGCCAGCCGTCGCCGTTCCGCGATCGACCCGCCGAGGAATCGCTGGATCTACTCGAACGCATGAAGGTCGGCGAATACCCCGAGGGCTCCCGCGTCCTTCGCGCCAAGATCGACATGGCCAGCCCCAACATCGTCATGCGCGACCCGACGATGTACCGCATCCTCCATCAACCCCACCCCCGCACCGGCGACGCCTGGAAAATCTATCCCATGTACGACTGGGCCCACGGCCAGTCCGACTGGATCGAAGGCATCACCCATTCTCTCTGCTCGCTGGAATTTAAAAATAACCGCGAACTCTACCAGTGGTTTATCGAAAAGATCGCCGCCGTCGCATCCCCCCCGCCGGGATCGACCATCAACCCCGCCAGATCGAATTCGCCCGCGGCAATATCACTTATCTGATCACCTCCAAACGTAAATTGCTTCAATTGATAGAACGCAAGATCGTTTCGGGCTGGGACGACCCGCGTATGCCCACGCTGCGTGGCCTGCGCCGCCGCGGCTTTACCGCCGCCGCGATCCGTCGGTTTTGGGACGAGGCCGGCGTGGCGAAACGGGTCAACAACATTGAATTTGCGAAATTGGAGAACGTCTTGCGTGCCGACCTCAACGCCGTCGCCCAGCGTCGTATGGTGGTGCTCGACCCGATCAAGGTCACGATCACCAACTACCCCGACGGCCAAGTTGAAATGTTCGACGCCCAGAACAATCCCGAAAACGAGGGCGACGGCACCCGACCGGTCCCATTTAGCAAACATCTTTATATCGAGCGCGAAGATTACCAGCCCAACGCCAACCGCAAGTTTTTCCGCCTCACCGAAGGTCGGGAGGTCCGCCTCCGCTGGGCTTACTGGATTAAATGTAACGAAGCGATCACCGATGCCGACGGCCGAGTAACCGAAGTACGCTGCACCTACGACCCAAACACCCGCGGCGGCGAAAACCCGCCCCCCGACGCCGAGGGCAACATCCGTAAGGTTAAGGGCACGATCCACTGGGTCAGCGTCGAGCACGCCCAACGCCTCACGGTGAATCTTTACGAGCATCTGTTTACGAAAGAGAACCCCGAAGCCGTCGCGGAGGGTGCCGAAGATTACGCGTGGCTGGACCACGTCAACCCCGATTCGCTGCGGAGCGTGACCGCCATGGCGGAACCCGCGCTGCTGGAGGATGAAGTCGGAACCTCGCTGCAATTTGAACGACACGCGTATTTTGTGCGGGACCCGCAAAACGATGCGGGAGGTCGGCCGGTGTTCAACCGGACCGTGACCCTCCGCGACACCTGGGCCAAGCAACAGCATAAGAGCTGAACACGGCGACTTCCAATCGGCTTCGATTCACGGAGCGGTGGTCGATCACGGGAAAATTTTTGAGTTTTCTACGTGCGATACCCTTGCATAACCAAATTATGTTTGTACTTTGTTTGGTATGCATGAAGGTGAGCCAGAATATCGTGACGCCCTGCCGCAGGGCCCCGCCCACCGCCGGGGGGCGGGGCTGAACCCCGGCAACCGCTTCGAGAAAAATCGGGTGCACCTTTCCGGGGATGCACTGGATCACCAGCGAGCGCAACGCGATGCCGACGCCGCGGAAGCTCTGCAGGCGGGGCCCGGCGATCGGCGGTCCAGCGTGCTCAAGCCGGTGCCGATCGACGGGGTGAAGCGCGGGCAGGCTGGCTTGCCGGGTCTCGACGTGCCGCCGATCCGCGTCCCGCTGCAGATTTTTCCCGACCAGACGCAGACGATTATTAACCGCGTCAAGCCGACGTCGGACGTGCCCTTTGACTGGACGGTTAATCCGTACCGCGGCTGCGAGCACGGCTGTATTTACTGCTTTGCCCGGCCGTACCACGAGTACTTGGGCTTCTCCATGGGTCTGGATTTTGAAACCAAGATCATGGCCAAGCACGACGCCCCCGATCTGCTGCGTCGTGAATTGGCCAAGGCCAGCTGGCCCGGCGAGCCGATCGTCATGTCCGCGATCACCGACATCTATCAACCTATCGAGAAAAAGCTGAGGATCGCCCGCGGGTGTCTCGAAGTGATGGCCGAGTGTCATCAGCCGGTGACAACGATGACCAAGAACACGCTGGTCTTGCGGGACCTGGACCTTTGGCACCGGCTGGGCGAGGTCAACGCCGGCCGGGTGACGGTCACGTTGGTCACCCTGGACGACGAGTTGGCCACGCGGCTGGAACCGCGGGCTTCACCGCCGACCGCTCGGCTGCGGATCATCCAGAAGTTAGCGGAAGCCGGCGTTCCGGTGAGCGTCAACATCGCGCCGATCATCCCCGGGCTGACCGACAGCGAACTGCCCCGCCTGCTTGAAGCCGTCGCCGATGCCGGGGCCACCCGGGTGGCGTGGGTGCTGCTGCGTCTGCCGTACCAGCTCAAAGATTTGTTCCTGGATTGGCTGGAGCGCAACGTCCACCCCGACCGCGCCCGCCACGTGGAATCACTGATCCGCCAGGCCCGTGGCGGCAAGCTTTACGATGCGGGGCCGCCGCGGGATCGCGCCGAATCACGGACGAGAGGCAATTCTCCCGGAAAAGCGGGGGACTACGCCGACGGGGGGATTACGCTCGGCACGACCTCCAATCGTCGGCCTCATTACGCTCAAGACAACGCCGATCGTCGGCAGGGTCACGACCGCCGACGCGGCAGCGGCGTCCATGCCGCCCAGCTCAAGCAGGTCTTCGAGGTGTACTGCCGTAAGTACGGCCTCAACCGAGACGTCCAACCGTTGGCCCGCAAATACTTCCGCCGACCACGCCTCGATGGCCAACTCGGACTCTTCGCCGAAGATTGAAATGCTCTGCTTTCTCTCTTAGCTGTCGGGTCGTATTGCCCTAAATCGACGACTCGTTTCTAAGCTCGTTTAAATCACTAACTCTCGATCGATTTTTGGCGTGTTCAGCGGCCTGCGGTCAGCCTTATAGCTCGACTGCTTCGACCGCCGCGTCGCTGGTCAAGATCTGCTCCAGCACCGGTCGATGGTCCAGGGGATCGAATGTCACCCTCGCCAACCGGCGCAGTTCCGCCGTTAGCCCAATCGCCCTCCAACCGTGGGTGGTCGCCATGTTCAGCAACAATGCGGGATCGGTCCGGTCTCTCTGATACAGCCGACGCATCTGGGGCAACATCCCGAGGGGCTGGGCTTGATGACTCGGCTGACACGCGATCGAATCGGTGCCCAGGCAGACGTTGACCCCGGCGTCGATCATCTCGCGGTAGCGGTGGCCGACGTGCCCGAAGTATTCACTCGCCACCGGGCAGTAGGCGACCGACGCTCGGGTCTCCGCGAGTAGATCGATATCCTCGTCGCTGACGTAATTGCAGTGGGCCAGCAGCCACGGCTGCTCACGGAGATGCGGCTCCATCCAGCCCACCGGCGACAGGCCCTGGTCATAAAAACCTGCAAAAGCTTCGGACCACTTGCCCATTTGCTGCAGCAAGGCACGGAACGGACCCCCGCCGGTGGCGACAAACTCGAGTTCCTCCCGCGTTTCCGCGAGGTGACAGCTCACCGGCCGACCGCTGCGAGCGGCGGCCCGGAACAACGCCGGCCCCGCGGAATACGGTGCGTGGGGCTGCCAACCCGGTGTCTGCTCGGGGGCCTGACCCATCGTCAAGTTGCTATGTGCCTTATCGACACCTTCGGTTGGGGCGACGGCTCCGCCCTTCCGAGCGTCGGCCGATCGCCTCACCCAAGCCAGTGGCATCCTCATCCCACGGCGGACCCAGTCCGAAGCATTCCCAATATAACACCCCCCCCACCCCCCCCCCTCCCCCCGCTCCCTTCCCCTCTCCGCTTCCCTGTCCCTTCGCTCGGCCAGGCTCCGAAACGATGTCGCCCACTGCGGCGGTTCCCGCCATCGCCGACTGCCGCACACCTTCCGCATGGGATTCGGCCCGGTCCGCGTCGGTCCACGCACCGGTTAGGCCCCGCAACTGCTTAACCCAATCGATCAAGCCCCCGCGACCCTCCCCCCCGCCCGGCAACGGCCACCGACCGGCCGACGTCAGTTCGAGATGCGTGTGGGCGTTGACGAACCCCGGCATCAGCAGACTTCCGGGATAATCCAGGATGCGCTCCACCGAACTCCCCCAGGTTTTCACGACCTCTGTCGCCGGCCCCACCGCCCGCAGTTGGTTCACCCCCCCCTCTCGGCCGTTTTCATGAATCCACCTCCGCTGGCCGATCACCACCGCCCCGTCCCGCAGCGGTTCCATCATGGAATCGATCCGCCGCAAATCCGGACGATCCCCGGCGATCGGATTCACAAACCCCGCGATGGCACCGGCTTGAATGAGCGTCAATCTTTCCAATGCCATCTCGCAGCCTCGGGAATTCGACCAATCCACCAAACCCCGCACTTCCCTCATCCTCATCGCATCGTAGCTCGGCGGGGCCAGGCCCGATAACTTCGTCTCCCGGCAGCTTCGCGCCGCGCCGCTCGCGGCGTGTTAAACTTCCGCATGGTGGGCGGCGGCAATTCACGGCCTGGGCCCCGACCCGGCCTCACCTTGGACGTCTCGCGCATTGCCCCATCCTGTAGACCGCTGACAGCCTTCCGACCACCCTACCCCACCAACTCTTCTTCGAGGAAATTGATGATCCACCGCCACCTTACTTTCGCCCTACTGGGCCTCGCACTCCCGGCCCTGCTCAGTTCCACCGGCTGCGTCGCCCAACGCGAAGTCGACGAATACCAAAAGCAGTACCGCCTGGCCCAGGAACAACTCCTGGACTATCAGAACGTTATTACGGAAAAAGACGCCCAGATTCAGGTGCTTCGCTCGGCCAAGAATCCCAACGTCGATCTTCAGTCGCAGATCGCCGAGTTGCAGTCCGAGAGATCTGCTCTCCAGGCTGAAGCCGACCGGCTGCGGGATCAACTCGCCCGGGCGGGCACGACCCCGATTCCCGTGGAACTTGCGGACGCCCTTGAACAGCTGGCGAACGAAAATCCCGACCTGATGAGCTACGACAGCGAAACCGGGGCCATCCGTTTCCGCAGCGACGTCACCTTTGCCTCCGGCTCGGCGGATGTCCGCGAATCTGCCAAGGGCATCATCAACAAACTCGCCAATGTGCTGACCTCTCCCGCCGCCCGGGAATACGAAGTCCGTGTCGTCGGCCACACCGACAACGTGCCGATGCGCAACACCCTCAATACCCAGCGTTACGGCGATAACTGGGGCCTTTCCACCGCCCGGGCCGTCGGGGTGATGAAGGAGTTCCGGGCCGCGGGCATCCGCGAGCAGCGGATGAGCGTCGGCGGCTACGGCGAATTCCGCCCCGTCGAAGCCAACGGCCCCAAGGGCTCGGAGGCCAACCGCCGGGTCGAAATCTATCTCGTTCCCATGCCCGGTGCAGACATGAGCTCCGACACCGCCGCCAACCCCGACGCCGAGATGGATGACTCGGAGGATGACGCCAATGCCGCCGCCGGCACCGTCGTCCCGATGGATCGTCCGGCCCCGCCATCGGCGACGCTGAACGCAGACAAATAATCGGGATTTCTGGCCAAACTCACCGCTTTCTCCGAAGCCCACGCTTTCTCCGCGTGGGCTTTCTCGTGGTCTGCTCTACTGGCGGTGTCCAGAATTCCCTATACTCTTTTCCCCCGCCTTTCCCCGTTCCGCCGTGCCGCGGGGCATCCACATCGCCTTTGATCCCCCCACCCCCGTTAGATATTCCATGAATTTTGACCAACTCGACCTAGCCGAGCCGATCCTCCGCGCCGTTGCCGAGCAGGGCTACACCACCGCCACACCGATCCAGGCCCAGACCATTCCCCACACCCTCGAAGGTCGGGACGTCCTGGGTGTTGCCCAGACCGGCACGGGCAAGACCGCGGCGTTTGCCCTGCCCACGCTCCATCGGCTCCACCAAAGCACCCCCCACGCCACGGGCCAACGCAAGCCGCGTTGCCTCGTCCTCGCGCCGACTCGCGAGCTCGCCGGTCAAATCGCCGACAGCTTCCGTCAGTACGGCGGACAATTGCGCATCAGCGGCTGCGTCATCTACGGCGGGGTTAATCAGAATCCGCAAGTTCGCAAGCTCCAACGGGGGGTGGATATCATCGTCGCGACTCCCGGCCGGCTCATGGATCTGATGAATCAGGGCCACGTCGATCTCGCAAAGATTGAGGTGTTCATCCTCGATGAAGCCGACCGCATGCTCGACATGGGATTTATCCCTGATATCAAAAAAATCACCAAGAAACTGTCAAAGGATCGCCAGACACTGCTTTTCTCCGCGACGATGCCCCCGCCGATCGCCAAGCTTGCCCAAGACCTGCTCCGCGATCCGGTGCAGATCAACACCGCCCCGACCTCCTCGACCGCGGAGCGGGTGGAGCAGGCCCTCTACTTCGTGGATAAAGCCAACAAGCCCGCGATGCTCGCCCACCTGCTGAAGCACCATTCGATCAGCCGGGCCATCGTGTTTACCCGCACCAAGCACGGCGCGGACAAAGTCGTCAAACGCCTGCGAAGCTACGACGTCTCGGCCGAAGCGATCCACGGCAACAAAACCCAAAACGCCCGGCAGCGCATCTCTCGACCGTTTCAAGTCCGGACAGTGCCACGTGTTGGTCGCGACCGATATCGCTTCCCGCGGCATCGACGTGGATAATGTTTCGCACGTGTTTAACTTCGACCTGCCCGATGATCCGGAGTCCTACGTGCACCGCATCGGCCGCACCGCGCGGGCGGGGGCGTCGGGCATCGCCATCACGTTTTGCGACCGCGAGGAGCGGGCCAACCTCACCGCGGTCGAGCGGCTGATCAAGCAAAAGGTACCCGGTGCTCACCGACCATCCCGACCATATCCCCGAAGGCGACGGTGCCAAGCTGCCCGCCAGCACCCCGCCCCGCAAGCGTGTCCAACGCGGGGGGCGGCGTTCCGCTAATCCGGGCGGTAAAGCCGGGAGCGGCGGCGGCGGCAACCGCAAAGGGAAACGCCGGTTCACCCCCCGAGGCCGACCCGGCAAGGGCAGCGCCGGCGGCGGTACACGCTCAGCGGGCTGATAGTGATTCCAGTCCTGGGTTTGCAAGACTCGGCCGGTTGACAAGGCAGTTTCGGTCACTAATCTATGTGCCCGGCCCAAGCGAGCCGGCCTCCCCTTCGGGAGTGTAGCTCAATTGGTTAGAGCACCGGACTGTCGATCCGGAGGTTGCGGGTTCGACCCCCGTCACTCTCGCTTCTCCCCCCCTTCCCCTCTCGCCTCCCCCCGCCCCTCAGTCACCAGACTCAGGGGTTTTTTCGTGTCTTTGGTTTTCCTGCCGCGGCCAAACCGACATATGTAACCGCCCCTCCATAGTTGGCGGGTAGCGGATCGAATTCTGTCGAGACTATTCAATCTCGGTCGCCGAACCCCCGCCGCATCATTCGGGTAATAAAATCTCGTCGCCGATCTGCAGCTTCATCGGGTCGATATTGGGGTTGGCGTCTTCGAGGTCTTTCATCCGCACGGGGTCGCCCAGTTCATTTTTAGCGATGTTCCAAAAGTTGTCACCCTTCTTGATGACGTAGGTCCGCAGGGGCTTGGGGGCGGGTTTTGGCGTGGGGTATGGACTAACGGTTGGCTCAGGATCGGGCAACGGCTCGATGACTCGGTCGTCTACGTCGGCCGAGGCGTTAGCGCCGGCGGTCGTGGGATCGACAAATTCAACCGGCTCGGAGGTGGACGGATTCATCGAGTTTCCTACGGGCCGCACTGCCGGGGGCGGGGGCACTTCCGACACCTCGCCGGTGTCTTTTTTATAGATCGCGTTGACCGAGTTACAACCCGCCGTCAGCAACATTCCGCCGACCACCAGGCCACCTAAACAAACAATAGGAAACTTCTTCATTGAATTTACTCACAGCAAAATGGCTCGATCATTCACAATCTTAGACTTGTTGCAGTTTACGGCAAGCCAACGATTGCCGCGCTCACCCCGCACTCCCCATTTATTTACCCGACGACGGGTACCATTTGAATCTGCCGTGTCTGGGCGAAGTCAGATCAACGACTGGCCCGCGAGGAGGGGGGGGACCGGCACGCCCAGCGATTCGGCTACCGCCCGCAGCAGCTCACTCTCGGCGGCGGTGACGCGGCCGTCGGCCGAAACGGTGGCGGCGCACGCCCGGATCAACGCCCGCTGTTCCAACGGTCGCAACCACGCCAAACGGTCCACCGCCTCGCTAAGGTCCCGCACCGTTAAGTCCGCCGCGTCCACCGCGGCCGGGGGTAGTTCCAGAGGCAAACACCGCAGACCCTCGGCTAGCGCCGCGTCTTGTGCTGCGGTTTTTTGATTCAGATTTTCAGTGTCATGAGGCCCGCCACTGGTGCCCGCTCTCGCCAAGGCCGCGAGCAATGCCCCTACGTCTTCCGGGTGATCGCGCAATCGATCTTTTCGTCCGCGTGGCCGTGGAGCATGCGGGCTGAGGTGACGCCGCAGCACCTGCCGGAGCGCCCACTCGAACATGACCAGGCGACCGTCAATCTCGATAAGCGCTTCGAGGTGCTGCTGCACCCGCTCCTGCATGCGGGGGTGAAGACTTCGCAGCGCCGGCAAGGCTAGGTCCAACAGCGGCAATCGCATTTCCAGCGGCAGGCCCGCCACCGGCTCGACGAGCCGCTCCAGTGCCGCCGCGACCGGCCCCACCGTTTGCTGCCGCAGATACTCCAGTTGCGACGCGCATGTTGGCCCCGCACCCCTTTCAACCAACATCGCCAAGACCACCGCTTGCGCTGCTCCGTCGGCCGTCTGGGTGGCAGCATAAACCTGCTCGGGCAGTGCTCCGATCAGCGCGACGGCATACTCCATATGGGCCGGTGTGGTTTCGCCGATCAGGTCAATTGATGGGGTCGGTTCGCGATTGCTAGGCACTTCCGCTTCCGCTTGATCGCCTGCTTCCCCGGGCACGTCGGCCTCCACCAAACCTGCCGTTCCGGGTAGACCCAACCCGCCCCCGACGGGGTGGGTCACGCGATCCAGCACCTTTCGCCAGTGATATTTATCGCCGTGGCCCGAATATTTTGTTTCGTCGTCTCGCGATTGCTCTCGCTCGTTTTCTGGCCGTGGCCCGAGGTAGGTTCCGTCCCACTGCGGGAGCACCCGCTTGACCCGTTGCTTGAGCGGCGGGTGGGTGGCGAACAGCCGAGTGAACGAGCGGCGGGCGGAATTTCCAAAAAACAGGTGCCGATGTTCCGACGCGTGAGCGGTCCCGAGTTGGCTGCCCTCCGCCAGCCCGCCGATGCGTCGCAGCGCATCACCGATGCCGTCGGGATTCCGGGTGTACTGCACCGCCGAGGCGTCGGCCAAGAACTCCCGCTGCCGCGACACTGCCGCCTGAATCAGCCGGCCGAAAAACACGCCGACGTATCCGATGATGTAGAGCGAAATACCCGCCAAAAAAATCGCGACCAGCACCCCGCCGCCGCTTTCGCTGCGACTCCGCGACCGGCGACCGCTGTGCGACAGCGACCGCATCACCCCGCCACCAATGACACTGATGACCAGGATGCCGAAGATCAGGCCGATCAGGCGGAGGTTGATCCGCATGTCGCCGTGGAGGATGTGCGAAAACTCGTGGGCGATCACGCCCTGCAACTCGTCTCTCGAAAGTTGCTGGACACACCCCCGCGTCACGCCGATGACCGCGTCGTCCAGGTTCCACCCCGCGGCGAAAGCGTTGATGCCCTCTTCTTGGTCCAGCAGATAGACCCCCGGCACCGGCGATCCCGAAGCGATGGCCATCTCTTCGACGACGTTGAGCAAGCGCCGCTCGTCGGGATCGGTCGTGCCCGGCTCCACCGGCCGACCGCCCAGTGAGGTGGCCACCACTTTGCCCCCGCCCGCCAATTGACTGGTCTTGTACAGCGACCCGCTACCCACCACCGCCGCGACCGCGACGAAGGTCCCGCCCAGCAAAGAGCCCCACGGCAGCCTTTCCCACCCCCGACCCGCCAGCGCGTCGGTCTGCTGGTTGTTAATGACCAGAAACGCGACCACCACCACCGCGAAGATCAGCCCGGTGATCGCCAGGACCGCCAACACCATCAGCACGACCAGTCGGCCGGTCTTGCGGCGGGCCACGTCCTGGTGTTCGAAAAAATCCATAGGCTTGACTGCCTCTCACCGCCGCGCCCTTGCCAAATCGCGAGAGAGCATTTGCTGGAAATTTGACAGAGGGGCCGACCTGTTCACCGGATCAAACTGCAGAATTACGAAAAATCGACCTTGGGTGCCGCCTTCTTCTCTTCCTCGATTTCCAGGTACGCCGCGTGCTCAAAGCTCATGAGCCCCGCGATGACCACGGGCGGCACCTGCTGTTTGTATTCGTTATAGGCCAGCGCCTGATCGTTATAACTCTGTCTGGCGAACGCGACTTTGTTTTCCGTTGTTGTAAGTTCTTCGGAAAGCTGCATCATGTTTTCGTTGGCCTTGAGATCCGGGTAGGCCTCGGCCACCGCCATCAGCCGACCCAACGCTCCGCTGAGTTGTCCCTCGGCCTCGCCGAGTTGCTTCATCGCGTCGGCGTTCATCGGATCGCCGTTGACCTCGATCCGCGCCTGCGTGGCGGAGGCACGGGCCTGCATCACCGCTTCGAGGGTGTCTTTTTCGTGTGACATGTAACCTTTGGCGGTTTCGACGAGATTGGGGATCAGGTCGTGGCGACGTTCGAGTTGCACATCGATTTGTGCAAAGGCGTTCTTACCCCGCTCACGCAGCGTAATCAGCCGGTTGTAAATCGCGATACCCCAGAGCAGCAAGACCACCGCGAGGGCGAGCACGACCCCGCCGATGATCAGCGTTGAACTCGACAAAGCCAACGGCGAGGTGTGAAAGGCGTGGGCAAAAGGCTGGGGGTGACCGGCGTGGGCCAGAAGGGGCAGCAACATTTAAAGTCCTTGGTAGAGTAGAGGCCTAGTCGGGAAGGGCGACGATCGATGAGGGGTCGCGGATGGGCGGCGGTCTGATGAGTGTCTTGCGAAGCTCTGTCTAAAGTGAGGCACCTTGATCGTAAGCGTTTAGTATTGCGGTTGCGACTCCTTGCTGGCGGGACGGCGCATAGGTGGGCACGCATCGGGCCACCCGGAAAACCGGATCATCAATCTATAAGAGCGGCAATTTGCTGATTGAATTTTTGGGCTGCCTGACCCACCGCGATGGTCCAGTCGGTGTCCGCGGGGTTGTAAGCGTAGATCACCGATCGGCTGGCGGTGATGATCGCGCCGGTGCCGTCAGGCTTGAAGCACCCCTTGACATCTTCGGCCGATCCGCCCTGGGCACCGAACCCGGGCACGAGGAAAAGCTGCTGGGGCATCCGCTGCCGCAGCGAGACGATGTCGTCGGCCTTGGTAGCGCCCACCACCGCGCCCAGCAAGGAGTATCCGCTTTCGCCCAGAGTCCCGCAGCCCAGGTCAGCGATGCCGTCGGCTACCAGTTCCGCCACGGTCCGGCCGTCTTCTAGCCTTGCCCCCTGCAGCCGATCGCCCCCCGGGTTGGACGTCCGCACCAGGGCGAACAACCCCCGGCCGGTGATTTTTGCCGCGTGCAGAAAAGGCTCGATGCCATCATTGCCGAGGTAACTGTGAATGGTCAGCGCGTCGCAGCCCACCGACCCTTCGTCTTCACCCGCCAAGAGTCCCGCGGCGTAGTGGGCCGAACTGGTGCCGATGTCGCCGCGTTTGGCGTCGCCGATTACGAACAATCCCGCCGCTCGGCCTGCGGTAATGACCCGTTCGTAGACGGCATACCCCGCGCTGCCGTAACGCTCGAAGCACGCCGCCTGCAGCTTGATGGCCGGTACGTGTTCCGCCACCACGTCGATCACTTCCAAACAGAATTTTTCCAGCGCGGCCGTCGGCGGCAGGCCGCTCAATGCGTCGGGCAACTTGTTGACCACCGGATCCAGCCCCACGCATACCGGCGCTCCTTTCCGCTGACAATGGGCCAACAAAATATCCGCGGCGTGACTTGGGGCGAGGTCGTTCTCCATGAGCCTTCATGCTAACCCAAACGCGACCCTTGTAGCGTGCGCTGACTCGCGCATTGCTGTAGTCGGGTTAACGACGAGTTTCACTCGCGGCGTCCCAATTGGGGACGCAGCATCCACAAAAAAGCCACCCCCCCCACCACCGCCGTGAACACTCCCAGCGGCACCACCCCCACCCCGCCGACCAAGGCCGCCGCCGCCCCGGCAGTGTCCGCCAACCACATTAACGCCATGCCCAGCAACATCGCCGCCCCCAGCGTCGCCCGGTGTCCGGGCCCCACCAGCCATCGCGCCACGTGCGGGCACACCAAACCCACAAACGCCACCGGACCCGCCAACATCACCGCTCCCGCCGCCAGGGCCGTCGCGATCACAAACAACTCTCCCCGCAGCCGGGTGACCGCCACCCCCAGCGACGCCGCCTCCGCGCTGCTCAGCGTCGCCACGTCCATCGCCCGACCTTTCCACCACAGCCACCCCGCCCCGATTGCCGTTAGCCCCGCCACGCCCGGCAACGTCCAGGTCCCCACCGCGCCGACTTCCAGATACCCCATCATCCACTGGCTCAGTTCTACCCGCAGCACACCGGGAAACAGGTGCACCGCCAACATAATCAGCGCTCCGTTGATCGTGCTCAGCACCACTCCCGCCAGTAGCAAACCCAGCGGGTCCACCACCCCCCGCTTGCGACCCGCGGCGTACACGATCGCCATGCTCAGCCCCGCACCCGTCGCCGCGCCCGGCCGTTGCCCCACCACCATCCACCCCCCCCCCCCACGCCTCCCCACCACAGCCGGGCGACCAGACGCTGCCCCACCATCCCCATCGCCGCGCCCGTGGATAGCCCCAAAATAAAGGGCTCCGCCAAATCGTTGCGCAGCAGTGCCTGCAGCGCCACCCCCGCCGCCGCCAACGCCACCCCCACCACCGCTCCCACCAGCAACCGCTCGGCCCGCAGTTCCAAAATCAATCCTCCCACTCGGCCGTCGGGCCAACCCCACGACTCGCTCCCCAGGCACAACCGCGCCGCCCCTGCCAGCATCACCACCAACCCCAAACCCAACCACCGCCACGTCCGTGTCGCCGTTGCAGGGCGGGCTCCTTGCGCCGCTTCCTGCCCCGTATCCCCCTGACCCGCGGCTCCTTCAGGGCGTGTCACGAAACACCCCCGCCATGGACTCCGCCAGCTCCGGATGCAACACCGCCGCCATCGAGTACGCCGTCGTCGCCAGCGACGGCCCGGGCAGCAGCACCCCCGGATCGTTGAGCACCACCACCCGACCCGTCTCCATCGCTGGCAATCCCAAGCCGCGAAATGCTTCCAGCCTGGCGTCGCTGGGCCCGATTGACGGCTCGTGGCCCGGCAGCATCAAAAATACCGCCTCCGGCCCCGCCGCCACCAACGCCTCACGATCGAAAATCGGGGCCGACACCCGGGTGCTCACCGCGGCATTCTCGCCGCCTGCGATCCGCAGCAAGTCGTCGTTGACCGTACCCCGCCCCAACGCCATCACCCGGGGCACACTGAAAACCATCATCGCCCTCGTCCGCTCCCTGCCCGCGGTCAGCCTCGCGATCCCATCGAGTTGAAACCGCAGCCCGTCGGCCAAGGCTTGCCCCCGGCTTTCCCGTCCCACCGCCGCCGCAACCTCCACGATCCCTGCCAAAGCTTCTTCAAGGTTCTCGGGATACGCCAGCACTTCGACGACAAACCCCTGCCGCAGGGCCAACTTCTCCAAACCCGCGGGCAGCTTCGCCACCCCCGCCACCGCCAACACATGCGTCGGCTCCAGCATCAAGAGCCGTTCCAAATCCAGGTCCACGTACCGCCCCACGCTCGGCACCCCCGGCCGAACCACCTCATCAAAATCTCCGACCCCCACCACCGCCTCCCCCAGACCGATCTCGTTGAGCACCTGCGTAAATGCCGGCGACAAACTCACGATCCGCAGATCCTCATCCGCCATCTCCCACGTACCCCGACTTTCAACACCGCAACCCATGCCCATCAGCAAGAAAAACAACCCGCAGCTTACGACCCAAGCCAGGTGGCTCCATGAATCAACCAACCGCTTTTGAATTCGTCGCCATGGGATTCTGTGGTTCGATTGCTCCCCCCGGCCACCACCTCTGATCTTGGCCGTCACCGGCGTTTCACTTCTCCGCATCGCCATCCGCCGCCTCACCCTCGCCGTCTGGCAGGCGGTCCGGGTCGCTCGCTGGGGCCGAATCGTTTTGGGTTGCGGCCTCCGTTGTCCCGGCTGCCTGGCGCGGCTCGACTTTCTCGGTCACCGGCACGCCGCGGGTCGGTTCTACATAGGTATCCGCAAATCGGTCCCGTCCACCTCCCGACGCAGCAAGAGGTACATCCACGTTTGGGCGGTAAAGAAGTAGCTGATGGCGTATGCGATCGACACGCCAAATAGCAGCTTCGACCAGACCGCAATCAACCAGGAAGTGCTGTAATAGGTATCGTTGATCGGCTCGACCAGCGTCCCCCGCAGCGGCGGCTGTCCCAACCCCGGCAGCAGAATCATCGCCGAGGCTTCTTCCGACCACACCCCCGTGGCGGACCGGGTGAACCACATCGCCAGGTACAGCACCAGTCCGACGATCAGGTAAGTCAGGGCTCCGTAAACCAACATGATCACCAGCAGCACGAGGTATCGCGCCGGCCGATAGATCAAAAATGTGAACACCCGGGACACCGCATCGAACGCGTCGGTGCCTTCCACCGCCAGGGCCGAGGGCATCATCCCCGCCCCGACCGCCACGAACGCCAACAGACAAGCCGACACCAGACCGCCCAGCAACATCAATCCGTACAGCAATCCGCCCACCAGATTCAGTCCCGGCAGGTTAAACAACACCGCCCCCACCACCGCCAACGTCAGCCAAATGACCCCCACCACCAATAACGGAATCAGCGGCGAAACCACGAACCACACCGCCCGCGGCAGCACAAAACGGCCGGCCTCGGACATCCCGACCGTTTCGTTGAGACACGCCTGGGTCGCCGCCAGCCGTGCGATCATCCCGCCAATGACCAGTTTAATTACGCCCACCAGCGACACCAGCACCACGAAGAACCAGGGGTGCTGGTTCCACAGCCGGGCGGGCTCGGCCACCACCATGTGCCACAACGCCACGACCATCCCCGACGGCATCGGCCGGCTGAAACCGTCTAATCCCAAATCAAGCTGCGCCGCCGAGCGGATCAGATGCGAGAACCACATCAGCTCGGCCGAGAATATTCTGGCGAAAACGTGATACTGCCCCACCTCCTCGGCCGCCATCGTCGTGCGACCACGCAGCCCGCCCATCGAGGTCGGCAACAGCTGACGCAATTCAATAAGCTGCACCACTTGCTGCGGACCCCACAGCAAATCCAGCAGCAAACCGCACAGGTAGACTAACAGCAAGCCCAGCAACGCCAGCAACAGCTTGGTGGGCTGCAGCGCCATTCGGAACGATTCGAATAACCGCAGTGACGGAAAGGCCGACGAAAAATCGACCCCTTCGAGCCGGACACGATGTGAGGGATCAGATATCGGCATGAGGGAGACTCCCGGTGGTTAGACCGCCGCATCTTAAACTTCTCGCCCCGCCCCTGCGCCGCCGCCCCTCTGCCTGATTCTCGCAAGACGCTTTAACCGGGGCGCCCCGCGGGCAGCAGCCGCTCTTCCAGCGCCCTTCGAATCTGCTGGGCGGTATCACGATACAAAGCCAGGCTCCCCCCCACTGGGTCCGCCACATCGCCGCCGGGGATCAGCCGTTGCACCTTCAGTTCCGCTTCCGGCACCAAGTCCAGCAGCATCCGCCGGTGCGAGGCGGTCATGGTGTAAACCTCATCGGCTTCCGCGACCATCGCCGCCGTGACCGAACGCGACCGATGCCCGCTGAGGTCCAGGCCGATTTCCTGCATCGCCTCCACCGCTTCGGGCGTCGCCTTGCCCCCGTCGTAGGCCGACACCCCCGCCGACGACACCGTGATATTCTCCCGCCCCCGCAGCACGTCCCTCGCAATCACCTCGGCCATCGGCGACCGACAGGTATTGCCCGTGCACACCAACAACAGTTTGAACTCAGCCATCACTTGGTTCTTTCAAAAACTTGTACGCGGACGTCAGACGATACCGATTCAACTATAGACCACTCCCCGTCCACCCCGATTGCCCCGTTGCGACCTTGCGCTGCTTTACGCTATTCCGCCCACGGCTCGACCTGCGTCGCCACCGCCCGGAGGTAGCCGTCCAGAAATCGATCGATAAACAGTTGCAGCCCGTGGGCGGTCAGATCGTGGTCGGTCCCCCAAATGCAGGCTTGCAGGTCGGTGTAATCCGGGTCGATTTGCAGCAGCACATCCGCGTTTTTGTTTTCGTCCGAAAGATGCTGCGCCAGGTACGCCGACAACGCGTTGACCCCCGGCCCGCCCACGCAGATCGTCGGCCGTTGCCGCAGCTCCTCGTGGTTCAGATACCAAAGGTCCGTACACACCATCGGCTCGATCTCCACGCCCAGCTGCGCCTCGAACCGCTCGGTCCACTGCTCGATCTCTTCGATCAACCGGTAGGCCAACGGCCGATCCGCCGCCTCCGCCCGCAGATGCGACCCCACCACCACCATCACCGGCAGCGCCCCGCCGGGGTCGGCTCGGAGTGGTCGTTCTCGCCGTTGCCGTTAGAAGTTTCGTCATCCGCCGAGGGGTCATCGCCTCCGTCAGGTTGTGGTTCGTCGTCGTTCATCGATACTCAGTTTAACCCCCTCACGCCTCGCGCTGTCCCCATCGCAGAATCAGACCGTCGCCGCCGCCAGAATCGCGAACTTTAAAACCATAAAATGAAAACGAAGTTTTTCAGACCCCACCCAGCAACACCGCCAGCAGCCCCTTTTGCGCGTGCAGCCGGTTGTGAGCCTGCGAGAACACCCGGCTCCGCGGCCCATCCATAACCTGATCGGTGATCTCCACCCCCCGGTACGCCGGCAGACAATGCAGCACGATCGCCTGATCCCCTGCCTGATTGATGAGCGGCCGATTGATCTGGTAATCCGCGAAGGCATCGAGCTTCGCCTGCTTGTCCCCCGCTTCGCCCATCGACACGAACGTATCGGCGTAGATGACGTCCGCCCCCCGCACCGCTTCGGCGGGGTCGGTCGTGAGTTGGATAAATCCGTCTTCGGGCAGCGCGTAACCCGCCGGGCTGGCCAACCGAAACTTCATCCCCAATAGTCGGCAAATCGCCGCGAGGCTGCGCGCCACGTTGTTGCCGTCGCCGACGAACGCCACCGTCCGTCCGCTCACGTCGTGGTCCCCGGGCGCGAACTCATCGATGATGGTCATCGCGTCCGCCAACGCCTGGGCGGGGTGCGACAGGTCCGAGAGCATGTTGATGATCGGCACCGTCGCCGACGTGGTCATCTCCACCAGGTGCTCGTGGCGGTTCACCCGTGCCGCGATCCCGTGGACCATCCCGCTGAGCACCCGCGCTACGTCGCTGACCGATTCCCGCTTGCCCAGCCCGACTTCGTGCTGACCCAGCACGATCGCGTGGCCGCCCAATTCGTTCATCGCCTGCTCGAAACTGACCCGCGTCCGCAGCGACGGCTTCTCAAACAACATCGCCAACGTCTTGCCGGCAAGCAACGGCTGGTTGACGATCCCCCGCTGCCGCTGGTCCCGTAGCGACAGCCCCACGTCCAACATCTGCCGGATCGTCTCGGCGGGGTGATCAGTGATATTTAAAAAATGTCGCATGGATAAGACCGGCTGATGAGAGGAATAAAACGAACTCGATGCTTCCACTCCCCCCTAGGATTCACCACCCCCCAAATATCCGGGCCCCCTCGCCGGCCCGCCCCCACGAAATCAACCAACACGGCCATCGTCAACACGAGGTTCCGTGTTCAACCCCGGCAACCGCCGAGACTACAACACAATCTCCGTCCCGATCCCCTCGGCGGTATAGACCTCGAGCAGCAGCGAATGCGGGATCCGCCCATCGATAATATGTGCTTTCCGCACGCCGCCATCCAGAGCGGTCAGACTCGCCTCGACCTTCGGCAGCATCCCGGCGGTGATGATGCCGCTTTCGATTAGTTGGTTGATCTCGTCCCGGGTCAGGTGGGTCGCCATGTCGTGGGCTTCCTCGCTGCGGCGGATGCCGTGGGTGTCCGAGACCAGTACCAATTTTTCCGCCCCGATCCCGGCCGCGACGTGACCCGCCACCGAGTCGGCGTTGATGTTCAATTTGCCCCCCGAAGCGTCGCGGGCGATCGGCGCGATCACCGGGACGATCCCGCCCGACAGCACCGCCTCGAGTAGTTCTCGATTCACCGACTCGACTTCCCCCACCAGCCCGATGTCGATCTTGCGCCCCCCTCGCCGTCCAATCGCAGCCGCTTGCCGAACACCACGCAGCTCCGGAGACTGTGCAGTCCCATCGCTTTGGCACCGTGTTGACGAGCCAACTCGATGATTTGCTGATTGATCTGGTTGACCAGCACGTGCTCGGCGATCGCGAGGGTCCGTTCGTCGGTGTACCGCCGGCCCTGGACGAATTGCGTTTCTAATCCCGCCTGCGACATCGCGGCGTTGATCGCCTTGCCCCCGCCGTGGACCATGATGGGCCGCATGCCCACGCTCGCCATGAAACAAACGTCGTGCACCAGCGACGCCAGCGTCTCGGGCTCATCCATGATCGACCCGCCGATCTTGATCACTACGGTCCGACCCGCAAATTCGCGGATGTAGGCGTGGGCCTCGACCAACGCCGCCGCTTTGTTAATGGCCTGCTGCACAACCTGCTCCGTGACGCTCCCCTGCCGCCGGCTGCGGCAAGTCGAGCCGAGTAAAATAACCGGCCCCGGCCCCTATCTCAAATGCCCGGGACGTGTGGCCTCAAATCAGTCACCAAAATCGGCCGCCGTCGGTGCATGCGGTTAAACTGCCTCACCTTCCGCGTTGTTCCTACGAGCAGACCTCATTGATCCCCCGCCGCACATTTTCAATTCGGGTTTTATGTTCCGCCCCGCTCCTCGCCGCGGGCGGGTTGATGGCTTGCCATTCCCCCACCCCCTTTGCTCAGCTCGACGCCGAAGCCGACCGTCTGACCCACCAGCAACAGCGTACGACACTGGGTCCCCACGGTGTCCTGCTCGACACCCCCGCCCCGCCGCCCGTCCCCGAACCCCAGCCCTCGCTCTACGACTACGACCCCGCCACGACCAACCCGCCCGCGGAGCAGCTCACCGCCCAGCCCGCCGCCATCACCACCGCCTCGGGCAACATCGCTTACCCCAACATCCTCGACGACGGCAGCCGACCCGACACCCTCCGCCTAGACCTCGAAGCCTTGCTGGGCTATGCCATCGCCCATGGTCCTGAGTATCGCCGACAAAAAGAAGACCTCTTTCTCACGACCCTCAGCCTCATCATTGAACGGCACGAGTGGGGTCCGCGGTTTTTTTCCAGCGTAACCGGCCGCGTCGACGGCGTCCCCGAAGCCGGCGACAACGACACCGCCCTGAATCTCATCGCCTCGCTCGGCGTGACCCAGCGTTTGCCCTACGGCGGCACGATCTCCGCGGCCGCGCTGGTCGATTATGTCCGCTTCCTCGAAAAAGCGGCGACCAATAACCTGCCCGACGAGACCGACGCTACCGAGTTTCAGATTGCCCTGGACCTGCCCCTGCTCCGCGGTGCCGGCCGCGCCGCGGCGACCGTCGAAGCCCGCATCCAGGCCGAGCGCGACCTGATCTACGCCGTCCGCGGTTTCGAACGTTTCCGCCGCGAATTCTTCGTAGACTTGGCCACCACCTACTTTGACCTGCTTCGTCGGCAGGGCCAGCTCGCCAACCGCGACCTCCAACTCCAAAACCTCGAGCAATCCGCCGAGTTGTTTACCGCCCTCGCCGAGGCCGGCCGACAGACGTTTTTCCAAGCTCAGCGTGCCGAACAACGCGTCCTCCGCGCCCGCAATCAGCTGCTGAACCAACGCGAAAACTACGCCCGCCAGCTCGACAACCTTAAGCTCCAGATCGGCTTGCCCACCACCCGGCCCCTCGAAATCGTGGCGGTCGATATCGAAGTGCCCGAGGTGTCGCTCGACCCCGATGACGCCGTCCTCACCGGACGGAACCTCCGCCTCGACCTCCAGACCGCGGGCAACCGGGTCACCGACTCCCAGCGCGGCGTCCTGATCGCCCGCAACGGCCTGCTGCCGGACCTCGACTTCTCCGCGGACCTGTCGATCCCCACCGATCAGACCATCCAGCGCGGGGGCCTGGACTTCGAAGTGGGCGACGGCGAATACTCGCTCGAACTCACCCTCGGCATCCCCCTGGATCGCAAAATCGAAAACGTCCAACTCCGCACCGCCCTGATCCGTCTCGAACAACAGCGCCGCGATTACCGCGTGGCCCGGGACCGAGTGGCCCTTCAGGTCCGCACCGCGGTCCGTGCCATCGGCCAAGCCGCGTATGTCGTCCAGCTCCAGGACCGGGCCGTCGAAATCAACGAACGCCGCGCCGAGCAGATCGAGATCAACCAGCGCGACCTCGGCCCCCGTGAAGTCATCGACGTGCAGGAAGACCTCCTCGATGCCCGTGACGATCGTGACGCCGCCCTCTCGGACCTGCGCATCAGTATCCTCGAATATCTCTTGGCCACCGGCCAAATGCGCGTCGGCCCCGACGGACTTTGGCAGGCCCCCGCGCCCCTCCGCGAAGTGGCGACTGTCGTCCCCGACGCCACGGCCAACACCCCGGCCAACCTGCCCGACGCCTCCAGCGCCTCTCCCCCGACGAGGTGCTGGACGTACCCTTGGCCCCCGCTTCGGACCCGGCCCCCTGATCTCTGTCGGCATGCCTAGCCTTGTATCGAATGCCCCTAAGCCCGTGATAACCACCCCCCTCTCGTGATGACCACTCCACCCCCCGCTTCTTCCGGTTCCGCATCCTCCCCACGCCGTCGCGGCCTCGCCCTACTGGGCTGGGTCGCGTTAGCGGTGGTGGTCGTCACCCTCGTGGCGCTGAGCATCAACTTCTTTGCCAGCCCCTCGCAGGCCGAGACGGCCGCGGCTGCCGATGGGTCGTCGACCGAATGGTTCACCGTGGAGCCCCAAAGCTTTCGCATCACCGTGACCGAGTCCGGCGACCTGGACGCCGCGTCCCGCCTGGAAATCAAAAGCAAAGTTGAAGGCCGGCCCGAGATTATCTACCTTGTCGAAGAAGGCAGCGAAGTCAAAAAAGACCAAGTCCTTGTTCGTCTCGACAGCGACGGCCTGAAAACCGATATCGAAGAAGCTACGCTCAACACCGAAAAAGCCCGCGCCGACGAAGTTTACGCCCGCCGTGGCCTCGAAATCCAACGCAGTGAAGCCGCCTCTTCCCGTGCCGCCGCCGGGGTCGCCCTTGCGCTGGCCGAACTCGAACTCGCCAAATGGATCAAGGGTGACGTGCCCCAACGCCGTCGCGAGCTGGCGCTCGAGTTGCAAAAAGCCCAACGCCTCGTCGAGCGCACCATCCGCGACTACACCATCAGCCAGCAGCTCTACGACAAGAAGTTCATCAGTCTCAACGACCTCGAAGACAGCGAAATCGAACGACTCGAAGCCAACGACGGCCTGCTCACCGCCGAGCTCGCCCTGTCGGTTTACGACGACTACACCTACAAGACCGAGGAGCAAAAGAATCGCTCGGCGGTGGATCAAGCCCAGTCCGATCTCGAAAACGAAATCGCCAAGGCCGAAAGTGAAATCGCCCGTCTCGAAGCCGACCTTTCCAGCAAGACCCAGACCCTCGCCATCCGTGAGGAGCGCCTCGCCAATCTCCAGCGTCAGCTCACCGCCAGCGAGATCGTTGCGCCCGAAGACGGCATCGTGATCTACGGCACCTCCGTCGGCCGCTCGCGGTACCGCAACGACCCGATGGCAGAGGGCAGGCAGGTCCGCTACAACGAAACCATTCTCTTTTTGCCGGATATCCGCCAGATGGTCGCCAATCTCTCGGTCGCCGAAGCCTACGAGCCACTGGTAAAAGTCGGCCAAACCGTCCGCGTCACGGTCGATGCCCGACCCGGTGAAGTCTTCATCGGCACCATCGACCGCACCACCCCCCTCACCGAATCCGGCGGCTGGCTCAACCCCGGCCAGCGCGAATTCGTCGCCCGCGTCCTGCTACCCGCCGGCGCCGAAGCCGAGTTGAAGCCCGCCATGCGCTGCACCGGCGAGATCACCGTTGGCCAAGTCGAGGACTCGCTTGCCGTCCCGGTCCAGGCGGTGTTTACCGAAGGCGAGCATCACTTCGTCCACCTCTCGGCAGCCAACGGCTACCTCCGCGAACAATCCGTCACCCTCGGCCGGGCCTCCGAAACGCTCGTCGAAGTCACCGACGGCCTGACCGCCGGCGACCGCGTCCTGCTCCGCAACCCCCGCCCCGGCGAAGTCCGCGGTTAACCCCCGCCGTGGCGATGCCGCCGCTTCACCAAACATTTTCACGGACCGCGGTCGCCCCGGCGGTGCCACGGTTACTTCGTGCCTACCCTGTGTCGCTGCGCAAGCTGATCCGAAAACTTCCTCCCGCCTCTCCCGCCTCTCCCATGCAACTCGCCCTCCTCGCCTGCTCTTTGAATCCCGACAGTCGCTCCGCCGGTATGGCCGAGCACCTCCGCACCGCCGCTCAGCGTGAGGGGGCCGCCGTGGACTGGATCGATCTCCGCGATCTGGATCTTCCGCTCTGCGACGGTGGATCCGCCTACGGCCACCCCCACGTTGCCGCCCTTCAGCAACGCCTCGCCGACGCCGACGCTCTGATCCTGGCTTTGCCCATTTACAATTACGGGGTCAACGCCGCGACCAAGAATCTGGTCGAACTCACCGGCCAGGCGTGGTCGCAGAAACCCGTCGGCTTTGCCTGCTCCGCGGGCGGACCCGGCAGCCTCATGTCCGTCATGCCGCTGGCCAACAGCCTCATGCTCGACTGCCGCTGCCACATCGTTCCCCGCTTCGTCTACGCCCATGACGCCGACTTTGCCGACGACCACGCCCCCGGCCAACCCCCACCCATCGCCCAACGACTCGACCAACTCGTCATCGACACCCTTCGACTCGCCGCCGCCTTGCAAACCACCCGCGCCGCTTCCCCTGGGTGAGCCTCTACGCGGCGGGCGTTCTCGACCGCAAATTTCGCATGGGTATCTCGCGCTTCGATCCTGGCTATCCCACGTCGACCAGCCCCAGCGCATCGCCATACTGCGTCACCAATACTTTCCGCAGCAACGCGTGTACTGACGCGTCCAGCTTCGCATCGGCACGGACCATGGCTTCCGCATCACGCCGGGCCAACTGCAACAGGTCCATATCCTCGGCCAGGTTCGCCATCCGCAGCGGCGGCATCCCCGACTGGCGCACCCCCAGCAACTCCCCCATCCCGCGGATCTGCAAGTCCAGTTCCGCGATCTTGAATCCGTCGTTGGTCGATGCCACCGCCTCCATCCGCGCCTCGGCCCCGTCCGTCGTCGGGTCGGCGATGAACACGCACAACGACCGCCGCCCCTGATCTCCCCGCCCCACACGACCCCGCAGCTGGTGCAGCTGCGCCAGCCCAAACCGCTCGGCGTGTTCAATCACCATCACCGTGGCGTTGGCGACATCGACCCCCACCTCGATGACCGTCGTGGCCACCAGGACGTCGACTTGGCCCCGCCGAAAGCGTTCCATCACGCGCTGCCGCTGCTCCCGCTTCATCTTCCCGTGAACCGTGGCCACCCGATGTTCGGGGAAAAACTTCTGCTTCAGCAGCTTGGCATGTTCGTTGACCGACTTGAGCGGCCGGCTTCCGCCCTCGTATAGCCCGAGCGTCTGGCCCCAGGCCGCTTCGTCACGATCGACTTCTTGCTTTTTCACCTGCTGCTTGGCGGACTCGATGGCGGGCACCACCACATATACCTGCTCGCCCCGCGCCAAGCGCGTCTGCACATACCCGTACACCTCGTCGGCCTGCTGCGGCAGCACCACGCGGTTCTGGATCGGCGTCCGCCCCGGCGGCAGCCCCGTGAGTACCGAATGCTCCAGGTCCCCGAACAACGTCAGACTCAGCGTCCGCGGAATCGGTGTCGCGGTCATCACCAACGTATGCGGCATCCCCATCCTCCCCCCCTCTGCCCCCCCTTCCCCCCCCCCTCCGCTCCCGCCTCGCCCCTCTCTCCCCTCTCCGCGACTCGTATCGATTTTCTTGCTCTTGCCTAATTCATTTGTAGCCTGCCCCTCGGGCTCGATCGCCATTCCTTCCCGCACCTGCCGCAGCGACGCCCGCTGCACCACGCCGAAGCGATGTTGCTCGTCGATCACCACCACCGCCAGGTCTTTGTACTTCACCGATGGCGACAGCAGCGCATGGGTTCCCACCACCAGGTCGGCCTCGCCCGATGCGATCGCCCCCAGGTCGTCGCGCTGCTGCCCGGTGAGCAACGCCACCCGAACGTTGGAATCTTTGAGCATCCGCTGAATCGACAGGTAGTGCTGCTCAGCCAACAGTTCGGTCGGGGCCATCAACGCCCCCTGCCGGCGGTCCGCCACCGCCATGAGCAACGCGTACAACGCCACCACCGTTTTGCCCGAGCCCACGTCGCCCTGCAGCATCCGGTTCATCGGCCGATTCCGTGTCAGGTCCGCCGCGATTTCCGCCACCGCCTGGCCTTGCGTTTCGGTGAGTGCGAATGGAAACCGTCCGCGGATGTGCTGGTCGATGGCGGGACTGTGGCGCAGTGCCGGTGCGGCATAGCGCTGATCGATTTCCGCCCTTCTCGGCGCAATGCCCAGTTGCAGCAGCAGCAGTTCGTTAAACGCCAACCGCCGCCGGGCGGCGCGGTGCTCGTCGATCTGTGTCGGACGATGGATCATCCGCAGGGCCGTGGCCAACGTGGGCATCGCGTGGGCTTCGACCAACTCTGCCGGCAACGGATCGACTACCAACGGCAACGCCCAGGGCAGCACCTCATCCAGCAACCGCTCGATCTTCACCGAACCCATAGCCTCGGTTGCCGGGTACACCGGCCTCAACCGCCCCCCCTCCCCCCCTCTGTCCCCCCCCCTGCCCCCCCGCCTGTCTCCTCATTGCCTTGCATTGCGGTCGCTTCTTCATCCGGGTTCAGCCGTTCCCACTTTGCGTTGATGATTTGCGGGTAGTCGTTGTAGAGCTTGGCCTTACCCTGCACCCGCAGGAGATAGCCCGGCAAAATCCGCTCCCGCAGGTACCCCGCGTTGAACCATGTGAGTTGCAAGGTCTGACGGCTTTCGTCATTGCGTAGTGTCGCTTCGAATCGGCCCTTTCGGCCGTGGCCTGCGGGGGCCACCCAGCGGCAGGCCTTGACTTCCCCCCGGGCCGACCCAACCGTCTTGCCGTCGGTCGGCAGGTCGTCGATGGTTCCCTCGGCCGCTTCTTTTTCGTACCGCATCGGCGTGTGCCGCAGCAGATCCGTCACCGTCACCACACCCAATTTCCCCAACGCCTCGGCTCGCCGCTTACCAATTCCCGGCAACGCCGAAACCTTCATCGCCAGCCGCGGCGGCTTTGTTGCGGGCTTCGATGGATCGGTAGACGATGAACTCACCCGCAGAGTTTACCGAGACCCGCTCAGACTTCCCCCCCGTGGGTCATAACCGGAACTCACAAAAGATTGTCGCAGCCCTGCCCGGACTCGACCTGTGACAAGTTCTGCAGCGTCACCCCGGCGATTTGCTCCAGCGCTTCCCGGGTGAAAAACGCTTGGTGGCCGGTGATCAGCACATTGGGGAACGTCAGCAGCCGGGCAAATTCGTCGTCCCGCAGGATATCGCCCGAGCGGTCTTCGAAAAACAGCGCGTCTTCTTCCTCGTAAACGTCCAGACCCAGATGCCCGAGCTTGCCGGTTTTGAGGGCTTCGATCACCGCCGAAGTATCGATCAGCCCGCCGCGGCTGGTGTTGATCAACATGGCCCCCTGGGGCATCAGCGCCAGCCGGTCGGCATCGATCAGGTGCTGGGTTTCCGGCAGCAGCGGGCAATGGAGCGTCACGATCTCCGACTGGCCCAGCAGGTCTTCCAAAGAAACGTATTGCACGCCGAGGTCCTGCAATTCCGGGTTTTGGTTCTGATCGTGGGCCAGCACCCGGCAGCCAAAGCCTCGCAGGATCCGGGCGGCCGCCGACCCGATCTTGCCCGTACCCACCACCCCCGCGGTTTTGCCGTGCATCTCAAAGCCCATCAACCCTTCGAGCACGAAATTATGCTCCCGGACCCGGGCATAGGCCCGGTGCGTTTTGCGGTTGAGCGTGAGCATCAGGGCGATGGCGTGTTCCGCGACCCCGTGGGGCGAATAGGCCGGCACCCGACAGACCTGCATCCCCGCCGCCTTGGCTGCGTCCAGATCGACGTGATTGAATCCCGCCGACCGTAAGGCCAGCGTCTTGATCTTCGCCGTCGCCAAGCGTTCGATCACGTCTGACGACCCGTCGTCGTTGACAAACAGACATACCGCGTCATGCCCCTCCGCCAGCGGGGCCGTGGTCTCGTCAAGCCGCGATTCCAGATAGGTCAGTTCGTGCTTGGCATCCTGGTTCGCCGCGTCGAAAAACTTTTGCTCGTACCGTTTAGCGTTGAAAAAAGCGATCTTCATGCCGGGAGTTTATGCGGCGTGAGCTGGCCTAAATCATTGACCATGCGTAAAAAGTCGGGGATATAGCCAGACGATTCTTAGCAACACGGCTGATTATTCGTCCGTGACGCATCCCTCCGACGCGGTCTTGACGTTTTTGATGTACTTGTACAGCGTGCCGCGGGTGACCTTGAGCGGCGGAGCCTGCCAGCCCTCCCGGCGTCGCTGCAACTCGTCGGCGGGCACCTGCATATTTAATTCTCCCGCGACGGTGTCGATGCTGACGGTGTCGCCGGTCTGAACCAGGGCAATGGGCCCGCCGTCCTGGGCCTCGGGCACGACGTGGCCGATGATAAAGCCGTGGCTGCCGCCGGAGAATCGCCCGTCGGTGATGAGCGCCACGTCTTTGATTAGTCCCGCGCCGGCGACGGCACTGGTAGGCGTGAGCATCTCGGGCATGCCCGGGCCGCCTTTGGGGCCCTCGTAGCGGATGATGATGACGTCGCCCTTGGCGATTTGACCCGCCGCTAGGCCGTCGAGCATGTCCTCTTCGCAGTCGTAGACTTTGGCCGGGCCGGTGAAAGTGGTGCCTTCTTTCCCGGTGATCTTGCCCACGCAGCCGCCGGGCGCGAGATTGCCCCGCATAACCTGCAGGTGCCCGGTTGCTTTAATCGGGTCGGCCAAGGGTCGGACGATCGACTGCGTTTTCTCACTCTCAAGGTCACTGCCCGACGCTCGCACGCTGATTGAATTGCTTTCGGCAAACGGCGGCAGGCCCGGCAGGTCTTCCAGGTTCTCCGCGATTGTTTTGCCCGTCACCGTTTTTTGCTCGCCGTCGATCAGCTTTTCTTCCAGCAAGAATTTCATCAGCGCCGGAGTGCCGCCGATGTGGTGCAGTTCCTCCATCACATATCGGCCCGACGGTTTGAGGTCGCAGAGCAGCGGCGTGGAGTCGGCCATCTCTTGAAACTCATCGATTGACAGTTCCAGATCGAACGCACGCGCCATCGCCAAGAGGTGCAGCACGCCGTTGGTCGAGCCGCCGGTGATCATGATCAGCCGCATGGCATTGAGAAAGCTCTGCTTGGTCACGATGTCGCGGGGCTTGAGGTCCAGTTCCAGCAGTTTCCGCGCGGCATGGCCCGCGGCGACGCATTCGTCTCGCTTCTGCTGATCCTCGGCCGGGGTACACGACGAGTAAGGCAGGGTCAGGCCCATGCATTCGATCGCGCTGGCCATCGTGTTGGCGGTGTACATCCCGCCGCAGGCACCCGCGCCGGGGCAGCTGCTTTCGACGATGGTCTGCCGCTGCTCTTCGGTGATGGTGCCCGCGAGCTTCTGGCCGTAGGACTGAAAAGCGCTGACCACGTCCAGCTTGAGTTCTTCACCGTTGATCGTGGCGCAGCCGGGCTTGATCGTGCCGCCGTAAACCATCAGGGCCGGGCGATTGAGCCGGCCCATCGCGATGACCACGCCCGGCATGTTTTTGTCGCAGCCCGGCAGGGCCACCATCGCGTCGTACCACTGCGCCCCCATCACCGTCTCGATCGAGTCGGCGATCAGGTCGCGCGATTGCAGCGAGAAGCTCATCCCGTCGGTGCCCATGCTGATCCCGTCGGATACGCCGATGGTGTTGAACCGCATGCCGACGCTGCCGGACTCGACCACGCCTTTTTTGACCTCGGCCGCGAGGTCATTGAGGTGCATGTTGCAGGAGTTGCCTTCGTACCAGACGCTGGCGATGCCGACCTGGGGTTTGTTCAGGTCCTCACGCGACAGGCCGGTGGCGTGCAACATCGCCTGCGACGCCCCCTGGCGGGCGGGCTGGGTGATGGTCCGGGAATAGCGGTTAAGTGATTCGGGCATGGACAGAGTTTAATCGGATTGGAATTGGGTCATCGCGCAAGAAAATTCGTGACTCTCGCGCAATTGGGTTTATGGGATCTTCCTCATCAGTGCCCTATCAAATACGTAATCAATTAACGCCGCCGCGCCGGATTCAGCACCACGTTGTCATGACCCGGGACAATCACGTCGGCGATTTCCAACACCTCGACCAGACTTTCCTGCGCGGCTTCAATGTCGAACGCCCCCCGCAGGACCTGGCCCCGCTCCAAGTGCTCGGACGTCGCCACCGCGTCCCCCGCGATCACGGTCGTGCTGGTCGGGTGGGCCAGGATCAGCCCGCAGTTGCCCGGGGTGAAGCCCGGTAGCGGGAACAAGTCCACCTGCGGGGCCAGTTTGTCGGGGGCCGACTTGCAACGCTTGAGCAACGCAATCTCGGCCTCGAAGATCCGTCTTACCGCGTGGTCTTCTTCCTGCTCAAAGCGGGCCAGCAGCGATCGGCCCATCCGCTCCCGCTCGTTTTCCGCGACCCACCAGTCGGCTTTCTCAAACGCCGCCAACCCGCCGCGGTGCGACGGTCGAAAATTGGTAAGGAATACATCGGTGATGTCCTGGGCGGTCAGCCCCGACCGTTCGCCCAGCCGGGCGGCGATGATTTTGCGCCGGCAGGCCGGGGTCCACGAGGATTTTCCGGTCGCCGCTGACCACCAGCGTCGTGGTGGCGTGCGCGGTCCGGGGCGGCTGCGTGGCGGGCCAGTGCTCGTGGGTGCTGAGGGTGCCAATGCTGATGATGCGGTAGGTCAGAGACATGAGTGGTGGGGGATCAGGGATCGGGGATCAGTTGATTTTGATGGAGGGTTCAGGATTCACGAATGGTCGCATCGAAGGTTATCCATCTTTGAGATGGTCGATGTGGGCCCAGGGCAGGACGCCGCCGAGTTCTTGTTTTTTTTGCTTGAGTCGGTCCAAGACGATTTTTGGCAAGAGGGTATGGAGGCGGTCGATGTTGCCGCCTGAGGCGATCTGCTTGATGAGGGTGGAGCTGGTGAAGGCGTTGCTTTCGCCGGTCATCATGAAGACGGTTTCGATTTCCGCGATCGCGCGGTTGGTCAGGGCGAGCTGGAATTCAAAGTTGAGGTCGGTGACGTTGCGGATGCCGCGGAGGATGGCGGTGGCCTTGACCTCCCGGGCGTAATCGACGGTGAGGCCGGTGAAGGTGTGGACCACGACGTGGTCTTCGCACTGCTCGCGCAGGATTTGGCCGATCATTTCCACGCGTTCGTCGGTGGTGAAGATCGCGCGTTTAGCGGGGTTGTGGCCGACGGCGACGATGAGCTGATCGAAGAGGCCCTGCCCACGGCGGATGACGTCGAGGTGGCCGTTGGTGATCGGATCGAAGGTGCCGGGGAACAGCCCGATTTTTTGGTGCGCAGCCATGGCGGCACTATAGCAAGCCCCCGGCAAGGCTTGTCTTTCTAGCGCAACCTTATGCGGAGGCGATAGGAGGCCGCAACGTCGTCGCCAGGGACTTACGGCAAAAGGCCCTGTCGAAACCGCATCCTTTGGCCAACCGGCACAATTGGCCGCAGAACACTGCTCTTTTTATATCGGTGAGTTGGCGATCGGCTGGGCGTATTGGACTTTATGTTCGTGAGCGAAGGCGGCCCACCACGGCCCACCGCTCACCGCCGAACACTCGGCGACAACCTCCCCGCCCTGGATCGGGTCTCGTACCGGACGCCTCCCCGGTGCGGGGCCTTTTTTATTCCACGCCTGCCGCCTTCTCTGTTTCATCGCCTATTTGCCATCTGCTAGGCTGTCCCCATGGCCAGCCTGCTGATTCAACACGGACGACTGATCGACCCCGCCGCCGACTTCGACCGTCCCGCGGACCTGCTGCTAACCGACGGTAAGGTCGCCGCGGTCGGCGAGGCCGCCACCGCGCAGGCCGGTGCCGAGGTGCCGGTCATTGATGCCACCGGGTTGCTGGTCACGCCGGGCCTGATCGATCCGCATGTGCATTTCCGTGAACCCGGCGGCGAAGATAAGGAAACCATCGCCACCGGATGCGCCTCCGCGGTCGGCGGCGGGATTCACCAGCGTCTGCGTCATGCCCAACACCCGGCCCGCGCTCGACGACGACGGCCGGGTCGAATACGTCCACCGCCAGGCCGAGAAGGCGGGCTTGTGCAACGTCTTCGTCGTGGGGGCCGCGACCAAGGGGCGGGAGGGCAAGGAGCTCGCCGAGATCGGACTAATGGCTCGGGCCGGGGCGGTGGCGTATTCCGACGACGGCCAGGCGGTCGCCTCGGCCGCGGTGATGGCCAAGGCCATGGCCTATCTTGCGATGACCGGCAAGGTTTTCATGCAGCACTGCGAAGACCCCGAACTCGGCGGCGGCGCGATGAACGCCGGGACCCTGGCCACGCAGATGGGCCTGGCGGGGTGGCCCGCGGTCGCGGAGGAACTGACCCTGCAGCGCGATATCCAGTTGGCCAAGTCGCAGAATTACGCCTGTCGATACCACGCTCAGCACATGACCACTGCCGGCGGCGTCGAAATCCTGCGCCGCGCCCGCGCCGACGCCGACGCCGCGGGATTCGCCGATGCGTCTTACCGGCGAAGCTTCGCCCGCACCACCTGCTGCTGACCGAAGAAGCCTGCCGCGGCTACAACACGCTGGGCAAGATGAACCCGCCGCTGCGGCAGCCGGGCCGACGTCGATGCCCTCCGCGCCGGCGTGGTCGACGGTACGATTACGATCCTCGCCACCGACCACGCCCCGCACACCGCCGAGGAAAAAGCCCTTGAGTTCGCCGCCGCACCCTACGGCATCGTCGGTCTCGACTGCGCCCTGACGCTCTACATCAAAGCGTTGATCACCACGGGCCTGATCGACTGGCCCCGGCTCATCGCGCTGCTCACCCTCAACCCCGCCCGCCTCTGCGGCCTGGAAAACAAGGGCACCCTCGCGGTCGGGGCCGACGCCGACGTCACGATCATCGACCCCGAGGTGACGTGGAAAATCGACGTCAACCAATTTGCGAGTAAAGGCCGCAACTGTCCCTTTGACGGGTGGGACGTCAGGGGTCGGGCGGTGAAAACCATCGTCGCCGGCCGTGTCGTTTATCAGGTCGAGGCCGCTTCGGACTAACGTACCGAAGCCAGCGACAAGAGATCGGCGGAGGCCTGCTCTAAAACCGTCGCAGCTTTTCGCCGACGTCCCGCCGCAGCTCATCGACGCGTTGCCGCAGCAGTTCCATGGCTTCGTCCGCTTTCATGGCCGTGAGTGTTTCGGCGGCAATCGGTTCGCCGTATTTCACGCCCATGCGGCCGCGCAGTTCGGCAGCTTCTGCCCACGCGGCCAAACCTTATACGCCCCCTCGACCGCCACCGGCACCACCGTCGGCTTCGCCCGCTTGATAATCAGCATGGCTCCGGTCTCGAACTTCTCCACTTCCCCGCTCAGCGTCCGCGCGCCTTCGGGAAACAGCATCAACGCCTGCCCGTCCTTGAGCACCTCGATACATCGCTTCATCGCCTTGACATCACCGGCCCCCTGCTCGACCGCGATCGAATTCGACAGCTTCTCAAACAGCTTCGCAATCCTGGTGGTGTAAAGCGTCGAACGACCCAACGAAAAGAAATGCCTTTTGCTGGCCCCGAAACCGATCACGATGGGATCGTAAAACTCTGGTGGTTGCTCAGCAGCAGCACCGGCCCCTGGGCAGGAATATTTCGCGTGCCCCAGGATCGGCAGCGGTAGGCCAGCAGCAACCACAGCCAGCTGACGAACTGCATGAACTGCCAGATAGCGATCCGCCACAACGGCCGGCCCGGCTGACGCAAACGCAGGTCGGACATCCAACTCACGCCACACCCCCCGGAGTCGCGTTTCCGCTCGCCCCCCCTACTCCATCCGCCCCCCCCGCACCCCTCGCCCTCCCCGTCCCCCCCGCCTCACCTATCTCCCCGGCCTGCCGCGCCATGATCACCCGCACCTTGCCCTCCAGCAGCGACACCACTTCCGGCAATTCCATCGCGCTGGTATCAATCGTCTCCGCATCCTCCGGGCAGATCAACGGCCCGGTCTGCCGCGTCGCGTCCTTACGGTCCCGTAGCACGATCGAATCCCGCAACGCCCCCAGATCGACGGGCTTGCCCAATTCCCGCAGCTGCGCCGCCCGCCGCTCGGCGCGGACCTGCGGACTCGCGTCGAGGTAAAACTTTGCTTCCGCCCGCGGAAACACCACCGACCCCTGGTCCCGCCCCTCGGTCACCAGCCCCGGATGGTCCTCGCCGATACGCCGTTGGGCTTTGACCAACACGTCCCGCACCGCGGAAAGTGCCGCCACATCGCTGACCCGCGCCACCACGTCCCGGTCCCGCAGCCGACGCGTCACGTCTGCATCGTTGATGAGTAGTGCCGGCGGATCGGTAGTCCAGTCAAACTCGATCTTCGCATGGCGGGCCAACTCGATCACCGCGTAGGTTTCGTCGTCCAGATCGATCCCCCGGTCGATGGCCTTGGCGGTCAGCCCGCGGTACATGGCTCCGGTATCGAGGAAGTCCAGACCCAAGCGCTGGGCCAATTGTCGGGCGACGGTGGATTTGCCCGAACCTGCCGGGCCGTCGAGGGTAACGATGAGACGACGCATGGCCGGAGTTTAGCAGAGCTTCCGGGCCCGATGGCGGGTCGTCCGCCCCGCCAGCCCCGAACCCGCCGACATCGCGGACGGGCGATCTTTACCGCTTGAGAAACAGGTAAAACAACCGCCCCTCCGCGGCCTGGGCACCGCTGAGCCGCTCGGCTTGCGGCCCGGTGCCGAAGTAGATATCCGCCCGGCCCGGCACGCGGATCGCCCCGCCGGTGTCCTGGTCCAGCATCAATTGCCGCCACTGCGTGCCGTCGGGCAGCAGTGTGGAGACCAGGACCGCCCCGCCGCGGGGAAAGATCTTTTTGTCGGTTGCCAGACTCCGCCGGGGCGAGACCTTGAACCCCAGCGACCCCGCGGGCCAGTCTCCACCGGGGTATTCCTGGAAAAATACGAACCGCTCATTTTGGCGGATGTACTCGTCCAGTTTCCGGGGGTGTTGCTGAAAGAATTGACGGATCGCGGGCATCGAGACCGTGTTGGGGTCCATTTCGCCGTTGGCCACGAGCAGCCGGCCGATGCTGGTGTAGGACCGCCCGTTGGTCCCGGCATAGCCGACGTACATCGTCTCGCCGCCGAGCAGTTGCAGCTTTGCGCTGCCGTTGACTTCGATGCTGTAGGCGTCGAGTCGGCTGGGGAGGTAGACCAGTTCCGAGCCTTGGAGCAACCCGTCCGACTCGATCTGCTGCCGTGTGGGGTAGGGCAACATGCGGCCGCGGGAGTCGGCCCGCCCCATCACCGCGCCGGTCGCGGGATCGGTCACCAGGTCGGCCGGCCGAGCGTAGATCGGAAATTGAAACCGCCCGCTGCGGGTTCGCGACGCCGAGAATTCGGGGCTGAAGTAGCCGGTGAAGAACACGACCCCCTCGCCGTCGTAACCCACCGACTCGTAGACCTCGAACCCCGCCGCCAGCCGATCCGCCCGGACCCGGGCGTCGGGGATCGCGGCAATGTCCCGGAGCGTCTCGACCGACCGCCGGGCCCGGTCGTGGGTCACCCCCTCGATAGGAAAAAACTCTTGGGTCGAAGCGATCCGGAACCAGTCGGCACTCCGCCCCAGCGCCGCCCCGTAGCCCGGCTCGGCCAACTGGGTGGCGGTCTCCTGAATGATCTGCTCCCGCCATTGCGGATGCACCACCCGCAACGCCGCCTCGCCCGGCGGCAACGCCCGCGCATAATCCGGCACCGCCTCCGGCCCCCGGCAGCCCGCCATCAGCATCAATCCCATCATCCCCCAACCCATCACCGTTCCACTCCAACCGCCGGTCCGTCGGCTCTTCATCGGTTGCACTCCGTTCGAGAAACTCGTGCCTCAGCATACTCAATCCGCTCGGCGTTCTGCATCTACTTCTTTGGCCCCACCAAACGGCGCCCACCCACTACCATGCCCCACCATGAAACCGCTTGAAAAACTCGAACGCCGATTCGGCGGATTCGCCCTGCCCCACCTCACGCTCGGCATCATCGGGATTCAAGGCCTGACGTTCCTCGCGGCGGTGTCCAATCCCGGCATCATCGCGGGCATGAACCTCGACACCGCCCGCGTGCTCAGCGGGGAGTGGTGGCGATTGATCACCTTCATGATGATGCCCCCTTCACTCAGCCCGATCTGGACGGCCATCGGGCTCTACGTGCTGTATCTCACCGGCGGTGCGCTCGAAAACGCCATCGGTCATTTTCGCTACAACCTATACTGGTTGGTGGGCTACCTCGCCAGCCTCGCCGCCGCGTTTCTCGTGCCCGGCACGCCGGTCTCCAACGCTTACCTCACCACGTCGGTCTTCCTCGCTTTCGCGATGTTGTACCCCAACTTTGAGTTCCTGCTGTTTTTTATCTTGCCGGTCAAGGTGAAATGGTTGGCCCTGTTGACCTGGCTGCTGTATGCCTACACGGCGATCAATGGCGTGGCCACCGGCGACTGGTCGGGTCCCGCCATGGTCGCCGCCGCCACCGCAAACTTCTTCCTCTTTTTCGGGCTCCAGGTCGTCCGCGTCATCCGGTCGGGCCAAAAAAATATCCAACGGCAGCGCGAATCCCTGGCGGCCGAGAACGAACCCTTTCACCGCTGCACGGTCTGCGGCAAAACCGACCTCAGCCATCCCGCGACCGAGTTTTTCTACACCCACAATGACGCCGAGCAAGTCGTCTGTTTCTGCAAAGAACACGTCCCCGGCGGCACCCCGGACTGACATCACGCCCAATTCTGAACAACCACGCCAAACTAAATCAGCAAAGACGGGGGAGGGAGGGGGGGCGAGGGGGGGCGAGGGGGGTTAACCCGCTTTGCGGGCATGTTCCATGAGCAGGTCGTAGGCCTCACGCATCCGCAGAAACTTCTGTCGGTTGTCTTCACCCTGGGCCACGTCGGGGTGGTATTGCCGGGCGAGTTGGCGGTAGGCGCTCTTGATTTGGTCCCGCGAGGCGTCGCCGGTCAGGCCCAGCACCTCGTAATACTGCGCCAGCACCAGGCTGGCTTCGACCGCGCTGGGCCGATCGCATTTAGAGTGGCCCGACGCCGTGGACGACGCGCCATCGCCAGGATGCCCGGTGCGGCGGCCGGTCGAAGGCTTGCCCGCCGACTTGACCTCATCGCCCGCAATGAATCCGAACCGGGCGATCGTTGCCAACGCCACCGCCAGGTTCGGCTTGAGATCGACAAAATGGAAGCCCACTTCGAAATTCTTCAGCCAGCCCGTTTTTTTCCGCCAAATCACCCGCGCGTTGACGGGCACCGACCCCTGGGGCGTTTTCAACCGCAAGGGCAAGCATTGGCCTACTTTCAGCGAGCATCGACCCTGAATCGCCACCTTCATCCCCGTACCCGACAAATCCATCAACTCGCCTAACGGACAATTCACCGCATCGGTGGGATGCCGCGGCATCCGTCGGCGAGGGTCTTGGGTCGCAGCTGGAATCGAAACTTTCATACCCCGTAAGCATCGACCGGATGGCAGAACCACTTCAATCGCCCCCGCCCTGGGAAAGCGTCTGCCCCACTGCGATTTATATAAGTTTTAAGCGCATATTACGCCAGCGTCTTTGCCGAGCGTACACCGTTGCTGCCACGGGTGGTGAGGCGAGATCATGACCGCCCCGCTCCCGGCAAAATTACTACTGCCGACCACGATAAGACCGCGGCGTTGAAGCCGCGGCGGTAAGATTGCTTGAGTAACGCAAAACCTTGCGGGTTACTTTTTGCCGAAGTAGTTGCCCGCGAATTTCTTTTGGAACTTCTCGACCCGGCCGGCGGTATCGACAAACTTCTGCTTGCCGGTGAAAAACGGGTGGCTGGCCGAGGAGATATCCACTTTCACCAAGGGGTATTCGTTGCCGTCTTCCCACTTGATGGTTTCTTTGCTGGTGGCCGTGGAATTGGTGATGAACATCTCGTCGGCCGAGACGTCGCGAAAGACCACGGGGCGGTACTTGGGATGGATATCGGGTTTCATATTGCTACGGGGTAAGAGGTTGTGGAATTTAGCGAGACTCTTCGCGAGAGCAGTCCTCGCTGCGGAAAGCAGGCCGAGGGAGTGGCCCCCTCCGACGAGCCGCGTATATTAGTCGATCCTCCCCGAAACGCCAACCCCCCTAGGCTTCTGCCCCCGTAGTCCTCCCTTTGTTTCCCCTTGACCAACCGAGTCTTCCCATCACCGACACCCCTCCCGATCACTCAGCCGAGCCCCGCCGTTATGACGTTTACCTCAACGGCCAAATGCTGCCCGCCGACCAGGCCCACGTTTCGGTCCAGGATGCGGGTTTTCAACACGCCGTGGGGCTTTTTGAAACCTTCCAGGCCTACCACGGCGAGGTCTTCCGCCTCGATGCCCACCTCCGCCGACTCGCCGGGTCTGCGGTCGAACTGGGCCTGGTCGAACAACTTCAGACCCAGCCGCTGGCCGACGCCATCCGCCAAACCATTGCCCACAATCAGATCGACCACGCCCGGCTGCGGCTGACCCTGACCGCGGGAACCTTGTCGCTGCTCCGCGCCGACCCCGGGTCAAGCCCCCGAGGTGGCGGTACGCCAGACCGTCGCCATCGTCCCCAGCGAGCCGACTTCGTACGACCCGGCGTATTTCCGCGACGGCGTCACCGTGGTGATCCACGGCCCGGCCGCCAGCCCCTTTGATGACCACGCCGGCCATAAAACCCTCAACTACTGGTCCCGGCTCCGCTCGCTGCGTCGCGCTGCCGCCGCGGGTGCCAGCGAAGCGATCTGGCTCAACGTCACCAATCACTTGGCTTCCGGTGCGGTCAGCAACCTGCTGCTGGTCAAAGACGGCATCTTGCTCACCCCCTTTGCCCGCGGCGAGGAAGTGCCCGAGGCTCTCCGCGCCCCGGTTCTGCCGGGCATCACCCGCGCCGCGGTCATCGAACTCGCCCACCAACTTGGCTTGGGGGTTCAGCGAAAAATGCTTACCGTTCAGGACCTGCTCGAGGCCGACGAAGCCCTGCTCACCAACTCGGGATGGGGCGTGCTGCCGGTCGTCCGTGTCGAAAAATCAGATATCGCCGACGGCAAAGTCGGCCCCATCACCACCCGCCTCCGCGAAGCGCTCAGCGAACTCATCGAAAACGAAACCCGTCCGTAAACAGCCCTCCCGTGGGTTGCCCCGTCCCCACATACTGCGTCCGGACGAACCGTTTCCGCGTCAACCCGTTAGAGTGTCCCCATGCTCATTGATCAACTCAAAGACCGCATCAAGTCCGCCATGCGTTCTGGCAACAAACTTGAACGCGACATCTTTAAAGTCGCCCTCGGCGACCTCCAACTCCAGGAAACCCGCCAAAACGCCCCCCTCTCCGACGAGGATGTGCAAAAAGGCCTACGCAAAGTCATCAAAGGCAACCGCGAAATGATCGCCGCGGTCAGCGACGATCAGGTGCTTCAGAGGATGCAGAACGAGATCGACATTCTCGAAACGATGCTGCCCACCTCGCTGAGCCCCGAGCAGATTTTCGTGGCATTGCAATCCGTTGCCGACCCCATCAAAGCCGCGGGCAACGACGGCCAGGCCACCGGCATCGCCATGAAACACCTCAAGTCGCAAGAACTCACCGTCGAAGGCCGCGACGTCCAGACGGCCGTCAAAAGACTCCGCGCGTAACGCGGACATTACGTCGCGGTATCACGGTCAAGCGAATCGATCAGCGACGCCCCACAATCCACTCCCTCACGGATGAATACGTGTCGCCCGTTGCCCCCGCGGCGGTGATACGGCCCCCGCCGGCTCGGATCTTGTCAAACCAAAGCTCGCTTCTTTTTCCCGCCGAACCTGGGACCGTGCGAGCAAGAAAAACACCAGTGCCGCCCCCGTTGGCACCACCACCACCGCCCCCCAGGTCTGAACCGAGGTCCGCCGGGCGGGATACAGATGCCGGTCGTCAAGCAAAAGTATCGCCGACGAAATCCGTTTCGCGATGAGTTGCCACCCCGTGTCGTTGGGCAAACCCGTGGCCGCGTCCACCGCCCGCTCGGCCTCAAATCGTCGAAACACGTCCACGTAATAGACCGGCGAGCGGATGGTGTGCTCCCGCTCGGCCAACTGCATGAGTATCTCGTCAAGCCGGGCCATCCCCCCCCGCTCCGACTCGTTTAACGCCGGCGAACTGACCAGCAACACCGCGACCCGCTCGTTGTCGACCCGCAGCGTTTCAATCGCCCGCTTAAGTTCCCGTTGGGTCCAGTCCGTCTCGTGGCCCTGCAGCACGTCGATCCGCCCCAGCATCACCACCGCCACGTCCGGCGTGTAGGTGTCCAGCCAGTTCTCCAATCCGTCCCCGTCTCCCTCCTGACCGTTATTAATATGGTCCACCCGCCACCCCGCCTGGCCCTGATGGTCCGGGTCAAAGGGTTGACGCTCATAACGAGGCCACCAGCCGTGCTCCGGCCGATCATGCCGTGTGCCTACAAAATCAAACCGCACCCCTTCGTCGATCAGCTGCCGCCAAAGGTCGATCCGGTAGCCGCTGCCCCCGTCTTCCGGAGCCGTCAACGACTCGCCCAACAAGAGGATCTGGAGCGGCCGACCCTCCGCGGGCAGCGCGACCGCCAACCCAACCACCGCCATCACCCACCCTCCGACGCACGCCCCCCCCGCTCGAACCCACCATAAGTTTTGGCCGCTGCTCATCATGACGTCCACTACCTTATACCGACGCGCTGCAAACCGGCGATGACTCCAAGGTAAGCCCTTCGCATTCATCTACACAGCTAAAACCCACGACCGATAAAAGCCCGCCCCGTGCCCCCCTGCTTCCGTTCACCCCCCCCTGCCCCCCTGCCCCCCTGTTCGCAGGCATTATAGAACATTCCCGGGCATGGCCCGACGACCAACCCCGATACAAATCGTGTTTACCTTTTCTCAGCGCCGCAGCGGGAATAGGCGTGAATGGACCCAGCGGGACCCGGGCCGTCACGCGATAGCACCGCTGCCGAAGCGCTCGGCGGTGACAATGGCTCGTATTCTCAGGGGTTTCGACACGTTCCGGCACAGAATGGCACGGCGGGTCACGATGCCCAAACAATGACCCCTACGGGATTTGAACCCGTGTTACTAGGATGAAAACCTAGTGTCCTAGACCAGACTAGACGAAGGGGCCTCCGTCGCGAGCGAGACAGTTTAGCGGCTGGTTCGGGCGTGGCAAGTTGAAACCCCGAGGAAATCCTTGACCAGGCCGGCAAGCGTGATGCGGCCGACCCTAAGGCCCAAGGTCCGTGGGCGTGATCGGAAATGTCACGTTTGATTCGCCCGCGGACTAAACATCGTTCATACTACGCTTAAGGCACACCGGGCGATGAAATAACTCTCGGCATCATTGACGATTTGCGGCGGTTCTAGATGCCCGGACGCCTACCTGCCGGGTGCCGACCCCCGGCTGTGCCGAACCATTGTCCCCGCCATTTCGTTCTACACCTCTAAAACATTTTTCGTCATTGCTCAACCGTCAGGATTACTTCCGTGCTAACGCTGATATTACTCAATCAGGACGACGCGCAGGGCAAGCCCACCACTTTTCGGGTCCGCGGGGACGGCCCGGGCATCATTGGGCGACGCAGCGAAGACGTTCAACTTGCCGATTCTCGGGTTTCCAAACAGCACGCCGAAATCTCCCGCCAAAACGGGCGGTGGGTCATCCGGGATTTGGGCTCAGCCAACGGCACTTGGGTGAACGGGCAACGCATCACCACCCTCTGCGAACTCGAAGAAGGCGACCAACTCAAGATCGGCCGGCTCACCTTGATCGTCGGCCACGCCGGGCAAAGCGAATCCGCCGAGATCATTTCCGCGTCGCCGACCGCGGGGGCTGATCAAGACATCGTCGAACCCGATGACCGGGGTGCTCGGGAATTATCCGCGGAGTCTGACGCGGCGGATGGGGCGGAGTCGATGCCCGCGGTGGATCGGGAAGACCGGGACGAGGAATCCCAGGATGGATACGCCGCAGCGGTTGCTCCGTCGTTGCCGTTGATTGATGAATCCGCCGACACGCCGATCGCCGGGGTGGAAGATTCTGATTCTGCGGGGTGGGGCAGCGATGATGAGTCTTCTTACGCGATCCAAGCCGAGCTTTTGGATGAAGATGAGGAACCCCCGGCCGGGGTCGAATCCGAGGCAGCTTCGCTCGAGACAGAGGCGTCCGGCGAATCCGGGTTGCCGAGCGATCCCGAATTGGCCCAGGTTGAATCAACGCCGCGGCCAGCTCCCCCGGCGGTTTCGAAACACCCTCGCCCCGATGCTCCGCCGACACCACCCGCGTCCCGACCAAGCCTGGCCGATGGTCCCGCGTTTGATGAGGGCGATGACAACCTCGACTGGCTCCAGAGCGATCAGCCCCCCCCTCTTCCCCCTCCTACGCCCCCCGCCTCCCCCCCCGCCTTCGCTTCATCGAAAGCCGTGGATGATCGCGGCGAGGGAGAAGCTGTCCCTCAGGCCGATGCCTCGCTCATGGAAAAAGCGGACGCTGAAACCGCCCCCGTCACGGATCTCCCCGCTGAGTCGGCCGACGATTCCGACCCTGATCTCGAGCAGATTTTGCTCAGCGGTTCTTCGCTGGGCCATTTGCTGACCGAGGGCGTGGCCGAGGCCGAGGAACCGCAATTCTCCGACGAGCCCGAGGCCTCAGCCGAGCGCGACCAGGCTTCACCGCCGACCCCAAAACCATCGGCCCAGGTCCATGACGACTTCGAGACCTTCGACCTTGACGATGATCTCCCGCAAGAGCAGTTGCCGCCGTTACCTGTCAGACCATCGACCCGAGTTCCCGACCTTTCATCCGAGCACAGCCCCTCGGCCCAGAGCACAGACGGTAAACCGCAAGCGTCTGCGAGCAGAGCTCGATCGAAGCCGCCCGCTCCGCCTACCGGGCCGATCCGTCCCCCTCAGGCAGCCGCGGAAGACGACCAGGAACTAGTCACGCCCCACGAACAAGTCGAGCTGTTTCGTCGGCGATCGGCCTTGGCTTCCTGGTGGAAGCGGGCGGCGGCTTTGCTGCTGATCGGCGGTGTGGCGGGGGGCGGATGGGCGCTGGTCCAAACGTTTAGCGACGATCAAGACATCACCGGCCGCAACAACTCTCCCACACCCTCCTCGGTGAACCCCGACTCCACCGCGTCGGCCGACGTTTCGGTACCCGGCCCACGGTCAACCAAGGCATCGCCTTCCGCTGAAAATACCGCGACTTCCGACTCGGCCTCCACCAACACCCGTGCGACGCGGCCGGCCGGCCGGTCCCTGCCGCCCACACCCGTGGGCCGGCCCATTCCTTCTCCCACGACCCCCGCTGTCTCAGCGACTACCGATCCACCGCCCGCTGCTACGAATCCGCGTCATAACTCCGCTTCCCCCGACAACGATGATGACCGGGATGCAAACGATGCCGCGGCCAACGTCCGCCGGGTAAATGGCGACCCGTTGGGACAAGCCCCACAACTCGCCCGTTCTCCCAACCCCACGTTGCCTCCAGTCGACCACACCCCGGCTCAAACCACTCCTGTCGCCCCCCCTACGCCCCCCGCGGTCCGTACCGGGACCGTTCCCGGACCCTCCGCAGCGAAGATCGATCCTGCTCTGCCCCTCATCGATACTGATCCCGCCTCCCCCTCTGCAAGAAATACCGCTGAAGCGTCGGCTGACGGCATCCCCGCCGATCCAACCGCGACCCTGCCGTCTACCACCAGGCCTCTGAATCAAGAGCGTGATCCAGTAGACGATGGCGTGTCGGCAGACTCGACCAATGACGGCGTGACTGCCGACACCCCCGAATCAATTCCTGCGGTGTCCCGCACAGAATCGGCGTCGAACCCGCCGCCCACGGTAAATCCCCGTCGGGTGGCTTACCTCGTGGATGCCTCGGGCTCAATGGTCGATGCGATGGATCAAGGTGTGCTCACTTGGCTGGCCCGGGAGATTAATCAATTAGAGGCCGATACCCGGTACGCCGTGATTTTCTTCCGGGAGGGCGAAGCCCTGGCCCCCGCCGCCGAGGCCGGCCCGCCGGAATCGGGTTATTACACGCCCGCCAGCGATCTTGCCCGGCGGGGTTCGGCGTGGTTTGCCCCTCAATCGGGCAACATCCAGCCCTACGGCCGATCCGAGCCCACCGCCGCGCTGTCTCGCCTCGCCGAGTTGCGACCCGAAGTGCTCTATATCCTGAGCAACGACCGCTTCGACGACCGCGGTCCGGGGCAATCCAGCATGAGCCTGGCAGATCTCCGCGATCGTTTACCCGACGAAACGGTGACCGTCCACACCGTGCAGTTTTTCTACCGCTCGCCCGATGACACCCGCCTCCAAGACTTGGCTCAGCAAACCGGCGGCACCTACCGCTACATTGATGAACCCCTGGTCGAGGTCCGACCCAATCTCGACCTGCTGGTACCCTGAGTGGCTTACCGGTTTCCCAACTGTTTGAGAAATCGAGACTCCACCGCTATAGGGGGTGAACTCACCTCCCATCGCGTCCGGTGTCACGCACATCTTCGCGATCCGTCAATTGTTGTTCGAGCGATTCGACACTGGCTTGCAGGCTGTCAATCAGACGCATCCGTCCCAGCTCGGCGGCGACCCGGATTGCACACACCCGCAGTACCGACTCGCTGATGCGGTCGAAGCTGACGGGCTCATCTTGCAGCAGCAGCAAAATCCCCAGCGAGGCGTCACCCATCGGCCCGTCCAGCCGGATGCCCATGTAACTCTTGATTGCAGGCAGGTCCGGCAGTCGCCAACCCACGAATCGACGTTCGACGTCCCGCGTGCAAGCGAAAAAACCGTCGCGGATGACCTGCCGACACGGGCCCTCGTTAAGCGGCCGTTGAAACTCAGGTGTCCAGTCGTCGCGATGGAGGATGGCCACGGCCCGATACAAGGTGATTTGTTCATCGAAAGTAATCACCCCGGCCCCGGAGACGGCAAGGGCATCGACGAGTCCCTGAACCAGCGTGCGGCAAAACGCCCGCCCCACCGTTGGCCAGCAGGCCGACTCGATACGCGCCATCGCGTCGGATGCGACCGGATCGCCCACCAAGATCTGGTGCAGGTCCGCCGCTTCGTCTTCGCCCCCCCGCGGTATGGGCATGTCCAGGCCGCCCTCCGCGGGGTCCAGCGGAGCCAGCCCCGCCTGGATCGCGATCCGGGCCAGCTCCACACGATTGCTCACCCCCAGCTTACGTCCCAGCGACTGGCGGTGGGTCTCGATGGTTTTTTGGCTGCGGTAAAGCTTCTCGGCGATCTGCGGGATCGAGTACCCGCGGCCGATGAAAGCCAACACTTGTTGTTCACGGGGCGTTATGCCTTCGAGCGGAGGTGGAATAACAAAAGCTCCGGCAGGGGGATCGACCAACAAGCGGCAAACCCGAACATACAAAACAAAACTCGAAGGCCTAAATCCACGAACCGCCCCACCGCAAACTTGCTCGCCCCAAAACCGGATCGTTCGCAGGGAAGGCGTCACACGCCGATACTTCGCCGTCATCAACCAACTATTCAATCGTAGAAACTTCTCCAACCCTCGCTTCGGGTGAACCCCTTATTTTCTCGCTATATTGTCATAAATTATTTATCTCACTCGACCTACTGCAATTCTTTAGGTGACTATCCGATGGTTCAGTAAGAAATCTACTGAAGCTCATCCAAGAAAATCCCTGATAGTCAATTCAACTAGACATTGATCGCTGACCTGTGTGTTGATTTTATCTTACGTAGAAATATAATCTTATGGCTTGATTTGCGGACTTTGAAAAATAACGCTTACCGAATTCACTTTCCAAATATGGTGAGCCCACCGCAGGGACACACGGTTTAAAGACCCGCAATTGAACAGCTCCCACACTTACCGAACATCGGACCGTTGGCCAAAGCCATCACGGATATTGCCCTCGATAAGTATGAAAATTGATCCGCGGAATGGGGCAACCATTTGCACGAATATAAGCACACCCGAGTCGCTCGGGTGGCAGCCGGACCTCGCTCAAAACTTGGTCACGACGTCTATATAACCCGTGCCAAAGCGGATCTGTGAATCGAGAAAATAATGCCGCCCGTAGAAGATCTGATCAGAAAATCTTACGTTACAGTCAAAAACCGATCGCGAATTTACGGCAGGATGACGAGAACCCAGTGCGGCAGACTTGCTAAGAAATTTGATCAGTCGTAGCGGAACACACCTTTACGCCAGGCGTAAGCAAACGCGATCACGCTGGTCAGGATGAAAAACAGCATCCGGCCAAAGAAAAACGGCGAAAGGGCTTCGCCTTCAGGGCCACCGAGATTGCCGAAAATCGTGGCCCATGGATAGAGGAACACAATCTCGACGTCGAAGAGCAGAAAGGTCATCGCCACGACATAAAAACGGACATTAAACCGTCGCCGGGCGTCGCCGATCGGGTTCATGCCCGATTCGTAAACCATCCCCTTAACCTCACCCTTACGGCTCGGGCCCAGCAGGTGGGTCAGTACCACGTTGCCCAACCCAAAAGCGAGGGCCATGAGCAGAAGCACGCCGACCGCGGCATACATATTGAACGAACTGGCGGCAAGAAGTGTGATCATCGCGGCCCAGTCTAACGTGACGGCCCGAGCATTTCCAAACCAGTGCCCGTAACCACTGCGGTGCGGGCCTGTCAATAATCATTCAACTTCGGCCCATCGACTTGGACCCTCACAGTAAGAAAGTGCCGCATTAAGGCTGACAAGCCGATGGCTCGGCCCGTTACAATGCCGCCCCATGCAGACTTACCTCGAATTGCTGCAACACGTGCTCGATCACGGCGTCGAAAAAACCGACCGGACCGGGACCGGAACCCGGTCGGTTTTCGGCCATCAGATGCGGTTTGACCTCCGCGATGGATTTCCGTTGCTCACCACCAAAAAGCTGCACCTGCGATCTATTATCTACGAGTTGCTGTGGTTTCTCCGCGGCGATACGAACGTGAAGTATCTGCAAGACCACGGCGTAAGTATCTGGAACGAGTGGGCGGACCCGGAAACCGGCGAACTCGGGCCGGTCTACGGCCAGCAATGGCGCAGCTTTCCTCGACCCGGCGGCGGCGAGGTCGATCAAATTCAAAGAGTCATCGAATCGCTTAAACACCAACCCGACTCGCGTCGCCATATCGTCTGCGCCTGGAACCCCGGCCAACTCGATGAGATGGCCTTGCCCCCCTGCCACTGCCTGTTTCAGTTCTACGTCAGCCCGGTGAAAATCGAAACGGAGGGAGATCGGCACCAACGCGACCTCGCCGGGAAAGCGAATGAGGGGGCGGCGAATCGATGGGGAAATGAGGGGGGGGAGGGGGGAGGGCAGTTGTCGTGTCAGTTGTACCAGCGGTCGGCAGATGTGTTCTTGGGTGTGCCGTTTAATATTGCGAGCTATGCATTATTGACGCAAATGGTTGCCCAAGTCTGCGGATTGGTGCCGGGGGAATTAATTCACACCCTCGGCGACGCGCACCTCTACATCAATCATCTCGATCAGGCCCGTCTGCAACTCGGTCGCACACCACGGCCCGCCCCGAGGATGACGTTAAACCCCGCGGTGAACGATTTGTTTGATTTTACTTATGAGGATTTTGTGCTGGAAGATTACGACCCGTACCCCTCGATCAAGGCCACCATCGCGGTGTGAGGTCTGAAACTATGTTGACACAAATCCCCCCCCGGAGGCTATCGCTGATTGCGGCCCTGGCTGAAAACCGGGCCATTGGTTTTGCAGGCGGCTTACCCTGGAACCTACCCGACGAGATGGCTCAGTTCCGAGCTTACACGCTCGGCCACGCGGTAATCATGGGCCGACGCAATTTCGAGGTTGAAGGCAAACCCCTGCCCCACCGCCGCAACCTCGTACTTACCACCCATCGCGACTGGCAGCCCCCCGCCGAGCATGCGGATCGCGTGGAAGTGTTTCATCATCTCGACGACGCCTTGGCCGCGGTGAACGACGACCCCGAGCCCTTTATCATCGGCGGCGCGGAGATATATCGCCTCGCTCTGCCGCTCGTGGACCGGATGACCCTCACGACCGTGCACGGAACACCGACCGGAGATACCTTTTTCCCCAAAGTCGATCTCGCGGAATTCACGTTGATTGATCAGCGTCACCACGCGGCGGATCATCGCCACAGCATGGCGTTTACGGTGAATACTTTTGATAGGAATCCGTAACCCTTCTATAGATCGCCGTTGTTTTACGTTTCCGCGTTTTAATAATTTGCGTTGTTATCAATCACTCTTCTGGCCACCATGATTGCGCTACTGCTGCTGATTAATGCGGCGGGGGTTGTGCTGACGGCGTTGCAGATGCCGGGCAACTGGGTGATCGTCGCCGCCGTGGCGGCATTTGCATGGTACCGCTGGCAGGCCGAATCGCTGAGCTATGGCCCTACCACCCTCATCACGATTTTATCGTTGGCTCTGCTGGGCGAGTTGGTGGAGTTTCTCGCGGGTGCCCTGGGCTCCAAAGCGGTGGGCGGCAGCAAACGGGGCGCGGCCATCTCCATCGTCACCGCGTTGGCGGGCGCGGTCCTCGGCACCTTTTTGATCCCCGTGCCGATCGTCGGGACCCTGCTGGGAGCCGCCCTCGGGGCCGGCCTCGGGGCTGCGGTGGGTGATAAATGGGCGGGACGCTCGTGGCCCGACACTCTCCGCGTTTTCCGCGGCGCCGCCATCGGCAAACTCTCGGGGGCGGCGGGCAAGCTCGCGATCGCCGTGGCGATGTGGATCACCGCCGCCGTCGGCCTTTTCTTATAGACCCGACCTCCAGGCCCAGGCATCGCAGCGGCTCATGATCTGCGTCGTGCTCTCACACCGCTTCCATTTGCGCAGCATGTAGCCGTGGCCCACCACGGTTTGCAGGTAACGGCAGTCGAAACCTCTATCCACTTTCGCCCGGACCTTGGACACGGTCACGTCGATCACGTTCGAAAAAATATCGAAGTTCTGATCCCATACACTCTCGCCGATCTCTTGCCGGGAATGCACGCGTTCAGGATTTCTCACAAAGAATTCCAGCAGCTCAAAAGGCTTACCCTTCAGCGTCAATTCTTTGTCATTACGCTGAATCCGTCGGGCCGCCGGGTGGACGTGCAGGTCTTCGTAGCACAGGTGGTCCGACGTCGTCGGCTGACGATAACGCAGCAAGGCCAACACCCGGGCCGCCAATTCTTCGCATTCAGCCCCCGGCCCCGCCACCTGGTCCGCCCCGGCTGAGAATGCTTCGATCCGCGAGGCCGCCGCCTCCCCCCGCGTGATGGCCAGAATCAAACCTGCGTATTTCGACACCCGCAATTTCCGAATAAACGGACACGCCTCGAAACGATCCTGATCCAGTACCACCACGAGATCCAAATGACCCGCCGTGATCTCGGCAATCGCGGTCTGCTCGATGCAATAAAACTCGGTCACATGACCCAGGCTTTTCATGCAGCGAATAAAAGAATCCGTACGGTCCGAATAAATAGATACCAGCGCAATACGCATCGCACACCTACCTCTGGCCGAAAGGCCAAAAAGATCAACATCAGGCAGTGATTGCGTAGCTGTTGTAATTAAGAAGATCGAACGATCAATGCTTGATCATCAACTAACAAACTGCAGTATCGAGGAAACTTTAGCTAGCGTCAAGAAGATTCAAGAGTCAAAAGAGAAAATGATGTTAAAACATTTATAAATTTATTTACGTTTTAATTGGCTTGCACAGCTCTACTTCCGGAAGTTTAAGAAATATCGTAATTTTAGAGACATACAACTGAGTGTACCGGCTACTCAACCCATAAAATTTGTATCATTACTATCTGGTTATGATTCCACAGCTCTCGCTCTTTACGGCCCCTTTATAGTTCTAAATCAATTCACTAGCTGCTAAGCACGAAATAAATTGGGGCTGTACTAGGAGATTACACTTCCGATTGAGCATTCTCAATGATTTTAGCTGGTTGGCGGCACTTCCGGTGTTCAACCGCCACCTGCACTCTTTTAGCAACAGATAAAATGATTCTTTCGGGACGCCGTTGAACTTCCGCAGGTGACGCTTGGCCTGGTTCCAGCAGTTCTCGATCCCGTTGATGTGGCGTCCGCCGGGCTCGACGAACGTGCTGTCGTGGTAGATCCGAACGTGGTGGTAGCCTTCCGAGACCAGCGTGTTGTAACTCGCAAACGTGTCGGAGAACACCACGCTGTCGGGGGGCGACCCGCAGGCGGATGATCGGCATCAGCGTGTGGCGTTTACAATCAGCGATCATCTGCGTGTACACCTTTCCACCCCTTTTGAGCAAGCCAAAAACGGCGACTTTACCTGCGGCCCCTCGGCCACGTTTGCCTTTGCGGCGTCCGCCGAAGTACGACTCATCGATCTCGACTTGGCCGTCGAACGCCTGACACAGTTCACGTTCCTGGTGCTCGGCGATGAGTTGCCGCAGTTTGCGAAAGAACAACGCCGCGGTGTTGCGGTGGACGCCGACCAACTCGGCCGCGGTCCGCGCCGTCGAGCCGCCCACGAAGATTTTAAGCAGTTCGCCGTGTTGGCGGGGGCTGAGTTTGCTGTGCTTCAGAGCCACGGGAGATTCCGCAGATCATGCTAATCTCCTAGGACAGCCCCATAAATTACTATGCAATAGGAATATCCACCAAGGCGTACGGCTCAGCGAACCGACGAATATTCAATGTTTGTGCCCCTGACCCCCTATGGGGTACTCAACCGCGATGTCCGCTGCCACGGGGTGGGCCGTGGCTCGACGGATCGTTGGTTTTCACGTCCGGTTTTGTCGGTTCGGTCGGATGCCCCGGGTCGCTGGCCCCCGTTTGATCCCGCTCGTCCTGCGGCCCTTTGCGAGTCGTCTTGTCACTACCGTCATCTTTACCGGGCATCGCAAACTCCAAAAATGAAAAACTTGATTGTGTCGTCCAACCGCATTTTAGGCAAGCAGATGTGGGTCCGCCACCGCTTCTAGTGTGGACATCCGCTGCCGGTACCAGAGAATACTTTTCCAAGTGCTTTTAAGCATTTATCAACACCACATGATTGACCAGACTGGCCGTTACAATCACTTGCCGACTGAGGATTCGCAGGGTGCTATCATTTTCACGTTTTTTGGAATGTCCCAGTTTTCGAAATCACTCGGGTCGAATCAATCTTAAGAATAAGCACAACGCTCCGCTGAGGAAACGATTAATTCGGTCCTGAAATGTTGTGGACGCGAATCCTATAGCGGATGACTCATCAAGCGGATGATACGAGATCGCCTTGATGTATAAATATTGATCCAATAACCAATCGAAAAGTTGCGTTATATGCATTTTCCGACCCACCGATACATTGGTGTAGATTCAGCATCAGCCCGACCTATGGTTGTAAAACAAAAAAATAAACCCCGCCACGGGGGGGGGGCGGGGTTTATACGTTTATCGTAAGTAATACCAGCGTCGAAGTAGAAAAAACGGCTTAGTTTTTGCCGGTGGTGTCTTCGCCCAGCAGCTCGGCGACCAGGCGGCTGTCGCCGACGGTGGTCGTGATCTGGTCGGGGGCTTCGGCACCCGCGGCTTCGGCAATGGCGGCGGCTTGCTGAATCTCTTCTTCGACGGATAGTGAGTCCATTGCGGGAGGCTCGGCAAGCTTGACGACCTTCATATTCTGATATTCGCGGAAGCCGGTGCCCACGGGGATCAGGTGACCTAGCAGCACATTTTCCTTGAGGCCGACGAGGTTGTCCGATTTTCCTGCCAGAGCCGCTTCGGTCAGAACCTTGGTGGTTTCCTGGAACGACGCGCCGGAGAGGAAAGATTCAGACTGCAGCGCGGCTTTGGTGATGCCCAGCAAGAGGACGGTACCCGTGGCGGGGCGGCATTTGCTGGCGGTGGCGGGAGCTTTGCCGTCGGCTTCGAGCTTGGCGTTGATGTCCTTGAGCTCGGCTTTGGTGATGATGCTACCGACGACCAGCGACGAGTCGCCGGGTTCCTTGACTTTGCCGCAGCCCGCAATCTTCTCGTTCGCTTCACGGAAGCGGAACTTATCGACGACTTCGTTAGGCAGCAGCTCGGCATCGCCGGGGTTATCGACCCGGGTCTTGCGGAGCATCTGGGCGACGATGACTTCGATATGCTTGTCGTTGATCGGCACGCCCTGGGCACGGTAGACGTTCTGCACTTCCTCGAGGAGGTAGTTGTACAGCGCTTCTTCGCCCTTGATACGGAGGATATCTTGCGGGATCAGCGGACCGTCGATGATCGGATCGCCCGCCTCGACCACGTCGCCGGAGTGCACCAGCAAGTGGCGGTCCTGGGGGACGTGGTGATCGACTTCAAGTCCCGAATCGGACTTGACGATGACGGTCATCTTGCCCTTGCGCTTGTCACTGCGAAGCTCGACGGTGCCGGTGATCTCGGCCATGACGGCCGCTTCCTTGGGCTTACGGGCTTCGAAGATTTCCGTGACCCGCGGCAGACCTCCGACGATGTCCGCGGAGCTGGTGGCTTCACGGGGCTGACGGGCGAGCATGTGGCCGGCCTTGATTTCAATGCCTTCGGTGACGTCGATGCGCGCCTTGGCAGGTAGATAATGAAAGTCGAGGATATTGCCGTTGGCGTCGTCGATGACGATCCGCGGGTGCATCTCGCCCTTGTGCTCGATGACGACCAGTTGCTCGTCTTGCTTGCCCTGTGCTTTCTCGGGGCGGACGGTAGAGCCAATGACGATGTCCTCAAAGCGGACGACACCCGATTTTTCGGCCAGGATGGCGGCGCGGTGGGGGTCCCAAGTAACCAGGACGCTGCCCTTTTTGACTTTCTTGCCGGGCTCGGCACGGATATAAGCTCCGTAGGGAACCTTATATTTTTCCAGCTCACGGCCTTTGTCGTCAACAATGGCAATTTCGCCGTTGCGCTTGAGTGCAACCAAGACGTCGGTGCCGTCTTCGTCCTGCACGGGAACGGCGTTGCAGTCGCGGATATCGACGGTGCCGTTGTTGGCGGCGCGATGTGACGTATCGACCAGCGAGGTGGTGGCCACGCCGCCGGTGTGGAACGTCCGCATGGTGAGCTGGGTGCCGGGCTCGCCGATCGACTGGGCACCGATGATACCGACCGCAAGGCCGGGCTCGACCAGCTTGCCGGTGGAGAGGTCCATGCCGTAGTCGAGCACGGAGATGCCCGACCGCGATTCGGTGGTCAATGGGGAACGCACCACCACGGTATCGATCCCGAGGTCTTCGATTTTGCGTGCAGCTTCCATCGTGATCAATTCGTTTTCTTTAACGATGATCTCGTCGGTGATCGGGTTGGCGATGGTTTCGCGAGCCACCCGGCCGAAAATGCGATCGCGGAGTGGTACATCGACCTCTTCGCCCTTGTAGGTGGCACGTTTGGCGATGCCGCGCTTGCTGCCGCAGTCGTATTCGGCGATGAACTGGTTCTGGGCGACGTCGCAGAGCTTGCGGGTCAGGTAGCCGGAGTCGGCGGTTTTCAGAGCCGTGTCCGCCAAGCCTTTACGGGCCCCGTGCGTGGAGGAGAAGTACTCCAAAACCCGCATGCCTTCGCGAGCATTGGCTTTAATGGGAGTCTCAATGATTTCGCCCGAAGGTTTCTGCATCAACCCCCGCATGCCCGCCAATTGCTGAATCTGGCTGACGTTACCACGAGCGCCCGAGGCGTCGGCGGACATGATGTGGACAGGGTTGAGCACCAACTCGCCCTCGGTCGAATCGACCGGGAGTTCGCCCCCGTCCGCGTCGCGGCGATCGGACTTGAGTTCTTTAAGCAGTTCCTTGGTGACTTCTTCGCGGCAATGGGTCCATAGGTCAAGCAGCTGGTTGTAGCGTTCACGTTCGGTGATGGCACCGGCGTCGTAAGCTTTTTCGACCCGGTCCACTTTTTTCTGGGTCGCCGCGATCAGCTCGTGCTTCTTGGCGGGGATACGCAAGTCGGTGATGCCGAAGGACAGACCCGAGGTGGTAGATCGCTTAAAGCCGACGGCCTTCATATTGTCCAAGAGCGCGATGGTTGCGGGACGACCACGGAAGGCGTAAGCATCGTCGATCACGCGGGAGCAGCCCTTTTTACCCAGAGCACAGTTATAGAACGGCATGCCGTCTTCGAGGATGTCGTTGAACAAGAGCCGGCCGACGGAGGTAATGATCCGCCCGGTTTCGGGCAGCGGCTCGACGTCGCCCCGCTCGGAGTTGACCACGCCGCGGTATTCCGCAGGATCGGGCTTGACGACAATCGGCTCGTGGATACCGATCTTTTTGAGGTCGTAGGCGAGCATCGCCTCGGTCGGGGTCCTTGAATTCCTTGTACTTGCGCATCTCCGCGAGCATGTCGTCGGAGAGTTCGCCGGAGCGGGTCACCAACTCTTTGGCGATGGCTTGAGATGGCGGGTTGCGGAGCATCGTGACGTAGTAGACGCCCGAGCAAGATGTCCTGTGATGGCGAAATGATGGGGTCGCCGTTGGCGGGGGAGAAAATGTTGTGCGGCGAGAGCATCAGCACGCTGGTCTCGGCCTGGGCTTCCACGGACAGAGGCAGGTGGACCGCCATCTGGTCGCCGTCGAAGTCGGCGTTAAAACCGGTGCAGACCAGGGGGTGGATCTTGATGGCGTTGCCTTCAACCAACACCGGCTCGAAGGCCTGGATCCCCATGCGGTGGAGCGTCGGGAGCGCGGTTAAGCATGACCGGATGCTGATAGATAACCTCTTCGAGGATGTCCCAGACCGCTTGATCCTTGCGTTCCAGCATCTTTTTGGCCGACTTGATGGTGTCGACCAGGCCGTGCTCTTTGAGCTTACGGATGATGAAAGGCTGGAATAGTTCGAGGGCGATTTTTTTGGGCAGACCGCACTGGTGAAGCTTGAGTTCAGGCCCCACGACGATCACCGAGCGGGCAGAGTAATCGACACGTTTGCCCAGCAAGTTTTCGCGGAAGCGGCCTTGCTTGCCCTTGATCATGTCGGTGAGCGACTTGAGGGGGCGGTTGGAGCTGCCCAGCACAGGGCGGCGACAACGGCCGTTGTCAAACAACGCATCGACCGACTGCTGAAGCATTCGTTTTTCGTTGCGGATAATGACCTCGGGAGCATTGAGGTCCATCAGCTTTTTGAGCCGGTTGTTGCGGTTGATGATGCGACGGTAAAGGTCGTTGAGGTCGGAAGTCGCGAAGTTGCCGGATTCCAGGAGCACCAGCGGGCGCAAGTCAGGCGGGATCACGGGGACCACGTCCATGACCATCCAGGTCGGATCGTTTTCACTGCCGCGGATTTGCTCGACGATTTTGAGACGCTTGGAGAGGTCTTTGGTTTTTTGCTTGGATTTGGTAGCTTTGAGGTCGGCCCGCAGTTCGGCCTGCAAAGCGTTGAGGTCGATGTTTTCGAGCAACTCTTTGGCGGCTTCGGCCCCCATCATGGCGATGAAGCCCGAGCCATACTCGGCGATGGCCTGGCGGTATTCATCTTCGGTGAGGACTTGTTTGTCCTTCAGCGGCGTGTCGCCGGGATCGGTGACGACGTAATCCTGGAAGTAAATGACCTTTTCGAGGTCACTGGTTTTCATGCCCAGTAGGTTGCCGAGGTGCGAAGGGATCGCTTTGAAGAACCAGATATGAACGATAGGCGCGGCCAGATTGATGTGGCCCATCCGTTTGCGTCGGACGCGAGAGTGGGTGACCTTCACCCCGCAGCGGTCGCAGATGATGCCCTTAAACTTGGTGCCCTTGTATTTGCCGCAGGCACATTCGTAGTCACGTTCGGGGCCGAAGATGCGCTCGCAGAACAGACCGTCTTTTTCGGGACGGTAGGTGCGGTAGTTGATGGTTTCGGGTTTTTTCACTTCGCCGAAGGACCACGAGCGGATGTCGTTGGGCGAGGCGAGGTTGATTTTGACCGAGGCGTAGTCGTTGACGCGATCGTAGAGTTGTTCAGCCATGGTAGTGGACGCTCCGGGTGCGGGGTGAGCGTGAAGGAGAGTGGGGTATAGAGGATGGGGATCGGTCATGGGGTGGCACGACCGGTCCTTAGGGATATACGTTCGCGATGCGTTAGAGGATCGAGCCGCCTTCCATCTCGGCTTTTTCCATCGTGATGTTCAGGCCTAGGCCTTTAACTTCGTTGCAAAGGACGTCGAAGGCCACGGGCATGCCGGCTTCGAGGGTGTTGGTGCCTTTGACCATCGATTCGTAAATCTTGGTCCGTCCTTCGACGTCATCGGATTTCACGGTCAGCAGTTCTTGGAGAACGTAAGCGGCACCGTAGGCTTCGAGGGCCCAGACTTCCATTTCGCCGAAGCGTTGGCCGCCGGTGCGGGCCTTGCCGCCCAGGGGTTGCTGGGTGATGAGGCTGTAAGGGCCGGTGGCACGGGCGTGGATCTTGTCATCGACCAGATGGTGAAGCTTGATGATGGTCATGAACCCGACGGTGGTCTTTTCGTCGAACGGTTCGCCGGTACGGCCGTCGTAGAGCTGGATCTTGGCGCCCTTAGGCATCTTGGCGAGCAGTTCGCGGGGGCCGTGGGCACCCTTAGTTTCGGCCAATCGCTGATCAATATATTCGTTGGCTTCTTCGAGAACGGCGTGAATTTCATCTTCGGTGGCTCCGTCGAAAACGGGAGTGACCGCTTGGAAACCAAGAACTTGACACGCCCAGCCCAGGTGGGTTTCGAGGATCTGCCCCACGTTCATGCGGGACGGAACGCCCAGCGGGTTGAGCAAAACGTCGACGGGGCGTGCCGTCATCGAGGAACGGCATATCTTCGATGGGCACGATCCGGGCGATCACGCCCTTGTTGCCGTGGCGACCGGCCATCTTGTCACCGACCGATAGCGGTCGTTTGGTGGCCAAGTAGACCTTGACCATTTCCAGCACGCCCGACTGCAGCTCGTCGCCACGTTTCATGTGGGCCAAACGACGCTGCTTTTCTTTCTCGATCGCGGAGATGCGGGGCCAGAACTGATCGTACACTTGCTGAGCCTGCTCCTTAGTTTCTTTATTGCCCTTGACCCACTTCATGTTGAAGTCGTTGATCTGCTCGGTCACGACTTCGGTGATGTCAGACTGAGCGACTTTCTGTCGGGTCGAAGGATCGACCATCGCGGTGCCCGTGACCTCGTTAATCTGCTCGACGAATTCGCGGAACAGAGTGACGGCCTTTTCATCCATCTCTTGCTCATATTCGCGCATTTCGCGGCGGAGTTGTTTTTTCTGATCGTCATTGAGGTGCATCCGGCGGGAGAACCGCTTGGCACCGATAACGATACCTTCGGTGCCGGCGGGCACTTCCAGCGAGTCGTTCTTCACGTCTTCGCCGGCGCGGCCGAAGATGGCGTGGAGCAGTTTTTCTTCCGGCGTCAGCTCGGACTTGGACTTGGGTGAAACCTTGCCGACGAGGATGTCTCCGGGGGTCACCCGGGCTCCGGTGCGGATGATGCCGGCGTCGTCGAGCATGCCCAGCATCTTCTCAGAGACGTTGGGGATGTCACGGGTAAACTCTTCACGGCCGAGCTTGGTTTCGCGGATCTCGACATCGAACTCTTCGATATGGATCGAGGTAAAGACGTCTTCTTTCACGAGGCGTTCGCTGATGACGATGGCGTCTTCGAAGTTGTAGCCGTCGAAAGTATTGAACGCGACCATGACCGACTTGCCGAGCGATAGCTCACCCTGGTGAGTGGCGGCACCGTCGGCTATAATCTGGTCTTCTTTGACTTTTTCACCGAGCCGGATGATGGGCTTTTGGTTTTGACAGGTTCGCTCGTTGAGGCCGACGAACTTGCGGAGTTCGTATTCGTCGGCGTTATCGACGACGATTTTCATGGCGTCGACATAGGTGACGGTGCCGGGGCGTTTGGCCCGGACGACCATGCCCGAGTACTTGGGGATTTCTTTTTCCATGCCGGTGGCGACATAGGAAGGTTCGGTGATGATCAGCGGCACGGCCTGGCGTTGCATGTTCGAACCCATCAACGCGCGGTTCGCGTCGTCGTGTTCGAGGAACGGGATCAATGCGGCAGAGACGCCGACGATCTGCTTGGGGCTGATATCGATGTAGTCGATGCTGGCTGAACTAACCTGGGCGAGGTCGCCGTCGACGCGGGCCAGGACGTTGCCGGCAATGATTTTGCCGTTCTCGTCGATCGAGTCGGTCGGGCCGAGGGTGAGCTTCATTTCCTCGTCGGCGCGGAGGTAGATCGCCTCGGTGCCGACTTTGCCGTCGGCGACCTTGCGGTAGGGCGTCTGGAGGAAGCCGTATTCATCGATCCGGGAGTAGAGGCCCAGGGAAGCGATGAGACCGATGTTCGTGCCTTCGGGGGTTTCGATGGGGCAGATGCGGCCGTAGTGGGAGATGTGGACGTCGCGAACTTCGAAGCCCGCACGTTTGCGGTTGAGTCCGCCGGGGCCGAGGGCCGAGAGGCGGCGTTCGTGGGTCAGCTGAGAAAGCGGATTGGTCTGGTCGACGACCTGCGACAGTTCGCCGCGGCCGAAGAAATGGTCGATCGCGGAGCTGATCGACTTGGAGTTGATCAGGTCGGCGACTTTGGCCAATTCGTCGGGGTCTTTCTGAGCCATCCGCTCCTGCACGGTGCGGCGGAGCTTGAGGAAGCCCTTACGCATTTCTTCGACGGCCAGTTCGTCGAGGGTCCGCAGCCGACGGTTGCCGAGGTGGTCGATATCGTCGATGTGGGCCTTGTTGCGGTTGTTACGCAGGTCCAACATGTACTTGATGACTTCGAGGAAGTCTTCGGCACGGATATGCATGACATCCTCGGCGATATCCATGTCGAACTTCCGGTTGATACGGAAGCGGCCGACCTTGCCGAGGCGGTAGCGGTTTTCGTCGTAGAATTTTTCGTCGAAAAGGGCTTTGGCCTTATCGACCTGCGGCGGGTTGCCGGGGCGGAGGCGGGCATAGAGAGCCAGTAAGGCGGCTTCGTGCTCGGTGACGTCGAGGCCTTCGGAAAGGTGGGCCTGCTTTTCGTCGGCGATCGTGTTAAGGATCAACATATCCGAGGCGTTGGCGATGACCTGGATGGATTTCAGCGAGGAACCCAGGACACTTTCGAGGTTATCGCCGATCTGGGCGCCGAGGGGCACCAGTTCTTCGCCGGTGTCGGTGTCGATGATGGGCGAAGCGACATAGTGCTCGGCCTGGGCGTCTTTAACCTTAATGGTCTCGACGTTGTAAAACGTCTTGAGAAGGGCATCGGTGGTGGAGAAATCTTCGTCCAGCGCCCGGAGGAAGGTGGTCGCGGGGATCTTGGTCGACTGGTCGATGCGCATCTGCAGCACATCTTTCTTGCTGACCTCAAGCTCGATCCAGCTGCCTCGCTCGGGGATGATGCGGGCAGAGTGGAGGGGGCGGTCGGCCTCGGCGGAGGCGATGGAAAAATCCACGCCGGGCGAGCGGTGCAGCTGATTAACAATGACACGCTCGGCCCCGTTGATGATGAATTCGCCGCCGCCCATGAGGACGGGGATCTCGCCGAGGTAGATTTCCTCTTCTGGGATCTCCGCCACGTCCTTACGAACCAAGCGGACCGCGACGCGGAACGGCATGCCGAAGGTCAACCGGAGCTCACGGCACTCGTCGGGGGTGTAACGCGGTTCGTCGAGCTTGTAGTAAAGGTATTCGAGCTGCATGTTCCCGTCGTAGGACACGATGGGAAAAACTTCTTTGCAGCAGACCTTCGAGGCCGGTATGCGGGTCCCGATTGGCACCTTTTTCCTGATCCTGCAGAAATCGGTCGTAAGCAACCTGCTGCACTCGCACCAGGTTAGGAATGGGAAGAGCATCTCCGCGTTTGGAGAAGTCACGTACAGAATTCAGCAGCATCGAGTTCCTCGCGCACGCCAGGGTAAAGTCAGTGAGTCGCTCAAGTTGTGGGGTTTCAATAGGCCCGATCACACCGCGAACCGAGCATCATAGCTCAATTCGACAGGGGGTACAAGTTGGGGACATGAATTTTTTGCGGCCCGCGGTTATCGGGGCCGGGTGCAAAAGGCATATGGATGGACGGATGATACCAATAATGCGGAATGAGGCGCGTTGGTGTAAAGGTATTTTTGGCTTGAAGAAGTGGGGCGCATGAGACGAGAGGTGATGTGAAATGGCGTCTCGGGGAAGATTCGGCGGAGACACGGCGTGGTCGGTGAATGGCGCGAAACGATCTTTGCCGGGGCCCGGTACGTAGGGTGGGGTGTGGGCTTGCGGTGATTTAGATCAAGGATGCGGTCTGCGGGCGGTGGCTGCGTCACGGCTCATTGGTTTGAGCATCGTTGTCGGCTTTGATTCACCAGTTTCCTGTTTTTGAGAACTAAAGATTATGAAATCAAGAATGGTCCTCCCGACTTTGCTGATGTGCTGTGTGACACTGCCCCATGAGGCAGAGAGCGGGAGCGAGACGAGCGAAGTGGCAACGGTTTCCGTGGTTTCGGCGGCATTGCCGGTGGAGTTACTGCCGCAGGAGTTGCACACGGTGCGACTGTTTGAGACGGCGTCACCGGCGATTGTGAATGTGGATGTGACACGCCGCGGGGTCGATCCGTGGTCGCGGCGGACGGTGGAAGTGCCTGCGGGATCGGGGTCGGGGTTTTTGTGGGACGACCGGGGGCACGTGGTGACGAACTTTCATGTGATTCGCAACGCCAGCGGGGCGATGGTCACCTTAGACGATCAAACGCAACTGGAGGCGGAACTGGTGGGGGTGTCGCCGGACCACGACTTGGCGGTGTTGCGGATCGACGTGACGCAGTTGTCGGGGGGTGAGCCGGGGGAGGGCTTGCCGGCGGCGTTGCCGGGGCTGCCGATCGGCGAGAGCGCGACGCTGCGGGTGGGGCAATCGGTATACGCCATCGGCAACCCCTTCGGCCTTGACCACACACTCACGACCGGAGTGGTCTCGGCCTTGGAACGCGAGATCCAATCGCTGACCGGACGTACTCTCGACGGGGTGGTGCAGACCGACGCGGCGATCAACCCGGGCAACTCCGGCGGGCCGCTGCTGGATTCTTCGGGCCGGGTGATCGGGGTCAATACGATGATTTTCAGCCCGTCGGGCGCATCGGCGGGGGTGGGCTTTGCCATTCCGATCGACACCGTTCGGCGGGTGGTGCCGCAAATTATTGAATCCGGCCAGTACCGTCGGCCGGCGCTGGGGGTCCGCATCGACGATCGCGTGGCCCAGCCGCTGCTCCAACGACTCGGCAAGCGGGGTGTGCTGGTGCTCGGCGTGGAGCCCGACAGCCCCGCCGACGATGCGGGCCTCCGCCCCACCGTCCGTCAGGCCGACGGCCGAATCACCGTCGGCGACCTTATGCTTCGGCTCAACGACTCCCCCCTGACCTCTACCGACGACCTGCTCAACGCACTGGAGCGACACAGTGCAAATGACTCGGTCCGCCTCCTGGTCTGGCGTCAAGAGCAACAAACCCAAGTCGAAATCACCGTTACCCTCCGCTGATCCCCACACCCCCTTTCCCCCCTCCCCCCCTTCTCTTTTATAACTCGACCACCTGCAGCACTCCCGGCAGAATCCGGAAGTGCTGCGGCGTGCCCCCTGCCGGGTCCCCGTCGGCCTGCACCGGCACCCCCCCTCCCCCCCCCTCTCCCCGTTCCCCCCGCCTTTGTTGAGGTCAGAGCCTTCGTCAGCGGCTCCCGGCTCGACGCTCATGACCACTTCCGACGCTTCCCCGTGCGCCACGGTCCCCGACTGCAGTTGCCGGTTCAGCAGGCAAAGGGCGTGGTAATAAAGCAGCCGCACCCGGCCCGGCCGTTCAAACACGATCCAGTGCAGCTTCCCGTCCGCCACTTTTGTGTGCCGGCCGATGCCCACGTTCCCGCCGTATTGCGGCAAGTTGAAGACATACGCTTGCCCGCCGGTCACGCTCTGGCCGTCCGCGGTGACGGTGACCTTGGGAAACTTATAATTCAGCAAGCTCGCGGTCACCGGTTTGAGATAGCTCAGTTTTTTGACCCGCTGCAGCTTGCCGTCGGGCAAATCGTTCCGCCACGCGTCGAGTTTGTGGACCACTTCGGCGTCGAAGCCCGCGCTGGCCATCAGTGTAAAAAGCTTGCCCGGCTTGTCCACGGGTTGGCCGTCGATCATCGGCCGGACCTCGCCCACGTCGATGGCTTGCGTGCGGCCCCGCGCGATCGCCGCCGCGATCGTCTCGGGGCGTTTCACGTCGTAGCCAAACTGCTTGGCAAACAGATTTTCTGTCCCCACCGGCAAGGTCGCGAACGGCAAACCCAAGTGCCCGGTCTCCCGCATCAGGTTCACCGTCGTGTTAATCGATCCGTCGCCCCCCGCCGCCACCACCGCCTTGAGCCCCCGGCCCACCTCCAGCAAATGCTCCGCCCGGCCCGGCAGCTTCCAGACCACCTCCGGCGACAGGCCCTTGGCCGACAACGCCGCCTCCAGCCGACCCACCCATTTCAGGTTGTCCTTGCTGCCGCTGTACGGGTTGGCGTAAATCAGTACATCCATCATGAGAAAACTCGACCCCCCGACGTTACGCGAACCTAGCCAGCGCGAGATCCGCCCGAAACGAAAAACTCACCAGTGCGGCGGCTGATCTTCCAAGAGGGCATCGTCAGAAGCCGCGTCGTCGTCGCGATCCGCCGCTGATTCTGCGTCCGCCGCCGGCGTGGCCACCATTTCTCGCAGAGCGTCAAGCTGCCGACGAAACCCGTCCATCCGGTCGTTCATGTCGCGGATCACCCCGTCCAACGCTCCGAGGTAATTCTCAAGGTGGGCGATCTTTTCTTCGATGTTGATGAGTCGTTCCTGCATCGGTGCAACTATACCCGCCAGGCTCGGCCGTGGGGCGCGGAATTCCTAATGTGGGATGGACATCATCCTTCGTAAGGCCCATCCGCCCGGGGTCACCCTGCGGTTCACCAACCTGCCCCGTTTATCCGCTATAATCTTTCCCCTTTTCAACCCCTTAGCCCTCCTACCGCCCCCGCACCCCCGACGAAAGCCCACCCATGCCCCGTGCCGTCGCCTCTCATATCCTCGTGTCCACCGAAGCCCAGGCCGCTGACCTCCAGCAGCAGATCGCCGACGGCGCTGCGTTCGACGAACTTGCCAAGCAACACTCCTCCTGCCCCTCGGGCAAGCAGTCCGGCGGCTCCCTCGGCCAATTCGGCAAGGGCGACATGGTCCCCGAATTCGACGCCGTCATCTTCTCCGACCTGCCTTTGGGCGAAGTCTCCGACCCCGTCAAAACCCAATTCGGCTACCACCTGATCCAGGTCCAACAACGGATGATGTGAAGCGTCCAGTTGATACCGCGGCACAGGAATTGCCGGCTGCCGATGTCGCTTCCTGAAGATTACGGCTCGTTGAAGCCCCTCAAATCGTCACTTTGATTACCACGAATGTTTCGTCGTCGTCCTGGGGGTGTTCGCCGCGGAAGGCGTGCAGATCGCCGAGCAGGCCGTCGCGGATTTGGGCGGCGGGTTTTTGGGCGTGGCGGCGGATGGAGGCGTGGAGGCGGTCTTTGCCGTGCATCTGGTCGGCGGGGTTGCGGGTTTCCCACATGCCGTCGATGGGCGAGGAGCACGACGGTGCCGGGGGGGAGTTTTTCAACATCCGCCACCTCGTACATCTCGCTATCCATAACGCCCAAGGGCAGCCCCCCGCCGTCGGGTTCGCGGAAGGCGTCGGTGTGGGGATGGTAGATCATCGGCGGGTCGTGGCCGGCGGAGACCCAACGCATCTCGCGGGTGACCGGATCGAGGTTGGCGATGAGCATGGTCATGAATTTGCCGCTGCCGTTGGCTTCGACCAGCATCTGGTTGAGGTGGGTCAGCAGGTCGGCGATGCCCACGCCGTCGCGGCTGCGGGAGCGGAGCACGCCCCGGGCGGTGGCCATCATCATGGCGGAGGCGATGCCGTGGCCCATCACATCGCCGATGACCACCGCCGTGCCGTTCTCCAGGGTCTGCTGATCGCCGAGGTAGTCGTAGTAGTCCCCACCGGTCTGATCGCAGTAGTTGCAGTGGCCCACAATATCGAAACCCGCGACCTTCGGATCTTCGGCCGGCAGCAGTGATTACTGCACCTGACGGGCCATTTCCAGGGACTTCTGCATCATTAAAAGCTCCCGCAGCCCCACGTCATGCTGTTGAACTCCGTCGAAACTTCCACCAGTTCGCTGGCTTGACTCAGCCGCAGCTCGGCATCGAGATTGCCCCGGCCCACCGCACGGGCGAGGGCCCGCACTTCGGGGCGATCGCTCCGGCTGGCGGCAACGCGTTGCAGGTCGGACTCTGCCAGCGAAGCCTCCACCGATGTGGCAACCAGTTGACCCCCGCGGTTGATGACCACTGCCAGACCTGTGCGGCTGATCTTGAGCGTTTGTAAAATATTCGACAGGTCCGCGAGGTTCAGCTCCGTCCAGATCACCCCCGTGAGCAGGTCCGCTTGTATTCCACCGCCGCGGCGAACGGCAGGCTCAGGGTGGTCGCCCGGCCGTCCTCGTTGATCCAGCCGTAGGGTTCGCCCCATTACCCATCGGTCCCCGCCGCCGCGCCCAACCGAAACCACGGACGCTGCCGCGGATCGTATGCGTACTCCCCCGATTGCCAGCCACGCAGGTGGCCGTCCTCATCCAGCGGGTACTCCATGAGACGGCCGCCGGTTTGCTGATCGCGGATGCCCAATTCCCAGTCCGGTTTGTCGGAGTAGCGAAACACCCACACCGCGTTGCCGTCCGCCTCGACTCCTCAGCACACCCCCGCCAAGGCGGACTGAAACGCATCATGCTGCTCGAACAGCGGCTCGCGCCACGCCCGCAGATCATCCAGCGGCAGCGATCCCGACGCGATGCCCCGCCGGACCAGGTGGTTCCACCGCGGCGGGCCGTCGAGCAGGTCGCGGAGTCGGTCGCCGATCCGGCCGTGGACCTGTTCCACCCCCCGGGCTTCCAGCGAGGCGGCGACGCGGTTGCCCTGCAAGAACGTCACCCCCCAATGAGCACCACCGCCAGCATCACCGGCAGGACCAACGCCAAGGGCGTGAGCACCTTCAACGGCAACCGCGATGTCAAACCACTTCGCAACACAAGCCCCTGACCACGGTGATATTCTCATTCTGCGGCGGCACGAGGTCCGGCGACTGACCATCGACTTCATCGTTTTGCAAGGCCACAGCTTGCCCCGCAAAAATTACCGAAAGCTGCGGTGTCCACATGAAATCAGGGTAGTTCGAGCGTGCCGCCGCCGCCTTTTTTGAGGCGACCTTCTTCGACGAGCTTGTCCCACACCGCGGGAGGGAATTCGCTGGGCGGGGCCACACCGCTGATGCTCGAGACTTTGCCCGAGGTGGTGTACTTGGCGCCGAGCTTGGACTCGTCGTCGCGGCGGTAGTTTTTTAGTTTACGGCGAAACGATTTCATCGCCCGCTTGAGGTTGTCGGATTCGAGGGAATCGTAGCCCGACGCCGAGGCTTTCTCGGCCCGCATCTGGCTGATAGTCCGAGCGCCACCGGGCTGATCCGCCGCCGACCGGGCGCCCATGGCTTTGATCGCCGACCCGTCGCTGGGCAGCGTGCCGCGGTGACGATCCACCGTCCCCGGGCCGGGGCTGGTAGCGTGAGGGGCTTCGCCGCCGGGGGCGGGGCGAGCGGTTCCCGGGGCGGGGCGGGGCGAGCGGCCGGCTTGGGCAACTTTGCCCGCGTCGGCGGCGGCCGCGAGCTTGGCGAGCGCTTCGAGATCCCTCGCTTCGACCACGCGGGCGATCTTTGGGCCCTCCACCCCCAGCCGTTTGAGCGCCATCCCCGCTTTGTTCCACAACTTGGTCAGCGTTTTTTCGTCCTCTGCCAACCAGAGTTCCGAGACGAGTTCCGCGATTTTCTGGGACTGGATCGTGTCCTGGTTGTCGTAATACCGCTTGACGATTTTGTCTTGATACCGACTGAGGTCTTGCTTGGCCATGCCGGGATTCTACCCGTTGATCCCGACGCGGAACACGGCTGGAGATCGGAGTTGCCGACCAAAGCCGGCAACGAGGCTCCCGTGGAGGGATGTTTCAGCCGCCCGATGGTTTGGCGGGGTAGCCCCGGGCTTTGAGCCAGTCCACCAGCCAGTCACGCTGGTCGCCCTGAAGCTCGAAACCATCGGGGGTGATGCAGCCGCCCGCGGCCCGGCTTTTTTTCGCGGCCTTGAGCAAGGCGGATAGGTCCGACGCCGTGGGGTCCAGGTCGCGAACGACGGTGGTCCACTTGCCCCGTCGCCGTTCGCGTTGCACCCGGGCGGGCTGATCCGCGGGACGACAAACTTCGCCCGCCGCGTTTTTCGGACACCCGCACGCGGCCACCGCCAAGTCGCACACCGCGCACGTTACCGGCCGCTCCAACGAGGTCCCGGCAAACAGCCCGCCCACTACGCCACCTCCGCCGAGTCGAAGATCAACACCCGCGACCAAGCATCCTTGAATCTTTCGATGAACTCGGTGTGGACCTGGTCCGCCGGGTCTTGATACGCCTCGGCCGCCGCCTGATCGGCAAATTCCACGAACAACTGGTAGTCGTAGCTGGCTTCGACCACCGCCCGCTCTCGACCCGGCTCCTGCACGACCGGCCGACCCACCCGCACCCGCACGACGTTCGGGCTCTCCACCAATCCCCGCAGCCCCGCGACGAAGGCCTGACGCCCCGCGACCCCGAGTTCGGGCTTTAACCAAAAATGCACGACGTGATAGATCTCGGCCATGCCGCCATCTTACCCGCGATCCCATGTAATCCCCAGGGATCACCGCCGCTCGGCTTCGTCGGCCACCCGCCGCAAAGCCCGGCCCGCGACCCAACTGACCCAGACGACCACCGTCGCGGTGGCCACCAACCCCAACCCGATCAACCACCCGCTCGGTCGACCCGGTCCGGCTTGAGATAGCTGCCCCGCGGCCGCGCCCACCCCTGCCGCCGCGGTCAGCCTCGGCACCAACCCCACCGCCGTCGCGACTGTCAACTTGGCCCACGACAGGCCGAACACTGCCGCCAGCACGTTGGTCGTCCCGTAGGGCACCACCGGCGAGAGCCGCAGCAACAACAGCAAACCCAAACCCTTCCAGCGGGCGTCTACGGTTTCTCCGTCTTCACCTGACCCTCCCCCCGCGTCCCGCACCGCCCGGCATACCGCCGCCGCCCGCGGGTACCGCTGGGCCCAGGCCCACACTCCGTCGCCCGCCAACCACCCCCCCACCACATAGCCCAGCGGTGTCCCCAGCGTTGCCCCACCCACCGCCACCACGACCCCCGCCCCCCACCCCACCGACCAGCCCGCAATCAGCGCCAGTCCGTAGGTCGGCAACACCGACAGCCCGCAGCCGATGGCTCCACACAAAATCAGCCCCGCCCCCACCAACCACCCCCCGTCCGCCAGCCCTTGTCCGTAGCGATACACCCCGGCCAGGGCCAACGCCCCACCCAGGGCTTGCGTCACCGCCGCACCCCCCGCGACCAATGCCGGCCGACCCAATTTCGCCTGCCGTTTGACCCACTTCATCACGCCACTCTAGACCCGACCGCCCCCCCCTACGCCATCGCCTGGCCCCCTTACCCCTTATCTAGCCCCGCATGCCCCTCGATCCCGTGCTCAATTACTTTCCGCCGGTCGCTTGGTGATTAGCCGCACCCGTCGCCACCCCCACAGCCCCAACATCAGCAGCACGTTGGCAGCCAAAAATTGCAGCGTCGCCATCACCACCACGTTGCCGATCGGTGAGTACAGGATTTCCGTCAGCGGATCCCCCGTGGTCACCCGGCTCTCCGCGTGTTCCTCTGCCACCCGCACCGCGTAACCGCCCATCCACCACGTCAAACCGATCAGACCGAGCGTCACCACCCCGATTCCGATCCAGTACCCCCGCCGACTCAGTTCGCCAAACAGTCCGATCTGACCCGTTGACTCTCGAAACATTTGGAATCTCCTTTTTTCCTACCAAGCCTACAACATGGCCGCGGCTTCCGCCGAGGTGGGTTGTTGCTCGTCAAGTTCCACCGCGGCGCGCACGTCGTCGATCACCGCCTGGTCCAGCAGCCCGAGTTCCACCAATCGTTTTGCGGCGGCCGTGCTATCGCGGATCAACATCGCCGGCACCCCCGCCGCCTGCGTTCGATTCAAATGCCCCAGCACCGCGGTGTCTCGCTCGTCGCTCTCGTCGTGACCTACGTCCCGGATAAAAACCGCTTTGATCTGTGCCGCCCGCTCCGCCGCCAATGCCGCGTAGAGTTCCGCGTCGGCCTGCCCCGAATCGCCGAACAGGATAAACGGCAGGTCCGGGAAATCGTCCATGATTTGCCGAGCTTTGACGAGCTTGTGGCCGTGCCCTTTGCTCTTGATGAATTTGTCATGGTCCACCCCCAGGTCACGCAACCTCAACGGCCCGACCGGGATGTCGTTTAACTCTAGAAAATCGTGCAGCAGATCGTGCAGGTTCCACGGCGAACTACTTACATAAAAAACCGGATTCACCTGCTCATCCTGGTCCACCTCCTCCGGCGGTCCTGCATCGGCGTCGCGGCCGACCTTTCCAGGGGCCACGCCTTCCCCTACCGGCGATGGCTCCGTGGGCGTTCGGCCTTTAGCCAATGCCCGGTACAGTGCGCCGATCCCCGCCAGCGGTTGGCGGGTTTTGGAGTTGCCTAGAAACGTGAGTTTTGCCATGGTCGTTAAGCTGGTCACCCCCGAGAACAGCACCGTATCGTCCATGTCGCTGATCACGCCCAACGCTGCGCCCGTGGGACAGATTACCCCGCAGTTCGCCCTGATCGCCGGCCGAGCCTCACGCCCCGATTCGGGATCCACCGCGACGGAGAGCACTTCGAATTCTGCATCTTGCCAGAAACCGGTTTTGCCCGAAGATTCGTCTTCCGCCGTTTCGCCTCCGTTAGTCATGGCCCGTGGCATGTCGGGAAATTCCAGCCAGACGTAGCCCTCTTCGTCCGACGTGGCCCGGTGGGTTTGGCCACGGAAGTGACAGAGCACCTCGACGCCCGCCAACTCGTGGGTGTTCCAACGCCGGTAGCTGTTAAGCAGGTTGTCCCACCACCCGTCGTCGTCCTGTGGCCCGCCCTGCGGATCGCCCGCCAACACCCGGCAACCCAGCTTCACCGTTTTGCCGTTGGCGTAGCCGGTGTACACCTGCAGACTGCCCGGCTGGTTCCATCCAAACCGCCCCGTCAGTCGATCCCATCCCCGATCAACTTCCTGCTCCAGATCGTGCACCGAATCACGCCACCATTCTGACAGACGGTCCCGCCACGATCCGCCTTCCGGTGCTGTCTGCGTTTGTTTCATAATCGCGGGTTCTTTCGGAAGTCTGCTAGTCTGTTTTCCTAATCATGCTCGGACTCAGAAAGTCTACCGAACTTAATCATTACGCTTTATGTTTGAGCGCCTCATCTTGAAGTGCGGGGGGCTTGACTTGCTCTGCGCTTCGCTTCTCATCCAGTCTCGCTTGCTCGGCCGGGCATAGGTACACGCTGCGGTTGCTCAGGTGGAAATGCTCGATCGGCCCGCCGCAACGCCGACAGGTCTCGCGCTTGTAGACCCAGAATCGTTCATCCCGCGCTAAATCACGGTAACCGGCTTTTCCAAAAAAATCCGGCTCGACGCACAGGATGTGCTGATGCTTCACGCCGATCTCCAGCAGGTTCACCGTGTCACGCCATAGCGCGGACCACCGTGTTTGCTCCAAGTTCCGCCCCGGGGTGCGAGGATCGATCCCTGCCCGGTACAGGAGTTCGCTGCGGTATGCGTTGCCCACTCCCGCCATCACTTTTTGGTCCATGATCAGCGTGCCGATCGGCGATCGACTCCGACTTACGCGGGCGAAAATCTCCTGCCCCACCGCGTCGCCCGGCGTCTTGAGCGGGTCCGGTCCCAGCCGCGCGAACAAATTGGCTTCTGCCTCCTCCGCCAAAAGTTCGCAGACTGTCGGCCCGGTCAAATCCACCGCCACCGCGGACCGACCCTCCGCGGCGTCCGCGAGCAATCGCATCCGCGTAGAAGCCGTGGCGTCGGGCACTCGCCGATCAGTTGTCGTTGGCGACTCATAGGTCGAGGGTTCGACTTCTACTATTAACGGATCTCCGTCGGCAGCTCGCTGAGCCGCCCGGTGGACACGGTATCGGCCGTACATGCCCAGATGCACGTGCACGGTGCCGCTCGAACCGATAAAACAAATGTTTGCCTTGCGGCTCAACGCTCAACAGCGTCTGCCCGTCAAACTCGGCGGCGGCGGTGAATCTGCCCTGGGGTGAGGTCACCCGCAGCGGCCGTCCCGCCAGCAGAGCGGTTTGCAGCCGGGCGTGGCGATGGATGGTGTGCCCTTCGGGCATATGGCGGGTTTCCTAATACGCGAACTACTTCGCCATTCGCTTGCGCACGAAACCCAAGACCATTTTGAGCACCACACCACGAATAATCCATTTCAACATCGCAAACCTGTCTTTCTAAAGTTTTTGAGATACTGACCATCTGTCCATTTCACCCTAGGCAAGCCAAAAGCCCGGCGAGACAGCTCGCCGGGCTTTTAGTTGAGGGTCATGACGCTCGGATACCGATCAAATCACAGAATCCCGTTTCGATAGTCCGTTGACTTGCGTCGTGTCGAGCTGCACCAGGTCTTTTTGCAGTTCTCGCGCTTCGTCGGGATCGACGTAATCGCTGTGGCAGCTGGCTTTGCCCGCCTCGTCGACCGCGCCGGCTTCTTCCAGTTTGCCCTTGGCCTTGGCGGCGAGCTTGTGGATTTCTTCGGGCGAAAGGTGGCCCCGCTGTTCGAGAATCTTTTCCTGCTCCGGGGTGAGGCCCGGCGACTTTTTGGTCTTGCCTCGCCGCGCTCAAAACCCTCGGCCTTGCCGCTGGCCCACTCCTGGATTTCCTTGGAGATCCGCACGCTGCACCAGTCGTGGCCGCACATCGCGCAGAAGTCGGTGTCGACATCCATGTCCTCGTCGTGGAACGCCCGGGCGGTGTCGCCGTCGAACGCCAGGTCGAAGTGCTTCTCCCAGTTCAGTGCAGCCCGGGCACGGGTCAGGTCGTCGTCCCAGTCGCGGGTGCCCGGGATGCCCAGCGCGATGTCCGCGGCGTGGGCCGCGATCTTGTACGCCACGCAGCCCTGCTTCACGTCGTCCTTTCTTGGGCAGTCCCACGTGTTCCTTGGGCGTCACGTAGCAGAGCATGCTCGCGCCGTGGTAGGCCGCGTTGGTCGCGCCGATGCAGCTGGTGATGTGGTCGTAGCCCGGAAACACGTCGGTGACCAAGGGGCCGAGGACATAGAACGGCGCACCGTGGCAGATCTGCCGCTGGGCTTTCATGTTGAACTCGATCTGGTCGAGCGGGACGTGGCCGGGGCCTTCGACCATGACCTGCACGCCCTTGCGCCAGGCGCGCTCGGTCAGCTTGCCGATCTCGACCAGCTCGGCGAGTTGCAGGTCGTCGGTGGCGTCCGCCAGGCCGCCGGGCCGACAGCCGTCGCCGATGGAAAACGTCACGTCGTGCTCCCGGCAGATGTCGCAGATCGCTTCCCAGCAGGTGTTGGTCGGGTTTTCTTGATTGTGGATGAGCATCCACTTGGCCAGCAGCGACCCGCCGCGGGACACCAGGCCGATCAGGCGGTTTTGCGCGAGCTTGATGTGTTCTTTGCAGAATGCCCGCGTGGATCGTCATGTAGTCCACGCCCTGCTTGGCCTGATGCTCGACCGTGTCGAGGATGATCTGCTTCGCTGAGGTCGTCGAGCTTGCGGCCGATGATCATCGAGTAGATCGGCACGGTGCCGATGGGCGTCGTGCTGCTGCGAATCAGGGCTTCCCGCGTCGCGTCCAGGTCGCCGCCGGTGGACAAGTCCATGACCGTGTCGGCCCCCCACCGCTCGGCCCACTGCAGCTTTTCCACTTCTTCGTCGGTCGAGCTGCTCACCGGCGAAGCGCCCATGTTCGCGTTGACCTTGGTCTTGCTCGCCCGGCCGATCGCCATCGGGTCGAGTTGATATTCCAGGTGCGTCTTGTTGGCGGGGATCACCATTCGACCCGCGGCGACCTCGTCGCGGACCTGCTCGGCGGTCAGGTGCGACTTCGCGCTGGGCGACCCGCGTGCATCTGCGGCGTGACGATGCCCAGCCGGGCGTGTTCGAGTTGCGTCGATGGCCTGGAAGCCGGTCGGGCGGCGACCACGCCGCGGGGCGCTCGTAGTTTTCCGGGTCGCTGCACGTCCAGTCCTCGGGCATGAAGTCCCACGCCGACTTGGTCGGCAGCCCGGGCATCCCCGGCGTGTCGGGCGAACTGGAGTACGTCGCGGCCCCGGCACTGCCGGGGGCGATCGCCGGGCGGTTGGCGAAGCTGCCGGGCGTGGTCACACCTGCCGACGTGCCGGGGTTCCCCCCGATGGGCGGCAGGACATAGCCCTTGCCCGCGGCGGCTTGGCTGTCGGCAGACTGATTTTGAATTTGAGAATTGGGCTGGATCATCACGAGCTCCTGCGAAAAGAGGGGGCGGGCAGGCAGGAGCGACGATCCCGGCAAGGAAGGACAACTTCCGGAGGGGGAGGTGCTTGCCTACGCCGGCATTATCCGGGTCAGGTCCTGCGGGTACATCTCAGATTGCGGTCTTTGTTGGCCGCAAACGCCCCGAGCAACACCCCATCATAGAACCGCGGAACCCCCGCCGCCACCGCCGATGTCTGTCACCCCCGCGGCAACCACGCCAGCACCCGCTGGATCTGCTGGTCCCAGTAGCCCCATTCGTGTTCTCGGTCGGCGTGCTGCTCGTAAGTTAGATTCAACTTCAACCGCTGGGCGTGATCCCGAAAACGCAGGTTGTCCTGGTACAGAAAATCCGCGTCGCCGCAGCACTGATACAGCGGCATCTCCGACCGTGGCCCCGCCGCCAGCGCTTCCGCCTGGGCAAACAGGTCGTCACCATCGGCGATCCGCGGAGGGTCGCCGAACATGTTGATCCACTCCGGCCGACGATCGGGCATCTGCTCCAGCAGGCCGGCGGGGTCCAACGCTCCCGACAAACTCGCCGCGGCGGCGTACCGCTCCGGGTAGTTCATCGCCAACTTAAACGCCCCGTACCCGCCCATCGACAGCCCCGCCACGAAGTTATCTTCCCGCCGATCCGACAGCCGGAGCATCCCCCGGCAGACCCGGGGCAGCTCTTGGCTTATCCAGCGCCAATACGCCCCGCCGTGGGCCATGTCCGCGTAATAACTCCGCCCCGCCGCGGGCATCACCACCGCCAGGTTTTGACCTTTCACATACCGCTCGATCGCGGTCTGCCGTATCCACGCGGTGTGGTCGTCGCTCAACCCGTGCAGCAGCCACAGCGTCGGATACCCCCCGCCGGGTAGCTCGGCCGGGTCCACCCACTGGTCATGCTCCACGCCGATCGCCGCCCCATTCATGTCGCTCCCGGCCATTGGCTGAGGCAAGATCACCGACACGCTCGTGCCCATCTTCAACGACTCGGAAAACAGATCGCAATGAATCAGTGCCATCAACGGAGTTTAACGCCGCGTCAGACGTTGGGTGCGCTACCCCGGGTTTGGGGAACCCATACGCCATTTCTAAACACATAATCATCAGCCAAAGCGACACCGCCGCCCGAGCCACTCCATGCAGGCCTTACAATCTCGCGATGCCTGCCGACTTATTTCCCGATCCGGCCGAGTCCACTTTCGCTGGCGGCACGATCTCCGCCCTCCGCCCGACCAACCGCGACCCCCGCCGCTTCACCGTCAAAGTGGACGGCAAGGCCATGGGCACCCTGTCGCAAAAACTCATCAAAGACTTGGGACTGGTCATCGGCTCGCCGTGGACCGCCGAACTCGACGCCCGCATGGCCGACGCGGTGGTCTATGACAAAGCGTTCCGCATGGCCACTCGGCGCCTCGCCCGCCGGGCTATGTCCTCGGGCATGGTCCGCGACAAGCTCCGGGAAGTCGGTCGTAGAAAGCCCGGCGACACGCCCTTCCCCCCCGAAATCATCGACCAGGTCCTCGACCGCCTCACCCAACTGGACCTGCTCGACGACGAAACCTACGGCCAAGCCCTCATCCGCGAACTCACCCGCGGCAAACCCGCCGGCCCGATGCTACTCAGACAAAAGCTCTACGCCAAAGGCCTGGACCGCAACCTCATCGACCGCCTCGTCGCCGACGCCACCTCCGACCCCGAAGCCCAGGCGGACGGCGCTACCCAGTTCGCCCGCAAAAAAATCCGGCCACTGGCCCACCTCGATACCCAGACCGTCAAACGCCGGCTCTACGGCCAACTCGCCCGCCGCGGCTTCGCCCCCGACGCCATCCGCGCCGCCATGGACACCGTCCTGCGGGAATTGGCCGACCCGGCCGAGGACTAAAAGCCGTTCAATACATGTCTCCTTGTAAAAATTGATGAAAAGTATTTTTGCGTCCTGCAAAAGTGCTATTTCAGCTCAAGGATCGTCAACGAAAAACCGGGTAGTTCGACGGCCGACGCCTGCCCCAGATTTACTTGCTTTACCTCCGCAGTCATCGGCCCCTGTTCCCAGGTCGATCGATCCCCCTTGAGCTTCACCCGGGCGGTCCGGTCGTGTGCCGCCTGATCCGTGCGGTAGCAAATCACTTTGGCTTGGTCTGCCGCCGTCGCCGACAAGTCGAGCTGGATGGCCGACGCATCGCGGTTAATCACGATCCACGTGAGGCCGCCGTCTCGTTCCAGACTCACCCCCTGGAGCGTGACCACGTCACCCTGATCGAACGCATCCGCTAGCGCCGGGGCTGACTCGAAGTGTAACTGCCGTGTTGATACCGCTCCGCGGTACAACGTTGAAAGGTGGGCAAACAGCTGCCCCGTGGCGGTCAGGTCCGCTTCGGTTTCGCTGACTGGCAATCCCAGACCCCAGCCGAGATTGACATTGGTCACGCTGTGATGATTCAAGATCTCGATCGCCTCGGGGTGCTGCATCGCGGTGAGCCAGAAGCCCGCCTGGTACAGCGCATTCCAGGCGGTGTGGGCCGTCCCCGCGATCCAGCGGTCCGCCTCGCTCGCCTGGTCGTCACGGGCGATGCGGTAATAGCCCAGCACGTTGTACTCGGTGATCCACATCGGAACCCCTCCGTAATCCCGGGCCAGGGCATCCACCGCGTGCTCCAATGTCACCTGCGGACAGGATAAAAACGCCCGGCCCAGCGCGTCCTGATTCAGTCTCTGGGCCTCCGTGTCGCGACCCCTCACCCCGTCGAGTGCCCCGCTGTTCATGACGTAGTGGTGCAGAATAAACGCATCGAAATGCGGGCGATACTCCGGCTGTGTGATGACCCGGTTCCACACACGAAACGCTTCTTCGTCCTTGTGCATCTCGTCGGTGAAAAGCCCGTTTTCCGAGGCAACGATCCCCACCCGGGCGTCGGGGTAAAGCTCACGCAGCGTCGGCACGAACTCCGCGACGCGGTCCGCGTAGCGCTCGGCCCGCTGCCGCCCGCCGCCGAATTCCGCGCCCCAGAAGTACGTTTCGTTATCCAATTCGACAAATGACACCGCCGTGCCTTGCTGGTGCAGCTGCCGCATCATCGCGGGCTGATCGGCCGCCCGCGTCGTGAGGTTGATCATCCACTGCACGTCGATTTCAGCCGATGCGGCAAACTCCGCGTAGCTGGCGGGGTTAAGATCACCGTCTTGGAGTTGATCGACTTCCGCAACGAGCGGCAGCATCCAATTGCCGTGTTCCGCCGGCCAGATCTTTGTGATCTCGTCTTCCGGGATGTACTTGCCCCGCTGCCAATCCCAGAAACTGATCGACGACCCGCCAACGTACCGGGCTGTCGAAGCGTGCAGCCCGCGGAACAACGCCGCGTAGGCCGGGTCGTGTGTCGGCATCTCCGACACCGCGTTGTTGTTGTTGACCCCAAAAACCCCGTAATTAATCCGCAACACCTCCCCCAATGTCGGCACCACCACTTCCCCGCTCCCGCCTACCGCACCCACCGCCATTCCGCCCAACACCACCACTCCCACACCGACCCTCCCCCCCCTGCCCCCCCCCACCCGCCGTCCAACGGCCCCGGCCCGACGACCACCCCCACTAATCTGGCCCCGGCGCGACGCAAAGAGTTGATGCAGCATAATGTTGGTCCGAGAGAATAAAAAACAGATTCAGCTTAACCCCCTCCTTTGCGCTACTGTAATGCCCCAGACGCAATGTGTCGCACAAAATCTTGGAGTACCCCGTGAAAAACTCGCACCATGCCTTCAGCGTTGCGCTTCTACTGGTGGAAGGTTGGAGTCGATTAGCTTGCCTAGGCATCCGTTCAAGCTGTGGACTAAAAACTATTTCCGCTCAGCGGACGGTTGCTCATCGGTTTAGAACTGTACGCGGCAATCATGCTGACCCGTAACGGAATCACGATTGCGTGGCGAAGAGGTTTGGATCAACCGAGGTAAGGGGGTGGTTTGATCCCGGTCGTGTTAACAAGGGCTGGCGGGTTATCTGATGGTATGGGGTCTATCTTTGGTCCAAGATGATTTCAGCTTCCATAATGATGCTTGACTGGCGAGTCGTGCGGACGCGAGGCGCAGCTTTATACTGACCTTATGAGTAATCGAAACTGCGATACGTTCAGGCTGGTCGGAGCCGTGGTTGCGGTCGGGGTAGGGGTGGTGGCGTGTGGCGGCTGCGTGCAGCGGACGATTGCGGTGACGTCCGAGCCGGCGGGGGCGCTGGTGTGGCTTAATGATGAGGAGGTGGGGCGGACGCCGTTGGCGGTGCCGTTTACGTTTTACGGGACGTATGATGTGCGGCTGGAGAAAGACGGGTTCGCGCCGTTGTGGACTGTGGGGCAGGCGGACCCGCCTTGGTGGGAGTACCCCGGGCCGGACCTGATGGCGGAGCTGATGCCCTGGAGACCCGAGTCGCGGGTGGAGTGGCATTACGAGTTGGCCCCGGCCCCGGCTCCGGCGGTCGCAGGCCGGGGGTTGACCGAGCGGGCGCGGGAGCTGCGGAATTCGACCCGGGCGGAAAGCGATTTTTAGTTGACGGCGTGCGGCGGGTTTAAGCTTGTTGGTATCGGGTTGGCTCCATTCGATTTTTCACATTTTTTCTCATTGACGCAGTGCCGCACGATGTCCCACCAGCCGATCCAATTCAACCGCTCTGACACTCCGCCTCGCTCGGCCGGGGTCGGCGGGGGCGACCTTCCCTCCGGGGAATCGACGCCGACGCCGGCGGACCTGGCGGCCCGGCCCGTGTCGCTCGATCTTAAAAAGGAAGTCGCGCTAACTATTGTCTGGAACGACGGCCGCACCTCGGTCTATCCGGTCGCTTATCTGCGTCGGCTCTCTCCCTCGGCCGAGGCCCGCCAACTGCGCGAAGAGATGGCCCGCAACCCGCTGACGGTCCTGTCGAGTCGAGGTCCGGCCGGGGCGGGTGACGGGCCGGCGACTCCGTTTGCCGCGACCCATGCCGAATTGGTCGGCCACTACGCCCTGAAAATCGAGTTCTCCGACGGCCACCGCACCGGCATCTATTCCTGGACCTACCTCCGCGAAATCGACCCCGACCGCAAACCCCACCCGGTCAACCCCGACGCCACCGTCAAACCCTGACCCCCCTCATCCCCCCCTCGCTACTCGTCTCGCTCGGCCACCCTTTGGGCGGCTTGCAATCTCACCGCGCAACCGTTCGCGTCACGCCCACGTTCTTATCCCCGCTCTGACCAAACCATTGATCACCTGGCCCCTCCGGCCCTACAGATCATTGGACACTTGCCCCGGGCAATTTCACATTGCTAACCATCTTGTAACAGTGTCGTAGTCCGATCTTCACACGGCGGGTTTACGCTGCCGCGCATCCGATGGGTCGCCGAGGTGATTGGTGTGCTGGATCGGAGGGCTTGGTTCTTAATTCTTACGCTTTAGTCTATTTTTTTTTCCCCCGGAGATTCACGATATGCAACGATTATTGACGACTGGTGCCCTGCTTGCGGCGGTGTTGACCCCGCAGGTGGCCTCGGCTGACGAGGCGGAACTCCAGGCCATGCGGGCCGAGATTCAGGCCATGCAGGCCAAGCTCGACAACCTCGAGTCCGCCGACGCCGATCGCGGCGCGACCGTCGAGTTGAAGTCCGCCACCGACGCCGCGATGGCGGACGCTGAGGATCGTGTTAACTACCAGACCGATCAGTTTTTAGCTGGCCATGACGGTAAAAAGTTTTTTCTGGAGTCGGCCGACGGTGGCTTCAGCCTCGGTTTCTCGGCGCAGATCCAGTCCCGTTACATTTACAACCACCGCGAAAGCCCCGACGGCACGGGCATCGATGACGGCGAAAACCTTTCGGGCTTCGCCCTGCGCCGCGTTAAGCTCAAAGGCAGCGGCCACATCGCCGACCCCAAGCTAGGCTACAACATCACCCTCGCGGCCAACCGCGATTCCAACAACATCTTTCTTGAGGAAGTCGCGATCCGCTACAGCTTCGACAACGACGTGGAAGTGGCCGTCGGCCGATTCAAAGCTCCCTTTACCTTCGACGAGCTGACCAGTTCCACCCGTCAACAAACCGTCGAGCGTTCGTTGGTGCAGGAGCTTTTTACCCTCGGCTTCGTCGAAGGGTGCAGCTGGCGTTTGACCCTATCGATGACCTGGGCATCCGGGTGATGTTTCACGACGGCGAAGAGTCCGGCGAAGGGGGCAACGGCGATTTCAACGAAACCCCCACCGACTACGCCTTCACCGGCCGACTCGATTACACCCTCGGCGGCAGCAAGGGCTTTGCCAAAGATTACACCTCGTGGGTGGACGACGAGCAGGGGATCAACTTCGGCCTGGCGGCCCACCACGAGCACCGCAAGTCCGGGGTTAATCGGCGCGGCCGGCGACCTGGATTCCCTGACGCGCTTCACCGCCGACTTGCTTTACAACCACGCGGGCTTGAGCCTGTTCGGAGCGTACTATCTGCAGACCACCGACGCGGTGGACGGCGTGGTCGATGACGCCGAGCCCAGTGGGTTTCATGTGCAGGCGGGCTACACCATCGACGACCGCATCGAGCCTTTCGCTCGCTACGAGTTGATCGACACCGACGTGGACGGCGCCGACGAAATCAGCATCGTCACCGCCGGCGTGAACTACTATTTCCAGAAACATGCGGCCAAGCTCACCATCGACGGCGTGTACGCCCTCGACCCGCTTACCGGCATCGGGGTCAGCGACGGCTTCGGGCTTCAGGGGGATGCCGACGGCGAAGACGGGCAATTCGCAATCCGCGCCCAGTTCCAGCTTCTGTTTTAACATGGTCGGCGGGATCTTCGGTCCCGCCGACACCGATGATGTGGCCCGTGGCTTAATCGCCGCGGACCGCTTTGCAGCCGAGACCTCGACGAAAGCCCCTTTCCATGTCGGCAAAAACCATTCTTCTGGTCGAAGACGAGCGTGACCTGCTCGAATTGCTCAAGTACAACTTTGATCGTGAAGGCTATCACGTGCTGACCGCCGAGACCGGTGAGGACGGCCTGAAGATGGTTCGCCAGCAGTCGCCGGACCTCATTCTTCTGGACCTCATGCTGCCTTCAATGGATGGCCTCGAGGTCTGTCGCAGTCTTAAAGGTCGGCCCGAAACCGCTACGATCCCGGTCATCATGCTCACCGCCAAGGGCGAAGAAGCCGACGTCGTCCGCGGCTTGGAGCTGGGGGCCGACGACTACGTCACCAAACCTTTCAGCCCCCGCATCCTCATGGCCCGCATCCGGGCGGTGCTGCGTCGGGCGGAGACCGATCAGCAGGAACGTCGCACGATCGAGGCCGGCGGGGTGCGGATTGATCTTGACCGTCACGAGGTGTTTAGCGAAGAGCAGCCCATCGATCTCACCGCCACCGAGTTTAAGCTGCTGACTTTGCTCGTTTCCCGGCCCGCCCGGGTCTTCACCCGTCAACAGATCATCGATTCGCTGCACGAAGGTTTTGCGGCCGTGACCGATCGCAGCGTCGATGTGCAGGTCGTGGCTTTGCGTCGTAAACTTGGCCCGGCAGGAAAACGTATCGAAACCGTCCGGGGCGTGGGTTATCGCTTTAAAGATTAGGCGGTTGAATCGTCTTGGCTGTCGCCGATTAACAGGTGGTCTGCCTCTTTTAGCAGAGGAAGCATCGGGGTTAAGCACCGGCATGACTCTCAGCCGACTTAAGTTCCGTTAGGCGAAACTCATAAATCACGCTTGGTTCAATTCACGATCCCCCTCATGCTGACGATCTTGCTTTCCATCCTCGCGGCGTCACTCATGGCGGTCGTGTACGTCCAGCGGCGTCGGCTACAACGAAGCCACGCGATGGTCGATGCCCAACGTGAACGGATTCGGCAACTCAGCGAGCGTACGGAGAGGATCGAACGGCGGCGGAGTGAACTCGAGGCGGTGCTCGCGTCGATGGGAGAGGGGGTGCTCGCGATCGATCAGGAAGAACGCCTGATTAGTCTGAATCGTGTGGCGTCACGGATGTTGTCGCTGGACCCACAAAGCGACCTGGGACGACCGATCCACGAGGTCGTGCGCAACGCCGCGCTTCAGTCGCTGATTGCCCAAGCCCTGGACGCATCGACCCAGACCCCTGCGGCCAGTGAATTGACGCTGCGTTTCAGCCCGGGACGCAGCACTGACGATCGATTTCTTCAGGTGCAGGCTTCGCCGATCCGCGATACCGATGGCCGGCACGTGGGCGGGGTGGTGGTGATGCAGGACGTCACCCGCCTGCGTCGTCTGGAGAAAGTCCGCCGCGATTTTGTCGCCAATGTTTCGCACGAGATCAAGACCCCGATCAGCGCCATCACCGCCGCGGTCGAAACCCTGATCAGCGACCCGCAGATGCCCGACGCCCCCCGGGCTAATTTTACCGGCATGATTGCCCGGCAGGCTGAACGCCTCGACGCCATCGTTGAAGACCTGCTGAGTCTCACCCGCCTTGAGCAGGAAACCACCCAGCCGGTGTCTACCCTCGAACCCCATCCGGTGGGCCCTTCCATGACGGCCGCCTGCGAAACCTGCCAGGCCAACGCCAACGCCAAATCGATCACGCTCGAGCTCAACCCCGGGCTCCACATGGCCCGCATCGTGCCTTCACTACTTGAGCAGTCGCTGATAAACCTGATTGATAACGCGATCAAATACAGCCCCGAGTTCACGACCGTTCGTATTACCGCAGAGCGGCTTGGCGAAGACGTGTTGATCCGAGTCATCGACCAGGGCCGCGGGATCGAGGCCGAGCATCTGCCGCGGATCTTCGAACGTTTTTATCGAACCGACCGGGCCCGCAGCCGCGCCGTCGGCGGCACCGGGCTGGGCCTGTCGATCGTCAAGCACGCCACCGAGAGCCTGGGCGGCCGCGCCAGTGTCCACAGTCAACTCGGCCACGGCAGCACCTTCACCCTGACTTTCCCCGCAGAGCCAAATCCGCTTTCCAATGCTCAGCCGCCGAGTTCGATCGATAGCGCAATCGCCGAAGCGACGGTCGATCCGCCGCCATTTGCCCACCACGCCGGTCACCCGGTGGCCGACCCGCACCCCGCCGTCGGCTAAACTCATTGCCCTCTCGTCTGACGAGTGGTCGGCTCCGCAGTCCATCCAACCAAAGACTCCTTATGCCCCTCTTCCTACAACGCCAGATCAACACCCTTAAGAAGATGGTCCTCGGACTCGGCACCGCCTGCGAGGAACAGCTCCGCGACGCCATCCGCTCGGTGATTGAGCGTGATGTCGAATTGGCGGAGCGCGTAATCGTCGGCGACCAGAAGATCGACCTGCTGGAGATTGATGTTGAAGAAGAATGTCTCCACACCCTGGCGCTGCACCAGCCCGTGGCTTTCGACCTGCGTTATGTCGTCGCGGTGCTGAAGATGAACAATGACCTCGAGCGCATCGGGGACCACGCCAAGTCGATCGCCGAGCAGGCCAAGTTTCTTGCGGGAGAGGGCCAGGTCGATACCCTGCCTTTCGACCTGCAGGGCATGGCCCAGCGTACCGAGCAGATGCTCCGCAACGCCCTGGATGCCGTGGTCAACATCGATGTCGAAATGGCCCGCGAGGTTCGCGTGCTCGACGACGAGATCGATGTGATGCACGCCGGGATGTACGGCCGAGCCCTCGAGCTGATCCGCGACAATCCCAAAGAAGCCGAGCAGATGATCCACTTCATTAATATCTCGCGCCAACTAGAGCGGATCGCCGACCACGCCTGCAACATCGCCAAGGATGTGCTTTACATCACCGAGGGTGAGATCCCCCGTCACGGACGACTCCGCCGTGCGATGTCGCAGGCCAGCGATAAGGCCGAGGGTGCGGCCCCCTGAACCGATCCGTCACGCTGATATTTCGCAGCGTGACACGGCAACGCATTTCGGTTGATAATGCTGATATGTCCAAAATGCTCCCGCTTGACGTCGCCATCGAAAGTATGACGTTCGTCGCCCAGGCCCAGGGGCCCGCCCCCGCCGTGCCCGCCCCGTCCGACGAGGACATCGTCGATGCCCAGTCCGTTCTCGGTTGTCCGCTACCGCCGAGCTACCTCGATTTCATGCAACGCGCCGGCCAGGTCCTGCTGCCGGACTGGGACCTTTATTGGATCGGCGGCCCAAACCTGACCGTCCTCCGCAACCTCGTCATCGCTAACGAACTCGAACGCGAGCACGACAGTTCGCCGCTGCCCGAATTTCTCATCGCTTTCTGTGACGACGGCAACGGCGACCAGTACTGCTTCGACACCCGCACCCGCACCGTGGCGGGCAGCGACCAATCCGTGGTGCTCGAAGACGAACTGGGCGTGGGCGATCGGCCCGACCCTGCCGCCGACCCGTTCAACCTGCAGGCCCTCGAATATCCCGTGATCCTCTGGGACCGCGACCAGGGGCTCAACCAAATCCGCGACGGACTCTACGTCGTCAACACGAACTTCATCGATTGGCTTAAAGCACAGGTCCACGAATCGACGTAATCGCATCGTTATAGAGCTATTGTTCTCTTTACTTCTCAGTCACTTAATCGTTCAGCCTATGTGTAACACGCATGCGGCGGCCCAGGTCCTCGCTTACGCTTCGCCCTTGGGCCCGCTTCGTCTCCGCGCGACCGACCGCCACCTGACCCACCTCGACCTTCCGCCGGTAACCGGTCAATCACGGGTGCCGTTAACTGTGTTGCTTCCCCCTTGGGACGCCGCGGATGCGATCCTCCGGGAGGCGGCGGATCAACTCGATGGCTATTTTGCCGGCCAGCGCGACCATTTCGACCTGCCCCTGGCTCCCGCCGGCACCGATTTTCAACGACGCGTCTGGCAACGACTCCGGCTGATCCCCCACGGGCAAACGAGGACCTACGGCCAGCTCGCCGCCGAGCTGAACCAGCCCACCGCGTCCCGCGCCGTCGGTCTCGCCAACGGCCGCAACCCCCTGCCCATCCTGATCCCCTGCCACCGCGTGATTGGGGCCAACGGCAACCTGACCGGCTTCGCGGGTGGGCTGCGGGCCAAACAATTTTTGCTTGACCTCGAATCGGCCCCCGCCCCGCTGATTATGCCCTGATTTGATGTGTCACGGCCTTGGCTACCGGTCAATGGTTCCGGACCCCGAGAGCGTTTACCTTTTATACCGCCATGTGGACATGGCGCTCGCGATTTACGCCGCCGAAACGATCTGACCTTCGCTCATATCGACCACAAATTCACCGATCTCAATCATGCTGGTGAAACGCATGCCGACCTCGTGGCTCTGGCCTTCGAGGTGTCGGCACCACATGATCTGCCCCGCGAGGGCGACGCTCTCGCCGTACCGCGTCTGCAACGCGATGTGGCCCACGGTGTTTGGGTAGATGAAACTGTTGTGGATCAGCCCCACACCGCCGGCGGAGAGGTTGCGGGTCCGCACGAGATGCGAGGTCGCCGACCCGCCGAGATGTTGTACCCGCAGTGCGGCACGTTTCACATGTTTGTACCGCAGCACGTCAAGGTCCCGCCGGTCCCGCGTGGCGGGTATGGTCGGTCCTGTGCCGCTTTCCAATTTTTCGATCAGCTGCACCCACTGGTCTTCCGAGAGATTCAGTGAACTCCGCGCGATGTCTCGTTGCACTTCGGCCATCTTGATCCTCTATATAAAAACGATCCGCCGTTCATCCCGGCAGCCCACGCTCACCCGACTCACCATGGTCCATACCGCGGTTTGGTTACTGAGAGACATCGGATGTCTGCGATTTAGAGTTGATACGGGCCTGGGAAATACTGGCTTAAGATTCAGACCCCTGGCCGCATAACCCTCCCGGGTTTCCCCCCTTTACCTGCCCCCCCAAACACTATGCCGGAATGCGTTTTCCCCCTTTCTGCACGGCTCGCGTTGCACTCCCGGGCGGTGGAGCAGCGGCGTGCCCGCCCGCTGTTGCTCGATCCGGCTAGTGAATGGATCGAGCGGTTGGCGTTCAAGCCTCAGGGTTTTCCGCGGTTGGGTTTGACCCAGGTCGCGGTATGCGGCCGGGCGCGGCAGTTTGACCTGTGGTGTGCGGACCTGACTTCGGCGAACGGTTCTGTTAGCACGGTGATCGTAGAACTCGGGGTCGGCTGCAGCACCCGACCCCAACGTCTACGCCTCGACCCCACCCGCTGGCTGGGTGTCGATCAGCCCGACGTGGCCCGGGCTTATCGGACCGCCCATCCGCGTTTTAATCTGCTGGAGTCGGATGTGACCGCACCCGAGTTCATTCCCCGGCTCGCCGCGGTCCTCCCCCCCCTGTCCCCCCTCTCCGCCGTTCTCCCCCCCTCTCCCCCCTCAAACCGCTCTACCTCTGCCACTCGGTTTTCTCGATCCGCTCTTTGCCTGATCGCTGAGGGTTTGTTGATGTATTTACCTCCGGATGTCCTGAGTCGACTGATCCGTGACTTGGCCCGTCAGTTCACCGGCGCGACCCTGCTTTTCGATGCCTACCGCTTCCCGGCGCGGCAGCTTCTCCGCTTCCACGACACGCTCCCCCAACTCCCCGATGAACCCCTCAGGTCGACGTTTCCCCGCAGCCCGTATCTCCGAATTGAAGAAAGCTTGGCGCTCCGCGACGTGCCGGGGGTCCGTGGCCGTCTGCCTCGGCTTCACCGCCTGCCCGCCGTCGGCCGGCTGTATTCGCTCAACCGGGCAACGCTCATCGATCCGGGAATCTCATTGCCGATCGTCCAGGGTTGAGATTTAGGCTTCGTTTCCCGGCGGGGTTTTATCGGCGCTTAGCACCGAGTCGATCGCAATAAAGAGTTGGTCTCTTGCCTCCGCCGCCGCTTCGCCCGCCCCTTCACCCGCCTTGCTGACGGCCCGGAAGGCGACGGATAGCGATTTTCGCTGCGCGTCGCTGAGCGGATTCATCGCACCGGCTTTCGCATCGTCCAGCTCCAACGCCCCCCGCTGCGCGTGGGTCCGGCCGGACACCAGGGCGTGGTGATACCGAGTTCGCCCCAACAACACAAACGGAAAATTCGGACTTTTCACCGGCCCGCAGCGCAGCAGTTTCCCGCCCAGCGGACGGTTGATCACCTTTACCTCGGCCAACCGGCCCGCGCCCACCCAGCCCATCGTCCCGCCCACCACCGCACCGATCGCGGCGCCGAGAAAAAAGCTGCTGCCCCCGGCCGCGACGTCCAGCGTTCCCCCCGCCGCGGCCCCGCCCCCCGCTCCCGCCAACACCAGGTCCCGCCGGCGTAACCCAAACATCAGCCACGCCTCCTGCGAAAACAGATCCCGCGCCAACGCCTCATCCTCCCCCCCCTCACCCTCCTTGCCGCCTGCTCCACTCCCTTCGATGCGATCCAGGCCGTGGTGGTCATAAGTAGCTTCGACCGCGTCGCGGCTGCGTTTTTCTCGCCGCCGCAATTGCCCCTTGAACTTTTCCAGAAGCTCCGCCTCGTGGGGCTTGGCCTGCTCCTCCGGGGCGAGTTTGCGGCTCACCGATAAGGTCAGCGCGTCGGCGATCATGCCCGCGACCTCGCGCGCCGCGTCGCGCTGTCGTCGGCCGCGATCTTTTTCCAGCGCCATCACCGCCCGTTCCAGCGGGGCACGCCAGGTCTCCGCCAATTGACCGAAGGCCCGCAGCAATTCCAACCGCTTATCAAATTCGGCCGTCACCGCGTTGAAGACCCGCACGATTTTGAAGTACTGCCCCAACGCCGCCCGCCAGGCTTCGACGTGGTCTGCCTCGCCGATCGGGTTGATTAGTGCCAGGCTCGGCCGACCGGTCCACCGCAAGACTTCCATCTCCGCTTCGTACTCCGGGCCGTAGGGCACCGACCCGTCGACGACGTACAAAATCCCCGCGGGTTGTTGCTCGTCCATGATCGGCCGCAGCAGTTCCACCTCGTCGGTGAACCGCCCGGTCCCCTCGTGCTCGGCGACAAACTCGGCGACGATCGCCGCGTGTCGATCGGCGCTGGTGAGCCGGTCACGCATCCAGGCGTGCGCACGCCGGGCCCGCTGAAACCCCGGGGTATCCACCAGCGTGTAGAGCGTCTGCCCATCCACGCTCATCGGAAATTCCCGCGACCGGCTGGTGGTCCCCGGCTCGGGCGCGACCCGCACCGAGTCGTCCGCCGCCAGCGTCGCCACGATGCTCGACTTGCCTTTGTTGGGATGGCCCACCACCGCAAACCTTGGCTCATTCACGTTCGACCCCCTCCGCTGAAATTTGCAAATCGTCCGCTTGATCGAGGCCTGCCCCCCGGGTCGCTTGTTCTGCAGACTTCGTTTGACTGTTTGCTTTGATCATCATGCCTGACTCCGATGAGCCCGCCCCCCCTTCGACCCACCGCAGCCACGGATCGCCGGTGGCGGTCAACCGCTTACGCCACACTTCCCGGTCGCCGGCACCCACCGGCTGCACCTCGATCACGGTTCCCTGACCCAGCTCCACCCGCAAATCCTCCAGAAAATCCAGCAATTCTAGCACCGGCGGCTCCCACGCCCGGACCACCACCCGCACGCTCCTTTCCTCATGGTTCGTGCGGTTTCCTAGCTCACCCTCACTATGCCCGGCATCGCCGGCTCCCTTGACCGCGGCGACCGCCGCCGCGATTGCCGCCCGGTCGTCGGCCAACTCCGCCCCGCCCGCATCCGTGATTTGTCGTACCTCCATCCCCGCCGGCAGCGGAGCCGACGCCCACCGGATCACGCACGCCGAATCTCCCATCGGCTCGGTCTGCAGTAATGGTTGCACAATATCGCCCGACCCCGGGGCTTCCCGATCGACGCTGCGGGTCGAGACCACCGCCGATCCCATCCGGGAACAAAGCCGGTCCACCCCCGGAGTCCACGCGGTGGCCCGTTGCACCGCCTCCCGCAGCCGCCACCGCGAGACGCTCCAGGTCAGCACCCGCGGCAGCACGCCGTAGACCACGATGCAAGTCACCACGAACGGCCACCACCGCGCCGCCAGCGCCGGGGCGGTATCACGGTCTATCCACTGGGCCCGGTAAGTCTGGGTAACCTCTACCAGTTGCCGCGTCGGTACGGATTCTCGCCACGCCCATCCCCAAGGCCAACTCAGCCACCCCGTGATTCCGTGCATCACCCCCGGCTCGATGTCTAGGGTCGTACTCCAGCCGAACGCCAGGTCGCTGAGCACGATCAGCGACAACGCCCCCGCCAGCGCGCCGAGGTTAAACGTCAACGCCGCGGTCTGCGACCAGTTTAAAACTTGCCATTTCTGGACCCGGCCGTAGAGCGTCTGATGTGCCCCCGCCCGCCCCAAGACCGCCCGCACGGCCTGCACCATTTCGCTGCCCCGACCGTCTGGGCCCATCCGCGAGGCGACCCACCCGGCCGCCGCCGCGACCCACCGCCCGGGGCTGATGCGTCGCAGCCAGCCGCCCCCGAACCCGCCGGGAAGCGCCGCCCATCCCAGTAGCAGCAGCGTCAACGCGTTGAGTCCGACGTAAACCCCGAGGATCCGCACGACGTTCACTGGTTGCGTGCCGTCGTAATAAAACAGCCCCATCGCGCTGCCGTAACCCAGCAGCAACCCCACCACCGCGGCGGCGCCGGTGAGTCCGCCGACCATTTCGCCTCCCCGCAGCGTTTGTCCGGAACCAGTTGGTCGTTGGCGAGCCTGCTGCCGCAGCCAACCCCCGACCCACCCCGGTCGATCTGCCGCTGGCACCGTTTCGGGTACCCCGATTTTTTTTCCGATCGCTCGGTCCCGCTCCCGTAGCTGGTCGTCGGGCTGGCTCTCGTCGCGGTGCAGCTGCACCACCAGATCGATCAATTCCCCGGTGAGAATGTGGTTGGGCGGTGCGCTCGACCCCTGCATGATCGGCCACCCTACGCCTGCACGCAAAGTCGGTTACATCTCTCTGTCGACCCGCCGCCCAGCGCATCTTGCACTTCGCGGAACCCGTCGCCCCCGATCGCGTCTAAAATCAGGACCGTTAACGCCCCGGGAGTTTGCCGTGCCCATTACTTTTACCTGTGACCACTGCTCTCGCACCCTCCGCGTGCCCGAAGCCTTCGCCGGCCGAGCGGGCGATTGTCCCAACTGTAAGGCCCCCGTCACCATCCCCCCCCCTCGCCCCGTCGGCACCCTCGGAAACCTTCGACGGCACCTACGACCTGCTCGAAGACCCGCACGAGGCAACCTCCACCGCCCTCCGCCCCGCTCCGCCATCGTCAGCCAGCCGCGAGGCACCGGACTCGTCGCCCCGGCGGGTCCGCTCGATTCACGATGACCCTGCGGATGGCGAGTTGGCCGCCCAGCGCCGCGTGCCGCCCGTCCGCCCCGCCCCGAGCCATGGTGGACCCGCGATCTGATCAACCTCCTCGGGCTGGGCATCACCCCGCTGCGGCTGCTGATCATTCCGCTGCTGATCGTTCCGCTGCTGATCTGGTATCTCACCGGGCCCGGCCGGGTCATTCAGGTTGATGAGGTGCAGACCGTCCATGTGGTCCACCTGTTGAGTCACGTGGACGTCCTGCCGCCGCCGCCCACCGGGGCCGGGGGCATCGCCCGGATGCTGATCAAGGGTGCCCACGGCTCGGCCTCGCCGACCACCTTCCCCGCGACCCCGCCGGTGCCCGCGGGATCGATCGCGCCGCCGATGGTCCTCACCGTGGACGGCGCCGACGACCTGCTCATCACTCGGCCCCAGTCCGACGGGGATCACGTCCTGATCCGCGTCCGCATCCAGCAGCGCATCCTCAACAACCTGGGCCTGACTAAGAAAGACATCACCGAGCTGCGTGGCCAGCAGTTTACCTTGCGGAAATCCTCCGAACCCGTCACCAGCCCCGACGCGGTGGAGGGGCGGATCGCGGCACGGCATTTTGCCGCCGGTGTGGATGTGGAACTTTTGGGGTCGCAGACCACCGCCTACGACAACCTCTTGCCCCCCGATGCCGAAAATCAGGCGGACCGCTACGATGTGCAGCGTCACCCGGGCCGCTACGCCGGCGAGGTCGAATACGCCTTCGGCCCCACCCGCGGCACCGTCGAATTTGCCGCCTCCCGCGCCACCGGCGATTTTCCCGCCAGCCCGGGGCTCTCCGCCACCGGCCAACTCCGCATCACCGCCCCCGACCAAGGCCCCGAGGTCGTCGCCGATTACCGCGGCGCGGCCCTGCGCGTCGATTGGGACGCCGAGTCGCAAGGCCACTATGCCGCCGATCGTTACCGCGTCGAAGCCCTCACCTCCCCCTGGTCCCGTCACGAATTTGCCCTGCTCTTTCCCCGGCCCGCCGCCGCGGGCCGTTACACCCTCGCCCTTGCGGGGCGCGACCTGACCACGCTCAAACTCGCCCGCACCAAGCAACCCTCGCCGCCCACGCCCTCGCCCCTCGCGTCCCGCCGACCCGGAGGACCCGCCCCCGCGTCCAAGTCCGCCAAGGGGCCGCTGGCCTACTTTGACGTGCTCCGCGACGCCCGCGGCCAGGCCCAGGGCCTGGTCTCGGCCAACAACATGCGTCAGATCGGCTTTGCCCTCCAAAGCTATCTCAATGACCACCGCGGCAGCTTTCCCGATTCGCTGCTGGACCTGCGGCCTTACGCGCCGATCGAGCAACTCCTGACCAACCCCCGCACCGGCGACAACCCCGGGTTCATCTACGAACCCCCCGCCCCCGGGGCCAATCCCGCCACCACCGCCGTGCTCTTCGAATCTTTCAACGGCGCGAAGGATCCCACCGGTGCCGTGCTCTACGCCAACGGCAATATCCGTTAGCTCCCCTGCCCTACCTTCCGCTTTCCCTCAAATGGTGGGGTGTAAATTAGTTGAGCCGGTCTGCCGGATGCCACTCGTGGCCTGGTTGATTTAGCAATCAGCGCTAGCGAATTTTGATCGACACTCCGGCGGTGGTGAAGATCAATTCCGCGGTGATGTCGGCCTCGTCCAAACGCAGGATGCGGCCCAGCGCCGTTCGGTAGGCGGCGACCTGCGGACGATAAGTTTCGATCCGCTGGGCCAAGGCGTGGCTGCCCGGCTCCACCCGGTCGCTTTTGAAATCAATCAGGTGAGCCGCCGTCGCCCGCCCGGCGGCGTCACGCTGAATCGCGACCCGGTCGAAGCTGCCCCGCATCAACTTGCCGTCCACCGCGACCACGAATGCCCGTTCTCGCCACAGGTCCTCCTGCTCGTAGCGTCGCGAGAGGGCCGTCCGCACTGCGGGATGAGACAACGTCGCCTCGGCCCCGGCCACGGACTCAAACTCGGCGGGGGCCGCTTCGATCTCTTCGAGATAAGCGATGCTTTCCAACGCCGCGTGGATCGAGTCGCCGCGCTCCAGCGCCGTGCGGGGTGTGATCGCCAACAGGTCCGCCACGACGACGTGGCCTTGGCCATGCAACTGTGAAGGCAGGAGGGCGGAGCGATGGCGGCGTGGTGTCTCGGCATGTTGCAAACGCACCCGGAGTGCCACGGTATTTTTTTCTACCTTGGCCACGGCATCATTTCTATCGGCCGATTCATCGGTTTCTGCCGCCGCCGCATCCCGGTCACCGAGCATCCAATTTTCGTTGCCCCACACCAACCGTTCGTCGTCGGGGTTTCCCAATGCGTCCCGCAAGATCCCCGCGGGGCACAGCCCGACCTTGCGGACCTTGCCTTCGGCATTCTCCGCCGGTTTGACCAGCAGATACAACCCGTGCCGGGCCCGGGTCATCGCCACGTAGAGGGTGCAGAAATCTTCTAGGCGTTGCCGACGACGCCGCTGGTCGTACGCCCGTTCCAGTGCCGCGTCCAGCCGACGCGTCTGCAAGTTGACCCCCCGGAACACCGCTTCGATCGGCCCGGTGGGGTCCGGGCGATCCGTCAGCGTTGCAAATCGGTTGCTGAACCCCGCGTCGAGTTCCGGCAACACCACCGTGTCAAACTCCAAGCCCTTGCTGCGGTGGATCGTCATCACCCGGATCGGCGAGGGCGAAGGCTCTTCGACTTCGGTCCCTTCGATGAAATCTACGAACCGCGCGGGCCGAAGCTGCTGACTCGCCGCCAACCCCGCTTCATACTGCTCGGCCAGGCCCACCAGCCGGGCGAGCTTGCCCAGGTCTGCGGCGTCCGCGTGCGGAGCGAGTGCCGTGGTCCACCGCGCGATCGTCTGGGCGTATCCGTCCCGCAGAAGGAATTGCCGAATCCGTCGGGCGGCCGCCGCGGCGTCGGCCATGCGGGACAAGCTCACCACGCGCCCCATCGGCGAATTGAGCGTGTGGAAGACCGCGGCCGAGTCCCCCGGGTGGTCTGCCATCTGCAACGCCGACAGCACCGCCGCCACCGCCGGCACGTCCGCGATCGGGTTGCCTCCCTCCCCGCTGGCGGGCAGCCCTTGGCTCTGCAATTCGTGCAGCAGCCGGCGCACCATCTTGTTGCCCCGCGTCAATACCCCAAGGCTGCGTGCCCCGGTTCGCTGATAGATGTCTTTGATCTGCTGCGCGACGAACGCCTCGTGGCTAGACGCGGGCAGGGTTAAATCCTCGTCGCCCTCCTCATGGTCGCTATCCGCCGCGTCGCGGTCTGACCAGGCAGATTTTGGTTTTGGCTCGTCGGGGACGGGGGACGAATCCAACACCACCACCCCCGGGCGATCATCGTAGGCCGCGCGGTGGGGCTCGAATCCTGCCGCCCACTGTGCCGCCGCCTCCGCGTCGATTGCTTCGCCGGAGTCAACCAGCGTCGGCCAGTCCGCCAAGCCGCCGAACACGCGGTTGACCGCGTCCAGCACCGTGGGCGACGAGCGCCAGCTCACCGCCAACGATTCCCGCTGGATCCACGAGACGTTTTGCTCAACGGTATCGAACAGTTCGACGCAGCCGCCCCGCCAGCCGTAGATCGCCTGTTTGGAATCGCCGACCACCAGCAAGCTCCGCGACCCGTCGCCGGTCGAGCCGATCTGATCGACAAACGGTTCGAGCACCTGCCACTGGTCCAGGCTGGTGTCCTGAAATTCATCGAGTAGCAGGTGCGTCACCGCCGCATCGAGCCGGAAGTAAATCTCCGTGAGCACCTCGGCCTCCCGCACGTCGCGGCCCGCCAGCAATCCGCCCGCTAGCCGGTGGGCCATATCGCTAAAGAGCATCACCCCCCGCCGCGCCCGCAATCGTTCGTAGACCAGCGCGAAGCGCCGCATCAACTCGTGGGTGGCCGAGGTCTGCCGATTGATTTGCTCGATCAGCGTGGCCCGGGCGTGGTTGATCCAGGGCTGGGCCGCGTCGATCCAGTGGTCGCTGATCGCGGCGGTCCCGAATTTCGCTTCGCCGTTCACGATTTTTTTGAGGATTCCCGCGTCGATCACACTGTCCCAGTCGCCCGCCGCCGCGGCCTGACCCGTGGCGACCCACGATTTTTCCCAGGTCTTGTTGGGCAGCCCCTTGCCGGTCAACGGCAAAGCCTCCCGCATCTGTCGCCACCGTGCGAGTTGATCCTGCAACTGCGACGCGTCCATTAATCCCCGGGGCTGAAGCGTGTTCCACGTCTCGGCCTCCGGAGCGGCGCGGTAAATCTCCGCGTGGTCCATCACGATGTCGTCGATCGCCCGCGTCACGCTGCGCGTCGTCTGGTCGTGGTGCAACCGGCGCAGCAAGTCCAGCAGCGCGCGGAAGGTGGTGTCGTCCGCCGAGGCCTCGGCCAAGACAGCTGTAATCGCCTCGGCCCGCAGCGCCGCGGCTTCCGGACTGCCCTCTTCGATCAGCCGCGGCTCTAACGGCAAGTCCAGCTCGAACCTAAACCCGCCGCCCAGCCGATGGAAAAAGCTATCGATGGTCGATACGCCCACCCGGTGCAGATTTCGCGTGACCTCGTCGAGCACCTGCCGGTAGGGCTTGCGTCGTTTGGCGGGGTCGGGTTCGTCTTCCGGGGCCGAGACCGTCTCGGGGTGCTGCCGTTCTTTTTTTGCTTCTGCCAGAAGCACGCGCACCAGGCGACTGAGGATTTCGCCTGCCGCCTTGCGGGTGAAAGTCGTGGCCAGGATCGAATCCACCGCCGCGCCCCTCCGCAGCAATTCGAGGGTGTGCTGGGTGAGTTGATAGGTCTTGCCTGCCCCCGCCGAGGCGCGGATGATGCGATGGGGCGACTGATGGTCTGGCGGCGTCGATTCGCTCATGTGCCGCTCCTCGGTGGAAGGTCAGCGGTCCCGGGCCCACGTGGCGATGTGGCCGCGGCTTCATTGTTTGACCGAACAATTAAGTCTGCCCGGCCCAAGGCACCGTCCGCCGCCAGTCGAGAGAACGCGTCGCTCCAGCTGGGCACCTGTTCGCTGGGCGGCCAGAAGATGCCTTCCCGCACCCGACGGATCACCTGGTCCCGCACCGACATCGCTTCTTTCAGTTCCTCGGCCGACCACCCCGCGGGCTTGACCCCCGCGTCGGCGGCATCCTTGGGCAGGTTGAAGTATCCCAGTTCCGCCGCCTCGATCCCCCACGGCCGAACCAGCGACAGATACAGCGGCAGCTGCAGATCCACCCACCGCCCGCCCCGCCGATGCTTCTTGTCCGGGTCGTCGCCGGCCTCCGACGATTTGTAATCCAGCAGCCGCACACCATGCTGCGGGTGTTCATCGACGCGGTCGATCTGGCCGGTGATGACGAACGGCCGGCCGTCGATCTCGATCTGCGTTTCGCCGAGCTTCTCGACCAAGTCCCCGCGGATGCGCCATCCTTCACGCGTCAGCGCCGCCTGCCGATCCGCGAACACGTCGAGCCGCTCGCGCAGCTGTTCGATCTGCACCCGCACCGCGGGCCGGGCGTGGCGGCCGTACCGTTGCAGGACCTGCGAGCTGAGGGTGTCGTTCAGAAATAGTGCGATGGTTTGCGCGTCGGTCGCCGCCGCCACGTCGGATTGGCCGAAGGCTTGCAACACGTCGTGGGTCAGGTTGCCGTAGGCAGCCCCGGTCAGCTCCACCGCGCGGTCGTCGAGGGTGTCGAGCCGTTGGACATGGCGGAGATAGAACCGGTACGGGCAGGACAAATAGTCCCGGAATGCGGTGACCCGCAGCCGGTCCAGGCTCGGTGCATCGATCAACGGCGGGGGGATCAGGAATTCGCTGCTTTTGCCGGGGGTCAACAGCAGCGGAGCGCCCGCCGCGTCGGTTTCCGGCGCGGGGTCGTCGGTGTAGAAAGCCGCGAGTCGCCGGGCCCGCTCGATTTCACTTCCGGTCAGCAGCAGCCGGCTGGGCACACGCGGATCGCCCGCGGCCGACTCCCGGCAAGCCAGCAGCTTCACGCTTCGCCGACTTCGCAGAACCAGACTCAGCAGGAAACCATCGCGGGCCAGACGCCGCCGACCGTCGGGCATCCCCAGGCCTGCCCGCAGCCCGTCGGGTAAAAAAGCGTCGTCCATCCGACCCGCCGGGAGGTGGCCCTCATTCAAATCCGTCAGCACCGCGTGGGGCGCGTCGTCCCAGGGCATCTCCAGGAAGCCCACCAGTTCGACCGCCGCCCGCCCCGCCGCCGCGGGCACCCGCTCTGACGCCAGCTTCCCGATCAGCAGCGACACCGCCTCCGCGAAATCGACCTGCGGCAGCTGCTCGGCCGCGACCTGCAGCCCCGTCATCTCCCGCAGCCCGTGGCCGATTAACTCCAGCTGCTCGACCAACAATTGGTCGGGCCCGCGTCGCAGCTCACGTCGGCCGTACACCAAGCTCAGCAACCCCGCGATGGCCTCGGCCCACGCCGGCCAAGCCTTCGTTTCCGTCGCTAGTTTTGAGCCCGTTCCCTCTTTCAGCAATGTCTCGATCCGCTGGGTCAGTTGCCGAATACGGGAGACGTTCTTTTGATCGCTCCACCGCGATGCGTCGGCTTGGGCACTCAGGTCCACCTGCAAAAAATCCGTGGCGTAGCGGTCCACCACCGTCGCCGCGTCCTCCGCCCCGCTTTCGCCCAACCACTCTGCCAGGTCCGGATGCCGCACCACCGCCGCCAAGTCCAGCAGGCCGCGGCCGGCGGCGAATCTCGAAAGGACCTCCAGCAAAACGATCGGCCCGCTGCGCCGCAGCGACGCCCCAGACGCCACCCGCGCGGGGGTGCCTGCCAACTCGATGCAGCGGGCGACCGCCTCTGCCGCGGTCTCGTCACCCAGGCCGACGCAGACCTCCTCCGCCGCCGTCCCCTCGGGCAGCCCGGCCAAGTGTTTTACCACCGCGATCGCCTGGTCCGTGGGCCGATCCACAAATTCCGGCTCACACCCTTCCGCCACCGGTTGATCCTGCCAGTACACCGGCCGCAATCCGCCCAGCGACGTGAACCCCGCCGCGTGCTCGGCGGGGACGGGCACCAACACCACCACCTCTCCGCCGCCCGCCACCGCCTGCTTCAGCATGGCCGACAATTGCTCACTCTGATCGACCAGGCCCACCAGCACCACCGGCCGATCCACCCCGCAAGTCGCCTTCTCGCAGCGCCCGTTCTCGCGCCTGCTGCCGATCGTCTCGCCCCAGCGTTTGGCGGTAGTGCGTCTCTAACTGCGCGAAAGCTTCCCACCGTGCTTCGCTCAGGCCCAGGTCGATTTCTCGTTGACGGGCCCGGTCCACCACCCCGGCGGGGTCGAGCCGTGCCCCGGACAACTCCGTGCTGACCTGCCCCAACTGCTCAGCCAGCCGCATCCACCCCGCGGCATCGCCCCCCCCCTCCCCGCCCACCACCCTCGCCCCGTAACCCCCCCTTGCCCCTTCGCTGGGCGGGTGCGGTACAACCTGTTCCAACATTGATCGGTCGGCAGATCGCAGCGACGCCGCTCGCGCCACCCATGCCGACCAGTCCCCCGCCGTGTAGTCCTCCGCCTCGGTCCGGTACAGGCACTCGGGCAGCGATCCCGGCGTCTCCCACTGCGGCGGCACCACCCCCCCCTCGCCCCCCACCCCTCCCTTGCCCCCCTCCCTCCCCTCTTCCTGCGTGTCTTCGTCCCCGATCCCGTCCGCGGCATCGACCAGTAATTCGAGCAGCCGGCGACCCGCCCGCCGCGTGGGCACTGCGACGATCAGCCCCCCCAGGTCCCCGCCGTAATGTGAGCGCAGCCACGCCGCCGCGGCCGGCAGCACGGGACGATCCCAACCCAGAAATTCACGCGTTACCGACATCATGCAACTGTACCGATTTCTACTCGAGGCGGGGACCGCGGCCCGGTGCGGCCCGGCCGGACGTTGGCTCGCCTAGACCCCGTCGCCCGCCCGGCCTACCCTACCACCATGAGCAACATCGACGAACGCATCGCACAGTGGGAACGCATGGCCGCCGAGGCCCCTGACGACATGGCCTACTTCTCACTGGGCAACGCCTACAAAGACGCCGAGCGCTGGAACGACGCCGCCAAGGCTTACGGCCAGGCCATTGCCCTCAACCAGGGCATGTCCCGCGCCTACCAGTTCCTCGGCGAATCGCTGATCAAGGCCGACCGCCCCGACGACGCCAAACCGATGTTAAAAAAAGGCTACAAAGCCGCCGCCGAACGGGGCGATCAGATGCCCAAACGCGCCCTCGCCGAGATGCTGCAAAGCCTCGGCGAAGAACTCCCCGAAGTCGAAGATTACGCCGCCAAAAAGGCCCAGATGGAAAGTGCCGGCGACGGCAAGATGGTCCTCGACCGCCGGGCGGGCCAACCCCAGCCCCGCCTGGCCGACCCGCCCATGCGCGGCCCGCTGGGCCAGTTCATCTTCGACCACTTCGGCCAAATCACCTGGAACCAGTGGATCGGCCAAGGCACGAAAGTCATCAACGAACTCCGCCTGGATTTCTCCAACCTCGCCCACCAGGACCTTTACGAGCAGCACATGCTCGAGTGGCTCCAGATCACCCGCGAAGAGGTTGACGAATATGCCCCCACCCAAGAGGCCGACACGCCCGGCTAAACCTGGCGGCCAAATGTGGCGCCCCCTCGCATGGTCATGACGGAGCGCACGGATTCAATCCGTGGGCTTTTGTCAATATCCCCATTATCTCGGTTCCTTACTTGTTCACCGCGACGCGGTCGATGCACAGGATCGTCACGTCGTCGTCGGCCCGGCGGGGGTGGCGATAGGTAGCCAAGTCGTCACGCAGCCGCTGGACCAACGGCACGCAGGTCAATGCTCCATCGCGGAGCATGTCTTCGATGGGCTCGTGACCGAAGTGACGATCGTCCGCATTTTGCGATTCGATCACGCCGTCGGAGGCGAGAAAGACCCGGTCGCCGGGTTCGAGGTGGATCGTGCTCTGGACGTCTTCGCTTTCGAGCGGCACGACGACGCCCAAGGGCGGGCGGTGCGACGGCAGCCGGAGGGTGCCGTGGGTCTCGGAATGGACCAATGCCGGAGCGTGGCCGGCGTTGGCGTAGGTGAACGTGCCGTCCTGGTGCAGGACGCCGAGGATCATCGTGATGAATCGGCCGTCGGTCAGATCCGGTTCGAGTTGCGCTTCGAGTCGCTGTATCAGATCGCCCGGCTCGTGACCCGACTTGGCCAAGGCTTGCAACGCCGATCGGCAGGTCGCCATGAGCAGCGACGGACCCAGGCCGTGCCCCGTCACGTCCGCCACCACCACCGCCGTCCGGTGCTCGTCGAGTATGAATGCGTCGTAGTAGTCGCCCCCCGTAGCGTCGCAGGGGTCCGACGCCCCCGCCATCCGGTACCCCGGCGGCTCGGGCAAAATCTTCGGGAAAAATCCTGCCTGGATCGATCGTGCCGCGTTCAACTGAGTTGCAAGATGGTTCAGCGAGTTGCCCAGTTCTTGAAACTCGTCGCCGGACGTGAGGTTGACCCGGTGGGTGAATTCGTGCCGCGCCAACGCAGAGACTCCCTCCCGGATCGCCCCCACCGGCCGAATCACCAGCCGACGCAGCACCAGGTATCCCAGCAACGACGTAACCCCGATGCCCAGAATCGCGATCGCCGAGTTGAGCCACACCAGTCGGCGGTAACGGGCGAAATAGGCCGCCGACGGCTGGGTCACTTCGAGCAATCCCACCACCGGACCCGCCGGCGCGTACATGCTCGACGGTGGTGAATCGGGGGGCTTAACGGCGTTGGTTCATGATCCCTCGAGTCCGCATCGCCCACCTGCGTCAGCGGCACGATCGCTCGCGCCACTTCCACCAGCGGGGAATCGGTCCGCAGCCGGATCGGCGCCGCCGCCGAGATCCACCGCCCGTTTACGTCTTCGTACAGCCCCGACACCGAGGTCCGCCCGGTCTCGAGCGCCCGCCGATGGTGCGGCTTCATCGGATACCGCTCGCCCACAAACGGCTCGCCCTCATGAGGCATCACCGCGTAATGCAGCTGCTGGTCCTCCCCCAGATAAAACGTGTACAGATGATCCGACTTGAGTTGGTTCACGTCCCGCACCGCCCGCAGCTGCTCACGCAATTTCAAGAACGCCGGCGAGGTCGCGTCCTCCGGATCACGCACCGCCAAGTGCAGATCGCCGTCGAGTTGCAGCGTCGCCGTGGCCGCCACCGCGGCCAGCTGGTTCTGCAAATCGGTGATGACCTGGTCCCGCATGCTCGACCGCGTCGGCAGCAGCAGGGCCAAAGCCAGCAGCAGCAAGACGAGTTCACCGATAATCAAGAGCTTGGTGCTCAGGCGCATGAGGGGACCCAAGGGGATAGCAGGCAGCCCCATCCTAACTTACCCGCCCGGCAGATTGTTCCCTCCGCGTGACAAGGTGAACCCACGATCTGCCGATATACTCGGCGTGCGACTCGGCTCCGCGGGTCAGGCTACACCCCATGGCGGACGCACAGCAAGATCGTGTGACGGGCATACCCACCGCCGGACCGATGCGACCCCGAGCAGCGTTATGAACCAGCCGCCCCCCCCCCCTCTTACCCCCCCTCTCACCCCCCCCCTTACCCCCTCTCACCCGCGCCCCTCCGCCCTTACCGATGCGGCGTCACCGGCCGCCTTGCCTTACCGCTTGGGCATCCTTTCCAACGGCGACCCCGATAGCGTGCGCACCTGGTCGGGCGTGCCTTACTCTGTTAAGCAGGCCCTCACGCCCTGGTTCCGCGACGTGGTCTACATCCCCTCGCCCACGCTTTCCTGGCTGACGCTGAGCAAAGCGATCAACTACCGCGTCCACCGGCTGTTCAAAAAACGTTTTGTCGCCGAGTGGCTCACCGCCAATACCAAGCACCACGCCAAGTCCATCCGCCGCGCCCTTGCAGACGCCCAAGCCGCGGGCCAACCGATCGACGCCCTGCTGGCGGTCGGCGTCGATCAGCAGATCGCCTACCTCGATGATTGCCAGGTGCCCCTCATCCACCACAGCGATTCCACCTTCCGCGGGATCGCCGAGTATTACTCGACTTTTAGCGACCTCTGGAAATTCGGCTACCGCAACGGCGACGAGATCAACCGCCGGGCCCTGCACAACGCCGATCTCTCGATCTACCCCGCCCGCTGGAGCAGCGACTCCGCGGTCCGCGACTACGGTATCGACCCGGACAAAGTCATCACCGTGCCCTACGGCTCAAACCTCCTGGACCCGCCCACCCGCGAGGAAGTCCTGAACTACGCCGTCCGCGACCGCTGCCGGCTGCTCTGGGTCGGCGTCGAGTGGGAACGCAAAGGCGGACAGCTCACCTACGACGCGATGGTCGAGCTCAACCGCCGCGGCATCGACGCCGAGATGGTTCTGGTCGGCGCTGCCCCCCCCGACTCCTGCAACCACCCGAAGCTCACCGTGCACGGCTTCCTAAGTAAGCAGGTCCCCGAAGAACTCACGCTCTATAAAAAACTCTGGCGCGAGGCCGCGTTCTTCACGCTACCCACCCGCGGCGAAACCTTCGGCATGGTGTTCAGCGAAGCCGCCGCCAACGGGCTGCCCTCCATCGCCACCGTCACCGGCGGGGTTCCCGACGCGGTCGAAGACGGCGTGAGCGGTCGGCTCCTGCCCCTGGACGCGGTCGCCTCCGACTACGCCGATGTCATCGAAGAACTCTGGAACGACCGCCCCCGCTACGAAGCCATGATCCGCTCGACCCGCGACCGCTACGAAAACGTCCTGAACTGGGGCGCCTGGGCCGCCACCGTTGCCCCCCGCATCGGGCAAATCATCGAAAAACACAAGCGTTAGCCGCCCCCGCCCTGGCTCTGCGGTTCGGCCTAACTTTCGCAACCCCTCATTTTGCAATTTGGCGGGACGGGCGGACTAAAATCTTGGCATGGCCTCTCTGCATGACTTGTTTCGCCGTGTTTTCTGCGCTGCCGTTTTGCCGCTGTTGATGCTTGGCTCGGCCAGAGTGACTGTTCCCGCCTCCGCCCAATCCACGGCCACCGTGGAACCCTCGGCCGTCGAAGCGGACCACGCCCCGATGGATCGCGATCTCGATCCGCCCCTCGACCCGCTCGCGGCTCTGCGACAGATCGAAGATCGTGTCCGCGTCGTGGTCGCCGCCGCCGGGCCCGCCACCGTCGGGCTGGACCTGGGCTTCGGCACCGGCAGCGGCGTGGTGATCGATCCGCAGGGCACCATCCTCACTGCCGCCCACGTCATCGGCGAGCCGGGCCGACTCATCCAGGTCTTCTTTCCCGACGGCACCGTCGCCACCGCCCGCACCCTCGGTAGCGACCGTCAGACCGACGCGGGCATGGCACGGCTTCAGGGCGAAGGCCCCTGGCCCTGGGTGCCCCGGCCGGCCCCCGGCGACCCAGCGACAGAAGGTAGCTCCGAAGTCTCGCCCGGCGACTGGGTCGTTGCGCTGGGCCACCCCGCGGGTTTTGACGCCCGGCGACCCGTCGTTGCCCGCCTGGGCCGGGTAGTTCGTGTACGTCCGGGCATCGGCGTGCAAAGCGATTGCGTCCTCATCGGCGGTGATTCGGGCGGACCCCTGATTAATCTCGACGGCCAGGTCATCGGTATCCACAGCCGCATCGGGCCCAGTGCCCGCACCAACATCCACGTCGGCATGCCCGTCTACGACCAACATTGGGAACCCCTCGCCGACGGCCAACGCTGGGGCCAACGCCGCACCCCTCTCCTGGGCGTGCTGCTCCAATCGCTCTCCGCCGACGAAACCGACGATAACCCTGTCGCGTCAGATCCACTTGCCGGGATGGCGGTACGACGCGTGCTCCCCCAGAGTGCCGCGGATCAGGCGGGGCTACGCGAAGCGGACGTGATCATCAGCATCGACGGCCGGGCGATGCCCGATCAGGCCGCGGTCAACGAAACCATGGCCATGCAGGAACCCGGGGATTTCGTCACGCTCTCGATATGGCGTCCCACCCGCCGGGGCCAGGACGGCGAACGACTGGAACTCCGCGTCCGCCTCGGAGCCCGGCAATGACCCGCTTGCTTTCATCACTTCAAATTCGACGGTGGGTCGCCCGCGGCTTGATCGGCCTTGCGATTGCAACGATGCCCGCCGCAGTTCAATCAGCCGAGCCTCCGCTCCCCGAGCAGGTGTCGGGCGGCGTACTCCGCGACCACTGGGACACCAACGGGCCGGGCGTCCGGTCACAATTTTCCACGTTGTGCAGACCGCCCGCCAATCGGTGGTCGCGGTACAACGCGGCGGCGTGCCCGTGGCCTTGGGTACCGTGCTCGATGCCCGCGGCTACCTCGTCAGCAAAGCCAGCGAAGTGCTGCCCGCCGAGTCTCCGACCACCGACACCGACGCGGTCCTTCTGGAGGTCGTGTTGCCAAGCGGCCAAGTGGTTAAAGCCCGCACCCTCGCCGTCGATGGCCCCCACGACTTGATTTCGCTGCATGTCCTGTCGGATCCCGAAATTTCCCGCCGTTTGCAAGCCGTCCGCTGGGCGCAAACTCCCGATGGCGACGCGGTCGCGTCCGCCCGCCCCACGGCCGAGGTCGGCCGGTGGGTGGTCATCCCCCAAGGACCGCTCGGCCTCGAGGCAACGATGCCCACCGCGGATCAAGGTCTGCCGCTGGCCGTGGGCATCGTGAGCGCGCCCGTGCGGGAAGTGGCGGGGGTTCGGCTGGGTGTGGCCCTAGCGGATATCGATAGCCGACGCCTGCCCGGCGTCTTGGTTCAATCCCTCTCCGAAGCTGCCGCAGAACCGGCCGACCCGGATCAACTGCCCGCCGAGGGGAAACTCTTGGAAGATCTGATACTTCCGGGCGGAGTCATGATTACCGGGCTCATGAAGGGCATGGGCGCAGAAGAGGCCGGACTCCAGGCGGGCGATTTTTTGGTCAAGATCGGCCAACAACCAGTCCACAACGCCGCGGCGGTCATCGACGCCATTCAGCAAGTCAACGCCGGCCAAACCGTGCCCATCGAGATTCTGCGCCTGAGCGAACCGGCCGCAACCGCCCCGGCCGCGGACGGACCCGATCCCCCAAAAGATGAGATCGACCAAGATCAGCGTCCTCACAATCCCCCCCCCGTCCGCGATCCTTCAAGTCCGCCGCCCACACCCGCCCAGGCACCTGATCAGCGGGTGGATCGATCCGCCGAGGCCGCGGTGGTCCAGCGGTTGACCTTTGAGGTCGAGATGCGCCTCCGCCCCGAAACGGAGCGGTCACGCGCTGACCGAATGAACACGATGGGCAACGACCGCTCCCGGCGGCGCGATGGGTTTGCCGCGGTGTTTCAACACGACGCCCTGATCGATCCCCACCGATGCGGCGGCCCGGTTCTGAACCTCGACGGCCACGTGATCGGCATCAATATCGCCCGCGCCGGCAGGGTTGAAGTTTACGCCCTTCCCGCCGTGGCCGTCCGCAAGGTTTGGCAAGGATGGATCGACGACGGCCACGTCGATTAGGTCGTCGAATCATCTGTCTACCGTGGATTGACCCAAAAATATAATCGCGAACTTCATAGATAAGACCTCCCGCAAAATGTATTCCGCGGGCGGTTATCGTTATCAGATCATTTCGATATACACGCTCAGCCGTTCTGCTTGGCCAGCAGGTCGCGGATCTCCGAAAGCAGCACAATGTCTTTCGCCGGCTCGGGCGCGGTCTTCGGGGTGGCTTCTTCTTTTCGCTTCATGTTGTTGATGAGCTTGATGACCACAAAGATGGCGAGGCCTTGGATCAGCAACGCGATGACGGCGTTGATGAACAACCCGTAACCGATTGTCACCGCGGGGATCGCGATCTCGACGGTGTTGCCGTAGACCGGGTGGGTCTCCCCCACCGCGACCGGGTCGGCGAGCACAAGTTTCTTATCCGCGAAATCAACCCCGCCCATCAACCAACCCATCGGCGGCATCACCACATTGTCTACCAGCGACTTGACGCAAGCCCCGAATGCCGCCCCGATGACCAGCCCGACGGCCAGGTCAACCATATTTCCCTTAAGAATAAATTCCTTAAATTCCTTAGCGATAGACATGTTGTTTTCCAAAAAAAGATATAAACCAAGCGTACCCAACGGGCATTACACCCCGATAGCAGATCGAAGTTTGATCGACTTTTAAGCTCATGATCGGAAGCGGTGGGTTTGAGAGAATCACCCGCGGTGTGGAAGTGCGCTCGCTAATCTTTAGCGTTTGGCCCGGCAGCACTGACCTCGGCGCTCACCCCCTCGGCGTATTGTTTGAAGTTTGCGGTAAACAAACCCGCAAGTTTGACGGCCGCCGCGTCGTAGGCTGCGGAGTCTGACCAGTTGCTGCGGGGCACCAAAAGTTCGTCGGACACCTCGGCGACTTTCGTCACGGTGTGGATACCGAACACCGGATCGACCTGCGTCGGCGCGTCCGCCAGGCTGCCCGCGTGGATCGCATCGACGATGGCGCGGGTGTAAGCGAGCTTGATCCGGTGCGCCTTTGCCGTAGCCCCCGCCCGCCCAGCCGGTGTTGACCAGCCAGACGTTGGTGTCGTGCTGCTTCATTTTCGCGGCCAGCAGCTCGGCGTATTTGCCCGGATGCCACACGAGGAACGGTCCGCCGAAGCAGGGGCTGAAGGTGGCTTCGGGTTCGGTGACGCCCATCTCGGTGCCCGCGACTTTGGCGGTGTAGCCGGAGATGAAGTGGTACATCGCCTGCTCGGGGGTGAGCCTGCTGACCGGCGGCAGCACCCCGAACGCATCGCAGGTGAGGAAGATGATATCGCGCGGGTGCCCCGCCACGCAGGGGATGCGGGCGTTGTCGATGTACTCGATCGGGTACGCCCCGCGGGTGTTCTGCGTGATGCTGGTGTCGTCGAAATCCACGTGGTGGTGGGCGGGATCGAAGCGCACGTTCTCGAGGACGCTGCCGAAGCGCAGGGCGTCGAAAATCTGGGGCTCGTTTTCGCGCGACAAGTTGATGGCCTTGGCGTAGCAACCGCCCTCGATATTGAAGATGCCGGTGTCGGTCCAGACGTGTTCGTCATCGCCGACGAGCTCGCGTTTGGGGTCGGCCGAGAGGGTGGTCTTACCGGTGCCCGAGAGGCCGAAGAGCACCGAGGACGGTTTCGCCGCCGGGCTCGACCGTCGCCGAGCAGTGCATCGAGAGGTGGCCTTTTTTGGGCATCAGGTAATTCATCACCGTGAAGATGCCCTTCTTCATTTCCCCGGCATATTCGCTGCCGAGGATCACAAACTCCTGCTGATCGATGTTGAGATCGACGCTGGTCCGGCTGGTCATCCCGGCGGTCAGCGGGTTGGCGGGGAAGTGCCCGGCGTTGTAGATCGTCCAGTCGGGTTCGCCAAAGTTTTCGTCTCTTCCTGATCCGTCGGTCGGATCAACATGGTCCACATAAACAGCGCGTGGTACGGCCGTTCGCAGACCACCCGCACCTTGATGCGGTGCTCGGGGTCCCAGCCGGCAAATGCATCGACGACGTACAGCCGATCGCAGGTGTTGAGGTAGTCGATCGCCCGGCTTCGGTTGATGGCAAACGTCCGCTCGTCGATGGGGATGTTGATCGCCGCCCCACCAGACGTCTTCCTGGGAACTGGTTTGTTTGACGACGCGCTTGTCTTTGGGCGATCGGCCGGTCTTGTCGCCGGAGTAGGCGATCAGCGCCCCCGAATCGGCGAGATCGACGTGCCCTTCTCGTGGCGGATGGCCTCCTCGTACAGGCCGGCGGGCGACAGATTCCGCAGGACCGTTTCGACATCTATTCCCGAAGACACCAGGCTCGATTGCTCGCTCACGACAGGCCCAACCTTTCCGGGATTTTCACCCAAGGGGTCCCGATTGTAACGAATCGACCTGCTCCCGCGTCGCGCCCAGAACCCGCGGCAGTTCCGTAAAGTCCGTATCCGCGCTAAGCTGAAATCGAGGCGTACGCATCCGCCAGCAGCAACGCGGGGACCACCGCGCCCGGCCCGCCCTCGATCTGCAGGTGCGTCTGCACATCGTGCAGCTGCTGCTCGGCAAACCACGTCGTTTGGGGGTTGCTTAAAAACGCCGCCAACGCCCAAGGCTGAACCGTCGTGTAGTCCGGCTGGGTGTGCTGCTGGTGGTAATCCGTGATCTCGATCACCCGTTGTCGCCACCGCGGCGGGACCGTTTGTTCGTCGTCATTGCTGTATAACTCGATGATCGCTTGCAGGGCGTGCAGACCCACCAGCTCGCAATAGGTCCAATGGTCGGGGGCCTCATCGGCCGCCTGCGGTTTTAAGCAGTCACCGCCCGCCATCACGACGGCGTCGATGGCTCGCTCATCGAAAGCTCCCGCGGCGGCCCGCTGCCACTGATCCCACAACGCCATCGCCACGTTTGCAGGCGTCGATGATGAATCCCGTGGGGAGACCGCGAGTTGGCCCGTGGCCCGATGGTGCAGGTACCGACTCAGCGGTCGGTACGAAAATCGGCCCTGCCCCCGGCCGTCCACGAAAACGACATCTTCTGAATCCGGTGGCATCGGCGGATCGTTCGCTGTCAAACCAAGCAGCATCGTCGCGGCCGGCAGCGATGCCGTCAGGCTGCGGCGGACCTGCCCCGGCGGAGCCCGGTGCGGCGAAGCATCGATCGCCAGGTTGATCGCCCGGGTCGCCAGGGACTGAATCATCACCAGGTGCCGGTTATCATGGGTATTCATTGCTTAGAGTTATAGAACCGCCGGACCCGCCATGCCTAAATGGATCGACCTCGCCCCGCTCGCTGACCTCCCGGCAGAGGGCAAAAGCTGCCGCAGCCTCGAACGCGACGGCAAGAAACTCAGCGTCATCGTTTTTCCTCATGCGGGCACCCACCACGTCATGGCCAACGTCTGTCCCCACGCCGGCCTGCCGCTGGGCGAAGGCGACCGCCGCGGCCTCACCATCACCTGCCCCTTCCACGGCTACACCTACCGCATCACCGACGGCAAAGACCTCGACGACCCGGAATTCGGCGAACCCGCCAAGATCTACCCCACCCGCATTGCGGGAGACGTGCTGCAAATCGACGTTGATCCGGTGGGTGCAGAAGACTGAACGGACTCGCTTACGGGATCTAGGCGGGTGAGCCGGTCAAAGCAACCGAGTCGATCACGGAGAAAACCGGTGACTGCCGTGTTGATCGTGCAACCACAATCCTATTCGCGTTTCAGAAGCTGTCTTTACTCGACTTAATATATTGAAGATATGGTGGTGGGACACGTTGCCAACTAAGTTGGCTTCTTATCATGCCGTGACGCCGCTCAATGTTTTGCAGCAATCAAATGACGCCGCTTGCCTTCCTCCGTGCCTCCGTGCCTCCGTGCTCTCCGAGATCGACTTAAGCGGCTTGAGTGGCTGTTACCCGTTTGCCCGGACGCACTACCGAACTACCGTGGCCCATCCTCCGCCGGTAGACTTTGCTTATGACCACCCCTCTCGACCATCTTGTGACCGATCAGCCCCGTGCGGTAGAGCGTCTCAGCGAATTGCTGAGCATACCCAGTGTCAGCACCGATCCGGCTTACGACGCCCACGTCCACGAGGCCGCCCAGTGGGTGTCTTCCTTTTGTGCTGAGTTGGGCATGGTCGTCTCGGTCACCCAGCCTGCCGGGCCCGACGGCAAGCGGGGCCACCCCATCGTCCTGGCGAAAACCACCGCCGAAATGGTCGCCGACGACGCCACCAACCGCGTCTTGTTTTACGGCCACTACGACGTCCAGCCGCCCGACCCCGTCGGGGGCTGGACCAGCCCGCCCTTCGAACCCGCGATCCGCGACGGCAAGATCTTCGCCCGCGGGGCGTCGGACGACAAAGGCCAAATCATGTGCTTTCTCGAAGCGCTGCGCGCCTATCACGCGACCGACACCAAGCTGCCCTGCCACGTCACCGTCCTGATCGAAGGCGAAGAGGAATGCGGCAGCGTCAGCCTGCCCGCGTTTTTCGAGCAGCACGCCGACCAACTGGAGACCGACCACCGGACCGTCTGTGTCGTCAGCGACACCTCGATGTGGGATGCCCCGGGCACCGACGCGGGTTACCTGCCAGCGATCACCTACGGCCTGCGCGGCCTCGTCTACTTCGACGTCAAGCTCCACGGCCCGTCCCGCGACCTGCACTCGGGGGTCTACGGCGGCAGCCTCGCCAACCCCGCGACCCAACTGGTCCGCGTGCTGGGCAAACTCATCAACGACGACAATCAGGTCACCATCCCGAGTTTCTATGACGACGTGAAAGCCACCGAGCCCGCCGAGCACGATGCCTGGAAAAAGCTCGACTTTAACGAGCACAACTTCACCGGCGACGTGGGCTCGGTTCCCTTTGGCGAGAAAGATTTCAGCACCCTCGAGCGCCGGTGGACCCGGCCGTCCTGCGATATCAACGGCCTGTACGGCGGCTACATGGGCGAAGGCGCCAAGACCGTAATCCCCACGTTTGCCGGGGCGAAAGTGTCGTTCCGCATCCCCGCAGACATGGACCCCGCCAAAGTGCAGCGGCAGTTTGTCGATTGGCTGCATCAGCACGACACCGGCGGCGGCCGCTGGGAGATCAGCCATCACGGCAACGCCCATCCCGTGGCCACGCCCACCGACTCTCCCTGGGTCGTCGCCGCCTCCGCCGCGATCCAGCAGGTCGCCGGGAAGCCTCCCGCCCTCGTCCGCGAAGGCGCGACCATCCCCGTGATCGCCGACTTCAAAACCAAGCTGGGCATCGATACCCTGCTCATCGGCTTCGGCCTCAACTCCGACAACATCCATAGCCCCGACGAGCACCTGGGCCTGGACCGGTTTGCCCTGGGCTGCCGGACCCACGCGGCCCTGCTGGATCACTTGGCCAAAGCGTAAACCTAAGGGTTTTCACTAGGATCAAACTTTCTTTGAATCCGATTGCATCGCCACCGCGTATGCGGCGGTGAAGGAGGAGAGTCCGCTTCGTGCGAAGAGGCTCCGTACTTTAGCTTGGCCGACCCCTGGCGGTCGGCAGGTTTGTTTTTGCCATCCCAAGGATATCGCTATGTTTCCAAAGTCTCTGCCCGTGATTGCCCTGACCGCTGCATTCAGCCTCCCCGCCGCGGCCGACACCGTCACCTCGCCTCCCGGCGAAGGGACCCCCGGTAACGGCCAGGGCGTCGCCCCGTTTACCAATATCGGCGACACCAACGGCAACCGCTATCAGCAGATCTACGACGCCGATTTCTTCAGCTCCGTCGGACCCATCCAGTCCATCAGCGGCGTCGCGTTCAGCATCAAACAGGGCTCGTTCGGCGGGTTTATCGGCCAGACCATCAACCTTTCGGATGTCACCATCCAGCTCTCGACGACCGCGCGTGACGCCAATACCGATTTCCCCAACGGCCTGAGCAACGACCTGGACACCAACCACGGCCCGAATCTCACCACCGTTTACAGCGGTGCCCTGAGCCTCACCGGTGACAGTACCGCCAACAACTTCGACCTTTCCATCGCTTTCCAGGACGAGTTCATCTACACCCCGGGCCTTGGCAATCTGCTGCTGGAAGTGCTGATCCCCGCCAACGCCACCGTCACCGCCAACAGCTCCGGACGATTCACCCAGATCGACCAGTTCACCGACGGCTTCCCCAGCATGGACGGTACCGCCTCGGCGACCGACGCCAACCTCACCGACGGCCTCTCGATCGGCAGCAACTCGACCACCGGTGCGGTGACTCAGTTCACCACCGTCGCCATCCCCGAACCCACCACCGCGGCCCTGCTGACCGGCCTCGGGCTGCTCGGGCTCACCCGGCGACGCACCCGCTGATCCCTTCGGGTTTCGGACGTCCATCGAAATATTTCTACCACCCACGCCGACTCGGCGTGGGTGGTTTTTTGTTGGGGCAGCGGCTTAAACCACTACCCCCGAGACACGAACTTCACGCACACCGGCATGGGCACCGCGACCGGCTCACCCACCGGGAGCAGCCCGCCGCTGGCCTCATCGACCCGGTAGACCTGCACGGTGTCCGAGTTCTGGTGGCAAGTGATCATCCAACGCCCGGTCGGATCGAGGTTGAAATTCCGTGGCTCAGCCCCCGGCGTCGCGACATGGTCGATGCTCTTCAACGACAAGCCGTGGTCACCGATTGCGTAGATCACGATCGTGTCCTGCCCGCGGTTGCTGCCGTAGAGAAACTTGCCGTTGGGGTGCACCACCACCTCCGCGGTCGAGCGCCGCCCTTCCCACTCCGGCGGCAGCGTGCTGATCGTTTGCACCTCGGTCAGCGTTGCCGCATCGGCGTCCCATCGCAGCACCGAAACCGTCGCGTTCAGTTCGTTAATCACGTAGGCCGCCCGGCCGTTGGGATGAAACGCAAAGTGCCGTGGCCCGGCGCCGGGGTGCAGCTTCGTGGCCGGCGGATCGTGCGGGGTGAGTTCACCGGTCTCGACATTCAATCGGTAGACCCGCAGTTCATCGGTGCCCAGGTCCGCCACCACGACAAACTTCCCCGACGGGTCCACCGTCACCGAATGCACGTGCGGGGCTTGCTGGCGATCCGGATCGATGCTCGATCCCTCGTGCTGGATGACCGAGGTCGCCGGCCCCAGGGTGCCGTCATCGAGGATCGGGAAAGACGCGACGCTCCCGCCGCCGTAGTTCGCGACCAGGGCCGTGGTCCCCGCCGGATCGACCGTGATGTGGCACGCCCCCTGGCCGCCGCTGGATTCCAAGTCGACGTGCGTCAACGACCCGGTTTCCGCATCGATCGAAAACACCGCCGCCCCGCCGCCGTCTTCCGCTTCGCAGGCCGCGTAGAGAAAGGGCTTGCTCGGATGCTTGGCGAGAAAGCTTGGGTTCACCACCCCCATCGCGCCGCCGACCATCTCGAGTTCCCCGGTCTGGGTGTCGAGCGTGGCGTGAAACACACCCTCTTCGCGCTCCTTGGTGTAGGTTCCGAAATAAACGTCGTACATGGCAGGCTCGTTGAAAATGCTGGGAAATAATGGATCCATCATCGGGCCACAACGCACCGTTATGCGGGGTGAATGGCAGCCGCTGAACACCGCCAAAGCAAACATGCAGGCCCACCGCCTCGCGTGCAACTCATTGAACACGGGCGCACCTCGCAACCTCACTCAATGACCAAACAGGTTCGTCGGCGTGAACATCCCCTGCTCCTCGAAGTACGCCATCGCCTCGTCGGTCGAGCGAAACCATTTGGTGCTCGTCTCGGTGATGAAAGGGCTCGGGTTCTTTTGAGGATGCCAGACGACATAGACCTCCCGGCCGTGCTCGAAGGCGTGGTGCAACTCCCGCTCCACCCCGCTGCTGAGCCCCGGCGAGCCGTCGGGCAGCACCGGCACCAGCGACACAATCATGTCGCTTTGCCGCACCATCTTGAAGTCCCGACTATAGATCTGCCCGTCCACGTCCCCGGCAATGTCCAAAACCTCCCGCACCGAAACCCGCAACATGTCCTTGCCCCCGCTAAACGATCCGGGCTCGACTTCCACAAAGTCTTCGCCCGCCTTGGCGGCCTCGATCGCCCGGTCCAGCAGGATTTTCTCATCCACGTCACCGGGATCAAACGCGATGAACTTGTCCGCCAAATCCGACCGAAACTTGTCGATGACCTTTAACACCTCCGGAAGCTTTTCGACGTGGGTCATCGGGAAACTCGGATACACCGTCTTCATCCCCGGCTTGCAGATCAGGCGGTAACCCGTCTCGGTCGTGTCCTCGTGGCGGCCCCGGCTGAGCACGTAGAACCGATCCTGCAGGCCCAGCGCCTGGGCCATGATCTCGGTGGCCATAATTTCTTCTTCGCGCCAAACCATGAGGTCCTTGAGCGTCGCGTCGATCGTATGGTCGCGGTGCAGCCGAGCGTGAACGATCTCGATGTTGTCCAGCAGGCAGATCAGCAGCTCGGGTTTGAGCGCCTTGACCTGATCGAAATCGAACGCCGAGAACAACCCGTGCCGCCAACGAAACGTGGCGTGGGTGTTGACGATGACGTTCTCCTGCCCCTCCGAGTCGCGGATGATGTCCTTGAAGGCCGATCGCCGCAGCGCGTTGAGCCGGCCCAGTTGCAGGTCCAGAATCCGCCCGGCCTTGAGGTCCGGCGCCTCCTGGTACATGATGTCGCCCACGTTGTACTGATGGATGGTTTCGCCCCGTTGGCCCGCCCGCTGGGTGATGCCCTGGAGGTATTGTTTTTTATCCATCCCGACTTGGCCGGTCACGATCGCACGCATAAATTCCCTTTGGGCTAAGTCTCGGTGGTTGGCAAACTTTGCAAAAGTATAGAGCCTCGCCCGCTGCCGCGCGACACGGCCGGGCGGCATCGTTGTCCCCGCCCCGCCAAACGCCTTACACTGGTTATCCAAACCGCTGTCCCCTCCTCCGGATCTGAGAACCCGCCATGCCGATGCTTTCTTCACTCCCCGCCGTGCCCGCCGTGCTTGCCCAGAACGTGAGCAACTCGATTCTCTGGGTCGTCATCATCATCGTGGCCATCGCGCTGCTGGCGATGTTTTTCTTTCTCTCGCGTTTCATCGGGCTGTGGATCCAGGCGCTGGTCTCGGGGGCCCGCGTCAAGCTCGGCGACCTCGTGGGCATGTGGCTGCGGAAGGTCAACCCCCGCACCATCGTGCTCAGCCGGATTCAAGCGGTGAAGGCGGGCCTCGACATCTCCACCAACCAACTCGAAACCCACTACCTCGCCCGGGGCGATGTGCCGCGGGTCATTAATGCCCTGATCGCCGCCGACCGCGCGAAGATCGAACTCGACTGGAACACCGCGTGCGCGATCGACCTCGCGGGCCGTGACATCCTCGACGCGGTGCAGACGTCGGTGAACCCCAAGGTCATCGACTGTCCCAGCCCCGAGCAGGGCCGATCCACCATCGACGCCGTCGCCCAGGACGGTATCCAGCTCAAAGCCCGCGCCCGCATCACCGTCCGCGCCAACCTCGCCCGACTCATCGGCGGGGCCACCGAAGAAACCATCGTCGCCCGCGTCGGCGAAGGCATCGTCACCACCATCGGCTCGGCGCAGTCCCACAAGGCCGTCCTCGAAAACCCCGATTCGATTTCCAAGACCGTGCTGGGCAAGGGCCTCGATGCCGGCACCGCGTTCACCATCCTCTCGGTGGATATCGCCGACATCGACGTGGGTGAAAACATCGGCGCCAAGCTCCAGGCCGACCAGGCGGAATCTGACAAGCGTCGCTTCCAGGCCGAGGCCGAGCAACGCCGTGCAATGGCGGTCGCCCTCGAACAAGAGAACCGGGCGGACATCGAAAAGAACCGCGCCCTGGTCACCCTCGCCGAAGCCGAAGTCCCCAAAGCCATGGCCGAGGCGTTCCGCTCGGGCAACATGGGCATCATGGACTATTACCGCATGAAAAACATCCAGGCCGACACCACGATGCGTGAAGGCATCGCCGGCAACGAAGACTGATTCTTCGACTTTGGCGGGAACTCCCCGGTCGCCGCCGCGTCTAACGGTGCATGAAACCATTACTCCGCCCGCTGGTCTGCGGCGCTTTGCTCCTGCTGCTGACCGTGACACCCGGCCCGGCCTCGGCCCACACTGATTCCATCGGCGTGCTCACCCGCGTCGAAAAAACCTACCGGGCCCCCGATCCGATCGGCGACATCAATATCGTCTACGAATTCGACGGCAAGGCCCCTCCACGTCTGCGGATGACCAGCGGACTCTTCGATACGCAGCTGCCGGCCGAGGCAACGGCCGACCTGCCTCGGCCCGACGGCGAATCGGTGCGCTCTCTGTATTCCCTCGTCTCGTTCGATGAAACCGAAATGGACTGGGTCGATCGGCCGTACCTCTACCTCTCGATCGCGGTCCACGGCCCCCGCGGAACCTCCTGGCCACCCACCCAGGTCAACTACTTCTTCGACAACGACGGCACCCTCCGCGAACGCAAGCTCAAGCGTTTCGTGAACGTACATGACAGCACCAGCGGCCACATCTGGGTGCTCTGGAAGCCTTGGCCGGTGGGCTCGCCGCCGTCGGCCGATGCGGTGATCGAGGCCGCCTATCGGGAGCGGGATTTGCCGCTGCCGCCGCATCACTCGCCCGAGCCGAGCCCAAGATAAATCCGCAACGCCGCGGGGTCGCAACCGGTCCCCGCCCATGCGTCGAGCCACGGGCTGAACGCCCAGGGATGATCGAGCGGGCCGGAAGCACCCCATTCCAAACAGTCGAAGACGGCGGCCACCAGATCGCTCACCCCTTCCCCCCGGCTCGCGTCCAGAACGACGGATTCAGCCGGCAGACATTCCGCCGAGAACTCGCCGACCGGCTGCTCACCGACGCGATTGACCACCCACAAATCCGGTGTCCGCGCCCCCCCCGGCAGGTCCGCGGGGTCGGGCCATTCGCCATCGCTGCTCCGCATCACGATCAGAATCTCGGCCCCCTCGATCATTTGCCGCGCCAAATGAATCGCCCGTTGCTCCACCGCGTCGCCGCTGGCCCGCAGCCCCGGGGTGTCGGTCCACCGCACCGCCACCGCGTCGGTCAGCGGGTCGCCGCCGAGCGGGGTGAGTTCGACGAGCGTGCTGACCCAGTCGCGGGTCGTACCGGGCCGGTCGGCGACGACGCTCGTCGGCCGGCCCGTGAGCTGATTCAGCAGCGTCGACTTGCCCGCGTTGGGTCGGCCCACCACCGCGACCACCGCGGGCCGGATCAGATAACTCCGCGCGGAGCCTGGCAAAAAACTCCCCTGCGGATCATTCGATTCAAGCCACTGCCGCCATCGCCTCGGCTGCGCCGCGAGCACATCGACCGCCGCCGGGCTCGCGGCCTTCGCCAAAGCGTCCAGCAGGTCCGCCTCCATCCGCGACCCCGCCTCCGGATACAGCTTCCTTGAATCCACGGCCGCCCCCCCTCTCCCCCCCCTTCCCCCCGCCCCCGCCCGCTCCCCCGCTCCCTTCATCCCCTCCACCCCTTGATCCACCAGCCAGGCGGTGACTTTCTGCACCACCCGCAGCCCCCCGTGGGGCATCAGCTGCGCGACCCCCGTGTCGATCCGACCCGCTAGCCCCTCGTCGATTCCCGCCAACGATTGCAACCGCAGCCGACCCACCGGCCACCCCCCCCCTCCACCCCCTCCACCCGCCCCGCCCGCCCTGTCCGCCCTGCCTGCCCCTGCCGGATGTCGCTCCTTTTGCGATACCTCCGCCGTGCACAAGCGATCCAACAATTCGACTAGGGCGTCGTCCTGGCCCATCACCTGCACGATCGCTACCGCCCCGGGCTGCGGCGGCGTCGTCACGGTGTAGGTCAGGTCGGTAAGTTTCATCGATCGTCATCCGGTTGGTCACGGCCAGACCCAAAACAATGAGAGGACACGCGGGCCGGTATCGCCTGATTATGGTTCCACCCGCTCGCCCAGGCGTGGCTCGACCCGGCGCATCGGTTTCCCGTCCGGGAGATTCACAACTGCCAACCCGAGCAGCAGACCGAGAGGCAACAGGGTCGGCAACAAACTCAGGCCCATCAACATCAATATCAGCGACAAGCTCGCCGGAAACTCCAAAACTCCGAAAAACACGGCGTGGGCGGTCAAGTACCCCTGCGGGGTCACCGCTCGATCCTGCCAGTGGGCTTTGTAAATTTGATTGCGAACAAAGTAGGCCGTGGGCACCGCGATCACCACCGTGGCCCACACCCCGCCCAGGAGCACTCTCCCCAGCGTCGCGGCGTCCACCCCCCACGACATCGGTTCGGGGATCCCCCGCATTATGAGTACTATCGCAGCCAACGTCGGCACCCCGGCCACCGCCAGCAACCAAATGGCCCGGGCCCACTTCAACGCCGCTTCCGGTGTCGCGATCTCGATCTCGATCGGCCGCCGGGTCACGAGATCTCTCTTGCCTCACGCATCCTGCTCCAACTCCCGCGCCACCCGCAGCGTCACCGCCAGGCCCATCAGCGTCAGGTCCGGCACCACGCGATCCACCAATTCGTAATCTTGAAAAAGCAGCGGCGCATCTCCTCCCGTCGCCACCACCAGCGGAAACTGCCCGACGACCTCGGCGTACTGCTCGACCAGCTCTCGCACCATGCCGCGCAGTCCGAAGTACACCCCCGCCTTCATCGCCTCGGACGTGTTGTGCCCGATGGCCTGGGCGGGTTTATCAAATTCGACTTCGGGTAGCTGGGCCGTGCGTTGGTTAAGCGCGTCCATCATGAGCTGGGCGCCGGGCGCGATGGCCCCGCCGTGAAACGTCCCGGCCCCGTCGACAAAGTCCACCGTGATCGCCGTGCCCGCGTCAACGACCACGCACGCCTGCTTGAGCACATCGAACGCGGCCGCCGCGTTGAGCAGCCGATCCTCGCCGACCATGGCCTCGGGGTCCAGCTGCCGTCCCACCGGGATCGGCAGGTCTCGCTCGGCCCGCTGCACCGCCCGGCCCAAGTGCTCGGTGAGCGTCTGCTGGATCGGCTCGGCGACCACAGGATTCACCGACGAGAGCAGCACCACCGCGTCGTCCCGATCCCGCAAGGGCCCGAACGCTTCGTCGATCGCCTCGGCGATGCGCTGCCGTTTGTCGTTCTCAAAGGTTGCGGTCTGGGCTAGCTTGCCTTCGACAAAAGCCCCGACGCGGGTCCGCGTGTTCCCAACGCTTACCGCTAATAGATTCAATTCCGTCATACCATACCCGTTCAAACTTGCCGGCCCGATGCCGTCGACCTCAGAACCCTTACCCCGGCCGCCGACCCCAGGCCCGACGGTCACTTCGCCCGCCCCAAGAGCTTCATCATAGCGTAATGCCGCTCCGCTTCCGTCTCACGCATCGGAGGGCGCTGCGTTGGCGGACGCCGCATCCTGCGGCCGCTTCCACCCCGAGACGTCCGCCGACTCGATCCCCTGCAGTGCGGTCCACGCCGCTTCGAGCAGCGGCGTCAACCCCGTCCGCGTGGCGGCACTAAAGGTGTGCACCTTTTGGCCCAGTTGCTCTTCGAGCATCTGCCGGGCCACCTCGTGGTCTTCATCCCCGCCCAGCAGATCCATTTCGCTGAGCGCGATGATCTCTGGCTTCTCGGCCAAGACCGGCGAATGGTTGGCCAACTCCCCGCGGATCACCCGGTAGTTCTCCGCGGGCTCGGTCCCGTCCTCCGGCTCGGGCTCGAGCACATGCACCAGCAGCCGCGTCCGCTCGACGTGCCGCAGAAACCGCGTGCCCAGCCCCGCCCCCTCGCTGGCTTTTTCGATCAGCCCCGGGATGTCCGCCACCACCAGTCGGCGGTTGTAGCCCTCGGGCATCCCCGCCGCCTTACCGCCACCCAGTTCCGCGATGCCCAGCTGCGGTACCAGCGTCGTGAATGGATAATCCGCGATCTTCGGCGACGCCGCGCTGATCACCGACAAAAGCGTGCTCTTGCCCGCGTTGGGCTTGCCCACCAGCCCGATGTCCGCGATGAGCTTCAGCTCCAGGCGCAGCGGTATCTCGACCGCCGGCTCGCCGGGCGTCGCCTCGTTCGGAGCCTGATAGGTCGGCGTCTTAAAATGCTCGTTGCCGAAACCGCCCCGCCCGCCCCGGGCAATGACGTGGGTCATCCCCTCACGGTTGAGGTCCACCAGCAACTCCCCCGTCTCGGCGTGATAAACCAGCGTCCCCGGCGGCAGCCGGACGTGCAAGTCGTCCGCGCTCTTGCCGTGCTGCTGCTTGCCCCGGCCCATCTCTCCGGCCGTGGCGGACCAGTGGTGGCGACCCGCGAAGTCCAGCAGCGTTTCCACTTCCGGGTCTGCGTGCAGAATGACCGACCCGCCGTCCCCGCCGTCCCCGCCGTTGGGCCCGCCCTTGGGGATGTACTTCATCCGTAGAAAAGAAACGCAGCCGTCGCCCCCCTTGCCGGACTTCACGTGGATATGCGCGGTATCGACAATCATCAGGCGAGCAGTTTAACCGGGGATCGATCCCGCGGTTGATCCTTGCCGAGGTAAGCCCCTTGACCCACCCCAGAGATTCGACGTCCTTCGTTTCACGCCCAGCTTTAGAAATCAAATCTTCATGAACAATACATTAACTCTAGCTTTCATTCGGAGTTAAGGACTTCGTGTTCGGGGCATCCATAGAATCCAGCGTGCCCCGCAATTTGGCGGATCACGCCGAGGTACATCTTCTCGGCCACGCGATTCAGAAAGGAACTTTATTATGAGCGACCACAAACACGATCACCATGACGCCGACGAAAACCGCGACCCCATCAGCGGAGCCAAGGGTGCCCACCCCGTCGGTTCGGGACTCGGTGCCGCCGCCGGCGGTGCCGCGACCGGTGCGGCTGTCGGCAGCGTAGCGGGCCCGGTCGGTACCGCGGTCGGCGTCATCGTCGGCGGACTCGTAGGCGGCTACATCGGCAAGGGTGTTGCCGAGAAAATCGACCCCACCGAAGAGCACGACTATTGGCGCGACGAGCACCAGAACCGTGACTACGTCGATTCCAACAAGGACTACGACAAACACTACGGCCCCGCCTACCAGTACGGCTGGGAATCCTACGGCAAAGAATCCGAGTCCAATCAGGGCAAGGCCCGCCGCTTCGAAGACATCGAAGGCGACCTCGGCACCCAGTGGGACAGCAACCGCAACGAGGACGAACTCGAATGGGCCCAGGCCCGCAACGCGACCCGCGATTCGTACAACCGCGTCTACACCAAACACGCCAAGTCGTAAGCCTTTGCTTTTACCCACCGATACACGTTTCGGTGAATAAGGTCAATGTAAAGTAAACATGAATAAGAACCGCTCATCCTTCAGGGATGAGCGGTTTTTTTTGTGCTGATTCTCCACACCTTTCGACATCGAAGGGTCGGCACGCGCGGTGCGAGTTTCCCGGGCGTCCCGGGGGTAAAACGGCCGACCCAATAAGCCTCCACCACGCCGATCGCGATTTTGGATAGCGGAACGATTTTGCATTTTGTCCTGAATCCTCGACCAAATTTTCCTTGCTATAGGGTCACCGGCAGGGTATTGTAACGTTACAGAAACGATTGATTCTTTCACCTCAGCTGGTCTGTTTCATGGCGACGATTCGCGCGATCGCAAAATCTGCGGGGGTTTCGGTGGCCACCGTGTCCCGGACCCTCAACAACCTGCCTGACGTCAGCGAGCCGACGCGGATGCGCGTGATGCGGTCCGCCGAGAAACTGGGGTACGACCCCGCCGCGCAGCGTCGTCGGCCGGTGCTGATCGGGTTGGCCTACCCCGGCCAGCCGGTGAACCCCGAATTCGGCGGGTTTGACGCCGCGATCGTCTCGGGGGTCACCCGTGGCCTGGATGAGCACAAATTCGATGTCGCCCTGCTCAACGTTCAACGCGACAAGCAACCGCACGAAACGTACAGCCAGTTGTTTCGCCGTAAACAGATCGCGGGGGTCGTGCTCCGCAGTTTTTCGGATACCCGGCATCTCTGCGAAGGCATCGCCGAGGAGGGGTTCCCGCACATCGTGGTGGCCGACCGGTTTGATCATCCGCAGGTGAATTTCATCTGCAACGATTCGCACGCCGACACCGCCGCGGCGGTGGAACACCTCGCCTCGCTGGGTCACCGCCGCATCGGCCTGTGTATCCATATGGTGCGGGACTCGGATCACGACGACCGCCGTCGGGCCTACGCCCAAGGGGTGGCCCGGCTGGGCCTCTCGGCAGACCCCCGGCTGACGGTCGAGGTCATCGCCGACATGAACGGCGGGGCGACCGCGATCAATTCGCTGATGAGCCTGTCTCAGCCCCCCACCGCCCTGCTGCTGACCGATCCGCTGGCGTCGCTGGGGGCGCTGCGGCGTTGCCTGGAGCTGTCGATCGACGTGCCGCGCGAACTCTCGATCGTGGGGTTTGACGACAGCGGGGCCCGGCAAATGGCTTATCCGGTGTACACCTCGGTGTGCCAGGATTCGCTGGCGCTGGGCCGGCGGGCGGCCGAGTGGCTGTCCCGCCGGCTGATGGGGCAGGCCGACGCGGCGTGTCGCATCCGGGAAAAAACGTTTTTTGAAATCAACCAGACCACCGCTCCGCCCAACCCCCGGCCCGTGCGGGTGATGCCCGACGGCCAACGACTGGCCGTCAGTGTCTGAACACCGTGCCGTACCCCTGTCCCGCTTCTTTCGTTTTCCCCTCTTCTTCGAGTTTCACCATGCAGACCCCCGCCCCCCCTCGTCGTGCCCGTTGCGCCGCGGGCTTCACGCTCATCGAATTGCTGGTGGTGATCTCGATCATCGCGCTGTTGATCGGCATCCTGTTGCCGGCTCTGGGCAACGCCCGGGCGTCGGCCCGGCAGATTAAATGCAAAAGCAATCTGCGGCAGATCGCCATCGCTCACACCACCTATTCGATCGACGCCAAGAACCATTTCGCCCTGGGGATCGAACATAATTTCTCACCCTACGACGGCAGCGGCACCCTGGCCGGGGTTAAGTTCATGCAGGACCAGCTGATCCCCTACATCGGCGGGCAGGAAGGCAGCGGCGACTTTTCCCTCGCGTTCAAGTGCCCCTCGGTCGTGGCGGGCTACGGCGACCCGTTCTTCGCCAGCCTGCCGGATCAGAACCACTACATGACCAACGTCCCGATGACATTGGATTACGTGAAAATACACAACGGCGTCCGGGCCACCCGGCGCACCGGCCAAGCGTTGCTGCCGTCCGACGCCATGATCAGCTTCGACCTGATGTTTGCCAACTGGATCCCCGAGGAATCTCGCTTCGCCCACGATGACGCCGGGTCGGCGATCAATCGTTCGTTTGTGGACGGTCACGTCGAGGGCATGCTGTTCGACGAACTGGTGGACGCCAACCCTGATCTGTTCCGCGATCGGCCCTACGCCGGGCTGGCGTTCCTGGACTACAACGAATTCATCCGCAACGGCTGGAAGGCGTACTGAGATGCCTACAGCCCTGCGTTTCATCCTTACCACAACGCTTATCCTGGGATGTTCACCGATCAGCAACGCGGCCCCGCCACCTTTAGAACCGTTGCACGTCGAGGGCCGCGACCTGGTCACGCCCGCGGGGGACGTGGTGGTGCTGCGGGGGGTGAATCTAGGCAATTGGCTGTTGATCGAGCCGTGGATGCTGGGCTTGCCTCAGAACGAGGAGCCGGGCGGATTCCCGGATCAGCACACCGTGCTGCAGACCCTTGAGGATCGCTTCGGCCCCGTGCGTGCCGAGGCGTTGATGGAGATTTACCGCGAACACTGGGTCACCGCCCGCGATTTCGAGATCATGGCGTCGTTCGGATTCAACGCTGTGCGGCTGCCGATCCATTATTCAGTGCTCGAGGCGGCGGAGCAGCCCGGGACGCTGCGCGAAGACGCCTTCAAGTGGATCGACCGGGCGGTCACGTGGGCGGCGGAAGCGGGTCTCTACACGATCCTGGACCTGCACGGAGTGCCCGGCGGCCAAAGCGTCGACGCGCCCAGCGGACGGGTCCACGAAAACCGTGTGTGGACCGACCCCGAGGCCCAGCGGCGTACCCTCTTTTTATGGGAGCAGCTCGCGGCACGGTACGCGGACCATCCGGCGGTGGCGGCATATGACGTGGTGAACGAGCCTTACGGCGACTTTAAAACCGACATCTCGCCGGTGATGAAAAACCTGTTCGGCCGGCTGCACGACGTGATCCGCGCGGTCGATCCCGACACGCTGATTTACGCGCCCGCCACGCTCCAGGGGGGCATCACGTTTTACGGCGACCCGGCGAGCCACGGCTGGACCCACGTCGGCTTTACCGAACACACCTACCCCGGGCTGTTCGGCTCGGGCGAGGCGTCGCTCACCGGTCACGCCCGGTTCCTCGACCAGTGGGTCGAGGACAAAGCGGAATACCTCGATCGACTCGACGTGCCCTACCTCATCGGCGAATTCAATGTCGTGTTCGATCACGTCGGCGGGCCGGCGATGATGCGTACTTTCTTCGATACGTTTGAACGCCACGGCTGGGCCGCGACGATGTGGTCCTACAAGATTACCAAACCCCGGCCGGGGATCGAGAACAGCAACTGGTACCTGGCGACCAACGACGTGCCGTTTGACCTGGGCGAGTTGCGGACGATGGATGACCAAACCCTAGAAGCGAAGTTCCGGTCGCTGAGTACGATGCCCCTGGCGGTGGACACCGATCTGCGATCGGCGCTGCGGGCCGACCCCGCCTGGCCGGACTATCGCCCAGCGCATCGCGTCGCCCGTGAAATCCCTGACGAGTCGATCGCGGGTTGGGAAGCGACGGACGTGGGTGGGGCGACCCCCGGCGGGCTGCGGGCCGGAGCGGACGGTAGGTGGTCGATCTGGGGCGGCGGCCGGGATGTATTTGGAACCCGCGACGATTTCCGTTTTGTCTCGCAGCAGGCGTCGGGGGCCGACGGGTTGTGGACACGGCTGGACGCGATGGACGCCACCGATCAGTTCGCCAAGGCCGGGGTGATGTGGCGAGAAAGCCTGGACCCCGATGCGGCGCACCTGCTGCTGCACGCCCTGCCCGACGGCCGGGTGGTGTTTGCCCACCGCGACCAGGCCGGCGGCAGCACCGCGGAAGAAACCCTGGCGGTTTCGGGCTTCCCCGTCGGGCTGGGCATGACCCGCGAAGCCGATGAATTAAGCTTGCATTTCACTGACGGCTCGGGGCAGTGGCAGTCGGTGACCCGGCCCGACCCGGGGTTCGTCGACGGGCGGATCGGCCTCGCGGTGTTGGCTCACGATGACAAAGCGCTGAGCCGGGCGCTCGTTGCCGCGCCCGGCCACACCGCGCCGCCGGTGAAACCGCAGGCCACCGACGCCGCCGCAGCCGAGAACCTGCTGCAAAACGCCTCGTTCGAGATGGTCAAGGACCCGCAGAACGCCGCCGACCAGGCCGCGGCGTGGAACCGCTGGGGCCAGTGGCTAAATCGGCAGGAGGACTGGTCGCCGGTGCGCGATGGCGACGCCATCCTGGCGTACCACCACTGGCAGATCCCCTCCGCGGACAACTCGGGGGTCTGGCAGGACGTTGAGGGTCTGACCGTCGGACAGGAATACCGACTCGAGGTCTACGCCAACCTTGACGCCGGCCAAGCCGTGGGACGCTCCCCGGCATCGGTCGAGCTGCGCCTGGAACTGCTCAAGCCCGACGGTCAGACTTTAACTCTCGCCACGCAAACCTATAAAGCCGCGGACCTCGCGACCGGCCAGGCGTGGAGCCGACTCCACCTCACCGCCCCGGCGACCGGGCCCAAGCTCCGGGTGCTGCTCGTTGTGAACCCCGCCGAAGACGGTCCCCGCGAAGGAGCCCTGAAGTTTGACGACCTGTCGCTGGTGCCGGTGAACCCGGAGCCGCAATAAACCTTTCAGTATCGGCCGTCGCTGTTGGCGGCCCGGATCAGTTGTTTCAAGTTTCCTTTTCTTCATGGAGAATTAGAGATGAAAATGTACGGACTGGCATTAACGTTGGCCTTCACGGCGGGCGGGGTGGCCACCGCCTCGGGGCAGGAGCTGCTGCTCAACGCCGACTACGAAATCACCGACAACGCCGACCCGAACTTCGGTTGGCAAGGCTACGGCCCGGTCGGCGTCAATGATTTCTTCGGCGGCAACGGCCACGGCTCGCTGTTCACCGACGATGTCAACTCGGCGTTTGGCGGCATCTTCCAAGATGTCTCGGTTGATCTCACCGACGCGGGAAGCAGCTACACCTTCAGTCTCAACAATGTACGCGTTGAAGGTAATGTCGTGGCCAACGTCGAGTTCGGCATCGAGTTCCGCAGCGCCGCCGACACGTTGATCAGCGCATCACTCATGAACATCCCCACCGGCGCCGAACTCAACGGCTATTCCGATGCAGTCACGGCGATCTCGCCCGCAGGCACGACCGTCGTGCGGGCGATCCAGCTTTTCGACAACGGAGCGCAGGCCGGCAACGGCCAGACCGGCGTGTTTATTTTCGACACCTCGCTGACCGTTCCCGAACCCGCCAGCCTGGGGCTGCTGGCGATCGGCTCGCTGCTGGTGTTCGGCCGTCGCCGCCGGGTGGCGTGACGAACGGCGTAAGCCCGATTCTTGAACCTTAATAACAACAAGCCCGCGGCCATGGCCGCGGGCTTGTCTTATTGGTGAAATGATTAAATTCCCCGAAACGCTGCGTCAGGCAACCGCGGTTTCCGCAATTTCGCGGATGTGGATCTTGCGACCCTGGAACTCCACCGTGCCGGGGATCAGCGCAAACAGCGTGTCGTCCTTGCCGTGACCCACGTTGAAGCCGGGTTTGAATTTCGTGCCACACTGCCGCACGATGATCGAGCCCGCCTTAGCGACCTGACCGCCGTACAACTTGATCCCGCGGAACTGCGGGTTCGAGTCGCGACCGTTCTTGGTAGATCCCTGTCCTTTTTTATGTGCCATGACGATGCTTTCTGTTGTTAATAGTCGAAGTCAGGAATAGGCGAATATCAAGTCGGTCGGCGCCAGCGATTCGGCGATCATTGCGTCAAGACGAAATGGTCCCGACTTGCCGGCTGTTATTGAAACTTGCCCGCCTCCGCTTCGCAAAAGCCGGAGGCCTCGCGTCGGGCCGAAAAGTATAGCCGACCTTCCCCCCTTCTTGCAAGGTGCCGCTTATCGCGTCAGTCGGAGTTGGACCCGCTCCGCCTCCCGTCAGCGTCCCGGTGAATCACGGCCCCGCGGGACGTCCGACGGGACGTCCGAAAAGCGGCGGAGTCACACCGCTAGCAATCCTGTTGGGTAAAGTTCTCGGACCGTCTGCAAGGGGATTAGAAGTACTTGCGTCATATCCCAAGCGGATTTAGACTGACCCGCCCCAGGCCCTTGATCTGTCTTTCAGAATCTTAGGCGCCTGGGTCGCTTCGATCCCGCGAACCCGTCACACCGGCCGGTGTCTGACCGCATCCCGACCACAACGCCTCGGAGGCTCTGCTTTGCTCAAACGTCAAATCGCTGCCGTTGTTCTTTCGACGTGTGTCGTTTCATTCTTCCCCGGCCACCACGCCGGGGCCCAGGATGCCTCGGCCACGGACCTTTTGCAGCAAGGGGTCGCTCAATACGAAGCCGGCGACCTCGCCGCCGCCCAGCAAACCCTCGGCCAGATCGACGCGATCTCCCTGTCTAAACAACAGCGGCAAGTCCTCTACAACACCCTGACGCAAATCCAGGAACAGGACACCGCGGTGCAGGTCACCCCCCGCGGCAGCGATAGCCCCGTCAGCACCTCACCCACGGCCCCCACGGTCGAGGCCTTTGATCCTGCCGCGACCCTGCAGCAGGCCGACGCCCTCGCCGCCGAGGACCCGACGTCCGCGGTCGCCCTTTACACCGCCGTGATCGACGCCGACGGCGACAACGCCGCGACCGCTCGCGCCCGCCGGGCGGACCTGCTGCGTTCGATGAATCGCGACGAGACCACCGCCAAGAGCATGCTCGATCAGGCCGAGGCCGACCTCGCCGCCGGCCGACTCGATGCCGCCGAAGCCAAGTTCAACTCCGTCACCGAATCCGGCGTGAAGCTCGGCTGGTTCGACCAGGGCCGCGTGACCCGCGGTTCGGATCGCATCGCCGAAGCCCGTGGTGCCGCCGCCACCCAGCCCGCCCCGACGCCCCCCACCGCCGAGGCAACGCCGACCACCCCCGTGCCGCCCGCCGCCGTGCAACCTCAAACCAGCTCGACCCCGGAGCAGGCACAGGTCAGCCCCAAGACCCGCAACAACAACGACCTCTTGGTCAAGGCCCGCCAGGCCGTCGCCCGGGATTACCTCAACGATGCCCGCGACGCGATGGACCAGGGCTACGACACCCTCGCCATTAACCTGCTGAGCAAAGCCGAGGAACTGGACCCCAACAACCCCGAGATTCAGCGGGCTCTGCAAAACGCCAACGGCAACGGCAACGCCAACGCTTCCGCCCTCGACGCGACCATCACCCGCACCAGCATCCAGCGCCAATCGGTCAAAGCCGCCTATGACGCCGCGATGAACACCGCCCGTCAGCGTCTCCAGGCAGGCGACTACGCCGGGGCCGCCAACAGCGTCGCGACCGCCAAGGTCGAAATCGAAGGCCGGCAGGAACTTTTCAGCAACGCTCAATACGAGCAGATGCGGAGCGAGGCGACGCAGCTTTCGGTCGAAATCGATCAGCGTCGCCGGGCCCAGGAACTCGCCAGCCAGCGAGACTCCGAAATCAAGCAAGAAGCCGACGGCAAGGAAGCCTTGGCAATCGCGGCCCAGCAAAACATGGAACAGTCTTACGAGTTAGTCAAGCAGGCCCGCGAACTGCAAAAGGAAATGAAGTACGCCGAGGCCCTCGAGCTTCTCGAACGGGCCACCTTTATCGATCCTAATAACTGGACCGCCCACTTCCTGCACGACGTGATCACCGATTCCAAGCTGGCGGTGGACTATTCGGTGCTCAGCGAGGCCCGTGATACCGCGGTTGCCCGCCTGCGTCTCGAGCAGGTGGAAGCCTCGACGCCCTACACCGAGTTGATGGACTACCCCCTCGATTGGCCCGAACTCTCCGAGCAGCGTATCCGCAACCTCGACGACACCGGCGGCGACTCCGCGGCCAACCGTGAAGCCGCCCTCAAGCTCAAAAAAGAAGTCCCAGTGGACTTCAACGCCAACCCGCTCGAGTCGGTCATTGAGTACCTCCGGGAAGCCACCCAGGCCAACATCTTCGTCAACTGGTCGGCTCTAACCGAATCCGCCGGCATCGAGCGTGATACACCCATCAGCCTCAAACTCAACAACGTCGCCGCCGAGCAGGCTCTGCAATTCGTCCTTCGTCAGCTGAGTTCCATCGGCTTCGGCGAGGAAATCAGCTACTCCATCGACAACGGCGTCATCACCATCTCTACCCTGGCGGACCTCAAACGCGCGACCGACCTGCGGATCTACGACATCCGCGACCTGCTGGTGCAAGTCCCCAGTTTTGAAGACGCCCCTTCGTTTGACCTGACCTCGGCCCTGTCCAACACCAGCTCCGGCGGCGGCGGGGGCGGGGGTGGCGGCGGGGGCGGCGGCGGCGGTGACGGCGGCCTCTTCGGTGATTCCGATGACACCGAAGACGAAGAAGACCAACTCAGCCGCGAAGACCTGATCGCCGAAATCATCACCCTTATTGAAGAAACCGTCGGCAACCTCGACGAATGGGAAGCCGGCGATTCCACCGTTCGTGAACTCAACAGCAACCTCATCGTCAAGACCACCCCCAACAACCACCGTCAGGTGCTGGGGCTGCTGGCTCAGCTTCGCGAAACCCGGGCGGTCCAAATCTCCGTGGAAGCCCGTTTCCTGCTGGTGGATCGCAACTTCCTCGACGAAGTCGCGGTGGACCTGGACATCGCCTGGCAGGGCAGCGAAGGTAATGACCTCTTCAATACTTCAGATAGCAACCCGCGCGTCAACCCCTTCGACACCGACTTCGGAGGCGGGGGGATCGTGAACCAAGGCTTCCAACCCGTCACCGCCAGCCAAGACAATAACAATTTGGCGGCGGCCGTTGCCGACACGCTCAGCTACGAGCCGTTTTTCACCGGCAACCCCGGCCTGAGCCTGGGCGTCAGCTTCATCGACGACCTTTCGGTTAACTTCCTGGTGGAAACCACCTTGGCCAACCGTGAATCGATCTCGCTAACCGCGCCCCGCGTGACGTTCTTCAACGGCCAGCGGGCCTACGTCGTGGTCGCCCGGCAGATCTCCTTCATCTCCGACCTCGAACCCGTGCCCGACTCCGGCGGATTCGACATCACCATCTCCGTGGTGACCTCCGGCGTCGTCCTCGATGTCGAAGGCACCATCTCCGCCGACCGCCGTTACGTCACCCTGACGCTTCGGCCCAGCCTGGCGGACGTGGTGGCGATCGAAGACTTCCCGATCAACCAGTCGGCGATTATCGAAGGCGATGAAGGCGAAGAAGACATCATCATCACCAGTGACTTGGCGGTGCAGTTGCCGATCCTCGACATCACCGAGATCCGCGCTACCGTCAGTGTTCCGGACCGCGGCACCCTGCTGGTGGGCGGTCAGAAGCTGGTGGGCGAAACCGAAATCGAATCCGGCGTCCCCGTGCTCTCCAAGATCCCACTGCTCAATCGCTTGTTCACCAACACCTCGAAGGTCGAGGACGAACGAACCTTGTTGATCATGATTCGACCCACGATCATCATCCAGAACGAGCGGGAAGAGGAACTCTTCCCCGGCATCGGCGACCGGCTGATCGAAGCCGGCCAGGGCGTCCGCTGATTCAGTCGGCGACGAGCGCGAGTCACACCCTCTTTAAAGCCCACGGATTGACTCCGTGGGCTTTTTCTTTTGTTTGACTTGTCAAAGAGGGAGCCGGGGGTTCGCCCCGCCGTCGCGCCGTGGCAAGCGATTGGGTGGGGGTGGTCAAGGCAGTTTCACCGCAGAGAACGCAGCGGGTGGCGGAGGGATACGGGGGGAGGGGGGGATGTGAGGGGGGGGAAGGCAAGTTTGTAACCGCGGATGGACGCGGATGGACGCGGATAAAAACTTAAAGAGGGGGCGAGGTTGGACGTTGTGAATTGAGCCGTTTGTGAATTGGGAAGTTGGCCGCGAGCTTTGAAGTTTTTGTTTGCTAAACTTCAAAATCACTGTCTAGCACTTACTCGCATCCGGTGTCCAAGATTTCCAACACGCCTGCCTTGATCCGCGTCCATCCGCGGTTCCAACCTGTCTTTTGCCTTTCCTCGTGACCTCTCGTGTTCTCTGGGGTGAAACTGCCTTGACCGGAACCTGCAACTCTCGACCGTCGATCAGCGGGAACCGACCCGGGGGGGGTAGGGCAAGGTCGCGCCCCTGGCATCGCCAACGCCCGCTGATGTGCAACAGCCCGGGATCCTCGAAACGGTCCCGCCCGCGGCCTTGCCGGTCGGCGGACGGGTTTGATCGGGGCCCGATACCGAGGGGGGGTGCGGCGGGGTGGTGCGCGGGTTGGCGACGCGGCGGTAGATCGTGTTGTATCACGGAGCGCACGGAGACACGGGGGGCACGGAAGGGGGAATTGAAAGCAGAGGCGAGGGGGAAGCGGCAGGAGAGGCCGTGAAATGCGTCAGAGCGGAGATTGGAAGGGAACATCGTGCGCACGGGCTTGTCGGCACGGGCGCGGGGGTCGGGTAGGCATGGATGGGCGGGGCGGCGGGGACTTTAGCGGGGGCGGCGGCCGGCGGCTTCGAGGAGGGCGAGGAGGGTGAGGACAGCCAGGGCCTGGAGGGCGACGAGGGCGGCTTGCCACCCGGCGAGGTTGCCGAGCATCACGCCGCCGAGGCCGGTGGCGAAGGTGGTCAGCAGGATGATGACCAGCGCGACGGGTTTGGTGTAGCCCTGCCGCAGGAGGCGGTGGGAGAAGTGGTTGTGGTCGCCGCGGAAGGGGCTTTTACCCTGGCGGATGCGGATGAGGGTAACGGAGGTGAAGTCGTAGAGGGGCACGGCCAGGACCAGGACGGGCATGAGGATGCCGTACCACGCGGCGGGCCCGGGCTGGGTGAAGACCGCGTCGAGGCTGCCGGGCTCGCCGTAATCGAACCTGCCGGGCAGGGGCGTGAGCTGAACGTAGGTGGTGCGGACGGAGATGACCGCCAACAAGAGACCCACCACCAGCGAGCCCCCGTCGCCGAGGTAGAGCCGGGCGGGCGGGAGGTTGAGGCAGAGGAAACCCAGGAGGGCGCCGCAGAGCAGGGCCGCGAGGCCGGCGATGAACCACTGGCCGCCGATGAGGGTGGCGGCGAGGTAGAGTCCGGCGGCGACGAGCCCGACGCCCGCGGCCAGGCCGTCCATGTTGTCCAGGAAATTCATGGCGTTGGTGATGACGATGATCCACGCCAGGCTGAACAAGAACATGGCGGACCAGCCGATCCAGCCGCCGATGAGCCAGGCGTCGTCCTCGGCGAGGCCGTGGGTGGGCTGGGCGAGGAAAGACAGCACGCGGATGTCGCAGAAGACCACCAGCCCCGCGGCGACGGCGAGCTGGACGCCGAGTTTGATGCCCGGCCCCAGCGCCCGGCGGTCGTCGTAAAGCCCGAGCACGTGGACCACCGCCAGAGCCGCCAACACCCCCCCGCCGATGCGGCTGGAATCCCGCAGGCCCGGCAAATGCGCGACGATCGATTCGCCTTCGGGCAGGCGCAGCCAGAACGCTTCGGGTAACAGCCAGACCCCCAGGAGCAGGGCCAGCATGGGCCAGGCGATCGCGGTAAACAGGGCCACGCCGCCGGTGTTGGGCACGGGGGGTTTGCCCGGGAGCAACGCGGATTTGTGGCGTTCGCTGCCCGCCCCATCGATCAATCCCAGGCGGAGGCTGAGGTGGCGGACCGCCAAGGACATCGGCAGCGCGATCAAGAAGGCCAGTCCCAACAATGCCAAGCAGGTCCAGAGCATGGGGCCAGTGTCCGGGATGGGCCGCGGGTTGTCGAGGACCGTCAGTCCAGACGCGGTGGGGAAGCAGGTCAGACTTAAAAGACACCGGCCGACCCGAGCGGCGGACAGAATGCTTGGGCGACAAAAACCTGATCGAGTCACGCCACGATCGGAGTGCTAAAAATGAGCGGGGGCAAGGGGGGGCAAGGGGGGGCGAGGGGGGGCGAGGGGGGGCGAGGGGGGGGGCGAGGGGGGGCGAGGGGGGGCGAGGGGGGGTTAGTCGCCGAGGACGTAGGTGAAGATGAGGGGGGCCACGAGGGTGGCGTCGGACTGGATCATGAAGCGGGGCGTGGTGGGGGTGAGTTTGCCCCAGGTGATTTTTTCGTTGGGGACCGCGCCGCTGTAGCCGCCGTAGCTGGTGGGGGCGTCGCCGATTTGGCAGAAATAGCCCCAGAACGGGGTGTCGTTCCACTTGAGGTCCTGGATCATCATGGGCACGGCACAGATGGGGAAGTCGCCCGCGATGCCTCCGCCGATTTGAAAGAACCCGATGCCCGGGCCGAGGTAGGTCGCGGGGTCGTCGGGGTCGGTGCGCTGGGCGGTGGTGGTGTCGCGGTACCAGCCTGCGAGGTGGGCGAGGGCCTCGGTGCCGCTGCGGAGACAGCGGTGGTCGGATGGATTCTGCTGCATGGCCCAGGCGGTGAAGATGTTGCCGAGGGTGGAATCTTCCCATCCGGGGGTGTAAACGGGGACTTGTTTCTCTTTAGCCGCGAGGAGCCAGGAGTCCTCGGCGGGTTGTTGAAAATGCTCGGCCAGGTCGGGTTGGCCCAGGACTTCCCAGAAGAACTCATGGGGGAAGAAGCGCTCGTCGGTGGTCAGGGTGCGGTTCCAGATTTCGTGCATACGGTGTTCGACGTGACGCACGACGTTTTCGGGGATGCAGGTGTCGGTGACGCGGTTCATGCCGCGTTCGTAGAGGGCCTGCTCGTCCTCGGCCCGGAGGCCGCGGTAGTCGGGGCAGTGCTCGTATTCATGGCCTGCCAGCAGGAGGAACAGGTCTTCTTCGAGGTTGGCGCCGGTGCAGGTCACGGCGTGGACCTTGTCTTCGCGGATGAGGCGGGCGAGGGTTCGGCCGATGCCGGAGGTGGACATCGCCCCGGCAAGGGTGACCATCATCTTGCCGCCGGCGTCGAGATGAGTGACGAACGCGTCGGCGGCGGCGAGGGTTTCACGGCTGTTGAAGTTGGTGAAATGACGCCGCATAAACGCGCGGACCTGTCCGGTGCGGACGGGATAGTCGGTGGGGGCGGACGTTGAGGAGGTGGGGGGCGGGGAGTGGGACAAAGGACGGGGCCTCAAAGGTTTGGTGGGCAAGAGCGGATGGTGCTGAACGCGGAGCCAGCCACGCGGGTCGGGGGGGGGGGAGGGAGAGCGAGCCGGGGCCGAGTTGAGCAAACAGCATCATAGTGGCCGCAGCGGGGGGCGAGGCGAATGCTGCCCAAGAGAGCGGGGTCGGCGTTGGGGCAGGGCGTCGGTCAGCGGTTATGATCGCGGCCCGCTGCCCGGGGGCGAGCGTATCGAGAGAATCACGGTGCAAGAAAATGGATGGCAATTCTGAAATCGCCCGGCGACCGGTGGCGTGGACGCTGCTGGCGTTGGCCGGCCCGATCGCCGGGGCGATGATGTCGCGCACCGCGATGGGGCTGGTGGACTTCGTTATGGTTTCGCAGCTGGGCACCGAGGCGCAGGCGGCGATCCTACCGGCGGGGATCGCGCTGTTCGCGTTGATCTCGCTGGGGCTGGGGATGATGTCGGCGGTCAACACGCTGGTGTCGCAGTGTCACGGCCGGGGCGAGATGCGGGCGGGAGCGGCCTACACCTGGCAGGGGCTCTGGGCTTCGGCGATCCTGGGTTTGCTGGCGGCGGCGCTGTGGCCGCTGGTCCCGGCGTTGATCGCGACGACCGACCATGCCCCGGCGGTCGCGGCCATGGAGACGCAGTATTTGCAGATCGGGCTGATCTCGATCTTCCCGGTGGTCGCGGCGGCGGGGGTCGCGCATTTTTTTAACGGCATCCATCGGCCGATGGTGGGGCTGTGGGCCACGCTGATCGCCAACGCGTTTAACCTGCTGGCGAACTACGTCCTGATCTTCGGACACGGGGGCTTTCCGGCCATGGGCATCGCGGGGGCGGCGTGGGCGACCACGGCGTCGGCGGGGATCAACCTGCTGGTCCTGTGGTTGTGGTTTCTCCGACCCACGGCCGACCGGATCTACGCCACGCGTTCGGCCTGGCGGTGGCACCCCGCGCGGATGCGGCGGCTTTTGAAAATCGGGCTGCCCGCCGGAGTCCACTTCGCCGGCGATATCACGGCCTTCACCGTCTTTACCCTCTACATCGTCGGGCAATTCGGCACCGCGGAACTGGCGGCCAACAACATCATGCTCAAATATTTCGAGGTCGCGATCATCCCCTGCGCGGGCATGAGCATCGCGGTCAGCGCGGCGGTGGGCAAAGCCATCGGCGAGGACGACCCGAGGCGGGCCCGGCGATTTGCCCACTGGGGCCAAGTGATTTGTCTGGGGTACCTGCTGCTCGCCGGGACGTTCTTTTTACTCCTCGGCCCCACGGCCACCCGGATGCTCACCCAAGACGCCGCGGTCGTCGCCCGGGCCGACCAGCTGCTGATCCTGATGGTGGTCTTCGTGGGCTTTGACGGCACGCAGATTCTGTACTCCGGTGCCCTGCGCGGCGCGGGCGACACGCTCTGGCCCGCGGTGGTCGCTCCCGTGGCGGCGGTCGTCCTCATGCTCGGCGGCGGGTGGTACGTCTCTACCTCTTACCCCGGGTGGGGCGTGGTCGGCGCCTGGCTGGCAGTGACCGCCTACGTCATGGTGCTGGCGGCGGCGTTCTATCTGCGATTCATCCGCGGCCGGTGGGAGCAGATCGACCTTTCGGAGCCGGAGGTTACGGCCGCGTGAGTGATGATAAAGGTCAGATAGTCTTTCGAGCTAAAACACAAAGACGCCGAGACGCGAGTACCCGCAGTCGACATCAGCAATGTTGTACGGCAGAGATCGGTTCAAACCGCTGATTGATTTCTATCACCAAATATTCAATTCAGCGTGATTCCGCGTCATCATTGGCAAAACGGCGTCTACAACGATCCGTCGGCCCCCGCTCTTACAAGCCCATCACGTCGGTCATGTCGTACCGCCCCGCCGCCCGGCCCACCAGCCATTTGGCAGCCCGCAGCGCACCCGCCGCGTAGCTGTCTCGGCTCGTCGCGACGTGTTTCAGCTCTAGCCGCTCGCCGGGTGCCGCGAGAAACAGGGTGTGCTGCCCCGCGTCGTCGCCCATCCGCAGCGTCTGGACCGTGATATCCGTCGGCTGCCGGGGGGCGTCGCCCTGACGAGTCAGCTTGACGTGCTGATCAAAATCCCGCCCCGCGGCACCTGCCACGATCCGCGCCAACGTCAGGGCGGTGCCCGACGGCGCATCTTGCTTGTATCGGTGGTGGGCTTCCAAAATTTCCAGGTCGTACCCATCGCCCAGCAGCTTCACCGCCTGCGCCGCGAGGTGGTTCAGCACGTTAACCACTTGGCTGAAATTCGTCGCCTGTATTACCGGGATGAGCTTTGACGCCGCGTTCAGGTCCGCCTGATCCGCCGGGGTCAATCCCGTGGTCCCGACCACCAGCGGCGTCCGGGATTGCACGCAATGCCGCAGCGCCGCACGAAATCCCGCGGGCAGCGTGAAATCGATCATCACCTCGGCCCCCGCCGCGTCGCCCAGCGTCGGGCCCTGGGGGTTGGACGCGTCGATCGCCACCGCGATCGTCAAGGTTTCGTCGGCCTCGGCCAGGGCGATCAGGCGTTGGCCCATCCGCCCCGCGCCGCCGTGGATGGCAAGCTGGGTCATCATGTTTCTCGATCATTTGAGTTGACTACTGCGGTGCGGGGCTTAGATTACAATAACCCCGCTCGGGGCGGCTTTTCCCTCTTACCGATAGGCACGCATTGGCTCTTTTCGGACGTAAAAAATCAGCGGAACCCGACGTCGAACCCGACCTGGCCGAGAACGGCAACCCGGGCAGCGGCGACGGCGGCGACAGCGTGGCGGGCGGCGCGAGCGACTTCGACCGCGACCCCCGCAAAGCCCGCCGCTTTTTCGAGCACGGCGAAACCACCGCCGAAACCAAAAACTACGACTATTCGATCGAGATGTACATCAACGGCCTGCGTCACGACCCCGACAACATGACCCGCCACGAGGAGTTGCTGGACGTCGCCAAACGCCGCAAAGTCGCCGGCGGCAAAAAGGCCGGCCTCAAAGACAAACTCAAATCCCTCGGCTCCGACCGCATCGCCAAGATGCTCGACGCCGAAAAAATCTGGGCGATGGACTTCGCCGACCCCTCGCTGATGCGCGAGTTCATGAAACGTGCCGTCGAAGCCGACGAGGTCGAACCCGAACTCGCCCTAGGCGAAGTCGCTAACTGGATCGGCTCGATGGCGATGGACATCCCCGGCCTCAAACCCAAGGCCAAGGAATTCATTCAGCTCCGCGACCTCTTCGCCCGCATCGGTCAATTCGACCAGGCCGTCGAAGCCTGCAAAAAAGCCCTGCGCCTGGACATGGGCAACGTGAACCTCATCGCCGAGCTCAAGGACCTCGAAGCCGAAAAGTATTCGTCTAACAATCGTTCCAAAGCGGACGAGGGCAGCGGCGATTTCCGCGACAACGTCAAGGACGAAGACTTCGTCCAGGAATCGGTCAAAGGCAACACCCGCGCCACCTCGGCCGTGGATCAGGCCATCGAAAAACGCCGGGCCGAATACGAAGAAAACCCCGAAGACATCGATCGCCTCAGCAAGTATGTCGATGCTTTGCTCAAGAAAGAAACCTACGACGAAGAAGAGCGGGCTATGAAACTGCTCGCTAAGGCTCACCAGCAGACCGGCCAATACCGCTACAAGTCCCGGGCGGGCGATATCAAAATGAAGCAGTATGCCCGGGAAGTCCGCGACCTCAAGAAAAACCTCGAGGTTGCTCCCGACGACGATTACTTCACCGGCCGACTCAAAGAAACCCAGGTCGAGCGCCTCAAATTCGAGTTGGCGGAATACGCCGAGCGCATCAAAAACTACCCGACCGACCTCAAGCTCAAGTTCGAGCTGGGCAAGCGTCTGTACCAGACCAAGCAGGTCGACGAGGCCATCGCCATGCTCCAGCAGGCCAAGGCCGAGCCGAAAAGCCGCAGCCACGCCCACCTCCTGCTGGGCCGCTGTTTTCTTGACAAAGGCTGGTCCGACGAAGCCATCGAGATTCTTGAAAACGGCATCGAGTTTCACCCCGTCGCCGACGACGCGCTGGGCAAGGAACTCCGCTACGAGACCCTCGTCGCCCTTCTCGCCTCGGCCGAGCGGAACAAAAAGATCGAACAAGCCGAGCAAGCCAACAAACTCGCCTCCGAATTGCTGCAGGCCGACATCAACTACAAAGACATCCGCGACAAGAAGCAGGCCGCCAATGATCTGCTGGCGGAGCTGCGGGACTGATGTCGACGATGTCGGCGATGCAACTTTCCGACACGGTATCTCTGTACACCTCAGCAATACCGATCAACCACGCCGCGAGTGGTCGTGGATCGATCGGCCGCTTTCGCTCATACTTTGAGATATGAAAGCCCTTGCCCTGATCCCCGCGCGTTTTGCTTCGACCCGATTCCCCGGCAAGCCGTTGGCGGACGACACCGGAAAACCTCTGATCCAACACGTGGTCGAGCGGGTGCGGCAATGCCAGAGCATCGGCCGTATCGTGGTGGCGACCGATGACCCGCGTATCCACGAGGCGGTGCTGGGTTTCGGCGGCGAGTCGGTGATGACGTCGGTGGATCATCCCAACGGCACCTCGCGACTCGCCGAGGCGGTGACGAATCTCGGCGACCCGACGCCGCTGATCGTCAACGTGCAGGGCGATGAGCCCGAAGTCCCCGCCCAGACGGTGGACGCCCTGGTCCGCGGCCTGGCGGATGACGCCGACGCGGACATGGCCACCCTCGCTTCGCCGTTTGCCGACGACGAGGACCCGACCAATCCGAACGTGGTCAAGCTGGTGATCGATCGCCACGACCGGGCGATCTATTTTTCGCGGAGCGTGATTCCCCACGACCGCGACGCGGAGTTGCTCGCGGTTCGGCCGAAGGTCACCCGTTACAAGCATCCGGGCCTCTACGCCTACCGCCGCGACTTTTTGTTGCGTTACCCCCACCTCGAGCCGACGCCGCTGGAAGAAGCGGAGAAGCTAGAGCAACTCCGCGTGCTGGAGCACGGTTATAAAATCGCCATCATCCACGCCGACGCTCCGCACCCGGGGATCGACACCCCCGAGCAGTACGCCGCGTTTGTCGCGCACTGCCGGGCTGATACCCGAAGTACGGGGGGCGAATAGTTTGCCAGCGCTTCGGAGATTGCGTTAAACTCCGACATTGAGTTTCAGAGTTTTTCACGGCCATCTCCGCGGGGTCGTGCCACCAACGAAAGGGTGACCAGGATGATTTCAGTCTGCTGCAAAACGTTGACTTCGGGTCGGATGGTGAGTGCATTGTTGCTGATGGGATTGATGGTGGCCACACCGATGGGCTGTCGCAGCACCGCCGGCCTGTTCGGCAACGAGGGCAGCGACGTGAAGTCCGAAGTCGTCTGGCTGGTTCAGCCGCCGGAGCTGGAGACGCCGCCCCCGCCCAGCGCACCGCGTCGCTGGAAGTGGAAAACGAGACCCAACTGGACGCCGACGCCCTCGCGGCCGATCTGAAAACTTACATCCAAGATGCGGGCTATCTCCTGGTGGGAGATAACGAAGCACCGCATTTCCGGATGACGGTGAAGCTACGGAAATTTGCCGAAAGCACGACGCCCGACAGCGGCGTCGAAACCGCCCGCGGGCTGGGTATGCTCGAGAATGCCGCGGCGACCGTCAGCGACGACGGGGGCAGCGGGGTGGTCGGCTACGCTTCGCGCACGATCGACCTGGATGACATCGAGCTGCCCGAGGAATCCAAGCTCTTTACGACGCGGGAATGGGTGCTGGTCGCCGACCTGATCATCGTGGAACAGCTGGAATCACCCGCGACCTTCACGCTCGGCGGCGCGGACGAGGCCACCACCTCCGCCGAGTTCCCCCACGGGGCTCGGCTGGTGGCATACGCCCGGCAGATCAGCCTGATCGAGTCCGAAGGCGTCAACATCATTCAGGCCAAAATGCGGACCGCGATGCAAAAGCTTCTGCCCTGATCCGGCCCCGCATCCGATAGCTCCGATCATGCTGAAAGTAGAAAAACCCCCCGGCCGCGATCTTCGCCGCGCCCGGGGGGCATTGTGTTTTGATCGTGGCGTGTTGACCCTGACCCGATTCGTTTTGTAGCGGGTGCCACGATTGAGTTGGTTCTGCTCTAGAAATTATTCGTCCAGCCGAGCGTCCTTATCGACGATGCGGTAATCCCAGTCGCTGAAGGTGCCCCAGAGCCGGTACTGGGTAAGCAGCTGAAAGAACCGGCTGTCTTCGCTACCGCCCATGATTTTGATCAGCCATTCTAGTGGCCCGGCGCGGAACAACAGGTTCATCCGCTGATCGAAGTAAACCCGCCCGGTGCCGAATACGCCGACCACGCCGCTGGAGGCGGTAAACGGATCGAGATAGGCGTGGGTGCGGAGCAGTTTGAACTGGGCGGTGACCTCGTCGCGTCCGAGTTTACCGCCGTCGCCGCGGCCGCCGATGATGTCACCCAGTTCGGTGAGAAAGGGGATGTCCGCGAGGCGGGCCTCGTAGAACCGCAGGTTACCGCCGCCGTTGGAATCGACATGGTAATAGCTCAGCGATCCGTTCCAGTCGATATCGGCATCCAGCTTGCCGAGGTAATCCTGGCGGGTCGCCCCGCTGTCGTCGGCGGCGAACATGCCGACCTCGACCCCCCGCACGCCGAGCTTGAGGTCGGCGTTGTAGTAGTCGTTGAGTTGCAGGTCGCCGGTGACTTGGATTTCGCCTTCGAGGGCTTGGAGTTTGAGGGGGGCGATTTGCACGGTGTGGTCACGGAGGCCGCCGGTGTAGCGCAGCGACTTGACGGGGTAGGTCCAGCCGGCGTGGCGGAGGAAGCAGTCGTCGAATTCCGCGGTGAGTTGGAGATCGCTGGCCAGCGGATCGCCGAGCGGTACCCGGCCGGCGATGTCGAAGCGGTAGTCGCCGCGGACGCGTTTTTGCTGGAGCAGGCGCCGCACCGCCATGGGCAACGATTGGTCGCCCGCCCCGTCGAGCTTCAGCCGGATCGCCAGTTGGCTTACGTCGAGCAAGAGGTTGTGCACGTCAATCGTCCCGGCGTGCTGCACGACCAGTTCGGGCGCACGCTCGATGCCGATGGTATAGGCGTAGCGGTCGTCGCCTTCGGGCAGCAGATCACTGGCGATCTGGATGCCGTCGAGCAGGATCGGCTCGGCCCCGGGAAAGGCCCGTTGATACTCCACATAGCCATCGATCATCTCAAGCCGACGCAATTGGATCGGCAGCGTCGTCGCGCTGGTCACGTCCGCGGGCACCAGCTCTCCGTTCATCAGCGAGGGAAGGTCGTCGTCGGCGTAGACCCGGCTTTTTTTACCGCCGTCTGTTTGCGCATCGGCCGAAGCTTCGGCGTTATTTGTTTCGGGGGTCGACGGGGTCGCGTTCTCGCCTAGGGGCGATTGGCCGTCCTCGGTAAGGTGGGTTTGGCCCGGGATAGCGACTTCCGGGGTCAACGCGTTGAACCCGAGGTAGCCGAAGCCGACGGGGTCTTCGATCAGGCGGACCTCGGGGCTCTGAACGATCATGCGTTCGATCAGCAGCGGCTGACCGGTTTCGGGAATCTGCGCGAGCGTCAGCTCCGCCTGCTGCGCGACGAGCAGGTCCAGCGTGGCGCCCGCCGTGCGGCTGTCGTCGGCCTCGATACGCAGGCCGTGGACCATCAGTGTCAGCGGATACTGGTAGTCCAAATCATCGATGTGCAAGCGGAGATTGAGATTTTCCTCGATGCGGGCCTTGAGCCAGCGTCCCGCCCAGGCTTCGACGGCGGTGGAGCCGACCTGGCCGACTTTCCACGCGGTGAGCGCAAGGATGCCGCCGGCAATCGACAGGGTGACCAGCAGCAAAGCCGCGGTGACAAGGAGCCAACGGGGGATTTTCTTCTTGGGCCTGACCTGAGCGGACGGGTCGGCCGGGGTCGGGGCGGAGTCGGAGAAGCGGGGCGGAGAATCGCTCATAGCGGCCGACGTTAACAACGCCGCCGGGGAGGGTCAACGGCGTTATTGCGCGGGATTTCCCTTCCGCGGCGGTGTTTAACCGTAGACCGGGACACGGAAAGCTTGCCATAACTTGCGCTGCGGTCGCTGAGTTTTTGTGTACGTGGATTTCAAACGGGTTAGCCGCCGGGCTTGCCCGGCGCTGTGGATCGTGGACCGTCGCAGCGCCGGGCAAGCCCGGCGACAAACGAGATGAATAATCGCTTAATGCGTTTCTACGTCGCGTTGGCGATCAATGGCATCCTTGTAACGCCGTTCCTTGATCTTAATGATCTCGTGGTTGGCCAGGGTGACTTCCGCGCCGGTAGCTTGGTCTTTGAACACGATCGCGCCGGACTCGACGCCCTTGGAATCCCAGTTGTGGGTGTAATAGGTCTTGCCGGAGTGGGGGTCGTGGATCTGGTAGTAGGTGCAGCCGGTGCTGCCCAGGCACAGGGCCAGGGCGGCGGCGAGGGCGGGGCGTCGTAGGGTCATGAAGGTCACCGGATGTGCGCGAGTTTGTTCAGGCCGTTGTACGCCGCGACTTTGTAGCATTCCGCGAGGGTGGGGAAGTTAAAGACGTTGTTGATAAAGAACTCGGCGGTGCCGTCCAGGGCCATCACCGCCTGGCCGATGTGGATGAGTTCGGTTGCCTGGGTGCCCATGATGTGGACGCCCAGGAGTTTGTGGGTTTCCTGGTGGATGAGCATCTTGAGCATGCCCTGATCGTCGCCGAGGATTTTGCCGCGGGCGATTTCTTTATAACCTGCGACGCCGGCCTCGTAGGGGATGCCGTCTTCGGTGAGCTGTTCTTCGGTTTTGCCGACCATCGAGATTTCGGGGATCGCGTAGATGCCGTAGGGAAAAAGCTCGGTGTTGTAGTTGCCCACGTCCTGGCCGAAGGCGTGGCAGATCGCCCGCCGGCCCTGCTCCATCGAGGTGGACGCCAACGCGGGGAAGCCGATCACGTCGCCGGCGGCGTAGACGTGTTCCATGTTGGTTTGGTAATGCTCATCGACCTCCAGCCGTTCCCGGTCGTCGAAACTGATGCCCACGTTGTCCAAGCCCAGCGGACCGCACACGCCCTGCCGACCGACGGCGTAGAGCAGCGTCTCGGCATGGAGTTTCTTGCCCGATTCGAGCTCGGCCTGGACCAGGTCGTTCTTGCCATCGCCGTTGCGATCCACCCCGCGGTCGTGTTCGACCTGGCGGATGGAGCTGACCTTTTCGCCTAGACGCAGCGTGATTCCTTCCTGACGAAGGAAATATTGAAATGCCCCGGCGATTTCCTGGTCGAGGAAACCCAGCACCTGGTGTCGGCCTTCGACGAGCGTCACCCGCACCCCGAGCGTCGCCATGATCGAGGCGTACTCGGTGCCGATCACCCCGCCGCCGACGACGATCATGGTCTTGGGCAGGCGGTTGAGCTTGAGCAGTTCGTCGCTGGTGAAGACCGTGCTGCCATTAAAAGGTACGTTGTCGGGCCGGGCGGGGCGGGTGCCCACCGACACGAGGAATTTGTCGGCCGTGAGCATCTCTGTTTCGTCTTCCCGGGTAATCAGCAGCAGATTGGGCCCTTCGAAGTGCGCGGTGCCCCAGATCAGGTCGATGTGATTGCGCTCGAACTGGCTGCGGATCACGTCCCATTCGTGGCGGATGACGTTTTGCGCTGGCGGCCATGAGGTCCGCCACGGTGATTTCTTTTTTGACGCGGTACGACTCGCCGAACAGTCCCCGGCGATTGGTGCCGGTCAGCTGGACGACCGCCTCGCGCAAGGTCTTGCTGGGGATCGTGCCGGTGTTGATCTGCGCGCCGCCCAGGACGTTGCTTTTTTCGATGATGGCGACTTTTTTGCCGAGTTTGGCGGCCTGGATCGCGCCCTTTTGGCCCGCGGGGCCGGTGCCGATGATGATGACGTCGTAGTGTTTCATAGTCCCTGATCGTGAAAGTATGGGGCGAATGTCGCATCGACCGGATCACGGGGTTTCCGTGAACGCCGATGATCCCCGCGGCAACGCTCCGATAATAGTCGCCTTGAGCCCACGCGTCGGTCGCCGGCCTGCGAGGCTAGCGCAATTCGCGCATCTCGCGCTGCCGCATGGGCATCGTATCGATCAGCGCTTTCACTTCGCTTATAGAAACCGGCACGTCGCGACGGAGTTTGACCCCGCCGTCCTTGCCGATCAGCAGGAAAGCAAACGGTTGGTCCGCGGGGATCCCGAAACGCTGCCGCACCTCGGTCGCCGATCCGATGGCTTCAACCACGACCAGATCCCGCTCGGCCATCGGTTCCACGGCCGCGTCCCGAAACATCTCCCGTTGCTCCTGCAGGCTGACGTGCTCTGCCGAATCGGCGACCAGAAGCACGATGCGGTAATCGCCCAACAGGGGATCAAGGTGCGATGCCGTGAGGTCCACCGCCCCACGCTGCGCTATCGCACCCCTCCCGCCCCCCCCATCCCCCCCATCCCCCGCACCACCCCCACTCCCCGCACCCGTCCCCCCGGGCTCGCAACCCCACAACAGCAACAACCCAATCACGGTCAACGGCAACAGCAGACCAACCATGCAAAATCCTCGATAGGGCCATCAGGTTAATAAAGAAGCCCACCCCGGAAAGGGATGGGCTAGAAAAATCAAGGCAATCCGTCGATCAGCCCTTCGCCGCGGCGTAATGCTCGGCCACCTTGTCCCAGTTCACCACATTGAAGAACGCGGCGATATAGTCGGGACGTTTGTTTTGGTATTTAAGGTAGTAGGCGTGCTCCCACACGTCGATGCCCAGGATCGGCGTGCAGCCGTGATCGACGGTGTCCACGTCCATCAGTGGATTGTCCTGATTCGGGCTGGAACAGACGTTGAGTTTGCCGTCCTTCACGCCCAACCACGCCCAGCCGGAGCCGAAACGGGTGGCCGCGGCATCGCTGAACGTTTTTTGAAATTCTTCGTATCCGCCCAGGTCTTTATCAATGGCGGCCGCGAGATCGCCCGACGGTTGGTTGTGGTCTTTCGGAGCCTGCAAAGTTTCAAAGAACAGCCGGTGGTTGTAGTACCCGCCGCCGTTGTTGCGGACCGCTTTGGGCAGGTCCGGGGTTCTGAGGATTTCCTCGATCGACTGATTTTCCATCGGCGTGCCTTCGATCGCGTCGTTGAGCTTGGCGGCGTACCCCGCCCAGTGCTTCTGGGAATGGATTTCCATCGTTTTGGCGTCGATGGCGGGTTCGAGGGCGTCGAGAGCATAAGGCAGGGCGGGCGTTTCAAAAGCCATAATGAGTTTACTCCGGGAGTGGGTTAGGGTGCCGGGGGCAGAAGCTTGCGGAAAGCAGGATACCGTTTAAAGAGAACATCAACCGTCTCCCGCTATCGATTCCGAGTCTAGACCTCCGGGGAACACGGGTCAAGACGTTGGCGGTCAAGGGGCACGATCTGGATCAGGCCAGGAATAAGGCCCGACCGTCGCACGTTAACCCTCGGCAGGTACTAGACCTGCCGATAATTCATGCCCAATTGCATCCAACGCGTCGAGTGATGCGAACTTAAAAGAGACGGAAAGCGTACTAATTAGGGTTGAACCCTAAGGCCAAAACGGATAGATTGCTTGTGCGAACATCTAATACGCCTTCAATAACATTGGGTCCGGTCCTGAGAACTACGGCACACGATTTTCGCGGTTTGGATCTGCTGGTTTAGAACGTTAAGCATTAGAAAGACTCGACCATGACTACCCTTGCCCATACCGATTCGCCGCTGGCCCAAGCTCGCCGCCGACGCCCCGCAGAAGCCCCGACCGCGGCCGCGACGACCTTGACGCCCCTGCATTCGGATCATCCGATGCCCGGCCGACGCAAGACTGCCGGGGCTGCCCTGCGTCCGGGCGAGCGCAAAATCGTTGATCGCCTTCTTAATCAGAAGTACGAATACGTCGATCACGAGCTTTTTGAGCAGGAATACGAAGCGGCTTATCAGGCCGTCTTTGTCGATCCCGAACCCGTGCCCCTGCCCGATGTCTCATGGTATCAGCGGTTGATGGACCCCAGCACGCCCGGAGCCGACACGGTCTCGTTGTCACGCAACACCGGCAGTGTGCTGCTGACCGCCGCACAGGAACGGGTGCTATTTTCACAATTCAATTTCTGTCGCAAGCAGGTCTGCGACCGCCGGGACGTGTTGCTGCAGGTGAATGATGACGCCACGCCGATCACCTCAGCGCAGCGGCAGACGCTGGAGCGTGAGATGCTGGACTGGTACGTCCGGGCCGACGCTCTGCGTACTCAAGTGGCGGACACCAACCTCGCGTTGGTCCTGGCGATGGCCAAGCGAACACGGATGCACACCAGCGACTTCGCGGATCTGATCAGTGAGGGCAATATGGCCTTGCTCCGTGCGGCGGACAAGTTCGATGTGGGGCGGGGCTTTAAGTTTTCAACTTATGCCTGCCGTGCAATCTTGAAAGCCTTCTCCCGCCAGGGCATTAAGCTCAGCAAGCACCGTCAGATGTTTCCCGTTGATTTTGATCCCAAGCTCGAGCGTTCCAATTACCAGTCGGAAAAGAACGCGAGCCACGAGGATGATTGTGCCGACGAAGTCAAGCGGATTGTGCAGGACAACCTTGCCGAGCTTTCCGATGTCGAGCGTACCGTGGTGGCGGCCCGTTTTAATGTGGCCGCACCCTCCGCTTACGAAGGCCAGGCTCCCGCCAAGCCCCGTTTTTCGCTGAAAGAAAATCCTGCAATTGCCGAGGCCGCGACCCCCGACTTCAAGCTCCCCGATACGCTGCGCCAGCGTGACCCCGAAGACAAACCCATGACCTTGGAGCAGGTCGGCAAGCTCATCGGCGTTACCAAGGAACGTGTCCGCCAGATCCAGAACAAAGCCCTGGAAAAAATCCGGGTCACCCTCGAAGACGAGTACCTCGGGTAACCCTCCCCCCAACCCCCCTTCCGCTGACCCCTGAATGATCTTCAACGCCCACTCTTTGCGAGTGGGTGTTTTATGTTGGCAGAGAAGCGTTATAGGGCAAGCGGTTGCGGGGTCTACGCCGATCGGTCCAGTACCCTTCCGCTATGTTTCGCGGAATGGCCGAGTATCGCCCGATAGATCCGGATGGCCCGGAACCGTGACGATCTTGTATTTTTGCCGACCGACACCGTCATCCGGGGCGAAGTCGAGTTGGTGGCGGACCACGACCACCTCCGCCGCGTCGTGCAGGAAGGGATGTTGCAGGCCAAAGTCAGCCTCGACGTTTCCACGGCCGATTTCAAGGCGATGCTTGCCCCGGGATCGGTCGGGATCGGAAGGCCCGTGACCCGAAGTCGGGGCCGTCAAAACGAAGCGCCCTCGATCGTGCAGCATTTTGGAGAATTGGCGGACCGGGGGGTTGAGGTTCGCGTGCTGCACGCGGGCGTGCCCAGCGGCCCGACGTTGCAACAACTCAAGCTACGCGGCCGGGTGACGCATCGCCGGGGGACAGCCCCCGCGGCGGGCCGACTGACCGTACGCCGTTGCCCGCGGTTGCACGCCAAGGCGGTGGTCGTGGATGCCCGGTGGCTCTACCTCGGGTCGGCCAATCTAACCGGCGCGGGCCTGGGGGCCAAGGGTCCGACCCGACGTAATTTCGAGTGGGGCGTGATCAGCCGAAGCCCCGCGCTCATCGATGCGGTCCTCGAACGGTTCAACTCTCTTTGGGAAGGTGAATGCTGCACCGATTGCGGCCGCCGCGAGGTCTGCCCCGTACCCCTGGAAGAACCCGATCTCTGAAAACACTGACCGAGAGGCATCTGGCTCCGAGCATGCCCCCTGCCTGCGATATTGTGTTTTAATTTGATACCGCCAGCGTCCATGTATTCACTATGGAAGTTTGGAGCCGTGTCGGATTAGAAGTCTAGAACCAATGCCGCGAAGTATTTGAGGTCGTTCTTTTCGGTGCCCACCGCGACTTCGGATTGATATTCGTTTTCGACGCCGGCTTTCAGGCTCAGCCCGTTGGCTTTATCGACGCTGACTTTGTATGCCAACCCGCTGACGTTGCGAAATTCGCTGAACGCCGGGTCGAGCGAGGGGTAGAGGAAGGTGTAGTAGCGCAGCGACGAAGCGTCGTTGATTTGCCACTTGCCTTCGAGAGAGATCAGCATTTCGGGCGTGAACTCGTTAACGCGTCCGGCTTCGTACTGACCGCCGACACCGAGCCGGCCGATGAGGGTGTAGTCCTGATCTTGGACGAAATCGTAACCGATGCCGGCAAAACCCGAGGTGCGTTCCTTAAACCCGGTGAACCGATCGTTTTCGTATTTAGTGTTGACCCAGTAAAACATCGGCTCACCCTCAAAGAGCCAGTCCTTGGTGAGACTGATCTGAAATTCGTTCTGCGTTTCCTCGCCGTCGTTTTCGGCATAGAACACGCTGGCATCGAATGCCCAACGATCATTTTCATCTTCGTAGCCGGTCTCGAATCTTGCGTAGAGGCTCAATGTTTCGGTGTTGCCGTCGCTGCCGTTGAGTCCCGCGGAGACCGTTTTGTCCCAGCCCCAGAAGAAGTCGGGCACCGTGGGCTTGACGTAGGCGGGATCGGATTTTTTGAGCGTGACGTCTTGGATGTTGGCCGCCTCGAGACGCAGGGTGCCCAGGTCCTGGTGCTCCAGGGTCAGGCCCGTCTCGTCGCGCTCGGTCACCACCCCCGAAAGCTCGTCATCGTTGGTCAGCAGCACTTTCCCCGCCACAGCGGTCGCCGGATGCAGCAAGCACGCGATCGAAAGCAATGCAGCTATTAAGCCGTCGGTCGAAATCTCACGGGGACGAACGAAAAGCAACGGAGCGAGAGCCATAAGAAAACCTCGGGTGGGCGAAGGCAAAAACAATCGATTGCATCGACACATCCGGGTCCCGGGCTGCACTATTTAGTGGCGCAGAGCAGGACCAACGATGTTTCCTGTGGCGTCAGTGACATAGCCTAGCACGAGTCATAGCAACAACCAGTGCTGCGGACGCGATGCGGCAACGACGGTTGACAAACTGGATGAATGGGATGTCGTTCCGTGACTCGTGGGTCAGACCGCCGTGGTCACGGGCTTGGGTTTGTCAGCCCGGGCCGCGGGGGACGCGGGGGGCATTTGCGGGGACGAGGGTCGCAGCCAGCGGGCCGAGATGTCCGCGTCGGCGACATCGGGATATGCCCGGCGTATCGCGGCGGCCACCAGGCCCATAAACATAGGCTGCGGGTGGAGCGGCCGACTCGTGAGTTCCGGATGGAACTGGGCGCCGATGAAATAAGGGTGGTCCGCCAGTTCGAGGACCTGCATGATCGGCTGCTCGGGGTGCCGGCCCGAGAAGATCAGCCCCGCGGCTTCGAGCCGTTCGATGTAGCTTGGATCGACCTCGAAGCGGTGGCGGAAACGGGCACGTATGGTGAAAGGCTCGGAGGGGTCCAGGGGCTTGGCGGCCGAGGGTGATGATTCGCCAGCTTTCCCATGCCCCCTAGACCCCTTGACCCGCGGTTCCCCCTCTTCTTTGAAGAGGAATGCCGCTAGAGTGTGGGGTTGGATGAGCACGTCCTTGCCGCCCAGCCGCATGTTTCCGCCCAGGCCCTCGATTTTTTTCTGCTCGGGCAGGATGTCGATGACCGGGTGGGCCGAGTTGGGATCGAACTCCGACGAGCCGGCTTCGGAAAGGCCCACCACGTTGCGGGCGTAGTCCACCACCGCCATCTGAAACCCTAGGCAGATGCCCAAGTAAGGCATCTGCTTTTCCCGGCAATACTGCACGCAGGCGATCTTGGACTCGGTACCCCGGTGCCCGAAGCCGCCGGGTACGATCACGCCGTCGTAGTGTTCGAGGGTGGGCCCCACGCGGTCGGTGTCCAACTGGGTCGTGTCGATCCAATCGATCTGCACGTCGGCGTTGAGGTGGGCTCCGCAGTGTTCGAGCGCTTTGCCGATCGAGGCGTAGGCGTCGGGCAACTGGGCGTATTTGCCGGTGATGCCGATGTGGGTTTTAAACTTGCGGGGGCGGGTGATTTTTTTGACGAAGCTGCGCCACTCGCCGCGGGCGTCGTCTTCGTGGTTGGCGTCGACCCGGCCGTGGAGGTCGAGCATCGTGAGGACTTCGCGGTCCATGCCCTCACTGCGTAGCGATTCGGTGATGGTGTAGATCGAGGTGCGGTCGTGCATGGAGAAGACGCGGTTCATCGGGACGTTGGAAAACATCGCGATTTTTTCTTTCGCCCCTTGCTCGACGGGATTTTTGGCCCGGGCGGCGATGATATGGGGCTGCACGCCGGCTTCGAGCAATTTTTTCAGTCCCAGCTGCGCCGCTTTGGTTTTCTGCTCACCCAGGGCGGGGGGCTCGATGACGTAGGTCAGCGCGACGTAGCAGACGTTGCCCTGTCCTTCTTCGAAAGCGAGTTGGCGGAGCGCTTCGATGTAGAAGGCGTTTTCGTGGTCACCCACGGTGCCGCCGACTTCGATGAAGACCACGTCGGCTCGCTGCTTCATCGCGAGTTCGCGAAGCATGAATTTCACCTCGCCGGTGACGTGCGGGATCATCTGCACGTCCCGGCCGAGGTAGCCGCCCTGCCGTTCCTTATCCAGCACCCGCCGGTAGATCTGGCCCGAGGTGGTGTAGTTAGCGCGGGTGAGGTCTTGGTCGAGCAGGCGTTCGTAGGTGCCCAGGTCCATGTCGGTTTCGAGGCCGTCGTCGAGGACAAACACCTCGCCGTGGCGGTAGGGGTTTAGCGTGCCCGAGTCGATGTTGAGGTAGCCCTCCATCTTGATGGGGGCCACGCTCAGGCCTTTGTCTTTGAGCAGCTTGGCTAAGGACGAGGAGAAGATGCCTTTGCCCAGTCCCGAGAGGACGGTGCCGAAGACGATGACGTACTTGTGTTTGCCGGTTTGGTAACCGTCGGGGACGGGGTTAAAAAACTCCGAGTCCTGGGTTTTGTGGCCGGCTTCGTGGAGGAGGTCTTGGGTGGGGGGCATGTCCTACCGTACCGCGCGGCCGGGACCGGGGCAACAGGATCGCGCAGAAAGTGGTTGACTCTTTTCGGTCGATTCGCTAGGTCAGCGCGGAGGTCACTTGATAAACCACCCAGGCCGCCCCGTAGGCCAACACCGTCATGTACGCCAGCTGAAAGATCGGCCATTTCCACCCCCCCGTTTCCCGGCGGGCGACCGCCTGCGTCGGCAGGCACTGCATCGCCAGCACGAAAAAGACCAGCAGGCTCAGCGAGGTCGCGAGGGTGAACACCGGGCTGCCGTCGGGGTGGGTCTGCTTGGCCAGCGTCTCGCTGAGCGTCAGAGGCTCCTCCGCCGCGTCTTCGCCCAGCCCGTAGACGATCGCCAGCGTCGAGACGACCACCTCCCGCGCGGCAAACGACGTGATCACCCCCACATTAATCTGCCAATCAAAGCCCAGCGGGGCAAACACCGGCTCGACCGCCCGGCCCAGCTTCCCGGCAAAGGAGTGGGCAACCTCGTATTTGCCGACGATCAGGCCGTAGCTCTCGGTCAATTCGGCGGCGGTGTCGAGTTGGCCCGCGGCCCGGGCGTCGGCGATTTCCGAATCGAGCGTAGCGAGCATCGCCGCGTCGCCGGGCGTCGCCACCTCCGCCACACGGGACTCGTCGAGTTTGGGGTAAGTCGAGAGCACCCAGAGCACGATGGAAATCACCAGGATCACCGTGCCGGCGTTCTTGATAAAGATCATCCCGCGGTCGAGCATCGTCGTCAGCGCGACCCGCAGGCTGGGCATCCGGAAGTCGGGCAATTCGATGACCAGCGGCCGGGCACGGCCGGGCAGTAAGGAATGCTTGAGCACGAACGCCACCGCGAGTGCCGCCACGATGCCCAACGCGTAAGCCCCGAAAAACACCAGCCCGCCCATCAACGGGTCGTCGCGGAACAGCAAGGCCGTGATCATTGCGTAGACCGGCAAGCGGGCGGAACAGGTCAGCAGCGGGATCACGAGGATCGAGACGAGTCGGTCCCGCGGGTTTTCGATGGTTCGGGTCGCCATGATGGCGGGGATCGCGCAGGCGTGGGCCGAGAGCATGGGCACAAACGCCTTGCCGGGCAACCCGACCTTGCACATCATCCGGTCCATCACCAACGCGGCCCGCGCGAGATAGCCGGTGTCCTCCAGCAACGTAAGGATGAAAAACAGGATGCAGATCTGCGGCAGGAAAACCAGGATGCCCCCCACCCCGCCGATGACCCCGTCCACGACAAAGCTCCGCACATCGCCGGCGGGCAGCCAAGGTCCGATGGCCCCCTGTAGCCATGCCACACCGCCGTCGATCAGGTCCATCGGCAACGCCGCAGTGGAAAAGATCAACACGAACAACCCCGCCATGATCGCCGCGAACACCGCCAGCCCCGCCACCGGGTGGGTCAGCAAAGTATCGGCCCGCTCGGCCCACCGCCGGGCAGAGGCGCTCATCTCCCGCACCGATCCCGCCGCCACGTCCGACGCCCACGCATGCCGTGCAGCATGGGGGCATCCGCCGCATTTGCTGCACGCCGCGAGTTCGTCGGGCACCGGCACCGACACCCGCTTGTCGTCGGCGACCACCGCTTCCAGCTCCCGCCGAAGCTCCACCAGCCCCCGGCCGTTACGGGCGCTGATGGGCACCACCGGGGCCCCCAGTTTTTCCCGCAGAGCCGCGATGTCCACCGACACGCCTTCGCGTTCCGCCACGTCGATCATGTTCAGCGCGACCACGATCGGCACGTCGGTTTGTCGCACTTGGCTGACCAAATACAAGTGCCGGGCGACGCTGAGCGCGTTGATGACCACGATCGCCGCCGCGGGTTTGGGCAGGCCCGGCGACTGTCCACGGAGGGCGTCGTCGGCCACCGCTTCCTCGGGGTTTTGCTGGTTGGTCGCCTCGCCGAGGCCGTACAAACCCGGCAAGTCCAACACGGTCACCCGCAGCCTCTCCAGGTCCGCCACCCCCCGCCGGACTTCCAGGGTGGTGCCGGGGTAGTTGGCGGTCTTGGCGCGCATGCCCGTGAGCCGGTTGAACAGGGTGGTTTTGCCGGCATTGGGATTGCCCAGCAGCGCGACTACCGCGTCGGTGGTGCCGCTGCGTCGGCCGCTGACGGTCGGCTGCACCACCCCGGAAATGCGCAGCGGGGTCCGGTTGCCGTCGGGCGGCGGCAGCTCGCCCGCCCCGCCGGGTGAGGAAGCGGGCGGGGGCGGAGAAGGGGGGGGGGTGAGCGTGGGCATGACGCGGGCCGATCTGTTTTCGTGGTCAACCGCGTTGGCGGGAGCCGTGGATGTTTCGTAGGCTCAGCCCAGGCAGGGCGGCCCCGCCTCGTCGGTCAACGGGGTGACCAGCACCGAGGCCGCCAAGCGGCGGTCGAGTCCGATCCGCGACCCGGCGGCGCAGACCACCATCCGGCTGCCGGCCCGCACGGTGTGGATCGGCCGACCCTCGCACACCCCCATCGCCTGCATCCGGGCCACCTCCTCGGTATCAGTCAGCACCCGGCTGACCACCGCCGGCGTGCGGGGGGGCAAGCGGTCCAGTGTGATCATCGCATCCGTCGAGACGGCCGATAACTGATTATCATTTTCGCTATTGAGACCCATTCGCAGAATCATGGGCACCCGGTCACCACTTGTCAAGCGGTGTCTCAGATTACGAGTCACTTTTTGTAAATTGGTTCCAGCCGGATCAATCGGTGAGGGCCGCCGGCTCATGCGCTTTGGCTCGGCCCGCGGCGGTGATCCGCAGCATCCGCTCCAGGGCAATCATCGCCAGGCGCTGGGCCTCGGGGTGCACGCTGATCTGATTCACCACCTTGCCCTCCGCCAGATTATCGAGGATCCATAGCAGGTGCGGCCGATCGATCCGGTACATGGTGGTGCACAGACATTGACAGTCGCTCAAAATCCGGGCGGTCACGCCCCGCTTGGCCGCGGCGTCGCCGAGGCGCTTCACCAGGTGGACCTCGGTCGCGATCGCCCACCGGCTGCCGGGCGGAGCGTCTTCGATGGCGCGGATGATGCCTTCTGTGCTGCCGGTCAGGTCCGCCTTCTGGCAGACCTCGTAAGCGCATTCGGGGTGGGCCATCACCGTGACGTCCGGCCAGTGGGCACGGATCTGGTCCACGTGCTCGGGCCGAAACAGCTTGTGCACCGAGCAGTGGCCCTTCCACAAAATCATCCGGCTCGCCGCGATCTCCGCCGCGTCGCAGCCGCCCTGCCCGTCGGGATCACGCGGGTCCCAGAGGCACAACTGCGTGACCGGATCGAACCCCGCCGCCGCCCCGGTGTTGCGTCCCAGGTGCTGATCGGGCAGGAATAGGATTTTGATCTCCTCACCCGCGGCCAGCGGCGTGTCCCCGCCCGCCAGGGCCCAGTCAAACACCATGTCGCAGTTGCTGGACGTGCACACCGCCCCGCCGTGCTCTCCGCAAAACGCCTTGATCGCCGCGGTGGAATTCATGTAACACACCGGGATCACGCGGTGGGTCCCGGTCGATTCTTCTCCCTGCGGGATCGCCTGACCCAGCGCCTCGTGGATCGCTTCCCACGCCTCGACGGTTTGGTCGTAGTCCGCCATATCCGCCATCGAGCAGCCCGCCCCCAGGTCCGGCAGGATCACCGCGGTGCCCTCGGGCGTCAGGATGTCCGCGGTCTCGGCCATGAAGTGCACCCCGCAAAACACGACGTACTTGGCCCCGACCTCCGCGACCTTTTCCGCCGCGAGTTGCGAAAGCTTGAAGCTGTCGCCCGTGAAGTCGGCAAACTGGATTACCTGATCCTGCTGGTAATGGTGGCCCAGGATCACCAGGTCCGAGCCGAGCTCCTTTTGCGCCGAAAGATGCTGCGCTCTAGCGCCGCGTCGTCCATGGCGTGGTAGCGGTCGGGGATGGCCGGTTGCCAAAGCTGCATGATGAGACCTCAATACCAAGTCGTTCTTGAACCGCCCGCCGTGGGGTGGACACCGGAGGCGGGGCGGGGCGGGGCGGGGGGGGAAAGTAAAAGCCTACTGCATCTTATGCTCGCCGCGCCACCGAATCGAAACGCTCCGCGGAAGGGACTTATTTTGGGGAATATGACAATAGGGTTAACTCGGGTAAGCAATCGTCCGAAAGATCAGTGGGGTTCGACGAGAGTCGATCATGTGCTTTAGATTTGACATTTCTGCCGGGGTCCTGCATTCCGGACTTTCTCGCCTACGCCCTTTCGCGGCGGTATCCGATCCCGGCTGGTTTCACCACCCATGCCCTCCCTCACGGAGGGCCGGTCGTGATCCGTCGCTTCATCCGTCCGGCTACCGGCGTCGATTCCATCAAGATTTACACCGCTCTGGCGGTTGGCCTGGTCTGCAGCTCGATCCTGCTGCTGCACGGCATCGAGTTCTATCTCGAGCGCGAGCTTCGCCAGGATCAGGTCCGCGTCCAGTGCATGACCCAAAGCCTCGGCCACGTGCAAGGCGTGGTCCACCACGAGCAACGTACCAACACCGCGGTCCGTCGGCTGGCGCTGAACCACCACGTCGGCAGCGATGCCCAAGCCCACCCCCCCACCCCCTCCACCCCCCCGTCCCCCCCACCGTGCAAGTTCTTCATAACCGCGAGGAACTCGACCGTAGCCGGGAGACCTACCGCCAACTGCCCCGCACGTTCCGTGACCTGGATCCCGAGCTCGACCGGCTGGGCCAAGCCACCGCCCGGCATCGCGAGCAGATCCTCACCCTCAGCGGCCGAGCTGATCTGAGTCGGTCCCTTCAAAACGATTCTGCAGTCGCAGCGTTGCCGTCGCCGCCGAATCTTGTGGGTCCACATCGACTCGATCTGGAACGTCATATCGCCGCACTGGACGAACTTGAGCACGACCTCGACGCCCTCAACCGACGGGCCGGGAAGAAAGTCCAAGCCCTGACGTTGCAGATCGAACGCGATCGCCACCGTTTTCAGCTGCTCCGCAACGGCATCTCGGCGACCGTCGTGCTGGTCGTGTTGCTGGGCGGCACGGTCTTCTATCTCGCCCTGCGGCGCGTGTTCAAAGACCTCGACCGCCGACGCCGGGAGATGCATCGTCAGAATCTCGAACTCGAAACCATCCACCTTCAGGAGATTGAACTCCGCAAGAAACTCGACCGCGAGCAAGCCATGCTGCAACTCATCCTCTCCACCGTGCCCCAGGGCATCTTCTGGAAAAACCGCGCAGGCCTGATCCTCGGCTGCAACCACGCCTACGCCAGGCTCCACGGCCACGCCCTGCCCGATCAACTCATCGGCACCCCCGCGCCCTGCCCCCCGCCCCCGACCAAACCGACAACCCGCAGTCCCGCTCCGCCGCCGATCAGGAAAGCGAAGTCTTTCGCACCGGCGTCTCGCTGCTCAATATCGAAGACCAGGTCGTCGGAACCGACGAACAAACCCGTATCTATCTCACCAGCAAAGTCCCCCTGGCCGACCTCGACGGGCAGACCATCGGCCTGCTGGGCACGGTGGTCGATATCACCGAACGTAAAGAGCTCGAACGCCAACTCACCCACACCCATCAGCTCGAATCCATCGGCTCGCTGGCTGCGGGCATCGCCCACGAGATCAACACCCCCACCCAGTTTGTCGCCGAGAATGTCCGCTTCCTATGCGACGCCCTCGAGAAGCTCCGCCGCGTGACCGCCGTGCAGGGTCAGATGCTCAACGACAAGGACAACCCGCTGAGCTGGGAGCAGCGCATCGCCTCGTTGCAACAGACCCTAAGAGAGATTGACTACGAATTTATTGATAAGGAAGCCCCCCTGGCGCTTCGTGAATCTCTGGAGGGCCTCGACCGCATCGCTGAAATCGTCATGGCTATGCGCGAGCTCTCCCACCCTGGCGACGCCGCCGCCCAGGCGTTCGACCTGCACCGCGTCCTCCGCACCTCCGCCACCATCTGCCGCAACCGCTGGAAATACGTGGCCGAGCTGGACTTCGACCTCGATGACCGGATCCAAGAGGTCCACGGGCATTCCGGAGCGTTGGGCCAAGTGCTGGTGAATTTGATTGTCAATGCGACCGACGCTATCGAAGCCCACCGCCCCGCCGAAGCCGGCCGACACCTGACGGGCCGTATCCTGATCCGTACGCGACAGACCGACCAGGCCATCGACATCGAAGTGATCGACAACGGCCCGGGCATCCCCATCGCGCAACGGTCCCAGCTCTTCGACCCCTTTTTCACCACCAAGACGCTCGGACACGGCACCGGCCAGGGCCTGGCCATCGCCCAGCAAGTCATCGTCCGGCAACACCAGGGCGAGATCGATATCTTCGATACCCCCGGCGGCGGCGCCACGTTCCGCCTCCGCCTGCCCGCTGCGTCCGTGACCGCCCCTTCTTCCGTTTCTCATGCCGCCTAACGCCCTTCCGGGCCGGAGTTCTCCCATGCCACAGATCATGCTTGTCGATGATGAAGTCAACGTGCTCAACAGTTTTCGCCGCACCCTCGGCAGCCGCTACGACATCGTGTTTGCCCAGGGTGCTGCCGAGGCGCTGGCGGAGCTTTGTCAAAACCCCGACCTGGCGGTGGTCATCACCGACATGCGGATGCCCGGCATGGACGGCATCACCTTTATCGATCAGGCCCGCCGGATCGCCCCCCAGGCGGTCTACCTCATGCTCACCGGCAACTCGGACCTCGAGACCGCGGTCGATGCGGTCAACCGCGGCCAGGTGTTTCGCTATCTCAACAAGCCCTGCCCGCCCGAGGTGATGCAGCCCGCCCTCGATGCGGCACTGCGGCAGCACGAACTGCTATCCGCTGAGCAGGTGCTGCTCCACAAGACCCTCACCGGCTCGGTCCGCCTGCTCACCGGGTTGCTGGGGTTGGGACGCCCCGAACTCACCCAGCAATCCGGCCGGGTCCGGCGCACCGTCCGCGCTTGGTGCAGTGCATGGACCTGCCCGATCTGTGGACCCACGAAGTCGCCGCCCTGCTGAGCCAGATCGGCCGGTCCACCTTGCCCCAGCATCTGGTCGATGCCGACCCCCAGGCCCTGACGGACCCGGGCGACCGCGCGCTGCTGCTCAGCCACCCCCAACGGGCCCAGGAGCTACTCGCGAATATACCCCGGCTTGAACGCCCCGGCCGGATCATCGCCCGCCAGTACGATGCGGCCGAGCCCACCTCCCAGCCGCGCCTGTCCAACGCCAATCCTGACGGCGAAACCGCCGTCGCCTGGGGCGGGTGCGTCCTCCGCGTGGCGCTGAAGTTTGCCGAGGTCTACGACGAAGCCGGCAGCGAGTTGGCCGCCCGCCAGTACGTCGCGGGCATCCTCGGCGAGTCCTGCCCGACCGTGATCGAAGCCCTGATGTCCATGGCCACCACCGAATGCGAGGACGCCGTGGCTCAGCTCCACGCCCTGCATATCGATCAGCTGCAGGTGGGCATGTTCACCGCGGCTCCCGTGCTGCTTTGCAACGCCCGCCCCCTCCTGGGTCGTGGACGCGAACTCACCCCCGCCCTGCTCGCGCGAGCTGCGGGCCCACGCCGACCGCGGGCTCCTGGCCGAGCCTTTCGACATCCTCGTACCCGAACGACTCGGGCCCGACGTTGATGGAGCGTCTGCCGCGCAAGCCGCCTGATCCGACGCCGATCGATCACCGGTTCCCGGCCGCCCCGGGGGGTGGCGGATGACCCAGCCCCCGTGGGGAGGCTGGCGTTTTCACGCTCACCCGGTCCCCGCCAGCTCTCGCACCGTACGGTCAAAGCCCCGCACCATCGAGGTGATCATCCCCCAGACGATCGTGCCGTAGCCGCCCGCCGCCGCCAGTGCCGCAAACGCCAGCGACCCGCGGCCAAATCCCACCGATTCGGCAAACCCGTTCACCCGGCTCCACGGATCGATCACCATCATCGTCCCCGAGACCGGGCTGAACGCGTTGACGATCGGACCCACCACCGCCGTCTGACCAAAATCCGACACCCCGCACAACCCCAGCACCAACGCCACCGCTCCCATGATGCCCAGCGTCGGCACGACCGCGCCCATCACCCCCCTGGCCTTCAAACTCCACGCCATCCCCGCCGCCACGCACAACGCCACGAACGGCACCAGCATCAGCAATAGCCATAACCCCGCCTCCGGCAACACCACCGGCAGCCCCGGCACCACCCCCCCCCCGCTCACCACCCCCCCTCCGCCCCCCTCGCCCTCCGGTCACCGGCACATAGTAAGTGAACGTCGCCGTCGGCCAGCCCTGCGACCGCCCCACCAACACGTAGGCCCCCACGCCCCCCAGCGTCACCACCGGCACCGCCACCAGCCAACCCAGAAATCGCACCAGCCCCCGCAGCTTCCCCCACACGTATTGCCGCGGCGACACCGGCGTGGTCAGCAAGATGTCGAGCGTCCCGTCCTCCCGCTCCCGACTCACGCACCCGGCACTCATATAGATCGCCACCAGCGACACCAGCGTCACCTCCAGCAGCACCAGCCATTTCAGCCCCCGCCGAAACACCTCGTGGTCCGGCAGCATCACCACGCTGCCCCCGATCGCCCCGCCTGCCGCAGGAGTCGTATCGGGCAACGCCGGCAACCGCCCAGTGTGGTACGCCCAGACCCACGCCGCCGCCGCCGCCCAGCCCACGACCGCAAACCCCCAACGCCCCACGATCCCCCCAAAAAACTTGCCCCGCGTCTTGGCCTCCCGCCACGCAATCGGATTGCCCGTGACCTCCCGCGGCGCGTGGGTCCGCTCCCCCCGCGTCAGCCGCAGCGCCCGCCCCACCTTCATCGCCCACACACTCTCCCCCTGCCCGACCCGCCGTAAAAACACCGCGCAACCCAGCACCAGCACCACGCTCAGACCCAGCGTCCAGGTGGCAAATGCCCCGAGCGGATGCACCCGGGTCCATCCCCACCAGCTCAGCCCCCCCGCCTCTCCCCCCCTCCCCCCCCGGTTGCCGCGGCGCTTGAAAGCTCCTGCGGCGTCGGTGGCCGATAATTTGTGGTCAGCAGCGACGATTCCAACACCAGCAGTGGATGCCACGCGGTCAGCCACGTCGTCGTCGGGGCCGGATCGATGACCCGCACCAGCCCCCGGTCCAGCCCGTAGACCACCCCCAAATACCCCGCGATCCCGATCACGAAGACGTAGACCGCCTTCCGCCCCCCCGCCCGCACCACGCTCAGCGTCACCGCCACGCTACCCACCAGCACCGCGGTGCACCCCGCCACGGCAAACGCCACCAACACCGATTCGGTCCTCACCCCGCCGAACACCAGCACCACCGCGAACAACGGCAACCCGCTGAGCAGCAACGCCAGCACAAAAAACAATCGCCCCATCAGCGACCCCAGCACGATCTGGAGATTCGACAACGGCGTGGTCAGCAAGATGTTGTAGGTCTTGCCCGACTGTTCCGAGGCGATCGCCCCGGCCATGAACAGCGGCGCTAGCAGACACACCCCCACCACCTGCCCGTAGGCCACCAACGCAAACACCCACGAGCCGGAAATCGCCAGGTCGCCCAGGTCCACGTTCTCCCCCAGCCCCCCGCTGGTCAGCAGCCCCATGACCACCAACCCGATCAGCACCCCCAGGTATCCCATCCGCGCCCAGAGATGCTGACTTCGCCGTGACCCGCCCTCCACGATCCGCACCACCATCGGATTGCCCGGCCCCAGCCTCCACAACCATCGTCCTATCGCCTGCATCGCACAATCCTACCCCCGCCCACCGGGCGTAGCCAAACCCGGGCAAAGCAAACCACCGACCGACGCTTTGGCCGTTTACGATCAAAACGCTTCGGACCAAACGCCATCGATATAGAGGTTCGAGGCGGTTCCGAATAATCGATGTTGAGAGGAACTACTGAGAAAGTTTGACCGTCTGCTTGCCCGGCATCTGCTCGGGTTTGGGCCGATTCAGTTTGTCAGCCAACCCCACCCAGGACAGCAGGCGGATCGTCCACCAAGTCATATCGAACTCGTACCACCGCAGCCCGTGCGAGGCCGAGCGGGGGTGGGCGTGGTGGTTGTTGTGCCAGCCCTCGCCGAACGACAGCAGCGCGACCCACCACAGGTTGGTCGAACGTTCTCCGGTAGTCGGATAGTTTTGGTAGCCCCAGGTATGGGCGGCTGAGTTGACGAACCACGTGGCGTGGAACACGAATACGCTGCGGACCGCCACGCCCCAGACGACCCAGGAGCAACCCAGCATCCACCCGCCGATGAGCCAGCCCAGCCCGAGTAGCACCACCGCCAGCACGACCTGGGGCAACCAGAACCAGCGGTCGATCCATCGCATAAATGCATCACGCTGCAGGTCCCGCGCGGCGTCGGGGGCTTCGAGGCCTTCGATGCGTTTTTGCATCATCCAGAGGATGTGCGACCAGCCGAAGCCGTGCTGCGGGCTGTGGGGGTCGTGGTCGGTGTCCGCGTGCTTGTGGTGCAGACGGTGCATCCCCACCCAGGCGATCGGCCCGCCCTGCCAGGCCAGACATCCACACAACGTGAGGACCCGCTCGAACCACTTGGGCGTGCGGAACGAACGGTGGGTCAGCAGCCGATGAAAGCACAGTGTGATCCCCACCCCGGCGGTGAGCCAGATGAAAAACACCGCCAGGATCAGCCCGCTCCAGGAAAACAGCCCCAACCACACCGCCGGCAACGCCAACAGATGAATCAGGAACAACGCGGTAATGACCCGCCAATTAAGGTTGGACCAGGTAAGACCCCCCCGGTGGGGCGTCGACGCATGAGGCGGATGATTTGGCAAGGGTGCTCGATGTTAAAGGGAGGATCGCCCCCATCATAGGGACCTGGAACCGAGGGCGGTACGTTTTCTTGCCAATTCACTTTGCGGTCATTTAACGGGGCTGTCGGGGAGCTCTCCCGGGGTCGCTTGCGGGGCGCTTCACCCTGCCCCGCCGCTGCCCCTACACTCCCCCCATGGCCACCCTCCTCTCCGCCCGCGAACTCGCCAAAACCTACGGCACCCACACCCTCTTTACCGATGTCGCCCTCGCGATTCACGACAGCGAACGCCTCGCGCCTATCGGCCCCAACGGCTCGGGCAAGTCCACGCTCCTCAAAATCCTGGCGAACCTCGAAACCCCCGACGCCGGCCAATTCACCCGCAAAAAAAACCTCCGCCTGGCGTACATCGCCCAGTCCGATAAGTTTTCCGACGACGACACCGCCCTCTCCGCGGTCATGCGCCGCATCCAAGAGCAGAACCCCGGCAGCGACGCGGACACTTACCGCGGCCAGCGCGTCCTCTCCCAGCTCGGCTTTACCGACGAGAATCAACCCGTCGCCGCGATGTCCGGCGGCTGGCGCAAACGCCTGGCCATCGCCGCCGCCCTCGCCACCGAGCCCGACGTGCTCATGCTCGACGAGCCCACCAACCACCTCGACCTCGAGGGCGTGCTCTGGCTCGAATCGTTTCGTTAATCAAACCACCACCGTCGCCATGGTCTTCATCACCCACGACCGCACCTTTCTTGAGTCCACCGCCACCCGCATCGTCGAACTCTCCCGCGCCTACCCCGGCGGCACCTTCGAGGCCAAGGGCAACTACTCCGAATTTCTTCGCCGCAAAGATGATTTCCTCGACGCCCAGGCCCAGCAGCAAAACGCGCTGGCGGGCAAAGTCCGCCGCGATACCGCCTGGCTGAAGCAGGGGATCCAGGGCCGGCAAACCCGCAACAAAACCCAGGTCGCCGACACCGCCGACCGACGCGCCCAGCTCGCCGCCCTGGGCAAACGCAACAACGCCCCCAAGCAGACCGCCACCATCGACTTCCAGGCCACCGACCGCAAAACCAAACGCCTGCTCTCCCTCCACGGCGTCCGCAAATCCCTGGGCGGCAAGCTCCTCTTCGAAAACCTCGACCTCACCCTCTCCCCCGGCCAACGCCTGGGCCTGCTGGGCCCCAACGGCTCGGGCAAGACCACCCTCCTGCGCCTCATCACCGGGGCGGTCCCCGAAGGACTCGAAGACCGCGGAGGCCTCCAGCCCGACGCCGGCACCGTCAAGCCCGCCGCGGACCTGCGCATCGTCAACTTCACCCAGCACCGCGAAGCCCTCAACCCCACCCAGAAACTCCGCGAAGCCCTCTGCCCCATCGGCGACACCGTCGATTTCCAGGGCAAGGCCATCCACGTCGCCAGCTGGGCCAAGAAATTCCTCTTCGACCCCGCCAAATTTAATACCTCCGTCGGCGACCTCTCGGGCGGCGAGCAGGCCCGCGTCCTGATCGCCAACCTCATGCTCAAACCCGCGGACGTCCTCGATCCTCGACGAGCCCACCAACGACCTGGACATCCCCTCCCTCGAAGTCCTCGAACAAGCCCTCACCGAATTCCCCGGCGCGATCGTGCTCGTCACCCACGACCGGTTCATGCTCGACCGCCTGAGCACCGAGCTCCTGGCCCTGGACGGCAGCGGCCACGCCAAAGCCTACGCCTCCTACCCCCAGTATCTCAACGCCCAGAAGAAACTCGCCGCCACCAAACCCGACGCGTCCGACGCCCCCGCCCCACCCGTCGCGACACCCAATACCGCCCTGCCCAAGACCTCCGGCGGCGGGGGCAAACTCACCTACAAACTCCAACGCGAACTCGACGGCATGGAAGCCGCCATCCTCGCCGCCGAGCAAAACCTCACCACGCTCGAAGAGCAAGCCGCCGATCCCAAAGTCATGGCCAACCACGAACGCCACGCCCAGGTCTGCGAAAAACTCGGCACCGCCCACACCCTGGTCGAAACCCTCTACACCCGCTGGGCAGAGCTCGAACAGATCGCCGCCAACTGAATCGGGTGCTCTGCAAAATACGTTTCGAGCCGCCCACCTTCATCACAAAAAAGCGGTGCATCCGCAGATGCACCGCTTGGTCTTGATTTAATTAAAGGGGTTACCGTTTAGTCGCGGTGACGTGAGGGGTTGTCGATCACTTCTTCCTCCGCAGCATCCGTCGCGTCGCCGGTTTCTTGGGCGGGCTGAGTGGCTGCGGTACCGGTGCCTTGATCGATTGCCTGATCGCGGTGACGCGAAGGGTTGCTGATAATTTCGTCGCCTTCGGTTTTCACCGCTTTGGCCTTGTCGCCGTGTTGGCCGTCGTGGCCGTGGGCATGATCGCCATCGTGGCTGTGGGCGGCTTCGCCGTCATGGCTATGGCTGTGGCCTGCGGCAGCTTTTTTCTTTTTCGCTTCGCATTTCGCACAGGTTTCGCCGGCCGCGCACATCGCACACGTCGATGCCTTCATGGCGTAAGCGGTGACTTGGCCCGTGTTAAGGTCGTACCGCGCCGCGATGACTTTCAGCTTGCCGTCGGCAATCGCCTGGCTCAAAAACGGATCGCTGGTGCGCAGCTGTTCCGCCACCCGCTGGGCGTTGTCTTCGATCGCGGCCTCCAGCAACTCGCCGCCCTCGGCCCGCTCCTGGGCAGACTTGACCGACGGCATGATCGTGGCGACCAGTTCATCGATCTTGCCTTCAAACTCGGCGCCTTCGGTCCGCGTCTTCACCGCCGCGTCCACCGCGCCGCAGCTCTCGTGGCCCACCACCACCACCACCGGCGTGCCGAGCACCGCCACCGCGTACTCCACGCTGGCCATCTCGTTGTCGCCCACCACGTTGCCCGCGTCGCGGATCACGAACAAGTCGCCCGGCCCCGCGTCAAACAGCAGCTCCGGTGGGACCCGGCTGTCGGCACAACTCACGATCACCGCGTAGGGCGACTGCCCCTTGGACAGCTCTTCGCGGTATTCCTTGGACATGTTGGGATGCGAGGATTCGCCGTTGACGAACCGCTGGTTGCCTTCCATCAGCTTTTGCAGCGACGCTTCGATGGCCGGGCTCATCGCCGCGTGATCCTGATGGTCGTCGGCCGACGCCGGTCCGCCCAACAGCGCGAACGTCATCGCGCCCGCCACGCACATCGAACCCAGGATTTTAGTGGTCTGCATCATGTTTCTAACCTTTCAAAAGTATTCGAGAATCCTCAACCATCGCCGATCCGCTGGCGCATCGCGCACGCCCGGCCTAACTCAATGTAGGCACTCCGCCCGGCGATTGCCGGTATCCCCGCCCGAAATTTACTCTCAGTTTATCTGTCAAACCCCGCCTCCACCCGGATTTGCCGCCCCGCGTCCCGGGCCCGATCGTGTATCCTGCTTTTCGCGTATGTACATTCTCAAATCCACCAACCTCGTCAAAGCCTACGCCGGCCGCACCGTCGTCAATCAGGTCTCCTACGACGTGGCGGAGGGGGAAATCGTCGGCCTGCTGGGCCGTAACGGCGCGGGCAAGACCACCAGCTTCCGCATGACCGTCGGTATGATCTCCCCCGACGCCGGCCAAGTGATCTTCAACGGCCAGGACGTCTCCCGCCTGCCCATGTACCAACGCGCCCAACGCGGCATGGGCTACCTCGCCCAGGAACCCAGCGTCTTCCAACGCCTCAGCGTCGAGGACAACCTCAAGGCCATCCTCGAAACCCGCCCGCTCAACAAAGCCGAACGCTCGGCCCGCGCCGAAACCCTCATGAAGCAGTTCGATCTGCTCAAAAACCGAAACCAGCAGGCCCGCACCCTCTCCGGCGGCGAACGCCGCAAACTCGAAATCGCTCGCGCCCTGATCTCCGAGCCCTCGCTGATCCTACTGGACGAACCCTTTGCCGGCGTCGACCCCGTGGCCGTCGAAGAGCTGCAGACCGAAATACGCAAACTCCGCGACGAGTTGGAAATCTCCATGCTCATCACCGACCACAACGTCCACAACGTCCTGGCGGTCTGCGACCGCGTCTACGTCATCAGTCAAGGCCAAGTCTTCGCCGAAGGCACGCCCAAAGAAATCATCAACAACGACGCGGTGCGCAAAACCTACCTCGGCAGCACGTTCAAAGGCGATGAATTCGACTAACCCCCCCCCGGCATGGTCATCCTCGACCTTGTCACCCCCCCCACGTCGTGAAGACGTCAGGAAACTCACCATGCCCCGTTCCCCCCGCAAGCCCAAATCCACCCACGACTACGCCGACAACTCTCGCGGCCTGCGCCTGCAGAAAGCCATGGCCAACGCCGGCATTGCGTCCCGCCGGGAATGCGAGGCCCTCATCGAGGCGGGCCGGGTCACCGTCAACGGCGACCGCATCACCCGCCTGCCCGCCTGGGTCGATCCTTTTGAGGACCGCGTCGAAGTGGACGGCGAGCCGCTCATCAAGCCCCGCAACTCCACCAAAAAATTCGTCACCGCCGGCAAGCTGTACCTCATGGTCCACAAGCCCCGCGGCGTCCTCTCGACCAACGCCGACCCCGAGGGCCGGCGTGTCCTGCTGGACCTGATCCCCCCTTCGGTGGTCCCCGCCGGCACGCGGTTATTCCCCGTGGGCCGACTCGATGCTGACTCCACCGGGCTGATCCTGATGACCAACGACGGCGAGCTGACCCACCGCCTCACCCACCCGTCCTTCGGCATCACCAAACGCTACCTCGTCTCGGCCAAGGGTCGGCTGGTCGAGGACGACCTCAAAAAACTTCGCAAAGGGCTCGTCCTCGCCGACCGCGCCCCCGGCAGCTCCGCCGAAGGGCAGGCCCCCCGCGTTTCGCAGGGCGGCAAAAAGGCCGTGATGGAATCCGTCTCCATCCTCCGCCACGAAACCGACCGCCAGCGCGGCGACCGCACCACCCTCGCCGTCATCCTGGCCGAGGGCCAGAACCGCGAAATCCGCCGACTCCTGGCCCGCGTGGGCATCAAAGTCAAAAAACTGAAGCGCACCGCCGTCGGACCACTCCGCCTCAAAGGCCTGGCGCCTTCCGAATGGCGCATGCTTCAACCCGCCGAGATCCACCAGCTCCGCCGCGCGGTCAAGCTCCAGCGACAGAAATAAATCGGGTTAGCGGTATTCACTTGGCTGAGGAGTGGGTAGCCAGAGGGTACGCTGAGGTTTCGGCATCAAAACACCAGAGGGGGGGCAATCTTCGGGAAGGGGGCGATCTTCGTTGATGTAAACCGACGGCACACACCGCCCCCAGCGGCGATGGGGCGCACCCTCGTCCCGCTACGATTGAATTGATTCTGCTCTACCCCGCCCGTCGTCAACCAAATTCTCCCCTGCCCGTCCGGTCGTACATCTCACGCAGCGCCAACCTGACGTTGCCCCGATGGCGTTCGTGCAGCGAAACCCCCTCGGCGTCCGTTAGCGTCCGCTCGACGCTGGCGGACAACTGCCGGATCAAGCTTCGCAGCAATGTTGGTGACGTTTCGCAGTTCACCAATGTCGGCAACCGCGTCGGGCTGTGGCTGGTAACCAGCACCGGCCCCCGGCGTCGCCACAAACGCGCTTTGTCGCCCCACCCCAGCCGTTCGTACCCGTCCACCGCCAGCAACCCTTGATCCCGCCCCGCCCCGCGTCGCACCTCGGGGGGGAGGCGCGACTGCCCCGGCTCGATGCGACACACAGACACACCCCTGTCCCCCCTTCGCCCCCCCGCCCCCCTTCTCTCCCCGAGCTGCCCGTTGCTCCCATCTGTCGGCTTTGCGATCGCGGGCCACGTTTCGTAAACCAGGCGTTCTAATAGTGTCGTCTTGCCGTGGCCGTGGGGGCCGATCAACGCGCCGCGGTAGCCGTGCTGCTGCCATCGGTCCAGCAGGCTTTGCCACGATTCGGCCCCGGCGGGTTGGTAGAGCAATCGGTCCACGCATTCGCTGCGAAACGGATTATCACCGGGCCGAACGAGAGGTCGCGGGTGGCCGCCCGGTTGCCCCACGACATCGGCCGCCGGGCGGCCGATTAAAATCGCCGGCGTCGCCACCGTCACGGCCCCGCCGCCCCGACCCCGTGGGCCACCACCGAGAGTTCCACGCTCGCCGCCTCCTTCACCCCCTGGGCGACTGCTTCCACGCCCCAGCGGATCTCCAGCATCTGCCCCGCGTAGCTCTGGGGCCCGGCGGGCAGCACCAACTCATAGAGCTGCGCATCGGCCGCCGCCGGATCGTCGAAGCGTGTCGTTCCCACCACGATCAGATCGGTGTCGCCCTTGCCAAAAGTTTTCCAGAACAGCCGCACCTCGATCCACGGCGGCGGATCTTCAAACTCCCAGGCCACCAGGCCGTTGACCGCCTCGCCCGGGGCGAAGCGTTGTCGTTGTTCGTAGGTTTCGATCCGCAGCATGGGTGTCTCTCAAAATGTTTAGGCCCCGGGCGGGCGGAAGCCGGCGGGCAAGACCGCAAAGACGTGCTGATGGCGGATATCGGGCCACCGCGGGATCACGCCTTCGATATGCACCGCCCAGATCAGCTGGTTGCTCGCCGAGGTAACGCTGTGCATCGCGTCGGCGGGGATGGTGACCACGGCTTCGCCCTCGGCCGCGACGGGGTTCATCCCGCCGCCGGGCGTTTCCTCGTGGACCGGCAGCGAAAACACTTCGTTTTCTTCGGTGATCACATCCGTGCCCCGCCGATACCGCACCCACTCGGACATCGCCACCCGCACCGTGAATCGCGTGAGCCGATCGGTCCGGCCGTGGATCGCCCACCGCAGGCCCAGTTCCTGCCCCGCTTCGAGGACCCGCGCGTCGAAAGTCAGCATCACCTTGGGGTTGAGCGCCACCATCAGCCGGTTGGCGGTCCCCGCCAGCAGACCCAGCGTGAGGAGCAGGACCCCCAATGCGATCAACCCCACCTCCCAGGACTGTCCCCCGCTGAGATACGACGTGGCAAAGCTCGCGGTGGTCAAGCCGCAGACCGCGGTCAGCGCCGCCAGGATGAAGGTCCACACCCAAATCCCCCACCCCGGCCCGACGGTCACACCCGCCAACGACCGCTTCCCCCGCCCCCCCCTTCCCCCCGCCGCCCCTTTCCCTCCCAGGTCGGGGCGGGACGCACTCTTGGCCAGCGTCGGCAACCATCCTTCGCCCGCCGCCGCCTGCTCGGGGTCCAGGACCCGGGCCCGGTGGGTGGCCCACTTTCGTGTTGCGCCGAACCATGCCATCGCGAACCTCCCGAGGCCGCCGCCGGTGTCACCCCTTTGAACCACGAACCGGTCCATGATAAATCCGCCCCCCTCCGCCGCAAGTCTGCGGTGGGCCCCGCTAGACTGGCCGCATGTCTCTCGCCGACCTCCGCCAACATTACGACCCCGCGCCGCTCGACCCCGCCGACCTCGCCGCCGACCCGTTCGACCAGTTTCTTGCCTGGTTTGAGGACGCCCGGACCGCGGACATCCTCGAGCCTAACGCCTTTACCCTCGCCACCGTCGATCCCGATGGCCACCCCGACGCCCGCACCCTCCTGCTCAAAGGCGTCGATCCCCCCTCGCCCCCCCCCCGCGGCCTGGTTTTTTATACCAACTACACCTCCATCAAGGCCCAGCACCTTGCCGCGGAGCCGCGGGCGGCGATGAATTTTTATTGGGATCGCCTGGCCCGCTGCGTGCGTATTGTGGGCAACGTCGAGAAGGTCAGCGCCGCCGAAACCGCTGAGTATTTTCACTCCCGGCCGCATGCTTCTCAGCTAGGCGCCTGGGCGTCCCATCAATCCGAAACGATTGCCGACCGCGACGTGCTCACCCGCCGGTTTGCCCAATTGCAGGCGCGTTACCCCGCACCCGTCGAAGGCGAGGATGCCACCGTCCCGGTCCCCGACTTCTGGGGCGGCTATCGGGTGGTCCCCACCCGCTTCGAGTTTTGGCAGGGTCAACCCTCCCGCCTCCACGACCGACTCCGCTACCGCCGCCGCGATGACCAGTCACCCCCGTGGCAAGTCGATCGTCTCAGCCCGTAAAGACCGTGGCGTATTGATCACTCTAGGATTCTGATCGATTCTCGCTCTGTACCGGTTCGCCTTGCTTCGCGCACGCCTTGGAGCAGTATTTCACTCGCTCCCAATCGCGGGCCCATTTCTTGCGCCACACGAAATCCCGTCCGCACACCACGCACGCTTTGCGAGGCAAGCCCGCTTGCCGGTCGTTGCCCCGCCGAAGCTGATTGTTGTCCTTTTTCGCCATCGCCATTCCCGTTGCGGCCGGATTCGACGGCCCCGCTTTACGCCATCGGCCCCGAATGGATCGTTTCTGGCCCGGCACTTTGCGCTTCTAACTCGGCGTGCCACCGTGCCCGTGCTCGCTTCTCAAGCTTCCGCAACAGCGCTGGAAAAATAAACCCGTGGGCGGGCAGCAATGCGTACCAGTACAACGTCCCCGGCAACCCCCGCGGCTCGAACAAAGCCGTCTGCCGCAACACCGTCCGCCCCCCCCTGCCTGCCTCCCCCCCCTCCCCCCCTCGTCGCCCGCTTCGTTTGTCGCCTCGGCTTGCTCGTTTCGTCGCTCGACTTCCCACTGCAGCCACGCCCGCCCCGGCACCCGCATCTCCGCCCGCAGCCGGAGCAACCCCTTATGGCCGTGCTCGCCTTTAGGGTCCGTTTCTTCCGCGGGCCGGGGCTTGACCATCTCGTCCACCCGCCACCAGTCCAGCGCTTCGCCTTCCAGCAATGCGGTGGGGTGACGCCGACCCCGCCGCAGCCCCGGGCCGCCCATCAGCTTGTCCATCACCCCCCGCAGCCACCACGCCCAGCGGTATACGTGCCACCCGTTCTCCCCGCCGATCGAGCAGACCTCCGTAAACATCGGCCCGACCGGCACGTCCGTCACCAGCGTCCGCTGGTCCCGCGCCAACCCCTCGCGGTCCTCGATCACCGTGCACAATTCGTCCGCTTCGCCCTGCCCCATGCCCTCCCGCAACCCCGCGACCACCGCGCTGCTCCATCGGGTTTCGACCTCGCCCCGCTCGATCTTGGTCAGCGCCAGCCGCACCGCATCACGGTAAGGCATCGGCGTGACCTCGGGAAAAAGAGCTTCCGCTTTGGAAGTGTCCGCGATCAAATCCTGCGTCACCCCCGCGACCAACGGGACCGCCAGCGCGTTGGGGATCGGCGTGACCAATCCGACCCACCGTGCCGCCAACTTCGGGGCCAACACCGGCAGCGGCAGGATCCACCGCCGATAGCCCCGCTCGGCCGCCACCCCCAGCATCATGTCCTTGAAACTCAGCACCCCCGTGCCGATCTCCACGATCCCGCTGGGCCCCACCGCCAGGGCCAGCTCCAAATAACTCAGCACGTCCCGGACCGCGATCGGCTGCACCTTCGTGTCCACCCACCGCGGCGTCACCATCACCGGCAACCGCTCGGTCAGATACCGCACCATCTCAAAACTCGCCGACCCCGACCCAATGATCGGCCCCGCCCGAAACTCCGTCACCCCCCCTCTCCCCCCGTCCCCCCCAAGAGGTTTTTTAGTATCACCCGCCGCGGCCCACGCCGTCTCAGTGTGGGCTGCGTCTTCCGAACCATCCGTCGATCGATCGGCTCTGTCCAACCCCTGGGCCAAGATCGCCCCCACCTCCGCCCGGCTCCGCAGGTGCTCGCTCTGGGTTTGCTCCCCCTTGGGTTCCAGCCCCCCTAGGTAAATCACGTGGGGCACCCCTGCCTCTCTCGTCTCCCGGCAAGCGGTCACAAAATTTCCCGCCGCCACCCGGTCGCGTGATTCGAAATCCTTGCCCCCGTACATCGAATGCACCAGGTAGTACGCCGCGTCGATTTCCGTGACCGCCGCAGGCAGCGTCGCGGGTTGGAGCAGATCTCCCTGCACCACCTCGACGTCGCGCTCCCACGGCCGACCCTTGACCGGGTCTGCCTCCCGCACTAGCACCCGCACGGTATGGCCCGCCTCGACCAGGCGTGGAATCAATCTTCCGCCGATGTAACCCGTCGCTCCGGTGACCAATACTCGCATGCCCCGACTGTAGCGCGTCGGTCCACGCGGAGTGATTTGCGATCAAAACCACCTGAAAATTTCTTAAGCCTCATGATGGTCTGTCCCGGGCGACGGCGCTATCGTCGTGGGGCAACATCGGCGTTGCCGATCCGATTTTCATCACCCCCCCGAGATCCCCATGCCCGAAGACACCCACACCTGGCCCGAACTCGCCATCGGCCTTTACGACAAGCTCACCGGCCGCGGTGCCGAGATTACCTACGACTTTGAAAACTTCGCCGTCACCATCCCTTCGGGCACCGGCGACGCGGCCGCCCACGCCACCTGGAAGATGAACGGCATCCTCAAAATCCGCACCCGAGACACCAAAAATGGCTGAGTCCCCCCCGGACTCGGCCCGTCCCGAATCTCCATCCACCCCCCCCACCCCCCCCCCATCCCCCCCGCCCCTCCCACCCCCGGGACCCAAGGGGCGGGACGGGACGCCGGGGTGGCCCCCATTGATGTCCACGGCCAGTTGTCGATCACCTGCGAAGGTCACGCCCTCGACGTCGTCGCCGACGGCGGCAAGATTACCGTCAACGCGCCGGATTTCGCTTCCCTTCAACTCTTGCTCAAGCAACGCCCCCCCGCCGACGCCGAAGCGGGGCTGGGACGAGTATTGGATCAACTCGACGTCGATATCGAAATCCACTGCAAAGGCAATTTCATCGCCCGCGTCGGCGCGAATGCCGACCCCGGCTGGATCGAAAAGATGCTCCAAATCAAGGGCGTCGATATCAGCGCCCGCGGCCTGTTCAAATCTCTCTTCAAAAAATAACCGCCTGCTTCTTCTCCTCATCGCCAGGACTATTTCCAAGCTCTAGGAAGTCGTCACTTCTTCGATAAAAGCTTGCGCCTTCGTGAATATCCGTTCCCGCCGTTCGTCCTTGATCCGGTCGAGCGTACCCAGCATCATCGACAACCGAGCGTTGCCCGCGAAGAATTCGCGGTGCTTATCGACAAACCGCCAGTACAACCCGTCCACGACCTCGCACCACGGTTCGCTCTTTTTGTATTCGTCGCTCATCTTCACCAGATAGTTGCTCCCGCAGATGTATGGCTTGGTGGCAAAGATTCCGCCGTCGCTCATCAATCCCATCCCGTAGACGTTGGGACCCATCACCCAGTCGCTCGAATCGACGAACATCTCCATGAACCACCGGTGGGCCTCGCCCGGCTCGATCTCGCAGAGGTTCATCAAATTCCCCAGCACCATCAACCGTTCGATGTGATGGGTCCACCCCAGCCGGTGGGCTTTGTCGATCGCCTCGTCCAGCGGCCGCAGGCCCGTGGTCGCGTTCCACCAGCAGGCCTTCATTTTGCGTTGGTGGCCCCAAAAGTTTTTCGTCGATTGCTGGTCGTCGTAATGCCGGTAGACCCCCCGCACAAACTCACGCCAACCGATGATCTGCCGCACAAACCCCTCCACCGAATTCAGAGGGATGTCGTGCTGCTCGGCATGTTGCGTCGCCCGTTCGACAATCTCTTGCGGCGTGATCAGCCCCAGGTTCATCATTGGCGACAGCACCGAATGGAACAGCACGTCGCCGCGGTTCGACAACGCGTCCTCGTAAGGTCCGAACGCTTTGAACCTGGTTTCCAGAAATTCACGCAACCACCACAACGCCTGTCTCCGGGTGGTCGGCAACCAAAACGTTTGCTCTTGAGGGAGCACTCCGGGGTGATCGCCAAACCGCGAGGCCACCAGTTCCCGCACCGCCGCGACGTGCTCGGTCGGCGTCGCCCACGTCGTTTCGGGCACCGGCACGATCCCCGGCAGCTTCTCCCGGTTCTCCTCGTCAAAACTCCACCGCCCCCCCCGCGGCTCCGCCGGTGACGACGACTCCGCCGGTTCGTCCATCAGGATGTCCAGCCGCTCCCGTTGCCACTGGTAGAACTTGGCCATGAACGGCCGTTTGCCCGAAACTTCTTTCAAGTACTGCGAAAACGCGGGCCGCGACGTGATGAACATCGGGCTCTTGAGGAATTCAAGGTCCAGGCCCCGCGACTCGGCAAACGCGATCAGCCGACGTTCAAAGAATCGGTCTTCGACTTCGAACATCACCAGCCGGTCGATGTCCTGGGCCTGAACCCACTGCCCCAGCTTTTCTTCGTAGGTGGATTCTTGCCCCGCGGGCGACAATTTTTCGTAATGCACCGCTACGTCTTGCTTCCGAAGCTCGTCCGCATGGCTCCGCATCGACGCGAGAAACAGCAGCAGCTTCTGCTGGTGGTGCTTGACGTAGGTGCACAGCCCCACGTCCTCGGCCATGAAGAAGGGGGCTTCCCGGTATTCCGCGAACTTGGCAAACGGGAACAACTGATTGCCCAGGACCACCACGCCTGTCGATTGCTTGGCCTTGCTCATCGCTGACTCTAGCCAGCCCAATCCGGGTTTCCATAAGCGGCGCATGAAAGCTGGGGCTCACCCCGCGTGCCCGCCGATCCTTGCCCTACGATATCCCCATATGAAGACACCGATGCTCAAAACCTTGGCCTGCGGGCTGTTGATGACCCTGGGGTTTGCCGCTTGTCAGCAGAGCCCTCCGCCCAACGAGCCGACGCAGGTCATCGAGCCGCCGCAACCCGCCGACGCCACCGATGACACCGTGCCCCCGCCCACCGGGGCCGACGTCGATCAACCGAAAACCGCGGACGGAAAAGCGGCCCCTCCGACGCCCGACGCCCCCGCGGAAAAATCAGGGTCGGCATCCAAGCCGCCCTCCGCCCCGCCGGTCCCCGCCCAAACCGGGATCGCCTCCGCCGTGCCGGGCCTGCGCAACACCACCGGCCCCGGCCCGCCGCCCCCCGGCGGCCCGTTCGTCAACGAGCCCTATACCCCCGCGGAAATGCAGCAGGCAATCCGTAACTTTGCCGACCAGTACCGCCAGACCATTGCCACCGCGCTGGACCACATGATCGTCAACGCCGACGACGACCCCGACCTCCGGCGACGGGCCCAGTACGTCAAGATCAACGGCGCGACCGCCATGTACGACATTGCCGTCGACCCGCTGCCCGCCTCGGCGATGCTCAACGCCACCGTCCTGGTCAGCCTCCAGACCAACTTCCTCCGCGTCAACGGCGAGAAGCTCTTCGGCGAGCTTCGCCCCGATGCTGCTCGCCCGGGGCGAATACCTTCAGGAAGAAGCCTTCCGTATCTGCGCCGGGTCATGAACAACCAGCAGCGTCGAAACCTGCTGAACATGGTCAACCAGTGGTCCATCGACAACCCCGAAGTGATCGACTTCTGGTACGTCCGCCTCGCCGACCTGCCCGGGGTCAAGCAGGGTGTCACGGTCGGCGACATGGTCGGCAACCTCACCAACCTGCCGGGCACTTTTCTCAACGTTTTCAATCCCTTTGCCAAAGGTCAGGACTCGGTCGGCGAAGCCGCCGGCGCTGGCCGAACGGATGAGTTGGCTGGGCCCGCGGCTGATGATCCTCGCCCAGTGGCGCGCCGAGGCCGTAGTCTACGACACGATCGCCAACACCCGGCTCGGCGACGCCCTGAACCTGGGCGAACGCCTGACCGTCGTCGCCGAGCAACTTCCCGACACCCTCGACCAGCAACGCGACGCGCTCTTCGCCAGCCTCACCGATAACCAGGACACCCTCAGCACCCTGCTCACCGACACCCGGCAACTGACCCAAGACGCCACCGAACTCTTGCAAACCGTCGATCACATCACCGGCCGGGTTCAAGAGATCCAAAAGACCGCACTTGCCGCCTCTGCCGACGACCCGCCGCCCGACCCCGACGCGCCGCCCGCTCGGCCGTTCGACATTACTGAATATACCCTGGCCCTCCAGGAACTCGACCAGGTCATCGACGACGCCAACGTCCTGCTCAAGAACGCGGACTCGGCCACGACCAGCGCCGCCCTTCAGCCTCGTGTCGATCTGATCGCCGACACCGTCCGTAACCTGATTCTTTTGGCGGCGGGCGCGGTGCTCGTGGTCGGCCTGCTGCTGATCTTGGCCGTCAAGTTCATCCCTCGCCGCCGCAGCTCTCCGCCGGCCGCCGCCTGATCCGCGGAATACCCTGAGCTCCTCAATCATGGCAACTACATACTCCTGCACCTCGCCCACGCTCGGGGCCCTACCCCCTAGAATCTCACCATGCTTCGCAAATTCATGACCAGCAAGATTCATCGGGCCACCGTCACGCGTTGCGACCTGGATTACGTCGGGTCGATCACGATCGATGCCGACTTGCTGCAGGCTTCCGGCTTGCGGCCCAACGAGGCCGTGGTCGTGCTGGATCTAGACAACGGCAACCGCTTTGAAACCTACATCATCCGTGGCGACCCGGGCCGCGGTGAAATCGGGATCAATGGCGCTGCCGCCCACCTCACCGCCGTGGGCCACAAGGTCATTATCCTCGCCTACGGCCACCTGCACCCCGACGAAATCGACCGGCACATCGCGACCTCCGTCATCGCGTCCCCCGACAACCGCGTCGATCAAATCCTGCGTTACCCCAGCACCCTCGACAACCTGCCCGACATCGATCAGTGACCTACCGCGACTGCCGCACTGATGGACTGATGGACTGATGGACTGATTTATGCTTCATGGTCTTGCTTTTTGGGGGTAGCCGTTGATCGAAGATCAAGCTGACGACGGGACCCGACCCCCGCCGGTATAGTCGTCGCATGTCTCAAGTCATCTCCCCCGGTGCGACCCTCGGCATGCTCGGCGGCGGTCAACTCGGTCGTATGTTTACCGATGCCGCCCACGCCCTGGGTTACCGCGTGCATATTTATTGCCCCGAAACCGAATGCCCCGCCGCGCAGGTCGCCGACGAGCATGCCGCCAAATCCTACGACGACCTCGACGCTGTCGCGGGGTTTGCCCGGTCGGTCTCGGTGGTGACTTATGAGTTTGAAAACGTCCCGGCCGACACCGCCGCCGTGTGTGCCGAGCACGCCCCGGTCCGCCCCGGCCAGCCGGTCCTCGCCGTCGCCCAGAACCGCATCCGCGAGAAAAACACGCTGCGCGAACACGGCATCCCCGTCGGGCCTTTTGCCGCGGTCCGCTCGGAGGCGGATTTGCACCAGGCGATCCAGCTCCACGGCCTGCCGGGCGTGCTTAAAACCGCTGCCGGCGGCTACGACGGTAAAGGACAACGCATCCTCCGCCGCGCCGCGGACGCCACCTACGCCTGGGCGGACCTGGGCCAACGCCTCTGCATCTACGAAGCGTTCATCGACTTTGAGCAAGAGGTTTCCGTCGTCGCCGCGCGTGGCCTCGACGGCCAGATCGAAACTTTCGGCCCCATCGCCAACACCCATCGCAACCACATCTTGGACGTCTCGGTCGTGCCCTCCGGTGCGCCCGCCCCCGTCGAAGCCCAAGCGGTTGCCATCACCCGCCAGATCATGCAGGCCCTCGACGTGGTCGGTGTGCTCTGTGTCGAATTTTTTCAGTTGCGCGACGATGCGGGCGGCGGCACGGGCGGTTCGGCCCAGGGCAGCCAGATGCTCGTCAACGAGCTCGCGCCCCGCCCCCACAATTCCGGCCACCTCACCCTCGAAGCCTACCCCGTCAGTCAATTTACTCAGCAGGTCCTGGCGATCACCGGCCAACCCCTCACCCCCGTCACCGCGCCCCAGCCCGCCGCCATGGTCAATCTCCTGGGCGATCTTTGGCCTCCGTCCACTGCCACCCGTATATCAGAATCTCCCGCCGCGGTCGTGGGTGAACCCTCATCGGCGCCTGCGACGGCAACCTCTCCGCCCTGGCAGATCCTCCAAGACCGCGAACACCTGCACCTTCACCTCTACGGCAAGGCCACCCCCCGACCGGGACGCAAAATGGGACACCTCACCGCCCTGGCCCGCACCCCCCACGAAGCCATCCGCGACGCGGTCGAGGCCCGCGTTCAGCTCGCCCCCCGGCCCACCCTCACTCCCGATTGACCCCGGCCACCTCCGCGTACAACTCGGCGTACCGCTCCACCGTCCGCCGCAAATCGAACCGCTGCTCGATCCAGCTCCGTCCCGCGCGACGCAGGTTGTCCCGCTCGGCTGGTTCCAAACGTGACATCGCCACCATCGCGGCCGCCAGTGCCTCGTGATCGCGCTCCATCACCACAAACCTCTGCGCTGATTCGGGCAACGCCTCGGCGTTCCCCGCGTGCCGTGTCGTGATCGTCGGCGTCCCCACCGCCTGACTCAGCATCAGCACCATCGGACATCCCTCCGCATCGCCGTCCGGCGCGGTCTGGCTGGGCGCGACCAGCGCGGTCGCCCGACGCATCCAGTCGCCCAGGGTTTCGTAGGCTACCGCGTCGTGAAACCGCACCGACGGCTCCAATTCCAATGCTTGGGCCAATGCTCGGCTCGCCACATCACCCCCGCCGATCACGTCTAGTGTCACGCCCGGCTCCGCGTCCACCACCCCCCGCATGGCCCGCAGCAACGTGTCCAGCCCTTTCTTCGGCGTCGCTCTCCCCACGAACAAGAATCGCCGCCGCCCCGCTTTCCCCCCCTGTGCTATACCCGCCCCCTTCAAACTTGGCGAAAATGCCCATTGTTTCAAATCCACCCCCAGCGGAATCACCCGGACCCTTTGGTCCGGCACCCCGCAATCCCGCAACGTCTCCGCCATCGCCTCGGACAAACCCACGAACGTCACGCCCCGCTCCCCCGCCCATCGATACCGATCCGCCCAACTCCGGTCCCGCAGCAATCGCGACACGTCGTAGCCATAACAAGAAATCATCACCCCCCCCTTCTTCCTCCGCGTTCCGCCCGGCTCGCGCGTACCCGATGTCCATCTCACGCCGTGCAACACCCGGGGCCCGAAGTGGCCGTGCACCACGTCAAACTCCCCCGCGACCTCCGCGTGCCCCGCGGCAATCTTGCACATCTCCTGACCGACCGCCGCCCGATCCCCGGGGCGGACCTCGATCCGGGGCAGCGGAAACACCGCTTTACCCAAAGCTTTTGCCGCCCCGTCATCGTCCACCGCTTCGGCGGCAAACTCCATCTCGACCCCCCGCTCGGCGAGGGCCAACGGGACCTCCAACATCGTTCGCTCCGTCGCGACGCCGAACCGATTGTAAAGCTGGAGCACCCGCATCAGATCGTCACCGCCGATCCCCGACCCGCCTCATCCCGCGTTGGTTCCGGACGCCGCGCCACCACCAGGTACATCCAGGTCCACCCCTCCGCACGGTCCAAACGATCCAGTCCCGCCGCCACGGCCTGTACCACCCACGCCACCGCATCGACCACCGGCAACCACCGCAACCACGCCCGCCCTTTTTTATAAGCGTACAACTTATAACTCAGCAGCGTTCCAAACGTGACCCAAAACCCCGATAGCGCGGTGAGTTCAACGATTTCAAATCCTGCTTTCTCAAACTGATACCTGAGGCCGTACGGCGAAAACCGGTAAAAATCGCGCGGGGCTTCGTGAACGTGCCAGATGAACGGCACGCTGTAAATCGCGTACCCCCCCGGCCGCAACAAACGATAACATTCACGCAGCGCATCGGTGGGCTCTTCCAAATGTTCAAGTACCGAAGTACACAATGCCGTATCAAAACTTTGGTCATCCAGCGGGATCGCGTAAGCCCCCGCGGTGACGTCCGGCGACGCATGGCCGTGCTGTGTCTCTGCGTGATCGATGCCCAGGTGCTCGCTTACATACGGCGAGAACATCGCGGCGTAGGGCTTATTTGAGCAGCCGATATCGATCAGCCGCCCCCGGGCGTAACGCTTGGCGGCCGCCGCAAGGGCGCGATCGTGGCGGCGATAGACCAGGCGGTTGCGGCGGTCCATGTAAGAAATCAGGCCGCCCGAAGCGTCGGCGTCGCCTGATCGGGTTCACCGTTCGCCGCACGCGTCGTCTGCGTAACCCCCGGCGTTTGTTCCGCACGGATGACATAAAATCGATCGTAACCAAACCGTCCCAAAGCAGGCAAAAAGCGCGCTTGCTTGGCTAGCTTTTTGTTAATAACTTTGGCCAAAAACATATAAGTCGAACTGATATATTCAACCCGGGCGCGAAAATCTCCTTTTAGTCTATCGTCTCGCATGAAGCAGTTGTGCCACGGTTCGATACCCTCGATCGGCGCAAGTCCCAGGCGTTGCCGAAGCCCGTTGAGCTGCTCGACGCCGTCACGTGAGCACTCGTTGAGGATCAACGTGCCGCCCGGGTTCAGCTTTGTCCGCAGGCTCTCGATGGCGGGCCGCTGCGTTTCGTAGTCCGGCAGGTTTTGGATGCAACGCTGGGTCATGATCACGTCAAAGCCTCCGTTGGGCAGCGTGCCCGGGTCCGTCACGTCCGCTTGGTGAAAGCTGATGTTTCGGCCCGCCTGCTGCTGGGCTAGTTGCACCATTTGCGAGCTGAAGTCCACCCCAACAAACTCGGTATGGGGTAGTGCGGCAGCGTATTGCAGAGTCGAATAGCCGTTGCCGCAGCCCACGTCCAGCACCCGGCCCGGACGGAGCCGCCGCAGCCGTTTCCGCATCTCTTTGATCTCGACGTGGCGGAGATAGGTTTCGCCCAGCGTCGCACGCTGCGATTCGCCAAACCGCTGGGCGCGCTCGTCCCAAAAATTTCGGATCCGCTCGGCCGCCGCCTGCGGCGAAGCGTGTGGGGCCACTTCCGGCTGTGGGTTTTGTGACATGATCTATTCCTCCATCAATCGTTCAAATCCGGTCAGCCGGCCTTGGCACAGTTACCCGCGGTGCCCGACGACAAGGCTTCTTTCACCGCGGCGATGACGCCCGCCACATCGCGACCCGTCAGGTATGGCGTCAGCGGAATCGACGCGGTCTGCCGACCGATTCTCGTGGCGACCGGGCAGTCTTCGGGCCGCCAACCCAGTGCTTGCTGATAAAATGGATGTTCGGGTAATGCCAAGTAATGCACACCCACACCGATATTCCGGGATTTCATTTCGCTTAAGAATCGGTCGCGGCCACAACCCGTGGCGGTTTCGTTGATGAGCAGCGGGTACAGATGATGGGCGTGCCGAGTCCTCGGTGCCGCTGACGCGGGGGTGGTGATCGGCAGGTCGGCGAGGGCGTTGTCGTACTGCGTGACGATTTCCGCCCGCCGGCGGGCGAACGGCTCGACCTGTTGAAGTTGATGCAGGCCCAGGGCCGCCTGCAGGTCCATCATGTTGTATTTGAAACCCGGCTCGACCACGGTGTAATGCGAGAAACCGCCGGGGCCGAAGCGATCGTGTGCGCCGTGAGAGAGGCCGTGGAGCGACAGCCGCCGTGCCCGCTCGGCGTCTTTTTCGTCGCGGCACAGCAGCATGCCGCCCTCGCCGGTGGTCAGATTTTTCGTGGCGTAGAAGCTGAAGCACCCGAAGCGGCCGATGGTGCCCGCGGGTCGGCCGTGGTGCTGGGTTTCGATGGCGTGGGCGCAGTCTTCGATCAAGACCAATCCGTGCCGCTCGGCCAAGGTTTCGAGCGCGTCCATCGCGCAGGGCCGGCCGGCAAAATGCACCGGCAGGATCGCCACGGTCCGCGGGGTGATCGCCGCCGCCACCGCCGCGGGGTCCAGATTCTGGGTCACCGGATCCACGTCCGCCAACACCGGCGTGGCCCCGGCGTGCAGGATCGCATTGACCGTCGCACAAAACGTCATCGGCGTGGTGATGACCTCGTCGCCCGGACCGACGCCCGCCACGACCAACGCCAGGTGCAACCCCGCCGTGCAAGAATTCAACGCCACCGCACGGGTGGCGGGCACCTGTTTGTATTGGGCAAAGGCACGCTCAAACGCCGCGACCCGCGGCCCGGTGCCCAGCCAGCCGCTTTCCAATACGGCGCGCACTTCCGCCATCGCCGATTCGCCGAGCGTCGGCTTGCCGAAGACCAGAAAGTCTTCGCGGCCCTGGGCTATCGCCGCCGGCACCGCCACCGGCTCGGTCAGCCGCAGCGGCGGGGCCAGCGGGAGTGATTGCGTCAAGGAACTCACGGTTTATGCCGCCCCCGCTTGAAGTTGCCGCACCGATGGTTCTAAAACCCGCGGCTGCCAAAGGGTCAGCAACGGCCCGTTCCATTGTCGGCCCAACGCTTGCGCCCGCCCCTGGACCTGAGCCGGGTTGACGTTGGATAAGATCACCCCGTCCACGTGCATGTCCTGGGCCAACGCCTGACCATCGGCCACGACCGGCACCCCTCGGTAGCGGCGTCCGACCAGGGCCGGATGGTTCTCCGCGATCGCGACCACTTCCAACCCGACTGCGCCGCGCGCCGCGCCAGGTGGCGTAGAGATTTTTACTGTGGTCCGCGATGACGACCCGCCGAACGTCGTGCTGCCGGGCCCACTGATCCACCAACTGTTGCTGCTCACCCCACCCGAGCAACGTCTCCAGCACCGCGGGACGGAGCGTCTGTCGGCCCGTGGTCCGCTCGTGCGTGGCCCACTGCCGCGCCTCGGCGATCGCCTGAGACATGGCTTCGCGTTGGCCGTGGTGCAAGGCGAATGCCCCGTAACGCTCGAGATAGTCTTTGCGATACGCCCGCCGAACCCGCGGGGGGAAGTATCGTTCGACCAGGATCAGGTTGTTTCGCAGGTCCATTCTGAAGGCCAGCGCCGCGGAACGACCCCCGGGGTGTTTGTCGTGGCGATAAACCAGATCTTCGAATCGCTCGATCCGCCAACCCGCCTGCCACAGCCGGAAGCTCAGGTCGTACTCCCCCGCTTTGCGAAAGAACTCGCGGCGGAATCCGCCGACCTGATCCAACGCGGCTTTGCGGATGCACACCGCGCAGCTGATCATCACCCCCGGCAGTGCACACGCCTCTCGATCACCGCTGGGCAGCAGGCAGCTGCCCACCACCGCCGCGGTCTGCGGGTGCGTGTCGAGATAAGCGATCGATCGGCTGACCGTTCGGCTTTTACGGCCGCTTATTTCCCAGTCCGGCGGCGGGGCCGGGTAGCTGTCGTCGTCCAGCAACACGACGTACCGCCCGCGGCAATGCGCAAACGCCACGCTCCGCGCCCAGACGCCTTCGTTTTCCTGCCGTTTGATGAGATTGACTTCCGGATACTGCTCCGCCACCGCCCGGCGCTGCCGTCGGTCGAGGCGTTGTCGACCACCCAGGTCTCCCACTGCCCCTCGGGGATCGGCGTGGTCTGCCGCAGCATCTCCAAGGTGCGCAGCAACGTGTCGCGCGGCGGTTGTAGCTGACGATGACGTAAGAAAGCTCCATCCTTACTCACCCTTTCGACTAGGCCGCGGTGGAAACTGACGCCGATGCGTGAGTCCGCGACTCCGCTTGCCGGGGGGCTGATTCCGCGGTCGATTCGGCCAACAGCCGTCCTACCCGCGCCAGGACGCGCCGCAATCCTGCGGTGTAAGACAGGCGATGCTGCACGCTTTCCCGTTGCAGGCGGGCCAGACTTTGCCGCGCCGGGGCGTCGTCGATGAAGGTGCGGATCGTTTCTTTCAACCCCGCCGCATCTTTGAACGAGACCCGGCGGAGTTCGGGTAGAAGTTCGCCGGAGCGATCCATCAGCTCCGCCCGCTGGGCTTCCCGCATCCACGCCACGACGTCGATGGGCATGCCCAGATCCGTGAAGCATTCGGCTTCACGCAACGCCGGCTTCCAGTTCGCCGCGTCGGTCGCCCGCCGCGGCGAGGGCCTGCTGGACATTGCCCGAATCCGGATCCAGCGCCTTGAGCAGCCGCGGCATCACCACGTTGTTCGGGTGGTCACGCACGATATAGAAGCCTCCCGCGACCAGGCCGTCGAGCATCCGCTGGTGCAGGCAGAGCGACGGGATGATCTGCAGGTTGATCTTGCTGGCGCGCGTGAGCTTTTCCAAGGCCGGGCCGTATTCCACCGGGCCCCGGGCAAAGCGGGCAAACGCCGGGTGCCGGTCCCAGCCCGGCCCGTAAAGGGCAAAATCCAGGTCCAGTGCGTCCGCCGCTTCCGCCACCCAACCCAACGCCTGCTGACGATACAAGGCATTGTTGAGCGGATGAAACAACGTGTTGATCGCCATGACCCGGTCGGCCGGATTCAACCCCAGCTCGAGTCGCCCGCAGACGCCATCGACCAGCTTCCCCATGTGCCACAATGTCGGCAGCGATCCGCCCGCGGCGTAGGTTTGCACCACGTCTGCCGCGCAGGTCCGCAGCAATTCGTGATCGGCAAAAGCGACGAGCAGTTCATCGACCTGCTGCGACGCCGACGAAACGTAGGTCAGGTCCGGTCCGTCGCTGACCCATGGGGCGGGCAGCACCGGCGGCCGGGTGAGCTTGGGCACGTCGATGATCTGCCGGTCGGGGTAGTCCCACTGCCGGGTGTACATCTGTCGAACCATCGACAGTATGAAGTCGTTGGACGTGATCGACGCCCCGGCCGCGGCGGTGGTCAGTCGATCCAGTTGATCCTGAAACCAGCTGACAAAGGGCAATTTCGCGGGCCAATTGAGTTCGGTCTGCGACCGCAGCACGTCGATGGTGAACACCAAGTCCGGCCGGAAGGTCGCCAACGCCTGGGTCATCGCGGTGGTGGTCATCCGGTGGGTGTCGGACGGCTCGACCAGCAGCCGGGTGCGCGCACCCGAGTTTTTTGAAAGCCGCTTCGCAGTCCGCGGTGGAGTGTTTGAGCACCGTGGTGAATCGTGAGGTGAGCAGCAGCACCTTCGGCCGGTGGGCGGTGCCGAGGGTCAGGGCGTCGGGGCGGAAGTCGGCGTAGTGCTCATCGACCCGCCGCTGCCAATCGCTTTCGCGCTGCCGCCGCAGCTGCAGCGCCCGGGTGATGACGGTGCGCAGGGCGTCGGCGCGTTGCGTGCGTCCCAGCACGATCCGGGGGGGCAACATCATGCTCTCGTTGACCAGCCGTTGGCTGTACTCTGCAAAAGCCTTGGGTCCGACATGCCAGGTGAATCGTCGCTGGGCGATGGGTCCGTTCTCGCCCGACCAGTCGTGCAGCATGAGGCAGGCGATGAGCAGGTGAGTCTTGGTTTCGACGATCTCCACCGGCTGCTGCATGGTGAGGAACAGCGCCGGCGGGGCCGCGCAAATCGCGGTCAAGAGGTAGCCGTCCAGAAGGTCCGCGATCGCGACCGGCTCGCCGCTGGCCAGACCCTCGGCGATGCGCTGCATCGACTCGTCGGCGTGCGCGCGGATCGGGGCCGGCGGTGATCATCACCCGGCTGCCGTCGGCGCGGGTCTTGGTGGGCACCGCGTGGCCTTCGCCGGTGGTCGCCAACGGGTAACGCTTCATCGCGTCGAAGATGCCGGCCCGAAGGATCCGGCGCAACACCTGCGGCCGATGCGCTTCAAATGCCGCCAGGTTCCGCGCCAACCGGCGTGGCACCTGAGTGTTTAACGAGGGCTCGACCACCTGATCCAACTGCTCTGCCGCCGCACGGTACTGTCGCTGCTGAATCAAAACCCACGCCGCGCGGACCTGATCGATCTCGCTCAGGGTTTCAGTACCGGCGTCGGGGGTCACGCGGGAACGCGATTCATCGTCGAAAAGGTGGGCAGGTTCCGGGAAAAGGGCCGGGTCAATCGTGGGATCAGCGGGGACGGAAGAGGGTGTCATGGGGCAAATTCAACGCGGGGGGAGGTGCGGGCACCATGGTTATCGGCGACGCCGCCGGGTTAGCCGCACTTTTGATTACCCCGCCGGGCGACCCGAACCGTGGGGGGCGGGGGGTCAGCTTTTCACGCGGGTGGACTCCGGCTGCCGATAATAAGTCTGCGTTGCCCGCCTCTATCCCGCCTAGTGCTGCCACTCTCTCCGCCGTCGTGGACGACGTGACGCTGCTCGAGCGGGCTCGGCAGTCTTTTAGTGGCCGACGGGTCGTGGTCGTGGGTGATGCGATCCTCGATACTTACCGGCTGGCCAACGGCACTTCGCGTTGTTATGCCGGCGGGGCCGCGGTCATCGCCACCCACCTCCGGCGGCTCGGGGCGGACCCGCAGCTCATAACGTTGGTGGGCCGACACCACGAATCGATCACGCTCCAGCGTTGTCTGGCCCAGCAGGAGGTGAAGTCTTCCGCCCTTGTGCTACGTGAAGCGCTGCCCACACGCACCCGGGTGGTCCACGGCGATCGGATCACCGCCCGGCCGCGTCTGGAGCTCTACCAGCCGCCGCCGCCGGAAACCGTGGATCGTGTCGCGTATCAGCTGGAGGCGCAGGCCAAGGCCGGCGATACCGTGATCTTTGCCGATTTGGATACGGCACGGTTTGCCCCGAGTTGCTGGAGCGCGTGTTGCCCACCTTGCGCCCCCGGGCCGATTTCCTCGCGGGGGACGTCAGCGGCCCGCGGGCCAGCCTGCTGTCGATGCGGCAGTTTGACCTGCTGACCCCCACCGAACTCGAGCTGCGTCGCCTGGTGGCGCACGCTGATCCCGAGACTCCGCTGCTGGATCTGGGCCGTCGGCTGCACACTGATCTGAAGCTGCGGCATCTTTTCGTAACGCGCGATCGCCGGGGTTGTCTGCGGCTGGATGCGGAGGCAAATCCGCACGTGGTGGGTTCGCTTGCCCGCCGGGTGGTCGATGACGTGGGGGCCGGCGATGCGCTGCTGACGGTGACGACGCTGGCACTAGCGACGGGTTTTGATCCGGAGGATGCGACGCGGCTGGGCCAAATCGCCGCCGCCGCCGCGGTCGGCCAACTCGGCAACGCACCGCTGACCTGGGCCCGGCTGGCTACCACCGCCGCTGCCCTCTCCGTCCTGCCCCCCCTTTCGCCCCTTTCTCGCCCGGTGAGCCGGCGGTTGGCCCAACCGGTGGCCGCCGCGACGAGTGGGCGATCAACACCTTCTCGCCGGGCTGCAACGACACCCGCGATGCCGGCTGCATAAACTAGTGTCCGCTGCCGCGCCCCGCTGCCACGTTCTTTCCTCCCTCGGCCTGCGTTGGCGACGCTCCGAGCACCTTCTTGCCGTCCCCTCCGCCGGCCCCCACGGCCCCCCGTTATGCCCGACTCTCGATCTGATCAAAATCAATTGCTGGCCTTCGCATTCCGCGGCGGCCTGGGGCTCCTGGCACTACTGATCGCCGGGGGCGTGTTTTACTCCCTTTACAGCACCCGTCCGCTGGTCCAGCAGACCGACGCCGAGGCAGTCCGCCCCACCGTCGCGGTGTTTGTCGCGGCCCCCGTCGATGTGCAGCGTCAGTGGTCGGGCTACGGCACCGTGCAGCCGATCAACTCCGCCGAGGTCCGGGCCCGCGTCACCGCGACCGTCCTGAGCATCCCCCCCGATATCGAAGCCGGGCGGCAGGTCACCGCCGGCCAGATCCTCGTCCAACTCGACGACGCCGACTTTGCCCGCCAACTGATCGTCGCCCAGCAGCGCATCGCCGAAATCGACGCCGCCCTCGAGCAGTTGGTCGTCGAGGAATCCTTGCTAGAAGAACGCCTCGCGCTGGCCGACACGGAAGTCAACATCACCCAGACCGACTACGACCGCCAGGTCAACCTCCGTGAACAGAACGTCAACAACGCGCAGAACGTCGATACCGCCCAGCGCACCCTGATCAACGCCAAGCAGAACCGCCTCACCATCCTGGAGGCGCAGCGCAACGTCGGACCCCGCCGCAGCTCGCTGCAAGCCCAGCGTGCCTCGCAAATGGCTCAGGTCAATCTTGCCGAACTCAGCCAGCAACGCACGACCATCACCAGCCCCATCGACGGGATCATCCAGACCCTGGATGTCGAAGTGGGCGAGAATCTGATGACCGGCCAGCAGCAGATCGCCCGCATCGTCGCGGTCGATCACGTCGAGGTGCCCGTCTCCCTCCCGGCCGCCGCCCGCCGTCAAGTCGCGGTCGGCGACACCATTACACTCCAGCCCACCGGCCCGCCGACCCCCGGATCGCCGACCCCCGGCTGGGACACCACCGTCGCCCGCATCGCCCCCGAAGCCGACGCCGCCACCCGCACCTTCACCGTCTACGCCGACCTCCACGTCACCGACAGCGAAACCGCCCTGCCCGCCCCGGGCATGTTCGTCCGCGCCACCGTCTACACCCATACCCCCGAGCCCCGATTCATCGTGCCCCGCTCGGCGATCAACGCCGACCGCATCCAAGTGGTCCGCGACGGGCAGACCGTCAGCCTCCCGGTCCGCGTGGCTTATCCCATCGTCGGCCAGCACGCTCGTTTTATGATCGTGGCCGACCAGTGGGCCGTCATTGACGATCCGCCTTTCGCCGCCGGCGAGCAGATCGTCGTCAATGCCGCGACCCAGTACCCCGACGGCACGCAGGTCAACGTCCGCCTCCCCGTCGAGCCCACCGTCGCGCCCACCCCCCCCGCCGAGCCGACCGCGACCCCCGGAGACGCTCCGTGAGTCTCCCGCGCTTCGGTGTCCGCAAGCCGGTGCCGGTGAACCTGCTGATGTTCGCGATCATCGCCGCGGGCCTCGTGGCGGGGCTGTCGCTGCGGCGCGAGTTTTTCCCCGAGTCAGACCCCGAATCGGCCATCCTCACCATGCCCTACCCCGGGGCCACGCCCGAAGAGGTCGAAGAGGCGCTGGCCCGATCAAGATCGAAAACGCGCTGATCGATCTGGACGAAGTCGATGAGCTCGGTCGCCATCCTCGCCGAGGGCGGCGGGGCGATGACCATCAAGTTTCGCGAGGGGGTCAATGCCCGGCGGGCGCTTGAAGAAGTCGATCGAGCAGATCGACACCCTTCAGGACCTGCCCGACGAGGCAGAAGAGATCACCACCCAGCTGCTCGAAGCCCGGCTGCCGGTGATCCGCGTCGCGGTGTTTCGGCGACGTCGAGGAAACGGTCCTCAAGAACGTCGTCCGTGGCGTGCGCGACGACCTGCTCACCCTGCCGAAGGCATGGGCGAAGTCTTGATCGACGGCGTCCGCGACTACGAGGTGCGCGTCGATGTGCGTCAGGACGCCTTGCTGGAGCACGGCCTCAGCCTGCCCGCAGGTGGCCGACGCGATCCGCGCGTGGATGACCGAGGTGCCCGGCGGGACGGTCAAGGGCTTCGGGCAACGTGAAGGTCCGCACGATGGGCGTGGCCGAGCGGGACCGAGGCGATCCGCGACATCGTGGTGCGGAGTCCTCCGCCGATGGGAAGTCCATCCGTCTCGGCGACATCGCCGAAGTCACCGAAGGCGTTCGTGGACGACCTGGTGATCAACCGTTTCAATGGCCCCCGGAAATCAATACGCCCAACGCCGGCGACTGCCACCCGCGGATTCCGGCACCCGAGCGACCGCCGACGATGCCTCGTCGGCAAACCCGCCGCAGTGATGACCGTCTTCAAAGTCGGCGACCAGGACATCGTCAACATCGCCAAGATGGTCCGCTCCTACATCCTCGGTCGGCAGGGCCAACCCTTCGATGGCGGCAGGCTCGAAGTCGACGCTTCGGCTCCGACCGCTTCCGCGCGTACCAACTCGGGCTCACGTCGACCACCCCCCTGCCCGCCGGGGCGTCGACATCGCCAAGACCGGCGACCTGGCTCGCTTCGTCGAAGGGTCGGCTCGACCTGCTGCTGCGCAACGCCCGGCTACGGGGCGATCCTCGTCTTCCTCACCCTCCTGTTCTTCCTCAACTGGCGGGCGGCGTTCTGGGTCGGCATCGGGCTGGTCACCGCGATCCTCGGCACGCTCGTGCTGATGTACGCCATCGACGTCACCCTCAACCTGCTGACCATGTTCGGCCTCATCGTCGTGCTGGGCCTCTTGGTCGACGACGCCATCGTCGTGGCGGAAAATATTCAGGCACGCCACGACCGTGGTGAAGCCGCATTCGAGGCCGCCATCGGCGGCACCGATCAGGTCAGCTGGCCCGTCGTCGCAACAGTACTCACCAGCGTCGTCGCCTTCCTGCCGCTGACGTTTATCAAGGGGCAGATCGGCGACCTGCTCGGTGCGTTGCCCTTGGTCGTGGCGTGCGCGCTGCTCATGTCGCTCATCGAGTCGCTGCTGATCCTGCCCAGCCACATGGGCCACAGCCTCAAGCACCGCGACAAGGCTCACGACCAGCACCGCGCCGGCCGCACTCGCCATCGCGGTCAAACGCTTCGAGACGTGGCGAGACCACCTCGTGCTCGGCCGACTCGTGCCCGCCTACGCCCGGGTGCTGGCCTGGGCCATCCGCTTCCGCTACGTCGCGGTCATCACCTGCTTCGCGGTGTTACTCGCCACCGCGGGGCTGTTTACCGGGGGTCGGCTCAAGTTCGAGTTCCTGCCAAAAAACGATGCGGAAACCGTGTTGGTCGATCTGCGGATGCCCATCGGCACGCCGATCGATGTCACCAATGATGCGGTGGCCCGTGTCGAGGCGGCCGCGTTTTCTCAGGCCGAGGTCCAGTCGATCGGCTCGGTCGTCGGCCAACGCTCCAACATCGACACCGGCAACGCCGAGGCCTCGGCCACGCACATCGCCCAGATGTTTCTCGAACTCTATCAGGTCGAACTCCGCGACCGCGAATCCTCTCAGGTCATCGAATCCATTCGCCAACAACTCGAGGGCAAGGTCGATCACGTTGACCGCCTGAGCTTCCAGGAAATCTCCGGCGGCCCGGCGGGGCGGGGATCACCGTCCGCGTCCGCGGCCAAGACCCCCGAAACATCAACGCGGCGGTCGCCGAGCTCAAACACCTACTCGCGGGGTTTGCCGGGGTGGTGGATATCGCCGACGACAGCGACTTGGGCCAGGCCGAGCAACGCATCACCCCGCGCCCGGCCGACGTCCGCAGCGTCGGGCCTGACCCCGGTCGATGTCGCCACGCAGGTCCGCGGGTTCCTCTTCGGCATCGATGCCCACACCTACGCCGCCCAGCAGGAAGACATCGATATCCGCGTCCGACTTGATGAAGCCACCCGCCGCGACCTGAGCGCAGTGGAAGACGCGTGGTTGGTCACACCCACCGGCGGCTCTGGTCCCGCTCGGTGAGGTGGCCGACTTGGAAGAAGACACGACCTACGCCACGATCAAGCGCGTTGACCGCCAGCGGAGTGTCACCGTCAGTGCCGACACGATTCCGAGTGTCAGCCCCGAGAGCGTCACGTCGGCCAGATCAACCTCGATACGCTGCGAGCGAAGTACCCCACCCTCACCATCGAATACGCCGGGCGGCAGGAGCAGATGGCCGACGCCTTTGGCAGCCTGCCGATGGGCATGGCCGCGGCGTGTCTGATGATCTACGTCATCCTCGCATGGCTGTTTTCCAGCTACCTCCAGCCGCTGACGGTGATGATGATCATCCCCTTCGCCCTCATCGGCGTGGTGTGGGGCCACCTCGCGCTGGGCTACAACCTCACCTTCCTCAGCCTCATCGGCATGGTCGCGCTGTCGGGCATCGTCGTCAACGACTCACTCATCCTCGTCGAGTTCTACAACCACGACAGGCAACGCGGCGCGACCGTCACCGACGCCCTGATCGCCGCGGGTCGTGCACGTCTGCGCCCGATCCTGCTGACAACCATCACGACCGTCCTGGGCCTGACCCCGCTGATTCTCGAACAATCGTTCCAGGCCAAGTTCCTGATCCCGATGGGCATCAGCATCGCCGCGGGCCTGCTCGCCGCCACCGTGCTGATCCTAGTGATCCTGCCCTGCTGGATCCTGATCTTTGACGACATCAAACGCGGGGCGTACTACCTCTGGCACGGCAAGCCGCGTGACAAGGTCGTGCCGAATCTGTACACCGAAGCGTCGGATTAAACAATCTAGTCTGGCACTTCGCCGCGCAAAGCCGAGGGCAGATCGCGGCTACCATGCAAAACGCGGTGGACTTCGACCGTCGCCGGAGTGACGCGATAATGATGCAGGTGGTTCGGAAAGCCGGGCGGAGCAACTTTCCATACCTTTGCCCGTTCTCTGCAGCAATATCTAGCTCGGGATAGCGCTTCGGGTCTAAAAACAACTCGATCCATGATGTCGAATACCGATTGAGCCAATCGAGCAGCAGCATCGGGGCTGTCTCCTGCGATATGCCGAGTTAGATCATCGAGGTCGTCGTAAACACGCTGCCGAACAATCAGCCGCCGCATCAACTGGCCCGCCTCTCCTTGGCCTTGCGTACCTCTTCGATCCGCTGGAGCATTCGATCACGTATCTCAGCCGGGGTCGTCTCGATTGGAGGTCCAGACGCAATGGCCTCATCATGTCAATTTCTGCAACCACACGGCCGCTTCCGCACGGTCTTTATCCTTCTGAATAAGTTCACCAATGTAATCACTCAGATTCTGATACTTGCCCGTATTTACCACCAATTCGGCATAGGCAGAAAGTTCATCGCTAATCATAATGTCTTTGCAGTTGCATCATATTTATTCTCGAATTTAAGACTCAGCGTGTCAAGACAAAAACTCTTTGATCACTCACCCTTGCGCATCGCCCAGTGGATGGCGTGGCGGGTGAGTTCGCTGCCGTTTTTCAGGCTTAGTTTGGCCTTGATCTTCTCACGGTAGGTCTCGACGGTTTTGACTGACAGGTGCAGACGTGCAGCGATCTCGCGGCTGGTCAAACCATCACCCAGCAACTCGAACACTTCAAGCTCGCGGTCGCTGAGGGTGGACACCGGAGCACTGGATCGGGCCGTCGCTGTTGGCGACCTGATTCAGCACGCGCGACGTGGCGCTGGGGCTCAGATAGATCTTGTTGTCCAGCACCCGGCGGATGGCGATGATGATGTTGTCGGTCGCCTGCTCCTTCCGCAGATAGCCCGACGCCCCTGCTCGCAAGACGCGGTCGGCGTATAGCGCCTCGTCCATCATCGACACCACCAGCATCTTGATCGCAAGCTCAGCCGAGCGTACCTGCTTGATCAACTCCAGGCCGTGCCCATCACCCAACGACAAATCGATCAACGCCAAGTCGGGCTTGAGATCCTTGAGCATGTCCAGGGCCGAGCTGATGTCCGCCGCCTGCCGACGACCTCAGATCATTCACATCGTTGATCAACTCGATCAACCCCCGGCGAACGATCGGGTGGTCATCGACGACCACGACGTGAGGAGACCTTTTCCTGATCGGGGTCGGGCTTGGAAGCGGTGGTGGGTTGGCCGGTCATGGCGATATTCCTGATTCGGAAGCCGCGGCAGCGGTAGGCAGCACGCAGCGAACATCGTGCCTCCCCGGGGCCGGGACTGAGGGTGATGGTCGCGCCGATGGCCTCGGCGCGGTAGCGGAGGATGCTCAGACCCCTGCCGTGGCCGGGCTTGATCCGCGTCGGACAAACTCGGTCTGGCCGCAAGCCCGTTTCCGTCATCTTCGATCGACAAGACCAGACCGTCGATCCGCTGATCCAGTTTAATTCTCATCGATGTCGCCTCGGCGTGTTTTGCCGCATTGTGGGTCGACTCCTGGGCGATGAGCAGCAAATGATTGGTGGTGTCGTCACTAATTCCGTCGGCGGACGACCGCGTGCAAACTCGACGGGGATCTGATGCAAAGTGCCATCCCGTCCGCCAGGCTTTCCAACGCCGTCTCCAATTGCTCGGGCGCGATCGCTTCGGACGTCATCCCGCTGATCAGTCGACGCACCTCGGCGTTGGCCTCGCCCACCAGTCGGCGAGTTCGCCCACCCGGTCGGCCTCTTCCGCGATTTTCTGGCCAAGCGGCGGCGCAGACTCTCGGCGAGCATGTTGATCCCCGTCAGCTGCTGCCCCAACGTGTCGTGCAATTCGTGGCCGAACATCCTTCCTCTCGCTCGGCCTGCTCACCTGGGCCTGGGCGAACATCCGCTGGCGGTTGGCGCTGATATCGGTCATCGACAATAACACCGCGATAGTCTGGCTTCGGCCCTCCACCGCGATTGCGACCCGCAGAAACACATCGATTCTTTTTCCGTCCGGGGTGATAATGCGGGTTTCGAGTTCGCCTTCGTGTTGTCGATGCCAGATCATGTTGACCTGGAGGATCGCGGCTCGATGTCCGGGTGGACTTGGCCGCTGCCGCATCGCCGATACGAGGTCTTCCCCCTGCGTCACGCCGAACATCTCGGCGGCCGTCTTATTGATCCGCCGTGAAGGTAAGCCGACTCGTCTCGACGAGCTCGTCGGGATGATCCTGCAGATACTCCGGGGAGATCGATGACGCCCTGGTCCCGCAGGTCTTCCACCATCGGCCGACTTCGGTCATGTCTTGCTCCATCACCGCCACCGGCACGCGGTCAAACAGGTCCCGGAACCTTTGCTCACTCTCGCGGAGTTTTTCGGTGGTTTCGATCAACTCCGAGACGTCCGTGGCGATCGCCAGGACGCCCTCGGCCGCGCCTTGGTCGTCGTAGACCGGCACCTTGTCAGTGCGGATCCACCCCGGGCCCTGCCCGCCGGGCCGATCCACTTTTTCGAGGTAGCCCAGCTTGGCTTGACCCGAGGCCATCACCGCCAGGTCATCCTCGTAGAAAGAATCGGCAAACTCGGGGTAGAAGTCGGCGGTGGGTCGGCCTTCCATCTCTTTGACGCTGATGCCCTGGGCCTCGGCCGCCGCTTTGTTGACCCGCAGGATGCGGTTGTAAGCGTCCTTGTAAAACACCATCGCCGGGATCGCGTTGAGGATGATCTGGTTCTGATTGCGTTGCTGCTCAAGGGCTTGTTCGGTGGCCTTACGGGCGGTGATGTCCCGGGCGCTGATGCTGATGCCGTCGCCCACGGGCACGACCTGTCGCTCCATCCACGTCGGCTGAATACCTTCGTCTGCGGCGTGAATCTCAAACTCGTCGAAAAGCGATTCGCCGGACTCCAGCACACGGACGTAGGTCGGGAAAAATTGCTCGCCGCGATTGACCGGCAGCAGCTTCAGCATCGATTGGCCGACGACATCTTCCCGCTGACGCGAGATGATCGCCGCGCCCTTTTCGTTGAGGTCAAGGAAACGGAAATCGACGACCCGGCCCGAAGCGTCGCGCTCGGCTTCAAACAGATAAAAAGCATCGAGCCCGCCTTCCGAGGCGGCGCGGTAACGCTGCTCACTCTCCCGGATTTTTTTCTGGGCTTCGATCCGCTCGGTCACGTCCCGGCCAACCGACTGGAGCTCGACCAACCGTTGCTGGTCGTCAAACAACGCGCGGTCGGTCCAGGTTTGCCAGCCCAGCGTGCCGTCAACGCGGCGGACGCGATGGGTCTTGGTGTTGATCGGGTCGCTCGGGGTCAGCTTTTTGAGTTCCTGGCGGACTGAATCGTGGACATCGTCCGGGACGAGTTCGAGAAACGATCGGCCCAAGAGTTGCGCGCTGGTCCGGCCGAAATGTCGGCTGTAGGCTTCGTTGACAAAAGTCAGGGTGGTGTCGGGCAGGAACCGGCAGATCATCTCGGTTTGACTCTCCACCACCGCGCGATACCGCCGCTCGGTATCGTGTAGTGCCCGATCGACGCGCTGCTCGGCGGTAATGTCGGCGCGGGTGAGCAGCAGTCGCCGGACCCCGGTCGGATCGGCAAAAGACCGCACGGTGATCTCCTGCCAGTTCCCGCCGCCCTGATCGCAGACCCGGCGGGAAAACTGCTCGACCTGCTGATCGTAAACTTCCCGCAGCCCGGCCCGCAGCGCCGCGGCGTCTTGGGCTTTGGGCCCCACGATGCCGTCGAGCTTTTCGACCAAACTCGTGCCCGGCGTGACCGGGTCGGTGATGCCCAGGCAGCAAATCCCGCCAACCCGCCAAGCACGATTGGTCACCAGCACGATGCCCTGCCCGTCGAGGACCGCCGCATCCATGCCCACCGCCTCAATCATGCCCAGCAGCGGGCCAGTCACGGTGACGTTTTGTGGGGTGAGGGTTGAAATGGCGGATCTCCTTAGGCAGCCACCCCGCATCACCTTGCCCAACGGGCGGGACGAGGAAGGCCGCTACCGTATTATCGACCGATTAGCTTGATTGAGGAAAGTCCGAGAACCAAGTTCTTTGCATCTGTAGGATTGCCGACGACCGTCTTGCGGAATCCGTCGAAATCTGCATCACAGCGGAGTCTTCACTCCCATGGCCCGCAGCGCACACCAACCCGACCGGGCTTCAAAAATCGCGAAGCCTCCGCCCACCAACGCCCCCATCACCACCCACACGCACCAGCCTGGCAGCACGCCCCGCATCACCAGACCCGCCACCACCAGCCCCGCGACCACGGTGAGCAAACCCGTGATCAGCCTTGCCCTCTTACCTTTTGCGTCGATATTGCATTGCATCGGGCAAGTGTAGTCCGCCCGCTCGACCCGGGGGCATTCCGGGAACACGCCTCCCCTCGTCGCCGCGGGCGGCCCTGCTAAACTCCCGCCATGCTGACCCGCTCCTTCACCCATCGGTTGCTGAGTCCGGCCGACCTCAAGCCTTCGCGGGACGATCTCAAGGTCATCGGCACGTTCAACCCCGGGGCCGCCCGCCTCGACGACGGGCGGATCGTCCTCATGGTGCGGGTCGCCGAGTCACCCGTCGAGCAACGGCCCGGCCACCACGCCCTGCCCCGCTGGCAGGCCGACGGCCAACTGGAGATCGAGTACCTCCCCGAAGATCAGGACACGCTCAAAGACCCGCGGAAAGTCGTCCGGGCGGGCGACCAGCTCATGCGGCTGAAATTCGTTAGCCACCTGCGGACGTTGGTGCTTGACCCCGGCGGTCGCACCGTCGTCGGCGAGTTGGCCCCGCTGCTCTGCGAAGGGCCTTACGAAACCTTCGGCACCGAGGACGCCCGCCTCACCCGGATCGACGGGACCTACTACATCACCTACGTCAGCGTCAGCGAGCACGGGGCCGCGACCTCGCTGGCCACCACCACCGACTTTCGGACCTACCACCGCCACGGCGTCATTTTCTGCCCGGAAAACAAGGACGTCACGCTGCTGCCCGAAAAAATCGACGGCCGCTTCGTCGCCTTGCACCGCCCCAACACCTACCAGCGTTTCTGCAAACCCGAGATGTGGCTCGCCGCTTCGGAGGACGCGATCCACTGGGGCCACCACCGATTCGTCTGGACCGGCAAGGAGGACTGGGACAACGACCGCATCGGCGCCGGCGTGCCGCCGATCCGGGTCCCTGCCCGGGGCGATTCGCCCGGCGGCTGGCTGGAGCTGTACCACGGCAGTTGCCGGGCGACCCGCCCCGGGCAGGTCGGTGCTTACCAGGCCGGCCTGCTACTGCTGGACGCCGACGATCCCACCCGAGTCCTCAAACACACGCCCCGGCCCATCATGGCGGCCCAGGAAAACTGGGAGACCCAGGGCTTCGTGCCCAACGTGGTCTTCCCCACCGGCGTGGTCGAAGACGGCGACCGCTGGATGGTTTTTTACGGGGCCGCCGACACCCACGTCGGCGTGACCGCGTTTACCCTCGATGATTTGTGGGGAGCCTTGCGATGAAGAAGAACGTACTGATTACCGGGGCCGGGGGAACCATCGGCCGGGCCATGGCCCAAGGTCTGGCGGACGACTACGACCTGCAGACTTTTTCCTACGATGAAGACGGCATCGATCTCACCGTCGCCGACGACCTCGAGCAGCGCTTCGCGGGCCTCGACGCGGTCATCCATCTGGCCTGGGTCTACACGCGCGACGAAGTCAAGCGCGGCGAACTGGCGCTGCTCAACCTGCAGATGCACCGCAACGTGATGCTCTCCGCCAAGCGGGCGGGGGTGAAACGTTTCGTCGGCGCCAGCTCGGTCCACGCCGACTTCTTTTACGACTGGATGGGCCCGGGCCTGCTGAGCACCGACCGCCAGCAACGCGCCAACGGCCTGTACGGCGGCTTGAAACTCGCGGTCGAAGCGCTCGACGAGGAGCACGCCGACGACCATTTCCGGATCGCCGACCTCCGCTACGGCGGGGTCACCGACTCCGGCAATCCCCACCCCCGCGATACCTGGGAGCGCCGCGTCTGGCTGAGCCACCCGGACCTGATGGAACTGATCCGAAGCATCATCGCCCACGAGGGCGGACCCAACTGGACGAACCTTTACGCCGTCTCGGACAACGAGCACCGGGTCCACGACACGGTCAACCCCTTCGGATGGACGCCGAAAGACCGCGCCACCGCTGACATCCGCGCGGAACTGTCGCCGTGACCACACCTCCCCCCCCTCTCCCCCCTTCCCCCCCTCCCTCTCCGACCCCCGACTCCGGGGCAGGGGTCTTGACGCGGCTCGAAACACGCTGCTTGATCACCCCGGCGGACCTGCCGCCCTCGCGGGAGGATTTCGAGGTGGTCGGCACGTTCAATCCCGCCGCGGCGGAGCTTCCCGAGGGCGGGGTGGTCCTGTTGGTGCGCGTTGCCGAGCGTCCCCGGGAACAACGGCCCGGCTTCGTCGCGGCGCCGCGTTACCTGCCTTCGGGTGAAATCGAAATCGACTGGCTGCGGGCGGCGGGACTCAATACCCACGACCCGCGCATGGTGATCGATCCCGCCACCGGTTTTAAGCGGTTGACCTTCATCAACCACCTGCGCGTCGTCATGCTGGCCGAGGACGGGATGACGGTCGCTTCGGTCGGACCGATCGTCGACTTCACCGCGGATCATGCCGCCTTCGGCCTTGAGGATCCGCGGCTGACCCGCATCGGCGAGACGTTCTATGTCACCGCGGTGGCGGCGTCCTTCCACGGGGTGTGCACCGTGTTGCTTTCGACGACGGACTTTCAGACCTTTGCCGACCGGGGGATTATCTTTTGCCGTGAGAACAAAGACGTGGTGCTTTTTCCCGAAAAAATCGACGGCCGATACGCCGCGATCCATCGGCCCACCGGCAAATTTGAGGTGACCAATCCGGAGATGTGGATCGCCTACTCGCCCGATCTGCGGTACTGGGGCGATCACCGCCCGCTGTGGGGGTCGGGCTCCACGTCGGCGACCTCACGCACGGCCGAGGGTTCGGCAGAGAGCTGGGACGACGGCCGCGTGGGCGGCGGGGTCCCGCCGATCCGGACCCCGCGGGGCTGGTTGAAGATCTACCACGCGTCCTGTCGGCCGCGGCCCGGCGAGCCGATCGGCACCTACGCCGCCGGGGCTTTGCTGTTGGACCTGGACGACCCTCGGCGGGTGATCGCGAGTTCTCCGCAGGCGTTGATGCGGCCAGAAATGGATTTTGAAAAAATCGGATTCGTCAAGGCCGTGGTGTTTCCCACCGGCTATCGCCTGCGGGAAGACGACTTGCTGCTTTATTACGGCGCGGCGGACACCCACGTCGGCGTCGTTCGCTATTCGCTTTCGTCGCTGCTGGGTTCATTGTCTCCCGTCTGATCGGATTACAACCGTCGTGGAAACGCCCCCGTGGAAACTCGTTGCGGCCAGCCGGTGTGCCTGCGGCGAAAGCCCGCTGTGGCATCCCGAGCAGCAGGCGTTTTACTGGGCGGACCTGCCCGCGGGCAGACTGTTCTGCTACCGACCCGCGGACGAGAGCTACGCGTTGGTCCGCGAGGGCCCGCCGCTGGGAGCCCTCACTTTACAGGCGGACGGTCACCTGCTGCTGATGGGCGAAGCGGGACAACTCTCGCTGTGGCGGGACGGCAAAGAAACACCCGGCCCCGCGTTGCTGCCCGGTCACCCGCGTTTCAACGATGCCCTGGCCGACCCCCACGGCCGGGTGTACTCCGGGACCATGCCCCGGACCTGGGCGACGACCGATCCGCAGGCCATGGGCGGACTGTATCGGCTTGATCCTGACGGGAGCATCCATCAAATGGCCGACGGCTTTCGCGGTGCCAACGGCCTCGCCTTTTCGGCAGACCGCCGCCAACTGCACCTCGTCGATTCGCCGACCCAACGAATCTGGGCGTTTGATTACCATGCGTCCACCGGCGAGCTTGGGGAACGCCGGCTCTTACTGGACACCTCCGACTTGCTCTTGGACCATCCCGGGTCGTTCCCCGACGGAATGACCCGGGACCGGCAAGGTCATCTGTGGGTGGCCCGCTGGGGCGGGGGGACCGTGGATCGTTATGACGCGGCGGGAAAGCTACATCAACGCCTGGCCCTCCCCACCCCCGCCATCACCAGCGTGGCCTTCGGAGGCGCGGACCTGTCCACCCTCTTTGTCACTTCCGCCCGGCCCGACGACACCCCGGCCGACGATCTATATGCCGGCGGGACTTATGCCTTGGAGTTTGCCAACGTCCGCGGGGTCGCGGAATACCGTTCGCAGTACCCGCCCGCCCACTTTGAATCTCACGGCAAATAACGAGCGGGCACCGATCGAATCGGCACCCGCTTGATCAGTTTGATGACCTACTCAGTGAAGTGAAGTGTTTTAGTTCAGCATGTTTTTGAGGCTGGTGACTTTATCGCCGTAGCCCGCGGGCAGGTTCAGGGTTTCGAGTTTTTCGACCCAGGTCCGGGCCTGCTCCATGCGGCCGTCGCCGATGAGTTGCTTGACCTTTTCGATCAGCGCGTCGGTCTGCTCGGCGGAAAGCGACATGCCTTCTTTGAGGCTGTCGAGGCTCATGTTCGACATCATGCCCTGGGCCTGGGCGTCCACGTCTTTCGCGGTATTGTTGGCCGAGGCTTTCAGGTCATCCATCGCGGACTGACCTTGGGTTTTCATAGAGTCGCCCATCGCCTTGGCTTGGGTCATCGCGTCTTGGCCCGCAGCGTCGGCCTGTTCCATCACGCCCTTGGTCGCGTCGGTGGCGTTGGAGTAGGGCGCGGCGGGTTTGGTTTCGCTTGCCGGCGCGGGGCTGGAGTCGTCGCAGCCCACCGTCAGGGCCGAGGTGAGCGCGAGGGCTCCCACAAAAAGGGTCTGTTTCAACATGAGTCGTGTGCTTTCAATAAGAGTCGGTCGTCGCGTCGGCACCTTGCCGATCCCGACGACGGGGTGATCGGTCAGTATTTTACCCGTAGAGCGACGGTCGAGGGGGGCGGCGTGAATCTGAGCGGGGGATTGCGCGGAGCAACGCGGCAGGCCAGGCGGTGCATGTGGAGTCAGTTCTGGCTTGCGGGAGTGGCCGACAGCCGGTCGGCGGTGTCGCGCCATTCGAGCAACCCCAGCAGGGTGATGGCGGAAGGGGCGACGTCGAGCCGGTTGTCCCAGGGCGACAGTCGGATCCCGCCGGCGGCGTCCCGCGGACTGCTCATGGCGAAGGTCTGGGGTTCGTCGATCATGAGTTGGCCCAGGAAGCGGGCGGCGCCTTCGATGGTGAGCAGGGCGCCGCGGCGTTGGCGATCATCGGTGGCAGCGGGGTCGCGGAGCGTGATGGCCATGAACTGCAGCAACGGCGCGGTGGTCCACGAGGGGTGGGCGCGCTGCCTTCGGGGCCGGGCTGCACCACGATGCCGCCGATGACATCGCTGGGCCCGAGCGTCGGCCGACGGACGACTTGCAGCTCCCCCAGCAACGGGAGGAGGTTCAGCAAGGTTTCGCTGCGCTGGGTCTGCACTTGGGCATCGACCTGCTGATCGTCAACCATGACGCCGCCGAGCACGGCTTGCGACATCGCGATCCAGGGCAGGGCTTTGACGTCGAAACGCCCGTCGGTCCGGGTCCACAGCCCGTCGGCCAACCGCGCGGCGGCCTGGCCGATCTCCGCCTGCCGGGTGCGTCGATACACCTCCGTGAGCGCCGCGAGGCAGGCCGCCTCGGCGGCCACGGACAACGTCGTCTCGGGCTCCTGATCTCCCAGACGAAGTTGCCCCTGATCGTCGATGCGCTGTTGCAAGAACGCCGCGACCCGGTCGCGTTGGTCGGTGGGAAAAGTCCCGGCCGGGGCTTGGAGGATGGTGAGCAAAGAAAAAGTGGCGGCGGCGAGGTCCGCCTCGGTCAGCGGCTCACCTTTCGGGGTCGGCTCTCGCAGGACCCGCTCGAGCACCCGGCGGACGGTTTCGCTGGCCACCGTGACGTAGCTTTCGGAGACACCGCCCGCGTTGCCGTCCCGCTGTTTGCGATCGAACAGACACATCAGAGCGTAGGCCGCGAGCGAGGCTTCCGCGTCGTCGGCCAGTTCCGGATCGTACAAGTTGCGGCTGGGTCGGTAGCCTCCCCGCACCTGCCCGTCGCCGATGAATCGGCCAAAGAGGTGCAGGCCGATCCGGTCGGTCATCCCGCGCAGGGTCGCGTCGTCGGCAAACCGCGCGGGTAACAGCTGGGCACCCCGCACGAGTTTCAGCACCGGCTGATCCACCCTCGGCCGAACCAGATGCAACACCTTAAAACGATAGACCGGCACCCCGCCCCCTCCGTTCACCCCGCCCCCCCCCTCGCCCACTTCCCGCACCGCCAGACGATCCCGGTCGGTTCCCCGCAGGCCCAGCCCGACCAGCAGCCGCAGGATCTGGCGGTCGGGGCCGAGGTTGGCCGCCACCGCCGTGCCCGGCCAAATCCAGGAGTCCTCTTGCGCACGGACCGCCAACAGCCCGTCGTGTGACGGGGCAAAGTGCGTGAAGATCGATTCGCCCGGCAACCCCAGCAGCACGATTCGTTCGGGTTGATACGCCAGCTGGATATCCACGCCCAGCCGCGGCCCCAGGGTTGCCGCATCGATTTCACGTCGGTTTTCATTCGGCGTAAAGGGTTCATCCAGTTCGACCGCCACGCCCTGGGCCGATCGCCCGAATTCACCGCGTCGCTGTCGCACCGTCGCCAAGGCTTCGTTGAGCGCCTCGGTCGTGGCGGGCTCGAGCAACGTGATGAGGTCCAGGCCCGAAGTGTCTGTCTGATCGGCGGGCATGTCCTGATCCGCGGCTTCGAGAAACGGCCTCAAATCCGGACGGATCGCCGTGGCCATCCCCACCGTGACGCCCCGGAGACGCAGCGTCACCCGCACGCCCAGCAAACCCCGGGCCCGTATCACCTCTTCCCTTTGTCCGGGAACCCCGCCGCGCCACACCCAGGATTCGACCAATCGGTGAGCGGTGCGGGCGTGCAACTCATCGACCTGGGTGACCACGGCACCTTGCCCTGCCGCCGGCAGCGACGTTCCCCAAAGCGCCAGGGCCAGCGTCGCGCCGCCACCTCGCCGCGTGTGGTGGCCACGCCTCATCCCGCAGGTGCGCCACAAACCCACCAAACCGAATCCGCATCGTAAATTCATTGCTATCAGTCTTTTATGAAACCCCAGAACCATTGAAAACCGCCGGCATGCCCCTTGCCAAACTCTTATCACGGATGCCGAAGTTTGGCTAACTACGAGCCCGGCAACCAACCATCCCCGCCCCCCGCTTCACTCACGATCAGGAGCCCCCATGTCCCAGCTCTTCTCGCTAAACGTCGGCCCCCGCTCGCACCGCAAACGCATTCTCATCCTCATGGGACTTATGTTTCTGGCACTGTGCTAAACCCTACAAGCTTGGCGACACGCTGAGCCGTCCATCATACTTCTCCGCCGGCCCGCCGGTTCGAGGACTTGCCGCATCCTGCATCTTATTGAGGATGGGTCATCGACCGCGGATGTTTGGGTCGCGCCAGTTTTTTGTCGATCACCGGCGGGCGGATGACGCCCGGAGGCAAATCTCTATACTCGACGTTCCGTTGCCGTGATCGCCCACGGCTGGCTGATCCCATCCTCCCTCCCCGTGAAGGAACGTCCCCATGCCTGCCCCTCTACGAGTTGCCGTCACCGGCGCCGCCGGCCAAATTTGTTACAGCCTCCTGTTCCGCATCGCGTCGGGGCAGATGTTTGGCCCCGATCAACCCGTGATTCTTCAACTGCTGGAGATACCCGTCGAAAAGGCCATGAAGGCCCTCGAAGGTGTGGCCAAGGAGCTCGAAGATCTGCGCGTTTCCGCTGCTGGATTCGATGGTGCTGACCGATAACGCCAACGTCGCGTTTAAGGACGCCAACTGGTGCCTGCTGGTGGGTTCCAAGCCGCGGGGCCCGGGGATGGAGCGGGCGGACCTGCTGAAGGACAACGGCAAGATTTTTGTCGGCCAGGGCCGGGCCATCGATCAACACGCCGCGGACGACGCCCGCGTGGCGGTCGTCGGCAACCCCGCCAACACCAACTGCATGATCGGCGCGTCCCAGGGTAAGCGGATCACCGCCGACCGCTGGACCGCGATGGTCCGCCTCGATCAGAACCGCGCCCAAGCCCAGCTCGCCCAGAAGGCCGGCGTCGGCACCCCCGCGGTCCAAGACATCTACATCTTCGGCAACCACAGCCCCACTATGTTCCCCGCGTTCCACCTGGCCAAGATCAACGGCCAACCCGCCGCCCAAGTCATCAATGACGACGCGTACCTCCAAGGCGAGTTCCTGAGCACCGTCGGTAAGCGGGGCGCCGCGATCATCGCCGCCCGCGGCCTGTCCTCCGCCGCGTCGGCGGGCAACGCCGCTGGTTGACCACGTCCGCGATTTGTCGACCCCCGGCCGAGTCCATTCGGTCGCCGTCAAGTCCGAAGGCCACTACGGTTTTCACCCCGACGTCTGGGCGGGACTGCCGGTCAGGACCACCGCCCCGGGCCAATACGAAGTGATCACCGATCTGGAAATCACCGAGTTTGCTCAAACGAAAATCGCCGCGACCAACGACGAACTCGTCAGCGAACGCGAAACTGTCAGCGACATGCTCGGCTGATCCATCTGTCCAGCACATCCGTTCTTGCCGCCGTCGATGTCTGGCTCAACGGCGGCTTTTTTTATTGAGCCGGCCCCTGCGGGTGGTCCGACCCCGCCTGCTAAAATACCGTAGATGCGAAAGCTGCTGCACTGGTTTTTCCGGGGGGTCATGGGGTTGTTGCTCCTGTTGTCATTGCTGCTCTTGGCCGCCTGGCCGGTCAGCTATCTCGGCACAGCCCAGCTTCATCACCGCGCCAACGGGGGCCCGCTCGATCTGGCACCCCAAGCTCAACACGGGACCTCGTACCAACTGGCGCTCGTCGATGCACGCGTGGTGCTTCAGTGGATCAAAGAATCACCCGAAGTGATCGATCCGCTCAATCCGCCCGACCTGTCCCCCCCCCTTCCGGTCAGCAACCGACGGTCGCCCTGGTCGGTCGACTGGCTGGGCTACCGGCCTATCGCCGAACCCGCTTTCTCCTGGCGCAGCGCACCGACGCTGGGCTTCGTGGTCATCCCGATTTGGGCGATCGCATTGGTCCCGCTGCTGCCCCCGCTGATCTGGTTTCTCTTCGGAATCGATCAATTGTTTTACCGTAAGGTCCGGGTCCGCTCGGCGTATTGCCTGCACTGCGGTCACCAGATGCAAACTCACGACCTGGCGAAATGCCCGGACTGCGGCAAAGCCCGCTCGTTGGTGACCGTGTCGCAGCGGGAGACGGTTTAGCCCATCCCGCCTCGTCGCGAAGGCGATCCGTTGCGTGGGTGATTCCTCCGCGGTTCTAACCTTTTGTAAACAGGTGAAACTCACCCGGCCATGGGTTACAACGGGGGGATGAACGCAGCCGATCACTTTTACAATACTCAGCACAGCCCCATCGGGGCATTCGCTTCTTTGACCCTGGGGCACAAGGGGCCGCGGGGCGGGCTCGGCCTTCAACAAGGCAAGCCGGCGGACGAACCGATCTATATCGGCCTGGAATCGCGGGACGATCCCAACCGTTTCGACGCCCTGCCGTTTTACGACGGCAAGTCCCGCAGCGAGGCGGATCGCTACGTCAGTGACAGCGACGAGTCGCCGGAGATGGACGACCCGATGCTCGGCGACATCCCCGGGGTGCGTACCTATCTGTTTGACGACGGACAGATCGGCCGAGAGCTGACGCTGGCGCGGGACACGTGGACCGCGGGCGATCTGACGTTCCGCGTGATTTCGCCGGTGATGACGTTGCCCGACCCGCAGGTTGATCGCCCGGATCACGACGGGCTCAAGCACGCGACCTGCCCGGCGGTGCTGGTCGAATTGGAAGTCGATAACACGGCGTGTGATCGGGCGCGGCGTTGCTATTTCGGTTTTTCCGGCAGCGATCCTTACAGCGACCTGCGGCAGATTGATCCGGCCGACAACGGCGGCGTGCGGGGGCTGGTGCAGGGCCGACTCAAAGGGATTTTCTGCCAAGACCCGTCGGTCCACGGCGGGCGGGCGTTCGCGACCGAAGCGATCGTTCGGCCTTACCGTGGCGAAGGCCAGGGCACCTTCGGCCTCGGGCCCGTGGGGTTGATGTTGGCCGACGCTCCGGCGGGGGCGAAGACGACCTACCGCTTTGCGGTGGCTTTCTATAACCACGGCGTGGTCACCACGGGTCAGGACGCGGTGTATTTCTACACGCGCTATTTTGAAAATGTCGAGGCCGTGGGCCGCTACGCCCTCCAGCAATTCGATCGCTCTCTCGAACGTGCTCGGCAGGCCGACGCCCTGCTGGATCAGGCCACTCACTTAAACCAGGCTCAGCGATGGCAGCTCGCCCAGGCGGTGCACAGCTATTACGGCTCGACTCAGCTGCTTGACCTCGGCCACGCGCCGCCGATGACCCACGACGGCCGCTCCCCCTGCTGGGTGGTCAACGAAGGCGAATATCGCATGATGAACACCTTCGACCTGACGGTCGACATGTTGTTCTACGAATTGCGGATGAACCCGTGGACCGTGCGCAACGTGCTGGACCGCTTCATCGAGCGGTACTCCTACACCGACCGTTTGCATTTCCCCGGCGGGGAAAACAGTCACCCCGGCGGCATCACCTTCACCCACGATCAGGGCGTCAGCAACCATTTCACCGCCGAGGGGTATTCGAGCTACGAGATGCCGGAGTTGTTCGGCTGCTTCTCTTACATGAGCTGCGAGCAACTGACAAACTTTGTCTGTTGCGTGGCGACATACGACCATCTCAGCGGAGACCACGCCTGGGCCGACGGCCACGAAGCGCTGCTGAGGGATTGCTTAAACTCGCTGGCCAACCGTGATCACCCCGAGGATGCGCAGCGCAACGGCATCATGGGCCTGGACAGTTCGCGGACCGGCGAGGGCGCGGAGATCACGACCTACGACAGCCTCGACACGTCGCTGGGTCAAGCCCGCAACAACGTCTATCTCGGCGTGAAATCCTGGGCGGCTTACGTCTTGCTCGAAAAGTTGTTGACCCGGCAGGGCCACGCCGACGCCGCCGAACTGGCCGGGCGGCAGGCCGCACGCGCGGCCGCCACCATCGCGGGGCAGGCCGACGAACGGGGACGGATCCCGGCCGTGCTGTTTGAAGACAACCAGGCCTTCATCATCCCCATCGTGGAAGGACTGGTCTTTCCGTTCCTCGCCGGCGCGGCCGACGCGATCCGGGACGACGGCCCTTACGGCGAGCTGATCCTGGCGTGTCGCAAACACCTGGCGGCGGTTCTGCAGCCCGGCGTCTGCCTGTTTAACGACGCGGGCTGGAAGCTATCGACCACCAGCATCAACTCGTGGCTGAGCAAAATCTATCTGAGCCAATTCGTCGTGCGTCACGTCCTGGCGGCAGGAGATCACGACCAACTCGCCGCCGCCGACCGGGCCCATGCCGCCTGGTTGAAACGCGAAGAGAACGCCTACTGGGCGTGGTCGGATCAGATGCACGCCGGCATCGCCAAGGGCAGCAAATACTACCCCCGGGGGGTGACCGCGGCGTTGTGGCTGACCGAATCGTCGTGATTGCTGAACCTCAATCGGAAGCGAATTCGCCGATCTTATCTGTCTCGGATCATTCGCCATGAGATGGCTGTTTACGGCCGCGCCGCGACGACGGGCGGGACGCCCATCCCACCACAGGCATTTTTATACAGGTCCTTGAACCTCGACGTTGACTTAAGGGCAAAGCGTCGAGGTCAGACATATCTGATCCGTGCACGGAAGCGCCGCGTGTCCCCGGGGTCCTCTCACTGGGTGAGCACCGAGACGCCCAGGATGATCAGGCTGGTCGCGCATCTCGGGCAGGGCGCGGAAGCGGATGGATTGGACCACCTGGTCGGGCCGAGGATTTTTGATCTGCATGACGTAGAGCGTCGCGCCGGGAGATTGGCCGTGTGCCCGGAGGCTGACGTGGCGGGTGAGTGGGTTGTCGAAGATCGGAAACGCGTGGTACCACTCCCCAACGGCGGGATCGGCGACGCCGGCATTAAACGGTCGGACTTCAATCCCATGCGTGCTGCCGTCGTCGTAGACCAGCTCGTAGACCGCGGCGGGCTGGGTTTCCTGATCGATCCACCCCGCCCCGTGCAGGACGTAGACCGCCGGGGTCGTGAAACCCAGGGGGAGATCGACGGAGGCCGTCAGATCCTGGCCTCGGGTGGCGGTCACTTTTTCGGAGCGCAGCGCGACGCCCACGTCGGCATGGTCACGGGGGTCGGGGATGTCGAACGGCACCCCGGCAAACACATGGCGGCCCGCTTCGAGATGGGGCAGCGCAGTTGCCCGCGCCGATCCAGGCGTCCTCGCCGACCAGCGGGCGGTTGGCGTGGGACGAGAGGTCGAGGGGCCGCCAATGGTTTTCGATCGCGTTGCGGGCGAGGGTGAAGGCCGGGCCCGACGTGTGCCCCGCCGCCGCGGTGATGCGGAGAAACCGCTGGCTCTGGGCGATGGCCCGATCCAGTTTCGCCTGATCGGCAGGAGCAAGCGGAGCGGGCAGGTCGGTGAGCAGGCCGGCCGCTTCCGGGTTTCTGAGGTGCCAGTCGAAATTTTCTGCCGCCCTGAATTCCGGGTCGTCCCACCGGCTGTTCTGATCCTGACCCGAGGCTTTTTGCCAGGCGGCAAGATCGCCGTAGCCCTGACCGGGGATCGGGAAGGCGTCCGGGGCCGACGGGTGGTGGTAGACGTTGCCCGAGGCCTCGAGGGTTTCGAGGAAGGTGCGGTACTGCTCGGGCGTGCAGTCGTCGAGGATGAGCGGGCTGGAGGCGTGGCCCGAGACGATCAGAGTTGCCGCGCAGGGTCCAGTCTTTTGAATAGTTGGCGTATTCGGATTCGGTGCCGCGTTTGTGGAGATAGAGGGCGGGTTGGCCTTCGCTGGCGGTGTAGATCAGGTTGTTTTCCAGGTTGACCTGCCAGGAGGTGCCGTCGATGCCGCGGAGTCCCTGGTCGTTCCAGATGACGTTGCGTCGGACCTCGATGGGGCCGGTGAGTTTTTCGAGATAGAGCTGCGGCGCCGAACTGGTTGCCGATGAAATAGCTGTCGGTGATGTGCACGGGGCTGCGGGGGGTGAAGGACTGGTCGAGCCAGAAGCCACTGGTGAGGTTGGCGAAGGAGCGGTGTCCGCGGAGGATGAACCCGGTGTGGCCGTCGACGGCGAAGGCTTTGGCACCCGCGGCGTCCCAGCCGTATTGCAGCCCGGTGTGGCCCCGCCAGTTGTTGTAGGAGGATTCGCAGTCTTCCATGAGGTAGTTGTCCAGGCGGTAGCCGACCGACAAGCCCTGCCAGCCGTTGCCGTTGAAGGTGCAGCGGCGGAGGGTGATGCGGGTGGGCTGCTCGCCGCCGATGCCCAGGCCCTTGGACCCGTGTTCATCGAACTGACAATCCTCGACCAGGATGTTGTGGCCCTTGAGCAGGACCGCGCGGGTGTGGGAGCCGACGAAGGTCGCGGCGTGGACGAAGCGGAGGTTGCGGAGGACTACATTTTCGCGGTCGTGGATGCTCAATAGAAAGGGCCGGATCGAAAGCTCAACCTGCGTCGCGGCGAGGTCGAGGTCGGGTTCGGGATGGACGTAAACCTTGCCTTGGCTTTCGACGACGGCGAAGGTCCCGGGCAGGAGGGCGGAGGGCGGCTTGGTGCCGAGGCTTTCCCATCGGCCCGGCTGGTTGGCGGACTCGGCGTTTTCTTCCAGGGGCACCGCGCCGTCGGGATCGACCCAGGCGAACTGATCGAGCATGCTCGGCAGCATGATGCGGCCGTCCACGGTCATGACTTCGCTGCGCGCGACCCGCGGGTCGATCAGGTAGCCCCAGCGTGCCCAGGTCTGGGCGGAGAGGCCGAAGCGGTGGGGCCAGGGTTTTTCGTAAACCCCGGGGGCTCCGTCGACCGGCGACCAGTCGCCGGACCAGTCGTCGGCCCCGGTTATGACCGGCGGGACCTTGCCTTGACCTTCAATGATCAGCACCGCGCGGCGGGCGGCTTCCGGCCAGGTTTCGCACCACATCTCGATGCTGCCCTCGCGGTAGGTGCCGGCGGCGACGGTGATCTTCACGCCCTCCCCCCGCTGCAACAGCGTGGCGGCGTGCTGGATGGCGGCACCCAGCGTGGGGAAAACACCTTGACCCGGGGACGCCTCCGGCTGCACCTGCAGCCGGTGCATGACCGCGGATTCATCGATCTGGGCGCCGGTGATCGGCTGTTCATACCCCGCGGCGGGCGTCAGCGTGACCCGCGGTTCGAGCCAAAACCAACCCAGGTCCGTGACGGTGTACACCAGCGGGGCCTGCAGCACCGAACCCGCCGGGGCCGGCTCGCCTTGGAGGGTGACAAAGTCCGCTCCCCGCACGCTGGGCAACACGTATTTCCCCGTGACCCGCGCGTCGGCGGTGATGACCACCACCGACTGCTCATCGGAACCAAAATAAAAAGCGTCGGCGCCCGGTACGACCACGCGATGTTTTCGCAATTGCTTACCGACCAACGCCTCGGTCAGCGGATGGTCGTCGGTCAAAGCATCCAATGCCGCCGTCGCTCCGCCATGATGATGCACGAGGTCCCGCAACTCCGCGAGGTCGGCCCCCACGGTCAGCGGCGCAACCAACAATGCAACTGCTAAACCGGCGACCAGCACCGCCCGGTGAGTGAATCGATAGATAGTCATGCGGTAGATCCTTAATACTTGAAGTGAATCGAGAAGGGTGACCCCGGCCGTGAATGCCTAAGCGTTGCCATTAAGGCTCGGCGAGGAAGTCCCACGATTGGCGATACGCCCGGGCCGGCGTGTGTCCGTGGTCGCCGTCGTACCACAGGGTGCGGACCTCGCCGACGGGATCGTGTTGGTTCAGCTGCTCGACAAACCACGCCGCGGTTTCGAGACGGTCGGCGGTGTCACGCTGGCCGCAGCCGATGAGCCAGCGGATGTGCTGCCAGTCGGGGGCGGCGGGGACCGCGGCGGCCTCCCGCAGGCCGGCGTGTCCCGCGAAGGGTGGACGTTCAAACCAATCGGTCCGGGTCATCATGCCGTGGTGGTGGCCGTCGGGCGCGGTCCATTCTCCCGACGCCAGCGCGACGACCCGCTCGACCCAGGCGGGGTTTTGCAAAGCGAAGCGGTGGGCAAACTGGGCCCCGCCGGAGAACCCCCACAGGCGAGCACGCGGTTCGCAGCCTTCGGCCCGCGCGACTTCCTGCAGGGTTTGAATAAATCCACGAGGCAGGTCGGGCAGCAAAAAATGGTAGGGAACTTCAAAAGTCGGAGCCAGCAAAACCGCCGCCTGTCCCTCGGCCCGAAATGCCTGGTCCGCGTGGTCGCGGTGGGTCGATAGTTCTTCGTGGCCGTTGCCGCCGGTGCCGTGAACGCATACCGCCAACCGCGTCGGCCCAACCTCCGCCCCCACCCGGCACCGCCACACGCCGGGCTTCAGCTCGGTCACCCCATCGGACGCTGACGGCGTCGTTTTCAAGGAAAACTCCCTTTTAAATATTAAAAACCAACGACTTCAAACCGCCCGGCCACAACCATCTATCCGGCATTCGTCCATCGATCCGACCCCCTGCCGCGGCAGAGCAGCCAGTCGGTCCGGCCGCCAGTTCAGGCGTACGACAGCTCGATGATCTGATGGCCCTCGAGCTTGGCCACGTTGATCTGGGTGACATCGCCTTGGGTCGTCATCGTCACCGGATTTTTCTTAGCAGACGTCGGCACCGCCTTGGCCGACTTGATGGTACGGGGCGTCCGCAGGGTAAGCGTCAGGTCGTACAGCGGGATGATGTCTTCCACCGTGTCGAACGCGTCGCCCCGTCGTTCCGGGATGAAGTGCTGCAGGTGCAGCGCATACCGCGATTCTTCCGCCTGCTCATTGATGGTCACGATCAAGGTCGAAGGCCCGTCGTGCTCGACCATCGTGTGATCCAGCAGCTGCGTGATGGCGTTGCGCACCAAGCGCTTGGGCCAACGGCAGGCCTCGTGGTCGTACATCCGAAACACCGGGTGAGCGAAGTAGATCACCTGACCCTGCCGCACCACCGAGGGGTAGACAAATTCACCCGACGACGGAGCGTACTGGTGCGAGCAATACTGCTTCCAGCTGCGGTTAAAGAACGGCCGCTCGGTCTTGGCCAACACCTCGGCCCCGGGCATGGCCTTGACTTCGATCGCCCGCTGAGCCATCACGTATTTCGTATCTGCCAGGCCCGCCCGCAGCGCCGGCTCGGGCCGAAGGAAGTCGGGGTTAAACTCCGCGTCGCCGACGTACTGCACGCCGAACAACTCGGTCGCAAAACCGTCACCCGCGGGCTTGAGCCCCGACCGGTGGCTGAGCAACAGCGAGCCGCCCTCGGCCACGAAAGACTCGAGTTTCTTGGCCAACGCCTCGTCCACCGGGATGTCATCGGGCAGCACGATCAGGCGGTAACGCGCAAAGTCCCGGCCGCTGTCGATCAGGTCAAACTGTTGGCCGAGCTCTTGCAACATGCGGACCACGCCGAAGTCGGTGCGGCCCTTGCTTTCCTCTTGCTCGTGAAAAACCCCTTCGGAGCGCTGGAATTCTTCGGGGTGCATGACCGCCACGTCCGTCACCGCGCGGGCCCCCAGGCACCACGGCTCTTTCTCCGCGACCGACTTGAAGACGCTGCCGATGAGTTTGTAGGTTTCTTCATCCAGCTTGCCGCGGGGCGGAAGCTGGTCGCCGACGTTGGTCGCATCCGCGGCGAGCGCGAGCATGTTGAAGATCTCAAACTGCAGCGACGCTTCGTTTTTGTACCCGTGAAAGTCGCCCCAGGACGAGTGGAATTTGCCGGTCATCCCCAGGGTCGGCTTGCCCAGCCCCCGGGCGTAGCGCTGGGCAACGGGGAAGTGCATGTAGCCCCAGCCCCCGCCGGGCAACGATTCGAGCTCGAAGTGCGTGTAGGCCTCGGCATTTCTGCTGTGCCGCACGCCGACGTGGCCGGAGTTATAAAAAATCGTGCAGTCCTCGCGGTACTGTGGCAGGCCCTTTACGAAATCGGTCATCTCCGTCTCGAAATCCGCCACACTCCGCCGCGCCATCTGCAGCCGATGATCCGGATTCGACAGGTCCAGGCCCGCCTGCTCCATCCGGTCCCGCCACGGCTTCTCGTACGAGAAGTACGGCACCACGATGTCCCACCACAGCCCATCGACCGGCATCGTCTCGTAAATCTCCTTGACGTGATCCTTCAAAAACTGCACAAAACCCGGGTGCGACACGTCCAACCGATCATAAAATCCGTGGAAGTCGTGGAACAGCGGGTTGCCGTAGGGCTTACCAAATTCATCGCGCAGCAACCACTCCGGATGCTGCTCGGCGGTGAATTGGTCCCACTGCACCGTAATGTAGATCGGCACCCTGATGCCGAGTTTGTGGCAGGCCTCGATCTGCTCGGGCAACAGGTTCGGCCGCTCGCAGTGGGGATGGATCCGCTCGGGGTGCAATTTGGTATCGAAATAGATGTGGCCGTGGTGCCCGCGGGCAAAGCAGTTGATCGACGTCACGTGGGCGTCTTTTAAAGTCTGAGCAAATTCTGCCGGGTCAAAGTCCCGCCCGATGCCGTCGATGTCCGGCGACGTGTGGAAGTCAAGATGGATGTGGCGGGTGCTGAGTGACATGAGAATTCTCGTCAATCCGAATTTGAAAAAGAGTTCGCTGAGATAAGAAGACAAGCAATGAGATAGATTCGGTGGGCTCGGCCGAGTGTGCCCTCCCCGGCCGTCACCACCCGACCCGTTTCGGCAGATTTAAGTTGCCAAGCGGACGAGGGGAGTGTAAGATAGCAAAAGTTCATCGATAAACAAGTGTCTCGTTTTGAGTCTCTCGCGTCCGTCTCGGACAACTTTTCAGGTTCTAATTCCCCGACTTTTAGGTCACTCTTGATGGCGACTTTGCAGGACATTGCGGATGTGGTCGGCGTTTCGAGCGTCACGGTCTCGAAGGTCCTCCGCGGCAAAATCAAGGGCAGCTTCCCCAGTTCGGCCGCCCGGGCGGAGCGGATCCGCGAAGTCGCCGACGAAATGGGTTACCGCGTCGATTGGCGCGCCCGGGCCCTCAAAACCCGCCGCACCCACATGATCGGCCTGCTGACCACCGATAAACCCGAAACCCACAACGTCGATGGCCGGGTGCTCAACGGCCTGATCGAAACCTTCGGCCAGGCGGGCTATCACCTGGTCCTCGTGCGCATCCGCAAGGGCACCAACGGCTCGGACTTCGCCGACGCCCGCTTCGATGGCATCGTCATCGACTACCACCTCGAACCCGAAGAACTCGAGATCATCCACCAGGCCAAACTGCCCGCGGTGGTGATCAACGCGCCGGGGCCCGACGACGCGGTCTCGGTCATGCCCGACCATTTTGCCGCCGGTTCGATGGCGGCGCAGCACCTTTTGGACCTGGGCCACCGCCGGATCGGTCTGGTCCAGGCGTCCTTGGCCGAGCAAGCCCGCTGGCCCCAGCACATGGTGGCGATGTGGCGCGAAGGCATCCGCTCGACGCTGCGTCACGCCGGCCTGCTGGATCAATTCACCGACATCGTGCCCGACGGCAAGCCCGGCGGCGAAACCTCCGCCGAGTTTCTCATCGCCCTGCGCAAAGCGCTGTCCCACCCCGGCCGCCCCACCGCCCTGATCGTCAACAACCCGATCCGCGCGGCGGGCAAAGTGCTGCCCAACTTCGAGGCCCTGGGGCTGAGTTGCCCCCAGGACCTCAGCCTGCTGACCATGGAAGAGATGCAAGAACTCGGCTGGTGTCGGCCGGGCCTCACGTCCATCAACATCCCCTTCGATCGACTGGGCACCGCCGCGGCCCGTCAACTGCTTTCGCTCATCGAAAACGACGCGGAACCGCCCTTCGCGGAGATGGCCATGACCTCAAATCTGGTGCTGCGTGATTCGACCGCCCCGCCGCCCGAAAACGTGGTGCTCGCCCGTGCGGCTAATTGATCTCGTCAGCCTCAGTTTCGTTTTGGACTTGTCTTTGATTCTTTTTTTTGGCCCTAAAAGTTAATCGTTAACTCTTTGCCCGGCCCGTCTCTTTTCCTTTCCCACCTGGAGGTTCCCTATGTTGCTCAAATCCCTGACCCCCCTCTTTGCCGCCGGCTCGCTGATCGCTGCTTCCTCCGCCTCGGCCGTCGTCCTCGAATCGTATGAAGCCGACACCCTCGGTGCCGTCAACGGCCGCGGCGGCACCGTGGTCAACACCGCCCCGGGCGTCACCCAGGGCGATCAGGCCTTGCGTTTTAATTTCCCCGGCACCAGCGGCTTCGAGGTCGTCGACGTCTTTGAAATCTCCGACGACACCAGCGGCCCGATCCTGGAAATCACCTACGACATCGCGATCGAATCCCGCGCCGGCGGCTTCTTCCAGGCGGTGCTGGCCATCGACTTCGGCAACACCAACTTCGCCTTCAACGGCTCCACCCAGTACACCCAAATCAACGGCGTCAAAGCCTCGGACAACCAACAAACCGGCAACTCGTTCCTGGGCACCGGCAACTCGACGGACACCATTATCTTCAACGCCACCCAGCGCGGCGGGGAATTCGCCGCGACCTTCGCCCAGCTCAACCTCGCGCTGGCCAACGGCACGCCGTTCGACGCCGCGATCGTCTTCAACAAAGCCAGCGACGTCACCGGCACGATCACGGTCGACAACGTCCAGGCCACCCTCGTGCCCGAGCCCGGCTCGCTGGCCCTGCTGGGTCTCGGCGGCCTCGCGCTGATCGCCCGTCGCCGCGCCATCCGCGCCTAAATGACCCCCTTCCCCGCGGTCGGCCCACCCGCCGGCCGCGGCCTTTCCGCTCGCCCCTTCTGTTTTAAGGAATTCTCATGAGCTTCACCTCCCCCCGCCGTTTCTCTCGCCACGCCTTCACCCTCATCGAACTGCTGGTGGTCATCTCGATCATCGCCCTGCTCATCGGCATCCTCCTGCCCGCACTGGGCGCGGCACGCGAGACCGCCCGCAGCTCGGCCTGCCTCAGCAATGTCCGGCAAGTGAATACCGCCATCATCGCTTATTCGGTCGATAGCAAAGACTATGTGCCCTACGAACGCTGGGGCGGCAATCCCGAATGGGCACAGAACTGGATGCAAAAGTCTTACGACGACTTGGTGTTTAACTATCTCGCCTCGTTCCAGATGCCGGAAAACGTGCAGCTATCGCCCGACTTGGCCGATCCTTCGGTCAAAAAATTTCATCTCCAAATCTATAAATGCCCCAACGATGAAGTGGTGCGAAACCCAAGCGACGGCCGCGACTACGGTATCCGCAGCTATCAAATGCTGACGGGCGTGGGCACCGGAGCCGGTACCGCCACTCAGCAAATACTCAGCGGCGTAGCTGGAGCGACCTACAGTGCGCAGCGGCCGTGGCAGGCGAACCTGTCGAACATCCTCGACACCACCGGCACCATTATGCTTTCCGAACGCCACACCGAGTTCAATTGGCCGGGCGGTGAAGGCGGAGCCGGTTTCTTCGTTGAGCCGGGCTGGCAGTACATCAACGACCGTAACAACAATTCGGGTGCAACCGCCGTCGTCGAAAATCTGCCCCACGGTGCCCGCAGCGGCGAAGTCGGTCAAACGATGGACAAAGTCAACGGCTTGTTCAATTATGCCTACGTTGATGGACACGCCGCCAACTCCGCGGCCCGTGACACGTACGACTTCGATACTGTGGGAACTGTTTCGGCTTATGCAAACAACATCGGCGGCTCGTGGACGACCGACCCCAACGACTGATTTAACCTCCCATTGCCGCCCGACGCTTTCCGCGTGGGGCGGCTTTCTTATTGCGTCGGGGCGACGGTTGGCCACGGCTATGACTCGTTGACCTCCCCCTGACTTCTATTTCTGATCCGAGGATTTGCAAGCCCATGATTCACTATTGCCGCCCGTGTTCTTTCGCTTTACTGGGTCTGTGCTGCCTGCTTTTGTCTGCCACCTTGGTATCGGCGCAGGACGCGATGCTGATCGATGCCCGCGATGCTGAGGATATGAAGATTCAGGCCGGCGGCGAGGGCGGCGCGACGATCGCGGTCGTCCCCGTGTCCGGGCAGCCCTTCGAGAACGCGGTGCGGGCCACGCTCGACCAAGCAACCGATCCGATCTGGGCGGTGCAGGTTTTGACCGAGGCTTCGACCCAGGCGGTCCGCGCGGGGGAGACGATCCTGGGCAGCTATTACATCCGGGCGGAGCCGGTCAACGGCAGCAAGCCGGACGTGTACGGCTTCCTCCAAAAATCCACCGGCGAGTTCGAGCAACTCGCCTGGCTGGGCAGCAACCCCGGGCCCGAGTGGACCAAAAAAGAGTTCAAAGCGGTGGCCAAGAAGGACTACCCCGCGGGCTCGATCTCGGTATCGTTCCACCTGGGCCGGGCGGCCCAAGTCGTCGAGATCGCCGCGATCAAAGTCGAAAAGCTCATCCCCGAGCCCGGCGATGAAGTATCCATCGAACCTGTCACCAACCCGCTGGACTTGGACCTGCAGGCCCAGCTGGGTCCGCAGGCCAAGCTTATCATCCCCGGGAACCGACCCGCGGAACTCAGCGGGCCCGGCCCGTCACCGGCGGCGTCACTCAAGCTGATCCAAGTGCGGGGCCAAGCCTTCTCCCAAGCGGTGCAGGTCGTGGTCGATCGGCCGGTCGATCCGATCTGGGACGCCCAGCTCACCTCGCCCTCGACCACCGGCCCCATCAAGACCGGCGACGTGCTCTTCGGCACCATGGACGTCCGCGGCGTGTCAGAAAAAGAGTCCGGCGGCGGGCAGTTCACCGCCTGGCTCCAGGCGCCCACCGGCGGCCCGGCCGGCGGCTGGACCGACCTCCGCAAGATCGAAGCCGCCCCCGGCAGCCAGTGGAGCCGACGCTATTTCAACGCCGTGGCCACGAAAGACTTTGACGCCGGCCAGGTCAACTTCGTCTTCCAACTCGGCGTCATCCCCCAGACCATCGAAGTCGCCAACCTCGTGGTGTACAACCTCGGCCCCGACGCCGACCTCGAAGCTTTACCCAAAACCCGGCTGACCTACGAAGGGCAGGCCGAGGACGCCCCCTGGCGGGCCCAAGCCATGCGGCGCATCGATGAGCACCGCAAGGCGGACCTAACCGTCGAGGTCGTTGACCGCGCCGGTCAGCCGGTGCCCGACGCCGAAGTGAGGGTCGAGCTTCGCCGACACGATTTCGGGTTCGCCACGTTCCTGGGCAACAGCTCGCCGGTCATCGAGCAGGACGCCGACGGCCAACGTTTTGCCGAGGTGCTTCACAAGTATCACAACCGCCTGACCGTGCCGTCCTACGGCGCAGACCTGGGGCTGGCCCGATCCCCAGACCGCGGCCCAGTACGTCAAAACCATCGCGTGGTCGGTCGATCACGGTTTTGAAACTAAGGCTCACCCGGTGATCTGGTCCCGGTTCGACTGGTCGCCCGCCGCCTGGTCCGCGGTGAAAGAGGACCCCGCCCGACTGCGTGACGAGATCGAAGATTATGTCCGGGAGTTGATGCCCCGCCTCGCCAGCCTCGGCGTGGTCGAGGTCGATTTTTGGAACGAGCCGACCGGCTTTACCGATCTCGACGAGGTGATCACCGATCCCGCGCTACGGGCGGACCTGTTTAAGCTCGGCCACTCATTGGCGCCGTCGGTCCGGCTGGGGATCAACGAGCACACCATCCTTTCGGCGGGCGGGCTCAACACCGCCAAGCACGACGCCTATGCCGCGGTGATCCAGGACCTGCTGGACCGCGACGCCCCGCTGGCGGCCATCGGCATGCAGGGTCACATGGGCGAAGACTTTACCCCGCCCACCCAGCTCTGGACCATCCTCGACCGATTTGCCGAGTTCGGCCTGCCGCTGCACGTCACCGAGTTCGACGTCAATACCGAAGACCACCTCACCCAGGCCGACTACACCCGTGATTTCTATCTCGCACTCTTCGCCCACCCCGCGGTCGAATCGATCACCACCTGGGGCTTTTGGGGCGGCGACATCTGGATCCCCCAGGCCCAGCTGTGGCGCGAGGATTGGTCGATGAAGCCCAATGCTCAGGCGTTTGTCAAACTCATGACCCAGACGTTGCACACCGACGAGACGGTCCGCACCGACTCCGCGGGGCAAGCCCGCGTCCGCGGATTCCGCGGCGACTACGAGTTGACCGCTCGCCTCAACGGCAAAACACACACCGCAACGGCCGCGCTGGATGCCGACGGCCAGACCGTTCGTATCCAACTTCAGTAAGTTTTCACTTGACCGGCGGTCTACCGATAATCTTGCCGATCTTCTTGCGGGTCGGCGGGTCCAGGCTTTCGCGAATGCTCAGGCGGACCGGATTGATTCGGGGTGACCGATCCGCTTCCGGACAGGATCGGGTTATGGTTTATGATCGACGACAGAACGGACCGCCCCGCCCCGGCAAGCCGTGTCGTGACCTATTGCCAAAGTTTTGACCATGCAAGCCCTCGTCCTCGAACCCGACCTGAAGCTGAATATCCGGGAGATCGATCTGTCGGCCGAGGAGTCGCTGGACGCTCACGGGGTGCGGATCAAGCTGCACACCGTGGGGGTTTGCGGATCGGACGTGCATTATTACCAGCACGGCCGCATCGGCCCTTTCGTGGTTAACGAGCCCATGGTGCTGGGTCACGAGGCGGCGGGCACGGTGGTGGAAGTGGGCGACGCGGTCAAACATTTGCAAGAAGGCGACCGGGTGTGCATGGAGCCGGGCATCCCTGATCCGCGGGGCCGGGCCACGCGGGAGGGGATGTATAACCTGGACCCGGCGGTGCGTTTCTGGGCGACTCCGCCGATCCACGGGGTGTTGCGTCCGTCGGTCGTTCACCCCGCGGCCTTCACTTTCAAGTTGCCGGACAATGTCAGCTTTGCCGAGGGTGCCATGGTCGAGCCGCTCGCGGTCGGCATGCACGCGGCGAACGAAGCGGCGCTGACCCCCGGCGACGTGGCGGTGGTGATCGGTGCCGGTCCGATCGGCCTGGTCACCGCCCTGTCGGCCTTGGCGGGCGGCTGCACTTCGGTCATCGTGGCGGACGTGAAACAAGCCAAGCTCGACCTGGCCGAGTCGCTCAAGCCCGGCGCGATCGTCGGGGTGAACGTGGCTTCGGATTCGCTGCTGGACACGGTCAACCCGCGGACCGACGGCTGGGGGGCCGACGTGGTGTTTGAATGCAGCGGTCACGAATCGTCGGTCGCCACCGCGTTCGAGGCGGTGGCCCCCGGCGGGTGCGTGGTGCTGGTGGGCATGCCCGGCGGGCCGATCCCCTACGACGTGGTGGCGGGCCAAATCAAGGAAGTCCGGGTCGAACACGTCTTCCGCTACGCCCACGTCTACCCCCGGGCCCTACGCCTCCTGGGCTCGGGCCAACTCGACGTGAAGCCCCTGATCACCGACACCTTCGACTTTGCCCAAAGCAAAGAAGCCTTCGACTTTTGCGTGGCGATGCCCGAGACCAGCGTCAAAGCCCAGATCGTTCTCAATTCCTAAACTTGAACCTTGCCTGAATCCTTGCCGGCCTCGGCCGAGAAAGATGTTATTTCCATGTCCTCATCCGCCACCGCCGATTCCAAATCTCCCCGCACCATGAGCACCCTTGGCCTGGGCTGCTGGGCCTTCGGCGGCGCTCAGTGGGGCGGCCAGGACGACGCTCAATCGGAGGCCGCCATGCTCGCCGCTTTCGACGCCGGCATCACCCACTTCGACACCGCCCGCGCCTACGGCGGCGGTAGGAGCGAACGCGTGCTCCGCCCCTTCCTCGAATCAAGGCGCGACGAGATCTATCTCGCCACCAAGGGCAACGCCTGGGGCGGCACCGCCGACGAACTCATGAGGCAGCTCGACGCGAGCCTCGCGGACCTAGGGTTGAAGGAAATCGATCTGTACTACATGCACTGGCCCAAATCCGGCGTCGATCTCAAACCGCTGTTCACCGCACTCGAAAACGCCCGGGAGCAAGGCAAGATCCACGCCATCGGCGTTTCCAATTTCTCTGTGGCGCAGATGAAGGAGGTCTCCCAAGTGGCCCGCATCGATGCGCACCAGATCGGCTATAGCCTGCTCTGGCGTCGGCCCGAAGCCGACGTCATGCCCTATTGCCGCGAGCAGGACATCGATATCGTGACCTATTCATCCATCGCGCAAGGTATCCTGACCGGCAAGTTCGGCCGGGAGCGGCCCGAGTTTCCCGAAGACGACAACCGCTCGGACAACGCGTTGTTTGATCGCGACACCTGGCCGCACGTTGCCGACGCGGTGGAGAAAATGCAGCGCTTGGCCCAGGCCGAGGACCAGCCGCTGGTCAACCTCGCGATCCAGTGGGTGGCCCACCAGCCGGGGGTCAAATCCGTGCTGTTGGGGGCACGCGATGCGAAGCAGGCCCAGCAAAACGCCGCGGCCATGGCCACCCCGGTCCGCGAAGAAACGATCACCGAGCTCACCCGCATCAGCGATGAAGTCGCCAGGCACCAGCCCGATCAGAGCAACATCTTCGGGTTCAATCCCTGAAGCTTATTCATCTCTAAATCACCGTCATTGATCCGATGCCCACACTCTTTAACCTCGGCTCGTTAAATATCGACTGGGTGTACGACGTCCCGCACATCGTCGGTCCGGGCGAGACGCTGGCGTCCGCCGGCCGCGCGCGGTTTGCCGGGGGCAAGGGCGCGAATCAATCGGTTGCCGCCGCCCGCGCCGGGCAGCGGGTGCAGCACGTCGGCTGCGTGGGCGAAGACGGCCTCTGGCTCCGCGACATGCTGCAACGCGACGGCGTGGGCACCGAGCATCTGCGGATTCACCCCGACCTCCCCACCGGCCACGCCGTCATCCAGATCGACCGCGACGGCGAGAATGCGATCTTTCTGTTTCCCGGCGCAAACCATCACCTCGACCCGCGCCAACGCGATCACGCCCTGGACGCTGCCGCCGAGCATGACTGGGTACTCCTGCAAAACGAGACCGGCAACGCCCGCGCCACGCTCGCTGCCGCTCGGACCCGTGGCCTGCGCACGGCGTTCAACTCCGCGCCGGTCACCGACGATCTGCGGGAACTTGACCTGACACCGCTCCATCTCCTGATCGTCAACGAAACCGAAGCCGCCGCGTTTACTTCCGAAACCGATCCGCAAGCCATGGTTCATGATTTGGGGCGCGGGGTTCAAGGCTGGGCGGTGCTCACCCGTGGGGCCCGCGGAGCCATGGTCAGCGACGGCGAGACCCTCACCTCCTCGCCCGGCCACCGGGTCCCGACCGTTCGTGACACCACCGGTGCCGGCGACACCTTCATCGGCTACCTCGTCGCTTGCCTCATGGCCGACCATCCCCTGGCCGAGGCGCTGAACTTTGCCTCCGCCGCGGCCGCCCTCTCCGTGGCCCATCCCGGCGCGATCCCGTCCATCCCCCATCGCCATCAAGTCGAAGCTTTCCTCGCTTCGCAATCTTTCTAAACCTTATCTGGTTCGTGTCCTTGCGGAACATCGCGATAATCAACCGCTAAGGCAGGACAAATCTGCTGCGCAGCTCACTGCTTCCCGTAATTCGATCTCGCCGAAGTCGATCCCGGCGTGATGGCGCGGTTTACATCAATGATCGCTCACGGCTGGCTGAACGGCGAAAGCATTCTGTTAACCTGTTTCCATGAATGAGCTAACGCAAAACATAAGCGTCTTCCCCACCGTTAATGCCATGGCCGCCGGCGCCGCTCGCGTCGGGGCCGACCGCATCCGCACGGTGCTGCGTGACCGACCCACCTGCAACATCATCGTCGCCACCGGCAACTCTCAGTTGGAGATGCTCTCGGCCCTCGTCGAAGCGCCCGACATCGACTGGAGTCGCGTACACGGTTTTCACCTCGATGAATACCTGGGTCTGCCGCTGACACACCCCGCTTCGTTCCGGTTGTATTTGTGGAAGCGGTTCGTCAGCCAACTGCCGGTGCCGATGGCATCCTTTCATTACGTGGACGGTGAAGGCGATCCTTTCGAGAACTGTCGGCAACTGGGTGAGATCATTCAGCGACATCCGATCGACGTGGCATTCGTCGGTATCGGCGAAAACGGGCACCTGGCGTTTAACGACCCGCCCGCTGACTTTGACACCGATCGTCCGTACCTGGTTGTCGATCTTGACGAGGACTGCCGTCAGCAGCAACGGGGCGAGGGGTGGTTCCCTACCCTTGAAGACGTGCCGACGCAGGCCATCACGATGTCGATCAAGCAGATCATGGCCAGCGCGATGATCGTCTGCACCGTACCGGATCAGCGCAAGGCCGCCGCGGTCCGCGACGCGGTGGAGGGCGCGGTCACCCCGGCCGTGCCCGCCTCGATCTTGCAGCAGCACGGCAACGCCCACCTGTTTCTGGACACCGCGGCGGCCTCTGAACTTCGGAGTCAAGACTGATGGCTTACGTCGATTTGCAGGTCAACGGCTACGGGGGCATCGACTTTAATCAGGATGATTTGTCGGCCGAGCAACTGCACGAGGCCTGCGTGAAGCTGCGTGGCGACGGGGTCGAGCGGATCCTGGCGACCATCATCACCGAGTCGCTACCCAGGATGCGGGGGCGGCTGCAACGTCTGGCGGACCTGCGGGACCGCGACCCCCTGGTCGCCGAGGTCGTGGCGGGTCTGCACATCGAGGGGCCGTTCATCAGTCCTGTTGACGGCTACCGCGGCGCGCATCCGCTCGACGCGGTGATGCCCGCGGAGGTGGACGCGATGCAGAGCTTGCTCGACGCGGGGCGGGGGCAGGTGCGTTTGGTGACGCTCGCGCCCGAATACGACGCCGGTCTGCGGACCACGAGTCACCTGGCGGAGCGGGGCGTGCTCGTAGCGGCGGGGCACACCGATGCCCCCCTGGACGTGCTGCGGGCCGCGGCGGATGCGGGCCTGTCTCTGTTTACGCATCTGGGCAACGGCTGCCCCGGCACGATGGCGCGTCACGACAACATCGTCCAGCGGGCATGTCCCTGGCCGACCAACTCACGCTCTGCTTGATTGCCGACGGCACGCACGTGCCGTTCTTTGCCCTGTCGAACTATCTGCGTGGGGCGGGGATCGATCGCTGCGTGGTGGTCAGCGACGCCATTGCCCCGGCGGGCCTGGGTCCGGGCCGATACACCCTCTCGCGGTGGGAACTCGAAATCGGCGCAGACCTGGTGGCCCGGTCGGTGGAAGGCGGACACCTGGTGGGGTCGGCCGTCAGCCTGAGCCGCAGCGCCGAAAACCTCGAGGCGATTCCCTGGCTGACCGCTGCGCAGATTCAACAGCTCACCCACGGCAATCCGCAGCGGATCCTCGACGGCGTGTTGCCGTAGGCCAAATTCCCCGAGGGGTTGGGGAGACCGGCGGTCAAGCCAGATCAGGGGTTGGCGGGCAGGTCGTCAATCTTGTGGGAGGCGGCGTGGCCGTCGAAAAAGACGTAGCTGCGTGACTCCTGGGGGTGGGGTAACTCGACGAACGCGCCGCCGACCGAGCCGTCGAGGGCACGGCTCGAACCGGCGGAATTTGCGGCATTAAAGTTCACGCCGTCGATGTCGCTCATGATCCAGATCTTGGAAAGGCTACGGACATCCCGATGCTGGATACGGCCCGCGGATTAGATCTGGTCGATCCGGTTGGGCTGGAGATTAAAGCAGAACCAACTCAATCGTGGCGGAACGAGGGTGCCACACATCGTCGCTTGGGGCGGTGTGTGCCATCCATGTGCATAAACGGATAATACGTACACCCCGACTCCGAGCCAGTGAAGTGTGGCACCCACTACCAACGAGTTGGGTCTGCGCTAGAATTGTGTTGCGGCAGACAAACTTGTCCAGCGCGATCGATCTATGATTGGAAGTGGGCTGTTCGGATCCTCCGACTCGGGGCCGTGAGCTATTTGTTTTATGCTCCAGTAGGGCCACAACCTCAATCGACGCTGGCCCTTCCGACCGTCAGCCTGTCACGCGTGTCTTGAGGTTAATCATTGCGGTGGGCGGCTTGCTAGGCGGCCTCTTGATTGGACAGCACGTCGAGCCCCGCTGGCACTTGAGTGAAACGACGCTGATCGTCCACCATGATGACCGACCGCGAACGCATCAGCCAGGACGAGCTTCCCTATTTCATCGATTCGACGGCGTCGCCCATCGCCATAATGCTGGCCTTCGACGCCTGGCGGTTTGATAGCCAGGCGCTGATCCACCTGCCGGGCATCCCGGAGCGGGCAACCGAAAGCGATCGGCTGCACTTCTTTCTCTCCAGCTTGCCGCTGAGCTTTTCTGCCTGGTTTTGTGGTGTTGGGCACGTTCCTGCTGTCGATCGACAAGTTGCCCATCGTCGGTCGGCAGATGCGGCTAGCCATCCAGCCCGCCCGGGCAACCGGCCAGCTGGACCGCCCCGGCAACGTGCCGCTCATGTCGCCGGAGTTGTAGGCCAGTCATGTCCCGAGAGCTATCGCCCCGGTGTATAGGAGTTAGCCGTGCCGCTACGTGTACTCATGGTCTGCATCGCCGCCGTGCTCTACGGCACAGTCTACGTCGAATATTGCTCACCTACCTCCGACTCCACCATCCTCAGCAGCATGACCACCGGTGCCGACCTGATCGACCACGTCAAGACCCAGTTCGTCCCCGCCAGCGTCGCGGTGCTGCCGCTCACGCATCTTGAGAAAAGTCTGTTCTATATGACCAAGAACCTGGCCTTAGCGGATTCATTGATAACCGTTGACCGGTGAATTTGTCCGATTATTAAATTGAACTATATTGCAGGAGCCGAACTACCTGCCAGTGATTTATCATTTTTCCGGAGGTCGCATGTCGATTCTGTACGCCCACTCCCTCCCCGGCAAGCCCCGCGAAACGTGGGAGCCGCTGTCGGTTCACTTGCAGGAAGTCGCGGAACTGGCGGGCGGTTTTGCCGAGGCGTTCGGTGCCGCCAAACTGGCCGAGGCCGCCGGCTGGTGGCACGACTTGGGCAAAGCCACCCGGGCTTTTCAGGAAGGTCGCCTCGAAGTCCATCTCGATGAATCTCTGGACGATCAAGAATCGCAAGGCCGGGCGGACGTTTCCGCGAATGACTCTAAACGCCGACGTGTGGATCACGCCACCGCGGGCACCCGCCACGCCATCGACCAGTTGGGACTGCACTTGGGCCGACTGATTGCCTACGGCATCGCGGGACACCACGGCCGCCTCCCCGATTACGGCGGCGATGGTTCAAAGACCACCCTCAAAGCCCGCCTCGACCCGCGCGGCTATCCCATCGAAAGCCCAGCCTTCCCGCCGGGCATTGCAGACGCTGTCGCCGCCCGCGACGCCGTCCCCACCACCTTCGGCCCCGGTCACCAACCCCCATCCCCCTTCCAAACCGCCCTGCTCACCCGCATGCTCTACTCGGCGCTCATCGATGCCGACCGCCTCGCCACCCAGCGCTTCTACGAGCCCGCCCTCTCCGCGCTGCGACTTCGTCCCGACTCCTACCGTCGCCGAGCTTTTGCAAAAATTCGATGACTATATGGATCAACTGCGTGCCTCCCGCGCCGCTAATTCTCGACCCGCCCCCGTGGATAAGCACCGCGCCGAGGTCCTCGCCGCCTGCCGGACCAAGGCCACGCTGCCCCCCGGTATCTTCTCCCTCACCGTCCCCACCGGCGGTGGCAAGACCCTCGCCTCCATGGCCTTCGCCCTCACCCACGCCCGCCGCCACGGCCAACGCCGCGTCGTCTACGCCCTGCCCTACACCAGCATCATCGAGCAGACCGCCGCCATCTTCAGCAACGTCTTCGGCCCCGACCACGTCCTCGAACACCACAGCAACCTCGACCGCGACCAACTCCGTCGCCGCAGCCAGGCCGTGGAAATGGCGGCCGAGAACTTCGACCGCCCCATCGTGGTCACCACCAATGTCCAACTCTATGAATCTCTCTTTTCCGCCCACGGCTCGACCTGCCGCAAGCTCCACCGCCTCGCCCGCAGTGTCATCGTCCTCGACGAAGCCCAGTCCATCCCGCCCCGGCTACTGAAACCAACCCTCGCCGTCCTCGAAGAACTGGTTCGCCACTACGGCTGCACCGTCGTGCTATGCACCGCCACCCAGCCCGCCATCACCCGCCGCGATGGCTTCCCGATCGGCATAACTGCGGTCACCGAAATCGTCCCCGATTCCCGTGCACTGTATCGGGCCATGTCCCGCGTTCGGGTCCAGCCCCTCGGCCTGATCGATGATGACACGCTTGCCACCCGGCTCGCCGAACACCCACAGGTCCTCTGCATCGTCAACACCCGCCGCCACGCCGCGGAACTCACCCGCCTGCTTCAGTCAGCCCTCCCCCTCGACGTCGCCTCCCCCGACAATCTTTACCCCCCCGTGGTTCATCTCTCCGCCGCCATGTGCCCGCAGCACCGCAGCGAATTGGTCGCCCAAATCAGGGCCGCCCTCCGTGCCGGCCGCCCCCTCCGCGTCGTGAGCACCCAGGTCATCGAAGCCGGCGTCGATGTCGATTTTCCCGTGGTCTACCGCGCGTTGGCGGGCTTCGACTCCATCGCCCAGGCCGCGGGCCGCTGCAATCGCGAAGGCCGGGCCGACCAAGGCACCGTTTATCTCTTCCAAACCGCGCACCGCCCCGCCCTTTCCCTGATACCCCACGCCGCCGCCGCCGAGGAATTACTCGACGCCCACCCCGACCCCCTGGACCTCGACGCCATCGACGCCTACTTCCGGCTGATCTATTTCAAACGGAAACACGAGGGCCAGGCCGAGTGGGACAGCCGTGACGTCATGGGCTGCTTCGGCCCCGACGTGCAGCACCAGTTCCGCCAGGCCGACGAAAACTTCCGCTGGATCGACTCCGCCACCACCAACATCGTCGTGCCCTACGGCCCCGAAGGCCGCGACCTCGTCATGCACCTCCGAACCGACGACCAACCCGATTGGCAACGCCTCCGCACCGCCCAACGCTATAGCGTCTCGGCCTACGGCCCCCAACTCCAAACCCTCTTGGACAACACCACCGCCTTCGCCCCCGAACCCTTCGGCAGCCGCTTCTGGGTCCTGACCAATCCCGAAGCGTATGACGATCTTCTTGGTCTACGCCTCGACGTCAGCGGCTATCAGCCAGAAGGACTCATGGCCTAAATATCATCTATGTTGTTTTTACGGGATATCCCGCAACCGTGCCATAGTGATGGCACTGTCAGAATCTGTAACGACCGCAGCGGCTTCGGGTTTTGTTAGAGTCTCAGCAGCGATCCGTTAAACGTGGAGAGTGCCGTGGGTATCCAACTTAAAATCTGGGGCGACTGGGCGTGTTTTACCCGGCCCGAAATGAAAGTCGAGCGCGTCAGCTACGACGTCATCACCCCCTCCGCCGCGCGGGGCGTGCTGGAGGCGATCTACTGGAAGCCCGAAATCCGCTGGGTGATTGATCGAATTACCGTGCTGCAGCCGATCCGCTTCACCAGTCTGCGTCGTAACGAAGTCGGCAGCAAAGTCCCCGCCGGCTCGGTGAAGTCGGCGATGAAAGCGGGCCGGGGCGACCTCGGCCTCACCGTCGAAGACGACCGTCAACAACGCGCCGCCACCCTCCTCCGCGACGTGGCCTACGTCATCGACGCCCACTTCGAATACACCCCCAAAGCCGGCCGGGACCGCAACGACGCCAAACACCTGGACCAATTCAACCGCCGCGCCCGCAAGGGCCAATGCTTCCACCGCCCCTACCTCGGCTGCCGCGAATTCCCCGCCGACTTCGCCCTGGTTTCCGAATGCGACAAAGACGAACTCGCCGTCCACGATGAACTCAAAGGCACCCGCGACCTGGGCTACATGCTCCACGACTTCGCGTATCTGCCCGACAACAAAGGCCCGGTCCGCGACGGCCACACCGGCCAACCCCTCCGCGTCGAGCCCTTGTTCTTCCGCGCCACCATGACCGACGGCATCATCGACGTGCCCAAGCTCCACAGCGAGGCGGTGGTCCAGTGATCCTCCAAGCCCTCGTCCAGCATTACGACCATTTGACCGACGACGAGGCGCAGGACATTGCCGCCTACGGCTACAGCCAGCAAAACATCAGCTTCTGCGTCGTCCTCAACCCCGACGGCACCCTCCACGCCATCGAACCCCTGATCGACGAAACCTCCGGCAAGCCCCGCCCCGTGCAGCTCATCGTCCCCGGCCAAGCCAAACCCTCCGGCTCAGGCCTCAACCCCTGCCTGCTCTGGGACAATGCCGCCTACCTCTTGGGATTCGTCCCCGAGGACGCCGGCGATAAAAAAGCTGCCCGTGCCCTCGAGTCTGCCTCAGCTTTTCGGGACAAACACCTCGCCTTACGTTCAATCGTTGACGACGCACACTTCGATGCCGTCTGTACGTTTCTTCAGCAGTGGAATCTCTCCCAACTGACGGTCGATTCCGCCGAGATTTTTACGCGGCCGGGCTTCGGTGTCTTTCGCCTCCGCGCCTCGGAGGTTTACGTTCACGACCGCCCCGCCGTCCAGGCATATTGGCTCAACGAACTCGAACCCGTGGCCGATCCCGATGGCGACGCCCCCGCGACCTCTTCCGCCATCTGTTTAGTCACCGGCGAACTCGGCCCCATCGCCCGCCTCCACGAACCCAAGATCAAAGGCGTTTCCGGCACCCAAAGTAGCGGTGCCGCCCTGGTCTCTTTCAACGAAAAGGCCTACGAATCTCAAGGTAATGAACAGGGCCAAAACTCCCCGGTCTCCGAAGCCGCCGCCTTCAAGTACGCCACCGCCCTCAACCACCTGCTCGCCGACCGCCGCCACCGGATCCAACTCGGCGACACCACCTGCGTCTTCTGGGCCGGCCGGCCCGATTCCGATGCCCCCGACGCCCTCGCCCAGGCGATGGACAACTATTGGCTCTCCAACGAACCGTCCCCCGACGCCCAGCAAGCCGACACCCATACCTCCCTCAGCGACTTCCTCCAACGCTACCGCCAAGCCAAACCCGACCCCACCGCCGCCGACCTCGAAGCCGCCCAAACCCCCTTCTACGTCTTAGGACTCGCCCCCAACGCCGCAAGAATCAGCGTGCGGTTCTATCTTCAGTGCACCGTATCTGATTTAGCTCGACGTCTTGGGGATCACGTCGAACGTACCGCTATTTTCGATAGCCGGACTCAGGCCATTGCCCAGCCGACCCTGCGCGAATTGTTGCGGGAAACCGGTCGCGAAGCCAAAGACATCCCTCCACAACTGGCGGGCGATTTAACCCGTTCAATTTTACTGGGTTTCAAATATCCTCAAACCCTCGCGGTCGCCAGCCTCCGTCGGATGAAAGCCGACCAATCCAGCGATCAGCATCCCGCTCTTAATGCCGCCCGTGCCGCCGGACTCAAAGCCTGGCTCATCCGCAACCACCGACAGGAGATTACCGTGGCCCTCGATCCCGATCGCACCGACCCCGCCTACCTGCTCGGCCGACTTTTCGCCGCCTACGAAAAAGTGCAGGCCGACTCGGTTGAAGGCAAGCTCAACCGCACCATCCGCGACAGTTACCTCTCCTCCGCGTCTGCAACCCCGGCCGGAATTTTCCCCCGCCTCTACCGTCTAAATCAGCACCACTTCAACAAACTCCGCCGTGACAAGCCCGGCCTCGCCGTTGTCCGCGAAAAACTCATCGGCCAGATCTGCAATCCCCTCACCGACTTCCCACGCCACCTAAACCTGCAAGAGCAGGGACTGTTCGCCATCGGGTACTACCACCAAACCCAGGATTTCTACACCAAACGTGATGCTTCGGCAGAGGACCCCGTCGAAGCGCCTGCCGATTCATCTGCCGCTTAATTTTTACTTACCACCTACTCCTTCCGAGGAAATCATATCCCCATGCCTGATCCCATTACCCACCGCTACGACTTCGTCTACCTCTTTGACATCACCGACGGCAACCCCAACGGCGACCCGGATGCGGGCAACCTGCCGCGCCTCGACCCCGAGACCGGCCAGGGCCTTGTCACCGACGTTTGTCTCAAGCGCAAAGTCCGCAACTTCGTGGCCCTCCACCACGACGGCGACAACCCGGCACCCTACGAAATCTACGTCAAAGAAAAAGCGATTCTCAACCAACAGCACGAGCGGGCTTACCTGGCTTTGGATGTCCCCGTAGATGACAAAAAACGTAAAGCCGAACTGAAAAAGAACAAAAAAGACAAGTCCGAGCAGGACCGCGAACTCACCGCTTGGATGTGTCACAACTTCTACGACATCCGCACCTTTGGCGCGGTGATGACCACCGGGGTCAACGCCGGCCAGGTCCGCGGCCCCGTCCAGCTCGGCATCTCCCGCAGCATCGACCCTATCTTTTCTGCCGAACACGCCGTGACCCGCTGCGCCGTCACCACCGAAAAAGAAGCGGAAAACCAGGGCGGCGACAACCGCACCATGGGCCGTAAGTTCACCGTCCCCTACGCCCTCTACCGCGTGCACGGCTACATCAATGCCCGGCTCGCGCAACAGACCGGCTTCTCCGAAGACGACCTGACCCTCTTCAAACAAGCCCTCGATCAGATGTTCGAGCACGACAAGTCCGCCGCCCGCGCCAACATGGCCCCCCGCGGCTGCATCGTGTTCAAACACGACCACGAACTCGGCAACGCCCGGGCCGACCAACTGTTTCGCCGGGTCGAGATCAAAAACAACTCCACCGACAGCACCCCGCCCCGTTCGTTTGACGATTACACCGTGACTATCAACGACACCGACCTCCCTGACGGCATCACCATTGAACACTGGGTCGAGTCGTAACCTCGCCCCCTCTCCCCCCCTACTCCCCTGTTCCTCAAAGCTCACGCTCGGTCGGTGTGAGCTTTGAATAGATTCCTGATATGTAAGGTCGACCTTTAACTTCGGCATCTGTACCGCTCATTTAATCCGGGAACGCTAACTTGCCAGAGTTTGCCGAATCAGATCTCCTGCCCATCAGTGCCCTGCAGCACCTGATCTATTGCCCTCGGCAATGTGCGCTGATCCACAACGAGCAGCAGTGGGCGGAGAACCGTCTGACCGTGCAGGGTCAGCAGCTTCACGAAAAGGCCCACGACACCACCCGCCCCGAGTCCCGTCCCGGGTTGCGCATTGCTCGCGGCCTCTCCCTCCGCTCGTTTGAGTTTGGCATCGTCGGCCAGGCAGACGTCGTCGAATTTCATGCAATGCTCGCCTCTCCGGATCCGATCGAGATGAAGATCGAGACCGACACGGCCGAGAGGATCGGCTTACCGTCTCACCCGTCCTCGTCCGAGACCGTGCTGCCGATTGAATACAAGCGGGGCAAGCCCAAAGCTCACCGGGCCGATGAAGTTCAGCTTTGCGCCAGGCGTTGTGTCTCGAAGAGATGCTCGGCCTTGCCGATCCCATCAAGGAAGGCCGACTGTTTTACGGCCAGACCCGCCGCCGAACCGATGTGCCGCTCGATACCACCCTCCGCGACTTGACCCGTCGAACCATTACCGATCTGCACGAACTCTTCGCGTCGGGCCGCACCCCCGCCGCTCGCTACGAATCGAAGAAGTGTGACCGCTGCTCGCTGATCAATCTGTGCATGCCGCAACAGCTTCAACCCCGTCGCACCGCGGGCAAGGTCTTTGCCGACGCCCTCGCCGCGTCGCTGGAGGCGCGATGAAACGACACCTTAATACTTTGTTTGTCCAGACCCAGGGCGCGTACCTCAAGAAAGATGGCGAAGCGGTGGCGGTGCGGGTCGAAAATAAAACCGCCCTCCGCGTCCCGCTCCATCAACTCGATGGCATCGCCACCTTCGGCCGAGTGTCCGCCAGCCCCTTTCTCCAGGGAACCTGCGCCGAAGCGGGCATCAGCTTTTCCATGCTGTCCCGCAACGGCAGATTCCTGGCGGCGGTCACCGGTTTTACCTCCGGCAATGTGCTGCTCCGCCGTGCGCAGTACCGCCTGGCGGACGATCCCGACGCCTCGCTCCACCTTGCCCGGCCGATGATCGCCGCCAAGATCGCCAACCTCCGCACCGTTCTCCTGCGCGCCGCCCGCGATCACCCATCATCACCCGATGAAACCCGAAACATCGCCCATCAAATCGGCGGTGATCTTGTTTCCCCCCGCTCTCTCCGAAGGCCGCCGCCCAGCGGATGGCCCACGACGCCGACGCGGCCATGCGGGCCACGGACCTCGACCAGCTCCGCGGCATCGAAGGCGAAAGTGCCGCGACTTATTTCCGCTCTTTTGACAATCTCATCACCGCCCACACCGACGCCTTCCGCTTCGAGAAACGCTCTCGTCGGCCGCCGATGAATCCCTGCAATGCCCTGCTTTCTTTTCTCTACACACTCTTGGCTCACGACTATCGCTCGGCCTGCGAGTCTGTCGGCTTAGATGCCCAGTCCGGCTTTCTTCATCGCAACCGGCCCGGCCGACCGTCGCTGGCCCTCGACCTCATGGAAGCCCTCCGCCCCGTCCTCGCCGACCGATTAGCCCTGACGCTCATCAACCGTCAGCAAGTCAAGCCCGCCGGATTCACCACCACCGCCTCCGGCGGCATCACCATGACCGACGCCACCCGCAAAACCGTCCTCACCGCCTGGCAAAAACGAAAACAAGAAGAAATCCTTCACCCCTTCCTCAACGAAAAACTCCAGATCGGCCTTATCCCTCATATCCAAGCCCGACTCTTGGCCCGCTCCCTCCGCGGCGACCACGACCTCTACCCCGAGTACATCTATCGCTGAACCTACGAACCAACCCTGCTTCTCAGCCTTGCAAAACCCTGATCGCCCGGCCTCTTCATACCGGACTCGGACCAGATTAGCAGCGTGACAGCAAACAAATCTTACTTTTGCATCAGACTTTTTCGCATCAGAATCCATGAGTCATGAAACGATGGTTTTCGATTTTTCAACCTTAATCCAATCGCCCCACCATGATGGTCCTCATCACCTACGACGTTGCCACCTCGACTCCCGGCGGGGTCAAGCGCCTCCGCCACGCCGCGAAAGCTTGCCTCGACTTCGGCCAACGCGTTCAGGGTTCGGTCTTCGAGTGTCAAGTCGATCCCGCCCAGTGGGCCAACCTCAAGCACCGTCTGGAACAAATCATCGACCCCTCGGCCGATAGCCTCCGCTACTATTATCTTGGCAAACATTGGCAACGCCGCGTCGAACACGTCGGGGCCAAACCCGCCGTCGATCTCGACGGCCCCCTCATCGTCTAACCGCCCCCCCCGTACCGGACCCGACCTGGTTTAATCTGATCCGCGAACGTCAAGCGCCCATCCATTCCCCGGCCGGTTCGCGATCCGCCCAACCCCCTCTTTGACAAGTTGATAGCTCAAATTCAGCGAGCACCGCCACTTGCCCAAACTCACCCCTCCCCAGGTTCGCGAAATCGCTTCGCTAACCCACAAACCACAAACCCCTTATACTCCCGGCGTCACCCGCTTCACGCGGGTGCGGATTGAAACAAAATGATCCGCCGGCCACCCGCCACGGCGACCTTGTCACCCGCTTCACGCGGGTGCGGATTGAAACCCGTAGACCTTCGAGCAACGCTCGGCAATGAGCAGGTCACCCGCTTCACGCGGGTGCGGATTGAAACCGTAAACGTGCCTACAGCTTGAATCATGTCTCCAGTCACCCGCTTCACGCGGGTGCGGATTGAAACCACCCGCTTAGAAATCCTGCTGGAGGAAAGCGGCGTCACCCGCTTCACGCGGGTGCGGATTGAAACGGGGTCGGCCCCGCCCCCTACGACGGCAGCGACGGGTCACCCGCTTCACGCGGGTGTGGATTGAAACCATCGTCGCCCAAGATCGTTACCAGACCCGTAGAAGGTCACCCGCTTCACGCGGGTGTGGATTGAAACAACTTTAAATGATGCCCACGCAGCTTAAATCTTGGTCACCCGCTTCACGCGGGTGTGGATTGAAACTTCGCCAAAGTCTCTGCCGTGACCGCGGCGGGGGTCACCCGCTTCACGCGGGTGTGGATTGAAACAAATGATAGATCTACTAGATTCGGCAATTTTGGCGTCACCCGCTTCACGCGGGTGTGGATTGAAACACCCTCATCGACGCGTTCAGCGGAGCACGTGCCCGTCACCCGCTTCACGCGGGTGTGGATTGAAACACGACGCTCGGCGCTTTGGGCAGTGGCAAACGGCAGTCACCCGCTTCACGCGGGTGTGGATTGAAACGCTGGACTGGCTCGATGCTTGGTTCAGGCGATAGTGTCACCCGCTTCACGCGGGTGTGGATTGAAACACAATGCATTGTCAAGCCTAGACATAGGGCTAAGTCACCCGCTTCACGCGGGTGTGGATTGAAACCGGACGGACAATTGGTCAACAAACGTTAATAACGTCACCCGCTTCACGCGGGTGTGGATTGAAACAAGCATATCCCGACCATGGGTTAAGGGAGCTATGGTCACCCGCTTCACGCGGGTGTGGATTGAAACTCCACCCGTTGAAAAGCCTGACTACGAAACTAGTCACCCGCTTCACGCGGGTGTGGATTGAAACTGTATACCCGTTAATAACTCGTCAACGCGGTCCAGGTCACCCGCTTCACGCGGGTGTGGATTGAAACACAAGGTCCATTGTGTCGGTTGCGGATGCAGCTTGTCACCCGCTTCACGCGGGTGTGGATTGAAACAACCCGATGAAACAACGCCATAAGGAGCATAAGTCACCCGCTTCACGCGGGTGTGGATTGAAACCAGTGTCAGCGTGCCAAGACGACGAAAACAAGTGGTCACCCGCTTCACGCGGGTGTGGATTGAAACTCGATCCCACCGACCGCCTCCGAGCATTGCGTAGGTCACCCGCTTCACGCGGGTGTGGATTGAAACCCATTCAATCGGGAATAGCAAACCCACCCGACGGCGTCACCCGCTTCACGCGGGTGTGGATTGAAACACCGGCCCCGGCGTCCGCTTACGACTCCCCCCAAGTCACCCGCTTCACGCGGGTGTGGATTGAAACATGGGCAAAGGTGGGAACAGCAACAAGTAAAAGCGTCACCCGCTTCACGCGGGTGTGGATTGAAACGTGCCGCCAGATAACCATGCTTGTACTTGAAGCCGTCACCCGCTTCACGCGGGTGCGGATTGAAACAACGTCCGGGATTGTGTCAGGCTCAAATATCACGTCACCCGCTTCACGCGGGTGTGGATTGAAACGGAGCGGGCGCTAAGGCCTACATGAACTCGACAACCGTCACCCGCTTCACGCGGGTGTGGATTGAAACATCCTGAGTGGAGGGCAGTGGACCTTGCCACCGGTCACCCGCTTCACGCGGGTGTGGATTGAAACGGTGGGACCGCGAGCGGGGCATGATCTCGCTGATGTCACCCGCTTCACGCGGGTGTGGATTGAAACCGCCCGCGTGCCGACGGGCCCCGGATGTCTGCATGTCACCCGCTTCACGCGGGTGTGGATTGAAACAAAAAAGAAATTGCATCATGGCCTGGGCGTTAAAGTCACCCGCTTCACGCGGGTGTGGATTGAAACAAAGTGCCGTGCTTGAAGTGTGGGGAGTTGCAGTGTGTCACCCGCTTCACGCGGGTGCGGATTGAAACTTCTGCCCAGCACGCCACCCCGAACGCGATCGCCGTCACCCGCTTCACGCGGGTGTGGATTGAAACGGTGATGGTCATGACAGTATCCTAATCCTGCGGGTCACCCGCTTCACTGGGTGCGGATTGAAACACGGCCGCGCCCAAAAACTTCGCCCGGTCCCGCACGTCACCCGCTTCACGCGGGTGCGGATTGAGAATGTCCAAATTTTCTGTTGCGGTCGTTATGAACGAGCTTATCCGCTGCAGGGGTAGACTCAATGTTCTACTTCGACGCCGTCGGGCACGTCAAACTGCAGTTGTCCTGCATTGAAGCGAAGGGCGACTTTGCCTTGGGGGTGCATGCAGGTTAAGTGTAGATGATCGATTGTGGGGCGGACCTTGAGGCGTTGCATACCGGGGGCGGTGGGCCGGATGCCGCCGAGGCTGGCGTGGAGGTGGAACAGGGGGTGGGCGGACCAGGCGTGGCAATCGCTGCGGCAGGGGTCGGGTCTTTCGGGCGTGGTTTTAAAGCCGGCGTCGAGCATCTGGTGCCAAGGCTTAAGCTGCAAAAGTATCTGGTCGTCGCGTCCCAGGGTATGCAGGGCTTCAAAAACGTAGTGCTGAAAATAGAATGTCGCGGGGTCCGCTTGGTCAGAAGTCAACCACGGCGAGGCCTGATGGCAGTGATCGGGGTCGGCCGCGCCGCTCAGGATCGCGAAGCATTGAGCGTGTTGTGTTGGTCGCTGTGCCCCACGCCAACAACCCAAGGCCGGGTCCCAAAAGCGCGCTTCACAAACTCGCGCCAGATCGGACTGACGCTGTCGCAAACGCTCTGCCAAGAGAGCTTCACCCACATAGTCTTCCAGGGAGGCGGCCAGGCCGAAGGTGTAAACCAATTGCCACAGGTTGACGCACGGATCCGGCGAGCGGCCGTGCTCCCAACCTTCCACCCAATCCACAAAATCCAGGCCTTCGGGCCAGGTATAAAGTTCATCATGACGACGCCGGGCGAGGAACTGTTCGACCACGCCGCGCGCGGTGGGCAGGAGCTGGGCCACGAGGTCAAGCCGAGGGCTGTCAGCCGCACGCCACATGAGGAAATCGTGGAGCATGGCGACCCAATAAAGTGCGAACTGCGGGATGCACTGCGGCGACCGGCTGGGGTATCGCGAGGGCAGCATCCCGTCGCCGGCCAATCCCTTGCCTAAATTGCGCAACGCCTGCTGAGCAAGGCGATCATCGCCGTCGCAGACGCAGTTCGCCAACGCCTGTAGCCGGGTGTCACCGGTGTATTGCAACTGTTCGTAGTAAGGACAATCGACATAGGTCTCGTGGGCACAACACTGCAGCGTGCGAAACAGGATCGGCGTGAGCTGGGGAAAAAGGCTGTGGGTCGCCCGCATTTCGAGGGGGTAGCGCGTCTCGATCACGCCGGCTTCGTGCAGGGTCAGCGACTGGTCGGCGGTCACGATGCAGATTTCGCGGTATCGGCCACTGGTCCACCACAGCGGTTGATAGTCGAGTCGCCCCCCATTGGGATAAAGACGTGTGGTTCGTCCCACGATCTGTTGTTGATCGACACGATCGCGTTGTGATTTACTGCCGTCGGCATCGACCAAAGCTTCGGCCCAGGTGATCGATATCACCGCCCCGCGGCCGCCGTCGATACGCATATGATCATATCCGCAGACATAATCATCCATATCCAGCAAAACCATACTTTTGCTGTGGGGCGGACCCCCAGCGACGCTTGCTGTTCGAAAAGTGCATGCCAACCGTCATCACCACGGCGGACGCGATGACCGGGCCACGGCCGCTCGATCATCGGCGGTAAGGGCGTGGGCCGCAGTCGGTGATCGGTCCGCTCGCCCCAGGTGAATGCCTCGGGGCGGTGCGATCCGCCCCAACTGGTGACCGCGGGGCGACTGCGGGTCGCCAAGAGAAACGGCCCCGGTAATTTTACGGCGTCGTAGGTTTCGATCCCGCCCGCGTACCGACCGCCCTGGATCGGGGGCACGGCGAAGCTGCGCTCGTGTCGAAGGCGAACACGCCAATCGGCATGGCCGGTGTCGAGCCCCGCAGCTTGAAGCAAGAAGCCGTGCCGAAGGCTGTGCTGAGCCAGCGGCGCGTGCTCGGGTCTTAGCGACCAGACCAGAGCGGTGAGTCGATGAACCCCGGTTGATAATTCGATCTCGAGTTTGTGATAATGCCAGTCACGCTCATCGTTGCGATGTGGTCCCCGCACTAGCAGCCGATCATTATGAAACAAGATAAACCGCTGGTCCGCGGTAACCTTAAGCGGCAGGGTCTGATTCGCGTCAACCTCAAGGTCAAGCCGATACTCGGCAACAATATCGTTGGTCTTAATATCTAAGCATTGCTCTGGGGGAACCGTCACCCACCAAGCGGTCCACGGCTTAGTGTCAGCGTGCAACATAGGAACGAACCCCGTCACGTCGGGTGATCAAGGTTAAGACCACCGTTCAAAATTTTGCGTAATAGTGCGAACAGCGAGCTTGGGACGACGGTATTCGTCATAGATCCCCTTGTTGTTAAAAGCGCGTGGTCGCGTGAGGGCTTGGCTGTCGGCATAGGTGCGGATGTCGCAAAACTGCCAAAGCGAGAGACCGGTAATGCGATCATCCTCGCGGCACTTGTCGCAGACCACCTGCAACAGGTCTGCCTGGTATTCTTCCGACCAGTGCGTGTTTAGCGGGTCGTGCCAGCCGTAAATCGCGCCGGCACCGATCTCGCTAATTAAAAACGGCCGGTCGTCCAGACCTTTGTCTTTGAGATGATCCAGGAATTGATCGATGCGTGGAACGATCGTGTCCAACGGCCGGACGCCGTCTTCGGGGGCGGCGTACCACCCCGGATAGCAATTGGTGCTGATGATGTCGGCCAAGTCAAGGTTGACGTCATTCAGCAGCCGGTTGGTCGCAAACGTCACCGGGCGAGTGGGGTCCTCCTCGCGGATCGCCGAGACAAGCCTTTCGTAAAGAGGGCGAGACTCGGGCATCTCGCTGTGGCCCTCGTTAAGGAAGCCCCACATGATCACACTGGGGTGATTAAAACTGCGTCGAACCATTTGGCGAGTCATAGCTTCGAGCCGCTCGCCGAAGTGATCGCTTTCTAGATGTTGTAAGCGAGCTTCCCAACCCAACGATTCTTCAAACACGAGGATGCCGAGCTCGTCGCAAAGATCAAGAAAACGCGGGTCTTGTGGGTAGTGTGATCCGCGAACGAAATTGCAATGCATCTGTTTGAGCAGTTGAACATCTTGCAACAATTGGGCCGCGGGCAACGCGGGTCCGAATTGCGGGTGGGCTTCGTGTCGGCACACACCGCGCAGGATCAACGGGTCATCGTTGAGTAACAAACGCGGGCCATCAACGCGGATTTCCCGCAGGCCGAAACGCGTTTCAAAAACGTCATCTTTCAATCGCAGCCGCAATGTATGGAGCTGCGGTGACTCGGGCGACCACGGCTGAGCATCCGGGACCTCCGCTTCAAATACGACTTCTCGTTTGTTCCAATTCGCTTCTTGCACCGAACTGAATTCCCCCTCATCAAAAGCGATTTCCAGCGATGGATGTTCTTCGGGCATATCGGTCACGGTGGCGACAACCGATATCCTGCCCGTCTTCCAGGCCCGCACCGTAACCCGAACTTCTTCGACAGCACACCCGTCAAGCACCCGCAGCCACACGCCGCGGTACACCCCACCATAAAGATAGAAATCGAAGTACGGCTCAACCAACGGTGTCCGCTGCGGGTCCAGTCGATTATCGACGACCAGCGTGATTTCGCGAATCGGACGATCACTCGCCGGCACATCGACGGTCCAGCCGACGTAGGGCAGATCATAATCCCCCAGCGACTCACCATCGACGTAGAGTCGCGCCCATAAACCTAATCCATCAAACCGCAGTTGTGATCGCCGCTGCGTCTCGACCGACACCTTGGTTTTATATACACCAGTCCCCCGCCGCCCAGCGTATGCGGGGGTGGCATCGAATACCCCAGGCACCGTGATCACGTCATCGCACACCACCGCGGCGGGGTCCAGCTTGACGGGGTCCGGCACGTCGGGCACAAACGCGAACGACCACAGGCCGCTGAGGTCAAAGGTCGTAGCAGGATCGAAGCGAGGGAATGGCTGCACAAAGCTTCCTGATAAGGCGGCATATCGCCAATTAAAACAATCGATATTTACTGCACATCGGGGTTGAACCAAAGTACACGATAACCGCTTGATCTCATTTAGCAGATCAAAACCCTTAGAGATCAGTTCGGCTCGGCAGACTCTTGTTCCGTCACGAGAATACTCAACGACTGGGCGGGCAGCACCAATTCCTCGATCCGCCCGTCTTGAATGGCCACGCTACCCAGATCGTGCAGATCGACGTTGACCGCCCCCGCATCGCTTTGGTCGTAGCGAAACATCCGGACGCTACGACCCCTCAAACCCTCGATCTCCACCGGCCGATCAACATCTTTTCGGTTAAGCACGATAAAGGTTGTTTTTTCACCATGCTGAAAGGCCGAGACATCCTGTCGATGGCTCTCCACGCGGGCGGCTTTGGATTCACCCTGCAGCAGAATATTATCGCTCGAACTGACCCGCCGTACGGTAGCGCCTTGGCCGGCGGGGGCGTTGGTCCAGATCTTCTTGAACATGTAATAGACCGGCCGTTTGTGCAGGGTTTGGCCGTCATCGTGCACCCACACCAACCGCGGATTGACGTCGTAGGCGGACATCACGGCACTGGACCACTTCTCTTTCGTGTCTTTCGAAGAAAACGATTCCGCCTCGATCCTTGGGCCCTCGGCAAACGCAAACCAATTCAGCCAGGCTTCACGCCAATGTTCTTGGGAAGCAAAGGTCATATAGAGATCCTGTTTGCCCGAAACCTTCGGCAGCACAATCCGATAGGTCATGACTGTGCCTTTGGGCGTCTGCGGCAGCGGCTCGGTGATAAGTGGCGATGAATCTTGAGACCCCACCCGCAACTCAAGAACCATGTTTTTGCTGTCCGCACCAAACCGCAGGTCCAGGTGCCCCGGATTATCACCCAGATCGATTCCCTGATAGACCAGGGTGTCTCCCGCGCGGATACGTCCGATCATCTCGCCGGTCTCGGGCGGCCCGTCGGGCAGCAACCAGCTCTTCCACGTTTGCCAATGAATCCAGCCATTAAATTCCAGGCTGGACATGTCGCGGTTAAAGTGCGCGATATTTTCGGTGATGACGTCCCAGTCGCTGAACGTGTGTTCGTGCCGAGTCTCCCACTCACTCATCCAGAGTTCTTTGTCGATGCCCTCCATCGCATCGCGAAAGTCCTTGAGGAAGCCGGGGTAGGCTTTGTAATACCCGCTGTGGAGGTCATAAGTGTGTGTCGCGAGAATGTCCACCGCATCGCGGAGTTCAGGATTGGTGTGAAATTCTTCACCCTGATGCAGACCCATCAGGTTGATGGTGCCTTTGTTGGGATCGGCTTTAAAACCCCGGGCAACCGGCCCCCCGGCATCGTCGGCCACCACCTTCACCTGCTCATAGCCCGAGGCATCCAGCGCTTTACGCAATTCGATCGAAGCGGTGCGGATCTGCTCAGCGCTGTATATGCAACCCGGATAACTCGGCGGGGGCCAGTCCGGCTCGTTTTGCGGGCCGATCGCCAACGGCAGGGGTACGCCTTCCTTTTCCAGCCACTGCACCAGTTCGACCAACCACGCCGCCACTTCGTCCTCGTAACCCTCTTTGAGGTGATTGATTTCACCTTTCAATCGGCCGTTGGGCGTGTTGAGCGTTTTGAACTCCACGGGCGGCGACCACGGCAGGCCGTACCACGCCAGCCCACGATCGGTCACCGCCAAGATTGAATCCCGCAGGATTTCCCGGGCCCGCACTTGGTCGTAGGTCTGATAGTCGATATGGAAGCGCACGATCGTGACCCCCATATCTTCGTACAACGCTTCAAGCGAAGCGGGATACCGCGTGATGTCGTAGCCCTTGCCCCAGTCCGGCCGGTTGTGGGTCACGATGCCCCACTGGGTGATCTCCTGCATCGATTCGGGATGGATCGTCAACGTGACCGGCTCGCCCACGGGTGCATCCGAAGACTGCGGCCGCGCAGAAGCCGAGGTCGGCTTGCGCGGCGCGGGGGGAGCCTGCGGGGTGTCTGCGACGGGGGGTGACTGGTTCGGCTCCGTGGGTTGAGGAGCTTCCGGAGATGCCGGTTCATCCGGAGAAGCACCCGCCTCATCCGCTGTCAGAAATCGCACGTTCGCCAAGTGAATCACCAGCCCATCGCCGCCCGCACGATCGGCCACGAGTGCCAGGTGTCCCTTCAACTTCCCCGCGTCCGGCTTGAACGCCGGATCACTGGACAAGTCCAGCTCCAACTCATGCCAGGTGTCGGGGGTAAGATCACCAACGGAGCCCGGGGCGCCGTCGAGGGTCCACCGCGTCGAGCCGCTGCCGAACGCAATCTTATGGTCCCCCAAATTCAGCCGGATCTCGCTCAGCCCCGCCGTGTGCGTGCCGCTGAAGATCGCCAACCGCAGGCGGGTGTGGTCTGCCGGAAGCGTAATCTTGTCCGGTCCGTAAAAGCTAATGCCCCCGCTGCGGTAAGCCGAGTCGTAGGCAATCCGAATCGAGTCCGAATTTTCCTCGTCACCCGGATACGCAGGCTGATCAACGACCGACACCGTGGTGCCGGCGTTGTCTGACCAGGGCGAACCCTGCTTGGCCGTGCCATCAAACACCACCACCTCGGCGGCGGCGGTGGCTCCATACCCACCAATTACCGCGATCAGTAGCATGGAACAAAAGTTTAAGGGGTGGACAAGCATGAAACACTTTCTAGAAAGGGAAAAAGGGCGCGGCCACGTGGTGACGCGGCCGCGCTGAGGTAATATGAGAAACCGATCAGGCGCGGCGTCGGCGGGCGGCCACCAGCAGCAAACCGGTCGCGGCCAGCAAGGCGGTACCGGGCTCAGGAATGGCTTGCACGGTCAGCGAATGGAATCGCAGCGTCGTCCCCAAACCGGCCAGCAATTCTCCCTTTTCGCCGGCTTCCAGCCGCGGGGTGAGAGCCAAACTATAACTCTCCGCAGATTCGGAACTGCCGTTGGTCAAGACGGTGCTGGTGGTGCCCACGTTGACCGTGGCGGTTTCGCCTGTGCTTCCGAATCGCGACAGTTCGAGGCTCAGCACATCAACCGCGATTTCACCCGAGCTATTGGTAAAACTGAAGCGAATGCCTTCGCCACCAGGGTTATTGATAAAAGTGCCGCCGGTGTCAACGGTGCTGAATACAGCCAAACCGCTCTGCTCGGTGCCTCCGCTTTCACGAAGATTCGTGGCGGTATCACCAAACGCTTCGAGCGTCAGGGTCAAATCTCCCGAGGTGGTGGTGGCCGTCAAACCCGAGAAAAACTGGCCATTAAAGTCGGGATTGTCGTCGTTGAGCTGAAAGGTCACCGGCATGGCCGACGCCGCTCCGGCAGTGCACAGACCCAAAACAAGGGTAGCGGATTTAAATATGCGAGGGGTATTAAACATGGAGTCCTCCAAAAAAAGAACAAAATAGAAACGGTCAAAACACCAATGGGTTTTTAAACAGCAATGAGAATTAGGGCTTATCCGCCCAAGCGTTTTTATTCAGCAGTTCGCCGCGTTTAACCGTAGCGGCATGAAAGTCGGCAAAAAGAAAATTGGCGGCGGTGTCTTGACCCTGACGCCACCGAACGGCCCCATTGGTCGTGCCACTCACGGGATCCGAAAAGTTGGGACCATCGCTAAACAGCACGGGGTCGTCATTCACCGGGTCACCGGGCTCATACCAGTTGAAATTGTTGGAGCCATTATTGCCTCCCAACGCATTGGTGCTCAAAGCTCTGAAATCCGGAAGTGCCCGGCCGTATTCAGAATTCCCCGTCGGAACATTGGTTTTAATGACACCATCGCCGTAAAGCAAAACCTCGGTGGGACGCTTCACTTGGAAAATTGAGTACCGCGGAGGTGTCGGAGATGTGCCGGCACCTTGAAAATGTCGAAAGATGCCTTTGTTTGCTGAGTAGTGATAGATTGGATTGTTTGGCGCACTGGTAGCATTCTCGCCCTCGTCTTCACTAGGGTCTAAAAAAATGGGCGAGATCACGTCGAGGGTGTCTCCCGAACCGTTCTTGGCGTAGCGGTCTAATAACTGCACCCAATTGGTAGAGAGGGATGTATTTCCCACCTCCGCATTGGAGTAGGCGTTGCTGACCCGCAACACCGGAAAGACCTGGTCGTGATCCGCGGCGTACGCCACGGTGGCGATACCGAGTTGACGCTGGTTGCTGAGACCCGCCGAGGTCCGTGCCGCCGACCTTGCCGCGCTGAGAGCGGGAAGTAAGAGACCGATGAGCAGCACGATGATCGAGATCACCACGAGGAGCTCAATGAGCGTAAAAGCGGAGCACCCGGCAACACGTTGCCGGACATCAGACTTGGACGTCAATAAATCAAAATTCTTCACGAGGTTCCTTACGCTAGGGTCGGAATCACATCTCGGGCCGCAATGGTTTCGCCGGCGTGCCAATCGCAATCGATGGTGCGAGAGTGCTGTGGCCGACCGTCCTTGAGCCGATCCAGCAGCATCCCCACCGCCAGCCGGCCCATCTGCCGACGGTCGAAACGTGCCCGGGACAACTCCGGCCAAACCATCTCAAACTCGCTGATGTCATCGCAGCACACCACCGACACGTCCCGGCCCGGTCGCAGGCGGCGATTCATACAAACCGTCTGCATCGCCCGGACGCGGTAGGCATCGCTAAACACAAACGCCCCGCGGCCAAAATACGGCGACAGGTAACCGTCCAATTCACGCCAGCGGGTCCCCGCTTCGGGACATCCCACCTTGTGAACCACCACCCCTACTTTCTTCGCCACGTCTTCAATCCCACGCAGCCGATCACGGTGGGAATAATGCACCTCACGGTTGGGGCCGTAGATAAACACCAACTCGCGCCATCCCGCATCCAGCAGCGCTTGGCCGGCTTGCCGACCGACTTCAAACTCATCACGCATGATGCAATCGAATACTTCTTGGCGATCGGTATTAACCCAGATGCAGTTCGTCTCCAGCTTCAGCTCAGACTCGATCTGATCGGGGATCTGATCGACCACGACGAGACCATCAAAGAGACGTTCTTTAAATGCATTGCGCTGAAGGTCATCGAGGTTCGATTGCTCATAAACCAACAGGGACATCATCCAATTGGCTTCGAGGATGGCCGAGTTGGCTCCGAGGTACGTCTCGGTGTTGACCGGATGGAGCTTGCCGATGATTCCGATCTGGTTGGTGGTTCGCCGAGCGACCGCCCGCGCCGCCGCGGAAGGCTTGAAATTCAAACGCCGCGCCGCATCGAGCACTCTAGCCCGGGTGTGCTCCGACAACCTTCCCGAACCCCGCAGCGCTTCATAAGCTGTTGGCAAAGCGACGTTTGCTGCTTTAGCGACATCTTTTGCGGTGGTTAATCGACGTGACATGACAGGGCAACAGTGGTGTGAGATAAAAAAATTGGACGTGAAAAGATGCTTGACTAAAGCCCAATATAAGCTAATTCATACCGCTATGTCAATGACATTATTTATGCGCCAGACTTCCGATTCGGGCACCGACCACCAACGCCGCCAACCCGCGTCCTCGGCCTGGAAATCGTCGATCCCGTGGGTGTGAAAGTCGATGATCACGGCCGCACCTCCTCGAGCCGGCGCTGGAGGCTTCTGCCGTACAGACCCGGGTGATCCCGGATGGGCAGTATCGAGTCAAGGAACTGTAACTCGAAGCCCAGATCGTTACGTGGCATGCCGCTGCCGAACATCAGTCGGCCCGGACCTGCCAGTTCCAAGTAGCGCGGAACCGCCCACGGCCGCACGAAGCTGATCTCGAACCAGACGTTCGCCAGGCCCCGCGTCAACGCCGCGGGCATGTCGTATGCGTGGTCCGTGCTGCCGCAGTGCCCTAGGATCAGCCGGCACTCGGCAAACCGCTCGGCCAAAAGCATCACCTGTGACGGCGTGCCGCAGCCTTGCGGCCCTGTGTGAAGGTAAATCGGCAACCGCCGCTCGTCGGCCGCTTCCATCACCGGACCCAGCAGGTCGAAGTCGCAGGGGCTAAAGCCCTGCAACACCGGTGCAAGCACCAGCATCCGCGCCCCCCCGTCCACCGCATCGGCCAAAATCGGCCTTGCCGCCACGCCACGCCATGGGCTGACCGTACACGCCGAGACAAAATGCTCCGGATCGGCTTGAGCCAGCGCCGCGATCCGCCGATTGCCCGCCTCGTGGTCGCAGACCATTTCGCGGTCTTCGGGGGCGATGACACACACCGCTCGACGCCGGCGTTGTGCATCGCCTCCCGCAGCTGCACAGCGGTCAAATATGTCTCGCGTTCAGTACCGACCGTGCAGTAAGCGTCAGTAACCATGGCATCGAACTTTCATTGAATAGGTTGCTTTCCTAAAATAACCATGCGCGACGTCATGTGCCGCACCCACCGGTCAGCCTTTGATCCCGGCTGCCCGTCGCGGGTTCTCCGAGACGAGCCGGTCCACCTCGGCGTCGCTGCAACCCAGCGGCTCGATCAGGTGGCGGCGTACGCGCGGCATGCTGATCACCGAACCGACGCGGTGGCTGCCGTCGGCCGCCTGGGCTACGAAGTCCGCGCCGATTTGCAGCTCCCAGCGCGACACCCGGTAAGGGCCCGGACCCAACCCCGCCGGCGCGACGGCGTCGGTTACGACTACGTACCGGTCGATGCCCGCCAGATCGAGGTAATTCCGCAGCATAAAGAACGGCACGTGCACTCCGTTGGCGATGAAACAAAGCCACAGCGAATCTCGGTACGACAGTGCCTGGCGGATAATATTGTCGTGGCGGTTCATCTGCATCGGGCAGCCGTTGCTCAAGTGCGTAAACATGGACAGGCCCGGTCGATTGTCGCCGCTAATTAGTCGCATTTAGCGTTGGTATGTCCCGCCGAAATGGTCACGCCCCGCTCGGCGAGGTAGCCGGTGGCCAAGCCGCCGCGGTCCTGCTCGGGCGCTAGCGTGAAGAGGCGCACCCGGTCCCGTTCCGTTTCAAGCAGACGCCCCACGGCCTCGCCATCGGCCGGGTGCATGACCTCCTGCGGGCCGGTCCCGCGGTAGCCCGCGTCAGGGTTGAGAAACGGACCTTCGACTTGCAGACCCCGGATCATCGAGGCACACGCTTCGCCATGCTTGCAGAGCGGTGCAAAACGCTCCTGCCGGCCGCAGGCGGTACGGATCTGCTCGAGGGTTAGCCCATCGCTGTTGAATTCAACGCCGCCGTAGCCTTTGACCTGCAGGTCGAAGTCACTCATGCCGCTCAGCCAGCTGAAGGGGTCGCCGGGTCCGACAGTAAGCTCGCCGACGCCCGATCCAGATAAATCGTCGTCGCCTCGTGGGGCTGCAGGGCGGATGTGGGCACCTCCGGCGATATCGGGCCCTGGATCGCGTCCCTCACCGCCGCGGCCTTGCGTTTGTCAGGCACCGAACACAGGATCCTTCGGCTTTTGAGGATCTGGTTGACCGACATCGAGATCGCCCGCGCCGGCACGTCCTCATGCGTATCGAACCAGCCTTCGCCCGACTGCTGCTTACGGCAGGCGGCGTCCAATTCAACAACGAGGTACAGCTCATCGGTTTTGAAATCCGCGGGCGGATCGTTGAACGCCAGGTGCCCGTTCTCACCGATGCCCAGCCGCGGGCCAACGTGCACAGCCGACGCAGCATTGCTGGGATCACGCGGTACGCCCGGCCGTTTAAGGCTTGGGATTTCCGCTTGGGTCTGCCCGAACCGCGAGACATACGGACGCTGCGTCGTAGCCTACCGGCAGGGATCATCACCACCACCGCCGACGCCGCGGTCGAGCGGACCCTGCAGAAACTCGGGCTGCCGCTGGTGAATTGCTCGAGCGACCTTGAGAAACCGACGGCCGATCGGGTCATGGCGAATAATCTGGAAGCGGCGCGACTGGCCGCCGACCACCTGCTGCACCTGAGCTACCGAGACTTGGCGTTCTTCGGCGACGGCAGCAGCCACGCCAGCCGGACACGCGGCGACGCGTTCCTGGACCGCTGCAACGCGGCGGGTGCGACCACCCACCGCTTCGAGCGGCCCGATCTGACCTCCGCCTCCGACGTTTCCACCCACGCCCGCACGAGCCGCAACCGGTAATGGCTCAAAGGCTTGCCCAAGCCTGTGGGTGTCCTCACCTGCCACGATCTCGGGGGCATCATGCTCGCCGAAGCCTGCCGCTGGCTGGGCCTGCAGGTCCCCTCGCAGGTCGCGATCCTCGGCGTTGACGATGATCCGGTGCTCTGTGAGTTGGCCTACCCCTGCCTCTCTAGCAATCGCGTCCCGCAGGAGCAGATCGGCTTTGCCGCGGCCAAACGGCTGGACGAACTGCTCCGGGGCCCTCCCTCCCCGCCCCGGGTAATGCGGATCGGCACGGCCTCCATCACCACCCGGCAGACCACCGCCGCCCCGGCCGAACGCGACCCGGCCGTACTCGCGGCCCTCCGCTTCATCGTCGAGCAGGCCCACCGGCCAATCCGCGTGACCGACGTGTTGCATCCTGTCGGAGGCTCGCGACGTAACCTGGAATTACGCTTCAGTCGAGCACGTGGGCAGACCTTGCTCGACGCCATTCAGCACGCCCATATCGGCTTAGCCCGCCGACTGCTGGCCGAGACGGATATGAATCTCAACAGGTCGCCGAGGCCTCAGGTTTCAACAGCCGCGAACGCTTCTCCCGCGTCTTCCGCCAACAGACCGGCCATACCCCCCGCACCACCATAACCCAACACCCGACCTGACCCCTCCGTCCATCATCCGCCCTGCAGCCGGGACGTCATCTTTATAGACTTTTTTCTATGCTTTTCTACGCTCATGGCAAGGTAACCCTGCCCTACGACTTCCCGCTTTGGCACGCGGTCGATCAACAGGCCCGGCGGTGGATGAGGTCGCACATCTTCCTCCAGATCGCCGGCGATTTGCGGCGTCTGCTGCGTGAACTCGGCGGCAAAGGATCGAAACCCACCGCGGTAATCCCCGACCGCCGGACGCTGCGCACCACCCTCGAAAGCAGGCCGCGCGCCGGCTAGAGCGTTTTCCATATTCATTTCCCGTACCCGCAGGACGCGAAGTAGTTGCCGCATTCGGCCGGCGTGACCGTGCGTAGCACCCGGGCCAATTCGTCGCCGATCGCGTCGAAGTTCGGCGGACGCGTCTTCCGCAGCCAACTTTTGACCTTGCTCCACAGCTTCTCGATCGGGTTGAGGTCGGGGCGGTACGGCGGCAAGAACCACACCGACGGCCCGGCGGCTTCGATCGCCTGGACCACCGCCGCGGACTTGTCGCTGGAGAGGTTGTCCATCACCACCACGTCCCCCGGAAGCAAGGCCCGAGCCAGGCACGATTCGGTATAGGCCATGAACGTCCGGCCGTCCATCGGGCCGTTGACGATCACCGTGCGTCTCGAACCACGCCGCCGAGGCGGATAGCGCTAAGCATCGTGGTGGTTCTCCAGTGGCCACACGCCGTGTGATCGACGCAGCGTTCGCCCACCGGGGCCCGGCCGTAGCGACGGATCAGGTTGTCTAAGTCAGACCCAAATCGCCTCACCCGGCGATTTCATCGAGGAAGACAACAGATTCCGGGGGCACGAACCGCCGGGCGATCGAGAAGTTCTTACGGCGTTCCACGACGTCGGGCCGGAGTTGCTCGGCGGCGATCAACGATTTTTTTTGAACGACAAGCCCAACCTATCCAACGCCCGATGCACGGTGGACTCGGCGACTTTCACGCTCAGCTTGGCTTGCAGTTCCCGCAGCGTGATGCCGGGCTCGGCCGCGACTTCTTGTTCGAGCGTCCGCAGGTCCGCGTCGGTCAGCTTGGTCGGCCGCTTGGGCCCACTACGCTGCGGGGCCAGGCGTTGCTCGGCGGCGCGTCGGCGGTACGACCGCACGGTCTTCTGATCGACCTCGAACCGCCGGGCCACCGACGCGACCGTCTCGCCTCGGCCCCATGCCGACACGATCTTCTTGCGTAAGACCAATCCGTAAACGCCCATCAGAACCTCCTTGTTCAAGAAAGCTTGATTATGAACAACGGGAGGGGATGGCGCAAGAGGCTCTAGGCGGGGCAAAAAAATACGAACGGCAGCCACTTGTACTTAGCCTCGGACATGCTGGGCCACCGGCTGGCGGTGACCTTGACGCCCGCCCACGGAGATGACCGCCAGCAAGCCGTCGAGTTGGCCCGGTAAGTCCGGGACGCCACGGATCAGTACATCGGACTTGGGCTCGATCGACCAGGGCTACACCCGCCAACACGCCGCGGCGGCCGCCAAGTCAAACGGCATGCCACGGGAAGGGGTCAAACTCCCCTACCCGGACGGGCGAATAATAAGGATGAACATTTCGTGCCGATCTATCTGCGGGCTCGGCCATTCTCGCAAATTTGCCGCGGCAAAAAATGGCGTTCTTGAAGCTGACCGAGCGGAATAGGCTCGCCCGGTAAAAACTCTGCCAACAAGTCGGCTTCGGCGACCGGAAGACCTTCGAGCTGCACTGGCTCTAACACCATCCCCGGAAGTTTGCCAGCCTCTGCGGCGACCTCGCCGTGGCGTAATGCAAGGTGTTGCTGCATTTGGGGGGCTGGACACAGTTCATCGGAGATTCTTGACCTCTACCACCACCTCGACAACGCCGACAGCCAGCCGGCGATGTGGTAGCTGGCGGATGAGGGTTATGAGTTGTCGCTGCCAGCCCCGATGCCCCCGGTTGAGGGCGTCGGGGCAGTCAACAACAGAGACTGACTCGTAAGTTTATTTATATCAAGTACTTACGGAACTGCGTGATTGGTAACGGGAGAGGGTGGGATTCGCCTGATTATCCATATCGTGAGTTCACATAATCGCATAAATTATGCGATCAACGCATTATGTGTTGATTTTAGTTGGCATTAATTGAGCTACTGCGGCAGGCGATGGAAGTGGAATTTAGGTCAGTTTAAGGACAGTGGATTTTTCTTCTCAAAAAAGCAACGTTCAATAATAGGCGAGATTTTTTTGCACAATACATCAAAGCATTCGAATGGAATCCGATGTACGAGACCAAGTCGCTGATTTCATATCCTCAGAATCTTATTGAGATAGTTGCAATGACTTGAGGCGCAATTTAGGACAAGCGTGGCGTGTAAAATTCATCAATCGTAAGATTAGACTGTTTTTTACTGTCCCAACCAGAAGCCTTCCCAGCCAGGGAAGCTACCCGCCGCCGCGGGGACGGCTGCGGGTAAGGGAGCCAGTGGCAGTTCATCGGGCGCGAGACTAGCGGCGTGGCCGTCGGCGTATCCGATGCTGCCGGTATCGAGGTGAGGGGAAGACATCGCGGTGAACCGGGCAAGAGTAGGACTAGGTGTTTGTGAAGCCGAAAAGGCGTCGTCATTTTTGATCTCGGATTCAATGATCAGCATGGTTTCTGAGGTCGAAAGGATCTGGGTCAATTTTTTATGACGGTTGCGGATGTCGTTTGGAACGCCCGTGGCATACTCATTTACCGTGATGCCTGCGGTAGCGTTGAACGCATATCCCCAAGGGTCGGTGTTGGTGTCGGGAATCGCAGTCACGGAAGTGCCATTAGTGAGTACACGCTCGCTCGCCGCAGGGCAGACGAAGATGGACTGTTTAGCGGCAGTGTTCCATTCGAGATAGCCCGCGTTGTCGAGATCAAATCGTTCGCCCAAGATAATCGGCGCGATGTAGTCACGGTCCCAGCGAGCCTGGCGGACGAAACGCCCACCGCTGCCGGCCCCCGGCCCACCGCCCGAAGCAGATACCCCGTTCCACTGAATGTTGACTCCGAAGGCAATCGGCAACGCTCCGTCGTAGTCGTTGGCATAGACGTATGTACCGGTGGCGGCCTGCCTCACATAAGAGGTACATTTGACCAGACGGGCAGTATTGCGGGCCGCGGCGAGGGCGGGCAGAAGGAGGCCGATCAACAAGGCAATAATGCTGATGACGACGAGCAATTCGATGAGGGTGAAGCCGGTTCGAAAATAACTGCAGGGGCGTTTCAGGGTCTGGTAATTCATGTTGGTAGATCTCTAGAGAAGAAAATCTGCGGATTGTAGAGTTCACTCAAAGACGATTGAGAACAAAGAAGTAATCATTCCAAGCATAACGTATCAAGCCGTACGACACAAACATTTGTGATAAACTTTTTCTGTATTTTTGATCTCAAAAAAAATTGAATTTTTTTTCACTCTAGTTACTTGACATAACTTTGGGACGAGTTACACTAACGTTTGTGTAGTTGCATATGTTTCACAGAATTTTGATTAATAGAAATCAAAAAATTCGCTACACCATAGAAATAGTTTGAGTATCTATTCTTTTAATTGGAGGTTTATTATGATTCGCAAATTCACCTTTGCAGCAGCTTCAGGGCTGTTATTCGCCACGGCCGCAAGTTCTTCTGCTGCGGAGTACACCGATTTTTTTGACGCCACGTTGGACGGAAAAGCAACTGAAAGTCTTACCGTTGATGGTTTAACCATGACGCTGGCCACCGATACCAATTTTGAAACCACAGGTGCTGGTGCTGGGATTAGCGGGGGTGCGAGTGACTTCAATATCGACCCAGGCGAAGTATTCACGCTTTCTTTTGATAATGGCGGCACGCTTACAGAATATGTTGCGTTAGCGTTAAACCCCGGTGCGTCTAGTGGTGTGACTTCGGCAAACATTACCTTCACTAACACAAATACCTCGGTTGCTGAAACGGTATCTCTCGCTTTGACGCCGGGCGGTAATACCCCCAATGATCTGGACCTTAGTCTTTCATTTTCAGCAGGCGACGTAATTTCTGTTTCATTCTCCGAGATCAACTCTGGCGATAATCCCGAGTATCGGGTTCAAGGCATCACTGCGGTAGTTCCGGAGCCCGGCAGCATGCTTCTTCTTGGCATGGGAGCGTTGAGTGTGGTGGCGCGTCGTCGTAAGGCGTAAGTGATTTGGATTTAACGGACTTCAATGTCCGATCGAACAATACGCCCGATCCTTGATGAAACGGGGATCGGGCTTTCTATTCAGGCTAATGTGGGCGGACATGATACTGATACCAATATCAATAAGTACTATTCTTCGCAATTGCAATCTTGCTGGATAATGCAGCATTCAATAGCCGGGAGGGTACAAGATCAAACCCCCAGACGCCTCTTTTAGAGATGCCGGAAATATAAATTAGCCCTCATTATTTCATTCGCATCATAAATTTTTCTTTACGGAGCAATTCAATGCCGACAAACCCTTTTGGTCATACATTAGGTTTTTTTATTGGAATTGTTGGAGTTTTCACCGCTGCGGCGGCCCCAGCAACGACCCCCAATATTCTATTTATTTCGATCGATGATTTGCGTCCGGATTTGGGAGCATACGGCAATACTATGATACATAGCGGTAATCTCGACCAAATCGCTCTAGCGGGTCTTCGCTTTGATCGTGCCTACTGTCAAGCGGCGTTGTGCGCTCCGTCGCGGACTAGCCTGATGTCGGGCTTGAGGCCGGGAGTGCCGGGGATCAATGCGACCGAATCCCGTGATATCGACGGCATGAATGCCGCCCTTAATCGGGTGACCACGCTGCCCCAAGCCTTACGCGATGGCGGATATACCACGTTGAGCGTCGGTAAAATTTTCCATACCTACGATTCCAGCGGGACCGGTGCTTGGGATCAACAACTTAAGCCCGGCGGCGGCAGCTATCAACTGCCTAGCAACCTCGACCGCGAACGGATCTATCGCCAGAAAGTGAAACAGGAAGGCAACAAGGCCCGTTGGAAGTATCCGCGGGGTGATGCTTCTGAATCGGCCGATGTGCCCGACGATCAATATCAAACCCATCGAATCGCATCGCGTGGCATCAAATTGATGACGGATCACGCTAAGGATAATCCGAACGAGCCGTTTTTCTTAGCGGTGGGATTTTATAAACCGCACCTGCCGTTCATCGCGCCACAAAAATACTGGGATTTGTACGATCGCAATGACATAGAAGTGCCATCCTCAGCCGAGCCCGTGGGCGTGCCTGAATATGCCTTGGTGCCCAGTTGGTATGAGGTGCGCAACTACGGCGATATCTCGCGTAAGGCTGAGCGGCTAGATGATGCCAAAACACGCGAACTGATCCACGGTTACTACGCTTGCATCAGCTTTGTCGATGCCCAAGTGGGGCGGCTGATGGAAGCCCTCGACGAACAAGGCTTAGCAGATAATACGATTGTGATCGTCTGGAGTGACCACGGCTTCAAGCTCGGGGATTACGGCGATTGGTCGAAGTACACCAATATGGAAATCGACACCCGCATCCCACTGATCGTGAAAGGGCCCGGCGTGGTGGCGGGACAAGCGACCGATGCGTTGGTGGAATTGATCGACCTCTATCCGACCGTCGCGGAACTCGCAGGGATCGAAATCCCGGCCCACGTGCAGGCCACCAGCTTTGTTCCACTGCTATCAGAACCCGGTAGGCCTTGGAAATCCGCAGCTTTGTCGTATTACGACCGACGCAACCCCGACGGCGAGGGGTTTAGCATCCGCAACGAGCGTTATCGCTACACCGAATGGCGGCATTACGAAAATGGGGACGTATTGGCCCGCGAGCTTTATGACCACGCCGAGGGCTCAATCGCCCAACGCAACCTTGCTGACGATCCTGGTCACGCCGATACGGTCAGCGACCTGTCGGTGATGCTCAACTCTGGCTGGCAGTCACTGAAACCTGCCACAACGCCTAAGTGATATTTTGATGTGATCTCCTAGGGCAACGCTTATCGGTATTTCCAGTTCATATTTCAAGCAAGTTGAGTTACGCATGACTACGATGAACGCCGCAAACCATGAGACTACAACCGATGGCCAGATTCTGTTGACCGAAAAGGTCAACCAGATGCCTTGGCAAGATCGTGCGGACGACGACACCGAACCTTTTTGGCGATACGACGCGAACCCGATTATCGACCGTCGCCCGTTCCCGGGGGCCGACCGCGTGTATAACTCAGCGGTGGTGCCGCGTGATAAGACGTTCATTGGTGTTTTCCGTAACGACGGCCGCAACGGCCTGCCGTTTCTACACGTGGGTCGCAGTGCGGATGGGATTAACTGGGAATTTGAGTACGACCCCATTAAGTTCCAATGCGAAGACGGTCGCGTTCTTTCCGGCCCCGGCGACTATGGTTATCAGTACGACCCGCGGGTCGTCGAGATCGACGGACGATATTTCATTGTCTGGTGCAACGATTTTCACGGACCGACAATCGGGCTTGGCTATACCGACGACTTTGAAACTTTTTATCAGCTCGAAAACGCATTTGTGCCGTTCAACCGTAACGGCGTTCTGTTTCCCAAGAAATTTGGTGATGACTATGTCCTGCTTAATCGGCCCAGCGACTCAAGCCACACGCCGTTTGGTGACATTTTTCTGAGTCGCAGCACCGACTTGGTGCATTGGGGCCGGCACCGATTCGTGATGGGCGCAACGGGGCCGGGTTGGTGGCAGAATCTAAAGATCGGCGCAGGCCCCGCCCCGATCGAAACTACCGCAGGGTGGCTGCTTTTTTATCATGCAGTAACCAAAACCTGCAACGGCTTGGTATACAACATGGGCGTCGCCTTGCTCGAGCGCGACGAACCCGAACGGGTGTTGATGCGTGGCGATGGGTACATCCTCACGCCCGAAATGCCCTACGAAACCACCGGCCTCACCGGCAACGTGATCTTCCCTTGTGCCGCTTTGTGTGATGGGCCGACCGGGCGTATCGCTATCTACTACGGCGGTGCCGATACGTGTACGAATCTTGCGTTTACCAGAGTCGATCTGATTCTCGAATGGCTCCAGCAAAACCGCATCCGCTGAATGGTCGCGGTTATGCTTCCTTCCCAATCGCTGCGAGTGTCGCAGTGTTACCACAGGATCGAACTGTATGACCGCACCGCTCACCACGGCTCTTACATCCAGGCCATCTCTCGCAGAACGCTCTGGCTATGCCGTCTCGGCTTTATCGATCAATACCTACTGGCAGCTCTTTATGATGCTGCAGTTATTTTTCTACACCGACGTCTTCGGCATCAGTGCTGCCGCGGCGGGCACGATGTTTTTGGTGACTCGTCTCTGGGACGCGATCAATGACCCGCTCATTGGCATCCTCGCAGACAAGACCCGCACACGCTGGGGGCGATATCGGCCGTGGCTGCTCTGGGCATCGATCCCGTTCGGCGTGATGGGGGTGTTGGCGTTCTCAACACCACCGCTCGGCGATACGGGCAAGCTCATCTATGCCTACGTCACTTACTCGATCTTGGGACTGGCCTACACCGCGGTGAGCATACCGCTCTCGTCGATGATCGGCGTGTCCTCGTCCAACTCGATCGTCCGCACAACACTGGCTTCGTGGAACATGTTCGGCGCGTTTATCGCCTCACTGTTTGCCCAACTTTTTACCCTCAAACTCGTCGAGTGGCTGGGCGGGGTGACACCCGCGATGGCCGACGTGCAGGTGCTCCTCGCCAAGCAGCAAGGGTTTCAATCCACCACGTTGGTCTACTCGGCAGTGGCAGTCGCCGCGTTGGTATATGCCTTCTTCGTCATGCGTGAGCGGGTCGTCGAGAAAAAACGCGAGTCGGCCGTGCCCGTCGCCACACAAGCCAAGCAACTGCTCACGTCCAAAGCCTGGCTCATCCTGCTGGGCGTATTCATGATGATGTGTCTGTTCATCTCGATCCGTGGGGCCTCGGCGGTTTACTACGTTAAGTACTATCTCAGCATTCGCGGCGATGCGATCGACTTCTTCGGCTTCAACCTCTCCGAGGGCAGCATCATTGGCATCTACCTCGCCCTCGGCTCGGTGGGCTGCCTCATCGGCACGCCATTGATGAGCCCGTTGAGCAAGCGATTTGGGAAGCGCAGCGTTTTTATCGGGATGCTGGCCTGCAGCGCGGTGATTGGCGCGTTGCATTACCCGCTGGGCCGCGATGCGATGCTGATGGCATTGATCCTTCAAACCCTTGTTGGCCTATTTTCTGGGCCCCTATTTGTACTTAAAAACGCGATGCTTGCCGACATCGCCGACGAGATCGAACTCGACCACGGCCACCGGCCCACCGGGTTGGTCTACGCGGCGGCGAGTTTCGGCTTCAAGTTTGGCTGGACCGTGGGCGGCGCGGTTGCAGGTTGGACCCTTGCCTACTTCGCCTTCGAAGCCAACGCCGAGCAGTCGTCTGACACGATCCGCGGCTTGGTCATCATGATGAGCTGGTTGCCTACGATCCCGATGGCGGCGGCGGCGATCCTGCTGATGCTGTATCCACTCAACGAGAAACTGGTCGCAGAAAACTCGGCCAAGCTCGATGCCCAGCGTGAAGCTGAGCGCTCGGCCTAACTTTGCCTACCGACGGTTGGACTTGCGGCATCCTATATTAGTAACACCACGTCCGCGGCGTAGCGTGGTAGGCGTTTATCATTTTTGTCGCCAACCCGTGCCGGTGTGCGAGCAGCGCATCCCGGTGTTTCGGGTCGTCGGCGACGTTGTGATACTCGCCTCGTCAAAACCCGCTTCATCAGCCTCGGTACGAATATCGTCGGGCATCGAGTTGAGCGTGAGTGTTGACGGGTCGTAGAGATCTAGAAAACGCTGTGGCGCAAAAAGCGGGGAGTGAGGGCTATAAAAACCTGCAATCGTAAAGAATGGCTGGCTCCCGTTCTCGCGTTGATTGAGTAAGTCAATCGTCCGCTGGCCGACGAAGGCGGTGTGGGTGGCGTCGTCGCTGCCGGCAAACGGGGCGGTCTGCCACGTCGAACCAATCAGGTCGTGAGCAACGCTGTCCTCGAATCCCACCGCGTCACGCCACCACCTAGCTGCAGGGGGATAAACATGGCGACTGATAGCATCGAGTTGATCGGGCTGGGTACGCGCAATGTATGAGCGGTAAGCATCGTCGTAGGGGCCGGGCTCATCGCTGAGTTCGAGATGATCAAAGCCGTACATCGGATGCGGGCCGCGGTGGTCGCGGTTGCTGTGTGGCTGAAAATGCAGCTTGCCGATATTCGTCGTGCGATAGCCAGCTCGCCCTAGCATCTCTGCGATCGTGATCGTCTCTTTGGGTACAGGCACCGCCATCTCGGTGATGTGCAAATTGCTCGGGTAACGCCCCGTCAACATGCTGATCCGCGACGGCATACAGAACGGGTGCTGCACGAAGTGATGAGTTAATCGTGTGCCCTCAGCCGCAAGACGGTCGAGGTTCGGTGTCTGCACGTCCGGATGGCCCGCACATCCAAGCACGTCGTAGCGGAGCTGATCGACGTACAACAGCAGAATATTTGGTGGCGGACTCATATATGGAGCATCATAGCGCTCCGGTGTACCTCCGGAAATCGATCGCTACCCGTGTACGTTGCGATCAATCCTTGGCCAGTCACCATAAATCGTGTATTGGATAGCTAATATTATTTGCCAACAAACTCAAGCACGACATTGTCGACAAAGTAGCTTTCTTCGCCACCGACGCGCTCGATGACCAGGTCGGCTCGTTCGATCCAGTCACCCCAGTCTAGGGTGATGACTTCATCGATTTGAGCCCATTGATTAGGCTGGACGCGGAGTGAATGGGTTTTGAACTCTTCACGGACCCCGCCCTCGTGGATTTGAATCTTCACCACGAATTGAGCAGGTCCTTCGTTGGAGCGGACTTTGGCTTTGATATGATAACGGCCTTGACGGGTATTCATCAGTACGCCCGTGATGTCCTGACCCATCGCGTTCCACGCCTTATTGCGGTTGATGATGTGAGCGGCAAACTTGCCTTCGGCTACCGGCTGCTCGACGATCTTCGTTGTGGCGGCTCCGGTGCCGGACCAGCCTTCTTCACCGTTCTCGAATCCGGGGTTGAGCAGTTCACTGTTGGGGATTTTGACTGTAGCGAGGTCTTGCGACAGTTCGATGCCGGGTGGGGCCATGAGGACCGCTTGGTTCGGGGTCGTTGTGGATAGTTGGCCGATTAGGTTGACAGGGAACGTGGCGTTTGCCGCCGGACGTAGCACGCCGTCCACAACTCGTGCCTGTGTTGTGGAACCTTGTGGTTCCCAATAAGTATTGACGCTACGCAGATCGCTTAGGGTGATGCCATCGGCTAGATGGATCGCCGCGTTTTCGTCGAGCAGGGATGCGTGGAGCTGGGGCAGTTTAGGGTTGATGCCAGCGAGGCCATGGTCGTCAGCGTAAGCCGTAGGGCTGGTGTAGATGTTATGACCGCCGTCCCACAAGCGTGCAGCGACCGGAGTGCCACGCTGATTCTGCCAAGCGCTCAATGCACGGATGAGTTTAAAATGCTCTTCGTGCTGTTCGAGGGGTCGGCGCGTGCGGTCGAAATTGCCATAGCTCATGAAGTATCCGCCACGCGAACTAATCTCACCGAAGTAGACGAGTTGGGTCGGGTAGTGCGGGGCCTTAGCGAACAGGTCGCCCGACGCAGTGCCGCGCCGGTGCATCGGCCACTCGTCCATTTTCGGATCGAGCAGATATTGCAATCCTGGCTTTTCGTCGAGCAAAGCGTCACCCTTGATTTTCTCCCGCAACCCGGGGGTAAAGGTGTCGTAAGGAGCATTGTTGAGCGGATCGACCCAAGCGGTGACTACCGGCGTCGGCTCCCACACAAAACGGATCTCACGGTCAGGAAACTCAGCCTCGAGCGCATCATGCAATGCACCCAGGTAGAGATACCATCCCTCGCGGAAAGTTTGATAGTCGTGCGCGATGTCCTCATGTTCGATCGCATATCGCTCGGTGTGTGGCTCGCCCGGTAGTGGACGACTGGAGTTCCAGTTGAAGCCGTCCCACTGCTCGATGACATCAATGATGATGCCTTGGAACTTGTAGTCGAAGTCGTTTTGTTCGGTCGCCCTGATATAGCCTATCGTCGCGGCGACGTGATCATCGATGACCTGTTGCTGCTGGAAGTCGGGCGCGGGTTCCCAGCGGTCGCCCCGACCCCAGCTCTGTAGTACAGCGAGGTTACGAGGAAACTCGTTCTCGGGGTTGCTCCATGCCTTCGTGCGTTCAAAATCGGCCTTGATGGCCTTAAATAACTCGGGGTTCTGTTTCCGCATCTTGTCGATGTCACGATTGTCGATCGCGCGCGGTAATTCGGGATAGCGAGAAAATGTATAGCTGTATATATTGCGCCATTTTTTCAATTCTGCATCGGTGAGCTTCAGGCTCATGTGCGGCTGGGTATTTTTGTGTGGGTCGCTGATGTAGAAACGCAGGCCATGAGAATGCTCAGCTGAGGCGAGCGAGCGACCGTGGCTATCAAGCTCACGAATGTCGCAAACCGCGTCGTAGCCGAGCGCTTGCGAGAGTCGATGATGTTTGATCGCGTCCGTATCCCACTGTACGAGATTGGCATTGAGCCAGTTCTGCTGCAACTCGGTCTGGACCGCAACAGGAGTCGGCTGAGCAGAAGCGATCACGGGGCAGCACACCAACGCCACCGCCCAAGCGGGCAAGGTAAAACGCGATAGCGGAGAAAGGATATTGGTCATGGCGGGCCTGATTTAAAAGTACAAAAGGAGTGAATAAACTAGGTGAGTGCTAAAAACGGATGATGCCTCGTCCTTACGGATTGAGACCGGCGTCTTCAGGTTTGATACTCGGCTTGATCGAGGTGTCGCCGGGAAACTCGCCGAACTGGCCGGGCAGGCACTCGAGATAACGGGAGAGTTCCAGGCGCAGAGTTTCGAGCACAGGGCCGAAGGCGGGGTCGAGCGCCAGGTTCACCTGTTCGTCCGGGTCGTCCGCCAGGTTGTAGAGTTGGTCGCGGTCGAAATAGTGAGGGTGTTTTTTCATCGGCCCCCACGTGTTATCGACGCCGCCGGGGATATCGATGATGTGAGGGAACGGGTCGGTCGGCAGGTTCGGCTCACGACGGACGCCCATGCGATCGCGGCGCTCAAACCAGCGATTAAGGATCGTGTTGCGATCTTTCAGACTCATGTGTTCAAGATATGAGGCGGGACGCAGCGCGATGTATTTCCAGTCGCCCAAACGAACACTACGCGAATAGCCGATCTCACCATAAACCGACGCGCGGGTCGAAGACATTTCGCCGGACAGGACCGGGGCAAAGCTCACACCATCGAGTTCATCGGCGTACCGGGCGGGGTCGGCACCGGCCCATGACAGCATGGTGGTCGCCCAGTCCACGCTGCTAAGCAACGCATCACTCCGCTGACCGCCCGCGATCCAAGGCTTAGGCCCAGAGATAAAGTTATAAGTGACCATGCCGCCTTGAAAGACCGAGGTCTTGCCCGCCTCGACGCCGTGGTCGTTGAAGTAGATAAAGATGGTGTTATCCGTCAGTCCGAGTTCGTCAAGTTTTTGGTGAATGACTTCGACTGAAGAATCGAGCCACAAGGCATTGCCGCGAGTGGGATCGGTGATTCCGTGCGCAGCCAATTCGTTCTGGATCTGCTCGCCGCTCTTGAGAAATTCAACCGGCTCGCCCAGCAGCCCAAGCGGGGTGATTCGGCGGTCGGCGAGATAGGTGTATTTTGGTTCGTCGGGGGTATGGGGAACCGTGCTGCCGTAGTACAGAAAAAATGGCTTCTCGCGGGCGGCGCTTTGCTCAATAAATGCAAGCGCTCCTTCAGTTATCCAGTCAAGATTGTGTGCTAGCAAATCGTGCGGGGCATTAGGAGGCAGGTTGTCGTGATACAACCGTTCGGCGTAATCAAAACCAGACGCGAGGAAAGCCTGCCTCACAAGTTCATGGTTATCGATGAGACGTTGCGCTACGGCGGGGTCGTCGATATCGTCGTCGTATCGTCCCTTGTCGTAACCCTCGACTTCGACCACGTGATTCTTGCCCACCACACCCGTGAGGTAACCCGCATCACGCAGATGTCCGGCAACCGTCTTGGTTTGGCCGGGTAAAATTTTAGTGTTTTGCCCGGTGGGTGGGTAGCCGTGCAGTGCGAAGCGGGCTTGGAGGGAAAAGTTCTCAGCCCGGCTGCCGTATTGCCCCGTCAGGATCGAGAAGCGGCTCGGGATGCATACCGACGAGGGGACATGCATCTGGTCAAGGATAAGCCCCTCGGTCGCCAAACGATCAAGCGTCGGGGTGTAATTGCGAGGTATACCATCGGCGTCGCGTCCCTCGGGCAGCAGATTGATTCGATCGCGGTATTGATCATCAACAATAAAAAAAATGATGTTGGGTTGGTTAGCGGGTTTAGCGGTCGTTTTCTGTCTCGCGGCATTCCGTTCCGCAGCACGCTTGAGTGCGGTGATAGCGGGACGTTCTTCACCGGAGAGGCCGGGTTCTGCACTACTGTCGGCCGCGGCCTTGAATCCCGCACCGGTTATGAGACTGAAAGCAGCAAGTAGATGCACCGCACGACGGCAAAATGGTGGGGCAAATTTTATATCCATACTAAGCCATCCACGCGAGAATCAAATGCCACGAGACCAGACATCAATGAAGCGTTTATCACCCCAAGCCTGTCGCCGATTAAAGCCCTTGCAGACATGCTGCGACCGTATCACTGATTGAGCCAATTGCCAGCCCGACATGACAGTCGGTCGCGCCGTAATACAGCCGCATTTCATCTTTGCCGTAGTCCGGCAGCACGCCGCAGGGAAACACAACATTGTCGCAATTACCCGATCGTTCCCATTCGAGTTCGGGCTTCATCAGATAGCTTTGGGTCTTGCCGATGACTTTCCACGGCTCATCGAGGTCCATCAGAATTGCACCGATGTAATAGGATGCCCCGCCAGCGGGCTCAAAAACGCCGTGGATCAGTTCCAGCCAACCCCGGTCGGTTTTGATCGGCGGGGTGGGTCCGAGTTTATTGAGGTTCCAGAATTTATAGTTGGGCTGGAGTAGCGGCCGAAACCCACCCCAATGCAACAGGTCGGGAGAGCAGCTGATCCAGATTTCGCCGTTCGACCCATCTCCACCGCCGGGGCGGTCGAGTTTCCAGTACATGCCATTGATCTTCTCGGGAAATAATGAAGCCCCACGGTTTTTCGGTTGCGTGATCACGCCGAGCCGCTCGTAACTCCCGGGGCTAAAGTCGGTAGTTCGACCGAGTTGGCCGACCGGCGAATCCCAGCCTTGAACCATGGCGGGGGTAATGATGTAGTGGTGGCCTTCGAGAGGCGTCACGCGGTTATCGATATAGTGGTGGAAGAGTGAGTAGGGCTCCTCGCTATCGTCGTGCGGGATGAAGTTGTCGGCAGACAACTCGAAACTCAATCCATCTTTCGAACGAGCCACACGTGTCTGCCCAACGTCACGTCCCAAGCCCCGAGTCTGATGATCTACGACACTTACGAGCAGCACGAACTCGTTGCCAATCTTGGCGGGCGAAGGATTATAAATCTGAGCCACCCCCGGGAAATCGCGGTAGCTGAGCACGGGCTGATCGGACTGACGCTGGAAGATGGCGGTGGCGTCTTTCATAAGTGAGAATCCTGCGGCGAAGGCGTGTTGTCTTGACTAAGCATGAGCATAAAGATAATATAGCACAAATGTTTGTGACGGCAATATTTTAGCTATCGATTTATTTGTAATCTCGCATTCACCGCACGCAAGTGCGTATAACTGAATGCAAAAAGGACTAATCGCGTCTTCTCTCGTTTCGTCACTTTTCTCACGGACCTCACGTCATGGCTTATATTTCTCCTCGCTCGGTATGTTTGCCTCTCGCATTGTTCATACTGGCCTTTGCGACTACTCAAGTTGCTCTGGCAGAAGCGGCGGTAAAAACTGAAACCGATCTGCGGCTGGGGGCCCCATTCACAGACCACATGGTGTTTCAGGCCGACGCCCCGGTCCGGATCTGGGGCTGGGACTTGCCGCAAACTCCGATCACCGTCACTCTCGCTGGGCACTCGGCCAACGCCAAGGCGGGCAACGACGGTCAATGGAGCGTCACCCTGCCGGCAGTCAGTGCCGTGGGTCCCTACGAATTAATCGTCGCCGGCAGCCAAACGCTGACGTTGAGCGATGTGGTGGCTGGTGAAGTTTGGTGGTGCTCCGGTCAATCGAATATGGTTTGGCCGATTAGCAAAAGCGGCGGGAAGAATTGGGTGCTCAAACAGGAGGCCAATCCGGATATTCGCTTGTTCACCGTGCCGAATCGCAACAGCAATACTCCCGAAGGCGACGCAGACGCCCAATGGCAGATTAGCGGCCCTGATACGTTGCCAAATTTTTCCGCCGTGGCGTACTTTTTTGGTCGCCGCCTCAGCGGTCAAGTCGAGCGTCCCGTCGGGCTAATGGTCGCGGCATGGGGCGGTTCAAAAATCCGCGCTTGGCTGCCTCCGGATGTACTTGCGGCCAGCCCGCACTACGACGAACTCAAGTCGCAACGCGAAAACCAAGTCGAAAAATTCGAAACGGCGTTCGCCGAGTGGGAAGCTGGCGGCAAGAAAGGTGTGCGCCCCCCGGTGAACGGCAGTGGACCGCAGCATAGCCTCTCGGGCTTGGCTAACGGCATGACCCATCCATTGATTCCCTACTCGATCCGAGGCGTGCTCTGGTATCAAGGTGAAGCCGACACTTGGGACCCTCAACAATATGACGATCTGTTTACCGACCTGATCTTATCTTGGCGCGAGGACTTCGCGAACCCCGAGTTGCCGGTCTATTTCGTGCAATTACCTAACTTCCGAAAAGGCGAAGCGAGGTGGCCATTCTTTAGAGATATGCAGCGACGCCTCGCTAAGCGGATGGACAATGTGGAAATGGTGGTGACGATCGACATCGGCGAAGCCAACGACATCCACCCCAGCAATAAAAAAGATGTCGGCGATCGCTTAGTTCAGCTCGCGCTCGTCGAGACTTACGGCAAAAATATCCCGGCGGGCAGCCCACGTCCGGTTAGCATCACGCTCGATCCCCAGCAATCTGGCCGCGTGCTGATCGAGTTTGACCGCGTGGCCGACGGATTAAAAACCAGTGATAAGCAAGATTTGCTCACAGGATTTGTCTTGGTCGCCGCCGACGGTCAAACGCGACAAGAAGCCAAAGCGCAAATTATTTCAGCAAACACCGTAGCATTGACCGCCGTGGACATTCCTGTGCCTGCGGAAGTCCGCTACGCCAACCTTGCCGACCCGAAGGTGAATCTGGTTAACTCCAAGGGATACCCGGTGACGCCATTTATTGAAGCTATATCTGAATCAGGGGCAGGCGTCGAGCCTCAATGAAGACGAGAAACAAATTCGATTCTCAGGGGCATCGCCAACGTTATAAACTAATAATGCTTATGGTCTATGCGGCTGCGTTGAAGCGCGAGAAATCAGTTTGCCGGAGATCAAAATCTCCTGATGCTTGGGCTTAATCGTGTTCAACGCGATGCCTGCCGCGGTTTTGCCGACCTCATACGGCTGCTGATCGATCGTGGTAAGTGCCACATCCCCGCTCCCAAAGGCATCATTGCCGTAGCCCATAATGGATAAATCGCCGGGCACTTTTTTACCGATCCGGATTAAGGCGCGGGTGGCTTGTCGCGCAATGTGATCCGTTGCCCCGACAATAGCTGTGATTTGCGGATTCGTTGTAACGAATCCAACCACCTCCTCGTGACAAGATTCATCGTCAACACTTAACTCGATCATCCGACGGGTCGGCGAATCACTCCAGACCTCACAAAACGCAGCCTTACGTCGCTTGGCCCAAGCGTGGTCCCGGTCAACTCCGAGATAGCCGATCTGCTTATGACCTAATTCATCCATAAGATGGGTCCTAATCATCTTCATTGTGGCCACTTCGTCGTTACCGACGTAAATCGTTTTCGCCGGAGCAGGTAACTCGTCGTCGATCGTCACAATCCTCCAGCCGCGAGCACTCAGCATTGTTAAACGGTCACGTGCGTCGGCTTCGTGCAGAGGCCAACTGATGATCGCATCCACCCGTCGATCTTCCAAGCAATTGATCCGCTCAAGTTCGTGACGGCCGCCCTGTGTCTCGTCGGGCGGGTTTGGGGAATCATCGGTTGCCTTCGTATCTCCCATCGTACTTCGCGTCGCAATTGCTCGGCGGTCAGCACCCTCAATCGCGTCCAGGTCAGGCTCGAGTGTCGGATGCACCAAGGCGTGTGGCCACAGCACGAGGGGGACCTGTTTGGCTTCGAGCAACGTGTCGTGGATCCCATACATCACGCCGGTCCAGAACGTGTCGTATGGTGCCATGAATACACCAAAAGTATGGGTCTGCCCGGTCTTCATCCCTCTCACGACCAAATTTGGCCGCCATCCCATCTCGTTGGCGATTCCCCGAACATGCTTGAGCGTTTTATCGCTGTACTCTGATAGCCTTTGGCCCCCCAAAATTCGCGAAACTGATGTGACCGACACACCGGCTTTTTCAGCAATATCAATCAAGCGTGGTGACGAAGTTTTCATAAATCAGCACGTTCCTAAATCTATGTCCAGAAAAATTTTAAGGAAGCTCAAGATCATATTGTAAAACTGTTGCTAGATTACAACGGTAATGTAAATATTCGCTAAACGCATTCACTACGAGTTCATAATAATGAATATGGGCGGTAGGCGACGTAAAACGGTATCTAAACATGGGTGAGATAATCTTAAGACGATCTAGGACGAGGTTATCTACCCGTCAACCGGTCAGGACGCTAATCCAACCGCGGGAGGTTGGGGTGAAATGGCTTTCGAGTATTCAAGAGCCGATTCACGTAATACGCCAGCGGGATGTGGAGTACTGTATTTCGCTCAAAATTTTAGTTGACTAAGCTAACTTTCTCCGGCAGAAATAGCAGATCGACCGTTTTGAGGCGGGGCTGTAATGATAGTGGCAATAAGCCCACGCGAGACGGATGAGTGGCATGGGGTGCGTCTCGTCTACAGTTGGCGACGGCGAACTGTGCGCGGGACGCCCCTTACCAGAGCCTCCCAGAGCGGTTTCCATGGCCCAGGACGGTAGTTTGAGGACGACCACGACGTTTTTGGTCGCCATATCGACCTCGACTATCTCGACAAAAACCTGAAGCAATTCTCGCTTGGCGATGGCATCGAGTTCATTGGCATGGGCGGGCAGGTCCCGGAGTCGAGCAACGACATCGTCGGCAAGTTTCTCGGGGTCGAGGGCAGCGTGTTGGACCTCGCTAAAAATTTTTTCGATTTGCGCATCAATCTCTCGACGGCGGTTTCGCAGATTATCGAGGACGGGCTTGACATCAACGAGGTCGTCATCGGTCAGGGCGGCGGCGATGCGCTGAACCTGCTTGGCGACCTCCTCGCGTTCGGTTCGTAGTTCGGCAAGTTGTTGCTCGGCGTCGGCCGTCGAGGGCTGACGGTCGAGGGTATCGAAGATGCGTTGGCGGATGGCGGGGGCATCATCAAGGATTTCAAAGACCAACGCGAGTACGGCGGACTCCAGCTCCGGGGCGCGGAGGTAGTTGTTGTAGGGACTGCCTTCCATGTAGCCGAGCCGACCGCGGCGGTGGCGGTACTTGCGTAGGGTATGTTGATGGAATGAGTAGTTAATCTCTGGGGTGTGACGCTCAGTCCTAGGCATTTCTACAAGATACGTTCGTTTGATAATTTAGAGCGATTGACCTTAGTCTTTACTTAATACAAGAAGTGATGGGCTGCGTTTATTAAACGGTATGGATCTTAAAGTTCTTTTCTTAGATTATGCTGCTATCATTGATGATAAAGATTTAGATACTATTTCAAGTTATAAAAAATTAGAAGTACTCAGTCTTGAAGGCACCTTAGTATCTGATGGAGTGTACGACGCCTTAGCTTCATTGCCTTTTCTTCGCACGCTCAATATTAGTAATACTCGAGTAACTCGCGAAATGTACGAGAAACTTCGAGAAGACCGAAATTGGTCAGATTTGATATTTGATCATTCCTTTGACGGAAAGGATTTCGAACCAGAGATGCGCGATGCAAACCCATTCGTCGACCTTTCAGCATAGCTCTTGAATTTCTTGCGTGGTGGCTTGTTGCCGCCGACCTCAGGCCGTCGGCTGATGCCGTGACGCTGAAAGCAGCGGTGCAGCGTAGATCGTGTCAGGTGCGGGATCGTGGCCTGCAGGGCGTAGAGGCAGTCGTCCAGGGGGAGCAGGGTGTGGCGTCGGAAGGCGACACACGTCGCCTCGTCTTCGACGCTCAGCGTGACGGAGCGTGGGTGCTTGGGCTCCATCGGCCGGTCGGCGACGGTCGAACGCTGACGCCACTTCGCGACGGTCTTCACGTTGATGCCGTGACGGATCACGAGGCGACTCAAGCTCTCTTGACTGTTTTGGATTGCGCGACGAATCGCCTCCGTCGTGCGGGCGCTGCCGTGGAGTAGTTGTCCCATAGAGCCTGCTTGTCGAGGGTGCGAGGAAGTTGATCCGACGCTCCACGATACCGCGGGATTTGACACCTAGACCTCGGCGGACCGGATGAGTCACTTCAATGGCTCGATCTTTAGCTGGCACCATGGCTCGCTGAATGGGGGATGACGACGATCTGCGTCCCCTCGGCGGGGTTGCACACACTAACCCTTTGGATGCGTCAGGACGGCTTCTCGGCCGACAAGATCGTGTTTTTACCCCGGCAGCGTGATCACCAAACCCCAGGCTGTCGGCCTTGCCGCCCCCCCCCGGGGGGCTAGCGGGCAGGGCGGCACGGAACCGATTCCCGATCCGCAAAACGACGCAGCAAACGGATTCGTCTGATGGCAAAAATTATCGACAACGCCAGATCTTGTCCTTATCCGCTCTCCGTTACTGTCCAGAATGCTCCGATGTGAGGCTCATGCAGAGTCAGTCGTCCGGTAATGTCACATATAGACATCGAAGATCGGCGTCTCCGTTTTTCAACGCAACAAATGTCGTGCATCAATCATAATCGACGCGTTGGACGCGGTGTCTCATCTGCCACGTTATTTTGAATAGGCCGAGCCGTATCAGGAGTCATGATGAAGAGAATGCGTTTTCGATGTTGGCTTGGGCTAGGCCTCTTTGCTGCAACGGCGTCGGTCCAAGCTCAAGTCAGTTGGGACCAGCGACAAGTTGAGTTGCGAACCGAGCCGGGGGCGGAGCGGATTGAGCGGAGCTTTGCGTTTATGAACCAGAGCGAGCGAATGTTGACGATTAGGTCGGTCAAGTCGTCCTGCGGTTGCACCACGACCAAATTGGACAAGACCGCTTATGCACCCGGTGAGTCAGGGCAGATCGGCGTGACCTTCACGCTCGGCGACCGCAAGGGGCCGCAGGTTAAGAAGGTGGTTGTGCGGACGGACGACCCGCAGACGCCGGTGACGACGTTGACGCTGAATGTGGAGATTCCCAAGCTCGTCGAGTTTTCGCCGCGTTTGCTGCTGTGGCGGGCCGACGAACCACGGGAGGCGAAAACTTTGGATGTTCAACTCAACAGTGCCGAGGCGATTGAGGTGATCGGGGTGGAAATGGACGTCCTTGGTGATACAAACGAAGGTCGAAGAGGTCGAGCCGGGACGGCGGTATCAGCTGACGGTCACCAGCGGGTCGTTCTGCAGGACGGATTCGCCGACTTTCAGGTGGAGCGGGAATTCATCGTCCCAGTCGACGTCGCCGTTGCCGTCGATGTCCGCCAGCGATGCCGTATTTGAGGTGCCCTGTTCGTTTTGCACGATGCCGAAGTCTGCGTCCGAACCAATTTCGCCGTCGCCGTCGAGGTCTTCCAGCAGCCAGCCGTGGCTGAAGACTTGCCGTTGGCCGTAGGGGGTGTATTCGTAGCGTTCGACCAGGCGTTGGCCGATCGTATCCAACTCATCGTCGATCACCGGCTACAGCAGGCCCAAGACATTGAACTGGGCGTTGTGCACCGCGTAGAAAGGACGTTCACAAAGCTGCTCGGTGGGATCCTGCGTATCTTGGTTGATCGAGACTTCGATCAATTCGTCGATGTAGCCGCCAGCACCCCCGGAGGGTCCAGCGCCCGCCCAGACCATCTGCTTGGTCACTAGGTTCGAGCCGTTGCGGACCTCGGCGATGGATTGGCCCAGGAAGTAGTAGTGGTAGGCGAAGTCGAAGTCGGCGGCGTTTCGCACATGGCGGACGATGCGCCGGCCCAAGCCGTCGTAGCGGCTCTCGCTGAGGGTCGAGCCGAGTTGGAGGCTGCCGCCGCTTGAAGTGCGGAAGGCGTGGCGGACCGAGACGAGGCGGTTCCAGGCGTCGTAGGTGTACCCGAAGTCGCCGAGGTCCATGTCGTGAATCGCGTTCTTGAGCCGCCGGGCGTTGGCCGCCTCTACCCTGCCGCCTTCCTTACGGTTGTGTTCTTGGGCGTGAACCCCGTAGGCGTCCAGAGCTTCATAGAGGTTCGAGCCGTTGACCCCCGTCGGCATCGGGATGTCGGCGATCCGCGCGCTAACGCGGGCCTGACGGCTTCGATGCTCGGCGTGGCCACGATGGACCTCCAAGCCCCGCTCGGCGGCTTCCTCATCGGCAGGGATAATCTGGATTAGATGGCCGTATCGTTGCCTCAGGTAATCCAGACGGGTCAGGTAGGCCACGTCCCCCTTGTCGTGCTCCGCTGGACCCACCCGGATGTCGTGCTGATGCTTCCTGATCGCCTCGGCGACGGTCAACGCTTCCTCGGTCCAGACGGGTTTCTCGGGGGTCTGGTCGGGTGGTGCGTAGGTGCCAACAGGCACCGCCGCACGCTCGTGCTGATCGACTACGACCTGCCATAGAAGCCCCAGCTTGTAGTGGGCAAGCTCGGCCTTCTGGAGGTCGCGGCCGAGCCTGAATTTCTTCTGCCCCGACCGGCCGGTCAGCCATCCGATTTGGCGGGCGTATTGGCCTGAGCTATCGGGCTTCAAAAGTGCCTTAGAGGTCGCCATAGTGTCTTAGCTCCGCGTCTCGATTGAGGGTCTTTTTCGACCTCTAGCGAGGCCTCGATAAGACACTTTATCACGGTTCTAAGACAAAAAATAGCTATTTCTAAGACATCAGGAGGGGTGTGGGGTAAATAAAAATCCGTAAATCGTTACCATTAAACGACTTACGGATTTAATTAGGCGGAGAGGGTGGGATTCGAACCCACGGTACACCGAAATGCACACTGGTTTTCGAAACCAGCTCCTTCAGCCGCTCGGACACCTCTCCAAAAGCGTCGACCTGCATCATCTTGCCGATGAGCGGGTCTGCGGGCTGGGTACTATAACCGCCAAACGCACCGGCTTTCCAGTCTCGTCGTGATGGGCTATCGTGACACGTCCCCCCCGGAGCGACTCGCATGGCTAATGTCCCCGAAAAACTCATCCCCGGCCAACGGGTGACCGTGACTCAGCAAGTTCAAAACAAAGGCTGGACCACCTCGGTCACCGGCAGTGTCGAGGCTGTCGAGCAGCGTAAGACCGGCTCGTGGTTTGCCCACGCCAAGGATGATCGCCTTTGGCTGGACCGTCTGGTTCTGAGAAAGGATGACGGCGAGATCGTTGTCTGCAATCTTGATGCCTACTCCCGGGTCGAGGTCGTACCCGATGATGTGGGCGCCGCCCCGGGTGCCGACATTAACACGCCCAATTCCGTCCCCGGCAGCACCGATAAACTTGCGGCGGGCGCGACCCACAGCGGCCCCGGATCTCATCCCACCGGGGCCAAGGTCCACGGCCTGGCTGAGGGCGCTCTAGAAGAAAGTGAATCCGATGGCCCACGCTGAACGCCCCCTTGATGAACGCGGCTTGCCCGAGAATTATCCGCTCCAAGACGGCTGGGAGGCGACGCCGCGTGAAGTGGCGGCCTTACGCCAGTCCGGCGAGAAGTTTCTCCTGCTCGATGTCCGCGAAGCTTCCGAGGTGGCCGCCGCGTCTCTAGACGGTGCCGTCCATGTTTCGATGGGCGAGATCAAATCCCGGTTGGCGGACCTCGACGAGCATGCCGACGACCCGGTGGTGGTTATGTGTCACCACGGTGGCCGATCGATGCAAGTCACGGCTTTTTTGAAACAGCAAGGCTTCGAGGATGTCCGTTCCCTGGCGGGCGGGATCGATCTTTGGTCGCGGGACATCGACTCGTCCGTGCCGCGGTATTGAAGCCCCGCGCTTCGATTTATCGACAATGTCAAGCTGTTGCCTCATTTTATTTTACTATCTTATAGTGTGTTTCCTATGCCTCTCACTGATTGGACAACTCTTCACGGCGAAGCTTTTCGCGGCCGACGCGTCCTGATTACCGGTGGTGCCGGGTTCATCGGCAGCCATCTTTGCGAAGCGCTGACTACGCTGGGGGCTGATGTCGTGGCCTACGACGATTTGTCCGGCACCGATGGCAACTGGGATAATCTCGACAATTTTTTCATCGGCACTAAAATTCAGGGCACCATTCTCGATCCCGATGCCCTTGTCGCCGCGGCAGAAGATTGCACGTATGTTTTTCATCAGGCCGCCATGGGCAGCGTGCCGCGTAGCGTCGAGATGCCCCGCATCTACCACGAGGTCAATACGACGGGTACGCTCAGTGTCCTGGAGGCTGCGCGTACCGCGGGCGTTCGCCGGGTGATATTTGCCGCCAGCAGTTCTGCCTACGGCGATACGCCCACGCTGCCCAAAGTCGAAACCATGCCCCCCCTGCCCCGGAGCCCCTACGCCGCCAACAAGGTCGCCGGCGAAGCCCTGATGCGGGCCTACGCCATCAGCTACGGCTCCGCCGCGTCCAATCACGACGGCAGCACCCCCATGACCGCGGGCCTCGACACGTTTAGCACCCGCTACTTCAATATTTTTGGCCCGCGGCAGAACGCCAACTCGGCCTACGCCGCGGTCATTGCCGCCTTTGCCGCGGCGCTGCGACAGGGCAATCGCCCCGTGATTTACGGCGACGGCGAGCAGTCCCGCGACTTCACCCACGTCCACAATGCGGTGCACGCCAACCTTCTGGCGGCGCGTCATGAGGGACCGCTCGAAGGGGAAGTGTGCAACATTGCTTGCGGTGAGCGAGTGACGGTCAATCAACTTGCCGCCGTGATGGCCGAAGCGCTGGACCGGTCGGATCTGACCCCAGAGCACCGCCCCGAGCGAGCTGGCGACGTGAGACATTCACTCGCGGATCTGACCCGGGCCAAGGATGTCTTGGGCTACGAAGCGATCGTTGATTTTGAAACCGGATTGCGGGCCACGCTGGCCGAGAACAACGCTAAAGTTTGAGGCAGTTATTGCTTTGACCTATCGCGGTGTTTCCCCTTAATTTTTTTTCTTCCTCAGAGCAGCCTAATGACCCAAGCTCCTGTCGATGTCGCCACCGCCCGGGGTTATCAACCGCCGGTTAATACTCAGTTCAGCGTCTTTCTTGACAATCGTGTGGGTCGGCTAATGGACCTGCTGGAAGTCTTCGACCAGTCTTCGCAGATTACTCTGGCGGGCCTGAGCGTGATTGACTCGGCAGATCACGCGGTGGTTCGCCTGCTCACGAGTTCCGGCGATCTCTGCCGCCGTCTCCTCAACCGCAACGAACACGCATTTAGCGAGATCGACGTCATCGCGATCGAGTTGCCTTACGCCAACTCGCTGCTCACGGTGACCGAAGTGCTGATGGGCGTCGAACTCAACATCCACTATTGCTACCCCCTGCTGGTGCGACCCCGCGGGTTGCCGGTGGTGGCGCTGCACACCGATGACGTCGTCTTCGCCGGTCAGCATTTGCGCAAACGCCACTTTACCGTCCTCGCGGAGAATGACCTAGGCGACAACGCCCCCGGCAGCCTCCCGGGCAACCCGACCACCCCCGGCGACAATTGATCCACCCCTATCGCTTCCTTGTTAAAGCCCTTTGCTCGGCCTTGGTTTTCAATAATTTATTGGTTGGACTGGTTAAAGCTACCCTGCTGGAAAATCTGCGGGACGATATGTACGCATTGATTGCGGAGAGCCGCCGGGGCGAGAAGTTCAGTTTTTGGCAGGATGACAAAGTGCAAGAGGTAAGGGTTAACGGATCCGCACTAGGCAGTCATCATCTGCTTTAAGCAACTTGAATACATGCTTGATTACCGAACCTAATAAATCCGGTATCACTCTTGAAATTCTGGTAGATGTCGTCGCTTCTTGTGTTTGCAAGGCTCTGCGATTGGTTATGGATCGCCTAAGTTAGGCGTTGCACTTTTTGCGGGCCGTGGAACCGGTAGCGTTTGGTACGCCAGGTAATCGTACGCCCGACCGAGGCGCTGGATAGCAGCACAAAGTTGACCGCCATGACAAGCGTGGTCCCCCAGCGATCCAACCAGAGGGTGTGCCGCATGTAACGCAGTTGATCCTTGCCGAAGGCCGTGGCGATCACGCTGCGGCGATAGGTGGCGCGGATCTGATTGCACACCGCCACCGCAGTCAGGCTAAAGCCGGCTCCCAAAGAGAGGCCCAGGTCACCGATCGAAACGGCGTAAATCAAAGCCGCCCAGGCCGTGGCCACGCCCACGAGGTACAGCAACGTGATACCGATGCCTTTGGCCAGCAGCCACGGGTCGTAGCATCGCGTGATCAGATACTGGCGTCGGGCAAACTCAAAAAGCTGCCCCCAGTTGTAGTTCACCGGCGACATCACCAGGCAATTGGGCACGAAGTAAACCCGCTGCCCGGCGTCCCGCGACATGCGGGTCAGCTGGTAGTCGTCGGACAACGCGCCGCGGAGATAGTTGTCGATCAGGCCGTGCTTGCGGGCGAAATCGGTCCGCACCGCCATTGAGCCGCCCCAGGCCTGGGTCAGTCGGGGGTGGGCGATGAGGCAGGCGACCGCGGAGTTGATCACGCTGCCGACTGCCGCCGCGAGCCGGGGCCGCTGAGCCCGCAGTTCGGGGACCAACCAGCGATAGCCGGTGGTGATGCCCACCCGATCGGGCTGGTGGTGGGGGCCGACGAGTTTGCTTAGCCAATGCCGCCCCGGGCAGCGCGTCGGAGTCGGCAAAGACCCAGACCTCGGCCTGATCGCCGTTGGCCTCGAGATGCCGCAGAGCCACCATCTGGTTGTGCACCTTTTGGCCAACGTCTGCGGGAGCCAGCCCAGCGACGACGATATCGATCGGCGGCAAAGCTTCGTGTTGTTCCAGTTCGAGTTCGATCACCGCCCGGGCGGGATCGTCCGCATCCTCAAACACGAAGACCAGGCGGTACTCGGGATAGTCCAGCCGGACCAGCGCCCGGATATGGCGGGCCAGATCGTCATCGTGACCTTTGAACGGCACGATCACGGCGGCCAGTGGTCGGTAATCGTCGAACTCTTTCCGGGCGGGTTTTGCCACCGCCCGGGCAAACTTGACTGAGGTGAATCACCATCAGTACCGCCTGGGCGATCCAGCCGATCCAGAGGATGAAAAACGGAGTCCAGAACAACATGGGCAAAGTGGGCGGGGCGGGGCCGGAACCGCGAAGCGACGAGTGTAGATGAGCGACGGATTATTTTCAGCTTCAGTTCAAATCTCACGGCTTCAAACGCCGAACCGCAAACAAGTCTCTCAGACTTTAAAAAACTCACCCCGGTCATTTCGGCGGGTTTATCCATGCCCAGCAGGTCTAAAACCGTCGGAGCGCAATCGGCCAGTCGGCCGCCGGGGCGTAACGGGGTTTCGGCGTTGAGCGACGGATCCACGATGATGCATTCCACGTCGTAGGTCGTGTGGGCGGTGTGGGGGGCACTGGTTTCGGGATCGAACATTTGCTCAGCGTTGCCGTGGTCGGCGGTGACGATCAGCTTGCCGCCCTTTTCCAACACCGCATCGACGATTCGGCCGACACAGGCATCGACGGTTTCGACCGCCACGATGGCGGCGTTGAGTTTGCCGGTGTGTCCCACCATGTCACCGTTGGCAAAATTAACCAGAATAAAATCGGGGCAGCCCCCGGACGCCTCGTCGGCCTGGATGTGCTTGAGCACGATATCGCGGACCTGCGGGGCCGACATCTGCGGCTGCAAGTCGTAGGTCGCGACCTGAGGCGACTGGGCCATCTCCCGTGTTTCGCCGGGGAAGGGTTCTTCGCGGTAGTCGTTGGCAAAAAAAGTCACGTGGGGAAACTTTTCGGTTTCCGCAACGCGGAGTTGCGTCTTCCCCGCTTCGCTGAGCACTTGGCCCAGGATATGGGGCATCCGGTCGGTTTTGTGAAACGCCACCGCCAGGCCGGGGAAGTCATTAAACGACTGGTCGTAGGCGGTCATGCAGACAAAGCGGAGGTTCAGTGGCTTGCCGCGGTCAAAGCCCTGCTCGCCGGAGTCGGGTGAGGGGGGGACATGGCTCGGGAAATCGGGCTGCATAAAGGCGCGGGTGATCTCGCGGGGCCGGTCGCCGCGGTAGTTGTAAAAAATCACGGAGTCGCCGTTTTTGATGCGGTTTTTGCCTTCGTCGCATTCGCCGCCGATGGTGCGGGGCGTGACGAACTCGTCACCGACCTGCGAATCGTTGGTGGGCTCGTCGTGGTAATCCGCCAGGGCTTCGCTGGCGGTGGGAAAATTAGGGACCTTGCCCGCGGCGTCTCGGCCGCTGAGCAGGTTGTAAGCCAGTTTGACGCGTTCCCAACGGTTGTCACGGTCCATGGCGTAGTAGCGGCCGATGAGCGACACGATGCGGCCGCAGCCCAGGTCTTCAAGATTGGCTTCGATGTCCGCGATGAAGTCGGCGCCGGTGAAAGGCCCGGTGTCGCGGCCGTCGGTGAAACAGATGCAGACAGACATCACGCGGGCCCAGCCCAGCGCGTTTGCATGCTTCGACGCAGGCGTAGAGGTGGCCCAGTCGGCCGTGGACCCCGGCATCGGAGGCGATGCCCAGCAGGTGGACTTTGCCGTGACTGGCTTTGGCTGCGGCGATCGCGGCGGTGATCGCGTCGTTATTGAAGAAGCTGCCGTCCTCGATCGCGACGCTGATGCGAACCGATTCTTGGTACACGATGCGGCCGGCCCCGATGTTCTGGTGGCCAACTTCGGAATTGCCCATCGTCCCGTCGGGCAGACCCACGTCGCGGCTGGAGGTGTGGATGAGCGTGGAGGGGTACTTTTCCAGCAGCTCGTCGCCGCGGGGGGTGTCGGCAAGCTTCACGGCATTAAAGTCGTCGTGCTCGGGGTGGGGGTTGCGGCCCCAGCCGTCGCGGACAATAAGAACAACGGGTTTGACGGACATGGCAAGGCTTTCGGCAGGAGCGTCGGGCAGCGCAAGCGGCTGGCAGGACAACGGGGTGTGCGGATCGGGCCGACCATTTTAGAGGGTTTTGGCTTACGATGGGTTCGCGATGTCAAGTGATCACAAAGCCAGTTGCAGCCAATGCGGCTACGAATTGATGGGCTCGGGGGAGAACGGCCGCTGCCCGGAGTGCGGCGGGCGGTTTGACCTGAGCACCGGCATGGGCGTAACCCAGCGGTCAGCCTCCGCGGAAGCCATCGAACGTGGCGATCGGATCATGCTGTGGTTCAAGGTCGGATCTCTCGCGGCCGCGGCCCTGGCATGCGTGGCCCTGGGATTGTGGAACGCCCGGACATCGCCGGTGCCGATGCGGCCGTTGGTGTTGGGGGCGATGTTCGGAGGGGTGCTGGGGTTTGCCGCCTTCGTGATTTGGTTCACCGATGAGAACCGACGCTGACCCCCCACCCCCACCCCACCCATAATCCCCTCATGCTCGCTGCAACTCCCGCAATGAGGTGAATCGTCGCACCTAATCGCCAGGCGGGCAGGTTGATCAATCCAGGTAGAAGCGCAACTAACTTCGACCCGTCCACGCCGCCTTGGCTTCGGTACCTTCGCGGATGCGGGCGAGGTTGCCGCGGTGACGCCAGATCACCAGCCCCGCCAGCGTGGCGGTCAGCGCGACGAAGATCAGCGTTTCCCCCAGCGTCAGACCCAGCACCAGCCCGCTGACCAGCGTCATCACCGGCAGGCAGGCCGCCGCGATGACGCTCGCTAGCCCGACATAACCGGTAACCTTGCACATCCCCAACCAGATGAAGAATGCCAACACCCCCGGGATCGTGACGATCGGGAACAGGCCGAGCGTCGCCCCGAGGCCCGTCGCTACGCCCTTGCCCCCGCGGAACTTCAACCACGGGCTGAACACATGCCCCAGCACCGCGGCCACCGCTACCAAAACCCACTGAAGATAGATGAGTACCGCGCTGTAATCGCCGGGGCCCGCAAGCCCGCGCGGGTCGGCTTCGTAGCGGGCCGTGAGCGTTGCCGCCGCCATCGGCCACAGGAACCCCACCGTCGGCACCACCCCCTTCCCCACGTCCAACAAAAAACACAGGATGCCCCACGGCTTCCCCACCGCCCGGCCCAAGTTACTCGCCCCCGGGTTTCCGCTGCCGTGCTCACGGATGTCCACCCCGTTCAGCTTCCCCAGCATCACCGCAAACGGAATCGACCCGCACAGGAATGCCCCCGCCACCCACAACCACCAGATTCCCAGACTCATAGCATCACCGACCCGCAGTCTAACTAAACCCCCCTCGGTTTTTGCGTTGCACCTCTTCCCGCCCCGACTCTTTTCCGTGGGTGGAGGGCGTTTCCCAGCGACCCGTGCGGCACGACCGCCGATTGGTCGTTGTCACCCCACCGCCGGGGTCGTAACATAAGCGATATGCAGAATCTACTTAAACCTGTCCTGAGGTGCCCCGCACGGTGCCGGGCGTTGGGCTTCACCGCCCTGGCCGCCCTCGGCCCCGCCGCGGCGACCTATGCCCAACCCGTCGCGGATGCCAAAGACAACAACGACTGGTTGGCCGCGATCGCCGCGGTGTTCCTCGTCGTGCTCCTGGCCCTGGGCAGCTTCGTGGGCTCTCGCCGCGGCCACCAGGACTGAAGCGAGGATCAATATTTGAAGTTCGAGTTCCGCAACATCGTTCAGCTTTGACTTTACCCCCCTTTCAACTCTCCGGCTCACAATCACCGCATTTCCTACTTTTGACTACCAACTTCGCACTCCCCCGGACCATCGCCATGACCCACCGTTCTCTTGCCGCCCTGATCGTGCTCAACGTCATCCTTTTGGCCGGGCTCAGCGTCACCGTATTTAATCCCACGCCCGCCGAGGCCCAGTTCGGCCAGGCCCGGCAGTTCACCATGATCTCCGGGGCCGTCACCGGCCGATCCAATCAGGACGTGATCTACATCGTCGACCTCTCATCCTCCAAGGTCCTCCCGATCTTCTACAACGGCAGCAGCAAAAAATTTGAGCAATTCAAAGGCCGTGTCATCGCCGACGACATGCGCTCCACCAACACCGGACGGTGATTCAAGGTGAGAAATTTGCGGTGCGAAGTGCTTAGCAAAAGCACCCTCCCCCTCAGAAACCCCGCCCCTCGATTTCCACCCTCCCCTGACTCAAAAACTTGTACTTCAATCTTCGCACTTTACCCCCGCAAAGGGAACCCCACCATGACCCGTCTTCACACCGCTTGCCTCTGCCTCGTCGCCTCGGCCCTCCTCCTTTCGGGACTGCTTATCGTGCAGGTCGCCCAGCGTACCGAACCCAACGCCGCCGAGGCCTCGCTGGTGATCGCCCGTGAGCAGTTCACCCTGCTCACCGCCCCGACCCGCGACAACGAAGAAGCCCTGTTCGTCCTGGACAACGCCACCGGCATGCTCCTGGTCTACCGCCTCGAAATCGGCCGTGAGCAAATGGTCCTCTCCGACCGGCTCAACGTCGGCGAGCTGTTCGCGAGCAACTAGTTCTGCTCGCCAACAGTGAGTCAAAAATTTGCGTATCTTGAAATCGACGGTTTTTACCGTCGTTTTCGCTGTACTTTCTAGAATAGACACGCGAGAATACATTCATTGATTAAGACTCAGACCTTGGCGGGGCGGAGTTCTTGTATTGACTTGATGGGGACGCCGTCCCGGGTGAGGGTGCGGGGCTGTTCCTGGGGGGAGCGGTCTTCGGGGATGTCCTGGAGCAGGTCGTCCAGGGGGGTGTCGGAGACGATCTGGAAGCCGGCATCCTGGATCATCTGGTAGGTGCGGCGGCGCTCGGCCCCCCGGCCATTGAGGTAGCCGTCGAGGAACAAACTGTTGGCGGGATACAGACAAAACGCTTCGAGGCTGCGCAGATGGTGCTCTCGGCCCGCGGCGCAGCGGACGTCCGCACTCGGGCTGGTGAAGCGGAACAGGCAGAGGACCCGCAGACAAAGCTCGGGGGTGAGCTGGAGGGCATCGGGGGCGATTTCGGGCGCTGGCGTATCGGGAAGGACGTTCCCTTCGAAGGGCAGCAGGAAGTTGACGGGGATGGACTCGGCGCCGACCGAAGCGAGGGTCTGGGCGACCTCGATGAGCTGATCCGGGGTCTCACCCAGTCCAACGATGAGACCCGAGCAGGTTTCGAGGCCCGCACGCTTGGCCGAAAGCAGCGTGTTGAGCCGGTCGTCGTAGGTGTGGGTGGTGCAGATTTTCGCGTAGGCATCACGGGCGGTGTTGAGGTTGTGATTCAGGCGATCGAGGCCGGCTTTTTTGAGAACCTCGGCCTTTTCGTCGTCCAGTAGCCCGGCGGAAACGCAGACTTCCAAGGACGGGAAGTTTTGCTTGACGGTGCGCACGTAGGCGGCGAGCTGGTCGGTGCGCTTGGCGGACGGACCCCGACCGGAAAAAACCATGCAGTAGCGGTGGGCCCCGGCGGCGTGAGCGCGGGCGGCCTCGGCGAGGACCTCGGCCTCGGACTTGATCGCGTAGGGTTCGATGTCGGCATCGGAAGTCTTGGCCTGGGTGCAATAGGAGCAATCCTCGGGGCAACGGCCGTTCTGCGCGTTATTGAGGATGTGGATCTGCACGTCGTCGCCGTGGTGGTGTCGGCGAACGGCATAGGCGGCATTGAGCAGCGGCATCAACTTCAACGACGGATCGACGAGGATACGGCGGCAGGTGTCGGCCGAGGGCGCGTCGCCGGCCAGGGCGGCGGCGGTGAGTTGGGCGTAGAGGGTATCGGGCATGGGGGAGAGTTTAGCAATGACAAGAAACGAAGACTTGGGGGGATTAGGGAGGGTGGAAAGAGGGGGGGAAGGAGGGGGGGAAGATGGTCGATAACGATAAGCGGGGGGGCAGGGGGTATGATGCGTTTCGATCAGGACTCTAGTTATGGACTTGCTATGTCGCTAACGGCGAAGACTTCCGCGGTATCACGAGGCCGACCCCGATGGATACGCGGGGCGGCCATGGGCTTGGCGCTGGTGACGTTGGCGGTAACGCTGACGCTCTCGGCTCAGAATAATGCCATCCCGGGGAATAACCCCCCCACCCCCTCCGCTCCCCCGCCGGCGAGCGCGCCGGTGGCAGGCGACACCGCCGCTTCGGGGACGCTCCCTGCGGCAGGGGCGGGGGCAATGCCGCAAGCAACCCCAGCGGGAACGACCCCCACCGCCGACCCTCCCGGCTACGGCAACCTCGGTGACCTGTCGACCCAGCCGCTTTACAAGCTGCAGCAGATGTTTTTCTTCTCCCCGGTGGTCAACGGGATCATCGCGTTTTTGAGCGTGTTGGCGGTGATGTTCTTCCTGTGGTTTTTGCTGACCATCAACGGCCGAACCGCGGCCCCCGCGGGGTTTGTCAACGAGATCACCAACCTGGTGCTGGTGGGTCGCTACGACGCGGCGGCGGACGCCTGTCGAAGGAGCAAGGGCGTTTTTATCGCGCCGATCATCCTGCGCTGCGTGGAGAACCACAGCAAAAGCCAGTCGATCATGCTCAACATGATCGAGAGCGAGGGCCGACGGGTCAGCGACATCATCTGGAACCGGATCAGCTACTTGGCGGACATTTCCAACGTCGCGCCGATGCTGGGACTCCTGGGCACGGTGATGGGCATGATCACGGCGTTCTTCGGGCTCGACAAGGAGTCGGGGTCGATCGACTCGTCGGTGCTCAGCCAGGGCGTCGGACAGGCGATGGCCACCACGATGTTCGGGCTCATGGTCGGGATCAGCGCGTTGGTGTTCTATTCGATCATCAAGAGCCGGGCGACCAAAACGCTGGCGGAGGCCGAGGCCGCGGTGCATAGCATCGCTGACCGGATCCGCGCCGCCGAGGACGGCGACGGCGAACCGGCCAAGATCGAAACGCCATCGAAGTTCGCGTGACATAGTGACCGGTAATCGGAGATCGGTGATCGGTGATCGGTGATCGGGTCTATTGGGTTACATCACTAAAACCCGTTCCTTCTCACGACTCTGCTCCCCCTCTTGCCTTTCCTGATCCCCGATCCCTGACTACTGATTACCGATTACCGATACCCGCCATGTCTTTTTCCACCCAATCCCGCGAACGCTCGGCCCCGGTGCTGCCTTTGGCGGGCATGGTGGACGTGCTGTTTTTATTGCTGATCTTTTTTATGACCGCGTCGGTGTTTCGCGACAGCGAGATGAGCATGGACGTCAGCCTGCCCACGAGCGAAACCGCGGCGGCGGCGGTGGGACCCGGGCAGCAGATCGTGATCACCATCGGGCAAGACGACACAATCTTTCTGGGCCAGCGGGCGGTGCCGATGGACGAACTGCGGGGGGTGCTGGAGCAACTGGTGGCGGTGGCGCCCAACGACTCGGTGGTGGTGCGCAGCGACGAAAACTCCCGGGCCGGAACGATGGTGCGTGTCATGGACCTGGCCCAGCAGGCGGGACTGACCGAGACGAGCATCGCGACGATTCGGCCGGCGGAAGAGTAAGCAGAAATTTGAATTGCGAAGCTTAGATACCCAAGCGTGAAGTAAAGTTTGGAAACGCTGCGATTTAGGGGGGGTGGGTTTGGTCAATTGAAATATCAGGAAGAATAGAAATCATGCGAAAATTTCTGGTTTATCTGCTGTGGATGGGGGGCAGTGTCTTGTTAATGCCCGGGGCAGCAGCGGCGCAGACGGCGGCGGAACAGGAGTTTTTATTCGCGTATCGGCTGATGCAGCGGGGCGATCTGGCGGAGGCGGGGGCGGCGTTCGATGATTTTCTGGAGAAGTTCCCGCAAGACGACGCCCGGGGGGACGTGCTGTATTTCCGGGCGGCGTTGTACCGGCAGGCGGGAGCTTTGACGGCCGCGGCGGAAGTCTTGGAGGGCGTGAAGATCAACGGTGCGGGGGGCGGGAGCATGCCGCGGCGGGTGCCGGCGTACGCGGTGGGGCTGTTGCGGGGGCAGGTGCTCACGGACCTGGGAGAGTTTGATAAAGCGTTGACGGTGTTGGAGGGGGTGGACACGAGTCGATTGCCTGCCAAGGCGGAGGCGTCGGTGTCGTTGCTGCGAGCCCTGGCCTACCGGGGGGCGGGAAACTTTGACGCCGCGGCGAGCGCGGCAGCGGCGGCGGCGGGGAGTCCCGGGGTGGACCGATCGACCGCGGTTCGAGCTCGACTGGAACAGGGCCGCGCCGAGGCGGCCGCAGGCCGGATCGAGGCGGCCCGGGCGGCACTGGACCAGGCGCTGGTACTCGATAGCGAGGGCGAAGAAGCCCTCGAAGCGGCGCGGCTGGCGGGGGACGTCGCGTACCAGGCGGGGGATTACGACGCCGCGGCGGGGTATTACCAGCGGGTGATCGAGCGGGGTCAGAGTTCGGCCCCGTTTGGGCCGGCGGTGGTGGGCCGAATGTGGGCGGACCTGCGGGCGGGCCGCAATGTCAGTGTGGTCAACTCCCACAAGCAGTTTGCCGAAGCGCTACCCGAGACCGGAGGGCTGCGGCGTGAAGCGGGATACCTGGCCGCCTCGGCGTACCAAAACTTGGGGCAGTCGGCGCTGGCCGTCGAACTGTTAACCGCCGTCGTGGAGGCGAGCGACGTGACGACAGGCAACGCGAATAACGCGGAAGGAGTGCGCAACGGCGGCGGTGAAGTGCGTGCGTTAGCGCTTTACAAATTAGCGGTCGGACAGTTTGACCTGACCCGTTACGACGATCTGGAGCGGACGGTCGCCCAACTGGAGCGGGAGTTTCCGCGGTCCCCGCAACAGGTGGACGCGTCGTTTTTGCTCGCCTCGGCCGACGCCAAGCGGGGCCGGGGGGCGGAAGGCCTGGCGCGATTCAAATCGCTCATCGACGACGGGCCGGCGAATCCGTATTACGGCCAGGCCTTGCGGCAACGCGCGGCGCTCTTGGAACAGAGCGGAGAACTGTCGGCGGCGGCGGCAGACCTGCAGCAGTATCTTGAAAACGAGTCGTCGGAGGGTGTGGAAGAAACTCAGCTTCGGGTTCGGCTGCGTTTGGCGGACCTGCGGCATCGATTGGGCGATTACGCCGTGGCGGTGGAGCTGAGCCAAAGCGTGTTGGCGGACCCGCAAGCGGGCATGATGCCGGGCGTGGAACAAGAAGCCTATTACCGCCTGGGCGAAGCGCAGACCCGCCGCGGTGAATACCGTGACGCGTTGGACACCTTTGAGACGCTACAAACCCAGCACCCCATCAACCCATACCGCCACGCAGTGGACCTGCGACGGGGATTGCTGCTGCAACAGCTAGGCCGGACCGACCAAGCGATGGCGGTCCTGATCGAAGCGGGCAACGATGAGCGTTTGCCCAGGCCCCAGCGAGCGGCGGCGCTGCGGATCATTGCGGCGCACCTGCGCGATAGTGGGCGACCCGGCGACGCGGCGTTGACGCTGCGGCGCATCGAACAGCTAGCGGGCCTCGAAGCGTTGCGGGATGCGGAACTGCTTTGGCTAGGCGATTACGAAGTGCAACGGGGCGAACCGGCGTTGGCTTTGCGGACCCTGGCAGAGATCGACGGGCAGCGACGGGTGCTGACGCCCGGCGAGAATTCTGGAGTAAAGGAAGCGGAACTGCGATTCACCCGGGGCCGGGCTCACTTTCGCGCTGGGACAACACGAGGAGGCGTACCGCAATTTCTTCGGGGTGGTGGCGCTGGGCGAAGGGTTTGACCTGGAGGCCCGGCTGTACCTCGCACGCACCGAGGCGGCGCGGGGCAACCTCGACGCCGCGCTCATGGAATTGTCGGACCTCATGTCCGCCCGTGACAGCCGGGTGCAGGCCGAAGCGATGTACGAGGCGGGCAGGGTGCATCGTCAACGAGCGGACCTTCTGCAACGCCGGGGCAACGAAGCGGGTGCCCGACAACAACTGACCGCGGCGCGAGCGTCGTTTAAGCGGATGGTGCTGCTGTATTTAACCGTGGACGAGTTGCGGCCGTTGCCCCAGCGCGGGCTGATCCAGTTGGCGGAGGTGGCGGAGTCGCTGGGCGAGCCGGCGGCACGAGATAAAGAATTAGACGAACTGGTGCGGGCGTTTCCCGATTCGTCTTACGCCGAATACGGCCGAGCGATCATGGATCAGACCCAACGCCAACGCCCCGACGATGCTCTCGTTCGGCTACAACGGATGGACCTCAATACGCTGGACCCGGAATTGCGTGACTGGGTGACGATCAAGATCGGGCAACTGGAGGCGATGCGATGAGCCGCCGTCGGCACCGATATCGCAAGCCGCGGTTCCGCGGATTTCGTCCCGCATGGTCTGCCAAAGCGCCGCGGCTGATGCTGCTGCTTGGGCTGTTGCTGAGCCTCGGGGTGCACCTGGGGCTGGGGCTGGCGTTGAAAGATCAGACCTTCGGAGCGTACGATCCGGCCGCGTTTGAGGAGCAGCGCCTTCCGGTCCGGGTCAAGCGGGCACAGTTTGATCAAGTCGTGTCGGCGGCGGACGATGCCGGTCAGGGCGGGGTCGAAATGCAGCCGACGGCCCAAGAGCTATCCGCGGCACTCATGGAAGAAGTCGATACCGCCACTGCCGAGATGTTCGAGCCGGAACTGGAACTGCGGGAAGTGCCCGAACCCACCCGGCAACTGGCGGAGTCGCCGCCGCCGCCCGCGACCGACACGCTGGGGCTTGACGAACTGCTGGGGAACTTCATCGACGAGCCGGCACAGCCGGAGTTTGTGGAGGCCCAGCGGTTTGAGGGCACGCGGGCGGGCACGGCCGACGGCGGGGCCCTGGGGGCCGCGTTGCTGGATCAGTTGGCCACCGCCGACGGAGGCCTGCCGGCCGGGGGCGGTGCGGGAGACGGCTGGGGCCCTGGCTCACGTGGGTTGCCCAACGGCGGAAGCGGGCGGGGGGGCGGAGGAGACGCGGGGTATGGTCCGGGGCGGGGCGTGTTAGGCGGAGGCAGCGGAGGGAAACCAAGCACGGACATGGCGGGTGGCAGCGGATTGGATTTTCTCGGGATCGAGGGGATCGAGCCCGTAGACTTCGAACCGCCCGAACGGCTGGACAACGACTTCGACTACCGGGTGACGCGGTACCTGCCAGACGGCAACGAAAACGCCGCGCCCCAAACCGACGAAGCAGGGTACTTCCGCGTGCAGATCACCGGCAAGCGTTCGTTGCGAAAGCTGGCGACGATGCCCAAAGACGTGGTGTTCATGGTCGATACCTCGCGGAGCATCCGCGACCGGACAATCCGGCAGATCGTCGAAGGCATCCGACAATCGGTGCGGACCCTCAACGAGGAGGACCGGTTCAATCTGGTGTTCTTCAACGATTCGGTGAGCACGCTGGCGGCCGAGCCGGTGCCCGCCACGCCGGAGAATCTGGCGTATTCCGACCAATGGATGCGCAACATCCGGGCCCGGGGGCAAACGGACGTGAACCTCGCGCTGCGGCAGTTACTTCGGCGAGACATCGAGCCGGGCCGCATCTACGAATTGATCCTGATCAGCGACGGTCGGCCCACCCTGGGCGTGCTGGATACGCGGGAACTGATCAATCTCATCACCCGGGAAAACGATCTGGCGGCAAGCATTTACTGCGTGGGCATCGGCCGGGGACAGGACAATCGGCTGCTAGATTTCCTGGCCTATCGCAACAAGGGTTTTTCGATCAGCATCGACAGCCGCGGCGATGTCGCGGTCGAGCTGGTCGCCCTGATGAGTCGGTTGCGGTACCCGATCATCTCGGACGTGCAGGTACGCTTTGCCGGCCGGGGGATGGATCAGGTCTACCCGCTGACGCTGCCCAACGTCCATCAGGGCGAAAGCTTCGAGATTTACGGCCGCTACGACCAGGCCGGCCCATTCACGGTCCAGGTCACCGGCCAGAGCGCCGGCAAACCCACGGACCTGACCTTTCGGGCAGACCTGGCCGAAGCCGTCGCAGGCGGCCGCGACGTGGCCAACGGCTGGGCATTTTGGAAGCTGCACCACCTCTACAGCGAGATTATCCGACTCGGCGAACGCGCAGACGTACTGCAAGAAATCCGCCAGCTGCGCGAACGCTACCAGCTGGAGACGTTGTATTGAGATCGACGGGGAGAAGACTTAGATTTATTCGGCAGGCTCCGCCGGAGTCAGGTCGTGGTCAAAGGGGTGGAAGAAGCGCGACCAGTTGGGATTGAAGTAGCTTCCGTTGAAGGAAACGGCCACGAACTTCGCCTTACCGGTGATCTGTTTAAGGGTGACGGGGCCAAAAAATCGGCCGTCCTGCGAGTCGTCGCGGTTATCGCCGATCATGAGGTACTGGTCGGGGCCAAGCGTGAGCGGGCCAAAATCGAGCATGCGGGGATCGAGGTAGCCGCGACGGTCCCGCATCTCCGCGGGGTCGTTGCGAACGTACTGGATCAGCCGGGAGTGGCCGTCGAGAGTTTCGGTGAGTTCATAGGGGCCGGTTTTGGCGTAGGTGGCTTCCTCGCCGTTGAGGATCATTTTCGAGAAATCGAAGCTGCGGCCGTCGAATTTTTCGCGGACGCGAACCATTTGGATCGTGTCCCCGGGGCCCGCCACGATACGCTTCACCATGCGGATGCCTGCGTCGTCGCGCTCGATCGCGAAGGCGTCGGCCTCGGGTTCCGAAAGGCCCCGCCGTTGGCCCAAGTCGTAGTAATAGTCGTACGGCGACGGTTTCCAAAATGTCACGATGTCGTTGGGCTGCGGCGCGCCGTAGTAAAACCCCGGCAGGAAATCCAGCGGATTAGAGAACGAAAGCGAGGTGATCGGAACGCTGACGACCGGCCCGTTGAAAGGGAGATTGAAGGCGTAGGCAAGTTTGTTGACGACGATGCGATCGCCTACCGCCACGGTGGGCACCATCGAACCGGTGGGCACGTCGTTCCAATCGACGAGCGTCGAGCGGAGGGCGGTGACCACGAGAATGACGGTGAGCAAGGGTCGAATCCAGCCACGCCAGAGGCCGAGCTTTTCGGGAGGTTGCTCGTCTTTTTGCCGGGCGCCGGGGGGCCTGATGCCGCGGAAGTTGGAGGCACAGACGGGGTGGCGGGGCCAGCGGGAGGGTGATCGCTCATGGGTGGAGGATTTTACGGCGGCAGAGCCCACGACGCATGGGCGAAGGTCGGCACGAAGACTCAGACCGACGAGCGGCCGGCGAAAGCCATTTCGAGCGCGTTGCCTGACGACCAACATTTTGCGCGTTGAGCTTCAGATCAAGCCGCCGGTTCGGCGAACATCGCCTCGACAAACGGCGCGGGATCGAAGGGTGCCACGTCGTCGGGGGTTTCGCCGGTGCCGATGAATTTGACCGGCAGATTGAGAGCCTCACGGATGGCGACGACGATGCCGCCGCGGGCGCTGCCGTCGAGTTTGGAGAGGAAAATACCGGTGACGTCGATCGCCTCGAGCAAAGACCTTGGCCTGGTTGATGCCGTTCTGGCCGGTGGTGGCATCGATCACCAGTAGGACCTCGTGGGGTGCAGCCGGGGATCTGCTTTTCGACCACGCGGCGGATCTTGGAAAGCTGATCCATCAGGTGGGTCTGGGTGTGCAGTCGGCCGGCGGTGTCGAGGATCAGCACATCCACGCCGCGCGCGACCGCCGCGGCGGCAGCATCAAACGCCACGGCCGCGGGGTCGCCCCCCTGCTTGCCCTTAATCACCTGCACGCCCAGCCGCTCGGACCATACCTCGAGTTGCTCCACCGCCGCGGCGCGGAAGGTGTCGCAGGCCGCCGAGCAGCACGCGACTTGTCCTCGTCACGCAGTGACTTGCAGAGCTTGGCGATGCTGGTGGTCTTGCCCGCCCCGTTGATCCCCGAAACCAGAATCACGGTCGGTCCGCTGCCCGGGGGGGCGAAGTTGAGGCTGCGATCCTCGGCGGGGTAGTACGCAGTGAGCTGATCCTTAAGAAACTCCAGGGCCGCGTCGCCGTCCTCGATCTCGCCACGTTCCCAACCCGCCTGGATGTCCTTGCGAAGTTCGACCGCGGTCTTGATGCCGATGTCCGCCTGAATCATGGCCCGTTCGAGATCGCGGAGCAACTCGTGGGACAACTGCTTGCCAGTAAGGATCGTACGCAACGCCCCCGCCGAACCGCTGCGGGTCTTGGTCAGGGCACCGGCGAGCTTTTTAAAAGTAGACTTGAACAGGGCCATGAGCGGAGTTTAGCGGGTGAGACCAAAGAAGAAGGGATGCGGAAGACGCTCTGACGCCAGGAGGTAAAGGGGCTAAGGGGTTGAGGGGTTGAGTGAAAACCTTGGAAATAAATCTGACGAGATCGAATACATACTCCATGGATCGAAGGACCTTCCGATCAGGATTCCAAATCCCGCAGATCCCGGCCATTTATCCTGTTGATCCTGTCCAATGCCTTGCTTGGCGTCTTGGCGTTCAAATCAAATCTTCGGCTTTGGCGTCATCGAGCCATTGGTCGGCATCGGCCGGGGGAGCGGGGGGGGCGGGGGGGACCGGGGCGGCATCGGGGGGCGGGGCGGTGTCGGGCAGGTCGAGGGTTTTGAGGAGTTTGTCGAGGACCCCGTTGATGAAGGCGGGGGCTTGTTCGTTGCTAAAGGTTTTGGCGAGTTCGATAGCTTCGTTGATGGCGACTTTGGCGGGGGTTCGACCGGTGGCCATCTCGTGGACGGCAAGGCGAAGGATCGCGCGGTCCACCGGCGGCTGACGGTGCGTGGGCCAATCGGGCGTCAGGGCGGTGATCTTCTGATCGACATGCTCGTGGTTCGTCCAGGCGGCCACAGCGAGTTGCACCGCCTTGCTGCGGACCTGCGGGGTGCCCGCTTCATCGTCGAGGTCCGCGGCAATGACGTTCGCGTCGGCCTCGCCGGTGGCGTCGATCTGATAGAGCACCTGCATGGCGAGACGACGGATGTTGCGTTGGCGGGAGGTTTTCGGAGGCATCAGGCCACTATAACAACGGCCCGCCGCATGTCGCGACGGGCCGGAGCATTCGTTAAAGCGTTGGGGTTAAGACTTAAAAAATCAGGCCCCGCGGCGACGGCGGCGAGTCGCCAGCAGCCCCAGGCCCCCCAGCAGACAGGCCGCGGCGGTCGGCTCGGGGACCACGGCAATGGTGTTACCCGGGCCGCTGCTGGAGGTGATGGTCGTGGAGGTCAGCAGTGCGCCGCTGTCGATGTCCCGCAGCTCGATGCCCACCAGCTCGACGGTGTTGCCCAGGTTGGCGGTGCCGGAGAAGCTCTGTCCCTCTTCGACTTCGGGGTTGGCCTGGATCGAGGCCTGCAGCTGGTAAGCGACCCTCTGGGGCGAATTGCCGTGGACGTAGGTCTCACTGGTAAAGAACTCATCGATCGACCCGGGCTGGTTGAAGTTGAGAAACTCGGTGTCCCCGTCGCCGTGGTTGAACGAAAACACGGCGAAGGCGTCGCCGCTGACGGTGCCGGTGATGCGGAAAAGGTAGCGGGAGGTGTAGCCGCGGGCGGTGCCGCCGTATTGCAGGGTGTCGTTGACCACGGCGATGGCATCGAAACCCACGAGGTCCGGTTGGCCGTCTTCGTTGATGCTGTCCTCGGTGATGTAGGGTTCGGCATCGGGATTAAAGGAGATGTCGGTAATCGAGGCGGTGATGTTGGCGCGGAGGCGGTTGAACTGGGCCGAGGCCGAACCGCTGCCGGTGACGGTCATGGGCGAGCCTTCACCGTCCTCAAAGTTTTGACCCGCGGGAAAGGCAAGGCTGCCGGAATAGCTCACCGGGCTACCGTCGGAGTCGTTGCCTTGCACGTTCCCAACAAAATCGAGTTCATCCTGGCCGACGAAGATGTTGACGCCCGCACCCGCGGCATAATTCTGGGCCACGGCCGGGGCGGCAACGCCGGCGACGACCGTACAGACGGAAACGGCAACCGCAGAACAGAGGGGACGGTACATTTCTTTCTCCAAGATGAAATCAGGGGGGAGGGGGGGCAGACACCGCGGTGTCCGACGGGGTCAAAACTGACCACACCGCATCATATCCAGACTCGGAACTCCACGTTTCATGGGGAATGCCCGCATACAAATTGATTTTGCAAAATTAAATCGAGCCGCGACCGTGAGGGAGCGGGCCTGCGGGGCGTGTTCCCGTTCGGGGCTGCTACCTCCCGATCACGGCTCGTCTACCTCTCCAATCGCCGTCTGTGGCCGAAAGTTTCGCCAAGTCCGCGTTATTTAAAGCTTATAAAGAAATCAGCCGCGTGCTATCACTACTTTCTGAAAACGACGTTCGCGACGACATCGCAAGCAGGCGGCATCGCTCCGTGATCCTTGCCGACTACAGCTGTTCCATGAGGTTTGCCATCTCCACCGCCGTCATCATCGCCGATCGTCCCGCGTTGCCCATTTTCGCCCCGGCCCGGTGGATCGCCTGCTCCAAGGTGTCGCAGGTCAGCACGCCGAAAATGGTGGGCACCCCGGTGTTGACCCCCACGTCCTTGATGCCCTTGGCGGTCTGCTCGACCACGTGATCATAGTGATCGGTGTCCCCCCGGATCACGCAGCCCAGACAGATCACCGCGGCGTAGTCGCCCGACCCGGCAAGCTTGAGCGCGGTGACGGGCAATTCAAAACTGCCCGGCACATGGGCCACGGTCAGGTTTTCCGGGCGGCCCCCGAGTTGCTGCCAGGTGTCGATACAGGCGGTCAGCAGGTGGCCGGTGATGAACTCGTTGAACCGCCCCACCGCGATGGCGAGCTTGTGGTCGCCGGGGTTTAGCCGGCCCGTATGGACTTGCGGCTGGGCAGGAGCTAATGAAGAAGAAGAATGCGAAGGATCGGTCATGGGGCAACAATTGTAGAGGATGGCGACGCCCCGAGAAGACCGCTCCGGACGAAAACTTCGAGGATACCCAAGGCTCCAACCCTGTTCCTCCCACCCCGCCGCCCAAACCACGCCCCCCTCCCATACACACACACCAACCGCTCACCTCCAACCTTTAGAATGCCCCCATGCGCATCCTCTACCTCGACCTCGACGCCCTGAACCCCACCCACCTGGGCTGCTACGGCTACCACCGCGACACCTCGCCCCGCATCGACGCCGTCGCCCAGCAGGGCGTCCGCTTCGACAACGTCTACTGCTCCGACGCCCCCTGCCTGCCCTCCCGCACCGCGTTCTACCAGGGCCGATTCGGCATCCACACCGGCGTCGTCGCCCACGGCGGCACCGCCGCCGACCCCAAACGCCAGGGCCCCGGCCGCGGCTTCCGCTCCACCTACGAAAACGACTCCTTCCCCCGCCAACTCCAAAAGCTCGGCTACCACACCGCCATGATCTCGCCCTTCGGCCAACGCCACGCCGCCCACCAGTACTACGCCGGGTTCCACGAAATCCACAACACCGGCGACGGCGGCCAAGAACCCGTCGAAGTCGTCGAACCCGTCCTCAACCACTGGCTCAACCAAAACGCCGCAAAAAACCACTGGTACCTCCACCTCAACTTCTGGGACATCCACACCAACTACCGCACCCCCCCGGAATACGGCAACCCCTTTGCCGACCAGCCCATCGCCGACTGGTACACCGACGAAATCATCGCGGCCCACGTCCAGCGCGGCGGACCCCACAGCGCCCAGGACCTGGGCATGTACGTCGACAGCGACACCCAGCAATTCCCCCGCACCCCCGCCCGCATCACCGACCGCGCCACCCTCAAACAATGGATCGACGGCTACGACACCGCCATCCGCTACGTCGACGACGCCGTGGGCCGACTCCTGGACCACCTCCAACAAGCCGGCGTCCTCGACGACACCGCCATCATCATCTCCGCGGACCACGGCGAAAACCAGGGCGACCTGGGCCTCTACGGCGAGCACGGCACCGCCGACCACGCCACCTGCCACCTCCCCATGATCGTCCGCTGGCCCGGCCAACCCCCGGAACACCCCGGAACCGTCGACACCGCTTTGCACTACCACCTCGACTGGGCCCCGACCTGTCTCGAACTACTAGGCCAAGAAGCGGCCGCCCTGATCCCCGACGTCTGGGACGGGCAAAGCTACGCCGCCGCAATCACCGGCAGTAGCAAAAACCCCGGGAACGCTGAGCATTTTGGGAGCGGGGGCGAGGGGGGGCGTGCGGAATTAATCTTGTCTCAGCAGGCCCACGTTTGCCAGCGCTCGGTCCGCTTCGACGACGGCGACCACCAGTGGATCTACCTCCGCACCTACCACGACGGGTTCCACTTGTTTCCCAAACACCAGCTCTTTGACCTGGCCGTCGATCCCCACGAGCAAACCAACCTCGCCGACCGACACCCGGCCGTGCTGCGCGACGCCGCCTTCCGCCTCCTGGAATGGCACGACCAGGCCATGGCCACCGTTGTCCGCGACTGCTCGGACGTGACCGACCCCATGTACACCGTCCTGGCGGAGGGCGGCCCCTTCCACGCCCAACCCGGCGCCGGCGGCGGTGCCCCCGCCGACCTGGAAACCTACTACCAACGCCTCGAACAAACCGGCCGCGCCGAAGCTGCAAAACAATTACGAAACAGCGTCCGCTACCCCGTCTCCACCGAGCCCACTCACCCTACCTGACCACGCTTCCCGGCCATCAAAGATTTTGCCCCAGCCACCCGACGGTCCGCTGTAACCCCGGGTTAGGGCATCCCATTCTCAACGCTTGCCGAAAGTTTCTCGAACTCGTGAACGACACGAGGATCTTTGATCTCGCGTAGACCGAGGCTGAAGTTTTGGATGCTCTTTCGAAAATCGTTAAACCAGTGAAGGTGGCTAAGCTCGATCATTGGACCAAACACGCGTCCGTCGTGTCCGGTCAGTTGGTGGTCGAAGTCGCCAGACTCGCTTTTCGCGATATCGTCGATGACGAAACGGCTGCCGAGGAGGAAGCTCTTATCGCGTCTTCCTTTGCCCACCACGAGCCAGAGGTGGTCGCCGAACATGTCATCACTGACCGGCTTGTTCGTGAGCACACGCATCCGCTCAATGTCGGCATAGCCCATCTTGTCTGCGTTGTGATAAGCGATGAAGTGTCGCATGTGCCCTTACAAAGAAGCGTTCAGTGACCAGCCGCCCCTGGGGGCGGGAGGGGGCGTGGGACCGACAGTCCATCCTAGCCCCCTCCCGGGGGCGGGCGTTGCCGGTCAACTACAACCCCTGGCTAGGCGTCCTCTTTCGACTCGTAGAACGTTAGGCGGTTCCCGAACGGATCGGCGACGCAGACTTCTCGATCTCCCCAAGGAGTATCTTCGATTCCGGGTTTGGCGTAATTGTAGTGTTTGTCGGTCAACTCACGATGCAACTCGTTAAGGCCGCTGACCTCGATCCGTGCTCGCGCTCCGGGGCAGCAATCACTATGATGTTCTGACAAGTGAAGTATGCACTCGCTGCGGGAAATCTGCATGTAGAGGGGAAAACTATCCTCGAAGCGGTGAGTCCAATCGACAGTAAATCCGAGAAAGCCGACATAGTAGTCGTGAGCGGCTCGCTCATCGAAAATGCGGAAGATCGGAACTGGCGGATGCAATTTCACGCTTGACGCCTAACCGTTATGACACGGATTTAAAGTTGTATACCGTTCCCGATGAAATCACTATCTCGGGCGGCGTGGTGCTAGTCAAGGGTTTGTTGGTGAGGGACTTTAAGTGGGTCGGGATTCCAGCCCGCCGTTCGGGCGTCGCCCGAAATAGCTACTGGTTCAGCCCTTTAGGCCGAGGGCGGGCAAGATGCCCGCCCCACTTTGGGGCAAAGTATCCCACGACCAAGGGTTTTGGGCGGGCGGGGGTTAGAAACCGCGGTGGAGGTGGTAGGCGACGTCGATGTGGCGTAGTTCGGTTTTGAATTGTCGGATCGTGGTGTCCTGATCGATGACGACGCATTCGATATCGAGCATCTCGGCGTAGTCTTCGAGGTGTTCGGCGGTGAGGGCGAGGCTGTAGCCGGGGCATGTCGTGGGGCGGGGTGATCGGCTCGACCAGATTGAGGATCAGACGGAAGCGGCCACCCAGATCCACCATCGACGCATTGATCCCCCCCCCTCTTTAATAGCACCCCCCCCGTTGATAGCACCGCCCTTTTCAATAGCACTGCCCTCCTCGACAGTACCCCCGTCCATTATTCCGGGGGCGTCGAAGACCAAGCGGACGGGGTCGTCCTTGTCGCCGATGCCCAGGGGGATGAACTTCTAGGCTCGGCTTCACTTGAGGATCGGCGAGGCTGGGGCAGATTTCGAGCATGTGCGAGCCCAACACGCGATGGCCGTCGGGGCGGGGCAGCAGGTCGCTCAGCCCGTAGCCGTGGACCTGATCGCCCAGGCGGCGTTGGGCTTGGACCTTGTCGCCTTCGGTGACCGCGACGTGGCGCATGTTGTCGCCCAGGCGGGCGACCTTGAGCGTGCGCTGGTCGGCGACGGCAGAGGCGGCCCGGCCCCAAGCGTCGAGGTGGTCGCGGACTTCGTGGTTTTCCGATGGCCGACGACGACCTTGCGGGGTTTGCGCCTGGTTGGCGAGGCAAACTTGCTCGCGCAGTTCGGCGAGCCGCATCACTTTTCCCCTTGAATGTCGGCCCCACTATTGACTTAACCGCCCTGCCGGGCCTGCTCACGCAGGTCCAGCAGGCGCGGCATGATCGGGCCCAGGTCGGCCGAGGCGGTCACCCCGCCGAAGGCGTCGTGGAGGGTGGAGTACATCTCGAAGAGCTGGGCGTAGACCGCGACCGCATCGGGATTAGGTGTGTAGGTCACGTCCTTGATCCCGGTCATGTGGGCCTGCGCGTCGGCGGCGGTGGGATAGACCCCGCCGACGATGCTGCCGAAGATCGCGGCCCCCAGGGCGCAGGTCTGACCCGACCGGCTGATGAGCATGGGCCGGTTGAGCACGTCGGCATAGATCTGCATGACAAACGCGGACTTCTCGGCGATGCCGCCACAGTTGATCACGCGGTCGATGCTGACGCCGTAGTCCTCAAACCGGTTGACAATCTTGAGGGCACCGAAAGCGGTGGCTTCGACCACGGCCCGGTAGATCTCGGCGGCGGAGGTGTGCAGGGTCTGACCCAATAGAAGCCCGGTGAGGCGGGGGTTGACCAAGACGGTGCGGTTGCCGTTGTTCCAGTCGAGGTAGAGCAGGCCGGTGGCGCCGGGGCGAGTTGCTCGGCTTCTCGGGTCATCGCGACGTGCGTATCCCCGGTGTCGGTGTAGATTCCGGGAGCGAGTTTCTGGGCGACCCAGTTAAACAGGTCGCCGACGGCGGATTGTCCGGCTTCGAGGCCGTACTGCCCGGCGACGACCGACCCGGGCACGATGCCGCAGAGCCCGGGGATGTCGGGCAGAGGCCGGGCGTCGTCGATCGGCCAGGTGCTGATATCACAGGTGCTGGTGCCCATGATTTTGACCAGCGTGCCGGGAGAAGCGCCGGCGCCGACCGCGCCGTGGTGAGCGTCAAACGCCCCCGCCGCCACGGGGATCCCGGGGTGGAGTCCGCAGCGCTGCGCCACGTCGGCCGCCAGCGCGCCGGCGGGCTGGCTGGACGGCACCGCGGTGTCGTACAGCCGACCCCGCAGCGCCGCGAGATCGGGATCCAGGGCGGCGAGAAAACCCTCACTCGGCAGCCCGCCGCAGTCGGGGTGGAACATGGCTTTGTGACCCGCGGCGCAGATGCCGCGAACCAGCTCGTCGGGTTTGGTGTTGCCGCAGGCGTAGGCGGGGATCCAGTCCGCCATCTCGACCCAGGAGTGCGCTGCGGCAAAGACCGCGGGGGCCACCCGTTTACATCGCGGCAACTTGGACCAGAACCATTCGGAAGAATAGGTCCCGCCGCATTTGGCGAGGTAGGGCTCGCCGCGGTCCTCCGCGAGTCGGGTGATCTCGGCGGCCTCGGCATAGGCGGTGTGGTCTTTCCACAACCAGGCCTGTGCGGCGAGCTGATCTTTGAACCCCTCAAGCATGCCCAGCGGGGTGCCCTCGGCATCGACGGGCAGGGGTGTGGAACCCGTGGTGTCGATGCCGATGCCCACGACACGCTCAGCGGTGAAATCCGCGTCGGACGCCGCGGCATCGAGCGCCCCTTTAATGGATTGTTCGAGGCCGAGGACGTAGTCCCCGGGGTGCTGGCGGGCGAGGTTGGGGTCGGCGGGGTCCAGGAGGATGCCGGCCTCGCCGGAGGGGTAAGCCACGACGTGGGTCGCGACCTCACGGCCGTCGGCACAATCGACAATCAGAGCGCGGGCGGAGTTGGTGCCGAAGTCGACGCCCAGGGCGAATTGCGGGGCAGAAGAGGCGGTCATGGCGGGCTCGGGGATTAGGGTCGAGGGTAAAAACGGTGGCACGCGGGGCAATGGCGATTCATGCTTGTGAGAATCTTCAACCACCGAGAGAGAAGAGTCGTATCGCAGCCAATCTTAACGATTTACCGGCAGGATCGGCCGCGGTGTTCTACATTGCCCGGTGATGACGATGCTCACCGACCCACCCGAGCCCGCAGCGCCGGCCACGATCCGGCTCGAACCCCGCCGGGGCTGGACCCGGCTGGACCCGGGCGAAGCGTGGCGGGCGCGTGAGTTGATCCTGATGCTCGCGCTGCGCGAGGTGCGGGTGCGCTACAAACAGACGGCTCTGGGCGTGGCGTGGGCGGTGCTCGTGCCGCTGGTGCAGATGGTGGTCTTCACGTTAATCATCGCGATGCTATTTGGTTTTTCGGCGCCCGAGGGGGTGCCGTTCCCATTGTTTAACTTTGCGGCTTTGGTGCCGTGGGCTTTTTTTGCCCAGGCGGTGACGCGATCGACGACCAGCCTGGTGGCCCGCAGCGCCATGATCAAAAAGGTGTACCTGCCGCGGGTGGCGATCCCGCTGTCGGCGGTGGTCACGGCGATGGTGGACTTTGTGTTGGCTTTTGGCTTGTTGCTGGTGATGTTGGGTGCATTTCCACCTGGCGGGCCCGGTGTCGATCGGGGCGACCGAGTTCCCCGCCTTTGAATGGCGGTTGGGCTGGTCGGTGCTTTGGGTGATTCCGATGATCGGGCTGACCATCGTCACCGCGACGGGGGTCGGGCTGTGGGGCAGCGCGCTGATGGTGCGGTTTCGGGACGTGGGACTGGTGATCCCGTTTGTGGTGCAGGTGTGGATGTACGCCTGTCCAATTATTTACAGCCTCGAGCGGCTGCCCGAGGGGCTGGTGCCGTGGTACGCGCTCAACCCGATGGTGGGGGTGATCGAGGGTTTTCGGTGGGCGCTGCTGGGGATGGGCGAGCCGCCTTGGAGTTCGACGCTGATCGCGGCGGGCATCAGCGGCGTGGTGCTGGTGAGCGGGGGGTATTTCTTTCGGCGGACCGAGCGGACCTTTGCGGATATCTTGTGACGATGGGCAACGTGGTGATCCGGGCGGAAGGCCTGGGGAAACGGTATTGGATCGGTGGCGCGGCGCGGGAAGACACGCTGCGGGACACGCTGGCGGCGGTGGCGACGGCCCCCTTCCGCCGGGCGGCGGCGTTGCGCGGGGCCGGGGCTCGGCGGCGGAGACCGGCCACGAAGAACTCTGGGCGCTGCGCGACGTGAGCTTCGAGGTCCGCCGCGGCGAGTCGCTGGGGATTATCGGCCGCAATGGCGCGGGCAAGAGTACTCTGCTCAAAATCCTCTCGCGGATCACCGAACCCACCGCCGGCCACGTCGATCTGACCGGCCGTGTCGCGAGCCTGCTCGAGGTCGGCACCGGCTTCCACCCCGACCTCACCGGCGAGGAAAACATCTACCTCAACGGCGCGATCTTGGGGATGACCCGCCGGGAAGTTCGACGCCGTTTCGACGAGATCGCCGCGTTTGCCGGCGTCGAAAAGTTCCTCCGCACCGCGGTCAAACATTATTCCAGCGGGATGTACACCCGCCTTGCCTTCGCCGTCGCGGCCCACCTGGAATCCGAAATCCTTATCGTCGACGAGGTCCTCGCGGTCGGCGACGCGGAGTTCCAACGCCGCTGCCTGGACCGGATGGGCGACATCACCGGCAGCGGCCGAACGATCCTGTTTGTCAGCCATAACCTCGCCGCGGTCACCCGGCTCTGCGACCGCGCGGTGCTGCTGGAGGGTGGTCGGCTGGTGGGCGAAGGCGCGACCGACGCGGTGGTGGGCGAGTACCTGCAGCACGCACATGGCCGGGCGACGTCTGGCCTCGCGGAGCGGACCGATCGCCGCGGTGACGGCGCGGTGCGGTTTCACGCGGTGCGCTGCCTGGGCCCGCCGGGTTTGGAGGGTGGGGGCCAGACGATGATTGGCGGTCGGCCCGGCAGCTTCGAACTCGATTACGTCTCGGCGAACCCACAACCCGTCGGCGATTTGCGGGTGGCGGTCACCGTGCTGGACGCCCACGGCATGAAGCTGCTGACCTGCTCCACTCGCTTCGAGCACGGCCCGCTCCGCGACGCCCCGCCCCGCGGCACGGTCTGCTGCCACCTGCCGCAGGTCGTGCTGACGCCCGGGCGATACCACTATTCACTGTGGTGCGAAGCCGAAAACCGTCGCGCTGACCAGGTCGAAGACGCCGGGTGGTTCGACGTGGTGCCTGCCGATAGTACCGGCACCGGGCAGGTCCCTGATTCCGCAAAACACGGCCCGGTCATGGTCGCCCACGATTGGTCCCTGCTCGCTCCGGGCAAAGTTTCGCCCTGCGCGGGAGCCAACGGATGACCCTGCCCAATGTCATCCTCGGCGGGTCGCAAAAGTGTGGCACCAGTTCACTCTTCGACGTGCTGGCGGCTCATCCGCAATGCCATGCGTCCCAGCCCAAAGAGCCCACATATTTTTCGCGGGAGGCGGCGCTCGCGGACCTCGACCCTTACCGGGCGTGCTTCGCGATCGACCCGCCCGCTTCGCCGGCCGTGGTCTTCGAAGGCTCGACCGCTTACCTGCCCGACCCCGCCGTGCCCGAACGCGTTGCCCGGACCCTGGGCCTCGGCGTGCGATGGGTTTTTCTGCTTCGCCATCCAGCGGAGCGCGCCGTCTCGGCATATTTCCACACGCTCAAACGTGGCGACGAGCGGCGACGCCTCGATCAATGCTTAAAAGTCGGGGAAGGTACCGATCTGGACACGCAGCTGGACCAGGAGCGGCATAACCTGCAGCGGGCCGTCGCCGAGGGGGCGGTTGACCTGGACCGGTATCAGAAACGTTACGACGATCCGACCTGGACATTTCATTACCTGGCGAACTCGGCATACAGCCGGCAACTCGAACCGTATCTGCGCATCTTCGGTCGGGACAAGCTGCACCTCATGAGCCTGGAGCAGCTGCTGGAACAGCCCGGCGAAACGCTCGGTCGGCTGGCGGGATTCCTGGAAATCGACGCCCGGGCGATGCCCCGCCGCTTCGTTCAGCACAGCAACCAGACGCAGTTGCCGCGGCAAGACCTGCCGGGCCGATTGGCGGAGTTACTGACACGAGGACGGACAGGATCGACACTACGACGCCGCATGCCAAGCATGGCCGCGCGGTTGGCGGACCTACGCACAAAGCCAAAACCCGTGGTGGACGCCACGATTCTGCGGAATTTATACCGCCTGTTTAGCGATGAAGAATCACGGCTGATGCAACAAATGGATGGCAAATTGCCACCGCTGGGTTGGCCCGCGCTTCCGTCTTGATCTGCCCCTGCACCGGGCAAGCGCGTCACCGGGAATGGGTCATTCCTTCGATGGACGTTCCTCTCGGAAACGCATTTCGGCAGTAGGGTCAGCGTTAGCCTCAGGGCCAGGCGATGACCCAAGCATACGGTCATCAGACCTACACGCGCGACCACCAGTAAAGGAGCGGGCGGCAGGGAGCAGGGAGGTGACGATTGACGCGGGTCCTGTTGTCGGATTACCGGGTGCTTGGAGCAAGGTAGTATGCTCATGCGGCTCGCCGTTGCCGCACCCGACCGCGCCGCGCCATTGCGTGAAGAGGCCGACCCGCCATGCCCATCAAAACGAAGCTGCAACGCCTGGTAAAACGGCTGGCCAAGCCCCGCGGGGTGGTGGGCGTCCGGCAATACGACAGCTACGCGCAGTACGTCGATCACCAGAAGGAAAAAACCTGCGACCCGCGCGGCGCGAAAAGTGGCTGGGCCAAGAGTGGGAGTCGAAGATCGCCTACTTCCGCAGCGTCTTTCAGAAGCACGCCGAGGCGATCGCCACCGCGCCCGGCAAGCGGGCGCTGGGCCTCGGGGCACGGACCGGCCAAGAAGTGCAGGCCATGCAGGACGTCGGGCTGGACCCGACGGGGGTGGACCTGGTGCCCTGCCCACCCTTGGTGGTCGAGGGGGACGTGCACGACCTGCCGTTTGCCGACGAGAGCTTCGACTTTATTTTTTCCAATATTTTTGACCATGCGCTCAAACCGGCGGTGTACATGGCCGAGGCGCAGCGGGTGCTCCGGCCCGGCGGATTGTTTCTCTTGCATTTGGCGATGGACCGGGCAACCGATCCCTACGGCGTGACCGAGGTCACGCGGGCCGAGGACGTGGTCGCTCTCACGCCGGGCTGGTCGGTGGAGCTGAGCGAATCGATGCCGACGTGGGGCGGGCTGAACTACGAACTGATGCTGCGCAAATCGGCGGCGGCGGGTTGAGCGGGAAGTCGCCCGGGGTCAATCGGGGGAGACAGGGGGGGCGACGGCGCGTTTGCGTGGTGGGCCGGTTCCTGGCGGGATCATCGTTTGCCCACGCGATCAACACAGTCCGGATCGCCCATTCGTTTGCCCGGCTGGGCCAGGAGGTGACGATCGTCTGTCGGCGTGACCCCGAGCGAGACTGGGACACAGCGCAGCTGGCCCGGCACTACGGGCTGGAGCAGCCGGTGCGGTGGGTGCTGAAGCGGCATCCGTGGGGCCGGGGGTGGCGACGGGGCCGGGGGGCGTTGGGCGTGGCGGGGCTGGTGGGCGAGTGGATCATTCATCGGCCGGACCTGGTGTATGCCCGGGATTTCACCGCGCCGGGGTGGGCGTGTCGGCTGGGGATTCCCGTCGTCCTGGAGAGCCACGCGCACCCCGAGGCCGACGCTTGGCCCGCGGGGTTTGAGCGAGCGGTGGGGGCGAGTCACCGGGCCAAGTTCCGCACGTGGATCACGATTTCGACACGATTGGCCGAGCGTTATCGAGAACTGGGAGCCGATCCGGGCAAGCTGCTGGTGCTGCCGGGGGGCGTGGACCTGCGGCAGTTTGCCCGACCCGACGCGCTGCCGGCGTCGCCGTACCCATCAACCACCCGGCAGCCGGTCGCCCCATCCTCGATCGCGACGCCGCTCGGCAATTCCGGGCGGGTGGCCGGGCGGGTGGTCTACGCGGGGCATCTTTACGATTACAAGGGGATCCCGACGGTGCTCGCGGCGGCGACGGCGTTGCCGGACGTGAGCTTTGAGTTGGTGGGGGGCTGGCCGCAAGACGTCGAGCGGCACCGGGAGGCGGCGAAGTCGCGGGGAATCAACAACGTGACGTTCCACGGGTTGCTTCCCCAGGCGCAGCTGCCGCCCTACCTCTGGCACGCCGACGCGTTGTTGCTGCCGCCCTCGGCAACGCATCCCAGCGCGCAATGGACCAGCCCGGTGAAAATGGGCGAATACCTGGCGACGCGGGTGCCGGTGGTGGCGTCGGGGATCCCGGCCCTGCGCGACTGGCTGGACCAGAGCCAGGTCGAATTTTTCGCCCCCGACGACGCGGCGGACCTGGCGGCCGCGTTGCGGCGGGTGCTGACCGATCCGCCGCGGCGGGCGGCCCTGACCGCCGCGGCCTGGGACCGGGTCCAATCATTATCTTACGAACGGCGGGCGTTACAGATTTTGCAACACGCCGGGTTTGATAGTGGAATACTTTAAAGTGAAGTGGCGCGGGCTTCCAGCCCGCGGTTTGGGCGTAGCCCGAAGTTGATAGGGTTTCAGCCCTTCGGGCCGATGGCGGGCAAGATGCCCGCCCCACTTTAAAACTAAGTTTCCCACGACCGCGGGTTTCCTCTCGATGGCCAGAAGCTATAACCACCCCATGCCCGCCCCCCCCACCCCTCTCGATCGCGACGATGATCCCTGCCCTCTTGGAGGCGGTCTCCGCTCCAGACATGCCGCACAGCCTGAAGCGGCCGGGCGGGGGATTGTTCAATGAGGGGGGGGCACCTCATCGTATTTCTGACGCGCGGGGTCACGCTGGCGGACTGGCGGCGGATCGGGATGCTCGACCGGGAGTTGGCGATCTACCGTCGGCTGATCGAGTCGGGCTGGCGGGTGACGCTGATGAGCTTCGGGGCCGGGGCCCAGGAGGCGGAGGTGGCCAAGGCGATCAAGCCGATCGGGGTGTGTTTCAACGATCGGGGGCAATCCGCCTGGCGATATCGGCGGGGATGGCTGCGGCAACACGGGGAAATGTTGCGCACCGGCGACGTGATTAAAACCAACCAGACCGACGGCGGCGACGCGGCCCGGCGAGCCGCGCGACAGTTAAAGAAGCCCTTGGTCGCGCGCTGCGGATACATGCTCTCAGAGTTCCGCGGCCGGCGGTTCGGAGCGCGGGACCGGCGGACCCGGGCCGCCCGGCGGTTGGAAGACCGACTGTTTACCGCGGCGGCCCGGGTGCAGGTGACCACCGAGGCGATGGCGGCGGACGTGGCGCGGCCGGGGATACGGCCCGGCGTTCAACCAACGGCTGCGGGTGGTGCCCAATTATGTAGAAACCCGGCGGTTTTGCCCCCTGACCGAATCACCCGCGGGCGACGATGAATCGGCACAACCCGATGCCGACGTGGTGTTCGTGGGCCGCGACAGCAAGCAGAAGAATCTGCCGGCTTTGCTGGAGGCGGCGGCCCCCGAGTCTTGGCGGGTTTTGCTGATCGGGACCGGAGAAGCGGACACGTCGGCGAATGCGGCGCAAGGTCAGTGGGGCCGGGAGATCGAAGGCGGCCGAGCACGGGTGCAGCGGGTCGGCCAGGTGCCGCACGCGGCGCTGCCCGCCGTGCTGCGGCGGGGACGGGTGTACGTCATGGCCTCGTGGTACGAGGGTCACCCCAAGTCGCTGATCGAGGCGATGGCGTGCGGGATGGCGGTGGTGGCGTCGGATCGGCCGGGGGTCGCGGAGGTGGTCCAGCACGGGGTGACGGGGCTGCTGTGCGAGCCCACGCCCACGGCACTGCGGGCGGCGATCGCGCGGTTGCTGGGGGACCCGGCACTCCGCGAGCGGCTGGGCCGGGCGGCACGGGTCGCGGCGGTGGAGCGGTATAGTCTGGAGCGGATCGTAACGCTGGAGACGGCAGTTTTGGAAGAGGCGATCGGGCATGGCTGAAGCAAACGACAAACCGTGGTGGCAGCCGGGCGTCACGGCCCTGGGGCTGATGATCGATCGACTGCCCTCCGAAGCGCTGCTGCGTTTGTGGATCGGTGTGGTCAAACGGCGGTCGCGGCGGATGCCCGCTGACGAGGCGTTGCGGCTGCTGCTGGAGATGGACCGTCGGCTGTACCACCTCACCGGGCGCACGGCCGTGCGCTACGGCAACGGCACGCACCCCAAACACCGACACCTCAACTACCACCAATTTTTCATCGACCGCATAGAAGCGGACCAGCGCGTACTGGACGTGGGCTGCGGGATCGGTGCGGTCGCGGCGGACATCGCCCAGCAGAGCGGGGCCCACGTCACGGGCATCGATTATTCGAAATCCAGCATCGCCACCGCTCGACAAGATTACGCTCATCCCCGGGTGACCTATGTGCTGGGCGACGCGCTGAGGGATATTCCGGACGAAAAATTCGACGTGGTGATGCTGTCGAATGTAATGGAGCATCTTTACGATCGGCCGACGGTGTTGAAGGAGTTGGTGGATCGTCATCGACCCCACCGGGTGCTGATCCGCGTGCCGTGTTTCGATCGCGATTGGCGGGTGCCGCTGCGGGACGAACTGGGGGTCGATTCGCGGCTGGACGAGGACCACAAGATTGAATACACCGCCGAAGTGTTTCGCTGCGAAGCGAAGGAGGCGGGCCTGGTGGTCGAATCCCTGGACGTGCAGTGGGGAGAAATCTGGTGCAGCTCCGGCCGGGGGGGGCGGGTCCGAAGATCGATGCACCGGAGGGGGAGATCGACCGCGATGAGTAAGCACACGCCGGTCACCTATCAACCCTTGGCGGCCGCGGTGCGCGGGGCGCTGCGGTGTGCCGACTGCCGGGCGGAACTCGACGGCGAGTGCCCGAAGTTGGTGTGCCGGGGTTGCGGAGCGGAATACGCGAATCCTGCCGGGGGTCGGCCGGACCTGCGGCTGACCCGGCCGGTGGAGCGGACGGTGACGCGACGGCTGGGCACGCCGCTGATTTCACTGGACGCGCTGGACCTGTCGCCGTTGAAAACCGCGGCGGACCCGGCGGTGAACTTCGCGGAGATCCCGACGCCGCGGCACCTCACGCCGGCGATTTTGCGTCATTTCCCCCGGGCGTCGGAGGCCGGCGCTCTGGGTCTGGACCTGGGCTGCGGGCGGGCGATCCACCGCGAGGTGATGGAGCATTCGGGCTATGCCTACGTCGGCTTGGATTACCGCGAGGACGGGGCCCCGCTGCTCGGCGACGCGCACGCGCTGCCCTTCGGCGACGGGGTGTTTGAGTTTGTGCTGAGCGTGGCGGTGTTGGAACACATCCGCGATCCGTTCGTGATGATGGCGGAAGCGGCACGGGTCATGCGGCCCGGCGGGAAGCTGATCGGGACGGTGGCGTTTCTCGAGCCGTGGCACGATCACAGCTACTTTCACCATTCGCCCTTGGGTCTGGTCAACGTGCTGGATTCTGCGGGCCTCAACGTCGATCGCCTCGCACCCCACGCGGGGTGGTCGGTGCTGCAGGCCCAGGCGGGGGCGTTGTTCCCCGCCTTGCCGCGGCGGGCGGCGCGCACGCTGGTGGCGCCCCTGCAGGGGTTGCATCGCCTGGGGCACTGGCCGCTGAGCGCGCTGGGCAAACGCTCGGAGACGCGGCGTCGCCTGGAAACCGCCGGGGCGTTCACCTTCATCGCCACCAAGCCGGAAGCGGGATGAGCGAAGACCACCTTCAACCAGTGGGGCACGGGGGAGAGGAGGGGGCGTGGGGGGCGGGGTCGCCGGGGGTGTCGGTGCTCCTGCCGGTCTGCAATGCCCGGCGGTATCTGGAGGCGGCGCTCGCGTCATTGTGGACGCAGTGTTTTACGGATTTTGAAGTGGTGGCGATCGACGACGGCAGCACCGACGGGTCCCGGGAGTTGATGCGAGAAGTCGCGCAGCGTGAACCGCGGTTGCGGGTGATCGAAACAGATCACGCCGGGGTGACCGTCGCGCTCAACCGGGGTTTGGCCGAGGCGCGGGGGCCACTCCTGGCACGGATGGACGCCGACGATGTTTGCGAACCCGCCCGACTGGCGCGGCAGGTGGCGTACCTGGCGGACCACCCGGAGGTCCTGGCCGTGGGCAGCGGACTGACGCTGATCGACGAAGACGGGGATCGGCTGGAACCGCATCCGTATCCCCCGACGCACGACAAGATCATGGATCGCTTGCTTGCCGGGCGGAGCGGGCTGTCGCACCCCGCGGCGATGGTCCGGGCCGAGGCGCTGCGGCAAGTCGGGGGCTACGACGCGAGCTACCCCGTGGCCCAGGATTTCGACCTGTGGCTGCGGCTTAGCGAGATCGGTCAGCTGGCCAACCTCCCCGACCTATTACTTCGGTACCGGCTGCACGCCACCAGCGTGGGGGGGCGTCAGCGGGATGACCAACTGGCGGCGGTCGCGCGATCTTTACAGGCCTACCGTGAACGAAACGGCCTATTACCCAACGTACCGGCGGACCCGGTAACCGACCCCACCCCGACAAACCCTCGCCGCGCTCCAAAGGCTTGGCAGTCGCGGGCGGGCTGGGCCCGCGCGGCCCTGCGGGGCGGGGAAGGGGCCACCGCCGTCAAGCATGCGGGGGCGGTGCTGCGGCGACGCCCGTGGTGGATCGGAGGGTGGGTGATCCTCGGTCGAGCACGCCGTGGCGACCGCCGGGCGGGCGGCGTCGCTTCGCCCGAGTGATGCGGGGCCGGGGGATCGGTTAATTTGTCGGCCATGGTGGTTCCGCGTGTTTCGGTGGTCATGCCGGTATTCAATGCGATGCCTTATCTGGAGGCGGCGGTCGCTTCGGTGGTAAGCCAAACTTATGACGATTGGGAACTGATCGCGGTGGACGACGGCAGCGGCGACGGGTCGTGGGCCTGCCTGGAACGGTGGGCGTCACGCGACCCCCGGGTTCGGCCGGTGCGGGCAGCCCACGGGGGCATCGTCGCGGCGCTCAACCGTGCGCTGCGCAAAGCGCGTGGGGAACTCATCGCCCGGATGGACGCCGACGATTTGGCCCGGCCCACGCGGTTGGCCAAGCAGGTGACATACCTCGACACCCACCCCGCGGTGGCGGTGGTCGGCACCGACCTGCTGCGGATCGACCCCGAGGGTCTGCCCATCGGCGAAAAAGGCGTCGTCACGGATCACACATCAATCGAAGCGATGATGTTGCGTGGCGAGGCCAGCGGCATGACCCATGCCACCACGATGATCCGGCGAAATGCACTGGAGGCAGTGGGCTTGCAAACTACGAGAGATTTTGAGGGGAACGGTAGCGGTGAAGGGGGAGGCGAAGGGGGGGGCGAGGGGGGGGGCGAGGGGGGGATTTATAGGGAGTGGGCGAAGCACGCGGAAGATTTGGAGTTGTATTTGCGGGTGGCGGAGGTGGGTCGGCTGGCGAATCTGGACCAGGTCCTGTACGAGGTGCGGAAGCACACCACCAGCGTGACCCACACCGAAAGCGAGCGCCGTCTGTACCAGCTCAAACGCCGCATCGTCGTGGAAGCGCGGGCGCGGCGAGGGATGGAAATGGTTGAAGAAATCCGGGGCGCGGTGGACCGGGAGGTGGGCACGCTGGACCACCGTCTGCTGTGGGCCAGCCGGGCGCTGGGGGCCGGCCACGTCGGGACGGCGCGGAAACACGCGGGGGCGGTGCTGCGGCATCGGCCGACTTCGCGGCGGGCGTGGCTCATCCTGCTGGGCACCACTCTGCCCGCCGGCCTGCGGACGCGGCTGCGTGATCGGCGGCGGGCGCGGCTGGCCCGACGCAATAAAAACGATCAAGACGACGGGCGGGCCGAGGATTGAGTCAGCGCGCTGCGAATCAAAAAGCGCTGCGGGTCGCGTGGGTCGTCGAACAGTTCCCCGCGGTGTCGGAGACCTTCATCCTTCGCCAACTCACCGGACTCATCGATCGGGGCGTCGATCTCACGGTCATCGCGACCAAGCGGGGAACCAGCGCCACGGTGCACGCGTCGGTGCGGGAGTACGGGCTGATGGACCGGGTGTGCTACGCGCCGCAGGTGCGGGGCGGCATGGGCGGGATGGTCGGCCGACTCGGCACGGCGGCGCGGCTGTCGCTCATGGGCGGTTTCACGCGGGGGGTGGGCGGTTTGGTCGGAAGCGTGATGCCTTGGGCGGGGGCGGGGCCAACGCGGTTTGGTCGGCGGGCGTGGACGCTGCGGCCGTTTATCGAAGGCTCGGTGTGGTGGGGGTTGCCAAGATTTGACGTGGTGGTGGCGTCGTACGGGACGGTCGGGGTCGCGTTGCAGGAATTGCGGCGGACGGGAACATGCCGGGCCGACGCGCTGGTGACGTTTTACCGGGGTCACGACGTGGGGCGGATTTTGCGGGCGTCGCCGGGGCGGTACGCCGCGCTGTTTGCCGAGCCGCCGCGGGGCGGGGAGTGTTTTCTCGCGGTGAGTGAAGATCTGGCGGCGTCGCTGCGCGAGGCGGGTTGCCCCGCCCAGCGGCTGCGGGTGCTGCGGGGCGGGGTCGAGCTGAAGGAGACCGCCGACGAGGTTCCCCCGCGACGAGAAGCCGGCGAGGCGACGCGGATCCTCTCGGCCTGCCGGCTGGTGGCGAAAAAAGGGATCGCCACGGCACTGCAAGCCTTGGCGGAAGTCGCGGCAACCGGACGCGCGTTTGAATATGAGGTGGTGGGCGAGGGGCCGCTACGCGGAGAACTACAAGCCCGGGCGGCCGCGCTGGGCCTGGAAGACCGGGTGACGTTTCTCGGTTGGCAGGATCAGGCGGGGGTGCGGGCGGCGCTGCGAAACGCCCATCTGCTGCTATCGCCGAGCGTGACGCCCGCGGACGGAGACCGCGAAGGGTTTCCTAACATCGTGAAAGAAGCGATGGCGCTGCGGCGGCCCGTGGTGGCGACGCGGCACGGCGGCGTCCCCGAAGCGGTCGAAGACCGAGTCACCGGACGACTCGTAGAAGAGCACGACGCGGCAGGTCTGGCCCAGGCGATCGCGCAATTGATCGACACGCCCGAGACATGGACGGCCATGGGAAACGCCGGCCGAGCGAAGGTGCAGGCGATGTTCGATGTCGATCGACTTAACGATGAACTCGTCGAGATATTGCATCGGGTGGCGGACGATGCCGCCGCGCGTTTACCTAAGCTATACCTCGACCAATCACCTCACGGGGAGGGCTCGTGAGGATCCTGGTGGGCACGATGAGCACCGGCGAAAACGAGCGGGAGCGTAGCCGCGCGTCGGTGCAACGGCAGACCCACCCCGCGCTCGAACACCTGCTGATCGAGAACCTGCCCAACCGCGAAGCCCACGAAAAGCTGTACGGCACTTTTCTAGCGAGACGCGACGAATTTGACCTGCTGGTGAAAGTCGATGCCGACATGGTGCTGCGCAGCGACGAGTTGTTTGCCGGGCTCGTCGAGGTGTTTGCCGCCCAGCCGTCGCGGCAGTTGCTGGAATTGAAGGTCCACGACTGGTACACCGATCGATCGATGAGCGGGCTCAACACCTACCGCAACACGATCCGGTGGGCGCCGACGGGGGACGTGGTGTTTACCGATCGATTCGGCCTGGGCGGGGGGCGGGCGTCACGCGAGGTGCAGCGGAAGCTGGCACCCGCGGCGTGGCACTGCCCCGACCCGTCGCCGTACCAGGCTTTTCATTTTGGCGTGCATCGCGGGGTCAAGGCGGCGGTCGCGGCGAAGCGGGGGCTGCACGAGACGGCGTACCAGCGCTGCCGAGAGGTCGAGCGGGTGTGGCGGCATTTCTGCCGGGCGGGCGATGTGCGGCTGGGGTTGGCGGCGCTGGGCGGGGAGTTGGGGATGCAGGGGGTGGTGGGCGGGGACGAACTGGATTACCACAATCCGGCGGTGGGGCAGCTTTTTACAAAGTATGCCCAATGGGACCGGGCGGCGTTGGCCGCGGAAGTGCGAGGGCGGCGGGGAGGGGAAGGGGCAACGTGGCCGTGGTGGGTGCGGATGGAACGGCGGCGAGGGGGCCGGCGGCTGGCGATCGCCGGCCGGTGCGTGGTGCCGGTCCCGGCACGGAAGGTTGGTATGATCGTCCGTCGGCGGCTTGTCCCGCGGACTGCCGAGAGGTGACGCGGGACGACCCGAAGCACACGAGCACTCCGATCAGGGTCAGACAACACCGGGGACCGATGCCGGAGGCGAAATTCTTTCATGAAATTGATTGTCACGATTCCGGCCCACAACGAATCCCGCACGATCGGGGGGGTGGTGCGGGGGGCGCTGGCGCCCCTTGACGGGGTTGCCGAAACCCGTGTCTTCGTCATCGACGACTTGAGCACGGACGACACCGCAGCGGTGGCGGAGGCGGCCGGGGCCACTGTGGTGCGGCTGCGGCACCGCATGGGCCTGGGCAACGTATTCAAAATGGCGCTGCAGCAGGCCCGGACCCACCGTGCCGACCTGATGGTCAACATCGACGGCGACGGGCAGTTCAACCCGGAAGATATCGCCAAGCTCATTGCCCCCCTGCTGCGCGACGACGCGGACTTCGTGACCTGCACGCGGTTTGCCCAAGGCCATCGGCCGCAGATGCCCGCGATCAAGTACTGGGGCAACCAGGTCGTGGTCGGGCTCATCAATCGGCTGTGCGGCTACGGGGCCCGCTTCACCGACGTCTCCTGCGGCTTCCGGGCGTTTAACCGCGAAGCGTTGTTCCGCCTGACGCTGTTTGGCAAATTCACTTACACCCAGGAGGTGTTCATGGATTTGTTCCGCAAGAACCTGCGGATCGTCGAGGTGCCCCTGCCGGTGCGCGGCCAGCGGGAATTTGGGAAAAGCCGGGTGGCGTCCAACGTGCTGCGGTACGGGATGCACTCGGGCATGATCATGCTGCGAGCGGTGCGGGACATCAAGCCGCTGAAGTTTTTCGGATCGCTGAGCCTGATCATGTTCGGGTTCAGCGTGACGTTGGCGGTCGGGTTACTGGGGTGGTACGCGGCGACGGGGGGGACCTCGCCCTTCACCTCGCTGATCACGGTCAACGGGGTCACGCTGCTGCTGTCATTCGTGTTGCTGACGGTGGGGATGCTCGCGGACATGATCGGTCGGCACCGTCAGATCACCGAAGAACTGCTTTATCTGGCGCGACAAAAAATGTATCACCTCGAGGCCGAGCCGCGGGGGCTGACGGGTCTGGATTCCGCGGAACCCAGCGACGCGGCGACCGCGGACGAGCCGTCTCGCCCCACGCGGGTCGAGGCGGAGGGCGCGTCGGCCGCCGACCACCTCAAGCCGGTGATCGTGACGAAAGCCGTGCCGTCACCCGCCGTGCGGGCTTCCGCAAAGTATCAGGACGTGCGTTAGATCGCGCCCCCGAGATTGGTAAACGGTGGCGGGTGAGTGGTCAGTTTTTTTAGCCTTGACGAGTCGCCGGCCATGCGGATCCTGCTGGACATCACCCACCCGGCGCACCTGCACTTTTTTCGCCACGCCATCGGTCGGCTGCGGGAGCGGGGCCACGAGGTCCGGCTGACCGGACGCGACAAAGACATCCTCCGGCGGCTCGCGACGGAAATGAACATCGAGATGAATTTCTTCGGCGGCTCACCCGCGGGGGTCGCGGGGATGGCCCGGACGCTGGCTTACCGCAAGACAAAGCTCGCGGGCGTCGTGCGGCAGTTTCGGCCCGACGTGATGGCGGCGCTGGGCGGCACCTTCATCGGCTTCCTGGGCGCGGCCCTGCGGGTGCCTAACGTGGTGTTTTATGACACGGAAAACGCGACGCTTTCCAACCGGATCACCTACCCCTTTGCCACCCGCGTCTGCACGCCGGCGGCGTACCTCCACGAGGTTCCCCGGCAGGTGCGGTACGCGGGGTATCACGAACTGGCCTACCTCGCACCCTCGGTATTCACCCCCGATCCGAATATCGGTCAGGCGTTGGGCGTCGGGCCCGGCGAGCGCTACGCTGTCCTGCGTTTTGTCAGTTGGCAGGCGAGTCACGATCTGGGCATGGCGGGGCTAACGCTGGCGTACAAGAGGCGGCTGATTTCGGAGCTGCAAAAGCACGGCCGAGTGTTCCTATCCAGCGAAGGCGCATTGCCCGAAGACTTGACGCAGCTGCGATTCCCTTTGCCGTTGGCGCGGATGCACGACGCGGTGGCGGGGGCGGCGGTGGTGGTGGGCGAGAGCAGCACGATGGCCAGCGAGGCGGCGGTGCTCGGGGTGCCCAGCGTTTTTTTACATCCCCCGATCGCGACGGCTACACCCGGGAGCAGGCCGACCGCTGGGGGATTGTGCACTGGATAACGCCCGATCGGGGCGACGCGGCGATCGCGCGGGCCGTCGCCTTGCTGACCGACCCGGCCCCGGAGCGATGGCGGGCGGTGGGCCGATCGATCGTCGAAGAATCGGTGGACGTGGTCGAGTTGATCTGCACGCAGATTCTGGAAGTCGGGCGACACGACCGTTCTGGAAAACAAAGGGTGGAGGCCCGGGCGTGACGCGCCGAGAAGGTGAAGACAAAGCCCCGCACGCATCGGCCCGGCCTACGCCCGCCGCGGGGTATCACCTGCTGGTGGTGATGCGGCTGGGCGATGTGAAGGTGCGCGACAAGTTGCGGCCGCTGCTGGATTGCCCGGCGGTGGACCGGGTCACGCTCGTGCGGCACGCGCGGGTCGATCTGCCATCGCCGAAACTGCGACAGGTGATCCACGATTCGTCGCTGGACCAGGGCACCAGTCGGCTGCGGCCGGGGCGTTCGCTGCGCAACCTCTGGACCTGTTTCCGCATCGGCCGACGTCTCGCCCAACATGAAAAACCTGACGCGGTGATGGCGTTTAACTTTTCGCCCTACGGCGTGCTGGCGTGGCTGATCGGTCGGACCTCGGGGACGCCCTGCCTCGCGGCGATGATCGGGACGGACTTCAACGTCCGGATGCAGCGGCGGATGGTGGGACCCTGGCTGCGCGGGGTCGCCCGGCGGTGCGACCGGATCACGATCTTCAGCGAAGCCGCCCGGCAGCAGTTGATCCAGATGGGGGCCCGGGCCGACCGGGTGGTCGTGCTGCCCAACACCGTCGATACCCAGCGTTACCGGCCCGCGGGGGAGAACGACCCCCGCGTCGATCTGATTTACACCGGCTACCTGCGGCCGATGAAACGGGTGGACCTGCTCTTGCAAACCTTGGCGATTCTGAATCAAAACGCGCCGCGGCCGATCACGCTGCGTATCGTGGGCGAGGGGGTCGAGCGTGTTCGATTGGAAAACCTTGCCCGGCAACTGGGGCTAACCGAATCGGTCGAGTTTGCGGGGTGGTCTGACGACGTGGCGGGTCAGCTACGGCAAGCACGGGTGTTCGTGCTGCTGAGCGAAAACGAGGGCCTGCCCGTGGCGATGCTCGAAGCGATGAGCAGCGGCCTGCCCGCGGTGGTCACCGACGTCGGGGCCAACGCTCAGGTCATCCGCGACGGACAGAACGGCTTCCTCGTCGGGGCCAACCCCGCCGCCCCCGACGTGGCGCAAACGCTCGGCCGACTGCTTAGCGATGCGGTGCTGTACGACCGCTGCCGGGCAGGCGCCCTCGAAGTCCGGCAGACCCACAGCTATCGACACACCACCGCGGTCTGGGATCGTCTTTTGTGCGAATGGCTGAGATGAAATGATCGAATCCGTGGGCGCGATATTGAGGCAAGCTTGGTGTGCCCGCCGCATTCGACACGACGACTTACTCAATTTCCGAAATCAATGTCGTCCCCCGGGCCACGATTTCTTCCGCCACCAGGTGCGATTCTCTCGCAGCGCCGGGCCGCACGCGCACCAGCATCCATTCATCGGCCTCCGACGACAGTCCGAGTTGCTGCACCAACGGGGCAAAGAGTTGCTGGAGTTGCGGACCCTCATGCTTATAGTTTTCCAGCGGTAGCACGACGTAACGGACCCGCTGATTATTTAAGATCGAGGACCAGTCTGACGGCGGATTGACCCGGAGCTGACGACGCGGATTGATCGCGTCCCGACCCGACCAAAATGTGACGACCCGATGCTGAGGGGCGATGACGCGTTGGTCGGCGGGCACGTGCTGGGCGATGGCGTCGGCCATCGCGCGGTAGGGCAGCCAGTAGCCGTGCTCGAAGTGAGCGAGGAACGGCCGCTCGTGCTGCCGGACCACGAAGACGCCCGCTTCCACCGCGTTGGTGATGACCGGGAAGATCAGGAGCAGGGTGATGACGTAATGCCGCAGGCGGTGGGGCAGGTAGCGGCCGAGTTGTCGGACCGTTTGCACGTAGCCCAGCGCCAGCAGCGGCAGGATCATGAGGTAGTACCGTGGGACGGTGCCGGCAAACAGCAGCGTGACCAGCAGCATCACCGCGACCAGGCCGGCCCAGAACCGCTGGCTGGGACTCCGGTTCACCTGACCCGCCAGGGTAAAACGACGCGGCCGGCACCACAGCGCCACCCCCCCGCCGAAGATGGTGACCGCCAGCAGCGCGTTAAACCCCGGGGCGATCTGGATGCCGAAGAACGCTTCGCTGGCGTGCTCGCGCAGCAGGTCGCGGGGGTAGGTTTGCAGGCGGAGCCACAGTCGGCCGGGGTCTTGCAGCAGCCGCCACAGCTTGCGTTCGTCGTGCCCGCCCGCGCGGGTGTCGAAGATCATCCAGGCTGCGCCCGCGCTCACCAGGGCGATGAGGACTCCGAGCGCGAGCCGACGCGAGCCGCGCCACACCTGCCCCGCGACCCAGAGTAACAACGCCGCGACCAGCACCCAGAACGCCGGCCGCAGCCACGCCGCCATCATGATCCCCGCCGCCAAAATGATGGTCCAGCTCACCCGCGACCAGGCGACGTGAGCTGGTAAATTCCACCGCGTCGGGGTGGTTCGTACGGAGTGTTGACCCGGGTGAGGGCGATCCATGATCCGCCGCTGCGCGTAGAGTGTCAGACACACCGCGAAGAAGAACGGCACGTCGGTCAGCACCCGCCCGGCGTGTTGCATGAGCTGGGCGTTGATGGCGGTGAGCACCACCACGACGACCGCGACCCACCGCGGGAAGTCGCGGCGCAACATCGCGTAGATCAGCGCCAATCCGCCCGCGGCCAGCAACAGATTGAGCATCAGCGCGGGCCGTAGGTCGTCGCCCAGCCAAGTCCGTGACGCCGCGAGGATCCGGGGCAAGCCGGGGTAGGCATGGCCGTGCGCTTCGCCGTGGTAGACATACCCCTGGCCCGCGGCGAGGCTTTGACCCAGGCCGCGGTAGAGCGCGCTGTCGGGCGTGACGTGCCATTGGCCGTTGAAAGCCGCGAGGTACAGCGACGCCAGTCCGGCAAACCACCACCACCGGTAGCGTGAAAAATGCTGCCGAAATGAATGAGGCCGATCAACACCGCGACGCTTATCCGTCGGCGGGGCCGCGTCCGTCGCTTGGGTCGACCGTCTCGGGCCGGTGGCAGCGTTGTCGGTTGAAGGTTTGACCATTCGCATATTCCTGCCGGCTGCAAGTACCCGCCGTGGGTTATATCGCAACCCGATCGCCGCGGCGTCTTCCCACACCCGTGGACCCACCGCGTCATAATGGCAGCATGACCACCGCCTCCCGTCCCGCCCGCCCCCCGAACCTCCTGCTGCTGTATACCGATCAGCAACGCTTCGATGCCCTGGGCTGCGCCGGCAACCCCGACGTGCAGACCCCGCACCTGGATCGCCTGGCGGCGTCGGGCAGCCGTTTTTCGCATCACTTCGTGCAGCATCCGTTCTGCATGCCCTCACGGCTAAGCCTGCTCACCGGCCGCTATCCGTCGAATCTGCAAATCATGGAGATGGGCGTGCGGGTGCCGCCAGACACCGTGACCCTGCCGTCGCTTCTGCAACGGGCCGGCTACCGCACGTCCAACATCGGCAAGCTTCACTTTCTGCCCCACAGCAACCGCGACCACCGCGAGCCGCATCCGTCCTACGGCTTTGACCACCTCGAAATCAGCGACGAACCGGGGCCATACCCCGACGCCTACCGTGCGTGGATCGCCCGCACCCGGCCGGATCAGCTCGACGCCATCTCCCGGCACGTGCTGCCGCCCGCCGCCCGTGTGTGGCGTGACGCGGTGGATTTGGACGACCCGGTGAACCACGATTTGTTGGCCGAGGCTTGGGATACCGTGGCGTTTGTCGGCGACGACGACGCGACTCACACCGCGTTCGTGGGCCAGCGCACCGTCGAGCTGCTGCAACAAACCCATGCCCAGCCGTTTTTCCACGTCGCGGGTTTTTACAGCCCCCACTCCCCGCTCTTCGCGCCGCAGAAGTACCTGGATCTTTATGATCCCGCCGAGCTGACGCTGTCTACGATGCCCGCCGAGGTCGCGGCGCGTGCCGAGGCGGAAGGCTTCGGCGAAGCCAAGCGCCGCCAGGCGATGCACGGCTACTACGCCATGGTCAGCGAGGTCGACCATTGGGTCGGCCAAATCCTCGACACCCTCGACGAGCGGGGGCTGGCGGACAACACGGTCGTCGCGTTCACCGCCGACCACGGCGAATTCCTCGGCGAGTTTCTCCGGTGGGGCAAGGGCTATCCCGGCCCCGACTGTGTCAGCCGGGTGCCGCTGCTGCTGCGGGATCCCCGGGCTAACGCCGCGGCGCGGGGGCAGGTGCACGACGTGCTGGTCGAAGCGGTCGATCTCGCGCCGACGTTTCTCGAAGCGGCGGGGGTGCCGATTCCCGCCGCGATCGACGGCACCCCGCTGACCCCCGCCCTGCGCGGGCAAGACTTCGACGGCAAGCCCGGCGTGCTCATGGAAGATGTGCAGCAGCGGCCCGGCTGGCGTTCGTATCGCACCGCCACCCACCGCTACATCCTTCACGGCGACGGCCGGGAATCACTCTTCGACCTCCGCACGCCCCACGGCGAATACCACGACCTGGGTCAGGACCCTCACCAGGCCGACACCCGGCACGCGCACGCCCACGGCCTCGCCACCCGGATGATTCAGACAGGCTTTTCCCACGCCCGCAGCTGGCCGTATTGAAAACCGCCCCCGCCGCCCCGACAAACGAGCGTTGGTGGGTGCAGACCATCGGCTATGCTTGATCGACGAAGGGTTTGACAGCTTTGCTCATTGGAGCATCGAACTTCTCGTTCACTTACGCAGTATCAGTCCGAAGTTTCTTTGACCCTCCTGCCCGGCTTGCCTCATGAATCTTTGGCCATACCAATCCGTTCAGTGCTTTGCCTTATGCGGGGGGTTGGTGTTTGCTTATGCGGGGCCCATGATTGCCCAAACGGACTTTGAAGCGGATGCCCCGCCCGGGACGAGTTGTTGCGTTGGCGCGAACGGCCGGGCGGGGTGCTGCTGCTGGCCGCGGACGTCGATATCAAGCCCGCGGCTACCAACAGCGTGCCCACCCCCGAGGCGGTCGCGCCGCCGGACCCCGAAGGGATGGTCTGGGTCCCCGCCGGCAGCTTCACCATGGGCACCGATGCTCCCGACACCTGGGCCAACGAACACCCCGCCCACCGGGTGCAACTCGACGGTTTTTGGATCGACGCCACCGAAGTGACCAACGACCAGTTTGCCGCGTTCGTCGAGGCCACGGGCTACATCACCCTGGCGGAGCGGCCCGTCGATTGGGAGGCGATGAAATCTCAGGTGCCGCCGGGCACCCCACGGCCGCCCGACGAGGTGCTGCAGCCCGGTTCGCTGGTGTTTAATCCCCCGGACCATGCGGTGCCGCTGAACCGCGTCGATCTGTGGTGGCACTGGACCCACCATGCCGACTGGCGCCACCCCACCGGGCCGGGCAGCTCGATCGACGGCCGCGGCGATCATCCGGTGGTCCATGTCGCCTGGCCCGACGCGGTCGCCTACGCCGACTGGGCAGGCAAAGCGTTACCCACCGAAGCCCAGTGGGAATACGCGGCCCGCGGCGGAGATACGCCCACCCGCTTTACCTGGGGGCCGGTTTTCCAACCCGACGGCAGAGACATGGCCAACACCTGGAACGGCCAGTTCCCCCATCGCAACACCTCGACCGACGGCCACGTGCTCACCGCCCCGGTCAAAAGCTACCCCCCCAACGCCTTCGGGCTATACGACACCGCCGGCAACGTCTGGGAGTGGACGGCCGACAACTACCGCGACGACCGCCACGTCGTTTTGGCCAAACAAGAACTGGTGGTCAACCCCGCGGGTCCCGATCTGGCTTCGGACCAGGGCAACCCCGGGGCCCCGTCGAAAGTCGTCAAGGGCGGCAGCTTCCTCTGCCACGTCGATTATTGCGAGAGCTACCGCCCCCCCGCCCGCCGGGGGTTGACGCCCGACACCGGCCTGCAGCACACCGGATTCCGCTGCGTGATCGTTCCGTGAGCATGACTTGGTGAACCCACGCATAATGTTCGCTCTGCTATCTTGAGCTTTTGTGTTTCCGGAGCCGAGCATTGTCCGACCTTAGTCCGCTCATCCAACTCTCGCGTGCTTACGGCGGCGACCCCGCATTCGTGCTGGCCGGCGGCGGCAATACCTCCGTCAAAAGCCCCGGGCGTTTGTGGGTCAAAGCCTCCGGCCACGCCCTGGCAACCATCGCGGCCGACGGCTTTGTCGAACTCAACCGGCAACCCCTCGACGCGCTGCTCCAGCGTGACTGGCCCGATGACCCCGCGGAGCGTGAATCCGAGTTCAAAGACGCCATGCTCGCCGCCCGCGTCCACCCCGACCGCGGCCAACGCCCCAGCGTCGAAGCGCTGATCCACCACCTCATGCCCGGCCGATTCGTCGTCCACACCCACCCCGGCATCATCAACGCCTTAACCTGTTGCCGCGCCGGACAAACCCTCGCCGCCCGGCATCTGCCCGCCGCCATCTGGCAACCCTACGTCGATCCCGGGGTCACCCTCGCCCGGGCGCTGCACCAGCTTATCACCCCCGAAGCCGCCTCCCTCACCCAAACCGACGGCTGCACCGTCGTGCTCCTCGAAAACCACGGCCTCATCGTCTCGGGCGACGACCCCGACGCCATCCGCCGCGTCAGCGATCAACTCATCGACTCCGTCCGCTCGCTGATCAATCGTCAAGCGGAAGAACCCACCCCCCCTCCCCCCCTGCCCCCCCCGCCAATCCCGACGATACGCTCGCGATCTGGCAGCAGCTGCTGCGGCTACAAAGCCCCGCGCTCACCGTCGTGACGGATCACTCGCCGGCCCTCCACTGGTTGACCGCCACCGACGCCGGGCACACGGCCGCGCTCGGCGGACCGTTAACGCCCGACCAGATCGTCTACTGCCGCAGCTTCCCCCTCTGGATCGACGACCCCGCGACCGGGCCCGACGCCATTGCCGGTCAGCTTCAAACCCAACTCAGCCATTACGTCGATTCCTTCGGCCACCCCCCGTGGGTCATCCTCCTTGCCGGCGTCGGCGGCCTGACCCAGCGCGAAAGCGTCAACCTCGCCGCCATCACCCGAGAGGTCTTCGCCGACGCCGCGGATGTCTCCCGCCGGGCCCACCGCCTGGGCGGCGTGCAACCCCTCGCCGCCGCTCACCGCCGCTTCATCGAAGAGTGGGAAGTCGAAGCATACCGCCGACAAATCGCCGCCCAGGATTGCCCCCCCGCTCTCGCCCCTCGCCCGCAAAACTCCTGATTAGCCTTTCCGCGGAATAACCGCTCCCACCCCAAGATTTTCCCCGCCACGATTACGCATTCTCTCCGTTATCTTGGTTTCACCCTCCACCAGATTCTGTCACCCTCATCTGAGTAATTCATGGCCAGCTATAAACTACCGAATCTCCCCTCTCCCGATCCCGTCGCCGACCGCACCGCCCTGCTGATCGCCAACGGCGACCTGCGTGACTCGGCCAACGCCACCTGTTGGCCCGCCCAGCAACAGCTCGAAGCCGACGCCGCCGACGCCTTTGAATCGCGGGGCTGGAGCCTCGAGCGCGTCCACGGCGAGCAACCTTCGCCCGCCGGTGCCCACGGTTTTATCAACAGCCAGAAGCGCGGCCGAGAAGTCTTTGCCGATATCCACCCCGACGCCCCCCTCGTCGTCGCCGAGGCGGTCTGGCAGTATTCCCACCACCTCATGCCCGGCCTGCTGCGTCACCGCGGCCCGATCCTCATCCTCGCCAACTGGTCAGGCCAGTGGCCCGGCCTCGTGGGCGCCCTCAACCTTCGCGGCTCGCTCACCAAAGCTGGAAAAAACTACAGCCTCCTCTGGGGCGAAGACTTCACCGCCCCCGCGTTCCGTGACAAGATCAAGCAGTGGTGCAAAACCGGCAGCATCACCCACGACACCTCCCACGTCAGCGACCTGGACCCCGCTCAGCTGCCCGCCAACGAAAAACACCTCGGCCAGCAGCTCGCCCAGGCCCTCCAAGCCACCCCCGCCATCCTCGGGGTCTTCGACGAGGGCTGCATGGGCATGTTCAACGGCATCATCCCCGACCACCTGCTCAACCCCGTGGGCTGCTTCAAAGAACGCCTCAGCCAATCCGCCCTCTACTTCGCCATGACGCAGATCAGCGACGACGAAGCCCAGGCCGTCCGCGACTGGTACGACCAGGCGGGCATCGAATTTCAAACCGGCCCCGATGAAGCCACCGACCTCACCGACCGCCAGATCCTCGAGCAGTGCAAGATGTATCTCGCCGCGGTCCGCATCGCAGACGAGTTTGGCTGCGACGCCATCGGCATCCAGTACCAGCAAGGCCTCAAAGACCTCGCCCCCGCCAGCGACCTGGTCGAGGGCACGCTCAACTGCAGCGACCGCCCCCCGGTCCGACGTAAACACGCCGACGGCACTTTCGGGGGCGACGGTGACATCATCAAAGCCGGTGAGGCCATCACCCACTTCAACGAGGTCGACGAGTGTGCCGGCCTCGACGGCCTAATCACCCACCGCGTCTGGACCGCCATGGGCATGGCTCCCGACAACACCCTCCACGACCTGCGCTGGGGCGATCCGGATCAGTCCGGCACCACCGACGAATACGTCTGGGTCTTCGAAATCTCCGGCAGCGTCCCGCCTTCGCACTTCCCCCGTGGCTGGAAAGACGCGACCAGCGAACGCCAACCGCCCATGTACTTCCGCCTGGGCGGGGGCACCATCAAGGGCATCTCCAAGGCCGGCGAATGCGTCTGGTCCCGCATTTATATCCAGGACAACGCCCTGCACCTGGACCTGGGCCGCAGCAAAGCCATCGACCTTCCCCTGGAAGAAACCCAGCGCCGCTGGGACGGCACCACCCCCCAGTGGCCCATCATGCACGCCGTGACCTACGGCGTCTCCCGCGATCAGATGATGGCCCAGCACCAGTCCAACCACATCCAGCTCGTCTACGCCAACGACGCGGCTTCCGCCGACCAGGCCCTGGCCGCCAAAGCCGCCATGGCCCACGCCCTGGGCATCCACGTCCACCTCTGCGGCACGAAGAAAGACGGCAGCCCGCTGGTCTGAGTTGCCCAGTGACATCGGTCAGGCCAAGATCTGACCTACGCAACCCGCACCCCGCCAAAGCCCACGTTGACCGAACGTGGGCTTTGCGTTGGGCTCGACGTAAGTCTCGAGTTCAAAAAATCTCCCTCACCCCTCCCCGAACACCATATCCAACGCCAACCACGCCGCGTCCACCCCCGCCGCCCCCCCGCCCCCCCCCGCCCCGTTGCCCCCCCCGTTGCCCCCCGCGTTGCCCCCCCCCCTCGGCCAAATCGCCCCACGCTTCCACCCGCATACGCTCGGCGACGGGACGCACCATCGTCCGACGCATCCCGTCGGTCAGCAGATGAAAAAACATCGGGTGCTGCATCAACGGCCCCGCCAGCACCATCCGGTGAGGCCGAATCAAACTCGCCGCATTGGCCAACGACAACGCCAGCAGCCCCGTGATCTGCGTGAGGGCCGTGTCCCCGCCCCCCGGCGAATACCTGGCCACCCGCTCGGCCAACCCGCCCGACCGCCCCGGGTCCCGCCGGTGCAGATACGCCGTGCTAAAAATATCTTCGACCTTCATCGTGCTCACCCCCACCGGCAGATGGGTCTGCCCCAGCTCGTTGCCCCCCACCACGCACCCCCGGTTCGGCTGACCGTCGATCATCAGCGAGGCCCCCACCGCCCCGTCGCTGACCTTCACCAGGAGCGAATCCTCCCGCGGCTCGGCGGTGTGGGTCAGCTGCCACCGCGTCGCCAACGCCCGCATGTCGTTGTCAAAACGCAGGGGCAGACCGCCCACCGCGTCGTAGATCGGCTGCGCCGACGCCGGCCGTTGGTCCGGCAGCGCCGAGCTCAGCAAAATCTGCCGCGTCTCGGTGTCCAGCAAGCCCGTCGTCGTGATCCCCACCGCCAGCACCTCCGGACTCAGCGTCCGCGACAGCACCTCCGCCGCGACCTCGGGCAACGATCGTTGCCGCGACACCGCCACCACCTCGGCCTGGCCCCGGACCTGCCCTCGCAGACTCAGCTTGGCGGCCTCCAACCCGCCCGGCCGAAGCGCCAACCCCACCACCCATCGCCGCGTCCCGTCCAGCTCCAACGGCACCCGCGGCCGGCCCGGCCCCGACGACACCGCCGGGCCCTCGCTCAGCAAACCCCGCTCGACCAGCCCCGCCGCCAGATCGCCCACCGTGTTGGGCCGCATCCGCGTCACTTCGTGCAGCTGCCGCCGACTCAGCGGCCCCCGCCGACGAAGCACCCTCAAAATCTGCAGTTCACTCGCATTCAGCATCAAATCGCCCAACTCTCATAATTAATAACATTCGCCCACCAATAAAATAACGTTATTTTACGGAATCTCAACCCCGGCTCTTGCATTTAATTATCCTGCATGATATTTATATGGTCCCGTCACCGATAACCCCGAGGAATCCCCCATGTCCGCTTCTACCGCCACCCCCCTGCCCACCGGCCGCGAAAAAATCCCCCTCACGATTTACGACGAACCCGCCGACGTCAGCCGTGCCGTCGCCGCCGAGATCGCCGACCTGATCCGCACCAAAGCCGACGCCGGCCAGACCTGCGTCCTGGGCCTCGCCACCGGCTCGACCCCCACCGGCGTCTATGCCGAACTCATCCGTCTTCACCAAGAAGAAAACCTCTCGTTCAAAAACGTCGTGACCTTCAACCTCGACGAGTACTGGCCCATGGAGCCGCATGAGCTCCAGAGCTACGTCCGCTTCATGCGCGAGCACCTCTTTGACCACATCGACCTGCCCGAGGACCAGTGGCACGTCCCCGACGGCACCCTGGCGGTCGATGACATCCCGAAATTCTGTGCCGACTACGAGCAGGCCATCGCCGACGCCGGCGGCATCGACCTCCAAGTCCTGGGCATCGGCCGCACCGGCCACATCGGATTCAACGAGCCCGGCTCCGCCGCCGACTCCCGCACCCGCTCCATCTGGCTCGACCGCCTCACCCGCCTCGATGCCGCCTCGGATTTCTTCGGCATCGAACACGTCCCCCACCGCGCCATCACCATGGGTGTCGGCACCATCCTCGACGCCCGCCGCCTCATCATGATGGGCTTTGGCGAAGGCAAGGCCCCCATCCTCGCCGCCGCCATCGAAGGCGACGTCACCCCCAACGTCTCCGCCAGCTTCCTGCAGGACCACCCCAACGCCGGCGTCTTCATCGACGCCGCCGCCGCCGCCCACCTCACCCGCTCCAAATGCCCCTGGCTCGTCGGCAGCGTCGAGTGGAACACCACCCTCATCCGCAAAGCCGTCATCTGGCTCGCGCAGTTCATCGACAAGCCCATCCTCAAACTCACCGACGAAGACTACAACGAGCACGGCCTGCAGGAACTCATCGCCGAGCACGGCCCGGGTTACGACATCAACGTCGGCGTCTTCAAATCCGTCTCCCGCACCATCACCGGTTGGCCCGGCGGCAAGCCCGAACGTGACCAGGGGGGGGGCGGGATCTTCCCCAAGCGCGTGCTCATCTTCTCGCCCCACCCCGACGACGATGTCATCTCCATGGGCGGCACCCTCATCCGCCTCGTCGATCAGGGCCACGAAGTCCACGTCGCCTACCAGGTCTCCGGCAACATCGCGGTCTTCGACGAAGACGCCATCCGCTTCGCCGACTTTGCCGCCGAGTTCAACCGCCTGCACGGCATCGACGAATCCCGTACCGCCGGCGTCGAATCCCACGTCGAACAATTCCTCAAAAACAAAGAACCCGGCCAGGTCGATTCCCCCGAAGTCCAGCAACTCAAAGGCCTCATCCGCCGCGGCGAAGCCCGCGCCGCCGGCCGCTCCTGCGGACTCCCCCCCGAGCAGCTCCACTTCCTGGACATGCCCTTCTACGAAACCGGCAAGGTCCGCAAAAAACCGCTCGGCGACGAAGACATCCAGATCATCACCGAGTTGCTCGACGAAATTAAACCCCACCAGGTCTACGCCGCCGGCGACCTCTCGGACCCCCACGGCACGCACCGCACCTGCCTCGCCGCCATCTTCGAAGCCATGAACCGCAGCAAGAAAAAACCCTGGTACGACGACTGCGACCTCTGGCTCTACCGCGGCGCCTGGCAGGAGTGGGAACCCGAACGCATCGAGATGGCGGTGCCCCTCTCGCCCAGCGAGCTCATGCGCAAACGCGTCGCCATCTTCAAGCACGAATCCCAAAAAGACCGTGCCCTGTTCCCCGGCAGCGACGAACGCGAATTCTGGGAACGCGCCGAAGACCGCAACCGCGCCACCGCCAAGGTCTACGACGACCTGGGCCTCGCCGAGTACGAAGCCATCGAAGGCTTCGTCAAATGGGACGGCGAAGACTCCATCGTTCCCGCCGGATTGGCAAAGAATTAATTGTCACTTTTGAAAAACCGGAAAGCCATTTTGGGACCGCGGATGGACGCGGATGGACGCGGATGGACGAAGATAAAAACAAACTGTGAATTTCAACCACCCACCGGGAAGATAAATTCAGTGAACTCCATAAATCAAGCCCGAAATCGATACTTCGTTATCTGCCTTGTGCGTTTTGAAATTGGTTTTCCCTATTCAACTTGCATTCACAGCCTTCCTCCGTGCCTCCGCGTCTCCTAACCTCCGTGGTTAAGCGCAGCGCTGCCTTCCCGCCTTTAGCATTTCCTTGCCTACTTTGTCCTCCTTGGCGTCTGGGCGTTAAATCTACTACAACCCGAAGTTAAGCCCCTGCCGCCCTCCCCCCGCCTGCCCCTGATCCTCGCCGCTGCCCTCGGCTTCCTTGGCGTGCTCGCCGGCACCTTCGGCGCCCACGGCCTGGTCGATCGCGTCGATCCGCAATACCTCCCGACTTACGAAACCGGCGTCCGCTACCTCATGTATCACGCCCTGGCGCTCTTGGCCGTGGCGACCTCCCTGCCCCGCCTCGGCCGGGCGGGCACCGCGATCACCTGGCTTTGGACCCTCGGCAGCCTCATCTTCTTCGGCACCCTCGCCGCCCTGACCCTCACCGGCCTCCGCTGGCTCGGGGCCATCACCCCCCTCGGGGGCCTCTGCCTCCTCGCCGGCTGGCTGACCCTCGCCCTCGCCACCCTTAAAACCACTCGCCGATAGGTATTTCCACCGACACTCTCCCTCGAAGCCACGCCCAGTATGCGTGGGGCGATGTCGCATCCCCATTTCGCTCCCCGCCCTGTCTCAACTCCCCGTCCGCATCGGTCGATGATCTGGATAGCCAATGGTCTGCCGCGACTTTACCGTCGCAGCGGCATTTCTCCACTCCATCAAGCACGCACGAAGGCTTCTCGATGACCCAACCCGCCGCCGTCAAACCCCCCAAGGGCAAGCAAATCCTCCTCGAGTCGGGCACCAACGAACTCGAGGTCCTGGTCTTCGAGCTCGGCGGCCAACGCTTCGGCGTCAACGTCGCCAAGGTCCGCGAAGTCATCCTCCACGTCGATGCCGTGCCCACCCCCGGCCAAGCCGACACCGTGAAGGGCGTCATCCGCCTCCGCGGCAGCGTGCTGACCGTGGTCGATCTGCACAAACAACTCGGCCGTATCCCCAAGCACTGCGACGAAACCCAGTGGCGCATCATTGTCACCGAGTTCAACGGCGAAACCGCGGCCTTCCAAGTCGAGGCCGTCGATTCGATCTACCGCATGTCCTGGGAAGACGTCCGCCCCGTCCCCGACTCGGGGGCCGGCGGACATGCCGCGGTCACCGGCATGGCGGAGATCGGCGAAGACCTCATCATGATGCTGGACTTCGAAAGTATCTACGACACCATCCACGAGAAAAACATCCACCGCAAAAACGGCGCGACCAACGCCCACGGTGTCGACCGCGCCGCCTGCCGCGTGTGGCTCGCCGAAGACTCCGCATTCATCCGCTCCTCGATCCACAAGATGATGAACGAATCGGGTTTCACGCAGTTCACCATGCACCGCAACGGTCTCGAATGCTGGGACGCCCTCAAAGCCACCGCCATCGCCGGCCAACCCCTGCCCGACGTCCTGATCTCCGACATCGAAATGCCGCAGATGGACGGCCTGCACCTCTGCAAAAAAGTCAAGGACAACGCCAGCACCGCCGGAATCAAAGTCGTCCTTTACAGCTCGCTGATTACCGAAGAAACCCGGCACAAGGGTCGTGACGTCGGGGCGGACGAACAGTTCAACAAACCCAAACTCGAAAACGTTGTCCACACCATCGACCATTGGATGCTCGAAAAGCAACGACCCGGTCAAGCCGCGTAAATCCGGGGCTGGTGATCGATGTCAACCATAAACACCCCAGCCCACGCTCGCCGAGCATGGGCTGCGTTTATTGATCAGCCATAATCAGGTTTTCATCCTGGGCCGATTTATTTTGACCCAGTACGACCAGGCTGTGAGACACGATCAATCGCCGAATGATTGGGTCAGGGAAATTAACGTGATCTCTGTTCGCGTGCTGCCTTGCGTTCGGCCTTGCCCCGCAGCCGTTCGATCGCCGCTTCCTCGAGGGCTTTGAGCCGTTCTAGGGTGGTCTTGGCCTGTTCGATTTTCTCGTCGGGCGCTGCCGGGTCACGGGTCAGCAGTTTTTGTAGTTTCGCGTCCATGCGCTTCTGCTCATCACGCAGCGAAACAATCTTCAGCGCCAGCTTTTCCATGTTCATCGCGTTGATCTTGGCCAGCGAGGGCGACGGCTCGCCCAGCAGCACCGGCAGATCGGCTTCGCGATTCCCCCGCCCCCCCCGCGCGCCGCCCCCGCCAAAGCTCCGCCCCCCCCCGCCACCACCGCCGGAAAAACGTCGGCCACCGGGTCGATTCGAATTGGGTCGTCGTGGATTCATAGCCCATCATAATACCGCGATTTCTCGCTCGTGACGCCCCCGGGAATAGATTCCCTCCCCGCCCGGTCCTACCGGGCAGACTGAACCCAAGCCTACACTCTTCGTAAGAAATCTCACATGCCCACCTTTTCCCCCCCGTCATCCTCCCCTGCCCCCGCCCGCCGCCGAATTTATCCCGGAGCTTTACTGATGCTATTGACCGCTTTCGCCGGCTTCGCCTGCAGCCGACCCACGCACGCCGCCTCGGACCTCCCCGTGCCCGACCGGGACCTCACGCCGGTGGTCACCGAAGATCAGCCCCACGCCACCGCGGTGTTTGCCGGCGGCTGTTTCTGGTGCACCGAAGCGGTCTTTGAACAACTCCGCGGCGTCCGCAGCGTCGTCTCGGGCTACGCCGGCGGCAGCGATCAGGACGCCAACTACCAGGCCGTCTCCGCCGGGCTCACCGAGCACGCCGAAGCCATCGAAATCACCTACGACCCCCAGGTGATCACCTACGGCCAGCTCCTCCGCGTCTTCTTCGGTGCCGCCCACGATCCCACCCACGTCAACCGTCAGGGCAACGACCGCGGGCCTCAGTACCGCTCGGCGATTTTCTTCGCGAGCGACGACGAAAAGCAAGTCGTTCAGGCCTACATCAATCAGCTTACGGAAGCGCAGATGTTTGACGACCCCATCGCCACCAAACTCGAGCCACTTACCCGCTTCTTCCCGGCCGAGGCCTACCATCAGGACTACGTGGTCCACAACCCCAATCAGGGTTACGTCGCTGCTGTCGCGGTCCCCAAAGTCGAAAAGGTCCGCAAGGACTTCGGTGAACTGCTGAAGAACGAGCAAAAATGACTTTGGCCAAGTTGCGGAGTATGAGAAGTTAACTCCCTGCTACCTCCCCCCCCCCACCTCCCCGCGGCCCGGAAGGCCACGGGGTTTTAATTTGTGTATCGTCGGCGTTTCGAGACGACGACGTTGCCTGCCATTATTTTAGACCGACACCCCCGAGCCCCTCTTGAACATTTGTAGCAATCACCTCACGCGAGTTTTCCGCCCGATCGTTTTGGTTGGAGCGTTATCTACCGGCGGCTGCGGCATCGAGTTGGCGATGATCGGGGCTGCCGCCTCCGCGGCTTCGCAGGGGTCGGCGGCCTACAAAGCCGGTAAGCTCAACGTCGCCTGGATGGGCGATTTCTACCAGGTCGTCAGTGCCGGTGAACTCGCCGCCAACGACCTGGGTCTGCTGATCGTCAGCACCGACGGCGATGTGGCCGAGGGCCAATGGACCACTCAACTGGTCACCAACGATGGCGACGAGATCAGTATCAAAACGTTTCGCAAAACCGATCGACTGATTCATTTTCAAATCGACGTCGGATGGTTCGGCCATGAATCCATGGCCCGCCTGCTGCTTAAGCGCATGGCGGTATCGATCCGGCTGGATTCCAATGCCGACGGCAGCGGTGAATTTATCCTGCCCCAGCTGCCCTCGCCTGCCGCCCCCCCCTCACCCCCCTCACCCCCCTCGCCCCCCTCGCCCCCTGCCCCCCCGCCCCCCCCCACCCCGCCTGCCGAGACGGTGGACAACCAAGAGGTCGGCCCGGGTCGCGATGCAGAATCAACTTCGGTTGATTCGCCTGAACCCGCCCAAGACCCCTCGGTGACGGACGGCGAGTGAACGCTTATTTCACTTTCAGTTCGCTCGCTTTTATGCTGCTCACCCTCAGCGCGTGCGTCCGCCCCGATCCGCTGCCTTGGCCAGATGTCTACGGTGTCTCCTGGCAACTGGTCGATGCTTCTTCCGCCGACCTGGGCTTCGCTACCCGGGGCCACCACACGATCCGTTTTTCGACCGACGAGCGGGTGGCAGGAGTGACCGCCGATCAAGTGTATTTCGGCACCTATAGCCAGTCTCCCGACCAGAGCCTCCGCTTCGGCATCCTCGGGCTTTCGGCGCAACCACGGTCCCACCACCACGACGCTCCACCCGCCACGGCGACGGGTCGGGTTCCGCTGCTTCGCGCACTGAGTCAGGTCGATGGCTACCGCTTGTCCGAAAACCGTCTCACACTGACCGCGGCCGGCCGCACGCTGTTGAGATTTGAACCCACTCCGCAAGCTGCACAGTAGGGCAAAAAATAACCAACAACCCGCACCGGATAAAGAACCGGGGCGGGTGGGTGCTGGTGGTTGACCACCTCATAAGATTGCTGCCGCAATTCTTTCGGGGTCACCTCCGCGGTGCCCGACAAAGATTACTCGGCTGGCTCGTCGAGACGTCGGCGGGCTTCGCGTTTGCCCAGGGTGCGGATTTCGCCCCAGGCGTTGAGCTGTTTTTCACGCGGTGTGGAGGCGCCTTTTTCCCAGTTATAGATCGTCAGGGCGGAGACGCCCGCCAGCTTGCCGTACTCGGCCGCACTCAGCCCGAGCTTCTCGCGATGCTTGGATACCCAATTGGGGCTGAAGCGGGGGCGTTTGCCCGAGTCCGAAGAAGCTTTCCCGGCAGAGGACGTCTTGCCCGAACCCGACGCGAGACCGCCTTTTTCTGCCTTGGCCAAACGCTTTTCGAGGTCGGCGACTCGGCGCTTGAGTTCAGCCATTTCGCTGCGACTCTTCGAGGCTGATTTTTGGGACGACCCGGACTGGGCCTTGATTTCCTTGCGGGCCAGGCGACGGATTTCTTCTCCTAACACAGCGTTGAGATTTGGCAAAACGAGCTCCTTAAAGTTTCAAATGCAAAAGGTATCACCCGGGGCGACAATCATAGCAAGTTTCGAGTTTTAGCGATGCGTCATCGTATCTTTGCGGTTTGCTATCACCTATAGGGTAAACTTGGTGCCCCTATCCTCCAGACTTCTCGAGAACCCATTTGCCTACCGTACCCGAAAATCAGGGCCTCAAACCGTGGCAGCGTCAACTGCACAATATCATTTTCGAAGCTGAAACTCCGGCGGGTAAGGTCTTCGATATTTTACTGCTACTCGCGATTATCGCGAGCGTTGCGGTCGTGATTCTCGAAAGTGTTCCGCGGATCGATGCTCAGTATCACACCCTTTTGCGTTCGGCCGAATGGGTGTTCACCGGGCTCTTTACGATCGAATATGTTCTGCGTTTGTTATGCGTGCAGCGGCCCACGCGTTATGCCCGCAGTTTCTTCGGCGCCGTGGATCTGCTGGCGATATTGCCCACCTACGTCAGTTTTTTCATCCCCGGCTCGCAAGAACTATTGGTGATTCGGGGACTCCGCCTTCTTCGCATTTTCCGCATTTTCAAGTTGGGTCGATATCTCGGCGAGGCGGAAGCGCTTAAAGAGGGTTTGATCGCGAGTCGCGCAAGATCACCGTGTTTCTGACCACGGTCATCGTGAGCGTGACGATCATGGGTGCGTTGATGCATCTGGTCGAAGGGCCCGAAAGCGGATTTGTCGATATCCCCCACGGAATGTACTGGGCGATCGTCACGATGACCACCGTCGGCTTCGGCGACATCACGCCCCAGTCGGGCCTGGGCAAGTTCATCGCCTCGCTGATGATGATCTTCGGCTACAGCCTGATCATCGTGCCGACGGGGATCATCAGTGCCGAGATCGCCGCGGGCCGCAGCCGTCACGCCAACACCGAGACGTGCCCGCACTGCATGAAGGTCGGCCACGACCGCAAGGCGAAGTATTGCAACCGCTGCGGCGGCGAGTTGTGAGACCGCTTGGCCCCCGGCTCAACCGGATACGTCGCGGTCGCGGCCGGGGGATTGGCGGTGGTTTTTGATTTGGCCGCGATGGCGTTTGGCGTCGATGCGGCGTTGCTTGGCCCGTGCCGAAGGCCGGGTGGGTCGGCGAACTTTGGGGCGTTGGCGAGCGGCGATCAGCAGGTTTCTGAGCTTCATGAGGCAGGACTTGCGGTTCGCAATCTGGCTGCGGTTGTCCGACGCATGAATGACCAGGCGCGGCGGGTCCTGCGCCACGTAACGGGCCGCCAGCGTGGTGAGTCGCTGCATGGCCCCGTGCGGCAGCGCCGAATCGAGGTGCGACAGTTCGAGGGTGAGCGTCGCGTGGGTGTTGACTTTGTTGACGTTCTGCCCGCCGGGCCCGCCGCCGCGGGAGAATTGAAAGACGACGGCGGCGGGCGGGACACGGATGCCCGGTGCCAGTTCGAGCCCGTGATGGTCCGACGGAAGATTCATCGCGAAAGATTGTGCCCCCGCCGCGGTCGCGCGGCAAACTCGGGCCGCCGCGGTTGATCCGCCCGGCCGAACGTCACGCCGACCGGCGGAGTTCGCGGGGCTGATGCAAGAACTCGATCGCTTGATCCAGCGGCAGCGGCCGGGCGAAGAGGTAACCCTGCAAGCGGTCACAAGCCAGCGATTGCAACACTTCGAGTTGGCGGGGGGTTTCGATGCCTTCCGCCACCACGCTGAGCCCCAGGGTGTGCGCCAATGTGACCACCGCCTGGATCACCGCGGCAAACTCGACGTGCTGGTTGAGCGACGTGATGAACGAGCGGTCGATTTTCAAGATATCGATCGGGAACTGGTGCAGGCAGGACAGAGACGAGTGGCCGGTCCCAAAATCGTCCATCGCCAGATGGAATCCCATCTCCCGCAGTTGTTTGAGCACCGGCGTGATCGTCTCGCTGGTGTCCATGATGATAGATTCGGTGATTTCGAGTCGGATCTGTGAGGGCTGGGCCCCGGACCGGCTCACGATCTCCAAGATGGTTTCGGCCAACCGGGGCTGCACCAATTGGCGCCGCGACAGGTTGATGTTCATCGAGAGGTGGTATTGGTCGGTGGCGCGTTGTATTTTCAGCAGGTCTTCGCAGGAGCGCTGGAGGATCCATTCGCCCAGGGGGACGATGAGGCCGGTCTCTTCGGCGACATGGATGAAATGGTCGGGGCGTACGATGCCGTGCTCGGGGTGGCGCCAGCGGACCAGCGATTCGAAGCCGGTGACGGTGGCCCCGCTAACTTCGAAGATCGGCTGATAGCACATGAAGATGTCTTCGGTCCCGATGGCGTTTCGCAGTTCGCGTTCGAGCACCAGGCGCTTGAGCGACTCGTCCTTCATGTCCTGATCGAACACGGTGTAGCGGGCCTTGCCCATCCGCTTGGCGTGATACATCGCCGAATCGGCATCGCGGATCACGTCGTCGGCCGAGACGTAGTCGGTGCTGCCGTTGACGATGCCGATGCTGGCGGTGCTGCGGACCTCGTTGCCGTCGATCTCAAACGGCTCGTTGAAGATATCCAGGAGGCGGTCGCCGATGCGGAGGGCCACGTCGAAGTTTTCGATCTCTTCGAGCAGCACGACAAACTCGTCGCCGCCGATGCGGGCGGGGGTGTCGGCAAAGCGAACCTGTGCCCGCAGGCGGTCGGCGATCTGGATCAGCAGTTGATCGCCCGCGTCGTGGCCGAGGCTGTCGTTGATGGTTTTGAAGCGATCGAAATCGAGAAACATCAGGGCGTACTTGCGGCGGCCGCCGGTGAGGCGGTGGCGTCGGATCGCCTGGTCCAGCCGGGAATGCAGCGTTGCGCGGTTAGGCAGATCGGTGAGCTTGTCGTGTTCCGCGGCCCGGCGGAGTTTTTCTTCCGCCAGTTTGAATTCGGTCGTGTCGCTGAGCGATCCGATGAAGCGGACGGGGGTGCCGTCTTCGTCGCAGAGCAGCTCGCCGCGGCAGAGCATCCAGCGGACCTCGCCGTCGGCGTTGAGCATCCGGTGTTGGTTGCGCAGCGAGTGGGTTTGCCCCGCCAGGCACATGGCCAGGTCCGCTTCCAGCTGGGCGAGGTCCGAGGAATCGACCAGGTTAAACCACGCGTCGGGCTGGTGCATGGGTTCGTCGAGGGGAAAGCCCAGCATCTGTTTCCATCGGCCGGAGTATTCGACGTGGTTCGAGACGAGGTCCCATTCGAAGAGTCCGTCGTGGGTTCCTGACGTGACCGCCCGCAGGCGTTGATCGCCGAGTTTGCGTTCGCGCAGTTGTTCGATGCGGCGGGTCCAGTCGGCGCTGACCCAGCTCGCACAGGCATCGACCAGGTTGCTGCATTCGTCCTGCCGGCACGATGGCCGGGGCGTGTGCCACTGGAAGATGACCACCCCGACGGGCCGCTGGTCCATGGTAAAAGGCCGGGCGATGAGGTCGGCTTCGTCACCAAGCCCACCCTCGAGCAAGGCCGAGACCCAGCGGCGCACGATCGGCTTGGCCGCCTCTTGCATGGGCAGGCCCACGTCGTAGATGCCTTCCGGGCCGAACCCCGCCAGGGCGTGGCCGTGCTGGTCGGTGGTCTCGATGACGAAACCGACCGAGGCTCCGAGGGTGCGGGCACACAGCTGGAGCATGTTTCCCGCGCGGTGGGCAAAGTCCCGGGGGGCCGAGTCGGCCAAAGCTCGCAGCATGTCCGCCAGCCCCGCGGCGTAGGCCTCGGGGTCGGAAGGGTTGACGGTACCGGTCAATTTCATGGCATCACTTTCGGGGCAAACAATCCGAACCTCTTTATGATTTCGGACTTTCGCCAACCGGGCATGAACCCAAAGCGGGGCTCAAGTGATCGAAATTTAGGTTTAAGAATAATTCACCGAACAGGCGTAATGACAATGCCCGATATCCCACCCCAATCGCGGATAACACTTTGCGGACCTTGTTTGGAGGGCCGCTCCGTGAAACGTCACGGCGGCCGATAACTCAGCACTGATGTCAGCAGGAGTTGGAGCGTCTGAAAAAAATGGCGACGAATAGAACTAGAATTGATTATCCGGCTAGAGAGAGAATGATGATGGCGTCGACGGTCGAGACCGCGGGCTCGATTTAGAAACGTGACGCGAACTCGGGGCGGCGTTGGACCGCTTGGTCGGGGTCCTGCACCCGGGGTTCGTGGCTTTCGTCGATGCCGCAATGCTGGGTGATGCGGTCGAACAGCCAGCGGTTCACGGCCTGGGGATGGCTGAGGGTCAGGACGTGCCGGCCTTGCGGGACCACGGTGTGGGCGGCGGAAGGGTCGAGGGGGATCATCCAGTCGTTTTGGCCGTGGATATGGTGGATGGGGGGGAAGGCCTGGCCGTCGAGGGTTTCGGGCGGTCCGGGGTAGGTCCACTCGGCGGCGGCGCCCATGGCCCAGGCGAGCCCGTCGGGGTCGGCGTCCTTGGCCATGGCCATGAGTTTTTTATACGCCGGCTCGTCCTGCCCGTCGCGCAGGCCCATCGGCAGCGCGCCGAAACGCAGGAGGCTGGCGGCGTGACGCGGCGAAAGCCGGCTGACCAGCGACGCGGAGAGGTCCAGATACCAGGGATAGTCCGGCGTCGATTGCGCGGACGCGATCAGCAGCAACGCCCCGGGCAGACGCTCGAGGTGGGCCACCATCTCCACCGCCAGCATGCCCCCCATCGATGCCCCGCCGAGGAACCAAGGCCGATCGTCGTCAAATTCCGCCACCCGCGCGTTGACCGACTCCGCCCACCGCTGGGCGTAATGGCCCAGGCTCTCGTTGGACGAGCGGGGATCGATCCAGTCCGGGGTCCACACCGCGTCGCCGAAGGCTTCACGCTGGGGGTCGAACAGCCGGGCGTCGGCCCCCAGGCCGGGCAACAGAATCAACGGGGCGGGCAGAGTGAGTTCGCGCATGAGCGTATCGTAAGCGGTAAACGATTCCCGGTCCCGGTTCGCCCCGCCATCACGAACTCAGCGCGTTCGGCAAAGCTTTACGAGGTTAGCCCCAAGACAAAAAAAGCCCGCTGCGCAACGGCAGCGGGCCACGAGAATTTGTTTTCAAAGGCGGGGCCGGGCAGCAGACGGGTGGTCAGTCGCCGAGGGCGGGGAGTTCTTCGGCGTTGTCGGCCGGGGCCTGGGTGTCGATGACTTCCACGTCGAAGATGAGGGTGGCGTTGGGGCCGCCGGGGCCGCCCTGCATGCCGTAGGCGATGTCGCCGGGGATGAAGAGTTTGCCTTTCGAGCCGACGGGCATGAGTTGCAGGCCTTCGCCGAAGCCGGGGATGACCTGATCGATGCCGAAGGTCACCGGGTCGCCGTTGTCGTAGGAAGAGTCAAAGACTTCGCCATCGATCAGCTGACCGCGGTAGTGGACGGTCACCTGGTCCTGGGGGCCGGGCAGGGTGCCGTCGCCTTTTTCGGTGATGAGGTACTGCAGGCCGGACTCGGTGACCTGGACGCCCTCTTTGTCTTTGTTTTCGGCGAGAAAGGTTTCGGCCTCGGCGGTGTTTTTGGACATCGCCGCTTCTTGTTCCTGCATCATCTGCTGCATCTGCTTGGCCTGCATGTCCTGCTGAAACTTCTGGATCGCGGCCATGGCCTGCTGGTCCGAGAGGCGCACGTCGCCGTCGGTGTAGACTGCCTGCATGCCCTGGGCGAGCATCTCGGGATTGATGTCGATGCTCTGGCCTTTGAAGCTGTTGCCGATGTCCATGCCGATGGCGTAGCTCAGCCGATCGACGTCGTTGTCGAATCCGTCGTCGGCCGCCTGGGCGGTCTGATCGACGGAGGTCGAGGGGCCGGCGTCCTGGGTGACGACTTCTTGCATCTCGACGTCGGCAGGGGCGGCGTCGTCGGCCCAGGCGGTGGGCACCGCCAGGCCGGCGGTCAGGGTCAGCAGAGATCCGATGCGGGTAATGGTCAAAGCAAAAACTCCGAGGGGGTGAGGGGTTGGGGGGGTAATCGAAGCCTAGGCCGGGTCGATCCCGGCGGGCGGGGGATCGGACATGATAGACGATCGGGTCCGACGCCACCGTTGCCGGGGCGACGGACATCGCCCACGGGCCGGCTTTTACTCGGGCCGACTTTCACTACTGCCGCGGCCGCCGACGGGTTCGCTGATTTGCGAGATTGATCGCCCCCTTACGATTCACGTGTAGCCCCCGCGGGGCCCACACGGGCACGACATTCGGATTAGCACGACATCGCAGCTCACCAAGCCCGACGGCGATATCGCTTACACTTGACGTTGCGGGTCCCCCTCGATGTTTCGAGCGGGCCGCCCCTGCCGCCTTCACTGCCGAGTCGCTCCGATGAAACCAAGCAAATACGACATCCCGATCATCACGCTCGTACTGGGTTTGGCCCTGAATCTGGTGGGGATCATCGCTTATCTTTTAAGCAGTGAAGGGTCGGGGATCACCCCGCTGATCCCGACGTTTTGCGGCGGCGTGCTGGTCATCCTCGGAGGCCTGGCGTTCAAAACTTCGCTGCGTCCCATGGCGATCCACCTTGCCCTGCTCTTTGCCCTGCTGCTGGCGGGGGGCACGACTTACATGGGCATCCGCGAATTGCTGGACGATCAGGGCAACCACCGCAAGCTCTTTGCGTTTCTCTCCACCGCGATGCTGTGCATTGCTTACCTGGTGATCGGGGTCCGCTCGTTCATGGCCGCCCGCAAGCTGCGCCGCAGCGCGGGCCGGGCGACGCGTGACGCCGAGGCCGCCGGAGCCATCCGCTAGTCCCGTCCGACGCGGCCGCGGTCTCGGCCCACCCGCCCGGTGCCCGTCCCATGATGCCCCCCGAATTTACCCCGCTCTACTGCCGACCCGAAGCGTTCGACACCCTGGCGCGGGAGCTCGACGCCGTGGACACCACGCGGGGGTTGCTACGCTGCGCGACGGCGGTTTCCATGCAGCAGCTCACCTCGGTGAGCCTCGAAGAGGTCGAAGCCGAGATCGATGCGCTGGCGGGCAGCATCCGTGAGCGGGTCCACAGCGACGACCCCCGGGCGTTGCTGGCCCACGCCCACGCGGTCCTGTTTGAGGAAGCCCGGTTCATCGGCAACACCGAGGACTATTATCACCCGACCAACAGCTACCTATCACGCATCCTCATCACCCGCCGGGGCCTGCCGATCACGCTGGTACTGCTGTACAAATGCGTGCTCGAATCCATCGGCATCAAAGTCCGGGGCATCAACGCGCCCGGGCATTTCCTGGCGGGAGTGGTCGAGCCGGCGTTGATGACGACCCCGCCCGAGGCCGGGAACCCCCGGCCGCTGCTGGTGGATCCCTTCGACGGCGGCCGGGTGCTGACCCGGGATGAAGCCTTCCGACGCATCGAGCAGATCGCCGGCGGTGGGATCCCCCGCGATGACGCACTCCTCCGCGCCGCGTCGCACACCGACTGGCTGATCCGCATCATCCACAACCTCGCCGGCGCCTTTGAGCGGCTGGACCAGCGCAACGACATGGCCGCCATGCTGGAAATGCGGAGCCTGGTCGAATCCGTGCGGTGAGGTCCACGGCCTGCGCCGGGCGATAACGCGGGCCGGGGTAGCCGCGCGGGCGACGCCGACCTACTTTGTCACCATGCCCCACTCCGCCTCCGCCCCCGACGAAAGCCGCGTTTGCCGCCGCCCGCCTCACGCAACTGCCCGCGTTGCTGTGGCAGCACCTCGACGCCGCCACACGTTCCGCCAAGCCGCCTTTCCACCTGCCGGTGCTCGCCACGGTCGACGCCCGGCAACAACCCGCCGCCCGCGTGGTCGTCCTCCGCCGGGTCGAACCCGACACCCACGAACTCTACTGCCACACCGATCGCCGGGCGCCGAAGATCGCGGAAATCCGTCGCCACCCCGCGACTTCCTGGCTGTTCTACGACGGCCCGGCCAAGCTCCAGCTCCGCGCGACCGGGACCAGCTCGGTCCACACCGACGACGCGTTGGCCGACGCGCAGTGGGACGCCTCGAACCTCAGCAGCCGGCGGTGCTACCTCGCGCCCGCCGCGCCGGGGGACCCGGTCGCGGACGACGAAGGCCCCAGCCCGAACCTGCCCGAAGCCGTGCGGGACCGGATTCCCACCGACGCCGAGGCCGCGCCGGGCCGCGCCAACTTCGCGGTGATCCGCACCACCGTGCAGCGCTTCGACATGCTCTACCTCCACCACGCCGGCCACCGCCGGGCGGAATTTATTTTCGACCCGAGCTCTGCCCCACTCACCGCCCGCTGGCTCGAAGTCTAAGGAATCTCACCCATTTTTAGATCGCCATCATGCCCCCCGCCTTTGCCGCGCTAAGGTTAACTATGAACACCTCCCCCTCGAACACCCCCGCCACCCCCCCTACCCCCCCGGCCCCCCCTACGACCGCCTCGTCCGCTACCTCGGACCCCGCCCCTGCGGCGATCACCCACGTCGCCCTCGTGGGGCACTGCGGATTCGACAGCGGCTCGCTCAAACGGATGGCCCGCAAAGTGTGGCCCGACGCGACCGTGGTCACCGCCAACCAACAAAACGAGCTCGACCGCGTCGCCCACGCCGGCAACCTACTGCTGATCAACCGCCAACTCGACGGCCGATTCGACGCCGACGACAGCCTGGAGATGATCCGTCAACTTGCCGCCGGGGACGACGCCCCGCACCTGATGCTGGTGTCCAATTACCCCGACGTGCAGGCCGCCGCGGTCCAGGCCGGCGCTGCCGGGCTTTGGCAAGAACGACCTGGGCGATCCCGCGACCACCCGGCGCTTGCAGGCCGTGGGCCGCGACGCGCCCGACTCCGCCCACGGCGGGTAATATCAGGGCCGCATGTCGGCCGCCGCTTCCCCCTCATCCTCCCCCCGTTCCGCCGCCACCCCCACGGACGCCGCGGGTGCCGGCGGGCTCGCTCAGCTCACCGATGCCGAGCTGTTGGACCGTCGGCTCTGCGATCTGAATTTGCAAATCACCGGCGACCTGCAGCGACGCATTGATCGCCTCCACGCCGAACTCGCGGACCGCGGGTTGACCCGGTTCAAGCCCCACTGCTGGCTGTCCACCGAGTGGTTCAGCCCCGACGGCGTGCCGGGGATCGCCATCCCGTTCTACCTCGCCGACCCCCGGCTGATGCGGCTCGAGAAGTCGCGCATGTTCAGCGTCGAGGGAGCCACCGACGCCGCGTGCCTGCGCATCCTCCGTCACGAAGCGGGCCACTGCCTGGACACCGCCTACCGCCTGCACCGCCGCAAACAGTGGGTCGAGCACTTCGGCCGATTCTCCGAACCCTATCCCGAGACGTATCGGCCGCGCCCCAGTTCCCGCAAATACGTCGTCCACCTCGACGCGTGGTACGCCCAGGCCCACCCGGCAGAAGACTTTGCCGAGACCTTCGCGGTCTGGCTCACGCCCCGCTCACGGTGGCGGTCGCGCTACGCCGGCTGGCCCGCGCTGCGCAAGCTCGAGTACGTCGATCAGACGCTCGGCGAATTGGCGGAACAGACCACCGCCCCCCCCGTCCGCAGCCGGCGGCACGTCGAGCCGATCTCCCGCGACCGCCGGACGCTCGGCACTTATTACCGCGAAAAACAGGCCCAGTACGCCGACGCGTTCTCCGATTTCATCGACGACGATCTCAAGCGGATTTTCTCGGCCGACCCCCGCTATGCCGCCCGCTCCACCGCCGCGCGTTTCCTGCGCCAGCTCCGCCCCGAACTGCGGGAAACCGTCGCCCGCTGGACCGGGTCCCACGCCTACAGCATCGACCAGGTCGTGGGCGACATGATCGACCGCTGCCGCGAACTGAAGCTCCGCCTCGCGGTGTCCGACGCCCGCGCCCGCCGGGAGGCCACGCTGATGGTGACCGTGCAGACCATGAAGCATCTGTACAGCGGCCACCGCCCCGTCGCGATGTGACGACCCCCCATCGACCTGCGATATGAAACAACCCCGCCGCATCCTGCTGCTCTGCCACGAATCTTTGGTGCCTCCCGAAACGATCGCAGGCCTCAGCGATGCCCAGATCGCGCCGTTCAAGACCGAGTTCGACGTCTACGCCACCCTGCGGGACATGGGCCACACGATCCGTGCGGTGGGCGTCGGCTCGGACGTGGCGGTCATCGAGCGCGCGGTTCAGGCATTTCAACCCGACGTGGCGTTTAACCTGCTGGAAGAATTTGCCGGCGTCGGCGTGTTCGACGCCCACGTGGCGTCGGTGTTGGAGATGCTGCGGGTGCCCTACACCGGCTGCAACCCGCGGGGGCTGATGCTGGCCCACAACAAGGCCGTCGCGAAAATGATCTGCCGGTACCACCGCATCCCCGTGCCCGCCTTTGCCGTGTTCCCCTTGCGCAGCGGGAAAGCTCGGGTGCGTCGGCCCCAGCGACTGAACTATCCGCTCATCGTCAAGTCGCTGACCGAAGAGGGCAGCGTCGGCATCGCCCAGGCGTCGGTGGTGCACGACGACGATAAACTCGCGGAGCGCGTGCGGTTTATCCATCGGCAGCTGCAGACCGACGCGATTGCCGAACGCTACGTCGACGGCCGAGAGTTGTACGTCGGCGTGCTGGGCAACGACCGGCTGCAAACCCTGCCGATCTGGGAACTGCACTTCCCCGGCCTGCGCGACGGTGCGCCCCGCATCGCCACCAGCAGAATAAAGTGGGACGAGGACTACCAAAAACAGATCGGCCTCCGCACCGACGCCGCCCGCGACCTGCCCGGCACCGTGGCCCAAGACCTGCCGAAGCTCGCCAAGCGCGTCTACCGTGCGCTGCAGCTTTCGGGTTACGCCCGCCTGGACTTCCGCTTGGCGGACGACGGCAAGGTGTACCTGCTCGAAGCCAACCCCAACCCGCAGCTGATGTACGGCGAAGACTTCGCCGAGTCCGCCGAATCCCTGGGCATGGACTACGACGCCCTGCTCCAAAAAATCCTCAACCTCGGCCTGCGCTACCGCCTGGTCGGCCAAACCTAAGCACCGCCGGCTTGCACCCCGTGATTCGTCGCTCGCGGTATTGCCCGTTTCATCCTGCCCCCCGCCCCCCGCGCTGACCCCCTACCATCGACCCATGTCACTACTCCACAAAATCGGACCCGTCGGCCGTTTCCTGGCGTTCTGGAAAATATTCCGCAACCCCGCGGTGCCCTGGTGGAGCAAGCTCCTGTTCCTGGGCATGTCGCTGGGCTACATCGTCAGCCCCATCGACCTGATCCCCGACTTCTTCATCGGTATCGGCTGGATCGACGACCTGATCATCCTCCCGCTCTTCGCCTGGTTCTTCGGCAAATTCCTGCCGAACACGCCGAGTGATCCGGAAAAAGACAGGGTGTAACCGCGGATGGACGCGGATGGACGCGGATCACGGCAAATGCCGCGTGCGGGGCGAATTTATCCGTGGCGAACTTAATCAGGAAGGATACGAGGCGCGCGGATATGACTCGCGAGTATCGATTCGCCCCTTCTTATCCGCGTCCATCCGCGTTCATCCGCGGTTCCATATTGCCTTGGTTTTACGGCGAATCGCGGACTTCCACCGTGTAGTTCGGACTCTCCCGCGTGATCGAAATATCGTGGGGGTGGCTTTCCGCCAAGCTCGCCCCACTGACGCGGACGAATCGGCCGCGCTCGCGCAGGTCCGCGATCCGCTGGGTCCCGCAGTAGCCCATCCCCGCCTTGAGCCCGCCGACCATCTGGTAGACGAAATCTCGCAGCGGGCCGCGGTAGGGCACCCGGCCCTCGACGCCCTCGGGCACGAGCTTGTCGATCTTCGTCACCCCCTTCTGGGAATAGCGGTCCGCCGAGCCGGCGAGCATCGCGCCCTGGCTGCCCATGCCCCGGTAGGTTTTGTAGCGTCGGCCGTGGTGGATCACCAGTTCGCCGGGCGATTCGTCGAGGCCGGCAAACAGGCTGCCGAGCATCACCACCGACGCGCCCGCGGCGATCGCCTTGGTGATATCGCCCGAGTGGCGGATGCCGCCGTCGGCAATCACGGGGACCCCCGCGGCGTCCGCCGCCCGGCAGGCCTCGAAGATCGCGGTGATCTGCGGCACCCCGACCCCCGAAACAATCCGCGTCGTGCAGATCGACCCGGGGCCGATGCCGACCTTGATCGCGTCGGCCCCCGCTTCGATCAGGTCACGGGCACCCGCCTCGGTCGCGATGTTGCCGGCGACCACTTCGATGTCGTACTTCGCTTTGATCGCCCGCACGGTTTCCGCGACGTTGCGGCTGTGGCCGTGCGCCGAATCGACCACCACCAGGTCCACCTCCGCGCCGATCAGCGCGTTCACCCGATCCATCTGATGCACCCCCACCGCCGCGCCCACCCGCAGCCGACCCCACTCGTCCCGCACCGCCTGGGGGAACTGGCTCTGCTTGGCGATGTCGCCCATCGTGATCAGGCCCGTGAGGTGCCCCGCCCCGTCCAGCAACAGCAGCTTCTCGACTTTATTGGAATTAAGGATCGACTCGGCGGTCTCCAGCGTCGTGTCCGACGATGCGGTCACCAGCCGGTCCTGGGTCATGACCTCACGCAGAGGCGTGGAATCGTCGCTGAGAAACATCATGTCCCGGCGGGTCACGATGCCCACGACCTTGCCCCGCGACGTGCCGTCGACGGTGATGGGCACGCCGGAGATGTTCTGCTCTTCCATCAGCCGGCGGACCTCGCGGGCCGGGGCCTCGGGGGGCAGCGTCACCGGATCGGTAATCACCCCGTTGGCCGAACGCTTGACCTTGATCACTTCGCGGACCTGGTCCTCGATCGACAGATTCTTATGGATGACCCCGAGCCCGCCCTGCTGGGCCAGCGCGATCGCCAGCGCCGCTTCGGTCACGGTGTCCATGGGCGAGGACAGCACCGGGATATTCAGCCGGATCTTTCGCGTCAGCTGGGTCGAGGTGTCGGTTTCGCTGGGCACCACCTCGCTGGCCGCCGGAATCAGCAGCACATCGTCGAACGTGATTCCATCGGCAATGATCTTGGCTTCCATGGCCCAGTATCGCCCACCCCCCCCGCCGCCGTCAACCGCCCCCCCTCCCCCCCCCTCTCTCACACTTCCACGCTCCCACACTTCCTCGCTCGCCCCCCTTTCAACCCGCCCCGCCGGTTCACCCCGATTCGGCCGACGGATTAAACTACTTTCCATGCTCAGCGTCGTCATCCCCGCCTTCAACGAAGCCGCCACCCTCGCCGCCCTGGTCGAGCGCGTCCTGGACAGCCCATACGTCACCCAGATCATCATCGTCGACGACCACTCCAGCGACGACACGCCCCGCGTCGTGCAGCAGCTCGCCGCCGCTCACCCCATGATCACCGCCCTGCGCCACGAGACGAACCGCGGCAAGGGCGCCGCCCTGGCCACCGGCTTCGCCGCCGCCACGCAGGACTACGTCATCATCCAGGACGCCGACCTCGAGTACGACCCCGCCGAATACCCCAAGCTCCTCGAGCCGGTCATCGACGGCCGGGCGGACGTGGTCTACGGCAGCCGGTTCATCGGCAGCGGCTCGCACCGCGTCCTCTACTTCTGGCATTCCGTAGGCAACCGCTTCCTCACGCTCCTCTCGAACATGTTCACCAACCTGAACCTGACGGACATGGAAACCTGCTACAAACTTTTCCGCCGCGAGATCATCCAGCAGATCACCATCGAAGAAAACCGCTTCGGCTTCGAACCCGAGATCACCGCGAAGATCGCCCATATGCGTTGCCGCATCTACGAAGTCGGCATCACCTACGACGGCCGAACTTATGCCGAGGGCAAAAAGATCGGCCTCCGCGACGGACTCCGCGCCCTCTGGTGCATCTTTAAATACAACGTCCGCCCCCACAAATCCTCCCCCCCCACCCCCACCACCCCCCCCGCTCCCCCCTCGCCGCGCGATTGATCAGAGAGGTTCAGCGGGCTTTGGTCACCCGCACCCAGTTGTTCATCCCCCACTCGAACGACCCCCGGGCATAGTCGCCGTCGATCAGCCGCGTTCGGCCGATGATCTGCCGGATGCGGCGGTGGCTGTAGGCCGCCTCGTGCTCGTCCGCTTCATCAGCACTGATCATGCCGATGCGAGAAAGCGACCAGATGATCGGGGCGGTCCAGCCCGCGGGGGTGGTCATGACAAACTGCCCGCCGGGTTGCAGAATCCGCTCGATCTCGTTGAGCAGCACCACCAGGTCCGGCTCGGGCACGTGCTCAAACACCGCGAGCATCGTGACCACCGCCATCTGACCATCCGCAAACGGCAATCGGCCGGTGTCTTCGATGTCCAACTGATGCAGGCTCAACTCGGGGTGGCGGGCCAGCACGTCGGTCAGCGCCTCGACGGGCAGCTGATCGATGCCGTGCTTTTGGGCAAACTCGGTCTGCAGCAGCATGGCGGGGTAGGACCCGCAGCCGTAATCCAGGATCGCCCCGGCCCGCAGCGCGGGATCGATCAACGCGTCGGCCTGCTCCCGACGCTTGCGCGAGAGATAACCTTCGAGTCGGCCGTGGCCGCGGGTGACCGCAGGAGGCGCGCTCATGGCTGACCCCCGGCGGGCGGCGGTAACTCCGACGACGGGGGGGGCGATGAAGGGGGGGGGAAATGTCTGGATTCGGCGACCGGTCATTTGTCGGCGGGGTGGCCCGGGATTCCATCAGCCGGCGGACTTGCTCGAAGTTGCCGCGGGCGTCGTCGTAATTGGGCTTGAGCAGGACCGCGGTCTGAAATTGCTCGGCCGCCTCGGTCATCCGGTTCAGACCCGCCAGCAGCACGCCGTAATTATTCCGCAGGATCGCGTCGTCGGGCCGGACCCGCAGTGCCGAGACGTAGATCGCTTCGGACTCGTCGAGCCGCTGGAGGTCGCGGTATACCATCGCCAGTCCCACCGCCGCTTCGACGTTGGACGGGTCGAGTTTCAGGGCCCGGCGGTACATGTCCTCGGCCTCGTCGTAGTTGCCGTGGCTGGCCTCGAAGTCCGCAAAATTGCGCAGCAGGTGCGCTGAATCCTCCACATCCTGGATCGCCTCCCGGAACATTGCCCGGGCGTTGTCGGTTTGGCCCAAGTAGTTCAGCGAGACCGCGAGGTTGAGCTTGACGGTCGTGTCGTCGTTGCCTTTGTCGACCATGCTTTGCAAGACTTCCGCGGCTTCCTGGTGGCGGCCCAGTTTGCCGAGGACTTGACCGAACTGCGCCAGCACCGCGCCGTTTTCGGGGGCCATATTCATCGCGATGGTGATGGCGCGTTCCGCGGCGTCTAGGTCGTCCAGCGCGACGTAGGTGGCCGACAATGCCCCCAAAATCTTGGCGTCGTCCGGCTCGCGGCGGACCGCCTCCTCGTACGCCACCCGGGCGTTGGCGTAGTCGCCTTCCCCGAAATAAATCCGTCCCAGAGGACCGGGAGTTTCAAGTAATTGGGGTGGACTTCATCGAGCCGCTCGACCTCGCGCCGCGCCAGCGCCGGCTCGTTTTCCCGCAGCAACGCGACCACCAGGTTGTTCATCGCCATCGAGCTGCCGGGCTGCACCCGGGCGGTCTGCTGCCAGACCTTCAGGTCCGTGTCGTAGTCGTTGGCCCGGATCAGGGTCACCCCGGTGAAGCCGACCAGCGCCGCCAGGCCCAGGCCCGTCAGGATCGACCAGGGTTGCAGCGCCGCGGCGCAACGACGCAACCACCACCCCAGCACGGCCTCCCCGCCCAGCAGCAGCAGCAGCAGTACCGAAAGGCCCGGCAGGTACATCCGCCGCTCGGCGACGACCTCTGTCATGATCGGGATGATGCTCGAGTCCAGCGAGAGGATCAGGAAAAACCACGCCCGACAAAGCCCAGCGCTGGCCGACGCACCAGCCACCCGCACGTCACCAACAACCCCGCCAGCACCAGCAGCGACCACGGCAGGCTGTCCCACAGCCCCGCCGCCAGCGGTTGGTGATACGTGATCGCCAGCGGATACGGGATCACCATCTGCCCGATGTACCGGCAGATCACCCAGCCCTGGGTCAGCAGATAACGCCAACCCAGGTTCGACACGCTGGCGATACCGCCGCGATCGACGTAGATCAGCGTGAGGTAAGACAGCCCCCAGGTACACGCCGCGGCAAGGTACATCCACTTGCGCCGGCACCAGGCGAGCCGGAAACTGCCCGCCAAAAACGCCCGGTCGTAGAGCAGCAGCAGGATCGGCATGACCGCGACCTTTTCCTTGCACAGCAGCCCGAGCACGAGCGCCAGCACGACGAACGCCTGCCCCACCAGCGGCCGGGACGAGCGGTGGGCGACAATCAGCAGCCGTACCGAGAGCAGCATGAAAAACGAGGACATCAGCACCGTGCATGGATCATGTAGATGACCACTTCGCTGTTGATCGGATGGACCGCCCAGATCCCCGCCAGCAGCAGGCTGATCCCCAGCGCCGGTCGCGCAGCCGCTGCGGGATCGTCGGCATGGTCAGCGTCAGCCGCAGCAGGCTGAAGACCAGCAGCACGTTGGCGAGGTGGATCACCAGGTTCAGGGCGTGGTAGCTCCACACGTCCAACTCGCTGATCGCGAAGTTGACCGCCAGGCTGTAGGCCACCAGCGGCCGACCCGCGGCGGTGGACGTGGGCACCCAGCGCATCGCCTCGATCGGCGGCCAGGAGGAG
>CAWCWR010000001.1:0-938955 GCA_963799335.1 uncultured Phycisphaeraceae bacterium | reverse complement strand
CCCGAGCGGATCGCGGCGGCCTACCGCAGCACGCTGCCGATGATCCGCCACGCCACCGGCGACCCGCAGATCAACGAAGGCATCCAGCACGCCACCGCCCTGGCGGAGGCATCGCTGTCGCGGAGCAATGGCGGCCTACGCCACGCCCGGCCCCGCGGGGATCCGGTCGCCCGGCGTCGCGTTGCTGTGGGAACCCGCCACCGCGGCGGATCGCGAAACCCTGCTGGCGGGTCTCAAGTTTTTCATCGATCAGCTGCCCCGCAATTCGGTGGAACTAACGACCCACGGCCCGACGATCGGCCTGCTGATCAATCGCCGCTGCGGCCGATCACCGCGCCGACGAGGTGGCCGGGGGCAACCGGGGCGTGGCCGCCGCCCGGCCGCTGAGCGCGAAGCGCGACTTTTCAAGATGCGCTGACCCAACTTCAAGGCCCCGGGCCACGGTCGCTTATCTCGAATTGGCCCAGCCTGGCGAATGCGATACAAGACGTCGTGATTCAAGAATTGGGCCCGACCGATGAGATTGCCGCGGTCCGGGCGGCTTTTGACAGTCTGCATTTTGTGGGTTTGGGGCCGTGGATCACCACCGCCGGCTTCGACGGCCGGGACTGGCAAACCAAAACGTTCATCGCGACTGCCCGAGCCCCGCCGGGGTTTGGCGTCGCTGTTCGATGCCCCGGCCCTCTCCGCCAACGACCTGGCGTTGGCCCCGCGGGGGTCGGTGTGGGTGGGCCTGGCGTCCCTGGACCTGGGGCAGATCATGGATGTGATCCGCGACACCACGACCGCCGTCGGCCCCGAAGCCGCCGATCCGTTCGAAGAATCCTTGGCCAACGCCAGCGGTATGCTCGGCATGGATGTCGAAGCCCGTTTGATCCGCGGCTTTGGCGGCACTTGGGCGCTGTACCTGGACCCCGACACGACCGGCGATTCCCTCGCGGGACTGACCATCGTCAACCCCCTGCAGGACCCCGAGGGCGTCGAGCGCCATCTCAAAATCGTGCAATCCCTTGGCGGCATGGCACTGCTCGACGCACTGTCCGATTCGCCGGTCAAGCTCTCGGTGCAGACCCAGCAATACGAAGACCTGGAAGTGCACACTTTCCTCGTGCCGATGGTGGCCCCGTCTTGGGCGGTGATCGACGGGAAGCTCGTCGTCGGGCTGTACCCCCAATCGGTGCTCGCCGCCCACGACCGGTTTCAACGGCCCGGCTCGATCGTCGAAAACCAAGACTTCGCCGCCCTGCGAGACCAGATCGGCACGCGACGCCTGACCGGGCTGAGCTGGGTCGATCTGCCCAAAACCGTCGACACGACCTACGGCAGCATGATCAGCACCGAAACCCTGCTGACGGGCCTCGCGGCCATCGGCACGGGCCAACCCATGCCCCGTATCCTGCCGCCGCTGGGAAGACTGCGGCCCCACCTCACGCCCGCCCATTCGTTTGGCTATGTCGACGAAACCGGCTGGCATTCCCTGGGACGCTCGCCGTTTCCGGGAGCCTCGATGTTCGCCCCGCAGGCGAGCGGCTCGGCCCTCACGCTCCCCTTCGCGGGCTCGATGCTGTGGGGCATGCGTTCGGCTCCTCAATTTGATTAGGTCGATGCGACCTCAAGATTTATCGCAGGTTCACTCCACGGGGCAATGATTCGAGAGTAAACCCGGCCCGCGGCTCGGCGCAGGGTGGGAGAACAACTCTCCGAGCAACTGACTACGAAAGACCCCCGATGAATCTCACCACTTTTATCCGCCCCGCCCTGGCCCTGAGCCTCGCCCTCGGTGTCGCCGGCACCGGCCTGGTCGGCTGCGAAACCGACACCGCTGGCGTCAGCAGCAACTACAAGCAGCAGTGGACCAGCGTCAACGGCGACGTCACCGAAGCCACCGAAGCCGCCGAGGAAGTGCTGCAGGATTACGATCTGAACAACGTCGAAAGCAACGCCACCAAGCTCGACGGCAGCGCCATGGGCAAGATGGCCGATGGCACCGAGGTGTCGGTCGATATCCGTCGGCAGACCGATAAGACCAGCGAAGTCACCGTCAGCGTCGGCGCTCTGGGCGACCCGACGCTCGGCATTGAAATCGCCGACAAGATCAAAGAATCGCTGATGGACTGATGCGGTTCGGATTCCGTTTGATTGGACCCCTCCATCACCGTGGCGCGTCACTTTCGGTGCGCCGCGGTTTTTTATGTTCGGCGTATTTTTATGGGTCAAGGCCGCGGCGCTCGGCCCGACCTTGCTTGCCTGGGTGCAGCGGTATGATGCCGCGATGGACGAGCCGATCGGCATCATCGCGGGGGGCGGGTTGTTGCCGATCGCGACGGCGGAGGGCATCCGCCGGGCGGGGCGGTCGCCGGTCGCCGTGGGTTTTGCCGGCCAGTACCACGACGCGCTCCCCGGGCTTTGCGAAAGTTTTTCCAGTGTCGGGACGCTGCGGCTGGGTGAGTGGATCCGCAAGCTCCGCCGGATGGGCGTGCGCGAGGCGGTCATGGTCGGCGGCGTCGATAAATCCCGGCTGGTGTACACGCCCGTGTGGCGCAAGGCCCTGGTCATGCGTCCCGATTGGCGGGTCCTGTGGCTGTGGTACCGTGTGCTGCGGAAAGACCGACGCAGCCAGACCTTGCTCACCGCGATCGCCGACCAGCTGGGTCAAGCGGGGATTCAGCTCATCGACTCCACACGCTACATCCCGCAGCACCTGGCCACGGCCGGCACGATGACCCGCGCGCACGCCCACGGCCGCCCAACAGGGCGACATCGCCCTGGGTTGGCCGATCCTCATGCAGATGAACGACCTGGAGATCGGCCAGGCCATCGCGGTGCGCGAGCGGGACGTCGTGGCGGTGGAAGCGGTCGAAGGCACCGACGCGATGATCCGGCGGGCGGGTGAACTCAGCCGCGGCGGCGGCTGGTGCCTGCTGAAGGGGGCCGGGCCCAGCAAGGACCTGCGCTTCGACGTGCCCACCATCGGCTTACAAACCATCGAAGCGTTGTCCGCCGCGGGGGCGGGCTGCCTGGCGCTGGACGCGGGCCGGGTGATCTTGTTGGATAAAGATGCCTTGCTGGCGGCCGCCGACGCCGCGGGTATCGCCGTGATCGGCATCGAGCGCGACCCCGCGGTCACCGGCGATAGCAACGCGATCCCCTCCTGAGAGCACCATATAGCACCATGCCGTGACATCGCCCCGACTCGTTTCACGGCTTGCGTGATCCGGGGCGGGCGGGTTAACTGCGACCATGCCGACGCCGCGCTTGTTCAAGAATCTGCTCAAACTCCCGACGCGGACCGCGGCCTCGCTGCGTCGTCGACTCGACCCCGATTGGCGGGGGGCGTGGGCCGTGGACCGGGCCTGGCGGTCGCTGAAAACCGAAAATTTCAACGCCCCGCCCCGCCGTGAATTCGCCTGGCCCACGCGGTGGCCCGTCAAGGTGCCGACCGTCGAGGCCCGCGTCCTGATCCTGGGCTGGTACGGCAATGAGACCACCGGCGACCAGGCGATCCTCGGCGGGATCATGCGCCGACTCGACCCCGCCCGCGTCATCCAGGCCACCAGCAACCACCACGTCAGCCGGGACACCCTTCGAGAAATCGCAGCCGCCGGCCGTCCGCCTGATCGACGACCGCCCCGCGGCGATTTTCGCGGCCCTCCGCGAAGTGGACCTGGTCCTGATCGGCGGCGGGCCGATCAAGGAAGGCCCGATGCTCTCGGCCTGGGCGGACGCCTTCGTCGAGGCGGGCAGACTCGGCGTCGGGCGCATGATCTACGGCTGCGGCATCGGGCCCATCAAATCACCCCGTAGCGCCCGCGAACTCCGCCGCCTGTTCGCGCACTGCGACGCCGCCACGGTTCGCGACGCGAGGTCGCTGAAGTTAGCAACCCAGCTCAACGCCGACACGTCGGCCATGAAAGTCGCGGCCGACCCCGCGGTGGCATTTGATTGGCAGACCCGCTTCGACCCGTCTATAACCGATCAAGGTGATCCCCCCGCGACCCCTTCCGATTCGCCGCCCGTCGGGGGGGTCGGCATCTCTTTCCGTTATCTGGCCCGCGACTATCACCAAGGACCCGGCCGCCCCGCCGCCGTCGAGGCCCAGGCCATGTCGGCCTACGTCCAACTCATCAATCACCTCCACGCCCAAAATGATCCGCCCCGCCTCTGGCTGATCCCCATGCAACTCGACGGCGACCGCAATGACTACGTGCTGCTCAACCAGCTACGCGATCAACTCCAGCACCCCGACCGCGCCACGATGCTCACCTACGACGGCCCGGCCGACCTCGTGCGTCGGCTCCGCAATCTGGATGCCGTGGTCGGCATGCGTTTTCATAGCCTCGTGCTCAGTTGGCTGGCGGGCACCCCCGCCGTGGGCATCGACTACGACATGCACGGAGGCAAAGTCACCGGCGTCATGGTGCAAATGCAGGCCCCACAACTCCTCCTGCCCATCGCCGGCCTCACCGGCGACCGACTCATCGCCCACCTCCAAACCCTTCGCGGGGACCTGGACCGCTGGCGGCAGACCGTTTCGCAAAGCCTCGAAGCCGCCCAGCACGCCGAGCGACTCAGTGCCGCGGTGCTCAACGCCCTGGCTCACGCGGTACACGCCGCCGACCCCCAATCTGAAGTCAGCCCAGCGGCTTCCACTTCTGCCTGAGGCCTCTCGGGCCATAGGACCCGTGGACGACGGGTAAGGTCGCCCGCAAGAGTCATGGAAAATTTAACGGCCGACACATCGGTGCATCACGTGGCTTGCTGCCGGCGGGTGGTCACGGCGTCTTCCATCACTTCGAGGTAGCGTTGTGCGATCGTCGGCCAGGCAAAAGCCTTTAGCTTATGTCGGCCCCGCTCACCCATGGCCTCCACATCGTCCCCGTGAAGTTTAACTATGGCACGGGCAAGCGCAGCGGGGTCTTTCGCCGGGCAGCGGCGGGCGTTTTCCCCCTCGACAAACATTTCGTCGAAGGCGGGGTTATGCGAACAGACGATCGGTTTGCCCACCGTCATGAATTCAAGACCGACGATCGGGTGACCCTCTTCGATACTTGGCATCAGTCCAAAGCGGCAGTTTTGCATCAGCCAGCGTTTGTCGGATCCGATGCGTTGGCCCAGCAGATGGACCCGACTCGCCAGGCCGTGATGTCGCACTTTGTCTTCGATGATCGGCCTCATCTTGCCGTCCCCGACGATCACGAGATGCAAGTCGCCCAGTTGATTAACCGCCAGGGCAAACGCATCGACCGCATCGTCAAACCCCTTATATTCCGTGAAATTACCCAGTGCGAGCAGGTACGGAGCGTCGCGGAAGGGTAGATGCTCCGGTCGATCCGCGGGTTGATTTAGTGCGGCAGAATCTACCCCGTTGGGGATGCGCACCAGCGGGAGATGGGCCGGGCGGATGTCCCCGATCAACCGTTGGACGTGCGGGCTGATCGCGATTGCCGCGTCGGCTTTGGTATAAGCTTCCCGGGTACGTTTAAACAGTTGTGGCCGTTTCCGATCTTCCGCGTGTTCGTATAGATCGCCGCCGTGAGAAACCAGGACCGTGGGGATGCCGATTTCTTCGCTCAAGCGGACGGCGGCGATCCCGGTGGGTCGGCCGTAATTCACGAGAAAAACATCGAAATGATGTTGGTTGTGTAGTCGGCGCAGATGTTTGCGGATGCGTTCGGGGCGGTGATGGGGGAAGTGCGGTTTGCCGAACCAGGTCACGGGGTACGGCAGATCCAGATCGCGGGGCCGACCGCGGGTCAGCACATGGACCGTGTGGCCCAGGGTCGTCATCGCCCGGGCCAGCGCATCGGTAACGTATTCCGCTCCGCCGACATCGGGTAAAAAGACGGGAGTGAAATAGCAAATCCGCATGGTCGCACCCTACCAAAGGCCGCCGCAGATTGCCGACAGGTTTACCCGTGGGTCGTGGGATACTTTAAAGTGGGGCGGGCTTCCAGCCCGCCGTTCGGGCGTAGCTCGAAGTTCCTAGGGTTTCAGACCTTCGGGTCGATGGCGGGCAAGATGCCCGCCCCACTTTCAAGCAAAGTATCCCACGACCTTACCCCTGCAATCTAACGGCCGACTGCCGCGGTTCGATGGCTTAATTCGTTTACGCGGGGGTGCGCAGGAGGCCGGCGGATGGGAACTTGGCCCCCAGGGCGGCGGTGGCATCCAGCTTCATCCAGCCCTCGAGCAGATCGGTGTAGAGGCTACGGAAATCCACGGTGTGGATCAGATCGCCTTTGTCCAGATCAGTCATCGAGGGGTACTGCCCCAGCAGGCCGGAGTTCACTGCGTCACCGAAGACAAAGGTGGGCCCGGCGCAACCGTGGTCGGTGCCGGCGGAAGCGTTCTGCCGGACCCGGCGGCCGAATTCGCTGAACGCCATGGTCACCACGCGGGAACGGTGGCCGGTGGCTTCGAGTTCGTCGTAAAAGCCTTTCATCGCCTGGGCAAATTGGGTCATCAACCGTTGGTGGCTGTTGAGCTGATTCGCGTGAGTGTCAAACCCGCCGAGGTTGACGTAATAGATCCGGGTCGGCAACTCGGCGCGGATCATTTTGGAGACGTTCATCAGCTGGTACGCCAAGCCGTTGCCTTTGGCATCCCAGTCGGTTTTGGGTTTTTGTCCCACGGCCTTGCGGACCTTGGTGGAGGCGACTTCGGCATCCAGGGCCGTGCGGTTGATAAACGCCAGGGGGTCGCCGTCGTCGGTGTGGGCGGTCGAGTCGGCGTGGCGGATCTTGTCGTAAGCTTCGCTCAGCGGTGGTTCGAGGTCTCGGCCCGACCAGCGGAAGAGTTGGGCGTTGGCAAAGCTGACGGGCCGCTGCTGCTGGCCGAGCAGAGCCAGCGGAGCCTCATTGCCGATGCTGACCGCCTCCAGGCCGGTGCGGTCCGGGACATGGTCCAGCGCTCGGCCGAGCCAGCCGTGATTGTTGGCGTCTTCGGTGTTGCCGGTGTGCCAGATATCCATCGAACTGAAGTGAGACCGATTGGGATTGGGGTAGCCCACGCCCTGGACGACGCCCGCGAGATTCATCTCCATCATCTCGCGGATCGGGCCGAGGGCGGGGTGCAGACCGACGCCGGCCGAGGAGGCTCCACCCGCGGCGGCGGGGATGCGGAGCACGTCGGTTTCGGGGATCGCCAGCGAGGGGCGGGCGGTGTAATACGCGTCTTCGCCGAAGGGGATGACGGTGTTGATGCCGTCGTTGCCGCCGGAAAGCTGCACGATGACCAGCACGCGGTCGTCGGGCACCCCGGACTTGCTGGACAGCCGCATGGTGGTGTCGGCCGCCATGGCCTCGCCAGCACGCATGAGGAAGGCGGGCACCGTGGTGGCGGCGGAGATCAGGCCCAGGCCGTGGCCGAGGAAACGCCGGCGGGTAAACCCGGCGGAACCCTCACGCCACTGCGGGGTGTCACACGTCTGCGGATGATAATGGTCACACATGGGAAAAACTGCTTTCTCGGCCGACGCCGATCAATTAAACAAATTGGACATTTGCTGACTCAGCAAAGTTGGTACTCGGGCATCGAGGTCACCAGGCACAGCAACGCCACCAGCGAATCGTCGGCCAGGTTCCCCCCGCGATCCTGAATAAATTTCAACGCCACCGCGCGGCGCTCGGGCGATACCCGATCGCCCAGCAGGTGCGGCAGCACGGCGTCCACCGCGTTTTCCGGCGAGGTCAGTTCATCGGCGGTCAAGAGTTGGCTCGGTCGATAGTCGACGCTGCCGGCCTTGAATTTCTTGTCGGGGTGCTTGCCGCTGATGAGGTACGTCGCCAGGTTTTGCCGGGCAAACAGGGTGGAGGTGTTGATCCACGCCCGGCCGCTGTCCCAGCCATTGACCGTGGGCGGTTGAAAAAGCACCTGCCCCATCGCCTGCATGCCGCTGCTCGAGCGCACCGTATTGCCGTGTCGGAGTGCCCAGGGACCGGACGGTCCCGGTGAGCACCTGGGTGGGGTCTTTGATCTTCCGGCCGACGATGGCGGGGTCGTAGAAATGCTGGCTGCGAAACAGCTCGGCGAGCACCGGTTGGATTTGGTAATCCTGCCGCACGAGTCGCTCCGCCAGCCGCATCGATGACTTCGCGATGCGGTGCGGAGCACCGCTTCGTAGCGATCTCCCACGTCCGCCACGAAATGGTCGTAAAGCTTGAGACACGTAAATTTGGCGCAGGCTTCGTGTTTGAGCAAAAGGTCGGCAAACTGGTCGCCGTCGAAGTTGCCGGTCTGGCCGAGGATCGACTTGGGTTCGTCGTCGTGCTGACCTTTGTTGAAGCGGAAATCGTTGTCGTCGACGCTGTAGCCCGTCAGCGAGCGAGCTCCTTCCTTGATGTCTTTTTCGGAATAGTGCCCCACGCCCAGGGTGAACAGCTCCATCAGCTCGCGGGCCAGGTTTTCGTTGGGTCGCCGCTTGTTGTTGCGGTTGTTATTGAGGTACCGCAGCATGGTGGGATCGCGCACGATGCCCTTGACCATTTGGGCAAAGCTGCCGTTGGCCTCGCGACGCAACAGGTCGTTCTGCTGCTGCATGAGGTAAGCGTCGGGCACCGCCCGGTAGCTGGACGCAAAGTGGCCGTGCCAGAGCAGCGTCAGCCGCTCCTCCGCGGGCCGGGGCGTCTCGATCATCCGTTGCCCCCACCACTGCTGCAACTGCGCAAACAGCTTGCGATCCTTCGCGCGGGCGGCTTGGCCCATCCGGTTGAACCGGTCCAGCACTTCCTGATCCTGGGCGTCCCGGGCGGCGCGGTACTCCTTGCCTTCCTCCGGCGTCCGCTTGCGCATCACATCGCGGTCGATATCCAGTGCGGGCAGGCCCGACACGTCGGTCTGACTGAAATCAATGAGGTGATCCACCGCCTTGTCCAGGCCCATGGCCTGCAGGTCGCGGATCTGCTGGGGCGTGCCGCCAAAGCCCGCGCGCGAGAGCAGGTGGCGGGCGGCCGCCCGGTCGAACTGTTTCCGAGGCAAGGGCGAGAGCGAGGTAGACATTCGCATGGCAGTACCAACGGACAAGACAAACAGTTATTGCAGACGGCGACACGATTTTAAGGCAAAACGCGGGGAAAGCTCAAGAACAATCCCGCGGTTCGATTTTAGGTCGCGGCGAGCGTCCCCGGGCCGTGCGTGTCGGCCGAGGCGGGGGCCGACCCCAGCTGCAACGGCAGGCGGATCGTAAACGTCGTGCCTTGGTCGCGGCCCGACACGACTTCGATCGTCCCGCCGTGCTCATCGACCACTTTTTTGGTCACCACCAGCCCCAGCCCTGTCCCCTTGCAGTCCCTTGGTCGATAGAAACGGCTCGAACAGCTGCTGCTTGCGTCTTCGAGCTGATCCCCTGCCGTTGTCGGAAACCGAGATCACCACCCGGTCCGCACTGTCATTGAGCTCGCAGCGCAGCGTCACGATCCCCGTCTCCGGTTCGACGGCGTCCAGCGCGTTGCTCAGCAGGTTCAGCACCGCCTGGTGGATCGCCCCCCCGTCGATGGGCACCGGGGGCATGTCGGCCGCGAAATCCGAGATCAGCGCCACTTTTTTGTTCTCGTACTGCTTGGCGACCAGCGCCGCAACCTCTTCCAACTGCGGCACCAGGTTCTCCATCTCGATCTCCGGCTGCCGCTGCTTAGAATACGCCAGCATGTTCATCGTCAGCTCGTAGATCCGTTCGAGGTTGCGGGACACGATCTCCCAGCCCCCGTTGACCACGCCCATGTTCTGCTTACGTAGACCCAGCTCGACCACGTCGGCGCCGCCCCGCATGCCCTGCAGGATGTTTTTGATCGAATGCGACAGCGACGCCACCGTCTGACCGACCCCCGCGAGCCGTTCGCTCCGCAACCGATGATCGACCAGGCGGAGGTTCGCCAGGGCGAGTCCGGTCTGCACCCCGATGGCGGTCAGCAGCGTGAGCTGGTCTTCGGTGTAGGTGTAGTTGGCGATCTTGGAATCGACCTGGATGATGCCGTAGAGCCGGTCCTTGTATTTGATGGGCACGCACATCGCCGAGCGGATGCCGTAGCCCTGCACGCTGTCGCCGGCGGCAAATCGATCGTCCGCCATCGCGTTGCTCGACAACACGCCGACGCCCTTTTTCATCACGTACCGCATGATGGTCCTGCTGATGGTCACCGGCTTGCCGTTTCGCTGCGTCTCGGCGCAGCTGATTCTTACCCGAATCGTGGCGGCGACGCACGACCACCGGCTCGGGCTCTTCGCCCGGCGTCTCCGTCACCAAAATAAAACCGCGGTCGGCATCGAAATAATCAAAGACCACCTCCATCACCTTTTCGTACAGCTCCTGCTTGTCGGTGATGGTTCCGATGAGATTCACCAGCTCATAAATGATGCTCAGCTGAAACTCGGCCGACTGCCGCGGGTCGGGCGAACTCATGATCATCGAATCGTCGTTGGACGCGACAGTGTGTTCGACGTTGACGTCCATCTCCCCCTTGCCCGCCAGCCGCACCGCCGAGAGCTTCTGCTTTTTGACACTCGGGTCGTCGCCGAAGACCAGCAACGTGTTGCCCGCGCGGACCTGATCGCCGGGATGCAGCAACCGGGCCTCGCTGACCCGGACCCCGTTGACAAAGGTGCCGTTGGACGAGCCCAGGTCGCGGAGGTACCACCGTGCCGCTGTCGGGGGTCATCTCGGCGTGACGGCGGGAAATCGTCTGGTCGGTCAGCGGTAGTGCTTCGGAGGATCGCCCGATCTGCTGCGGCTCGTGGTCGGGCAGATCAAATCGCCGACCCTTGTCCGGGCCCCTGGATGACGGTGAGGATGAGCATGGGTTAGGCTGACTAAGCGGGTGGATCTTCGGCATCAGAGCCAGCCGAAGCCACGGGCATCACTTCTCGTAATTGCAACGCCAGCCCGTAGAGTGTCATTAACTGCTGCGGGATCCGGATAATGCTGTACCAGGTCCGGGTCCAGCCGGATCAGCCCACGGCGTGGATCGTCATGCGCTAGAGGCTTATTAATGACCGGGCCACGCTTAGCTTTAGACCAATCCAAATTGCTGTAGTCGTCACGCATGATCGTTACCGCGGCCTAAAGTAGAGTTCAGCTTCGTGTGCCGTTGACCGGCGAGCACTGATTATACGCCAGCGTTGCCCTCGCTCCACATGAATCACCATCAGGATACGCAATCGATTCGAATAACCCACCGCAATCTGTCGATCTTCGTTCGTGGAGTGGCGGGAGTCATCTAGAGTCAGCAGGTTCGGGTCGGCTAGGACGGTGCTGGCTTCGGCGAAACCGACGCCGTGCTTCCGAAGGTTGGTCTCCGCCTTGGCGTCGTCCCATTCGAAATACTCGTCACGCATCCTCCAGCCGTTCCTTCCGTGCTTTCAGCTGCGCCTCGAATCCGCTGACCCCGGCGTTGCCTGCGGATTGGTACCGTTTCACCACGTTCTCCGGCCCCAGCCAGTCGTACACGTCCGCCTCGATGGCGGAGCATTCGCCCTGCATCTCGTCCAGCGTGAGTTTCTTGAGTTCGTGTCGATCCAGCTCGCCCGCCAGACGGACCAGCGCCCCGACGTGTTGATGCGAGGTGCGGAACGGCACACCCTTGGTCACCAGATACTCCGCCAACGAGGTCGCATCCAGGTAACCGCGGTTCAACCCCGCCTTGATCCGTTCCTCGTTGAACGTCGTGGTCCGCACGATCGCGGCGGCCATGTCGAGGCAGTCGCATACTGAATCGTAAGCGGCGAAGACGTGCCGCTTGTCTTCCTGCAGGTCGCGGTTGTAGCCGATGGTGATGCCCTTGCACATGGTCAAGAGTGCCATGAGCGAACCGTATACCGTCCCGGTCTTCCCGCGGATTAGTTCGAGCATGTCCGGATTCTGTTTCTGAGGCATCATCGACGACCCGGTGGTGTACAGGTTGTCGAGCGTGATAAAGCCAAACTCGGTCGTGGCGTAGATGATCCACTGCTCGGCCCAGCGGGAGAGCCACTGGGAAGTCATCGTGAGGGCGTAGACAAAATCGAGCGCGATGTCACGCGACGCCGTGGCGTCGATGGCATTCTCGCTGATATGGAACACAGAGATATCGATTTTCTCTTTTGATCCTTCGACCTCGACCAGGTGATCGCCTTCTTCTTCGTTCAGCGACGGGTGAAGCAGCGACGCGGTCTTCATGCGATCCAGCGGCAGGCTCGAGCCGGCGATGGCTCCGGAACCCAACGCCAAACGGTCGAAGTCATTGTCTTGAAACCAGATGAACCGCATCGCGGCACGTTCCAATGCGGTAGCCCAGGCAAGCAACTCGCCGCCGACCACGATCGGCTGAGCGCGTTGTAGGTGAGTGTACGACGGCATCACGATATAGCCTTGCCGTTCCGCCATGGTGACGAATGCTTCCGCCAACTTCATGCAGCGATTCTCCGCCACCTCAGCGGCCTCCAAAATCCACAAGGTGAGGTCGGTCGCCACCTGGTCGTTGCGGCTCCGCCCGGTGTGCAGCTTCCGCCCCGCGTCCCCCGCCTTTTCGATCAGCGCCGCCTCGACGCACATGTGCACGTCTTCCAGCTCGACTTTCCAGCCGGGCCAGGCCTCGCCCTGCGCTTCAATCTCCTGCTCGATCTCTTTCAACCCCGCTTCAATTTTTCGCAGATCGTCGGCGGTGATCAGTTCGACCTTGCGGAGCATCCGCGCGTGGGCGATGGACCCCGCGATGTCGTGTTTGTACAGCCGCTTGTCGTAGTCCAGCGACGAGACGAAACGGGCGGCAAGCGGATCGCCTTCGCTGCCCGATGATTTGGCGTGTTCCCAGGGTTTTTGGCTCATGCCCGCCATGGTACCGCAACCGCTTGAAGCCGCCGGGCCGTGGTCGGCGCGGCAACCCCAACCCTTCAGATATCGCGGCCGGCTGCTGACCCGCACATGACGCAGAGTCACCCTTGGGGTTGCCAACCAGATGGTGTACTAGAACGGCAATTCGTCCAGTTCATCGTCTTCCACGTCCGGAGCGTCGGCGGCGTCGTAGCCCTCAGCTTCATACTCTTTGAACACCGACCGGTGATGCACCCGGATGATTTTTTCCAGCGCGTCACCCAGCATCGGAGCCAAGGACGACACGCGGTCCAGGTGTTCGTGCTCGAAGGGCTGATCCAGATCTCTGAACAGCACCAGCACCGCCAGGCATTCCTCGCCGCTCATGCAGGGGGCCGCGACCAAGCCGGCGTTCTCTAACATGTTGGTGTGTTGCCCGACCCAGGACTCGATCTCCGCCGGCTCGGTGAGGTGCACCAGGTCGAGCGTGTCGGCCACACGGGGCACCAGGCCGTCGCCGAGCTGTTCCAGCAAGAGGTCGGCCGTGCCCGAACTACAGTCGTAATTCACGTATCCACCCAGCGAATATTCGTCCATCGTCGCGGGCAGGAAGATCGCGGCGTTGGCCGGACCTAGCTTGGTCATGAGGTGCTCGAGTGTTTTGCGCAGCAGTGTTTCCAGATCCAACTCGTCGCTGACCAGATGCGTGAATTCATCGTTTTGCACCAGAGTCTGCATCTGCAGCGCAAGTTCCTGATAGGCGATCACCAGATCGTTGCAGAGCACGTCGACCTGGCGGGAGACTTCGGTCCGAGCGTCGTTGAGCTTCCGGCATAACCGGTGCAGCCGATCCAGTCGGTGCTCGATCAAGGTGTCCCTCGATTGACGTTTCAGCACATCGGCGATGCGCAGCGCAAACTGTTGCTCATCGAGATCCTCCGCGAGCACGTCCGCGACCCCTGCACGCAGGGCTTGCTGCATCAGGTCGAGGTCTGCCGTGCCGCTGGTCATGACCGTGGCGGTGCCGCGATACGTTTGGCCGATCTCGGCCGCCAGTCCCAAGCCGCTGCCGTCGATGAGCGTCGGATGGACAACCGCGAGGTCCACGGGTTGGTGGGCCAGATAATCGCGGGCTTCGGACAAGGTTTCGACATGGACGACACACACCGGCCGGCGGGTCGATCCGCAGGCTTCCAGACGCGGGCGGCTTTGACCCGAGGTTTCCACCAACAGCATCCGGCAGGTGCGGCGGCGGGTGGCTACGGTTGGACGATGGGCAGGATTCCGCTTGGCGGGCACGGCTTTCTCCGGGTGGGGTGTCGCAGACCCCGTGGTCCGCATGGCTCACATTGGTCAAGGTTGCTTATCGACGGGGTCGGACTTCACGGGCTCAACGGAAGCCGCAAGGGGCTGTCCTCCAGCGTCATCGGCCGTTCCCCGGGGCCAGTCGAGGGGGATCAGCAAAGTCGCGACCGTTCCGGTGCCTTCTTCGCTGCGTAACCCCACCGATCCGCCGTGGGCCGCCGCCAATTGCTCGGCCCGGGGTAGGCCCATGCCCACCTGCCGCCCGGCGGGTTTATTGGAATAGAAGGGGTCCAGCGCGTGGTGGAGGGTGTAGGTGTCCATGCCTTCGCCGTCGTCGGTCACCATGATCCGCAGCAGAGCCGGATAACCCGACGCTTCTTCGACCGCGCTGGCTCGGGCCACGCGGATCGAGTCGGCCATGGGCTCCAGCGTCACCTTCACGCAGATCGCCGACTTCGGATTTGCCTGGACCGCATTAAAGAGCAATTCCGTCACCGCCCGGCTGACCTGCGCGGCGTCGATTTCCAGCGCCGACCAGTCGTCCTGTTTCTCGAAGTCCAGGCCAAATTTGATCGGCAGCTTGGCCGAGGCCCGACGCACTTTTTTCACCACTTCCCGCAGCAATGTGGCGACGTCGGTGGGCTTTCGATCCGCGACGGGCGGGTCGGCAAACATCCGCAAACTCGTGATCAGGTCGCTGAGACGGTGCGATTCACGAAAGATCATCTGGGCCGCTTTGTGGTGCTCTCCCCCGGGGGTCAAGGTCGCCGCCATGAGTTGGCTGCGCCCCGCGATGACCGCCAGCGGGTTGTTCATTTCGTGGGCCGCGCCCGCCGCCATCTCTCCCAGTCGGGCCAACGATTCGGTCCGCAAAAGCTTTTCCTGGGCCGCCGCCAGCGCCGCGTTGGCGGTCGCCAGTTCTTCGCTCATCCGCTTGGCCCCCGCGTGCTGCGCCGCCGCGGCGATCGAGTTGCCCCAGCTCCCCGCCAAGGGTCCGAGCAGATTCCAGCCCGGCAGGCTCGGCCGGTCGTGCAGCAGCACCCCCACCGTCCCCCACCCGCAGGGCAACGGCAACATTTTCACGTCCCGCAGATCGTCGGCGGTAATCAGATAGTCCGCGATCCACGGCAGCACCCCCATCAGCTCCACCCCGATCGACCGCGAAGCGTCCAGCTTCGCCAGGTCCGGGCAGTGGGGCGGGGTATCGACATACTGCGCATCGACAGGCAAGCCCGCGCGGTCGTACTGACTTATCAACCAGTACCCGTCGGGCCTCGGCACCAGGTCGTCCGACCGGACCTCGGCGTGCCGCGTCGGATACACCACCGCGTAAAAACCCTCGCCCAGCAGTTGCCCGGCGGAGGCCGCCACCGCGTCCATCGCGTCCTGCACCGAGCGGGCAGGCGTCATCGACGCATTAAAAGTCCCCAGGGTCTTGAGCAAATGGTCTTGCACTTGTGCCCGCTGCGACCCGCGTTCCAGTGCGGCATTGGTCCGCCCTAACGCAAGATTCGCCCGCTGTATTGCATCTAGGGCCAGCTCGTGCGAAGGTTCGTCGTGAATGCCCAGCGTGCGGCCACGGTCTTCGAGTTGTTGAAACAAATCGCCGGTCGAAGACTTGACCTTCGTCGCGTCCAGGCCGATCTGCTGGCAGAGTTCATCGATCCCGCCGTACCTGTAGTTGCCCGAATACCCGACGTGACGCTCCCGCACCACCGCGTCGGCCAACTTGACCAGCCCCACCATGCGCCGGTGCTCGACCTTCGGCAGCGTCTCATATGGCGAGCCGTGCAGCCAGATGCAGTCCTGCAACCTCAGCGGCAGGTTCCACTGTTCGGCCAGCCGCTTGCCCGCCGTGTGATGATCGATCCCCACGATTTTACGTTCGTATTCCGCAATATCGCCGCGATTGACGTCCGCCAGCTCCACGACCCGCCCAAAGCTGCGCGGCAGCACGTGATCCAGGGCGAGTTTGCCGATGTCGTGGAGCAAGCCGCAGACAAACGCTTCGTCGGCGGGAAGCTCGGGGTCCCGGTGGGTCCGGGCAATTTGTTCCGCGGCGATCGCGACCGCCAGGCTGTGCAACCAGAAACCCTTGCGATCCATCTTGGGTGCGGGAGCCCGCGGGGCAGCCCCCATACGGTCGCGATCCTCCGGGCGATACACCCGGTCCGCCCCCCCGCTGTCCAGATCGCCCACGCCCTTTTCAAAAACTTCCAGCACCTTGACCGACAACACCGCGTTGCGAATGGTCGTGAACCCTAGCAATACCACCGCACGATCAATGGTAAGAATGTCGTGCCGAACGCCCTTGTCCGCGGTCTTGCAAAGCGACAGGACCCGCGCGGTCAGCGAAGGATCGCTCTCAATGAGTTGCGTCACCTGCCGGGCATTGGAATCGTCGTCGGCGGTAAGGGCCAACAACTTCGTCGCGACCGCCGGTAGCGTGGGCAGCGTATCGATCTGCCGCAAAATCAGTTCGATGCGGCGCGGCTTGGAGAGCTCGTGAGAAACCATGGTGTTTAACGATCAATCCAAAGCAGTAAGTGCATCATCCAAAACTTATAATTCGAGAAGACTCGTGATTCGGCGCATCAGTTGGTCGAGATCGATGGGTTTCTTGATAAATTCGTCGGCCCCGGCCGACATTAAACCGTCTATTTCATCCTGCTTCACCACGCCGGACACAATGATGATCTTCATCTCTTTGAGCTGGTCGTTGGCCCGGATCGTTTCGCAAACCACGTTGCCGTTGATGTCGGGCAACATGTAGTCGAGGATCATCAGTTCCGGCTTGAATGAGGATGACACGATGCCCGCGTCGTATCCGGTCTGCGCACTACGCACCTCCAGACGCGAGTCGGTCCGCAGCATGTCCGTCCACAGATCCACGATATTCGGATCGTCATCGACCACTAGTACACGCTTCTTGCCCGTGCCAAACCCATCGGTCGGGATATCGTTGGCTTTCATGAACTGAATCAGGTCTTCTCGCGGGATCCGACGGAAGCGTGAGCCCGGAACGCGAAAACCTTGCAGGCGACCCGCGTCGAAACAGCGAATGATGGTTTGCTGCGAGACCTTGCAGACTTCCGCCGCTTCGCCGGTGGTAAATACTTGTTTAGTGAATAACTTTTTCTTTTTCTCGTTATCCGTAACCGAAGAGGCCACGGCACGCGGTTTTCCGGCGCTGGGGGCGGCGGGTTTGGACGGGATTTTGCCGACCGATGGCCGCTGAGGGGGGTTGGCTTTAGAGGGCTGAGCATCGGACGCGGACTGCTTGCCGTTGTCTGTCTTGGACGACGGCTCCGCGGAATTCGATATTTCCTGGCCTCGATTCAGCGGTGTACCGGGTGATCTTGACGGCGAAGCATCCGCTCGCGGGGCCGAAGCGTCGGCCTCTAGGGCAGACCTTTCCGCCAGCAAGTTCTTGGCTTTATGCGGCCGGTCGCCGCTCCGCGTGGCGTCCGCTCGTCCGGCCGAGGCGGCCGGCGGTTTCGCAATGCGTGACTTGGCAAATCGTTCCCGGTTGGGGATATCGTTGTTCGAGTTGGAGGGGGTCATGGATCATTCTCCCGATCCTGACCCCTATGAGGCGCAGGATAAATTTGGTTTTTCTTACCTCTCTGATCGGCAGAATCCTCACCGGCCTTAGCCCCGCATGCGATAAAACGGAACGCCTGGGCGATCCGTAACGATTAACCGGTCTTATATTTCCGGCCACGACCGGTAACGCCCCCCCCGTCCCCCCTCCCTGCCCTGCAGGCTTTGGCAACCTGAATCTGCGCGGGTAAGACTTTACCTATTTCGCCGAATGCGAAATGGGCGAGATAATGCTTGCCGGATTGGCAAGCATTAGATATGATATTTATCGATATTTGAAGTCGAAGAATTCAATAAATTGAAAAAATCAAACTATCGAGACAAGGTTCGGCCACTCAATAGAACCATCCAACCGCCGATCAACAGCACCAACGAAGCCGGCTCGGGTACGGATGCCAGGGGTGTAAAACGGGCACGGTCGATAATCAGTTCGTGTTCTGTGTCGTTGATCGGAGCGTTTCCGCGAAACAGCCAGAAGTTGAGATGCAGACGTTCGTTGCCCGGCTCGGGGATATCTTGGCCGTTGTAGGACCATTGGTGAATCAGGCCGCCGGGCGGCGCGGAACTGTGGTGGCCGTGGAGGCTGGTGAAGAGAATCTGCTCGGGGCTCCAGTCAATGATATGGGTCGAAAAACTTCCGGCGAGATCCATGTCGAATCGTTCGAGATTGCCCGGCTTGAAGTACGGCTGCGTCGCATACTGGGCATACGTTGGCGCGGCCGGGCTGCCCCAACGGGTGAACTCGATATCGATTTCCTGCTCATCGTTTTCGTAGAGAAACAGACCTACCACGACGTTGGGGTCGAAGGTGGATGGGTCGGACTGCAGACGGAATTCGTAACGGCCGTAGCCCACGGTTTGTTGACTCACGACCTCTGCGGTTTGCCACCGGCCGTTGATCTCCCTGATTTTAAGATGTAGGTCACCCGCGTCATCGACGAACACACTTTCGGGACTGTCGGACCAGTCGTTGGGACCGGGGCCCCGCCCGTTGCCGGTTTTGACATCCCAAGTTTGGCCGGAGAAATCAATGACCCTGGCTTGTGCCGAGTGCGTCATCAAGATCAACAGAACCACGGCAAACAGCGAGATACATTTCATGTCGGTGCTCAAGATTTGAGATGCGGTCTAGGTATCGATCCCCGAACGGGAGGGTGCCGAAGTTACGGGATGGTCGGCCTCCGCGCGGGTTTCGGATTTGAGCCGGGTCAGCATATCGTGGGCGGGTTCGTAGTTCGGCGCTAGCTCTAAACAGGTTCGCAACGCCAGGCCAGCCCGCTCGATATCGCCGAGCCCCCTGAGGCCGCAGCCCAGGTGGTAGTGGGCGCGGGGAAAAAATGCGTCAAGCTCACCGCGTCCAGCGCGTGATCGACCGCGGCCTGATGCCGGCCTTCCTTCAGAGCCAGCTCACTCAAGGCGTCGGCGATCACCGCGTTCTCCTGATCCAGACCGGCGGCGTGTTGGAGATGGCGGCGGGCGGCTTCGAGATCGTTCTGTTTGAGTGCGACCTGGCCGATCCTAATGAGCGTGGCGACGGAATCCGGGGTTTCGTCGAGTTGACTCTGCAAATCCGCGCGGGCCTGGTCCAACTGCCCGAGGTCCATGAGGATCCGAGCGCGGAGCAGGGTGGCGCCGGGCTGATCCGCGATCGGCTCGAGCGACGCGAGCGCTTCGTCCAGGCGCTTGAGCGTCACCAGACACCGGGTCAGCTCGAATCGGTAGGCGGCTTCATCGGGACGGGCTTCGATCAATTGGTGCCACAACTCGACGGCCTTGCCCGCCCGCCGGCTGTCGCTGAGCGCCCGGGCCAGGTTAAAACGCTGCGACTCGATCGTGCGATCGATCTGTTCCTGCGTGTCCCCCGAGGGCAGGTCGATGTAGCCCAGGTCCGCCAGATGACGCAGCGCCAAGGCCGCCGCGGCGGGGTCCTGATCATCACTCTCGGGCTGATCGGGCTGGCGGGGTCCGAGGTCTTCATAGCTGATGACCCGGTTGAGTTTTTCGGAAGTTTCCAGCACCTCGATCCACGCCCGGCCGTCCATATCCAACGCGGGGGAGATACCCAACAACCGCAAAATCGTCGGCGTCACGTCCAGTATCGTCCCGCCGAAGATCCGCTCCCCGGGCTTCACCCCCGGCCCCGCCAGCACCCCGATCCCGAACTGCCGGTGCCATTGCTCAGGGTTCTCGTAACCCTCGGTCCCCGGGCGGTCGTCGGCCTGACAGAAGCCGTGATCCGAGACGATCATCACCGTCGTGTCGTCGCCGGCGATCTCCAGGGTGTGCGCCAGCATCATGTCGTGGAATCGGTAGCAATTTTCGATCACCGACCCGTAAACCTCCGCATCGCGGGGATCGATCCCCGCCATCCGCGGCGGGTGGTACGGCATAAAGTGATGCCCGAATTCATCGATCGCCCCGAAATACAGACACGCCAAGTCCCACGGCTGCTCCTGCAACGCAAAACACGAAGCCGCCTGCACGGACGCCGCCCGGGCAATCAGCGTGGCGAGCTTGGCCAGGCGATCGTCCTTCGCCTGATCGATCTGACCCGCCAGGGGCACAAAGGGCAGCAGCGCCGACGCGTCGAGGGTGGACGGATCCACCAGCAATCGCGCGAGCGGCTCGGACCATGCCGGGGGGTGGACCGTGCCGGGAGCCAAACGCGGCGTCCCGACCCCGGGCACGCAGAGGCTGGCGTAAGCATCGGTCACGACGACCCCATCAATGGGTTCGGCGGGGTGCGACGCAAACCAATTGACCACCGTACTGCGCAGGCCGTGCTGGGCGGCAATGTTCCAGATCGCTTTGCAGCGGCGACTCGTGCTGGCGACCGGCCGCACCCCGGTGGCGTCGGGCCGAGGCTCGGTGAACCCGTGGATGCCGTGCTTGTCCGCCCGCTTGCCGGTGGCGATCGAGGTCCACAGCATCGGCGAAAGAATCGGCCGAATCGTCGCGAGGTTCGCCTGCGCTCCGCGATCGATCACCGATTGCAACGTCGGCAGCAATCCCCGCTCCAGCATCGGACGGATCATCCGCCAGTCCGCGGCGTCCCACCCTAGCAACAGCACTTTATCCGTCAGACGCTCGGGCATAGGGTGATATCAGATCAAGAATAAAAAAACGGGACACCGCGGATGGCGGTGTCCCGCGAAGGATGGCAAGGGGGTCCGTCAGACATCAATCGCCCGACGGGATCGTCAAGAATACCTACCGTTCAGGCGCTGCGACGGCGACGGAACGCCATCGCCCCCGCCCCGGCGGCCAGTAAACGCCAGGCTGCCGGGCTCGGGCACCGCGCCGGCTTCGATGGCCGTGCCGGGCGTCGATTCGTAAGCGTAATCGCGGATGATGCCGTGCAGCGGATTGGTGCTGTCAACTTGGAAGCCGACCCAGCCGTAGTGGACTTGCTCCATTAATTTCGAAAGCGACGCCGACGTACTTATCGGTACCTTGGAAGAAGTTGTAGCCGTTCCCTCGGTAGCGACACTGCTCACTGGGGAGCACCCGCGGGATTGAATCCGGGCCGATGATGTCACCTTCGGTAAAACCTCGACGTAATAATGAGCCTTGGCGTCAGCGTTGCTCCGAAGTAACTTCCACGAACGGATGTTGGTGTTGCTCGCGTGGTGATAAAAGCCAATTCGGCATAACCTCGCCTGTTGTCGATGTTGATTTCTGGGGTAACTCCAATCAACCTCAACGTCCGGATCGACTTGGGTATAAACGACGCCGGCATCGGCACCGTGGGGCACGGCAAATGCACCGAGGGCGGCGGCGGCGGTGTACGACGACAACTTACACACGGACACTTTGGGGGACTCTGACATATTCACTCTCCATTAAAAGATAGGCGGCAAAGCAGGATTTGGATAAGCTCAATCATTGACTTAATACAGATTACCTTAATTTACTCGGCAGGCAAGCGCGATATCATCGGTTTTGACAGTATTTTTTTATTTCACCGACCGGTCTGCTTAGCGACCACTGATTGAAAGTGCCCCATGTTGCCTATTTTCTCACACGATCAAGATTCTCTCCCGGTATCGGTGATCGTGAGCGGGCTGCCGCGTTCGGGGACGAGTCTGCTGATGCAGATGCTCGCGGCCGGGGGTGTCCCGCCGTTGACCGACGCCCGGCGGGCTGCCGACGAGAACAACCCCAAGGGTTATTTAGAACTCGAAGCGGTTAAAAAACTTACGACCGATCCCACGGCCCTGGATGCCGGCCACGCACACGCGGTGAAAGTCGTGGCGATGCTGCTGCCGCACCTGCCGAGGGACCACCGCTATTTCGTCCTGTTTTTGCACCGCGACCTGCAGGAAGTGATCGCGTCGCAGCGTCAAATGATCCGGCGGATGGGCAAGCCCGCCGTTCCGCTGGGCGACGACCAACTGCGTGCTGCTTTAGAAGGTCAGGTGCGGCGATCACTGGCGTGGTGCCAGCAGACGTCGGGGGTGGAACTTCGGGAATTACAACACCGCGACCTCTGCCTCCGGCCGGAGGTGGCGATCGAGACGATCGTGGATTTTCTGGGTCCGGGGCTGGATCGAGAGGCCATGCAGGCGGTACCCGATCCCACGCTCTACCGTCAGCGGTCCTGACCCGCCAGTACCGCGGCGTCTGGGGCTTCCGGGGAGTTTTGAGTAGAGGGGCGGCGGGAGGCGGCGCTGGTGTCAAGCGTCAGGGCGGGCCGTTGCCGCTGCAGGCGCAACAAAAAATCGTCGTAGCTCTTGCCTACCCGCGGCGACCAAAGTGCCTCGGCAAACGCCGCCAGACGGGGCATGAGTTGCGCTTCCATCGCCGCGACATCGGGCGCGTGCTCGGTCCACAACGCCGCTTCGCTGCCCAGTACCCGGTCCGCCAGTTCGGGTTCCAGGCCGTCGGGCAGGGGATCGTAGTGATAGATCTTTTCGAGGGGCAGCGTGATCATCCAGTCCGGCTTCGATCGGCCGTTCTCCACCGAATCGGGATAATCCAGGTAGGTCCACTCGTGATTAGAATTGATCGTCTCAAAACCCAGCCGGGCCGCCCGGGCGGATTCGCCAGTAAACCAGGCGTTGACGATTTGATCGCGCGGCAGCTGGTCGCTCACTCCGTCGGTCCACGCAATCGTGGGGCGTCCCAGTTTCTCACGGCAGAAATCGGCGATGCGATTGAGAAAATACACCCGCAGGTCCGCGGTGTTGGTCCCGTCGATTTCCTTTAGCACCGCCATGCACTTGGGACATTTTTCCCAGTGGCTGCGGGGCGTTTCGTCACCGCCGATGTGCAGATAAGGCGGATCGAACACTTCATTCAGCTCGCTAAGCACGTGCTCGATAAGCGTGTAGACCTCTTGATTCGCGGCGCAAAAGGCCCGGCGACCCGCGAGCCGAGTGAACGCATTCCAGCCGTCCTCGGCCACCGGAAGGGGCTCACCTAGACATGACAGATGCGGGAACGCGACCAGCACCGCGTTGCAGTGGCCCGGCATGTCGATCTCCGGGATCACCGTGATGAACCGATCCCGGGCATACGCCACGACCCGCCGCATGTCGTCCTGCGTGTAATAACCGCCGTAGCGGTTTTCGCCCACACCCCGCCACGCCGCCAGCTCGGTGAGCTGGGGGTACCGCAGAATCTCTGGCCGCCAGCCTTCGTCATCCACCAGATGCCAGTGGAACCGGTTGAGCTTGAGCGCCGCCATCCGATCCAAGTGCCGCAGAATCCATTCGACCGGCTGAAAATGCCGCGCCGAGTCGATCATCGAACCCCGCCAGCGAAAGCGCGGTGCATCCCGAATGACCCCGCACGCCGGCCCGCCCTCATGATCGTGGCCATGGGAGAGCTGCTTCAACGTTTGCAACGCATAAAACCAGCCCGCTTCGTCCGCCGCGGTCACGATGATCTCACCGGTTGCGATCGAAAGTTCGTACGCCCCTTCGATTTCTTGATTTGCGGAAGTCCCCGTTTCGTCGGTCGGGCGGCGCAGAAGGCATGGACAACCGCCCCCCGCACTGTCGGCACCTAGTTCGAGGTCTGCAGCGAGGCCCGCGATGCGGCGGGGCACCCCGTCGCCGGACACCTCCATGCGGAGTTGTAATCCTTCAGCGAGTGAACATCGGCCGGGCAGGGATTCAAATTCGGCGACGCGGGGTAGCGAAGAGGGCCAATACTTCACGCGGAGCTCCGGGGTTTACTTCTGATTCGCCGGAGAGCGCCTTAGCGGTCAACGCTTCGTCCAACGCCGAAATGGCGGCCCCCATCGACACGCCGTGATCCATAAACAGAGACGGCCGGACGGTCACCGCCCGGTGAGGCATCTTAACAATACATTCGTTGAGATGATTTTCGATATGGCGGATCACCGCTTCATTGGTCAAACTCAGATTGCCCCCGATCACGATCGCCGAAGGATCCAAAAGGTCCACGATCGGCACCAGCGTGCGGGCGATATGCTCCGCCAGCTTGCGCAGTGCGTCGTCGATCGGGCCGTCGTGGGTCGCCAGGTCCAGCAACTGCTCGGCGGTGACCAGATCGTAATCTCCCTTTTCGATCAGCGAATCGATTTCGCCCGCTCCGAAACACGAACCCCGATAAAGGTCGCCGTTGATGAAGATCGACGAGCCCAGGCTTTCGACCGAATAGGCCGTGCCCCGCTCGGTCGAGTTGATGAGCAGGTGCAGGAAGTTGTCGATGTCCCGGGCGTGCCCCTCCCGCGACTCGGCCAACGCGGCGAAGTTCGAGTCGTTGTCGATCCGCACCGGCACCTTGAATACCTTGGACAACGCCTGCCCCAGGTCCCATTCCACGAGTTGAAAACGGGTGGAACGGATGACGATCCCGTTGTGCGGATCGATCACCCCGGTCATCCCCAGGCCCACCGCCATCAGGTTGCCCGGCGGGCTGCCGTGCCGGGTGACCCAGTTGTCCACCCGGTTTTTGAGCAGCTGCGGCATCAATTCAAAAGAGTCGCGGAACTCCAGCCGATCGCGGTCGATCACCTGGCCCTTGCCGTCGAGCATGACGATCGACGCCGCCCCGCCTTCGATGCCTACGCCCAGAACCCAGCCCAGATCGGGGTCGATCTCCAGCAGCACCTGCTTTTTACCCGCCCCTCCGCCCGGCTTGTCGAGCTTGCCGCGGGTCCGCACCACGCCCTGGTCGATCAGGTCGCGGGTGATGTAGGTCAGGCTCGAACTGCGCAGCCCCGTCCGTTCGGCCAACTGACGACGCGAAAGCGGCCCTTCGCCCCGCAGCAGGTTCAACACCAGCTTACGGTTCAAAAGGGCCGCACCCGACTGATTGACTTTCCAGTCCATCTGCATATCTACGTCCGAACTTGGCGACGAAAAATCTTAGGGAGTGCTGTTATCCCACGTGATCCATTCGGGCTCGATCGCGTCACGCTCAACGGAAGCGGCGTGACCGTCCATGAACAAAAGGTTACCTGTACCGTTGGCATGACGCTCAGGATCCGGGAGACGATTGGTATAATTATCGCGGTCAAAACGGTATTCAATCCGGTCACCTGCGGCCACCGCGGCAGCCTGCGCGGCGGCAGTTCGAGGGCCATCGGTATCCCAGAGGGTAATGTGGTCTGAGGGGGCAACGATTACGATTTGCTTTACTGCCTGCCAGTCTTCATCGTTGTTGGCATTGTAGGTAGGGTTCGGTCGGGCACCCCCCATGGCACTCCAGCCGCCCCCGGGACCACGGGAGTAATTGTCCATGTTCAACGCATAGCTACCGCCTTGTTCGATTTTGTAAAAAGCATAATCCAACGGGGCCGGTGCACCGTAAGGCTCTGCATCAGACGAGCAGACCAGCAATGAATTGGTCACCGGAAGGTCTTTTGCCTTGGGTTGATTGGTGCCGTCGGGGTATTTCGTGCTGAGATACCACGACCAAAGGTTGCCACCCACGGTGGGTGGAATCATGTAGCTTTTATGATCATCCATATGTATTTGATAGATCAATCCCAGCTGCTTTTGACGCGAAAGACAATCCATCTGACGCGCCGAATTGCGGGCTCCGGATAAAACCGGCAGCAAGATGCCGATTAGCAGCGCAATGATCGAGATCACGACGAGGAGTTCGATGAGGGTAAATCCGCGGGCTTTCATGGGCGCACCTGTGAGAAGGGTGAAGGTGGATCAAGGGAGACATAAACGAAGACAATTGTCTCGCCCAAAAGATAGTCCGGGCAATTAGATTTGTCAATGAGTTAATTAAAATTCTTGACCCAACTTCAACGAATCCAGTCCAAACACGCTTAAAATATCGCGGAAAAAATAATATCAATCATTGAACTAATATCTTGCGTCCGGCCGGTTTTTGCGATAATCTGACCATCATGACTAAACCACTCTCTATCGTACTGCTGATTTCCGCGTGCTTCATCACGTTGTTCCAGACCCCCGCGTCCGCGGCCACCAAAGAGGACCTGATCCAGGGTCTGTGGGCCTGGCGATTTGAATGGTACGCCACGCCCGAAGCCCGCGACGAAATGTTGAGCTTTTGCGAAGAGTACGGTTACAACCTGATCCTGATGCAGGTACACCTCGACAAAGACAGCGATCCGATGGTGTTCCGCGATCCCGAGGCCATGCGGGCCCTGGTCGTCGAGGCCGCCGCCCGCGGGATCAAAATCGAGGGCCTGGACGGAGCCAAAGACATGGCCCTTGAAAAGAACTGGCCCCGGACCCTGCAAATCCTCGACGCCGTGCTGACCTTTAACGAAACCTTGCCCGACGACGCCAAGTTGGCGGGGATGCATTACGACATCGAACCCTACATTATGCCAGAGTGGAAAGTAGGCGGGGAGAGCCGGCTGAAGATCATGCAGGACCTGCTGAATTTCTACGTGCTGGCCCGGGAGCAAATCGACGCGCGGGGACAGGGCATGATCATGGCCACCGATATCCCGATGTGGTACGACAACAAGACCGCGGACGACGACAACTGCATCCTCGAGTTTAACGGCGAAACCAAGAACCTCCACCAGCACCTGCAAGACCTGCACGACTACACCGGTATCATGTCCTACCGCCGACACGCCACCGGGCACAACAGCGTGCTCTACCACGTCGAGAATGAGCTGGCGTATGCCGAGAAAATTGGTAAAAAGATCACCCCCGCTGGAAACCATCGAACTCAAGGACGTGCCCCAGATCACTTTCTACGGCCAACCGGCGGAAGAATTCTGGGCGACCCAGGCCGAGGTGTTTGAAGCCCTCAAAGATCGCCCCGGCTTTGGCGGCATGTTGACCCACTGCTGGCGAGGGATGCGTGACCTGGTCTACGACAAGAACACGCCTAAGAAATTACACGACCATCACTGAGCTTTGTTCGATGGCCCTGCGACCCGCTTCTTGACCGTACCCGTTGGCCCGTACCCGAGTGATCATCATGCAAGGCTTTATGCTCGACAGCCGCGCACGCTCGAATGTCGCGTGTATTACCGTCGATTTATTGACTTCATTGCCACGCGGGGATGCGACACGCTGCTTTGGCATTTCAGCGACGACCAGGGGTGTTCGCTGCGATTCGATAGTCTGCCCGAGGCCGCGTCGCCCCACGCTTATTCCAAGTCGGAGATGAAGTCGCTGGTGGCCTACGCTCAACAGCAGGGCATCCGTATGATTCCGGAGTTGGCTTCGCTGGGCCACACGCGGTACATCACGCGGGCACGCCCCGATCTCGCGGAGCTGTCGGAGAATGACGAAGTGTTCACGTCGCTCTGTCCGGTGCATCCGCGGTGCCGGGCGATCCTTGCGGGCTTGCTGGATGAGGTGGTGGAAGTGTTCGACGACACGCGGGTGCATGTCGGCCTGGACGAAGTTAACTTCGGGGACCATCCCCTGACCCAAGAAGCATTGAAAACACGGGCCGCCGGCGCGATATTTGCGGACCATGTGAATTTCCTCCATCAACATCTCGCGCACCGCGGCCGACGCATGATGATGTGGGGGGATCGTTTGCTGAAAGACGAGCAGATCGCGCGGTCAATCCCGAAAGATATCCTGATCGCGAATTGGCAGTACACCCCCACTGTTCCCGAGGCAACCACGCGGCAGCTGCAAGCGTGGGGGTTCGAGGTGGTGAACTGCGGGGCGATGATCAGCTACGATCAGCCGCTGTTTCCCGGGGAGCAATTTGCCCTGGGCAATCTGCGGGACACGCCGCGACACGCCCGGGAACACGGCACGCGGGGCGCGATCACGACCATCTGGACCCCGCAGCGTTTTTTGGCGGACTCGCTTTGGCCCGCGGTGCACTATGCGGCGGAACTCAAACAAGACCCAACGTGTCGGATTGAAGACTCGATGCAGCGTTTTGCGCAAAGCTTCCACGGCTTCACCCCCGGCCCCGCCTGGCTGCGTGCGGTCCGAATCGTTTTCGAACAGATCCCCATGCGCAAACCGTGGGTCGCCGCTCTCCAACTCGAACTAAATCAAGACCTCGACGGGGTGGACCTCGATGCATTAGCCACCATTTGGGAAGCCGCCTACGAAACCTTGCGTGAAGCAGCAAGATCGGTGACGAAGGAAACCGAGGCTTACCGATCTTTTTTATTGATGGTCGAAGTCGGGGCACACGTGTGGAAACGCGCGGCCATGGTTGGCAAAACGACTCCGAACCCGGAGGCTTGTTTGAGTCTGTTGGACGCCAGTGAACGCTTGACCCAAGTGCTCGCGACAGCTTGGGATCGAGAACGATTTGCTGATGACCCGCGGAAGTTTGAACCGGTCTTCAGTTTTGACCGTGACGATCATCTGCTTCAAGTTTTTGCGCGTGGGACCGCATCGTTGAAAGCGACGTTGGCTTCGGCGAATCAAGCAGGATGACGGCCATGGACCAACCACCGTGGGAGCGACCAATCAACCGACGAGGTTTATCAATCGCGTTTCGGCGTTACTTCCGGTTGGGGTGTCTGTTGTTCGTGATTTGGCGCGGTGTGGGCGGGAAAAGCGTCATCGGCGCTGGCCGAGCCTGGCGATAGAGATGACCGGGTGCTGATCTCGGCGATGGGTCTGCCCAACCCCGCCGATGTCCGGGTGACCGCATTGGCCTCACGAGCGGTTTTGCAGGCGTTTTACGCCGAGCATCCGGACGTCCGCATCGAACCCTTTGCTATGCCCGAAGTCGGGGGGTCGGCGATGGACAGCGGCCCGCTCTTGGCGATTGCTGCGGGGATGCCTCCCGATGCGATCTACGTCAACTTTCGACAATCATCAACTTACCTGTCGCAAGGGTTTCTCCAGCCGATGGAAATCTTGCTGGCGCGGGTGCTCAACGATGATCCCGACACGCGGCGGGTTGATGCACAGGGGCACTGGTTGGCCGACCCCACGGCCGACCAGGTGGAGGCTGCGCCTGCAAGCCATCCGCGCGGACCGCCGAACCCGCCTGGCCGGTGGTGTATCGCGAAGACGAGTCGGCGGCTTACGGCGACAAACACGTCTGGGCTATCCCGACCGGGTTCCTGGTCCAAGGCTTGCTATACCGGAAAGACCTCTTTGCCGCGGCTGGCCTGGATCCCCAACGCCCTCCCACGACTTGGCAGGAATTTTTCGACTACGCCCAGAAACTTACCGTCCCCGAGCGACGACAGTACGGCGCAGCGTTTCGGCAGGGGTTGGCGCTGTCGTACAGCACCTATAACCTCTTGGCCTCGACCGGGATGCGGGCGGTCAATCGCAACGACCAAGGCCAATGGCAAGCGACCTTTGGTACCCGCGGGGCTGCGGAAGCGACCTATTTCGTATGGCGGCTGATGCACGAAACTTTCGAACGCGATGGACAAACCATCCACGGCGCCGCCTACGCCGGCGGTAACGAGATCGACGCCCGCTGGGAACGCGGGCAAATCGGAATGATCTTCAGCGACTTGAACCAGGAAATGCTCGGGTCGATCAATCCGCAACTCGTCGGCATCGCCCCGCCGCCCAAGGGACCCAACGGCCAACGGGCCTCCCAAATCAACGCCACCATGCTCGGGGTATACGCCGAATCGCCGCCGCAGGAACAACTCGCCACCATGCGGTACATCTGGTTCTCCACCGGCGAGGCCGCCCAGCAAATCCGCACCCGCGTCTATGTCGAGCAAGGGTACGGCCAATTCGTCAACCCCGACCTGCTGCGGCAATTCGGCTACGACCGCGTGCTCGACAGCGTCCCGCCGGGGTGGCAGGAAGTTTTCGAGCAGGCCATGGCGATCGGGGTGCCCGAACCCTTCGGACGCAATACGCAAAACATTTACCGATACATGTCCGAGCCGATGAATGAAGCCCTCACCCGGGACTACGCCGGGATGAGTTCAGAACGTGCCATCGACGACATCTTTGAATTATTCCAAGCGGCACAAGTCGAAGTAAACCAAACGGTCCTAGGCAACTTCACTCCCCGCCAACTACTCATCCGCCGGTCGGTCGGACTGGCGGTCATGCTGGCCGTCTTCACGGGGTTCACCGTGGGGTTTGTGCGGATCTGGCGGTACTTTAGCCACCTCACCCTGCCTACACCAAGCCAGCAAAAAAGAGGAGCCCTGGCGAATTTGAGTCGCTACCGCTGGGGTTATCTGCTGCTCGGCCCGGCCATGTTGCTCACCTTCGGCTGGCTGTACATGCCTCTGGTCGCAGGCTTGGTGATGTCATTTACCGATTATCGGATCGTGCTGGAATCCAGCTTTGTGGGTGTCGATAACTTTGCCAACGTGTTATTCGATGAACGATTCTGGGCGGGATTCGGACGCACGCTGCTCTACGTTGCGCTCGCGGTGGGACTGGGATTTTGGCCTCCCATTTTACTGGCGTTGCTGCTTGATGAGATTCCGACCGACTCCCTCAAGTATTTCTTTCGAACCATTTTTTATCTCCCCGCCGTGATCAGCGGGGTGATCGTCATGTTCCTTTGGAAAGAGCTTTACGATCCCTCACCTTACGGAGCTTTCAATCAAATCTACCTGCGCCTCAACGACTTGGGTCCCGTTATAGCGACCGGGCTGAAATGGTTTGCTTTAACGATGTGGGGGTTGCTTATTGCTTGCCTTGTCGCACTACCCATCAAGCTCGACGAGATGACGCAGGTGATGAGGTACACCGTCTGGGCGGTGGCGGCATTGCTGGCGACCATGACCCTGCGACCCTTGATCGTACCTATGTTTCAGGGTGATATGGCCGCATCAGTTTCGGTGATTACTTCGCTGCTCGGGCGGTTTCAGCTTGAAGCACTGCCTTTCATTCAAGATCCACAAACCGCGATGTTCTGGGTGGTCATTCCCATGGTGTGGATGACGGCGGGGCCCGCCTGCTTGATCTACCTTGCCGCTTTGAAGACGATTCCCAGCGATCTTTACGAGGCGGCCGATATCGACGGGGCCAGCAGTTGGCAGAAAGTCTTTTACGTCACATTGCCGAGACTGAAGTATCTCATCACGATTCAGTTCGTTTTTTCGGTGGTCGCCGCATTTAAAGGGGGAGCAGATTTTATCTTGGCGATGACCGGTGGCGGGCCGAACAATTCGACGATGATCCTTGCTCTGGAAATCTTCATCCGTACATTCCTTTCGCTGGATTTTGGGATCGGGGCGGCCATGGCATGGATCTTGGGCAGTGTGCTCATCGGCTTCACCGCTTATCAGATGAAGTTGCTAGCCCGTTCTGATTTTCAAGCCGCGAAGTAGCTTTTTTAACTATTGCTTTATTTGAGTACTGATCCCAAATGCCCATTGTCTCCGCCGTCGAATCCAAAAGCTTCAAAGGACGGCTGATCCATCTTGCCGTGTTCCTGATACTTGCCCTGGGCGGCTCCACCATGGTCTATCCGTTTTTGATCATGCTGTCTGGATCGCTCCGGTCTGGCGTCGATCAAGCAGAATTGTCCCTCGTACCACGATATTTTTTCGATGTGGACATATTGCACCAAAAGTTTCTTGAAACGAAATATAACCAGAATGAAGTTAATCTGATGCAAGGCCATCGTAGGCCGTACTTCAGCTTTTCCCAGGTCACCCCCCCCACGGTGGCCTCCGCGCAACTGGTAGCCGATCTTCGAGACTTTATGAATAGCGATTCGTTGCCGGTACATTGGCAACGACTGGGAGGTATCCACGGCTTCGAAACGGTTCCAGAAAACCTTCGTAAACTACAATCAAAGGTCCGCGATCGGCTGGACGGCAACCTTGATCTTTTGAGTGAATCAGTCGGAACTCCCATAAGTAGTTGGCTGAATATCGTGCTACCTCAATGCGACTGGCTCAGCCCTCGCTTTGCGTGCCCTCTAATGTACTCACTGAAGTTTATCTGGAGATGCTGGCGGACGCACCGGCGGCAAACCGACAGCTTGTATCATTGAGCGGAGCTTTTCTCACCGACATGGCCTACCCTCAATTCGGCCAAGTCGATCCGGCACTCATGAATCAAGCGTACAGCCTGGAGCTTAAATCGTTCGATGATTTTGTGCTGCCGCGAAAAGTACCGAGTGCAGGTACGGCGTTATTCCGTGAACATTGGATCGAGTTTGTCCGTGAGCGTGTCAACCCCTCGTTTGTCACTTTGGCCGATCCTGATCTTTATGCGTACCGCAACTACCTAGCTGCACGATATGGGTCTATCGAACAGCTGGCACAGACCTGGTCCATGCCAATCACAAGTTTTGATTCGGTAGATCTCCCCCAGGGCCGGTGGGTTGAAGGCGCTCAACGACTCGACTATGCGGCCTTTCTTGCCGATCAACCCATTGATGAGATAGTTCTGGTGGGCCCCGACTACGCGTTTCAGGATTATCTCCAGGACCGCTATCGCAATGCCGATGAGTTGAACTCTGCGTTAGGCACTACCGAACTTGGCTTTGAAAAAATCTTGGTCCCCATGGCGGATCTTGAATTTACCTATGTCAAATTTAATAGAAACGCATTACGCTGGGATTACGCCACTCGCAACTATATCAATGTTACTCAGGAATTAGTACTGCAAGGCCGACCGTTGGTGTTGACTATGGTCTTCGTCACTTTATGTGTGACTTTGGCACTCCTCGTCAATTCATCGGCAGCCTATGCCATGAGTCGTTTCGAACTTCCGGGAACTTTTAAGTTTCTGCTTTTGATGATGGCGACCACCGCTTTTCCGCCGATGGTCACCCTGATCCCTCAATTTATTCTTCTTCGAGAAATGCATTTGCTTAATACGATGGTGGCTCTGGTGCTACCGTTTATATTGAACGGCTACATGGTGTTTTTGCTTAAAGGCTTTTTCGATTCACTGCCCCGTGAGCTTTACGAAGCTGCCCGCATTGACGGTGCGGGCGAGTGGCGGATGTTTATTCAGATTACTTTGGCATTAAGCAAACCGATTTTGGCGGTGCTGGGGCTGCAGACCTTTAACGCGTCGTACACCGCATTCTTGTATCCGCTGCTCGTCGCCCCCGATCGCGATATGTGGCTCATTAGCGTATGGCTTTACCAGTTTCAGCAGCGCAGTTCGTCCGCAACGGTGTATGCGTCGGTGGTTATTGCGAGCCTACCCACCCTCACCGTGTTTCTCTTCGCCCAACGGACCATCATGCGGGGTATCGTGGTACCCACCGAAAAATAGGGTTTTGCCTACCTTTCGGATATCTATGAATCGACGAATAGTTGCAATCGCTTTGTATCAGTAGACTTCGCAGCTTGTTTCGAGATATGGCTTACACAAGACAGACCACGCTTGACGGCTTTCGGTTTTAGGGGTCTGACGATCCGGTGGTCCGCGGCGGAATGGGTTTGCCATGGGGATCGGTCATAGCAGCTCGATTTAGTTCGATGCCAAGATGTTCCAGTTGCTCAGCGGTTTGGTGGACGTGGTCCGGACTGACGCCGGCTTCGGTAACGAGATAATCTTCCCACTGCCGGTGGTTACGAAGTATAATTTGCGCCTGCTTGCGGCCGGCCTTGGTAAGTTGAAGCTTGCCATTACCCTGCCGAATCAATCGCCGCCCCATTGCGAGCTGGGTCATTCGGTCCGTCATTATGCGAGGCGTGGCTCGTGGAGTTTCCTCAAGACGAAGCAAGCCCACCAATAAGTCATCGACCGCGGTATCACGGCCCAGCCGTCGACGACGTAAGTACCGGGCAATCAGGCCGTGGGACGGCGACATAAACGCGGCGAGCACCACCAGCCCACCGGCAACTACGGTCATACTGCCCGCGGCATTGACGCTATCGATATGAAACGCGGCGGGGATCAGCGTTGCGGCAAGATATCCGCCGACGCCACAAATCAATGCGGCTGCGAGACTGACCGCGATTTGCGAACCCAGACGATCGGTAAGCAGCCGTGCGGTTGCTGCGGGGGCAATGAGGACTGCGATAACCAATATCGATCCAACGGCTTCAAACGAAGCGACCGTCGCCGCGGCCACGAACAACATGAGCAGATAATGCATCATGCCCGAGTGGATCCCCTGCGCGGTCGCCATCTCCGGGTCGAATGCGGCGATCCGCAGTTCTTTAAACAACAGTCCGACAAACAAGGCCGCGACAATCAGCATTCCCAGCAGCATCGTCACCTGCCGTGGCACCGCCGCGAGGGTGTCCCAAGACCACAACCCGGCAAAACTCGAGGGCGCGTTGAACCAGACTAGGGTTTCGAGTTGGCCGTACAGCACACAGTCCGCATCGAGATCGACCGAACTGGCAGCGGCTTTTTCAATGAGCAGTACGCCAATCGCAAACATCACGCTGAAGACGACGCCCATGGCCGCCCCCGGCTCAATTCGGCCAAGCTTCTTGATGAGTTCGATTAAAACCACGGTCACCATCCCCGCCACCGCCGCACCGCCAAACATCAGCAAAGGGTTACGCGAGGACGTGATGAGAAAAGCGATGACCAGCCCCGGTAACACCGCATGGCTCAGTGCGTCGCCCATCAGGCTTTGGCCCCGCAGCACTAGAAAATTACCCAGCAGCCCGCAGGTCAAAGCCGCCAGCGTAGCCGCCATGAGGGGAAAAAGGTCCAGGCCGTAGTCAAGATTCATCTCGTTTACCCGTCCCCTCTCGCATCTTTGACCCGGTGAGACTTGATTCCGCGTTCTTTAAGTAGAGATTCGAGTTCATCGATCATGTTTTGATCCAGCACGTGCTCGACCCGGTCCACGGTCCAATCGATGTGCGTCGGAGCCAAGTCGGCGTAGGCGATGAGGTATTGTTCCCAGAGGCGATGGTTGCGGGCCACCCGCCGACCACGTTCGAGTCCGGCGGCGCTGGGAACAAACCGGCCCCCGCGGAATCGACCCTGACCCTGTCTTCGAAGATGCAGCGGCACCGCCTTTTGCAAAAGCCAGCTCCACGCCCTTCGTTTGGCTAGCCTCTGCACTACAGAAGGTTCCAATTCGGCGTGGGATTGCCCCCCCGCCGCAAGATAAGCGGTCTCGAGCAGGTGGTCACTGGCGATTGCCAATCGCAGCCGCAGCCGACGCAACCCCGACGCCACCACCCCACGCTGCGGCGCGATCAGCATGCTCATCAAACACAGTACCCCGCTGGTCAACACGATCACCGCCCCCGCCGGCTTGCGAGGCAGCAGCGCCGACGTGCCCGAACCGAGGTAGCCCGACAGACCGCCGATCACTGCGGCCAGTACCACCAACAGCCACAAGCGTTCGGTCCAGAACCGTGCCGAGACGGGCGGAATGATCAGCATCGCCACCACCAAAATCAGCCCCACCGCCTGCAACCCCGCCACCGTGACCAGGACCACCAGCGACATCATCAGCAAGTCGATCCACGTCACCGGCCAGCCGTCGACTTTCGCAAACGCATCGTTGAAACACACCATCGCAAATTCTTTCAGCAGCAGCGTGGCCGCAATCACCGCGGTCAAGGCAATGCCCGCCATCAAGTAGGCATCGCGTGCGTTCATCGCCGCGGTCTGGCCGTAAATGAAATGCCCCAGGCCCCCGGCATTCCCAGTAGACATCGTTTGGATGATGCTCAGGATCACCGCGCCCGCACCGAAAAACACGCTGAGTACCAACCCGATCGCCGCGTCTTCTTGCAGACGGGTGTAATACGACAGCCACTGAATGCATAGGATACCCAGTACGCCGGTGGCCGTGGCGCCCAAAAGGAGTATCGGTAGGCTGCGACCCTCGGCCCCCAGCATCGTGGCGATGATGAATGCCAACCCGATCCCCGGCAGGGTGGCGTGACTCAACGCATCACCCACCAGTGATCGTTTGCGTAGCAGCGCAAAGACCCCAATTATCCCTGCTGCGATACCCAGCAGAGTCGTGCTGACCACGACGACCGTGGTGTTGTAGCCCCCCTGCAAACTGAGCACCTCGAAAATCTGCCACCACGTCGGCCAATCGTCTTGCACATTGGTGATCGATGCCGCGGCGTGCAAATGGTTTTCCGGGCCGGCATGGGCCAGCATAGACGGGGGGGGAGAAAGAAAACTCATCGCTTGGGGTTTTCGACGCCGGCCCGCGATATCGCCTCGGCGGCCTCGGACAGCAAGGTGAGTTTCCCGCCATAGGTTTTACGCAGATTCTCCTGAGTAAAAAATTCACCCACCGGGCCCGCGGCAACGATCCGCATGTTCAACAGGATCACTTCGTCGAAATATTCCGCTACGGTCTGCAAGTCGTGATGGACCACCACAACGGTTTTGCCCCGTTCTCGCAGCACACGCAGCACATCGACGATCGCTTTTTCTGTTGCCGCATCGACGCCCGCAAACGGCTCGTCCATGAAATACAATTCCGCCTCCTGCGCCAACGCCCGGGCAAGAAATATCCGCTGCTGCTGACCGCCCGAAAGCTGACTGATCTGCCGGCCCGCGTAGTTCGCCATGCCCACCCGGTCCATGCAATCCAAAGCCGCACGCTTGTGTTTTCGCGTCACCGGCAGGCACCAGCCGATTCTGCGATACCGCCCCATGCACACCACGTCGAGGGCCGAGACCGGGAAATCCCAGTCGACCGACTCACGCTGCGGGACGTAACCCACCCGCGACCTTTGCCGGGCATACGATTCACCCCAAAACTCGACTTCCCCCGTGGCCCGGGGGACCAACCCGAGGCATGCTTTGATGAGCGTACTTTTCCCCGCCCCGTTCGGGCCGACGATGGCGATCAACTTGTGGGCGGGGGCGTCGTAGTCGATGTCCCACAGCACCGGCTTGCGGTGATAAGCCACGGTCATCGCGTGAATCGATACGGGACTGTCGGGCGAATGCTCGGGCCGGGCGTGTAACTGCGAGGCGGGTGAGGCTAGCGACGGTTGATCCGTCAGTGGGTCAGGAGAAGTCGTGATTCGGGCCATAAGTCAAAGTCTCTAATGCTCAAGGCGAAATCACGAGCCTCAGTGTTCAAACAATCGAGCTGTCCATGCCACAAGATCAACAAGCATGACACACTAAAATAAACCGTGTCAATACCAACTTATCAACGCTCGGCGAGCTTACCTTGCATTCCGCCATCGGGTACTTCACCGCCCAAGGCTCTGGCCACGACCGAGGCATTGTGATCGATCATGCCCACGTACGTTCCTTCATAACTGCCGGCTTTGCCCATCGCATCGCTATATAACTCGCCGCCTATCGTGACATCATGACCCCGGGATTTAGCGCCTTCTACCAAAGCCTCGATGTTGCGCTGCGAGACGGTCGATTCGACGAAGACCGCCCGGATGTTCCGCTCCACCAGCAGGGTGACGAGCTTTTCAATGTCCTGCACGCCGGCTTCGGACTCGGTGGAAAGGCCTTGGATCCCCACGACTTCATAGCCGTACCGTCGCCCAAAATAATTGAACGCGTCGTGGGCGGTCACCAGCACACGCTGCCGTTCGGGGACGCTCATCAAAACCTTCTCGGCGTAAGCATCAAGGCTATTGACCTTTTCGATGACGGATTCCGCATTTTGCGTGTAAGTGGCTCGTCCCTCGGGGTCGTGTTGGATCAATTGGTCTCGGATGACTTCCGCGGTTCTTGCCCAGGCCGAGGGGTCCATCCATACGTGTGGGTCGTAGAGTCCGGCAAATTCTTCGGGTTCAAGCAAGAATCGCTCGTCGAGTAGTTCCGTGACGGCGTGGACGCTTTTCCCCGCCGTCGCCGCACGGATCAGCGCGTCGGTCATCTTCCCCTCGAGCAGCAACCCATTGTAAAAAATCACGTCGGCCGACATCAACCGGCTGATGTCGCTCCGCGTGGGTTTATACAGATGCGGGTCGATCCCCGAGCCCATGAGTCCAGTGACTTGAGCCCGGTCGCCCACGATCTGATTGACCATGTCGGTCACCATCCCGGTGGTGGCGACGATGGTGTAATCATCGTCAGCTTCCGAAGGGGTGCATGCCGCCATAACCAGTAACACCGCCAAACCGCCCGCCCTGATCACGCTATCCCGGAAACGCCGGGCCTTGGTCCACTGACTCAAAAAATTCATCGTGTGCCCTAAGTATGCTCTAGTTTCTTATGCCATAACGATCGACGCGACTCTAAAGAGTTGAATTGTAGCCTAGGCTACGATGGCGTGTCGAACGACTCTTTATCTGGAGGCGAGACGTCGCCGGATGCATAAACGAAATGAGGCATCGGCCTCGACTTAAACCGAAACAGGACTACGCCTCGAGGTAGTCCCGCATTTGATTGAGGGTTTCCGGGCTGAGATGGTGTTCGATCCCCTCCGCATCGACGACTGCAACCCGCTCACCGACGCCCAACTTACGCAAGAACTGATAAACCACCTCGTGACGGTCGCGGCATTTTTTGGCCAACCGACGCCCCTTGCCCGTTAATTGGATGGGTCGGTAAGGCTGGGTCGTCAACAGCTTCTCGCCCACCAGCCGTTTAACTACCCGGATGGCCGTGACGTGGGAGACCCCGAAGCGCTCTGCCAAGTCCACGATACGGCATTCAGTTTTCTGCTCGATCAGGTCCGCCACGGCCTCAACGTAGTCTTCCGCGGTTTCTAATGCGTGATCACGACGGATCCGGTGATGGGCCGCGGCATGGGAGGAATGAGTCATGATCTAACTATTAAACACGATCGTATCGCGCCAGCCCAATACCTCGGCCGCATTGAACTTTGACCTGGACTGCTCCGGCTTTCTTGCAGCATCACCGGACCCGACATCGACGGCGTGCATCAATCCTCGCCGAAGCCGAACATAGTCTGGAAAGACTCGATACGGTCAGTCCTTTTCGACTTCGCTGGCGAGTTTCAGGACGTTGTTGGCATCGTCCTTATCGTTGGTGATGTAGAGGGCGGGGTCATCTTTCGTGCCGTCGCGGGTGACTTCGTTGCCGTCGATCTTGCGGGTGGTTTTTTCTTCGAAAATGCTTTTGATCTTGCCGTGGGCGTAGTTGCTGCCCCATTTCCATTTGACGCTATCGCCTTCGTTGAACTTGCTGGACATGGTGTGCTCCTTTCGGGGGGGGGATATATGATGCGTCAACCCTAGGCGCGAACGACAAGGAATATTAAAAAACCCACGATAAATCTTGGGTTTTTAACGAAAATTTTATGGCCTCGTAGACATCACTGCCCGTCGAGTTGTTCCATTAACGCAGGGTATCGTCGTCGGCTTCTTCCCATTCCTCCTCATCGTCGTCAACCTCTTCGCCGGCATCACGAACCTCGTCGTATCCCTCGTCATCACGTAGTTCATTGGAGGCTTGGATTTCCGTATCGTTTTCGACTTCCTCATCGGTGTCATCAGCGGCTTCAGCGGATTCGTCCGTATCGTGTGTTTCGACTTTGGCCGAGGCTTCCACGCTCCTTTCCGACTCTGTTTCGGGTTCGGCCACGTTGGCTTCGGGGGCCGGGTCGCCTTCCCCCTGCTCGGCGAGGTCGGCTTCCATCATTGCCTTCATCGCTTCCCATTCCTCGGGGCTGATGAGGACTTCGCGGGCCTGGGCGGTTTTGTGGTGTCCCAGAATGCCCGAGGCTTCCATCTGCTCGATCATGCGGGAGGCGCGGGAATAGCCGACGGTCAGGCGGCGTTGGAGCAGTGAAACCGAGCCGCGTCCGGTCTCAAGTACGCAGAGCACCGCGTCGTTAAACAACTCATCGCGTTCTTCGTCCAGAGCCTCGGCGTCGCCGCCGTTTTTGATCTGCACCAGCTGCGGTTCGAAGGATTGCTGGCTGATGGTCTTGAGAAATTTGACGGACTTGCGGATCTCGCTGTCGTCGACCAGCGTGCCCTGGGCGCGGATCAGGTCGGAGGAGCGGGGCGAGAGGAAGAGCATGTCGCCGTGACCCAGCAGCAGTTCGCCGCCCTTGGAGTCGAGCACGATGCGGGAGTCCATGCCCGAGGCGACCTTCATGCAGACGCGTGAAGGCATGTTGGATTTGATCAGGCCGGTGACGACGTTGGCCTGCGGCCGCTGGGTCGCGAGGATCAGGTGGATGCCCACGGCACGGGCCTTCTGGGCGATGCGGACGATCGAGCCTTCGACCTCCTTGTTGGTCATCATCAGGTCGGCCAATTCGTCGATGACGAAGACCAGGTAGGGCAGTTTCTTGGGGATGCGGGCGGCCTCGTCGTCGTTCTCGATTTCCAGGCGGTCCTTGATTTCGTCCCAGCCCAGGTCGTTGTAGGTGCCGATATCGCGGACGCCGACCTCGGCCAAGAGTTCGTAGCGCTCGTCCATCTTGGTGACGGCCCACTCGAGGATCTGCGCGGCCTTGCCCATCTCGGTGACGACCGGGCACATCAGGTGCGGGATCGATTTGAACATGCTACATCTCGACCATCTTCGGGTCCACCAGGACGAGCTTGAGCTCGTCGGGTCGTTTGGTGAAGAGGAAGGACATGATGATGGAGTTCATGCAGACGGACTTGCCCGAGCCGGTGGTGCCGGCGATGAGCATGTGGGGCATGGCGTTGAGGTCCTGGACCAGTGGGTTGCCCGAGGCGTCCTTGCCCAGGAACATCGGCAGCTTCATCTTGCTGACCGCTTCGCGGTTGACGCTCATCAGTTCTTTGAGGCGGACGCGTTCTTTTTTGAGGTTGGGCACTTCGATGCCGATGGTGTCCTTGCCGGCCATGTTGGGCACGACGCGGATGTTCGGGGCTTTGAGGGCGCGGGCCAGGTCGCGAGTCGATCGCGTTGATGCTGCGAAACTTTGGTGCCCGGGGCGAGGCGGACTTCGAAAAGCGTGATGACCGGGCCGGAGTCGATGTTGACGATTTCGCCCTGGATTTTGTATTCGAGCAGGGCGGCCTGGAGCTGTTCGCCCTGCTGCTTGATGATCTCGTGCATCTCGTCGGTGAAGCCGGCGTCGGGTTCTTCGAGCAGGTCGATTTCGGGGAACTGGTAGCCGGTGAGGTCGACTCTCGCGGATGGGGGCTTCGTGGGTGTCCTGCTTCTTGGCGAAGTTGATGGGCATCTGCGCCATCTTGGCGCGGAGTTCGTCGGGGTCGAATTTCTTTTTGGAATTGACGTAGGCCGCGGGGGCGTCGCCGCGAGTCCTCGTCGGCCTCGAGTTCGGTCGTCGTCGTAGGTCGCTTCGTCATCGACGGGGGCGAGTTGCTCGGTGCCGCCGAAGCCACCGGCGGTCTCGGGGATCGCTTCGATTTCTTCCGCGTCGGGCTCGACCGGATCGGCATCGTCCGCGTCGATGTAGCGACCTTGACGTTTGGTGCAGGGCTTTGCGTTTGACTTGCGGGGCAGCTCGATGCGGGTCGCCGTCGAGGTCGGTTTCCCGGCTGTGGCTCCGGGCGCCGCCCATGCCCGCGAGGCCTGGCGAGGGAAGGCAGTCGAAACTGCGGCATCGTCAGGCGGGGCAGGCGGTCCATAAGTGCGGGAATCGGTCACGGCTGACGTTGGTCAACCGCAGCACTCCCTCGGCCAGCACGCGAGGGATCGCCAAGACGAGCTGATCGACCGCGAGCAAGGCCCCGATCCAGAAGGCGATGCCGAGGATAAGCAGGCTGCCGGCGGAGGCGAAACGGTTGACGAGTTCTTCGTGGATGAAGACGCCGAGGAGTCCGCCGGGGCCTTCGGGTCGGCCGTCGTAGCCGGCGACGAAGCTGGTGGTCATCACGGCGATGAGGCCGGAGGTCGTCGCGGTCATGATCACCAGGCCCAGCAGCGCAGGATGGCCAACTGATTGACCGAACGCTGAGCGAACGTGAGGGTGAGCCAGGCGCCGACGCCCAGAGGCCATGACCCAGACGCCGGGGCCGAGCGACGACGTAGGCCTCGTGGGCGATCGCGGCCCCCAGCGGGCCGATCCAGTTGGCGGTGTTGTCGTTGGTGATGCCGACGCTGGTCGAGGGGCGATCGGCGGGGTCGTAGCTCAGCAAAGACGCGGTTACGATGATCCAGCAACCCACCGCGAGGGCCAAGGCGATCTGGCGGAGGACGGCCAGGCGCTCATCGATGTGTTGTTGCTGCTTGGTTTTACGTTTGGCCATGGGAATCTCGGGGCGAATGGGGGTACGGACCAAAGCCCGCACGTTGAAAAAATGAGAGGGACGCCCCCACGGGGACGATCAATGGGACAAACCCGACGCGCATAATGATCGCGCTGACCCAAGCGTTATCGGCCGGGGGGGGAAGGATTCAGCAGGATTGGAAACAGGCGACTTTCGTCGGTCCCAACAGTGGGAACGCCGGTGGGGAAAACCGGTGGAAGGCTCAGGGAATAGCCGAAGCCGGGGCCAGGTAACGATCAAACCAGCCGATCAGGGGCAGGCGGACCGGTTCGGCAATCTGGTCAGCCAGGGAGGTGTGGTCGGCGCCGGCCACGCGGATGAGTTGGACCTGCTCGGAGTCGGCAGCCTGCTCCAGTCGCAGGGCGTGCTGAATGGGGATGAGGTAGTCGTCTTCGCCGTGGATAATCAGGACCGGGCGGTTTAACCGCGAGAGTCGGGTCAGGGTATCGGATTCGTCGGGATCAAACGACGCGTGATCGCCGGCGTGGGTGACGATACGCTGAAATTTGGCGTCGGTGTAGCTTTCGAAACCGATCGCGCGGCCGAAGTCCGGCACGACGTCCCGCATGCTGGTGTAGGTCGATATAAGAACCAAAGCACGAATCCGCGGATCGCGGTCGGCCAGATGAACCGCGGTCGCGGCCCCGAACGACACGCCCATCACACCGACGTGATCGGTAAGCAAGTCTGCTTGCTGGAGATAATCGAGGACGGCGACTAGGTCGGCGGATTCGCGGACGCCGTAGGACGACCAGTCGCCGGTGGATTGGCCGTGGCCCCGCTGATCCAGCAACACCGCCCGGTAGCCCGCCGCCGCCAAGGTGCGGGCCCACATCAGATAGCGGGTTTCATTCATCTGATCGTGGTAGCCGTGGAGGATGAGCACGGTTCCGCGGGGCGGGCGGGGACTGATCCAGCGGGGCTGATCGAGCGGGACGCGAAAGACCGGGCCGGCGTCACTCTCGAGGGTGACCACTTCTTCGTTGCTGGGTTCGATGATCCAGACCGCGAGATTGGCGGGTCTGTCGCCTGGGATGGGCACCCGCAGGCGGTGGTCGATCACCGTGTGGTCGAGCGCCACGGGGGGCAGGGTATCGACTTTACGCAGGGTTTTGCCGTGGTTGGGCGAACGGACGATAAATTTGCCCAAGACACTTTCGCAACCCGCCAGGGGCAGCGTAAGCAGCAACGCCGCGAGCAAGTACAAACTGGGGCGGCACGCGGTCATGGCGGGATTGTATCGCGGGCCAGCGGAAGCATGAGTCACTTCACACGGGGGATTATCCGGTATGCCCGAAGCCGCCACTGCCGCGGGGGGTGGGGGGCAGGTCATCGACTTGCTGCCACGCCACGCGGGGCAGGGGAGCGAGGAGCATCTGGGCGATGCGCATCCCGGGCTCGATGATGAAGGATCGCGGGCCGTGGTTGATCAGCGGGATTTTGACTTCGCCGCGGTAGTCGGCATCGATCGTGCCGGGGCTGTTGGGCAGGGTGATGCCGTATTTCGTGGCCAGGCCCGAGCGGGGCCGGACCTGGGCTTCGTAACCCACGGGCACAGCCATCCGAAACCCGCAGGGGATTACGGCAATCTGACCCGGATCCAGGATGACGGGCTGCCCATCTTCCGGAGCGGCGCACAGGTCCATGGCCGCGGCGTGCTCGGTTTGGTAAGCGGGCAGCGGATGTGGGAGGCCGTGGGGCAGGCGGTGGAGGGGGACTTGGAGCATGAGTTTGTTAAAGAGAAAAAGCAATGTTTCCGCAGATTTCGCAGATCAAGAAAGCAGATCTCGTTGCCGGTGTTCTGCCTCGATTTTGATCTGGGTGCCGCGACCGGAAATAAGCCTGCAAAGGTATTTTTTCATGAGCAGTGCGTCGACGCACCGCCCTATCAAGCCCCAAGGCGAAGCAAAGTCGATGACGTCACGCATCTGCGTGCCGCCGTTATGCAATTCGAAATAGTGATCGTGCACAAAGTGTGCAAATCGACCCTGGATCATCTGATCTTGAAAATGGCGGGGACGATCAAACCGTGTCATTTGGGCGGTCATTTCTTGCGTCCAACCCAAATGCCGTCCACGAAAAGTGACGATCTGACCTAACTCGATGAGCCCCGCATCGACTCCGGCGACAATTTTTTCGCCGGTGTGCGCGAGACTTTGCACGTGGAAACTCATGTCTCGTGCAAGGTCAAAACATGTCTCCGGTGGCGCGGCAATAACAGTGATGACTTGGAAAATTGCCATGTGGGTCAAGTAACCTAACGTAATTGAGTTCATCCAAGAAATTCGCGGCAGTACTGCTTGCCTATCTCACCAAGCCCCGTCCAGCATTTGCCGGATTGCGTGGGCGACACCGTCTTCGGAATGAGACAGCGTTTGCCGGCCGGCGATCTCCTTGATCGAAGGCTTCGCGTTGCCCATGGCAATCCCCAGGCCCGCGTGCTGAATCATGGCGGTGTCGTTGATCTCGTCGCCGATGGTGGCGACGGCGGCCGGATCGATGCTGTGTTGCCGGGCGAGCCAGAGGACGCCGCGCCACTTGGTGACGCCCTTGGGGAATATCTCGACGATGTACACCCGGTCCCGGCTGGGGTCGGCCGCGGTGGGGACACCCGCAAAACAGTGCAGGTCGACCTGATCGCCGAACCTTTCGTTAACCCGCTTTTCAACCTCGAACGCCTGCTCGCCCCCGATAACCACGCCCACGCGCAAGCAATGACGCAGATCGTCTTCGGTGGGGTGAGCATTTTCGTGGTACCGGATGTCGTTCATGTCGAACCACCGGCGGGTGTTGTCCATGAGCTGGCCGTCACCGGTGACCAGATAGTCTCGGCCCGCCCGGCCGTGCTCCTGATAAACCAGCACGGCATCGGGCAGGTCACGCAGAAACTCGACGAGTTGCAACGCCAGGGCGGATTCGTAATCCGCCACATCGATGGCTTTGCCGTCTTTCATATCGACCACGACTGCGCCGGTGTTAAAGACGCCGTAGGTCAGCCCGGTGACGTTTTCGATCCACGACACGGACTCGCGCCAGCCCCGACCCGTGCAGGGCACGACCAGGGTGCCCGCGTCCTGAGCCGCGGTAATCGCGGCGACATTGGCGTCGCTGACGCGGTGATCGGGGCCCAGCAGGGTTCCGTCAAGGTCGAGGGCAACGAGTTTGTATTTCATATGAGTGATGGGCGTGGGGTATTAGGAATGAGGAATTACGATTGGGGCAGGTGATTGATGGAGATAATTTGGCCGAGCGTTTCGGCGTCGTGCAAATGCGGTAGTTTTTCGGGCCGGGCCATGCTAGGAAACGTGACCGACGGAAGGGCTAATCCGCCGCGGGCTCACGCCGCGACACGGACGCGGCGGAGAGCGGTGGCGATGGTGGCCGCCAAGCCGTCGCAGGTCAGACCGAGGTTAACGTTGGCCGCCAAGCGGCTTTCGGCGGTCCGTACGCGCTTCGATCACCTCTAACCACGGGGTCAACCGGGCCTCCGCCTCGGCAGGGTCAGCGGGATCGCAAGCCTCGGCGAGTCGATCGAGTTGCTGCCGGGCGTGCGTCGCCACCAACGAAAACATCAAGCCCGCGGCAAGCTTATTTGCGGCTTCCTTCGAGGCGTTGTCGTGACGCTTGACCCAGGCCTCGGCAAAACCGTTGATGCGCTCGGCCAAGTCCGCGCCCAGGGCGGGCGTAGCGCGGCCGCGGACGAGCTTTTCAATTTGGCCCAGAATCACCTCCGCCCACCCCGCCAGGCCGTAGTCCAGACTCAACCTCACCCGGCCCAGGCTGCCCTGAACATAACCGACCATCCAGGTCCGCTCAGCCGGGGAAAGTCGACTCTCCCAGGCCTGCAGCTGCCGCGCAATCAGTTCGTCGGGCAGCGGCGTGAAACCGATCCGTTGACAGCGGCTGCGGATCGTGGGCAAGAGTCGGTCCTCGTTGGACGTCACCAGGATGATCGTCGTCCCGCTGCCGGCATCGGGCGTCGGCGGTTCTTCGAGGGTTTTCAGGAGCGCGTTTTGACCCGCCGCATTGAGCAATTCGGCTTCGTCGACCACAAAAACCTTGCCGTGGTTGAGTTGGGCACCGCGGTGGGCGGGCTCGATCAGCGCGGACCGCAGCACATCCACGGGGATGGTGGTGAGCTTGCGGTTGCGCACATTGGCGTCGTCGCTATAGCGGGCGAGTTCTTTGTTGACCACCCGCAGATCCGGGTGGGTGATCGATTCCGCCGGGCCGGGCATCGGGTTCTTTATGTCGCCGGCGTCAGCGAGTATGGGGTCGGCTGAATCACGAAACGTCTTGCAGGATACACACTCACCGCAGGCCGACGGTCGGCCCTGCAGATCGGCGGCGGGCTGGTGGCAGAGCAGAATCTTGGCCAACGCCAACGCGGTGGTGAACTTGCCGACGCCCGCGGGACCGTGGAAAATCTGGGCGTGATGGACCCGCCCCGACATGAGCTGGGACTGGAGTTGGTCGATGGCTTGGCGTTGGCCGAGGATGTGTTGCATGACGGAGGGACAACCTCATCGGGAATGCGGGCGACGTGGAGACGACCGCGAGCTTCGCTACTTCTCGGTAAGCCGCAAGACCTGGCCGGTCGATGATTCGCTGATCGTGCGGACAAACTGTCGGCCGTCGGGCAGCTTGGCGCTCACCCGGATCGTTTCGAGACCGGTGGTGTGTCGGCCCACGGCCTCGGCTCGGACCAAATCAAACAATATCTCGCAGGTGGCTTCACCGTTAATCAGCTTGACCTGGACGGGCGGCGCCCCCGCGGGTCGATCGGGCAATTTGGGATCGAGCTTGAACTTGGCTTGGCCGGTCACCACCGCCACGGGCAGGCCCGCGATGTTTTCCACCCGGTCCAGGGTGTAGTCCCAACGCTGATCCAATTTGCCCATTTCGTGATCCCAGGTGAAGTCCGCGTTCCACGTCTTGCCGATCGTCAACGATGCCGGTTCATCCGCCGTGGCGGCCGACGCGGGGGGAGCAAAGGGCAGCGTCGCCAAATCCGATGCCGATTCGACGAAATCCAGGGCGGAGGGCAAGAAATCCGGCGATTCGGTCTTGCGCACCATCTCGTCTCGGCCCTTGGCTTCGATAATGCTGCCGTCGGGGGCTACCTTGACTTTCATGGCCACGCCAGTCATGGCCGACAACAATTCGACCATCGGCTTGGTCTCCGGCGTTCCGGGTTTCCGAGAATCCGCCACGGTTTCCTGCGATCGACCATTACTGGCGGTGACCTGGGTTTGGACCCGCATCCAGTCCAGCGTCATGGTGCAGTCGGCTCCGCCGTCAGGCCGAACGTTCACCACCGCCCAACTCACCTCGCCGGTGACCTCGGTCACCGTCGTCTGGTTCTGGGTTTTTCCCGCAAAATCCACCTGCGTCTCTTTATCGAAACGGTTCCAAAATTCGTACCGTGTCGCCTGGCCGGCCGTCCACTGGGGCCGCAACTGCACGGCCACTTTCTCGGTAACCCCCACGACCTCCGCCGACTGGGCCACCGCCGCTGGCCCGGCTCCGATGAGACTCAAGACCAGGCAACCCGCCCAAAAAGCAGACCACACCAACGATAAACAACGTGCGCGATTTTGCATCAGTAAAGGTTCCGGGTCGCGGGCTGATTGCGAAACGTCAGCCAGGTCATACTTTGAATGGTCCAGTCACCGTCGGGCTGCTGCTGCCAAACGATCTGCCAAGTCGTCCGGGCCGGGTAACCCGACACCCTGCTGCTCACGTCCATCGTACTCGTCCCCCACCCCGGCCGGGACGCGACCGCATCGGCTTGACGTAATCCGCTGCCCTCCACCTGGTGTTGCTTCAGCTTCTCGGCAATAAAACCCGCCGACAACTCGTCCCACACCATCCCCCCCGGACCCAGCAAGAAGGCCCGACTGTCCAATAGGTTAGCCAGCGCTGGCTCGTCCACCGGCGACGTGGCCCGCACGAAATCCTCGGTCAGCCGGGTCAACGCCTCCCGGTCCGTCTCGACCCAACGGCTCAACCCATAAAGCCCCACGCCCAGCAACAACGCGACCCACGACGCCATCACCAGCCCTCGCCCCCCCGCCGCATCGCCACGCCGCTTCCCCCCCACCCGCAGTATCCCCGCCAACGCCACCAGCCCCACCACCAACGCCCAGGGATCCTCAAACAACAAACTTCCCATACACCTGCCCTTGTTTCGTGACTATCCGGCAATCTTCACCTGCCGGCTCATTGTACGGAGCCCGACTCCCGGCAGATCGCCCGATATAGCTTTCGAACTCCAGATGGATACTTCATCCCCCTCGGGCCGCAGTTGAATGATCGCCACGACCAACTACAATGCTCCGCCGCCGCCGGTGTAGCTCAGTTGGTCAGAGCGGAGGCTTCATAAGCCTTAGGTCGCTGGTTCAAGTCCAGCCATCGGCATTGTTCCCCCCCGTGACGACACCGATCGGTCTGGACTGACCCACGCGAACGCCACCCGGGAACAGACGGAATCAGTTTGCCCGCCAACCGCCTTCCCAGGTGCGTTGAACAAGGTAAAGTGATGTCAGATCGCCCGTCGCGTTCACCCCGGTCCCATCTTGTGATGGCATCGACAAACGCGACACCTCCCGGAGAGGTGGCCGAGTGGCTGAAGGCAACGGTTTGCTAAATCGTCGTACGGGTATTACCCGTACCGCGGGTTCGAATCCCGCCCTCTCCGCCTAATTAAATCCGTAAGTCGTTTAATGGTAACGATTTACGGATTTTTATTTACCCCACACCCCTCCTGATGTCTTAGAAATAGCTATTTTTTGTCTTAGAACCGTGATAAAGTGTCTTATCGAGGCCTCGCTAGAGGTCGAAAAAGACCCTCAATCGAGACGCGGAGCTAAGACACTATGGCGACCTCTAAGGCACTTTTGAAGCCCGATAGCTCAGGCCAATACGCCCGCCAAATCGGATGGCTGACCGGCCGGTCGGGGCAGAAGAAATTCAGGCTCGGCCGCGACCTCCAGAAGGCCGAGCTTGCCCACTACAAGCTGGGGCTTCTATGGCAGGTCGTAGTCGATCAGCACGAGCGTGCGGCGGTGCCTGTTGGCACCTACGCACCACCCGACCAGACCCCCGAGAAACCCGTCTGGACCGAGGAAGCGTTGACCGTCGCCGAGGCGATCAGGAAGCATCAGCACGACATCCGGGTGGGTCCAGCGGAGCACGACAAGGGGGACGTGGCCTACCTGACCCGTCTGGATTACCTGAGGCAACGATACGGCCATCTAATCCAGACTATCCCTGCCGATGAGGAAGCCGCCGAGCGGGGCTTGGAGGTCCATCGTGGCCACGCCGAGCATCGAAGCCGTCAGGCCCGCGTTAGCGCGCGGATCGCCGACATCCCGATGCCGACGGGGGTCAACGGCTCGAACCTCTATGAAGCTCTGGACGCCTACGGGGTTCACGCCCAAGAACACAACCGTAAGGAAGGCGGCAGGGTAGAGGCGGCCAACGCCCGGCGGCTCAAGAACGCGATTCACGACATGGACCTCGGCGACTTCGGGTATTCGTCGATGGAGTGGATCAAGAACTACTGGTCGGCCCGGCCCGAGGCGATGACCCGTGGCGGTAAGGGGTCGGGCAAACCGATCAGCGTCACCACCGTAGACAACCACTTGTCGTCTGCCCGCCGCTTCGTCCGCTGGCTCGACCGGTCCGACGCTTTCGACTGGGAACTTCCCCGCCACGGCATCGACGCCCTCAAGGTGAACCTGCGACGGCTACGGACTGATGCCGAACTGGGGCAGCGGCGGCACGGCGTCAAGGTTCTCGGCTTGGAAGAGCTTGCGACGATCTACCGATACGCCACCGACTTCGAGCGTTTGCTGATCCTGCTCGGACTCAACGGGGCGATGGCCCAAGCCGAAATATCGACGCTGCTTTGGGATGAGGTCGAGGGCGACAGCATCAAACGGATCAGACGGAAGTCGGGGGTTTATGCCGAGTTCGCTTTATGGCCCGAGACGCAGAAGGCCTTGGATTGGTGGCAGCGGGTTCGGCCGGCCAAGGGTGAACTGGTGATGCTGACCGACCGTGGCCAGCCTTACACCCGGCAGCGGATCAGTAATACGTGGGGGAACCTACGCCGACGTATCGAACGCGACACCGGGCTGGCTCCCGACTGGTGGCTGCCGTTCAAGCATTTGCGAAAAACCGCCGCTCAACTAGTCCGGCAGGCGTCCGATGGGGAAGTTGCCGGAGTGTTCCTAAGCCACGGCCAGCCGGTCGCTACAGACGAACTCGCCGACGCCTACAGCAACCGGCCGTTTGAGAAAGTCGGGGCCGCACTAGGAGACGTGCTGGGCAAGCTGGAGAAGGTGTTTAGCACGGCCCCGGATGCTTTCACCGGCGAGAGGGTCGGTCAGGGTCCGAAGCAGCGTAGGCAGCGTCGCTCGGCCTGAAATATAATTATTGGATCCCTAGCCCCCGGAAGCCCTGCCGTCGATTATCACGATCACGGCGAAGTTTTTTATGAGCGTTACGACTCGGCCGATTCGATCGCCTTGAGCTTAGATCGCCAGTTCTCGCTAAAGATCACTACGTTCAAGTGACGGCGAAACATCTACGAAGTCCGTACCGGTGGCGGCAAGTGCAGCACTAGAAGCAGAACTCTTGCTACAAGGCTCCGATGTCGATCGTGCCCTAGTCGATTCGTTACGAGCACAGATGCGATCCGGTCGTTGCCGTCGTCAAACGGGTGGATCGTCAGAAACCAAAAATGCGCGACACCCGCCCGGAGAACGGGGTCGATCTTCTGCGGTGTTCCGAACCACGCCAAGAAACGATCCATTTCGTCGGGGACGCGCTCGGCGTCGGGAGCTTCGTAGTGGACCCGTTCTTTGCCTATCGGTCCCGACACCACCTGCATCGGCCCGTCTTGGCCGGTCCGCCACCCCCCCACCGTGATCTTAAACATCCCGCTGCGGCCCGTCGGAACAGCGACGCCTGCCAACCAAACAAACGCTCGGCGGTGAGTGGCTGACTGTAGTTGCCGGTTGCATCCAGCATCATGTCCACAACCGCTTCAACCTGCCTCCCGGGTTCGGGCAGACCCGCCACGTCCAGCCCAAGCTTCCGTGCGATCGACGAACGGACCTCGTCTGTATTGAGGTGCTCTCCTTCGATCGCCGAGGATTTGACTACTTCCTCGGTCAGCGCCGACAGATTCACTTCAGCACGCAAGTCAAAACCCAGTGCTTCCATCCTCCCGAGGTGCTTGCCTTGCTTGTGGCGGACCGACGCCACCAACCCGACCAACGCCTCGTGGTCCCAGGTAAATGACGGCCAATCTGAATGCTCGTGGATATATTGCATTATTCACCGCAAACCGTGCGGTGATTGTATCTCTATTCACCGCATCTGATTAGCTACACAATTTAGTTTAAGAATTCAGGACGTCATCACTCAGACCGGACCGCCATCTTAAGCCGGTAAGCGGCGTAAGCCCCATCCCAACACGCCCGCGTCCATTGCTTAAAGCGGCGGGCCAGGGCAAGCGGCTCTATTCGCTGTCGCTAGTTTCAATCAACGCTTGCCGCTGCTCGGGGTTGACGTCTTCCTTCCCGAATCGCAAGAACGCATCGAACGCCGCGGCCTGCCGCTTCTCAGCGGCGGCGGGGTCGTCTCGCTTCTCGGATTCGGGGGTGATATCTGCGTGATGTCTTTGTAAGTTTGCCTTTGAAAATTGACTGATGGTCCGAAGTTGCGGTGGGACGAAGGGGCAAGGCTGACAAATACTTTGTCCGTGGGGTTGTTAAAATTGTGATGTGTTAAGTCGCTTTACTGACGATGCGGTGTTGGAACGGGTGGGTCCGAAAGGGCGGGCCGAGGCGTTGGGGGTGTTGTTGACCGGGCGGCTGCGGGCGGGGGAGGCGGTGAGTCGGCCGTTTTTGGACTTTGCGGCAAAGCAGGATCTGGATCTTTCGTATTTGTGGATGGTCCGGGAAGGTCGTCGGTCGGCGGTGGCGACGTTGATCGTGCCGGGGGTGGGTCGCACGGCAATGCTGTTCTTGTCGCCGTTGGCGGTGGAGGGGTCGGTGCCGCAGGCGGGTCGATTGGTGGGGCACGCGATCGATGAGATCGATCCGCGGCGGGTCAATCTGGTGCAGGGGTTGCTGGAGCCGGGGCAAGAGCTGAATCAACGGGCCCTGGAGGTGGGGGGGATGTCGCATTTGGCGGACCTGGCGTACATGTGCCGATCCGGCTGCCGCACGGCGTCGCCGGTGCCAACGGTAAAGCTGGGAGGCAGGGCCTTGGAGGTAACCACGTGGAGCGACGCGGCGCGGCCGACGTTTGCGCGGGCGATTTTGGAAAGTTACGAGGACACCCTGGACTGCCCGGGGCTGCGGGGGTTGCGGGAGATCGATGACGTGATTGCGGGTCACCAAGCGACGGGGAAATTTAATCCCGCCGACTGGATTGTCTGGAGCGATGAGAAGCGGGGCCCGGCGGCGGTGTTGTTATTGGCGGGTTCGAGCGAGGGCAACGGTGCGGAGTTGGTTTATCTGGGCGTGGTGCCGTGGGCGCGTCGGCGGGGGCTGGCGCGGCAGATCATGGAGGTAGCGCTGAATCGTACCGCCCGGATCGCCGAGGCTCACGGTGGGGGCGGCGACGGGCTGCACTTGGCGGTGGACGATCGCAACCGCCCGGCCCTAAAGCTTTATCACGACCTGGGCTTCCGCCTGACGTTGCACAAAACGGCGCTGATAGCGGTCCCCAAGGCTGCGGGCTGATGGGTAGCCGTCAATGGGTCCGAGAGGTTTTTGATTCAAGGCGTGGCTTCGGTGAGTTTCTAAAAAATCTTGGATCTACCGCAACATTCTTGTTGAGTGGGGGGGCAACCGAATTCACCATGCCAAGCAAAAGGTGCCACAACTCTGCGGTAAATGCAGCGTTAGCGAAAGGTCATCGTGCGGTAAGCAATTTTTCCACAGGGTAAAAGAAATGCACAATCGCATGGTTGATAAGAAACTTTCGGAGCGTTAAGTCATTGTCAAAACTGTACCAACCAAAAGCAAGCGGGACCGTGGACGGCGGGGAGCCTTGAAGCATTGGGGGTCAAGTCTTATCCTCATCGTTGTTGCCGAAGGAACTGGTGACCCGCGTGAAAATATCGGCCGGCCCGTCACAAGGAATGTGGCAAACCCGCTTGGAGAAACCGCCACGGTCGGCGTGGTCCCCGCTTCGGTGGAGGCCCACATGGTCATGTCTGGACAGATTTCGGCATCTCATCGGGCGTCGATCTTGTCTAGACCACGGCGTACCGACGGAGTCTTGCGGTGGCCAGGAAGGGTGGATTCGCCCACCCCCCCCGAAGGTCAACCAACTTTCCCTGACGGAAAGTGGGCTCCCGCCGTTTCGTTTTGGTCGGCCGATCACGCGGCTCTTGAATGGACTCGCCTCGACTCGACCCTTGCGCAGACATCGAGATTACAGGTTAGGGCCTTCGCTCCGGCGGCGGCAGATGGCTGTCTTCTGGCTGCGTAGTGAGACGTTCCCGCCTGTGGGTGACCCGCTGGGTTGCTTCCGTCATCGGGCCGTCAGAAGGAAGCGAGTGGCTATGGCCATTGCCCCGTCCCGTGTTACCCGTTCTCACCATCATTCTGCGCCCGCTGAGGATTCCGCGGCGGTGTTTGCCCCGTCGGCGGACCTCTCGATCAATCATCAACAAGCGACGGCTGCGTCAGCTCCGGACATCGAGTCGAATATCCAACGACGGCTGGCGGATCGCGTCGGGTCGCGGCGGTACGATCTCTGGATTCAACCTTCGGTGCGACTGCGGTACGACGCCGAGCGACGAACGCTGCATGTGGCGGTGCCCAACCGATTTATGGCCGAAAAGATCCGCAGCGATTTTGCGGATGACCTGCGAGAGGTCGCGGCAGATGTGGTGCCGGGCGACGGCACGGTACAGCTGAAAGTCACCCTCGAACCGGACCGGTTTGCCACGGCCGCGGCTCGGTCGAACGCTCCGGTCGGGTCCGCGGCCTCACCGGTTTCGTTGCCGGCACCCGAGGCGTTGGGTCCGGCCCGGGCGGGAGGACTGAATTTCAACCACGGCCGTGTCTCGGCGGGGGCGGGGACTCGGCCCGCGGGAGGATTCGATCCCGCGTTGGCGGCCCCACTGCGGCATCGGCTTGAAGATTTCGTGGTCGGCTCGTGCAACGAATTGGCTTACGCCGCAGCCATGGCGTTGACCCCGGCCTCCGAAACAGGGTCCGGTTCGGCCGACGACGCCCACGACCTAGGCCAGATCGAGCGCGCCGGCGGCGGGTTGTTTATCCATGGCCAGTGCGGCGTCGGTAAGACCCATCTGTTGCAGGGCGTCTGCCAACGGATGCTCCAACAGTCGCCCGGCGCCCGCGTGCTTTACACCACCGCCGAGTCGTTCACCAACGCGTACATCACGGCCGTGCGCAACAACCGCCTCGATGCGTTTCGGCGACAACTGCGTCGGCTGGACCTGCTGGCGATGGACGATGTGGAATTCTTTGCCAACAAGGACAAGACCCAGCAAGAATTTTTACATTGCTTCGATCACATCGAGCTCGCGGGGGCCAGGGTGGTGATGGCCAGCGACAGCCATCCGAAATTGATCAAACGTTTCAGCGAAGCCTTGGTCAGCCGGTGCGTGCAAGGGCTGGTGGTGCAGGTGCAGCCGCCGGACGTCGAGACGCGGCGGGCATTGGTGCATCGCCTGGCGCGACGGCGAGGCTTGGTGCTCGATGCCGGTCTTGACGAGCGGCTGGTGGCTCACGCGGGACGCTCGGTGCGGGAACTCGAAGGCACCCTCGCCCAGCTCCACGCCCTGGCGTCGCTGGATCACCCCCAGGGTCCGACCCGACGGGTCCACCGTGGTCTAGTGGATAAACTCATCGCCGGCCAACGGCAACTGCGGGCGTCACGGCCGGTACGATTCGACGATATACAAGCCACGGTGTGTGCCCACTTCAACGTGGCGGCGCTGCAGATCGCCGGCTCGTCGCGGCACCGCATGGTCGTCCTGGCCCGGGCGATACTGATCCATCTGACCCGGCAGATGACCACCCTCAGTTTCCCGGAAATCGCCGCGGCCCTGGGCAAGTCGTCACACTCCACGGTCGTCACCGCCGGCCAGCGGATGGCCCGTCAACTCGAAGCCAACGAGCCGCTGCTGCTGCCGGGCCGGGGTGAGCCGACGACGCCCGTTCAATTGCTCGAAGACGTGCGGCACGCATTGCTACAAAAGATGAGCTGACTTCCGTCAGGTTCTCCTCATGCAAGAAGACCGACGGCAACCTAGACTCGATCTATGGCCAGTACCCAATTCAAACGGAAAGAAACGTTGGTCCAGGGCGTCCGTCGGCTGGCGGTGCGACGTATCGATAAGCTGACAAAAATGCTGGGCGAGTGGCCGTTGGACGACGACACCCGGGCGGCAGCACAGCGTCAGGCGTATTGTTTCGACGCGCTGCTGCAGCTGGTGCGAGGACCGCTGGGCCCCGAGGTGATGCGACGGGAAAGCCGGTGGCTGCGGCGGTTACACAAGTCCCTGAACACCCCCCCCACCTTATCCGAGCATGGTCAGGGTACCGGTCAGGATCCGCCGCAACCGGGCATAAGCCCTAAGAAAGCGCTTTCAAATCCTGCGCGGTTGCGGCGGCTAGCGGACTTGGCCGAAGCCCGGATGCGTGCGCAGTACTGGCACCTGCCCGCCGGGGAGTTTGACTTGTTGGCCCCGGGGTTACGGCGCAGCTATGGCCGAGCCCGCAAGCTGGCCGACGATCCGCAAAAGCTAAACGAACTCGCCGACGCATTGCGAATGTTGACCCATCACCTGCATCTGATCCAAAAGGCGTGGCCCGACGTCTTAGACGCCATGCGGCAGGAAGCCGCCGCTGCGGAGAAACACGCCCGACGATTGGACGAACTTCAATCGCTGCCTTCAGCCGACAAGCATCCCAGTGATGACATGCCAGATCACGCAGTGCAAAAAACGAACCTGCAGTCAGATTTAGGGCAATCGACGGGCCGCTTGCTCACCGAGTCGGCACCGGCCTTTGCCAAGCGTGTAGAAGCTTACTGGAACGCTTGGCGTGCTTGAGGCCCAATCGATTCCTGAGCGTTGACCCCCTAACTCGAAGCGGACGCCGAGAGCAGGGCGAGTCGTTGCTGGAGTTGCCTGCAGCGGTCCAGGGGGACGCGGGCGTCGCCGAGGCGAACGGTTTTTCGCGAGCCGTGATAGTCGCTGCCGCCGGTCGGCAGCAGGCGAAATCGGTCGGCAAGTTTTTCAAAACGACGGACGTCGGTCGGCGAGTGGTCGCTGTGGCGGGTTTCGAGCCCGTCCAGGCCAAGCTTAGTGAGATGGGATACGGCGTGTTCCAGCTCGGCCTCGTCGAGTTTCATCTGCACGGGGTGGGCGAGGCTGACCAGTCCGCCGGCGTCGTGGATCGCGGCAATCGCCTGATCCGCGGTCGGCCCTTCGCGGCGGGTGTGGGCGGCGCCGGCGGACCCGAGATAGCGGGTAAAGGCTTCGTGGATCGATTTGACGTAGCCCTTCTGCAGTAGCAACTGGGCGATATGCGGACGGCCGATCACCGGGGCCATGCCGCCATCGGTGAGTTGCTCGGCGAGGTCGACGACCTGCTGGTAGGTAATGCGGACACCCTGGGCGTTGAGCTTTTCAATGATGCGGGGGTTACGCTGGGCCCGGGCCTGCACCATGCGGGCGGTAAGCTCCGCCAGGCCGTGGGCGTCGGGATCGATGCCGTAGCCCAGCAGATGCAAGGTTCCCACGGGAGGGCCGGTGCGGTGCAGATCGGGATTGACCGACAGTTCGATACCGGGCAGAAAGGTGATTTTGAGCTTTTTAGCGGCGGCGGCGGCGGCGGCCAGCCCGGCGGTGGTGTCGTGGTCGGTGAGCGCAAAAGCCATGAGACCAGCGTTTTTACAAAGCCTGGCTAAGTCCGCCGGGGCGTCGGTCCCATCCGAAGCCGTCGAATGAAGGTGCAGATCACAATACGGGGTCGGCGTGAGCTTCGGACGGGAGGATGGAGAAAAGGACGCAGGCATCGGCAGGCATCGTAGTCGGCCCGCGCCACCGACGATGGACGCCTCCGCCGGGTCCCAGCACTGATAGGACGGATCAACGGGTTATCGGTCCTGCCAATAACGTCCCGGGCCGCGGGTGGACGATGGAGAAAAACCTGACGCTCCCCTTCGCTCCCGACCTCCCGCCCCTTTCACGGAACCCCGTCATGCTGCTTGCCCTCCGTCGTCCTCGCACCGGCTCCACCTTGGCTCTGAATATCGCTCTGCTGGGGGGACTCGGCCTGCTGGTCGCCCCGGCCCAGGCCAAAATCTACCTCGACCTGGGTTTCGGCTTTCCCAGTAATGACCCGGCAACCCTGTTCGACGACGAAGAGGCCGAGACCGATTTCACCTTCGACCTCGACACCAATTCCGCAATCTCCGTGGCGGTGGGCACCGACAGCTGGTTTCTCCGCAACGAACTCGAGCTAACGTTCCGCGATACCGAAGGCATCCTGCTGCAAACCGACCCGCCCTCGGCCGACGCGGGCAGCGGCAGCTTCGACAACATCAGCTTGATGAGTAACCTCTACCTCGATGTGCCGCTCATCGCGGGCTTCGAACTGTTTGCCGGTGGCGGAGTGGGCGTGGTCATGTTCGATGGCCAGGCGTCAGGTAGCGGCAGTCTCAGCGACATCGAATTTGACGACGCGGGTTACGGCCTGGCCTATCAGTTACGCGGCGGGGTCATGTACAACGCCACCCCCAACCTGGGTTTCCACGGCGGCTACCGCTACTGGCGCTCCGGCGAAGTCGAATTCGACAACTTCCAACTCGATGACGTGGAGGTTCACGCCGTGGAAATCGGCGTACGGCTGAGCTTCTAAAATTCCATAAGTTTTTGTCGCAAAACCCACGGATTGACGCAACCTGAAAATGGCTTGACCGTCATACAACTAAACGCGTACCGCGGTCAGCTAGCGTCGATTCTCTATCGTTTTGCAATCAAATTGTTTTTGCGGGCAAATCCATCAAAGTGGCCGGGTCTGCGAACTTTACCGAATGCGGGCGGCCAAGTGAGCTTGTGCTCGGCGGAGGCGAGGTTCAAGAAAAAAAGGGCCGGCGGGTAGCAGGGAAGCCACGGCGGCGGCGAAGGCAAGCTTGGTCGAAAGGCCGCGGGCCCAGGCATAGGCAACGGCGAGCAGCAACAGCATGAACAGCAAGCCGTGTGCCCAGCCGACGTAATGCACGGCGGCAGGTTGGCCCGCGAGATACTTCAGCGGCATCGCGATGCCCAGTAGTAACAGGTAGGACGTGCCTTCGAGCAAACCCAGAACTCGAAGAACGGCAACGGCGGCGGCGGGAGAAGTCATGAGGGTGAGGATGCGGGGGGGGAAGCGGTTGGGCCAGTAGAGGGTGTGGGGTGTTCCAGGCTGATGCGGCCGAGCTTGCCGTTGCGCAATTCACGCAGCAAGAGTTCTGCGGTGCGGGTAAAGTCGATTTCGTTGCCGGGCAAGATGCAGCCGCGTATACGGCCGATGGTCTCGAGCAGTTTTAGACCCGCGGCGGGGTCGCCGGGGTCGGGCAGGGCGTCGTCCGCCAGCTTGTAACGTTCACGCAAGCGCTCGGGGTAATGCTGCAGCAGGTAGAGGGCGGCGGGTTGGCCGAGGGTGTCGTAATCGACGGCGGTGTCTTTGATTGCGCCGCTGATCGCGAGGGTGAGGCCGACCGCGGGGTCGTCAAACTTCGGCCACAGAATGCCGGGGGTGTCGGTGAGGATCAAGTCGCGACCCAACCGAATTTCTTGCGGGCCCTTGGTGACGGCCGGCTCGTCGCCGGTGTTGGCGACGGCTTTACCACGGAGGGCGTTGACGAGCGTGGACTTACCGACGTTAGGGATGCCGACGATCGTCACGCGAACCGGCAGATTCTTAGCCAGTCGTTTTGGAGCCAAGCGGCGGATGAGTTTCGGCAGGTTTCTCGTGGCCTTCTTATCGTTGAGGTTGACCGCCAGGGTCGGGACGTTGCGCCGGTGGTGAAAATCTTCGCGCCATTTTGCGGTCACCGCCGGGTCCGCGAGATCATCCTTGGTGAGCAAGGTAATACACGGCACGTCGCCGGGCCTGCCGTCGGGGCCTTTGCCGGGGACACCGCGGCGCAGTTCGTCCAGCAGAGGGTTGGACGAGGCGTGGGGCAGCCGGGCGTCGAGGAGTTCGACGACGATGTCGGTGACAGGCATCAGCGTGGCGAGCTGCTGTCGGGTGGTGTTCATGTGGCCGGGGAACCACTGAATAGTCATGACGATAGGGTAAGGGATTAAGCGAGATGGGTCGGTCGCATGACGGGGACGCGAGGCAATCCCTAAAACTCTGCAAGAAAAAACCTTGAAGGTCAGCTCACGACGCGGTACCGAAGTAATCCTCTAAAAAAGCCCGGCGGTCATCGGTCTTGGTGTAATTCACTAGGGCCAAAAGTTGTTCCTGATCGCGGCGGAGCTTGTCGGCAAAGTGCTGCGGATCGGTGAGCCGCGCCGGGAGTTCGGCCACGACGGGCAGGTGAGGGTGGTCGTCGTTACGCCAAGAGGCGTCGGCGGCGAGTACGCCGTGACGTTCGAGCATGGCCAGAGCGGTGTCGAGGCGGTGATCGTGCCGCCCTTGCTTGGACAGAAGTTGATCGCGCAGCCAGTCCAGGCCCTCGGCGTGCAGTCGCTCCGCTTCATGAGTCAGGTGGTGATGGACCCGCTGATAAAAGACGGCGTCGGGGTTGGCCCAGCGGAGAAATTCCATCTGCGTCGCGAGGTCGCTTTGCGCGTAGAGTAGGGTGCAGGCGGCGGGTTGGCCGTCGCGGCCGGCCCGACCGATCTCTTGATAATAAGCCTCGAGCGAGCCGGGAACTTCCGCATGGATGACAAATCGGATGTCGGGCTTATCGATGCCCATGCCAAAGGCGTTGGTGGCAAGGATCAGCAACCGACCGGCCGACGGCGAATCGGTCGTCGGCGAAGTCTGCATAAAAACATCCTGCACATCGCGACGTTGCTGGCGACTGAGGTCGCCGTGATAGTTGAGATGCAGCAGGCCACGGGCGTCCAGCAGATCACTGAAACGGCGTAGCGTGGAGATGAGCGTGAAATACACGATGCCCGAGCCGTGGGCATCCGGGGCGGACTTCCTACGGGGCGTGTCCGAGGTCGAAAGTGAAGGGTTCGCATTCGTGAGTTGATTGGCGGCCCGCAGGATGACATCGAGTTTGTCGTCATCGTCCCAGACTTTTTTTACGTGCAGAACCAGGTTTGGCCGATCGATGCCTTCGTGAAAAGTCTGGACCTGGGAGGGGTCGGGGCCCGCGACGAGGCCGAGTTGGGCGATGATGTCGCGTTGCACGGCGGGGGTGGCGGTCGCGGTGAAAGCCAGCGTGGTCGGGTGGCCCAGGGCGTCGCGGATTTGAGCGAGGCGGGTGTAATCCGGGCGGAAGTCGTGGCCCCACTCGCTGATGCAGTGGGCTTCATCGACGGTTAGCAACGTGATCGGGGCTTGGGCCAAGGCTTCGAGAAAATCGTCTTTGCGGAAACGCTCGGCGTGACGTAGACCAGCGCGTGTCGGCCTTCGGCCAACTCGGCGTAGCGGGCTTCCCGATGGCGACGACTCAACGATGAATTGATAAATGCCGCGGCGATCCCCCGGGCCGCCAGGGCATCGACCTGGTCCTGCATCAGCGCGATCAGCGGCGACAACACCAGCGTCGTGCCCCGCCCCGCGGCGTGGCGAGCGACCGCGGGCAGCTGGTAGCACAGCGACTTGCCCGACCCGGTGGGTGCGAGGATCAAGGCGTGGCCGGTGCCGGGGGGAGCGGCCCAGACGCGGTCGATGACATCGCGCTGAACCCCGCGAAAGTCGTCGTGGCCAAAGATTCCGCCCAGCGCATCACCCGGTTTAGGCAAAGCCGTATACGAACATTTTTCGGTAGATCGGGCCATGCGGGACTCGCGTGAAGTTTAGACCCACAGCATCACCGCCGGCAGGACCACGCCGAGGATCAGCACCGCGGCCATGCCCCACCGTCGACGCCGCGGCTGCATCCGAAAACCAATGAATAACCCCAGCAGCGTCGTCAAAGCGAGAGCGATCCCCATGACCACAATCAGCACGGTCGCCCCGAGCCGCAGCGAGGTGCCGTGCCGCAGCCGTTGATCCTGGTGTGCATCTTCGAGGCTATCGTTGAGCGAATGCACCCACTCCGGCAGCGGCCAATCGTCAATGCCCAACGTCTGCAGCACCCCGGTAATCGCAAAAAGCACGATTAGCGGAGCGAAAAACACGCCGAGCCAACGGTGGGCGACACGCAGGCGTTGCAGGGTGCGGGGGGACATGGTGATGAGGGGCGAAACATGGTGAGACGGGAATAGATCGATGCTGGACCTCAACCGGAAGTTCACTCAGCGGAATGCTCTTCATCGACGACTTGAACCAGTTAATGATCGTCATCGACGCCGAGGCTGTGATGGCCGCGTTCTTCGGTTTCGTGCAGTTCATAAATGGCTGCCGAGAGCGCCGAACGATCGTCATCACGGATCGCCGCTTCGATGACGTCCACCGCCGGAGCGATCTCGTCGAGATGCGATTGGTAAGCCCGCGCCAGCACGTCGCGTTGGTCCAGGGCGGCGTCGGTGACCTGCTCGGGGGTCATGGCCTTGGCCCGCTCGGCGAGTTCACGGATCGCCGCGGTGCGGGCCAGCAGGTCGGACGCCGAGCCCGCCTCGGCATTACGTTTGAGGAATTTGTAATGCCGTTCCATGTCCTCCATCAGATCGTGCAGCGAGTCGTACTGCGCGGGCAGCACCACCGCGCCATCAACCGCCCCGCCATCGACGATCACCCCCCCACCACTCGCTTCGTGAGCCAGTGGATCGGCAGCCGTACCCGCGACATCGCCGTCGTCGCAAGCTGTCAGCGGCCCCAGCGTCATCCCGACAATAAACAGAATCCACAGACTTGGCCGCCTAAACTTTTCGAGCATTTTTCTTCTCCGGTGTTAACGGTTGGTCCAGCGGGAGTTGTATCGTCAGGCCATCCTAGCACCCCGGCCCGGGACGGTTTTCGCCCTTGTTCGCGCGGCGGGTTTTGCTAGGCTGACCCCGGTTCCCCCGTCCTCGTATCGACCCCTTCCTCGAAGCGTGTGTATGCCCCAAATCGCCGACAAGCCGTTTGTTCACTTGCACTTGCACAGCCAGTATTCACTGCTGGACGGGGCCAACCGGATCGACCGCCTGGTCAAGCAGGTCAAGGAACTGGGCATGGACGCGGTGGCGGTGACTGACCACGGCAACCTCCACGGGGCGGTCGAATTTTATAACGTCGCCCGCAAAGAAGGCATCAAGCCGATCCTGGGCATCGAGGCCTACGTGGCCCCCGACGTCGACGGCCGAGTCAGCGACCGGACTAACCGCGAATTCACCGGCGTGTCCGACGGCGGGTTCCACCTCGTCCTGCTCGCGGAAAATCAGCAGGGCTGGCAGAACCTGCTCAAGCTCAGCTCGGATGCCTACCTCAACGGGTTCTACTTCAAGCCGCGGATGGACAAGGCCACCCTCGCACAGTGGTCCGACGGCCTGATCGCGATCAACGGCCACCTCGGCTCCTCGCTGGCCTACCACATCAAACAATTCCACCAGACCAATGATCCCACCCACTGGAAGCGGGCGGTCGCCGAGGCCAAGTGGCACCACGAAACCTTCGGCGCCAACGAACGAAGGTCAGCCCCGCTTCTTCGTCGAGATGCAGTACCACGAAGAACAACTGCAGCGCGATCTGAACCCGCACATGGCCCGCCTGGCGGACGAGCTCAACCTGCCGCTGGTCTGCGACAACGACGCGCACTTCATGACCGCCGACGACTGGGACGCCCACGACTCGCTCTGCTGCATCTCGATGGGCAAAATCAAGTCCGACCCCAGCCGGATGCACTATCCCCGCGACCTCTACGTCAAGTCTGCCCGACGAAATGTGGGCCCACTTCGGGGACCAGCACCCCGAGGCGCTTGCTCAACACCGCACGGATTGCCGAACGCTGCAACGTCGAACTCGACTTCGCCGCCAACCACGCCCCGGTGGTGAAGATCGACACCGACCTGCCCCGCACTGCCGACGACCAGCGCGGCGCCCTCAAGGTCATCGACGCGTTTTAACCAGAACCGTGGATTACGCCGCGGGCAGCACCGACTGGTACAAAGCGTTCTGCGAAACCATCCGTGTGCTGCCGTTCAACAGCGACACCGATAGCGAATCGCCCGACGATCTGAAAGAGCAGTGCGACGGGGCCCTACGCCTGCTCGACCGAAGCCGGCGACGGCATCCCTCGGCGCCTACGGCAACGTCTCGCTCGGCGATGAACACCGCAAGCGCATGGAGCGCGAGCTGCAGGTCCTCAAGGACAAGCTCATCTCCGCCTACTTCATGATCGTCTGGGACTTCACCAACGAGGCCCGGGCCCGCGACATCCCCGTCCTCGCCCGTGGCTCGGGCGTCGGCACGATGACCGGCTTCTGCCTCGGACTCTCCAATGCCTGCCCGGTCGAATACGGCCTGCTCTTCGAACGCTTCACCGACCCCGACCGGACCGAATACCCCGACATCGACATCGACATGTGCCAGGACGGCCGGGCCGACCTGATCCAGTTCGTCCGCGACAAGTACGGCCACGTCGCCCAGATCATCACCTTCGGCACCCTCAAAGCCCGCGCCGCGATCCGCGACGTCGGCCGGGTCATGGACCTGCCCCTCGGCGACGTCGACAAGGTCTGCAAACTCATCGGCGACGGGCTGAAAACCACCCTCGACTCGGCCTGGGAATCCGAGCCAGACCTCAAAGCCCTCTGCTCCAGCCAGCCGCAGATCCAGGGCGTCTACGACACCGCCCGACGCCTCGAAGGTCTGGCCCGACACGCCGGCGTCCACGCCGCCGGCGTCATCGTCGCCACCCAGCCGCTGGACAACATCGTCCCGCTCTACCGCGCCCCGGGCAGCGGCGACAAAAACGGCGAGGACGTCATCGTCACCCAGTGGGACGGGCCGACCTGCGAAAAAGTCGGCCTGCTCAAGATGGACTTCCTGGGCCTCCGCACCCTCTCGATCATCGAACGCGGCAAGCTACTAGTCCGGCAGTCGCTGAGCGAACAGAAGATCGCCGACGCAGTTGGGCAATCCCGAATGCGAATCGGAATCCGAAGTGCAAACTAAAGCAGCAGCCATCCGATTCCGACATTCCCCTTCCGACTTCCGCCTTCCGAACCCACGACCCCCTCGACCTCGACCGCCTAACCTACGACGACCCGAAAGTGCTCCAGCTCTTTGCCCGCGGCGAGACCGCCGGCGTGTTCCAATTCGAGTCCGGCGGGATGCGCAACCTGCTCATGGCGATGAAGCCCGACCGGCTCACCGACCTGATCGCCGCCAACGCGCTCTACCGCCCCGGGCCGATGGAGCTCATCCCCAACTACAACCACCGCAAGCACGGCCGAGAAGCCGTGCCCAAGGTCCACGAAATCGTCGACCGCCTGACCGCCGAGACCTACGGCATCATGGTCTACCAGGAGCAGGTCATGCTCGTGCTCAACGAGCTCGGCAACATCCCGCTCCGCCAGGCCTATTCGATCATTAAGGCGATCAGTAAAAAGAAAGAAAAGGTCATCAACGCCGCCCGGGCCGACTTCATCGACGGCGCCGGCGAGAAGGGTGTGCACCGGCCAACAGGCCAACGAGCTGTTCGACCTCATCCTCAAGTTCGCCGGCTACGGCTTCAATAAGTCGCACTCCACCGGCTACGCCATCGTCGCCTACCAGACGGCCTACCTCAAAACGTACTTCCCGATGCAGTACATGGCCGCGGTGCTGACCTATGAATCGGTCAACACCGACAAAGTCGTCGAATACATTGACGAGTGCAAGAAGGTCTTCTGCCCGACGGCAAGACGTGGCGTCGAGGTCAAGCCGCCGGACATCAACCTCTCCGACGTCGCCTTCACCGTGGTCTACGGCCCCGGCGAAAAACGCGACCCGTCCGCAGCGGGCATATCCGCTTCGGCCTCTCGGCGGTCAAGGGCCTCGGCGTCAAAGCCATCCAAGCGATGATCGACGAACGTCGAAAGAACGGCCCGTTCCTCTCGCTGCACGATTTCTGCGAACGCGTCTCCAATCGCGTGATCAATAAAGTTCCTCGGTCGAGGCGCTGATCAAATGCGGCGCGTTCGACGCCTCCACTGGCATCGACAAGCGGGCCGCGATGGTCGCCTCGATCGAAGAAGCGATGAGCAGCGGAGCCCAGGAGGCCGAGCTGCGCGTCCAGCGGCAGCTTCCTGTTCGGTGGCCGTTGACGCCGACCGCAAAGAAAAGGAAAAGACCCAGCCCGCCAAGCGCTGGCCGACGTCGCTGCCGTGGACCGAAGAAAGAATGCTCGACTTTGAGAAGGAAGTCATGGGCCTCTACGTCTCCAGCCACCCGCTGCACGAATTCGCCGACGATCCTCGACCGCTTCAGCCAGCCAACATCGCGGACATCCAAGGGCTGCCCGCCCAGCAGGAGATCATCGTCGGCGGCATGCTCAGCCGCGTCCGCCACACCGTGGTCAAAAACGGCCGATCCGCGGGCAGCAAGATGGCGATGCTCACCCTCGAAGACGCGCGAGTCCAACAAAATCGACGCGGTCTGCTTCGCCGACACCTTCGCGACCTGCTCCAACGCGCTGCAGCCCGACGCCGTGGTCTTTCTCAAAGGCAAAGTCGATCGCCGCCGTGAAGAGCCCAACATCATCGTCGACCAAGTCATCCCCATCGAGCAGGCCCGTCACAGCTTACCCGCACGGTGAAAGTGGTGGTCCGTGACGCCCCGGGCCTCAACCTCAACGGCGAATCCAAGGACCAGCTCAATAAACTCCGCGAAGTCTTTCGCCAGGCGTCGTTCCGTGTCAACGGACACGGCGGCGGAGTGGGCGGGGCGGCCGAGGTGGTGCTCGAACTGCATCAGCAGCAGAACGTGGTGGAACTCCGGCTCAACGGCGTCCGCGTTATGCCCGACGAATTGTTGCTCTCGGGCATCAAGACCATCATGCACCAACACCCCGGCCGTACCGCCACCTGCGAACTGCTCGGTGCCCCAAAGGTCAACCGCCGCGCCGCCCTGCTCCGCCACGGCGAGGTCCGCAGCGAAGGCAACCTCCAATTCGCCATGCACGACGACGCCGGCCAATCCATCGACCGCTACTGAAGCCTCAGCCCCGGGGTCGTTTAAACACCAGCACGATCAGTTGACTGGCACCCTGAGCGAAGGAACTGGTATCAAATGCATTCACCAGTTCCCAGCCTTCGCTTCCCAGGCGATTGAGGAGTTCGTCCATACTTTCGGTGTTGACCGAACCACCGAGAAAGCCGGTGGTCTTCAGTGTCTCCGTACGGTATTCCCAATATTGCATTACGTCGCTCCTTGTGATCCCGATAGGATCGCAGGATCTTTTTTGCAAAAGCGGGAAACCAAATAACCTGAAACCCCGGTCCGCGAAGAGCAACCTCAGCATTCCTCAGAGATGCCGCAACTTCGGACCAATGAATCTGCTTGGCACCGCCAAAAGTGAGCGGGCTGAATCCGCCGGCACCCTGGTTCCAAAGTTTACGATTCGCCAAGCGATTAGGTCGCTCTATTCCAACGAGCCGCTATCCGTTGGATCACGCTTACCTCGACACGAGTTTGCAGAACTTGCTCTGCTTGCCGTCCGCGGTCTTTTTCTGGTAAATCAACGCCAGGCCCGCATCGTCGAACTTCTTGAACCAGTCGGCCCATGAGATGATGCCCAGGTTTTCGTGTTCCGAGTGTTTGTCGTCCGGGAAAGTCAGACGGATGACGCCGGGGTCGTTTTTGTCGCCGGTGCCTTCGACTTCCGCGGGCTCGCCGCCGCGGGCCTCGGCCCACTGCTTGATGGTGTCGTGGTCGGTCGTCGTCTGTGTGTCGTGGTCAGCCATGATTCATTCCTTAATTTGCAAAGACTCAGATTACCTGATGCGTGATGAACCCAACCGAAACCGTCAAACCCGGGCCGGCTGAAAAGCAGTCGTTCCGGATCTTGTCCGTCCGGCTTTGATCCCGTTCATCTGGTCAAAACAGGGCGTCAATAACTTTACCCCGTCTATGTCTATGCCGGCAGCTTGTCCAGTTCCGCGGCCGCCGCGTCGATGAGCGGTTCCAAGGTGCCGCGGGTGAAGTTGAAGTCGATCCCCGCCCCGGCAAACAGCTCGGGCAGCGGTCGGCTGCCGCCGAGGGTCAATCCGTTGCGATAACCCGCCAACGCCGCGGCGGGGTCTTCCTGGTACTTCTTCCAAAGCTGCAGTGCGCCGAGCTGGGCGATGCCGTACTCGACGTAATAGAACGGGATGTGGAACAGGTGCAGTTGGGCGTGCCAGCGATGTTTCTGCACGGCTTCGTAGCCGGAGTAGTCGAGGACGTGGCTGGTGAATCGACCCGAGATCTCGAGCCAGGCCTGCGGTCCGCTCGGCGATGTCGTGGCCGGGGTGGGTGTAGACCCAGTGTTGGAACATGTCGATCGTCGCCATCCACGGGAAGAAGCGGATGATGCCTTCGAGCTGTTTGCGTTTGGCGCGGTGGGCCTGGTCGTCGTCCCCGTAGAACACGCCGTAGTGGTCGCAGCCCATGAGCTCCATCGACATGGACGCGACCTCGCAGAACTCCAGCGGCGCGTGCTGGAGGAAGATCAGCGGCTCGGCCCGGCTGGCCCACTGGTAATGAAACGCGTGGCCGCCCTCGTGCAGCAGCGTGTCGACGTCCCGCTGGGTGCCCGCGGCGTTCATAAAGATAAACGGCTGCCTGGATTCGCTCAGCGACGCCTGGAATCCGCCGGCCCGCTTGCCCTTGCGGCTGTCGAGGTCGAGGTTGGGACCGAACTCCAGCTCGGCGAAATCGTCGGCCAGCGAAGGATCGATGCGGCGGAAAATCTCGGTGCTGCCCTTGACCATCTGGCTCACGTCATCGGCCGGGAATGGCCGCAGCGGCCCGCGATTCTTCACGTCCACCGACAGGTCCCAGGGCCGCAGCGTCTCGACGCCCAGCTCATCACGCCGCTGCTCGTCGAGCTGCTTGATGCGCGGCATCACCACGGCGTCGATGGCGTCGGCAAAGTCTTCGCAATCCTTCGGTGAATAGTCGAAACGCTGCCAGGACTTCCAGCTGTATTCGAGATAGTTTTTGCAGTCGGCATTCTTCGCCATCTGCTCACGGCGCTCGAACATGTCCTGAAACAGCTGGTCGATCTTTTCGTGGTCTTCGAGTCGACGGGTGGCCGAGAGCTCCCAGGTTTCCTGGCGGACCTGGCGGTCGGGTTCTTCCTGGTAGCGGGCGAGCTGCTGGAGCGTCTGGGTCTGGCCGTCGTAGTCGACCAGCATCGCGCCGATGAGTTTGTCGTATTCGCTGTTGAGCTTGGTGACCTGGGTCTGCAGCGGCACGTTGGCTTCGCGAAACAGCTCGAAGCTGGCCCGCCATTCGCGGGTGAGGATGTCGTAGCGCCGGGCGTCGAGCTGATCGAGGGCGGGGCTTTCCAGGTATTTCTTCTGGAGTTGGTTGCCCAGCGGTTTGAGCTTAGGCGAGATCTGTTCGACCCAGTGCAGGTAGGCCTTTTCGATTTCGTCATCGTCGGTGTGGCAGGCGTGGGCGATATTGCGACGGCTACCCGCCTCGGCGAGCACGGCCGAGAGCTCCGAATAATCGGTCAACCAAGCAACGATCGAGTCGGCGGAATCGAGGTTGCGGGCCAACAAACCATCGAATAACGGTTGAACCTGGTCCCAGTCGGCGGGGTCGAAGGTTTGCGGAACAAACTGCCGGGCGGCGGTGACGGCGGGTGCGGGATGGGTCGGGAAGTCGGGGGTGGGGGAAACGCTCATGGCCGAAAGTATAGGCGGCTGGCCCCGAAGGTTTTCAGGGCTCGCGGAGGCGGAGTACCGAGATCGTGCCGGGGCCTTGGCTGCCTTCGTCCCCGGTGAGCAGGTAGGTTTGGTGGTCGTCGCGGACCAACAGCAGGCCTTCGGGCCGCTCGCCGACCGGCGTTTGACCCAGATAGCGGGGGGCGGCAGGATCGGTGAGGTCGAAGCTCATGACACAGTCGCCTCGCTCAACGCCGACCAGAGCAAGCAGTCGGCCACCGTGACGCAGGAGGCGGACGGCCTCGGGATCGCGACGCTTCGCAGGTTTATTGCCGCTCAGAAGCGGGCGGACATCGACTCGGCTGAGTAGCACGGCGGGCTGATCGGGAGCATTGGGATCGAGCCAGTGAAAGCTGACGCAGTTGCCGGTGATCTGGCCGAAGCGGTTGAACTTGCCTTCCTCCGCAACGGCGACGAGCAGGCCGGGGTGTCCGTCGGGTCCGGGAACCTGGTCGATGAGATCGATGCCGTCGGGCTCGCTTTCGTAGCTGAGCCGGGTCACCGCGGCGAGACGGGGCGTGGGTTGAGAAACTAGATCGACCGTGACGAAGGAATCATTTTCCTGAAAAGTCACCACGGCCAGCCGAGACTGCGGGTCGAAGGCAACGTACTCGGGCTCGAGGTCGCCGAGGGGATGATCCATGAGGCGGGCGAGGCCGGGGAGCGGGGTCGCGGGCAGGTTGCCGTCCCGGGCCCGACGGTCGGGAGACAGGCCCTTCAGGTCCAGCGACCATATTGAGCCCGGCGAGGTGGGGTCACCCTGGGCTTCACAGGCGACAATGAGCCAACGGCCATCGGGTGAGATCGCGAGGCTGTCGGGGTGAATCCCGATCTTCTGGTTCAGTATCCAGCCCCCCAGTCGGTCGCCGTCGCGACGCAGATCGAAGGCCTGCACCGTGCCGGGTTGGTTGGGCACGGGGTGGGTGACCACGACAAACGCGATGGGCAGCGTCGGGTGGACCGCGACGCTGGTGGGTTCGCCAACGAATTCAAAACCCTGAATACCCGGCTCTTCATCGTCGAGGTCCAGCGGGGTGAGGCGCGGGGGGTCGAGGGACTCGACATCAAAAAGATCGATAGATTTCCAGTGCGGGTTGGTCGCGAGCAGCAAGTGCTGCGTGGGGCAGTACTGGAGAATCTCCGCGGTAAAGCCCGGCACGTCGATGGTTTCTAGCCGTTCGAGGGGAGGGTTCTCGGCGGCGTGAACCACGGGAACAGTAAGGCTCCCAAGCAGCAAGGCAATGCCGAGGAGAAACTTGCTTAGTAGATCAGCCATGTAGTGGAGTTGGCGTGGAGGTGGGCCGGGTGGGTCAGGATTGATGGTGATGTGCAGGGTTGTTTACCTTGCGACATTGGCAGAGTCAGTCGGTCGCCGGGCCTAGGGGTTCCCAGACGACGTTGGCGTTGACATTGGGGTAGTTGTAGTCGTCGACGGTGTCGTCGATGAGTGTCGTGACATCGACGTTTTTGAAGTGGGCGGCGTGGCCGTCGGCGAACATGAGGTGGCCGCCGTCCTGGTGGCGGGCGGCGAAGCGTTTCCAGTCGGTGCGGCCGCGGCCTTTCTTGCCGAGCTTGACCGCGTCCCAGTTCGGATCACTGGCGTTTTTTAGTTCGTTCTGCACGGTACGCACTTCGAGCATGAGCACCGCGTAGGAAGTCTGGGGGATCAGGTCCAGATCGACGCGCCGTGGCTGGCGGTGATAGAGTTGTTAAGTTCAGAGTTGGCGACATAGTTGAAGTAGTAATCGTTGCCGCCGTTGTTATAGGGCGCGTCGGCGGGAAACTCCGCAGCGGGGTCGATGAAAATATTGCTGTCGCTCGGCTCGGAGGGGGCGGGCAGATCGACGTAGGCGGGTTGATCGACGAAGGGCGGAACCCGGTTGCCCCACCAATTGGGATCGGCAAAGGTCGCGGCGTCGGGCTCTTTTGCTCCTTCCCAGGGCAGCAAAAATTTGTCTTCATTGGCTGCCATGATCGAGCCTTGCCCCCAGGAGCGGAGGTTCACCATGCTGGCCATGGCGCGGGCGGTGTCACGGGCATTGCCCAGCACCGGCAAGAGAATGCCGATGAGCAGGGCGATGATGGAGATCACCACGAGCAGTTCGATCAGCGTGAAACCGCGGGGGCGGTCGGAGGTTGGGGTGTTCATGATAATTGTCTAAAAAAGTGGAGATTTGGGATCACGCGGGGGTCCGCGAGTAACGGTCGAGCTTGGCATAACCACAAAAAATCAGCCGCCGCGGGCGGGAGCCCGGGGCGACCGAGAAGGACGGGTGAAACGGCTCAGGCCTGTCGGCGACGGCGGCCGAGGGTGGCCAGCACGCCGAGGCCGATGAGGGCGGCGGTGGTTGGCTCGGGCACGACGCCGAACTGGGTGAAGTCCTGGATTTCGTCGCCGCCGGACCAGATGTTGGCGCCGCCGAAGCTGGAGGACGTGCCGTCGGAGTAGGGAGCGCTGCCCGCGGTGATCGCGGTGCTTACGTCGGCTTCGAGCTTGTAAACTTCGTTGGAGTTGACCCCGCCGTCGGAGATGCCTTCGCCCTCGGGGCCGAAGACCACGTTGCTGGCGGCGTCGCGGAGGGTGAGCTGCCAGTCGCTGTTGCCCACCGAGAAGTTTCCGCTGCCGTCGCCGGCCACATTGGTGGTGGTCGAGGTGATTAGCGAGGTGTCGAAGCTCCAGACGTGGGCCCAGTTGTCGCCGGTGGAAAAGTCCACGGCGGTATCCGAGCCGTTGACCGCGGTCGATCCGTCCTGGGCGGTGATGGTTTGCAGCTCGCCGATGGTGATCAGCGTGCCGGCGGTGACGTTGGACCAGAACGCGTCGGCGCTGAGGTTGAGGCTTCCCGCGTCGCTGCCTTCGGTCCAGTCGAGGCTCCAGCCGCGGAGGTTGACGGTCGAGCCGAGGCTGCCGTCGCCCACGACGGCGAGTTCGAACCAGTTGCCGCCGTTGCCCTCGATACGGCCCAGTCGGGAGTCGGCCTTGGTCGATCCGACAAAGTCGTCTTCTTCGAGGTGCTTGGTCGAGCCAACGGCGTTGTATTCATTAAGGATGACGGGCGCGGCCGAGGTGGTGGCCGCGGTGATCAGCGAGCCCAGAGTGATCACGGCGAGAGCGGGGTGGTTAAGCGACATACGAAAAGTTCCTCCAAATAGCGGGTCGTGGATGCGGGGCCGGGCGACAAGGATGCCCGGCCCGCGTTTGAGCCGCAGCAGGTTAAGAACCGGACGTAAGCCGGAGATGAGCCGCGTATTCAGAATTTGTGAACCAGGTAAGGATTCGGTGAGGATGAGATGGAATTCAATCAAACCGAGCTTTGCCGCGGCGGCGTCCGGTTGCCGCAGTCCTGCGGTGCGAGATGATGCGATTGGATCATCATTGACGAATCCACAAGCGACGGATGTATAAATGACAGCCGCCGCCGTGCGGATATGCGGCGGCGGTCAACACGAGTTAAATGCGATGTCAAAGGTGCCCGACGTTCACTGTCGCTGAATCGTCGAACCGCCCTGCGACTGCCCGGCACCCTCGACCGCTTCCACAACATTGGTTGGTGCGGGGATGGCCACTTCGGGATCGAAGCCGAACTGGACAATTTCTTCGCGCAGCGGCTTCTCCCAGCGGCGGTAGGTGCGGGAGGCCAACTGAAAGTTGGGTTCGAGCTGAAAGGCGGTTTGGTAGGCGTTGATGCGGACCAGCAGGCCGTGGCGGCGGTCCTGCATAAAGGTGGTGAAGGCGTCCTCGAGCATCTGGGTGAAGGGTGGGAGGCGGAGGCGGCCACCGCCGACTTCGAGGCCGGTCTCGTGGCCGTATTTTTCCTGATAGGTGCGGTGCACCGACTCGGCGATTTCAAGGTTGCGGCGACATGGCACGCATCGCGCGGGCGTTGCCGACCGCCAGGCCTTTACGAAACGCTTCGACAAAGCGAGAATTGATCAATGAGATCATCCCCGGCCGACCCAGGTCGTCGTCAAACACCAGCATCCCGACGAAGTCGCCCAGCGGGAGGGAGTACCAGCCGTAATTTTGATTCACCGACGAGTCACTGAATTCGGAAATAAGACGCTGGTAATACTTGTTGGCCTGAGCCGGGTCGCCGTAGATGTAGGAATACATGACGGCTTTTTGTAGAAAGTTTTCTTCCCCCGCGTCGAAGGCGTCGGCCCGAATACGGTCGCCCAGTTCTTCGCTATCGGCCATGGCTTTGGTTTCATCGACGATGACAAAGTAGCCATCGATAAATCCCGGATCGGGCAGCAGGTCGATCTGTTGACCCGGAGAGTTGAACGGATTAAACGACACTGCGCCGTAGTCCGAGAGCGACTGGAGCGAGTGCAACGCGAGGCGTTGGGTATTGAGAATATCGATCTGGTCGTCGTCCCGGGCGTCGTAATACTGCTCGACGCCGAGCTTGGCCCAGTAGAGACTGTGGGCGTGGGGATGGCGCCAGTCCAGCGGGCCGTAGGTGTTCATGTAGCGCAGCATGGAGGGCGGATCCATGTTGTAGTCGCGGATCAGGGCCTTGGCGCGGAGGTAGGGCAGCAGCTGGAAAAACAGGCCGTTGATCGCTTCGCTGTCACGCGGCTGATTCATCACATCGATGATGATCGGCATGGCAGACCGGGAAGCGGGCGGCAGCATCTGCGGCGGCAGCGACGCGACCACCGCCGCGGGGCGGAAACGCAGGTACATCAACACCCGCCCCAGGGCTTCAAGAGTCGGCCGATCCAGCCCGGTGACGCCGACGTCACGGAGCCGCTGCACCACGGCGGCGGCCTGCGGATTCTGTTCGAGAAACACGCTGTCGGCGTCGCGCTCGGCGCGGGAAAGTTGGTCGGTGGTCAGGGCGAGAAGCTCGGTCAGCGCCGCCCGGCCACGCTCGTTGGACTCGGGCATGTTGTCCAGCAGCACGGCGACCTGCTGATTGAGCGCGACGATGCCGGTGGCCTTGAAATCTGCAAGAGTCTCGGATGTGATCGCGGGCACGCGGCCGGCCTGGGCGATGGCTTCGAGCATCCGCTGGACCCGGGCGGCGGGGCGATCAATCGCGAAGTAGCGGTCGGCGTAGATCGCGACGGGGGTGAACGCCGCCATAACTTGGTCTTGCTGCGAGAGGTCGGGATTGGTCTGCTCGTTGGGTGCGCCTAGTAAAGTTTCCCATTCCCGAGCAAACTCGCCCTTGTAGTACCAGTTCACGTCATCGGTCGATTGGCCGATCTTGTGGAAGAGGATCCAGGCGAGCTCGCGGTAGAGGCGGACGGCATTGGGGTTGTAGACGATGCCCTGCTCGCGGAGCAGACGCACACCCTTGTTGACCCAGTCGTAGCGTTCCTGGGGAGTGAAAGTCTCGACCGAGATGTTGTAGGCCATGTTCCAGGCGAGAAATCCCCAGACGTGGGGGAAGCGCGGCTGAAGGTAGGTGATCCAGGTGGCAAGGGTATTGGCCTCGGCAAACTTGCCCTCGCGCTTCATCATCTCGGCGCGGTACCACAGGGCATTGACCGCAACGCCGCGGAAGCTGCCCAGGCCCGCGGCCAGCAGGGCGTATTGCGGCGGATCGCCCTGGTTGGCTTCGACGGCAAAGGTCAACTGCAGGTCCCGCCGACCGTCGTTAATCGGCGTAATCAGCAGCGTGCTGCCGACGAGGGCGACGATCATCACGACGAGGGCGGCCAACTGGATGAGGCGATCTTTGGTCATGAGCGGTGGGGAGGGGTTTCAAACAAAGACGCGTAAACGCCAGAAAACAAAAGGAAAGAAAAAACACAAACACTTGAAAACCACTGACTGGCAAACGACCGACACCCGCCCGAAAACATCGATACGGCATCACGCAAGAGCGATCTTTGGCCGATTACTGATTGCAAACTGTTTCTGTAGGTAACGGACACGCAAAACACATTGGAAATTCAAACCGTCACTCGCGCAATCTCACGGCGGTGGAAGGTAACGAGTGCAAAAATCGCCACGACACCGGTACTGACTAATCCGACGCGGAAGAAGACTTCGCGAAGCAACGCACCCGAGACCACTCGGCCGTAGGCCAGGTCGGGGGTCGGGCTGTAGCGGGCCAGGGGCGGGACGACAAAGGTAAACGCGCTCGCCGATGAGACGGATCACCAGTTTGAAAGCTTTATAAAACTCGCCCTCGCCCAGAAAGCCGATGAACTCGCCCGACGGTGAGCCGAGATCCTGTCCCACCAGCCAACCTCGTCACGGGGGATCGAGGCGTAGCTGCTTAGCGACTCGCTGAGGTATTCGCTGCCCACCGCCGCGAAAAACATCAGGAAACAAAACAGGCAGGCGACGGGAAAACTCAGGAAGGTCGCGGCCGCCAAACCCAGCGCCGCGAGGAAACCCAGGCGGACCCAAAGCACCCCCAGGGCTTTGGTGAGGTTACTCCCGAAGCCGCCGACGCGGTAGAAAATCTCCAGGCCCTCGCCGGGTGCGAAAGTTGACGGTGGACTGGCCCAGGTCGGCACCGGCATTGACGAGCGTCAGGTCCAGCGTGCCGTCGTCGCGGATATCGTCGGTCGACGAGGTAGGCGGTGTGGAACGTGTCGTTGCGGACCGGCGGGAGGGGCAAGCCGTTGCGGCGGGTCGGCGTAATCGGCCGATCGTTGACCCGGAGATCGCAGGCGGCACCATATTGTCGCCGGCCGCGGCGTTGGCGTTGGGTTTAAAGCGCAGCTGCAACGTCGGGCCGGCATCCTTGGCATCCGCCAGGCCGGTGAATCGGTAAGTCGTGCGGTTGCGGGGCGGGATCGCTCATCCACTCCGCGGATGACCTCGAAACGCAGGCGCTGTTGCTGGGCGGGTTCGACCGACCGTGAGCGGGTCACCCGACACGACCGTTGATCGCCGGGTCGACCCCGCGTTGCCGCAGCTCGCGGATTTTACGTTCGTAACTCGTGGCCATCACGGCGGGGTCCAGCGGCACCGGCTCGGCCAGAGGCGCGGGCGGTGAGCACCTGCTCCCGCACCGCGACGTAGTCCGCCGAGGTCCATCGCCGGCTGCTGACGCAAGCACCTTCACGAACGCAAACACCCCCACGCCCGACACCGCCAGCAGCAGCACGTTCAGCCCCATGATGCCGAGCCACTTGCCCGCAAGATAGCCCGCCCGGCTGACGGGTTTGGTCAGCGTCAGAAACGCCTGCTTCTCGTCAAGCTCGCTGCTGACCGTGCGCACCGCCAGCAAGAATGGTCATCACGCTCAGCAGCGTGGAGACGACGGTCAGGGCGTAAGTCAGAAACGACTCGAGGCGGTACTGCAGCCGCGTGTCTCACCGCCGAGGATGAACGGCAACAGCGGCACGAACAGCAAGAGCATAATCACAAAGATCAGCGCCATCTTCATGCGGATGGCTTCATCGACAAGGGTGCGGGCCACGCCGAGGACCCCCCAACCGGGAGAAAACGCGAGCCGCAGCAGCTCGAGGCCGACGATGAACAACACAGCCATGCCCCAGAGCTCCGCGACCATGATCGCTGCGCGAGGTCGCCCCGACGCTCAGGCAGAGCCGCACGATCAGACCGAGCACCAATGTCAGACACGATGCAGCCGGGAGAGTCTTGTTAACCCAGGCAACGTGCGTTCCACCATACGAGGCCGGCGACGGTCCAGACGCCGGTGAGTAGGCTGCCGACCAAGCTGACGACGACCGCCAAGGTGACCGCGCCCTGCTGCTGCAGCAAAAACCAGAACCCCGCGGTAGCGAGGGCGAGGATAAGCCAGACGGCAAACCAGACGAGCAGGCGGGGGCGGGGCATGGAAAACTGGGGTTGAGAGTGAACGGGTAAGGATCGGATCCACAAACGAAGATCAGGATTTGCCCATCAGATCGTCCAGCACGTTGCGGTCGGTCTCGGTTTGAGCGGGGGACTCGGGGCCAGGCTCGGCGAGCGGCGGCGAGGTGGCGGGCTTGGGGGCGGCTGGAGTTGGCGGGCCGGAGGATTGGCCGGTGAGCTGATCCAAAACATTCAGGTCGGCCGCGGAGGGTGGGGAAGCGGACGGGGCGGGCAACGGCGTGGAAGCGGCAGGGCGCGACGGCTGTGAGGTCGATGGCGGGGCGGCGGGGGTTGCTACCGAAACGGGAGCCGGAACCGGAGCGGGTTGGGGCGTTAGAGAGGGAGCGGGGCTGGTGAGTTCATCCAAGACCCGGGTGGTTCGCCGGCGGTCGCTTTCGGGTTCGCTTGCGTCCGGGTCCCCGGCCGAGTCGCGGTTGGTGAGAAACGCGGCGACCTTCCCGGCGTTCCCGGCCCCGGCGGTCTGGACCCCTTCGTTCTGCGCCTGTTCGACGATGTCCAGGAATAAAGATTCGAGTTTCTGGCGAGACTGGGTGACTTGCACATCGGTGACGCCGAGAGCTTCGAGGGCGGCAACAAGTTTCTCGGCGGTAACGTTCGGCAGGGTCGGGGTGGTGATGGTCGTCTGGTCGTCGCTGGCCAGCAGTTCTTCGATCGTGCCGTGGCGGCGGACCTTGCCGCCAAACATGATCGCGGCGCGGTCGGTGACATCCTCGACATCCGAGAGCAGGTGCGAGCAGAGCAGGACGGTCTTGCCGGTGTCCTTGAGCTTGAGGATCAGGTCTTTGATCTGGCGGGTGCCGATGGGGTCGAGGCCGGTGGTCGGCTCGTCGAGGATCAGCAGCTGCGGGTCGTTGATGAGCGCCTGGGCAAGGCCGATGCGTCGCTGCATGCCTTTGGAGTATTCGCCGATGGGTCGGCGCTGAACTTTATCCAGGCCGACCATCTCGAGAAGCATGTCGATGCGTTGTTGGCGTTTGCGGCGGTCCTGGTGGAAGAGTTTGCCGTAATAATCCAGGGTTTCACGGGCGTTGAGAAAGCGGTAGAGGTAAGACTCTTCGGGGAGGTAACCGATCTTCCGCTTGGCTTCGACATCACGGGCGGGCTTGCCGAAGACCGAGACGACGCCGGAACTCGGGTGTAGCAGGCCGAGGATCATCTTGATGGTGGTGGACTTGCCCGAGCCGTTGGGCCCCAGCAGGCCGAAGACTTCGCCGCGGCGGACGTCGAGGTCGATGCTGTTGACCGCGGTGACGCGGTTGCGCAGCCAAAAATCTTTGAAGACTTTCGTCAGCCGGGCGCAGCGGATCACGTGTTCGTGATCCGCGGACGATTGGGCAACGGGCTCGGTGGTGAGTTGGGTCATGACGGGAAAATCAACAGATGACAAGCGAACTAGAAACTGCCGATGGATGCGGATGCACGCGGATCAAATCAAAAGGAAAAAGTGAAAATACGAGCCGTCGGGGAATATGACAACGCATAAACTTGATAAGCCTTAGGGTTTCAAATCTGCGTTCATCAGCGTCCATCTGCGGTTGAACCCTTGCCTTAAAGAATTCATCACCGATTCGCGTTAGCGTCCACGTCGGCATTGAGGCGCGCCCGCTCTTTGGTACGTTGGATATCGGGGTCGCGGTTCACATCGAGTTGCAGCCGTTGGCCCGAAGCGGTGTAGAACAGCTCGATGCCGGAGTCTTCGTTGAAGATTTCGCGGGCGACATATTGCCAACGACGTTCTTTGAAGAGGTTCGGGTCCGCCGCGTAGGCATCCGCCAATTCGCGGACCGTCTCGGCCTCGGTCTTGATCTGCTCGGAGATGCGGGAGCGCTCGATGAGGGCCTGGTTGATGAGGGTCGCGGTTTCGCCGCCCAGGTCGTAGCGGGTATCGCCGTCGACGATGACAAGATTCGTAAACACGTCCTGCAGCTGGTCGTCGAGCTGATCCAGGCGGTCCTGATCGTTGAGGCTGGTGGCGAGCTCGTATTCTTTGAGCAGGGCCACGAGGGGACCGTCGCGGCCGGCGAGAGGCAGGGCCGCCTTGCCCCCGGCGTCGCCCAGCAGGCGGGTACGCTCCGATTCGGCGGTATTGATTAGCGTCGAGCGGGTCGCTTCGCTCTGGGTCACCAGGGTGTAGGCGTCACGGACCGAGATCGGCATCTCCGGGACACGGATGCTCAGGGCGGATATCGTGATGCCCGCGTCGAGATCGTCCAACTGTTGCTGAGCAACCTTGATCGCCCGGCCACGGTTGAACTGCGAGCTGATCACCTCGTCGGCGGTGACCGAGGCCACGGCGTGGACGATGCCCGACTCCACCATATTTTGCACCAGGGCTTCGGCGATCTGCAGGCCGGTCTGCTCAAACTCGACGGTCCGCATGCCCTCGGGGGTCTGGATGGTGAAGACCGACGCGGAGGCGGCTTTGGGGTCGCCGAAGTTGGCGATGAAGGCGGCGGGGTCGGAGATCTGGTAGACCGCGGTGAAACGGGCGTGGACCAGATTGGCGTCGCCGGTGATCAGCGAGCCGTCGCGTTCGGGGTTGAGGGGGCGGGGGCTGCCTTCCCCTTCGTAGACAAAGGCGGTGTTGATATCGAGGTTGCGGTTGGCGGTGGGGACCTTGATCACGTTATCGATCGGGAACGGCCAGCCGGGGTGCAGACCTTTGTCCTTGGCCGAGTTGCCTTCATCGTCAACGACGATCTTGCCGAAGCGGGTGACGACCGCGGCTTCCTGCTCGCCGACCTGATAGAAACCCGAGAAGAGGTAGGCAATCAGCAGCGCGATCATCGCGATGCGCAGCAAGCCGAAGCTCACACGCAATGCATCGGAGAGCGACTGCTGGGCGGGGTCGGTTGGCGGCAGCTCGGAGATTTGCCGCGACGGGGCCGGGGAAGCCGAAGCCGGAAGCGGGGCAACCGGAGATGAACCGGGGGGGGGGCGACGAGGGTGAGGGGGAGAGGCGTTGTCGGGAGGCAGCTGACTCATGTTTATTCACCCCCGTCTTGCGGAGCGGAGCTCGCGGGAGTGTTGGTGATCAGATCGAAGAACTGCAGCGAGTTGGCGTCGAGGATCAGCGTCGAATCGGGCAACATCTTGCGAAGGGTTTCGACCTTGGACAAGAAGATCGCCAGGTCGGGGTTCTCGGCGAAGGCGTCGTAATTTTTCAGTGGCTTCGCGCAGGCCTTCGGTGCGGATGCGGGAGGCTTCGGACGCGGCGAAGCTGAGGATCTGACCCTTGACGCGCTCGGCCTCGGCACGGATGGCCTCGGCGCGGTTTTGGCCTTCCTGCTCGGCACTGGCGGCGAGACGTTCGCGGGTGGAACGCATCCGGCCGAACACTTTGTCGCTGGTGGTTTCGTCCAGGAGGATGCGACGGATGCCGACCTGCTGAATCTGAATACCCAGGTTCAGCTCGGCAAATTCCTGCTTGAGCTTCTCGGTGGCCTGCCGCTCGATGGCGACCAGCGCCAGCTTCTCGGGGTCGGTGTTCACGAACTGGTCGAAACGGAACGCGGAGAACTCTCCCAATAGGTTTTGCATCTGCGGGCCGATGTTTTCCCGGGCGTACGGTATGGTGCGGAGCTTCACGAAGAACTGGTACGGATCGATGATGCGCCAGGTCACGTAGGTCTCGATGATGATCGAGTTCTGGTCGGCGGTGACGATCTGAGCGGGCTCCTGTTCGAGCAGCTGCACCTTAGTGGGATAGTCGTAGACCTTCTGAATCGGCCAAGGCAACTTAAAATAGATGCCCGGCTCGGTGATGAGGCTGCCGGCATCAACCAGCTCGCCGGCGTCGTCGTAGGTCGGCGTGTCGGCGTTCTCCCAGGTGGTCACGACGGCGTTCTCGTCGAAGCTGACCTGGAAGAAAAACATGTAGAACACCAGCACGAAGCGTGATGATGCGCGGCGATGAGGAGGGTGGTGATGCGGCGCATGGGCGGTGGGGGTCAGGGGGTGGGATCGGGAATCGGGGTTCAGTCGTCAGGGATCAGGAAGCAGGGTTCCGGGTTCAGGGATCAGGTGAAGCCTTGGCCGCAGCGTTATTTGCGGGCCGGGAAGCCGGGGGAGGGGGGGTTATTCGTTGGGGGTGAACAGGGTGGCGGCGCTGCCGACGTCTTCGAGGTTGAGGCGGATGGTGGAGTCGTCGTTGATCGGGACCGTCGAAATGATGCGACGATTGGCGGCGGAAAAGGCATCGGCGACGGCTTCGAGGTAATAGCGGGACTTGAAATAATCCGGAGCGCGGTTGTAGGCGGCGAGTTCAAAAGCGAAGCGGTCGCCCTGGGCTTTTTCATCCAAGGCAATACGCCAACGGTTTTGGCGGGCGTCGGCGAGAGTGCGAGCGGCCTCGCCGCCGGCGCGATCGATCAGGCGGTTGATCAGCGCCTGCTGCTCGAGGATTTGCTCGTCGGTGGCGGGGTCGCCCTCCGTGGCGCCGGAGCTTCCGGGGGCCGATGCGCATCTCGTTGAGTTTGCGGATGGCAGCCTCGATGCGGAGGGCTTCGGAGCGCGAGCCCGCGGCCGCCGAGAGGGTGCCGATGGCGTCGCGCTGTGCGTTTTCGAGTTCGGTTTGCTGAGATTGGAGGGCGTTGACTTGCTGGAGAAACGCGGCGGCGACTTCGCTGTCCTTGGGCGGGTGGACGTCGTAGAGCAGGACGTCGTGGACGTCGATGCCGTAAGGCTGCATCTGAACGCGGAGACGGTCGAGCATTTCGTCGGCCGCGGCGATGCGGCCCACGCCCAGGAGTTCATCCACCTGTCGGCCGGCGATTAGTGCGTTGAGCAGGTTCTGCGCGGTCGCGGTGAGCAGCGCTTCGGGGCGGTCCGCGGCGACGTGGGCGGTCGCGCGGTCGGCGCCGACGTAAGTCTGCAGGTCGCCGATGTTCCAGGTCACGACCGCCTGCATCGAGATGAGCCCCCCAAGCACGGACGCGCCCGCCCCCGCCACCGCTTCACCGTCGGATATGGGGTCGGCGTCCGCAGCGGCGGGTTCAGCATCGGCATCGAGCGCGATGGGGTCGCGGAGCTCCTCTTCGACGCGTTGGCGGACGGCGGGATCATCGATCTGAGTCGGGGCAGTGACGAAGTATTGCACCTCCCCGGCGACGTGTTCGTTGGTCCAAAGGGTCGCGGCCCCGTCGATCCGCTTGGCTTCGCGGTAGCCGCCGATGACCAACTGCTGGCTGGCACCGACGTCGAATTTCTCGGCGATGCCCAGCGGCCAGGGCAGCTTGAAGGTGATGCCCGGCTCGGCCACGCGGACGAACGCACCCTGATGGGTCACCACCGCCTGCTGATGCGGCGGCACGATCACCACGCAGGAAAGCCCCAGCAGGATCAGCGCCCCGGCGAAGATCAGCGGCGCCATCGCACGGCCCAGCAAAACGTAAAACCAGCTTTTGGTGATTTCGAAGCCGAACTGATAGTTCAAGCGTTTCGCTGACGATCTTGCCCAGCGACTCGGGCTGGGTGAGCCAACCCAGCAGGCGGGAGTCGAACGCGGGGCGGACGACTTCGTCGGCCCGACGGGGGCGGTAGATGCCAAAGACAAAGGCGAGCAGGGTCTCGATGCCCAGGACAATCATCAGCAGGGGGATGATCAGGGAGAGGGCGGCGAGGGGGTAGAGGTTGCCGCTGGCCATGAACAGGACGGCAACGAGGACGAGGATGACCACCAGCACGTTGCCGATGAGGTAGGCCGCCCCGCCGCGGAGCAGGGACCAGGCGGGCACGCGGGTCATGCCCGCGACATAGCGGGCCACGAGGAATCCGAGGAAGGCCATGAGGACGGTGAAGCCCACGAGCAGCCAGGGGTTGACCGCGGGGTTGCCGAGGTTGGCGGCGAGAAGATTTTGAAGTCCCGGCCCTGGTCGGTGGTTTCGATGAGGTTGTAGTGGCCGAAGAACAGCGCGAGACCCGCGGTCAGCAGATAAATGCTAACGGTGATGGAGACGACGTTGAGTCCCCAGCGGTAGATGGAGTCGAGGCGTTTGCGGGCGGAGGCGAGGTTGTGGCCGGCTTCATCGAAAAGGGCCGCGGCGCGGGCGTCGGCGGCGGCGAGTTGCTCGGCTTCGAGGGCTTCTTCGCGTTCCTGACGGTGCTGCTGATAGAGCAGCCAGAGGGTGAGCCAGATCGGCACGCCGCCGAAGAGGTGCCAGGCGGCGGCGTGGAGCGCGCCCGACTGGGCGTAAAGCCCCAGCACGGCCATGAGGACCGCAAAAAACAGCTGGGTGCCCAACCCCAAGAGGGCCGCGCCGGTGGCGCGGCGGTAGGTCTGCTGATCCGCGGGGGCAGTGGTGGCCGCGGCGGGGGAGGCGGAAGGTTGGGCCGGGGGTGGGGTCATGCCGGAGCGGTCCGTGGGCTGAGGGGTAACGGAGATGAACGAGGCGTCGGTCGGTGGGCGTGCGGCTCAGTCTATATAGAAGCCGTGTCCGAGGAGGGCGGCGAAAGCCCGGGGCAAGCGGACGGCATCGGGTGGGGTGACAGTTTATCTATATAAGAAAGTCGGGCAGCGGGACAAATCAAGAGACGGAATGATCGTCAGGTTGTCGATGGACGGGCAGGCATCGGGGGTAGTACGGTCGAGAGGTTGGGAAAGTTTGCCCATCGTCCGCAGAAAGGCTAAACCTCTCCGCAGGGGGTCGCGTATGATACTCCACCCGATGCTGCGACAACTGCTCACGATCACCGGCAACACCTACACCGAATCGATTCGCCAGCCGATCTTCATGGTGCTGACGCTCGTGGCGGCCATCGGACTGACGCTCAACCCGTCGCTGTCGGCCTATTCCATGGAAACCGGCGACGGGGACCGTAAGCTGTTGGTGGACATGGGCCTGTCGATGGTGTTTCTCACCGGGATCCTGCTCGCGGCGTTCACCGCGACGGGTGTGCTGAGCCGGGAGATCGAGCAGCGGACCGTGCTGACGGTGGTGAGCAAGCCCGTCGCCCGGCCGATCTTCGTCATCGGCAAATTCCTGGGCGTGGCCACGGCAATCCTCACCGCCTACTGGGTGCTGTGCCTGATTTTAATGAGTACCTACCGCCACGGGGTGATGTCCACCGCCCGCGATCAACTGGACCTGCCGGTGATCGGTTTTAACGTTGCCGCCCTCCTGCTGGCCGCGGGCATCGCCGCGGCGGGGAATTACCTCTACCGCTGGGTGTTTACCTCCACCTTCATCAAGACCTGGGCGGTGACCATCACGCTGGCGTTTGCCGGGGTCTTGGTGATGGACCACGACGGGGACTGCAGAGCCCGCTGCACGAGTTCATCGTCCGCCGCGGCGAGCTTCTGCAGATTGCCGTGGGGTTGCTGATGATCTTCGAAGCGGTGTTGATCCTCACCGCCCTGGCGATCGCGGTGTCTACTCGGCTGGGCCAGATCATGACGCTGCTGATCTGCGTCGGCGTGTTCCTGCTGGGCATCATCACCAGTTCGCTGAGCGGTAAGGTCAATATCGAACTCTCCCTGCCGGCAGATTTGGACGTGATCAGCAGCACCCTGGCGGTGTTTCAGGCCAACCTCTCCTGGGCGACCAAGCTGATCTACGGATTCACCAAGTTGCTGTATGTCCTGGTGCCGAACCTGCAGTTCCTCTGGCCGGCGGACGCGATCACGCAGGGCCACTCGCTCATCCACGACCGCGCGGGCCGCTTTAGCCTCAGCATCCTGGGACTCGTGTCCGCCTACGCCACGCTATACACCACGGTCGTCATCGCGCTGGCGGTCATCTTGTTTCAACGCCGCGAAGTTGGTTGACCCCCCCCTCAACTCCCCCCCATCCCCCCCCTCACCCCCCTCTTCCTGCCCCACCATCACCACCCTTTGCGGTGATCGGGTTATTCGCATACCCGTATCATGTCGCTCAAATCTGAAACGTTCAACCAGCGTGCCCCCCCCGTGGAATGACTTTTTTGTCAAGGTTCATTTGCACCCCTGAGGTGTTTGTCCAGCCCACCAAACGCAAACCCCCGCCGGTCTGGACCGGGCGGGGGGTGCGGGTAAGGCTTCGGTTTCGAGAGCGGAGGCGGAGACTATTTCATCGCGAGCTGTGCCCCGGCAGGCACATCCGTCCGGGTGGATCGGCGTGCGGTGGTGATCTGCAGATTCTGTAGCCACGGCTGCAGGGCCGAAGCCACGCCGACCACCAACAGACCCCCGGATCCCGCCAAACCCGCGATCAGAATCGACAGGTACACCACGTGGCCCAGAGGCATAAAGCCTTCGCTCACGATCAGGCAGCCCGCCATCGCCGCAGCGAAGACCAGGACCGACGAGGCCAGCGCCAGGCGGATCGGCCCGTCGCTCAAGATGGGTGAGCCGTCGGACGGAGTTCCGGGTTCGACTTGGGACAGCGACGAGGGGGAGTTGTATTCTGACATATCGGTCATTCCTTAACGGGTTCCGCTTGTGCATCATCGGCCGGGCGGGGGTGGGTCGCTTCGATGATCTTCCACGGAGACGGGGGGGGGGTACAAAGGGGCGGGCGTCACCACGTCCTGTGGCAAACAAACCCGAGGGGGCGGGAGTCCCGTTGAGGGACCGGAGGGGCCCGGCATAATGCAACCCACACCAATAGGGTTGCAAAGAGAATGCCAACCCATTTAGCAATCGGTGTGAGCCTACTATTTAAATTTAATGAGCCCGAGGCAACCCTAAAACCCCTACTAATCAAGGAAATCGGGTGAAAGTAGCCGACCAGTATCTATTACCAAAAACTCATAAAAAAATTCAAGTTTTCGGCCGCGCACTATTGCAGCATCGAAGACTGAGCGAGAGCCGGATCGCCTACTGTTCTGCACCATGCAGTCTCATTTTGAATACCATTCCCGTCTGTCCGGAACCCGGAATTAAGGTCACGCGCAAGTCAGAAACGATCGCAAATCTGAACTCGCTGCGTCACCCGCCGACATCTAATTTGAGTGATTACTATCATCAACCCAAGTTGACCTAAACGCCACGCCGGTGCTCAGGGTCGGCCCGCCGCTCGCCGCAAACGGTCGTTAATCGCCCGGCCCAAGTCCCGCTCGGGCACCCTTTCCGCCACGATCAAGTCCAACCCCGCCGCGTCGAGTCGGTGCATCGCGTCGAATAAACGCCCCGCCGCCGCCGTCAGGTCGCCCGTGGAACTGAGTATCTCCGTGACGGCAAATTCCAGAGTACGGCTCGGCTCGCCCAGAAAGCTCAGTAACCCGACACGTTGACCCTTAAACACCGTTGGGTCAAGCTCCTTGAGGCTTGGCACCAGACGCATCGGCGTTCGCGGCGCGTAGTGACGATCGAGCATCCCCGGCGACGCGATTTTTTCGCCGGGCTTCGCCACCGTCACCTCCCCGCCGACGACTTGCTCAATCGCCTCGACCGAGGTGCCGCCCAGCCGCAACACGACCACATTGGCGGCGCTCGCTCTTTGCGATGTTTCGGTGCTCCGGCCCTCGGGTGTACCGCCCGCGAACCCCACGACCGTCGATTCCACGCCCGTCGTGCATCGCCCGCCGTCCAACACCATGTCGCAGTCCACCGTCACGTGACCGGCCCGCGTCGGACTGATCCCGCCAAAGATATTGGCGGACGGCGCTGCGATCGGCACCCCCGCCGCGGCCAACAGCCGCTGAGCCACCGGATGCCGCGGCACCCGCACCCCGACGGTATCCAACCCCGACGTGACGATACCCGGGATCAGGAACTTTTTGGGCAACACCAACGTCAATGGCCCGGGCCAAAACACTCTCGCCAATGCCTCCGGAAATTGCCGCACAGCTTCGGAGACCCGATCGAGATCCACGAGTTCCCACGCCGCCGCCGCGCTTGCCACATGCACGATCAGCGGATCAAAACTCGGCCGAGCCTTTGCCGCAAACACCTTCGCCACCGCCTCGGCATCCAACGCGTTGGCTCCCAATCCGTAAACCGTCTCGGTCGCAAACGCCACAAGCCCCCCCGCCCGAAGCCTCCGCCCCGCTTCCAAAATTTCCGCGCTCTCTGCCATCGCCCAAGTGTAATGCCCGCCCCCTCCTCAAGCTTTGCCCCCCCCTGCCCTACCCCCTCCTTCTCTCGGTTTGCTCATCGCCTTTCGTGGTCTCCGTGTTTCCTTGCCCTCCGTGATTCTTCCGCCCCGTTCTCGTGCAGCCCGTCTACCGGGAAAATATAGACGAACAACCACCGTTAGCCCCGCCGCTTCAAAAGCGCCAGATGTTCCAGGTTCTTCCCTTTTCCCCCGCGGATTGGTGAACGGATCCATCCCAGCACTTCGACCCCGAGGGTCGGCAGCACCGACTCAACGACACGTCGCGTCGCCCGGTCTGCCTCCTCGTCGGTGAGTTGGTGCTGCCCCGATTCATAGTGTGGCTTGATGAGCGAAACGATGCGGGACGCCGGCGACGGACTCAACCAGCGCAGCGCCGCCGGGACAGCCCTGTCTTGCCGGGTCCAACCCAAGTCGATCGACACCGCATCGCAGCCCCCAAAGTGCTGACCTGCATTATCTACCGTTGGCGGATCGGCGTGCAGTGCGTTGGTCCGTTCCATCACGACCACCCGGGGGTCTTGTCGGAGTTTCCAAGCCAGCTCGCCGTAGGCGGTATCGACCGCGTACACCCGCGTCGCACCGTGCTGCAACCAGCAATCCACAAACCCCCCCGTCGAGCACCCCAGGTCCGCACAAACCTTCCCCCGGGCCGAAACACCGAACTCCGCCAGGGCCGCCGCCAACTTCAATCCGCCCCGCGAAGCAAAAAGCCGCGCGTCCTCCCCCCCCTCTGCCGCCCCCGCCTCAAGCGTACTTTCCTGATCGTGCGAAAGCACCGACGCGTCACGCTCTCCATGTTTCTTTAGTTTATGTTTTTGCTTCGCCATCGTTCTGCCATCCTATCGTGCCTGATGCCTGAGTCTATTTGCATCCTTCAATGGTTACGCGTCCAGCGTTCAGACCAAGGCAAGTTCACCACAGATGACGAGGAGAGCCGCAAAGATATCGCTTGAGGCAGAGACGCCATCGCGGACATTTAGCCTTCACAGTTGGCGGCGTGCACAGGGGAGCAGTTCATAACTACTCGGAGACCTACCGCCATACGAAAAAAAGCCCACGGAGAGTATCCGTGGGCTTCGGTCCTGAGGACGGTTGGTTTTCGTCGCGGCTTAGAACGTGAAGCCGACGCCGACGGTGTAGAGGAAGCGGCCGTCGTCGAACTGGTCATCGATTTCATCGCCGGAGTCGAAGAGGAACTGGTACTGCGCCCGGCCGAAGAGGAAGGCTTCGGGCTTGACGTAGTAGCGCAGGCCGGCTTCGGGTCCGCCGAAGAACGTGTCGGTCACGTCGTCGCCGTAGAGGTAGCCGACGGCAAGGCCGACGAACGGACGCAGAGGCGTATCACCGAAGTGGACCTGGCCGAAGAGGGCGGTCGAACCGTTCCAAGACGAGGCCGCGTTATCGACAAAGCCAACGTTCTGACGCACGCCAAAGGAGAGCAGTTCCGAAGCGTACTTGGATACGTCCACTTCGATATTGAAGCCGCCGTTTTCAAAATCCTTATCGCTGCTGCCCGCACCGGCCAGGGTCATTTCCCATTCGCCGCCCTGGGGGCCGAAGTAATCGGATTCGTCGTAGCTACGGTCCAGGTCGCGGGTTTCGTAGGTGGCCGCGGGGGCGGTCTCGACGTTGTCGTTTTGAGCCATTGCCGAGCCGCAAACCAGGGCACAGGCGGGAACCAGGGCGAGACGAGTCATACGGTAAACATTCATGATGCAGATCCTTATCCTGATGAGGCACGCCGCGGATCAGGCGTGGCCTCGGTTGATGTGAACGGGGGGCCGTCCATCACGGCTCCTTCGTGTCGTTCACGCTGACCCAATCTTAACCAACCTTTGGGGCAAAGGCACGTCCGGGAGATGATTTCACGCACTTTTCATTCCTGGTCCGCCGACCCACAATTCCGCCGTCGGCCCTGAACCGCCCGCGCCAGCTAGTCCCCACCTGCCGGGACTGGCCGAACCGATCGGCGATGAAAGTACCTTGGCCGACTCGGGCCGCGTCCTCCGGTCGTCGAATCATGCAGTTCAGACCAACGTGTTCATGTCGATCACGTCCATGCCCGCCGCCCGGGCAGATTCGAGGCCCGGCACCGCGTCTTCAAACGCCAGACAGCGGCCGGGGTCCACACCCAGCAGCTCGGCACACCGCAAAAACGTTTCGGGGTGCGGCTTGGGTTGGCTCACGTCGTCGGCGCAAACCACCGCGTCAAAGAAGTCGGCCATCCCGATGGCGGTCAGCGTCCGCGTCACGCCCTTCCGCGTCGATCCGGTCGCGACGGCCATCGGCAGTCGGCCGCGTTGGGCTTTGGCCAATTCAACCGTGACCAGGATCGGCTGAATTTGGTCGGCGTGCTCTAAATACAGCTCGTATTTTTCCACCATGATCGCGTGGGCATCCAGCACCCGCCCCGACTCCTGGCTGAGCATCTCCAGAATCTGCATCGCCGGCACGCCGCCCAACGCCACGAACCGATCATGGTCCATCAAATGATCCAGCGCATGGTTTTTCAACGTCTCGTGCCACGCGATCCAGTGCACCGGCATCGAGTCGGCCAGGGTTCCGTCGCAGTCAAAAATAATGGCTTGGTGGTGAGGTTGCAGCATGATGGTTAATACGTTCGAGCGTGTTGCGGGGCGGGTCAGCCGCGCTTGTGCGGTCCCGCCCGGGTGGCGAGTGGGCGAGGGGGAGTAACGGTGGCAACGGGCACCAAGGGGGACAAACCATAACGCACCTCACCGTGGGACGAAAAAAAACCGACATTGCTTTGAGTTTCTGCTTGCTGACCGAGGCCGGGAACAGTACAATTAACCGTATGGTTAACTATACGCCCTCAGCTGAATCCGCGATTCCGGAGTCGATGGACCGGACGTTTGCGGCGTTGGCGGACCCGACGCGCCGGGCGATTCTGTCACGGTTGGCTGAGGATGCGGCCGACCCGCGGGGCCGGGGGGTGCAGGTCACCGCGTTGGCCGCCCCGTTTCGCGGGGCCATGAGCCTGCCGGCGGTCAGCAAGCACCTGCGGGTCTTGGAACGCGCGGGGCTGCTCACGCAAGAGAAAGACGGCCGGGTCCGTCGCTGTCAGCTTCAGCCCGAGCCCCTGGCGGCCGCCGCGGCGTGGATCGCGCACTACCAAAAATTCTGGTCCGATCGACTCGACGCCCTGGCGGACTACCTCCATGATCCGAAGGCCTAGTCGGTCAGCCTTTGCCATTCTCCAGTCCACACTTGTCCCCCTTCCCGGAGAACTTCTATGACCTCTACCCCACCCTGCGACCCGGCCCCCGCCGCCAGCGTCCGCCTCAACAAACTCGTCCGCGCTCCGCGCAGGCGCGTCTTTCGGGCATTAACCTCGGCGGAGGAATTTCCTCATTGGTTTGCCCCGGCCCCCGAGCAGACCTGCCGCAACGTCGTCGTCGAGCCGTGGGTGGGCGGCCGCTTCCGGTTCGAGATGACCGACGGCCAAGGCAAACAAAACATCGGCAACGGAACATTCCTAGAAGTGATCGAAAACGAAAAAATTGTCTACAACTGGACCTGGGAATCCATGCCCGATTTTGGAGGCGACTCGCAGGTGACCTTCGAACTCCACGAAGCCGACAACCCCTACGAAGACGCCCCGGCGACCGAAATTATCCTGATACACGAACGGCTCACCACCGCGCAAGAGCGCAGCGAGCACCTCGGCGGCTGGTGGTTGACGCTTCGCGCGCTGGGCTACCACGTCCGCGGGATCGATCCGCGGGAAGTGATGTTTGGGAAATCCCGGGGATCGGCATGATGCTGATCTGCGATAAGGTATTGGTTACTTTTTGATCCGAAATGTTTGCCAGGGAACTGCCAATGGCTGATGAAATTCAAGTTGCCGCGAAAGTCGGCCACAAGCTGGTCGATCTTTGCCGCGAGGGTAAGTTTCGCCGGGCGATCGAAGATCTATACGCCGACGACGCCCGGCACGTCGAGGCCTGCGGAAGCCCGGACATGCCCGCGGTGAAACAAGGCAAGGACGAGCTGCTGAAAATGAACGACTGGTGGGAGCAGGCCCACGACATCCACGCCATGGAAATCAAGGGGCCGTACCCGCACCGCAACGGCCAATTCGCGGTCTGGATGAATCTGGACGTGACCGCCAAGGAAGGCCCCATGGCGGGCAAGCGGATGAACATGGACGAAGTGTGCGTGTATCGACTGAAGGGCGAAAAAATCGACCAGGTTGAATTTTACTGGGACCCCGCCAGCTACGGCATGTAAAGCGACAAAATTGGCAAGCTTAAATCTGACAAAGATTCATACCTTTAATATGGATACGACGCTCGGTTTCCTCTGTTTGGCAGATCGAGCTTTTCGATAGAAATCGCCTCACACTTTACGGCAGTTCCGGCGGGTCTTCGATCAAGAGTACGACGGCATGACAGGCGATAGCTTCGTTAGCACCCAGCGCATCGACCCCCTCGTGCGTCTTGCCTTTGATATTGATGAGCGAAGCCTGGGCGTGGAGCAGGTCTGCTAACTGGGCACGCATCGCGTTTTTATGTGGGCCGATCTTGGGTCGTTCCAGAATGACGGTGATGTCCAGGTTGCCTAGTCGATAGTTGGCGCCGTCCATGTATTGCACCGCTTCGCGGACGAACTCGGCCGAGTCGGCGTCCTTCCAGCGGGGGTCGTCATCGGGAAACATGTGGCCGATGTCGTCGTGGCCCAGGGCACCCAGCAGGGCGTCGGTGACGGCGTGGTACACCACGTCGCCGTCGGAATGGGCGACGCAGCCGCGGTCGTGGTCGAGATCAACCCCGCCGACCATGAGGCGTCGGCCCGCTTCGAGTCGGTGCAGGTCGAAGCCGTGTCCGATGCGGGGGGCTTGGGTTTCGGGCATAACGGAGCCTTTCTATTTTGAGTCTATTTGAGGCCGTACTCTTTGAGTTTTCGGTACAGCGTGCGTTCGCCGATGCCGAGCATTTTGGCGGCCTGTTCGCGGTTGCCCGCGGTCGCGCGTAGCGTTTCGCGGATGGCTTGTTTTTCGAGCTGGTCCAGCGACATGCCGCTGGCGGTGATCGAGCCGTAGGGGCCGGCTTCGCCCGGCGAGACGCCGCTGATCTCGGCGGGCAGGTGGCGGGGTTCGAGCGTGTCGCCCCCCGCGATGACGACCATGTTCTGGATCACGTTCATGAGCTGCCGGACGTTACCGGGCCAGCCGTAACCCATGAGCGTCATCTGCAAATCCTCGGCGATGGCGGGGACGTCCTTATCCATTTGGTGGGCGTACTTGGCCACGAAATGCTTGGTCAGCAGGGGGATGTCTTCCCGCCGCTCGCGCAGGGCGGGCAGCCGGAGTTCCACGCCCTTGACACGGAAGTACAGGTCTTCGCGAAACTCTCCGTTTTTGACCATCGCTGTGAGGTCGCGGTTGGTCGCGCTGATGAGGCGGACATCGACGTGCCGGGTTTCGTTCGCGCCGACACGTACCACCTCGCCGGACTCGAGGACGCGGAGCAGCTTGGCTTGCATGGCCTTGGGCATGTCGCCGACTTCGTCGAGAAACAGCGTGCCCTGGTGGGCGTATTCGAATCGGCCCTGGCGGTCTTTTTCGGCCCCGGTGAAAGCCCCGCGGACGTGGCCGAAGAGTTCATCTTCGAGGATCGATTCGCTGAGACCCGCACAATTCAGCGGGGCAAACTGTCGCTTGCTGCGTTTGGAATTGTTATGGATCGCCTGGGCGACGAGTTCTTTGCCCGTGCCCGATTCGCCGGTGATGAGCACCGGGATGTTGGCCGGGGCGATCTGCTTCATCGTGGTGATGAGTTGCCGGATGGGCGGCGACTGGCCGATGATGCCCTCGAAGCCGAACTGGTCATCGAGTCGGCCGCGCAGTTCAGAATTCTGTGCCCGGAGGAACACGGTGTTGAGCGCGTTGTGGCAGAGGGTGCGGAAGATGTCGAGGTCCAGCGGCTTTTCGATGAAATCGAAAGCTCCGCCCTTGATCGCGGCCTTGGCGGTGGGCACGTCACCGTGGGCGGTGACCATGATGGTCTCGGCATTGGGTTGGCTCTGCCGGGCCGAGGCGAGCACCTGCATGCCGTCGTCGTCGTCGTCCATCTTCAAATCGGTGACGACCAGATCGAAGTTGCCGTGGGACAGCTCTTCTCTCGCCTCGGCCAATGAATGCACCAAGGTGCAGACGTGGCCCAGCCGCCGCAGCGCCTCGGCCATCACTTCGGCGTGGTCCGGCTCGTCGTCGATCACCAGCACCGCGGCGGTGATCTCTTCGCGGGGCGGCGACTCGGGTTGCAGGGTTTCGACGGCCATCAACCCTAGTTTACACCCGTTAACGCCGAACATCCCAGCGGGGGCGGGGCCTCAGGCTTTGCCGGTCGCCTCCCGGCACGCACAACTCATATCATGAGCCCATGCTTTCTCGCCCCGGCCCCGTCCGCCTCGGCTGCGTGTCGTATCTCAACGCCAAGCCGCTGATCCACCGCCTGGTCGAAGACCACGTCGGCCGCCTCACGCTGACGCTCGACGTCCCCGCCCGACTGCTGGACGGGCTGTTGACCGACGCGGTCGATCTGGCCCTCTGTCCGGTGATCGATTATTTCCGCAGCCCGGTGCCACTGGAACTGGTGCCCGTCGGCGGGATTGCCTGTGCCGGGCCGACGTTGACGGTCCGTCTCTTCAGCCGGATACCCATCAATACCATCACCCGGGTGCAGGTCGATACCGATAGCCACACGTCCGTCGCGTTGCTGCGGGTGCTGCTTCACGAAATCCATGGCCTGGACCCGACGCTGCATCATCAGGACACCCGCGCCGCCCGGCTGCCCGCCGATGCCGAGGCTGCCCTGCTGATCGGCGACAAAGTGGTCACCGATGCACCGGACGATACGCAGTTTTCGTATCAACTCGATCTGGGCGAAGCCTGGCATCGGCTTACCGGTCGGCCGTTTGTGTTTGCGACCTGGATGAAGCGTCGCGGCCGGGAGGTGGGCGACGTGCCGACACGGCTGGCGGATCAACTCGAAAGCAACCTCGATCGACTCGACGCGATCGTCGGGATTTACGCCTCGGCCCACGGATGGCCCGAAGATTTGGCCCGGCGGTACCTCGGGCAGATTCTGACCTACCGCATCGGGACGGCCGAGCGCAGCGCGATCGACCATTTCAGCGGACTCGCCGCCCGCCTCCCGTCGCTGAACCCCCTGCACGACGACTGAATTTTTTACTCACATTAGACCTCTGCTCCTTTTCTTTTTTACTGCAACCCCCACCTTGCCCGCCCGCACCCCGCCCCCATTTCAATGCAGTTCTTTGGCGACGCTCGCGCCGACGTGGTGGGCGTTGGACCCGCCGCGGCGGCTGGACATGCTGCGGCGGGCCGAGCAATTCCACGACGATCTGGATCCGGCCACGGCGTACCCTTTCGCCTACCTCGCGTTTCGCCTCACCGGTTTTCGCCGCGACCACGGCGACGATTCGTTATTGATCGGCCAGGCACTGCGGCCCGATCTCCGCCTCCTGATCGATCAGCTCAGCCACGGCCTGGACCTGCCGGCCAGCGACGGCGACGCGTTGACCGCCCCCCAACTTGCCGCCCGGCTGAATGTCAGCACCAAGACGCTCTCGCGCTGGCGCAAGGCCGGCCTCCGCTGGCGCTGGATCACGGTTTCTCCCCCTGCCCCCCCCTCGTCATCTACCCTTTCACCCCCTTCACATAATCCGACGGCGAAGTCTCCGCCGGTCGCGAGAAAAGTCATCGCGTTCACCGCCAACGCCGTCGAGCACTTCCGACAACTGCACCCCGAGCGGATCGACAAAGCCGCGACATTTACTCAGCTCACCCCTGCCCAGCGGGCCCGGTTGCTCCAGCGGGCCCGTCGCCTGGCGGCCGCGACCGACGCGACGTTCAACCAGGTCGCGGCCCACCTGTCACGCCGCAGCGGGCGGGCGCTGGAGACCATCCGGCTGATCCTGGAAAAGCACGATCGCGACCACCCGGGGGATCAGCTGTTTGCCGACCGCACCGGGCCGCTGACCCCGCGGCAGAAACGGTTGATCAGCCGGGCCTACCGGATGGGGATCCACGTGGGCAAGTTGGCGGAGCGTTTCCGGCGGAGTCGGGCGACGATCTACCGGGTGATCCTCGATCGGCGGGCGGCGCGGCGCACCGTCTGCGGCTGGAATACATCGACCACGCGCAGTTTGCTCATCCCGACGCCGCGGCGGTGTACCTGCGGGAGAATCTGTCGCCGGATCGGGCGGCGGCGCGGGCGCCGCGATCGACGGTGCCGCTGGAGGGTTTGCCCGCGGAACTTCGGCCGCTCTATGTGCAGCCGGTGGTGTCGCCCGACAAGATCCGGGCGTTGTTTCTGCGGTACAACTTTTTGAAATACCGCGCGGCACGGACGCGCGGTGCGTTTGCGCACGCCCCGGCCCGGGCGGGCGACCTGACGCTGTTTGAGCAGGACGTGGCGCGGGCGGCGCGGGTCCGGAGTCTGCTGGTGACCTGGCATTTGCCGACGGTGCTGTCGGTGGCCCGCCGGCATCTGGTGGGCAAGCCCGACGACTCGCCGCGTCGGCTGGTGCAGCTGCTGGAGATCGGCCACCCGCTGCTGATCGAGTTGGTCGATACCTACGACCCCGCCGGGCGGCCGACCTTTGAATCCGCCTTGACCAACCGCCTGCTGCGGACCTTTGCCGCGGACCCCGCCAGTCAGCGGGGCAAAGCGCTCAAGCGGGCCACGGCCGCGGAGGTCATGCAACGCCTGATCAACCTGGCCGACGAATCGGGCATCCACCTGGCGATCACGGACCTGCCCCCGGAACATGAGCCTCCGGCAAGCGAACCCTCAGGAACCTGATAATCCGGAGGCGAATCACGCATCAATCAAATCTCAACCCGCTCTCCTTTATCCCGCTCACATTTGTTCAGCCACCGCATTGGCTAGCTCCTTGCTCCCCGGACCGCTCACCGTTGCTCGGCCCATCCGTCCGCCTGCACCCGCAATTTGACTTTGCGAAACGCGGGCCCTTTGTGCCGGGTGATCAAATCCCGTTCCAGGCCTTCGCGCAGCCTGCGGTCCAGTTCGTACAGCCGGGCACTGGAATCCACCGCGACGCTGAGCACGCCGCGGGAAAGGCTTTCCAGCCGCGTGCCGCGGGCGATTTCGACGGGCAACAGCTCGTTCCAAAGGGTCACCAAATCGCCGAGTTGTTTGTAGGGCCGGGCGATTTCCCGTTTGAACAGATCGGTCACAAAACCCATCGACCGGTCGGCGGGGACGAAGACCCGTTGCTGGCGCCGCTCTTGGATTTCCCGCAGGATTTGCTCGCTGCTTTTTACAGGCCGGGCCACGGCTAGCTCCCCGCCCGGAGTCGATAGACCGCGGCGATCACGCCCTCGACTTCCGTCGGCGGGTCGTTCTGGAGCATGACCCGGTCGATCCACTGGACCGCCTGCAGCCGCTGCTCGCCGAGTTGCAGCAACACTTCCAACGCTTCGCGGGCCACGCCACTGCCGACGGTGTAGTTCTCCGATCCGCTGCCCTCCGCTTCGCCCCGTTCACCGGATTGATCGCTGCCGCCCCCTGGCTTGGTTGCGCCTTCGCCGCCGACGAACGGCTCGACCTTGTCCCGCAGTGTCACCACGATAGTCTCGGCCAGTTTTTTGCCGACCTCCGGCATAGTCTGCACCAGCTTCACGTCCCGATCCGCGATGGCGTTGGCGAGCGTGCGGGTGTCCAGCACCAGCGCCCGCAGCGCCCGCTTATGGCCGATGCCCTTGCAGGTGACGAAGAGTTCAAAAAACGCCCGGTCGTTCACGCTCAAAAAACCCGCCAGCCGTGGGAACATCGTGGACCCCTGGGCGGTGGCTTCAATAAATTGCAGCGTGTGCAGCGTCACCGTCTGGCCGGCTTTGACCGACAGGCGGACCGCGGCGAAAGCGGGCAGCATCACCTCGTAGACCAGCCCCGGGCCGCCGGGGTTGGCATCCACGACGGCCCGGGCGCCATCGACCGCTTCCAGGGTTCCGCTGATCCGCGTAATCATCTTCGCATGGTAAGGCTTGTCGGCCGGCGCGGCCTGCGGCGAAAAACCCGCCCCGTTAAACTCCCCGCCATGCCCACCATACCCCTGAAGTACGGCTGCAACCCCAACCAGCCCCACGCCCGGATCCTCACGCCCGACACCGGACCCTTCGGCGACGGACCGCTGACGGTGGTAAACGGGCAGCCGTCCTACATCAACGCCCTCGATGCGCTGCGCAGCTGGCAGCTGGTCCGTGATCTCAAACACGCCACCGGCAAGCCCGCTGCCGCGAGCTTCAAACACGTCAGCCCCGCGGGGGCGGCCGTGGCGGGAGAACTCTCCGACGAATTTTGCCGGGCGTTTTTCTACGCCGCCCCCGACACGCTGCCCGGCGGCGCGTATTCCCCCGTCGCCACCGCTTACGCCAAGGCCCGCAGCTCCGACCGCGTCGCGTCCTTCGGCGACTTCATCGCGGTCACCGAATCCGTCGATCTCACCCTCGCTCACCTCATCAAACCCGAGGTCTCCGACGGCATCATCGCCCCGTCGTTCGAGCCCGAAGCTTTCGACCTGCTGCGCTCCAAAAAAGGCGGCAAGTACGTCATGCTCACCATCGATCCGGAATACGCCCCGGCTTCGCCCGACGCCGAAGGCGACGCGCCCCCGCCCCCCGGCCAAGGCCCCGGCATCATGGAATCGCGCACCGAATTCGGCATCACCCTGGAGCAGTCGTACAACGACCTGGCGATCACCCCGCGGACTTTCGATGACATCGTCACCCAGGCCCGCGACATCTCGCCGGAGGTGATGGAGACGCTGCTCGTGGCGACGGTGACGCTCAAGCACACCCAGAGCAACTCGATCGCGGTGGGCCACGCCGGCCAGGCGATCGGCATCGGCGCGGGCCAGCAGTCGCGGATCGCCTGCACCCGCATCGCCTGCGACAAGGCCGACCGTTGGCTGCTCAAGACCCACCCCAAGACATTGGCATTGACTTTTTCTCAAGGGCTGGCGAAAGCCGAAAAGGTCAACGCCCAGGACAACTTCGTCCGCCACCACGAACTCAACGCCGGCGAACGCGACGAACTCTCCAAGTCCCTCACCGGCGACTGGTCGCCGATCACCGACCAGGAACGGGCCGACTGGCTGGCGCAGCAGACGGGGGTCGTCCTGTCCAGCGATGCGTTTGTCCCCTTCCGCGATAACCTGGACCGCGCCGCGGCCACCGGGGTGAAATTCATCGCCCAGGCCGGCGGCAGCGCCCGCGATCAGGGCGTCACCGACGCCGCCAACCAGCACGGCATGGTCATGGCCCACACCGGCATCCGGCTGTTCCTGCACTAGCGGCAAAACCTATCCTTGATCCGCTTGACCAACTTGACTAGATCTGTTGACCCGTGGCCGCGTCCTGCCGATAATCAGGATATGGAAATGAATAATATCTACGAAACCAAGACCCACCTCTCCAAACTGATTGAGCGAGCGGTGGCGGGTGAAGACATCGTGATCGCGCGGGCGGGCAAACCGGTTGCCCGGCTGGTGCCTTATGAACAACCGCCGCCGAAACCACGGGTGGGCGGCCAATGGGCGGGACGAGTGCACGTCGCTGACAGCTTCAGCGATCCGCTGCCGGATGAAATCGCGGAGGCATTTCTTGGGCTCTCGCCATGAGCGGCCGTTATCTTTTGGACACCCATACCGTAATTTGGTGGTTGGCCGATCCTACTCGCCTCACCGAGTCCGCCCAGGCCGCCATCGGGAGTAGCGTCAGCTCACTTTACCTCAGTACCGCGGCGATCTGGGAAGTCGAAATCAAACGCGCGCTGAAGCGACTCGATGCGCCGACAGATCTACTCCAACAGCTGAGCGAGCTATCCATTGAAGCGCTATCGATCGACGCACAAGATGCGGTCACGGCTGCCCATCTTCCCGACCACCACCAGGACCCCTTTGACCGCATGATGGTGGCTCAGGCGCAACGCTTCGAGCTGACCTTCATGACGCGAGACCGGGCAATCCGGCAGTACGACGTTCCTCAGCTTCAGGCTTGAGTTTTATCCTGTTGGGTTACCTGTCTCAGTAACTGAGACAACGCTTTACCAATACCGCTCGAAGTGCAGGGTGCCTTCGGGGTGTTTGCGGTCGCGGGTCTGGAAGCCGTGGGTGGTGAGGTCGGCTTCGACCTGGTCGATCATCTGGGGGTTGCCGCAGAGAAAGACCTGGCAGGTGGCGGGATCGAGTTCGACACCGGTGAGAGTCAGGAAGGTCTGGGGTTGAAGCAGCGTGTTGACCCGGCCACGCAGGCCGGCCCACGAAGTATCCTGGGGTTCGCGGGTCACGGTCGGGAAATAAAAAAAACGCGGGTCGTTCTGGGTGATCGCGGTCAGTTCGTCGAAATAACCCAGGTCGCGGGCCATGCGGCAGCCGTCGAAAAGCACAAAGTTGGCCCAGCGGCGGTCGGGGTCGCGGCGGTGGGTGAGGTACATGCTGCGGAACGGCGCGAGGCCGGTGCCCGTGCCGACCATGACGAGGGTTTGGTCGCGGGTTTCCTCGGCCGGGGGCAGGGTGAAATGCCCGCCGATCTTGGGGTTCATGAACAACGTGTCGCCGGGCTGCAAATCCCAAAGGCTGGGGGTGAGCTTGCCCTCCTCGACGCGGACGATGTAGAAGTCCAGCGTGTCGCGCTGGGTGGCGGGGGAGGCGATGGAGTACGCCCGGCGGATGAGTTTGGGCCCGCGGCCCGGGCGGGTGGGTTTGGCGGGGTCCGGCGGGGTCGGATCGGGCAGGCCGAGGGTCGCAAACTGGCCGGGTTCAAACGCGGGAACGTCGTGGTCGTTGTATTTGAAGCGGAAAACCGCGAGGTCTTCGTGCATCGGGATCCGCTCGGTCAGAGTGGCGTTGTGGATGTCCTTGGGCATGAGCGGTTGATGATTGAGTATTAAATATTGTCGATGGCATGGCAAAAGAGAAAAAGGCGGTGATGACCTTGACCCTCGGCCCCTTAGCCCCATCTTTCACTCCACGATTTCGATTTGGCTGATGTCGTGGACTTCGATATTCGGGCGGTTGTTGTGGAGGCTGACCTTGCCGGTGATGCGGAGGGTTTTATTGAGGAAAACGGTTTCGGGCGGGCCGGCGAGTTGGGGGAAGACTTCTTTGAAGACGGGGATATAAAACTTGCCGCGCCATTCTTTGGAGAAGTTGAGGAAGCAGACGTTGCCCTGGTGGTTGTAGGTGTCGACGATTTCGCCCTCGACGGTGATGCGTTGGCCGACATAGCGGTGGGCGGTGCCCCAGGCGACGGGGCCGTCGGGGGCAACGGCTTGGATCTTGTCACCGGCGTCATCGACCAGCCGCGGGGCGGGCAGCGGCTTGTCGAAGGTTTCGCCGGGCTGGGGGATCGGGCTGCGTCCCGCGGCGACGAGGTACGGCTGCGCCCGGCGGAAGGTGTCCTGCCCGGCGGCGGGAAGCGTGGTCGGGCTCAGCAGCGCCGGCACCAGCATCAAGACGGCAACGCAGAGGGTGGGGCGGCGGGGCTTCATGGGCGTCCTTATTGATTGAACAATCCAACGAACAGTTTACGGGCTGTCATCGGTGTCGGTGGTTTCGGGGGCGGCGTCCGCGGCGTTGGTGTCGTCGTCGGCCTCGATCCGGGCTTCGATGGCGTCGTGGAGCTTGCCGAAATCGGTGCGGGGGTGCAGCGGGCCTTCTTCGAGGCCGGCGGCTTCGAGGATCGCGCCGGCTTCGAATGTTTTAAGTTCGATGGTGACGTCAAAGAGGTCGTTGATGCGATGGCCGGCGACCTCGGCGTTCTCCGGCCAATCCCAGGCCAGGGGCTCGCGGTCGTCGGTCAACTCGGCGCGGAGCGGTCGGCCATCCAGGCCCAGGTCCACCACCCGGAGGTAGGGGGCGGTGCCCCGCCAAAAGCGCCCCTCGGCCGCTTCGGCGCGGGCGACCATTTCTTCCTTGCTCACCACGCCGAGTTCCGTCAGGTAGCCACGCAGTTCCTTAGTGACGAATTCGTTGAAATTCTTCGGCGTCAGTTGGTGGTCCAACGCCCGCATGGCGACGACCACGCCCACGCGGTGCGACGCGGCATCGTCGTAGCTAAATGCCGAAGGCTGCTCGGTGATGATGCCTAGGCCCTTGTAGCCGAAGAAGGTGAGCACCTCGTGCCAGGTGGTCATGAGGTACGCGAGTCGGCCGGCGATCTGGATCGAAGCTTCGTGGATCTGCCCTTCGAGTTCCGGAGAAATTTTGCCCGGCGTCAGGTCCCGCCATTGGGCGGGCGGGTTGAGCGTGACGTGGTAGACATCGGGTTCGCTGCCGAGGACCTCGAGCTCGTACAGCCCGCGTCGCAGCGAGCCGCGGACGTGGACATAGCAAAAGCGGGTCAGGTCGACGGCGTTGCGCAAGTGGGAGATGTCGATGAACCCGCCGTCGAGGGTGTAGAGCGTGCCTCGGCTGGCCTCGTCAAAGCGGTTGCCGTCGCCGCCGACGGTGTCGCCGGGGGCGACGTAGGCGTGGGTGCCCAGGTCATCGAGGCCCAGGGGAATCAGCGGGGAATAGAAGACATCGAAGGGCATGGTGCCGAAGCGCATCTTCGGAGTGCCGTAAGCCTCGTTGATCGCTTCGAGGCCGAGGGCGGCTTCGAGGCGTTCGAGGGGGGCGCCGCGTTCGGGATAGCTGCAGCCGGGCAGGAGCAGGCAGGCGGCCATCAGAGAACAGTAGAAGAGGTGGATCATGATTGGGCAAGTGTAGAGCACCGGTAAGCTTGCGTCATGAAACGAGGGTAGATGGTTGATAGCTGGGGGTGGATCGTCGGGGGATGCGGGGGATGGGTCATCGGATCATGACCGAGGGGGAGCCGTCGGGCTTGATCCAGTCGTTTTGTGTAGTAAACGGCACGGGTTTCCCGCCGGTGGTGTAACCAGCCAGGGGAAACGGGCGGGCGGGCGACCACAGGCTGGAAGCCTCTGCCACGATTCAAACCTACTGACCGCAGGTTGAGAGCTTGGGCCGCAGGGTCAGCCGCGTTGCTGATACCAGGCCCAGAGATGCTCGAGACCTTGCTGGATGGGGGTTTGGGGGTCGTAGCCCAAGAGGCGGTGGGCTTTGGAGATGTCGGCGTAGGTTTGCTGGGGTTCACTGGCGGGGGCGGGGGGGGTGTCGAGGACGGCGGGTCGGCCCACGAGTTGGGCGATGATCTGCACGAAGTCTTTCATCAATACGGGTTCGCCGCGGCCGAGGTTGAGGACTTCGTAACCCAGGGGCTTGGCGCAGCGCGAGCTCGACCCCCGTGGCGATATCGCCGACGTAGGTCCAGTCGCGTTTCATTTCGCCCGCGTCGTAGAGTGTGATGGTCTGGCCGCGGGCGATGCGGTCGGTGACCATGAAGGGCATCATGTCGGGGCGGGCGCGGGGGCCGTAGACGCTGAAAAAGCGGAGGGCGGTGAAGTTGAGCTGGTGGAGGTTGTGATAGGTGTAGCCGAAGAGTTCGACGGCTTTTTTGGTCGCCGGGTAGGCCGAGAGGGGGAGGTTGCAGGGCTGGTCTTCGGTGAAGGGGGTGACTTCGGATTTGCCGTAGATCGAGCTGGTGGAGGCGAAGACGAAGTTGGCGGTGTGGTGGAGGCGGGCGGCTTCGAGGAGGTTGAGGCTGCCGGTGACGTTGACCTGCTGGTAAAGCGGCGTGCGGCCGATGGCGTAGCGGACGTTGGCCATGGCGGCGAGGTGGGCCACGGCGTCGGGGCGGTGCTGGGCAAACAGCCGGATCATGCCCTCGGCGTCGCGGATGTCGGCCTCGATCCAGGTGACCTGCGGGTGGTCGGCGAACGCCAGCGACGTTTGCCCGCTTCTGGGCCACGTCGTAGTAGTCGTTGAAGTTATCCACGGCGATCACCCGATCGCCGGCGGCAAGCAGCCGCTCACAGAGGTGCGAACCGATGAGGCCCGCGGCACCGGTGACGAGAAAAGTGGAAGCCATGAAGGGTTTTCAATTTTTTGCGGCAAAAGAATTAATCGCTGATCCGATGACCACGCTACCGCTCTATCGGGCGACGGCAGGCGAGATCAAAAATCATGGCATCATTCTTAGAAAGAGGCTCTAATCTTTTTTGGTCCGGTCGGCCCAAACACGGTCCTTGCGTTGGCCTTCGCGGTAACGGCCGTGGGTACCGCTGGCCGTGCGGCGGAGTTGGCCGACCAATGCCAGGACGCAGGCGTCATGGGGGTAGGCGTCTTCGAGGGCGTCGAGGGCGGTGGCGGTCTGGCCGGCACCGCCGGCGTTTTTGCTGCGGTACAGTCGTTTCCAGGCGTCTTTGAGCGCGGCGAGGGTGTCGGGGGAGAATCCGCGGCGGGTCAGGCCCACGGAGTTGACGCTGCGGACGACCGCGGGGTTGCCCTCGGCGATCATGAAGGGGGGCATGTCGTGGATGCAGCGGGTCATCCCGCCGATGTAGGCGTGCTGGCCGATGGTGGCGAAATGGTGGACCGCCGACGCGCCGCCGATGATGACGTGGTCTTCGACCTTGACGTGGCCGGCGAACTGGACGGCGTTGGCGATGACGCAGTGGTTGCCCAGGATGCAGTCGTGGCCCAGGTGGGCGTAGGCCATGATGAGGTTGTGGTCGCCGACGGTGGTCACGCCGTGGTCGTTGGCGGTGCCCTTGTGGATGGTGACCGATTCGCGGATGTCGTTGTGGTGGCCGATGATCAGTTGACTGTCTTCGCCGTTGAACTTGAGGTCCTGGGGGTCGCCGCCCAGGACCGCCTGAGGCCAGACGGTGTTGTTTTCGCCCAGGGTGGTGCGGCCGACGATGGTGACGTGGGACACCAGCCGGGTCCCCGAGCCTAGGACGGCCTTGGGCCCGACGTTGCAGAACGGCCCGACCCGCACGTCGTCGGCCAGCGTGGCTTTGGGATCGACGAAAGCAAGGGGGTGGATATCGGGCATGAGCGTCGTTATTAGGGGTCGGTCGTCAGGGTTCAGGGGTCAGGGATCAGAGAAAGGCAAAGATTGGAGCGGGCATTTAATTCTATACGAGCCGGGACGACGACCAAATCTCTGACCCCTGATCCCCGCCGCCTGACTATTCCGCGTCGTCATCGACCATCATGAATTTCACCTGCGCCTCGGCGGCAAGCTCCTCGGCGACATACGCCCGGCAGTGCATGTGAGCGATTCGGCTGCGGATCTTCACGGATTCGGCGATGAGCATGAGTTGGTCGCCGGGGGTGACGGGTTTGCGGAGCTTGACGCGATCCAGACTCAGTAAGACGGGGAGCTTGCCGACCTGCTCGAGGCTTTGGCCGATGAGCACGCCCGAGAGCTGGGCCATCGCTTCGACCACCAGCACCCCGGGCATAATCGGCGTGTTGGGGTAATGACCCTGAAAAAACGGCTCGTTAATCGTCACGTTCTTCACACCCACTGCACGCTTGTCGCCCACGATTTCCACCACGCGGTCCACCAGCAGCATCGGATAGCGGTGGGGCATCATGCGGAACAGCTTGCGGACGTCCAGCACGCTGGAGTGGTGGGCCAGGTCCTTGAGCGTCGCGGCCTGATGCTGCTTGATCAGTTCGTGAACCAGCCGGTGGTTCATCGGGTGGCCGGACTTGTAGGCGATGATTCGGCCCTGCACCGGGGCACCGAGCAGGTACAGGTCGCCGATGAGGTCCAGCATCTTGTGGCGGACCGGCTCGTCGGGGAAGCGGAACTCGGTGGTACCCAGCGGCCCGTCGTTGCCGATCACCAGAGCGGTATCGACGGTAAGGTGGGGAAACAAGCCCGCCTTTTGCGCGGCCATCGCCTCGGCTTCGAGGGAAAAGGTGCGCGACGGGGCGAGTTCTCGGCCGTAGTCGTCCTCGCCCAGGTCAAATGTCTTGAGTTGCCGGCCGATGACCTGCGACACGTCGGTGTAGTCGAGCTCGTAGACGAACTGCGTGCCGGGCGTCGGGACTGGGCAGCGCGGCGACCATGGCGTCGTCCTCGCGGATGACCACGGGGGTCTTGACCACGAGGGTGCGGCGGGCGGCGTCCTGGGCCTCGCGGCCGGCCTGGGTCAGCGCTGCGAAAAAAGCCTGGGACGAGCCGTCCATGGCCGGCACTTCGGGGCCGTCGAGTTCGATGATGAGGTTATCGATGGCGTGGGCGGCGACCGCCGAGAGGCAGTGCTCGCAGGTGTCGATGGTCGCGTCGCCGTAGCGCAGCGCGGTCCGACGGGTGCGCTTCACCACATGCTGGACCTGGGCGGGCACCGGGGCGTCGTTCAGGTCGCGGCGGGTGAAGACGATGCCGTGGTTGGCCGGGGCGGGGCGGAACGTGAGGGTGACCGCCTGCCCGTGAAACAGACCGTGCCTCGAAAGGGTCTGGGGTTGGGCGATGGTGTGCTGCGGATCCATGGGCGGTCAGTTTAAGGGAGCGGGTGGAGGGGGGGGAAGAGGGGGGCAGGGGAGAAACGGGCTGACCAGAGCAGACATTAGGACTTTCGCAACTTTTTAAGCAGGTCCGGCAGGCGTTTGAGGGCCATCATCTCACGGAAGGCGTCTTTGGAATTTTGTGCGGGCACGCCGGCCCAGGATTCGCCGTCGGGCACGTCGTTGGCGACGCCCGCGCCCCCGCCGAGCTTGCAGCCCCGTCCGATGGTCACGTGATCGCGAATCGTCACCCGCCCGCCGATGAGGCTGCCGTCGCCGATGACCACCGACCCCGCGACCGCGCAGCAGCCGGACATGATCACCATCTCCCCGATTTTGCAGTTATGGCCGATCTGGGTCTGGTTGTCGATCTTCGTGCCTCGGCCGACGGTCGTCGCGGCAAACTTGCCGCGGTCGATGGTGACGTTGGCACCCAGCTCGACTTCGTGGCCCAGTTCGACGTGCCCCAGGTGCGGGATCTTGACGATGCGGGGGGTCTTGCCGTCCAGGTCGGGGCGGTAGCCGAAGCCGTCGGCCCCGATGACGACGCCCGGCTCGAGCACGCAGCGGTCGCCGATCACGCAGCGCTCGCGGATCACCACGTTGGGCCAAAGCACGCAGTCCGCGCCGACGACCACGTCGTCCATCAGCGTGACGTGGGCCTGCAGCACCGTGTGCGGGCCCGACGCGGACCCCGGGGCCGATGACGCAGTAGGGTCCAATGACGGCGGTGGCGGCGATCTCCGCGCCGCCGTCGATCACCGCGGTGGCGTGGGTCCCGGGCTCCGGGCGGACCGCGGGCGGGCGCCAGGAAATCCAGGATTTTCGCCATCGCCAGGTCGGCGCTTTTCGACCACGATCAACGCCCGGCCGTCGCCCGGCGGCAGTTCTATGTCTTCGCTGACGATCGCCGCCGAGGCCCGGCTCGTGGCCCATCGCGAGGCGTATCCCGCTTCGCCCACGAAGGTCAGGTCGCCGGGCCCGGCGGTGCCGATTTCCGCCAATCCCGTCAGCGTCAACGCGGGGTCGCCGATGACGCGGCCGTCGAGTTGCTCGGCCACCTGGGCGGGGGTGAATTCGGTCACACTCAAAATCGTCTACCCATCGGGGTGCGGACCGCCCGCAGAGGAGGCAGGCGAGAGCAGGGGGACAAGGGGGGGACAGGGGGCAGGGGCGGGGGGAGCAGGGGCAGTCTGCAAATGCTCGGGTTTACTCAATCATCATTCTCGCCGCGGCCCGCGGGTGGCGGCGATAAAGCTGACCCGCCGATCCCTCATTTCATCTGGGCATCGACACGCTGGAGCACCTGCGGGGTCAGGTCCGCGGCATCGGAGGAGTAGACGACCTTGCGGGTCTGCACGACGGTCTGGAGCTGCTGAATGTTCAGCCGCATCAGGTCGGGCAACTCGCCGCTTTGCAGAACGATGTCGTAGCCCTGGGCCTGGGCAACCGCGGAGGTCGCTTCGGTCACGGCCTGATAGATCACCGCAAACTGCCGCGCCTGCTCCAGCTGGTTGTTCTGCTCCTGCATCCGGGTCCACACTTCGAGTTCCAGGGTTTTCTGCTGGATCTCATCGCGCTTGTTGCGCCACGGCTCGCTGCCGGGCTGCAGCGGATCGATCGCGTTTTGCAGCGACACGATCTCCTGCTGACGCCGCTGCTGCTCACTCCGCAGCTGCTCGGCCCGGGCGGCGTTGTTTTTGCGGTTTTCCGATTGGGCGGCATGTCCTGGATGACCTTCTCCAGATTGACCACGGCGACCTTGGTGTCTACCCCGCTCCCGGCACCCCCGCTGCCGCCCGCCTGCCCGCCGGCGTTGACGTAAAGCCCCAGCACCAACGCCCCGGCGAGGGGCAACATCCAGATCGTGTCGCTATTCATGATTCGTTGACTTTCGTAATTCATTCCCCGAGCCGACCCACGCGGGTCTTGTTGATTAAGTATCGCGGTCCGTTTGTATCACGCCCCCCCGCCGTGGGCAATCCGCCGCCGCGCGGGGGCGTGCCCTGGGGCTGCGCAATCCGGCTTCGTTTGTCCGACAAATTTTGAGCCGCGCCGCCGCATGCCTTACCATGCCGCGGCGCCGGGTCCACGCCCCGACGCTCCCCCGTTCGATTGCCCCCAACCCCCAAACCCCTCGGAATCCCACCATGCCCCTTGGCAACGCCGTCATCGGCCAGTCCGGCGGACCCACCGCCGTCATCAACCAGTCCCTCGTCGGCGTCGTCGAAGCCCTCCAGGCCTCGATCAAAAACGGCGACGAGAAAAGTCGGCAAAATCCTCGGCGCCCGCCACGCGGTCGCCGGCATGGTCAAGGACGACTACATCGACCTGACCAACCGCGATCCAGGCTTCCTCGACCGCCTGGCGGACACGCCCAGTTCGGCCCTGGGCAGCTCCCGCGACAAGCCCGACGCCGCCTACTGCCAGCGCATCTTCGAGAGTTTCACCAAGCAAGACGTCCGCTACTTCTTCTATGCCGGGGGCAACGACAGCTCCGACACCTGCCGCATCATCGCCGAGATGGCCCGCGACAAGGGCTACGACCTGACCGCCTACCACGTGCCCAAGACCATCGACAACGACCTGATGGTCAACGACCACACCCCGGGCTTCGGCAGCGCCGCCAAGTTCGTCGCCCAGGCGTTCATGGGCGACAACCTCGACAACGCCGCGCTGCCGGGCATCAAGATCAACATCGTCATGGGCCGACACGCCGGCTTCCTCACCGCCGCGGCCATGCTCGGCCGACGCCCCGGCAACCAACGACGGCCCCCACCTGATCTACGTCCCCGAAGTCGACTTCTCCGAACAGACAGTTCCTCGACGACGTGCAACGGGTCTACAAAAACCACGGCCGCTGCCTCATCGCCGTCTCCGAAGGCATCCACGACGCCGACGGTAACCCCATGATGACCAAGCTCATGGACGACGTCGAAAAAGACGCCCACGGCAACGTCCAGCTCTCGGGCACCGGCGCACTGGGCGACCTCCTTGCCGACCTGGTCAAAACCAAACTGGGCGACAAGCTGGGGCAAAAGCTCCGCGTCCGGGCCGACACGTTCGGCTACCTCCAACGCTCGTTCGTCGGCTGCGCTTCCGAAGTGGACCAAAAGGAAGCCCGCGAGTGCGGCCGGCAAGCGGTGAAACATGCCCTCGCCGGCGAACACCCCTCCGGCAGCATCGCCATGATCCGCAAACCCGGTTCGGATTACGACATCGAATACAAGCGCATCGAGATCAAGGAAGTGGCCGCGCTGACCAAGCACCTGGACACGAAGTACATCGTCGACGGCTGCGACATCGACGAGAGCTTCCGCGACTACGCCGGCCCCATCGTCGGCGAATTGCCGGTGATCGAGACTTTCTAAAACGTTTCCGTTTCGTCTACCAATCATGGCGGGGTGCCATGGTCTGCCGCTCGGGACAGGTCATGAATCGGGAGACCCGGTTTGCCGCACGGTGTTCGGCAAAAACCCGTCACAGGCGATTGATCCTGCGCTTGACCGCGGTCACCGGAGTCGGACCAATCTTTGTCCGCGTAAACTCACGCCATGCCCGCTGCCGCCACGCCGTTGCTGCCCGTTGACCGCCGTGCCCCGGCGGTGGTGGAATGGCTCGGGGTACGCATGGCCCTGCCCCGGAGCTGGGAGATCGTGCGGCACGGCGTCTCGCCGCGCAAGGGCAGCCTCGTGTTTGCCGACCGGACTCGGCAGCGGCTTCAGCTTACCTGGACCCAGTGCGTCCAGCCGCCGGACGTGACCCGGCTGCTCAGTGACCACCGCGCTGAGCAAGTCGAAACCGACCCCGACGCCCGTTTTGAAGCCGCCGCCCTGCCCGCGCCCTGGCGGGGGGTGGTCCATCACCTCCGCGACGACCACCGGCTGCTGCGGGCGGCGTGCTACGACCGAGCGACCCGGCGACTGCTCGAAGCGGTGCTGGCCCTGGAGGGTTCGGCCGACGATGCGGATACGCCGTCAGGCAGCGCAAGCTGGGTCGAGACGCTGCTGCGCGAGATTCGGGTGGTGGGTCCGGCCGAATCGGTCCACCACCTCCAGGCCTTCGGCGTCCGCGTGGCCTGGCCCCGCGGTTGGCGGTTGCTGCGCACCCGCATCCAACCCGCGGATGCCGCTTTTACCCTAGCGCCCGTCGAGCCTTCGCCGAAGTCGCTTCCTCGGACCGGTGAGCAACCCCGTTCCTCGGCGGTTGCCCCCCCTCCACCGCCCCCTGCCTCGTCTCGGGTCACGCTCCGTCGCCGCGGGATGGCCGACGCCTGGTTCGACGGCGACCTCGCACGCCTGCTTCGCCAGGAAATCAAACCCTCCCACCCCCTCCCGCCCCCCTCTCCGACCGTTACTCCGACCCCCGCTCCGACTGCCTCCCTGCTTCTCGCCGACGACGCGTTGCCTTCGACCGACGCCACCGGCGACCCCCTCACCCTCCACGCTAGTTGGAACCACCCGGGACCGCGTTACCGGCGCTGGCTCGGGCGACACCGCGTGAGCCGCACCGCTCTCCGCCACGACCCCGCCGACCGCGGCGTCTACCAGATCACCGCGACCCACCCCGCCCGTCAGCCCGTGTCGCTGGATGGCTTCGAAATTGAACGGGCGGTATTCGGGTCGTCTACCGATGCGGAGTCGGAGGGGTCCCCATGACTCCATCATCCGCGCCCACCCCCCCCGCCGTCGCCGTGGAAGCTTCCCCCGTGGCCCGACCGCCGACGCTGACCCAGTGGCTGCAGGCGGTGCCGACCCCCAACCGGGCGGTGCGGGAGCAGTTCCGCCCGGCCCCGGGGCGCGGGTGCCCCGAGGCGGCGGCTGACCCCTCCGGGGACCTGGTGACCTTGTTTGTGCCGCTGCGTCGACGGTGGTGGACCGCCGGGCCGGTGGGGTGGCTGCTGCCGCTGCGGACCGAGCGGGGCGTGGCGCTCGACGCGCTGGGCACTTGGGTGTGGCGGGCCTGCGACGGGCAGCGGTCGGTCGAATCGGTCGTCGAGGCATTTGCCGAATTACACGAACTGGGTTTTCACGAAGCCCGGCTGACGGTCACGATGTTTCTGCAAAAACTCGCCCAGCGCCGGCTGCTGGTCCTCATCGGCCCGACACGAGACGCCTCGGCCGGCTCCCCCTCCGCAGCGGGGACGACGTGAAGACCATCGACGCCCAAAACCAGACCGCGCTGAGCGTCCGCCGCTGCGTGCTGCTCGCGCTGTCGGGCATGTCTTACCGGCTGCTGCGCTCCAGCATCACCACGGCGATCCTCGCGCTGGCGGTCGCGTTTCTCGTCTACGTCCTGACCTACGGCGTGATGTCGCAGCGCACCCAGGCGTCGGCCTGGGAACAACTCGCCCCGGAGCGCTTCGCCAACGAGTGGCTGACCCGCCTCACCCTCCCCGCGGATGCCGCGACCGTGCGGCGGGACCTGCTCAACGCCAACCTGCCCGCCGAGCGGACCCAGCAATGGCGGCTCTCGCTGGGCGATCAACCCGAAGCCTTGGGGGTCCTCCGAGAAATGGCCGAGCGATTCAAAGGTTACGCCGATTGGGCCGAGCGTCTGGACCCGGCCGCCGCAGCGGTGCTGCTGGGCGGACGCGCCCCGGAAGACTCCTTCACCAGTTTGATTGTGGACGAATCGACGCGACGGACATTTCGTGATCGGCTGACCAATCTGGGGATCGACGGGCCGTTTGCCGAAGATTCTGCCGTCTGGTCGGAGATAACGCAGCAATATCCCGCGTACGCCGCGGCGATGGCGTCGGTGCGGATCGCCCATACTCAGGCGATCGCGCAACTCGCCGCCCAAAGCCCGGCGGGGGTGATGGAGCGTTTGGCCGCCGTCGATCCGGCGCTGCACGGACAAATCACCGAAGCGGGCTTTGTGGTTCCTAAAGAAAGCCTGCGGAAACTTCGAGGGTTTGTCCGGCAGCAGCGTGACCTGGAATCGGTGCGGGCGGCGCTCCGCGATCCGGGCGTGGGTCCACGGGTGGCGGGGCGGTGGGGTTCCAGCGAGTTTGACCAGGTGATGGTGAAGTTGGCCGACGCCGACAACCTGCCGGTGTGGGAGGAGCTGGCGGGCGAGCACTTTGATCGGCGGGTTTTCGAGGGTGCCGACGGCAGCCAGTCTCCGAGGCTGGCTCAGGATTATGTCCATCGCCAGCGGCTCGCCGCGGCGACCCAGGGTTATGTGGTCACGAACCACGCCACGCCCTTCGGCCTGCCGCCCGCGACCCTGTGGCTGGTGGTGCTGTCTCTATTGGTCTGCGTCGTGGGCGTGACCAACGCCCTGCTGATGTCCGTCACCGAGCGTTTCGCCGAGATCGCCACGATGAAATGTTTGGGGGCCCTCGACGCGTCGGTGATGCGCATCTTCGTGATCGAGGCCCTGATCCAAGGCCTGGTCGGCGGCAGCGCCGGGGTGTTGCTGGGGCTGGGGCTGGCGCTGTCGCGGGGGTTCGCGGAGTTCGGCGGCTTGTTTAACCTCGCATTTTCCGGCGGCGGGACCGTCCTCGCCGCCGCGGGCAGCGCAGCTAATCATCGGCGTCCTGCTGGCGGCGCTGGCCGCCATCGGCCCCGCGTGGATCGCCTCCCGCCTGGCGCCCATGGAAGCCATGCGGGTCGAATGAGGTGATGGGGCGGCCCCGTTGCCAGCATACGTGTTCACACCGCCCCGCTAAACGTTTCATCTCCGCCACGCGCTCCACACGGTAAAGTCCCGCCATGGATCCTGCTCCATCACCTCAAGCCCAACACCCCGCCCCCCCCGCCCAGGTCATCATCCGCACCTTAGGCCTGACCAAAACCTACGGCCAGGGCGACGCCGCCACCCACGCCCTCCGCGGCATCGACAGCGTCATCCACCGCGGCGAGCTCATCGCCATCATGGGGCCATCGGGTTCGGGCAAATCGACGTACTTCAACATGATCGGCGGCCTGGACGCGCCGACCGCAGGCCGTATCCTCATCGACGAAGTCGATGTCGCCCAGCTCTCGGCCACCGAACTCGCATTTCTACGCTGCCACAAGATCGGGTACATCTTTCAAAGCTACAACCTGATCAAATACATGACCGCGTTGGAAAACGTCACCGTGCCCATGGCCTTTGCGGGCGTGGGGGCCGACGCCGCCCGCACCCGCGGCATGGAACTGCTGGACCTGGTCGGGCTCAAGGACCGCTGGGACCACCGGCCCCTCGAAATGTCCGGCGGCCAACAGCAGCGCGTCGCCATCGCCCGCGCGCTCTGCAATCAGCCCCGCATCCTCCTGGCGGACGAGCCGACGGCCAACCTCGATTTCAACACCGGCCAGGCGATCCTCGACATCCTCGAAAACATCAACACCCAGCGCGGCGTGACCGTCGTCTGCTCCACCCACGACCACCGCCTGCTCCAACTCTGCGACCGCATCCTCTGGGTCCGCGACGGCCTGATCGAACGCACCGATCGCCGGGAGGACCTGCAGATCACCGCGGGCTCGATCGGGGGCGACGCGTGACGTTTCGCCGAGGACTTACAACCCTGCGAAAGGTCGCCCACCGCGCGCTGCTGGGTCTGTTGATTGGCCCAAGCTCAGCGTCGGCGGCGTTGCCCGAGACGTTTGCACAGGACGTGCAAACCCTCGGCAGGCAGAACCATCGGCTCACGGGAACCGGCGGGACGCTGGGCCCGATGGTGCATCTCACGACCCGGCTCAAGGAACTCGGCGTGCCCACGGTGTTGCACGCCGAATTCGGGGTGGTGCAGCCGGGCTACAGCCAACTCACCACCACGCTCACGCTGGACGGAGACAACGGGTCCACGCAGACCATCGAGGTCCAGCCTCTGCGGCCCAACGTGGTGGTGCCGGTGTCGCTCGATCGGCCGCTGACCGCCACGCTCGTCGATTTGGGGCGGGGGCAGGAAAAAACATTGCAGGCGGCGCAACTCCACGGCCACATCGCGCTGCTGGAGTACGACAGCGGCGACGCGTGGCGGCAGGCGTTCGCGGCGGGCGCCGCGGCGGTGGTGTTTCTGGGCAGTGAAGATCCGTTGGCGACCCCCGCTGCGGCCAAGCACGCGGCGGTGCCGTTGAATCTAACGCGGTTTTATGTGGACGCGCCCAGCGCGGCGCGGGTGCGGACCGCGGCGGGGTCTGTCGTCACACTGCAGCAGGAAACCCGGCCCGCCGCGGAGGGCGCGGGGCTATTCTTCGGCCTGCGCTCGGGAGTCAACATCGTCGCGGTCATCCCGGGTCAGCCGGGTTTAACCGATGAAACCGAGGGTCTTGACGGGCGGGAAATTGTCGTGGTGGCGGCGGGCTACGACAGCTTCGGTGTGGTGCCCACGCGCAGCCCCGGGGCCCGCCGCGCCGCCAACGTGGCGGGGCTGCTGGCGTTGGCCGAGCAACTGATGCGGGAGCCGCCGCGCCGCACCACGGTGTTGTTGCTGCACGATGCCTCGGCCCAGCGCCACCGCGGGGCCCGGCATTTTTACGACGCCCTGACCATGCCCCGGGCCACGCGGCAGTCACTCGCCGCCGGCTACGACGATGAGGCGGCGCAGGTCATCGAAGCCATCGAACAACTCGACGGGTTGGCCCAGGCGGTGACCCCGGATACAGCATCCGACGGGGGCGTGACCCCGGGGCCGGTTTCGGTTGAGCCCGGCGTCTGGTTGCGCAGCCGGCTGAAGGAGCGGGCCGAGTGGGCCCGGGCCGACGTCGATCGGCGCGGCAGACGTTGCGCCAGACCGGGGCCGTGGCGGCCGATGCTCAGAGCGATAGCCCACGTGATCCAACGCTCGAAAATGATTCGCCGGCGGAGCAAATCCGGGCCCTGACTGACCGGATCGACCGCTGGGACCGGATCCGCCGTTGGCTGCACCGGGCCGAGCCGCTCGCCACCCTCGCGGCCGAAGATCGGCCGACGCTCGCTTTGCTGTTGCAAACGACCCGCTCCGCGTTTCTCGAGCGACTCGGCGAACTGCGCGGTCTCCAGGAAGAAGCCGCCGACCGCGAAGCGTTGCACGCCGCGCTGGCGTCCGGTGACTCATCGGACAGCGTCGAGCCCCCTCGAGTCGTGCTGCATCTGGACCTGGACCTGGGCGACCTGGGGTCGACCTGGGCCCCGGTGGCGGGGGACTGGACCCACCGGCTGTACCGTTTCACGGCACCCCGCCCCGAGGCCGACGCCCCGGGGTTTCACACCCGGCTGCTGTCGAATCTCGACGCCACGCTGGACCGTCAACCCGCCGACGCCTTTCCGCATTTGGATCGAGAAGCGTTGATTAATCCGGCGTACGCCGAGGCGTTTGTTCCCGGTCGGTTTATGCAGGCCGGCACCGTGGCCGGGGGTTATGGGTTCTACCACCTCGCGCTGATGACCGGCCACGACGCCCGGCCCCGCGACGGGCACCCCGTCGACACCCTCGACCACCTCCGCCTCGACCGCCTGACGCCGCAGCTCGATGAAGCCCTCGGGCTGATTCGCCTGATGATCGACGACCCCGCCTCGACCCTGCCCGCTGCCTTCACCCCTCACGCCCTGACCCAGCGCCCCGGCTGGGACGGCCAACGCTCCACCGGCAGCCTCGCCACCCGCCGCGTGACCGGCGGACTCTCCGAGTCCCGCCCCGCGACCGACGCCTTCCTCGCGCTCTGGCCCGGCCTGGTCGCCTACCCCTCCGCGGGCTGGCACGCCCTAACCGAACCTCACCCGGCAGACTACCAACCCTTTGACCTCACCCCCACCGATCAGCACGGCCGATTCGCCGTCGTCGGCCTGCGCAGCGATGTCGATCAGGGCGTCACCACCTTCGCCGTCTCGCTGGATGATCGACAGCGGGTGCGGGCCGTGGGCTCTTTGCAAACCCTGGTTCAGGAATTACAAAGTTCGCTGCGCGTCGATCTCTTCTCGGCCCGCGGTTTCGGGTTCACCTGGGCCCGCCTGCGGCCCCAACCGCCTAGCCCTTTTTCGCTTCTGCGGGCCAGCTCCGACGCGGGGTATCGGCCCAACCAGTCGCTGCACGGCTGGGACCTGCACCACCGCTTCTGGTTCCTGGCGGATCGCGCGACCGAATCTCACCTCAAACTTTTTGACCCCACCGGGCCCACGCTGCTGGGTCTGGATGAAGCCGACCGCCGCACGGGGATCGAACTCGAACGCTTCGCCCAGCCCGCCCCCTGGGTCGGCCCCGCCGCACGCGACCTGCACCAGCTCAACGAATCCCGCTTGGCCCAGCTACGGGCCCGAGGCGTGACCAACGCCGACCTCGAAATCCTTCACGCCCAGGCCGGCCGACTGCTCAACCCCCGCCCCCCCTCTCCCTCGTCCGCCGAAACTCTTTCGTCGACTTCCACGCCATCAGCAACCACTTCGGCGGCCACCGCGGACCCCGTGGCCCTGGCCCGCAGCCTGGCGTTGTCCCAGCAGGTCTACCCCCGGCTCCGCTCGACCATGGACGATCTGGTCTACGCCATCGTCGTGCTGCTGTTGCTCACCATCCCCTTCAGCTTTGCCGTCGAACGCCTGGCGATCGGCGCGGTCGGGGTCTACGGACGCATCACCGGATTTGTCATCGTCTTCCTCCTGACCTTCGTCGTCCTCTATTTCACCCACCCCGGCTTCGCCATCGCCTCCACCCCGGTGATGATCTTCCTGGCCTTCGCCATCCTGCTGCTGTCGATCATGGTGATCTGGCTGCTGGTCCGCCGCTTCGCCGTCGAACTCCGGGAAATGCAGCTACACCCCCCCCCCCTCTTCCCCCTCCGCACCCACCGCCGACCGCCCCGTGACCCCGCCAGCCATCGGAACCCGGGGCGGAGGGGGGAGACGAGGGGGGGGGGCAGGGGGGGCAGGGGGGGCGAGGGGGGGGAGGGGGGCGCGAGGGGGGCGAGGGGGGGGGGCGATGGCGGCGGTGGCGATGGGCATGTCCACCATGCGGCGTCGGCCCACGCGGACCCTCCTGACCACGACCACCGTGGTCATGCTCACCTTCACCATCCTCTGCTTTGCCAGCGTCCGCAGCGAGACCGGGCTCCGGGCCACCTCTTTAGGCCCCGTCGGCGTAGACATGCCCCCGCGCGCCGCGTTCGTCCGGACCCGCAACGGCGACCCGCTCCCCCGTGGCCTGCTCCACACCCTCCCCCCCCTCTCCCGCGCCCTTCTTCCTGCCCCCCCCACCTTTTCCCAAGGGGCCGCCGCATCCGCCGACGGTTCTAGCGGTTTGCCAACATCATCAGATGCGGCCGTGAAAAATCTCTGGCTTGAAACCTGGTGGCGGGCGGGCAGTGCCGACGACTTGCGTCCGGTCACCGTGGCCCGTCCCGACGACGGCCGATCGGTTCGCCTCGGAGCCGTGCTGGGCTACGATGCGGACCTCTTTACCCGCTGGTCCGCCGCAGAATCTATCTTCGCCGCGCCCGCTCAGACCTCATCCGAAACCTCTGCCCCCTGGAAGGAGGACCGCCGTGTTGCTGCCGCGACGCTTTCCGCTGCGCCGCCCATCCACCTGCCCCCGGCTGCCGCGGTGACGCTCGACCTTTCGCCGGGCGATCCGCTGATGATCGACGGCCACCCCTTTACCTACGCCGGCGTCACCGACCCCGCCGCCCTCGACCGCCTCCGCAACCCCGACGGTCAATCCTGGCTGCCCCCCGACGCGACCGCCGAGGCCGCCCTCCGCGCCGCGGGGGGATCGAGTTCCTCGGCCAATCTCGACAACCCCGATGCCGCGGGCGACCTGCTGCGCCTCCGCGCTGCGCAGGTCGCGCTGGCCCCCAATCTCGCCGTCGCTCGCCTGGGCGGCCGACCCCACGCCGCGCTGCTTCTGCCTGATGCCGCCGCTTCCCAAGAGGGGGCTGTGCTAGACCCCGTTGCCGTCGGCCGTGAGCTTGCCGCCTTCCTGCCCGTCCCCGTCTGGACCACCGGCCCCGAGGGCGCCGCCCGCCTCACCCTCGGCCAAACCACCCGCGTTTCGGGGGTGCTTCAACTCCTGCCGCCCATCCTCCTGGGCGGCCTGATCATCTTCGGCACGCTGCTCGGATCGATCTCCGACCGCCAAAAAGAAATCTACACCTTCTCCGCCCTCGGCTTGGGACCCCGCCACGTCGGGCTGCTGTTTTTTGCCGAGGCCGCGGTGTATGCCGCCGTCGGCGGACTTGGTGGACAACTCCTCGCTCAGGTCGTCGCCCTCGCTGCGTCGTGGGCCTCTGACCTCGGCTGGATCCCGCCGGTGTCGATCAACTTCGCCTCCACCCAGGCGCTCTTCGCCATCGCCGTGGTCATGGCCACCGTCCTGATCTCCGCGATCTACCCCGCCCTCCGTGCCGCCCGCTCGGCCAACCCCGGCCTCGCCCGCGCCTGGACCCTCCCCGCCCCCGAGCCCCCGCCCCACGACGACCAGCTCCACCTCACCTTCCCCTTCACCGTCTCGGCCTACGATCTCACCGGCGTCGTGGCCTACCTCGCCGAGCATTTCCGTCAGCACGCCGACGCCGGCCTGGGGCCCTTCGCCGCCTCCGACGTCACCCTCACCCGCAGCGACACCGATCAGCCCCGCCTCGCCGCCGAACTTGCCTTGGCGCCCTTCGACCTCGGCGTGACCCAGACCCTGACCCTCTCGGGCCAGCCTTCGGACATCCCGGGGGTCGACGAAGTCCGCGTCCACCTCCACCGCCACTCGGGCACCAAAGGCGACTGGACCCGCGCCAACCGCACCTTCATCAAACACCTCCGCCAACGCTTCCTGCTCTGGCGTACCCTCCCTCCGCACACCGTCCAAGCCTACCGCCAGCAGACCCTCGAACAACTCGGAATTCATCACGATGGGCTTGCTGAACCTGCTGAAAATGAAACCGCGTATGGACGCGGATAAAAACGGATGCCTAAGACAATCAAACAAAACATTTCAATGTATCAATTATTCCTTAACACGCCCCACCAATGCCCGCAGCTTTTCGCATCACCAATCAAACCCATTTTCCGCAAGTCTCCCCCCTGCCTTGCACCCGCGTCCATCCGCGTCCATCCGCGGTTACAAACTTGCCTTAAACTCCGCCGGTTACCCGTAGTCCACCTTGAACCCCAAACCACCCCGTAATTCCAAGCCTCCCCGCGTCGATCGCGAGCTCGAAGAGTTTCGCGCGCTCATGTCACCCCCCTCCACTTTCACCGACGGCTTTTCGTGGGCCGCGTTTTTCGGGGCCTTGTTCGTCGCGGTGCTCATGGTGCCCGGCTCGATCTACATGACTCTCCTCGCGGGGTCGTCCATCGGCCCCGCTGCGCAGTGGGTCACGTTGATCCTGTTTATCGAAGTCGCCCGCCGGGCTCACAAAAACCTCGACAACGCCCAGGTCTTCACCCTCTTCTATCTCAGCGGCGCGATCATGGTCACCGCGTCGCAGCTCCAGGGCGGATTCCACGGCGGCCTCGGGGCGCTGTGGGGGCAGTTCTTTGTCCAGTCCGACGCCGCGCAGGCCGCGGGATTGGCAGACAAAATCCCCAGCTGGGTCGCCCCCAGCGATCCCGCCGTACTGGGCCAGCGCAGCCTGCTGATGTGGGAATGGGCCGGGCCCATCGCGCTGATCGCCTTCACCATGATCATCGGCCGCATCGATAACATGATCCTGGGTTACGGCCTGTTTCGCCTAACCTCGGATATCGAAAAACTCCCCTTCCCCATGGCCCCGGTCGGGGCCCAGGGCATCCTCGCGCTCTCCGAAGAACAATCCGAAGAAGAGCCCGGCTGGGAGGACATGACCCCCAGCGACAACCCCCCCGCAGACAACCTCGACAAACCCGAAAACAAAAGCTGGCGCTGGCGCGTCTTCTCCATCGGGGCCGTCGTGGGCCTGGTCTTCGGCGCGGTCTACCTCGGCCTGCCCACCGTCACCGGTGCGCTGCTGGGCACGCCCATCACCCTCATCCCCATCCCCTTTATCGACTACACCCAGCAGACTTCCGCCTGGCTGCCCGCGGTGGCGACGGGCATCTCGCTGGACCTGGGGCAGTTCATCATCGGCATGGTCCTGCCCTTCTGGGCCATGGTCGGCACGTTCATCGGGCTGATGCTCACCTTCATCGCCAACCCGTTTCTTTACGACGCGGGCGTCCTCACGTCCTGGAATCAGGGCGATGCCATGCAGGCGACGTTTTATAAAAACACCGTCGATTTCTACCTCTCGTTTTCGCTGGGCGTCGCCGCCGCGATCGCGATCGCCGGCTTTATCTCCGTGGGCAAAGCGCTGCTGCGTGCCCGCCGGGAAACCCAAGCCAGCAAGCTCGCCGGCGATACGATCTCGCGCGAACTCAACATCCCCGAGGGCCGGGGCGACATCCGCCCCTGGCTGATCTTTGCGGTCTACCTCGTCTCCACCGCGCTTTACCTCGGGGTGTCGTGCTGGCTGCTCTACCTCACCGACGGCCGCATCCCGCTGTCGCTGATCATCATCATGCTCTTCTACGCGCTGATCTACACCCCGATCATCAGCTACGTCACCGCCCGACTCGAGGGGATTGCCGGCGAAGTCATCAACGTGCCGTTTGTGCGAGAGGCGAGTTTCATCCTGTCGGGTTATCAAGGCGTGGCGGTGTGGTTCCTGCCGGTCCCGCTGCACAACTACGGCTCGATGACCGTGTTTTATCGGCAATGCGAACTCACCGGCACGAAGTTCAAGTCCATCTGGAAAAGCGAACTTTTGCTCACGCCGATTATCCTCATCGGCTCGCTGCTCTTTGCGCACTTCATCTGGCGGCTCGGCGCGATCCCCGGGCCGGCCTACCCCTACGCCCTGGAATGGTGGGAAGTCACCGCCGAGCAGCAAGCCCTGATTTTCAGTTCGACCCTCGGCGGCTTCAGCGAATTTGAAGAAGCCATCGACGGCACGGTCATCCTCGCGGGACTCGGGATCGGCGGCGTCTGCTTCGCCGGGCTGTCGTGGATCGGGGCCCCGGTGTTTCTCACTTACGGCATCGTCCGCGGCCTGAATCAGACCCTGCCCTACGCGGTGATCCCCCAGTTCATCGGCGCGTTGATCGGCCGATACTACTTTCAGAAAAAGCTCGGCCTGCGCTGGCGGCAATACATCCCCGTCGTCGCCGCCGGCTTCAGTTGCGGCATGGGCCTGGTCGGCACCCTCGGCGTCGGATTCACCTTCCTGGCTAAGAGTGTGTTCAAATTACCGTATTGAATAATTGTGGGATTAAGGCCATTTCTTTACCGCGGATGGATGCGGATGGACGCGGATAGAGGCAAGAGCTTGCTTCGGTTTTTTAATCATTTTCTATCGAGAACATGAACTGCGTGATGTTAAGTATATAAAATAGTAGTTCGCCATTTTTGCCTTACATCCGCGTCCATCCGCGGTTCCAAACTTACCTTATTGTTTAGTACCTGCCCAGCCATGCGTGAAACTCTCGTCACCGTTACCGATGTGGTCAAGACGTTTCCGCTCAAGGGGCGGGGCCGGGAGACGCAGGAAGTGCGGGCACTGGATCGGGTGAATCTGACGGTGTACCGCGGGGAATACCTGTCGATCATGGGGCCGTCGGGGTCGGGCAAATCGACGCTGTTCAACATCATCGGCGCGCTGGACGTGCCGACCTCCGGCGACGTGCGCATCGGCGACCTGAGTCTGCCGACGCTGACCTCCAAGCAACTCGCCTACGTCCGCGGTCAGCATTTGGGTTATGTATTTCAGGCCTACAACCTGATCCCGTCGCTAACGGCCTTGCGCAACGTGGCGCTGCCCCGCATCTTTGCGGGACACCCCCCCGCGGCCGCCGAGGCGGCCGCCGCCGCGCGGCTCGAACAAGTCGGCCTGGGCCACCGCCTGACCCACCGCCCCGATGAACTCTCCGGCGGCCAGCAGCAACGCGTCGCCATCGCCCGCGCCCTGGTCAACGACCCCGCCCTGATCCTGGCTGACGAACCCACCGCCAACCTTGACCTGACCACCGGCGCCCAGATCATCGAGATCCTCAAGAACCTCACGCAGACCGCCGGCGTCACCGTCATCTCCGCCACCCACGACCACCAGATGTTAGACGCAGCGACCGCGTCGCCTGGGTCAAAGACGGCCGGATCGATAAACTCCAAACCGCCGCGGAACTCAACATCAAGTCCGGCCAGATCGCTGTGGTGTAAAGGTGAGTAGGGACGAGGGGGGGGAGCTTAACCCACGCAGGGTAGAGAAAGCTGTTGATCTTCCCCCGCAAAGTCACAGAACCCAGAGTCGGTTATCGACTCACCCCGTCCTACTTTTCGAGTTTGGCGGCACGTAAACGGCGGTGGCTTCCGACCCTTTTAGGAAGTCTCAGAGCTTTTTTCTAAGCGGCAAGGTGGGGCACCGCTTAATCGCGCTAATGTGTTCGGGATCAACCGTCGCTGGCGGTGCCGCCGCCGGCGGCGGTGAGTTGGCGGGAGAGGTTCCAGAAGCCCAGCCAGGCGATGACCGCCAGCAGGGTGGTGATGAGGAAGACTTGCTCGCCGATGCCCGCCCAGCCCGGGACGTGGCCGCCCCACCAGTCGAAGCTGTCCCAGCCCGCGAGCAGCGCGACGCCGAGGAACGGGGCGAAGGCGCCGCGGACGCCGGTGAGGGTCTGATGAATGCCCATGTAGAGGGCGGCGAGGCGTTTGTCGGCGAAGTCGTTGTGGCCTAGCTGCCAGGCGATCATGCCTCCGCCGCGCATGATGCCCTGGGTCAGCATCGGCAGGAAGAACAGCCAGAGCTGGCCCTGCAGGGCCGCGGCATAGCACAGCGCCTGACCGACGATCCACGTTAGCCCGTGGCCGATGCGGTAGGTCGCGATGTGCTGGCGGTCCAGGAGCTTGGACCACCACGGCACGGTCAGCGTTGCCGCGGCCAGGGGCAGCGTGGTGAGCAGCATCATCCCCAGAAAGTTGGCGTCTTCGCGCCGCTTGATCTGTTCGATGACGTAGAGCGCAAACGCGGTGTTGCCCATCATGTTCGACACCCCGGCGACGAACTGCCAGGTCATGTAGCGGCGGAAGCTGCGGTCTTCGCGGAGGACCGAGACGAAGTTGTGCGGCCGGCCGTCGGCGCGTTTGGGCAAGGCCAGGTCGCCCGCGGGGTTGTTTTCACTTTTGAGTAGTCCCCGTTCCTGCCGAACGCGGAGCCCCCAGAACGCCACCACCGCGGCGACGCCCACCGCCGCCGCCGCGGGGTAGAGCAGGCGAAACGTCCACGGCCGCCAGTCCAGCGCCAGCCCTACGCCGATGGGCACGAGGCCCAGCAGCAGCGTGGCGATCATCACCAGCTTGCCGGTGACCCGGGCCCGCACCGCCCGGCCGTAGTTCAGCCGCCAGATCGCGCTGCGCACCGTCATCATCCCCGCCAGCAGGCACCGCCCGGCGACCACCATCAGCACCAACCCCGCGGCCCCCCAGCCCGTGGTCGGCAGCACCGCGACCAGCGCGACCAGCACCAGCAACGCCCCGGCGATGACCGACACCGTCCGGGCCTTGCGTCGGCCCCGCGACCACCGCGTCCAGAGCAAGCTGGTGAGATTCGCAAACATCGGCGCCGCCGAGATCATCGCGAACCCGAAGTTGTTGACGTCAAAGATCGTCTTGGCCAACACCCCCACCACCCCGCCTTCGAGCATCGCCACCGCGACGGGCAGCGTCGACGACGCGAGCAGCTCGCGTCGGTAAGACCGCCGGGTGCCCCACGGCATCCGGGCGGGGTGTAATGCACTGATCAGGTTGCGAACCATGGCGGGCACTGTAGCCCCTTGCCCCAAGAATATCGGCACCCGCTGCGAAACCCCGGTTCGGTCGTGCGCCCGACGGGACCCGTCCCCTTGAAAATGACACGGACATGAAAGCTTGCCGCGAACAGCGTCGGCCACTTGCCATCAACTCGCACGCGCCTATCATCCAAACAAAGACCAACCGCCCCCTCTCTCACCCCCCCCCCTCTCAGCTTCCCCCTCACCCTTTTTCGATTGGAGCTCCCATGTCCAGTGATCACCCCAAGCAAGACCCCGCCCCCGAAACCAATGCCGTGAAGGACCCCGAAAACTGGACCACCGGCGACGAGAAGATGACCGGTGCCCAGGCGTCCTACCTCAAAACCCTCTCCGAGCAGGCCGGTACGAAGTTCAACCCCGAGCTGACCAAGGCCGAGGCTTCGTTGGAAATCGAAAATCTACAGGAACAGACCGGCCGGGGCACGGACATCGCCGGCGGCAACCCCGGCAACAACCCCAACCCCGCCCAGCCGGTGCAGAACGAGAATTGATCGTTTGCCGCTGGTGGCTTGGCGTTGAATAGTTAGTCACCGTTAAACCGCAAGCGGTTTAATCTGGATCCCGATCTTCCTGATACAGGGTTATTCGGAATCATTATCCCATGGGGCGACGCTGTCGCCGATGCCGCAGGCGAGGTAGCCGCCATCGATGGGGATCGTGATACCGTTGACGAAGCTCCCGGCCGGGGAAGCGAGGTACACCGCGGCCCCCGCGATTTCTTCACCTTTGCCGAAGCGGGCCATCGGGGTATTTTCGAGGATACGTCGGCCGCGGTCGGTGCCTTCGATCATTTTTCGATTCAGTTCGGTGGGGATGAACCCCGGGGCGATGCCGTTGGTCCGGATGCCGTACTTGGCCCATTCGTTGGCGAGGCTGCGGGTCAGGCCCATCATCGCGGACTTGGCACTGGCGTAGGCGGTCACTTCCGTCAGGCTGAGGTAGCTGCTGATGCTGGCGATGTTGATGATCGAGCCGCCCTGCTCGCCGTTGTCTTCGCGGAAGATTTTGCCCGCCGCCTGGCTGACCCGCAGGGCCCCGGTGACGTGGATGTCGTAGAGCCGATTCATATCGTCGCCGGTGAGGTCGAACGTCGGTTTCTTGCACATGATGCCCGCGGAATTGACCACCACGTGCAGCCCGCCGAAAGCCTCGAGCGTGCTTGCGATCGCCGCGTCCACCGACGCGGCGTCCGCGACGTCCAGGGCCGTCGCCGCGGCGATCTTTTTGCTGCGGTCCCCGGCCGACTGCTCGTTGAGATCTTCTGCCGCGGCCTGGACTTTGTCCACGGTCCGCCCGCCGAGCATGACCCGGGCGCCGTGGCGGGCCATCGCCTCGGCACACGCCAGGCCGATGCCCGAGCCCCCGCCGGTGACCAGCACCACTTTCCCCGTCAGATCAAACATCGAAGTCGAAACGGCCATGCGGCATCTCCTGTTGAAATGATGTGGATGGATTCATCCCCGTCCCTCCCTTTTCGCCCCCCGTCCAACTACCTTACCCCCCCCATCCCCTGCCGTCACCCTCCTCTCGTACCCCCCCTCGTGCCCCCCCCTCGTGCTGCCCCTCGTGCCGCCCTCATGTCACCATCTCCCGGTCGGTCTCAATGGCTCTTGGTTTGCCACGTCCCCCCAGCCTGACCCAACTACGCCATTACCAACCCCATTTTGGGCATGAATCCTCCGATTTCATCGACCCCGCGCCGCCGGTTTGGGTTAGACTTTCTCCCGAGCCGCCACCGGGGCGCGACACGTCACCCAGTTTTCCCAAGGGGTTTTCTCATGGCCAAAGCCATTGTCTGGATCGGAATGCTCGTCGTCCTCTTCGGCGGCGTCTACTTTATGCTCGACGCCATGACCGGCGACTCGGGCCAACTCTATGGCTATGCCGTCGGCGAGAAGGACGACAACAATCAGCATCAATTGCAGGTTGTCGTCAGTCCCCTGGACGTGCTCGACGGCCCCACCCGCACCGTTAGCGAAGTCAGCACCCGGCCCGACTGGGATCACTGGCTCGAACAGCACTATTTCCTCACCGACGCGTCGGGCACACGGATCGATCTGAAAAAGGGCGGCTTCTCCAGCCCCGACATCGACCAAAATCAGGCGGGCGCTGCCGAATTCATCGCCCTGGCGGACCTCGACGCCGGTGACACCTACACCCTCGAAATCACCCCCGTCCTCGGGGCCCCCGAAAAATACGTCCATACCATCGAAGGCGCGGCCAAAGAGTTCCGCCGGACCAACTTTGATCCGAATTATTGATGGTGCTGTTTGCCCCCTGCCGGGCAGAACCTTATCCAACTGGGTCATATACGGACCGCTTGAAGCAAACTCGCACTATCGTGGCGGCGCGAGGGTGCCGTACTTTGCTGTATTGGGCGGAGTATGCCGTCCGGTTCCCTGAACGGTGCGGCTCACGCCCCGCCGCTGAACAGGGTAAGTGCGGCACGGGTTATATTTGAGTCGGGTTGACGCTAGATAAGGCTCGACGGGAGGCCAAGCATTTGATGGCCGGGGGCCGGGGGCCGGGGGCCGGGGGCCGGGGGGCCGGGGGCCGGGGGGGGGCGGGGGGGGCGGGGGTCGGGCTTTCGCACGGATCAAAATGTGGTGGCGTCTTGGCTGAAGGCTTGTTTTCATGGGAATCCATTGATTTCGCGTTAGTTTTTAGTCCATGGCGACCTCCTGAGTCTTGCTTCTTAACGTCAAGCGCACGACTTCTTTAAAACCCTGTTTCTTAACTCAAGGATTACGCGGAGCGCGTTCTTTTTTGAGGTATTTCCCCCTTGTGCCGGAAATCAGCGTTGACGGCCGACGGACCCGTGCTATGATGTTCATCGATAAATCTTTCGCGTCTCGTCTCTCTACATCTCTCTGGAGGAAGCCTTGAAATCTGTCGTGACCACCCTTGCCGCCACCGCTGCGGTCTGTCTCGCCTCGACCGTCTCGGCGGCCGTGGTCGGCATCACCGGCCTGACCACAACCAACGGCGACCCCGCCGAGGTGGTCGCCGCCAACACCCTAGTGACCAGCTTCACCACGGGCTTGACGACCCACACGAACCTGACGGGTGCGACCGTGACCAACCGTGGTGCGGTCAACACCAGCCAGCCGATCTTCCCCGTCGGTGGCACGTCGAGTTCCGCCCTGAGCGTCACCGGCGACCTGGACGTCTCCGCCGGCCTGGCGAACGTGACCCAGCCCGGCGGCTCGTTGGATTTCTTGTTCGGCGACACGTTTAACGCCCTGGGTGCCGTGGGCCTGGGCAACGACTTCTTCATCCTCGAACTGGGCACCACCTCGGCGGGCGACGACACCGTCACCCTGCAGGCCCTGGACATCGCGGGCAACGTGATTGCCGGCAGTAGCTTCACCATCAACCCCGGTGACTTCGGCGACACCGGCAAAGACATCCGCTTCGCCCTGGGCGGCAGCACCTCCGAGAGCGGCGCCTCGCCCCGGGCCATCGCCGGCGTCGGTTTTGACGTCACCGATTTCGGCGTCCCCGCCGCCACGACCGGCGTCGCCGGGTTCCGCCTCAGCAGCGGCGGCCTCGACCCCCTGGTCATCGGCGCCAACCTCAACGCCATCCCCGAACCCGCCAGCCTCGCTCTGCTCACCCTCGGCAGCCTCACCCTCCTCACCCGCCGCCGAGCCTGAATCACGTTTCACAGACAAACAAAACCATCAAGCCCCGCGTCCCACGACGCGGGGCTTTTTTACCTGACCGACACATAGCAAACGGGGTGGCATGGTCTGCCGCTTTGGACAGGCCATGACCGAAGCAGCTCGTCCTCGTCGTGGCCTGCTCCGAGCAACAGACCACGCCACCCGCCTATCGGGACATCCGTTACTACTTGCACTAAGGTGGCATATGTGAAAATTCCACAATCAATACAATCTGATATCAACGATATAGATTTTCTACTAAAGCATGGTCGCTTGATGCCAGCCATAAAGCTGACCTATTGCCTCATTGACACTGTGGCAGCCTTGGCTCATCCTCAAGGGCGCGGCGGTGCTGAGGGATTTAAAGAATTCACCAATCGTCACTTGGCTGACGTCTTCAGAGATTTAGGTATAGATGGTGAGTCTTTCTGGTCCGCCAGATGTGGATTTTTACATCAAGGAAGATGGGTTGGGTCGGGAAAACCGGATGAGATTCTAATCTGTTGGTATCTTGATAGGAGTTGTAATCATCGAGAGATGCGAACAGCTGCTGCGTTTTCTAGCTGCGAAAAGTGTTCGAGATCAGTCAAAATCGATTTTGACCATTTCTGGAGATTGACTTCTTCAGGAGTTGAATATGTTTTTCGAAATCTATCCGGCAACGACATACTTAAAAAAAACTTAGCTGAATTGGCATTTTTTGAGTGGTGGTAGACGCCAAAGTAGACGCTGTAAATTACGTATCAGACGATTTCGAGAATCGCCGCGCCGAAGGTGAAGCCGCCGCCGAAGGCGCAGAGGCCGACGATGTCGCCGGGTTTGAAGTTTTGGTTGAATTTGGCGATGGAGATGGGGATGGAGCTGCTGGAGGTGTTGCCGTGGGTGGCGATGAGGTTGACGATTTTTTCGTCGGGGATTTTGAGGCGGTGTTGGACGGCTTCGAAGATGCGTTGGTTGGCCTGGTGGGGGACGAGCCAGTCGAGGTCGGCCAGGGGGGAGCCGGAGCGTTCGAAGGCCAGGTTGGTCATTTTGGTCATGGAGCGGACGGCTTCGGAGAAGACGCGTTTGCCGTCCATGGTGATGTGGCCCCGGCCCTCGAAGCCGACGGTGAGGATGCCGCCGGGGTCGGCTTTGCCGGCGAGGACGGGTTGGGAGAGGATCATCGAGCCGGGGGGAATGGGGGTGGACTGTCCGGATCGTCCATGCGGGCTGAAGCCCGCACGGCGGGGGTGTTGGCGTTGGGGTCTTCGATGTGGCCGCGGATGATGGTGGCGGTGGCGGCGTCGCCGAAGAGGATGGCGGTGCCGAAGTCGTCGGGGTTGACCACGCGGGAGAGGCATTCGGTGGTGACGACCAGGACGGCGGAGTCGGGATTGTGCTGGATGGTGTTGTGGGCGGCGTCGAGGGCGTAGAGCCAGCCGGAGCAGGCGGCGTTGACGTCGTAGACCATCAGCTCGGCTCTTGCCGGTGGGGTCCAGGGCGTTGAGCACCATGCAGGCCATGGAAGGGGTGTTGAGCGGGGGCGTGGTGGTGTGGCAGACGATGCCGGTGAGGTCGTCGAGGGTGAGATCCTTCGGCGTCGAGGGCTTTGCGGGCGGCGTCGACGGCGAGGGACAGGGCGTTTTGGTTGTGTGAGCAGTAGGGGCGCGACTCGATGCCGGTGCGTTTGATGATGTCTTCGGAGGTGACGTCGGGGAAGCGGCGGATGAGGTCGGCGTTGGTCAGGCGGTCGGTGCCCTCGGCGTAATGGACGGGGCGAGAGGTAGACGCGGACCTTCCGGCCGCCGACGCGGGAGGGGAGCAACGCCGGTTGGGCGCGGTGGGGCGTCGACGTGCGTGGCTGAGCTCGACGGATGGCCATCCGTCGGGTTGGTGATGAGTGGGGTTGCCGTGGTCTTCGCGGGTGGGGCGTTTGATGACGGGGGCGTCGAGGGGGTTGGTCGGGTGTGGTACCAGACGCTGACGCTCGCCGAGCCTCGCTCAGCGTCGGCGTGAAGTCCTCGGCTTTGATTTCTGGGAGTGATTTGAAGGAGGGGGGTGCCGACGTCGACGTTGCGTCGCCGGGGTCGGCGAGGAGTGCGGTGACGGTGCCGTCCATGGGGGAGGAGTATTCGAAGACGGCTTTGTCGGCTTCGAGGTCGGCGAGGATTTGGCCGTTGGTGACGGCGTCGCCGACGGCGACTTTCCACTCGGCGACGGTGACGACCTGGTCGGTGGGGGCGGAGCCTTGGGCTTCGATGGTGTGGAGGGTGGAGTCGGGATCGTGGCACCGACGCCTCGAGCGACCGTGGAGCGTCGTCGACTCGGGCGTCGAAGGTGATGTCGAGGTCCAGCAGGTCGCAGGCGGCGGTGAGGGTGGGCGGAAGCTGGGGAGGATCTCGAGCTGGTTGGCGTAGTTGGTGGGGACGTAGGTGTCGGGGCGGGTGACGCGGCGCGGATGCTCGGATCGGGGAAGGCAGGCCCGGGAGACTCCTGCCTGACGTCGCGCCGGGCTGTCTGAGAGGATGGGGTGGTGACGTCTTCGGTGACGGCGGCGAGGACTTCGGCGCCGAAGCCGGCGGTGAGGTTGTCTTCGTGGACCACGAGCAGTCGGCCGGTGCGGCGGGCGGAGTCGACGATGGCTTGGCGATCCCACGGGCCGATGCAGCGCAGGTCGAACAGGTCGACGGTGCGGTCGGTCTGCTTCTTGCAGCTCGGCGGCCACGTCGCGGCAGAGCGGCATGGTGCTGCCCCAGCCGACGAGGGTGAGGTCCTCGCCGGAAGTTATCCGATGCGGCTTTACCAAGGGGCACGAGGTGTTTTTCGACATCGGGGCTGGTCGCGAGGCTGCGGTCGTTGAGGCAGACCTTGGGGTAGAAGAAGACGGTGGGTCGGCCGGACTCGAAGGCGGCGTTGAGCAGGCCCGCGGCGTCGCCGGCGGTGGAGGGCATGATCACATCGACGCCGGGGATGTGGGCGACCAGGGATTCGTAGGTGTTGGCGTGGAAAGGGCCGAGGCCGGGGCGGTAGGCGCCGCAGGTGACCATGAGGATGACGGGGCAGTCGAACTGGCCGCCGGTGCGCCAGTGGATGCTGCCCATTTCGCTGATGATCTGGCAGATGCCGTTGGGCAGGAAGTCGGCGAACTGGATGAAGCCGACGGGGCTGCCGCCGGCCATGGCCCGGCCGATGGTGCCGCCGATGATGGTGGGTTCGGTCAGGCGCGGTGTTCTGAACGCGGCCGGGGAAGTCGGTGGACAGGCCACGGGTGACGCCGAAGACGTCGCCCTTGGGGTCTTCGATGTCTTCGCCGAGCAGGACCACGCGGGCGTCGGTGTCGAGGCGGTGGCGGAGGGCGTTGCGCATGGCCTCGATCATGAGCAGGCCCCGGAAGTGTCCGTGGCCTTTCTTGACGAGGCGGGATTTTCCTGGGTGGAGGTGCTGCGGCGCTGAAGCAACCCGTCCGCGGGAGAGGGGGAAGTGGGGGGGGTGCCGCGGTATTCCGGGGCGTTGGGTTTGAGGTGGTCGGGAGTTCACGGGAGGCGGTAAAGACGGTGTCGGCGGATCGGGGACGCGGCGGGAGAGTTCGCTGGCGTGGCGGATGTCTCGTTCGAGCTCCGCGTCGATGTCGTCGAGTCGGGACGCGGTCATCCCGTCGAGGCCATCTCCAGCAGCGACCGGCGGAAGTTGGCCAGCGGGTCGGAAGATTCTTTCAGGTCAGCGATGGTCTCGGCGGGCCGGTAGACGCGGTGGTCGTCGGCATTGGTGTGGCTGGAGAGGCGATCGACGCGGACGATGGCGATCGCGGGGCCACGCGGTGGTCGCGGACCTGATCGACGAGTTGGCCGATGGCGGGCAGATCGGGCGGCGATGTCGCGGCCGTCGAAGCGGTGGAGGGGCAGGCCGTAGAAGGATTCGGCGGGGCCGTGGGGCGTGTTGAAGAAGGTTTGGCCGGCGGTGGGGGTGGAGATGGCGTAGCCGTTGTCCATGATGTAGAAGAGCACGGGCAGCTTGCGGCGGACCGCCTCGGCGATGGCTTCGTAGACTTCGCCCTGCTGGGTGGTGCCGTCGCCCATGCCGCAGAGGACGATGGGCGCAGCGGGAAGTTCTTGGGATGTCGTTGGGCGAGCTCTGTTCCTCGAGGTGGGCGGCGATGCCGACGGCCTGGAGCGCAGTTGTTGGCGACGGGCACGACGGTGCTGGGCATGTTGAGTTCACGGCTGGCCAGGAAGCCGACCATCTGCCGGCCGTCGGAGTAGTTGTCGGCGTTGCACAGCGCCGCGTCGAAGAAGGCCTTGGGCGTGATGCCGCGGGCGATCCACAAGGCCTGGTCGCGGTAGTGGGTGTGGATCCAGTCGTCGGGGGTGAGAAACAGGTTCCACGCGGCGACGGATTCGTGGCCGGTGGTGGGCAGGTGGAAGAACGCGTCGCCGCCGGACGCCAGCTCCGCCTCGATGGCGTTGGTCGTGCGGGTGGCCCGCATCGACCGGTAAAGGGCCAGGTGCTGGTCGGGGGTGAGGGGCGCAACTCGGAGGAGTGGAGGGGGAAAGCGTAGCCCCGGCATCGGCCACCGGGTGAGCGGAAGCCGCAGGGGAGAAGGTGCTGCTCGCGGACGGCGACTCGGAGCGGGTTGCGGTCGGCTCGTCGGGTGCAGACATCCGTGATCTTTCGTGAAGGGCGGACGAGCCGCGGGTCAAAACAAGAGGTGGCGGGCGGGCGGTGGCTGGACTCAGGGGGGGGCAGAACGAGGCGGACGGGCCGTGAAATAAGTCGTCATACTTTACCCCCAAGCCCTCGGCCCGGCTAGCGTTGGACCCGATCGGCGGGCCGCGAGATTGAGGTCTATCCTAGGCTGAGTTGTGGTCGGAATTTTGATTTGATTTGAACTGATGAACGTGTCTGCCGCCGAGAATAATGAGAACCGTGCCGACACCGCCGAGCGTAAAGCGGCACGCTGAGGGGGGGAGGGAGGGGCGCGGGTCGTGGTGGCCGGGGTGGGGCTGGTCACGCCGCTGGGCGTCGGGGCGTGGTCGACCTACGCCAGCCTGCTGGCGGGTCGGCGGATCACCGACCGGATCGAAAAGCTGGAACCCGACACCGAGGCGGTGCCGCTGGTCCAGGCGGTGGGCGGGGTGAGCGTGGCCCGGCACACCGCGACGGACCCGGCGGTCGAGTTGGCCGAGCGGGCGGCCCGCGAGGCGGCGGGCGAAGCGGGGACGGCATTACAGAATCTCCCGACTTGGCTGGGCACGAGCAAGGGCGCGGTGGGCGCGATGTCCGAAGCGGTGACTCAACGCATGAGGGGGGGCATGAGGGGGGGGGATGAGGGGGGGCATGAGGGGGGGGATGAGGGGGGGCATGAGGGGGGCCGCGCCGCGATCACCCCCGACCGGGCGTTGGCGGTCGCGCTGGGGCCCCATGGCTACCTCGCCCATCACCTCGCGCTCCGGACCGGTTTATCACTGCGCAGCCACTGCGTCGCCGCCTGTGCCAGCAGTTTGACCGCGTTGCACCAGGCCCGGACAGCGCTGATCGACCGCGATCCGCTGATGCGGCCGCGGATCGGTGAATACGCCCTGGTACTCACCGCAGAAGCGGCGTTGCTGCCGCCGTTTATCCACAGCTATCGCCGGCTCGGGGTGCTGGCTCCGCTGACGCTCGATGGCTACCGGGGCCGGCCGCTGGCGGCGCAGCGGGAAGGTTTCATCCTCGCCGAGGTCGGCGCGGCGGTGCTGCTCCAACGCCTGCCCCCCGCCAACCCCCCGCCCCCGGGCAGATCGAACTGCTCGACACCGCCGTCGCCACCGAGGCTCAGGACCTGGTCCGGCCCAGCACGTCGATGGCGGCCCTGGGCCGCGTGGCCCAGCAGCTGATCACCAGCCGACCCGTCGCGGCTCTGCATCCCCACGCCCCGGGGACCGCCGAACACGACCCGCGTGAACTCGCGGTCCTGGGCGATCTGCTGCGGGCCCAGCCCCACCCGTTTCACGAAACCGCCGCCCCCCCCGCGGTCTACGCCCACAAGGGCGCCCTGGGCCACACCCTCGGCAGCGCCGGCCTGGTGTCCTTCATCCTCGCCGCCCTCGCCGCCCGCACCGGCCGGCTCCCGCCCATGCCCTGGCTGGATCAAGGGTGCTGCCCCACCCCCCTGCCGCTCCCCGCCCGGCCGATGCTCGACCCCGCCCACCGCCACGCGGTCCACCTCGTCCTTGCCGCGGGCTTCGCGGGACACGTCGCCGGGGCCAGTTTGGCCCGGGGGTAATGGGGTTACCTCGCTCCGTCAATCATCGATGGTTTAAAACGCCGGTGAGATAGCGCGTGAATGTGGATCAATTGCGCCATCATCTCCCATCGACCCGTGCCCTCATTGCCGCCGCCGCATCGCCCCGGCTTCCAGCGCCACCTTCCCCGCCCGGCGGGGCCGGGTCTCGCCGCTCCAGGTCCGCCGGGGGATCGGCTTGCGGCACTGCGGGCAGTAATGCGAGCTCTGCGTCACGTCGTGGCCGCAGCGGGTGCACGCCCCCTTGCTGATCCGGTGGGTCCGCAGCCCGAAGGTCATCGTCCACACCAGCCACAGCCCCCCCGCCGTCGCCATGATCACCCACAACGGCACGACCACCCGCCGCAACGCCCACCACGACCCGCCCCCGCCGGGCACAAACTCGCCGAACATCCGCGCCACCATCGGCCGCTCCAGCCCCGACACCGCCACCTCCCGGTCCCACCCAAACCCCAGCCCCCGCTCGGCACACAATTCGTCCAGCCGCGGCGTACTTTGCTCCGAGGCCTGGTTCACCCGCCAGTCCCACACCACCGCCCGCCGACTCCAACCCCCCACCTTGCCGATTTCACCGTCCTCCCGCCCGGTGAACCCGTCCCCCGCCGGCACCTCCAGCCACAAAAAACCCAGCTGCCCCCGGTCACTGGTCCACACGCTGATCGCCCCGTTGCCCGCGTCCCCCGACTGCGCGTCGGCATCCCGTTCCGCCCGCTGGGCCCCGTCCCACCACTCCCGCCACGCCGTGACCACGTCCACCCGGACCGCCGCCTGCTCCGAATACTCGTGGGAGCGGAACCACAGCGTCCCCGCTCCGACGAACACGCCGACCAGCACCAACGACACCGCCGCATAAATCAGTTGCCGCATCACGTTTCCTGTCTAAATCGTTCCGGAAACCAAGCGACCCAGATTACCAACAATCACCGGGGGACTCGCCCGGGGCACTTCACGAGATCGGCAGGGCAACCGGCTCTGATCGGTCTCGGGCTTTGAAATTTTAAATCTGTGCTTCGAGGGCTAGAAATAGGATGAGCTCGAAAAGTGGGAGGGACTTTAGAGTGGGATGAGCTAGAAAAGCGGGATGGGCGTCCCGCCCGTCGTTCGGGCAACGCCCGAAAGCCCCCCCCGCCACGTCCCCAGGTATCACGGCTTCCATCCCCCGCCCCGCCGACTCGTTTCAAGACGCCGAGCGGATTACGCCTTCACCATCAGGATCGTCGCGTCGTGCCCGGCGGGGAAATAGTCCTGCCGCAGCTGCACGACCGGGGTCTTTTTCAACGCCCAGTCCAGCAGCTTCATCGTCGGCAGGCGTGTGGCGGGATACGCCTGCGGCGGAGCCGATGGACCCGCGCGGTCCGATAAAAAATTGAAGATCAGCGCCCCGCGGCACCCCGCCCACGCCCCCTCGAGCACCCGCCGAGCGGTCTTGAAATCCATCGTGTTCAGCGTCCCCGAAATCGCCACCACCTCGGGATCTTCGATCGCCAAAAGCTCCGGCGACGCCACGAAATCCCCCGCCTCGAACCGACTATCCGGCAACCCCCGGCCCCGGGCAAACGCGATCACCTCCGCCAGCCCGTCGATCCCGATAAACCGCCCGTAGTCAACCCCCCGATCCTGCAGGTAGGCCGCGAAATCGCCCCGACTGCACCCCGCGTCCAGCACCCGCCGCCCCCCGAAATCCAGCATCTGGGTGAACACCTCAAACCGCCGCTGCTGGGTTTCGGGCCGCGCCCACATCGTCACGTCAAACCCGCTGCCGTGGGTCTGCTGAGCATCACGGTACGGCTGGAGGTAGGCATCGGACATGGCCGCATGTTAGCCTCTCGCCCATGCCCCCGGCCCCTCCCTCTCCGTCTCCGCCTCACCCGCCGGGCGACCACTGGACCCGGCGGCTCCGCGGACGATTCGTCGTCTTCGACGGCCCCGACGGCAGCGGCAAATCCACCCAGTTCCGCCGACTGGTCAACCTCGCGGAAACCCACGGCACCACCGTCTGCGAGGTCCGCGAGCCCGGCGGCACGCACATCGGCGAACAAATCCGCCGGGTCCTGTTGGACCCCACCATCAAGGAAGAAGTCGATCTCCGCTGCGAAATGCTGCTGTTCATGGCCAGCCGGGCCCAACTGCTGGCCCAAAAAGTCCGCCCCGCCCTCGCCCGCCGCGAGCTGGTCCTCGCCGACCGATTCATCAGTTCCACCCTCGCCTACCAAGGGGCCGCCGGCGGCCTGCCCATCGCCGACATCCTCCGCGTCGGCCAGGTCGCCTTGCAAAACACTTGGCCCGACCTGGTCGTCGTCTTCGACGTCGACGAAGACACCGCCGCCCAGCGGATCAACCCCCTGCTCCGCGAACGTGAATTCAACGCCGACCGCGACCGCATGGAAGCCAAGGGCGCCGCCTACCACCGCCAGGTGAGGCAGGGCTACCTCGACCAGGCCGCCGACGACCCCGACCGCTACCTCGTCCTCGACGCCACCGCCGAGGCCGATGACGTGTTCACCAACCTGACCCGGGGCCTGGCCGACCGCTTGGGCGGAGGATCGACGGGCCCAATGGCGGGGTCGTGAAATCGCCCTCCCCCCTGTCACTCGGCCCCGGCCGGTATCGTCCATTCCCCCCACGCTTCGGTCATCAAAGCCTCCCCCGCCCCGCCCTGGGGAAAACACGGGGGAATCCACCCCCCCAGCCCGGGGGAAAAGTCCCTCTAGCGAAAACCGGAAAGATTCCCCTTCGGTTCGTCCATCCCCACGGGTAGACTATGCCTACCGCGTCGCGCTCCAGGATTGAGCCGGCTTCGGCTCGAACAAGGACGTTTCACCCCATCGCCCCCTCCTCCCCCCCGCTTGATCCGACGACCTCGGTCATCCCCGGCGATCCTCCTGAACTTCACGTTCGACATTATTCGAAGGCCCCCCATGATTGGACAACTCACCTTCTTCGTCGGCCGCCAGCCTTTCACCGCGACGCTGACCGACGACCTGCGGTGGACTTGCGACAACGACGCGATCCAGCATGAACTAAGCGAAACCTTCCCCGCCCAACCGACCGACGACGTGCCCAACCTCGTGGTCGGGCGGCACGTCCTGTACCAGACCGCCAGCCGCCTGGGCGGCCACGTCATGGTCCCCAGTCGACGCCCCGGCGTCCCCGCCCTGCAACCCGCGTGACGCCCGACCCAAAACCGCGCATCATCCGCGCCGGTTCCCGCTTGTCATTCCCATTTGTCACTGCCGCTTGCGGCTTAGCTTTCAATACCCGCGTGCGCTAAGCCGCAAGCGGCCAATCAAAACTTTTTACCCAAACCGTCCGGTGATGTAATTTTCCGTGCGTTCGTTTTCGGGGTTGGTAAACAGCTTGCGGGTCTCGCCGAACTCCACGAGATCGCCTTCAAACAAAAACGCGGTGAAGTCGCTGGACCGTGCCGCCTGCTGCATGTTGTGGGTGACGATGGCGATGGTGTACTTCTTTTTCAGCTCGTCCATCAGGTCTTCGATGGCGACGGTGGACTTGGGGTCCAGGGCCGAGCAAGGCTCGTCCATCAGCAGGATCTCGGGCTGGGCGGCAATGGCCCGGGCGATGCAGAGCCGCTGCTGCTGGCCGCCCGACAGACCCAGGGCCGAGTCTTTCAGCCGGTCTTTCACCTCGTTCCACAGGGCCGCGCCCTGGAGCGAAGACTCGACGAGTTCGTCGGTCTCGGCCTTGTTGAGTTTCAGGTGCAGCCGGGGGCCGAAGGCGATGTTGTCGTAGATCGTTTTGGGAAACGGGTTGGGCTTTTGAAAGACCATCCCGATCTTGCGGCGGAGGCTGACCACGTCGGTGGACTTGTCCAGCAGGTTCTCGCCGTGCAGGTCGATCCGTCCCTCGGCCCGGGCGGAGGGCACCAGGTCGTTCATGCGGTTGATCCACCGCAGGAAGGTGGACTTGCCGCAGCCCGACGGGCCGATGAACGCGGTGACGCGGTTGGCGGCGATATTCATGTTGATGTTTTTGACCGCTTTGAAATCGCCGTACCAGCAGTTGAACCCTTCGATGGTCAGCAGCGGCTGCGTGTCGGCGAGCGGCGCGCGGCGGCCCGGGCCGTCGGCCGAGGGCAGGGCCGCGGTCGGCGGGGGCGGGGCCGCCAAGCGGCCGGCGTTTCCAGTGCGGACGGGGTCAACGGGGTTGGTATCGGCCATCGGGTCGGTGCTCATGCGGGTCATCTTAGTCTTCTCCTGGATCAATCCCGGTCCGCGGGGGGAGCTTTCCAATTTCTAACGCTCCGGGCCATCCCGGGAGCATCCCACCCTCGCACGAACCGCGTCGCTGGTCCCTGATCCCGGCTCCGACCGCGGGGCCCTTAGTACTTGCTCTGGGTCTTCTGACGGATCAGCACCGCCACGGCATTGAAGCCAAACAGCACCACCAGCAGCACGATGATCCCCGCGGCCGCCGCCGCCCGGAACGCCTGGTCGGGCTCGGAGGTCCAGTGAAAAATCTGTAGCGGCAGCGCCGCGAACGCCCCCATCAGGTGGTCGGGTGCCGACTGCACCGTGACGTAACCGATCAACAGGATCGGCGCCGCCTCGCCGATCGCCCGGCTCAGCGCCAGGATCGCCCCGGTACAGATCCCCGGGATCGCCGCGGGCAGCACCACCTTTTCGATCGCCTGCCACTTGGTCCCGCCCAGCGCCAGCACCCCGTTGCGCATCTCCCGCGAAACCGCCCGGATCGCCTCCTGGCTGGCGACGATGATGATCGGCAGGATCACCAGCATCAGCGTCAACCCCCCCGCCAGCACGCCCTTGCCGAACGGCAGCTGGATGTACCACCAATGCTTCACGTCCTTGGCCAGCGGCGTCGTGCCGGCAATGATCGTCTGCTGCAGCCCCGCCGCCTCGAACTCCGCGGTGATCAGCTTCTCCCGCAGCTCCCGCCGGGGCTGGAGCTGCTGCACCGGGCCCATGCCGTCCATCGCCAGCAGCTCCCGCGCCGCCAACGCTTTCAAGTCCTGGTAGTCCGCCACCAACGTGTCCCGAAACGGGCTGAGCATCTGGACCGCCACGTCGTCCGCGTTATCCGACTTGATCCGCAATTTGCGGTCTTCGGTCGCCGACCGCAGCGCCTCCTTCATCGTCGAATTGATCTCGTACAGCCGATCCTCGACGCCTTTGCGCTTCGCCGCCAGCTGCCCCGGCTCCGCGATCACCGCCTCCGCGGGATGCACCCCCGCCGCCGCCTCCTCAATGCTGGCGTAAAACACCAGGTCGCTGCCCAACCCGATCGGCTCCAACGGCGCATCTTCGTAACTCTCCACGAAAAAGCTCTTGCCCCCCGCCCCGGGGTACTCCAGATAATGGTCCTGCCCGATGTCCAACCAGGGATTGATCGGCGAGCCAAACCAGTTGAACATCGTCACGAACACCGTAAACCCCAGGATGCCGTAGACGATCGACGGGACGCCCGCGAGGTTGGTGATGTTGTTCTGCACGAACCCGTGGAGCAGCCGCAGCCACCGGGCCTTGGGTTGGTATTCCTCCAGCAAAATCGCGGTCGCCACGCCCAGCGGGATCGCGGAGAACGCGCAGATCAGCAGGATCAGGATCGACCCGATCATCGCCGGGCCGATGCCGGTCTGCGTCGGGTTGCTGGACACCGACGTAAACGCAAAGTCCCAGGTCAGCCGCGGCACGCCCTGGATGAGGATCGCGATCAGCAGCGTGACCAACACCCCCACCGCCACCAGGGCCGAGAGGATGCACAGCGTCTGGAACGCGGTGTTCTTCGCGGTGCGGGCGGCGCGACTCGATGGTTGATAATCGGGCATGAGTCTCGGGAAAAACGCGATGGGTGGTCCATCCAGGAACGGCGGGGCGGAGCAACGGGTGAAACCAAACGGCGAGGGAGACGAGCGGGGGAAAAGAGTGAAGGAAACGCGGGGTAAGAGGGGGAAGAGGGGGAAGAGGGGGGGGGGAGGGGGGGTTATTCGTATTGCTGGCGGAATCTTCGGCGGATGATCGCCCCGATCAGGGTGATGAACAGGGTGATGACAAACAGGGTCATGCCCACGGCGTAGACCGATTGGTATTCGATGGTGCCGTGCTGCATGTCGCCGAAAAACACCGACACCATGTAGCCGGTCATGGTTTGGGTCGGCTCGTTGACGGCAAAGACCGCGCCCAGCCCGTTGACCAGGTCCGGGGGATTCAGCCCCGCCGCGATCGCCACGATCATCGTTTCGCCCACCGCCCGGGCGAAGCTCAGCAGGCAGGCCGCCACGATCCCCGATAAGGCCGCGGGGAACACGACCTTGCGGGTGGTCTCAAAACGCGACGCCCCCAGGCCGTAAGAACCCTCCCGCAGCGCCCGGGGCACCGCCCGCAGCGCGTCTTCGCTCAGCGACGTCACGATCGGGATGCACATGATCCCGACGGTGATGCCCGCCGCGAGCACGTTAAAAATCTGGATGTCCAGCGGGTTGAGCTTGTCGGGATTCGGGTTGCCCACGATCCCCGAGAGGTCCAGCTGCAGCAGCGGCGTGACGAAGGTCAACGCGAAGAACCCGAAGACCACCGTCGGGATGCCCGCGATGATTTCGATCAACGGCTTGACGATCGCCCGCATCCGCGGCGAAGCGTATTCGCTCAGCCACATGGCCACCATCAATCCCAGCGGGATCGCGATGATCATCGCCACGATCGTGACCTGAAACGTGCCCACGATCAAAGGCCAGATCCCGAAGTGCCGCTCGGCCCCGATCAGCGGATTCCACTGCAGGTCCGCCAAAAAATCCCCCAGGCTCAAGTCATACACATGCCCCTGCACGTCCGTGATCCCGGGAGCGAAAAACCCGATCGCCTGCTGAGCAAGGATGAACACGATCAGCAGCGTGATCAAGATCGTGATGCCGCCGCAGAGGATCAGCACGCCAAGGATCAGCCGCTCTTTGAGATTACGCAGCAGCGTCGATCGCGGCCGACCCAGCGAGCGCTCGGTGAGCGTCGCGGACAAGGCGGACGGGCTGGCCGAGGGAGTGCTGCTCATGGGCGTAAAAAACGATCGAAATAAGAAACGTGGGCTGCGGATCGGGGATCAAGAGGCGGATGAGGGGGGGGAAGAGGCTGGGCGGGGTGGCGGGGTGGCGGGGGGGGCAAGGCGGGACGACGCCGGTGAGCGTCGTCCCGCACATTGGATTCAGAGGGACCAAGCCACGACCGAGGCAAGGTCCGCGATGAGGTTAACCGGTCACGAAACCCCCGGGAAGAATAGGAGGCAAAGAGGCGGAAGTTTAGTGGTCGCTGGTGTGGCCCTTGCCGTCGCCGTGGCTCACCGGCTGCACGCGGTCATCGTCCATGCCGCCCTTGCCCAGCAGCTGCTTAAGGGTGCCGTGCTTGGGTTCCATGTTCTCGTCGTAGTAGATCGAGCCGGTGGTCCGGTCTCGCAGACGCTGGGTCATCGCGTCGTAAACCCACGACGGCAGGCGGACATAGCCGACTTCCTCGGCCGCGGTCGGGGCCACGTCCAGGAAAAACTCGGCAAACTCGTTGACCTCCGAACGGTCCAGGCTATTCACGTTCCAGTACACAAACAGCGGCCGGCTGAAAGGGTTGTACGTCCCGCTCTCGATCGTGTCGGGCGAAGGCTGGATGAATTCGCCGTCTTTGTTTTTGATCGCTACCGAGGTCAGCTTGTTCTTGTTTTCTTCATAGTAGGAATAGCCCAGGAAGCCGATGGCCCCTTCGTTGTCCGCCACGCCGGTGACGGTGAGGTTGTCGTTTTCTCCCACGGACGTGCCGCGGAGGCTGCCTTCTTTGCCGACGGTGACTTCGGCAAAGTAGTCGTAGGTGCCGGAGGTTTCCGCGGGGATGTAGATCTTCAGTTCGGTGTCGGGGAAGCTGGAGTTGATATCTTTCCAGGTCTTTGCGTTAGAGTCGGCCGAGAAGATCTTGATCAGATCGTCCACGGTCATCTCCGTGGCCCAGGTGTTTTTCGTGTTGATCACGATCGACAGGCCGTCGTAGGCCACCAGCGATTCGATGAACTCGACACCGTTTTCTTCGGCGGACTTGGCTTCCTGGGCTTTGATCTGACGCGACGCATTGGACGCGTCGGTCGAGCCGGCGGCGAATTCCTTGAAGCCCCCGCCGGTGCCGATCTTGGCGACGGGCACTTCGACGCCCGGCTCGACGAGCTTGAACTGCTCGGCCACGAACGTCGAGATCGGGAACACCGTCGACGAGCCCGCGACGCGGACTTCGCCGGTCAGCTGGGCAGCGGCAGGACCCGCCAAGCAGGCGGCGGCCGCGAACGCGGTAAGGGACTTCAGGGGCGTGAGGTTTTTCATAGCGGGCAACTCCGGGTTTCGGGGGAAGAAAAATCAGATGCGAACCGACACGACGCCCAAACGGCATCCCGTCGACCGGAGGACGATAAATTCACAATGTTAACCCTGCGCTAGCACTCGGTAAGTTTGGGGTGATGCAGCAAAAAGAGCGATTCTGAACCGTTGTGAGCGGGAGAAAAACAGCAACGGCCAGAAAAAAGTGCCGCCCGGCAAACCATCGCGGCCACCGCCGATCAGGAACACGGGGGTAATGAGGATCGAAGCCCACGAATGACAAAGGATCGGATTGCGAGGGGATGGGGGAGAAAGGGGGGGAGGGGAGGGAGAGGGGGGGTTAGCCGAGGCGGGACTGGGTGTCGCAGATGCGGTCGAACAAGGCATCGAGGGTGGGGTCGATCGGCAAGTCCGGGCCGCCCCGGGCGTGGAAGTTCGCCACGCGGTCGGCCATGAAACGCTCCAGCGGGGTATCACATTTGAAATCGCCGACGACCGCTTTGATTTTCGAGTTGTCAAACTGCACGGACCAGGCTTTGTCGCCCCATAGCGGCCCCTCCCAGTCCGGGTCGTAACGGATCAGCGTGTCGCTGGGCACGCCGACGATGTCGGCTTCGACACCCAGTGCCGCGGCGGCGGCCCCGTAGATCTGCCGCCAGGGGTAGGCGTGGTCCGCGGTAAGGTGATACGCCTGCCCCAGCGCGGCGTCGGCGGTCAGCAACTTCACGAACGGCGGGGCAAAGTCGCTCGCCGCGGTGATCGTCCACAGGCTGGTGCCGTCGCCGTGGACCACCACCGGCTTGCCGCGTAGCATCCGCGACGCCAACAGGTCCCCGCCGCCGATCGCCGTGATCAGATTCTGCCGGCTGGTGTGGCTGGGCCGAACGATCGTCCACCGCAGCGCCGACTGACCCCGCAGCAGCGCCTCGCAATCCGCCTTTTTCCGGCTGTATTCCCAGTGCGGGTTGATGAGCGGCACGTCCTCGGTAATCGGCAGGTGCCGCACCGGCTTCTCGTACGCCGAGGCGGTAGAGATAAAAACGTACCGCCCCACCTTCCCCGTCAGCAAATCTAGGTCACGCTGCAACTTGTCGACATCGAACACGCGGAACTGGCACACCACGTCAAACCTCTGCTCGGCAACCTGCCGGTACGACGCGTCGTCCTCAAAATCTCCGGTCAGAAACGTCACCGCCTCGGGCAGCCCGGCGTTGTGATTCCCCCGATTAAAAACGCTGACCTCGTGTCCCGCGCGGACCGATTCGTGCACGCAGTCAAAAGAAATCTCACCCGTGCCGCCGACGTAAAGGATTTTCATGGCAAAAGTTTACCGTGTGACGAAATCATCGATCACCCGGGCTTGGGTAACCCAGAGCCGCGCGGGGCGGCGCGATGTTTTGCCTTATTGCGGGACCTGCTGCTTGAGTCCGCGGACCTGCATGGGCAGGCCGAAGAGGTCGATAAAGCCGCGGGCGGCGGTGATGTCGTAGCCGTCCATGGCAAAGCTGGCGAGCTCGGGATCGTAAAGACTCTGCGGGCTGGTGGCCTCCACCGCCATGGCCCGGCCCTTGTAGAGCTTAACTTTAACCTGGCCGGTGATGACCTGATTGGCCTGGTCCATAAAGGATTGCAGGGCCTCGCGGAGCGGGTGGAACCATTGGCCGTTGTAGGTCAGCTCCGCGTAGCGGGTGGCGAGGCGGATCTTTTCGTGCCACAGGTCGCGCTCGAGGCAGAGCTGTTCGAGGGCTTTGTGGGCTTCGTAGAGGATCGTCCCGCCGGGGGTTTCGTAGACCCCGCGGGACTTCATGCCCACCAGGCGATTTTCGGTGAGGATGGTGGTACCTACGGCGTGCTTGCCCCCGGTTTCGTTGAGCTTGGCGATCAGTTCGTGGCCCGGGAGCTTTTGGCCGTCGATCGCGACCGGGTTGCCGTGTTCAAACTCGACCCGGACATACTCCGCCGCGTCGGGTGCCTGCTCCACGGGCACGGACATGACCAGGCAGTTGGCCCAGTCCGGCTCGGTGCCGGGGTCCTCGATCTCGGCGCCCTCGTGGGAGATGTGCCAGAGGTTGCGGTCGCGGGAGTAGATTTTTTTGGTGGTTTGGTCGATCGGGATGTCGTGTTTTTTGGCGTAGTCGATCGCGGTCTGCCGGTCCGTCAGGCCGTCGGCGATGAAGGCGGGGTCTTTCCAGGGGCTGACGATTTTCAGCTTCGGGTTCAGCGCCCGGGCGGTCAGCTCGAAGCGGACCTGGTCGTTGCCCTTGCCCGTCGCGCCGTGGCCCACGGCATCCGCGCCGGTCTGCTCGGCGACCTGCACCTGATACTTCGCAATCAGCGGCCGGGCGATCGACGTGCCCAGCAGGTAATCCGATTCGTACACCGCGTGGGCGCGGATCATCGGGAAGCAGTACTGCTCGGCAAATTCCTGCCGCAGATCCTTCACGACGACTTCGTCGGCCCCGCTGGCGTAAGCCTTTTTTTCAATCCCCTCAAGCTCATCACCCTGCCCGAGTTCCGCGGCAAACGCCACGAGTTTCACCCCCGGATAGCGGTGCTTGAGCCAGGGCAGGATGACGGACGTATCGAGCCCACCGGAGTAGGCGAGGACGATTTTCTTCGGATCGTTGGGGTTAGACATAGGCGGATCATATCGCCTCGCCGCTGCCGTGTGCATCGAGTCGAGCGAATCGGATCGATTCTGCGGGCCGGGGGCGAGCTTCCATAGTAGAGAGTATGGCGACGCCGCTTCTATCAACTCCGCGGCGCGTCTGCGGTGGCTTGATGAACCGAGCGGTACATCTGCAACTTGCAACTGGCGACGGTTGCGTTGCAGCGTCCGGCGAGGCGGTGGGTAAAGGTGCCGGTCGAGTTGGCGAAGAACCGCAGTTGTTCGATCTGTCGCTCGGCGGCGGCCTGCACGCCATCGCCGATCAGCCGCAGCGTCTGCCACGACGCTTCGGGGGCAACCGCCAATACTTCGACGTCGGCCTCGATGCGGCTGCAACCCGGGCCGGGGCACCGCGTATCGGCGGCATACTTTTGAACTCGGTGGGTCGAGACCAAACATATCCCCACCACGCGGGAAGCCTTGACCATCACTTTGGAAAGCTGCGGGTCAAATGGTTGGGTATGTTCGCCGCGGAGGCGGTTGAGGTCCGACACGCGGAGGCCGCCGCGGTGCTGCAGATGCTGCTCCCATACATCCAGGACCGAGTGTGGGTCGACCGCGTGCAATGGTCTGGTTTCAAATAGTGTGGGAGTCGCCGCTCGATGCGACAATGGTCGAGCGATCACCCGCCGTAACGCTTCACGATCAACATGATAAATCGTGAGCCGATTGAACTCGGTAAAACCCAGCCGGGTGTAGCGCAGCGCGGTGGGAGAGTTCTGCTCCGGCGGGGGCCAAGCGACGAGGTTGCGCTGGTCTAATCCTTCGGCGATCTGCCTGGCTTTGCGGATTATGGTTTGCTCCAGGCTTCGGGTGCTGGCTGCCGACAGACACGGCTCCAGGTGCAGCGCGACGCCAAGGCTCGGCTTGTTATAAACCTCCAGCGGCGGCGCGACGGCAAAGGCCGCCACCCGCCGACCCGCGACCCGGCCGATGAACGCCTGGCCCCGCCGCCGATCGGCAGGCAGGCGGTTCATCAACCAGGCCTGATCTCCGAGACGGTCGGCCCGAAAGCAGGCCGTCAAGGGGTCACGCCGATCCGCGACGGGATGCGTAGCCGGGGCAGGCGAGGTATCCATCACGCGATAGATGAGCGGCGTTGACTAAGGCCCTTGTCGCGACGCGGGAGCAAGCACAGGCCGCCGAGTCCCAGCAGCGTCAAGGCGGCGGGCTCGGGGATCGGGGCGTTGAGGTCGAAGGTGGTGATGCTGGTGTTGATCTGGGATTCAAGGGCGAAGCCGACGAGCGTCGCGGCGGATTCAAGCGTCTTTTCGTAAGGCTCGCCGTAGGCGGTCCAGACGTCGTTATCGATGTCTTCAAATTGCAAAAAGCCGTAGCGATGCGACCCCTCACCGGCGTCTAATCGAAAGCCGACGAACACCGCCCCGGCAATGACGTCGGCGTTATCGTCCCCTTCAATTTCGTCATACAGCAGACTCAGCGCGGCCGACTCGCCGCTGCGGCTGGGGAACGAGTCGTCATCGTATGTTTGGAACAACAACATGGTTTTGCGGTAGCGGAGGTCGGACGCCCCGTCGATGCCGTCGTCGGGTGCCCACCGTTTGGGCAAGTTATAAAAACCTTGGCCCGGTCCGATGTTTTCGTTGAGGCCGAAGTCTTCGGCGAAGGGCTGTTCGCCCCAGTCGCCGTCGGCGGTGTCCTCGGCCAACTGGATCGCGGTGCCGGCCTGGGTGGCGGTCAATTGCAGCGAGCTGCCGGCCTTGATCGTGCCGTGTTTATCTTTCTCAAAGGTGGTTCGGCCGCGAACGATCACATCCGCAGCGCCAAGTCCGTCGAGGTTGAGGCTGACCGCATCTTCCTGCGAGCTTGATTGCTTATTGCCGATATTCGTGTTGGGATCGTCGGGATCGATCCGCTCGTTGAGCACACTGCTGACGACGGCTCCCTGCGCTCCTGACGCGACAAGCAGGCCTGCCCCGGCCCCGCCGCCGAGCACCAGTTTCGATAATTTACGATTTAATGACTTTATTTTCATTCTCCTTGAATTAAGATGCGATTCGCGACACGCCGCAACAAGTTTTGTTGCAAACAACCGTGGGCGGTTTACGCTTATCCGTCGAGTGGCCGTACCGCCGCCAGCCTTGGGATTGCAGAAGAATAACCCCGGTCTGAATGAGCGACCGGCACGAAACCGGCACATTGAGTAAAGAAGTTTTACTGCTCAGATGAAAACTCCCCCATCTTCCAAACCCTCCCCTTCCGGTCCGCGCACGATGCTGCGTCATCACCGATCGCTGCGTGGTTGGACGCAGTTAGAACTGGCGATCCACGCGGGCTACAGCGAGCGCGTGATCCGCAAGGCCGAGGCCGGCGGGCCGGTGCGGGGCAGCACGTTGGACGAGCTGGCCGAGGCTCTGAGTACCGAGCAGCAGCTGGTCACTTCGGCTGACCTGCGCGGTGAGCCGCTGGCGGTGGTGAAAGAGTATTACCGCATGCGTAAGCTGCACAGCTACGACGCTCCGCGGTATTGTGCTCACTTGTTCCACGACGATTATGTGCTGCAAATGCACCGCGAAGATGCGGGCGATCTGACCTCGGGGGTGTGGTACGGCGTCGAGGGGCTGCGGCAGATGTACCAACAGATCAAGACTCATTACCGACCGCTGGGCGAAAGCATTCGGTTCTACACCGCCCCGGGGGGCGCTGCCGCGATCCGTTACGGCCGGTCGCAGCCGATCCGCGACGCGCAGGGCCGGGCTCTTGGCCCCGACGCCCCCATCACCGAAACCTGGATCGCCCACGAGTGGACCGTGACCGACGGCAAGATCTACCGCGAGCACATGTATACCGATTCATCGGTTTGGCGTCGGGCAATGAAAGGCCGCGACGAGTCGCAGTCTGAGGGAAACTGACGCGGCGATGGATCAACGTATTAATTCGAGATTTCACCGCTCTTAATCAGGTGCAATAATTTCGGGTCACGATTGAAAATTGATCGTTGCTCAAACTTTTATATAGAAAAAGACGACGACACTTTGCAGTGCCGTCGCCCGGAGGGAAAAGAGAGACGGGGGAAGCGGAGCGGGTCCGCGGACTTCTTTTCGATACGTTTGGGTGGGCGATGAAGCCCACGATGGCTAGCGTTGGGGCAAAATCAGACCCCGGCGGCCTGGAAGATGTTCTTGGCTTCTTCCATGGCTTCGAGCAGTTCGTCGCCGACTTCGTCGATCGCCGCCTGGTCGAGGTTCAGTTGTTGAAGGATGCGGGGGTCGATCGGCTCGTCGGGGTTCACGTCGTGGGCAAAGCCCAGTTCCATCTTGCCGGCGATGTGGTCGGCGATGTGCACCAGGCTGGCGAGGGTGCGGTTTTTCTCCACCAGGTCCATGGGGTGGTGGTGGAAACCGGTGACGTACTGGAAGGACACGGGGAATTTCCAGAGCTTGCACAGCCCGGCGCCGAACATCTCGTGGGTCGCGCCGATGCAGGCGTACTCCGCCTCGCGGAGGGTGCAGCCTTGGGCTTCGACCATGGCCAAGGCTTCGACGAACTTCGGCCGGCGGGCCTGGATTTCGACCATGATGCCGATGTCGTGGATCAGCCCCGCCAAAAACGCCTCGTCGGGCAGGCCCAGCCCGCATTTGTTGCTGAGCAGGCGCGTCGCGGTGGCGGTGGCGATGGAGTGGGTCCACAGGTCGCGGGCGTCGAAGTTCGCGGAGATCTTGCCGCCGCGAAACAGCTTGGCGAGGCTGGCGGCGATGGCGATGTTTTTCACCGCATTGAGGCCCAGCAGGACGATGGCGCGGTTGATGCTGCCGATCTGTCCGGGCAGGCCGTAGAACGCGGAGTTGACGACCTTCAGGATGCGGGCACCCAGGGCCGGGTCGTGGCTGATGACTTTGTTGAGGTCCTGGGCGGTGGAATCGGGGTCCTCGACCAGCGAGATGATTTTCATCGTCACCTCGGGGAGGGTGGCGATGTGGCTGATTTCTTTAATCGCCGACTGGACGTTTTCCTGGACCGCGGCCGCGGAGCTGGTGTCGGCCCCGGAGGCCGCTGCGGGGGATGCAGCGGGCGAGGGGGCAATCGAGGGGGGGGGGGGAGGTGGGGGTGGGGATGGCGGACATGACGGGGGCCTCCGATCCGGAGCGGACTGCCGGGCCACGTGGCCGGCGGATTCCGGGATGTTCCGGGCGTTTCTCTCGTTCTCTGCAAGCCCTATCGTCGGCGGCCCCCCGCGACTTCACCCCGCCCGCCCAGAATCCACCCGCTCCCGCCCCCCACGCCCGCCCCAGCGGCATAACCGTTGCAAGCCGACGCCCCCCTCCTCTCGACGAGCCGTGGTTGATGATCGACACGGTGAGGGCGGGGACCCACCGGGTCGGAGTGTGCCGGCCAACCCAGCGCCCCCGGCGGATACAATGCGGTCATGGACTGGAAACAGATATTGGAACAGAACGCCGCCCGTGACCCCCGGTTCGGGCGAATGGTGCAAGGCTTTCGCGGGCCCAGCTGGCCGATACGGACGGGGATCCTCTGCGGGGTTGCGGTGGTGGTGGTCCCGCTGATCCTGACGGTTCTGGCGGGCCTGCTGGTGGGCGGCGGGGTGTACGCCGTGGCGACGCTGGCGGTGAAAATCGGCGAGGTCTTCGGCCTGGCGGGACCCGGCGACACGCACGACGCCGGCGGGGCGGCCCAGCCACGCATGCCCGGCGATGAGTACCGCGACAACGTCCGCGTCGTGCCCCGCGGCTGACCCCCCTCTCAAGCCCCCCCCTCTCAAGCCCCCCCACCGCCCCTCGGCCATTGCCCGTGTCCCGCCGCAGTCTGGACAACGAAATCTCCCTTCTATCCGGGTCTGACTTTCAACTCACGGCCTCCCCGCGATAAAGTGAGGTCATGAAGTTTTATCCCCCGGTCGCGACGGCCCCCCGCTTTCTGCAAATCCTGCTCACGCTCGGCCTGGCGGGGACGCTCCTCCACGCTCCCTTGGCCGCAGGGCAGGACTTGGACCTGGACCAGCCGATCCGCTTCGCGACGTTCAACGCGGCGTTGTCGGGCCCTAATGCCCGCACACTCAGTCAGCGGCTCGAAGACGGCGAGGACCCGGGCCTGAAAAAAATCGCCGCGATCGTCCAGCGGGTTCGTCCGGATGTGCTGCTGATTCAGGAATTCGACCACGACCCGACCGGCACGCTGGCCCGGCAGTTTCGCGAGCGCTATTTGGAAGTCGACCAGGGAGAAACCCGGGCGATCACCTTCGACCACGCCTATTCCCCGCCGGTCAACACCGGCCTGCCCACCGGGCTGGACCTCGACGGCGACGGGTACACCGACGGACCCGCCGACACCCACGGCTGGGGCAAATACCCCGGCCAGTACGGCATGCTGCTGCTCAGCCGGTTCCGGATCATGGAGTCAGACGTGATCGATTGGCGGGAGAAAACCTGGGGCCGACTGCCGTTCAGCCTGTACCCCAAGCGGTATTACCCCGGCGGGGCGTACGACGTGCTGCGGCTGTCGAGCAAGACCCACGCCTGGGTCCCGCTGCGGCGGGGCGATCAGCAATTCGCCGTGCTGCTCAGCCACCCCACGCCGCCGGTGTTTGACGGGGAGGAGGACCGCAACGGCCGACGGAATTTCGACGAGATCGGCCTCCTGGTGCAGATGCTCCACCGCTTCGACGGCCCCGCGGTGGTCCTGGGCGATCTCAACGCCGACCCGGCGGACGGCGAATCCCGGACCCGCGCGGTCACGCAACTGCTCGAACACGACCGACTCCAAGACCCCCAGCCCCGCAGCGACGGCGGCGCGGCCGCCGCCACCCGTGACCGTCAGGCCAACGACACCCACGCCGGCGACCCGGCCCTGGATACCGCGGACTGGGACGACCGGACCGACGGCGGGTCGGGCAACCTGCGGGTGGATTACGTCCTGCCGACGTTGGAATGGGAAGTCACCGCCGCGGGCGTGTTTTGGCCCACGCCCGATGAGGCCGACGCCGAGTGGATCGGCGTGTCGGACCACCGGCTGGTCTGGGTCGAGGCCGTGCTCGGCGGCCCGCCCCCGGTCAACCCCCGGCGGGCGCCGTTCGGACGGTGAGTGAGCCGTTGGGGATTGATCACGTCTGAAGCGGGGCGGGGAACTCCGGCGGCTGGCCGTCCAGCACGCGGGCCACGTCACGCACGACCCAGCTCATGTTTTTCAGGGCCGTGGCGGTCCGCGAGGCGAGGTGGGGCAGCAGCGTGAGGTTGCTCACCCCGTGCAGCGGCGAATCGGTGGGCGGCGGCTCGGGGTCGTGCACGTCCAGGATCGCCCGGGCGGCAGGGTGCTGCCGCATCCAGGTGAGCAACGCCGCGTGGTCGATCAACATCCCGCGGGCGGCATTGATCAGCAGCAGATCGTCGGGCATCGCCGCAAAGGCGGCGGCGTCCAGCAGGTGACGGTTATCCGGCCGACCGTCCGTGTGGATACTCAGGATGTCCGACTCGGCGTAAAGCGTCGCGTGGTCTACATAACTAAAAGGAAAATCCACCGCCTTGCGCAGCGTGACCTCCGGGAGCAGATCGCAGACCTTCACGTTCATGCCCAGCGCGTGGGCGACGCAACCCAGGCGCTGGCCGATGCGGCCGAAGCCCAGGATGCCCAGGGTCATCTCGTTGAGCTGGGTGCCGACTTCGCTGATGCGGAGTTGGTGAAAAACCTCGGCCGAGGCGGCGGCGGGCAGCGGGGTGCGCGGCCGAACGTGATCCAGCATCAGGCCCAAGACATATTCGACGACCGCCTGCGTGTTGGCGTCGGGGGTGTAGACGACCCCGACCCCCGCCGCGGCGCACGCGGGCAGGTCGAAGTTGTCCAGCCCGACGCCCGCCCGGCCGATGACCCGCAGCCGCGGCGCCGCGGCCAGCAGCGCGGCGGTGACCTGGGTGTAGGTGCGGACCACCAACGCCTCGGCGTCGGGCAGGACGGCCTCGAGCGCGGCGGGGTCGTCGTGGACCACGCGGGACACGTCGTGCCGCTCCGCCAGCCAGGCAAGGCAGTCGTCGTCGAGGCGCTCGGTAATCAGGATGCGGGCCATGGGTGGGTCCAGGTTTGAGATATCAGGCAGTTTTGTAGATCAAGAGCGATTGGGAGCCCACGACTTATTTTGCGGTGGATTCGACGGTCTGCCGCAGCAATGAATAGGTGATGCCGGCCCCCGCGGGCGGCCGCTGGATCAGCTCGATAATCGAATCGGGGGGATGGGCGGCGGTGTCGTAGGCCAGGACGATCGACTCGTCGCCGGGCTGAAGGTAGGTCGATTCGCCCAGCGGGGTGTAGCGCGTGGCCCCGATGGAGATCACCGCCCGCGGGGGGTAGTCGGCGGCGGCAAGCCAACGGGGCAGGTCTTCGAGCGGGCCATGGTCGGCCTGGTGATTGAGTTGGTGGGTCAGCCAGTCCAGCAGCGGCCGGTACATGGTCGAGTACCCGTCGGGGCCCGCCACGGGCGAGTCTTCGCCGTAGGGGTGGAGCTGCCCGTCGCGGCGGAGGTAGCACGCCAATCGGAAGCGGTCGAGGTTGCTGCCGGGGTCGAAATGGTCGGCGGGGTCCAGCGCGATCCACTGGTCGTGGGCCAGGCCTTTGGTATCGGACCCCCAGTTTTTCTTTTCGCTGATTTTGCGGGCGTCGGGCCGACGCGTCGAGCAATCGTTGTAGGCCGCGAAGTGAGACGGCGCGACCCGCACCACCCGCCGGCCCTCGCCCCGGGTTTCGTAATCCAGAGTGCAGAGCAGCGCCAGCTCCGGCTCGATCTGCAGCTGCGCCGGTCGGCCCGCCAGGGTTCCGGGGTGCGCGATCCGGTCCCGGGAGATCGGGTAGGTCTGCAAAAAATGCGGCTCGCCCACCGGATCCGATGCCGCGGTTGAGTGCGGAAGCGGAACGTAAAACGGGAAGACGCCCTTGGGCTTGCCCGCCGCCGCGGTGACCTCGCGGAAGTCGCCGGCCTCGCCCGCCTGCTCGAGGTGGCCGGCAAAATTACCCGCCACGCCCAGGCCCAGCGCGTGGGTCAGATCGAGCGGGGCGGGAGAATCGTGAGCTTGAATCAGCATGCCCCAAGTCTACGGCATCGCGTCACGCGGCCCGCCGATCGGGTGGTTCGACCCTGACGGTCGCCGGTCAACTCCCGCCCGATCGGGGCGCGCCTGTTACACTCGCGCGCTATGGCCAAGCGTCGCAAGACATCCTCGACTCCCGCGGAAAAGCGATCCCCCGCCGCCCCGCCGGCGGGATCCATCGCCGTGGGCGATTGCGTGGACCTCATGCAATCCTGGCCCCCCGCGACGGCCGACCTCATCTTCGCCGACCCGCCCTACAACATCGGCTTCGAGTACGACGGGCATTACGAAGACCGCCGCCCCGACGAAGACTACCTCGACTGGACCTACCGCTGGATCAACGCCGCCGCCGACTTGCTCAAACCCACCGGCAGCCTCTACATCCTCATCGGCGACGAATACGCCGCCGAAACCCGCCTGCACCTCAAAAAACTGCAACAGCAGGGCCGACTGCTTTTCCGCAACTGGATCGTCTGGCATTACACCTTCGGCCAGCGCTGCAAACTCAAGTTCAACCGCTCCCATGCGCACCTGTTTTACTGCGTCGGCCCGGCCGCGCTCAACCTCCGCACCGGCAAGCCCCGCGCCAACCTGACCAAGAAACCACCCTTCACCTTTCACTACGACGCCGTGGCGCTGCCGTCGGCCCGGATGACCACCTACGGCGACAGCCGACAGAATCCCCGCGGCAAGCTGCCCGACGACACCTGGGTCGCCAAGTTTCCCGCCATGGGCGACTGGCACGTCCGCCCGCAAGAAGCCGCGGCCGAGGGCTGGTTCGATCCCGAAGGCGATACTTGGTTCCAGTCCCGCCTGGCGGGCACGTTCAAAGAGCGTGAGCAGTGGCACCCCTGCCAACTCCCCGAAGCCTTGCTAGAAAGGGTTTTACGCTGTTCGTCCAATGCCGGCGACCTGGTCCTGGACCCCTTCGCCGGCAGCGGCACGACCCTCGCGGTCGCCGCCCGGCTGCAACGACAATGGCTGGGCTGCGAACTCTCCCCCTCGTATGCCAAGAAAGCCACCGCCCGGATCAGCAAGGCCGCCGCGAGTAACTCTGACGACTCGACAACACGCTCTCTCACCACCGGCCACAAAAAATCCCGCCGCTCTCCCACCCCCCCTACCGCCCCCCCCGCCGCAGCAAAAACCGCGCGAACCGCTTCCGCCAAACGTTAACGCTCCTTCGTTGATTCTCCGCCCCGTACTCGCGTCAACCCCAGTTCCTGCTGCAAACCGTTGTATAGAAACACTCCCGCGCAACTCCCCGTTTCAAGAAACGAAAATCTAACCATGCCTGACTCATTAATCCAAGACCCCAGTTCGGTCTATCTCACCGGCGCGATCGCGGTGGAAGCGGTACTGTTTTCCGGAGCCCGCGAGGTTTCCCACGTCTGGGTCGATAGCGAGATGGACTACCGCAAGGTCGAGCCGGTGCGCCGCGCGGCGAAGGCGCGTCGGCTGGAAATTGAACAGCTCACCCGCGCCGAGTTGGACCAGCGGGTCGGCGATGCGAAGCACGGCGGGGTGGTCGCCCAGGTCGGCCCCCGGGAGTTTGTCAGACTGGCCGACTTGCTGACGTATTCCGGCGGCGAGCGGTCGCTGATCGTCATGCTCGACGGGGTGGAGGACCCCTTTAACTTCGGCCAGGCGGTGCGCTCGCTCTACGCCGCGGGTTGCCACGGCGTGGTGCTGCGCCCCCGCAACTGGGCGGCCCCGGACCCCGACGGCCCCGCCAGCGGGGCCGAGGCGATCATCGCCCGCGCCTCGGCGGGCACCACCGAGCTCATGCCCATGGCCATCACCGACACCCCCGAAGCCGCCGCCACCTTCTACCGCGACAAGGGCCTGACCGTCATCGCCACCGCCGACCGCGACGAGGCGGAATCCACCTACGACGCCGACCTCACCGGCCCGATCTTCCTCCTGGTCGGCGGCGAGAAAAGGGGCGTCAAACGATCGGTCCTCAACGAAGCCGACCGCATCGTCCGCGTGCCCTACGCCCGGCCGTTCGACCACGCCCTGGGCACCGTCGCCGCGGTGTCGGTCCTCGCCTTCGAAGTCGCCCGCCAACGCGCCGCCGCCCAGCCTCCCCGCCAAGCCAAACGCTAACCCCCCTTCCCCCTGGCGTCCGATAGCCTGCAACACCACCCCGCCCCGTCGGATATCACCTCACCCCCGGCCTTCACGCCACGCCCATCTCCCCCCACTTCACCCCCCACCGCTTCTCTCCCCGCTTATTTTTTCTCCGCGTGATATCAGTCTCATGCCCGACTACCAACACATCACCTGCGTCATGGTCCCGGCTCCGGAAGGGTCCGCCGGCCCGCCGCCGGCCTACGCCCACGTCACCTTCCCGCAGGCCCGTTTCGACGGCAACGCGGTCCGCGAGCTCTTCGAGTTTTCTAACGAAATCCCCCCCCACCACGCCCGCCTGCTGGTGGACTGCGGCGACCTGGAGCTTGTCCCCTCCGGGGCCATGGGCATGCTCGTCACCATCCGCAAACGCTTCCTCAGCCACGGCGGCCAACTGCACATCGCCGTGCCCGACCCCCGCATCCGCGGCGCGTTCCACGCCGCGCGGATGCAACTCATCCTCCAGTTGTTTGATTCGACCTCGCAGGCGATTGCCGCCTTCAAACGCTAGGCAGTTGGTTATGATTATCGGATCATGGACAACGCCTGGATCACCCACCGTCTGGTCGCCGCCGGCCACGCCCCCGGCTCCGAAGACTTCGTTTGCCGCGCCGATCTGCAAGCCCGCGAATGGCTGCTGACCAACGGCACCGGCACCTACAGCATGGGCACCGCCCTGGGCGCCAACACCCGCCGTTACCACGGCCTGCTGGTTGCCGCCACCGCCCCGCCCGTCGGCCGGGTCCTCGCCCTGAACCAGGTCTTGGACCGCCTGATCCTGGGCCCCGACGACCAAAACCCCGACGCCGCCCTCCAAACCATCGAACTCGCCAGCGGATTGTTCCGCGACCCCCAGGGCGGCTGGGTCCACGCCCCCCACGGCCACGAATCCCTGGCGGAATTTACCCGCGGCCTCACCGTCCGCTGGAGCTACCGCTGGGGCAACATCAACCTCAGCCGTGAGCTGATCCTCCACGACCACGAGCCCGCCGCGACCCTGCGCTACCGCGTCACCGGGCTCAAAAGCCTCCAGACCCACGCGGTGCTGCACGTCTCGCCGATGCTCACCCTCCGCGACTTCCACGACCTCTGCCATCAAGAACAAGCCGACGGGTCCTTCGACGTGCAGACCGCCGAGGACGCCGCCCGCGTGACCATCCGGCGCGGCGAGACCGCGGTCACCCTCGCCAGCGACGACGGCCCGTTCGTGACCGACCCCGACTGGTGGTACGCCGTGAGCTACCCCGTCGACGCCCACCGCGGCCAGGGTGATGCCGAAGACCATTTCCTCCCCGGCCGATTCGAGATTCCCCTAAAAATCAAGGGCAAATCCGACCATGTCGAGGTCTCCCTGACGGTTAAACTTGGCGATCAGCCCGCCGCCGCCCGCACCAAGCCTGGCCGAGCGTCTCGCCTCAAACCCATGCTCAAGACCGTCCCCGCCGACGGCACCCTCCAGAAAGCCCTCGTGATCGCCGCCGACGATTTTGTCGTTCAGCGGACCGTCCGCGGCAAGGCCCTGTCCACCATCCTCGCGGGCTACCCGTGGTTTGCCGACTGGGGCCGAGATACGTTTATCTCCCTGACCGGACTACTCTTAGCCACCGGACGATTCAACGAAGCCCGCGACGTGCTCAAAGCCTTCGCCGGCTCGATCCGCGACGGGCTGGTGCCCAACCGTTTTGACGATTACGACCGGGACGCCGCGCATTACAACACCGTGGACGCCTCGCTCTGGTTCGTCGAGGCTGGCCTGCAGTACGCCACTGAAACCGACAACCGCCCCGCGTGGCTGATCAAAGCCCTCCGCCAAGTGCTCGACGCCTACGCGCAGGGCACGCACGCCCAGGGACACGATGGCCGAGACATCCCCCTGGGCATGGCCGACGACGGCCTGATCGCCGCGGGCGACGACCACTCCCAGCTCACCTGGATGGACGCCGCCTGCGGCGACCGCGTATTCACCCCGAGGCCCGGCAAGTGCGTTGAGATTAACGCGTTATGGTACACCGGACTCGTCGGCATCAGCCAACTGCTCTCGACCAAGGACCCCGAGGCCGCGGAACACTATCAGCGGTTGGCCAAGAAAGCCAAACGCTCGTTCATCCGCGTGTTCTGGTCCGATGACCTCAAACGCCTGATCGACCACGTGGGGCCCGACGGCGCGATCGACTGGACCCTGCGTCCGAATATGGCCTTTGCTTGCTCGCTCCACGACTCCCCCCTTTCGTCTTCGCTCCGCAAAGCGACCCTCGCCGCGATCAAGCAATCCCTGCTGACGCCGATGGGGCTGCGGACCCTGCCCTGCGACGACCCCGCTTACCACGCCCACTACGGCGGCCCGCAGTTCGAGCGCGACCGGGCCTACCACCAGGGCACCGTCTGGCCATGGCTGATCGGCGCCTACGCCGAGGGCGTGCTCCGGGCGGGCCACTTCTCGGCCAAAGCCAAGACCGAGGCCCGCACCGCGATCGACCCGCTCGTCAACCGGTTGATGGGCGAAGGACTGGGCCAACTCGCCGAGATCCACGATTCTACCGAACCCCACCCCGCCCGCGGTTGCCCCGCCCAGGCCTGGTCCGTCGCGGAAGTCCTCCGACTCCTGGCCCTGATCGATTCGCATTAACCCCCCTCCCCCCCTCCCCGCCCCCCCCGCCGCCCCCGCCGCCCTTCTCCCAAGCTGTTCCGGTAGAAATTGTGGGCTTGCAGGCCGGACATACAATCCATATTTCTTTTATTTTTGACACACTCAACCAAAGTCGATGAACATGCTTCACTGAAGCTCGCCCTAAATTTGGGTCAAATCTTATAAACGTAGCGATTGAAATATCTTATAATTTACGATTCTGTTGTGCTTTGTGTTTTCTATATTCTGAATCTAGTCAATTGCCGCATCTCATTTAATTGTTTCCGCATACTGATATACTGCGGCAACTTCGTTAGGCCTGGCTCATGTTTCACGTGGAACTTCATTAAAGGTATTTGATGCCCCCTACCAAAAAACCTTCTCGGCTAGGTAAAGGACTGAATAGTCTGATGTCGCCCCCCCGCCTGCCGGTGGAGATTGAAGCTGATCCGCCTAAAAGTACGTCGAATCAAGAGACTGAAGGTTATGGTGCGGGTGAAACCGCCCAGGGCGATTCTGTAGGATCAATCGGTGAATATCAATACTTGCGGATTGCAGACCTGCAAGCCAATCGAAGTCAGCCGCGGCAAGATTTTGATGAGAAGTCTTTGGCGGGGTTAGCGGAGTCGATCCGGGTCGATGGCGTGATGCAGCCGGTGATTGCCCGGCGGCTGACGGAGGGGCAGTACGAACTCATTGCGGGGGAGCGCCGGTGGCGAGCCGCACAGCTGGCGGGCCTCGCAGACATCCCCGCGGTGATTCGTGATCTGTCCGAGCGGGAATCCGCCGAGTGGGCCCTCATCGAAAACCTGCAACGCGAAGACCTGAATCCCATCGAAAGGGCGGAAGCGTTTCAAGGCCTAGCCGACACCCATCAGCTCAGCCACGACGATATCGCCCGCCGGGTCGGGTTAGAACGCTCCACCGTGACCAACCTCCTGCGTTTGCTCAAACTTGCACCGGAAGTCCGCGGTCTCGTTCGGCGAGACCTGCTGTCCATGGGGCATTCCCGCGCATTGGCGGGTGTGGCTGATGCAGAGGCTCAGGTCCGTTTGGCGGAGCAATGTTTGAAAGGGGGGTGGTCGGTGCGGCAGATGGAGTCGGCCGTGAAGACCGTCAGCCAATCGAGCGACCCCCCCACCGTCCCCACAACCCCATCCAATGCCAAGCCACGGGCCGCCTACCTGGTCGATCTTGAAAAACAAATGAGCGAGCAACTTAGCACCAAGGTTCAAATCAAAACAGCCCGGAAAAAAGGGGCAGGAACGCTGAGCATCGACTTCTACAGCATCGACCAGTTCGACGAACTATTAAACAAACTTGGGGTGGAACCCCAATAAGTGGCATCGAGGCATCGGCTTTCGCGGCATTGAATTGACTGACGCAACGAAGTGCTCGAAAAATTAACGGTGTCGCGGGTGAAACCGGTAAACGTCCAGCGGGTCAGGCGACCAGCGTTGTTTAACAATACGCCCGACCTCAACGTACCGGTCTGCCGGGTCCCAATGCGGGTTCTCGGTGAACCCCGCCCAGGCAACGGGCGTTGCCAGCAACACGGTCTCGGTTTTCGGTAGACTATCCCACAGCTCTGGGGTCAGTCGGGGGTCGACCCGTTGTGTCGGCTGATCGGCGTAATATGCCATGGTCCGGTCCACCCAGCCAACCGTCAGAATGCGGGGTCGATCCACGCCCGTAAGGGACCGAACCTGCTGCACTACATCACGCCCCGAAAACCGGTCGGCCAAACGATCCTCGACCACTGTCAAACCCATAAAAATAGACACCAAAATCAAAAAAGCGGATTGACGCAACCTTACAGAATACTTACTGAATTCCGTGTTAGTAAAGTTTCGCATCGATATCGCCGCGAGCATCGCGAGCGGAAAGCAGATCGGCAGCAGGTAGGTCATCAATTTGCCGCTGATCAGCGAAAAGACCAGCAGAGTGGTGACGATCATGATTACCCACAGGCCAAGGAAGGGGGGTGGCGGCGAATCGGAATCGGTGACATCAGGGTGCACTTGGTTAAGCGAACGAAATAAGCCGATCAGCCAGATCAGGCTAGCGGGCAGTAGCCCCAACAGGAATACCGGCAGGAAGTACCACCAGGGCTCGGGATGGTCCCCCGCCCCCGTGGCCCGGGAAACCATCTCGTAGTTCCACACCGTCCAGGCTTCCGGCTGACGCCACACGACATACCCGATCCACCCCAGGATCGGCAGCACCGCCAACGGCAGCCCCCACCCCCCCCTTAGCCCCCTCACCCCCCCCCTCATATCTCCCCTTAAACACAACCTATCCCTGCCATCCGTGGCATCGTTTGGCTCCGATATCCCGCGAAGCCAACCCATCCACACTCCAAAACGCCAGCCCAGCAGCACCCCGGCGGGCAACAACCCGACCGGCCCCTTGATCCACAAAGCCCCCGCCGTGGCGGCCCATAAAACAATGCTATAACGTATCTTATTAGTATATAAAGTCATTGCTCCCGCCACCAGAGCCAGGTTGGTACAGAGGGTCAACGGGCTGTCTGTGATGCCCAAACGGCCGACGCCGACGAAAAGGGGGGTGACCGCGAGCAGGGCGGTTGCGTTGTAGGCCGTCGCTCGGCCATAGATGCGATCACAGAACCAAAAGCACAGCCCCAGACTCAGACTGGCCGCCAGGGCAGCGGGGAAACGGAGGGCAAATTCGCCCTCGCCCCACACCCGGATCGAGGCGGCCATCAACCAGTAGTTACCCGGCGGCTTGGTCAAATGCACCCGCTCAAAATACATCGGCACCAGCCACGGCGAATCGCCCTGCGCCATCGCCCGCGCAATCACCCCGTAACGCGCTTCCGAATCGCCCGTAATCGGATGATCACCAAGACTAAACCATAACGGAACGGTGCATAAAGCTAGAAATAAAAGCGCTTTAAGCGAATTTCGCGGTAAGATATGTGAGCGCCGATCATCACCCGACGCCGTTACGTCAATGTTGATCGGACCCTGATGGGTTAAAGAGTTTTGCTGTGCCGACGGATCCATCGGCACAATTTAACAGGCAAAACCACCGACCACGGCATGTGCACGCCCGCTCACCCCGGGGACTTCGCCTACTGACCTATTGACGAGAGACGGAGGGAGGAGTGGGGGGGGTATTAGCCGTCGAAGTGTTTGAAGTGGCGGTCTTGTTGCGGGACGACGTGGTCGAGGATGTCGTGGAGGATACGTCCGGGCGAGCCGATGGAATCGATCTCGACCACGCGGTCTTTGGGGTAGTGTTTCAGCACCGGGGCGGTTTCGCGTTCGTAGACTTCCCAGCGGTGGCGGATGACTTTTTCGTCCGCGTCGTCGTGGCGGTTGCTTTTGATCGCCCGTTTGCGGAGTCGCTCGAACATTTCTTCCTCGTCGTGGCAGGTCAGGTGAATGACCTTGAGCACTTCGATATGGCGGTCCATGATGATCGCCTGCTCGAGGGTGCGGGGGATGCCGTCGAGGATCAGCAGGTCGGCCGCGGGTTTATAGTCGCCCAGCACCGAGCGGGCCTCGATCGACTGGGCCCACATCTGCACCGTGATCTCGTCGGGCACCAACTCGCCGCGTGAGGAATACTCGTAAAACTGCTTGCCCAGCGGGCTGCTGATATCGACGTTGCGGAAGACATCGCCGCAGGCACAATGGAAAAACCCCGGGATTCGGCCCAGGATCGCCCCCTGCGTCCCCTTGCCCGCCCCGGGGGCGCCAAAGAGTAAGACGGTTTTGGATTTACGAAATTCAGACATGGAGAAAGACTCGTTAGAGAGAGGGCCGGTGAAGAGGGGAGAGTGGGGAGGGGAGAGGGGGGAGGGGGGAGGGGAGGAGGCGACGATCAGGACGACTCGACCGGTGACATCGGTGCGACCGGACCGAGGGTCAATATAAACGATCATCGTCCAACTCGGGGCCACAGCCCACTGCCGCAGCCGGCCGCGTTTCCTAACCTGTCGTGAGCCTTCACACCTCTGGTCCGCTGTCCCTCACCATGAAGAAAAGATAAGCCGAAAGCTTGATATAGCACTACAAGAGTACTATTATTAAATGACCTGACGAAGGCCTGATTTGACCCCCGATCTGGCTCGTCAATGGCTGTACGGGGACATTCTACGCCGCCTCGAAAAGTTTGGTTGTTCCACGATGTTAACCCTCACCCGCAAAACCGATTACGCCCTGGTGGCCCTGACTCATTTGGCCGAGCGTCAACGCGAGTCGGCCGGGCCGGTGAGTGCCCGGCTGATTGCCGAGGCCTACAACCTCCCGTTGCCTTTGTTAATGAATACCCTCAAGGAGTTGGCGGCCGCGAAGTTTATCACATCAACCCGCGGGGCCACGGGGGGGTATTCCTTAGCGGTCGACCCGGATCAGCTCACGTTGCTGGATGTGGTCACCACGATCGAAGGCCCCGTCAAGCTGGCGACCTGTTGCGACCCGCTGCCGATCATGGGTCAGCAGTGTTCGGTGGGCGGCCGCTGCCCGATTAAAAACTCCATCCAAAGCCTTCATCACCGACTGATCGATTTTTTCCGCGGAATAACCCTCCGTCAAATGCTCGACGCCTCGGCCACCGAAGGCAGCCCACAAACTTGCTGCCGCATTACCGCGCAAGTGCGCTCACCACTTCCGCGGTTTCCGTCTGATTTCACCCATCCAAGCTGCCTTATCCTTGCAACCGCTCCTAAGCTTCACCAAATCCCCGCCCACCTTTTGGAAACTCCCGCGATGTCCCTGAAATTCCCGATCTACCTCGATCACAACGCCACGACCCCCGCCGACCCCCGGGTGATCGACACGATGCTGCCCTACTTTACCGAGCACTTCGGCAACGCCGCTTCCCGCAACCACGCCTTCGGCTGGGCGGCGGAAGATGCGGTCGATTTGGCCCGCGAGCAAGTCGCCAAGCTCATCGGCAGCTCGGCCAAAGAAGTCATCTGGACTTCCGGCGCCACCGAGTCCAACAACCTCGCGATCAAGGGCACCGCCGAGATGTACGCCGAAAAAGGCAAGCACATCATCTCCGCGACCCACGAACACAAAGCCGTGCTCGACCCCATCAAGCGCTTGCAACGCCAGGGCTACGAAGTCACCTGGCTCGAACCCGATGCCGACGGCATCATCTACGCCCAACAGGTCGCCGATGCGATCCGCGAGGACACCGTGCTGGTCACCATCATGTGGGCCAACAACGAGCTGGGCACGATCAATGAGATCCCCGAGATCGGCAAGGTCTGCAAAGATACGGGCGTGATCTTCCACACCGACGCCACCCAGTGGGTCGGCAAGATGCCCACCGACGTCGAAGCCGCAGGCATCGACCTGCTCTCCGCGACGGGACACAAGATGTACGGCCCCAAAGGCTGCGGCTTCCTTTACGTCCGCCGTCGTCGGCCCCGCGTCCGCGTTTCACCGCTCATAGACGGCGGAGGCCACGAGCGCGGCATGCGGTCGGGCACCCTGAACGTGCCCGGTATCGTCGGCGTCGGCAAAGCCTGCGAACTCTGTCTCCACGAAATGTCCGACGACGCCATCCGTCTGGGCAAACTCAAACAAAAACTCGAAGACGGCATCACCTCCCGCCTGAATATGGCGGTCATCAACGGCCACAAGACCAAGCGGCTCCCCCACACCACCAACATCAGCTTCCCTTACGTCGAAGGCGAATCGCTGCTCATGGCCATCAAAGAAATCGCCGTCTCCACCGGCAGCGCCTGTTCCTCCGCTTCCCTCGAACCGTCTTACGTCCTTAAAGCACTGGGCCTCGGCGACGAGCTCGCCCACTCCTCCATCCGCTTCGGCCTGGGCCGTATCACCACCGAAGATGAAATCGACTACACCATCGACAAGGTCGTGACCAACGTCGAAAAACTCCTCGAAATCTCCCCCCTCTGGGACATGGTCCAGGAAGGCGTCGATCTCGAAACCGTCCAGTGGGGCGCCCACTAAATCCACCCCTTGCTGACGGGTCGCGTCAGCACTCCGCCCCCTCGTCCACCCACTCCACCCACTCCACACCGAAACCAAGGAACCCCATGGCCTACTCCCCCAAAGTCATCGACCACTACGAAAACCCCCGCAACGTCGGCAGCTTCGATAAAAACGATCCGCAGATCGGCACCGGCGTCGTCGGTGCTCCCGAATGCGGCGACGTCATGAAGCTGCAGATCAAAGTGAATAAAGAAACCGGCATCATCGAAGACGCCAAGTTCAAGACCTTCGGCTGCGGCAGTGCGATCGCTTCCTCGTCCCTCGCGACCGAATGGATGAAAGGCAAGACCTTGCACGAAGCCGAGGAAATCAAGAACACCGATATCGTGCAGGAACTGTCGCTGCCGCCGGTGAAAATCCACTGCTCGGTCCTCGCGGAAGACGCGATCAAGGCCGCGGTGCACGACTACGAAGAAAAGGCCGGCATCCACCACCACGATCACGAACCAGCCCCCGCCTGATCGGCTTTGTCAATGTTTAAAATCACACTTTGCCCATTGCGATAGGCAAGAGATCTTGTTTCACTTATCACCATCGAGAATAACCATGGCCATTGAATTATCAGAAACCGCCGCCCGCGAAATTAAAACCATCATCCAACAGCAGGAACTCGACGCCGGGGCGGTCCGCCTGCGCGTCGGCGTCAAGGGTGGGGGCTGCTCGGGTTTCTCTTACCTGCTGGACCTGACCGAACAGTTCCGCGACACCGACGAAGAATTTGAAATCCACGGCGTCAAGGTGGTCTGCGACCCCAAGAGCTATCTCTACCTCAACGGCACCGCGATCGACTTCAAAGACGAAGTCATGGGACGAGGTTTCGTTTTCAACAACCCCAACGCCACCAGCAGCTGCGGCTGCGGTTCAAGCTTCAGCGCCTGAACCCAAGATAACAATCATTCCCGCAAGCCCACGGAACCATCGTCCGTGGGATTTTTCATTAATCAATAATGATGAAGTGCGATAGGTCAATTGTTTTATGGAGACTGGAGGACAACACGATCACGGAGGTTAGGAGGCACGGAGACACGAAGACACGGAGCAAGGCAAAATGCCAATGACGAGTTCTAAAACAGATTCCAAACCGTTAAGAAATGAATATCCAAATTAAAGACAACTCAGCTTTATCTATTGTTTTTTGAGATTTTGTTAATCCATAATCAGACCTGAAATTCTGCTGAAATGGTATTGCTCGGTGTCTCTGTGCCTCCTAACCTCCGTGATCGCTTGCCATGCGGAAAATAAAATATATCGGTACAAGTTGATTAGGCGCACCCATCGCAATAGGGAGGGAGATTTAGGGTTAAGCGGAAGGCGGGGAAGGCGGGGAGGGGGGAGAGGGGGGGGGCGTGAGATGCGAGTCGATCCAGGTTTGCATTTCGTGGCGGAAGCGTGGGGGGGCAAAGCGGAGGGTGGTTTGGCGGATTTGGGGTGCGGTGAGTTCGACGCCCGTTTGTTCAAACCGGTCGAGGGCTTGGATAAGGGCGTCGAGTTGGGGAGAGTGGGGCGGGTGGCCGGGCAGGGGGGGGGAAGATGCGTTGAAGAGGATGCCGTTTTGGGAGTCGTTGACGGTGTCGAGCAGTCCGCCGCGGCCGAGGCCGATGACGGGGGCGCCGGCGGCCATGGCTTCGACCGGGACGATGCCGAAGTCTTCGAGGCCGGGGAAAATCAGAGCGCGACAGCGTTGGAGGTGATCGCGGAAGGTCTCGTCATCGACGCCGCCGAGGAATTGGATGAGTGAGGGGGGCAGGCCGACGGCCGCGGCGGCATGACGAGCGAGTTTGACCAGGCGGCGACGATCAGGGCCATCGCCCATGACCACGAGACGGCGGCGGGTGGAGCGCAGGCTTCGACCGCCAGGTGCACGTTTTTGTAGGCCACGAGTCGGCCGGCGACGAGATAAAAATCTTCGCGGGGCTGGTCGGCATTGAAGCGATCGACCTCGACGGGGGGATGGATCACGGCGGCGGGTCGGCGGTAGGTTTTGGTTATACACCGGGCGATGTGGCGGGAGTTGGCGGCGAAAGCGTCGGGACGCTGGCCGGCGGCGAAGTCCCACTGGCGGAAGCGGTGCAGCAGCCAACGCTTGACCGGGGTCCGGCGGCGGGGGGGCAGGTGCGCGTGGTAGAGTTCCCAGGCATAGCGCGCGGGAGAATGCGTGTAGCAGAGGTGCCACTGGTCGGAGCGGGTGAGCACGCCGTGGGCCACGGCGTGGTGGGAGCTGAGGATCAGGTCAAAGGGCCGGAGGTCGTGCTGCTCGATGGCCGAGGGCATCGCGGGCAGCAGCCAGCGGTGGCGTCGGCGCAGGCCCGGCAGGCGGTCGAGCCAAGTCGCCCGGATATCGCGGTCTGCCAGCGGGGTCCCCGCCATGGCGGCGCGGTGGTGGAGGGTGCAAAAGATCGGCGCGTCGGGATACATCGCCGCCAGCTGCGCGAGGACACGTTCGCTGCCGTGGTAGCCGACCAGGGATTCGTGGACCAGCGCCACGCGCATCGGGTAGGCAACCGCGGAGGAAGGAAGAAGCAGAAGAGAACCAACCGCATCGGGATAGTGTCGCCTGCCGACGAGGAGTACGCCATCGGTCGAGCGTGATGATAGTGGGATACTTTAAAGTGGGGCGGGCTTCCAGCCCGCCGTTCGGGCGTAGCCCGAAGTGGCTACGATTTCAGCCCTTCGGGCCGATGGCGGGCAAGATGCCCGCCCCACTTTAGAGCAAAGTATCCCACTACCAGCGTGATAAATCATTCGCTCAGCGCGCGGCCGGTGAATTCTCCGACGGTGGAGAAGGAAGGTAGACCCGCCAGACCTGATCCTGGGCAGGGTCGACCGCGACGAAGCGAACCGACTCGTCTTGGGTCATCGGCGCGTTGGGCGAGACTAAAATCCAGCACGCGTCGGCATGGCCGAGGTCGGCGGGGGGGTGAGGCAGGACGCGTCGGCGGGCGAGGTACGACAGTTCGAGGCGCAGCCGCCGATCGAGAAAGACGTTCTGCTCGGGGGCGGTGTGGCGGGACAGCCAGTCGGCGGTGTGCAACACGGGCAGGTAGGCGCCGCCGCGGTAGGCATGATAAAAATCGTCGGCCCGCTGCTCGGCCACCCGCTGGCCGACGCCGATCAAGTTCGCCGCCACCAGGGTGACGAACACCACGCGGACCCCCGCCCGCCGCCAACCGCCGGGCGGCCGCAGCGCGGGTCGTCGGGTCGGAGCTCGGGCGAGGATTTGTTGCGCCAGCCGCAGCAGGCCGTAGAGGAGCAGCGGCAGGATCGGCAGCACGTATCGCTCGGCAGGCAAAAACACCAGCCATTGCAGCACGAAAACGCCGCACAGCAGGCCCCACCATCGCCGCTCTCGCCAGAGCGTGGCGATCGCCGCGAGCACCACCAGCGACGCGGCCCACGAAGTGTAAGGCGACACATCGATGCCGAACACAGCCTCGGGCAGTACTTCGTCAAAGAGTTGCTGGGCGTTGTTCAGAAAACGCTGCGGATCAAGATCACGCAACGCCGACCACAACAGCCAGGCGTCCTCACGGATCGCCGAGGAGAATAGTCCGAGGACGACAAGGAGACACGACGCCACGAGAACGGTAAAAAGTTTTGTGGCCCGCGGCGGGATGGTTTCGGAAAACGGAGGAAACGACGCAAGGCTCTCGTTGGAGCGTTGAACGATCGTGTCGGTCGAACGTAGTGAAAACGATGGGGGCGCCCACCACCGCCAAACTTCGCTCATCAGCCACACGGCGAGCATGACCACCGCCACACTGCGGAAGCTGGCCATGACGCCCAAACCCAGCCCCATTAAGAGCCAATTCCCGGCAAACCTGAACACGCGGAAGCCCGCCGGCGGGGGGGGGGCGTTCGGCAGGGGGGGAGTGGCCACCGAACGCCGCAGGTCCCCCCAACAAAACAGCAGCAACCCGCAGGCGAAGGGCAACTCGGTCAGCACGTTGAGCGACATCTCGAACCACAGCCGGCTCCAGCCCAGCAACAGCACCACCGCCCACGCCGTGCCCCGGCCGTCGGCGGGTCCCGCCCGGGGTGACACGGGGTGCGTTGTCCGCTGCCGCTGATGTTCGAGAATAAGTCGGAACGTCAGCCAGAGCCCCAGGGCCGCGCAGCCCCACATCACGGCGGTGGCCCCGGGGATCCGCAGGTCAAAAGGGGCCGGAGCGTCGGGGTTGTCCTGTAACACCGGCCAGCCGGTGGCGCGCCAGATCCAGGACAAACCCGGTTGAATCCGTTCCAGGGCGGCCGGGTCCGCCAGGATGGTGGACGGTTCATTAAGAGAGGCATCGCCGGCGTGGTCATGTTCGATGGAGTGGGTTGACGCGGCCCGGGCCGCCTCGGCGTGCAGTGCGCTGTCGGCGGTGATGCGCCACTGCGGCTGCCACGACAGGCCGTAGGTCAGGATGAGCAAACCCAGCCACAGCCACCGTGTCCGCCGGAACCATGGCCCTTCGCTAACGAACCTTTGGCCGCTGGGCGAGGAGGAACCCCACGCGGTTTGGTCGGTCCGGGAGGCCGTTGGGTCCTCAGTTGAGTAGGGGGGGAGGGGGGGGCGGCCGGTCATCGGGGTCATGCTAGAGCTTCTTCAGAATGGGATCACGGCCGGGGTCTCGGGGAGTGCGTATGATTTTGGGATGCCGCCGTCGCCGTGGGATAGTTTGTTTGATCTCGACCAGGCCGCCGCGTTTTGTGCTGCCCGCCGCGCGGCGGGGGACCGCGTGGTGCATTGCCACGGCTGCTTCGATCTGCTGCATGTCGGCCACGTGCGATATCTGCGGGCCGCCCGGGAATACGGGGAGGCGTTGGTGGTCACGGTGACGCCCGACCACTGGGTGGGCAAGGGGCCGGGGCGGCCGGTGTACCCGGCGGCGCAAAGGGCGGAGCTGCTCGCGGCATTGGCGGGGGTGGACCGCGTGGCGATCAACCGCTGGCCGACCGCGGTGCCGACGCTCGGGTTGCTTCGGCCCGACGTCTACGCCAAGGGGGCGGAATACGCGATCGACGCGGAGGACCCCGCCTCGCCCGTAGGCCAAGAGCGCGCCGCGGTCGAAAGCTACGGCGGCAAACTTCAATTGATTCAGGGCCAGAAATTCAGCTCGACGACGATAGTTCAGGGACTGCAAAACCCGCCGAATCGTTCGCCTAAATGACTGCGGTCTGATTTACTGCGTTTGGGTTGCCGTGGTGATGCCCACTTGGCGGTAGGCCGCCTGCAGCCGCCCGCCACACGCCTCGGCGGAGAAGTGCTCCGCCCGCGTTCGACCGCGCTTGATGAATTCCGCCCGCCCCGCGGCGTCGTGCACCAGCCGCCGCAGCCCCGCCGCGATGGAGTCGATCTCGTAGGGATCCACCAGGATGGCCGCCGCGGCGGGGTCGGCCCCAACGATCGGCTCCTGCATGGAATCCAAGCGGCCGGCGGGTTTGCTTTTGGAATGATTCACCGTGGCCCCCGCGATTTCCGCCATCGCGCCGCGGTCCGAAGTCATCACGGCCGTGCCCCGCACAAACGCCTCGACAATCGGCAACCCAAACCCCTCATACAGCGACACAAACGCCACCCCCGTGGCTCCACGGATCAGCCGGTCCAGTTCCCGTTGACTCACGTACGGCAGGCGGATCACCTCCCGCTGGCCCCACGTCCGCCGATGCTTGCCTGCCAGCCACTGCAACTCTTGTTTACCCAGCCAACCCCGGGGCCCGGCAATCACTAACGGCACCCCGGGGTCCGCCGCGAGATACCCCTCGATCAGTCGGCCGAAATTCTTCTTCGGCTCCGCCGCCCCGTACGCCAACACATAACGACCCGCCTCCAATCCAAACCGCTCCACCCCCCCCTCCCCCCCCCCCGCCTCCCTCGCCTCCCTCTCTGCCCTCATTGCCTTCAATATCCTTGTCTTTCTGAGGTGCGACTTCCACCGGCTGATAGGTATTGACCACCCGGTTTTCATCGACGCCCAGCAGTTCTATGAGGTCGCGCTTTGAAGTTTCCGACACCGTGACGATCAGGTCCGCGGTGGCCGCAACACCGCGGACCAACCGGAGGTACTCGCGCTTGCGGTCCAGCGTGGTGTAGGGCAACCGCAGCGGCACCAGGTCGTGGATCGTGACCACGTTGGGCACCCCTTTCAGGCGCAGCGGCAGGGGGTAGGCCCAGTGCGCGAAGTCGGCTTGAATCTCCTGGTTGCTGACCGGCAGGAACCCGCCGGTGAGGCGTTGCCGCGCCGCCGCCAGGCGAAACAGGTTCGCCCGGTTCCACTGCCGATCCGCCAACCGCACGTCCTGGCTCCACCCCCGGGTCAGCACGCCCCGCCCCGGCACGCGTCGCGGCCGCGCTTCGCGAAACGCCGACAACAGGCCCAGCGATTCCCGCAGCCGGCGTTTCCAGCTTTCGTTCTGGACCGTCGGCCGCGCGTCATAAAACTCGACCTCGCGCAGCAGCTCATCGTCCCCGCCGCTCCACCGTCGGCCGTACACCACGTCCACCTCCATCCCCGCGGCCCGCACCAACCCCGCCAGCCCGCGCGTGTAGGTCGCCACCCCCGTCCCCCGTAGCGTCTGCAAATGCGAGCCGTCCATCAGTACCCGCATCGCAAACTCCTGGCCTCCGGAAAAAGATAATTCGTTGGACCCAATACTCCGCCGTTTCTAGAAACCAAAAAACCAAAACTACATCACACGTGACCCCCACCGCGGGCGCATTGGATCACTCCTCCGCCAGGCCTTGATCCGCATAATACCCCCGCGCCACCTCCCCCGGCTTGCCGTCCGCCTTCACCCGGCCCGCTTGGAGATACACCGCCCGGTCGCACAGCCGTTTTACCGAGCCGATGTCGTGGCTGACGTACAGCATGGTAAGCCCCGCCTCCCGCTGGGTCGCGATCCGGTGGCCGCACTTGGCGGCAAAGGCGGCGTCGCCCACCGACAGGATCTCGTCGACGATCAGCACCTCCGGCTCGAGATGGCTGGCGACCGAGAACGCCAGCCGGGCCAGCATGCCCGAGGAATACGCCCGGATCGGCTGGTCGATGAAGTCGCCGAGTTCCGAGAATTCCAGGATCGCGTTAAACCGCTGCCGCACCTCCCGCCGGGTGAGTCCCAGCAACACGCCGTTGAGCTCGACGTTTTCCCGCCCCGTCAGGTCCGGATGCACCCCGGCCCCCAGTGCCAGCAGCGGGCTGATCCGGCCCCCCGCGGGGAACCGCACCGCCCCGGCGCTGGGCTGAATCACCCCCGCCGCCAGGCTCAGCAGCGTGCTCTTGCCCGCGCCGTTGCGCCCCACCACCCCCAGGGCCTCGCCCCGTTCTAAGGTGAGCGAGACGTCGGTCAGCGCCGCCGTGCCACGGGAGCCGGCGTCTGCTTTGTCTCCCCGGCTTCGCCACGTGCGGGGATTCACCAGGCGTTCCTTCAGCCCGCGCCGCGGCCCGAGCTTGCGGTAGACCTTGCTGACCGCGTCGAACTGGATCATCACGTCAGACAAGCTCGGCAAACTCCACCTGCTTCCGCAAAAATGCCGCCCAGCCGATCGCCAGCGCGACCGCCGCCGCCGCGACCGACGCGCCCAGCATCGCCGGGTCCACCCTCCCGTGCAGCCAGGCGTCCCGCCAGTTGATCACCATCGACCCCATCGGGTTCACCACCAGGATCCAGCGGTACCCCGCGGGCACCAGCGTCTCGGGATACACCACCGGCGTGAGGTGAAACAGCATCAGCACCCCGATCCCCACCAGCCGTTCCAAATCCCGCAGCACCAGGTTCCACGTCGCCAGCAGCAGCGACAGCCCCAGCACCAACGCCCCCTGCACGATCAGCAACGTCGGCAGCAGCCACAGCCAGCTCAGCCGCGGCCGGTACCCGTTGGCCAGCACAAACCCCAGCACCACCGGCAACGCCAGCAGGTAATGCACCACGTCGTTCACATACCCGCTCAGCACCGCGTACACCCGCGGGAAGCTCACCTTCGTGATCAGCGGCCCGTTATTGACCAGCGCCATCGTCGACGACGAGATCGCGTTGCCAAACCACTGCCACGCAAACAACCCGCAGACCAAAAACAGCGTGTAGTCCACCTCCGTCTCGATCCGTATGAACTGCTTGAACACCACCCAGTACACCGCCGCGAAAGCCAACGGCTGCACGATAGACCACCCGTACCCCAGGGCCGTCCGCTTGTACCGCACCCGCAACTCCTTGAGCACCAGCACCACCAGCAGGTCCCAACCATACTCCAGCTTTCGCGGCAACCGCACACCCATACGCCTCATCCTACCCCCCCTCCCCCCCCCCTCACCCCCCTCACCCCCCCCTCTCCTCACCGCTCTCCGGTTCGCTCAAGCCGCGAGATTGATAATGGCTCAGTGCGATAGGCGTCCCGCCTGTCGTTCCGCCGCCGGCGGAAGCGGTCTCACCAACTATATAACGGCACCCCTTTCGCCTGCACCGCCCTTCACTTTTCCCTTCCCCCCAAGACCCGGGTGTAGACCTCCACGTGCCCCCGCGCCATCGCCTCCAAGGAAAACAACGCTGCCCGAACTTTCCCCCGCTCGATCAGGTCCCGGCTCTCACCTTCCCACACCCGCCCCATGGCCGCCGCCATCGCCCCATCCACCCCGGGATCGAAATACAGTCCCGCGTCGCCCACCACCTCCGGCAACGCCGCCCGATCGCTCACCACCACCGCCACGCCCGCCGCCATCGCCTCCAGGGCCGGCAACCCAAACCCTTCGTAAAAGCTGGGCACCACCACCATGGCCGCCCCCGCGTACCACCCGCGCAATGCCGCTTCACTCACCTGCCCTTTGAATCGGACCGCGGCGCCCAGTTCGAGCCGTTTCGCTTCCTGCTCGGCCTCGGGATAGCGCGGGTCCCGGTGGCCGACGACGACCAGGGTCATGCCCGCGGGTTGGCCCATTTGATCTCGCAGCCGGGCAAACTCCCGCACTAACCCCGCCAGATTTTTGTACGGGTCGCGTCGGCCGACGTAGAGGAGGTATCGCTCTGCCCCCGGTGTTTTTTTCGTCCCGCCTGCCGCCCCGTTTGTCGTCCCCGCGCCCCGGCCGACGCCGGGGGGCTCTCGCCGGTTTAGGTCCCCGCCCACGGCGTTGGGCACCACCACAACCTTGTCCGCCGACACGCCCAGCTCGCGCACCAGATCGCGTTTGGACACTTGGCTCACCGTCACCACCACCGCCGACCGCCGGCACTGGTCCCAGCACCACGCCCGCCACGCCCCCGACCACCGGGCCTTCCGGCTCCGCCCCAGCATCCCCCCGCAGACCAACGGAATCACATCGTGCACCGTCACCACCCCCCCTCCTCCCCCTCCTCCCCCTCCTCCCCCCCCTCCTTCCCCCCCCTCCCCTCCCTCCCCCCACCCCTTTACGCGCCCCACGCGCCGCTTTGCCCCCCCGTTTACGTATCCGCTCCGCCCCACACCCCACGGCAACCAGACCTCCGGCGAATGAAAGACTCCGTCACGCAAAACTGCCTCAAAGTCTCGATTCATCCGCCGCCCCCCGTGCCACAGCACCTCGGCGGGGGCGGTCATCGATCCCGGGACCTCCGCCCACTTTACGACGGGGCTCAAAAGTAAGTCCGCCGGCCAACCCTCCCATTCCCGAAATCCTGGCCGCACCCAGGCGGTCACCGGCCCCCAGTCCTCGGGCCACTCCCCCGCCTCGCCCAGCAGCGCGATCCCCCGCATCAGATTCAACGTGTACCGCCCGATCCCCGACAACCCCGCCCCCACCCCCCGCGCATCGATCAACACTCGGCTCATCGTCCCATCCTACCGCTACCGTGCTCAAAAAATCGTCACCAAAAGTCGGACCTTTTGTTCTGAGAAACAACTTTTCTTATAACGTCGCTTAAGGGGAAGCCCATTCCGCGAAGCCCCCCCTCACTAAAACCGCCAAACTCTTACGGAATTGTCCACCTCGCTTGCGTCTTGCTTGGCCCGGCCCTAAGTTGAGCGGGTTATCACTTTTCAGGTGCCCGCCACGCCGACCTCGGCCGACGCGGGTGAAAAGGGAAGTGGAGTGACCCCGATCACCCCGTGAGCCCGTCGGAATCTTTCGACACGCTCGCGGCCGGCGGAAGGAACGATGTTCCGGTCGCCGGACGGGGGATTCTCCCGCGGACGCGCCGCCGTAAGGGGCTCGCGTCGGACTCAAAATGCCACTGCCCACATCCCCCCGCTGCCTCTGCCCTTTCGGGGAGCGGACGCAAAAGAGGGGGATGGGGTGGGAAGGCGAGTTCGGCCTATGCCTCAAGCCGGAAGACCTGCCCGAAAAGTTGCTTCGAGTCCTCGCGCCCCAGGACTTTCGGGCAGGTCGATACGTTCGCCTTATCCCCGGGCGATCTCCGTGTCATCTGCTTTTCCCGCGCGAGGACGGTTTGCCGTCCGACCGGTGCCGTTGCGCCGGCGGACCCACCGTTGAGGGAAGCCGTGCGCGAATCACGGCAGAAGGTCTCACATGTCCGCTGTCTCTCGTTGCGTATCGTGGCTCTCGTCTCGGATCACCCTCGGCGTCCTGACCCTGCTGCTGGGGCTGGCGGTATCGGTTGCCCCGGCGTCGGCGGCGTTGGTGAATCAGTATGCCGTGGGCAGCGGGACGCAGACCGCTTCGCTGGTGATCGATTTCGGTTTCGTGGACGGCGACGCTTATGGGTTTACTTACCGCTTTGACGGGATCAAGACCGGCCAGGACTTGATCCAAGAGATCGACGCGGGGGGGCTCCTCGCGGCCGACACCCAAGACTTCGGCGGATCGCTGGGGCTGTTCGTCAACGGGTTCGCGCTGGAGGGCACGGCCGTGGGCCAGACCCCGGGCTTCGGCGGCAGCGGCGGCGAAGTGTGGTCGTACTGGACCAGCGCTACCGCCCCGACGCTGAGCAGCGCGTGGACCGCCGCCGCCACGGGGCCGACCGCCCGGACCTTGACCGACGGCGGCTACGACGGCTGGACCCTGAACGTCTCGGCGTTCAACAACCCCGGCGCGGCCACCAACAATCCCCCGGTCGCGGTGCCCGAGCCCGCCGCCGGTCTGGTGCTGGCCACCGCTTGGCTGTGGATGGGTTCCCGGCGTCGGGCGGCCTGGCGTTGAGAACTTTGCCCCCGGTGCCCGCCGTGATACCTCCCGACCGACGCCACGGCTTCACGCTGATCGAATTGCTGGTGGTGATCGCCACGGTGGCGTTGCTCACCGGGCTGTTGCTGCCGGTGCTCGGCCACGCCCGGGACGCGGCGCGGGCAGGGCGGTGTCTCAGCAACCTCCGGCAGACCACCACCAGCCTGCTGCTTTACACCGGCGATTTCGACGGCCGATTCGTGACCCACTCGCAGTCGCACCCCGAGGGTCGGCAGTGGTGGTTTGGCCTGGAGCTGGCGAGCCCCAGCGCGAGTGGGGGGGGCGGTGGGGGGACGGCGGTTGCTGCGACCCGCTTGCTGGACCCGACCCGCAGTCCGCTGGCGGCCTACGCCGGCGGCGACTTGCACGCCGGGCTGGCGTGTCCGGCGTTTCCGTCCCGCGACCCGCGTTTTGTCGCGAAGTTTGACCGGCGGTCGGCGCACTACGGCTACAACGGCGGGCTGGTCTGGCCGTTCCCGATCGGGGCCCGGCCCCGGCGGCTGTCCGAAGTCGTGCAGCCCGTGAAAGTCGTCGCTTTCGCCGACGCGGTGCACCAGGACTTCGGCGATTCCTTTTACGAACCTCATTCGCTGGCCTACCGCCGCCCGGGTCGGGTCGCGGGCACCGGCCACTTCCGCCACCCCAACACCACCGCCAACCTGGCGTATCTCGACGGCCACGCCGCCGCCTCGCCGCCCCCGCCCGGCGAAACCCCCTGGACGCGGATCGCCGACGCCCCGGTGGTCAATCTCGACGTGACCGACGGCCCGGATAGCCGATACGGCTTCTCCACCTGGACCGCCTTTTAGCCGTTCTATTATCAAGGAGGACAAGGAAGTAACCGTGGCCCTCTGCATCGACCGCTGCATCTGCACCCAACGCACCTTCGCCGACCTGCTCGCGCTGGCCCAGACCGAGAACTTGACGCTGCCCCAACTGGTCCGGGCCACCGGTGCCTCCGCCTGCTGCACGATGTGCGGGCCGTACCTGCGCCGCGCCTGCCGCACCGGGCAAACCGTGTTTACCCAGTTGCTGGATGAAGCGGACGAGCCCGATCTTCCAAACGAGCCGCGGAAATAATTATTGCCCTCCCGCTGCTAAACTCACACTATGGCACACGACTCTCCCCCCCCCCTCTCCCCCCTCCTCCACCTCCGATCTTCCCCACGAAAAACTCGTCATCATCGGTTCGGGCCCCGCGGGCTGGACCGCGGCGATCTACGCCGCCCGCGCCGAGCTGCGCCCCTGGTCTTCCCCGGCCGGGCGTCGGGCAAGGACCTCATGCCCGGCGGCCAACTCATGCTCACCCACGATGTGGAGAACTACCCCGGCTACCCCGAGGGACGCACGGGTCCGGAAATGATGGGCGATTTCTTCAAGCAAGCCCTGCGCTTCGACACCCGCGTGGTCACCGACCAGGGCGTCAAGGGCAGCGACGAACTCGACATGAACTATGGCCTGTTCAACGTCTTTCAAAACGTGAAGTCCGTCGATCTATCCCGGCGCCCCTTCCACGTCGTCGGCGACGGGGGCTACGAAACCCTGGCCGACGCGGTGGTCATCGCCACCGGCGCCAAGGCCAACTGGCTGGGACTGGAAAACGAGCAGCGGCTCGCCCAGTCCGGCGGGGGGGTTTCGGCCTGCGCGGTCTGCGACGGGGCGCTGCCGATGTTCCGCGACTCGGTCTTGGGCGTGGTCGGCGGCGGGGACACGGCCGTCGAAGAAGCGACCTACCTCGCCAAGTTTGCCGCCAAGGTCATCATGTTCGTCCGCCGCGACGAGCTGCGCGCCAGCAAAATCATGCAGGCCCGCGCGATCAACCACGAAAAGATCGAGGTCCGCTGGAACACCTCGGTCACCGACGTGCTGGGCGACGAAAAAATCTCCGGCGTGAGGCTAATCAACAACGAGACCCAAGAAAAATCCACCCAAGACCTCGGCGGCCTGTTCCTCGCCATCGGCCACACGCCCATCACCGGCTTCCTCAACGACCAGCTGCCCACCGACGACAACGGCTACCTGCTGCTGAAGGACCCTTACCGCAGCACCACCGAGATCGAGGGCGTGTTCCTCGCCGGCGACGTGTCGGACCACGTCTACCGCCAGGCCATCACCGCCGCGGGCATGGGCTGCAAAGCCGCCATCGACGCCGAGCGCTGGCTCGCCGAACAAGAAGGCGAACCCGAAAAGGCCCTGAGCGCCGAGGGGCACTGGGTCAAGTGACCCCGGCGATGAACGAACACCACACGATTTTTTGCGCAGACCCGATTTAGCGGTGCTGGGTGCCTCACTTTACCTGTTCTAAGGCGGGGTGTGGCACCCCTACTTTGCAATGGTAAAGTTGCTTTTGCTCTAGCAAGACCGCTTCGAATTACTGGCATCAGTTATTGGCGGCTTCAGGCCGTCGTGGCTGCAGGTCGGGGTTGATTTGCGGTACGGGGGAGGCGACGCGCGGGGCATCGGATTTGGGTTTCTGATCCGCGCGTTCTTGACCGAGGTTGAATTCGTAGAGGGAGAGCAGGGACAACAGCCAGGAGACGCTGGAGAGGGCGCCCTGGTTTTCGTCGACGCCCTGGGGCAGCAGGGCGTCGCAGCAGCCGCCGGTGGTGTGGTCGTAGAGGTTTTGGCGGAGGTCGTTGTCGCCCATGAACCAGTTGAGGCAGCGGTAGGCGCGGTCGAGCCATTTGCGGTCGTTGGTCACGCGGTAGGCTTCGAGGTTGGCGTCGATGGTGCCGGTGGCCTCGGCGGGCATTTGGTTGAAGCGGGCACGGGGCCCGCCGCGGGGGTACCAGCCGAGGCTGCCGATGGGGGTGAACTGCCCGTCGGGTCCGCTGAACTGGAGCTGCTGCAACCATTCCAGCGAGCGTAGCGCCTGCTGGATCATGTCGTTGTTGAACATCCATCGGCCGGAGATCAGCAGCGCGTGCGGGAGCCGGCTGGCGGTGTAGGTCACCTGATCGGTGGGCCAGGGCCAGTCGTTGCCGCGGTTGTGTTTGAACGCGTCGAACAGGCGATTGGCGAGGGTTTCGCGCATCCGGCGGGCGGAGCTGTCGCCCGAATAGCGGCGGAGGTAGGCGTGGATGCCCAGCAGGGAATAGGCCCAGCCGTGGACGTGCTCGAACTCGTCGCAGCGCGGCAGCGCCCGCTGGAACAGGTTGGTCGCCAACGCTTCGTGGCCCCGGATGTGCGAGCGCGACACCGCCTCGCCCAGCGCCCGGATCGCCTGGGCGTGCGAGTCTTCGGAGAAGGGTTCGATCGCCCAGGTGCGGTCGAAATCCATTTTTCGACGGAAGCCGCGGGTGTGATCGTCGAAAGCGTGTTCGAGAAACGCGAGGTAGCGGCCGGCGAGCTCGTCGAGGCGCTTGGCTTCGACCGCGGAGGGGGTGAGGTGGTCCTGGGCGATGAGGCAGGCGATCAGCGCCCGGCCGTTGTTGATGGTGGTGTAGCCCGCCTCGCGGTCGGGCACGGTGTATTTCGCGTGGCTCAGCAGGCCGCAGTCGTCGGTCATCTTCCAGAGATGGTCGAGTTTGATCTCCTGCAGTTCGGGGGTCTGGGAGCGCCGCGGCGGCTTGTTGGCGAGCGGTTTGGGGTTGCGGTTGCGCTCCTCGCGGACTTCGGCAAAGAGGTCGAGGTACTGGCCGGCGATGCGGGACCAGCGCATATTTCGCATGTACTGGTAGGCGGCCTTGCGGATGCTGTGTCGGCCCACTTCGTTGGAAAACAGATCGATGACGGCGTCCGCCATCGCGTCGGTGTCCTTGAACGGGACGATCCTGCCCCGGCCGTCGGCGAGCATCTCCTGGGCGTACCAATAGGGCGTGGAGACGGTCGCCTTGCCGGTGCCCAGGGCGTAGGCGAGCGTGCCGGAGGTGATCTGGGCTTCGTTTTCGTAGGGCGTGACGTAGACGTCGGCGCTGCCGAGGAATTCGACGAGTTCGTCGAGTTCGACGAATTTGTTGAACCAGATGATGTGTTTATCCACGCCCAGCTCTTTGGCCCGGCGTTGCAGGCCCAGTCGGTAGTCTTCGCCCGAGTGTGCCAGCACGCCGGGGTGGGTCGCGCCCAACACCATGTAGACCGCATCGGGGTGGGCCGCCACGATGCGCGGCAGCGCCTCGATCATGTTCTCCAGGCCCTTGGACGGGCCCAGCAGGCCGAAGGTGAAGATAACTTTCTTGCCTTCGACGCCGAACTGGTCTTTATAAAACGCCGGATCGACGAACGGCACGTCCGGGATGCCGTGGTGGATCAGGCGGATGCGGGATTCGTCGATGCCGTAGACCTCGGTGAGGAATTCGTAGGCCCGCTCGGCCATGACCACGAAGCGGTCGCAGTGCTTGGACAGCTCCGCCATCCCGTCGCGGTATTTTTGCTCGGGGTCTTTCAGCACCGTGTGTAGCGTCGCGACCACGGGCATGCGTAGGCGGCGCAGCAGGTCGTAGAGGTGGGTGCCCGCTTCGCCGCCGAAGATGCCGAACTCGTGCTGCAGGCTCACGACATCGACCCCGCCCATGTTCAGGAAGTCCGCGGCGAGCTTGTATTCGCCCAGGCGATTCTGGTTGATCTCGAACCACACGCGATCGGGGTACCGATAACCTTCGGGGCGATCGTTCATCGCGACGGTGCGGACGTTGACGCTGGGCGCCGCGTCCGCCAGGGCGTCCGCCAGATCGGAGGTGAAGGTGGCGATGCCACACCGCCGGGGCAGGTAATTTCCGATCAGCGAGAGATTGTTTAGGCCCGGCCGGGATTGGCGGCCGCCGCTCGACGATGATTCCATAATGCCTTCTGTCCGGGGGGTGAGTCTCCATCATAGGGCATGGCATCTCAAGCTAAATTAAATCCGCTGGAGACGGTCGGCGATCCGGCCGATGGTTTGTCTAGTGGGCCGGGCCATGGGTTACACTGCCCCGCGTCGCGTCCCCCCGACGCCGGGGCGGCGGCGTGCCGGACGTTTTCCGAACCCTCCCCCACTGCACTCCACCCCCCACGATCAGGGAAACACACGATGAAGGGCATCATCCTCGCCGGCGGCCACGGCACCCGGCTCTATCCGCTCACCCGCGCCATCAGCAAGCAGCTGCTGCCGGTCTACAACAAGCCGATGATCTATTATCCGCTGTCGGTGCTCATGCTCGCCGGCATCCGCGAGGTGCTGATCATCTCCACGCCCCATCGACCTGCCGCACTTCAAGCGGCTGCTGGGCGACGGCCAGGACTGGGGCATGACCTTCAGCTACGTCGAACAGCCCGAGCCCAAGGGCCTGGCCCAGGCGTTTTTGTTAGACAAAAAGTTCACCGCGGATCAGCCTTGCTGCCTCTGTCTGGGCGACAATATTTTCTACGGCAGCGGCCTGCGCCAACAGATCGCCGACGCCGCGCAGGTCACCGACGGCGCGACCGTGTTCGGCTACCCCGTGAAAGACCCCGAGCGCTACGGCGTCGTCGAGTTCGACCCATCGGGCAAGGTCATCTCCCTCGAAGAAAAGCCCGCCAAGCCCAAGAGCCACTTCGCCGTGCCGGGGCTGTACTTTTACGACGATCAGGTCACCGCGATCGCCGAGGACCTCGAGCCTTCGCCCCGCGGCGAACTCGAGATCACCGACCTCAACCGCGTCTACATGGACCGCGGCAAGCTGAACGTGAAACTCTGGTCGCGCGGCACCGCCTGGCTGGACGCCGGCACGCACGAAAGCCTCCTGCAGGCCGGCACGTTTGTCGAAGCCATCGAAGAACGCCAGGGCATGATGATCGGCTGCCCCGAGGAGATCGCCTGGCGCCAGAAGTTCATCAACGACGCGCAACTCGAAACCCTCGCCGAGCCGATGAAAAACAACGGCTACGGCCAGTACCTCTACCGCCTGCTGCAAGACGACCACGTCGAGCCGTGGCTGTAACTCATCGACCCCGCGGAACTCGTTATGCAACACGAACTGCAACAACTCCTGAATCCCGACGGCTTTCGGCCGTTCCGCATCCACCTGCCCGACGGGATCACCTATCCCATCACCCACCCCCGGATCGTGGAACTCAAGGCCGACGTGCTGCTGGTGTTCGACACCGCCACCCACGATTCGTTGAAACTCATCATCAATCTGCTGACGGTTTCGGCGATCGAAATCGAAGACCCCATTGACTGATATGCAAGTGATCCCCCAATCCATCCCGGCCGTGAAACTGCTACGCCCCCGGCGCTTCGGCGATCACCGCGGCTACTTCGCCGAAACCTACAGCACCCCCAAGTTCCGCGACGCGGGGATCGACCTGACCTTCGTGCAGGACAACGAATCGATGTCCGCCGAGAAGGGCACCGTACGCGGCCTGCATTTTCAGAAGCCGCCCCACGCCCAGGACAAACTCATCCGCTGCCCGCAGGGATCGATCCTCGACGTCGCCTTGGACATCCGCAAAGGATCGCCCACCTACGGCCAGCACGTCGCGAACGTCCTCAGCGAAGAAAACGGCGATCAGATGCTGGTGCCCAAAGGTTTCGCCCACGCCTTCGTCACGCTCCTGCCTGACACCATGGTGATGTACAAAGTCACCGACGTGTACGCCCCGCAGTGCGACGCCGGCGTGTTGTGGTCCGACCCGGCGCTGGGCATCGACTGGCAGATTGATCCGGCCTCCGCCATCCTTTCGGAGAAAGACGGAAAACTGCCGACCCTCGCGGACTTCGACAGCCCGTTTGTTTACGAAGGCGATGACGACCGATGAGTCTAACCGACACCGGATCGATCTTGCCCACGGTCGGGGCCCGCACGCCCTACGTCATCGTCGGCGGCGGGGGGATGCTCGGCCGGGCGTGGCGCGAACTGCTCGACGCCCGCGGCATCGCTCACACCGCTCCGCCCCGCGACTCACTGGACATCACCGACCCCGAGGCCGTGGCCCGGCACCTGCCCCAAGGCACGCGGGTCGTGATCAACTGTGCCGCCTACACCCACGTCGATGCCGCCGAAGAGGATGAGGCCGCCGCCACCCGGCTCAACGGCGACGGCCCGGGCCACCTCGCCCGCCGCTGCGCCGAGATCGACGCCACGCTGGTGCATTACTCCACCGACTACGTCTTCGCCGGCGACGCCACCACGCCCTACCCGGTGGACGCCCCGATCGCCCCGCTGGTGCGCTACGGCCGATCAAAAGCCGCCGGCGAAACCGCGATCCGTGACGCTCGGTGCAAGCACCTGATCCTGCGCACCAGTTGGCTCTACGCCGCCGTGGGGCAATAATTTCGTTCGCACCATGTTTCGCCTGACCGCCGAGAAGGATCAGCTCAAGGTGGTGCACGATCAGCGTGGCCGACCGACCAGCGCGGTTCACCTCGCCGCAGTTTCCCAGCAATTGCTCGATGCCCACGCCGCCAATGAAGGTACAGTAGGGGGGGGGCAAGGGTGGGGGAAGGGGGCCAAGAGGGGGGGGGCACGTTCCACATCACCGACGGCGGCGAATGCACCTGGTGCGAGTTCACCCAGAGAGATCGCCCGCCAGGCCGGCCACGACTGCGACATTCAGCCCTGCACCACCGCCGACTTCCCCCGCCCCGCGCCCCGCCCCGCCTACAGCGTGCTGGACCTGTCGGTGACCGAATCGATCGCCGGGGCGATGCCGTCTTGGAAAAGCAACTTGGCGCTCGTTTTGACAGGATTACAAGATGGATCGGATCAACAGGATTAAGGCAAGATGCAAGATGAGGAGTTGACGCGAGAAAATATCGCCTGTGCCTATGCGGTACATAATGCACTGGGGGGAGGGTTTTTGGAATCGGTTTACGAAAAAGCCTTGGTCTTGGAAATGAAATTTCGAGGGTTAGAATTTACTTCTCAGGTAAAGATCCCGGTGGACTACCGTAATGAACGTGTGGGTAACTTTATCGGAGACGTATTGGTCAATCGGCGTGTTCTATGCGAATTGAAAGCCGTCGAAAGACTTGCGATCATCCACGAAGTGCAGCTGGTCAATTATCTCAAAGCAACCCGAATTGAAATCGGACTCCTCATTAACTTTGGCCCGACAAAGGTCGAAATCAAAAGAAAATACCTGCACTATCGGCCTTGATCCTGTTGATCCGAAGCATCCTGTCATCCTGTCTAAAATCGAGCCACAACCCCCCCCTTTTTTCCCAAACTACTCACCATGAAAATTCTCCTCACCGGCGGCTCCGGCTTCATCGGCTCCAACTTCGTCCGTGTCGTGCTCCGCGACCACCCCCAGCACTCGATCATCAACCTCGATGCGCTGACCTATTCGGGCAACCCCGAAAACCTCGCGGACGTCGACGACCACCCGCACTACGAGTTTGTCCACGGCAACATCCTGGACCTGGACCTGGTGGCCAAGCTCATGCCCCGCGTCGATGCGGTGGTGCACATGGCCGCCGAGTCTCACGTCGATCGGTCGCTGATCGACGCCCGGCCGTTCGTCGAATCCAACGTCCTGGGCACCCAGACCCTGCTCGATGCGCTGCGCAAGTCCGACCCGGACAACACCAAGCCGTTCATCCACGTTTCGACCGACGAGGTCTTCGGCGATCTGCCGCTGGATCAGCCGCACCTCAAATTCACCGAAGAAACGCCCTACGCCCCGAGTTCGCCTTATTCCGTCAGCAAGGCCGCCAGCGACATGATCGCGCTGGCCTACCACCACAGCTTCGGGATGGACGTGCGGGTGACCAACTGCTCCAACAACTTCGGGGCCTACCAGTTCCCCGAAAAAGTGATCCCCCTGTTCGTGACCAACCTCATCGAAGGCAAGAAAGTCCCCCTCTACGGCGACGGGCAAAACGTCCGCGACTGGCTTCACGTGGAAGACCACAACGAAGCGGTCCTCAGCGTGCTCGAAAAGGGCGAGCCCGGCGAACGCTACTGCATAGGCGGCAACAACGAACGGTCCAACCTCGAACTCACCCACTCGATCCTCGAGGTCATGGGCAAGGGCCGTGACATGATCGAGCCGGTCAAGGACCGCGTCGGCCACGACCGCCGCTACGCCATCGACGCCACCAAGCTCAAGACCCAGCTCGGCTGGGAACCCACCCGCAGCGCCTGGCCCCAGGCCCTCGAATCGACCGTCAGGTGGTACGTCGATCACGAAGACTGGTGGCGCAACGTCAAGAGCGGCGCCTACCGCGAGTACTACGCCACGCAATACGACGGGCGGTAAAAGCCTCGCGGAAGAACCTCCGCCCGCTTGCGTCATTAAGAAAAACTTGGCGCGGCCCGGCAGCTTCGGAAGTTTGCTTCGATGGATCGAATCTATCTGGCCGGGGTAGTCCTGTGCGCGTTAGCGGGAACTATTTGCGTGACGCAGAACCAATTCGCTCAACCGCCCGCCGACGCGGCCGCGCCGCTTCCTCATGAGGGGCAACAGCATTTTTATGTCCAGGGGTGGGCCCAAGCGTTCTTGGCCCAGCGCGATCCGGCCGGTGCACGCGCCAGTTGCAAACCATCGCGGACTCGCTGGAGCCCGGGGCAGACCCCTTGGTGAAGCGTTATCTGGGCGACCACCTTCGCCGACTCGCGTGGCGGCAGCAGTTGGCGGCCGGCGAATGGGTCGATCTGCTGGAGCACGGCCTGGAAGGCTGGGACCCTTCGCGTGGTCGCTGGGAAGCGGCCGAGGACGGCGGCGTCATCGGGCACTACATCGAGCCGGTGCGGGAGGGCGACCTGCGGCTGATCCTGCCCCTCGATCTGCCGGACCGGTACATCGTGGAGGCGGAGGTTCAGCTGCCGGACAACTGGTACGACGGCCACTGGAAAGGGGCGGGCCTCCTGCTCGATGCCCGGCTCGAATCGACCACCCGCGACACCCGCTTCTGCTTTATCGAGCGCCAACGCCGAGTGTGGATCAACGACGACGGGCGCGGTGGCAGCGACTACCGCTACTTCCCCCGGCCGGACCTGACCACCGCGTTGTCCATGACCGTGATCGTCGACGGCCCGGACGTCCAACTGCGGCTCGGCGATCTTGAGCCGGTGGACTACCGCTTCGAGGCGCCGGGTCTGAACGGGGGACGACTGGCGATCGGTGCGCTGGGCTATCACCAAGAGTGCGTCGGTCCGATCCACTTCAAAACATTGCTGCTACGCTGGCTCGCCCCTCCGGGCCAGCTCCGACTCAGCGAAGGACCCGGGGCGATGTGGACCGTTCGGCGGTAAACCCGACGTCGGCTCCGCGTGCTCGTAGAGAAGTCACGTTGCTCATTATTGAAGTGGGATGGGTGTCCGGCCAGGTAGATGACGACTGCTTTGGTCACGACGTGGTCGCTTCCGGGATCCTTGATTCATCAGCCTAAGCAACTCGGCACGGCTCACCGCGTCGTCTCGCGCCGCGGGCCGATCACGTATGCCACACCCCCGTGGCCGAACCACGCGGGGCCCATTTCCCGTGCCTCAACCCGCCAGCCCGCGCCTTTTGCCCGGCTTGAAGAATCGTTCAAGATCACTTGGCCGTCGGGCGTGACCCCGCGGACGACCACCAAGTGGCCGGCGGTCGATTTCATGAGCGCCGAGGGAAACGCGTCTTCCTCAAAACCAATCGACGCAATTAGCGGCTGACCCGCTTGCAGATACGGCAAGACTTCGGTCCACGATCGGAGACGGACCAACTCGGCGGGTAAGCCGTGCTGCCCCGCCCAGGCGATATTGCGTCCCCAGTTGCCGTAGCATTTTGTGCTGCGGATCATACACGCCCTGGGCGTGTTCGAGCGTCGTTTTTTCGAGGCACCGGTAGGCCATGACCATGCCCACCGCCGTGGGCGAGCAGGTCCGCGACCGCAGCGGTTTCGGGTTATCACCCTGGGCCAGGAACGGCACGGGCAGATCGATCGCCGGCCAGGGCAAGTCCAATGCCTGGGCCGCGACTTTCCCCGGCTCGGGCCGAGAGGTGACCACCGCCAAACGCCGTAATTCCGGTTGCCGCCCCGACGCAGGTGCCGTGCGCCACACCTTGACCCGGAAAGCGTCGGCCGGACGGTTGAGCTTCACGATGTCGATCGCCACCTGCCCGCCATCCCATCGGGTCGTGTCGCTCGCCTCCGGAGGCCGTTCACCCCAAGACCCCAGGTCCAGCCAAGGCGACCACGTGTGGTCGGCCGCGTCGCGCACCGCAAACGCAAAACTCATTCCCCCGGTGGTGCCGCCGGACTCCGCGGTGGGCAGCAGCACATTCCACGACGGCAGCAGCTCGGTAAAGCCGAAGACCACGGGCACCTCGCCGGTCGCGGTGCGGCCGTCGCGGGACCAGTGCAGCGGCGAAGGGGTCGTGTTTTCATCGGCGATCAGGACGTGATGCGTGTCGCTCCAGGCCGTGTCCGCCTCCCCGGATTCCGCCGCCGCGGCGGACGTTGCGGTCAACACAACGCCCCCGCCCATCACGGCCTGCGACAGGTAGTTGCGGATCACCTTCACCGGTGTATTTATCGTCCGCCACCGATGACCAAGACCGGGCCAGTCCCACGGATTACGAAGTCGCATCATGCCGCCATTGTGCGTACTCGTTGCCCGCGGTCAAGCTTTTTTGCCGCGGCGGGTCCGCCCCGAAACGAGTCCCCCCGTGAGCAGCAACAGCACCGCGGCGCTGGTGGGCTCGGGGATGACCGCGAGGATGGTGGCCAGATCCGCGGGGGCAAATCCGGTGGAGGCGCTGATTTGGCCGTAGCCGAAGTCCTCCCCGAGGATGAAGCTGTGCAAGGCCGCGAGTTCGTAGCGTCCCGCCACCGCGTTGAAGACAAACACCCCGCCGCCCGAATCGCCCAGCGCCAGCCCCATCTCGCGGTCGAGTTGCGTGATCGAGCCCAGTTTGTTGGTGGAGCTGCTGCCGTCGTCGAAGTCGGCAAAGAGGATGTTGTTGCTGAAGGTGACCGCCATGCCGTCGTCGTCGACAAAGGTGGCGCCCGCGGATTCGATGATGTTTTCGCCCGCCAGCAACACGCCGTCGGGGTCGGCCGGATCGCCGGTGGGCGGGGCCGAGCCGGTGCCCTGATCGCCGAGTCCGGTGTAGGTCGCCGTCAGCCCGACGGTCGCCGCGAGGCTGCCGGTGTAGATCGCCGCCGGGTCGATGCCCGCGACCGGAGCGCTGAGGGTAAACAGGGCGGTGTCGCGGCCGTCGGTCGCGGTATTGTTGCCGTCCAGCCGGGCGACCGACGCCACCGCGTAGCGGCTGCCGCCGATGACGAAGCTGCGTCCCGAAGCGGTGGCCGACGCCGCGGCGTGTGACGCGCCCAGCACGATGTTGGGCGCGACCAACACGCCCGAGCTCTCGAAGTTCCCGTTGATGTGCAATCCGCCCGTCGCCGCGAATGGGCCGGTGGCCGCCGAGGTGTAGTCCACTACCGGGGTATCGTCGTTGATCACCAGCCCCGCCGCCGAAAGCGTGACGCCCCCAAGGCCAATGCCGATCAACCCGCTGACGAACCGTTGTCTCAAGCTGCGCAAAATAAAACTCCGAAGGATAATGAATCATCATATCCGGCCCGCGTGCTGACCTCTAATGATTTTTTCCCCCCGCAGGGGTCAATCGAGCTAGGCGGGCACGATGGTGGCCCCGCCGTTGGCGCGGGCGGATCGGCGCTGGGCCTCCCGGTAGACCCCGCGGGTATCGACGATCAGCTTTGCCCGGCGGGCGATCCGCTCCCAGTCGTAGTCCGAATGGTGGGTCGCGACCACCACGAGGTCGTAGTCCGCCAGTGCCGCATCGGTCAGGTCGATGCTGGTCATGGCCGGCAGGTCGGGGTAATGCCGCATCGGGTGGGTCGCCGGGACGTGGGGGTCGTGATAATCCACCGCCGCCCCCAGCCCCCGCAGCTGCTGGATAAGCTCGAACGACGGCGACTCGCGCACGTCATCGATGTCGGGCTTATACGCCAGTCCGAGCACCAGCACCTTGGCCCCGCGGGTGGCTTGGCCCGCGTCGTTGAGCGCGAGCATGCAGCGCTGGACGACGTACCCGGGCATCTCGTGGTTGACCTGGCCGGCGAGCTCGATGAATCGGGTGGTTTGGCCGTGCTCCCGCGCCGCCCAGGTGAGGTAAAACGGATCGATGGGGATGCAGTGGCCCCCGAGGCCCGGGCCGGGGTAAAACGCCTGGAAGCCGAAGGGCTTGGTCGCCGCGGCGTCGATGACTTCCCACACGTCCACGCCCATCGCGGTGAGGATGACCTTCAACTCATTGACCAACGCGATGTTCACCGCGCGGTAGACGTTCTCCAAAATCTTGGCGGCCTCGGCGACCTCGGCGCCGCTGACGGGGATGACCTCTTTAATCGCGGTGCGGTAGAGCTGCGTCGCCAGCTCACCCGCCTCGGGATCGATGCCGCCCACCAGCTTCGGGATCGTCTGGGTGTTGTGGTCCTTGCGTCCCGGGTCTTCCCGCTCGGGAGAATACGCCAGATGATAGGCCTTGCCCGTGGCCGCCAACGGGGGTTGCATCAGCTTCCGCGTGGTCCCGGGATAGGTCGTCGATTCCAGCACCACCAGCTGCCCGTCCCGCAGATGCAGGGCGATATCGCGGGCCGTCTGCTGGACATACGACAAATCCGGCTCGAGATGCTGCCCCAGCGGCGTGGGCACGCACACCAACACCGCATCCACCTCGCCCAGCCGGGCCATCTCCGTGGTCGCCTCGAATCGATCCGATGCCGCCATCTCCGACACCAGCTCGGTGCCCAGGTGCTTGAGATAGTTCTCCCCCGCCGCAGCATCTCGATCTTCCGCGGGTCCACGTCGAAGCCGATCACGCGGAAACCGGCATCAAAAAACGTGCGGATCAGCGGCAGCCCCACGTACCCCAACGCCATCACGCCCACCACGGCCGACCGGTCCTCGATTTTGGCTTTCAGCGACATCTACAAAGCGTAACCCACCCCGCGCCCGCCTGCCGCCCCCCGGATTCTTCCCCCTGGGAATAACCTTCCCGCCCCGAGGGTTTGAACCGTTACCCCCCGGGGTCTACACTCTCGCGACCCCTTCTCTTTTAGCCAATAAACCAAGGAGCCACCCATGGCCAGCGAAAACGTGATTGAATTTACCGACGCCAATTTCCAGAGTGAAGTCAAAGACTGCGATCTGCCGGTCCTCGTCGACTTCTGGGCCGAGTGGTGCATGCCCTGCCGCATGCTTGCCCCGGTGATCGACGAGCTGGCCCAGGAATACGACGGCAAAGTCAAAGTCGGCAAGCTCGACACCGACGCCAACCGCGAAGTCTCGGTGGATCTGGGTATCAGCGCGATCCCGACCATCATCCTGTTCAAGGGCGGCGAAGTGGTCAAGAAATTCGTGGGCGTCACCCCCAAGGCCGAATTCGCCGCTGAGCTCGACAAAGTCGCCTGACCCGAAACGGCCGTGACCTCCCGCCCACGGGAGCCGTCACGGGTTAGCCGCCATCATCTATCGAGAAATAAACCAAGACCCTCCCCCCCGCGGGGTGGGCCTTTTTTTCTTCTGCACTCCGCATCACGGCAGCAGGAGTCGCCCGCGGCCTCCCGAGCGTGGCCCGGCTTGCCGATGCGCTGGGCTATCCCGACGTGTTTTTTCTCCCGGCAATACAAAAAAGTTTGTTGGCCAGCCCCCACCGACTACCGCCGATCCGTGGCGGACCGCGAGGCGGCCGCCGGTGACTTCCTTCTATAGTGCAGCCTCGTTTGCACGATCCCGATGACCCGCCCGAGAACACCATGATCCAGTTTCAGCACCACACCCTCGCCAACGGCCTGACCCTGATCGCCGAGACCAACCCCGACGCCCACACCGCCGCCGTCGGGTTCTTCGTCAAGGCTGCGCTCGCGACGAAACCCCGCCGCTCATGGGCGTGTCCCACTTCCTCGAACACATGATGTTCAAGGGCACCGCCCGCCGCTCGGCGGAAGATGTCAACCGCGAATTCGACGAACTGGGCGCGAACTACAACGCCTTCACCAGCCACGAGCAGACGGTGTACTACGCCCACATCCTGCCCGAGTTTTTCCCCCGGGCCGTCGATCTGCTGGGCGACATGCTCCGCCCGGCGCTGCGCGAGCCGGACTTCGACATGGAGAAAAACGTCATCCTCGAAGAGATCGGGATGTACGACGATCGGCCCGAATGGCGGCTCCAGGACAAGCTGCTCGAAGACTACTTCGGCGACCACCCGCTGGGCTTTCGCGTCCTGGGCACCACCGACACGATCAAGCAGCTGACCGCGGCGCAGATGCGCGACTACTTCGCCGGCCGCTACAGCCCCGACAACATCGTCGTCGCCGCCGCGGGAAACCTGGATTTTTCCGCCCTCCTCTCGGACTGCGAAAGACTCTGCGGCCACTGGCCCGCCACCGGCGTGAAGCGCGACCTCGGGCAGGCCGTCGCGACCGACCAGCAACTGACGGTCGACGACGCCCGCCTCAGCCGGCATTACCTGGGCCTGCTCTGCCCGGCCCCGAGTGCGCAGGACCCCCGCCGCTATGCCGCCAAGGTCTTGGCGGACCTGCTGGGCGACGGCGACGGCTCGCGGCTGCACTGGGCGATCGTCGATCCGGGCCTCGCCGACGAAGCCGACTTCAGCTTCATGCCCCAGGACGGCAGCGGCGCGTACCTCGCCTACACCTCCTGCGACCCCGCCGCGGGCGGCTCAAGTCGAATCGACCCTACTGGGCGTGCTCGACGACGTGGTGAAGCAGCGCGACGTCTCGGCGGAGGAAGTGCAGCGGACCGTCAACAAACTCGCCACCCAGGCCACGCTTCAGGGCGAACGCCCCGCGGGTCGCATGCAAGCCCTGGGCACCCAGTGGACCTACCAAGGGGCCTACACCCCCCTGGAAGAAGAACTCGCCCAACTCATGGCCGTCACCCCCGACGACGTCCACGCCTTGCTGACGGACTTCCCCCTCACCCCCCGCACCCTCCTCCGCATGGGCCCGGGGTCGGGAGATAAAGCTTAAAACGACCACGGAGGTTAGGAGACACCGAGACACGGAGGAAGACAATGAAGGGTCGACGTGATGCCGGATTTTAATATTGAACCGTTGATAACAGAAGTGATCGGCGCGGCGATTGAAGTGCATCGATACTTTGGGGCTGGGTTCAAAGAAGCAACTTATCATCGGGCCTTGGAAATCGAACTTCATCAGCGAGGTATTGAGTTCGAATCGGAAGTTCCGGTGATGTTGGATTACAAAGGTCAGATTATCGGCTGAAGGCAGGATTGATTTGCTTGTCAATAAATGCCTGATCGTCGAACTTAAAGCGGTCACCCGTCCATCAGAGCAATTCAAGCGGCAGGTGCTGGCTTACCTCAAAGCCACCCAACTCAAGATCTAGGCCTGGTCATCAACTTCGAAGTTGCCGTCCTCAAAGACGGCCTGAGCCGAGTCAGCAACTGAAAATTTTAACTCTCCTCCTGCCTTCCTCCGTGTCTCCGTGACTCCTAACCTCCGTGGTCGCCTTCCTCTGCCCCAATGTGCCATCAAGCTCTGAGCTATTCTGCTATTGAACGATGACCCATGCATAACATCCCCGACATTCTGGACGACCTTCGTGCGGGCAAGATGATCGTGCTGACCGACGATGAAGCCCGCGAGAACGAGGGCGACCTGGTTTGCGCCGCCGAGCATTGCACCCCCGAAGTGATCAATTTCATGCTCAACCACGGCCGGGGGATGCTCTTTGTCGCCGTGGACGGGCCGATCTGCGACGCCCTGGACCTGCCCCCCCAGGCGGCGGTCAACACCACCCAGCGGGGCACGGCCTACACCCTGACCGTCGATGCCGCCGCCCGCTTCGGGGTCACCACCGGCGTCAGCGCCGCCGACCGCGGCCACCATCCGCGTCCTGGCGGACCCCCAAACCCGCCCCGGCGACCTCGATCGGCCCGGCCACATCCAGCCGCTGCGGGCCCGCGACGGCGGGGTGCTGTTCCGCACCGGCCACACCGAGGGCATCACCGACCTCTGCCGACTCGCCGGCCTCCGGCCCGTGGGCGTGGGCATCGAAGTCATGAACGACGACGGCAGCATGGCCCGCCAGGCCCAACTCGACCAACTCTGTCAGCAACACAATCTTAAATCCTGCTCGGTCGCCGACCTCATCGAGTACCGCATGCAGCGCGACCAACTCGTCGAGCGGATCGACACCCTGCCGTTTGCCAATGACCTGGGCGACTGGACCCTGATGGCTTACCGCTCGCTGGTCGATCCTTTCCCCCACGTCGCCCTGGTCTGCGGCGACCTGGGTCAAACCGACACCTTTGGTCAACCCCGCGACTGCGACCAGCCCGTGCTTGTCCGCATGCACAGTCAGAACCTGCTGGGCGATGTCTTCGGGGACCTCCAGCAACCCTCGCAGCAAACCCTCCGGCAATCCATGGCCATGATCCAGCACGCCGGTCAGGGTGCGGTCGTCTACCTCCGCCATGAAGGCATGGGCAAAGGACTGCTCAAGCGGCTGCAAACCCCCCACCGATCGCCCGCCAACCAGCAATCGGTCAACGATTCGCCCCGCATCGGCCAATCCCAGGAAACCCCCGGCACCGCGCCCCCCCAAAACACCAACGACTACGGCATCGGGTCCCAAATCCTCCGCGACCTCGGCGTCCGCCGACTCCGCCTGCTCACCCGACACCCCTTCACCCCCGCCGCCCTCTCGGGCTTCGGCCTGACCATCGAAGAATTCATCAGCCCCGCCGACGACGCCTCCCTTTGAAACTTCGAAATGAATGACGACAAACGTCCCCGGGATGCGGTCCGCATCCCGGGGACGTTGAGTTGAGTCCATCAAACCCCCTCGGTCTCACGCACCACCGCGCCCGGGCGGACGGCAGGGTGACAGGGTTTTGAGGGGAAGGGTTGAGTGAACGATCAGCTGGCCTGGCCGTAGACGTAGTTGGAGTAGCCGCCCTGCTGGGATTTGGGGGGGCCGCTGTAGCGGGGGGTCTCGGCGACATCCGCCCGGGCGTAGCGGTGGTAGCCCGACGGGTGGGCCGAGGCGTTGGCGTAGCCGTGGCTGGCGGTTGCCGGGGCGGTTTCGGCGTGGGCGACCGCGGTGCGGGTGAGGGTGGGGTTGTCGGTCCGGCCGCTGCCGCGGGGCCGGGCCTGGTTGACGGTCAGCGGTCGGCCGTTCATCAGCTCGCCGTGCGCCGATTCGATGGCGATCTGGGCTTCCTGAGGATCGACCATTTCCACGAAACCAAAGCCGCGGGGCCGACCGGTTTCGCGATCAAAAACCAGGGTCGCCTGATCCACTTCGCCCCATTGGCCGAAGTGCTCGATCAGGTCCTGTTCCTGGGTGTTGTAGGGAAGATTGCCGACGTAGATGTTAATCATGACCATTCCTTGGCGGGCCACCCATGGAGATATTGGTTACCGATCCGGGGTGGGCGGAGCGGTTCAGAAGCAGGCGAATTAAAAAGAAGGTGGTTTCCAAGCGAATCGCACCTCGTCACCGGCTTGGCATAGCCAAACATATGGACGACACCTAAACATAGCCCACAAAGACGATGAAAGCAACACCAATTTATGTGAAAACCGTTAAAAAATAACGGTTTTTCTGCCTACCGCCTGCGCATTGGGCAGTTAAGTGCGTTTGTCTGTATAAAATTTAGGCAATCACTCGAATAGCTCTCTCTAAATCTTCCCGCACCGCATTTTCAACCCGACGTAGCTGCCGTTTCAGTTGGATGGTGATTCGGTCAACGATCGGCCGAGGTAATCTTCACGTTCAAAAAATTGTCACTCCGAGACTGGCCGGTGGATCGACTGAAGTTGAGTGGTGGGGGGGACGGGAGGGGGTCATTAGACGGCCGGTCATCCCATACTTCTCGTTACGCTCATCGGCTACTAAAACATGACTCCCCCCCGTGGCCTGTTGGCGCATCTCCGGCCGGGTCGTAAACTGGTCCCTCGCCCCCCATCATCCCCTCCGGTCCCCCTGCCCCACTCGTCCCCCGAGCTTCCGCCCCGTCCTCCCGGTGAAAGTCATTCCATGCGTCAATTCTTCTCGATCTCTGCCCGGCCGATGCTGCTGGCTTCGTTGCTGCTCTGGCCCGCGGGCCTCGCTTCTGCCCAGGATCAGTCTGCCGACGAGCAGGACGTGGGCACCTTCGCCCAGCCCGCGATCCTCAGCCCCGCCTGGGAACTCGACCTGCAGGTCAACACCCCCAACGCCATCCGCGTGCCCGACGCCAACGGCTTCGACCAGTGGTACTGGTACGCCGCCTACCAGGTAACCAACAACTCCGGCGAGGACCGCCTGTTTATCCCCGAAATTGCGGTGACCGACGACAACGGCCGCATCGTGCAGGCCAACCGCCGCATCCCCGCGGGCGTCTACCCCGCCATCGCCCAGCGACTAGGCAACCCGCTGCTCGAAAGCCCCAGCAACGTCATCGGCCGACTGCTCCAGGGCGAAGACTTTGCCAAAGAAAGCCTCGCCATCTGGCCCGCCAGCAACCGCGACGTCGATGAGTTCACCCTCTTCTTCGCGGGCGCCGACGGCGAAACCCAGGAACTCGTCTCCCCCTCCACCGGCCAGGTCGTCATGCAGCCCGCCACCGACCCGATCACCAACGAACCGCTGCTCGACGACGAAGGCAACCCGCAGATGCGCCCCGTCATGGTCCGCCGTACCCGCACCTTCACCTACCAGGCCCCCGGCACCCTCGCCCCCACCGACGACCTCCGCCGCCAACCCGTCCGCCTCATCAGCGAAGGCGTAGTGATGCGGTGATCGGTTGTAACCGACAAGCGCGGCTAGCCGATCGCCGCTTGGGGCGGTAGGGGCCGTGGCTAGTCAAATGCGAATTCGCGAGAATTTTAGGGGCCGGCTTCCACGACCAGCACCCGGGGGAGGCGTTCGTGGTCTTTCAGGATGCGGGGGTTGGTCAACCCAGCCGCGTCGGCGGCGAGTTGCAGCACCACTTCATCCTGGGTCGAAGACATCTCGAAGATCGCCTGGCCCCCGGGACGCAGGAACTCCGCGGCGTGGCGGATCAATGGTCGGAGGTGGTCCAGCCCCTCGACCCCGCTGCGCAGCGCCATGGTCGGCTCGTAGTCCTTCACGTTCGGCAACACCGTGCCCCACTCCGCGTCGCTGATGTACGGCGGGTTGGACAAAAGATAATCAAACTTCTCCCCCCGCAGCGGCTGAAGCAGGTCCCCCTGCCGAAACTCGATGCGATCCGCGACGCCGTGGTCTTGGGCGTTTTGCCGCGCCAAGTCCAGGGCCTCGGGACTCAGGTCGGTGGCGACGAAGGTGGCGTGGGGCAGCTGCGTGGCGAGGGTGATCGCGAGCACCCCGCTGCCGGTGCAGACGTCCGCGATTCGGCCGGCGAACGGCCGAATCGGGGCGGTGTCGCCCATACGTCGGCGACCGGCGGAGGGCTTGAAAGCGGGCGCGGAGGCACGGTGCGGAGAGGGAGGTGATGGCACGGGCGCGTAACGGGCCCCGGGCCGCGGGGGGGGTGATGACACGCGGGGGGAACCCGTGGGTTGATCCGGATCGCCGTCGCCGTCGCCGTCCGCGTCCTGATCGGCGGCTTCCGCGGCGGTGGGCTGATAGCTACGGGTCCCGGCGGTCGGGGTGTCAATAGAGATGGTTGGCTCATCAAACCCGCTCGCCCTGGCCGAAGCTTCATCCCCAGAGCCAGCACTCTCGGCTAAACCCGAAACGTCGCCCCCCCCGGACGCTGGGAGAGGGGGGGGAAGGGGGGAGGGGGGGTGGCGTTGGAGGACGTGTTCGACGAGGGTTTCGCTGCTGGGCCGGGGGATGAGCACCGCGGGGGTGACGCGGAACTCCAGCGAGAAAAACGGGGCCTTGCCGATCAGATAATCCACCGGCTCGTGACGCCCCGCCCGCGCGACCAACCCGCGGAACCGGTCCCGCTCCGGGTCGGTCGCCGGGCGATCAGGTTCCATATACAACCGCAATCGCGGCAACCCCAGCACGTGGCTCAGCAGCATCTCTGCCGCGACCCGCGGCGAGTCGATCCCTTTATCCTCGAAGTGGCCCGTCGTCCAGGACAGGAGCTTCCGCGTCGTCCATGCTTCCATGACGGGCATGGTAAGGGAAGTCCGGGGCGCGGTAGACGGAAGTTAAGATTTAGGAAGGCCGGGGCCTTGGAGGGGTGGGAAGCAAAAGTGTTCAAGTGCCTGCCGCCTGATGCGTGAAGGGGGTCAGGTTAGCTCGACGGACCAGTAGGCGTTATCCAAGAACGCCCGCCAGGATTTATACTTGTCGTGGCCGACGCGCAGCGTGATCGACGGGTTGCGTTTGGGTTTGATCGGCCGGCGGATCAGCGGCATCCGCGCCTGCGTCGGGGTGCGGCCGCCTTTTTTGGAGTTGCACCCCACGCAACAACACACCAGGTTTTCCCAGCTGGTCCCCCCGCCCTGACTCCGGGGCCGCACGTGGTCCAGGCTCAATTCGCTGGTCGCAAAACTCTTGCCGCAGTATTGGCAGCGGTTGTGGTCGCGGGCGAAAATGTTGCGGCGGTTGAGCTTCACTTCTTGCCGGGGCAGGCGGTCGTAGCCCAGCAGCCGAATCACCTTCGGCACCGCTAACTGCATCCGCACCGTGGAGACCCACTCGTAATTGAATTCCGGATCGTTCGCCGCCGCAGACTTTTCCCGAAGTTGCGCGTCGAGGTAGCGTCCGCGGGCGGCAGAGAGTTCCGCCCAGTCGGCGAAGCCGTGGCCGGTGTAGCTGCCGTCATCCACGCGGATGACCTCCGCCATATCGCGCACCAGCATCGAGAACGCCTTGCGTGCATCGACCACCCGGATCGCCATCCACAATTTGTTGAGCACCAGCACCTGGCTGTTGAGGGCGGTGGGCGGAGCGATCATGGGCCGGCCTTTCAAAAAGATCCAATCCGCGTCGAATCCTAGCGGATCGCGGGTCGGGGGTCCACGGTGAAGAAACCATGAGCGACCGGCCGCGAAGGCGGAGGTCCAACCGTGTCCCTCCGCGGCTCACTTGCCTAAAGGCCGCGTCAGGGATTCATTTGGTGGGGGGATCGACAATCCCTGCGCGACTCGCTAACCTGTGCGACTCAATCGGGCGAATGCCAGAGCGGCCAATTGGGACGGGCTGTAAACCCGTTGGCTTACGCCTACGCAGGTTCGAATCCTGCTTCGCCCATTGCCCCAAATCTTACGACTTGGGTTATCGAAGCCCACCCTCCGCGGGGTGGGCTTCTGCATGGGGGATTGGGGTCGTCGGTCGGTCTAATTTGACTTGAGTGGGAAGGGGGGAAAGAGGGAGAAGGGGAGGGGGGGTTATTGAAACGGGATATCGATGGCGAAGCTGATGAGGCGTTCTTCGTCGGTTGCTTCGTTGGCCAAGGGGATCGCGAAGTCGATGGCGAAGGGTGCCTGGGCCAAGAACGCCACCTGCAGCCGGATGCCCACGCCCACGCTGACCCGCCAGTCGTCGAGGGTGATGTCGTTGCCCAGCGTGCCCTGATCGGTAAACACCACGCCGCGGAGGTAGTTGTCAATCAGGGGGAACTCGTACTGCAAACCCGCCAGCAGCAGGTAATCGCCGCCCACCCCGTCGTCGCCGAGTTCCAGCGTGTCGGCCCGGATGCCGCGGGGCCCGACGCCGCGGGCCCGGAAGCCGCGCAGCGACGTGTGGCCGCCGGCGTAGAACCGCTCGAACAACGGCGCCTCTTCCTCTTCGAAAATATACCCGCCGTCCAGCCGCAGCCGCAGCACGGACTTGCGGTCCAGGAAGTCGCGGCTGACGGTCCAGAATTTGTCCAGCGACGCCGACGCTTTGCTGTAGTGATACTCGCCGCCGAACGTGCCGGTCCGCTCAATTGAGAGGGTCGTTCGGCTGCCGCTGGAGGGGCGAAATTGCTGTCGGTCGTGCTCCGGGTGAGCCGCAGACTCGTGCTGGTCAGCAGGTTCGTCCCCTCCACGGCAAACACGTCCAGCGCCGCTTCGTCTTCGATGTCGGCGATGCGGATGTTCTCGATCCGCGCCCGCACCGAGGCCGACCACACGTCCCCGAACCGCTTGCCCAGCCCCAGCCGACCCCCGCTGCGTCGCTCGTCGAATTCGTCCCGGTCGCTGTCGTCAAAAAACAGGTTCGTGTCGAGGAAGAAGTCCGAGTCCAGGAAAAACGGATCGGACAACCCCACCGCGTACCGGCTGTTTTCGTTGCCCGGCTGCAGGGTCAGGTTGAAAGTCTGACCCCCGCCGCGGAACGCCCGGTTAGACAAAAAATCGTCCCACGACTCGGGCAGATCGGTGATGTCAAAGTTCCGCTGGGTCACGTCGATCGCGCCGAGCAGCCCCGCATCGGAGCTGATGGTGGCGCCGAAGGAGATCGAGCCGGTGTTGCGCTCGGTCACGTCCACCAGCACGTCGCGGTCCGCGTCGCCGACCTCGCCCAGCACGGTGATGTTGGCGTTGGCAAACAGCGGCGTCTCGTTGAGGCGGCGCTGGGTCTGCTCGAAGCCCGCCCGGTCAAACCGCCGCCCGGGGGTGATGCCCCGCAGTTCGCGCAGGATCACCTTGGTCCGCGTCACCCCGTTGCCCCGCACCGTCACCTTGCCCACCGTGGTGGGCGTGCCCTGGAGGATCGTGACGCTCAGGTCCACGGTGTTGGTCTCGAAATCAAACAGCCGGTCGATCCCCGTCGCGCTGCGGTCGTTGGTGTTGCGTCGCAGCAGCCGGGTGTCGAGATACCCCAGCGTGCCGTAGAGATCGGTGATCGCGCGGGCGGATTCTCGCAGCTTGCGTTCGGCATAGATCTCGCCGGGCCGCAGCGCCATCACCAGCTCGATCTGCTCGGCGGGAAAGACTAGTTCCTCGTCGCCGAACGCCCGCACCTCGATCTGCCCCACCGTCCACCGCTCGCCCTCTTCCACCACGAACGTCACGACCGCGTCGCGCTGGTCGTCGCTGAGGGTGATCCGCCGATCGACCTCCGCCTCGAGATAGCCCTTCTGCCGGTAATACTCCCGCAGCCGCGCGGCGTCGAGCCGCAGCTCTTCCCGATTCACCACGTGCCGCTCGCCGATCAACGGCCGCCACACGCCGATGCGGATCTGATTCTTAAGCTCTTCATCCCGCAGCGTCTGGTTGCCCTCAAATTCGATCCGCCGCACGCGGATCCGCGGGCCCTCCCGCACCAAAAACACCAGCCGACGCTCTTCGCGCAGGCGCGCTCGTCCAGCGACACGTCGGTGACGAAATAGCCCTTGGCCTCGTACGCATCCAGGATCGCCCGCCGGGCGCGCTCGATCACGAACGGGTCCACCGCGTCGCCGGGCCGCAGCAGGATCAACGGCCGCAGGTCGTAGGTCGGAATCTTCCGGTTCCCCCGCAGCTCCACCCCCGTGAGCACCGGCAACTCGTCCAATTCATAGGTCAACGCCACGCCCCCGTCCTCGGTCAGCGCGACGCTTGCCACCACCGACCGGAAGTAGCCCAGGTTGGTCAGCCGCACCACGTCTTGCTCGACCGTGGGCTTGTGGTAGGGCCGACCCACCGCGGATCGCAGCTGATTCTCGGCGTATCGCGATTCGATCTGCTCCAGGCCGTCGAGCGTGATGCGGCGGATGGGCCGACCCTCGGGGTCTTCTGCCTGGGCCCGCGCCGCCGCCGGGAGGCAGATGATGAGCAGAAGCATGCACCCCACCCGGCACCAGGCGGACCACCGCCGGCCTCCCCCCGGCCCCGGCCCGCACTTCCGGCAAACCCGCGGCGGCGGGGCGGACGGCGGTGGGGGGGATAAGCTCAACGGATCGACTCCGGGGTCCAACAAGGCCAACTTGCAACGCGCAACCGCGGCGGTCGCCGCCGATCCGCCGCCCCCCACGCCGGGAGGCGAGAGTCTAATCGAAACCCCGCCCCCAAGCCGCTTCCCCCCCACGGCAACCCCCGTGACCTCGAGCCGTGAATTACTTGTCCCGGCCGACTTTGGCCCCTAAACTGCAAAACCTGCGGACGGATCATCCGACCCCCACCCCGCACGCCCAATTCTCACATCCCCGCACCGTCTTACCGCCCCCCTCGTCCCCCCCTCCATGTAATTTTTGCCGCCCTCCCCGACTTGCCCCGCCTTTTTGATCTGCCCGCCGACCCCTTGGGACCCCGTTAAATGAGCACCGCCACCCACAAACCTTCCCAAGCCAAGAACGCCCCGGACCGCGACGACGACTCCCCCGCCGTCGATGCCGACCAGACCGCCGACCCCGTGGCGGACCTCTCCGACGACCAACTGCTCAAGTTTCTTGGCGACATGATGCTCATCCGCCGCTTCGAGGAACGCACCATGCAGGCCTACCAACAGGCCAAGATCGGCGGCTTCTGCCACATCTACATCGGCCAGGAAGCCACCGCCGTCGGCTCCATCGGCGCCACCAACAACGACGATCCCATCGTCACCGCCTACCGTGACCACGGCCACGCCCTGGCCCGCGGGATGCACCCCAACCACTGCATGGCGGAGATGTACGGCAAGATCACCGGCTGCGCCAAGGGCAAGGGCGGCTCCATGCACATGTTCGACAAACCCAACGCCATGTTCGGCGGGCACGCCATCGTCGGCGGACAAAACCCCCTGGGCTGCGGCCTGGGCTGGGCGCATCCAGTACAACCGCGAATCCAAAGTCGCCCTCTGCTACATGGGCGACGGGGCGCTGAACCAGGGCGCGACCCACGAGGCCATGAACCTCGCCAGCGTCTACAACCTGCCGCTGATCTTCGTGCTCGAAAACAACGGGTACTCCATGGGCACCGACATCGCCCGCGGCACCGTCCATGGCCCACGACCAGACGCCAACGGGCCGAGATGTACGGCCTGCGCTACTTCGAATGCGACGGCCAGGACGTGCTGGACACCTACCGCACCTTCAAAATGGCCGTCGATGGCGCCCGCGACGCCCGGCCGATCAACTACAACGAAGAGACCGGCCAACGCGAGCGATCTGCCCACCTACCACAAAGACGGCCGCACCCCCGGCCCCGCCTACGTCAACGTCAAAACCTACCGCTACCAGGGCCACTCCATGAGCGACCCCCAGAAGTACCGCAGCAAGGACGAAGTCGGCGAAAAGCAGGACGTCGACTGCATCAACCGCCTGGTCAACTGGCTCATCGAAAACGACAAAGCCACCCAGGACCAGATCGACAAACTCGACAACCAAGCCAAGCAAGTCAGCAAAGACGCGATCAAGTTCGCCGAGGAATCCCCGGAACTGGGCATGGATGAGCTGTACACCGACGTCTACAAAAACGTCTTCGGCCCCTACCAACGCGGCGAAGCTCACCCCGAATTCCGCTGAATCCTTCGATTTCACGTGGCAGAATTTCATCGACGGCTTAATAATAGATTCTGATATTCATGGCCGACTCCCCCGCCCCCGATCCCAAAGGCGGCTGGCTCGCGCCGCTGCTGCTCACCGCCACGCTGGTTCTTGCGTTTTTCGTTATCTCGGCCCTGATTCTCCTGTTCACGATGGGCCCGCAACTGCGCCAACTCTTTGGACGGTAAATGATGACTCACTCTGCCCCCGCTCCGATCACCAAGCCCGACAAAGACGACAAGACCTGGATCGTCCTGCTCATCATTTTCGGGCTGGCGGGCATCGGCGGCCCGATCCTGGGGCTGATCCTTTTTCTCGTGATTGCGATGATGGGCTGAGGCTCATACGCTAATCCATCGTTGGCTTATCCGGACAACTTACATCCGTGGGGCGGGTAACCCTGTCCGCCCCACGCCAGTCAATTTCACGCACTTTGCCCAAGCGATCAAGGACTTGATGCACGACGATTCACCGCACTGCACCCGTATGATTCAATGCATTCAGCAGATCGACGCCCCGCTCGTGCTGGTGAGGAATAGTTTGGCCGGTGAGAAACTCGATCAGCAGGGCCCGCGTTTTGTGGGCCAAGCCGGTGGCGTTGGCGTTGGATTCCACAACCTCTAAGCCGACGAGTCGGCCATTGGAGGTCGGTGACGTGCGGTCGAGATCGGTCACAAAACCGCCGTCGGCGCACGAAGGGTAGTCAGGAGATCGGTACACCGTCCGACGATGTCGATCCGCTCCGCCGGATCGAGTTCGACGCCGCTCCGGTAGAGGATTCCCCAGAGATTGGCGGTGTTGTAGAGCAGGATGGTGTTGCGGAATTCCTGGGTGCGAAGCAGTTCATCCAGCGTGTCGGCCATCGCTGGCGGGCGGGGGATGGGCAGGCCGTTGATCTCGAAAAACGACGCGATTTTGTAGGTGCCCGATAAACGTGAATACCACGGGTCCGTATCGCTGCCCAAGAAACCGTCGTCGCGTTGCCGGGCTTCGATGTACCGCTTTAGTTCATTGAGCAGTTCACTCCGCCGGGGTTCGTCGAGTTGACGAAAGGTGCCGGCATGCGCCCGCAGGCGGGCGCCGGTGGTCCACATCCGCGTGTCCCAGGGCAAGGCATCGAGCCAGGCCCGCAGCGCCGCCGGGGATTCGAGCATGGCGTAGTGCGCCGCCGCCTGCGCGTTGGTTTCTAAGCGGTCAATCGGTAGGGGATGCGCGGGCCGGCCCCCGCAGCGTTCCAGCGTGCCCACGGCCATCGCGGTCGCACGTTGCCGCGCGTTGGCGGAATACGAATCGATGTGCTGGGGATCGAGGAAAAAGCCGCTTTCCGGGTCCTGTCTCCCTAGGAGGTAAGCCACCACGCCCTGCTTAAAGGCCGGCGGTGCATCTGCCAGCAGATCGGTCCATTCCATCACCGCGACGAGCTTTTGGGTGGACTCGATATCCGGGCGGAACCGGCTGTCACCGGCCGCCGCGGCTTTGGCGCTGGCCGAGTAATAGCAGCCGCCGGTTTCGGGATCGTGCACCCGGCCCCACCAGTCGTAGCTGTCATCGAACACCGCGTCGAGGTCCGCCAGGGTGTCCCGCACCGCGGCGGAAAGCGCGGCCTCTTCCGCCAACGCTGGCGAGCACGTCAGTCCCGCCGCCGTCGCCATGACCGTCAGGATGCAGAAGCAGACAAGTCGCACAACAAGGCGGTCCTGACTGAACAAAGTTAAAAATTTCATGGTGATCCGGGGTGGGCGGGGCGTCCGGGCGGGGTGAATCTGGATCGTTGATAATCGCCGGGATGAATCGGCTATCCTATCGGTGAACCCGAGATATGGAGCAGATCATGGCCGTGCCGAACGAAAAATACAGTACCGCGAAGCCCTGCGTGAAGCCATGCAGGAAGAGATGCGGACCGACGACCGCATCTTTCTGATGGGCGAGGAGGTCGCCGAGTACAACGGGGCTTATAAAGTCTCCGAAGGCATGCTCAAGGAGTTCGGCCCGCGGCGGATCGTCGATTCGCCGATCTCCGAAACCGGCTTCGCGGGCCTGGGCATCGGCGCGGCGATGTACGGCCTGCGGCCCATCATCGAATTTATGTCCTGGTCCTTCTGCCTCGTCTCGGCCGACCAGATCATCAACAACGCCCCGAAGATGCTCTACATGTCCGGCGGCCAGTTCGGCTGCCCGATCGTCTTCCGCGGCAACAACGGTGCGGGCGGTCAACTCGGCTCGACCCACTCCTGGTCGGTCGAAAGCATGTTCTTCAGCGTCCCGGGCCTGAAGCTCGCGGTGCCCGCGACGCCACGCGACGCTAAGGGTCTGCTCAAGGCCGGCATCCAGGACGAAGACCCGTTTTTCAACCTCGAATCCGAACGCATGCTGGGCATGGGCGCCCGCGGCGACAAGGACTTCTCCCGCTACCTCCACGGCGGACCTATGGGCACCGCCCGAAGATGACGAGAACTTCGTCATCCCACTGGGTCAGGCCGAGGTGATTAAAGAAGGCACCGACTGCACCGTCATCGGCGCCGGTCGGCCGGTGCACTTTGCCCTCGATGCCGCCGAAGCACTTGAAAAAGAGGGCATCGACCTCGAAGTCATCGACGTCCGCACCTACCGCCCGCTGGACATCGAGACCATCGCCAAGAGCGTGCGGAAAACCAACTACTGCGTGGTGGTCGATCAGTCCTGGCCGTTCGCCAGGTCGGCAGCGAAGTCGCGTCGCAGGTCTACGAGCACTGCTTCGACGACCTGGACAACACCGTCGCCCGGGTGCACAACGATGACGTCCCGGCCCCGTACAACCGCACGCTCGAACAAGAGATGCTGCCCAACGCCCGCAAGATCGTCGAGGCCGTGCGGCAGATGACGTATAACGCCTAATTTAAGTGCTACTTGGTTCTAATTTTTACCTGCGAGGCGCGATCATGCGGCTTTCCGTTCTTCTGCTTAGTCTCGTTGCGATGTCGTCGGTCGCTTGCCAGTCCAAGACCAAGTTTTCCTGGAAGATGGACCCGCACATCATGACGCTAACGTCCGAACCCTCGGGCGCGACGATCACGCAGATCATGCCCTACGGCGGCACCCCGATCGTCATCGGCCAAACGCCGTACACCAGTTCGGTCGGCGTGCTCTCCCAAGCGAAGTTCAACAACCTCTCACTGTCCGCCACGCAGAACCTGATGGCCCAGGTCGGTGCCGCCCGTCTCGAGTTCAGCAAGGCGGGCTACCAGACCGTGGTCGGCAACTATTCGGTCACCGAAGACGACGACGACACCCAGCACCACGTCCAGTTGAACCCCATCGAGCCGCCACCCCCAGCCGATGCAACGCCCGCTTCCGATCCGATCTAACCCGGCGTATTAACGGGGATTGATCAAATCGGATTGCGATTTGACCGGAATTAAAGTGGAGGATGGCCACGGAGAGATCGACGTCCCGCCCTTCGTGCTGCGGGCTGAAAGGGGGGGAGTATGAACATCCCGCCGACGCCTTTCACGAAATCTATTCTTATTCGTTTACGGGTCCGTTGCCCCGCTTCTCTCGCTACCATGCACCCCCGCGCCGCGTAGCCCGTCAACGCTCGCCCCGCCCGGAAGTTTTTTGACCCTCGGGTGGTCTCGCGCCCTTCGTTCTTTTGCCTCAGGAGCTTCCTATGCCCATCACCATCACCATGCCCCGCCTCTCCGACACCATGGAAGAAGGCACCCTCATCAAGTGGCACGTCGGCGTCGGCGACAAGGTTGCCTCGGGCGACCACCTCGCAGACGTCGAAACCGACAAGGCCACCATGGAACTCCAAGCCTTCGACGACGGCACCGTCGCCCAGCTGCCCATCGGCGAGGGCGACATCGTCCCCGTGGGCGAGCTGATCCTGGTGCTGGCGGAAGAAGGCGAATCTGCCGAAGACGCGATCGAAAACGCCGGCGACGCCGGCGACCCGCCCGCCGCGTCGGCCCCCGACGACGGGGTGAAAAAAGACGAGCCGACGACGCCGGCGACGAGCGAGGCAACACCACCGCCGACGGCAACACCACCGCCAGCCGATCCGGGGGCAAACTTCCGGGGGCGGTTCCGGGGGCGGTTCCGGGGGCGATTCCGGGGGTGGCAAGATCCGTATTTCGCCGCTGGCCCGCAAGCTCGCCGACGAGCACGGCCTGGACCTCGCCCACCTCAAAGGCACCGGCCCCGACGGCCGCATCATCAAGCGCGACGTGCTCAACGCGGCCAACGCGGCGGTGAATCCGATGCGGGCCAAGGCAAATCGGCTCAGCCCCCGCCGCCGCGGCACGTCCAGTGGTAAGCGACCCCGCCGTGGCCGCCGCCCCCGTCGAGGCCGCTGGCGGGACTCTCGAAGCCAAGACCATCACCCTTTCCGGGATGCGCAAGACCATCGCCAAGCGGCTGGTCGAATCCAAAACCACCGTTCCCCACTTCCAGGTCTCCGTGGCGGTGAACATGGACCCGCTCATGGAACTGCGCGACACCATCAATGGTCAGCTCGAAGCTCAGGGCATCAAGCTCAGTCGTCAACGACTTCGTCACCCGGGCCGTGGCCATGTCCTGCGTCGAGCACCCCGCGGTCAACAGCTCGTGGGAGCGGCGACAAGATCCAGCAGCACGGCAGCGTCAACGTCGGCGTCGCCATTCAGCCTGCCCCCGGAAAAGGGCGGCGGCCTCCTGGTGGCCGACGATCCGCGACGACCCACGCCAAAGGCCTGCGTCAGATCAGCCGCGACGTGAAACAACTCGCCAAAAACGCCCGCAGCGAGAAAGGCCTGACCGTTCGAGCGAGATGTGCGACTCGACCATCACGATTTCCAACCTCGGCATGCCTCAGTACGGCGTGACCCAGTTCACCGCGATCATCAACCCGCCCAACGCCGCGATCATCGCCGTGGGCGCCGCGATCGAAAAACCCGTCGTCCGCGACGGTGAAATCGTCATCGGCCACGAAATGAACGTCACCCTCTCCGGCGACCACCGCGTGATCGACGGCGCGGTCGGCGCCGAATACCTGGCGACCATGAAACGCCTGCTGGAAAACCCCGCGGCGCTGCTGGTGTAAAACTCGGCTCAATTGCGAGCCGGGTCGTCCCCGGCCCGGCCTTATGTCGAACCCGGTCTTGGGACGGTTGATATTGGAGTATGCCCAACCGGGCCGGGGACGGCCCGGCTCACGATATACGGTACGTAATCGTGATATACGAGGATCGGTGGGCGTGCCGCAGCCTACTTCGACGGCGCGGGCGTGGCCGGAAGCACGAGCTTGCCGCAATCCGTGGTGTACCGCGTCGCGGTCGGCGGTGCCGTCGACGCGGTGGACGAGTTCTTTGGCGTCGAACAGTTTCGAGTGCCGGCAGGGTCTTTTCGTTAAACGCGTCGAGGCGTTGACGGAGGGCGGCTTCGTTGTCGTCGGCGCGGGCGATCAGCGGGCCGCCGCAGACGTCGCAGGTGTCGGGCTTTTCGGGGCGGTGGAAAATCAGGTTGTAGTCCAGGCCTCAGCGGCCGCAGACCCGCCGTGCCAGGGCACGTTCGATGGTGACCGATTCGGGCACGTCGATGTAGATCACCGCGTCGATGTCGTAGCTTTCCAGGAAGAAGCGTGGCCTGCTGGGGGTTGCGGGGGAAGCCGTCGAGGATGAAGCCGTAGTTCCAATCGTGTTCGGTGAGCCGGGTGCGGATGATTTCTTCGACGATGTCGTCGGGCACGAGGTGGCCGGCGTCGATGGTGCGTTTGATCCGGGCGGCGAGTTTGGTGTGGGCCTGGACGTGCCAGCGGAAGATGTCGCCGACGCTGATGTGGGTGAGGTTCAGTTCGTCCTTGAGCAGCTTGGCCTGCGTGCCCTTGCCCGAGCCCTGGGGGCCCATGATGATGTACTTGTGCACGGCAGTGGTCTCACGGCGAGATAAGAAAAGGTGGGGACACGGTCACCCCTCGGGACGAGCGCGATGATGGTGGAAGAGGGGGGGTGAGGGGGGGGTGAGGGGGGGGTGAGGGGGGGGTGAGGGGGGGGCAGGCGCGGGAGTATAACCGCGAGGGTGCCGGTGCTGCAGGTGGTGAGGGTTCTGTCGGTTGGTGAAGCGGGGTTAGGCCACTTCTTGCCGGACGAGCCAAAGCGCTGCCGCCGCCGACCCGATGGGACCGATAGTCCCGCGGCCGTCGTGGCCGGGCGAGACGACTTTGCGGTTGACCGACCGGAGATGATGCGCATGCGACGGGCGGTGGACTTCACGATTTTGGCGTCCGTGATCGCCGTTGCGGGGCTGGTCTGGTTCAGTCGGCCTGCGGCGCAGACCTCGGCCGACCACGCCGCCGCGGTCCAGGCATCTCTCGAACGCCTCTACGCCCGCACCGCCTACCACGCCGCGCTGGACCACCGCGACGGCCCGCGGGGCACCCTCTGGCCTGCCGCCGTACTGCCCACCTGGTTCCAGCACGACCTGCCGACCAACGCCCTCCTGCCCGACGCCGACACCCGCCCCTGGCTGGACGTCGCCCCGCCCGGCGACAAGCACCTCCACCCGCCCGACCCCATCGCCTATCGCCGCGATCAGGCCCAGTTCTGGTACAACCCCAATCTCGGCATCTTCCGTGCCCGCCTCGCGGCCCACCTCGGCGAAACCCGCGCCCTGGCGCTCTACAACCAGCTCCACAGCGTCGAACTCACCCAGCTCCAGCGCCACGCCGACCCCGCCCGCACCCCGTTGACCTACATCCCGGGGCAGACCCCGCGGGCTACGCTCGCCTCCGGCCACCCCGACGAAGCCGCCTCCACCATCACGGTTCGCGAAAACCTCTCCGCCCCCGCCCCGACCCCCCGCCCCGCCCACCGCCCCAGCCTCTTCCGTCCCGCCGGTGCCTTCGCTGACCGCGACATCACGCCGCCCCCGGATGCCCCGGCCCACGCCGCCGCCGACCCCGTCGCCCCGCGTCCGGGTCGGGCCCGCCTGCGTGACCATTGAGGGCATGGGCCCGGGACGGCTCGATAGCTTGACCAATCCGCAACTTGCGTGGTGCTATCGGCGCGACCCCCTAGCTGATCCGTCGCGGTCGGCCGATCCTGGCGCCATGAAGTTTTGCCCCCCCGGTTCCCGTAAAATTCGTGCCGTGTTCAAATGTCTGGGAGAGGCCTGGCGATCGCTGCCGGAAGTCCGGCCCTACGTCGGCCCCGAGAGTCTGCAGGTCCGCTCTGACCAGCGAGCCCAAGTGTTTCAGAACCGCGTGATCGTCACCACCCGGCGTCGTCGCGATAAAGATTAGCCATGGAACTGCAACACCTGCGAACATTCGTCGCCGTCGCCGACGCGGGCAGCCTGACCCGCGCCGCCGAGTCGCTGCACCTGAGTCAGCCGGCGGTGAGCGCACAGATCCGTGCGCTGGAGGCGTCGCTGGACCTGCCGCTGTTTCACCGCGCCGCGCGGGGGATGCGGCTGACCGACGCGGGCCGTGAATTTTTGGCAGCCGCCGGGCGGATGCTGCAACAGGCCGAGGGCTTGGCCCACCTCGCCCAGCGTCTGCGCGGCGACGGACCGCGCACGCTGCGTCTGGGCACGATCGATTGCGGCTACGACATCAAACTGGCCCGCATCATCGGCATGACCGCCCAGCGGTATCCGCAGCTCGAAGTGCATCTGCAGGCGGGCAACTCCGGCCAGCACATTCACGCCCTGCTGGATCACGACCTCGACATCACGTTTGCCGAAGGCACGTTCGCGGACCCCCGATTCACGAGCCGCCGCCTGGGCACCTCCCGGCTGGGCATCATCGGCCCCTCAGCCTGGCGGGACCGCGTCATCGGTGCCAACTGGAACCAGCTCGCGGAGCTGCCGTGGATCTTTCAGAGCCGAACCTGTTCGCACTGCGTTTTGCTGGACGGACTCATCAAAAAGCACCGGCTGGAACTGAAGCCGCAGATCCAGGCCGAGGCGTTCGGCGAGGTCAAGGAATTGGTGGCCGAAGGGTTGGGCCTGTCGATTAGCGACCTGGACGACGCGGCCCCGCTGGTGGAGGCTGGGCGGCTGGTGGTCTGGCCGGGATACGCATCTGCGATGCCGCTGAGCGTGTTCGCGCTCACCGCGCGGGCGGACGAACCGGCGATCGCGACCCTGATGGAGACCGCGGCGTCGGTGCACCGCGCGCCGCGGAAGCGGGCGCAGCCGTCCGCCACGGCGTAGCGGGTCGCGCTTTCCGGTTTCCGGTTTATCAACAACACCATGCGGCACCGCCGGGCACCGCGCGGCACCGGTACAATCGCGGCCATGTCGCACATGTACCAAACCCAACTACCCAACGGCCTGACGGTCGTGGGCGAAGCCATCCCCGGCGTCCAATCGCTGGCGATGACCCTGCTGACCCCCGCGGGGATTGCCAGCCAACCCGCCGACCGCCAGGGCGTCGCCCCCGTCCTCGCCGAGATGCTCTACCGCGGCGCTGGCGACCGCGACGCCCGGCAACACTCCGATGCCCTGGACCTGCTGGGCGTGCAGCGCTCGGTCAGCCCCTCCACCCGATTTTTCCGTATCGGCGCGACCATGATCAGCCAGAAGTGTGCCGAGGCCCTGCCCCTGCTGCTGGACATGGTCCGCCGTCCACAGCTGCGTGACGATTCCCTTGCCCCCAGCGTGGACCTGTCGATCCAGTCCATCGATGCCTTAGCGGACGAACCCCAACGCCGGGCCATGCTCGAACTGCGGCAACGGCATTACCCCGATCCCCTGGGCCGGTCGCCCCTAGGCATGCGGGAGCACCTGGAAGCGCTGACTCTCGCAGACGTGCGTGATTTCTGGTCGCGGCGATTCGTCGCCGACGGATCGATCCTCGCGTTCGCCGGGCAGTTTGATTGGGACGCGTTGGTGACGCAGGTCACGGACCTGCTGGGCGACTGGACCGGGCAGGCCGACCCCGCGGGTTCGACCGACGACGGCGACGGCGGGACGCACCACCTGCCCGCCGACTCGGCGCAGGTGCACATCGCCTTGGCCTACCCGCGCCCGCCGAGATCGACCCCGACCGTATCGTGCAGCAGGCGGCAACCTCCGTCCTTTCCGGCGGCATGTCGGGCCGACTGTTCACCGAGGTCCGCGAAAAACGCGGGCTGGTTTACGCCGTCTCCGCCAGCTACGCCGGCCAAAAGGACCGCGGCGACGTCATGGCCTACGCCGGCACCACCACCCCCCGGGCCCAGGAAACCCTCGACGTCCTGATCCACGAGCTCCGCCGACTCTCCGACGGGGCAACTCAGAGCGAATTCGACCGCGCGGTGGTGGGCATGAAGTCCGGCCTGGTCATGCAGGGCGAATCGACCTCCGCCCGCGCTTCGTCCATCGCCAGCGATGTGCACCTCTACGGCCGACCCCGCACCCTCGCCGACGCCGCCGCAGAAATCGAAAGCCTCACCCTCGACCGGCTCAACGATTACGTGGCCGCCCACCCCCCCGGCAAGATGACCGTGGTCATGCTCGGCCCCGAATCCCTGATCGTGCCCACCGCCGACGCCACCCCCGCGGCCGTGGGATGACGGCCCCGCCTCGGCACATCCTCATCACCGCCGGCCCGACCCGCGAGCCGATCGACGAGGTGCGCTTCATCAGCAACCGCTCCAGCGGACAGATGGGCATCGCCCTGGCGGAGGCCGCCGCCGACGCCGGGCACGAAGTGACGCTGCTGCTGGGCCCGGTCCTGGCCATGGCCTCGCTGGCCGAGCGGATCCAGGTCCACCGCTTCACCACCACCGCCGAGTTGCAGTCGCTGATGGCCGAGCTGTTTCCCGCGGCGGACCTGCTGATCATGGCCGCCGCGGTCGCCGACTACCGCGTCGCCCGCGCTGCCGCTGGCAAAACCCCTCGCCAAAAATCACTCAAAATCCAGCTCGAAGCCACGCCCGACCTGGTCGCCCACGCCGCCGCGACCAAGCGCGCCGACCAGCGGGTCATCGCCTTTGCCCTCGAAGAAGCCGAGCTGCTCGAAGCCCGGGCGGTCGACGAAATGAACCGCAAGGGCGTGGACGGCATCGTCGCCAACCCGCTGGCGACGATGGACGACGGCCGGATTGCCGGGGTCTACCTCACCGCCGACGGCCAACGCGCCGAACCCGGCCCCCTGAGCAAGCCCGATTTCGCACGGTGGTTGATCCACCGAATCACGGACATGCCCGCCGCCGGCTAAGCCGCAAGCGGACACCGCCGAGGGGGGGCTAACCGAGGGGGGGCTAACCGAGGGGGGCTATTCGTCGCGATCCGCGATGCGTGACTCGGCATCCTTGCGGGGCTTGCCCCGGATCAGCAGCCGGATCGGCACCTCGGCAAAAGGCAATTCGTCCCGGATGCGGTTTATCAAAAACCGCTGGTAGTTGTGATCAAACAGGTTCGGGATGTTGACAAACAGGGCGATCGTCGGCGGGTTGATGTCCAGCTGGGTGGCGTAGTAGATCTTCGGCTGCTTGCCGCCCTTGCTCGCCGCGGGGCCGCGCTCCTGCATGATCATTTCCATGAAGCCGTTGAGCTCGGACGTCGTCACGCGGTGCTGGGCCTGCTCGTAGAGATTCAGCCCCATCGCCACGACTTCCGCCATGCCTTCGGCCCGGCTGGCACTGATGAAAATGATCGGGGCAAACGGCAAACCCTTGAGCGAGTCTTCGAGGTACTCGGCGTATTGTTCCTGGGTGTATTTCGCTTCCGCCAGGTCCCATTTGTTGACCACGATCACGGTGGGGCGGTGGTGTTTGTTGATCTCGCCGACGAGTTGGTGATCGACCTGGCTGATGGGCACCGCGGCGTCGATCAGCAGCAGGCAGACGTCCGCCCGGCGGACGCTGCGGAGCGAGCGGTGCTGCGAGTAGTATTCGATATCGCCCGCCAGGGATTTGGTTTTGCGGACGCCGGCGGTGTCGATGAGGGTGAAAGTCCGCGGGCCGTCGGTGGTCTCGAGTTGCAGGCGGACATCGACGCTGTCGCGGGTGGTGCCTTCCTGCTCGGAGACGATGACGCGGTCGCTTCCCGCCAGGGCGTTGATCAGCGTGCTCTTGCCGGCGTTGCGTTTGCCCACCAGCGCGAGGCGGATGCCGGGGTCCAGGGTTTCGCGGTTGCCGTCGAACGTGAGGTTTTCACGCAGCTTCTGCTGAAGGCGACCCAGGTGATACTTGGTTTCTGCCGAGACGCAGATCGGATCGCCAAAGCCCAGTTCGGAAGCCTCGAAAGCGGCGGGTTCGAGGTTGTCGGCATCGACCTTGTTGGCGATCAGCAGGATCGGTTTTCGCTGCGCGCCACTGGTGCGCAGGACCCGGGCCACGGTGCGGTCCAGGGGGACCACGCCGGTCTGAGCATCGACGACAAAGAGCACGAGGTCGGCTTCCGCCAGGCCGTGGGCGATCTGCTGTTCGACCTCGGCGGTGAGGTTCATCGAGTCTTCGATGCCGTAGCCGCCGGTGTCGATCAGCTCGGCGAGCTGGACCGGGGCGCCGGTGGCTTCGGGGGGCGGGGGCAGCTCGATGATGGTCGAGATGCGGTCGCGGGTGACGCCGGCGGTCGGGTCGACGATCGATACGCGGCGTCCCGCCAGGCGGTTGAGCAGGCTGGACTTGCCGACGTTGGGCCGGCCGATGATGACGATCTTGGGAAGCATGGGATGAAGTTTCGGAAGTAAAGATATTTCTGGAATGAAGCGCGGTACGGCGATTGAACACACCCGGGCGGATCGCCGCGGGACGCCACGCGCCGGGTCGGCCGCCGATGGCTAAGCCTCGGGTCCGTGGCGTTGGTCCCAGAGGGTCACCGCTTCGGGCTCGCGGAGGTACAGCGGGGCGAGGGTCAGCGGGTCATCGTAGCGGTTGGCCTGCGCCGCGGTGTGACCCAGGCGGTGAAGCACCCGCACGTCCGGCTCGACCGGCGTCGCGTCCTCCAGGGTGTCGGCCACCAGGGGCAGCCCCGCGCCAAGGATCTCCTCCAAACTCCGGAACGCGGGGGCCGGGTCCACCACTTCCGGGGGCACCTCCCGGCCCGGGGCCGCCCAGGCGGTCTCGCGCTTGACGTTGAGGCAGACCATGGCCCCGGGGTGTTGGTGACGCAGCACGTCGAGGGTGGGCACCCCCACCAGCTTGGTCTTCAGCGTCAGGCTGAGCATTTTCGCGGTGGCGACGGCGATGCGCAGCCCGGTGAACGATCCGGGGCCGAGCGAAACGTAGAGTTCTGCGAGATCGCCGGGCACCAGGCCATGTTGTCTCAGCAGCGTGTCGATCGCGGGGATCAGGTCGAGGTTGTGTCGGCGTTTGGCGGGCAGCTCGGCGACCGCCCACACGTCGCTGCCCTGCCCCAGCGCGATCAGTCCGCGGCGGGAAGACGTTTCGACCGCGAGGTTGTAGGCAGCATCGGGCATCGCGGGGGGGAGTCAGTGGGCCTGGGTGAGCTTGACGAGTTGTTCGAGGACGCGCTTGGCCCGGCCGTCGTTGATCGCATCGCTGGCCAACACCAGGCCGGCTTCGAGAGATTCGACCGCGTCGGCGACCATCAGGGCGGCGGCGGCGTTGAGCACGACGATGTCCCGCGCCGGGCCGGGCTGATTGTCCAGCACCCGCATGACGAGTTTCGCGCTGTCGGCCGGGGTCTGGATCGTCACCGAGTCGGGCAGGGCAAAGGGCAGCCCCAGCGACGCGGCATCGATCGGATACTGCCGGGTCATGCCGTGATGCAGCTCCACCGCCGACGCGGGGCCGAAGGTCGTCAGCTCGCCGAGGCTGTGGCCGTCGGGCAACACGGTGTGTACCAGCATGGTCCGCTCGGCGTCGAGACGCAGTAGCACCTCGGCCATGAGCTGCGCCGCCTCGGGCGACGGCACGCCGATAAGCTGCCGCCGGGCTCCCGCCGGGTTGGTCAGCGGCCCCAGCAGGTTGAAAATCGTGCGAAACCCCAGCGCCGCGCGTACCGGGCCGGCGTGCTTCATCGCCGGGTGGTGCTGCGGGGCGTAGCAAAAACACATGCCCGCCTCGTCGAGGCAGCGGGTCAGCGTCTGCCCCGAGGCGTCGAGCCTGACCCCCAGTTGCTCCAGCACGTTGGACGAGCCGGAGCGCGACGTGACCGACCGGTTGCCGTGCTTGGCGACCGCGACGCCCCGCGGCCGACCCGCGGCCGCGGCCACCAGCGCCGCGGCGGTCGAGATGTTAAACAGCGTCGATCCGGTGCCCCCGGCCCCGCAGGTATCGACGATCGTCAGCCCCGCGGGGCAGCGCACCGGCACGGCCTCCCGCCGCATCACCTGGGCGGCACCCACCACCTCGTCCACCGTCGGGCCGCGCTGCGCGATCAGCGACAACAACGCCCCGGTCTGCGCCGGCTCCGCCCGGCCGGTCATGATCAAATCAAACCCGTGGACCGCCTGCTCGACGGACAACGACTCCCCCGCCACCAATTGTTGGAGCAATGCCTTCATCGCGGGAGTCTACCGCAACGCGTCTGCAGACCCACGCCGGCCTACCACCCGGTGGTTCGGGCAAGCTCCCCACGGCCGCCCGCGGCCGGTCGTGATCCCCGGCAGCGTGCTGCGTTAGACCCCCACGCCGACCTTTTAGACCCAGCGCGTCAACGCCCACAGTGCCGCGGCCGCCAGCCCCATGAACAAAAAGATTTGGACCGCCAATCGGCCGGCCTGCCGCGGCAGCTCCCGCAGATCGCCGCAGCTTGATGGTCTTGTAGGCCACCGAAACCAAGAGTACCAGCGGAATAAACAGCAGCCCCCACGCGGCAGAATTACCGATGGGCAGCGGATCCACAAAAGGGCGGTAGGCGAGACTCAACATCATGAAGGAAACGAAGCAACGTCGGAGATACCGGGCCGCCATCGGTCGCTACTCCTGTCGATAGAGGATGTCGATGATCGCCAGGAGGTTGAACAGCCCCGCCAGCGAAGTGAACAGCGTGCCCTGTTCGTGGGCTCGGCCGTAGGCGGGCTCGAAGGGCGGATCGTCTTCGGGGACAAAGCGGCCTTCGTGTTCGCGGACCAACTTCCCGCGGTACAGGTCGGCGGCAAAAGACGGGGCGATCAACATCTGTCCGAGAAACCAGGCGGGGTGGTCCGTGCGATCGACCACGGAGATGCCCCCGATCAGCAGGCCCGCTAACCAAAGCGTGCCGACGGTGATGCCCAGGATCACGCCCCGGCCGGATTGCCGCAGCAGCAGGTGGCCCAGCCCCGGCAACAGCCACGCCGCGAGGGCGGCCGTGAAGTTCCACCCCGACCGGGACGGGTCCCCGCCGCCCGTCGGCCCCGCGGCGCGGACCGACGGCGAGGACACGCCCGGCGGAAGGAGGGCGGGGGGTGGGGTGGGCGGGCAGTCGGCGGGGACAGGAGCGTTGGATTCGGGCATAGTGAAAAGCGGTTGAACTTCGACGGGAGTTAGAAACGGTGATGCAAGCGAGTCAAGCCCGGGGGATGAGCAGGGTCGGGGTAGCCCCGGGCAGAGAAAAACTGACGCCCGACCCCGCGGGGCCATTGACAAAGTTCAACGGCCCGATAGTTTAACCGCGGGGCGGGCTTGATCGATTCGGGCAGTGGTGCCCGGCAAGTCCGCCGCGATTTTGGGTTCATAGCCTGACGCCACGCAGGAGACACGACATGGTGGATTCCATCTTCAGCAACCCGGTCAGCGACAGCCCCACGGCCGACGACGGCCGTTGGCTGGCCAACGATGCGGCCTGGTTTGATTATGACGGGCCGGCCTCGGCTTTATCGGCCCGTAAAGACGACGACGAACTGGATGACGACGACGTCTTTGACGATGACGAGGACGACGACGCGCTCGAAGACGACGAAGACGACCATCTTCGACGACGACGATGAAGAAGACGACGATGACGACTTCTTCGACGACGACGACGATGACGACGACGACGGCTACTTCGATCTCGACGAAGACGACTGATCCCCGCCGGCCGTGTGGCCCGCGTGCCGATCGGTCGATCACGACCCGCCGGAGCTCACCGATGGCCACACGCCGCTTCCTCTTCCGCTTCTTGACCGACCCCCCCTCCGCCGACCCGAGCGCAGCCTACGCCGGGCCCGAGCGTCGAGAAAACGTCCTCGACACCCGCTCGCCGGGCACGGGGCTGGAGCGCCGCCGCGGCCCGGGCCGGCGGCGCAACGACTTCGTCAAAGCCGCCGAAGAAGGCGAGATGACCCCCGAGCAGTTCCTGTTCATCAAGGCCATCGACGCCTACAAGCGTGTCAACCAGCGCCCCTTCCCCACCTGGACCGAGGTCCTCGAAATCCTCCGCAAGCTGGGCTACCGCAAGACCGCCGCCACCACCCTGGACATCCCCGGGGCCGAGGACTGGTATCGAAGACGCCGACGCCCCGGTCTTTCTCGATAGCGAAGACGAGGCCGGGGACCAGGCCGACGCCGCCTAAGCCGCCGCGTGAACCGCCTTTGGGTCTCTCTCGGGCAAGCCCGGGCAACGGGGGCGGGCGGGCTTCAAGTCTTCGGCAGATGGATTACACTTCCGCGGTGTCCCACCCCGCTCCCGCCCCGACCGCCGCTTCTGCTTCCGCCCGCCCCCCGGGCCGGCGACGGCGTGTCGCCCCCGCCCCCCGTGCTGCCCTACAAGATCGCGGTGCTCTGCTATCTATTCGATGAGGCGGGCAACCTCCTGCTGCTGCACCGCTGCAAGCCGCCGAATCGCGACCTCTATTCGCCCATCGGCGGCAAGCTCGAACAAGCCCGGGGCGAAAGCCCCACCACCTGCGCGCATCCGCGAAATCCACGAGGAGACCGGCCTGGTCATCGACCCCGCCGACCTCCACCTCACCGGCATGGTGTCCGAAACCGCCTACGAAAACCAGACCCACTGGCTGATGTTCCTCTACGAAGTCACCCGCCCCGTCCAGCTGCAGGCCACCACCTTCGACGAGGGCTCGCTGGAATGGCACGCCCCCGAGGCCTTGGAAAAACTCAACATTCCCGATACCGATCGGCAGATCATCTGGCCGATGTTCTGGAAACACCGCGGCGGCTTCTTTGCCGCCCACCTCGACTGCACCGGCGACCGGCTGACTTGGGAGATCCAACAACAACACCCCCCCCCTCTGACCCCCCCTCCGCCCCCCCGGGACCCGGCACGCTTCGCCCGCTCCCTCGCCCGGTGCCCCGCCCGCCTCGGCGTGAAGCCTTGCCGGCGTTACCCCCGACCGTCCGCCGTTTTTTCCTGTTAAACTTTTGCATTACCTATCCCCCTCCGCCTCGCCCGCAAGGACTCCCCCCCGATGACCACGACGCCCCGCCGCCGTTTGCTGACTCCGATCGTTCTCGCCGCCGTGCTGCTGCTGAGTGTCGGCTGCTCGCAGGACCGCCACGTCTTCCGCTCCACCGCGATCCAGCCCAAGTCCGTGTCCCTGGTTTCGGTGCAGTCGGGCCAAACGCTGTGGACCAAGGACATCCCCGTGGGCCAGCAGCTCCTGCTGGACTTCAGCCGCAACGGCAAGGGCGGCGAAGAATACTCCAGCCCCAACATCCCCGCGGACACCGTGCAGTGGGAACTCTGGACCAACGACGCCACCGCCCGCTACGGCAGCCACATGAAAGGTGGCAAGCGGCTGGATCGTCAGACCTTCGACTTCAACGAGACGCAGTACATCATGATCGACGTCGATCTGCTCGATCCGGACCTGGTCACCCAGTAAAGCCCTAGGACCCGCATCGCTTGAAGCGGCCGTGACCCGGCGGTATTGGGTGCGACACCCGGCCCACCCACGGACCCGATCCGTGGGTTTTGTTTTTGGTGTCGCACCTCCGCGGACTTACAATCGGATTCGTGATGTCGATGCCATTTCCCCCCGCAATGTTTCCTCTGGCGAGCGGATTTTCTCGGGGCACGCTGCTCCTGGGTCTGATCTGCGGGATGAGCGGCGGCGGCGTGACCGCGTCGGCCGAGGGCCAACCCCTGGCCAACCCGAATCCCGCGGGCGGCCCGATCGACGCCACCATCGCCGACCGCGGGGTCCACTCCACCAGCCTCCGCCGGGTCGAGCCGGGCATCGCGCGGCATTCGTTTGCCGCCCGACTGACCCTCGCGGACTTCGGCCAATCCTGGACGCCCTACAATCCCGCCCAGCCCCTGGTCGTAGACCCGAGCACGGGCCTCACGCATTCCGCGACGTTTCAGTACCGCTCCCCCGGCCTGCGGGCGCTGCTCGATCGGCCCGACTACATCCGTTACCGCGGCGAGAGCCTCGCCCTGATCCCCGCCAACACCGTCTTTCAACTGACGCCCGACACCCCCGCCGCCCCCCGGCGGACGCTGGCGCCGGCGCACGAAAACTACCGCAACCTTCGGCTGAACTTCCGCCTTGCCGACCAACCCGCCCCGGCCGACGACGACGCCGGCCACCCCCGCCTGGACACCTCGGGCTTCCGCTTCCCCGCGGCCGCCGACGCCGCGTATCTCCCGTCGATGGCCCTGCCCCAGCCCCGCCAGCCGATGCCCCGCGCCGACCCAACGCCCGGCTCCTGAGGCCGAGCGATTCAGGCCGACCACTTACGGATGGCTAGCGGTAGGACCGGGTTCGGTTGCCAAGGGTTACCGGATCAACCCAGCCACAGGTTGTCGATCAGCCGCACCCCGCCTTGCCCGGCCGCGTCGGTGCCGACCTTCCCCGCGAGCAGAGCGACGCACTCGCCGGGCCTCACCACGTCGACCTCCGTCAGCGTCCGCTCCCGCCGGACGGCGGTGTAATCCACCGCCACCTGGTGGGCCCGCATCGTCCGGCGCATGGCGGATTCGAGGGCGGCGGGGTCGCTTTCGCCGTCGCTCACCATTTGCTGGGCTTGCCGCAGGGCCTTGCTCAGTCCTCGGCCGTGCTTCCGCGTGGTCTCGTCCAGGTAACGGTTGCGGCTGCTCATCGCCAGGCCGTCGTCCTCCCGCACCGTTGGCACTTCCAGGACCTGCACGTTCATCATGAGGTCGTCGATCACCGCCTGCACCACGCACAGCTGCTGGTAATCTTTCTGCCCAAACGTCACCGCGTCGGGCGCGATCAGGTTCAGAAACTTCGTCACCACCCGGCAGACGCCCGCGAAATGCCCCGGCCGCCGGGCCCCCTCCAGCACGTCGGTCAGCCCCGGCACCGTCATCTCCACCGCCCCCCCCCCGCCTCCCTCTACGCCCATCGCGGGGTACATCACCTCCACCGCGGGGGCGAACACCGCGGCGGCTCCCGCGGCGGCACACTTGGCCAAGTCGATCTCCAGGGTCCGCGGATACCGGGCCAGGTCCTCCCCCGCCCCGAACTGCGTCGGGTTCACAAACACACTCACAATCACCCCGCCCTCCCCCCCCTCGTTCTCCCGTTCACTCGACTCTTCATTTTCTCCCGCATCGGCTTGAATTTGTTGACCCGCCAACCATCCCCGGCCCCGGCCGATGTGGGCCAGGTGTCCGGCGTGCAGGGCCCCCATGGTGGGCACCCACACGACTCGGCCCGTGATTTGCCAACGCCAGGCGTCGAGTTCTGCCCGCGTTCGTAAAACGTCCATCGCGGTAGTTTAACTTCATGGCCCGAAGGCCAACGGCTCGCCCACCACGCTGCGGTACAGCGAGAGGATGCGCACGACCTGATCGCTCGCCAGGCGTTCTTCGGCGACCCACGCCCGGCGCGCGCAGCCCCAGCTCGGTTGCGGCGTGCGGGTCGCGGATCAACCGGGTGATCAACTCCGCCCAGGCCGCCCCGGTGGGCTGAGGCAAGGTCCAGGCGGTGTGCCCGTCGATGAGATAATCCAGCGCCGGGTCTTCCGCCGCCAGCACGGGCAGCCCCTGCCCCATCGCCGCCAGGGTCACGCTGCGGGAGCGGCCCAGGGCCTGGGGATGCACCACCGCGTCGGCCATCAGCAGCAGGTCGCGTCGCCCCAGTCGCTGGGGGGTGAAGGTGCTGTTGCCCAGCAATCCCATGCTCTGCACCGCGCGCCACACCTGCCGCTGATCGCTACGCTGGCCGTCGAAGAAAAACTGCGTTTCGGGCCGGGCGTCCACCACCTGCCGGATCCCCTCCAGCAATTGCCCGTAGGCCGCGTCCATCAGCCCGTCGCCGCAGACCGCGAAGCTCGGCGTCTCCCCCGGCTGGCGCTCCTGCAACGCCGGATCGCCCACGTGCACCCCCGGCACGATCGTCTCGATCCGCACCAGGTTCTCCGTGACCCGCCGCAGCTCCGCCGCGATCGGCCCGGTCGTCGCCACGAACGTCGATTGCCCGGGCGTGAAGAACCGCGTGAGGCGGCCCGCCTGACCCGCCTCCTGCATCGACGCCACATGGCAGATCACCGGCACCTCCAGATGATCGCCCATCACCAATGCCGGCTGCCACAACTCCCCGTGAAACGCGTGCAACAGGTCCACGCCCGCGGTGTCCAGCGCCCCCATCAGCTTGACCAGCCGCCGCTGATTCATCGCCCCCAGCTTCGATTCGCCCCAGGTCATCTGCCCGCACAGCAACGACTCGCTCATCTGCCCCGGCCCGCACCCCACCGCCCGGCTGGGCAGCACCCGCGTCAACCGCACCTGCTCATCGACCAACCCCACCATCAGCTGGCTCAGCGTGACCCGCTCTTCATCCAACCAGGCCGAATTCACCAGCAACGCCGCGTGCATCGCTCCATTCTAACGCCTGTCGCGATTGCGCCTTGGCGGGATGAGCGTCCCGCGCGTCGTTTGCCCCCGAGGACAAACCAGCCGCGCGGTTCAACCTGATCTCGCCGCACGGCCTTCACCGCCTATCTTCAAGCCCACGCGGCGAGCACTCCGATAACTCACTGTTGCCATGCCCATTGCGTCCCCCGACATCCTGCGCCAATCTGGCGGCCCTGAGCCGCCGCCACCCCGCCCTGGCCGAGACTCTGCGGACGACGACGCCCCTCGCGTTGACCTGGGACACCGCCCGCAACGGACAAGTGTGCGCCAGCCTGCCCGCTTCGGCAGAACACCCCCGCCCCCAACCCCTGGCCAGCCGGTACGACCCCGCCGCCGAGGCCGACAAGCTCCTGGCGGAGATCGACTTCACCTCCACCGCCTGCGTCGCGCTGCTGGGCCTGGGGCTGGGTTACGCCGCGACCGCCGCCCACGCCGCCCTCGGCGACACCGGCCTCCTGCTGATCTACGAGCCCGACCTCGCCCTGCTCGCGGCGGTGCTGACCCGCCTGGATTTCGCTGCTCTCCTGGGCCGGTCCAACGTGATCCTCATGGCGGGGCCCGACGTCGACCGGGCCGCCCAGCTCCAGGCCCTCGAACGCTCCGCGGGTCTGCTGACCCAGGGCACGCAGCTGGTCACCCTGCCTTTGCGCGCATCGTCGATCTCCCGAGGCGGTGCAGGCTTTCGGCCGCGACCTCGCCGACGTGCTGGCCTATTGCCGCACCAACATCGCCACCGCGTTGGTCAACGCCACGCGCACCTGCCGCAACCTCGCGGATAATCTGGACGTCTACGCCGCGGGCGCGACCACCGACGACCTGCACAACCTCTGCCCCGGCCGACCGGCGATCTGCGTGGGCGCGGGTCCGAGCCTGGTGAAGAACATCGACCTGCTCCGCGATCCCGCGGTCCGCGAGAACGTCGTGCTCATCGCCGTGCAGACCTCCCTCAAGCCGCTGCTGGACCGCGGCATCCGGCCCGACTTTGTGACCGCGCTGGACTATTCGCCGATCTGTGCCCGGTTTTACGAAGGTCTGCCGGACCTGCCCGACGTGACCCTGGTCGCCGAGCCCAAAGCCAACGCCGCGATCCTCGACGCCTTCCCCGGCCCCATCCGCGTGACCCACAATTCCTTCAGCGATGCCTTGCTGGGTCACCCCCAAGAACCGGGCCTGGCCGACGCGGTCCCCGGCGGCGGGTTGGCCCGGCCCATCGTGCCCATCAAGGCGGGCGCGACCGTCGCCCACCTCTCTTACTACCTCGCCCGCCACCTGGGCTGCGACCCGGTGATCTTCATCGGCCAGGACCTGGGCTTTTCCGACGGGCTCTACTACGCCCCCGGCACCGCCGTCCATCAGGTCTGGGACTGCGAACTCAACCCCTTCAACACTCTCGAAATGATGGAGTGGCAGCGCGTCGCCCGCATGCGCAACCACCTGCAAAAATTCGACGACATCCACGGCCGGCCCATCTACTCCGACGAGCAGATGACGACCTACCTCAAGCAATTTGAACGTGACTTCGCCGACGCCGAGACTGCGGGGCAGCGGGTGATCGACGCCACCGAGGGCGGCCTGCCCAAGCAACACACCGTCCGCATGACCCTCGCCCAAGCACTGGCCACGCACGCCACGACCGCCACCCCCGACCTCGCGCGGCCGCCCCGCGGGCTGGATCCCGCTCGGCTGGCGCGCCTCGCGGCGCTGCTGGAGCACCGGGTCGATCAGGTGCGCCAGCTCCGCGAAGTCTCCCGGAAAAGCCTGGGCCTGATCCGCCAGATGCAGCGCTGCGTCGAGCAGGACCGTTCGGCCAAGCTCAACCAGCTGTTTCCGAAACTCGACCGCCACCGCGGCCGCATCGACACCGACCTCCGCGCGCCCTTTGCCCTGGTGAATCAGGTCAATGCGATGGGCCAGTACCGCCGTAGCCGGGCCGACCGTCAGATCAGCCGGGCCGCCGCCGGTGCGGGGGGAGGTACCGGGGGGGGGGGCGGGGAGCGGTCCGACACGATGCAGACCCTGGCCGCCCAGCTGCGGCGCGACGCCGACAACATCGACTGGATTATCCAGGCCTGCGATGAGACGCTAACCATCCTCGACGCGGCCCGCCAACGTTTCCACACGCGTCACGGCCGCCTGACCCCGGCGACGGCACCCTCGACCACCCCGGCCCCCAACCCCGTGGTCCCCGCGGCGGCCTGAGCTGATGTCCCCCCCGCCCCCCACCGCTCAACCCGCCCCCCCCGCCATTGCGATCCTCGTGGCCCACCCCCAGCAGGGCCGGCTCGGCCACGCCCGGTCGCTGACCGACATTCTCGCCCGCCAGCCGGTGCTCTACCACACCCTCGACCGGGCCCAACGCATCGCCCGCATCCAGCGTATCGTCGTGGTCCACCCCCCCCACGCCGACCCCCTGGCGGGGATCGCGACCCGGCCGTTTTGCAAGCCCGTCTCGGCGCTGGCCCACCCCGATGTCGCCGGCGACGCCCACACCCCCCGCCGCCGCAGCGCCCGCCGGTGGGCGACCGCCGCGTGGCGCGGCGGACTCGGCAGCGCCACCGCCTGGGATGAGCTGCTCCCCGCCGCGCCCCTGGTCGCCGCCCTGCAAACGTTCAACGCCGAGGCCGCCGTCCTCCTCGGCGGCGACTGGTGCCTCTTCGATCCCGCCTACGCCGACGCCCTGCTGGACCTGCACCTCCAGGCCCCCGACGCCATGAAACTCACCTTCACCCAGGCCCCGCCCGGCCTGGGCCCGCTGGTCGTCGGCCGCGGCGTGCTCGAAGACCTCGCCCGCCACCACGCCAGCGTCGGCGGCATCCTCGCCTACAACCCCCGCCGACCCGCCCTCGATCCCATCGGCCGGGAGGTCAACCACCCCATCGCCGCGACCGTCCGCGACACCGCCCGCCGATTCATCTACGACACCCCCGCCGGCCGTGATCGGCTCAATCGCCTGGCCCACACCCTCGGCGACCGTTTCCCCACCGCCGACGCCCACGCCGTCACCGCCGCCTGCCGTCAACTCGAACTCGACGAACCCCGGCGGGTCTTCAACACCCTGCCCCCGCAGATTACCCTCGAGCTCACCCCCCGCCGACTCGCCAACGGGCCCATCACCCCCCAGCACCACGTCGATCTGTCCCGGCCCGACCTCGACCCCGCCCTGGCGCGCGACCTCCTCGCCCAGTGCGCGGGGCTCGCGGTCACCTTCGGCGGCCTGGGCGATGCCACCCTACACCCCGACTGGCCCGCCCTCGCCCAGGCCGCCTTCGACGCCGACGTCGAGGCCCTGCACGTGGAAACCGACTTACTGGCGGAACGCGCCGCCCTCAAGCCGCTCACCCAAACCTTCACCACCCACGGCACGGACCGCTGGATCGACATCGTCAGCGTCCGGCTCAACGCCGACACCGCTGCGACTTACCAACAAGTCATGGGTCCAGACCGCTTCGCCGCGGTGATGGACACGCTCCAGTGGCTCTTCGATCGCCGCCGGCAACGCCTTTCGTCTAAGGACACCGACACCGACGTTGGCCACGGCCACGGCCTGCCGTGGATCGTCCCCCGCCTGGTCAAGACCGCCGACACCGTCACCGACATGGAATCCTTCTTCGAGCGGTGGATGCACCTCGTGGGCCACGCCGTGATCGACCGCTGCCCCACCGGCGGCACCGGCGGTTTCGCCCTCGCCCCCGACCAAAACCCCGTGCCCATGGAACCGCCGTGGAAACCCCCAAGCCCCCACCAGACCAAGCACCGCCTTACCGTCTTGTCCGACGGCCGGGTCACCGTCTGCGGGCAAGACTGGCTGGGCCGCGCCGCGCTGGGCAACCTCCGCGACACCCCGCTGCTCGAACTGTGGCAACGCCTGCCCACCCTCCCCCCGCCCGGCCACACCGACGACGCCCCCGTCTGCCGCCGCTGCCGCGATTGGTGGTCGCTGCACCACCCCCACCCCCACCCCACCGGAAACTGAACCGGTAAGGGCCATAGCGAAATGAAGGGAGGGGGGGGATGGGCAAGCCCCTTTCGAGGATTAAAGACGTTAACGCCCTGCGCCGCGGGCCGACCCCGCGATGTTGCAGACCGCCTCACCCCTTAGCCGATAGCCAACCTCGGATACCGTTCCACTCCCCCCCTCCGCCCCCCCCCCGACATCCCCTGCAACACCTCCCTGGCGAGCCGGATATCTACCCCATGAATGCTCTCGCCGTCATCCTCGCCCGCGCCGGCAGCAAAGGCCTGCCCCACAAAAACAAGCTGCCCCTCGCGGGCCAGCCCTGCCTGGTCTGGACCCTTCAGCACGCCCTGGATTCGCCCAGCCTCGACCGCGTGCTGCTCTCCACCGACAGCGCCGAGATGGCGCAGATCGGCGCCCACGCCGGCGTCGAGGTCGTCACCCGGCCCTACGAATTCGCCCACGACACCGCCCCCGTGGACGCCGCCGCCCGCCACGCCGTGACCTCCATCATCGGCAACCACGACGCCATCGTCATCCTCTACGGCAACGTCCCGGTCCGGCCCGTGGACCTCACCGAGCGCGCCCTGGCCAAGCTCCGCCAGACCGGCTGCGACTCGGTCCAGTCGCTCTGCCCCGTGGGTAAGCACCACCCCTTTTGGATGAAGTCCCTCGACGGCCCGCTAGAGGACCAAATGCAGGCCTACGCAGAAAACGAGATCCATCGCCGCCAGGACCTGCCCCCGGTCTACCAACTCGACGGCGGCGTCATCGCCGTGACCCGCGACAGCCTCTTCTCCGCCACCCCCCACCGCCCCCATTCGTTCCTGGGCACCGATCGCCGGGCCGTCCTCACCGAGCCGGGCCAGGTCGTGGACATCGACGGCCCGGTGGACCTCCGCGTCGCCGAAGCCACCCTGCAACTCCGCCTCGAAACCCAGGGCGACGGCCGTCGCCCGTCCGCCGCCGCCGGATAAGCTCCCCGCGCCGCGACGCCGACGCGGCGACAACCTCTCTCTCCTATGGACCACCTCCGCCGCATCGCGATCGTCACCGGCACGCGGGCCGAGGCCGGTTTGCTGCTGCCGGTCATGCAGGCCGTCCAGGCCCACCCCGACCTCACCCTCCAACTGATCGTCGCGGGGATGCACCTGATCAGCGGCACCCACCGGGACCTGCCTTTCACCCCCGCCGCCAAGGTGCGGATGCAGCAACCCGCCGCCGGCGCGGAAAGCGATCAACACCGCGCAGGCCAAGCCCGCGTCGGTCGCCACCACGACGCGGTGGCGCTGGGCACCGGGGTCCGCCACTTCGCTCAAGCCTTCGTCACGCTGGAGCCCGACATCGTGGTCGTGCTGGGCGACCGGATCGAAGCCTTCGCCGCCGCCACCGCCGCGGCGGTGGGGGGGATCCGCGTTGCCCACCTCCACGGCGGCGACCGCGCCGAAGGCGTCGCCGACGAATCCCTGCGCCACGCCATCAGCAAACTCGCACACCTGCATTTCCCGGCGACCGCCGTCAGCCGCCGCCGACTGGTCCGCCTGGGCGAACACCCCGCGGTGATCTTCAACCACGGCTCCCCCGCCGTCGACGGCTTGGCCCGGGTCCAACCCGCCGACGACCGGTTCGACCTCATTGTCATGCACCACCCCACCGGCGCCGACGATGCCGTCGAGCATCACCGCATGGCCACGCTGCTCCAGTCCACCGCCGGCCACCGCCGTCTCATCCTGTTGCCCAACCACGACCCCGGCCGCGACGGCATCATGGACGCCCTCCACACCGCCCGCGCCCAAGGCCATACCGCGAACGACCAAATCCGCGACCACCTGCCCCGCGCCGAGTTTCTCTCGCAGCTCAAAGCCGCCCGCGGCATCGTCGGCAATTCCTCGGCCGGGCTCATCGAGGCCGCCGTCCTCCGCACCCCCGCGGTCAACGTCGGCGACCGCCAGGGCGGCCGGGAAACCCCCGCCTCCGTCATCTCCTGCAGTCACGACGCCGCGGAAATCTCCTCCGCCCTGGCGCAGGCCCTCACGCTCGACACCCGCCGACTCCGCCATCCCTACGGCCGCGGCGACACCGGCCCGCGCGTCGCCGACACCCTCGCCACCCTCGACCCCGCCCACGTCCCGCTCCGCAAACGCAACGCCTACTGATGCATTCGATCTCGATGCCTCCGGCTCACGCCGCCGCGCGACGCGTCAATCCGCCCAGCGTCTGGGCGATCTGCTCGGGGTTCAGCACCGCCGTTGCCAACCCCGCGTCCACCACCGCCCGCGGCATGCCGTAGACCACGCACGATGCGCGGTCCTGCGCCAGGATCGGTGCCCCCAGTGCGTGCAGCGCCGCCGCCCCCTTGACCCCGTCTTTGCCGATGCCCGTCAGGATGATCGACAGGACCCGCTTACCGCAGATTTCCGCGGCGCTGCCAAACAGCACATCCGCCGAGGGCATGTACAACGCCTCCCGCGGCTCGGCCCCCATCCGCAGCCGCCGCTGGGTCAGCGATGCCCGGTCGATCGCGGTGTGCTCGCCGCCGGGGGCGACATACACCCGCCCGGGTTCGAGCCGCATCCGGTTCTCGGCGTGGACCACCTCCAGCGCGCAAAGCTCGTTCAAACGCCGGGCCATCGACTCGGTAAACACCCGGGGCATGTGCTGGGCGATCACCACCGGCAACCGCAAATCGCTCGGCAAGGCCGCCACCAACTTCTCCAACACCGGCGGGCCCCCGGTGCTGGACCCGATGCACAACACATCAAACCGGCCCGCCTCAAATCGCGGCAGGTCCTGACGGCTCAGCGGATCGCGGACCGGCGGGTTCGCTTCCAACTGCTGCTTGTGCTCGCCAAGCCCCCGCACCCGGCGGATCAGGTCGTCCAGAAAACGTTGCCGCAGCTCCCGGTCGGGCGACGTCTCTTTGGGGATCACGTCGGCCGCGCCCAGCCGCAAGGCCTGCAACGACTGCATCGAGCCTTCGGTGGTCAGCGTCGAGCACATGAGCACCTGCGTCGGAGCTTCACGCATGATCCGGCGCAGCGCGGTGAGGCCGTCCATCTCCGGCATCTCGATGTCCATCGTGATGACGTCGGGTCGCAGCGACTTGGCCAACGCGACCGCCTCGCGGCCGTCCTTGGCCTTGCCCACGATCTCGAAATCGCGCTGCTCGCCGAGCACCCGGCTGATGGCCGACCGCATAAAAACCGAGTCGTCTGTGATCAGGATGCGCATGGTAAGTCCGGGGTCAACAAAGCAAGAATTACAAACCGACGCGGAGCCTTACGCCGCCATACGGCTGAGCGTTTCCTCGATGCGTTCGCCCAGCACGTTCGGGGTGAACGGCTTGACCACGTAGTTGTTCACACCGGCCTTGATCGCTTCGACCACGCGGGACTTCTCCGCCTCGGTCGTGACCATGATCACGGGGATCTTCGCGCCCGTGCTGCGGTACTGACGGATAAACGTGATGCCGTCCATGTTGGGCATGTTCCAGTCCAGCAGGATCAACTCGGGGTTGAAGGCCGCGACCTTGCTCAGCGCATCCTGTCCGTCGACGGCCTCTTCGATCTGCTCGTAGCCGAGTTGAGTCAGGATGCCGCGCTGGATGTTGCGCATGGTTTTGGAGTCGTCAACCAATAAAACTTTCATAGGGTTTCTCGATGATGAGGTAAAAGGGTATTCGTGCTAAGGCCAATTAAATAGACGGAGAACTATCAAATGTTTTAGGAAACAGGCCGACCAAATGATGCCGGCAAAATTTACGCCGCGGCTTCGGCCGCCAGGGCATCGCGGATCGACACGTCCACGCTGAAGCTGCCCAAGTCCGACGTGCAGGGGATGTGGATCGTGGGCATGTCTTTCCGGCCCGCCACGGTGTGGTGCTGACCGACGATGACCGACGGGCAGGTGATGCTCACGTTGCGGTTGGTGAATTTCGCCTTCGCACCGCCGGAAACCATGTTGACCAGCTCGCCCACGGCGTCGGCGAAGTCTTCGTGCTGACTGTCCATCTCCATGCCGGTGAACGCCGACACCGCCCGCTCGGCGGTCGCGGTGGGGAAGCCCAGCACGATCGTGCCCTCGACGTCCCCGGACATCCCGATGATCCCCGACACGTCGTGGGAGGAAGAGTCGGCGGCCTTGATCGACGGCGTGGCGACCTGCACTTGAAACTGCAGCATGGTTTCAAAAACATTGTGAACCGAATCGATAAACGGAAGGATGAATTGGCTGTCCAAGGGTGGATCTCCTGAGGGGCAAGCGTGTAAGGGAATCAATGAGCGTCAGCTCGTGCAGGGGGGGGAAGTTTTAGCGAGAGGCGGGTGGGGGTAATGAAGGGGGGGGTTAGGCGGCGTCGCGGTGGATGGGAATGGGCCGGGGGTCGTCGGCCGAGTCGGTTTGCAACGGGGTGGGCGTCGCGACTTTGGTGGACTTGATTAGTTCGATGACGTCGAGGATGAGGCAGACCCGGCCGTCTTCACGGATGGTGGCGCCGGAGAACGGGCCGCCGTGGGTGAAGGCGTCGTCCAGGGGTTTGATGACGATTTCTTGCTGGCCGATGAGGCGATCGACCACGAGGCCGACCTGTTGCCCGGCCACTTTCACCACCACCGCAAAGCGATCCTGCGGCGGCAGCGCCGGCTGGCCGAGTCGATCGCGGAGGTCGATCAGCGGCAGCACGCTGTCCCGCAGCCGAACGACCCGCTGGCCCTGGATGGTGGAGATGGCGGCGTCTTCGGGACGCACGATCTCGACGATGCTCTGCAGCGGCACGGCGTACTGGTCGGCGTCGGACTCGACCATCATCGCGGGCATGATCGCCACGGTGAGCGGGATCAGGATTTCGATGGTCGTGCCCAGGCCGTGGGTCGAGGTGATGTTGATCTGGCCGTTGAGCTTGTTAATGTTGGTGCGGACCACGTCCATGCCCACGCCCCGGCCCGAGAGGTCCGACACCTGCGCGGCGGTGGAGAAGCCGGCTTCAAAGATGAAGCGGAAGATTTCCTCGTCCGCCATTTTTTCCAGCGCGTCGGCGCTGACGAGTCCTTTTTCGACCGCCTTGCCGCCGATGACTTCACGCGACAAGCCCTTGCCGTCGTCGGTGATCGCGACGCGGACGTGGCTGCCCTGATGCTCGGCGGAGAGGCTGATCGTGCCGTCTTCGGCCTTGCCGCTTTCGAGGCGGACCGCGGGGGTTTCCACGCCGTGGTCCGCGGAGTTGCGCAGGATGTGGACCAGGGGGTCGGCCAAGAGTTCGAGGACTGACTTATCGACCTCGGTGTCTTTGCCGACGATTTCGAGGTTGATCTGTTTTTCGGTTTGCCGGGCGATGTCGCGGATCACGCGGGGGTAGCGGTCGAAGAGTTTGGCCAACGGCTGCATCCGCGTCCGCATGACGCCGACCTGGAGTTCGCTGGTGAGCCGATCCAGATCGCCGGCGGCTTCGGTAAAGGCTTCTTCCAGTTCCTGATCGATGCCTTGGTCCCGCACGCTGCGGGACAGGGAGACGACGCGATTTTTATTGAGCACGAGTTGGCCCACGAGGTTGAGCAGCGACTCGAGGCGGCTGACCTCGACGCGGATGGTTTGCTCGACCTGGGCGGGGGCGGACTTGCCGGCGTCGGTGGTCTTGGCCGCCGGGGTGGCCGGGGTTTTGGTCACCGGCGGAGCGGGAGCGGCCGTGGCGGGAGTGGGGGGTGCAGGGGGGGTAGGGGGAGTGGGCTTGGTATCGGCTGCGGGGATCGACGGCGTGGGGCGGGCCGGCGGGAACTGCGGGGCGATGGTGCCCGCGAGGTTGAGGGTGGGCCCGGCCTTGGCTTTATCGAGTGCGGCGGTTGGTTCGCTCGCCGGCGCGGCAGAGTCGGAGCCCGGCAGGACGCCGTCGGCGGCCAGCACCGCGGGGACCGAGCCTTCGTGCCCGGTGGCCGAGGCCTCGGCGAGCGGCTGATCGTCCGCCAGCTGGCCCAGGCGCTGCAAGAACATCTCGAGGGGCCAACTCAAGACCCGGAGGTCCGCCAGGGCGGCGGCCTGCTCATCGATGATCCATTTACTCGCCCGCAAACGGACGGTGATGTGGGGCATCAGCTCCGCCGCGACGCCGTTGAGCTTGGGCGCGATCTCGAACATCAGCCGGGTCACGGCGGTGAGGTCGTCGAGTTCAAAAAAGTCGGCGGTCTTCACCAGGTTGTCCGCGATTTCGCCGAGTTGCTCGGCCGCCTCGCCGCGGGTCGCGTCGTTGTCCAGCTGCGTGATCGTCTCGGTGAGCTGAGCGGAATAATCCTGCAGGTCGGTCACCATGAACTCGATCAGGTCCATCTTTTGGGGGCCCAGGTCCAGCGGCTGGCCGGGCAGGGCGGGCTCGTCGGGAGCGTCGATCGGTAAATCCGCCGGGGCCGCCGCGTCGTCGGCGAACGGCGCTACGTCCGCGGCTTCGGCGACGGGGTCGTTACCCATCTGGTTGAGATCCTCGATCAACTGGGGGTCGGCGGAGGTCGGTTCTTGCCCCTGGGCGAGCTGATCGATCTGCCCGCGCACCACGTCCGCCGAGCGCAGCAGCAAGTCCATCACCCGGGCGCTGACCTGGATCTCGCCCTTGCGCAGCCGGTTGAGCGCATCTTCCGCGGCGTGGGCAAATTCAATCACCGGGTCGAGGCCCAGGAAACCCGCGGCCCCCTTGATCGTGTGCAGCGCGCGGAAGCAGCTGTTGCAGATCTCGCCCTGCTCGGATTCGGGAACCGATTCCAACGTGACCAGGTCTTGGTCGAGTTGTTCGATCAACTCGGAGGCCTCGGTCAGAAAATCCTGCATCAGGCTGGCGTCCATGTCATTCATTGGTAAAACCGTGGATCGAGAGTCAAGGGTCAAAAATCGAGCGTGGGCACGAAGCGGCGAAGCGGTCAAGTCGTCGGCGCGGTCTACGCGGCCTTGCGGTAGGCGAAGGCCTTGGGCAGGTCGAGCTGGGTGAAGGGCACGTCGAGGCTGCGCAGCGATTCGCTGTGGCCGATCATGAGCGTGCCGTCGTCGGCCAGCTGTTTGTGAAACATCTGGACGCAGCTTTTTTTCATCGGCTCGTCGAAGTAGATCATCACGTTGCGGCAGAAGATCGCGTCAAACGTGCCGTAGCGCCGCGCGGCGTAGATGTCCTTGAGGTTGAGCTTCTCGAAGTGCACCATGCTGCGGATGTCGGAGTCCAGCACATAGTCTCGGCCCTCTTGCTTGAAGTAGCGATTAAGTACGGTCGCGTCGGTGGACTTGACCGCGTAATGCGGATAGCGGCCGACCTGCGCGAGCTTGATGACTTTTTCGGAAATATCGGTGCCCACGATTTCGATCTTCCAGTCCGCCAGGCGGACGCCCAGATAGCGGTGCACGATCATCGCGAGGGTGTAGGGTTCTTCGCCCGACGAGCAGGCGGCCGACCAGAGGCGCAGGGTCTTCCGGGTCCGGCGTTGTTCGAGCAGTTCCGGGAGGATGTGGTCTTCGAACACCTTGAGCTGCGGCTCGTTGCGGAAGAAGCTGGTTTCGTTGATGGTGATGCGGTTGAACATCTCCTGAAACTCGTCGGTCTGGTAGGGGCCGGAAGTCAGGAACGTGAGGTACTGATCGAAGCTATCGAACTTGAGTTCATCGAGCCGACGGCCGAGGCGGGATTCGAGCACGTATTTTTTGGTGTCCTGAAAATGGATCCCCGCGCGGTCGTACACCAGGGTGCGCAGGCGGTTGAATTGCGCGTCGGTGAGTTGGAGTTTTTGGATAGCCGGCATGGGGGATTCCGAGAACGGTGATGCGCGAAAGCGGGGGGTGACCCCGCCGCGGGTGCGGTGACGTGGATGGTCTATGCGGCGCGGGCGGCGTCGGCGACCGCGAGGTCGTCGGGGGTGAAGAGTCGTTGGAGGTCGATGAGGATCAGCAGGCGGTCGTCGAGTTTGCCGATGCCGGTGATGAAGTTGGCCGCCGGGCTGGACGGCGCCTCGGCCGGGTTGTGGTGGGCGACCGCCGGGGCGGGATCGATGATGTCCGCGGGCAGGCGCAGGACTTCGTGCACACGGTCGACGGTGAACCCGAGCACCCGGCGGTCTTGGCCGACTTCCACCACGACGATGCGGCTGTCGCCGGTCTCGCTGGTTTTCGGCAGGCCGAAACGCTTACGCATGTCGACGACCGGGATGATGCGGCCGCGGAGGTTGATGACGCCTTCGACCGCCGCGGGGCTGTGGGGCACGGGGGTGATGGGCATCACCCGGTTGATTTCCTGCACCGCCAGGATCGGGATCGCGTATTCTTCGACGCCGATCTCGAAGCTCACGAGTTGCAGGATGTCGCTGCCCGTGGCGGCGGCATTGTCGGCCTCGAAACACGGCGGGGCGGGGACATTTCCCGATTCACGGGATACTTCGAGGTCGTTGATTTCGGGCGAAACGTTCATGATCAATTCCGATCCAGGTCAAAGGGTCGCGGCAAACCAGCGCGGGCAGCTCACCGCCGTCACGGCCATCCCGCAAAAGAGGACGCCAATGCTCTGGGAATCATCGGAAACCCTTAGGGGCCGGTTTAGCCGCCGGCGGGTCAGATCGGTCCTCGGGATTATCGGCCGACTCGCGGGTCGTTCGGAATTTCGCCATCGCACCCCCCAAGCCGCGAGATGCTTGGGTGGCTGTTGGTCATGATGAGTAACCGGCTGATTAGGAAGTCTTGCCCCGCGGGTCGATCGACGACGCGTGATCGGACTCAAGCCGGGTGCGAGCCCGGGGCGCGGACGGCTGATCGTTTGCAGCGAGCTGGGCCAGGGTCATGGCGGCCAGGCAGTCGCGGGTGTGCTGCACGACCTGATCGCAGATGTCGTGCAGCCTCTCGCCGGCGGGGCTCCAGCGGACGTCTTCGTGGACCGGCAAAGGCATCTCGACGCCCAGCGGGCCGTCGATCGCTTCGATGATCTGCAGCAACGTGACGTCTTGCGCGCCGCGATGGAGGTGATATCCACCGCTTCGGCCCAGCTGACTCCGCAGTACGTCGTGGCGGACCAACGCCTGCAAGACCTTGAGCGCCGAATCGGTGGGCACGCCGAGATGCTCGGCCACCTGGCGGGCCTGCGTCAGGCAGTCGTCGTCGCGGTCCGATAGAAACACCATTGCGAGGACAGCCTGGGTCGAAGTCTTAGTCAATTTCAAGGTGCCAATTACCCCTTCGGAGCCGGCGGTTCTCCGATCAATCCGCAAGCCGCGGACGCGCGGAATGCGCGAATGAGCAGCTTGGTTCTCAACCGCCGAACCTCGGCAGGTCTGTGTTCAATCGGCTTGCTAATGAAAGCCGATCCCCGCGGACGGTCGTGGTGACATCACGGTGTGGGAGGGATCACCGTGGCACCCGGGTCATACGCGCTGGCTCGAGGCCTGCCGCAAAGTCGGCACACACCCGCCGTGCTGTCGTTGCGGTGGGGATGAGTCTTGGGTCAACGACTCGTCGGGTTTGCCAGTAGGCGGGTGACCCGAGTTGCTATCGGCTTACCCCGAGCAATCCCTTGAGCCTCGGCCAAATCAGCTTAAGAGTCTTAGACTGCTTGCTTCGGGAGTGAAAATGACCGTGCCCCGCCGACCGAGACACCCTAAGGCAACCTGCTTGCCGCCGATGGGTAAACTGAAAGGCATGCAGATGCTGAAGACTTGCCGCCTGGACCGACGCGGATGGACCCCCGGCCTGGTGGTGGCGCTGACCCTCGTGCTCAGCGGCTGTCGCGCGGCGGGAGCGGGCGGGGGGAGCGGGGGGGAAGCGGGGGAAGGGGGGAGGGGGGGAGGGGGGAGGGGGGGCGACGGCGCGGATCGACGCCTCGGCGTACGACCGGGTGTTTGACCACGGCGTGGCGACGCTGCGTGATGCGGGGTTCGTGGTCGATCGCCAGGACCACCGTTTCGGCCAGATCACCTCCAAGCCGCGGCTGTCCCCCACCGTCTTTGAACCCTGGAAAACCGACCACACCTACGCCGACCAGGCTTGGCGGGCGACGCTGGGCAGCCTGCGGCGCACCGTGCGCATCTCGCTGACCCCGGTCGCGGCCGCTGCCGAGGCGGGGGCTGACGTTGACACCGACGTCGACGCCGAGGCTGAACTCGGGGTCGATCCCCGTGACTACGACGTGCGGGTCGAGGTGCTCGTAGAGCGTCAGCAGGTCCCCACCCGTCGGCTCAACGGTCGGACCCGCGGCGGGGTGTTTGAAGACCTCCGCCAAACCCCCGCCGAGCTCCAGCGCCGCGGCATCGACGGGAGCTATTGGCAACCCATCGGCCGGGACGTGCATCTCGAAGCCCGGCTCCAGCAACAAATCCTCGACGGCTCCGCCAACGCCCCGAACCTCTGATCCTTGCATCGTGCGAGAGCCGTCCCGCCCGCCGTCAACCCCGCCCCCCCGGAAGCCCCCCCGGAAGCTCCCCCGAAAGCTTTCCCGAAAGCAGCCCCGGATCCCGGTCGTGGGATCCTTCAAAGTGGGGCGGGCTTCCAGCCCGCCGTTCGGGCGTAGCCCGAAGTGGCTGCGGTTTTCGCCCTTCGGGCCGATGGCGGGCAAGATGCCCGCCCCTTTGATGCAAAGTATTCCACGACCTGATCCCGACGCCCGGCCGACGCTAATTTAAATCGGATAACCTGTCATCACGACGCGCTCTGGGCCGACCGCGCCCCGTCTCGTTTGCGTTCCGCCCCGCTTTTCTTCGACGCCCCTCCCGGAGTCCGACATGACCACGGCCCCCGCCTTCCCCATCGATCTGACCACTTTCAAAAAACTCCCCCTCGACCCGGCGAGTCCCACGCTGACCGGTGAGCAGCGCGACGCCTTGCGACACAACATTCAGCTCTGCCGCGACACCATCGTTTTCTTTACCGCCATCGGCGACGCCAAGGGCCTGGGCGGACACACCGGCGGGCCCTACGACACCGTGCCCGAAGTCATGATCGCCTACAGCTTCATGCAGGGGCCCGCCGCCGACTCGATCGTGCCCATCTTCTTCGATGAGGCCGGCCACCGCGTCGCGACCCAGTACCTGCTCTCGGTCCTGGACGGCGACATGCCCGTCGAAAAGCTGCTGCATTACCGCGAATACCTCAGCCACCTGCCTGGCCACCCCGAACGAGACTTCACCCCCGGCGTGAAATTCTCCTCCGGCCGACTCGGCCACATGTGGCCCTTCGTCAACGGCGTCGCCCTGGCCAACCCCGGCAAGCACGTGCTCATGCTCGGCTCTGACGGCAGCCAGATGGAAGGCAACGACGCCGAGGCCGCCCGGCTCTGCGTCAGCGAAAACCTCAACGTCAAACTCCTGATCGACGACAACGACGTCACCATCGCCGGCCACCCCAGCAACTATCTCAAAGGCTTCGACGTCGCCAAAACCCTCCGGGGCCACGGCCTGTCGGTCGACACCGGCGACGGCGAAGACCTCGACGCCCTCTACGCCCGCATGTGCCGGGCCTTCACCACCCACGGCCCGGTCGCGCTGATTAACCAACGCAAAATGGCGGTCGGCATCAAGCCCCTCGAAGGCTCGCCCCACGGCCACGACGTGATCAAAACCAGCTACGCCATCGACTACCTCAACGACCACGGCCGCGCCGACGCCGCGGACTACCTCAAGTCCGTCGAAAAGGGCCCGAAAGCCCCGGCCTACCAGGGCTCGACGGGCAGCGGCAAAAACCGCGCGCTCTTCGGCAAAGTCTTCAACGAGATCGTCGGCGCGATGTCCGAGGCCGACCGCATCGCCAGCGTCAAAGTCTTCGACAACGACCTGGAAGGCTCCTGCGGCCTGGACGTGATCCGCGAGGCCCACCCCGAAATCTTCATCCGCGGGGGCATCATGGAACGCGGCAACTACTCCGCCGCCGCGGGCTTCGGCATGGTCCAGGGCAAGCAGGGCGTCTTCGCGACCTTCTCCGCGTTCCTGGAAATGTGCGTCAGCGAAATCACCATGGCCCGGCTTAATAAGTCCAACGTGCTGGCGCACTTCAGCCACGCGGGCTGCGACGACATGGCCGACAACACCTGCCACTTCGGGGTCAACAACCTCTTCGCCGCCAACGGCCTGCCCGGCGCCCCGCGGGCCCCGACGGCGAGGAAGCCCACGACGCCGACGACACCCGCCTCTATTTCCCCGCCGACCAGCACCAGTTCGCCAAGTGCCTCAAAACCATCTACCCCCTCGGCGGCCTGCGGTTCCTCTTCAGCACCCGCTCGGCGGTGCCCGACATCCTTAAAGAAAACAGCGATCAGCCTTTCTACGGCGACGGCTACACCTTCGCTGTCGGCAAGGACGACGTGATCCGCGAAGGTAAGGACGGCTATATCGTCTCCTTCGGCGAGACGCTCTACCGCGCCTGGGACGCCGTGCTCACCATGAACGCGAACGGCCTGGACGTCGGGCTCATCTGCAAGTCCACCCTCAACGCCTACGACGAAGCGGTCATGAAAAAGCTCGCCGCCGCCCCCGCCGTGCTCGTGGCCGAATCGTTTAACGTCACCACCGGGCTGGGCTCGAAGTTCGGCAGCGCGCTGCTCAAACGCGGCTTTGCCGGCAAATACGACCACATCGGCACCCACAAAGAAGGCTCCGGCGGCCTCTGGCGGCAGATGGGTTACCAAGGCCTGGACCCCGCGGGGATCGAAAAATCGTTCCGCCGACTCGTCTGAGGGGCCGAGGTTTCCTGCCATCACCCTGACTTCTGTCGTCGGCGGCGCGGCGTTTTAATTGAGCCCTCACCACGGTTCCCTCCCTCCTCCGAGGCGCGACATGGCCATCGCCAGCACGTGTCAGAGTTGCGGGTTGGTGCAGCGGCTTTCGGATACCCCGCGGCCGGAGGATCGTTGCGTGCGCTGCGATTACCGGTTGCTGCCCCGCCACGCCGCGGGGCCGTGGGAGGCGATGCTGTGGCTGTTGCTGCTGCTGCTTGCGCTTAGTCTGACGGTGTTCGAGCCGTTCATGGCCTTCACGTTTGCCGGCGGAGCCAACCGCACCCGCCTCACCGACGGGCCGTGGCAGGCCATCGAACTCGGGTCGGTCACCGTGGGCGGGGCGGTGCTGATCTGCTCGCTGATCGGCCCGATGCTTTGGGGGCTGGGGATGCTCTATGTCGTGGCCGGGCTGGCGACGCGGACGCCCGCGCCCGGGACCGCCGCGATGCTGCGGCTGATGCACACGCTGCGGCCCTGGGTCATGATCGAGGTCTTCCTGCTGGGCGTGGTGGTCACCGCGGGCAAGCTCGGCCACGACGGACACCTCAGCTACGGCCGGGGCTTTGACCTCTACCTCGCGGCCCTGGGCATCTGGATCATCATCGGTCAGCGCTTCAGCCCGCCGCACTTCTGGGAACGGCTGCAGCCCTCGGTCCCCCTGCCCCACGACCTGCCCGCCCCGCGGCTGACGGGTTGCCAAACCTGCGGCTACGCCCAGCAAATCCCGCGGGTCAGCACCCGCTGCGACCTGGGCTGCGCCCGCTGCGGCAGCGTGCTGACCGAATGCCACCACGGCAAGACCCGACGCTGCGTGGTGCTGCTGATCCTGGCGATGCTGCTGCTGCTGCCGGCCAACCTCGTGCCGATCATGCGGATCGCCGAGCTGGGCCCGCCCGAGCCCAAGACCGTGTGGGAAGGCATCAAGGTGCTCTACTTCGGCGGCTCGCCGGGCCTGGCGCTGCTGGTCTTCGTCGCCAGCCTCTGCGTGCCGATCTTCAAGGTCCTCGCCCTGGCGGTGCTCGTGCTCTGGCGTCACCCCCGCCGGGCCTCGACCGCCCGGCGGTTGGCAAAAGTCCACCGGCTCATCGCGACCATCGGCCGCTGGTCCATGGTCGATATCTTCGTGGTCACCCTGCTCATCGGCCTGGTCCGGCTCGGGGGCCTCGCGTCGGTGGACCCCAAACTCGGCGCCATCGCCTTCCTCGCGGTGGTCATCCTCACCATCGCCGCGGCCGAAGAACTCAACCCCCGAGAATTCTGGGCCCGCACCCAAACCCACCGCAACCTCTAACTTCGACTTTCGATCCTGCCCCCGACTTGACCACGTCTTTCCCAAAGTTGCCGAATCATCATGACCGACCCCGACCCCTCCACGCCCCCCGTCCCCCCGACCGACTCGCCCGACTCGCCGCCCACGGACCCGCCGCCCCAGGCCGCGCCGGCGCTGCCCGTCGCCACGCCGGTCCGCCGTCGGCGGTTTTCGCTGGGCTGGCTGCTGCCGGTGGTGGGCATCGGGGTCATCGCGTATTTCGCCTGGTGGGCCCACGCCCAGAACCAACCCAACCTCACCCTCGAAGTCGCCAACGCCTCGGGGGTCAAGGCTTTCCAGACCCCCGTGCTCTGCCGGGGCGTCGAGGTCGGCTCGGTCACCGACGTCACGCTCAAAGACCAGGGCGGCGGCGCGATCGTCCGCATCCGCCTCAACCCCGCGGCCCTGCCCCTGGCCACCGCCGACGCCGCCTGGTGGATCAAGCGTCCCGAGTTCAGCATCACCAGCATCACCGGGATCGAGGCTCTGCTCGCCGGCCCGTCGATCGAGTTTCTGCCCGGCACGGAAAACCCCGCCCAGCGCTTTACCGCCCTGGACCGTCCCCCCGCGGAGGCGGGCATGACCGGCGGCCTGCGCATCTATCTCCACGCCGACCACCGCGGTCCGGTAGACGAAGGCACGCCCATCAACTTCCGCGGCCTGCCCATCGGCCGGGTCGTCGCCCTGGGCCTGCCCACCGCCGGACAGCGCGTCGTCTTCGTCTGCGAAATCCAGCGCGGCTACGCCCATCTCATCCGCGAAAACACCGTCTTCTGGCACCGCGAACGCGCCCGGGCCGACATCAATCCCCAGGCCCTGGGCCTCGGCGGCTTCCGCGTCGAATTCCCCCGGCTCAACTCCGCCCTTCGCATCAGCCTCGACGCCGCCACCCCCAACGACCCCGGCCCGATGTCCCAGCCCGGCCGCAACTTCGACATCCAGGACACGCCCCCCCGCGACCTGGACGACTGGTCGCCCGACCTCACCCCGCTGGTCGACCCCTTCCCCGAACCCACCCCCCAGCAACTCGAAATCCAGGAAAGCGAAGACTCCGCCAGCGCGGCGGACGAAAAGAAAGGCCCCATCGAAAGCATCATCGACTTCCTGATTTTCTTTGACTGAACCCACGTGTCGCCCGACGGGCAAGCATGCCTGCCCGACAATTGGCGGGGCCACACCGCGCCGCTCGGGGCGGTGCGTGCGGGTCACCCTTTCTTAGATGACGACATCCCTCTACCCATTAGCTTTGTGTTTTATCATCCGCCAGCCGCGACACGATCTCCTGGGGCAGCGGCGGCGTTGCCCCGACCTGACCCGCGACGAATGCCCCCAAGTGATTCGCCAAATCCAAAGCGTCCGCCAGGTCGCGGCCGCGGACCAGCGCCGCCAACAACCCCGCGGAACACGCATCGCCCGCCCCCACGGTATCGGCCCCTTCGGCCCGCGGATAGCTGACCGCCGGCCCTTCGATCCAGCCGTCCTTAGTGAGCGCGGCGGTCCCGTCTTTGCCGCGGGTCAGCACCACCGCCCGCAGCGCGAAGCGTGAGAGCAGCTTCTCGGCGTCCGCGACGCCGGTCATTTTGCAGACGGTTTCGAGTTCTTCGTCGTTGAGCTTGACCAGGTCCGCCGTGTCGCAGCCGGCGTGCAGAGTCGGCGCGTCGTAAAACTCCCGGCCATCGGACGCCCGCAGATTCACGTCAAAGAGTTTGATCGCGCGGGGTGCCGCGGACAAAAACGCGTGGATCGACCGCCGGGCGATCGAGTCGCGCTGCGCCAAGCTGCCGAACGCCACCGCCGCACAGTGCCCCGCGAGCTGCGCGGTGTGGGCCTGAAACTCCAATTCGTCGTAGGCCGATGGTCGGGCGATGTGGAACGAGTGGCCGCCGTCGTCGTGTTGCTCCACCCGGACCTGCCCGGTCGGGGCGTCGCGGTCCACCTGCACGAACGACGGATCGATGCCCGCCTCGCGCAATTCGTCGCGCAGCTGTTGGCCCAGATCATCCTGGCCGACCCGCGAGACGACCGCGCCGCTGCCGCCCCCGGGCGACAGCAACCGGTGGGCCTGGACCGCCACGTTGAGCGGCGCGCCCCCCAGCCGGGGTCCGGCATCGAACATATCAAACAACGCTTCGCCCAGCCCGACCACGCACGGCGCGGGCGGCAGGGGAGACGCGGTGTCGGCAGAGGTTTGGTCGATCATGCAAATGGCTCCGGCAGGGGATAGGTGGCCCGCCCGGCGAACCGAGCGAACCGAGGGCGTCAGTCGTCGGGGTGGTCTTCTTCACGTCGCCGGGCGTAGCGGCCCTTGAACCGGTCGAACACCGTGAGCGTCCGCCGAGCGATCCCGGTCCAGCCGAAGGTGCGGCGGGCAAAGCGTGCGCCTTCGACGCAGAGCGTATCCTTGAGCCAGGGGTACTGCATGGGCATGCTCAGCGCGGCGGCGAATTCCATCGGCCGCTTGGGGTCGGCGACCAGGGCGTGCTTGCCGAATTCGATCTGCTCGTGCAGCCCGCCGTGGGTCGTGAGCACCGTCGGCGTGCCGCAGGCCATCGCCTCGACCGCCGTCATCCCGAACGGCTCGTACCGCGAGGGCAGCGCGAAAATCCCCGGCGCCCGGTAATAATCCGCCAGGTCTTCGTCGGCGATGTAGCCCAGCCATTTGATGGACCGACCCACGCCCACTTCCTGGGCGGTCTGTTTCCACTTGTTCAGCAGCTTCTTGTCCTGGGCCGAGTTCGCCCCGGCGGCGAGCACCAGCCGGGCCTTAGGCTGCATCTTCTTGAGGTGCGGCAGCGCCTTGATGATCAGGTCGTAGCCCTTGTTGTGCGCAGCGCGACCCACGACATACACGTCGGTCTCGCGCATCCCCAGCTTCTGCCGCAGGTCCGCCAACTGGTCCGGCGGCGTCGGGGTGAACCGCGCCTCGTCGATGCCCGGCGGGATCATCGTGATGTGATCCCGCGGCAGCTGATACTCTCGCTCGATCAGATCCACCTGCTGCTCGCTGGTCGCGATCACGTGGTCGCAGCTGCGAAACAGGATGAACTCTTTCTGGATCCGCTCGGCAAACCGCAGGCCCCCGCCTTCGCCGGCGTCCTTGGCGCCCTTCATCCGGTGCTGTTTCCACCAGCCCAGCGAGTGGGGCGTGTGCACGTGGGGGATCTGCAATTCTTCGGCGATCTTCTGGCCCGACACGCCGGCGTCCCAGTAGTGGCTGTTGACAAAATCGTACTGGAGGTTTTTCTTGCGGATGATCGCCAGGGTGTTGGTGACGAAGTCGTTGTAGTGGTCGTGCATGTCCTCTTTGCGGATGAATGCGTTGCCGCCGAAGGGCACGCGCCACACGCGGAGGTTGGCGTTCACGTCGTCGGTCCGGGGCTGATCCTCGAACTGCCGGGTCAGGACGTCGACTTTATAGCCCAGCCGGGCGAAACGTTTGGCGAGTTCGAGGACGAAGACGACCTGTCCGCCGGTGTCGGGCTTGCCCAGTTCGGGCGTGGCCGCGACGTAGCCGTGGAGCGAGATCATGAGGATGGAGCCTTGGGGCCGGGGGGCCATGGGAGCCTTTCGTAAAAGTACAAAAAAAGTTCAAGGGGCTTGCGAGGCTCGGGCACTTCAGTGCCCGTGGCCTGGGGATCGGGTGCGGGGTGCAGGGTGCGGGCAGGGGTGCAAGGGTGCAGTCGGGGTGCAGGGGTCAGGAATTACAACATAGGAGCGTCGATCGGGGGGGGATGACGATTTCCGATTAAGCGGAATTCATCGTACCCGCTTCGATTTATGCCGCGTTCCACACGCCGTAGTGCTCCAGCCCCTCCAGCACCCCGCCGGCGGAGGGGGCGACGGCCCGGTAGCTGGTGGCGGGGGGCATGGCTTCGAGCAGTTCTGCCCGGGCGTTGCCCACCGCGATCGCCCGGGAGGCGACCTCGAACATCGCCAGGTCGTTGGCCGAGTCCCCCGCCACCACCAGGCGGGTGGTCGGATCGACCCCCAGGTGACGGGCCAAAAACAGCGTCGCGTGGTCCTTGCCCCCGCCCGGCGGCAGCAGGTCCATGTCGTCGCTGCCCGAGGCGATGATGCGGCAGGGCAACTCGGCTTGCGCCAACGCCGCGCGCACCTCGTCCTGCGCGCGCCCCGCGGCACCGCGAAGCTCGCCTTGTGGGGCGTCTGGTATTCCTCGTCGTGCAGCCCGTGGCCCAGGCCCGTCACCACGTCGACGATCCGCTGCCGCGGCCAACCCGCAAACCGCCGGGTCCACGCGTCGACCATCGCGCCGCCGACGCGGACCTGGGTGCCCATGGCGGTGATGATTGCGTCGTGACGGAAGCTTCGGGGAAAGACCGACGCCAGCGTCGCGTCCACGCTCGCCGCGGGCCGACTCGAGTTCAGCGCCACCGTCAGCCTCGGCCGCCGCTGGCCTAGCGCCTCCGCGAGCGTCGCCAACGCCGCGTCGTCGCCGGTGAGCGTGTCGTCCACGTCGCTGATCAGCAGCCAACCGGCGGCCGGGTTTGCCTTGGAAGTTGCTGGCCAAGTCACGTCAGCTGCTCCGGGATCGATTGGCCTTGCCCGCCCAACTCGGGCATCGGCTGTTTCATCGCCGAGGTGTAGATCGGCCCGGTGGGCTGCTCCTGCGTCGGCGGGTTCAAGCCGCTGCACGTCCAAGTCCTGCACCACCACCTTCGCCGATTCGGAATAGAAACCCATCCGCCCCTCGCAGTACGAATCGTCCACCAGGCTCAGCGTCACGTACCCGCCGATGCTCACCTCCAGGTACATCCCGTGGGCAACCACCTCGATGTCCCAGGGCCCCTCGGTCCGGCTCACGAAATACCCCGCCTGCAGCTGCTGATAATCGAAAGAATGTTCCAGGTCGGCATTGTCCCGGACGCCCCAGGCGCGCAGCTGGGCGACGCCCTTGAACAGGTCCAGCGACAGGTAATACCCGTTGCCCTCTTCATCGACCCGCAGCACCATCCCGCATTTGCCCGAGCCTTCCAGACCCACGCTCGCCCGCAGCCGAAAGCTCTCGTAGGACCCGGGCAACAAGAACGCCTCGTACCCGCTCTCGCATTCCAGGTGCATCTCCGTGCGGTCGCCCGACGCGGTACCCCGCGGATTCTGGAACAGCCGGTCCATCGTGTCGGCCGCCGGCACGTCGCAATCTTCACAAACCAGCGCGTCAAACCCCGGGTAGGACTTGAGCCGCAAACGCCCGGTTTCGTCGGTCACCATCAGCTTCGGCGGCGGCAGCAGTTTCTTGGAAATGTCGCGTCCGTAGTGGGTTTCCTGCTTCGCGAAGAAGTTGTACAGCAGCCATTGCTCCTGCCCGTCGATCTCCCACCGGCAGACCCGGCCGGCATAGTTGCCGCGCGGCAAAACCACGTTGTCGAAAAAGTTCAGATACGGCCCGTCTACCGTATCCGAATACCAATAGTGAACTTTCGTATCTTCCCGGATCGACCCGAGCAGGTAATACCGCCCGCCGATCTGACAGAGATTGGGCACTTCCACGTCGTCGTAGATCCCCGGCCGATGCAGCGGGGCGTCGAACTCAAACTCCCCGGGGCTCACCTCGTGGGCCACCGCGACGCAGCCCCGCCGGACCAGCGGGCCGTGGTCCACCCGGCCCGACGCCAGCAACATCCGCCGCTGGGACTTGGGATCGTAATAGAAAAACGGGTCGCGGAAACTGACCCACTTCCGCCCCTCGTCGATCGAGGTTTCGTAGTGATCTCCCGCGATTTGCAGGGGAAACAGCCCGATTCGTCCCGCTCCCAGTGGACCAGGTCCGAGGAGCGCGCCAGGCCCACGCGCTGGACCCGGCCGAACTCCGCGCCGCGCCAGGCCGGTGTAGAACATCCGCCACTGCCCGGGCCGGTCGGGGTCCGCGGTGACGTGCATCGTCCAGAGCATGTCGTCGTCCCACGACCCCGGCTCGCCGACGAACAGGGCGTTCTTGACCCGCCGCCAGTTCAGCCCGTCCTGGCTCACCGCGTGGGCGATGAAGTCATGGTTCGGCAGCACCAGGTGAAACAGATGAAACACGCCGTCGTGAAACAGCACGTCCACGTCACCGATATCCGAACGCAAAAAGCCGTGCGATGCATACATAGCGCATCACCCTAAACGCTACCCCCGCCCACGTCCATCGGCCCCGCAGGTCACCCGGTAAACCCCCGGGATGACCTGCTCGCCCACGCGTCGCCGCCGCTCCGTGTCGCGGTCACCTCAAGCCGAATCAGCCTTCACCCCGGACCCCGCCGCGGGCCCCAGCACCTCCGCCACCACCCCGCCCAGCAGCGCCCCCCGCCAGCCCGAGCTCAGCCGCGTGTCGGTCGCCGGCTTGCCCCGGGCCCACCCGCGCACCAGCGTCGTCAGCTCGCGCTTGGTGTAGGCGATCGACGGGGAAATGCCCGCCGCTTCGGCGGTCTCCCGCAGCGCGTCTTCCAGGGCCTGGAGCTTCGCCACCGCCTCCTCGCTCAGCGGCTTGTACCGCTGACGCCGCGGCATCGGCCCGCTCAGCGCCGCCTGCGTCACCGCCACCAGCTGCCCGGCACACTGCTCTTTCACCGGCCAGGGCACGCCCTTAAAACCCTTGACCTGCGCTTCGTCTTCCACCGGCGACCGCGCCAGCTCCACCATCGTCACGTCGTCCACCACCGTCCGCATCGGCAGGTCCCGCCGCTCGGCTTCCTCGGCCCGCCAGACCAGCAACGCCTCGAGCACCGCCTGCTCCCGCCGCCGCAGCGAGCCCGCACCCTTGGCCTTGACCTTCATCCGCCGCGGATCGACCCGGTACGCCGACGCGTCCTTGAACACCCCGCATTCCGCCCAGGCCTTGTCGGTGTGCCCCGCCTCTTCCAATCGCCGGCCCACCTCGTCCCGCAGCCACAGCAGATACCGCACGTCGTTGGCGGCGTACACCCGCTGCCGCGCGGTCAACGGCCGACGGTCCCACTGGCTGAACTTGCTGCTGCCCCCCAGGTCCGCCCCCAGCATCTCGTCGCACAGCTTGGTCAGCGACATCGGGTAGGGCATGCCCACAAACGCCGCGGCGATCTGCGTGTCAAACACCCGGCCCACCGGCCGACCCACCAGCCGCGCCACCGGCTCCAAATCCTGCAGCCCCGCATGCACGATCACCTCCGGCCCCCCCTCGTTCCCCCCCTCGCCCGCCCCTCGTCCCGTTCCCCCCCCCCCCCCCCTCGCCCGCCACCTCAGGGTCCCCCGCCGGCACCGCCAGCAGCTCCCAGAACGGCCGCAAATCCACCCCCTCGGCCAGCGGATCGATCAGCCAGATCTTCTCGGGTGTCGCCACCTGCACCAGGCAAAAACGCGCGTAATACGACTCCTCCCCGATAAACTCGGTGTCAAAGGCAAACCGATCCGCGGCCCGCAGCTGCTCCACCAAATCCGCCAGCTCGCCCGCGGTCTGCACCATCTCCACCTCGTCGGCCCCGGCCCCGCTGCCGGGCACCAAGGGGTGGTCCACCACCACCGGCAACTCGGCGGTCCCCGCGTGGGCCTCGGCGTCCGCGGCGCGGCGAAACTTGTTGCGACCCCCGCCCCCGACCCGGGGCCAATGATTGCCAGAACCCGTAGAACCTTGCTGCGACATCCCCGCCACTTTAACCAAGCCTCCCCCCCCACGCGCTCCATCCCCCTCCACCAAGCCTTGGCTGGCCCCCGCTCCCCGCTACCCCGCCCGCCCCGTGGCCTATCCTGTAGCCCCCCGCCACCTCCCCCCGCACCCTCGCCCCCTGCCCTCAAACTTCCTCCATCCCCGAAGCCGACCATGACCGCGCCCCCCACCGAGACGAAAACCCTCCGCATCGGCCACTCGCCCGACCCCGACGACGCGTTCATGTGGTATCCGCTGGCGAACTTCACCGCCCCCGACGGACGGGTGCTCACCCCCCAGATCGACACCCGCGGCTACGACTTCGTCCACGTCCTCGAAGACATCCAGTCTCTCAACGTCCGCAGCGAGCAGGCCGAACTCGAAATCACCGCCTTCTCCATCCACCAGTACCCCCACGTCGCGGCGCATTACGCCATGACCGCCTGCGGCTCGTCCATGGGCGACCACTACGGCCCCATGATCGTCACCCCCCCCGGCCCGGCCGTCTCGGACGCCGCCGCCCCCCAAAAAGACGACCCCCGCGCCACCAACCGCGACGCCTACCGCGACGCCGCCCACTGGCTCAAGGGTAAAAAACTCGCCATCCCCGGCGAGCGCACCACCGCCTGGCTCTCGACCCAGCTCCTGTTGGCGGAGCACGGCCTGTCCCGCGACGACCTGACCTACGAAAACGTCATGTTCGACCAGATCCTCCACCGCGTGCAGGCCGGCGAATTCGACGCGGGCCTGATCATCCACGAAGGCCAGATCACCTACCAAAACAACCACCTCACCAAGCTCGTGGACCTGGGCACCTGGTGGACCGGCACCCGCGACCTGCCCCTGCCCCTGGGCGCCAACGCCATCCGCCGCGACCTGGTGGAGAGCGGCGAAGCCCCGAAGATCTGCCGCATCCTCCTGGACAGCATCCAGTACGCCCTGGCCCACCGCCAAGATTCGGTGGATTTCGCGCTCAACTACGCCCGGGACATGGGCGCCGAACTGGCGGACCAATTCGTCGGGATGTACGTCAACCACTGGACCCTGGACTACGGCGACCGCGGCCGCGCCGCGGTCACCCAACTCCTCCGCGAAGCCGCCGCCGCCGGCCTGGTCCCCCCCTTACCCCATGACGGCGAAATCGATTTCATCGACCCCGCCTGATTAGCCGCTACCCTTCCGCGTCAGGCGACAGGCCCCGGAATTTTCATTCCGGGGCCTGACCCATCGTGCACCTCGTATTTATTAATGTGCTTTAGCAAGCTTGCGGTTTACGCCGCCCGTCGCCGACGATTGATCGCCAGCATCAACAGGCCCAGTCCCGCCGGCAACGCCGCGGGCGTCGGCACCGCGGACGGACTCACCGGCCCGCCGGACACGCCCGGATCCACCGGCGCGGTGGGCAACGTCGGGTCCAACCGCTCGGCGGTCAACGCCACCCGGATAAACGACGCGGAATTATAATTCAACCCCTGGACATTGATAAATAATTGATCGCCCGCAAACCGGACGCTTTCGTCCACCAGTCCGAGGGTCGTGGCCGACGTGTCGATCTGCGCGGCGGTGAAGTTGACGATCGCCTGACTTTCAAAGGTAAAAACGTAGGTGTTTTCTAACGCCCGGGTAAACCTCCCCGATCCCGCGTTGTCGAAATCAATCTCGATCGCGTCGTTAAACGCGTCGATCTGCGTCTCGACGATCCGGCCGAACCCCGCAGGCCTCGGCACCGTCGGATCGAAGAGGTCCTGGGCGTTGGCAAACTCCACCTCGGTGTCGCTGACCGTCACCGTCCGCGGGAAATCCTGGGTAAACGGATCGCTGGTCGCGTTGCTCTGAAACAAAAGCCCGATCCCCAGTTCGCTGCCCACCAGCCCCATCGAATCCGCCGCGGCCCCGCCCGCCAGCGTTCCGAGGCCGATGACCCCCGCTCCGACCCATCGAAACTTAATAAATGGCTGAATTCTCATGTTGGTGTCTTTCTCAAAGGGCCGAGTTTCATTTTCGCTTGCGCCCCGGCCCGGGGTGACGCCAGTGAACCGCCCGGTCGACATTCGGCTCGGCCCCATCCATCCGCCCACCCAACCGTCTTTTTCAAAAAAATAAATGGTAATCCTGGAATCTAGAAACGCACAAGGTGCCCCTTTAAGCTTGCGCCATCGAAGGCTGCTGGAGGGTGAGCTCAGGCGAAAAAACCACCCCGCCCCGGAAAGCGGAGTGATTTCATTATGGGAATGTCGTCGTTGGAAAACGGGTGGCAAGCAACGCCTGATGAACCGAGATTCGCCGGGCCTCGGCCGCTTACGGCCGGTCGGCCCCCGGGCGGCCGCGGCGTTGAGTGGAGGCGTCGGGGGTGCCGTGGAAGTAGCGGGGGATGCAGGGGTAGGCCTTGGTCAGGACGTAGTGGTAAGTGCCGTCGGGGAACTCGGGGGTGACGCCGAAGCGGCCGTTGGCCTGATCGAGGTCGCCGGTGCCGGCGACGTATTCCCAGTCGTGGGTGAAGGTGCCGTCGTAGGCGTTGCCGGGACCATCGGGCGGGGCCGGGCGGGTGCCGGGTTTGAGTTGGTAGCCGGGTCGCAGTTCGACCAGGGGGGAGGCGGGGTCCATCGGGTCGGCGTGGCCGAGGGGGCCGTAGATCGGGAAGCCGTCGAAGGCCCAGCCCAGTTGAATCATCGTGGCGGGGTGGCCGTGGTCGGCGTTATGGTCATGGTCGTGATCGGCGTGGAGGTGGGGGGTCTGAAGTGACTGGAGCAGGCCGGTGGGGATGCCGTGGTAGTGATATTTGCCGGTGGGTTGGACGTGGGCGTGATTCTCATCGAGGCCCAGAGGCACGATGCCGTCTGCCAGGGCGTCGTAATTCCAAACCCGGTCCGCCCCCCCTCCTCCACCGCCGTCGCCCTCACCACCGCCGCCGTGGCGGGGACCGCGCTCGCGGCGTTCGGCAGGTCCATCACGCTCACCACGTTCACCGCGCGGGCCTGTTTCAGCCCGTGGCGGGCCGCCAGGTCGGCGGCGTTCTCCATCAGCCGACCAGAATTCCCCGGTGCCGGCATCGAAGACCACGCCGTTGAGCGCGATGCCAAACTCGGGCCGGGCGGGCACAAATCCCTCGGCCACCCGGGGGTTGAGCGGGATTTTCGTACTCGTGATTCTGCGGCCGCAGCGCGTTGGGATTCGCGCGATTGGGGAAGTCGCCCGTGGGGTGATTCGGCAGCCCGTTGGCCCGAATCACCCGGTGCTGGCCTTCGACGGTAATCGAGACGGTGGGGGCGGGCAGTTTCATGACTTCCATCGGCTCGGGCCGTTGATCCTGCCGCTCACCACCGCCGCCGCGCCGGGGTTGACCGACCGCCGAAAAGGTCATGGCGGTGGTGGCCAAACCCAGTGCCAGAGATCGTGAATAGATAAAACGGTGGGTCATCGGATGTCTCGGGTAAGCGTGATCGATTGTGAATCAGGTGGAGACCTGGCGCAGACCGGGCACGGCAAGGTGTCCCGATCATCACCGATACAACGCTCCGCCTCGGCGTGTATTGCACGGCGTCTGTTTGTGGGCCGAGAGAAGCGACCCACAACCGATTATTTTCGCTCCCACCGGTCGGCGGGTTCCATGAGCTGGCGGGGGCCGTCGCCCTGGAGCCAGTCCCGTGCCGCGGGGTCCTGATCGAGGTAGGTGTCCCAAAACGCGGTGGTCAACCCGAGGATGACGCGGTGGTGCTGGGGGTTGCGGGGTTGCCGGTCGCCGGGCAGCGCCCGGTCGCCGAAGGCCGAGTGCTCAGCCCCGTCGAGGACGACCTGATATTTATCGCCCGCCGGCAGGGCCGCGTAGACCGCCAACCGCGCGTCCAGGTCCGCCCCCCCGATCAACGAAACATCGTGGGTGCCGGTCATCAGCAGCCAGGGCAGGGTGACCGTGCCGAACGCCGACCGGGCCTCCCCCTGCCGGGGGGAACTGGGGCTCATCATCACCGCGGCACGGATCCGGGGATCGGTCATCACCGCCCCCCCCGGGAAGCGTTGCCCGCTGACCGCCTGGGTGGTGACGGCCCCGAAGGAATGGCCCGCCATGCCCAGCCGCGCCAGATCGAGTCGGCCGTGGAGCGGCGAAGCTTCGTCGCGATTCCACGCCGTAAGCTGATCGATGACCGTGGGCACATCCTGAAACCGCGCGAGCGCATTGGGGAGGTTGGCCGCCCGCTTGAGCGCGTCCATCCGGGCGGCGGCGGGCAGGTCCTGCCACACCGCTTCATCGCTGCCGTGATGCTGCATAAACACCGCGACCAGCCCCCGCCGGGCCCAATGCTCTCCCAGGTAGGGGTTGTTGTGCCGTGCGCCGCCCAGGCCGTGGCTAAAGAGGACGACGGCCGCGGGCTCGCTGGCTTGGGGCAGATACACCCGCAGCGGGATCTCCCGGTCCCGCGTCGGATCCATCACCACTTGATCCAGCACGCGGAGGTCGCCGACCTCGCCGCCCGCCCGCGGATCGTACTCCGCCGCGGACCCGGGCGCGACGTGCCCCGCCACGACGAGGAAAACCGCCAAAACACCCAGGGCCAATCGACACACGCCGTCATTCATAGGAAACTCCTGACATCCATACGCCGTGCGCGACGGAAAGGTTACCTCGGCCTCGACTTGAGGCCCGCATCCTCCGGTTAGCGCACCTCGACGGGCTCGCGGGATGCGAGCATGGCGGCAAGTTGATCGCGGGAAGTGGGGGGAGAGGCGGGAGAAGGGGGGAGGGGGGGAGGGGGGTTGGTCGTCTTGCTCGGGTGCGGCAGCCTCGGTTTCCGCCGGGTTTTGCCTCGGCGATTCGTCCTCGGCCGCGGGGGTGAAGTGGCCGGCCTGATCGACCTGATCGAAGTTGACCGCGACGCGTTTGGAGACGCCGCGTTCCTGCATCGTGATGCCGTAGAGCTGGTTGCAGCCCTGCATGGTGCGTTTGTGGTGGGTGATGACGATGAAGTGGGAGTGGTCGAGGAACGACTGAATGACGTTGATGAAGCGTTCGACGTTGGCCTCGTCCAGTGCGGCATCGACTTCGTCGAGGATGGCGTAGGGGCTGGGGCGGGATTTGAAGATGGCCATGAGCAGGGCGACGGCGGTCATGGTTTTTTCGCCGCCGGAGAGCTGGGTCAGGGCGCGGGGTTCTTTGCCGGGGGGCTTGGCGGTGATGGCGATGCCGGATTCGAGGATGTCGGTCTTGCCGTGCTCGTCGGGTTCGAGGAACACGTCCGCCCGGCCGCCGCCGAAGAGCCGGCGGAACATCCCGTCGTTGCCCGCGAAGTTTTCGCGGACCTGATTGAACGTCTGCTCGAAGCGGGTGCGGGAGTCGTCGTTGAGCTGCTCGATCAGGGCGTGGAGCTGCTTCTCGGCGTCCTCGATGTCCTGGACCTGGTCGGCGAGCTCGTCCTGCTGGCCGGCGAGGTTTTCTTCCTCCGCGATCGCGTCGACATTGACCGTGCCCAGGCGCGTGATCTTGCCGCGCAGCTCGTCGATCTCCGCTTTGATCTGCCCCAAAGCTTCGGGGCTGAGGGCAAAGGGGTTGGGACGGGCCTGGGCGGAAAGGTCCTCGGCCTCGGATGACATCGACCCGGCGGAGGGGTCCGGGTCATCCTCCATTTCCGACGGCCGGGCGTGCCGCACGAACCGGCTGACCTGGTCCGCGGCCTCGGGGGTGGGAAACAGCGAAAGCTGCTTCTGCCTGCGGTAAGCATCGGGCAGGTCCAGGTCCAGCTGATCGGCGGTGCGCTGGGTCACCGCGTCGAGCTTGACCTCGAGTTCACGCTGCTTGATCTCGGACTGGTGCACCGCCTGATCGAGCTGATCGACGGCGGAACGGCGCGGGGCAAAGTCGGACTTGAGCGCCGCCAGCGCGTCGTCGGCGGTCTTGACTTTGCGGTCGATCAGTTCGCACTGGGTGACCAACTCGTCGAGTTTTTTCCGGGCGTCGTCGGCGGTTTCGAGGGCGGCGGCGCGGGTGGCTTCCAGGTCGGCAATGCGGGTCCGCGTGCCCTTGAGTTCTTCGGTCAGCTGGGTGTGTTGGCGCGTCAGGTCGGCGCGGGCGATGTCGTACTGGCGCGACTGGCGCTCGGCGGCGGCGAGCTGCTCGGCCAGCCGACCCGCGTCCAGACGCAGGGTCGTCACCGACTCGCGGGCGGCCTCCGCGGCGTCGGTAGCCCGCTGAATCTCGGCGTCCAGCGCGGCGCGGCGGGTCTCGCGGGCCGCGGACTGCGTCTCCAGCTCCGCGACATCCGTGCGGTGGGCGGCACGCTTCTGGTCGGCGTCCGCGAGGTCGCGGTGGAGCTTTTCGGTCTCGGCGGCGAGGACGGGTCGCTCTTTTTCGAGGGTGGCGATCTGCCCCCGGAAGTGGTCCAGGCGGCTGGTGAGTTCGACCCGGACCGTGTTGGCGTCGAAAAGCGATTCCTGAAGCTGCGCGGCGACCCGCTCGAGGTGGGCGGCCTGGTCCGAGAGGGCGGTGAGGGTCTGGTGGTCCGAGGCGATGAGCGCGTCCAGCTCGGTGAGCTGGGCCCGGAGGGAGGCGAGCTCCGAGCGGCGGGCGATGAGGCCGCCGCCGCCCGCGGCGCCGCTGCCCCCCGAGGCCGGGGACGTAAGCGGCCCGGCGACGAGGCGGCCCTGGTCGTCGAGCAGCTCGCCCGCCTCGGTAAGAAAACGCAGGCGGCGCGGGTCCGGGGTTGCAGGCTGGGCAGCAGCAGCAGGGCGGTGTCGAGATCGCGGACCAGATAGGTGTGGCCCAGCAGCCGGGTGACCAGCGGCGCGAGCCAGTGGGGGTAGCGGACGCGGTCCAGCAGGCAGGGCAGCGGGGTCAGCGGCGAGGGGAAGCCGGCGGAAGACGAAGAGTCGGAAAGGGGGGGGGCGTCGAGAGGGGGGGCGTCGAGAGGGGGGGCGGTGGAGGCGGGGTCGATGGTGGAGGTTGTCGGGGGCAGCGGGGAGAGGAGGGGGAGGAACGTGACGCGGCCGGCGAGGGTGTCGAAGGGCGCGGCTTCGAGTTGATCCAGTCGATCCACGACCAGCGCCTGCTGGTGGTCGCCCAGGGCGGCTTCGACCAGCGGGGCGTGCTGCACGTCGCAGTCGATGAGGTCCGCCAGCAGGCCGCGGAGGGCGGGAAAGTTCGAGGTGGGAGGGGGGATGTCGGAGGGTTGATCCGGCGAGACCCGGTCCGCCGCGGGGGTCGGGGCGGCGTCGAGGTTGGACTGGGCCAAGAGCGCTTTCACCGGATCCGCGAGGCCTTCCTGGTTGTCTTCCATTTCCTGGAGCAGGCGGCGGCGGGAGTCGAGGTCGGCGCGTCGTTCGCGGGTGTCGGCGAGGCGGGCGGCGAGTTGTTTTTGTTGGTCGCCGAGCTGGTTGGTGAGGGATTTTTGTTGTTGCAGCTTGTCGGATTCCGCGGCGATCAGGGCGACGGATTCGTCGAGCTGGGCGGCGGATTGGTCGCGCTGGGTGAGGAAGGCTTCGAGCTGGGCGGCGACGTCGCCGCGGCGTTGGTCGAGTTTTTCGCGGGTGCCCACGAGGGATTTTTCGTAGGCGTCGAGGGAGGTGATTTCGTTGTGGAGCTTGCTCACACGGCGGAGCAGGTCGGTGAGGCCGTTCTTCTCGTCTTCGAGGGAAGCGCGCTGGTCGCGGAGGGCGTGTTGGAGCTGGGCGTGTTCTTTCTGGGCGGCGTCGAGGCGGGCCTTGGACGCAGCGCGGGCGGTGGTGAGCTCGGCGACTTGCTCCTGGTGGGTCACGGCGTCGGCGTCGAGCGTGGCCCGGCGGTCGTCGAGCTCGGCGAGGCGGGTCTGGTCCCGCTGGGTCTGCTGGCGGACATCTTCGAGCGACCGCTCGGCGAAGCGTTGCTGCTGCTGGGCCTGCTGCTGGGCGGACTGTTGCTGCACGCGCGCTTGATGGAGTTGCTGACTGCGGGAGGCGACGGCCTGGCGCTCGGTCTGGGCGTCGTCGAGGGCGGACTCGTGTTTGGCGAGCTCGCGCTGCGCGGCCACGCGGTCGGCTTCCGCCTGTTCGAGCTGGTCCTGCACCGCGGTGAGCTGCTGCTGCAGGCGGTGGTACTCGGCGAGACTGAAGGTCAACTGCAGCGCGCGGAGGTTGGCGGAGTGCTCCTGGAAAGAGCGGGCGCGGGCGGCCTGCATCTTGACTGAGCGGAGTCGTTTCTCGGTGTCTTCGAGGCGCTGGCGGACCAGGGCGAGATTCTGTTCGGTGCGTTCAAGTTTGCGGAGGGCTTCTTTTTTGCGGGCTTTGAACCGGGAGACGCCGGCGGCTTCTTCGAAGATTTGGCGGCGCTCCGCGGCGTTGGCTTCGAGCATGCGGGCGACCTTGCCCTGCTCGATGATGGAGTAGGCGTCGGTGCCGATGCCGGTGTCCATGAAAAGTTCGCGGATGTCGCGGAGGCGGGCGCGCTGGTTGTTGACCAGGTATTCGGACGTGCCGTCGCGGTAGAGCTGACGGGTGACGGCGACCTGGGGGGTGTCGAGAGGAAGGTGGCGGCGCGGTGCCGCGGGCGGGTTCGCGGGCGGGTCGTCGGGGGCTAAACCGCGAGCGGTTTCCGGAAGTTCGGGGTTGTCGAAGGTGAGGGTGACGCTGGCCATGCCCGCGGGTTTGCGTTTGGCGCTGCCGTTGAAGATGACGTCCATCATCGCGCCGCCGCGGAGGGACTTGGGCGACTGATCGCCCAGGACCCATTTGATGGCGTCGACGACGTTGGACTTGCCGCAGCCGTTGGGTCCGACGATGCCGACGACGGGGTGGTCGAAGGGGATCTCGGTTTTGTCGGCGAACGATTTGAAGCCCGCGAGGGTGAGCTTGGCGAGACGCATGGGTCGACCTCCGTGTCGATCCGGGCCGGGGTGCCTGCCGCCCGAAAAAGGGAGGGAGAGGGGGGGCGGAAGGGGGGCCGGGGTGCCGTGATGGGGGGTTAGGGGGCGGTGCTCGCCATGGTAGCCGATGAGGTGCGGAAGCTGGGGGAAGGTCGTGGAAAGGTGGCCGAAGGGGGGGCAAGGGGGGGCAAGGTCGCGGTGCCCGGGCGGCGGGTCGGTGGGGGGGGGTTGGGGCCTCGCGTCGGCGGTTAACGGGAGTCGGCGGTGGGGGTGGAAGGGGGCGGGGGGGCGAGGGGGGACGGGGGGGCGGGGGCGGTTTCGGGACGGTCGGGGACGTCGGTCGGCTCGGGGCGATTGGATTGTTCGAGCAGGCTGGCCAGCGCGCTGCGGTCGATTTCGACGTCGGCGGGGATGGCGTTTTGTCGGGCGAGTTGGTAGAGGGCGTCGGCGAGCTGGCCGTAGGTCAGGTCGTAGCCGGTTTCGGGTCGATCCAGGGTCGGGGCGTGGGCCAGGACGTAGGCGAGGGCGGCGACGGTGGGGATGAGTTGGTGCTGATCGGTGCGGGTTTTGGCGGGGTTTTGGGGATCGGGGTACTGGTAGAAGAGGGTGGCGGGTTTGTCTTCGGCGGGCCGACGGATCATGAGTCGGTTGTTCCAGAGCCGGGCGAGGACGGGGGCATTGAGCGCCAGGTCGGGGTCGAAGATGACCAGCCGGGGGTAGTTTTTCTGGGTGAGGTAGATGAGGGGGCGTTGGGCGGGGAGGCGGTCGATGACGAGTTTGAGTTGGCCGTAGGCGTCGCGGATTTCGCTGCGTTCGACCAGGCGGTGGTTGTTGGTGGCCAGGGATTCGTAGGCGGCGAGTCGGACCGACCGGACGGGGTCGTCCAGCAGTCGGACCAGGGCGCGTTCGCCGTAGATGCTGCGGGGCAGGGCGACCAGGGCCCGCGCCACGCGGGTGCGGACCGCGGGGTCGTCGTTGTCGGCGAGGGTCAGCAGGTGCTCACTGGCGCGTTCGTCGCCGACCGCGGCGCCGGCTTCGAGGGCGGTCAGGCGCAGGTGCGGCAGGCTTTGGGGGGTGTAGTAGTCCCGGAGGATCGTCGCGACGTTGGGCCCGAGCGCTTTCCACGCCAGCGCCACGGAGCGGGATTGATCCGGATCGTCGACCAGGACGTCGGCGAGTTCGCGGGCTTTGTAAGGCGTGAAGCCCGGCGAGCGGTCGATATAGGTGTGGTTGATGAGGTCGACAAATTCGCTGGTGTTGTCCTGATAGCGCAGCGGGACGTTGAGCTGAATGATCAGCGGGGAGATGGCGTTGGCGGTGGGCTTGGTTTCGCGGGGGGCTTTGGGGTAGCGTTCGTTGATGCGGTCGGCGACGGCGGCGGCGAGGGTGCGGCTGGGCTGGTTCAGCGCGAGCTCGAAGTTGCGGGGTTCCAGCACCGAGCCGCCGGAGACCACCAGGGCGCGGCGGCGTTCGGCCCGCACGGGGGCGAAGGGGTCCTGGGGGTCGGTCGCGTTGGAGTCGGCGTCGGTGGGGTCGAGGTAGATCGGCCCGCTGCCCATCGCCAGGGGGGTGAGGTAGAGCTGGCTGGGGTTGGCGCCGCCCGCCGAGAGGCTGGTGGTCCAGAGTCGTCCGCCCAAGAGGCTGGTGGTGCTGGTGTCGGCGGCGGTGACCAGCAGGTCGAAGTTCTGGCCGGGCTTGGTGCCCGGCGGGATAAAGCCGATCACGCGAACGACGGCGGTGGTGTTGCTGGCCAGCAGTTCCTCGGGGCCCAAGGGCAGGATTTCGCGGAATTTTTGCCGCCCTACGCCCTGCTTGGTGGCTTCGTTGATCAGCCATTGCCGCAGCGCCGCGGGCACTTCGCTCGACCCGGTGCCGTCGAGGCCCACCACCAGGCCGTAGCCGCTGACCAGCTGCAGGCGGTTGTTGCGGAGCTGGGTCAGCGACCCGACGGTGTTGTAGAGGTACTGCGGGCCGGTGTAGGTCGCGCCGGGGGCGGCGGTGCCGGGGCCGGCGTCTTTGCTCGCACATCCCACCAGCGCGAGGGTCAGCCCGGCCGCCAGCAGCAGCCCCGCCAGGCCGAGTCCGCGGCGGGGGTTCCGCGAGACGTTGCCATCGATTAGATCAAGGTCGGCAGGGCCTGCGGATCGCGACATGGGGACGGCTTTCTTTAATAAATGGGGGAACGGCCCGGCCTCCCACGGGCCGACGCATGGGGTCGGCGGGGGGAAAGAGGCGCGGGGGATGTCATCGATGGAGAGGCGGGGCGGTCATTGTCGTGCTGGGGGGTCGCGGGGTCAAGCGTTTGGCTGGGTTACACTGACGCCATGCGTAAGGACCTGGCGCGAATTTTGATTGACCGGGAGCAGATCGCCGAGCGGATCCGCGCGGTGGCCCAGGAGATCCACCGCGATTTTGCCGCGGCGCAGCACGACGGCGAGATCACGCTGGTCCCGATCCTCACCGGCAGCATCATCTTCGTGGCCGACCTGATCCGCGAGCTGCCCCAGCGGATGCAGATCCATCTCATGTCCGTGTCCAGCTACCCCGGCACCGCGACGACCAGCCAGGGCGCCAAGATCGACCAGACCCTGACCAACGTCCCGGCCGACCTCACCGGCCGACACGTCCTGCTGGTCGATGACATCCTCGATTCGGGCAACACCCTCAAGGCCGTCACCCAGGAATTGGCCCGGCGCAACCCCGCGGCGATGCGCACCTGCGTGCTGCTGCGCAAACGCCGGCCCGAGGCCATGGACTTCCCGGTGGACTACGTGGGCTTTGATATCCCCGACGAATTCGTGGTGGGCTACGGGCTGGACTACGACGACTACTACCGCAACCTGCCGGACATCGGGGTGTTGCGGCCCGACGTCATCGGGCGGGCGGAGTGACCATGACGCCGCGCCGACCATCGACGACCCGCGACGCGCGGCCGCCGCGGGACCCATGCCTCGCCGGGTGTCGCTCACCGGGCCAACCGCGGATTGAATTTAGCCCGCCTTCGCCGTTCGCCGCCACCGACGCCGACGCGTTGCCGACGCCCGAAGAGGCCGCCGCGGTCCGCGCCGGATTGATGCTCCCCAAAGCGCTGCTGCAGCCCGGCGAGATCATTGTGCTGCTGCTCAAGCCCCATCCGCTGTACATCCTGCTGGCCCCGCTCAAGACGCTGGTGCTCATGTTGCTGGTGACCGTCGTGGGGGTGCTGATCGCCCGGTGGGCGGAGGAATACGACGCGGCGCAGAACATGGTGCTCATCGGCGCGGGCCTGCTCTTGGCGCGGCTGTTCTGGCAGTTTCTCGAGTGGCTTAGCCGGGTCTACGTCCTCACCGACCAGCGCGTCATCTCCCTGTCGGGGGTCATCAGCGTGCGGCTGTTCGAGGCCCCGTTGACCTCGATCACCCACACCGAGCTGCTGTTTTCGCTGCGGGAACGCTTCTTCGCGCTGGGCAGCCTGGCGTTTTATACCGCGGGCAGCGGGCTGGCCGAGACCTACTGGGTCATGGTCGGCAAGCCCCTCGAGGTCCACGCCAAGGTCGTGCAGACCCTCAAACGCTATCGACGCTGACGCCGCGCCGCGCGATGACCTACATGATCCGAGTCGCCCGCCAATCAACGTCCGCGGCGGCGACCGTCGGCCCTCGGCCACGGGTTTAGGATCGCTTCACCCGATTTATGCACCCTCCCTGCCATGACTCGAACCGACTCGCCCCGCTTCCCGCTGCTCGGGATCGTCGCCGTGTTGGCGGCCCTGTTTGCTGTGCTTTCGTTCTGCGTCGTGCAGGGCTGGACCAACGCGCTGGATCGGCAGGTGCTGCAGACGCTGCGGGCGGGCCTGCCGACCCTCGCGACCGGCGAGTCGCACCTTTCGATCGAACTCATGCGCGACGTGACCTCGCTGGGCGGGATCGGATTGATCGCGGCCGCCAGCGTGCTGCTGCTGATCTACCTGGGGATGCGCGGGCTTGGCGGGGCTTTGGGCAGGTGGTGCTGGTGGTCGGGGGCACGCAACTTTCGGTCAGTGTGTTGAAGCTCCTGATCGCCCGGCCCCGGCCGGACCTGGTCGACCACGGGGCACAGGTCAACACCTACAGCTACCCCAGCGGCCACGCGTCGCTCGCCGCGGCCGTGGCGCTGAGCCTCGCCTGGGCGGGGGCGGCCCGGCATCGCGAACGCTCTTTCAAAATCTTTTTTTTACTCCTGGGCTTCGGCGGTCTCTTGTTGCTGGGACTCAGCCGGATGTACCTCGGGGTCCACTGGGTCAGCGACGTGCTGGGCGGCCTGATGCTGGGCTCGATCTTCGCCTGCCTCGGAGCGCGGGTGAATCGACGTGCCCGGAAGCCGATGTTGCCGGCGAGTGAATAATATGACTCCACGACTCAATGTTGCGTGGCGGCCTGACTCAACCGCAACCAACCGCCGGTTCGGAATCAGACTTTTGGGCAGGCCGCTGATTTATGATTTTACTTTCACCGCAGATTTAGAACCAGCCGCTATGAATGGTTTGCTATGAGCAACAACCCTTCTTCACCTTCCGATTCTTCCGCCGGCCGGGGCGATGCGCCGCTCTGGCTCACCGCGTTAGCCAAGTCCGGCTACGCCGCCCGCGGGTTTGTCTACCTGGTCATCGGCACCCTCGCCCTGCTCCAAGCATTCGGGTCCGGCGGCAACACGACCGACTCCAAAGGCGCGATCGAAGCGCTGCTCTCGGCGCCCGCCGGCGTCGCACTGATCTGGGCCATCGCGGTCGGACTCGTCGGCTACTCCGTGTGGCGGGCGATCCAGTCCATCCTCGACGTCGACGGGCACGGCACCGACGGCAAGGGCCTGGTCATCCGTGCCGCCCTCTTGATTAGCGCGGTGACCCACACGCTCCTGGCGTTCTACGCCGCGTCGGTGGCCATCGGTAGCGGCGGGGACAGCGGCGGCGGAGGGGGGGGCGGGAACGCCGGCCTCGTGGCGACCCTGCTCGGCTGGCCCGGCGGCAAGTGGATCGCCATTTTCGTAGGGCTTTGTTTTATCGGTGCCGGCATCGCCCACGCCGTGAAAGCCCACAAAGAAAAATACGAAAAACGCTTCGTCATCGACCCCGCGACCATGGAAAAGCTCGAACCCATCTGCAAGTTCGGCCTCTACGCTCGCTCCGTGGTATTCGTCCTCATCGGCGGCATGTTCGCTTACGCCGCGTGGACCCAAAATCCCGACCAGGCCGAGGGCATCGCCGGCGTGCTCGACACCCTCCAGGCCTTCGGCAACATCCTCATGGGCATCATCGCCGCGGGCCTCTTCGCCTTCGGCCTCTACAGCATCTTCGAAGCCATCTACCGAAAAATCGACAAACCCGATTCGCTGGACCCGACCGAAGAAGGGTGAATCTTTTCACCCCGTACCCTTAGGGATATATCCCTACCGCTTTCAGTCCCCGCGCATACGGCGATCGCTCACTGTGTCCTGCGTGTAGCGGCCAGCCGTCGTACGGTTTAACCGCGGACCACGTTTGAATCCGTCGGGGATTTCGCTCCACATAGCTCACCACCCGCCGCACCTCATCGGGGTGAAATAAAAACACCCGCCACCCCTGCCCACCGCTCCAGAGCGGGTGCTTTTCGGACACCATCCCTTCTTCCACCAGTGCTGCTTTGGCGGCCGTCCGCAGGTGATCCGTGATTTGCTCGGCCGTGTCTCGGTGCTTCCGCACCACCACGTGCACATGGTCGGGCATCACCGCACATGCCCAGCAGGTGTACCGACGCTCGATACAACAGCTTCCGATAGCCTGCCCCACCCGTTGAATCATGGACGCCGAAAGCTTCAATACTTCAAATGCAAGTTGACCCTCGGCCTTTTGGTAAAAATCCCGGATTTCCCGGCTCGACGGTTGCACCGACTTCCGCCCCCGATGCACATCACCCAAAGGCTTTAACTTCGAATTCGTCACCACGCAAGACCCACTGCCCCGCGGATCATTGGGCAGCCACGTCCCGTACACCGTCCAGATCAAGTGGTGGCCAATGACCAGCGGTTTTGCCATTTTCGTTTTGTAACGCTTTGCGACTCCGTAATCAATTCTTTTTGAAATACCACGTGAAATTCATGCGCAGTCGTCTCCCGCCGCTTGCGGCTTAGCTTGTGAGGATCACCGGCGCTAAGCCGCAAGCGGCAAACTTCCGATTCCATAAATCAACCCCGCACCCGCGCCGATGCCGCGTGGCCGTCCAGGCCTTCGGCCTCCGCCATCGCGGCGATGTCGGCGATGGTTCGCTCGCTCATCCCATTGGGGTACGTCACCGTCCCGGTGCGCTTGAGGAAGGTGTACACACTCACGCCGCTGGTGAACCGGGCAGTGGTGCCGGTGGGCAAACAGTGCGACGGGCCGGCGTGATAATCCCCCGCCGCGACCGGCGTCCGGTCGCCCAGAAACACCTCCCCCGCGTGACGAACTTTTTCTAACGCCGCGTGCGGCTGGGCCACCGCCAGATTCACGTGCTCGGCCGCGAACTCATTGACGACCCGGTACGCCTCCGCCTCGTCCCCCGCCACCACCACGCACGACTCGTCCCGCAGCGCCGCCTCGATCGCCGCGGAACGCCCCCGCTGGGTCAGCTGCCGATCGACTTCTGCCAATACCCGGTCGGCGACGTCGGCCTCCCACACCACCAAAAAACACTTGCCGGGATTGTGCTCTGCCTGCGCGATCAGGTCTGCCGCGACATACTTCGGCCGGGCGGAGCGGTCCGCCAGCGTCACGATTTCCGACGGCCCGTAAAACCCGTTATCCGTCCCGCACGCCGCGCCCAGCTGCGCTTGGCCAACTGCACGAACACGTTGCCCGGCCCCGCGATCAGGTCCACCTGTGGCACCGACTCGGTCCCGTAACCCAGCGCCGCCACCCCCTGGGCCCCGCCGATGCGGTAAATGTTTTTCAACCCCAAAAGGTTCGCCGTCGCCAACACCAACGGCGAGATATCCCCGCCCGGCCCCGCGGATCCCGCCGCCTGCCCGGACGTCGAACCGGGGGCAGGGGGGGCAGGGGGGGCAGGGGGGGCGGTGGGGGGGGGCGACATGATGTGGATGTCCTCCGGCCGGACCCCCGCCACCAACGCCGGGACCGCCAGCATCACCAACGTCGAAAACAGCACCGCCGTCCCCCCCGGCACGCACAAGCCCACCCGGTCCACCGCCGACCACCGCAGCCCCAACTCGGCCCCATCGATCTCCACCGTCCCGGCGTCCGTCGTCATCACGTGCTCCTGGTAAGCCCGCACATTGGCGATCGCCCGCGCGATCGCTTCCCGCAGCGGCCCGGGCAGCTTCGCGTCCGCCGCCGCCCGTTCCTCGGCCGACACCCGGATGCGACTTGCCGTGAACCCCGGGTCTGTCCACCGCTGCATGTACTCCACCACCGCCGCGTCGCCCCGCGCCGCCACGTCCGTCATGATTCCCGCCACCGTCGCCGCCGCCACGCCGCTCGGCGACGCGGTCGCCCGCAGCCGCACCCGGCACGCCGCGTAACCCGATCGCCCAACTTCATTCGATAGTTCAAAAATCGGCATCAACGTCATCGCATCAATTTCCTAAAACCACATAACACAAGAAAATCCGTCAACAAAGTATCAACGCCCACTCAGCCGTCGGGCTCGATTCAGCCGCACGACCACCGGCAACCCCGTGTCCCGCTCGACGACCAGCCGACTCTCGCCGGCGCAAAGTCGAAGGCCCTCTTGCCGCCCCGCAGTCTATCCCACCCTACCGCCGCCGGACGAACAACCCGCCCCGCCGCTGCACCACCCCCCGGATCTCCAGCATCGTCAGGTCTGCCGACACCGCCCCCACCGCCAACCCCGTCTCCGCCACGATCTGATCCAGCGCTCCCCCGTCTGCCCCCTTCTCTCCCAACACCGCGACGATCTGCCGTTGGGTCTCGCTCAGATTCGCATCGACGGCCGACACCGCCCCCGCCCCCCCCTCGCCCCCGTTGCTGCCCTCGCCCCCCGGCTCCCGCACCTTGCCTTCCCCGCCGCTGCCGTCCTCCGCCGCTTCCCACTCTTCTTTCAACATTCGCCCCGCTTCCCCCAGTTGATCCAGCACGTCCGTCGCCGAGGTCACCAGCATCGCCCACCCGTCACGGATGATCTGATGACAGCCCGCCGACGCCGGTGAATCCACCCGCCCCGGCAACGCCATGCACTCCCGGCCGTGCTCCTCCACACAAAGCCTTGCCGTGATCAACGCCCCCGATCGCTTCGCCGCCTCCACCACCAACACCCCCAGCGACATGCCGCTGATGATCCGGTTCCGCCGCGGAAAGTTCTCCGGCTTCGGCCCCGTGAGCATCGGCAATTCGCTCACCACCGCCCCCAGCCCCTCCCCCACGATCTCCCGAAACACCGGCACGTGGTCCTGCGGATACGCCGCCCCCAGCCCCGATCCGATCACCGCGGTCGTCCGGCACTTGACCCGCAGCGCCGCCCGGTGGGCCGCGATATCAATCCCGTACGCCCCGCCGGAAACGATCGTCAGCCCCGCCGACCCGCACTGTGCCGCGAACCGGTCCGCCTGCTCCCGCCCATAGTGCGAACACTTCCGCGACCCCACGATCCCCAACGCCAGCCCGTCCTCCCGCCGCAGCTCCCCCCGCACCCACAACAACAACGGCGGGTCAGGAATATGACGCAACAACGCCGGATACCCCCCCTCGCCCCCCTCGCCCCCGCCGTCCCCCTCGTCCCCAACACCCGCTTTATTCCTCGTGCCCCAATCATCTCGGTGCACTAGCCGCACCTTCGCCTTGGCCACCGCCTCCAATTCGCGCTGGACCACCCCTTCCCGCAGCGTCGCCTCGATCCGCCGTCGCAGTTCCCCGCTCTTATTTGCGGCGATCCCCTTGATCCCCCCCAGCTCCACCGCGCTGACGCCCAGCGTGTTCTCCGCCGACCCGAACGCCTCCACGCACCGCCCCACCAGCGTCGGCCCCAGCCCCGCGGTCAACATCAACCCCAGCAACGCCTTCGCTTCACCCGACTCCAGATCCATCCTCGCAGTCTAAGCCAAAGCGCGATTCACGACATGCAGAACCTATTCGTCACAGAGAACACAGAGGTCCGCAGAGGAAGACACCAAGACAATGGGTAACCGCGGATGGACGCGGATAAAAAACGCCACCACCACCCGCCTCGCCAAGCCCCAACAAATCAACACCCCCTCATCCTCCTTCCCCCCCCCTTCATTCCCCCCCCCCCTGCCTCCCTTGCCTTCCCTGGCGTCTTGGCGTCTTGGCGTCTTGGCGTAAACTCTTCTACCCCCATCGTCCAATTTTAATCGCCCTCTTCGCCCGCCCTCCGCGTCTTCTGCGGTGAACGGCCTTGCTGGACTGATCACGCTTTACCTTGTTCATTCCATAAAAAAAGACCCACCCGCGGGAGATCCGCAGGTGAGCCGTAGGGGTCGTTTCGGACTGCGCTCGACGGCAGTTCCGTCGAGCTGCCTAGCGCAGCCCGCTCTGATGCTGCCCACAACAACATTTACAGGTACAAGTCTGTGTACAACTACATTCGGTACAGGTGCAAATACAACAGTCGCTGGGGCAGGTGGTACAGTCTTCGATCACTGGATCACACTCCTTTCGGGAAACGAATCGTTCCGGCCGTCGCCCCCCTGGAAGTGATCGACCCACGACCTGCGGGCATCACTCGGCGGGGGCCGCCAGAGGTTTTCCGCTCCGCGACGACTCGCAGAGCACATGACGATCGGGTCATCAGACCCGTTCGATCGATCCGTCCTATCCCGCCGCCGCATCCGAGGCATGCCTCGCTGTATGACGCCGGGTTAACGGATCGACAGAGTGATTATTGTCCCCCCCGCCCAAAGGTCAAGCCTCAAGCGAAAAAAACAACCTAAAACTTCGGTAAACCCCCCACCCCGCCCCCCGCCTCTCCGCCCCCCCTCTCCGACCCCCACCTCACCCGCCGTACGGGGTAGGCCATGACATGAACATCAGCATCGTGGCCTGCACAAAGCCACCGACCACGCCACCCGCTCTCATCCTAGTGAACCTTCAAACTCACCATACAACAGCAGTTTCAGAATCGGAACCTCACGCAGGTGCCAACTCGCCCACGTCAGCGGCGATTCTCCGTGAGCGTCTTTGACGCTTTTGTCTGCACCCGCATCAACCAGTGCCGCGATCATTGCCGCATTACCAAACGCAGCGGCCCGGTGCAATGGTGTTTCGCCGCGGGTACGGATATCTCGCATGAAGCATTCCGTTACCTTTCCAACAACCGTCTTCGGGTTGACATCGGCCCCGCTCGACAAAAGAAGCTTGACGATCTTCGTTCGCTTTGCCGCATCCTGAGTTTTGGTGATGACCTGATGTAGAACAGTCTCATGAGTGGGCACATGGGTAGTACTGGGATCTGCTCCACACGACAACAAATAAACAACTGCTGCGGGTTGGGCGTTGTAGGCAGCCGCTTCCAAAGCCGAACCCATAGCACGTTCAGAAAGCGTCTCTCCACCGTCGAGAACCGATTCGAGATCAGCAAGGTTGCCAGTCCAAGCCGCGTTGAATAGTCGCTTATCAAGAGTTGGCATGGCATGAGGACTAACGAAGAAGCGTTCCGTGGCCAGCCGACCGCGGGAGGGGGCGTACCACCAACAACTCGTTATCCATCGCGGGCGTCGCCGGTCAACTGCAGCCGGAAACTATGTAAAGCCGGGCCTCGGGCGGGCGTCTTTCGGGCTTACCTTAAAGGCGTCCCATTTATGACGAGCTCGGCGTGTGCCGGCTCAAGTTCGCGCCTCACCCGGAGACCCGTTATGACCATTCTCGCTATTGATCTCGGAAAATTCAAGAGCGTCAGTTGTTTTTTCGACCCGGCCACACAGCAGGCCGGTTACCGCACCCTGCCCACCACGCCAACGGCGATCCACGACCTGCTGGTGGAACTGAGCCCGACGCGGCTGGTGGTCGAGGTCTGTACGAGTTCGGGCTGGATCGCCGACTTGGCCGAAGCATTGGGCATCGACGTGGAAGTGGCCAACCCCAACACCGAAGGCTGGCGTTGGAAGCACGTCAAACGCAAGACCGACAAAGACGATGCGCTGAAGCTGGCGAAGTTGTCGGCGGCCGGTCAGCTGCCCACCGTCCACCTTCCGGGATCGGAAGTCCGGCGGTGGCGTTCGCTGATCGTCTACCGCCACAAGCTCGTCGGTCGGCGGACGGCGATCTACAACCGCCTGCGTGCCACGCTCGATTCGGTCGGCCGCTCGCACCCCGCCGGGTGCCCGGGGCTGGTCGAAGGTCGGACTCGCCAAGCTCGAAGTCCCAGGCCCGGCCGCTGGCCGACTGCGCGATGCACGAATTGTGGCGGGGCGAGTTGCACATCGAGCTGCAACTGCTCGACGCCTTGCAGACACAGATCAAAACCGTCGAATCGAAACTCGACGCGATCGGCGACGCCGACGCGAAGGTCCGCCGTGTCCGCACCATTCCCGGGCGTCGGGCCAAGGCTGGGCGAGTTGGTGGTGGCGATGCTCGACGACCCTCATCGGTTCCGCACCGCCCGACAGGTGGGCAGCTACGCCGGCCTCGTGCCGCGGCGATACCAGTCGGGCACCTACGACTACCAAGGCCGGGTGAGCAAGCAGGGCTGTGCGTTCTTGCGGAAGCTGCTGGTGGAGGTGGCTTGGGCGATGCGTCGGCACAACCCCCAGGCCCGCGACTTCTTCGACCGCGTGAGCGCCGGCGAGAAGACGCGTCGCAAAAAGGCCGCCGTCGCCACGGGCCGCAAGGTGCTCACCTGGTGCTGGGCGTTGTTGCGTGACCAACGCGACTGGCAGAGCGACCCGCCGGCCCCGAACAGACCTCGGTTCACCCCCGGAAGTGCCCAAGGTCACCGCGGCGTAACCCGGCGTTCTGACGCACGACCCGAAACGCCCAGAACCGAAACAATCATCAAACTAGAGGCGAAGGTACTTCATAAAAGCGCGACGGCCGAGGCTCGACTAACCAACTGATCACCCCCCGGAAGTAGATAAAAAACTTCTGGGGACTTCCGGGGGGGGATCGACAGCCGGAATGAGCGACGCCGTGGCCTTGATGGTGAGGGAGAGAAAGTAAAACGCACAGTTGAATGGGACCGTGACACCCCGGCACAACCGACCGCCCACGGACGCCCCGAATAGTGGTGTGAATCAACCTCGCCAAGACCGTCAAACTAACCAAGCAAAGGAGCGATGCCTATCGACGATCACCGACCCTTGACATCCCGGCTTACATAGTGGTGGTTAGGCCACTCCCATCGCAACCGCCACATTCAGAGCTACGAAGAAGGCGAGCAATACCGTGAAGCAGGCGAGTACGGAGTAGCCGCCCTTGCGATGCCCGCTTGACCGGACGAATCCATAAAGAGCCGCAGCGAAAGCCACGAGGGTGAGGAGGGAGCTTGAGGTCGCGGACCACACATCGGCATTCAATTTTATGGCAGGTATGGCTACGCCGAGTCCCGCTGCGAAGCACGACCACCCGATGAGTAACGGAACAAGCGGATTGTCGCGTTTCGCTAGCACCCGTTGTGGCCTAACGTAAATCGGCTCAGTTGCCGGCCGCCCGCGGAAAGCAGGCTCCAAACCGACAACAATATTCTACTCGCGGGCGTCGCCGGTCAACTGCAGCCGCTGGTTAGGGGGACGTCAGTCGCGCAGTTGCGGCATCTATTTCCTCGACGAACGCGGCCCCCTCATATGTCTCGTTGATTTCACCCGCCAGGATGCGAAGTTCTTCATGCACCCGGTCATCGCGTTCAGCGTCCAACTGTTTGACTGCGGCATCAACAAGGCGGTCTGTCGCACCGGAGGCTGCAATGTAGGCGTTCGCACTGCCAGAGAAATTTCCCAATGCGTAAGGCACGATAGCGACGAGCGGAAGCAGGATCAGCAGGCAGACAATTCGGAGCGGTTGGAGCTTGGCGGACTCGCCGACTACCCAGCCAGCAAAGAGAAGCACAATGGCGATGATGTATGCCCAGATGATCCCGATGGCGAGTCCCCCTAACGTAAAACGGCTCAGTTGCCGGCCGCCCGCGGAGGGGGCGTCCCACCGACAACAACATTCTACTCGCGGGCGTCGCCGGTCAACTGCAGCCGCTGGTTAGGCCCCGTCGCCACTTTTAGAGCGGGGATTTGATGGCCCAATCACCGAAAACATAATCACGATCTGCCGCTTGCTGATGGCAGTCAACGCAAGATTGAATAGCTCCCGTGGTAAGCGGAGTGACGTCGTCCCGATAGAAATACTCCCAATCACCGTTGCTCGGGTCGAAGCCTGTAGTACGTTTGACCATTCCTCCGATGCCACCGGGAGAGGTTCCAGTGGGTGAGGCGTAGAATGCTTTCTCTTTCACGACCACGGCACCTACCGGATAAGTCTCGGCTTCGGCGTCGAATGCTTGAGCTGCGAGTTCGTTCATGTAGATGACGATTTCTGCCTGCGTATGTGGGCCGTAAGCTTTGCGAGATTCTTCGATCATCTTGGCATCTACCGCTTTGCACGTATACGCCAGATATGGATCGGCATAAACCGGACCATTTGTCATTGAGCGAAACTGCTGATAGGACTCGGCTACGGCGGCAATCACCACGTCAGGGTCTGGCTCTACGTTCTCAACACTACAGCTAAGTAGAATCGCGGCAGCGAATATGCAGATGAACAGACGCATGTTGAAGGGGCCTAACGTAAACAGGCTCAGTTGCCGGCCGCCCGCGGAGGGGGCGTACCACCGACAATCCATTCTACCCGCGGGCGTCGCCGGTCAACTGCAGCCGGTGGTTAGGCCCCATCGTCGGCACGCGGGCTGTACTCATCAAGATCTTCAGCGAATCGGCGGATCATGAGCGTCGCGTTCAGCAGCGCATCAACGGGGCCAACTCCCATTGCGGAAACTACGCGAGGCGAAAAGGGCTGAACGAGCACCGGGCAACACCAGTCGCCGTTGGGATCATCGGCTGCTGGAAGTGGGCGACCAACGCGGATCGTCGCGATGAACGTCTTGCCGTTCTGCTTACAAGTCCAGCGATCTTCGGCAATCGGATCATCCACGCTGTCAAAACGTGGGATGCTCATGTGGGCCTAACAGTTATTAGTTACAAAATACTGTGGCTAGTATGCGGGGGGCGGGCGGGGCTGTCAAGGTATATATAACGTGAATAATGTATGATTTGTCATTTATATTAGGATTTTGGCAGGTCCCTATTGACAGACGCAATCCCACAGAACATCATGCGAACATGAAGCTCATGCGACGGGTTCAAAAGACGTCGCGGACGCCGTCATGCACCCCCGGGACCCTTGATCGTGCGTGGTGGTTTTTTTGCGCGATATGCAGGGCTTGACGGCGTTTGTCGGGAAGCATTCGTTTTGCCCGCCCCCCCCCCCCCCCTCCCCGCTCCCCGCTCCCCGATCACGGACACCTGACCCCTGGCCCTGACCCCTGAAAACTGATCCCTGCCCCCCCTCACCAATAGCTGCGTTTCACCGCTTCGCCGCCGCCTTGCTCCAGGTTCCACAGGAGGTAGCGTAGGGCGTCGCAGGCGTGGTCGGGGCCGTCCTTGACCGGCTCGGTGCGGCCGGGGCGGTCGGGGTCGAACCGGTAGCCCCGCAGTGCTCGGATCAGCTGCGCGCACCGCGGATGGATCGTCAGGGTGTCTCGGTCCAGGCGTCGGCGCACGATCTCGATGCCTTCGGCGATCCGTGATCGGCCCGACCGCACGCGGTATCCCGCCGACCGCAGCCAGGCGATATCGGTACGGCCGGTGTGGCGGTTGCGTTGGTGCCCCGCCGGGTCGACGCCCACCCAGTCCAGTTGCTCGGCCGACGGGTACTGCCGCTGCTTCGCCTGCATCGCGATCGCTTCGAGGTGTCGATCCAGCGTGATCCCTTCGACGATGTACTCATCGATGATGTGCACCCGCGCGGACACGCCCCGCCCCACGACCCGGGCCCAGAGCATCGCGTGGGGATTGCGCAGCCCGAAGTCCATGCCCCCCACCCAACGGTCCTCGTCCGTGCCCTCGTCTTCCGCCTTAGCCGCGCGGGCTGGCGTGGGTCCGCTGCCCGGCATGGCTGGGGTCACGTGCCGCGCGTCGTCGAAGTTCGGGTACACGCTGTCCTTGACCCCCGGCCGACGGCACATCATTTCCGCGGACCAGGTCAGGTCTGACGTCCGCAGCCGTTGATCGATCAGGTCCTCGATGGGCACGAACCCGCTTGCCGCCTTGGCGCGTCCGCCGCAGTCTTGCCACAGCACGCACCCGTCGCAGGGCCGAGCTTCTGGACACCGTGCCGCGACGTCCATCGCGTTCCATTTGAAGACTTTGAGTCCGTTTGCGGATTCGCCGGGGGACGTGCTGCCGGGGGTGTTGCCGGGCGAGCGCGTGCCGCGGCCCTCGACGAGTTTCGCCATCAGCCCGAAGGGCCGGTGCATGGTGCTCAGGCCCTCGACGCTGCCCCGGACCGGTCGCCCGCCGCAGGTGCCCGACCGCGTGACCAGTTGGGCCGCCTCCCACACCGCGGGGTCGAATTCTTCGACCTCGTCGCAGCGCAGCTTGTGGACCCGCGTGCCCCGCACCGACCGCTGGGAGCCCGCGAGGATTTCCACCCGGCTGCCGTGGCCCAGCACCACCCGCCGCGCCGTCGCGGGCACCGCCAACACCCCCCCTCCCCGCCCCCCCCGCCCCCCCCGCCACTCCCGGACCCGACCCCGCTCGGCGGGGACCCGCGCAAGACCGGCCGCTCCAGCAGCTGCGTCAGGTGCTCGTACATCTTCCCCGACTGCTCCAGCGACCCCCCCAGAATCCGTACCTGCACGCCGGGCTTAAATAGCAAATCCAGCAGCGTCGCCACCGCCCCCAGCATGGTCTTGCCCCCGCCCCGGTTGGCCCAGACCACGCAGTCCCCGCCGGCAAAAAACGCGTGTTGCAGATAGTCAAACGGCGGCGTCGAGTCCGCCCCCACCGCCGTCCGCGCCACGTCCAGGCCCAGCCCGACCTTCACAAACCGGTGCAACTCGTCCGCCGTCCGCGGCCGCAGGGCCAGCAAATAGCGCAGGCGCGGACTCATCCTGGGTTCCATAATGCTCACTCCTGCCCCTCGCCTTCCGTCTCGCCCACATCCTTGTTTTCATCCGTTGACGTCGGCCCGTCGCCCACGGGTGGTGGCTCCTCATGCCCGAACAACGCTTCTCGCAATGATGCCAGTTCGTGATCGCCCGCCGTGCCGACCTCGGTCGTCGCGGCCGGCCCGGCCGTGGGCAGGTCCGCGCGTTTGAGGTCCGCCTTCAACAAATCCACGCACGCCTTGCGGGCCTGCTCGACCGACACCCCGCCTTCCGCGTCGCCGCCGCCCGAGGCCTGCTTGATGAGTTCGCTCACCGCGACCTGTCGGTACCGACTCAGCATCAGCTGGGTCTGCAGGTCCGCCAACAAGCACAGCCCCGCCAGGCATCGCCGGTTCTCCTCCTCGCCGATCCACTCCGCCAGATCGTCGGGCGACAACCCGTGGGCCTCGGCGAGTCCCGACAGGTCCCGCCGGGCCTCGAACACGTCCGCCAGCATCCGCTCGCGCTTGTCTCTCGAAATCTTGCGGTACGCCATGACCTCAGCTCCTGGTTTGCTCACCCAACTGTCCCGGCCGCGGCTCGGCCTCCGACTCAACCGCCGACTCAAATTCCGACTCAGCTTCCGCTTCCGCCTCGGCTACGCCCAGCAATTTCAGCAGCGCCCGCTCCCGCGCTCCGCCGTACTCCCGCAGCCGACGCTCCACCGCGGAACGCTGACCCGGCAACAAGAAAAAGTGCAACGCCACCGGCATCTCCCCCAGAGCCTGCGGCGGACGCGGCGGCGGCCGACGCTGATGCAACTCTTCCAGCTTCCTGATCCGGTGTGCGTCCTCCGGCAGCCGGGCCGCCAACGCCTTGACGTCGAAGGACCCCCGCAGCGAGTCGACCAGCGCCGCCCGCTTCCGCGGATCGTCCTGGCCCTGCAACCGATTCAAGGTCGCCAGCAGCAGCAACGCCTCGTCGTCGCTGACCTCCCACACCACGCACCGGGCCGACGCACGGCCCAGCCGACGCAACGCCACCACCCGGTGGTGCCCGTCCAAGATCTGATACCCCGCCTCATCCCCGTCCTCATCCTTATCCCCGTCCCCGCCCACGCGCCGCACGATCACCGGCGGGTACCGGTCCGTTTCGCGCAGTCTCTCCACCAACTTGTCCAGCAACGCCGCGGGCATCACGTTGCTGTTACGCGGGTGCGCCTCCAACCGGTCCAACGCAATCATCTGCAAATCCATCGCTGCCTCCGTTGATAAAAAACCCCTGCCGAGAAATGCTGCGAAACCGTGACCGCGATCCCCCGCTCACCGGTGATCTTTGAGGTAGTACACCGGCTCGAGCAGCAGCCGCTGCCGCGCCACGACCAGTTGCCGTTGGGGGTCGGTTTCGTAATCCGCCGATCGCCCGGCGTTGAGCCGGTACCACGCCTTGAGTTCCTTGAGCAACCAGGTCCGCTGCGGGCCGGGCAGCGTGTCGATGCGGTGCCAGGTGGCCGGTCCCCGCGCGAGGTCCCGGGCCGCCAGGCCCACGCGTGCCAGAGCGGCGATGAAGCGGGCGTCGTGGCGGTGTGTCGGCCGAGGGTAGGCGGTCATCCCCGCGCGCTCGAAGAACGGGTTGACCCGCCCCATTGCCGCCAGCGCCTCGGTCAGCTCGGTCGTCGGCTCATCGAGCGCCCACCGCACCAGGCCCACCGCCAGGCCCAGCCCCCGCCACCGCGGATCGATCACCACCCGGCTGATGCACCGCAGCTCGGCATTGAGCAGCGCCGCCCGGCCCCGCGGCGAGAGGTGTCGGCCGTACCGCGCGCGGGTCGCCCAGTCCCGCATCCGGCAACTCAGGCTCGGCAACGACTCGACCAGCACGCCCACCGGCCGGGTCTGATCCCGCCGACCCAGGTAACGGCCCACCACCGTCGGCCGAGGATCCTCCAACACCAGCACCCGCGTCATCGTCGCCGGCTTGGCCGCGCGGTAATGGTGCTCCGCCAGCGCCGCGTAGTCCGCCCGCGTCCCGCCGCGCCGTCGCAGGCCCTGGGCCAACTCGATGCCCGCCCCGCCGTGGCCCGCCGCGGCCGTCGCGAGCGCCGAGGCCCGGGTGAATCGGTCGCGCAAACTCAAACCGCTCATGGCGCACCCCCTGCTGCCCGGCGCGGGGGACGGGCCGGGGTGGTCTGGGTGGCGACGGGCGGGGCGTCGGGGGTCGGCGCGGGTCTCGGCCGCGTCGCGGTGTCGATGATGTCGATCCCCGCGCCCAGCCGTTTTTCGATCAGCACGTTGGGCGCCAAAGGTTCGAGCAGATCGTCGTGGGTCGTCGCGGCCACGAAGCAGACCCGCGGCTGGGTCGAAACCCATCGCCGGACGTTCCGGGCCAGCGCCGCGGCGGTGACCCGGTCCAGCGTCGCGCCGAATTCATCGGCCAACACCACGATCAAGCCCCCCCGGCCGCCCGCCCCGCCCTCTTCCCCCTCTACTCGCTCATCCGCTTCATGTGCTTCATCCGCCGCCAACATGGCCCGGGCGAGGTCGAAGCGGTACCGCTGGCCGTCGGAGAGTTCCGCGGGACAGCGCAACATGACGAAGGCGTCGTTGAGACCCGCGAGGCTCAGTACGCGCAGCACCGCCGAGAGCTCGTGCCGGCCGCCGTCCACCGCGTCGATCACCGCCGCGCGATCATCCGCCTCCGGCCCCCCGCCCACGCGACCGCCAAACTCGATGAGCCGCACCCCGCCCCCCCTCGTGCCCCCTTTGTCCCCCTTCCCCCCCCTCATCTTTTCGTCCATCTCTCCCCCGGCCCGCCTCTCACCCGTGATTTCAGTCACGGCCACGCCAAGGGGTCCGAAGCTTGCTTCGGCAGCGTGATCGCCCCTTTCCGGGAGCCGAGGCAGGGACGCGATTGAGGAGGGGGACGAAGGGGGGGGTGGGGGGGTGATGGCTTGGCGGATGAGGCGTAGCAGCGTGGATTTGCCGCCGCCACTCGCGCCGGTGATGAACACGATCTCCCCGCCCCGCAGCGTCAGCTCGCACTCCGGCACGATCGTCACCGTCCGCGAAGGGTCGGCCCCCAACCCAAACATCGCCGCCACCTCCACCACCCGATCCGACCCCCCCCTCACCCCCTCACCTCCCTCCCCCCCCTCCCCCCCCTCTTTTACCACGCTTTTTTCCTGCCCCGCTTCCCCGCACCCTCCCGGGTCTGATTCGCCAGGAGTGGATGCCATCGTGCCGTCCAAAACGTCCGATGAGTCGGCCCGGACCTGGCAGGCCAAACGCAAATGCATACGGGGGTTTAACAATCGTAGAACTCGCTTTGGGTTGAGGCGGATCGCCGCGGCGGCCGATCACGTTCGGTCTCCACCGGGGGCCGACCGGGCCTGGATGTGCGCATCGATCAGGGCCAGGAGGCGGGTCTGTCGCTGGCGGACTTCGTGGAGGGTGAGGCGGGTGAGGGTGGCGGTGGCGCGGAGGCTCAGGCCTTCGAGCAGGAGCCTTTGGCCCACGGGGCGTACGTCTGCCGGCAGGCGGTATCCCTGCAGGGCGAAATAGCGGAAGTAGTGGCTCTGCGTGCGTTTGCGGATGCGCTGCACCCGCCGCTGCATGGTGCGGGGCGTGACGCGGGCCAAACGGGCCAACTCGGACATGGACCGGCCGTCCACGTAGACCGCCTCGATCAGCTCCCGCTCGGCACGGGGCAGCGAATCCGCCAGGGCGACGAGCTGATCCAGGTCGCCACGCCGGGCGGGGCGTCGGTCTTCGGTCTCGGAAAGTAGGTAGGGATTGACGGTACGCATCGGCTTGCCTCCGGCAGGTAAGTTTGGTATAAGTTAGGTTAACCGGGCATTGAACCCGTGTCGGGGGGACTTGTCAAGCGAAAGTTTTTGATTTATTAAACTTTGGTGGAAGCCATGATGACCGTCGGGCAGATCGTGCGGAAACGTCGGGAAGCGTTGGGCCTGACCCTGGCGGCGGTGGCCGGTGCGGTGGGCACGACCAAGGGGTATCTCTCGATGATCGAGAACCACCGGGTGGGGAATCCGCCGTCGCGGGGGGTGCTCGAAGGGCTGGAGCGGGCGCTGGGGATCACCGCGGGGGACTTGCGTCGGGCGGCGGATTGGCAGTCGACCCCCGAGCCGGTGCGGCAGGAGGTGCAGCGGTTAAGTGACGATGCGGACCGTGGCCGGGCGCTGGCGGAGTGGATCAAACAGCACGCCCCGGACGCTCGCTCGGCGGGGGCGGGAGAGAGCGCGGGGGCCGACGCGATGTCTCCGAGCGAAGCGGCGGGTGGGTCGGGGGGAGAGGGGGGGGAAGGGGGAGAGGGGGGGGCGAGGGGGGGGCGTGCTCGTTCGGCGGGCCGGGACCTGGATGCGTTGTACCGCAGCGGGCAATTGTTTCGCCGGGTGGAGGCGGTGCTGGAACCCCAAAACCGGTCGGCGGACTCTCGTTTCTTGTCCCCCGGCGGTGCGCACCCCGGCGACGCGGACGCACCCATCCGCTACCGCGTGCCGTTGATTAGCCAGGTGGCGGCGGGTCCGCCGACCGGGCACACCGACCTGGACTACCCCGCGCAGGGGGCGGAGCAACACCTTGACGTGCCCGACGTCGCGGGGCCCGACAGTTTCGCGACCCGCATCGCCGGGCAGTCGATGAGCCCGCACTACGCCGAGGGCGACATCGTCGTCTGCTCGGCGTCGGCCAAGGTCGAAGACGGCAGCGACTGCTTTGTCCGCCTCGAACCCGACCACGATTCGACCTTCAAGCGGGTCTATTTCGATGTCGAAGCGGGCACGATCCGCCTGCAACCCCTCAACCCCGACTACACCGCCAAGGTCGTGCCGCGGGAACAGGTCGCGGGGATGTACCGGGCGGTGTGGAAATTCTCGAAAGTGTGAGGCGGTGGGGAAGGGGGGGGAGGGGGGGGAGGGGGGGGAGGGGGGGGAGGGGGGGGAGGGGGGGGGGGGGGGGGATTTAAGACGGCAAGGCGGATTCACCACAGAGGACGCAGCGGGCCGCAGAGGTGCGGATTGCGGAGTGAGGAGTGCGGAGTTAGAAATGCGTAAGGCGAAAACGCGAGAACGCCAAGACGCCAAGGTGCCAAGGCGCCAAGGAAGACAGGGGGATATTTGGCGCGGATAGCGGGATAGCGCGCGGATAGCGCGGATAGCGCGGATAGCGCGGATGTCCATTCAAACGTCGGCTCATGGGCCTTGGGCTTTCCTCCGGAGGTTTTTCTCCGTGGCCCTCTGTGTCCTCTGTGGTGAACTGGCTTATTGATTTTCGTTTCCACTCGGCCCCTTGGCCCCTCGACCCCTTCCCCCTTCCCCCTTCGCTCGCTTCGGATGAACCGGGTCTAAACTTCTGTGCGAGGGTGTCCGTCGGTTGCTCCACGGCGATAGAGTCACCGCCGCGATGTCGTGGCCAGGAGTTTGATGGATGTCGCAGTTGCCGAGTGACGAACAGTTGATGCGGGAGGCGATCGAGGTGGCGCGGGAGGCGGTGCATTGCGGGGAAGCGCCGATCGGGGTGGTGCTGCATGACCAGGAGGGCAAGCACGTGGCGCGGGGGTGGAACCAGCGGCGATCGACGGGGGACATTACCCGGCACGGGGAGATGGTGGCGTTCGCGGCCGCGGCGCAGCCAGGGGGGCCGCAGCCGCAGGGGTTGGTGTTGGCCAGCACGTTGGAGCCTTGCGTGATGTGCTGGGGGGCGTGTTTGGAACTCAAAGTCTCGAAGATGGTGTACGGCCTGGAGGCCCCGCCCAACGGCGGCAGCACCCGGGTATCGGACCCCGAGCGGAAGATCGAGGTGGCGGGGAAGGTGCTGCGCGACGAGTGCCGGGAGCTGTTTGTGGAGTGGCTGAGCAACCATCCGGACCATGCGGGGAATGGGTTTGTGCGGGAGTTGCTGGAGACGACCTAGTTCTCCTTTGATGGGATGAAGGCAGGGTGTAACCGCGAATGGACGCGGATAGAAGTAATGGATGCGGAGTTTAGATATTTTGTGCAAGTATTGTTTCGCAGAGAACTTTGATTGAAGCCGTCGTAGGGAGCCGCTGATGATTTTTGACTTAATCCGCGTGCATCTGCGTCCATCTGCGGTTTCAACGTTGTCTTTTTTTGATCACCCGTTATCTGATTATTTTGTTATCTGTCCGTCTCGTTGCCCAGGAGAGTAGAAGTTGAGTCAAGTCAATGGTGTCATGTTGCAGACCTTTACCTGGACCCCCGACGGGTCGGGGGCGTTTTGGACGGACCTCGGGGAGCGGGCGGAGGCGCTGGCGGAGATGGGGTTTACCGCGGTGTGGTTGCCGCCGGCGTGCAAGGGGCAGGGCGGGACCGACGACGTGGGCTACGGCCTCTACGACCTGTACGATCTTGGGGAATTCGATCAGAAGGGGACGGTCCGCACCCGGTACGGCACCCGCGACCAATACGAGGCGTGCATCGCAGCGCTCAAGCGGGCGGGGCTATTGACGTTGGCGGACATCGTGCTGAATCACCGGATGGGCGGCGACGAGACCGAGCGGTTTTTGGCGGTGCGGGTGGAGGACGACGACCGGCTGGTGTCCGACAGCGAGCCGATCGAGCTGGAGGGATGGACGCGGTTTAACTTTCCGGGACGCGCCGGGAAGTACAGCGACTTCGCCTGGCGGTGGCACCACTTCAACGCCATCGATCACGAAAACCCCGACGGCGGGGGTCGCAGCATTTACCGCATCTCCAACAAAAATTTTGCGGACGACGTGGGGCAGGAGCTGGGCAACTACGACTACCTCATGGGCTGCAACCATCATCTGCAGCAGTCGGATGTGCGGGACGAGTTGATTCGTTGGTCGCAATGGGTGCTGGAGGCGACCGGGATTGACGGCTTCCGGATCGACGCGGCCAAGCACATGTCGTCGCATTTTTTGCGGGACCTGATGGCTGAGTTGCCGAAGGATCAAGCGGATCAGCCGCGGTTCGCGGTGGCGGAGTACGCGGTGGACGACGCCACGGCGATCTGCGATTTTATCCGGGACACCGAGGGTTTGGTTCACGCCTTCGACTTCCCGCTGCATTACCGCTTTGCGGCCGCGGCGCGGGAGGGGGAGGCGTATGACCTGCGGGACTTGTTCCGGGACACGATGGTGAGCGAGTGCCCGGAATTGGCGGTGACGTTCGTGGACAACCACGACACCGAGCCGACACAGGGCGGGGGCAACTTCGTGGGCGGCATCTTCAAAGGCTCGGCCTACGCCAGCATCCTGCTACGCCGCGAAGGCTTGCCCTGCGTCTTCATCGGCGACCTCGACGGCCGGGCCCCGGAAGCCGCCGACCCCGAGAAAAATCAGCCCGAAGTCCACGGCATGGACGAACACGGCGACCTGCTGCGGCAGCTGATCCGCCTCCGCCAACGATACAACTTCGGCGATCAGCACGATACCTTCGAAGACGCCAACCGCATCGCCTGGCTCCGCACCGGCGACGAAGACCACCCCGAGGCCATGGTCGTGGTGGTCAGCAACGGCCCGGCGGAGCCGGTGGATCTCGATGTTTTTCGACCCGAGACCGTGTTCACCAATGCCCTCGATCCGCAGCAGACCGTCACCACCGACGACCGGGGCCACGGCAGGTTCGGCGGGCCGGAGGACGGCTTCGCGGTGTGGGTGACCGGCGACCTGGCTACGGATTGAGCTCGAAAGTGTTGCTCCCGAGCCAACCGAATCAAGCGAGGCAAATAAGGCAAACGAGGCGATCACGGAGGGCACGGAGACACGGAGGAAGACGGAGCAGAGATTGAGCGGGCTCTGGGCGGGCTGCGGATTCTTGATGTGACGTCATTTGTCCGCCTTGATTGGGGGCGGGTGATTTATTCACCCAGGTGCCAGTATTTGATGGTCAAGGCGAGCAAGCGCTGCCGAGGATTTCGAAGAAGACGATCCAACCGAGGCTGGGTGCGAAGAAGCCGCCGACGATCAGGCCCGGGTTCAGCAGCAGCAGATACCCGCGGGAGCTGACGTGCCGGGCGACGCCCTCGGCAAGTGCTGCGACGCGTTCGTCGCAAGGCATGGGTTATTCCTGAATGCGTTCGATCTCGGCGCCGAGTTGTTGCAGGGTGACTTCCATCTGGTCGTAGCCGCGGTCGAGGTGGTAGACGCGGTTGATCTGGGTTTGGCCGCGGGCGGCGAGGCCGGCGATGACCAGGCCCGCCGAGGCGCGGAGGTCGCTGGCCATGACCGGGGCGCCGACGAGTTCGCGGACGCCGGTGATCATCGCGCTGGGCCCGACGCGGGTGATGTTCGCGCCCATACGCAGCAGCTCGGCGACGTGGAGGAAGCGGTCGGGGAAGATTTTTTCGGTGACGATGGCGTTGCCGTCGGCCAGGGTGAGCAGGGCCATGATCTGCGCCTGCAGGTCGGTGGGGAAGCCGGGGTGGGGCTGGGTGACGACCTGGACGGGGTTGAGTCGGCGTGCGGCGGCGACGCGCATGCGCGGGTAGGGTTGGGGCTCAGGGTTTGGGGTTCAGGTAGAGCAATTGCAGCAGCGGGTTGCGGTTCTGAGGTTTTCCTGATCCCCGATCTCTGAACCCTGACCCTTTCCACCGTCACGCCGATTTCGCGTAGGCGGTCCAGAGCCGCGCCCAGGGTGTCGAGCGGGAAGTTGTTCGAGGGTGACGTCGCCGTGGGTGATGGCGGCGGCCATGAGGTAGGTGCCCGCTTCGATGCGGTCGGGCATGACGTGGTGCCCCCCGCCCGGCGTCGGGCGTGCCGTGCAGCGATTCGACGCCTTCGATGGTGATGCGGGGCGAGCCGAGGCCGGTGATTTGGGCGCCCATGGCGATGAGCAGGCGGCCGACGTCTTCGATTTCCGGTTCGCAGGCGGCCGCACTCGATGACGGTGGTGCCCTCGGCCAGCGCGGCGGCGGACATGACGTTGGCGGTGCCCAGCGCGGTCGAGCCGTTGGGCCCGCCGAGGAAGACCTGGGCCCCTTTGAGTCGCCGGCGGCCACCCGGCCCGGTGGTGGGGGCCTCGGCCACGATGTAGCCCGCGTCCAGCGTGATGGTCGCGCCCAGCGCCTCGAGGCCGCGCAGGTGCAGGTCGACGGGTCGGTCGCCGATCGCGCAGCCCCCGGGCATGGACACTCGGGCCCGTGCCGCGCGACGCCAGCAACGGCCCGAGCACGCAGATGCCCGCCCGCATGGTGCGGACGATGTCGTAATGGGCAACGACCTTGGACGTGTCGCTGCCCGTGGATGGTGAGGCGGTCGTCGTCGTCGCCGCTCGAGAGCGAACAGCCCAGTGAATCGAGGAGCCGCTGCATGTTGCGGATGTCCGAGAGGTTGCGGCACGTTGCGCAGGGTGACGGGCTGGTCGGTCAGCAGCGCCGCGGCCATGAGCGGCAGGCAGGCGTTTTTCGAGCCGTTGACCCGGACCGTGCCGCGGAGCGGTCGGCCGCCGGTGATGAGGAAAGAGTCCATGGTGTTAGGTGTCATGGGTTGGGCTTGGGGAGCAGGGGCTGGGTAGAAGCGGGTGCAGAAACTAGCGCTGGGTGCGATGGTCGGTCGTCACGAGGGTGCATCGATGGTAGCACATCGCGAAACGATCATGGTACAACTCATCCGCGTTGCCGGCCCGCATGTTTCCACCCTACGCGCCCCGCACTCGCAACCCCCAGCCGCCTCAACCCATGACACCTGGACCTCACGACCCTGCATCCGCGACATCCCCGACTTCCCCAAGCCGGGGATCAACGTACAAAGACATCACGCCGCTGCTGGCGCAACCCCGCGGGGCTGGCGATGGCGGTCGAGCAGATGGCCAACCCGTTCCGCGGCAAGGGCATCGAGCTGGTCTGCGGTGCCGAGAGCCGCGGGTTTATCTTCGGCACCGCGATCGCCCAGGCGCTTGTCCGCCGGGTTCGTGCCCGATCCGCAAGCCCGGCAAGCTGCCCGCCGAAACCCGCTCGATGAGCTACGACCTGGAATACGGCAGCGACACGCTGGAAATCCACGCCGACGCCATCACCCCGGACCAAAAGGTCCTCATGGTCGACGACCTGCTGGCCACCGGCGGCACCCTCAAAGCCTGCCTCGACCTGGTCGACGGCCTGGGGGCGGACATCGTCGGCATCACCGTCGCGATCGAACTGACCTTCCTCAACGGCCGCGACAAAATCAAGCCCTACGAACACGTTCATTCCGTCGTCCAATATTGACCCCCCCCCCCCACACCCCCCACCCCTTCGCCCCCGCCTCACCTCCCCCTCTCACAAAAGGATGGATCCGATGGGCCTGAGCTTTGTTTCGCTGGCGGTGATCGGTTTCGTGGTGAGTTTCGTCATTGTGGCCATCGTCATCGTCGTGGTGAAAAGCAACCAAGAAGATTAAAGACGCCGGTGCGCAGCGGCGGGATGGGTTCCGCGAGCCCGTCTTTAATGATTAACCTACGCGGTGGGCCAACCGCCCTCGGTGGATAAGATTTTCATGGAAACGCGTGGCCACCGACGAAAACGAGCCGACGACAAGTCGCCCCGCCATCCGGTGACGTCTTACTGGGAGCGGACGCAGTGGCCGTTGCAGTCGCTGATTTTCCTCCTGCCGCTGCTGGTGGGCTACGAGCTCGGGCGCGGCGGTCTTTGCGCCCGAGGGCAGCGAACGCCTGCCGCAGATCTATGCCGAACGGATGCTCGGGCAGTTTTTTGAATGGCTGGGGGTCGCGGGCTATTACCTGCCGGGCATCGCGACGGTGGTCGTGTTGTTCTGCCTGCACCTGGTGCGGCGAGACCCGTGGCGCTTCGAGCCCAGCTCTACGGCGTAATGGCGATCGAGTCCCTGCTGCTCGCCGCGCCGCTGTTTATCTTCAGCATCATGATCACCCGGCCCGTGCCCGCCATGCACGAGGACGGCCACGACATCCTCCTCGTCGGACAAGCAGGAATCCAAGGCATGCTCGCCAACGCCGCCGCGGGCAGCCCGGGCCTCGAAGGGGTGGCCACCTGGCAGGAAGGCCTGGTCTTCTCCATCGGCGCGGGGCATCTACGAAGAACTCGTGTTCCGCCTGATCGTCATCGTCCTGGCGCACATCGTGCTCAGCGACCTGCTGGCCCTGCCGCGCGACGGGGCGGCCGCGGGGGCCATCGCGATCTCCGCGATCGACCTTCGCGCTCTACCACCCCTTTGCCACCTATTCCTTTTGGCAGTGGTCCAGCGGCGACTGGGGCCGGTTTGCCTTCTACAGCCTCGCGGGACTGTACTTCGCCGCGATCTATATGTACCGCGGCTTCGGCATCGTTGCCGCCACCCACGCCCTCTACGACGTGATGGTCATCGCCGCGCACTTCCGCTGACATCGTCAACGCCTGCCGTTTCAACTAACGCAGCGGCGGGGCCGGACAAACTACGCGGCAAAGTCGGCGACCGTCCGGGGCCGGGGCGTGCCGCATTCCGGGCAGGTTCGGCCCCTGCCCGATTCTTTCCCATGTCGCCAGGGATAGCCGCACGCCGGACAGATCAACGGCTGCCGACCGCGCAACGCATCGTCCGCCCATCGGCGGAGACACCGTCGGCGGATTTCCCACGATATCGCCAGCTGCAGAACAAATATCAAAAAATAAATCAGCCACCCCGCCGACCGCCCGCCCGATTGCGCCGGCCCCTCGTCCCACCGCAGCCAACCGGCCGCGGCGGCGCTACCCACGATCAACCACGGACCCACCACGCTGAACCAAAACTCGCCGGGCCGGGCCCGCTGCCAGGCCCGCGTCAACACCGGGTTACGGTTGAACCCGCGAAGCCTGCGCGGCCGCAAGCGCTGCGGGACCGCGGCCGAATCAGCCTGCGAGTTGGGCGAGTTGGGCGGTGACACGGTCGAGTTCCTCGGCGGCGGCGGTCCGCTGGTCGCGGGTCTGCTGCACCAGATGGGCGGGGGCTTTGCTCGTGTACTTTTCGTTACTCAGGCGGCCGTCGAGGGTTTTGAGGGATTGGGTCAGTTCGTCTTTTCGCTTCGTCAAACGATCGGATTCTTCGGCCGCGTCGATCTCCACGTGCAGATACCCCTCGCCCAGCGGCGCGCTGATGACCGCGGCGTGCTCGGGCTGGGCGGTATCGGGACCGAGGGCCACCAGCGTGGTGTGGGTCAGCGTTTCGATCAGCGGCTGATGCGCCCGCAGGTTGTCGGCCGCCGCGGCATCGACTTTCAACGAAAACTCCAGAAGTTCGCGCGCCGGCAGTTTCGCGGCGTTGCGTCCTTCGCGGATCATGCCGACCACCGCCTGGACCTGGGCAAACGCCTGCTCCGCCGCGTCGTCCCGCAGCGACGCGCCCGAAGCGGACGACCCGTCGGCCCCGCGGCCGGGCCACGCGGCGTGCACCAGCAGTTCGCTGTCAGCCAGACGTAGCCCCTCCACCCCCCGGTGCGGCACGACCTCACGCAACGCCGACCACAAGCGCTCGGTCACGAACGGCATCACCGGGTGGAGCAACCGCAGCGACGCGTCGAGCACCGCCGCCAGCACCGCTTGCGATCCGGCGGGCATCTTCGCGTCGCTTCCGGCCGCGGGCTTGACCGACTCGATGTACCAGTCGCAAACCTCGTTCCACACGAATTGGTACAGCCCGCCGGCGTAGTTGTGAAAGTCGTACTCCGCCAGCGCCGCATCCGCCGCCGCCACCGCCTGAAAGGTCCGCGACAAGATCCACCGGTCGGCCAAGCTCAGGTTTTCATCACCCGGGGTGGGATGGGCGTCCCGCCCGTCATTGGCCCGCCGGGCCAAGTCCCCCGCCACCGCCTCCTCCATCCCCCCGGCCGCGCCGCCTCAAGTGCCCCAGCGCAAACCGAGTCGCGTTCCACAGCTTGGTCGCAAACCGCTGGCCCACGTCAAACTTCTCCGACGTGTTACGCGCCAATGGCAACGCCCCGTCGTCCCCCGTCGGCTCGGCCTGCCCCGACGCCAACCCGTAAGACGACACCATCTCCCGCCCGCTGCCCGGCGGCCACTCCTGCACCGGCGCCGCCACCTTCACCCCGCCCGGTCCCGTGATAAATTTAGGGGTAAAGGTTTCACCGCTCCGCGGATCGATCGTGTCCACCGGCAGCCGCACGTCCTGGGTCTGCGTCGTCATCGACGTGAGGGTGTACCGCATCGCGTCGCTGCCGTGGGACCGGATGATGTCCAGCGGATCGACCCCGTTGCCCAGCGACTTGGACATCTTCTGCCCGTGCCCGTCCTGAATCATCGCGTGGATAAATACGTCTTTGAAAGGAAGTTGATTTTTGAAATATAGATTGAACATCACCATCCGCGAGACCCACAACGTAATGATCTCCCGGGCGGTGCAGAGCACGGAGGTCGGATTCCAAAGCTCCAGGTCCGCCGATTCTTCGGGCCAGCCCAGCGTGGACATGGGCCAGAGCGCGACGAAAACCACGTGTCCAACACGTCGGGGTCTTGGGTGAAACGACATCCGATCTTACGAAGATCATTTACCGTTTCTAACTGTGCATTATCTAAATCTAGATTCGAAACCGAAATTTCAAAAGATTGTTGAGGATTATAATAACTGGCCGCTTTGCGGAGTAATTCTTTGTGAATAGAATCAAGCACTTTCCCAGCGAATTCAGTACGTACACATATCGAGAATTGATATCCGATCTCGGCCTTTACAACTCGAATTGATAAGTCATTTACTAAACTAAATGCATTTGCAAATTTCTGAATGGCATTAATTAAATGGTCAGAGTCATTATCTGTCAATATAGATTCTCTAGTCGTAACGCTCCACACCGGGATCCGGTGCCCCCACCACAGTTGTCTTGAGATGCACCAGTCGCGGAGGTTTTCGTGCCAGGTCTGATAGGTTTTGGCGTAGCGCAGGGGTGAACGTGAGGCCGGGGGTGGGCGGTTGATTGGTGTCTTTAGTGGGATGGGCGTCCCGGCTTTGGATAGTGGGATGGGCGTCCCGCCCGTCGTCGGCCCACAGGGCCGAATTCTCCACAAGGAAATCATATTTTTCAGCAATAGCGACCAATCCCGCTTTAACCGGGTTGTCACGGACGTAGTTCCATTTTTCTTCCAGTTCTTCTTGATCGCGCACGATGCGATCGAAGTACTCGTCCTGCCAGACGGACCCTTGCAAATTGCGCACCGCGTTGATTTGGTGAGCGGAGAAGCTCTTGATGCTGTGCATCAAATCGGCCACCCGATGTGGGGTTCCATCGTCCTGCGACCTCGGCGTTAGCAAGAGATGAACGTGGTCGGGCATGACCACCACCTGATGCAGGTCGATCCGTTGACCATGCCAATGGGTACATGCGTCGAGGGTGATTTGCCGTTCGGCGGGGGAGAGTTCGCCCTGCTTGAGCCGGAAAGTAATGAAGTAGGTGCTGCCGTCTTGCTCGACATGGGGTAGATGGCGGCGGCGCAGCTGCGCGGGAGATCGGCCCGGCGGGCCGACGACGGGCGGGACCCCCATCCCACCCATAACACCCTCGATACCCGCAGCGAGGGGGGCACCGTTTTCATCGTTAGATGACCCAGCTGCGCCAAACGCCGCGTGCTCTGACGGCTGGCGTTGGGAGGCATCCATCGCCCGCAGGGCCGCCCCGCGAGGCGGTCGTCGGTGACCTGCAGGTACCACTGGTCGGAGTAGTACGGCTCGATCGCGACGTGGCTGCGGTAGCTGTGGCCCACGGCGTGGCGGTAGGGCACCTGCTTTTCCAGCAGGTCGTGTTCCTTGAACCAGCGGACGATCGCGCGGCGGGCGTCTTCGCGCGAGAGACCCACGAAGGGTTTTAGCGTTTGGTTGGCGTCGGAGTTTTCTTCCGCGGGCCAGCCGTGGCTGATCGAGATCGACGCGTCGGGAGCCATGACGTTGATGATCGGCAGGGGTTCGGGGGTGTGGCGCTGGCCGATGTCGTAGTCGTTGGGGTCGTGGGCGGGGGTGACCTTGAGGAAGCCGCTGGCCAGCCGCGCTTTGGCGTCGTCGCTGTCGGGGTCGGGGATGACCACGTAGTCGTCTTGGATGATGGGGATCACCCGGCCGACAATCGGAAGTCGGACATATTGGCCGAGGTATTTGGCGCGGGCGCATCGTTTTTATTCACCGCGACCGCGGTGTCGCCGAGCATGGTTTCGGGGCGGGTGGTGGCGACGGTGACATACTCGCCGGTGTCTCGGTAATCGCCGACGCTGTCGGCGGTTTTTTCGACCACCGGATACTTGCAGGTAATAGAACTGGCCGTCGACTTCTTTGCATTCGACTTCGTCGTCCGCCAGCGCGGTCTGGGTCGCGGGGTCCCAGTTGACCAGGCGTTTGCCGCGGTAGATCAGGCCGTCCTTAAACAATCGAAAGAAGGCTTCGCGCACCGCTTTGGCGCGCGGCTGGTCCATGGTGAAGGCCTGGCGTTCCCAGTCGCAGGAGCAGCCCATGTCTTTGAGTTGCTGGGTGATGCGGGCTTCGTATTCGTCTTTCCACGCCGAGACTTTCTCGATGAACGGTTCCCGGCCGGGTTGGCCGTTGGCCTCGTCGCGTTTGTAATCTTTCAGGGCTTTTTCGCCGGTGGCCTGAAGGCGTTTGTCCACGACGGTCTGGGTGGCGATGCCGGCGTGGTCGGTGCCGGGCAGCCACACGGTGTTGAACCCCTTCATCCGCGCCGCGCGGGTGAGCACGTCCTGCAACGTGTTGTTGAGCGCGTGGCCCAGGTGCAGGGCCGCGGTGACATTCGGCGGCGGGATGCAAATCGAGAACGGCGGGCCCGCGGCGGCAGCGTCGGCCGCGTAGGCGTGGGCGTCGTCCCACGTCCGGGTGATCGTGGGCTCGACGTCGGCGGGAACGTACTTCGGCGGAAGCTGCACCGCGCCGAGGGGAGCGGCGGTGGGGTCAAGAGGAGGGGTGGGGGGTGGGGGGGCGGAGTTGGACATGGCGGGCGGGGGTCGTGAGGGCGAAACGGCGGGGGGGCGGGGCGGGGGAGCGGGGGGGTAAATCTATTAAAACCCACGTCGGCCTGCGAAGCCGAGGAAGGTTTCGGATTGGACCGCCGATTGTACGGGAGGGCCGACCACGTCCAAACGGCAAGGGCCTTCGCGGCGGATTTTACGCGGTCGGCGACACGTCGGCGTCGGCCCGTTGGCGGTCGCGGACGCCCAAGAGGTAGAGCACCGCGTCGAGGCCCAGGGTCGAGACGGACTGCTCCGCCTGCCGACGGACGATGGGTTTGGCGTGGAACGCGATGCCCAGGCCCGCGCGGTCGAGCATCGGCAGGTCGTTGGCGCCGTCGCCCACCGCGACCACTTGTTGCCGATGGATGCCTTCTTGGGCGGCGAGTTCTTCGAGCAGCTGGGCTTTCCGCGGGCCGTCCACGATGGGCCCCAGGACCCGGCCGGTAAGTTTGCCGTCGCGGATTTCGAGTTCGTTGGCGTGGACGTGGTCCAGGTGGAGCTGCCGCTGCAGGTGGCGGCCGAAGTAGGTGAACCCCCCGGAGAGCACCGCGGTTTTGTAGCCGAAGGCCCGGAGGTTTTGCAGCAGCGTCTCGGCCCCTTCGGTCAGCACGAGGCGGTCGGCGACGGTCTGCAGCACCGATTCGGGCAGGCCGGCGAGGCTCGCGACGCGCTGCCGCAGCGACGCTTGAAAATCGAGTTCCCCCGCATGGCCGCCTCGGTCACCGCCGCGACCTGCGCGCCCACGCCCGCCTCCTTGGCCAGCTCATCGATCACCTCCGCCTGGATCAGCGTCGAATCCATATCGAAAACCACCATGCGGCGTGACCGGCGATACACGTCGTCCTTCTGCCACGCCAGGTCCAGCGCCAGGGCGCTGCCCAATTCCATAAACCGGGCCTGCATCGCGGATTGATCCCGCGGGTCGCCGCGCAGCCAAAACTCCACGCACGCCCGGCGGGGCTGGCCCCGGTCGTGGGGACTGTGGGTCCGCGGGGGTCGGCCCGACAAGCGGTGGATCACGTCGATGTTAAGCCGCTGCTCCGCCACGACCGCGGTCACCGCCGCGAGTTGGGCGGCGGTCAGCGAGCGGGTGAGTAGGGTCAGGATGTAGCGGGATTTGCCCTGCTGGCCGACCCAGCGATCATATTCGGCATCAGAAATCCGCCGGGTCTTGACCCGCAGATCATTACGCTGGGCCGCCTGCTGAACCGCTTCGAGCGCCCGGCCCTGCGCCGCGAGGTCCCCGCCCGGCAGGGCCACCATCATGCCCAGCAGCAACGAATCGTGGATCACCGCCTGGTTGAGGTCCAGCACCGTGGCGTCGTGGTCCGCCAGGGTGCGGGTCAGGTCCGCGGTCAGGCCCGACCGGTCCTCTCCGGTGAAGCGCAGCAAATGAATGGAAGGGGCGGCGGTCAAAGTGAATCTACAATCGAGGAGTCGGGGTTCGCAAGCAACAAGCAGGTGATTCTATCGACCGCCCCGGGCGACAGGTGGGCGTGAGGGCCGGGGCGGCGGTCCGTGGCCCGCCGAAACCGCCGAGAAAAACAAAGCACGTCTTTCAATCCCACCGCCGCGTCGATCCGACGACGCCCTGCGGGCGGAACGAGGACCCGTGACAGGGAGCAGCCTCCCGGGTGAGGTTGGCTTGGAAAGAACTTCAAAACCAACTGAAATCTATCTCGAAGCGACTCTCTTATTTTCTTTTTCGTTTTTTATATTTGTTGGCTTTTTGCTGGGCTTTGGTCGAGCCTTTGCCCATGCCGGGGATCCCCCCCCGTCCGCCTCCTCGTCCGCCCATCCCGGGGGGGCCGCCGGCGGCGGCCATGTTTTTCATCGCGCTGAGTTTGTTCATCGCGCCCATGCCCGCCATCTGTTTGGACATGACGCTGATCATGCCGAAGCCCTTGACCAGTTGGCTCACGTCTTTCTGATCGGTGCCCGAGCCGCGGGAGATGCGGCGGCGGCGGGAGTTGTTGAGCAGGTCGACATCTTGGCGCTCGGGCGCGGTCATCGAATTGATCATGGCCTCGGTGCGGTCGATCTGGCGGTCGTCCAGGTCGATGTCTTTGAGCTGTTTGCCGATGCCCGGGAGCATGCCCAGCAGCGACTTCATGCTGCCCATCCGGCGGAGCTGCTTGAGCTGTTTGAGGAAGTCGTCCATGGTCAGCTGGCCCTTGGCCATCTTTTCCTGGAGGGCCATCGCTTCTTCTTCGCTGACCTGTTCCTGGGCTTTTTCGACCAGCGAGACGATGTCGCCCATGCCCAGGATGCGGGAGGCGATGCGGTCGGCGTGAAACTCTTCGAGGTTTTCCAGTTTCTCGCCCACGCCGATGAAGCGGATGGGTTTGCCGGTGACGGATTTGACCGAGAGGCGCGGCGCCGCCGCGGGTGTCGGAATCGAACTTGGTGAGGATCACGCCGTCGAGTTCGAGCTGCTCGTTGAACGCCTTGGCGGAGTTCACCGCGTCCTGGCCGGTCATGGCGTCGATGACCAAGAAGATCTGGTGGGGCATGACCGCGGCGTTGACCCGGCGGAGTTCGCCCATGAGTTCATCGTTGAGGTGGAGTCGGCCGGCGGTGTCGAGGATCACCACGTCGATGCCGGTGGCTTTGGCGTGCTTGACCGCGTGGCGGCAGACATCGACCGCGGCGCCGACGGCCTGGCCGTACTCGGCGACCTTGTCCGGCTCGCCGTAGAACTCCACGCGGCCTCCCCGATCATCACCTTCCGCCTCCGCCTGGACCTGCTGGGCCAACACGCGGAGCTGGGTCACCGCCGCCGGACGCTGCAGGTCCGCGGCGACCAGCATCACCGACTTGCCCTTTTTCTTGAGGTAGGTCGCCAGCTTGCCGCAGGTCGTGGTCTTGCCGCTGCCCTGGAGGCCCGACATCATGAGGATGGTCGGCCCGGGCTCGACAAACATGATCGGCGTCGTCGGCTCGATCTCACCGGTTTCGGGGTCCACCGACGTTTCGCCGCCCAGCAGCTGGATCAGCTCGTCGTTGACGATCTTGATCATCTGCTGGCCGGGCTGCACGGCATCGAGCACCTGCGTGCCCACCGCCTGCTCGAGGATCCGGCTACAAAACGACTCGGCCACTTCGTAATGCACATCCGCCTCGAGCAGGGCCTCGCGGACCTGTTCCATCGCTTCACGGACATTGGCTTCAGAAATCTTGCCGCGGCCGCTGAGCGAACGCAGCGCGTTTTCAAATTTATCAGACAGGTTGTTGAACATGATGATCCCTTTTGTTGCCCGCTGCATCACGCAGCGATGCGGCAAATAATGGATCAGGCTCTGACCGGAGCAAATCGAAGCTTAGCACAGCCTCCGAAGGCAGGCCATCAATGACTCATGAATCGATTCAGCTGGCTTGACGCTGCCCGGTCGTTTCGTCGAGGGTCAACGAGATCGGCGACACGTCATCGACGTCCTCCGCCGTCGCCACCGATTCGGACGCCGTGGTAATTTCGGTTTCGGTTTCGGTTTCGGTTTCGGTTTCGCGATCGTCCGAAGTCTCTGATTCGTGGAGCGTGATCGGTTCGCAGGGCTGCACGAAAACCGATCCGGTTTCGCCGACGGCGGTGATGGTGAGTTTGAGAGTTTCGGGCATCGGGACCTCCTGTAAGTGATGCAAATCGTCGGGGCCTATAGGCCTCGGTCTAATCCTAGACCAACCGATCCGGGATTCCACCCGATCGCGCCCGCCCCCAAGACTTTTCGGATGCCCCGCCGGGTTGTCATGAGAATGCGGGTTAGACGGATTGGGTCAACCGTGTTGCGCTTACGGATTATTCGTCGGGATTCTGTGGTCCTTCGGGCAGGGGGGCCTGGTAGAAGTGCAGGGCCATGTTGCCGTAGACGATGCGGGCGGGGCCGTCGTAGCCGGGCTGGTCGTCGGCGGTGATCTCTTTGGGCGTGCGGAACACCGCCACGCCGCCGGGCTCGAGCTTGGACAGGATCGTTTGCAGCAGCGCGTAAAAAGGAGCCAGGTCCTGGGTCATCGCGTAGGGCGGGTCGAGCAGCGCCAGCGTCAGGCTGCCGTCGGCGATCCGGTGGGTCCACGCGGGCAGCAACGCGCTGCCGAGCATCACCTCGAACTGATCGTCCGCCAACCCCAGCGTCTCGATGTTTCCGTCCAGACGCTCGATCGCGCCGCGATCCATATCGATAAACAGGCAGTGGTCGGCCCCCCGTGAAATCGCTTCGAGCCCCATCGATCCGGTGCCACAAAACAGGTCCACCACCCGGCCGTAACCCAGCACCCCCAGGGAATGCAGGCGGTTAAACAAATTCTCTTTCACCCGGTCGGTGATCGGGCGGGTGGTCAGGTCGTCTTCCGGACTCAGAAGGGTACGGCCACGATGTTTGCCGGCGATGATGCGCATGGTGCAAGTCTTTGGAAATACAAAAGGACAGAAACAAAACCGTAGGGGGTGAGCGGCGGGGCGCGGCAGGGGGGAGGTGATGCCTGATGAGCGGCCATACCCCACGCGGCCGGTCTGCGAGGAATCACCTTATGCTACCGACCTTCGCCCCGGCGATCGTCCGCCGTTGCGCCGCGCTCCCCTTTCATCGCCACGCCAAGATGCCCAAAACCAAAACCCTTGCCACGCCCGCCGAGACCGACCCGGCCCCGACCCTGGCCCAGGCCGCGGACAAATACGTCTGCTACCAGCAATCGGTCCAGGAACCCGAGCACGAGATCGCGTTTTTTGATCAGGCGTTTAGCGACGCGTTCAAGCACGAAGCCACGGCGCTGCGGGAAGATTTTTGCGGCACGTTCGCCGTGTGCTGCGAGTGGGTCAAGTCCTCAGACCGCCGCACGGCCGTGGGTGTGGACCTGGACCCCGAGCCGCTGGACTGGGGCAAGGCTCACAACTTAGATGTCCTCGACAAGTCGCAGCGAACGCGGATTGAACTGGCCCAGCAGGACGTGCGCGAGCCCGCGGGGCCGCCGGCGGACATCGTGGCGGCCCAGAACTTTTCGTTCTGGCTCTTCAAGACCCGGCCCGAGGTCGTCGCCTATTTCAAGACCGCCCTCGAACACCTCGCAGACCGCGGCCTCCTGGTCATGGACATGATGGGCGGCGGAGACTGTTATATCGAAGGCCACAAAGACAAACGCACGATCCGCAAGGGGAAAAAGGGCTACAAATATATTTGGCACCAGGAAAGCTTCAACCCCGTCACCCACGACGCGCGGTTCACCATCAGTTTCAAGTTCAAAGACGGCAGCCGGCTGGACGACATCTTCGTGTACGACTGGCGGTTCTGGACGCTGGCGGAGGTGCGGGAGATGATCGCCGAGGCGGGCTTCGCCGAGAGCCACGTCTACTGGGAAGTGCTCGACGAAAACGAGGAGGAAACCGGGGAGTGGGAACGCGTGGAGGACGGGCCGAGCGATCCGAGTTGGGTGTGCTATGTGGTGGCGGTCAAGCGGTGAACGTCGGCGGGGAGGGTCTCGTGACTCGTCGCGTCCACGGCTAGGTTTTATCCCTGGATCCGGCATCGCCGGCGCAAGGTCAGCCGGATTTGGACTCGCTGGGTCAGAAGCGATAGGCTGAGACGGACAATGCCCAAGCTCAACTCACCCAAGGGGACACGCGACTTTTACCCGCCGGAGATGGCGTGGCATCGGCATCTGCTGGAGCGGTGGCACAAGGTGTCGGTCCGCCATGGGTTCGAGCAGGTCAACGGCCCGATCTTCGAGACCCTGGACCTGTACAAAGTGAAATCGGGCGACGGGATCGTCAGCGAATTGTTCAGCTTTCGGCGGGACCAGGGCAAGACCGACTTCGCGATTCGGCCGGAGTTCACGCCGACGCTGGCGCGGATGGTCGCCCAGCAGGCCCACAGTCTGCCTAAGCCGATCAAGTGGTTTTGCACGCCGAATTTTTGCCGGGCCGAGCGTCCCCAGCGGGGGCGGCTGCGGGAATTTTGGCAGTGGAACGTGGACCTGCTGGGGCTGGACACGCCGGAGGCGGACGCGGAGGTGATTTTTTGCCTGGTGGATTTTTTGGCCGAGTGCGGGCTGACGGCGCAGCAGGTGAAGATCAAGATCAGCCACCGGGACGTGGTGAGCGAGATCCTGACGCGGCTGGGGGTGGCCGAGTGCGTCTGCCCGAGGCGTTTGGGTTGCTCGACGCGCGGGACAAGATGTCGGGTCCGGAGTTTCGCGCCGGGGCGGCGGAGCTGGGGCTTGACGAGGGCCGGACCCAGCGCTTCGAGCAGGTGTGTCGGCAGAAATACGCCGCGGGGCAATTGGACGAGTTGGCCAAAAGCCTGGCGATGGACGCCCCGCCCGCGGGGCTGGCGGCGCTCGACGAGCGGCTGCGGGCGTTCGGTATCGCCGACTGGTGCGAGTACGACCTGGGCATCGTGCGGGGCCTGGCGTACTACACCGGCACGGTGTTCGAGGCCCATGAAACCACCGGGGTCGAGCGGGCGATCGCCGGCGGCGGGCGGTACGACCAACTCATCGAGCTGTTCGACGGCCCGTCGTTGCCGGCGGTGGGATTCGGCATGGGCGACGTGGTGCTGACGAACCTGCTGCAGGACAAGGGGCTGCTCCAACCGCCGGAGGCCTACCTGCCGCCGGTGGACGTCTTTGTGTTCGCGGTGAGCGACGCCGCGGGACCGCGGGTCGCCGAGGTCGTCGCCGCTTGCCGGCGGGGCGGGCTGCACGCCCGGATGAGTTACAAGCAGACGCGCAACGTGGGCAAACTGTTGAAAGATGCCGAGCGGTGCGGCGCCCTGCGCCGCCGTGCTGGTGGGCGAAGGGTTGGAGCTGAAGGACATGGGCCGCGGCGACCAGTCGCCGGTGAAACTGGACGCGTTGGTCACACGGATCGCGGCGATCTGAGGCGGCGGCGCAGGGGTGGTTTTTGGGGAGGCGATGGATGCAACGGTCATGGCCCAACGGCGATTCCATTACGAGCAGGCGTTCGAGCATTACCTGCGTAGCAACGGCATCCCCTACGTCGCGGTCGATGAAGCCAAGCGGGCGCTGCAGGGCCGGGCCGGCGATCCGGCCGCCAAGAAACTCAAGAGCTTTGACTTCGTGGTCTATTCCGAATCCGGCGCGAAACCTGCTGATCGACGTCAAGGGCCGCAAACTCTCGCTGCGCAAACCCAAGCCCACCGCCAAGCCGGCGCCCAAGCTGTTTGATGTGCCGCCTCCGCCCCCCGCGACCCGGGCCCCCGCCCCCCGCAGTGCGCTGCAGAACTGGGTCACCCGCGACGACGTGTCCTGCCTCCGCTCGTGGACGGGGATCTTCGGCGAAGGCTTTGACCCGGTGTTCGCGTTTCTGTTCTGGTGCGATGACCAGCCGCCCGACTGCGCTGTTTATGGAAGTCTTCGAGTTCGGCCCGCGGTGGTACGCGGTCCTGGGGATCCGCCTGGAGGACTACACCCAGCACATGCGGGACCGGTCGGCCAAATGGAATACGGTGAGCATTCCGTCCCAAGCGTTCGGCCAGCACGCGGTGCCCTTGAAAGCCTTGCTGCTTTAAGCCCGGGCTCGATACGACGGATCACGCCCGCCGGGTCGAAGCAATCTACACTCCCCCCATGCCGCGGTTCAAGGATCAAGCCATCTGCATCCGCGATCTGGACTGGTCCGAGACCAGCCAGGTCGTGGTCTTGCTCACCCAGCAGCACGGCAAGGTGCGCGGTTTGGCCAAGGGTAGCAAGCGGCAGTCGCCCTCCAGCATCGCCCGATTTTCCGGCGGGATCGAGCTGCTCACCGCGGGCCAGGTCATCGCCACCACCCGGCCCAGCAGCGATCTGGCGAGCATCACCGAATGGGACCTGCAGCAGGACTATTTCCCCCTGCGGCGTCACCTGCACGCCCAGCGACTGGCGATGTATGCCGCGGACGTGTGCAACGCCCTGCTGGCGGACGAAGACGCCCACCCCCAGACCTTTGCCCTGCTGCAGACCCTGCTCGACGAGCTCTGCCACCCGGTTTCCGCGGCGGGCGAACCCCTGCCGACGCCGGCGACTCCCGCGGGGGCCGACGCTTTAACGGGGGCGGAGGCCCGGGGTCGATCCCTGCTGCGTTTTCAGTGGGGCGTGCTGACGGACGGCGGGTACCAGCCCGAACTGGACCGCGACGTTCGGCAGGGCGGATCGCTCGCTGCGCGGGCCACGTATAGCTTTGACCCCATCGCGGGGGGCCTGACCACCGAGCCGGGCCTGGCGGACTGGCGGGTCCGCGCCGCGACCGTGAAGACCCTGCGGGCGGTGGCGGTTGACGAGCCGTTGACCCAGGCGCAGCCCGCGGACCTGGAACGCGCCAACCGCCTGCTCTGCGTGTACCTCCGCGCGGTGCTGGATAAAGAACTGCCCACCATGGACGTGCTGCTGGCGTCCCGCCGATAGGCCCGGCGTTCAGACGTCGCCGGGCCCGACCGATCCGTCGGCACCCTCATCGCCCAGCACCGCGCTCGCGTGGTCGATCAGTCGGCCGACGGTCGTGCCGCCGGTGTCGCTCCGCGCCAGGTGTTCGGCGTAGTGCGCGTGCAGGCATTTGATCCGGTCGAAATTGGCGACCCCCGCGATCCCGCTGCAAAAGGCCCGGCCCAGCGAATCCGACGCCTCGATCCGCTGGCGGTCCGCCGCGGTGAGCATCGCCCAGCGCCCGTCGCGGTAGCGTGCATGATCGGCATGAAACCGCTGCATCAGCCCGGGGTCGCCGTCAAGCTGAGCCTGCAACCGATGGGTCACCAGGCGTCGCTCAAGCTCGGACATCCGGTGGACCAGGTCCGGGTCCCGCAGGTAATAGATCGTGGGAAACGGCTCGACCCGGTCCGCGTGGTGGATCAACGGGTAAACCACCTCGATCCCCGGATGGGGCGGCCGCGCGGGGTCGGGGGGGGCGGGGGAGAGGGGGGGAAGGGGGGTGGGGGGGGTGGGGGGGGTGGGGGTTAACCGAGATCGAAGGGCGTGGGTCAGACATGCGAATGGGTTTTTGTGCTTACCGTTAAACGGCATTGGGCGTACCGCTGGCAACGCGCCATCACCGGCGTCCGGCTCAAGGTTCGACGCGTTGGATATAAAACATGGAGTCGGCGGCCCGGGGGCCGATCATGTGCCAGGACAGGGGGAACTTCAGATTTTTGCCGGTGTAGCTCTCGAAGACCGCCCGGCCCCAGTCGTATTGCTGTTCGATGTTTTTTTCGACCCGGCGGGTGTCGGTGTTGGGGATGAATTTTTGTTGGCTGTAGGACCAGTTGGGGTCCAGGCGGACCAGCAGGTGGGCTTCGTCCCATTCGATGGGGTAGCCGTGGACGTAGCCTTCGCCGCTGCCGGGGGTGTGGTACCAGTAGCAGACGTATTTGTCTTTGTCGGCGGTGGACTGGTCGTTGGTGCCGCCCTTCAGCAGCCGGGCGTGGGAGACGCGGACGGGGGAGGTGCCCCATTTTTTCTTGGCGATCCACACCTGCCGATCCGAGACGTCGAACAGCCCGACGTGGGCGTAGTCCGCCGAGATGCGGCTGGTGCAGTATTGCTTGTTGATGGAACGGTCGGCAGACACGGAGACTCTCACAAAAAACGGCCGATACTTCTTGGAGTCCCGGGCGATTCGATTCGCCGCGGGACGCGGGCTATCTTACGGGGCCGTGGGCTTGCCCGTCTGCCCCGGATCCCTCGATCGGCGACGACCTGCTTCCCCGCCCCGCCGCCAACTGCGCCCCCACCGCCCCCGCCGCTCGCCCCTCTCCCGCTCACCCCTACTGCCGCCATGACCAATCCTCCCGCCCCGCCGCCGCAACACCCACCCCCCGCCACGCCCCCCGCCGTGTCGGGCACCGTCCTGGAGCACCGCGACGGCCTGATCGTCCTGGGCCTGCCGGGCAGCGAATACCGCCTCAAGCTGGTCCTGGAAATCGACCTGCCCGCGGACGTGGGCCAAAAGATCACCGGCACCGTCCACGCCACCGCCCGCCGCGTCGATGTCATCCCCGCCGGCGGCCGGTACGTCGAACCCATCTACGGCCGACCCCGCCGCGTGCAGGGCCGCATCGTCGGCGGCCACGCCCCCAGCCGCACTCTCTACGTCAAAGCCGGCCCCGCGCTGATCTGTACCCTCAGCGACGCCCGCCAATCCGTCGAACAATTCCAGCTCGGCCAGATGGTCAGCTTCGACGTCGAACCCAACGCGGTGTTCAAACCCGTCGTCAGGGTTCCGTAGCCAGGGGTCAGGTTCATTTATGGATGATTCTGGTTACCGTCAGTTGAAAACGTGGCAAAAGGCGATGGACGCCGTAGACTCGATCTATCGTCTCACCGCCGGGTTCCCCGATGTCGAAAAATTCGGCCTGATCAGCCAGATGAGGCGAGCCGCGGTATCCGTGCCGTCCAATATTGCCGAAGGTTACGGAAGAAAACACCGCAAAGAATACCTACAACACCTCAACATCGCCCGCGGATCGCTGATGGAATTGGAGACGCAACTCATCGTTTCGGTTCGGCAAGAATTTTGCGATCGACAAACTGCCACCGAGGTATGGTCGATACTCCAAGATATCGGCAAGTTACTTAACGGCCTCATACGATCGCTCGCGTTCCGATAGTATTCAATCCCCACCCTAAACCCCGACCACTGATCCCTGGACCCCGTATGAGCACCAAACGCATCCTCGTCACCGGCGGCGCCGGCTTCCTCGGCAGCCACATCAGCGAACGACTGGTCAAAGCCGGCCACGATGTCATCTGCCTCGACAACCTCTTCACCAGCCAAAAGAGCAACATCACCCACCTGCTGGACGAACCCAACTTCGAGTTCATCCGCCACGACGTCACCGAGCCGATCACCCTCGAGGTCGATCAGATCTACAACATGGCCTGCCCCGCGTCGCCGGTCCACTACCAGTACAACCCCATCAAAACCATGAAGGTCAGCGTCATGGGCGCGATCAACCTCTTGGGCATGGCCAAGCGCACCGGCGCCCGCATCCTCCAGGCCTCCACCAGCGAAGTCTACGGCGACCCCACCGCCGAGCACCACCCCCAGACCGAAGGCTACCGCGGCAACGTCAACCCCATCGGCATCCGGCGCCTGCTACGACGAAGGCAAACGCGCCGCCGAAACCCTCTTCTTCGACTACCACCGCTCCAACGCCGTGGACATCCGCGTCGTCCGCATCTTCAACACCTACGGCCCGCGCATGCACCCCTACGACGGCCGCGTCGTCACCAACTTCATCGTCCAGGCCCTCAAGGGCGAAGACCTCACCCTCTACGGCGACGGCAGCCAGACCCGCAGCTTCTGCTACTGCGACGACCTGGTGGACGTCATCATGGCTCACATGAACAACGAACCCGCCAGCGGCAACCCCGCCGACGCCTTCGTCGGCCCGGTCAACATCGGCAACCCCGGCGAGTTCACCATCAAACAACTCGCCGAGCAAGTCATCGAACTCACCGGCAGCAACTCCAAACTCACCTACCTGCCCCTGCCCAACGACGACCCGCTCCAACGCAAACCCGACATCACCCTGGCCAAAAGAGAACTCGGCTGGGAACCCCAGGTCCCCCTCGCCCAGGGCCTGGCCAAAACCATCGACTACTTCCGCAGCGTCGACCTCGATAAATTCCGCAAGCCCACCGACCACGACGCCCACAAATCGTCGCGGGCTTCAAAGGTCTGACCCGCCCCAAAGCAAGTCTGCCCCCTCCACTACCCCGCGTGGATCCAACCCGCCGAACGCGCTGGTCTTTGCCGCCCCGCGCCTGAGCCAATTTGCCCAGCTCATCCGCGAGGGCGAATTGCCCGGACGCGAGATCGACCACGACGTGCTGCTCGAACCCGCCGTCGAAACGCTGACGGAACTGATCCGCGGCCGCGGGGCCCAGGACCTCTTCGACCACGGCAAGCCCTCCCCCTTTCCCGCCTCAGCACCGATGCGCCCTGACGGCCGAAGCTAGTCTTGGGTCCACATCACCGCGATCTTGTACCGCCGCCCCTCGTCGTCGACGTGCACCTCGTCCTGCACTTCCTCGACCACGGCAAACAGCCGCCCGCCGTCGCGCTCGCTCAGCGGCACCGTCTCACCACGCTCGAGGTTCCAGCCCTTCATATCGTCGGGCTCGTACCGAGCGTCGTGACAGCCGGTGGGCGTCGATGCGTCTTCGTAAAGCAGCAGGGAGACTTGTTCTTTCATAAGCCAATCATAGCCCTCCGCCGGGCCCGCTTCACCCCGCGCCGCCCGGCTCGTCGGTCTCCCGCACCCACACCTGGTCCATGATCTCCCGCACCTGCGCCACGACCCCGCCCCCCCCGCCTTTCCCCTCGCCCCTCCCCCGGCGGGCCCGCGCGATCGCCCACTGCAGCTTAACCTGGAGGCAAGTCCAGGTCATCGCCCCCGTCGCGATTGCCCCCGCCTCGATGGCTGCGCGACCCGGGGCGTAGTCGCAGTCCCTGGTTCCCAGCCCCGAAAGCGGGCTGGCCAACACCACCGGCACGTCCCGCGCCGTGGCCTCCCGGATCCACGCGGGCCAGTCCACCCCCGCCCGGTTCGGCACATTACCCCCGCCAAAACCTTGCAACACCACCCCCGCGCACCCCCGATCCAACCCCTTCTCCAACCAGCCCACGCACATCCCCGGCCCCACCCCCGGGCGCAACGCGATCGGCCACACCCGCTCGGCAAACTCGCTATTCAACCGGTCCCCATCTTCATAAGGATCTTCCGCGTCGGTCAGCATCCTCCCCCGGTCCACGCGGTTCATCCCCAGCGACAATTGCCCCCCCGAAAGCACCCGGCCTAGCGACTCCCGCCGCGGCATCTCAAAGCTCGCCACCCCGTCACCCGCGGCCCGCACCTTCTCGCTCTGGCAACCCCGCAAAATCCGTCCGCCGAATACGATCATCACCTCGCCAAAGTTCCCCGTCACCACCCGGCACGCGTCCCGCACGTTCCCCGGGCCGTCCGGCCGATCCGCGTCCGCGGTCCGCATCGCCCCGGTCAACGCCACCGGCGCGGCCAACGGCGAACCGCCCAACGCAAACGCCAACGCCGTCGCCGAATAATGCATCGTGTCCGTCCCGTGGACCACCACGAACCCCGTGTACCCCGCCCGCCGCCGCTCCCAGACCGCCCGCGCCATCGCCGACCAATCCGCGGGCACCACGTTCACGCTGTCACGATTCATCAGCGGCACAAAGTCCACGTCAAACTCCCGCTCGACCTCCGGCATCGCCGCCAAAAAACCCGCCGCGTCCTCCGGCGGCCGCGCCACCCCCGCCGCGTCCCGCCGCATCGCGATCGTCCCCCCCGTGTAAATCAGACAAACCTTCGGTCGATTCATCCCCTCACCCTAGACACCCCGGTCCGCTATGACAAAAATCGCCCCTCGCTTCAAGCCTGTTTCCAACCTCACCCCAGTCCCGCCACCACCTGCGCAAACCCCAGCACCCCGGCGTCCGCCCCCGCCGGGCCGACCACCTGCACTCCGATCGGCAGGGCCGCAGACGCACCCGCTTCCCGACCATCACCTCCGAGGCCGCCTCGGCTTCCGGGGGTCGGCACACTGATCGCCGGCAACCCCGCAAGGTTCGCCGTCACGCTAAAAACGTCCTCTAAATACATCGCCAACGGGTCGTCGGTCTTCTCGCCCAGCCTGAACGCCGGGTGCGGGGCGACCGCGTGCAGCAAGAAATCGCACCGTTCAAACGCCGCGACAAAGTCCTGCTGGATCAGCCGCCGGACCCGCAGCGCCTTCTCGTAATACTGCTGCTCATAACCCGAACTCAGCGCGTAGGTGCCCAGCATGATGCGCCGCTTGACTTCATCCCCGAAGCCTTCGCTCCGGCTACGCTCGATCATCTCGCCCACGTCCGTGACCCCTTCCGCCCGGTGGCCGTAGGTGTACCCCGCGTACCGCGCCAGGTTCGAGCTCGCCTCCGCCGCCGCGATCAGGTAATACGTCGGGATCGCGTAAGCGGTGTGCGGCAACGACACCTCCACGACCGTGTGCCCCGCCGCCTCGAGCCGCGCGACCGTGGCCCGCACCGCGTCCCGCACCGCCGGGTCCATCCCCTCCACGTCGTATTCCGCCGGCACGCCGATGCGCCGGGTCCCGCCCTCCGACTCAACCGGCAAGCCCAGCCCCGCCCCCGCCGTCGCCAGGCTCGTCGAGTCCTTCGGATCGTGCCCCGCCACCACCTCCAGCAGCAACGCCGCATCCTTCACGCTCCGCGCGATCGGGCCGATCTGGTCCAGCGACGAGCCGTACGCGACCAACCCGTACCGCGACACCTGCCCGTAGGTCGGCTTCATCCCCACCACCCCGCAGAACGACGCGGGCTGCCGAATCGACCCCCCCGTGTCCGACCCCAACGCCCACACGCACATCCCCGCCGCCACCGCCGCCGCCGACCCCCCGCTGGACCCGCCCGGCACCCGCGCTTCGTCCACCGGATTCCGCGTCACGCCAAACGCCGAATTCTCCGTCGACGAACCCATCGCAAACTCGTCCATGTTCGTCTTGCCCACGATGATCCCGTCCGCCGCCCGCAGCCGCGCCACCGCCGTCGCGTCGTAAGGCGGCACGAACGTCTCGAGCATCCGCGACCCGCACGTCGTCGCCAACCCCCGCGTGCAAAGGTTGTCCTTCACCGCCACCGGCAACCCCGCCAACGCGCCCACCGACTCCCCCCGCCCCCGCTTTTCATCCACCGCCGCCGCCTCCGCCAGCAACGCCTCCCGTTCCCGCACCACCACAAACGCATGAACCCCCGCCTCACGCTCCGCGATCCGCGCCAGCGTCGATTCCATGATCGCCGCGCAGGTCGTTTCACCACGTGCCAGTCGGTTAATCAACTCCGTTGCCGTCAATTCACAAAGTTCCACACGCAGACCCTCAACGACGAATTAAATTTGAATTACCGCCTACCCCCCCCCCGCCCCCCCCGCCCTCACATGCCGCATGAGGGGGGGGGGGGGAGGATAACACCGACAAAGCGACCCGCCGGGGCCGCTTGATGACCATTATCCTAAAAACTGTATCTGCCCCCCTACCAACGTCGGCCAAAAAAAGCGGGTGAAGAGATTCGAACTCTCGACATCTACCTTGGCAAGGTAGCGCTCTACCACTGAGCTACACCCGCAAATTTTATCGTAAGACTTATTGTAGAAAGTCTTTACGATTCAGAATACCGTCAGGGCTGGGGGCGCTTCAACAGGCTTCCCACGTCATTTCTGACCCGACGGCATTCGGCCGAGGATAATAGCACATCGAAATCGCTTTCGCCAACAGGTAACCGCAGGCGATCGGCAAGGTCCCCACCGGTGACCCAGACAGCGTCGAGTCGGACGCTAGAGCACCCGCCCCCTTCAAGGAACGCTTTGGCTCGTGGGTTAAGGTGACACCGGTAGAAAGCGCGGTCCGAGCGAAGAACGTACCTTAGTCTCGATCCCCAAAACAATCCGAAAAACCGTCACCGCTCCGAGGTTGATATCGACCTCGCCAAGGATGAGGTGGGTGAAAAAGGCCGTGCCCGGGTGATGATTTGTTTGATGAACCACGGCAAGCGAGGGCCTGTCGTTTCGTCGGGGGTGCAAACCCGGGGGGGCCTTGCCCCGCCGCTACGGGCTAAGGTTTTTCGGCCCATGCGGCAGGCTAAGGGTCTGGGTTCCCAAGCAGGTGGCGACGCTGGTCATCCCCCACCCCCGGCCGTCACTTCGACGGCTTGAGATACCCGTGGTCCTAACGTTAAGCCCGCGAGGTTGACGGCAAGGTCACCGGTTTGGCCGCTGCCCGTGATCGGCATGTTGCCGGGGTTCACCGCTCCGGGATTGTTCCGTCTCGCGGCCGAAGAGGCGGCGGAGGACGTCACCGGGGCGGATTTGTTGGATCGCCCGGCGGGTTTCTTCGACCGGGTCGTACTCGCGGACTTCCGGGGCCTGGAGCAGCTGCACGTCCACGTCCTCGGCGACTTGCGCCAGGGCCAACGAGCCGTCGCCGGAGACGGTGACGATCCATCGGCCGTCGGTGAGTTCGCGGTAGATCGCCTTGCCGTGACGGACCGCCGGGTCGGACCAATCGATATCCAGCAGTTCCGAATCGATCACCCCCGCGTCGTCGGGCGCCGACTTGGAATCGAACACCCGCCGGATCAGCAGACGGCCGTCCTTGACCACATAATCGACGTAGATCGCGTGGGCGGGGTCGGCGTCGATGTCGTGGGACTCGACCCGGTTGTCGGCGGTGCGCACGTTGACCTTGACCCGGCCATCGTTGACCACCAGTTCGGTGACCGCGGTGCGGGTGACGGCGGTGTTGTACTGCTGGATCAGGGTGTTGTGTTCGTCATTGAGCTGGGAATAGCGTGCGAGGTAGACGTCCGCCGCCACGTGATCGCGGGCCACGCGGTAACCCAGGGCCGCGAGGGCCGCGATAAAAAACAGCAGCAGCACCGCGAGCACACGGCCGAAGCACCCGCCCCCGCGGGCCGAGGCTGGGGGGGGCGGGGGCGGGGGGGCAGCTGGAGGGGGGGCGGAGGGGGGGACATCGGGCATGGGATGATTCTATCGGTCGGCCGCGCGCGGGTTCATGATGCGTCGGGCGTGCCCAACCCGGACGCCGGGCTCCGTCGAGCTCCGTCGCTCGGCGTCGCGGTGAGCCGGGGGGTGGATTCCCGCCCGGCGGGCGGCGTATCATGCCCGCCATGAACCGGCTCGCTTCGTTACAACCCCGCGTCCAACGCCTGAGCCGCCAGCTGAGCCAAGTCATTCATGAGCGTCCCCGGCTCTGCCTCGGGATCGCGGCGGGGGCCGTCGTGGTCCTGCTCATGCTCACCCTGCTCGGCGGCCCGGGGCTGGTCGATCAGGCCCGCGAGATCCGGGCGGACGGGCAGCTCGATCAGTACGCCGATCTGCTGAGACATCACGCCCAACGGACCGGGATCTCCGAGCAGCTTATCCGCACCATCGTGCGGGCCGAGAGCAGCGGCCGGGCCCGCGCGGTGTCCCCCATCGGGGCCCGGGGGTTGATGCAGATCACCGCGATCACCGAGAAAGACGTCCGCCAGCGGAACCCCGAGTTGCGGGCGGGCGACCTGTTTGATCCGGATTACAACCTGGAGGTGGGCACGACTTATCTCGCTTACCTGCTCGAACGTTTCGACGGCGACCTCACGCTGGCGCTGATGGCGTATCACATGGGCCCGACCGCCGTGCGGCGTGGCCAGGCCAAGCATCCCCGGCTCAATTCCGCCCAACTGCTCGAAGCCCACGGCGGCCCACAAACCCGGGCCTACGTCAAGAAAATCCTCACGGGTGTGGTCCCCGGGTGAGACCGCTCGCCCATCGGCGGGTCAGCGCTAATGAACGGAACCGGCGCTAAAAGCCCCGCGGCGTCTGCGGTGTCGCCTGGGTGGGCGGCAAAAAGAACAACACCCAGCCCAGCGTCCCCCGCGACGGCGGATAGGGCGTGAAGGTATAGGGCTGCAGATCGAATAAGGAGGTGGCGTTGCCCCGCCGCGCCGCGTCGGCCAAATCCAGCCACGCCCGGGGGTCATCCCCCACGTCCTGACCGGTCAGCCCCGCCAGCACTCCGCGGGCTTCACGCGCCACCCCCGCGTCGGGGTCGTCCAGCGCGATGACCAGCGTGTCAAACACGTCCCGCCGGGCGTATTGGCCCAGGGCGTTGGCGGCCGCCGCCCGCACGTCGGCGTCCTCGTCGTTGCCCGTCGCCTGCATCAACGGCCCGATCGCGTCGGAATGGTGCAGCCGCTGCAGGCTCATCGCCGCCTGCCACCGCGCAAAGGCCTCGGGGCTGTCGGTGAGCAGGGGGGTGAGGTGGCGGGCGTCTTCGGGCTGGCCGTGGTTGGCCAGCGCGGCCCCGCAGACGGCGGCCACCGTGGGATCGGTCCTCGGGTCCGCCAGGATCGCCCGGTAAAACGCGAGGTACACCGGCGCGTCCGCGGCGGTCGATTCGGTGATCCGCAGCAGCGCTTTCCGCCGGGCGTCGGGGTTCGCCGACGCATCGCCCGCCAGGGCAACGACCCGCTGGGCGGGCGTGAGAGAGTCGGCCGACGCCGACGTGGACCCTGCCGCCGCATCCCCCGGACCGATGCGGGGCGACCCGCTGCAGCCCGCCAGTATCGCCACCGCCCCCACCATCAGCCCGTGGCGGAGGTGCTTCATCTGCCGATCGTCGGGTGGGCGTCGCCTCATCGTGAAAGAGTGTACCGCCTGGCAGGACCTCGCCGCGCCGCGGGGCGGGGAGCGGACCCCAAAAACGGTAACTACTTTTTTTATAGGATTTCTTAACGTCGAGAATTGTGATCCTGCTATGCTCGAAGGTCCTACTGAAAGTATTGCTTCAACATGCGCATAATGATCATCACCGACTCGTCGGCCACTGTCAGTGACTTTGCTCACTGCATGACCATGATGGGTCACACCACCGATATCCAGACCGATTTCAGCGAAGCCACCCAGCAGGCAGTCAACAATAAGCAAGACCTGGTCGTCGTGGTCGATCACGATCAATTCGACGGCGTGAGGTTTGTCCGCAGCTTTCGGGAAGCGAAATACCGCGATCCGGTGATGGTCATCAGCCGAGACAACCGTGAAGAGTCCCGCGTCAGTGCCTTCGATGCCGGGGCAGACCAGGTCTGCCCCGCCTCGGCGGACTGCGACGAATGGTCCGCCCGGGTCCGCACGCTGCTGCGCCATTGTCAACCCTCTGTCGCGGACGTCCTGACCTACGGCGAACTCCGCATCGACCTCGCCCGGCGGGTGGTCACCCGCAAAAACACGGTGCTCGAACTCCGCGGCAAGCCCTACGCCCTGCTCGAATACTTCATGCGCAGCCCCGGCGTCGTGCACTCCCGCGAGCGCATCGCCAAGAGCGTGTGGGATCAGAACTTCGACCTGTTTTCCAACGTCATCGAAGTCACCATCTCCAAAGTACGCGCCCAGATCGACCGCGATTTCGATCCCCCGTACCTCCACACCGTGTCGGGCCACGGCTACGCACTGGACAAAGACCAAGGACAGGCCCCAACGGACTAATACGGCAGTTTTCTACAAAAAAATTCTCGTGCAGCGATCCGTAAAATACGATCCAAGCCTTTTTTATAAAATAAAAACGCCGACCGAGCCCGGAGGCTCGGCCGACGTGGTAGGGGGCAATTAAATAGCTCGCGGGAGGGGAGGGGCAGCCGGAGGGGAACCAGCCGCAGGGGGGTCGGTCAGCCCTTTTCCGCGATATATGCATCCCGCAGGTCGCGGATGCGGTCGTGGCCGCCTTTGACCACTTCGTACTGACGCAGCAGCACGTCATTAACGGGGCTGCCCGCAGTTTCCTTGATCACCGCTTCGTATTTGTGCTTGATCGCATCTTCGCCCGCCTCGGCGTCCTTGAGCACGGTGACGGCTTCGTTGGCGGCAAACGCGGCGTGAGCCTTGAGCCACCAGCGGTGGGCGGTGGCTTTGACCGAGCCCGACGGGTCATCGTTGCCGTCGTTGATCTGGACGTAGGCTTCGAGTTGCTCGCCGAACTTTTCGCGTTCCTGCATCACACTGCGGAACACCGACTGGATACGCGGGTCATCGGTGCAGCCCAGGGCGGTTTCAAAACCCTTGACGCTGTCCTCGTTGATGCGGATCAATTCGGTGAGGTGCTTGACGGTATCTTCGTTCATGTTGTGGGCAGTTTCGGTGTTCATGGGTCGACCTTTCGGGGGGGTTGGACTCGTGGATTTAGTTCGTTCAATGCTACGGCGAGGAATCGGAAAAGCGCGGCACCGGCCGAAACTTTTACGTGAGTTTCAGCCGGGCCGGGCCGGCGAGGGAGTCGCCGGGAGAAATTAAAAAAGTTAGAACGGCGACTTGCCGCCGGTCGCGCCGTAGACCTCGGCGGTGACGTACGACGCCTCGGCGCTGGCGAGCCAAACGTAGAGCGGGGCCAGTTCCACCGGCTGGGCGGGTCGGCCAAACTCGGTCGAGGATCCGAAATTCTCGATCTTATCCGCGGGCATCGACCCGGGGATGAAGGGCGTCCAGACCGGGCCGGGGGCGACGGCGTTGACCCGGATGCCGTCCTTGATCAGCAGCTTCGCCAACGCCTTGGTCATCCCCGTCAGGGCCGACTTGGTCGTGGCGTAGGGCAGCAGCACGTCGGTGGGGTTGTACCCCTGGATCGAGACGGTGTTGACGATGCTCGCGCCGGGTTTCATATGCGGGGCCGCGGCTTTGGTGAGGTAGAACGGGCCGTAGACGTTGGTCTTCATGATGCGGTCAAACAGCGCACTTTCCATCTCGTCGAGGGTCTCGCGGATTTCCTGGTAGGCGGCGTTGTTGACGAGGATGTCGATGCGGCCGTGGGCGTCGACGACTTCTTTGACCAGACGCTGACATTCGCTTTCCTCGCGCAGGTCGGCCTTGATCGCGGTGGCCTCGACGCCGGCGGTCTTGCAGAGTTCGACGGTGGCCCGGGCGTCCTGGTCCTCCGACAGGTAGTTGACCACGACGGTCGCGCCTTCCCGGGCGTAGGCGAGGCAGACCGCCCGGCCGATGCCGCTGTCCCCGCCGGTCACCAGCGCGATCCGCCCGGCGAGCTTGTCGTGTCCGACGTACGACGATTCGCCGTGGTCGGGTTTAGGGTCCATCTTTTCGGTGGACCCGGGCATCTCGAAGGGCTTTTGGTTGGGGTAGGGCGGTTGGGCGTAGGCGTGGCGGGGGTCGGTAAATTTGGGTGGGTGAGCGGCCATGGCGGAACGTACTTTCTATATCAAAGAGGGAACGGGAATTAATAAAACAGCGAATCGGATGGTTATAAAGGTTGGGGGGTCGGCATGGGTTCACGGCCCAGCAGGCGGTGGCCCACGCGGATCGCGTTGGCGATGATGCTTAGCGTCGGGTTGGTCGCGCCCATCGCGGGCATGAACGACGCATCGACGACGCTGAGGTTCGGCAAGTCGTGGGCCGCGCAATCGACATCCAGCACGCTCGCCGCCGGGTCGGTCCCGAATCGGCAGGTGCCCACCTGATGCCAGACCACTTCCCGGCCCATCGTCTTGATCCAAAACATATGGAACCCGATCTCGCGGAGGTGGTCCTGCCAAATCCGGAGCAGCGCGTGGTGGGCGTCGAGGTTGGTGGGTTTGAAGTGCACCCGCGGTCGGCCGTCGGGGGTGACGGTCACGCGGTTCTCGTCGTCGGGCAAGTCTTCGCTGGTCAGCCACCAATTCACGCAGTGGGCGGCGAGGTCCCGCAGCACCGCCTCGGGCATGTCGCGCTGCGAAAACGCCTGGAGACGATGCCACGGCGCTTTGCCGGTGAGCTGCACGGTGCCCAGCGGGGTGTCGATGCCGTCGGCGGCGCTGCCGAAATAGAAGTCGTGGAATCCGAGGGTTTTCTGAAACACCGTGGGGTTGGGTTCGTCGCTGATGGCGACCAGGGCGGAGTGGTTGTGTTTCATCAGCCCCCGGCCGACGAGGCCCGACGAGTTGGCGGCGCCGTCGGGCCACGCTTCGCAGGCCGAGTGCAGCAACAGGGCCGCGGTGTTGATCGCGCCGCAGGAGAGGACGTAACGCCCGGCGGTGTAGGTCGTCACCCGGCCGTCGATCTCAACTTCCAGGCCCGCGACCTGCCCGCCGTCGGCCGAGGGCAGCAGGCGGTTGACCTTCGCGTTGCGCAGCAGCGAGACGTTGTCGAAGGCCAGCGCGGGGTTGACCCCCGCGGTCTCGGCGTCGGATTTCGCATGGATTTTGCAGGGAAACGGGTCGCAGGTCGCGCAGCGGACGCACGCCTGTCGGCCGGCATCTTCGCCGTCGTAAACCCCCGCGGGGGTCGTGGGCGAATGGTCCAGCGCCAACTCCGAGTAATGCGGCTTGAGCCCGCGGGCCGCGAGCTTGTCGGCACACGCCTGGATCCGCGGCTCGTGGGCCATCGGCGGAAACGGAAACGCGTTGGACCGCCGCGGCTCGGTCGGGTCGTCGCCCGCCTGCCCGTTGATCGTGTACCACTCCTCGGCCTGTGCGTAGTACGGCTCAAACTCGTCGTAACTCAGCGGCCAGGCGGGCGAGACCCCGTCGCGGTGCGTCAACTTTTCAAAGTCCGCTTCGCGCATCCGTTGGAGGACCGCGCCGTAGACCTTGGTGTTGCCGCCGACGCGGTAATACACCTGCGGGCGGAACGGCTCGTTGTCCGCCGTGGCGTCTTCCCAGAGCTCGTGGGTCTGGTACCGGCGCTGGCTGACGATCTCGGCGGGGTCCCAGTTTTCGGGTTCGCGGGGGATCACGTCGCCGCGTTCCAGGATGAGGATGCGCTGGCCCGACGGCGCCAGGGTGCGGGCGAGGGTGCCGCCGCCGGCCCCGGCGCCGACGATGATGATGTCGTAGTGGTGTGGATCGGGTGGGGTCATAATCAAAACGGGAAAACGAGGGAGGTCACCGCCAGGGGTGGGGGCGGGCAACCCCGAGGGTGGAGGAAGCGCTAAGGGGTGAGCGGTTTGATCAGGACGCGGAGGGGGCTGGCGTCGCTGCCGAGGATTTTGAGCGGGGCCGCGAGGTAGTCGTATTCGGCCTCTTCGACGTCGCGGAGGTCCAGGCCTTCGATGACCCAGACCCGGGCGTGCAGCAGGAGGCGGTGGGTGGTGGCGGGGTCGTCAAACGGGGCGACCGACAGGTAATCGACGCCCGCCAAATCGACGCCACGGTCCACCAGAAGCTTCGCGGCATCGGGCGCGATCGCGGCGTAGTCTTTTTTAAAAGGCTCGCGGGTCCAGTCGGAATCCGAGTTGTGGGTGCGGAAAAAGACGCGCTCGCCGGCGGCCAACCGCCGGGTTCGGGCTTCGTACTGCTGCAGGTCGTGGGCGGAGACGTGGCCGGGCGTGGAGATGACCGCGACGCGTACCCGGCCGACCATGATCCGCAGCGGCGCGGCGGCGACATCGTCGTCGCCGCCGATGTAATGTCCCGGGGCGTCGAGGTGCGTGCCGCAGTGCACGCTCATGCCCAGGAAGCTGACGTTGGCGTCGCCGGGCTTTTCGATCGTCGAGAGGGCGCGGAGCTCGATGTCGGGTTGGCCGGGCCAGACGGGCATGTCCGTGGAGATGGGGTAGGTCACGTCCTGCCAATCGGTGCCGTGCGCCGGGGCGGCGGCGTCACGGGTCGAAATCGCCGGGGGGGAAGGGGGAGGGGGGGGAGGGGGAGGGGGAGGGGACATGGAAAAGACGGTAGGCGCGGGTCGCGGGGGAAGGGTGAAGGGGGGATAAAGAAAATGACGGAGACGGAGACGGAGACGGAGACGGAGGCGGAGGCGGAGCGGGGGAGGTAGGGGGTTAGTCGGCGAGGAGTTGGAGGGCGCGGGTCAGGTCTTGGGTGAGTTGCTGACGTTGGGCCTCGCCTTGGTCGGGGGCGAAGCTGGAGGCGCGGAGGATGGCGGAGGGGTGGTAGGTCGCGAGGGTGTGGGTGCACCAGGGCGAGGCGACGGTTTGGCCGAGGTGGGCGGTGAGTTTGAACGTGCGGCCGATGACGTTCTGCGCCGCGGTCGCGCCGAGGCAGACGATCACGCGGGGTTTGATCTGCTGCAGCTCGGCCTCGAGCCAGGGCTGACATGCGCGTTGCTCGGCGACTTTGGGCTTGCGGTGCATGCGGCGTTGGCCCTTGGTTTCAAAGGAGAAATGCTTGACGGCGTTGGTGACGTAGACGTGTTGGCGGTCGATGCCGACCTCCGCGAGGATCTCGTTGAGCAGTTGACCCGCGGGGCCGACGAAGGGCTGGCCCGTGAGGTCTTCCTGGTCGCCGGGCTGCTCGCCGACCAAGACCAGGGGGGCGTCCGCGGGGCCGTCGCCGAAGACGACCTGCGTCGCGGGGCCGTGCAGCGGGCAGGCGGCGCAGGCCTGGATTGCTTGATCCAACTGGGGCAGGGTCAGCCCCGGGGGGACCGCGGCGCGGTTGGCGGGGGAGGAGGCACGGCGGGCGGGGGCGTTGGGCGGCGGCGGGGCGGCCGCCAACAGGTCGGGGATGAGCGCGGTTTCGGGCATGTTGGCCCAGTATTTCTTGGGCATCTCGCGCAGCATCGCCCGGGGGTTGGTCCGGCTGGGGTTGAAGATGTGGGTGTAGTAGGTCAGCCAGAGGGCTTGGGCGTCGTCGGCCGCGGGGGCCTGGTCGGCGGTGGCGGGCGGGCCGTAGGTGATGGTTTGGCCGTCCCACGCGGCGCTGCCGTCGGGGGTGAGGATGCACCAGGTCATCTGCGGGAATCGGCGGGCAAACCACGGGGCCTCGCGGCGGAGGATGGGGTGGTCGGGCCGATGAAACGCGACGTAGGCCCGGCCGTCGATCGCCTCGTCGTGTAGCACCTCGCGGAAGCGGACGAAGGCGTGCATCTTGTGGGCGTCGCGGCGGACGTCCTTGGCGATTTTTTCCGCCTCGCTCACGTCCGGGTCCGATGCACGCTGCAGCAGGCCGCGGTCGCCCGCGGCGAGGCGGTGGGCCAATCGGTGCAGCAGCGGCCACTTGGCGGGGCCACGGGACCAAGCGAGGGTCCGGGCCAATTCGCCGAAACCCTTGGGCAGGTTCACCGGCGGCAAGTCGGCGGTGGACGGGGCGGTGTCGGGCTCGGCGGCCCCGGCAAACAACGCCGGCTCGTCGGTGGCGGGGTTGATCTCCGACCAGCGGACCCGGTCGGGGGCGATATCACGGGCCAACAAATAGCGCAGCCACGGGCGGAAAGCGTCGAGGGTGGGCTCGAGCTGGATGTGTTGGAGGTCAGCGTGAAATTCGGACTGGCTTGGAGTCATGGCAATTGGCAGGATTGAAGTCGGCGCGGCGTCACCCGGGGCAAATAGGTACGCAGGTTGATGGTGCACTCGCCTGGACACTGAGTTGGGGCGGGGGCATGCTTCCTAACGGTGGCGGGTCGTTAAGCCAGCGAAGGCAAAAGTCCGCGTCTTTACGGTCGCGGGTCGTTGGGTCGGCGAGGCGTCACACTTGGCCGCTGGCGGCAGAGTTCGCGGCGGCGAAGAGGTTGAGCTGGGGGTTGCCGGTGATGAGTTTGCGTTGGAGTTTTGGGGTGTCAGCGTCCAGGAGTTTGGCCTGGGCGTGGCCGTCGGCGGTGATGAGAAACGGGCGGGCCCGCTTGATGATTTTCATCAGCTGCAGGTCGCGGTCGCGGACCGAGCGTTGGCGACGCAATCGAAGCAGGCGATCGACGTTCCGCACGCCCAGGCCCGGCACGCGTAGCAGCATCTCCCGGGCCGCGAGGTTCACATCCAGCGGGAACAGCTCGCGATGGCGCATCGCCCAGGCGAGCTTCGGGTCCATGTCGAGGCTGAGGTTGTCGTCGGGCCCGAGGATTTCGCCGAGCTTGAAGCCGTAGAACCGCAGCAGCCAGTCGGCCTGGTACAGCCGGTGCTCACGGATCATCGGCGGTCGCTGGGACGGCATGATCCGCGGGGCGTCGGGGATCGGCGAATAGGCGGAATAGTAGACCCGCCGCAGCCGGTGCCGACGGTACAACCGGTCCGCGGCCCCGAGGATCCGGCCGTCCGCGGCGGGCGAAGCCCCGATGACCATCTGCGTCGATTGGCCCGCGGGGGCAAACCGGGGCTTGGCGGTCACGCCCCGGCCGCGGTTGATCGTGGAGACTTTGCGGGAGGCAGACCCGTCGGCCTTCGCCTGGTCGATGCCGGACTTGATGCCCGCCATCGTGTGCTCGGTGTCGTCGATCCGCTTGCCCGGGGCCAACCGGTCCAGGTCCGCTTGCTCGGGGAGTTCGAGGTTGGCCGACAAACGGTCGGCATGACGCCCCGCCCGGTTCACCGCTTCGGGCGACGCCCCGACCACGGCCTTGAGATGGATGTACCCGAAAAACCGGTGGTCCTCCCGCAGCTTGCGCGCCACCTCCGCGAGCAGGTCCATCGTGTAATCCGGATCGCGGATCACCCCCGAGCTCAGAAACAACCCTTCTATATAGTTGCGCTTGTAGAAGCTGATCGTCAGATCGACGACTTCGTCCACGGTGAACCGCGCCCGGCGGACGTCGTTGCTCACGCGGTTGACGCAGTATTGGCAGTCGTAGATGCAGTGGTTGGTCAGCAGGAGTTTGAGCAGCGAGACGCACCGGCCGTCGGGGGTGTAGCTGTGACAGATGCCGCTGCCGTTGGCGTTGCCCAGGCCTTGGCCGTGGTTGTTGCGTTTGGCCCCGGAGGAGGCGCAGGAGGCGTCGTATTTGGCGGCGTCAGCGAGGATCGAAAGCTTGACGTTGACTTCCATATCACTTGACTCGGCAAAGCGGCGAGGGCAAAACCTGCGATCAAAAACCAAACCTATCCGGAGGGATCATAGACCTCCGGCTTGATAAATCCAGCGGTAAACGACGGCGTGATCTTGTTTTATCAAGTTTTTAAGTCGGATTGGATTTCGCGTGGGGTAAATTTTCAGCGTAGGGCGAGGAAGGACCGATAATCGGTTGAGCCGTCGGATTGTTTGCCTGTATTTTTGTGTCAGGAGTCGCCATGCCCGCCCCGCGTCAGCCCGGACCTTTTGCGTTTTGCTGTGCCGTGGCCGCGTTGCTGGGGGGCGTGGTCGTGGTGGGGCCGGGCCGGTTGCTTGAACTCGTCCGGCCCGCCGACCCCGCGGCGACGGCGGGCCGGTCGGCGGGCGGCACGGTCCCCCCGCCCGCCTTATCGACGTATGCCCAGAAGCTCGCCGGCGTCCGCGAAGCCCACGCCACGGTCCTGCAAAACATCGCCCACGCCCACACCCCCGGCTACCAGTCGCTCCGGCCCCGTTTCGCCGACGCGGACCCCGGCGGCATCGACGCGGGCCGACCCACCCTGGTGCGCGATCTCCAGCCCGGCCCACCGGTCTCGACCGATCGCTGGCTGGACCTGGCCATCGACGGGCCGGGCTATTTCGTGCTCGACGACCCCCACGCCCATACCGCCGACGGGCTGACCTATTCCCGCGTCGGCCGACTGTTTATCAACGCCCGGCAGCAGCTGGTCCACGGCCACCCCGACGGCCCGCCCCTCGAACCCCGCGTCGTCATCCCCGATCAGGTCCACGACCTGCGCTTTGACCCCGACGGCCTGATCCTCGCCCACGACGTGGCCGCCGACCGATGGTTGCCCGTGGGCCAGCTCCATCTCGCCCGCTTTCATCATACCGCCGGCCTCCGCCGCCTCGGGGCCGACCGGTTGGCCGCGACCCCCGCGTCGGGCCCGCCCCTGGCCGACACCCCCGGCCACCTGGGCCTGGGTACCCTTGTCCACCGGCACCTCGAAGGGTCCAACGTCAACCTCGCCGCGGAACTGAACCACCTTGCGGACCTCCGCGCGTGGGGCGAATCCCTCGCCACCGCCGCCGGCGTCGATCCCGGCTTCGCCCCCCCCCTCAATACCCCCCTTGCCCCCCGCACCACCTCCCCCCTCGCCTCCCCCCCCGCCCCCGCCTCGCCCCACATCGCGGCCCAGCGCCCCACGCACCCGCCCCTGCCCATCAGCCCCGCGGTCGATCGCCTCTCGCTGATTCGCTAGCACCGCTTCGAGAAATTTCGTGCCTCGCCGCCGCCACGCTTTTCGTCGGCCCGCGTTCATCTCGGCCAGGCTTTTGATCCCATCCGCTAAACTCCACCCCCACGCCGCGTGCCCACGCGGCGATTCCTGCTGTTTGACCCGCGGTCTCCCGCCGTTCCCCCCGACCCCTGAGCCCCACCATGGCCCCCGCCAACCCCGACGCCTCCCCCCCTTCCGACGCCGCCGCAAAACCCGCGGAACCCCGCTCCTATAAGGCCACCCTCAACCTGCCCAAGACCGCCTTCCCCATGAAGGCCAACCTCGTGCAGAACGAGCCGGCGTCGCTCAAACGCTGGGACACCCTGGGCGTCTACGCCCAACTACGCGCCCGCGCCGCCGACGCCCGCGCCACCGACACGCCCCTCAAACCATTCGTCTTCCACGACGGCCCGCCCTACGCCAACGGCGACATCCACCTCGGCCACCTGCTCAACAAATGCCTCAAAGACTTCGTCGTCCGCAGCCGCGTCCCTGCTCGAATTACGACTGCCCCTACACCCCCGGCTGGGACTGCCACGGCCTGCCCATCGAACACAAAGTCATGCAGGAGTTTCAGGGGCAAAGGGGCAAAGGGGCAGAGGGGCAAAGTGACCCACCCAAAGACAACGATCCTCAGCCCCTTAGCCCCTCAACCCCTGCCTTGCCTCCTTCCCCTCTGGCCATCCGCAAGGCCTGCGCCAAGTATGCCTCCAAATACGTCAAGACCCAGACCCAACAGATGCAGCGGCTGCTCACGATGGCGGATTACGACGACCCCTACACCACCATGACGCCCAAGTACGAGGCCGGCGTGCTCGACGTCTTCGCCGACCTCCTGGACCGCAGCCTGGTCTACCGCGACCTCAAGCCGGTGCACTGGAGCATCGACAACCAGACCGCGCTCGCCGAGGCCGAGCTGGAGTACTACGACCGGCAGGACACCAGCGTTTACGTCAAATTCGATCTGACCGGCGACGCCCCGCCCGACGCCGACCTCCCCCCCCCTCGTGAGCAACAAGAAGCGGGCACGCCCGACTTCCGAGACGCCGCGCTGATGATCTGGACCACCACCCCGTGGACCCTCCCGGCCAACCTCGCCGTCGCCGTCCACGAACGCTATACCTACGGCCTCTACGCCGCCGGCGATTCCCGCGTCGTCCTGGCCGTCGATTTGGCCGAGAAAGTTTTATCACTGGGCGGCATCGACACCGCCGACCCGATCGATACCTTCCCCGGCCACCAACTCCTGGGTTTGACCTACCGCCGACCGCTCCCGGGCCCGGACGGGGCGGCCGAGGGCAAGGTCGTCCACGCCGAGTACGTCACCCTCGAAGACGGCACCGGCCTGGTCCACACCGCGCCCGGCCACGGCACCGACGACTACCAGACCGGCCTCCGCGAATCCCTGCCCGTCTACTGCCCCGTCCAGGCCGATGGCACCTACGACGACTCGGTCCCCGACTGGCTGGTCGGCCAATCCATTTGGAAAGCCAACGACGCCATCATCGACCGCCTCCGTGACACCGGCCACCTCTTCCACGCCCAGCCCTTCACCCACAGCTACCCCCACGACTGGCGCGGCAAAAAACCCGTCATCTTCCGCGCCACCGAACAATGGTTCATCGGCGTGGATCGCCCCGTCCACGACGGCAACTCCGCTGCGCGCAGGCCGCGCTGACCCAAACCGCCGCCGAGGTGCATTTCGTCCCCGACTGGGGCCGCAACCGCATGCGGGGCATGCTCGAATCGCGGCCCGACTGGTGCGTCAGTCGGCAGCGCTCCTGGGGCCTGCCGATCCCCGCGTTCTTCCCGCCCGAAGGGGTCGAAGGTGCGCCGCTCCTTACCCCCGCCAGCGTCCGCGCCGTCATGGAAGTCGTCGCGGACAAAGGCAGCGACGCGTGGTTCTATATGGAACCCCACCAACTCCTCGGAGCTTACGACCCAAGCACGGACGACCACGCCCCGGGCTGGATCAATAACGCTTGGACGGGCCGCTTAAACGAGCAGGCAGATCCGGGTTCGGTTTGTCGTGTCGCAAAGGGCGGCGACACTTTCGACGTGTGGTTTGAATCGGGCAGTTCCTGGAACGCGGTGCTCCGGCGAGGCTGGGCGGATCAACAAGCCCGGCCCGTGTTGGAAGCGGAAAATGAGGGTGCGGATTTATATCTCGAAGGCTCCGACCAGCACCGCGGCTGGTTCCAGCATTCCTTGCTGCCCGCCCTCGCGGTCACCGGCCGGCCGCCGTTCAAGACCGTCCTGACCCACGGTTTCATGGTCGATAAAGACGGCCGCAAGATGTCCAAGTCCGGCGGCAACGCCCTGAAAATCGAGGACCTCTTCAAAGACTACGGCGCCGACGTCTGCCGCTGGTGGGTCGCCACCGCTCAACCCCGACAACGACATCAAGGTCGATATGAGCTTCTTCAAGCTCGCCGGCGAAGAGTATCGCAAGGTCCGCAACACCCTCCGCTTCCTCCTGTCGAACCTCAACGATTTCGATCACGACCCGCACGCCCAAACGCCGGCGCACGATAAATCAACCAGCCTGGAATCCTGGCTTTCCGGGCAGCTGCTCGAACTCGACCAAACCGTCCGCAACGCCTACGAAACCTACCATTACCGCAAGGCAGCCGAAGCGATCTACCATTTCTGCAACGATACTTTGTCGGCGGTCTATCTCGTCGCGGTCAAAGATCGGCTTTATTGCGATGCCGCCGACAGCCCGCGTCGACGGCGGACCCAGACGATGTGCCACCGCGTGGCCTCGTCCCTGTGCCGCTACCTCGCCCCGCTGATCCCGCACACCGCGGACGAAACCTTCCGGGCGTTGTACCCCGGCCGAGACGATGCCTGCGTCCATCTCGAGACCCTGCCGACGTTGGGCCAAATGTTGCCGCGCCCCGACGAGCGGTGGTCGGCCGTGATGTCCCAGCGCGACGTGTGGCTCAAGGCGCTGGAAGATTTCCGCCAGAAACACAAGATCGACAACCCGCTGGACCTGGGGCTCTCGGCCGCCAATGAGCCGGTGGACCTCACCGGCTTCGATCACGAAGACCTCGCGGACCTCTGCGGCATCAGCCGATTCTCTCGCGGCGGCGCGGAACTCGCGGTCCGCGATCTATCGACCCAGCCGCGCTGCGAACGCTCGTGGAAGCGCGACGGCACCGTGAAGGAACGTTCCGACGGCGGCCAGCTCTCGGACCGCGACGCCGCGGCGCTGGGCTTGTAGAAATAATCCAGATCGCTTTGCCGCAGACCACCCGCCACGGGTATGCACGGCCTCAAGTATGGCGGGCAACCTTGCCCGCCGTCACCAACCATCCGCGACGTGCAGGGATGACCGGCTTGCGGCGTGGATGATTTTCACGCCGCGTCACGGGGGCGGACCGTGGCTTGTAGTTTGGCGAGCAGGTCGGCGCCGCTCCAGGTTTGCTGGGCGATGTCTCGTCCATGGATGGCGATGTGGGTGGTGGTGCCGCCGCCGGCCTCGGCCTTGCGGAGGGCGCGATCGAGCAGCAACCGCGCCAACCCCGGGGGGCGGCCTCCGCCAGGTGCACGGTGATGTGCCGCCGACCCCGGGCGTCGCGGTGATGCAGGGCCGAGCCGAGCGTCTGCCGCTGGCTGTTGATGGCCGTGAGGCTCAGCGACGTTTCGAGTTGCTCGGCCGAGACCTGCGCTCTCCCGGCCCGACGCAAACGCCAGCGCCGCCGCCGCTTCCCCCTTGCGCACTTCACGAAATTCGATCGCCATCGGTTCAATCTCCACGTCTGCTATCGGCCGCTCACGCCCATCGCTTCACCGATGAGCGAGGGACGGACCTCTCTCCGGGGACGCCCCCCCGTGCTTGCCTGGGCGGTTTGACCTGACTTGATGAAGGGGTCGGGGCGGAACTGATGCGGCTTCGCCCTCGCGGGGGGGATGTCGTTTCGACGCCACACCCTCGGCGGACCCGGGCGGACAAAATGTGGTGTCCACGCCACATCGGCCTCAACTGTCGGGCGGTCCCGGTCGATACCAACGGCACATGTCCACCACCCCACCCACCCCCCCCTGCCCCCCCTCACCCCCCTCATCCCCCTCATCCCCCGCGACTTCCTCTCCCCCCGGGGCGTCCCTGCTCCCCGCGGGGGGGGGCGAGGGTTTGGCGGGCGGACACGCGGACTTGTGGAGCCGGGCCGACCCCGTTTCGCCGGGCCAACTGGCCCACGAACTCAACAACCTGCTGGACGGCTCGCTGCGCAGCGTGGGGCTGGTGCTGCGACAACTCGACGATGCCGAGCTGGACGCCTCGGTCCGCGTGGTGCTGGACAAGTACCTGGGCACCGCCAACCAGTCGATGCGCCAGATGGCGGACGTGATCGACCGCTACGCCAACGCCCCGGCCCCGACCCCGGAAGTGGAAGTGGAAGCGGCCCCGGAAGCGGCCCCGGAAGCGGGAGGGGGGGCGGGAGGGGGCAATCTTGCCGCCGATCTCCGCCGGTTTTCCGATAAGTTTGCCCCCGCCGCCGCCCGCCCCGGGCAGGTGTTTCGCGGGGGCGATAACTACGCCGCGGTCCTCGAGCACGCCGTCAATGTCTACCGCCCCGCGCTGCACGCGTCGGACATCCAGCTGGACACCCATCTCGATCCGGCCCTGCGGGATTTGCCTGCCGGAGCGACCTACACCCTGCTGGCCAACGCGATCAATAACGCCCGCCAGGCCATCGAACTGCGCCACCCGTCCGACCCCCGACCACGGCCACCGCGTGAGCATCCGCATCACAGAAGACGACCAGCACATCCTCTTGCGGGTCACCGACACCGGCGACGGGCCCGACCCCCGGCTGTTCGACCACCGCGGCCGATTCCGCTTCGGCATCACCACCCGGCCCTCGGGCCACGGCGTCGGGCTCAGCGTCTGCCGCGATCTGGCCCACGACCTGGGCGGCGTCCTGGACCTCACCGCCGGCGATGAGCGGGCCCCGGGGATGCACTTCTCGCTGCGCTTCCCTCGGCCACGGATTCAAGCAGCGCGACTGCGCGACCCCGTCGACCCCGTCGATCTCCGGAGCCCGACGTGCCGGGTAATCAGCCCACCCGCATTCTGATTGTCGATGACGATCCCATCGTGGCCGACAGCCTCGCCGACCTGCTCCGCGGCCGGGGCCACGAACTCGCTACCGCCCACGATGGCCGGGAGTGCTCGACCTGTTGGACCAGGTCCAGAACCGTTTTAACCTATTGATCACCGATCTGAATCTACCCCGACTGGGCGGGATGGAACTGCTGGCCAAGGTCCGCGAGCAGCACCCCGAGGTCGTTCCGCTGGTGATCACCGGGTTCGGCAAGATCGAGTCCGCCGTGGCGGCGATCAAGCTCGGCGCGGCGGACTATCTCACCAAACCCATCGTCGATGATGAGCTATACCTCGCCGTCGAAAAGGCCGCCAACCAGCAGGCTTTGCTGGCGGAGAATCATTGCCTCAAGGGGCAGCTGTCCGAGCGGCACGGGCTGGCGAATCTCGTGGGCGGGGACTACCGGATGCAGAAGGTCTACGACCTGGTCGAGGCCGTGGCGGACAGCAATACCACCGTCTTGATTTCCGGGGAATCGGGTACCGGCAAGTCGCTGGTGGGCCGGGCGGTCCACGCCCTCTCGGCCCGCGGGGCCGACCGCCGCCGGCCCGCCGCCGGCCCCAAAGCCACCCACAAGCTCCAACAAAAAAACCGTCGCGACCCCGACAACCGCGGGCTACCCCGGCGGGCCCTTCGTCACCTTTGCCTGCGGCTCGATCCCCGAGACGCTCCTCGAATCCGAACTCTTCGGCCACGTCCGCGGCGCCTTCACCGGGGCGGACCACGACAAGCCCGGCAAGCTTCTCGCGGCCGACGGCGGCACCCTGTTTATCGACGAGATCAACTCCGCCACCCCCGGCGCTGCAACTCAAGCTCCTCCGCGTGCTCCAGGAAAAAGCTTACGAACCCCTCGGCAGCACCCAAACCCGCCGGGCGGATGTCCGGTTTGTGCTTGCGACCAATCAGCACCTGCCCGACCTCGTGGCCGCGGGCACGTTTCGCGAAGACCTCTACTACCGCATCAATGTGGTCAACATTACGATCCCCGCCCTGCGGGAACGCCCCGGCGATATCCCGCTGCTCGCCGACCACTTCCTCCAAAAATACAACCGCGAAACCAAACGCAACCGCACCCTGGGCGACGAGTCGCGGGAGGCCTTCCAACGCTACGCCTGGCCGGGCAATGTCCGCGAACTCGAAAACGCCGTCGAGCGTGCCGTGGTCCTCAGCCGTGAACCCCAGATCACCCCCGCGGACCTGCCCGAGACCCTCCGCGGCGACTCCCCGGGGCTCGCGGGGGCCGGCCTCCGCAGCGGCGGCGGCACCATCCCCGCCCTCGCCGACGGCTGGACCCCCACGCCCCTGGCCACCGGCGCTCCAGGACCCCGAACGCCAGATCGTCCTCGCCGCCCTCCAGGCCAACGACTGGAACCGCCAACAAACCGCCGCCCAACTCGAGATCAACCGCACCACCCTCTATAAAAAAATCAAGCAGTTCAAACTCGACCGGCCCGATTAGCGGGTCGAGGATCGGTCTGAAAGTTCGCGGGGGGGGCGGCCGGCGGATCCTGGTGGTGTCCTGCGGCCAGGCGTCCGGCTACGATGCAACCTATGAACGATTCTCTGCCACCCATCGACCCCGACGACACCGCGCTGGCCACCCTCGCCATTTTCAGCGGCGAGATCAACGCCACCTTGCTGGCCAACGAACTGACCCAGCAGGGCATCCCCGCGCAGGCCAGCGGCACGTTGACCGCGGGCTTCCGGGCCGAGGCCCCCGGGGCGGTGAAAGTGCTGGTGCGCGAGTCGGACCTGCCCGAAGCCAAACGCCTCATGGCCGAGTACCACGCTTCGCAGAAAGATATCGACTGGGACCAGGTCGACGTCGGTCAGATGGACGACGGCGAGACGCCCTGAGTCTCTCCCCCCCATAACCCGCCGGGTTTCCCCGTCATTCGTCGGCCAGAAATTCTTGTCCGATCTTCCACACGTCCCCGGCGCCCATGGTCACCACCAGGTCCCCGGGCCGGGCCATCAGTTTTAATTGCTCCACGATCGCCGCGAACGGGTGGAGGTGCATGGCGGTGACCCCGTGCTCCCGCAGCCGATCCACCAGGTCCCCGGCGGTGATTGCCTGCCGCTCTTTTTCGCTGTCGCGGACAAAGAAAATCTCCGGCACGATCACGATGTCCGCCGCCCCGAAGCTCACCACAAACTGCTCCAGCAGGTGCCGGGTCCGCGAGTGCTGGTGCGGCTGAAATACGCAGATGAGACGCTGGGGTCGGTAGTGCTGCCGCAGCGCCCGGAGGGTGGTGTCGATCTCGGTGGGGTGGTGGCCGTAGTCGTCGATGACCAGGGGAGGCGCCGAGGGACCTAGGGGGCCGTTAGCCCCTTGTCTTATCTCTTCTCCGACGCCTAGGGGACTGGGACTCTGAGTCCCTTTTTCGCCCACGACCTGCATCCTTCGGTCGAGTCCGCGGAAGCCCGCGATGGCGGGACCGATCTGTGCCCAGCGGGCCCCGAGGCGATGGGCGGTCACCGCCGCCGCGGCGGCGTTGTAGGCGAAGTGGTCGCCGGGCATCGGTTTGATCCATTCGCACACCGCTTCCCCCCGGTCGTGCAGCGTCACCCGGTCGCCGGCCACCGTGACCCGCCAGTCGGCCTGCGATGCGAAGCCCAGGGTCTGCACGTCCGCCTTCAGCCCCGCGGTGATCGCCAGCCGGTGCGGCGACTCGTGCTGAATCAACAGCGACCCCCCCCCCGCATCCCCCCCCTCATGCCCCCCCTCGCCCCCCCCCCCTGTGCCCCCCCCCAATACTCCCCTCACCGTCCTCGTTTCCCGCGTTCCCCGGGCTTCCCGAAGTTTCCCCCGGCAACCGTTTCGCAAAAAACGCAAAACTCTCCACGATCTCGTCGATCGACGAATACAGATCCAAGTGGTCCGCCTCCACGTTCAAGATCACCGCGTGCCTGGGCTTGAAATTGTGAAAGCTCCGGTCGTATTCACAAGCCTCCGCAATCAACAACCCCCCCCCCATTTCGCCCCCCCCCTCGTCCCCCCCCTCCTCTGCTCCCGCACCCCCCGCGCGCGACCCGCCGCCGATCTGTTCGCAGTGGGCCCCGAGGATGAACGACGGGTCCAGCCCCGATTCCAGCAGGATGTGGCACAGGATCGCCGTGGTCGTTGACTTGCCGTGGGTCCCCGCGATCGCCACCCCCGCCGTGCCGGGCTGACCCATCAGCCGCCCCAGCAGCTGCGCGTACTTGACCACCTCGATCCCCCGCCGCCGCGCCTCGACCACTTCCGGATGGCCCGGCCCGATGGCCGCCGAGATCACCAACGCGTCGCAATCCGTCGGCACGCTGGCTGCGCACTGTTCCAAATCCACCGCGATCCCCGCGTCCCGCAGCGCCGTCACCGCCGGGCTCAGCCCGCGGTCGGACCCGGTCACCACCGCTCCCCGCTTGGCCACCAAACGCGCCAACCCCGACATCCCGCTGCCGCCGATGCCCACAAAGTGTAGCCGTTGACCCATCGTTGAAGTTGATCGTTCACCCATCGACGCAAGGTTATCACGTCCCCCCCCCGGGGACACCCCACGACTTCACGGGCGGTATCGATAAAAATCCGTCCCGCGCGATACCTCCTTTAATAAAATCTCACCTTCGTGAATCTCGCTTTTAGAAAAATGAATCCCCGGTTTCATGCTCCCGTGCCGTTGTCCCCCTAGGTTCTCTCGGTGCGACGCTGATGTCGGCGGACCCATCGTTTTTCGTTTCGGAATTGACCCGATCAGGAGCTTGCTCATGTCTCAACATTTGACCTTACCCACCACCCTGCTCTGATCTGAGGCGTCGGCCCCTTGGCTGGCCTCGGCCTCACCGGCTGCGACCACTACCAGCATCACCTGGGCAGCCTCAAGCCCGGCGCGACTGAAGAAGTCACCGTCACCGGTCAACTGGCGGACGGCCAAAACCTGGACATCTGCACCTGGACCACCTACGACGCGGCCGACTGCATGACCTTCGAAGTCGCCAACCCCGAGCTGATGCTCGCCCACGACTTCCTCGATGCCGAGGGCAACGTCATCACCCAGGCCTACGCCTGCGATGAGGTGTACGTCCGCTACCGCTTGAAAAACCAGGGCACCGGCACCGTCCCCGCCGTCACCGTCATGGAACAGATGCCCAACGGCCTGGCCCTCGAAGACGGCCAAGCCCAGCACAACGTCGAGATCGGCGAAGTCGCCGCCGACGACGAAACCGTCTCCGACAGCTACCGGTTGGCCCTCGGTGACCAGGCCCGCGGCCAGACGATCAACGCCCGCGCCGTCGCCACCGCCGACCGCATCGGCGAAATAGCCCCCTCCAGATCCTCGACCCGTCGCTGAAGCTCGAAGTCACCAGCCCCTCGGAAATCTACGTCGGCCAGCGTGCCCAGATGCAGGTCCGCCTGATCAACGACGGCGACGCCCCGGTCCTCAACGCCAACGTCCACCTGCCCATCCCCGACGACGTGGATCGGCTGCAGATCAGCCGCGGCGATATCACCCGCAACGACGAGGGCGACTTTGAAGTGCCGCAGATCGCCGCGGGCCAGACCATGGACTTCACCGTGAATTTCATTGCCGAAGCAGTCGGCAACCTCGAAGCCGAAGCGGTCGCCAGTGCGTACTGCGTCGCCGAAGTCCGCAAGCCCGTCCACCTCAACGTCCGGGGCATCCCCGCCCTGCAGGTTGAAGTGATCGACAGCGCCGACCCGGTGCAGGTCGGTGAAAATACGACCTACGAAATCAAGATCATCAACGAAGGCTCGGCCGCCGACCTGAACATCCAGCTCTCGGCGAATCTGCCCAGGGCTTTAGCTTCGTCTCCGCCGAGGGCGACCCCAAGGTCACCGCCGACGGCAACAAGCTCAACTTCGCCAAGATCAGCGAGCTCGGCCCCGGCGAAGAAATGATCGCACTGATCACCGTCAAGGCCGACCGCGCCCTGCAGTCCAAGTTCCGCATCGACGTGAAGTCCAGCGAACTCGGCCAAACCCTGCGGGAAGAAGAGCCCACCACCAGCTACTAAGCGTGGCGTGATCGCTCGACATCAATTGCCCAGGCCCACCCCCTCCCGGGGTGGGCCTGTTTCGTGAAGATGCGGTGCACGGTGCGCCAGATGGCTTCTACCAACCCGGGTCCGCGCTGGCTCATTCGCCCCGGCGGCGGCTCATGCTCTGACCTTTTCCCGCTCGCTGGTATCATCTAACGATGTCTGATTCCCTTGGCTCCTTCTGTCTGGTCCTTCACGGCCACCTGCCCTACGTCCTGCATCACGGGACCTGGCCCCACGGCGAAGACTGGCTCTACGAGGCCGCCGCGGAGACCTACCTGCCCATCCTCGCGATGCTCGACGAGTGCGTCTACCTCGACGCCATGCCCAAGCTGACCATGGGACTGACCCCCGTCCTGCTGGAGCAACTCACCCACCCCCACTTCCGCCGCGGCTTTGCCCACTACCTCAACGACCGCGCCCAGCGCGCCCGTGACGACCATGCGGAATTCAAACAGCTCGACAACGGCCACCTGCATTACCTCGCCGAACGCTGGGAAAAAATCTACACCAAGCTCGCCGCCCAGTTCGACGACCTCGACCAGGACATCCCCCGGGCCTTCGCCAAAATGGCGGAGCGCGGCCTCATCGAGATCATCACCTCCAACGCCACCCACGGCTACATGCCCCTCCTGCTCACCGACTCCGCCATCCGCGCCCAGATCCGTGCCGGCCTCGCCAGCAGCGAACGCATCCTCGGGATCAAACCCACCGGCATGTGGCTGCCCGAATGCGCCTACCGCCCCTCGGGCAGCTGGTCTCCGCCCATCCCCTGGGGCGGCCCGCAGGTCCGCTGCGGCATCGAACACCTCGTCGCCGACGAAGGCATCGACCACTTCTTTGTCGAATCCCACCTCATCGAAGAATCCAAGTCCGAACAGGTCTACAACAACGACAAATGGCACAAAATCGGCTGGGACGAAGCCGCCAAATACCCCGAGCGCGGCTGGCGCAGCGTCAACGAACCCCACGGCGTGAACTCCGACGGCAACGGCCTGGCCCGCGCCTTCGCCTTTGCCCGCGACAACGAAGTCTGCGAAAAAGTCTGGTCCGGCACCATCGGCTACCCCGCGGACGGCACCTACCTCGAATTCCACAAGCAATGGGGCGCCAAACGCGGACTCCGCTACTGGAAAATCACCGGCGCCAAAACCGACCTCGGCGACAAACACCTCTACTACCCCGAAAACATCGACGGCAAAATCCACGAACACGCCGCACACTTTGTCAACGCCATCAAAGACCGCCTCCGCAACCACAAAAACAAGACCGGCCGCAAGGGCATGGTCTGCTGCACCTTCGACGCCGAGCTCTTCGGCCACTGGTGGTTCGAAGGTCCCCAGTTCCTCCGCGACGTCATGCTCAGCCTCAACGCCGACCCCGAAGTCGACCTGCAAACCACCCAGGAACACCTCGACTCGATCTTCGTCGACAAGGTCGTCACCATGCCCGAAGGCAGCTGGGGCGAAGAGGGCGACCACCGCGTCTGGACCAACGAACAGGTCAACTGGATGTGGGAGATCGAGTACCGCTGCGAATCCACCTTCGGCAGATTGACCCACGAACTCGACTGGAAAGCCAAACCCGAAGTCCAGGAACTGCTCGAAAAAGCCGGCCGCGAACTCCTGCTGCTGCAGGCCAGCGACTGGCCCTTCGTCATCCGCCGCGGCCAGGCGGTGGACTACGGCATCAAACGCTTCATGCAACACGTCACCCGCTTTGAGATCCTCACCGACCTGGCGGAAAAAGTCGCGGCAGACTCCAAGTACCTCGGCGGCCTCACCGAAGTCGAAAAGCACGAAGTCAAAGACGCCGACCTCCACGACGTCGTCTTCCCCAACATCGACCTGCACTGGTGGGACATCTAATCCCCGCTTCCACGAAGGACAAATCCTCCCTTCCCCGAAGATTCATCGTGGTTTCACTGACCCCCGGCCCCACCGCGTCTATAATCACACCAACGACCTGGTAGAAACGTTACTTTTCTCAGAAAGCTTACTTATGAAACTCATCACCGCCCGTCGCTCCTTCGCCTTCCTTGCCGCCCTCGGCTTCACCGCTTCCCTCGGCCTCACCGGCTGCGACGTGGATGTTGAAGAAGGTGAAATGCCCACCGTGGACGTCGACCCCGGCGAAATGCCGGACATGGACGTCGCCGGCCCCGAAATCGAATACGAAGAAAAAACCGTCAAGGTCCCCGTCGGCATCGACCCCGCCGACGAAGGCGACGCCCAGGCCGAAGACACCGACTGATCTTCATGCCCCAACCCATTGCCCCCCCACAACGCCCCGCTCACCCGGGGCGTTGTGCTTTTCGCGTAGAGGGATACGTTAAAGCGGGGCAGGCTTCCAGCCCCGCCGTTCGGACAACCCCCGACGCCGTGACAAAACCCCATCGACCCCAACCCGCCCCCCCCTGATCCCTGACCACCGACCCCTGATCCCCGATTACCGATCCCCGACCCCCATGCAAATCCTCGTCACCACCACCAACCCCCACAAGCTCGACGAAATCCGCGCCGCCTTCGCCTCCCACCCCGCCGCGTCCGCGATCGATTGGCCCGACTTCGCCCAGACCTCCCAAGAACTCCGCGAACAGGGCCGACCCGTCACCGAACCGGTCGAAGACCAGCCCACCTTCGAGGGCAACGCCATCCTCAAAGCCCGGCACTACGCCCGGCAGACCGGCATGATCTGTCTGGCCGACGACAGCGGCCTCGAAGTCGACGCCCTCCACGGCCAGCCCGGCGTCCGCTCCGCCCGCTACGCCACCCCCCCCCCACCAAACCCCCGGCCCCCGCGCCCAGGTCGATCCCGCCAACAACCAAAAACTCCTCCGCGAGCTCGCCGACCTCCCCAAAGACCAACGCTCCGCCCGCTTTGTCTGCGCCATGTGCCTCGCGATTCCACGCGACCGCTTCGCGGATTTGCCGGCGTCCGCCGACCCTTCCACTTTAGATCAAGGCGGCCAAAATGTAACCGTCCGCGGCACCGTCGAAGGCCGCATCCTCCTGCCCGAAGAAGCCGACGACCCCGCCCACCCCCACCGCGGCCGCGGCCGAAACGGCTTCGGCTACGACCCGCTCTTCGTCCTCCCCGACGACCACCCCCACCACCCCGGCCAGACCACCGCCCAGCTCACCGACGCCCAAAAAACCCAAATCTCCCACCGCGGCCACGCCGCCCGCCACCTCCTCCAAGCCCTCCATCTCGCCCACCTCCTGCCCCACTAACCCCCCCCCGTCACTTTATAGCTCCGCGCCAAACACACGTCACGGAGGCCGTGAAGTGTGGCACCCGGCCAATCCAACACACGTCACGGAGCCGTGAAGTGTGGCACCCGGCCCGCCAAACACACGTCACGGAGGCCGTGAAGTGCGGCACTCGGCCAATCCAACACACGTCACGGAGGACCGTGAAGTGTGGCACCCGGCACCTTTTTGCGTGACCAGTGGTGCGGTCCGAAGATTCGCGGCACCCTATGTGCTCCTTACCTCCACCCATCAGCACCGCATTTTTTGCAATCGCCCCATCTATACGACGCGACGGTTCCAATAGGCTGGTTAAAGTTAGTACGAATAAGACCTGCCGTCTCGCAACTCATGCAGCCGGCACCAAAACAGGCCAAGCAGTCATCGTAATATTCTTGATAAGCAATTCCACCTCCGTCACAAGTCTGACATTTTTCATTATTGCCGTTGATGCTGGCTCGATTATTGATTGATTGATTTAGAATATCTACAACCGCTACACATAAAAAAATCGTCGCAGCTGTTTCGACTAGACTATTCTCGCCCGAACGTTTTGGGAATTTTTGAGGTAGGGTGAACGAGAAAGATGCGTCTGAAGTAACAGGGGGAATTGGGAAATCTTCAAGCTTTTTACCTGCAACTTGTAATTGACTCAGAATATCTACACTAATCAATAAATCGTTATGACGTCTACGAATCTCTTCAATGCTTTTGTCAAATGATCCTGCGGGAAGCGTTTCCTTCTGTTGAATTTCCCTCACCGATGCTTCGTAACCAAGGTTTTGAAGACTTTGGAGGCCACTTAGTAAAAGTTTCAACCGAGTACCTGTTTCCGTAGCCTCGTCAATCGAAACATGACTTAAAAGTTCTCGATATTCACCAAAAACTTTGCTTAGAATGTCTCCGGGAACTCCACCTTCTCTAAATTTGAATGCATTAGCTTCCTCTTCAAGACGCGCCTTGAGATGTCGATCTGCCGCCGTTAATAGCGCTAACCAGAACTGATTTCCGGAAAGTTGCGGGAGTGCTATTTCTTGCTGCACATTAGTTGTGTTTTTGTCCGCGCTAGTCTCGCCCAATTCATTGCTCGGTACCATAACCTGTACATAGCCAGGCATTACTAAGAAAGTTGCGGCACGATCTTTACCCCACATGTCCCGTTCAATTACTACTGCCACCACCCCTCTATTTGTCTTTGCTGCCTGCTGAGCTTTAATATCAAAATCATTAGCATCCTCGAAACCGTATCGTCCGTCGAGATACCAAATTTGATTACCAACATCTAAAGTCAGCGGAATATCGGATACTTTCTTAATCCTAACCCCCCCCATGTTAGATGCAACTGTCAAACCATGACGATAAACTAGATTTGGAGCAAAATCTCCTTCAGCCATAATCGGAACTGCCGCAAGAATGGCGGAACATAATACTAAAGTTTTTGTAAAGGTAAGAAGCATTTGAAAACCAAATGGCATAAGTTGTGATTGCATCTTGATCTTTCAAATAAAATTTGAACATATGCGACTAGAGCGGCGATTAGCTGGGGTCGAGACTTGGCGATCCCTCAGAGCTTGAAGCCAAGCGTCGTCGGCCCGCTTTTTGCAGGCAAGCACGTTGAACACCCCCAGCGAGCGGACACAAAAGAAGGGGGACCGGCTTCCGGTGGCGGGGGCGTTTCCAGGGAAAGTGTCCGGAAGTGGGGATGAGTCTAAGACCCGGCGGAGCGGGCCGCAAGGGTTTCTTTCTTAGGGAACAGGGAGTAGGGAACAGGGGTTAGGGAACAGGGAACAGGGGGTTTTGGGTTACACCACGCCGGCGATGCCGGTGAGGATGGGGGCGTCGATGTAGTCGCGGGGGTCGGTGACGTGGCCGGTGAGGGCGGATGGCGGCGACGGTGAGGGGGCTGGCGAGGTAGACGCCGGCTTGTTTGTGGCCCATTCTTCCGGGGAAGTTGCGGTTGGTGGAGCTGATGCACTGGAGGGGTTTGTTGAGTCGGCCGAAGGTGTCCTGGGGGCCGCCGAGGCAGGCGGAGCAGCCGGAGGGGCCGATGGTGCAGCCGGCGGCCTCGAGGGCTCGTAGACGGAGGTGGTGGCTTTTTTGTCGGAGGGGCTGGGACCCATGTGGGCTGAAGCCCGTCGCCGGGACCGGCTGCGCCGTAGAGGTCGAGGGTGAGCATGTCCTGGTGGACTTCGGTGGAGCCGGGGACGACGAAGGTGGGGATCTTGACGGTGTGGCCCGCGAGGATGTTGGCGGCCATGATCATGTCGGTGATTTTTCCGCCGGTGCAACTGCCGAGGTAGGCCTGGTCGAGTCTGCACGTGGCGGCAGTTGTGGGCGGTGTCTTTGTTGTCGGGGGAGTGGGGCTTGGCGACCATGGGTTCCATGAGTAGCGAGGTCCCATTCGTGCTCGGAGAAGTACTCGGCAGCCGGGGTCGTCGGTGTAGACTTCCCAGCCGGAGTTGTCGGCGTAGGGGATGTCGGGGTGGCGCGAGGAGCCGGCGGAGGTGCTTCCGGGTTTGCGGTTGGAGCGGGCGTTGACGTAGTCGAGGGTTTTTTGGTCGACGTCGCAGACGCCGTTTTTGCCGCCGGCCTCGATGGCCATGTTGGTGAGGGTCATGCGGTCTTCGAGCGAGAGGCTGGCGATGCCTTCGCCGGCGAAGTACATGGTGCGGTAGGTGGCGCCGGCGACGCCGATCTCGCCGATGACCGCGAGGATGAGGTCTTTGGCGGTGAGGTAGGGCGGGATCTGGCCGTGGAAGGTGAACTTCATGGTGGGCGGGGTTTTGAGCCAGGTCTTGCCGGTGCCCATGGTGAAGGCGGCGTCGGTGTTGCCGATGCCGGTGGCGAACTGGCCGAAGGCGCCCGGCGGTGCAGGTGTGGCTGTCGGTGCCCAGCAGGATTTCGCCGGGTCGGCAGTGGCCTTCTTCGGGCAGGGCTTTGTGGCAGACGCCCTTGTATGAAGTCTTCGTCGGGTCGCGGTAGGGGTTGGGCATGCCCGACCGCCTCGTCGGTGTCGAGAAAGTCGGGGTCGTAGTAGTACTGGATGTTCTGCTCGTTTGACGAAATCGCGGAGGATCTGGATGTTGCGGTGGCACTTGCCGTCGGCGGTGAAGATGTAGTGGTCGGGGATGATGGGGATGCGGGAGGTGTCCCAGACCTTGGCGTCCGGGCCGAATTCTTTACGGAAGATGCCGATCGTGCCGGGGCCGCAGACGTCGTGGGTCATGAGGACGTCGACGTCGACCCAGACGTTTTCGCCGGGGGTGACGGAGGCCTGGCCGGCGTGGGCGGCGAAGATTTTTTCGGTGATGGTCATTTTTCGGGACATGGGCGGATTATAGCGGTCATCGGTAATCAGGGATCAGGGGTCGGGGGTCGGGGATTAGGGATCAGGGATTAGGGGGGAAGGGGAGTGCATCGGGGCGGAGTGATCGAATGTGGGGGGGCGGGGTTGCTATTCTTTGGCCATGATGCAGAAGCTAAACATCGCGGTGTGGCTGGGGACGGCGGGGGTGGTGGCGCTGGCGGGTTGTGCCGGGCCGTTGGATCGATACGGGTACGAGGACGGTGGAGAGGGGGGCGTGGGGGCGGGGTTGCGGGAGGCGGTGGCGGCGGAGTACCGTCGGCCGCTGTTGTCATCGACATCGTCGGCCGAGCAGCGGGAAGCGGGGGAGGTGGTGGAGTTGGGGGCCGAGCAAGCAGGGGCCCCGGAACAACAGAACGCACGAGGAGAGGAGGAGCGGACGGTGACGCGGGAGGCCAGCGATGTGGAAGCGCGGTTGAGCGGCGACGGTTGGCGGAGCTGAATCGGATCAGCGGGGCGTCGGCGTACGAGGGGGTGGTGGTGGAGCCGGGCACGGATTTGGCGGGCAATACGCAGCTGGAGCTGGTGCGGTTGTCGCGGGACGAGGCGGTGCGGATGGCGGTGGAGGGGAACCTGGACCTGGCGGTGGCCCGGCTGTCGCCGCGGATCGCCCAGCAGCGGCTGATCCAGGCGGAGGCGGCGTTTGACGCGGTGTTGTTTGCCGACGCGGACTGGCAGAAGCTGGACACGCCCCAGCCCGAGGGCGTGGTGCCGGGGCTGGCGAGCGACGTGCAGCAGGAGAATTTCGCGCTTAACACCGGGGTGCGGAAGCGCTTCGCGACCGGCGGAACCCTGCAGATCGACACGACGCTGCAGCGGCTGGAGCGGGTGCCTTCGGTATTCGACGTGAATCGATATTACGACGCGACGGCGTTGGTGTCGCTGAATCAGCCGCTGCTGCGGGGCTTCGGCCGAGCGGTGAACACGACGGAGATCCGGCTGGCGCAGAACGCGGCGGCGGGGACGCGCTTCGACGTGGCGACCAATCTGAACCAGCTGGTGCGGGACGTCGAGGCGGCGTACTGGAACCTGGACCTGGCCCGCCGGCAGGTGCAGATTCAGCAACGGCTGCTGGAACGGACGATGGAGGAGCGCGACCGGCTGGAAAAACGGGCGGAGTTCGATGTGAGTCCGGTGCGGATCACCGAGGCCAACAGCCGCGTCGAGCTGCGGCGGGCGGACCTGATCCGCGTGCGGGCGGCGGTGCGCAACGCGTCGGACCGGCTCAAGCGGCTGATCAATTCCGACCGGCTGCCGCTGACCGACGAGACGCTGGTGCTGCCGTCGGACCCGCCCACCGAGGGGGCGGTGCGGTTCGGCCTGCTCGACGCGATCACTACGGCCCTGCGGGAACGACCCGAACTCGACGCGGCCCTGTTGGACGTGGACGACGCGCGGCCTGCGCCAACGCCTGGCGGACAACCTGCTGCTGCCGCAGCTGGACTGACCGCGGCGCTGGGCTTTAACGGCATCGACGAGGACCGGTGGGAGTCGGCCTACGAAGACCTGGCGGACGGAGACTATATCGACTACCAGCTGGGTCTGGCCTTCGAGCAGCCGCTGGGCAACCGCGACGCCCAGGCGCTGCAGCCGCAGCGGCAACTCGAAGAGGACCAGGCGACGCTGGCCTACCGTCAGGCGGCGCAGAACGTGGTGCTGGACGTGAAGAATGCGCTGCGGGACGTGTTGACCAACTACGAACTGGTGGGGGCCACGCGGGCGGCGCGGTGGGCGGCGGCCGACAGCCTGCGGTCGATCAACGTGCAGGAAGATGTCGGCGTGGCGCTGACCGACGAGTTCTTGCTGGACCTGAAACTCAACGCTCAGGAACGCCTGGCCAACGCGGAGTTTCAAGAAGCCCAGGCGGTGGCGAACTACGCCACCGCCATCGCGGAAATGCAGCGGCCAAGGGGATCCTCGCCCGGCAGTACGGGGTCAGCGTGGCGGAATGAAAAGTGGTCAATACGAAAAGGCGACCCACCCGGCGGGGACTTATCTTTAGACGGACAAGCGTTCGTAACGGGGCAGGGGAGGAGGGCCGGCCATGGGGAACGAGATGAAACCCGGGGGAGGCGGGGCTAGGATCGGGGCATGATGAAACGCATAATCGCTGGGTTTGGGTTGCGGGTCGCGATGGCGGGCGTGGCGGGGGGGCTGGCGGGGGGGCTGGGGGGGTGCATAGATCCGCTGCCCGGCGCGGTGAAGGCGGAGGTCTCCGAGTCTGCGGCGGTGGCGTTGTTGCAGGCCTCGGCCGAGGCTCACGGCGGCAACGCACGCTTCGCCAGCATCTCCACGATTACCGTGGATTACGAGGGGCAATGGCTCAACAAGGTGTGGAAGCTGCAGCCGGAGTTGGTAGACCGCGGCTACCGCCAAACGTCGCGGGAATGGATCGTGTACCCGGGCTTTGCGGGGGTCAACGATCCGTATTGGCCGGTGGTCAGGCAGGTCCACACCGGCCCGGCGGGGGAGAAGCTGGTGCAGTGGCCCCCCGGCCAGGGCCAATCCGTCGCCGCCGGCGCGGCGGTGCATTACAAACCCAAAGCCCTCGACGAAGACGAGGACGAAGACCCGTCGGCAGAATACCCCGACTCGGGCCCGGCGGTGGACGACGCGGTGGCCCGCGAGGCGGCGGCGATGGTCGCCGAGGCCTACCGTATGTTCTTGACCGGGCCGTTTTATTTCACCCAGCGGGATCGGCCCGCCGCGGGTCAGATCGCCCCGCAAATCACCAAGAGCCAGGCGTCGATCCGCAGCATCCGCCTGGATCTGCCGCTCGACGAGAAGCGGGGCATCTCTCGGCTGACCGCGGTGATGAGCGAGCCGACGGTCGTGCAGGGCGCCGCCTGTGATCAGGTGCTCGTCGAGCTTCGGCCGGGCTTGGGCGTGTCGCCCGTGGACCGGGTGCAGATCGCCATCGATCGGCAGACTCAGTATGTCCGGCGGGTCCGGTTCTCCCTCGACGGGTTCCGCGAAACCGCCAACGCCACCGCCGACGTCGAAATGAGCGGCTTCACCACCGTCGACGGGATCGTGTTTCCCACCGAGTTTCTCGAAATCGTGGTGCACCCCATCACCCGTGAAGTCCATCGCTGGGAGGCGACCAACATCGGGGTGGCCCGCGACGAAATGCCCTGAGGGGGCGGGGTTTGGTTTGCCGGTGGATACCGATGGGTGGACTGACGGAACGGCGTGCATGCAGGCCCCGGCGACACGGGATTGATATTTTGGGGCATCGATGACTCTGTCCCGGCCATCGTTGGCAACGGGCTTGATTGGTCGCCGCCGGGGGCGGGGTGGTACAACACCCCGATGAACGACGGTGATCAGAAAATTGGCGTGATGGGCTGCGGGGTGGTGGCGGGGTACGGGCATCTGCCGGCGTTGCGGGACGTGGACGGCGTCGGGCCGTGGGCGCTTTACGATCCGAATCAGTCCGCGGTCCGCGGGCTGGCGGAGCGCTACGACATCCCCGCGGAGCGGGCGTTCACCGACGAGGCGTCTTTTTTCGCCAGCGGACTCGACGCGGTGCTGGTCTCCTCGCCCGCCCCGGTGCACGAGGCCAACGTCGTGGCGGCGGCGGGTCACGGGCTGCCAATCCTCTGCGAAAAACCCCTGGCCACGGACCAGGAGCAGGGCGAGCGAATGATCGCGGCGTGTGCCGCGGCAAAAGGGGGGGAGGGGGTGGCGTTGTACGTGGCGTTTTGTTATCGCTTCAGCCCCGCGGCGCTGCGGATCAAACAACTCATCGACGACGGAACCATCGGCAGCCTGCGGTCGCTGCGGCTGATCTACAACTGGGACTGCCACGGCAAGTACCTGGATCGCGATCCCGCCCAGGGCCTGGCCCCGCACCGCGACGGGCGGATGCGCGAGGGCGGCCCGATGGTCGATTGCGGGACCCACCAGATCGACCTGGCCCAGTGGTGGGCCGGCAGCCCGGTGCACACGGTCAAGGGCTTCGGCGCCTGGGCAGATGATTACGAAGCGCCCGACCACTGCTGGGCGCAGCTCACCCACGCCGACGGCACGCACACCAGCGTCGAGATGAGCTACTCCTTCGGCCACACCGTCGCCCAGCCGCTGAGCCAGTTCACTTACGAACTCATCGGCACCGACGGCGTGATCCTCTACGACCGCAACGCCAGCCGCTTCGAGATGCGCAACGCCGCGGGCACCCACGGCCAAACCTACCACGAAGAAAAGGGCTTCCACGCCATGTACGCCGAACTCGCCCGAGCGCTGCGCACCGGCGAGCCGGGCCACCTGCCCACCGCCCGGGAAGGGCTGCGGGTCACCGAAATCGCCGTCGACGCCACCCGGCAAGCCATCGCGGGGCGAATCATGGGCTAGTTTTTTTGCGATACGCTTCTACAATGATGCAATGGACCCGGATTATTTATTAGAAAAGATCAATCAATCGCGATCGGCAACCCTGCGGCTGACGACCAACGGGGGCCAGGAGTATCTGTTGCCGCCGGGGACCACCGCCTATATTGACGCCACCGACACGATCTACGTCATGTGGCCGCCCACGGACCCGGGTGAACCCTTCCGTGTGGGGCGGGCGGTGATGTTGGGCGCGGTCAACATCTGTGCCGCCGAATCGGTGGAACGGCAGGCCGGCTGAATCACGCCGCCGCCTCCGCGAGTGGGTCGGGCGGTCCGTCGAGCACGCGGACGATCTGCAGGTCGGCGATCTGCGATAGGTCCAGTTCCCAGTCGGCAAGCCCGGCATCTTCCAGCACCGCCACCACCGGCCGCACTGACTCGCCCGGCACGCCCCGCAGCACCCGTGCTTCCCGCCCGTCGGACAACCCCACCGTCATGCCCACCGGGAACATCGACATCGTGTCCAGCAGCGCCGGACCACCGTCCGCTCCAGTCGGCCCGCCTTCACCTCGCGCAGGATCGTCTTCATCGCGTCGTGACCCGACAGCGCCGGGCGGTGGGGCCGCGGCGACGTGAGCGCGTTGTAACAATCCGCGACCGCCGCGACCTTCGCCAGCGGATGGATAAACTGCTGCGGCCGGCGTTTGGGATAGCCCGACGCGTCGCAGCGCTCGTGGACCTGGTACGCCGCGGTCTTGATCGAATCGTCGACCCCCGTGAGTTTGTCCAGCAGGTTCAGCGTGTGCGTGGGGTGTTCTTCGATCATGCGCCGCTGGACGACACTCAACGGCCCGGCGGTCTCCCGCACCGCTTCGGGTACCCGCATCATGCCCAGGTCGTGCACCAGAGACGCCAGCCCGCCGTCGATCATCTTCTTTTTGGGCATGCCCATCTGCCGGATCAGCGTCATGCTCAGCAGCGCCGACTTCATCCCGTGGCGATACAGCCCGTCTTCGCCGCCCGCCGCGTCGTCTTTCAGCCGCAGTAGCAGCATGAGCACCGACGGGTCGGCATCCAGGTAATGCCCAAACCCTTCGACCAGCTGCCCCGCCAACCCCAGATCGCCCGCCTGACCCGACAACAACGCCGGGCCCAGTTCGAGGTATCGACCGATCGCCCCGTCGAACGCCCGCTCGGCCTCGGCCGCCATCGCGGTCAAATTTGCCGGCGACAGCCGCCCCGAAACCACCCCGCCGCCGCCGCCGGTTCGCCGACCGCCGATCGGCCGCGCACCCGTGAACCCCGATGGCCCCGCGGGGTAAGCCGACCCCGAAGAAGATTCGCCGCTTCGTTTCTGCCGGGCGATCAGTTGGGCTTCCGAAGTGGGAGGGCAGGTGTTCGGCCGGGCCGATCCAGAATCAATCGCGGTCGGTACCGCCGACGAAGGGGGGGAAGAGAGGGAGGGGGAGGGGGGGGGCGGAGGGGGGGCGTCGGCCGAGGGGCGCTGGTCGACCTGCGAAATCCCCCGGCGACTCAGCGTCTCCAAAAATTCCGGGGTGATCTTCACCCCTGCCCGCAAAAGCAAGACCCCCTGCTGACTGGTGAGATCGTGAGGCAACGGCTGATCGATGACCAGCGAGCTCACTTGAATCGATGACGTATCGGACATATCGGACCCTTTTAAACAGATGACGGAGCAAAACCCTGGAGAACATCGGCCGACCGCAAAGCGGTGGCCGCGGATCCCGTACTACCCTCGGGTTCGCATTTATCATCGGCCGCCAACGGGCCCGACTGTCTTAGGGACAGTCCGGTTATTTGCCAAAGTTTTTCCCCACGACGGCCCGCCGCAAAAAAAGAAACCGCCTGTAAAACAGGCGGATTCGGAAGATAAGGCTTGCGGGTCGTGCCGCCTTTGCGGGTCGGCCAAAGCTTGCCGATCAGCCGTCGTTGACGGTGACCTTTTCCATCGTGTCGCCCTGGGCGATGGTGTCGACGATGTCTTGGCCCGAGGTCACCTTGCCGAAGACCCCGTGCTTGCCGTCCAACCAGGGGCAGGCGACGTGGGTGATGAAGAACTGGCTGCCGTTGGTGTTGGGGCCGGCGTTGGCCATGGAGAGGATGCCCGGCCCGGTGTGTTTCTTCGCCAAGGCCGAGGCTTCGTCGTCAAACTTGTACCCCGCGTCGCCGGTGCCCGTGCCCTTGGGGCAGCCGGTCTGCACCATGAAGTCGGGGATGACGCGGTGGAATTTCAGGCCGTCGTAAAACCCATCTTTGGCGAGCTTGACCCAGTTGCCCACGGTCTCGGGGCAGTCCTGGTCATAGAGTTCGAGTTCGATCGGGCCGCGGTTGGTCTGGATAGTGGCGTTCATGGCGAGGCTTTCGTGCGGGGAGCGTAAAGGGGAAGAGGAAATCAGGGTGATTTAACATCGTAGCAGCTTGAGACAACTCCAAGTCGGCACGAAGGGCTCAGACCAAATCTCCCCGCCAACCGAAAAACCCCACACTGATATTCTGCAACCATGTCCGCCGACCCGCCGCCTATCAAAAAAGCCTGCTGCTCGCCCTCCGCCCCCAGGCCCACCGCCGCCCACGGCCCCTCTACCGCCGCCACCGCCCCGACCTACGCCGGCCCTCTCGCGCCGCCCGAACCCGCGCTCCGCCACGCCCCGCTCCGCGACGCCCGCGCTCCCCGGGGCCCGGGCATGGTCCGCCTCGACGGCGGCGACTTTCCTCATGGGCACCGACCACCCCCAGGGCTTTGCCCAGGACGGCGAAGGCCCGGTCCGCGAAGTCGCCCTACGTCCGTTCTGGATCGACACCACCGCGGTGACCAACACGCAATTTCAGACATTTATCCGCGACACCGGCTACGTCACCGAGGCCCAGCGTTTCGAGTGGTCTTACGTTTTTCATCTGCACCTGCCCGCCAAGGTCGCCCAGCGCCTGCGTCAGGACGCCGGGGTGCCGCAGACCCCGTGGTGGCTCGCGGTGCCCGGGGCCCGGTGGGACCGCCCCTTTGGTGAGCGGTCCAACCTCAAGCAACTCATGGACCACCCCGCGGTGCACGTCAGCTGGAACGACGCCCAGGCCTACGCCCGGTGGGCGGGCAAACGCCTGCCCACCGAGGCCGAGTGGGAATACGCCGCCCGCGGCGGCAAGGTGCAGGCGATCTTCCCCTGGGGCGACGTCCTCGAACCCCGCGGCCAACACCGCTGCAACGTCTGGCAAGGCAAGTTCCCCGTGACCAACACCGCCGACGACGGCCATGTGGGCACCGCCCCGGTCGATGCGTTTGCTCCCAATGGCTACGGCCTGTTCAACGTCTCGGGCAACGTCTGGGAGTGGACCGCCGACTGGTTCAGCCCCACCTGGCACGCCGCCGACTCCCCCGCCACCCGCGACAACCCCCGGGGGCCGACGCCCCCCGCCGACGGCGGCAACGATCAGGCCCCGCTCACGCATAAAGTGCAAAAGGGCGGGAGCTACCTCTGCCACGCCAGCTACTGCAACCGCTACCGCCTGGGCGCACGCACCGCCAACACCCCCGATTCCTCCACGACCAACAACGGCTTCCGCTGCGTCGCCGACGTGTGAGGGATCGATTGAGCTCGGCAACCCTCGGCGCGTAAGGCGGACTGTCTTTCAAGCAGGACGTCCTGAAGCCTGCCGGACGTCGCGACCCCCATCGCTCCGCAACTTTTTTCTTCCCAAAAGCGGTAAACCCCCACCCCCGCCGCGCACCTGCAACGGTCAAACGCTTTGCGCGGCGGTTCACCGTTTTTATCTGACCCGGCCCCGCGGCGGGCTACACCCCGGCCCCCCGTCGGCCGAGCTATCCGCCGGGCCCCCCTCGTTCCCCCCCTTGTCCCCCCGCTCCTTGCTTCCTGCTCCCCGCTCCCCGCTCCCCTCGGCTCAACTTGTTCTTCCCTGCCGACGATCCACCATGACCAGCTTGCTCAACAATCCTTTGACCCATCGCCTGGGGTTCACCCGCTCGGGCGGTCGCGGCGGACGCTCCGGGATCGTCGGCCCCGCGGAGGCCGAACGCTGGGTCCGCCTGTTGCTGGACCAACGCCTCCGCCAGGAATCCCGCGACCGCCAGATCGGCCGCACCTCCGACGCGGACGACGACAGCATGGTCGATCTGCGCATCGCGGGCCCCGGCGACCCCAAGGGCGTCGAAGAGGCGTTCGGCCGACTCCGCTGGGGCGGCCTGTTTGCCTGTATCGACCCCTCCGCGGACCGGCTGCGCAAACTGATCCCCCAGTACGATCGCAAAAACGGCTTCGTCCTCGAACAACCCCTCGGCGACCTCTGGGCTGGGCCCCGCGGACTCCGCATCCCCGGCTTCACCCCCCGCGCCCACTTCTTCGTCGCCCGCAAGACCCACCTCATCCCCCCCGGGCAGGTCACCCAGCGCTTCACCTACGACGTCCGCCTCCGCCGCTGCGACACCCTGCCCGAGGGCTACCTGGTCCGCAAAAAAGTCCCCGGCGTCAAGGAACTCACCCGCCGGCTGCTGCGTTGCCACCCCGACCTGGATCCCGATGCCGCCGCGGTCCGGGCCCACAAGCTGGTCACGCAGGTGCTGCCGATTTTTCTGACCCGCGAGGTCAAGATCCTGCAGGCGTTGCAGCACCGTCTGCCCGCGGAGTTTCGTGACCGGGTGCCCCGCGCCCTGCGGGTCCGCAAGAACGACGCCGGGCGGGTGGACCGTCTCGAAATGAACTGGCTGCGTAACGGCGGCCCGCCGCTGACCCAGTTGCAATTTGCCCGTCAATCCGCCGAGCTGCTGGCGGCGCTGCACGAGGCGGGCATCATGCACCTGGACCTGCGGCCCGACAACATGGTCGTCACCCCCGCGGGAGTGGGTTTCGTGGACTTCGGCAGCGCCGCGCTGATCGACGAGGACCTGACCCGCCACGCGGTGCTGGGTCCGCTGTTTGCCGAGATGATGCGGACCAGCCAGGTCCAGCGGGCGTTGGGCCAGCTCCTGGAAAAAGGCCGGGTCACCAACGACGCCCTCGCCGCGATCCACGGCCAGGCCCACTGCGGCGTCGACACCTTCTTCCTCGCCCTGCAGATCAATCAACCCCAGGCCAACCCCGAGCTGCGTCGGCTCATCGACCATCAGGCGGGCAGCGATTCTGCTAAAGCCCTCGACGCTTTGACCGCCGCGGTCCTGCGGCCCAAAAACCCCGACCGCAACGAATTCAAAACCGCCGCCGACCTGCTGCGCGGGATCCGGCGGCTGGAAAGCCGGTTCGGTGCGTAACACGACGGTGGTTGTGTAACAGGAGTTCTTAAACTGGGGCAACTATTTTTCAATGTGGGACAGGCTTCCAGCCTGTGATTGACCCGCAGGGCCGAGACTCGCCTGCTCCATTTACCGGCTTACCCAAACTCCCTCACAAACCGGCTATCATGGCCGATTCGCCATGAATGCCCACCCCCCCTCTTTTCCCCCCTCATCGTCCACCTCCGCCACTTCGCCGACCGTCAGCGATCGGCCGTTGCAAAACGTCAACGTCGCGGGCCTCGACCCGCTGGTGACCCCTGCGGAACTCGACGAGCGGTTCCCGATGTCTGACGCCGCGGGCCAAACCGTCGTCGACGGCCGACGCACCATCGAGCGTATCCTCCGCGGCGAGGATCAGCGGCTGCTGGTGGTCGTCGGTCCCTGCTCGATCCACGACCCGGCGGCGGCGCTGGATTTTGCCCGCCGACTCAACGAGCTCAAAGCAGAGCTGGCCGATCGGATGGTCCTGGTGATGCGGGTGTATTTTGAAAAGCCCCGCACGACCGTCGGGTGGAAGGGGCTGATCAACGACCCGCACCTCGACGGCAGCTTTGCCCTCGAGCACGGCCTCGAGCTGGCGCGCCAGCTGCTGCTGCAGATCAACGAGCTGGGCTTGCCGGCGGCCACCGAGTTTCTCGATCCGCTGACCCCGCAGTACCTCGACGACCTGATCAGCTGGGCGGCCATCGGTGCCCGCACCACCGAGAGCCAGACCCACCGCCAGATGGCCAGCGGGTTGTCGATGCCCGTGGGGTTTAAGAACGCGACCAACGGCTCGCTGCAGGTCGCCCTGGACGCGATGCAGTCGGCCCTCAACCCGCACCACTTTGTGGGTATCGACGATCAGGGCCGGGCCTGCGTGGTCCACACCCGGGGCAACGCTTTTGGCCACGTGATCCTGCGCGGCGGGGACCAGGGCAGCAACTTCGCCCCCGAGGACATCGCCGCCGCCGCCGAGCGGCTGGAAAAAGCGAAAATGGTGCCCCGCCTGCTGGTGGACTGCTCCCACGCCAACAGCGACAAGCAACACGACAAGCAGGAAATCGCCTGGGACAGCCTGATCGATCAGCGGCTGAGCGGCGGACCCTCGGCCCCCGCGATCACCGGGGTGATGCTCGAAGCCAACCTGCAGCCCGGCAAGCAATCGATCCCCGACGACCCCCGGCAGCTGATCTACGGCCAGTCGATCACCGACGCCTGCCTGGGCTGGGACCAGACCGCGGCCCTGCTGCGTCGCGGACACGCCCGATTGGCCGAAGGGTAAGTCATGGTCCTCGGCATCGTGCTGGGCCTGGTCACCGCGCTGGGCCATTCGTTGGCGTACCTCGCCACCCGCTGGTTTACCCAGGATCGCGGCCGGCCTTCGGGCCAACTGCTCGCCCACGGCCACGTGATCATGGGGCTGGTCAGCGTGGCGGTGCTGCCCGTGGTTTGGCCTCGGGGGCTGGGTTTTGACGCGGACTGGGTGGGGCCTTACCTGGGGATCTTGGGGTTTTTCGCGGTGGCCCAGACGTGTCTGATCACGTCGCTGCGCTTTGCCGACGCTTCGCGGATCGCCCCGCTGATTAGTTTGAAAGTCGCGATCCTGGCGGCCATGGCGGTGTTGGCGGGACAGCACCTGGGGGTGATCCAGTGGGCCGCGGTCGCCACCGCCGTCGCCGCGGCGTTCGTGCTCAACGGCTCGGGCGGCCGCATGGACTGGCGTGCCACCGCGTTGGTGGTCAATGCCTGTGTGTTCTACGCCCTGGCGGACACGATGATCCTCAGGACGATCTCGGCGGTCCGCGAGACCACCGGCGACCAGAGCGTGATGGGCGTGCCCCTGTGGTGCGTGGCGGTGGTCTACGCCGGGCTGGGCGTGGTGGGCCTCGGGCTGCTGCCGATCTGGGGCAGCCGGTCACCCGCCGCCTGGCGGGACGCGCTGCCCTACGCCGCGAGCTGGATCGGCGCGATGGTCACCCTCTACGCCACCTTCGCTTCCGTCGGGCTGGTCTTCGGGGCCATCCTCCAATCCACCCGCGGGCTGATGTCCATCGCGCTGGGGGTGCTGCTGGCCCAACTGGGCGCTCACCACCTGGAACAAAAACACGGCGCGGGCGTCATCACGCGCCGCCTCGCGGCGGCGGCGCTGATGACCGCGGCCGTCGCGATGTACGTCTGGGTCGCTCGGTAGTCGTGCAGACCTTCGACAAACAGAAGCTTGCCGTCGGTCGTCACCCAAATTCGATGGGATCGGTGGCGGGCGGTCGGGTTCTCGGACGCGGGTCGGGCCGAAGATTCGGTTTGGTGGGGTTAAGCCGGTCGCCGATCGGTCCGATCTTTGAGGCATGAAGATCTGGCGCACGAGCATGGGCAGTCTGACCCAGGGGACCGAGGACGATCGGCGCCAATTCGGCCGACTGCGGACCGAGGGCACCGATTCTTCCATGGGCCAGGTCGTCGACATTTCCGCCGGCGGGATGCGGGTGATCCGCAAGGGCGGCGCTGCCGGTGCAGGAGGGCGAACGCTTCCGGGTCGATCTACAGGTCGACAAGGAAATCATGGAGATCGACGTCGAGGTCCGCCGCATCCGCAAGATGGGACGACGCAAATTCGAGTTCGGTCTGCAGTTCATTAATCTGACGGATGCCAACCGCGGCCGACTGGCCAAACTCGCCCGAATGGCCGCCACCAGCCCCCGCTCGATGTGGTGAGGGCTTGGGTGGGTTTCCGGGAGTCACGGATTATTTGAAGGGGTGGTTTACGGCTCGGTCAATCCAACTGGTTTACGACCTACTGCCGTTCGATCGCCAGCGGCACGATGAACGCGCCGGGGACGCCGAGGCGTTCTTTGTGGCTTGACGCGGAATCGAAGGTGGTGAATCGGCCGACGTGGACCAGCATTTGGCCGGGCCGGGCGGGGTTGGGCACCAGCCGTGGCTCGCCCAATCCGCGTGACCGCGCCGCGGGGGCGAGGTTGGCGGCGGCTTCCTGGGCGTTGCTGAGTTCGAGGTATGACCCGATCTGCAGGGTATAGCCGTTGACCGCGAGCTGGTCGTCGATCTGTTGACGAAAGGCGGGGTCGGCCGACTCGGCGCGGGCCTGGGTCAGGTGGTCGCGCGCGTTGGCCCAGCGGCCCAGGTGCTGCTCGGCGACGGCGGCGTAGAAATACGCCCGCGCCTGGTCCTCGTCTTCCAGCTCCCGCGCCGCGGCGAGCAGCGCTTCGGCCGCGGGTCGCCACTTTTCCTGACTCGAATACGCCAGACCCAGCATCACGTTGGCGTCCGCCACCAGCGCCCGGTCAAACCCGCCGGCCGCCTGGGTGAAAAACTTGATCGCCTGTTTGGTGTTGCCCAGCTCCGTCGCCGAGAGGCCGGCGATGTACGCCGCCGGCTGCGAATCTTCCGACGGCTGGCCCGTCGCGACCGCCGAGGCAAACGCAAAGGCCTGCGGGTAATCGTTACGCGCAAAGGCGCTCTCCGCATCGTCCAGCGTCGCCACCGGCCCGGGATTGCTCGGGCATCCCGCGAGCACCGCCAGGACCAGCGCGCCGGTGAGCAACCCGGCAAATCGTCGAATGAGAGAGGCGGTAAGCGGCATGAAAGGTTCCCTGTGGATGGCGGTGCGCCGGGGCCGCTCGATGCGGCATCGAACGCGGGTTGGAGGTTATCGGGCGGGCGGTGGGCGGGGGTTTCGGGGGTCCCGGCGGGTCCCTTCACCTGCCCATCACCCCTTGGTGGGCCGGATGAAACTATAGTTTACCGCCATGAGCATCTTACGCCGAATCCTGTCCCAAGCCCTCCGCCGCCCGCGTCAGATCGCGTTGACCGACGACCAGCGGGAGTACAGCTTCCTCACCGTGGCCGCGGGCTCGATGCACGTCGCCAAGGCGGTCGAGGCCGCCACGCAAAAAGACAAGGTGGGCATCATGTTGCCCACCGGCGGCGCGTTTTCCCTGGCGCTGCTGGGCTGCTGGCTGGCGAAGAAAACCCCGGTCCCGCTGAACTATCTGCTCTCGCAGGATGAGCTGGACCATGTTGTGGCCGACTGCGGCATCGACACCATCCTCACCGCCGGCAAGATGGTCGAGGCCATCGCCGGCCTGGGCGTGGATGTCGATCAGCTGCCCGGCCCGCCCCGGCGTGTCCTGCTGGAAACCCTCAACTTCAAGGGCATCCCCCCGTTCCGCTGGCCCCCGAAGCTCGCCGACGACGACCTGGCGGTCCTGCTCTACACCTCGGGCACCTCGGGCAAGCCCAAGGGCGTCATGCTCACCGAAGCCAACCTCCGCACCAATCTCGAAGACTGCCTCGAACACGCCGGCCTCACCCGCTGCGACACCTTCCTCGGCGTGCTCCCGCAGTTTCACACCTTCGGCCTCACCGTGCTCACCCTCCTGCCGCTTTACATGGGCGCCCGCGCGGTCTACACCGCCCGCTTTAACCCCCGCAAAGTCCAGGAACTGATCGTCAAGCACAAGCCCGATCTGTTTGTCGCCGTCCCGTCGATGCTCAACGCGATGCTCGGGGTCAAAAGCGCCACCGCCGAGGACTGGAAATCGTTGCGCTACGTCGTCTGCGGCGGCGAGCCGCTGCCCCAGTCGGTTTTCGAAGGCTTCCGTGATAAGTTGAACGTGCAGCTGCTGGAAGGTTACGGCCTGACCGAAACCTCGCCCTGCACCAACTGGTCCACCCCCCAACAAAACCGCCTGCACTCGGTGGGCCGATCCCTGCCGCGGGTCACCAATTACATCATCGACGAGAACAATCAGCTGCTGGGCCCCAATGAGGAAGGCGAGATCCTCATCGCCGGGCCCAACGTGATGAAGGGTTACTACCGGCTGCCCGAGCTGACGGAAGAAGTCATCATGGCTTTGGACGTGCCGCCGCAGAAGGGTGCCCAGCCCGCGGGCCCCGACGGCAAAGGCGTCCGCTGTTTCCGCACCGGCGACATCGGCAAGCTCGACGACGACGGCTACCTCTTCATCACCGGCCGCAAGAAAGAGATGCTCATCATCTCCGGCGAAAACGTGTTTCCCCGCGAGATCGAAGAAGTGCTCAACCAACACCCCAGTGTCCACGCCTCGGCGGTCATCGGCCGACCCGACGACAGCCGCGGCGAAGTGCCCATCGCTTTTGTCGAAATCCAGGAGGGTGCCGAGTTTGATGAGTCGGCCTTGCGCAACATTGCCGCGACCAGATCGCGGGGTTTAAGGTGCCCAAGGAAATCCGTCGCCTCGACAAGCTGCCCCGCAACCCCACGGGCAAGATCATGCGCCGCGCCCTCAAGGCGGACTGAGCCCGCCCCGTTTGTCGCTAAGCTGTCGCGTCCCCTCGCGGGCCACGACCAACGCCCGATCGGCCTGGGTCAGACTCGCCCTCCACTCCCCCCGCTTCTCCTGTCTCCCCCAAGGTTTTTCCATGCTGCCCAACACCAGTTTTCAACAGTTTCTGCTGCCCCGTCTGGCCAAAGCCAAGGACCGCCTCGAAGCCGCCCTCTGGCGGGTCGATCCGACCCCGCTGCATGTATCGCAGACCCCGCCGACCAAAGACCACCGGACCTGCGATGAACTGGGCGACGACGACTTTGCCCCCGTCACCCAGCTGCCTCACCATTGGGGCAAGGTCTTCGAGCAGTGCTGGTGGAAAGTGGCGCTGCCCCCGGCCACCGAAGCCGCCGACCCCGCCGCCGTCCGCTACCTCTACTGGCGCGACCGTGGCGAGGCCACCGTCTACCTCGACGGTGTCCCGTATTACGGCATCGATCCGGGTCACCACCACGCCCCGCTGCCCGCGGGCGTCAGCGATCTGCTGATCGAATCCCATTGTGCCCGAACCGGCATCTGGGTCGATGGCGAACCCCAGGGCATCGATATGGACCTGGGCAGCCGCTTCGACGGCGCGTATCTGGCTTCCCGCAACGACGATGCCTGGTCGGCCCTGCACGACCTGGATGTCCTGCTTCAGCTCATCGAACTGCAGCAAAAACCCGAATACCCGCCGGGCTACGCCCTCTACGGTCGCGGCGGCTACCGCCCCGAGATCACCGCCGCCGCGCCGCTGCTCCGCCAACTGATCCACCGCGTCAACCTGGCGGTAGACGCCTACGACCAGGACGGCCTGCCCGCCTTCGCCGCGACGCTGCGTCAAATCTACGACGACTTCCCCGCGCACCCCGACGCGATGCAGATGCTGCTCACCGGCCACGCCCACGTCGATCTGGTCTGGCTGTGGCCCGAACGGGCGGGTGAATTCAAGGCCGTCCACTCCTTCGCCAACGCCCTGCGGATGATCGAGCAGTACCCCGAGGTGACCTTCGGTTATTCCCAGCCCGCCAGCTACGAGGCGGTGCAGCGTCGCAGCCCCGCGCTGATGGACCAAGTCCGCGCCGCGATCGCCGACAAACGCTGGGAAGCCACCGGCGCGCTCTACGTCGAGTCCGACGTCCAGCTGCCCTGCGGCGAAGCCCTGGTCCGCGCCTTTTCGCTGGGCCAGGCGGGCTTCCGCGACCTCCGCGGCAGCGACAGCCGCTGCGTCTGGATCCCCGACGTCTTCGGCTACTCCGCCTGCCTGCCCACCATCATGGCGGGCTTCAACGTGCCGTATTTCTACACCACCAAGCTCCATTGGTCGGGCGCCACCCGCTTCCCTTACTCCAGCTTCAACTGGACCGGCATGGACGGCTCGACGGTCACCTCCCACATCTCCTGGAACCACTACAACCAGGAAATCAAACCCCGCGAATTCAACCACGGCCAACTGCAGCACCGCCAATCCGCGATCCACCGCGAAGGCCTGTTCCCCTGCGGCTACGGCGACGGCGGCGGCGGGCTCAACGAAGCCATGTGCGAACGCGCCCGCCGGCTCCAGAATCTCACCGGCATGCCCAAGGCCAAGTGGGGCCTGATCGAAGACTTTTTCGACCGACTCCAAGAGCAAGCCGACCAACTGCCCACCTGGCGTGGCGAGATGTATCTCGAATATCACCGCGGCGTGCAGACCACCCACAGCGACCTCAAGGCCGCGTTCCGCGCCGCGGAGCGCGGCCTACAAGTGTGGGAAGCCGTCCGCTGCGCCACCGGCGGCGGCCCGATCGACGAGCAGTACTGGAAGCGCGTGGTCTTCGCCCAGTTCCACGATTACATCCCCGGCAGCTCCATCGCCGAGGTCTACGAAGAAGCCGTCCCCGAACTTCAATCCATCGCCGACCACGCCTTGCAACAAGCCCAATCCGAACTCGAAACCCACGAGGTTTCGTCGGACCCCGCCGATGGCCCGGGGGCAGAGAATTCCCCGACCGACTGCATTTTCAATCCCCTGGCGATGCCCCTGGCGGCGACGATCGGTGACCGCCGGGTGACCCTGCCGCCCCTCGCCGGCGTGGCGGTCGCCGAGCTGGCGACGCTCGACGCCCCGGCCCCGACCGCGGAGAACCGCCGACTCGCCAACGGCCGAGTCGAAGCCACCTTCAATGATTCGGGCGAACTCTGCTATTTCCTGATCGACGGCCACCCGCTGGCTTTCGAACAGCCCGCCGCCCAGCTGTGGACCTTCCCCGACGTCCCCGCGGTTTACGACGCTTGGGACATCGACCGCGCTGCCCTCAGCCTGGGCACGCATCACGAACACGCCGCCGCCGTTGAATACCACCAGACCCCCGCCGCCGCTTCCATCACCTTCACCCGCGAACTCGGCGAGGTCGCCGAAGCCTCGGGCAAGGGCGATCTGGGCTCCTACACCGTCTGCTACACCCTCGAAGCCGGCTCTCCGGTCCTGCGCCTGGACGTTGAGCTTGACCTTCAACGGGCTAAAACCCTCGTCAAGCTCGCCTTCCCCACCGCCTACCGCGGCCGGGAAGCCCGCTACGGCGGCCCCTTCGGCAGCGTCCAACGCCCCCAGTGGCCCGGACCCCTGGCCAACGAAGCCATGTTCGAAAACCCCGCCAGCCGCTGGGCCACCATCAGCGACGACGACGACCGCGACGGGCTCATGCTCATCACCCAGGCCAAGTACGGCCTAGCCGCCCGCGACGGCCTGCTGCACCTGTCCCTCGCCCGCTCCGCGAAAATCTCCACCGTCAATGTCACCGGCGACACCACCACCCTCCAAAGCGGCGACGGCCACCAGCATGCCGACCTCGGCCCCCAACGCATCCGCCTGGCCTTGGGCCAATTCAAAGCCGACAACCCCCGACCCCAGCAACCCGCCGCCCTCGCCGACACCCTCTTCACACCCCCCGTCCCCTACCACGGCCACCCGGTGTCCGCCGGCCTGCTGGACCTCGACGCCCCCGCCTCCCTTGTCCCCGCCTGGGCCCTGCCCTACGCCTCGATCACCCACGATGCCACCGCTAACGACCCGAACAATACGCCCGATGCCGGCGGCTGGACCCTCCGCCTTCACGAAACCCTCGGCAGCCGCGGCCCGCTGACACTACACCTCGCTGACCACCTCACCCCCACCCCCACCGACCTCCGTGGACAATCCCTCGACGCCGATCCCCAAATGATCCGAACCAAACCCTACTCCTTGCTCAGCGTCCGAATAAACTCTGCTTAACGCCATGAATCAGGTCGGGTAACACTGCTTTGCATGAATTTAAGACAACGCTTTGAGTCGGGCCGAAAGATCATCGACCGGCGTGAAGAAATCGGTTCTTCCTCGCTTCTGACGCGTCATCAAGCCGAACTCGACCATATGAGTCAGATCATTTCGGGCTGTCTGATAAGACACATTTTGTGAGACCCGGTGCGATTCGGTTTCGTAAGCTTTGCCGGGATGTCGAAGCGCATGAGTCAGCAATGCCCGTTGCCGATGGTTGAGATCGCTTCGTCCGCGCAACAACAATTCGAGGTCCCGGTTTTTCCGGACTTTTTCCTTGACGTACTCTTGGAGCTGTTCGGTGGCTTTTTGAATCACCTCCAAGTGATACAGAATGAAATAGGTCAGATCGTTCTGGTCTGACTCGGTGTATTGGTAGGCACGGTAGTATTGGGTGCTGGATTTAACGATGACCTGCGAGATCGAGATATATTCGAACAGCCAGTAGCCATGCCGAAGCATCGACCAGTAAAACAGAGCCCGGGCTGATCGGCCGTTGCCATCGACGAAGGGGTGATCGTAGGCCAACCAGAAATGTAAAATGATTGATCGGATCAACGGATGGATGAACCGTTCCGGCGTCTTACCGTTGGCAAAATCGCAGAGCGATACGATACGTTTTTCCAACTGCTCGGCCGGGGGTGGGATGAAAGCCACGTCGCCGTAAAGATTGGCGATATCGATCTGCCGGTCCGGCGTGCGAAAGCATCCGCCATCGTCGGGGTCAGCCAGTGTCCCCTCGGTCATCCGGCGCTGAATCTCTTTGATTAACTCGGGGGTCAGCGGCTCGTCTTTCACCGTCTTGAGCCAGCTCATGGTCTGGTAGTTGTTGAGGATCATCCGCTCGTCGTGGGTCTTCGGCCGTTTGTCGGTCCGTAGCATTTCCTTGGCCCGTTCCCGAGTCACGACGGCCCCCTCGATCTGGCTAGAAGTGATGGCTTCCTGGATCAGCGAAGAAACGAGGTACTGATCTTTCGTCTGCGGGTTCGTCACCGGTTCGTCGAAAGCAATGTCGCCGCCTAACGCCAGATCGGTCCGGTGCTGCACCTCGGACATGATGTCTAAGACGACGTAGCTGAATTGCTCACCTTGATCGTCAACCAGCGGAACTGATTTCTGACTAGATGATCGCGACCAGCGGATCCCGTACCACCACTGTTCGCGGGTTAAACCGGGGGGGGCTTCCGCCATTGCAATTCATCCCAGTGCAGGTACGGTTCGGTTTGGAGATGTTCCCGACCCGCCCGAAGTGCCTTCATATGAATTTCTGGATCTTCGTCTTCCGGAAATAATGTGTTGACCGAAATTTGCGGAGGGTTTTTTGGCAACTTCATGACGAGCCTGAGTCCAAGTCTATTCTAATTTGTGAAAAATTAGAATAGACTGCTCGCAGGCACTCGTCAATCTAAATTGGACCAAGTTAGAATAAGTTTGGACTGATCCGCCAAATCACTTAAATCAGGCATACAACCGATACGGCATACAAAATCTATACCGCACCGGTCGTTTTTTGCTTACACCCCCGCCTTGGCCTTGTCTTTAGCGCTACGTTGTTCGCGGCGGCGCATCGATTCTTGCAGAACCCGCTTGCGGAGGCGGATGCTTTCGGGAGTGATCTCGACCAGTTCGTCCTCGGCGATATACTCCAGGCAGGCCTCCAGGGACATCTCCCGGGCGGGTTTGATCTGCATGTTGTCGTCCTTGCCGCCGCGGGTCCGCACGGCGGTGAGCTGCTTGGATTTGATCGGGTTGGCGATGATGTCGTTGTCTTTGCAGTGTTCGCCGATGACCTGGCCTTCGTAGCACTGGGCACCGGGGGCGACGAAGAAGAAGCCGCGGTCGTAGAGGCCGTGGAGGGCGTAGGGGGTGACCTGGCCGGTCTCGCTGGAGACGATGACGCCGGCCGCGCGCTGCGGGCACGTCGCCGCGCATCGGCTCGTAGCGCAGCAGGTTGTGGTGCATGCACCGCCCGGCCCTGGGTCGCGGTGAGCATCCGCGTCCGCAGACCGATCAGCCCACGGGCAGGGATCGTGAATTCCATATGGATGTAGTCGCCCGCCCCGGCCTTCGGGGTCCATGCTGACGATCTCGGCCTTGCGATTCGTCACCAGGCTCATCACATCGTTCTGGCACTCGGCGGGGCAATCAATCACCAGTTGTTCGATAGGCTCGCAAAGCTTGCCGCTTGTTCAGGCCGTCCTCAGGTCGTTTGAGGATCACTTCGGGTTTGCCGACCTGGAGCTCGTAGCCTTCGCGGCGCATGGTTTCGAGGAGGACGCCCAGGTGCATCATGCCCCGGCCGCTGACTTTGAACTCCTCGCCGGCGTCGCCGCGCTCGACCTCGCAGCGCGACGTTGGACTGCAGCTCTTTCTGCAGGCGATCCCAAACCTGGCGCGAGGTGACGTACTTGCCTTCGCGGCCGGCAAAGGGCGAGTTGTTGACCATGAAAGGTCATGGTCAGCGTCGGCTCGTCGATCTCGACCGCCGGGCAGGGCTTCGGGCCGATCGGGGCAGGCGATCGTGTCGCCGATATCGATCTCCGCGAGGCCGACCACGGCACAGATGTCACCAGCGATGACCTGCGGGACTTCCTTCTGTGCCAGGCCGTCGAAGGCGTTGAGCTTGAGAATTTTGTGCTGTCGGCCTTCGCCGGCGCGGTTGATGACGGTGACCTGCTGGCCGGCATTGATCCGGCCGGCATTGACCCGGCCGATCGCGATACGGCCGACGTAGTCGGAATACTGAATCGTCGTGACCATCAGCTGCAACGGGGCGGCCAGGGCATCGACGCCGCACTTGAACCCTGCGGCCGCACCGCGGGCGCTGCCCTCGGCATAGGGTGCCGGGACGTATTCGAGGATCGCCTCGTAGAGCGCCAGCATGTTCTGCGGTGCTCACCGCCATCGAGCCCGGCGGTCGCGAGGTCGCTGGTCGCCCAGCCGTTTTTGGCGCTGGCATAGATGATGGGGAAGTCCAGGGCGTCGTCCGGGGCGTCGAGATCGCCCAGTAGGTCGAAGACTTCGTTGATCACGTCCTCGGGGCGGGCGTTGGGCTTGTCGATTTTGTTGATGACCACGACGGGCTTGAGGCCGATAGCCAGGGCTTTTTGCAACACAAAGCGGGTCTGGGGCATCGGGTCCCTCGAAGGCATCGACCACGAGCAGGCAGCCGTCGGCCATGTTCAGGACGCGCTCGACTTCGCCGCCGAAGTCGGCGTGGCCCGGGCGTGTCGATGAGGTTGATCTTGTAGTCCGCCCCGTCGGTGTGGCGGTAATTCACGGCGCAGTTTTTGGCGGTGATGGTGATGCCGCGTTCGCGTTCGAGGTCGCCGGTGTCCATGATCAGGTTGTGTTGGCCGCCGGCGAGCTTGTCCAGGTCCTCGGAGCGGAACATGCCCGACTGGTAGAGGAGCTGGTCGGTGAGGGTGGTCTTGCCGTGGTCGACGTGGGCGATGATGGCGACGTTGCGGAGGTGGTTCTGGGCCATGGGGGATTGCATCGGGCCACCGCGAATCTCGGGGGGCCGGTCCTAATGAAGGTGTGGGGTCGGGCGGGATAGACGCCGGCGGCGGATGCCGGCGTCGCCGTCGAAGCTCCGCATTGTAGATTACATTGCAGCGGACGTGCGTCACCCCGAATCAGGCACCGCGCATGCCGCATCATCGGGGCGCAGGTAGCCGTGGCGCCGCGGGCCAAAGGGGGCCGGAGGCGGGCGATCAATCAATAAGCTGATCCGGTCCGTGGCCAACGCCGCAAGTCGGGCCTGCTCACGCCGCGGCATGTTGTCGGCCACTGTCGAACCGCCGACCCCGCATCAGCGGGAGCAGCCCCGCGACCAGGACCAGACTGCTAGGCTCGGGGATGGCGGTGAAGGCCAAATCCGCCAGCAATGCGTGGCCGGCAGCGGTGGGGTGCAGCCCATCCCAGAACAGGTATTGGTCGGCATCGATCCCGGTCCGACCACGGGCCGGGTCGGTGACATTGGTAAAACCGTAATCGCCCGGGTTGGACAGCGCGTCGGCGAAGAAGGCGGCGACGTCGAGGCGATAAATACTTGCCGTGGGATTGGCGGTTTCGAGTTGATCCAGCACCCCGTCGAGGCCGAGGTTGAACTGTATCGATGCGTTGTTGAGCGGCGTGCGGTTGGCGGTATCGCGTTGGCCGGGCGTTTCGCCCAGCCGCGGCAGGTTGGGCACGAGCAACTGGGTGGCCCCGGCGGCCAACAGCCGATCGAGTTGGTTTTCGAGAGAAGTCAACGCGGAAGTGACGTTGCCGACGCTGTCGATCAGGTCGTTGCCGCCGGCAAACACGACCACTAATTCTCCGTCCGCGGGCGCGGCCCCGCCGAGGTAGCCGGTGATTTGCTCGTCGAGGTCTTGAATCAGCAGGTCCGCGAACCCGCCCTGGTCGCCCGCCCAGGCGCCGCCGTAGGCGTAATTGTTGCCGCCCTCGGAGCTGGGGGTCGAGGCCGACAGGCCGAGCTGGTTAGCCAGCAGTTCGACGTAAACCGGGCCGTTGGAGAACCGGCCGTTAAAATAATTGCTGCCGGGCTGGAACCCGAAGGTCGCGTTTTCGGTATTGCCCACATCCGACAAGCTGTCGCCGAAAACGGTGATCCCGGTGAAGGCGGCGTGAGCCGAGGCGGCGAAGAGGCCGACCGAAAGTAGGGCGGCGCAGCCGACCGCGACGGCGGACGATTGAATCCGAAATCGGGTGGGGTAAAGGTAGGACGGCACGCTATTTCTCCAAATGCATCCGGGTTCCCCCGCGAAAACCGTGGGGGACACGGAGCGATCTTAGCATCTGCAACACCGTTCTCTAGAAAAATTTGTGGGGGGCCGCCGCACTTTCGCCGCATCCATCGCAGGGGTCCTGGCTTGGTCGGTAAGCGCTGCTCATTTTTGTGGGAAGAGGGGTGATGTGCCTGCAACGGTGGACTGCTGATTTGACGGATACAGAGGCGCCCGGCTTAGGTTTCTTCGTCGATGAACAGCACCGCTTGCACCAGGGCTTTGCTGTCGGCGCGGCCACCGAGGGAGCCCGCGAGCGTGCCCAGGGCGGCGACGAAGAGGCTGAGCTTGAGGTGGTCCAGCGTGCGGACGGCGGGATCGACCGTCGGCCAGGATTCCATGAGTTTGCGGGGAAAGATGGTCAGCGTTCCGAGGTAGGACAGGGCCATGAAAGCCAGGAACAGCAACCCGATGGTGAGCGCCAGGCAGATCGCCGTGGCGGCGGCGGTGACGACGGTCGATTCCGCCAGGCCGCCGCGGCGGGTCTGCAGGGTGAGCAGTCCCGCGAAGGCGAACCCGCGGTAGAGCACGAGCGTCGCGGTGAGGATTGCCAGCAGCGAAAACCCCAGCAGCTGATAGAGCTCGACGGTGCTGGCGACGTCCCACACTTCGGGGCTGAAGAAGACGACGATGATGACCGAGAGGGCGGCGGTGATCATCGTCGGCAGGCGCAGCAGCAGGCGAAGCGGGTTGGCCCGGGCCACGGCGTGGGTGATGCTGCCGCGATCATGCCACAAGGTGGCCAAGATAAAGCCCGCCCGGCCGATCGCTCCCGAGCGCCGCCGACCGGTACGCTCGTGGGCCTCGCGCGGCAGGTTGCGCCGCATCCGCTCCCGCTGGGCGGCGGTGAGCCGATCCATATTGGCCAACTGCGGGACCTCCGCGAAATCGAACATCACGTTGCGGGGGTCCGTGTCGTGGGGCAGGTTCAACAGGTGCCCGAAACTGTGCATCAGCAAGGTGCTGAGGCTGCGACGCGCCGAAGGCTCGTCCGGTGGCCGACCCCAGAACTCCGGCCCCAGCCGCTTGGTGGAAACCACCGCGACGTTGGTCAGTTGGCTGGGCATCGCCAGGGTATAAGACAACGTGGTGGCGGCAAGATCGACCTCGGTGACGATCAAAAGAAACGCGATGCCTCGCTCGAGCTTTTCGGTCAGGCCCAGGTGCAAAAAATCCAACGGGGCGTAGCCGCCGCCCGCGGGGATCAGGTGCGGGCCGTGGAACGTCAGCAACTCGACCTGCAAATCCAGCGCGTCGGCGACGTCGGTTTTAAACACCTCGCAGGCGTGGCGGACCCGCTGCTGAAACCGCTCGGGCGACTTGCCCTCGACTTCCATCATCATGATTCCGATTTTGTATTTTCCCGGGGCCTTGGCGTTGCGGTCTGCCGCGGGCTCGTCCCGCGGCTCTACACGACGGGCGATGCCGTGAGGAGCTTCTGTCCCGTCGTGGGGGGGCTCGACCCGTCGGGCCGGCGGCTGGCATCGGGGTCGGCCGTGACGGGTGCGGTCGCGGAGGGGTCGGCGCACATCGAGCGGGTCTCTCGGGTTGCGATGCGATCGGCCGGGCGGTCGAGAAAAGTTCAATCATCCGTGGCCGCGGCGCTGGCGGGTTCGGCTTCTCGTTCGCTGACGCTGACGTTGGTCGCCAGGTCGCGGCGGACCCGTCGGGTGAGGCTGCGGCGGGAGGTGGCGTCGACTTTTTGGGTGATCGAGGCGATGGAGCGGGTGGGGGTCGCCAGGTGGCAGACCGGTTCGCCGGGCTTGACGGTGGGCAGGGTGGTCATGCCCAGGACGATGCCGTCGGTCGGGGCCACCAGCACGTTGCGATCGCGGCCGATGACGCTGGCGTTGGTGGCGATGGGTTGGCCGGCCTCGACGACCTGGCCCGGGGAGACATGGAAGCGCAGCAGGCCGCCAACCTCGGCCCGGACCCAGGTGCTCTTGTCGATCCGGGTTTGATACGCCGGCCGCTGGGGTTCACCGTCGATCAGGCCCAGCTCGATCATGACGTTGCGGACGCCGCGGAGCCCGACTTCCAGGACGCTGGGTTCGATTTTGAGCGGCTCACCCGCCTCGAGGATGACGACCTGGCAGCCGGCCTTGACCGATTCCCGGCGGAAGGAGCTGTCGGGACCCTGGCCGTGGACCATGAGTTCACAGCCGAAGGCCTTGGCGAGTCGGCGGATCTCGGGCTTGTTGAGGTCGCCGCGGATGTTGGGGAAGTTGGTTCGGCCGGTGGCGGCGGTGTGCAGGTCGATGCCGTAGTCACAGCGGCGGACGACTTCGTTAAAGACGATGTGGGCGATGCGGGAGGTGAGGCTGCCGGTGGCGGAGCCCGGGAAGCTGCGGTTGAGATCGCGGCGGTCGGGCATGTAACGGGACTGGCTTTCGAAGCCGAAGATGTTGACGATCGGCACGAGCATGAGGCTGCCGGCCTTGAGTTTGATGTCCTCGCCGTACATCAGTTCGTGGACGATGCCCACGCCGTTGAGTTCTTCGCCGTGGATCGCGGCGGTGACGAACAGCGAGGGGCCGGGCTTATGGGCGCGGATGACGCGGATGGGCAGGTGGATCGGGTCGCCGGTGTAGCGTTCGCTGACTTTGAGTTTCAGATCGACGGTTTGGCCGCGGGCGATGGATTGGCCGGCGATTTTCCAGGGGGGGCGGTTGGGCATGGGGCAGCGGTGCGAGAGGGAGAGAAGACTCGGCGGGGGCCAGTGTAAGGCGGCGCGGCGAAGCCGTGGGGCCGAGGACGGTCAGCGAGCGAGGGGGGCGCGGGGGGGCGGGGGGGGGAGGGGGGGGGGGTAGAGGGGGGGGTAGAGGGGGGCGGGCCAGATCGCGGATCAGGTCCGCGAGTTCATCGAAGTCCGGGGGTTTGACCATGAGGTGCTCGATGCCCGCGGCGCGAACCGCCTGGTGGGTGCGGGCGTCCATCCGGCCGGTGAGGGCAATCACCGCCAATGAGGCATCGTCCTCGGCCAGCACTTCGATCAGTTGACGGTACAGCTCGGTCCCATCCATGTCCGGCAAACCCAGGTCCAGCAGCACCACGTCCGGCACCGATTCACGGAACCGCGCCAAAGCCTCGGCCCCGTCGGCCGCGGTCCGGACCGTGAACCCCTTGGGCTCGAGCATCCGCGTCATCAGGTAAGCAATCCCCTCGTCATCCTCCACCATCAGGACGCGTGGGGCCTGCGCGACGGACGAATCATTCGGCACGGGGGAGTCAGCCGCGGGGGATGCCGGAGGGGGGGAGGTGGCGGCGTCGATCAGTTGGTGCACGATCTGCAGGAGATTTTGACTGTCGATGGGTTTGGTGGCGTAGGCGTTGCAGCCGGCACGGAGGCAACGGGCTTCGTCATCGACCATGGCGTGGGCGGTCAGGGCGATGATGGGCAGGTCCAGGCCGCGTTGCCGGGCCGCCCGCGCCACCCGGTAGCCGTCCATGATCGGCATCTGCATGTCCAGCACCATCGCATCAAATCCAGGGTCGGCCGTCAACCGGTCCAGCGCCGTTTGCCCGTCGCGGGCATCCTCGACGATTGCTCCGGCGTCTTCCAGGAGATAGCGGACTAGGGCCCGCACCTCGCCGCGGTCGTCGGCGATCAGGACACGCCGGCCGTCGAGGCGAACGTCCACGCGTTCCGCTGGATCGCCGGAATTGAGACGGGGACCGAATTCAGCGGCCGCCAGGGGCACGCCCTCCAGGGGCCCGGTCGCCAGCGTGAATACGAAGTGGCTACCCACGTCGGGCGTGCTGGTGACCGTCACGTCGCCGCCGAGCATCCGCGCCATTCTTCGGCTGATTTCCAGGCCCAGCCCGCTGCCGCCGTGCTCGCGGATCAGCGAGCCATCGCCCTGGATAAACGGCTGGAACAGCGTGTCGAGCACCGCCGCGCTGATGCCCACGCCCGTGTCGATCACTTCGACGCTCAGGCGTTGCTCCTCGACGTCGACGCGGGCCACGAGGCTGATTCCCCCACTTTGAGTGAATTTCACCGCGTTGCCCACCAGATTGATCAGGATTTGGCGGAACCGCTTGGCGTCGCCCCGGATTGTGCGGGGCAGCGGCCCCTCGGCCCGCAGCTCGAAGCTCAGGTCTTTCTCGCTAGACCGCACTTCCATCAGTGACCGGACATCGATCAAGACCGCGACCGGGTCGAAGCGTTGCTCGTCCAGCTGCAGTTTGCCGGCTTCGATCTTCGAGAGGTCCAGGATGTCATTTAAGATATCGACGAGGAAGCGGGCGTTGCGGCGGATGGTGTGGACCGCCGTGAGATTGTCGCCGTCGGACAACCGGGCGGCGAGGATGTCGGCAAATCCCATGATCGCGGTCATCGGGGTGCGGATCTCGTGGCTCATGTTCGCCAGGAATTCGCCCTTGGCCCGGCTGGCGGCCTCGGCGGCGTGCTGCGCGCGGCGCAGCATCTGCTCGTGCTCGATCTCCCGGGTCACTTCGATGATGCCCCCCACCAGCCGGACCGCCCGCCGGGCGTCGCCTTGGCCGTCGAAAAACGCCTGTCCCACCGCCCGAAACCAGCGCTTGCCATCGGTGGGCAGCGTGCGGTAGATGTGGTCATACGTCCCGTCACCGGCGGGGTCCAGGGCTGCGTCGAGCTTCCGGATTAAGTCGGGGCGCTCGTCGGGGTGAACCTTTGCGATCTCGCCGTCCATGTCCATGGGCACGTCCGGCTCGGAGGCAAAGGCATCACCGCCTCGGCTGTCCCAGATCACAGTCCGGGCCACCGGGTCGATGTCCCATAACCCCATGGACGCGGCCTCCAGCGCCAGCTGGCGCTGTGCGTTAGCGACCCGCATACGGTCGGTTTCTTGCCGCTGATCCGTCACGTCCCAGTTGATGCCGATCAGCGCCCCCACCCGGTCGTCGCTGCCCCGTACCGCCGCACACCGGCCCGCGAGCCACCGCACCTGCCCGTCGGGCCAGCGGATCCGGAACTCATACTGCTGATCGGCTGGCTGGCTGATCAACCGCTGGTTCATCGCGTCCCATGCCACCAGATCCTCGGGCTGGATCAGCGAGCGAAACCGCCGCAAGTCGACCGGGTCCTCGGTGGGCAGGCCCCACATCCGCCGCAGGGTCGCGTCACATTCCACCACGCCGCTGTCCGGTTCCCACTCCCACGCCCCGGTGATGCCCGCTTCGCTGATCACTTCCAGCCGACGGCGGGCGCCGTGCAACGCCGCTTCCTGCCGAACCCGGTCGGTGATGTCCACCGCGGAGATCAGCACGTGGGTCGGCCGACCATCGTCGCCCAACAACGGCGCCACCTGCAGGTCCGCGTGACGGACCCCCTGAAGCGTCCAGTAGGTCGTCTCGGTCCGGCTGGACCGCCCCGCCACCGCCTCGGCCACGAAGCCGCCCACCCGCTCGCGCACCGCCGCGTCGTGTTGCCACCACGGCCCGTCGATGAACAACCGCCCGACCTGACTCTCCGGGCTCACCCCCACCACCTCAAACGGCAACTGATTGCCGCCGATGATCCGCCCGTCCAGCCCCAGCACCCCCGTGAGATACGACAGCCCGTCGAAGGTCCGCCGCAGCAGCTCCACATCGACGCCGCCACTGCCCGTGGTCACGGAAGCGTCCGACGCCTGCGCAATTTGGTCTTCATCAGGCACGACTGAATTTTCCCACAAATCATCTCCGTCGCCATCCAGGAATCCGTGCCCCGGGGCTCGCCGGGACCTTACGTTTCGCCCTGCCGTATAGACGCTGCCCGCATCCAGCGCGGAAAGCCGCGGGGCTTAGTTTATATGAAGGGTCAATCGGCCACCGACTTTTTCTTTTTGGTCTTGGTTGGCTTTCGCGGTTTTTCTTTGGGCACCAATGAACGGAGGGTCAGCAGCTTGCCGAAGCACAGCAGCGTGTCGCCGGCCATGATTTCCTGTTTGCCGTGCGGCGCGGGGATCACGCCCGACCCGCGGGTGATGCTCAAAACTAGAACCTCGTGGTCGTCCCGCAGGCCGCTGGAGGCGATGGCTTTGCCCCGCCAGAGCGGACTCGGGGGTGACGGGGAACTCCGCCACGCCGTAGCCGGACTTGATGGTCATTCGTCTGGCGGACGTCGACGTCCGGGAACAGCACCTGCTCGTCGATGTGGTCCATCATGGCCCCGGCGATGTCGACGCCCGTGGCGCCCTCGATGCCTTCGAGGCCCGGCGAGGAGTTGACTTCCATGACCTGCGGGCCGTCGGCGCCTTCGAGCATGTCGACGCCCGCCACTCGCAGCCCCATGATCTGAGCGGCCTTGACGGCGGTCTGTTCGTAAGCGGGGTCGAGTTTCGACCGCTTCGGTGCTGCCGCCGCGGTGGACGTTGCTGCGGAACTCGGCTGCCCGCGGCCTTGCGACGCATCGCCCCGACGACCCGGCCGCCGACGACGAAGGCGCGGATGTCCTTGCCCTTGCTCTCGGCGACGAACTTCTGCAGCAGCACGTTCTGCCGGGCGGACTGCAGCGTCTCGATGATCGCCTCAGCGATGTTGACGCTGTCGGCCAGGATCACGCCGACGCCCTGCGAGCCTTCGAGCAGTTTGATGATGACCGGGACGCCGCCGAGCGCGTTCGATGGCGGGCAGCACGTCTTCCTTGCCGCGGACGAAAGCCGAGTCGGGCATGCCGATGTCGTGTCGGCTGAGGATCTGCATCGAGCGGAGTTTGTCGCGGCTGACGCTGATCGCGGTGGCGGTATTGACGCAGAACACGCCCATCTGCTCGAACTGCCGGACCACCGCCGTGCCGAAGCCGGTGATGCTCGCGCCGATGCGGGGGATCACCGCGTCGGCCTCGCCGAAATCCTTGCCATTGTAGGTCAGGCTGGGCGACTGGCTCTCGACGTACATCGAAAACCGCAGCGGGTTGCGGACCCGCAGGTTCCACCCGCGGGCCTCGGCGGCCTCCCGAAAACGACGAACCGAATAGCCATTGGGATTGCGGGAGAGGACGACGACTTTCATGAGGGCTTTCGGGTGGGGCGGGTTAAGGCGGCGGAGATCGGGGGAAAGGGAACGGGGGTTGGGTCAGAGAGAGGTTACGCCAAGACGCTGAGGGGCCAAGACGCCAAGGAAGGCAGGGGGCAAAGGGCGGGGAAGGCGATCGGGCTTCAAGTTGGTTTGTCGCAGATGTACCGGATCGGTGCCGATGATGGGTGAATCAAATGTGTGGTTTGCCCTCACCAGCATCTGCTCGTTGGGCGGCTAAATTGTTTTGCCTGTTTTGGTGTCTGGGCGTTTCGGGGTCTTGGCGTTTACCTTTTTTTTCTTTTTTCGATTCGGCGGTTTGCTCAGGACAAAGCGGCGGGAGGAATCCACCAGCAGGTCCGGGCCCAGGGCCGTGCGTCCCAGCAACATCCGGCAGATCATGGTTTTGCGGGAGACCAGCGTGGCCTCGATCATTTTCATTTCCCGGCCGACCTTGAGTCGGCAGGCGACGACGTACCGCTCGGTGGTGTGGCCGTGGCTGGATTTGACCCGGGTATGGCGTACGATCGGGGCTTCGACGGTGATGGTGTTTTGACGGTCTTTGCGGGACAGCACCAGCTCAAAGCGGACCCGCGGACCCTCGCCGACGTCGGGCAGCTCGGTGATGTTTTTGGCGTCCAGCGCACTGGAACGGGCCCCGGTGTCGGCCTTGGCCAGCAGGCGGGCGACGCCCCAGTCGGGCAAGTCCACAAACTCCTGATACCCGATCGTGCGGTGATGGCCCGCCGGCCGTGCCCCGCCGGCCGTCGAAGAAATAGAAGACGAGGGCGAGGAGGGGGGTGCGGGAGAGGGGGGGGGCGGGGATGGGGGGGGTTGGTTTGACAAGGGTGGGACCGTGCGGGGAGTCGGCAGTATACCCGAGGCTTATACTGCCCCCGTGACAGTTCCTGCCCCTACTACTCATGAACCGCCGTCCGAAACCGCCGACCCACCGTGGTACGTCGAGCACCGGATGCGGGCACTGCTGCTGACGATCGCGGGTTTCCTGATCTTCGGCGTGGTGGTATTCACCGTGGTCTACGTCACCACCGTCAATCGGCTCCGCGGGACCGAAGTGTTCCAGACCGCCGCCCAGCGGGTGATCCAGGACCCCGCGGTCCAGCGGCAGCTCGGCCGACCGCTCACCACCGCCTGGCGCGCGGCGGGGCAGGTCAACGACGCGACGGGTTATACCGAGATGACCTTCATCGTCAAGGGGCCCCACGGCAACGGCACCGTCCAGGCCACCGCCGAGCGTCCGCCCGCCCCGACCGACGAGCCGTGGACCTTCACCTGGCTGACGGTGGCGACCTTCAGCGACTTCGGCGTGCAGGTAGTCAAGCTGGTCGAAGCCAAGCCCCCCACCGGCCGAGTGCTGCCCGAACCCACCCCGGAAGCCAAAGAAAAGTACGGCATCGACTGAGCGGGGGGTCTCAACGAATCTTCACCGTCGCCAGCGCCACCGCCGCCAGCATCGCCGTGATTAACCAGAACCGCACCACCGTCTGCTGCTCGGTCCAGCCGCCCAGGTGGAAGTGGTGGTGGATTCGCGCGCACCGGAAGATCCGCCGCCCCTTGGTCAGCTTGAAGTACCCCACCTGCAGGATCACGCTCACCGCTTCCATCACGAAGACCCCGCCGATGATGAACAGCAAAAACTCCTGCCGAATCACCACCGCGATGTAGCCCAGCAGCCCGCCCAGCGGCAGCGACCCGGTGTCGCCCATGAACACCTGCGCGGGGCTGCAGTTGAACCACAAAAACCCCAGGCACGCCCCCACCATCGCGCCCGCCACCACCGCCAACTCGTCGCTGAGGGGGATGTGGGGCACCAGCAGATACTTGGCCAACACAAAATCCTCGTGGGCATACCCCGCGATAAAACACAGCAGCAAAAATGCGAAGCCCACGATCACCGTGATCCCGCTCGCCAGCCCGTCCATCCCGTCGGTAAGGTTCACCGCGTTGGACGCCCCCACGATCACCACCACCGCCACGAGCACGAACATCACCTCCCCCATCACGATCAGGTTCGGGCTGGGCACGAACTGCCCCGCCTCCCGCACCCACGTCTTGACCCCCGGCAGGTTCACGCTCCGCGCCATCCCCTGGTACACATCCCCGGTGATGAATTTTCCGTCGCTGTACCGGCTGATGAACAAACCCAGGATCGCCGCGAGCGCCACCTGAAACAGCATTTTTTCCCAGGAAAACAAGCCCTGCCGCCCGGCCTTGCGCTGCGCGGAGGTCAGCTTCAGCCAGTCGTCGACCAGCCCCAGCAGGAACAGGCAGACCAGGCAGACCATCGCCATCCGCACGTAGTAGCTGCCCAGGTCCGCCAGCAGCATCGTCGTGCCGAAGATCGCCGCGGCGATCAGCACCCCGCCCATCGTGGGCGTGTTGCTCTTGGCCTTCATCAGTTCGTTGACGTCCGCCCGGCCGAAGTCGGGGTTGTCCCCAACCTTTTTCATAATCAACCAGCCGATGGTCTTTTTCCCGAAGCCCACCACGATCAAGAAACTCACGATGATCGCCAGCACCGCGCGAAACTCGATCCACTCAAACACGCCCAACGCCCCCAGCCAGCCGCTGGCATTAATCGAGTCGCGGAACGTATCGACCAGGAAATAAATCACGATGGGTGCTCAACAAGACCGCAAAACCCAAACCCAGATCACACCCCGCGGGCCGACCGGCCATCTCCCGTCGCCATGCTAACCCGTCCCCGCCCCCGCCGCCCCCCGCGTCCTCCGCGATCGACATAAAGCCGTCACTCCCGTCTTCTGCCGGCCGTTTGATAGAAGTGGCATCGACCTCCCGCCTTACATTTTGCCGTCGGCGGGAGCCAACCCTCGCCCGCCCCTCACGACCTCTGCCCCATTACAGATCCTGCTTCGCTTGCCCCGCGTCACCCCCAAAGCGTTTTTCGAATGCCGGGATCAACCGCTCCAAGCCCACCCCCCGCGACCCCTTGAGCAGGACCGTGTCGCCCGGCAGAATCTCACCCCCTGCCTCACTCGTCTCCCACTTGTCCACGCTTTCCAACATCGCCGCCGTATTCTCAAACCAATACCGGCGTGAACCTTTCGCCGACTCTCCCCCCTCGGCCGCCCCTTCTTCCTGGGCTGGCCCTTCCAACTTATTGGTCAACGCCGCCCCCATCGCCGGCCCCACGCCGATCAGGAGATCGATCCCCTTCGCCCTCACGTCCTCGACGACCGCCGCGTGTGCCGACGACCCTGCCGCCCCCAGTTCCAGCATGTCCCCCAGCACCGCCACCTTCCGTCCCTTCCCGCTGGCCTCCAGCACCGCCAGCGCGGCCCGCACCGAATCCGGATTGGCGTTGTAGCTGTCGTCCAGCAGCGTCACGCCCTGCCCGAGGTTTCGCACCGTCAGCCGGCCCGGCGGGGGGGTCGCGGTCCTCAACGCCTGCGTCGCCCGGTCCTGGTCTACTCCCCACCACCGCGCCACCGCCAGCACCAGGGCCGCGTTCATCCGGTTGTGCATCCCCAGCAACGGAAAATCGGCGGGCACCCCCGCGTCGTTGCGCACCGGCAGCAGCACCACCTCCTCCTGCACGTCGTAATGCGGCATCAGCCACCCCGCCGCCTCCGCGGGCGTTGCCACCAAACCCCCCGGCCGCACGAACGGTAAGATCGCCGCTTCTTCCCTGGCGACCCCTTCAAGATTTTTGAAAAACGCCAGGTGCTCCTGGCCGATGCTCGTGACCACCGCCGCGTCGGGCCAGGCGATCTCCCCCAGCGCCGCGATCTCCCCGGGATGATTCGTCCCGATCTCGCAGGCCACAAAATCCTCGCCCGGCCGCGCCGCCAACAACGTCAACGGCACCCCCAAGTGGTTGTTGAAACTCTTGGGCGATTGCGATCCTTTCAGCCCGCAATGCGTCAGCACATGGTGCAGCAGATGCCGGGTCGTCGTTTTGCCGTTGGACCCGCAGACCCCCAGCACGCGGCAGCCGCTCCGCGCCAGCACATCCCGGTATGCGCTGGCCAGGTCCTGCAGCGCCGCCACCGCGTCGTCCACGATCAATACCGGGCAGCCCGGGTCCGATGGCAGCCACCGGTGGACCCCGAATTCTTCATCCTCCTCGTCCGTCGGCACGATGCACAGCGCCGCCCCCCGCTCCGCCGCTTGCTTGAGGTACTTCCGGCCGTCCTGCTGCTCGCCGATGACCGCGAGGTACGCCTGCCCCGCCGTCAGCGTGCGCGTGTCGTGGGACAGCCCCGTCGCCTCGCCGTCGTTTGCCGATGACGCCCCGTCCCACCAGGTGCCGCCGGTGATCCGCGCGAGGTTTTCAAAACGCCAAAACCCTTTCATGGTCGCATCCGGTGCTGGGACGATTCCCAAAGCTGCAGAGCCCGGGAGGCGTGCTCCCGGTCGTCGAAGTGGATTTTGCGGGTTCCGTGGGGTGCGTCGGGGTCCGCCAGAATTTGGTAATCCTCGTGGCCCTTGCCGGCGATCAGCACGGTGTCACCCGCGCGGCGCGGGTCACCGCGTCGGCGATTGCCGCGGCGCGGTCCGGCTCGATCTGACCGGCATTTCGTTGGGCTTCGGGCACGCCCGCCCAGGCGTCTTCCAGGATTTGCCGGGGGTCCTCGGTCCGCGGATTGTCGGAAGTCAGGACCAGCCGGTCGGCTCCCGCGGCGGCGGCGGCCGCCATCTTCGGCCGCTTGCTGCGGTCCCGGTCCCCGCCGCATCCGAACACGCAGATCAACTTGCCCCGCGTCGCGGGCCGCAGCGCTTTCAGGACGTTTTCCAAAGCGTCGGGCGTGTGGGCATAGTCCACCACCACAGCTGGCCGCGGCGCACCCCGGCAGCGGGTCGGGGTCCAGCCGCACCCCCTCCAGCCGACCCGGCACCGGCGGGCAATCCGCCAACGCCGGCAACAACGCCTCCGGCGAGCGGTCCAGCACCGTTGCGGCCGCCACCATCGCCTGCAATGCGTTGGACACGTTGTGTCGGCCGATGAGCGGCAACGAAATCCGCCGCAACGAAGTTCCCGACACCGGCATGCCGTCATCGTCGCCAAGCTCGATGGACCCCACATCAATCCCCGTGGCGTCCGCCGTCAGCTGCCGCACGTACCCCGCCCAAACCCCCCGCATTTCCCGGGCTTCATGGGCGGTGGGGCCCCCCACGTTTTCCCCCGGCGTCAGGGTGGTGGTCCCGATGATCCGGGAGCCGGGACACCCCATCGTCCGCCAAGCCGGCCCGTCAAGATTCAGCACCGCCGCCCCGTCCGGCGTTAGCTGATCGAAAAGCTTCGCTTTCGCCGCCGCATAGGCTTCCATCGTTCCGTGGTAGTCCAGGTGGTCCTGGGTCAGGTTGGTAAAGACCCCGACGGCAAAGTCCAGCCCCTGAACCCGGCCTTGGTCCAGCGCGTGGCTGGAGACTTCCATCGCGCACGCCCCGCAGCCGTGCTGGACCATGGCGGCGAAGTGCCGCTGCAGCGCGATCGCCCCGGGGGTGGTCAACTCCGCGGGCCGCGGGCCTTGGGGTCCGCCCTCGTCGATCGCCACCGTGCCGATCAACCCGCATTTTGTGCCCGCCGCCCGGAGAAGATATTGGGTCAGCGTCGCCACCGTCGTCTTGCCGTTGGTCCCGGTGATGCCGATCAGCTTCAGCCGGCGGGCGGGTTGGCCGAACACCGCCGCCGCGGCTCGCCCCGCCAGCGCTTGGTCCACGTTTGGGCCCATCACCAGCGCCGCGTCCCCCGGGAGGTCGAGCATCTTCCCCATCAGCACCGCTCCCGCGCCGCGTTCCACCGCCTCCGTCGCCCGGCTTTGGGCGCGGTCGTCGCCCGTGTTCCGGGCCACAAACAACACCGCCCCCGTCGGGTCGCCCGCCTCCCGCACCCGCTTGACCAGTGCCGCGACCTCGCGGGTGTCGTCGGTCAGCTCCACGATCCGCAGCCCGCCCCCCTGCCTGCCCCTCCCTTTACCCTCGCCGTCGCCCGCGCCGCCCTGGCCCCGCACAAGCCGTAAATCCAGCGTTTTGGTCAGTTCCAGCAGTCGCATCGCAAGCCCTCGGTCGGCCGCTCGCCGACGCGCCCAACATACCCCGCCCCCGGTTTTCGTGATACCGGAAGACGCGGATATTTTCGCGGGTTATCTGATTCGCCCGCCCCGGCCCGCAAGTCTCTTCCGCAGTTAGCCGATGACAATCAGGATTTCATCACCCGGTTCGGGGGCCGACCAGGATCCTAATCAGCATGGCAAACGACTCCGCCCCCATCGAAACCATCCGCCTCGGGGCGCGAGACAAGCAAAAGCTCATCGAGTACATCGAGCAGAGCAGCCGTAAAACCGTCAACAGCGAGCGCCGCGCCCTCCGCGTGGACTTCCAGGGCCGCAACTGCCTGGTCACCATCACCAACAGCCACGGCCAAAAGGTCCGCCACAGCGTCCTGCCCCGCAACCTCAGCCGTCGCGGCCTCGCCTTTGTCCACGGCCGGTTCGTCTACCCTGACTCGCTCTGCCAGGTCACCCTGCCCATGCAAAACGGCAAGTGGACCGTCGTCGACGGGGTGATCCGCAACTGCCGCCACATCCAGGGCATCATCCACGAGATCTCCATCGTTTTTGTGGAAGCGTTGAACCTCAACGAGTTTGTCCGCCTCACCGCGTCGCAGCAGGAAAAGCACAAGGCCGAGCAGTCGCAGGATTTTGATCCCGACAACGACGTGGACATCAACACCGCCGGCCGGGTGCTGGTCATCGACCGCATGGCCACCGACCGCAAGCTCTATCAACTCTGGCTGGAAAAACTCAACCTCGCTTCCAGCGAAGCCAGCGGCGTGACTACCACCATCGAGGCCATGAACCACGGCCAGTACGATCTGATCATCGCCAACCTCGAACTCGGCGACGAGTCGGGCCTCGAACTCATCACCCACCTCCGCGGCCAGGGGTATGACCGCCCGATCCTCGCGACCTCCTCGAGTGAGTCCAAAGATCAGCAGCGGGCGGCCCGCAAGGCCGGCGCGTCGAAGGTGTTGATCAAGCCTTTCACCATCGATCAACTCCGCGACGCCGTGGAAGCCGCCTTATCGATCGACACCGCCGCGACCGTCGATGGCGACCTGGTCTACAGCACCATGGGCAGCGACGACGACATGCTGCCGCTGATCGAGGAATTCGTGCATTCTCTGGCCCCGTTGGCTCTACGCCTCCGCCGGGCCAACGCCGATCACGACCTGGACACCATCAGCCAGCTCTGCCAGAGCCTCAAAGGTGCCGGGTCGGGCTACGGCTTTGACGCCATCACCGACACCGCCCGCTACGCGGTCGAAACCCTCGACCAGACCAACAAAGACGTCGATTCCGTCCGCAAAGCTGTCAACGACCTGGTCCAGGTCCTCCGCCTCACCCGCGCCGGCAAACCCGCCGCGGCCTAAAAAAACAGACGCGACCATGGATCGAACCACCTATTTAATGTAGAGCGGGCTTTGCGCGACGTTCGGGAATCACCCAAATTTCGCTGAGCGAACCCCACCTCGCTGGGATCCAAGACCCATTCGGGCATCGATTCAAAAATCACACGTCGCCCGACGCGGTCACCGCCGACTCGTGCCCGTCACGCACCCACACGCTGCCCGGGCCGCGGTGGCCCTTGACCGTCGTCAGCCGCTTGAGATACCGCGTCAACGTCGGTTCATCAAACGTTTCGAGAAACCCCGCGGGGATGCCGCGGGTCTTGAGTCGGATCTGCTCGATCGTCTGCTGCTTGCTCATGGCCGGACTCCGGGAAACGAGGCGAAAATAGTCAACACGGGCCCGGGTCCATCGGGCGATCCCCCCGGCCGCCATGAGCCCCCCGCGTTCTCGGACGCGGCCTCGATCCGGAAGAACCCTTTTGGTTTTCTATCTCTCTGGGTAAAAATGCCTCGGCGTGCGTTAAACTTACGGCTGCCGCAATCGGCAGGATGCCGCCACCGTTTCTTCTCCGATGAGCCCCGCCATGCCCCTGACCGTCTACAGCCCCCACTCCGGCCGCCCCGTCAAAGTCCGCGACCAGGACCTGGGCCGGGCGGTCCGCGACGAAGAAAACCGCGTGTTCTACGTCGTCCCCCGCAGCGACGGCGAAGGGTACTATGCCGCCCTCACCCGCCAAGGCTCGCCCAAGGACGAACAACGCTACGACAAACTCGAAAAGCGGACCGCCGAGGTGCAGGACCAAGTCCACCAGCAGGCCGCCGCGGTCCACGACGCCACCGGCCGCAAGCGTGCCCGGCCCGTCGCCCGTCTGCTCTCGCTGCTCATTCTGCTGGGGGTCCTGTTGGCCGCGGGCTACTTTGCCTGGCATTGGTGGAATGACACCCAGCCCGATCTGCCGGGCCTGGATCACGTTCCTTCGCTCCCGCTGACCGAGCCCGCCCTGCCGGAACTGCCCGGCGTCCTGCCCGAGCCGGAGGTTCTCGGACCCGCCGGGCCCGTCATTTTCCGCTTGGTCGGTGACACCCCCGCCCCCGCGGTTAGAATCGCGGCATGATCCAACCTTCCCCGTCTCGGCCGCAGATCGCCGCGCTGCTCGTACTCATTTACGGTCTTGCCCTGATGGCGCTGCTGACCGTCGCCCTGGTCGGCTGCGGCTTTGAAACCACCGACCCCGACCCCGATGCCGACGAGCTGCGCTTTGTCAGCAACGCCCCCCTGGACACCCTCGACCCGCAAGCCACCAGCTGGCTCGTGGACTTCCGCATCATCGAAGGCCTCTACGAACCGCTGCTGCGCGTCGATCCCGCGACCCTCGAGCTCATGCCCGCCGCCGCCCAGGCCCTGCCCACCGTCTCCGACGACGGGCTGACCTACACCTTCACCCTCCGTGACGACGCGCAGTGGTCCAACGGCGACCCGGTGCTCGCTTCGGATTTCGTCTACGGCTGGATGCGGGCGCTGATCCCCGACCTCGCCGCGGACTACGCCGGCCTATTCTTCTGCGTCGCCGGGGCCGAGGACTTTTTCACCTGGCGCAGCGAGCAACTCGGGAGTTTTGCCGACGCTGGTCTCACCGCCGCCCAGGCCTGGGACCAGGCCCAGCAACGCTTTGCCGACACCGTCGGCTTTGCCACCCCCGACGACCGCACGATCGTCATCACCCTCCGCGAACCCACCGCCTATTTTCAAGAGCTCGTCGCTTTCGCCGCGTGGATGCCCATCCACCAGGCCTCGGCCGACGCCTTCCTGGACCTGGACCCCGACTCCGGGGCCCGCACGATGCGCAGCGACTACTTCAAGCCCGAGCATCTCGTGGGCAACGGCGCGTACCAGCTCAAAGAGTGGACCTTCAAACGCCGGGTCATCCTCACCCAGAACCCCCACTACTGGAACCGCGCCGCGATGAACAACACCCGCGTGGTGATGGAAGTCGACAGCAACGAGAGCAACGCCCAACTGAAGTTCGAGCAGGGCCGTTACGACTGGTTCCCCAACCTTTCGACCAGTTCCGCCGCGGCTCCGCAGCTGGTGACCTCCGGCCGGGACGACGTCCACGTCGGCCCCGCCGCCGCGACGGTGTTCTACATCTTCAACTGCCGACCCACCCTCGACGACGGCCAACCCAACCCGCTGGCGGACCCCCGCGTCCGCCGCGCCTTTGCCATGACCGTTGACCGCGACCTCATCGTCCGCTCGGTCACCCGTCTCAACGAACCCACCGCAACCACCATGACCCCGGTCGGCGTGATCCCCGGCTACGACCCGCCGACCGACGCCATGCCGCCCTTCGACCCGCCCGCGGCCCGCAAACTCTTGGCCGAAGCCGGCTACCCCGACGGCCAGGGTCTCAACGGCCTCACCATCCTTTACAACACCGAAGCCCCCCACGAAAAACTCGCCTCCGCCCTCGCCAACCAGTGGAAGCAGCACCTGGGCGTCGCCATCCAGCTCGACCCCGTCGATAAAGCCCGCTTCCGCCAACGCCGCAAAAACGGTGGGTTCACCATCTCCCGCGGCAACTGGTACGGCGACTACCGCGATCCCACCACCTTTCTCGACATGTTCCGCCCCAACGACGGCAACAACGACGCGGCCTACAACAACCCCGCTTACGCCGAGGCCCTCCAGGCTGCCGCCGGTCTGCTGGACCCCAAAGCCCGTTTTACCGCCCTCCACAAGGCGGAGGCCATCATGCTCGCCGACGTGCCGATCGTGCCGCTGCACCAGCCGATCAACCTGGAACTCTTCGACCCCGACCGCGTAAAAAACCTGCACCCCAACGCCTGGAACTACCGCCGACTCGAAACCATTGCCGTGGGCCTGCCCCCGGCCCCCGAGGGCGCCGCGTTGCCCCCGGCCGCCGAAATGTCTTCCGAAGCGGATGTTTCCACCCCACCCGCCGACGCCGCCACCCCGCAGGAGTAGTCGCCATGGCCGGGCTGATCTTCCGTCGCCTCATCCAGTTGCCGCTGATCCTCGCGATCATCTTCACGGTGACCTTCACCCTGGTCTGGGTCCTGCCCGGCAGCCCGCTGGACCGCGCCGACGGCCGCCGCCCCCCCCCGAGGTCGAGCAGGCCATGCGCGCCCGCTACAACCTCGACTCGCCCGTCGGCTTTGTCTGGGACTACCTCAAGGGGGCCGTCGTCGGCGATTTCGGCCCGAGTATGCAATACAAGGGGCAAACCGTCCGCGGCATCCTCGCCAAGGGTCTGCCGGTCAGTGCTTCGCTGGGCGTGGCGGCCCTTGTGGTCGCCCTTTTTCTCGGCACGCTCGCGGGAATCCTGGGTGCGCTGCGACCCGGAAGCACCCTCGACTCGGCGAGCCTGGGGCTGACGCTTTTGGGCATCAGCCTGCCCAACTTCGTCACCGGCTCGATCCTGCTGGTCGTCTTTGCCGGGCTGCTGCAGTGGGTCCCCGTCGGCGGCTGGGCGTCGCCCACCGACATGATCCTCCCGGCGATCACTCTCGGCCTCGCGCCCGCGGCCTACATCGCCCGCCTCGTCCGCCTGGGTTTGGCGGACATCATGTCCGCGGACTACCTCCGCACCGCCCGCGCCAAAGGTCTCTCCCACACCCAAGCGCTCTTCAAGCACGCCCTGAAAGTCGCTTACCTCCCGGTCCTCTCCTTCCTCGGACCCGCCGCCGCCTCGGTCATGACCGGCTCCTTCGTCGTCGAACAGGTCTTCAACATCCCCGGCATCGGCGAATACTTCGTCAACTCCGTCCTCAGCAAAGACCAGTCCCTGATCCTGGGCATCGTCCTGGTCTACGCCACCTTGCTGATTGTCTTCAACCTAATCGTCGATATCGCTTACGCTTGGCTCGACCCCCGCATCGAGCTGACCTGACCCGCCCCCGTTCTGCCAAGCCCCCCGCTTCCCCGGAGCCGCTTTCCTCAATTCGGGCGGTGCACCGTCCACGTGCCGCGGCGCCAACTCCCCATCGCCGGCAGCCCTTTTACGCTTGCCCACACCAGAATCGCCACTCCCGCCAAGATCAATGGCACGCTCAACCACTGCCCCCGCGACAGCCCAAGGGCCTGCAATCCCAAGTGCTCGTCGGGCATGCGAAACAGTTCGTTAGCCATCCGCATCAGCCCGTAGGTAATCGCAAAGGCCCCGGCCAACGTCCCCGCCCGGCGCGGCCGCCGCCACAACAGCGCCAGCACCACGAACACCACCACCCCCTCGGTGAGCCCCGCAAACAGCTGCGACGGGTACCGCGTGGGCACCACCGCCGCGGCCGCCTGCTGCAGCGCCTCGTTGCCCGACTGCAGCAGCTCCAGCCAGTTGCGTGGCAGCGGTCGGCCGTAGGCGATTGTCATCTCCGCCCACAGCACCGGGTCCCGCGCCACTTCCTGGGGAAACTGCACCGCCAAGGGGAAGTCGGGTTTGCATTCCCGGCCGATCAGTTCCCCGTTGATAAAGTTCGCGATGCGGCCGCAAAGCAGACCCAGCGGCGCCCCGAAAGCGGTGAGGTCAAAGGCGTGAAAGATCGGCAACCCGTGACGCCGGGCAAACAGCAGGCTGGCCACGGCAACGCCGATCATCCCGCCGTGCGACGCCATCCCGCCCTCGCCCATGTCGATCACGCCCCAGTAAGGGAAGTCGCCGGGCGTGAACTGCGTGACCAGGTCCCGGCGATAAAACACCACGTAGCCCAGCCGACCCCCGACCACCGCGCCGATCGCGAGGCTAATCACCAGATCGCTGGCCCGCGCTACCCGGCAACGTCGACACCCCCACCCGCGCCACCCGCCGAATGAGCAGAAACGCGATCGCAAAACCCGCGAGGTACGACAGCCCGTACCAGCGGATGGGAAACCCGCCGGGCAAAACCACGAGAAACGGATCGAGCGTATGGAGCCAGGCGGCGAGAGTAAGGGACATCAATTGAATCACAAAACCAAGGGGCCGCCATTACGAGACGAGGCAGGGACGAGAAGCGAAAACTATAACCCACCGACGGCAAGCGGGACGAAACAATCGGCTTCGGATTTCCAGATGCCCAGTGGTGTTTTAAAGATGATCGGCCCTGAGGTGGGCTCGGCGTTGCGGTGGGGCGGGCGTTGAAGTGGGGCGGGCGTTGCGGTGGGGCGGGCGTTGAAGTGGGATGGGCGTCCCGCCCGTCATTCCGCCGAAGGCGGAAGTTCGTAACGGCCATCTCACCGGAAAACAACAGCGCACTTAAATGACGCATCCCTAAACTCAGAAGCGAAAATCACTCTTGAGAGAAATAATCGTGACCATCCTCACCGTTTTTTACCGCGGTGCTTTTTCAGCTTCAACGTCTGCGAGCGGGTCCGGCTGGCTTTGTCGGTTTTGGGCTTGTCGTTGCCCCCCTGGCCCCGTCCGGACTTGGGGTCTCCGCCGGATTTATTCCCTTCACCGGATTTGGATTTTTGGCCGCCGCGTTTGCCCCGACGTTTTTTGGGAGCGGACCCGCCCTCGTTTTTCGGCGGTTGGCCTTCATGGGTCGCAGCCTTGGCGGGCGGGCTTTGGTTCTTGGTCTTACCGTTGCCCGATTTCTTTTTACCGCCCCGCTTGCCGTCGCGTTCTTCGATGATGACCAGCTCCATCTGTCGGCGGGAGAGGTCCACGCTGGCGATGCGGATTTTGGGGAAGCGGTCGCCGATGTTGATGATTCGTCCCGAGCGTTGGGCGACCAACGCGCCGGTGTTGCGGTTGAGTTGCCAGCGGTCGCCCTTGTCGCCCGGGAGGTCGGGGGTGCGGATGAACCCGTCGATGAGAAACTGGTCGATCTGGAGGTAGATGCCCTGGCCGGTGACGCCGGTGACGGTGCCGGGGAAGTCTTCGCCCAGTTTGGTAGAGAGCAGTTCGAGGACCAGGTATTTGCGGAGTTCGCGTTCGGCGGATTCGCTATTGCGTTCGGTCGCGGAGCAGTGTCGGCCGATGACCGCCATCTGTTCTTCGTTGGGGATGCGTCTCGTCGCGGCGAAGCTTTTGGCCCAGTTTTTTGCCGCTGGGTTTTTTGCCCTTGCCCGACGATTTGAGGTCTTCGAGGGTTTCGAGCATCACGTCCAGCGCGCGGTGGACCACAAAGTCGGGATAGCGGCGGATGGGGCTGGTGAAGTGGGTGTAGTGTTCGCTGGCCAGCGCGAAGTGGCCGATGAGCTGCGGGCTGTATTCGGCCTTGCTGAGGGTTTTGAGCACCGCCATGTGCACCGCGTGCTGGGCGGGCTTGCCCCGCACCGCGTCGAGCAGGGCCTGCAACTCCATCCGCGACGGCTTGGCGGGGATGTTATAGCCCGCGACCCGGGCAAATGCCTTGAGGTCGTTCATCCCGTGGGCGTCGGGGTCGGGGTGGGTCCGGCGGACCATCGGCACCTCGATCGTGCTGAACGCCCGCGCGGCCGCCTCGTTGGCTTCCACCATGAACATCTCGATGATCTTGTGGGTGTACGCATCGTCCTCGGGCACCGCGTCGATCACCCGGCCCGAGTCGTCGTACACCAGCTCAATCGATGGCAACCCCAGCACGATCATGCCCTCACCCAAGCGTCGCTTGCGGATGGTCCGGGCTAGTTCGTCCATCGCCTTGAGCGACTGGATCAGCTCGCGGGAATACTTCGCTTCGCTCTTGCAATGCTTGCGGGCTTCGCGGATGTCGTCGTCGATCAGGGCCTGGGCTTCGAGGTAGGTCAGCCGTTTGTCGGAGCAGATCACCGATTTGGCGAAGCGTTGTTCGAGCACGTTGCCGGCGATGTCGTACGTCAGAAAGCAGGTTTTGGCGTAGCGCTTGACGCCTTCCATCAGCGAGCAGACGCCGTTGGAGAGCACCTCGGGGAGCATGGGCACGACCTTGCGGGGCAGGTAGGTGCTGTTGCCTCGGGCGTAGGCTTCCTGGTCCAGCGCGCTGCCGGGTTCGACGTAATGCGCGACGTCGGCGATGTGCACGCCCAGCTGCCAGGCAGGCTCGCCTTTTTTATTTCCCCCCAGGCGGGTGATGCTGATCGCGTCGTCGTAGTCCTTGGCGTCGGGCGGGTCGATGGTGGCGATGAGGGTATCGGTCAAGTCTTCGCGGTCGGCGGGCAGCTCCTCGTCGTCGAGTTTACGGGCGGCCTCGCGGGCCTGCTGCATCACTTCCTCGGGGAACTTGTCGTTGAGCCCGGCAGCGCGCATGACCGCGAGGGTTTCGATGTCGGGTTCGCCCGCTTCGCCGAGCACCTCGATGATGACACCTTCGGCCCCGCCGCCGCGGTCGTCGGGGTACTCGGTGAGGTCGATGACGACTTTGTCGCCGGGCTTGGCGTTTTTGCTGTGCGGATCGCGGATCAGGACCGGGGTGCTGAAAATCCGGCCGTCCACCTCGACACCGAACTTGCTGCCTTTTTGGATCAGCGTGCCGGCGTACTGTTTTTCGGCGCGTTGGAGCACTTCGGTGATGCGGCCGATGTAGGGCGACTTGCCGTCGTCCCCGCCGCGGCGTTTTTCGTGGATGACCTTGGCCTTGACCTTGTCGCCGGTCATCGCGTCGCCGACGTTGCCCGGCGGGATAAACAGGTCGCCGTGCTCGGTCAACTCATCGGGCATGAGAAAGCCGAAGCCCTTTTCGTGGCGACGGAACGTGCCGACCATATCGCTACCGGGAGGCGGCAGCGCGATCGTGTCGGCCGTACCGCGCACGACCTGGCCGGCTTCGAGCAGGGCATCGACGGCAACTTGAAATGACTCGACCTGGTCTTCGGCGACCGAGAGTTCTTCAACCAGCTCCACCACCGTGCTGGGGGCGTAACGGCGGTCGGCGATATGATCAAGGATGCGGCGGGCGTAGCGTTCGGGCATGGAAGGGGGGGTCCGGTTTCCGGTCACTCCCGGCATCCCCGAGGGGACACGCGGCAACTCGGTTCGCGGAATCTTTCGTTGAGAAGAAAAAAGGAAAAGGCGACTTCAAGGTCCCGGCAAAGTGCGGGGGTCAACATCGAGCCGCCGAAGTCGCATTACTGTAGCACGGCCACCCCTCGGCCCGCGATTCGAGGGGCTTGGCCCATTAGATTCATCTGCGGTAGATTACCGCGATGCCCGACCACTCCGCCATCCTGGAAGCCGCCGACCACCTCGGCCAACTGATCCGTCAGCACCCCGCGACGCAACAACTCGACACGCTCATCAAACAACTCGAGGACGACGTCGAGGCCCAGCGGTTGAGCACCGACCTCTCGCGTCATCGCGAAACTTTGGCCGAAAAACAGCGGGACGGCAAACCCATCGAGGTGGACGACAAGCGTCGGCTCGAAACCCTGCAACAAGCGGTGGCCGGCCACCCCGTCCTGCGGAAATTGCAAATGGCCCAGATGGACTACGTCGATCTGATGCGCAAGGTGGACGAAAAAATCGGCCAGGTCGGCTCCTAGCGAATTGATCGCACCGGGGGGGCGGGGGGGACCGGGCGGGCGGGCGGGGAGCCTGCCGAATTAGGCAGGGATGCAAAAGGTGCAGGGGATAAGCGAATGGCCCGCCGGGCGGATCAAGCTTACGAACGACGGGTACGTTCAGTTGGCGGAGACGCTGACGGCTTGCTCGTCGAAGTTAAAGGGGGCAGACTGAAGGAGATCGATCCACGTTTGGCCGGCCGTCACGAGCCGCGGCCAGTCACGGGTTTCCACCGCGGAACTCACCGGCGGCAAGGGGTCGGACACCCGCAGGTCGGTGTGGGCGACTTCCAATGCCCGGACCGCGATGTTGAGCAGTTCCAATCGGCTGGCGTCGGCCTGGATGCGACCGGACTTGGCGACCTCCTGCTGAGCGATCAGCAGGACATAACGCGCACTGGCCCGAGCGAGCTCCCGCAACTCCGATGGGGGGCGGTTGGCGCCGACAAAGAGGCTGGTGAAGATTTCGCGGAACGTGCTGCTCTCCGGGCCGTAGACCACAGCCGGGCGTGCGGCGTGCCACGCGACCCGTTGGTTGAGCACCGACAGCACCCGCAAGTTGTCGCGGGCCTGCACCAGTGCTTCGAGCATCGGCCCGACCACGAAGATTTCGCCCTCATCGACCAGGATCTGACTGAGTTGGTCCAGTGCCCGGGTCCGCTCGGCGTCGGGCAGCCGACCGCTCCGCAGCAAGGCTTCCATGGCCTTGGAAGCCAGGTAGCGCACCCCGGCATTGTCGTCCGCCAACCCGGCGAGAACCAAGTCCAACGCGCGGGCGGTCCGGGCGTTGCCCAGCACGATCATCGCGTTGATCCGGACCTTGACATCCTCATCTTTCACGAGCGGAGCCAACCGCTCGGCGGTCAACTCGGAGAGCTGCGCGATGAAGCGCTCGTTGGCGTTTTGCAGGGTGAGTTCGGCGTTGAGGCGAGCTTTGCCTTGGTCGATCGCCTGCTCGTCGGAACTCTGAATCTGGGCGATTTGCTGATCGATGAAGGCCGCCACCTGCTGGCGTTGCGAGGGTGACCAGAGGTCGCTGTTGTTGTAGAGGCTGGGGTCGAGGCGGTCTTGTCCCGCCGCCGGGAGTACTGCCACCGCCCACAAAATCAAACTTACCAAGGTCGGGCAAGGGGTGGGGCGCCGGCTAGTTCTCATGTCACGAAACTCCTGGGCGTCGCGGAGCCGAGCGCGGGGCCCGTGGCCGATCGCAGGCAAAATCCTCCACCCGGCTGCGGCACGCTGCCGGCGGGCGAGGATCGGCGGGTCAGCGTATCAGTCGCCTCGAGAAGTGTCAACCATTTAGACCCCGGCCGCACCCCCAAACCATAAGCAGCCAAAGGTTTATGCTCGAATACGCCCTTGCCGCCGCCGCCCCTCCCGGATCGATTCACTCTTTCGCCGCCGGCTAATCATGGCCCACGATATTGAGGTCTTTGACTTTTTTGTTGAGGGTGTTGCGGTTGATGCCCAGAAAGTCGGCGGTCCGCACCTTGACGCCGTCGTTGTAATTCAGCGCCTCGCGGATCAATTGTCGCTCCACCTCGCCGATTACCATGTCGTAGACTTGGCCGTCGTAGATCTGCAGCTGTTTGATCGCGTGCTCCGCGAGCTTGGCGGCGATCGCCTCGACCGATTCATCGGTGCTGTCGCCACGGATCTGCTGGGCAAACAGCCGGATCTGCAACGGCAGCAGCTCCTCGGTGAACTCGTCGCCGCTGGACAGCACCACCGCCCGTTCGACCGCGTTTTCCAACTCCCGCACGTTGCCCGGCCACGGATAACGCAGCAGCGTGTTGAGCACGTCTCGGCTCAGTTTCCTCAGATCCCGCTGGTTTTCCCGGTTGTACCGATCCAGAAAATGGTCGATCAGCCGGGGGATATCCTCGCGTCGTGACCGCAGGGGAGGCAAATTGATCGTTACGACATTCAGACGGTAGTAGAGGTCTTCGCGAAAATTGCCCTTGCGGACTTCTTCTTCGAAGTTCGAGGTTGGTCGCGGCGATGACCCGGACGTCCGCTTTCATGGTTAGGTGGTCGCCGACGCGTTCGAATTCGCGTTCCTGGAGCACCCGCAGCAGCTTGACCTGGAGCTGGGGATCGAGCGTCCCGACTTCGTCGAGAAACATCGTCCCGCCGTTGGCCGCCTCGAAGCGGCCGATCTTGTCGCGCATCGCCCCGGTGAAGGCGCCCTTGACGTGGCCGAATAATTCGGATTCGAGTAGTTGAGGCGACAGCGCCCCGCAGTTGATGCGGATCAGCGGTTTGTCCCGGCGGGGACTGTTGTAGTGGATGGCCTTGGCGATCAGTTCCTTGCCGCAGCCGGTCTCGCCCAGCAGCAGCACCGTGGCCCGTGAAGACGCCACCTGGCCGATGGTGCTGAGCACGTCGAGCATGATCGGGCTCGAACCGATGATGTTGTCAAAGCGATACTTACTGCGGAGGTTGTCTTTCAGCAGGGCCCGCTCGGCCAACCACTCGTTTTTCTGCAGCTGCACCAGCTGATGGATCCGGATGGTCTGGGCGATCAAACCGGCAAAGATTTTGAGCAGCCGGGCCTCGGACTCCAGCGTGCCCTGATCGACGAACGGCTTGTCGATGCTGATGGTGCCCACGATCTCGTCGCCGTCCCGCACCGGCACGCATACGAAGCTGATCGCCCGCGCGGCGTCCGTCTTCGTTGATCGCCCGGCTTTTGCGTGCGGTTCAGAAAATCCGGGTGTTTCGACACGTCCGGGACCACCGCCGACTCGCCCGGTCTCCATCACCCGCCCCGTTACCCCCTCGCCCACCGCATAACGCCCCCGATCCTGCTCCACCGAGGTCATCCCCACCGACGCATAGGTCCGCAATTGATCGGTCGCCTGATCGAGCAACACTAACGAGGCTCGCTGAATATCCAGCCGATCGCTGAGCAACGACATCGCCCGCTGAAACACCTGACTCAGCTCAAGCCCATCGCCAAGAATTTGGCTGATCTTTTCGAGAATGTCTAATTCTTGTCTCAGCGCGATCCATAGTCTGCCAGTTAAATCATCATTTCGTATCGCTCGCAAGTCCAATTTGCGTGAACTATGCGCACATAAGCGATAAGTATACCCAACAAAAAGCTAAAATATATCGGATTGCATGTCATGTTCTCGGCTTCATTTACCGTCGTCCGACTTCCACCTCACGGCCATCTCCCGCGCACCGCCGCATCGCGGCCTCTCTCGGTAAACGCCTCATATTAACCTCCTTGCGACCCCGATCTCGATCGATCTTCACAAGTGCCCGTCTCCGCCCGAGACGCTTAGCGCAGGCTCTCCTCGATAACCTGCTGCCAGATCACGCCCAACACGCTCGACCCCGGCTCGAGAAGACTTTGGAACTACTACCGCAACCCGCTCACCTCCGGCCCCACAGTGGCAAACCCCAAGCTCGCTCAGGCGGAGGGCCTGCCCGCCCGGCTGACGTTGTCGCCGCGGACGACGGCCCCGGCCCCCGACCTCGCGGGAAGTGGTCATCGAAAACGACATCGCCTGGCGCTCCACGCCCTGGTGGATTTCATGTTCGGCCAGCCCCTGGTTATCCAGTCTCGGGCAGAAGACGCCCGTCGGGCGGATCGAAATCACCCACTACCTTCAACGCACCCTCCGGGCCAACGGCGGCTCGGATTTCTTTCATCAGCTCGCCCTGCTCGGATCGATCTACGGCACCATCGACCTCTTGGTCCGCCCCGCCGACGCCTCGTCGCAGGCGGGCCGATCCACCCGCTCCTCCACCGAACCCGCGGTGCCCCCGCTCGAAATCATCGAAGCCACGCGGGCGCATCGCCGCTGCTGAGCCCGGCGGACTTCCGCCGCCTCGACGCCTACACCCTCCACCACACTCAGCTCACCCACGACCTGCAACCCGCTCCCTGGCTGCGGCCGAGTACTCCGCCGGATCCGCGGCCCCGCTCCGCCACCGCGTCGAGCACACCGAGGTCTGGACCGCCCAACGTCACCAGCGCTTCGTCGGCCAGTACTCCGCCACGACTCATTCGCGCCAGCTCATCGATGACCAGCCCAACCCGCTGGGCCGTATCCCGATCATTCACATCCAGAACCTCGCCCAGCCGTTTACCTACGAAGGCCTCTCCGATGTCGAACCCCTGATCCCGCTGCAGAACGAGCTCAACACCCGCCTCAGCGACCGGGCCAACCGCGTCACTTTCCAAGCTTTCAAGATGTACCTGGGCAAGGGCATCGACGGGTTCACCGACCGGCCCGTCGGCCCCGGGCAGATGTGGTCCACCGACAATCCCGACGCCGCCATCCACGAGTTCGGCGGCGACGCGGACACCCCCAGCGAAGACCATCACATCCGCGAAATCCGCGAGGCCATGGACAAAACCTCCGGCGTCTCACCCCTTGCCGCCGGCGTGGTCGGCGGACAGCACCGGCAACCTCTCTTCCGAAAACGCGATCCGCATCGTGTTGCTCGGCCTGCTTGGCCCGCATCGAAAAGAAGCGCCTGACCTACGGCCAGGGCATCGAGCAACTCTGCGAACTCATCCTCCACACCGCCCACGTCACCGGGCACTTCTCCACCACCCCCGACCAGCGTCGCGTCCGCCTCGACTGGCCCGCGCCGTTCCCCGACAGCCCCACCCAGCAACTCCAAAACGCCAAGCTCAAACATGACCTCGGCGTCCCCCGCGCATCAGCTGCTGGCCGAACTGGGCTACGCCGATTGCCCTGACCCGGCCTGACCGCCCCCCTCAATGTGCTTCTCCCCGCGCCCGGGCGGCCCGCGCCATACCTGCGCCTGCCCCCCGAGACGTTCTTCACCCTTCTCACACGATCCCCCCCCATCCCGGAGTTTATTTATGTCTCAGGATCACGCCCCGCCTGCCGACCCCGCTTCCGTCGATCCGACCGCGACTCCGCCGGACTCGCCGCCGGACCCACCCGCCGCGGTCGAAACTCGGGCCGACCAGCGAGCCCCCGTCACCGAGGCGATCCGTGACCGCAAGCGGGCCCGGTCCGCCGAGCAGCAGCTCCAAGACCTCACCGCCCGCTTCGGCGCGTTGCAGCAGCAACTTGACGACAGCCAGCAAACCATCACCGCCCTCGAGCGTCGCCAAAAAATCGACGCGTTGCTCGCCGACTCCGACGCGATTGATCTCGACGCCGCCCGCCTGCTCACCGAGGTGGCGGTGAGTCAGATGGACGAGCCGGACCTGGCCCTGGCCATCGAGGACCTGCAGCAGGCCAAGCCTTACCTCTTCCGCCACCGCCCACCTGCCGGTACCCCCTTTACCGCTACCGCCATGGGCCCCCGCCTCGCCGAGCCGCCGCCCCACGCCCAGGCCGCCCAGCACGCCGCCGCGACCGGCAACCGCCGTGACCTCATGGACTACCTCCGCCTCCGCCGCAACGCCCCGGCCTGACCCACCCCTTCACGCCGCCACGCCACCGATGGCCTGCCGCCTCACCGCCCGCGCCGCATCCAACCCGCCGCTGACTCAACCCCGTTTCCCAGATTGCTGATCCCTGGTTTCTGACCCCTGACCCCTGGCCCCTACCCCTACCCCTACCCCAAGGATTCCCATGCCCTTCTCCGGAAAAGCCACCTACTCCGCCGGCCCTTCCCTTCCCGAACTCGCCCAGGATGTCTCGGACATCATCGGCATCGTCAGCCCCTACGAAACCCCGCTGCTCGACCACCTCGGCGACCCCCAACGCTCGGCCACCAGCACCGTCCACGAATGGCTCGAGGACACCCTCCTGCCCAACACCGACCTGACCGCCGCCGACGCGACCGACACCGACACGTCGCTCACCGTCGAACACGGCAACCGCTTCCGCGTCGGTGACCAGGTTCAACCCGAAGGTTCCCGCGAGGTCCTCTTCGTGACCGCCGCCCCCGGAAGCGGCAACACCCTCACCGTCGTCCGCGGATATGGCTGCACCCCCGCCGCCGCGATCACAAGCGGCGACACCCTTCACATCCTCGGCAACGCCGCGCTCGAAGGCGACGACGCCCCCACCACCCGCTTCACCAACCGCAGCCGCAAGCTCAACGTCACGCAAATCTTCACCGCCGCGGTCGAAGTTTCCGGCAGTCAGCTCGCCGCCCGCCAGCTCGCCCTGGCCGACGAGATGGACTACCAAAAACAGGAACGCCTCCGCGAACTGGTCCGCGACCTCGAAAACTGCGTGATCAACGGCGCGTCCAACAACAGCGTCGGCAGCATCGACGGCAGCGCCGTCAACCGCCGCACGATGCGCGGCCTCATCCCCTCGCTCAGCTCCAATCTCACCGACGCCGGCAACGCCGCCCTCGACGAGCAGACCCTCAACGCTGCCTTGCGCACCATCTGGGAACAGTCCTCGGGCAACATCGACACCCTCGTGGTCAGCGGCAGCCAAAAACGTGCGATCAACGGCTTCGTCACCGCCTCCCGCGGCTATTCCGCCGCCACCGAACGCTTCAAAGACCTCGTCAGCGTTTACGAATCGGACTTTGGCGTCTGCCGCGTCGTCCTCTCCCGATGGGTCCCGCGTGATGCGGTGCTGATGCTCGATTCCTCGCGCATCGATGTTCTGCCGCTTTCGGGACGCAGCTTCCACTACAAGCCCCTGGCCGCCACCGGCGACAGCGAATCGGGCCAGCTCATCGGCGAATACACGATGGAGCTGCGCAACGAAAACGCCCACGGCCTCATCCGCAATCTGGCGGTGTAGTCGGTCACCCGCCGCCGGTGATCGCGGACCGGGTTTCGCGATGCGTGGTTGGGTTGCCGTTTCTCTGTCCCCCAGCGTTTTGCCTTTCTCCCGGAGCCATTCGTGCTCCCGCGGGTCCGACGGCCACCCCCGTCGGGTCCCGCTTAACCAACCCCAGGTCGCCCCCCCTCGACCCGTCTTCCTGAAACCTGATCCCCAATCCCCGATCACCGAACTCCGGCAACTCCATGAATTACTCTACCGATCGCGACTTGCTGGCCATGGAACCGACGCTTTTTCACGACGTGCCCTGGGTCGGCCAGCAGCGGCTCTCCACCGATGACGCCCAGGTCATCGACACCACGGTGATCAGTCCCACCGCCGACTTTGGTGCCGCCCAGGTGGAAGCCGGGTCGGTGGTCCTCATCAACCGCGTGGCCCATGAGGTGGTGACCCGCCTCGACGCGACGAGCCTGACCGTGTCGCTGCTGCGAACGCGGCTGTCGGATGCGGCCATTCCGTCGGCGCGGGGCGACGGCGGGCCGTGGCCGATGGTCGTCCGCACCTTCGCGCCCCAGGCCGCCATGGTTCACGACGGCCTGCTGCGCTTGCTGGGGATCGACGCCCACGCCCCCGACCCCGCCGCGCTACGCGAAGACGCGGTCGTTTCGATCTCGGTCATGGCCCGGCTCGAAACCCTCGGCACCCTTGAGCGGGTCTACAGCGGCGCGGCCGCCCTGACCGGCGACAACCAGATGCTGCTTTATAAAGCCGGCGAATACCGCCGACGCTTCCGCCACGCTGTCGCCCAGGCCAGCGTCCTGCTGGACACCAACGGCGACGGCCACGCCGACGAACGCCGACGCCTCGGACTCACCCGCCTCCACCGGGTCTGACCCCGCTTCCCGCCTGCCGACCGACGCCGAGGTCACCCGTTTCACCCACCCCGACCCCACTTTGCTGAACTCCACCCCCCCCGCGCGATGCCCCGCATGATCCGATTTCACCAACTTGATCTTTTCTCCTCCGGGCCGGCCCAGCTGCATGTGGGCGGACTCACCCTCCGCCGGGCCGAGCAACCCGCTCCCGGTTCCGACGGCAGCCACCTCCTCGCCCAGGGCCGCTCCGCCCGCCCCCTCACCCAAACCGGCTCACTGCTGGCCGACCACCCCGACGGTCTGATCGACCAGCTCGACGCCATCGAGGACCAGCTCGACGGCCTGAGCCACGAACTCACCGACGCCTCGGGTCGTGTCTGGCCCCACGTGGTCATGCTACGGATCGACCCCGGCCCGCTCTACGCCGTGGGTCCGCGCTGCCGCGTCGATTACACCGTCGATTACCTGCAGGTGCAACCGTGACGTGGCCCCAGCCCCTGCCCGCCGCCGCACCGCTGGGGTGGACCCTCGGCCGGGCCGTGGTGACCGAAGCGGGTCCGCATGACAGCCTGGTCCTGATTTCTTGGCAGCTCGACTCCGTCGTCGCACCGCGGGTCCGCGTGCAGATTTACGTCAACGATCAGCTGGTAGCCGTGAGCGGGTTCGCGCAGCAAACCGACCACTGGCTCATCCTCGATCGTCAACACCCCCAGCGCATCGAGCTGCTGCTGGTCGATGCCGCCGACCCCGAGACGTGGTGGGTGCCGCAGGTGAGTTGCCTTCGGGGTTGGTCGCCAGCCATCGACGATCACATCGAGATCGCGGTCTTGCGAGACGAAGCCTGGCCGATTGATGCCCAGCTGGAAGTCGAACTCAACGGGCAACCCGCGGCCGCCGGACCGCTCTGGTCCCGCACCACGCCGCGCAGCGGATTCGGCGGGCTCTTCGGCCTCGGCGGCTTCGGCCTCGACGACGCCGCCGGCCCGGGACTCGGTCGCGGAGAACTCGGCCTCGGGCCGCTGGGCATCGACGCCACCGCCTGGCCCTACCGCAGTCCGCCCCTCCCGCCGGGTGATCACACCCTCACGCTGCGGACCCACGACGCCGCCGGCCGGCCCCTCACGCCCCCGCAAACCCTGGCCCCGGTTACCACGGTCGCCCTGCCGACGCCGCCCCAAAACCTCACCGTCCATCCCGACTTCACCCTGACCTGGACTGACTAATCCCATGCCCGAACGCCCCCCGTCCGACGCCGTACTGTTGAGCCTCACCCACGACCCCGCCACCGGCGTCGAGTACATCCCCACCGGCCGCAGCCCGTACTACCTCGACTATCGCCGCTCCCAGCAGCGCCTGCTGCTTGCCGCCCAACGCGCCAACGACCTACGCGTCTACGACGCCGGAGGCCTGACCGTCGGCGTCCGGCCGGGCCGCTGCCTCATCGACCAACAACCCGTCGCCTTCCCCGGCCTCGACGCCATCACCCTCCCCGACTCCGCGGTTACCGACCTGTGGATCGACCGCGACGCCCACATACAACAGTCCGTCGCCGGCCTCCCCGCGGACCGCGTTACCTTCATCCCCCTGGCCCGCGTCACGACCGATGAGGATTCCATCACCGCCCTCACCGACCTCCGCGGCGAAACCTTCCTCCAATCACCCAGCCCCGCCACCCTCGGCCTCACCGCCTCGGCCGACGAAATCAACCAAGCCTTGGACGGCATCAACCCCAGCGTCACCGCCCCCGCGCTCAGCATCCTCACCGCCGGCGACACCTTCCCCGCCGACGTGATGCACACCCATCACGCCCTCAACCGAGACTCCAGCCAGACCGCCGCCTTCTACCTCAACAACGACAGCCCCGCCCCCGCCGCCAACGTCGAACTCCGCTTCAGCGTCCCGAATCGCTTCGCCTTCCCCACCCTCCTTCAACTCAACTCCGACCATCACTTCCTTGACCAAACTCACGACCAGACCACCCTCGCCCTGGTCGGCTCGTCCAACCTCAGCGTCCTTCTCCCCGGCCCGCTCACGACTTCCCTCACCGATCAACCCCTGGGCGTGGTCCCCCTCGACGGCGAGATCGACACCGTCATCCTCAGCCTCGGCCAGCCCCTCCAGACCTCGGACCCCACCGACCGCGTGTCCGCCACGGTCAAGGTCAATGCCGTTCCGCTCACCACCACCCCGCCCGCGCTCGAGGCCGACCTGGGCCCGGGCTTCCGCAGCACCGATCGCGACGACGGCACCCCCGCCCAGATGAAAACCGACGGGACCGCCACCGTCCGCCGCGGCGACCTGCTCACCCTCGACCTCACCCGTCAGGCGCTCGGCACCGTCACCCAGGAAGCCGTCGATGTCGGCGTCCTGGTCGTCCTTCACGCCACGCGTCCCTACTAACCCCCCCCCTCATCCCCCTCAGCCCCCTCGGCCCCCGCATCCCCCCCGGCCCCTCCGCCTTTCCGCCACTCGACCCCTCGGCCCCTTCCGGAAACCCGCATGTCCACCCCCCCCTTGCCGCTCTCCCCCGACCTCACCGCCGACCAGATCGAAGCGCTCGTCGGCCAGCGCCACCCCACCACGGGCATCGAGTTTCCCGCTGCCGGTTTGCTGCCGTATCACGACTGGCTTATCCGCACCCTGCATCGCCTGGCGGAGTGCAGCCTCGGGGCTTTGCGCGTTGAGCCCGCCCGGACGGATGAACTCTCGGTGGTCATCACGCGAGGCCGGGCGACGATCGCCGACACCCCGGTCACCCTCGACGACACCACGCTGGACCTCGCGCTGTTTAACAACGACACCGTTCTGCTTGCCCTCGTGCTCGACACCGGATCCGGCCCGCTGGTGATACGTCGCCTGGACGAAGGCTGGCCTTCGGGACCTCATCTGAAACTGGCGGAAGTCGTCTTGGTCGCCGGCGGCATCGAAACCGTGTGGGACCGGCGTCTCGAAACCGTTTTCCGCGTCTGACCCATCCCGCGACCACCAGGTTTGCCCCCCCTGGTCCCGTCTTGCCCTGCTTTGCCCTTCCCGCTCCCCAAAGGTTGCTGCATGACCGTTCATCGCCACTTCGATTTCTCCCCGGGCAACTGGCGCGAGTTCGATCGGCCGCCCCATGACTGGTTGCCCTACGACGCGGTCGTGTCCCAGCTCAATCCGCTGGCGTACTACCGGCTCGACGAAACGTCCGGGGTCGTCGCGGCCGACCACACCGGCCAGCGTCCGGCAACTTACGCCGGCAACTTTCAGCTCGGCCAAGCCGGCGCCCTGCACCGTGATCCCGATCGCGCCGCCCGGTTCAACGGCAGCGACACTTACCTCGACCTGAATGCACCCCACTTGCTCAACGGCGCGGCCGCGTGCAGCTTCCTCTTCTGGATGCGCTATGACCCGTCGTCGATCACCCGCGACGGCGGACTGCTGAGCAAAGGCTCGGCCTGGCAGTGCTGGGTCGATCAGCACGGCTTCCTGAGCGGACGGCAGCGCACCCTCACCGTCGGCATACCGTCCAATCGGCCGGGCATCGCCAACGCCCGGGTCGAAGGCAGCGACGACCTGGTCCGCCCCGGCATCTGGGACTTCTTCGCCATCACCTTCACCGGTAGCGACGCGATCCGGATCTACCGCAACGGCCAACTCGATCGGCAGGGCCCCGTCGCGTTTCCCACCCTCGCCCCGATCAACGCCGACCCGTGGGTCGGCCGCGTCGCCGGGTCGATCGGCCACGTCGATGCCACCCTCGACGAAATTGCCATCTTCGACCACGCGTTGTCGCCCCCCCAACTCCTCGAACTCTATGACCGAGGCGTCGGCACGTTACGCCACCAGGAACCGCTATCCCCATGAGTGTCACCCTCACTACCTCCGCCGCCGCCGCGTGCTCCGACGCCGCCGCATCGATCCACGGTCTGCGGGCAGCCTGCGGGCTCGGCCGAGCGGGCCAGTTCCTCAGCGTCCGCCCCGCTGCGGCATCAGCGGTCTCCCACGCCCGCCTCCTGTTTCGACCCGCCACCCTCGCCGGCGGCAGCATCACCCTGACCGGCGCGACCGATGACCTCGGTCACGCCCAGTGGTCGCTGCGCTACGATGCCGACGCGCGACGGCTGATGCTTCGGTCGCCCCACGCCAACGACCTCGACCACGACTTGCTCCCGGCGATCAATTGGACTTGTATCGAAGTCCGCCACGACCCGGTCGATCTCCGCCTGAGCTGGTGGATCGACGGTTGGCCCCGCGGCGAACGGACGCTCGCCGACGCCACCGCCGCCGCCGGCCAGCACTGGCTCGGGGGGATCGAGAAAAGCCACTCGCTCGTGGGCGATTACGACCTCGACGAGTGGGTCCTCGCCGATCAATACGTCGGCCCGGCCTTGCACCCGTCCCCTTCTTCCGCCGCCCCCGACACCTTGCATGCCGATGACCCGGCACGCTGGCTGGTCCTTTACAACACCAACCAACCCGACTCGCTCACCTGGGCATTGCACTACCGCAATGCTCGGAATCTGCCTTACGCCCATCTGCTGGGTCTCGATTGTACGGCCGACGAAACGATCAGCTTCGCTCAGTATCTCGACCGACTGCTGGACCCGCTGGAAGACTACCTCGCGCGTCACCCTCGGGTGACGATCATGGGCGTGCTGCTGGGCTACCGCATGCCGGGGTACGCGCTGCATCCCGAGTCGGGTGAAGCTTTGGCCCTCGGCGATTTGTTGCATTCCTCCAGCCGCACGCCGGAAGTGGTGGGCAACCCCCGGGGCGGCCCGGTCCTCGGACCCCGGCCGCGCTTCGACGAATCGGACGGGCTTCGGCTGACCGCGCGGATTGATGCGCCGACCTTGACCCGAGCGCTCGACTTGGTGGATCGCGCGACGGCGTGGGGTGGCCGAGACTTGGTTTCGACCGATCGGATCATGGCACAGCCCGACCGCCGCGTGATCGACGCCGGCGGCGACGCGCCCTTTCCGACCCGCCTGGTCAACTGGGCGCAGGGCCTCGACGCGCAGCGGCTGCGGAGCGACTTGCTCCTGGACCTCGAAACCTCCGAGCAACCCGCGGATCATCCGACCTCATTTTACTGGGGCTGGGGTCCGCCTTTGGTGCCGACCGGATTCTTTGGCGATGCAGGGCCCGCAGCACAAGACCCGTCCGCCGGGGCCCGGGTGTTTTCGTGTCAGTGGCGGTCGGCCGACAGCGCGGCGCTGACGCTACGCGAAGCGGTGCCGCAGAACTGGATCGACCATGCCCTGGCCGCGGGCTATGCCGCGGCGGCGGCGACCACGGCGAACTACTCCGAAACCGATCTGCCCCACGCCGGGCCGTTCTTCGAGGCGCTGCGGCGGGGCTGGACTCTGGCCGAAGCCTGGATGGCGGGCAAAGCTCTCTTGCGCAGCGGGTTGTATCTGGTCGGCGATCCGCTGCTCACCGTCCGCTTCCCCCGCGCCGGCTGGGATCTCTATGGCCCCCTCACGCGGCTGGACCAACTGCGACCCGACCACCCCGTCGCCCGGTTGCCCGCCCACAATCGTGACACTCGGTTGCCGGGGACCGACGCGATCGCCGAGGGGGAGGTGGGCATGTATGTGCTGCGGCGGGTCGATTCCCAGGGTCGTGTCGAGACGGGCACCACGCATGTGAGATTAACCCGTCGCGGTGGGGTGGCGGGGACCCCGCCGCCGACCCCGGCCTGGCCGACTCACGATCGCTGGATGCCCCGTTTGATCGACGACGGCCTCGCCGCCGATCTGTACCTGCCCCGCCTTCCGACCGATCGGGAACTGACCGCGGTGCAATTGCTCGACGACCGCGACAGCCCGCCCCGCACCGTCGCGGTTTCTCGTCGGCAAACGGTGGTTCGTCTCCACACCGAGCTGCCGGTGGTGCCCACCCGTTATCGCTGGCGGCTGCTCTCGGCCGACGGAAGCGAACACCTCAGCCCCTGGTCACTGCCGATCCACCGCGAGCCGTCTGACCTTCCCCCGTTGTCCGTACTGCCCCTGCTGGAGAACCGATGATTCGCGCCACCGCTACTTTTGCCGCGACGCCCCGCGTGGCCGCCGCAGCCCCCGTCCACCCCGTGGTCTTCGTGGACGGCCGACCCGAGCCGTGCCTTCGTGTCATGCGCGTCGAATCCGAAATGCCGCTGGGCCTGATCGACGTTTTTCTCCGACTCGACGTTCGAGATCAAACCGACCGCTTACTCGGGTCCACCGCCACCGTCGCCCTGCCGCGGACACTCACGGACCGAACCACGCGCTGGGACGTCTTGGCTGTGGGCCGACTGAATCGAATCCGTCAGCATTCGTCGGTCGGCAACGCATCCCAAGAGTTGGGGCTGGTCGATCGCTGGCAAGCACTTTTGGACAGCCCACCGGGATATATCGTTACCCGCCTGGCCAACGGCGAACTGGTAAATGCGACCCACGGGCAGCTGGACGTCGGCGATCGCGCCAACCGATCCGCCGTCCCCGTCCGCCTCGGCGACCGCGACCGCTTTGTCCCGCAGGCCGACGGCCAACCGTGGACCCTGCGTCAGGCCCTCGACACGCTGGGCGGCTTCTTTCAACTTCAACTCGCCACCGACAGCCTGCCGCAGACTTTGGCCAGGCTGCCGCTTTCCGAACCGGTGCCGTTGGAAGCTCCGCTGGGTCCCGCGTTGCGCCGCTTGTTGGACGAGCATGGGCTCATGATCGAGCGCACGTTTTCCCTCCACCACGGCCAGCCCCGCGAGTCGCGCCGGGTGCGGCCTGTCGAAGCCGGCCCCCGGGTGCATCTGCCCGGGCCGCCCCGTCCCGCGACGGTACGTCTCGAAGCCGAGGCCGATCCGCCGGCGGCCCGACGCTGGGTCGTCCACGGTCAACGCCCCCTGGTCGAATCCACTTTTGAGCTGCGGCCCGGGTGGGACCCCGAGTTGCAAGGTCAATCCGACTCTGATTATGACCGCACCCTAAGCCCGGATTTCAGCCGTTACGGCAATGTCTTTCGTCGGTGGATGCTCAACGAAGACGGCCACCTGCCCGACCAACCCGTGTTTGATCCGGCGACGTTCTTCTCCCAACCTGAACTGCGGTCGATGCCGCTGCGTTTTGAAGACAACCTGACGCGGGACGATGTCGGGCGTCGTCTGGGGCCGATTCTGGAAACAAGCCGGGACGCGGGTTTGACGTGGAGCCGCACCGCCGAGCTTTGGCAAATGTTGAACCGTCCGGCGGGGATCCGTTTCGAGGGCGACGCTCTGGGGGACGACACCCTGGCGGCCGCGCAGGCGGGCCAACTGCGGGTCCGCCTCACCGCGGCGCTCCGCAGCCCGCGGCCTCACACCGCGCGGCGCTGGCGGGGCAACCCGTTTGGCCAGGTGGGTTCCGAGCGGGTGTTCGACTTCCCCGATCGCTTCCGATTTCAGCGGGTGGATGCCCGCAGCATCCACCGGCCCGCGCTCGCCGCCGGGACGCTGACCGCCCATGAATACGACGACACCACGGCCCTGGACCTGTGGCTCATCCGCCGGCTGGACCGCGAAGACCGTCTCCCGCAGGCTTCGACCGGACGCGCCAGGGTGACGCTGCAAGAAGCCCGGCCCGAGTACCGACCCGGGGATCGGGTTGCCGCATTCGATAGCTCCGCCGGTCGGTTCCTGGACCACGTCCCCTCCCAGGAGCCGCGGCCTGCCACGGTCGTGCGTGTCGGTTGCGACTTCGGTGATTCACCCCGCACGGAGCTGACGCTGCACTTTTAGCACGCCCCCCGCCCGCGGCAAAAAACTTTCACGGTGCCGCTTCGTGGCTTTTTTATTTTCTTTGGGAGTCCCTGATGATCGACGAAACCCTGCAATCGCTTACGCAATTCGGCGTGGCCGGGCTGATGGGTGCCTTATGGGTCTGGGAACGCACCATGACTCGTCGGCGTGAGCAGCAACTCACCGCGATCCACGAACGCTTGGTGGGCGAGCGTCAACAGCTGCGTGAGCTCATGCGGCTGGCCCATCGCAACACCCGCGCGATCGAGCGCTTTGACCAAACGCAGAACCAACTCCGCGACCTGCTCGAAAGGATGAACCGTGACGGCAACCAACGCGCCGCTTAAAAACAGGATCTGGCGACCCGTTCCGCTGGCGATCTGCCTGCTGATGGCCCCGGGCTGCGGTTCGCCGCCGTCGGTCGTGCCGGTGATGCAGGTGGTCGAGCGCACCCTGCGGCAGGAGGCCGAGTCGCTCGGGGCGGTGCAGGCCACGCGAGATCGGCTGTACCTCCAGCAAGCCCGGCAGCAACTCGACGAAGGCTACCGCCGCGACCTGGCAGACACCAACGCGCTCTCGCCGCAGTGGGTGCAGTCGGCCACCACGGTTTACGTGGCCGCCCGCGAGGCGCTGCTGCGGCAAGAACTCGAACTGGCCCGACAACGACAGACCCGGATCGACAACCTGCAGCTGGCGGCGCAGGCCCAGGGCCGGGCGGTCGCGCTGCTTCAGCGGCAGGACAATCTTTTGCGGCAGACCCTCGGCCTGGACCTGTGGCGGCTGGACCCCACGTCTAACGATGCGGCATCCGGAGGCCCCACGACGCTATCGCTAACGCGGCCCGAAACGATACCGACGCGTCGCTCGACCTTCGGCCAACTCGCCCCGTACCTCTCTGGAGAATGACCTTATGCCCCCGAATGACCCTGCGTTTTTGACTTGGCCCTCGGCTCACGGCCAATCTTCTGTTCATCACCCGCACTCGGTGGCGACGGCTTCGCTGCGGGAACTCCTGGACGACGATCTGGATCAGCACTGGGTGGCCTGGTCGGCGCAGCACCCTCACCTGGCCCACGCGATCGACCGGGTGCGGTTGCTGGACACCGCCGTCGATTCGCTGCGGCAGGACCCGGAATTCTCGGCCGCACTCCGCCGAGCGCAGCTGGATGAACATCGCCTGGCCCAAGCGGCGCGGGTGCTGCGGTTGACCCGGCAACACCTCCGCACCCTCTTGCCGATCTGAGGCGATCTCCGTCGACCATGCCGCGCCCGTTTTGCCCCGCCTCGGGTGCTGGTTGATTCGTTGTTCACGTTGATTGGGCGGGTCTACTTTTCCACTCATTTTCTCTATTTTGCAAGGTTCAATATGACTCCATTACATAACGCCCCGGCCACGGGTTCTCGTCGTTCGACACAGTCTGACTTATCGAATCCCGCGCCGCGGGGATCGCGGTGGACGAGCCGCAAATTTCTGTTGAGTCTGGCGGCGCAGGCCACGGCGGTGGCGGTGCTGTTGTTTCCGCAGCACGAGTCGGCCATCGTCGAAACCGGGCGGTCGGTCACCGCGTTGCTGGTGTTGCTGCTCACGACACTGGGCTACCTCGGTGCCGAGGCTTCGGTCGATCGAGCCCGGCGGGGAGCATCGGGGGAGGCGGGCGGCGGTGACTTTGTTCCGTGAAGATCGAGGCGGGCGCGGGGGGCGTGTTGCTCGGCAGGGGGGGGAGGCGTATTCTCGGGGGGTGAACGGGTTGTCTTTCAATTTGTTACGGATGGGGGTGGCGGCGTTGCTGCTGGGGGCGGCGGCGGGGTGTATGCAGGGCAAGGGCAGTGGGGGGCCAGCGGGAAGTGGGGGGGGAAGCGGGGGGGGAGAGGGGGGGTTGGGGTCGGCGTGGGAGCCGGGGGTGGCGGGGCTGCGGATTTATCCGTCTACCCGGTTTATTAAAGAGAAAGACACGTCGTTGCTGGAGGCGCGGATCGAGTTGCTCGACGAGATGGGCGACTCGATCAAGGCGTCGGGGCAGTTGCGGTTTGAGTTGCGGGGCGCGGGTCAGCGGCCGGGCGTGGAGGAGGGTCGGCTGCTGTACAGCTGGGACATCACGATCGCGACGCTCGACGATCAGCGTCGTTATTACGATCCGATCACGCGGTCGTATTTGCTGCGGCTGCGGCTGAGCAACGCGGCGATCACGCAGCGGCAGGTGGTGCTGCGGGTGACCTTCCAGCCGGTGGACGGGGTGCGGATGACCGACGAGCAGCCGGTGCGGATCAACTGGTGAGGCCGGCGTGGTCGGCGATGCCGCGGCGGACGTGTTGGATCAATTCGGCGGCGGCCGGGGCGGTTTGCGCTTCGGCGATGATGCGGAGGATGGGCTCGGTGTTGCTGGGGCGGACGTGGACCCAGCGATCGGGCCAATCGACGCGGACGCCGTCCTGGGTATCGACTTTTTCGTGGCGGTAGTGCGCGGCGGTCCAGGCGAGCACGGGGTCGGCGGCGTCGCGGTCGGGCAGTTCGAGCTTGTCCTTGACGATGGCGTAGGCGGGGGTGGCGGCGACGAGTTGCGTAAGGGGTTGCTGACGGGCGGCGAGCATTTCGAGGATGAACGCCATGCCGATGAGGCTGTCGCGGACCTGGCTGACGGGCCGCCAGATGATGCCGCCGTTGCCTTCGCCGCCGAGGTCGGCGTGGTGCTGGCGCATGCCGTGGGCGACGTTGGCTTCGCCCACCGGGGTGCGGACGACGGTGGCCCCGGCGGCGGCGGCGATGTCGTCGAGCATCCGGCTGGTGGAGAGGTTGGCGACCGCCACGTCGCCGGGCCGGAGTTTGTGCATCGCGCACAAGGCCAGCGTGTACTCCTCGCCGATGTATTGGCCCAGGTTGTCGACGATCGCCAGCCGATCCGCGTCGGGGTCCTGGGCAAAGCCCACGTCGGCGTGCTGGTGCTTCACGACGTCGCAGAGCTCGGTGAGGTTTTCACGCGTCGGCTCGGGGACGTGGGGGAATCGGCCGGTGGGTTCTTTATAGAGGTGCACGGTTTGGACGCCGAGCTGGGTCAGCAGGTCCGCGGCTTCTTCGCCACCCGCGCCGTGCACCGAATCGACCACCACCTTGAGCTTTGCTCGCCGTATCAGGTCTACATCCACCAGCGCCGCCACGCGGTCGCCGTGCACGCGCACCCCGGTGTCGTCGTCCGTCAGGGCGTGCAGGTGGTCAACCGCGACGTGGTCCACGTCGTCGGTCTCGAACCGCGCGATGATCTGGTTGACGGCTTGGGGCGGGGGGGCCACGCCGTCGTGGCGCAGCGGCTTGAGCCCGTTCCACGGCATCGGGTTATGGCTGGCGGTGATCACCATGCCTCCGTCGGCGGTGAGGTGCTGACCCATGATCGCCACCCCGGGCGTGGAGAGGATGCCCACCCGCGTCACCCGGCAACCGACGGAGATCAGGCCCGCGGCGGCGGCGTGTTCGTACATCTGCCCCGACGGCCGAGAGTCGCGGCCCAGCACCACCGCCGGCGACGCCGTCCCCCGGTCGGCTTTCAGCCAACTGCCGAACGCCGCGGCATACCGCGCGACCACCGTCGGCGTGATTGAACGGCCCACCAGGCCCCGCATCCCGCTGATGCTGAGCATCAACGGTGCGGGGGCCGGGGGGGTGGGGGTTGAAGATGGGGGATGGATAACGTAACTCCCTGAAGGTAAGGAACGGTTCAACCCGACGCGCGGAATCGACTCAATTTAGTACCACATGCGTAGCTGCTCAAGATCGATACCGGTGAGGTCGTCGATGACCCGGTCGGCGTGGCCCCGGAGTTTGTCGGCATCGGTCGTGGTCGCCAAGGCCAACGTGCGCAGCCCCGCTTCGCGCGCCGAGATCAGCCCCGCGACCGTGTCTTCGATGGCCAGGGTGTGGTCGGGGTCGATCTCCAGCCGATCCACCGCAAGGGCATAGCTGGCGGGGTCGGGTTTGGAGTAGGCCACGTCGTCGGCGGTGACGATGATCTCGAAACGGTCGCGGCGATCCAGTAGGCCCAGCATCAAGTCGATGTCCTGCCGAGTGGCGCCACTGGCGATGGCCCGGGGGAAGTCCACGGCGTAGCACTCGTCGATCAGCGCCAACGCCCCCGGGATCGCCAACGTCCCGCCGTCCCCGCTTTTGTTTTCGCCGGGTTCACCCGCTCGCCCCTGCCCCATGGCCGCGACCGCGTCGAAGGCCCGCTGCTTTTGCGTGCACAGCTCGGCGATCTTCGCCTCGGTCACTTCCCGGCCCGCGGCGCCCAGCATCACCCGGAACGCGTCGCGGTCATCGAAGCCGATGTACGTCGCCAAATACTGTTCGTAAGTGAATTCAAATCCGATGCCTTTGCCCACCAGCACGAAGGCCTGGTAATGCAACGGCTCGGAATCCACGACGACGCCATCAAAATCAAACACAATCGCTCGCAACATGGCGGGGAGTTTACGACGCGGACCCGCCCGGGGGCAATTTCCGGCTCGTCCCCCGCGTTTTTGATTCTCGCACGCCCCTGCTCTTGGCCGGTCAATCCGCACAGCCGTTGCAGACGCCGGGCCGCGGGCGTCCGAGAACTTTTACCGGTTCACAAAATTAAAGACTCCCGCCGCCACCCACGACCCAAGGATCCATGATGCTGCGCGGCTCGACCCTCTGGGTGATCGACGGGCCGCCCGACGGGCCGACCCGCGATGAGCGCGGGCCCCGCCCCGGATTAGCGGACCTGGGGTCCGGCGCGGCCGCGCAGCGCAGGCTTTCGTCCCGCCCCGAACGGCGGGGACCGGTGGTGGGCGGAAGCCTCGGCGACGGGGTGGGGGCGGTAACGATTTTCCGAATGGCGCGATTAATACGAAAGCCCGGGTGTCCGATGTTCTAGTGCGGGCTGGGCATCAATGGAGCCCCGCCCCGGGAGATCCACGGAGAAAGATTCAGTCCACGACAGAGGCAGCCCATCATGGCCAAACAAAAAGACATCCTGACCACCGGCGAGGTCGCCAAGATTTGCAACGTCGCCCCCCGCACGGTCAGCAAATGGTTCGACTCGGGCCAACTCAAGGGCTACCGCATCCCCGGCAGCAAAGACCGCCGCATCCCCATGCCTTCGCTCATCCGCTTCATGAAGGCCCACCACATCCCCCTCGACGGGTTGCAGTCCGGCAAGACCCGCGTGCTGGTCGTCGATCAGGCCAGCGAAATCGTCGGCGTGCTGACCAAGGTCCTTACCGAGCAGGCCAACTACGAAGTCAAGACCGCGGACACCGGCTTCGCCGCCGGCGTGGAATGCGAAAAGTTCCGCCCCCACGTCCTGCTGCTGGACATGCACCTGACCGACGTCAAGGGCGAAGACGTGCTCAAGCTTGTCCGCGACAGCGACGACCTGCAGACCACCAAAGTCATCGCCATGTCCGGCAAGTTCACCGACGGCCAGGCCCAGCACCTCATCCAGTCGGGCTTCGACGGCTACCTCAAAAAACCGTTCCACGTCCGCTCGGTGATCGAAGCGGTCGAAGACGCGGTAGCTTTGGTTTATTAAAAACCCAACGCTGCCGTTGAGCTGCGAAACATAAATAAAGAGCCCACCTCGTTGCGGGGTGGGCTTCTTTCGTTGACGTCAAAAAGCTTCACCAACCGTCAGTATTCATCGACGACCGACACGTCGGCGCTCTCGCCGGGCTTGACCCCGCGTGATCGACCCACGAAGAAGTAGATGATGGCCCCGAGGATTTGCGCCAGCACGATCACGAGCACCCAGACGATTTTCTCGCTGTTGTCGTTGCCGTAGTCGCGCTGAACGCAGTCGATGAGCATCCAGATCCAGAAGGCAAACATCGCCAGGCCCAGCAACGCGAACATGCAGCCGAAGACCAGGACCGCGCCGCCGCCCAGCGCCGCGCCGCCCGCTGAAGGGACGCCCGTGCCGCCGCTCTGCGCCAGCAATCCGCCCCCATTCATCGCCCATTCAAAAACGCTCATCGAAGACCTCCGGTGAAGATAAGAACCGCCCGTCAGTTGCGTAATGTAGCACCGCTCCGGGCGCTCGTTGGTGATCCCGACGGATCGTCCTATCATGGGGGCGGCCGATCGTCGGCGTCCGATTCGTTTCCCCGGAGTTTCTCATGCCCAGCCCCGCCCTTGATTTCGGCGTCCAGAGCTACTGCTTCCGGCACTACGCCGACAACCAGACCGTCGCGGAGAAGGTTAAGGCCATCGGCGTCAAAAAGATCGAACTCTGCGGGGTCCACGCCGATTTCGGCGACCCCGCCAAGTTTAAGCAAGTCGTCAAAATCTACCGCGACGCCGGCGTGGAAATCTGCTCGCTAGGCGTGCAGAACTTCGAGGGCAAAGACGTCGAAAAGAAATGGTTCGAGTGTGCCAGCCTCGCCGGGGCCAAGCATATCTCCGCCCACTTCAAAGTCGATACGTTTCACACCGCCGTGCCCAAGACCGCGGCGCAGGCCCAGGAGCACGGGATCCGCGTCGGCGTCCACTGCCACGGCGGCTACCAGTTCGGCGGGTCACGCGACATCCTCGATCACCTGATCAAACTCGGAGACGGCAAGATCGGCGTGTGCCTCGACACCGCCTGGTGCATGCAGACCGGCCCGCAAAACGGCGACCCCGTCGAATGGGTCCGCCACTACGGCGACAAGATCTTCGGCGTCCACTACAAAGACTTCACCTTCCAACCCAACGCCCAGTGGCAGGACGTGATCGTCGGCACCGGCACCCTCGACCTGCCCGCGTTCGTTGCCGCCCTCGAAGAAACGAGCTTCAACGGCATGGCGGTCCTGGAATACGAGGCCGACATCGAAAACCCCGTGCCCGCCCTCACCCAGTGCGTCGAGCGCATGCGCTCCCTGAACGCAATAACGCACCGGCAACCGGCAACCAAGTCGAGTTGCAACCGCGGACATGCCAGGTTCAGAGGTGGGTGCCACACATCGCCGCTCGGGGCGGTGTGTGCGAATACCCGCGGAATGATGCCGTTCACCATTGCCAAGCCGACGACGAGTGGGTTCTTAAAATTCTAGTTTGATCCGCTACTTCGGCGGGCCGAGGATCGGCCGGAGCTTCCCGCCGTGGCGCTCGATCAGGGCGTCGGCGGCGGCGGCGTCCAAGTCGTTGCCGTGCATGACCAGCGCCCGCTTGACCCGGCCATCCGCATCCGCCAACAGTTGCTGGGCATCTTCCCGGGTTTGTTTGGTCTGCTGCATCAACATCCGCAGCGCCCGGTCGCGGAGCTTGTCGTTGGTCGCCCGCAGATCGACCATCAGGTTGCCCCAGGTCTTGCCTCGCTGCACCATCACGGTGGTGCTGATCATGTTGAGCGCGAGCTTGGTGGCGGTGCCCGCTTTGAGGCGGGTCGAGCCGGTGACGACTTCGGGGCCGACGATGAGCTGCACCTCGTGGTCCACGACGTACTGGGCCGCGGGGGGCGGGGGCAGGTCGACCGGGGCGTTGCCGGGCACCAGCGCCGCGCGAGGTTGAGGCCGACGCAGCGTGCTGAGTTTGACGCATGTGATGATGCCGGTGGCCGCGTGGCGGTCCCGGGCGTAGTCGATCGCGCCCCAGACGTATGGCGTCGTGCCCCCCGCGGCGATGCCCACCAGCGTGTCGTGCTCGGTGAGCTCGAGTTTTTCGAGTTCGGCGTGACTGCCCGTCCGATCGTCTTCCTTGCCCTCGGCCGAAACCCGCAGCGCTCCGTCGCCGCCGGCGATGATGCCCACCACGTCCCCGGGGTCAGTGAAAAAAGTCGGCGGGCATTCGCTGGCGTCCAGCACCCCCAGCCGACCCGACGTCCCCGCCCCGATATAGATTAGCCGGCCCCCCGCGTTCATCCCCGTGATGATCCGCTCGATAAGCTGGGTCAGCGCCGGCAGCGCGGTCCGCACCGCGCGCGGCACCTCGATGTCCTGGGTGTTGATCAGTTGCAGCGTCTGGCTGACCGACAGCGCGTCAATCGCCGCCGCGGAGGCCAGGCGTTTTTCGGTTTCGAGCAGGTCGCGAGAGATGTTGAGGTCGTGGTCCGGCATGGGGTCGCCAGTTTACCCGGCGAGGCGGCGGGGTCGTGTCCACGCTAACCGCCGCCCACCATGCCCGGCCAGGCCCACACCCCCGCGACGCCCGGACGCTCGGCGCCCGTCACCGCGGGCAGCGTGATCGGCACCCCGTCGGCCGAGAGCGCCCCCAATACCGCAAACGCCACCGCCTCCCGCGCTTCCACCGCAATACCCAGAACATCGGATCGCGTGACCCGTGATCCCACGACCCGCTGAATTTCGTGGACCAGCCGGGGATTCTTCGCCCCGCCCCCCGCCGCGATGATCCGCAGCGGTTCGCCCGCCGCCGTGTCGAGTCGACCCAGGTTCGCCACCATGACCTCCGCAACCGCCGCGATCACCGACGCCAGCCGCACCGCCGGGGGTCGGTCCCGGGTCAGTCGAACAAGTTGCTCACCGATCCACGGGCGGGGAAACAGCTCCCGCCCCAGGCTCTTCGCGTCGCCGCGTTGCGCCGAGATCGACGCCACGAGTTGTTGCACCAAACCCGGGTCAGCCTCGGCCTCCCCACTTAGCTGCCCGTCGCGGTCACAGGTTTGCCCCGGAAACAGCTGCTCCACCGCCGGGTCGATCAGCAGATTGCAAGGCCCCAGGTCCCCGCCCTGCAGTGATTCGGTCGGCCCCGACCACCGCGTCATGTTCGCGATGCCCCCGAGGTTCAGCACGACCCCTTGATCCAGCCGGTAGAGAATCGGGTCCGCGATCGGCGTGATCGGTGCCCCCTCGCCCCCCGCGATCAGATCGGCTTGCCGCAGGTCGTAGCACACCGGCAGCTTGAGCGCCCGGACGATTGGCCAGGGGTCAAACAACTGCCAGCTCACCCGATCTTCGGGCGCGTGCCAGATGGTCTGCCCGTGAGCGACGACGAAATCTATTTTCGAGTCCTCGGCCGTGGCGAGCGATGACCTTGGCGCACGCCTGGGCGTGGACCACGCCCAGGTGGCGGGCCGCACGCAGCACGTCGATGGGCCGGTGCGCCTCCCCGGAGGCCAGTTGCATCAGCGTCTCCCGTAGCGGTTCGGGCAAATCTACGCTTTCCATCCCCACCAACGTCGCGGACATCGCTAGGCCCGACCCGGTGATCCGCGTCAACGCCACGTCTAACCCGTCGAGGCTGGTGCCGGTCATGCAGCCCAAGATGTGGCGGATCGGCTTGCTCATCGCTGCATTAAACCATGGGTTGACCGGCGGCTCGATAGAATGCTCACCATGCCGCCGTCCGAACCCGCTTCGCCCACGATCTTGCCGACCCTTCCTGCTAATCGGCCCCGCCTCTGGACGCCGCTGCGGCTCCTGCTCATCGTCCTGTTAATCCCCGCGTTGATCTATGTTGGATGGCGACTGTTTCCCAATGAAGCCGACCGGCGGGTGGCCTCGATCACGCCCGCCGAGGCGATCGGCCCGCTCCGCGACGCGGCACTCCGCACGCTCAACCGCAGCGGCGGCGTCCGCGACGACGGCTACGTCTATGCCGTGGACGTGGGCCAACTCGCAACCTTCGCCGCACTCGCCGGTGATCGCGAACTCTACGACCCGCTGCGCCGCATCATCCTCGATCAGCTCCTGGTCCGTCGCGTGCCCGGCGACCCGGCCCACGGCATGATCGCCTGGCGCTTCCACCGCCCGGCATCCCCTGCCGACACGCCTGCCCCCGCCAGCGAGTTGCTCACGGTCGAAGCCTCCGGCACGACCGAAGCCCTCCGCGCCGCCGAGGCCTTGTGGCGCGGCACGCAGGCCTTCGACGACCTGGAAGATCGCGACACCATCGCCCTGATCATCGACGCCTACGCCCGCCACGCCTACGACTTCGACGGCACCTGGATGATCCGCAACTACTTCAACCTCGACCCGCGGGTCTACCACTTCAGCACCAACTCGTTCCTGGTGGATTACGACCCCGACCTGCTTGCCGAATTGGCCGACGCATTTGGTCGGCCCGACTGGCAAACCATCGCGGACCGCTCCGCCGCGTTGATCGATCGGGCGGCGACCCCCGCGGGCCTGCTGCACCAGATGATTCGGCCCGAAGTCAGCACCATCATGCCCGGCTTCGCGCCCGACGGGATCTACTCGCTGGACGGGGTCGAGCAGATCAACAACGTGCTGACCGTGGCCGAGCGCTGCGTCACGACCAACCCCGAGCTCGCCCGCGGCGTGCTGGCGTTCTGCCAACGCAAATTGGGTGACCTGCGGCTGTATTACGAGGCCCAGACCGGCCAACCGCTGCCCGGCGAGCTCGGCCGCACCCCGCCGGGCCCCGAGACTTGGGCTCCCCTGCTGCGATTGGCGATCAAGCTCGACGCCCCCGCGGTGCGCGACGCCGCCCTGCGCCATGTCCTCCGCGGCAGCGAGCGACTCGCCGACGAGCCGGGCCGTGACCACCTCTACCTGCTGGGCGAAGCCCTGCTGGCCCTGCAGTATGCTAAACCCCCGCCCCCGGCGTCCCCCCGTCCCCCCCGACCGCCCCTGTCTCTTCATCCCCCGCGGAGCCCCACCCTTGAGCTCATCCTCCTCCGAGTCGGCCCTTAGCCAAGTCCTGCCCCACCTCGATCCCCAGGCTTACCTCATCAACCCCCGCGAGAAGGTCGATGTCCGCCTACGCCCCACCCGCTACGAAGGGCCCATCGATAAAAAAGACGGGAAGAAAGCGGTTCCCGCGCTCTCTGCCGAGCTCGCCAACCTGCAAAGACGCCTCTACGCTCAGGGCACCCAGTCGTTGCTGGTCGTGCTGCAGGCCATGGACGCGGCGGGCAAAGACTCCACGGTCCGCCACGTCTTCGCCCCGGTCAACCCCCAGGGCTGCCAGGTCACGTCCTTCAAATCACCCAGCAAGGAAGAACTCGCCCACGACTACCTCTGGCGGGTCCATCCCCACACCCCCGCCGACGGCCACATCGCGGTTTTCAACCGTTCGCATTACGAAGAAGTTTTAATCGTCAAGGTCAAAGGTTGGGCCCCCCCCGAGGTCATTGCCCGCCGCTACGACCACATCAACTGCTTCGAGAAAATGCTCGAGGACGAGGGCACCCAGGTCGTCAAATTCATGATCCACATCTCCAAGGATTACCAAAAAGAACGCTTGCAACGCCGACTCGATCGGTCCGACAAGCATTGGAAATTCAACCCCGAAGACCTCACCGAGCGTGAGCACTGGGACGACTACATGAAGGCCTTTAATTTGATGTTGACCAAGTGTTCGAGCGAGGCGTCGCCGTGGTACGTCATCCCTTCCGAGCGCCGCTGGTACCGCAATCTGATCATCACCAAAACCCTGGTCGACACGATCAAAGCGATGGACCCCCAGACGCCCGAGCCGACATACGATCCGAAAAAGATTGAGATCAAGTAGGCGTGGACAATTGAATATGAAAACTAAATGTTTAGTTCCGGGAGGATCCGCTAAGGCGCGTCAGACACGGCGATCCTGAGCGGAAGCCGTCGAGGGGTGCGGACACCCTGCCGGAGGGGGGAGTTGTCGCCTCGGCAAACTTCAACGCCCGGCGCCCGCCCCCCCTGCCCCTGATCACTCGGTCTCGGCTTGAGGCTCGTTCTGGGCTTCTTCTTTTTCTTGTCGCCGAAGATGCCCTTGAGCACTTTGTCGGCCTCCCGGCCGCCGATCTTTTTCGCCGCCTCGCCGACGCCCGCGCCGGGCAGGGCTTCGTCAAGTTTCTTGCCCACACCTTCGAGCGTCTGGTTGGTGATGGTTTCCACCTGCGACCCGAGTTGCTCGAGGTTGGGCGCGATCTGGGCGATCTCTCGGCTGGCGTTAACCATGATGGTCCGCACGGCGAAGCCGATGACGTCCGACAGCTCGACGCCCTGGATGTCCTTTTCATTGATGTCCGCGAGCTGAATGTCGACGTCCTGTTCGATGCCGCCGGGCAGTTTGATGCGGCCGATGAGTTTGGTATTAGTAATATTGAGGTTGTTGATCTTGAAGCCCTGCGTTTCGCCCTCGGGCGAGGGCGTGGGTTGCTCGCCTTCGCTGCCGGCGTCATCGGCCTCGCCGCTGCCCTGGATATTTTCCAGCAGCTTCATCGTGTTGAGATTCAGGCCGTCGAGTTCGACCAGCACGGTCGCGCCGTCGAGATTGACATCGCGGATGACCATCTCCTCGCCGGTGAAATAGGACTTGATCAGCGCGACCACGCCGACCTGCACGTCGGCCTCGCCGAGTTTGAAGATCTTGGCTTCGCTGAACCCCTGGGGGTTGGCGAGGCTGAACTCGTTGAGCCCCAGTTGGCCGCCGAAGGGGTTGAGGTTCACACTCTGCAGCTGCGTCTGCACGCCGGTGGCCTGCGTACCCTGCTTTTCGACTTGGTTTTTCACGATCGAATTCAGCGAGAAGTACAGCGCCACGCCCGCCACGAGGACCAGCACAACGAGAACGAGGAAACCGCGAAAGAGTAGTTTTTTCATGATGATCGATGGGGTGGGGGTGATTCGGGTTTGCGGCAGGCAAGTAGCGGTGGGAATGAGGGGGGGGGGGAGGGGGGACTACATTAGATAGTATGGCCCGGCGGTGTCGCGGGCACGGGAATTTGAACCATGAATGATGCAGAAGCGATGCGGCGGGCGTTGGACCTCGCGGCCCGGGGGCGGGGACGCGTCGAACCCAACCCGATGGTGGGGGCGGTGCTGCTGGACCGCGCGGGGCAGGCGGTGGGCGAGGGTTACCACCAACAGTATGGAAAAGAGCACGCCGAGGTCAACGCGCTGGCGGACGCCCGTCAGCGTGGGGTGGACCCGGCGGGGTTGACGATGGTGGTGACCCTCGAGCCGTGTGCCCACACCGGCAAGACGCCGCCGTGCGTGGAGGCTTTGTTGCAGGCCCGGGTCGGCCGGGTGGTGGTGGCGATGGTCGATCCTTACGAAGAAGTCTCGGGCCGGGGGATCGCCCGGCTGCGGGAGGCGGGCCTGGTGGTGGAGGTCGGGGTCGAGGAAACCGCCGCCCGCCGGCTCAACGAAGCGTTCATCAAGCGGGTGACCACCGGGCTGCCGTGGGTGATCCTCAAATGGGCCCAGACCCTCGACGGCCGGACCGCCACCGCGACGGGCCACAGCCAGTGGATCAGCAACGAAGCCTCGCGGGCCGCGGTCCACGAACTGCGGGCGGTGGTCGATGTCGTGGCGGTGGGCGTGGGCACGGCGATCGCGGACGACCCGTCGCTGACCGCCCGCCTGCCCGGAGGCGCATCACCCTCGCGGGTGGCCCGGCGGGTGGTCTTTGACCGCAGCGGCCGACTGCCGCGGGACGGGAAACTGCGGACCGACGGGGGTCCGCCGCTGACCGTTATGGCCGGGCCGCTGGGTGAGAGTCTGCGACAGCTCGCGGCCGAGGGCGTGACCAACGTGCTGGTCGAGGGCGGCGCGATGCTGGGCGGGGCGTTGTTGGCCAAGGGGTTGGTCGATCAGCTGCGGGTGTTCGTTGCCCCGAAAGTCGTCGGCGACGCGGCGGCGTTCCCCGCGATCCGCGGGCTGGACTGCCTGACCATGGACCACGCCCGCGGACTGGAACTGACCGAAGTGCGGGCGCTGGGCGGGGATGTCATGCTCGACTACCGGGTACGGCTATGATCCGGCTCGCATGAAACCGGCCGCCTCTCCCCCTTTACCACCGACCGACGTGACGCTTCCGACGGCTTCGGTTCCGGGCGAAGGGGCGGGCCCCAAGCCCGCGGTCGGCGTGGGTCTTAGGAAAGCGGCCGGACCGTTCGGGGCCCAGAATGTGCTGGACGGCAAATTGTCGGGGCTGTCGTTGCCGCGGCAGGTGGCGGTGCTCGCGGTCTGGCCGTTCATGGAGCTGCTGCTCAACTCGTTGGTGAGCGTGGTGGACACCGCGCTGGCGGGCCGGCTCAGCGCGGTCGCGCTGGACGCGATCGGCGTCGCGGCCTACGTCGGCTGGCTTATCGGGATGCTGCACACCTCCCTGGGCGTCGGGGCGTCGGCGTTGATTGCCCGCAAGATCGGGGGCCGCAAAACCTCGCAGGCCAACGTCGCCCTGGGCCAGGCCATGACGCTGGCCCTGATCTGGGGCGGACTCACCGCGGTTTTGATCGCGGTGGCGGCGCCGTGGATTGCGGCGATCTTCAGCCTGCCCGATGAGACCCATCAACTGGCGGTGACCTACCTGCGGGTCATCGCGGTGGGGGCCGCGGCCGGGGCGGTCATGGTCGTGGGCAACGCCTGCCTGCGGGCGGCGGGCGACACGCGCACGCCGTTTTTGCTGATGGTGCTGGTCAACGTGGTGAACATCCTCGCGTCGGCGGCGTTGACCTTCGGCCCCTCGCCGTGGGGCGGACACGGCGTCGCGGGGATCGCCGCGGGAACGGCCTTGGCGTGGTTCGTTGGCGCGGTGCTGGTGGTCGCGGTCCTGCTGCGGGGTGGGTTGATCTCCACGGGCAAGATGCCGCTGCACCTGCACCTGCGCTGGTTAAAGCTGCGGTGGAAGATCGGCCGCCGCATCGTCCGTGTCGGCGTGCCGAGCCTGATCGAATCCAGCGGCATGTGGGTGGGCAACGCGATCATCGGCGGGTTTGTCGGGGTGCTGATCGCGCGCACCGCGACCGACGGATTGATGGGCGCCCATATCATCGCGATCCGGGTGGAGTCGCTGAGCTTCCTACCCGGGGCGGCGATCGGGATGGCAGCCGCGACGCTGATGGGCCAGTACCTGGGCGCGGGTCGGCCGGACCTGGCGAAAACCGCGGTGGGGCTGTGCTGGGCCGTCGGCGTGGGGATCATGTCGCTGATGGGCGTGCTGTTTCTGGTGATCCCCGGCTGGTTTGCGGGCTTGCTCGCGCCCGGCCCGGAGATGGCCAACGTGCGGGAGATGGCGGTGCCGCTGCTGCGGATCTGCGGGCCGATCCAGATTTTTTTCGGAACGTATCTGATTCTGAGCCAGGCCCTGCGGGGCGCCGGCGACACGCGGGGGCCGATGGTGATCACCTACGCCAGCACATTCCTCGTTCGCTTGCCGGCGGCCTACCTGCTGGCGTTGCCCCTGGGCTTCGGGCTCACGGGCATATGGTTCGGACTGTGCGGCGAGTTGGTCGTGCGGGGTCTGCTGTACGTCCGACGGTTCCGCGCGGGACAATGGGAAACCGTGAAGGTGTAACCAGCAGAAGCGAGTATGTTTCATGTTGAACCCACAAACTGAACCCAAGCCCGACCTGACCCTGCGGTTTCCGGGGGGCGGCAGGCTAGTGCTGGATCGGCCACGGATCATGGGCGTGCTCAACGTGACGCCCGACAGCTTCAGCGACGGCGGGCAGTACGACCGCCCCGCGGCCGCGGTCCAGCGGGGGTTGGCTATGGCCCAACAAGGTGCGGACCTGATCGACGTGGGCGGCGAGTCGTCGCGCCCCGGGGCGGGGCGGGTGTCGGCCGACCAGCAGATTCAGCGGACCCGTGACGTGATCCGGCAGCTGCGGCTCGCCCTTGATGAGGCGGGCCACGCCTCGGTGCGGATCAGTATCGACACGACCCGGGCGGCGGTGGCGGAGGCGGCGCTGGACGCGGGGGCGGCGATGCTTAACGACATCAGCGGCGGCCGAGAGGATCCGCTGATGCTGCGGCTCGCCGGCGCGCGGGGCGTGCCGATCGCGCTCATGCACATGCACGGCCAGCCCGCGGACATGCAGGCGGATCCGACCTACGACGACGTGGTGGACGAGATCGACTCATTTCTTCAACGACAAGTCGAGGCGGCGGTCGCGGCGGGCGTCGCCCGGGACCAGGTCGTCATCGATCCGGGCATCGGCTTCGGCAAGACGGTCGCCCACAACGTGGCGATCCTGCAGACGCTGCCACGCTACGTCGCGTCCGGGCAGCCGGTGCTGCTGGGCACGAGTCGCAAGCGTTTTTTGGCCAAACTGCTGGGTCGGCCCGACCTGCGGGTCGAGCCGGACCCCGCGGGTGGCACCGCGGCGACCACCGTCCTGGGCGTCCTCGCCGGGGTGCACCTGTTCCGTGTGCACGAGGTGGCCCTCAACGCTCAGGCAGCCTGCATTGCGACCGCGTGCAACGGAAAACCCTAGTGGACCGCTAAAAATGAACAAGATTCTTAAAATTCAAATTAATTTCGGGATGCGTTAGGGTTCCCGGCCGGGGTGCAGTTTGTGGCTAAATGGTGGATGGCTAACTGTTTGGAACATCTGCTGATTTGGTCTGATTAATATCGGACGTTATTTCCGGTGAGCGACGAATCATTTAAGTGTTTGACTTTTCACCGATTAGGCTATCATGTTTGGTGGGTAGAATTACTTCAAGCCCCGACGGGAGTTTGGGCGATAGCAAAGACAGCAGCGTGACGTGAACGCAAGTCGGCCGCCTCGGAAAATTCGTCCCGCAGGCAAATTCCAAAGCGATCATCACCGCCGTTTAGGAAAGTTAGCATCATGAGCGATATCTCCCCCCTCCAGCACTCCGCCGCCGCGTCCTACAGCCCCACCGGCCGGGCACGACCCGCCCCCGCCGCCGCGACGCCCAGCCCTCGCGGCAGCGACCGTGCCGAGTTTTCCAACGTCTCGCAAATCCTCGCCCGGCTGAATCAGCCCGCCGAAGTCCGGCTGGACCTGGTCAATCAGATCCGCAGCGAGATTGAGGCGGGCACTTACGAAACCGATGCCAAGCTCGACGCCGCCATCGAGAGCCTGGCCGAGGACCTTGTCTAGGTTTAGCGTCATCACCCCACCACTTTTACAAAACCTCCCGCCAAGCGTGGGAGGTTTTTTCATGGACGCTCATTGAGAAAGGCGAGGAGTGATCGCCCGGAACGCCGCGCGATCCTCGTCGTCCGCGTCCAGCGTCACCCGGCCCGCCCGGAGTTCAAGCGTTTGGGCCGAAGCGAGTTGACCAAGCATCGCCCTATCTAAATCAACGGTCACGGTTTCCCGGTATCGGCGGTGGCGGATTTTGCCCGCCAGACCGCCGCGGCGGGAGGTGCTCTCGACCTGAGCCACGGGCAGCCAGACGATACCGTCATCCACCCGGGCTTCGATCGTTTCGAGGTTCGCCAGGGACTGGGTAGCCTCGTCGGACTGAATAAATAATTTAATCGAAGGCATCGCCTCGCCCAAATCGCGCCCCGGATGCGAGACGACCAGCGAGAAATGGAAATCGCCCGCGCTGCCCCGTGCGGCGATCGGCTCGGGACCCAGGACGTCATCGGTGCGATCGGCGGCCGGGTCATAGCGGGTCTCGATCCGCTGTGCCATCAGCTCCGCCCGGGGATCGGACGGCGGAAGGTCCGCCGCGGCGGCCGAGTCCGCGGTCAGGGGTCCGGGTGCTTCGGAAGCGCCAGGTTCCTCAGGTATTTGCGGCAAGGCAGGCTCTGGCGCATCCGGCTCGGCGACCGCCGTCGGCGTAGGGCTGGACGTTTTCCGCAGCCGGGCTAATTCAGCGCGGAGTTGCCGTTGTTCTTCCCGCAGGACATCAAGGGACCGGCGGAGGTCATCGATGATCGCCTGGGCCTCCTGATTTTGGACAAATAAGGCGTCGCGTTCGCTGCGTAGCCGCTGCCACTCGGCGGCGGGATGCGATTCGGCGGGCGTCGCGGTTTGCGCTGCCGTCGATTTATCCCCGCCCGCCATCAAGAGGGTCAGTGCCAGCGGCGCGAGATAACGGAGAAAAAGATTGCACAAGTGGGTCGAGTAGGTAGGCAGAACCGGGTCATCGTGAGGCTTTCGATAGGGGAGCCGTACCGCCGGGGGCCGCCGGGCCGGTTGGCGGGGCGGCGTCGGGGGGAGGATCGGCGTCGGGCGGATCGGCGGGGGGGCCGATGTCGAATCGGCTGGGTTTGACCTTCGCACCCGCCGCCATTTCGAGGGCCGGGGCGGTGAGGTCGCCTTTGAACGTGGACTTGGGGCCGAGGATGACGGGCATCCGGCTTTGCACGACCTTGGCGTCGATAATGCCTTCGCAGACCAGGCCGTTGTGGGCGACGATGGTCTGGCAGATGAGTCGGCCCCGTTTTTTGATCACGATTTGGCCGCAGGTCTTGAGCTCGGACTTGGGGCCGACCTGGTTTTTGATCTCGATGTCGTGGACGATGACGGCCTTGTGGCACTTGGGACAAGACGTGGACTGGGCGCGGCCACCGACTTCAAATCGGTGGTTACAGATGTAACACTGCACCTCTCGGGGGGGCAGACTCCGGGCCATGGGTTCTCACGGCGGCGCGTCGGATCGCGCCGCGGTTTATCAACGTCAACCAGTCACGTCACGGCCCCCGCGCAAACGCGGGCCGCACAGTTCAGCAAGGGTTCAGCTCGGTGAAGCGACCGCGGGGTTCCACGCCAACAGCTCGACGCGGGGGCGTCGCGGGTCTCACGGGGATCGGCGGTCGCGGGGGATCACTTTTTGGGCGAGTTGCTGTCGTTGCCGGAGTTGCCCGAGTTGCCCGAACCCCCGGAATTACCGGAGTTGGAGCTGCCCGACGAGGGGGTATTGCCGGAGTTGCCGGCGGCGCGGTTGGTGTTGGCGTCACCGCCGACGGCGCACATGCCGTAGAACGAAGCGCCCTCGGCCATGGTCATTTTCGCGGCGGTGATGTCGCCCTTGACTTTGCCGTTGGCGGTGAGTTTCACGGTGTCCTTGGCGGTGATGTTGCCTTCGATGGTGCCGTCGATGTTGGCGACGCTGGATTCGATATCGGCTTTGCAACTGGCGGTTTCGGCGATCTGGAGTTCGCCCTTGCCGCTGATCTTGCCGTCGAAACGGCCGATGATCTTGGCGACGCGCTCGAAGGACATCTCGCCCTTGAAATAGGAATCGGCGCCGATGACGGTGGTTTGGGAATCAGTTTCGGCCATGGAAATACTCTCCTGTCGTGAGACGGGTACAACGTGGCCCCGGCCCGGGTTGGCCTCGGGACGGGGCGGGTCCAACGCCCGGTCCACAGCGGACCGGGCAAGGTGTGAGTTTAGCGGGTCGGTCGGGTCGCCGGGACGGGGCGAAACCTCGGGACAAGCCGCAGACTGACCCAACGGACCCTAAAATTCTCTCGAAGCCCCGCCGCGTGCGGCACACGACCGAGCCACCCCCCATGACGCAGCACCACCCCCTCAGTAAACGGACCGTGCGACGCTGGCCGGCGGAATGGGAACCGCTGGCGGCGGTGTGGGTCGTGCCGCCGCACAATGAAGAAACGTGGCCCAACTGCCTGGAAGCCGCGCAGGCCGAACACGCCGCCTGGTGCACCGCCATGGCGGAGGTGGTCACGGTGCGCTCGACCGACGAGGCGGGGATCGCGACCGACGACTCGTGGATCCGCGACTTCGGGCCGCTCTTTGTCTGGGAGGGGTCGGCCGGGGGGAACAGCGAAAACAGCGGGGGCAGGGTGGAAGAGGGGGGGGAGGGGGGGGAGGGGAGGTGGGTGGTGCAGGATTTTCGGTTTAATGGGTGGGGCGAGAAGTACGAGGTCCGGGAGCGCGACGACGCGGTGCCCCAAGAGATCGGCCGAGTTCTGGGTTTGAAAGTCCGTCGTCACGAGCAGGTCCTGGAGGGCGGGGCCCTGGAAACCGACGGCCGGGGCACGCTGCTGACCACCACCAACTGCCTGCTCAACCCCTCGCGGCACAACCCCACCGACCGCGCCGCGATGCAGCACCTGCTCGGCGAGACGCTGGGCATCACCCGCACGATCTGGCTGGACCTGCCCGCGGGGACCTTGCCGGGCGACGACACCGACGGGCACATCGACAACGCCGCCCGCTTCGTCAGCCCCCAGACCGTGGTGGTTCATCCGGCCGTCGATCCCCGGCCGATTCGCGAAGCGGGGCTAGACGTCTTGCGGCTGCCCGCGATCGAGCCGATGTTCTACGACTACCCCGGCGACCGCTTCGGCCCCGCCAAACGGATGCAACTGCCCGCGAGCTACGCGAATTTCGTGATCGCCAACGGCCGGGTCTTCGTACCAACCTTTGGTCAGGCATCCGACGATATGGCGCTGCGTCTGCTGGACAAAGCGATGCCCGATCACGTCCCGGTGCCGGTGCGGGCCAACCATCTGGTGGTCGGGCAGGGGGGGCCGCATTGCCTGAGTATGCAGCAACCGGTGTTGGATACGCGGCCGAGGGGATAGTGTCCTCACGACCCGGGGCCACGGGGCAAGACGCTGGGGTGTCTCCGCGTACATAGTCCGAGGCCGTTTTTATCCGACCTCGACCGATGACGGATACGATACGCGGATGCTCAGCGAAGTCTTGATTTACGCGGTGGTGGCGGGGGTGTTGGCGTCCTTGGCGTGCGGGCTGGGGGCGTTGCCGTTGGCGATCCCTCGGCTGGACCCGGCACGGCACGCCGGGGTCGGCTATGCCTTCGCCGCCGGGCTGATGTTTGCCGCGTCGGTTTACAACCTGATCCTGCCGGCCTTGGAACCCGACTTCGCCGCCGACGGAGCGACCTGGAGCCCGTCACGCATGGCGCCTATTCTCGGCGGACTCTTCATCGGGGCGGCGTTTCTCTCGCTGACGGGCAAACTGATCGACGACCACAATCTGGGGGAGCGCTTCGGCAAGGGCCTGGGCGGGGCCGGCGGGCTGCTGATTTTCCTGGCGATGTGCGTGCACTCGATTCCCGAGGGCGTCGCGGTGGGCGTGGGCTATACCGCCGAGGGCACCGCGTATTCTTCAAACCCCAACCTGGGCAACTACCTCGCGTTGGCGATCGGCATCCACAATATCCCCGAAGGCCTGGCGGTCGCGATCCCGCTGCGGGCCGCGGGGGTGTCGATCCACAAGTGTTTCTGGCTGGCGGTGCTCACCAGCGTGCCCCAGCCCCTCGCGGCGGTCCCCGCGGTGCTCACCGCCTACTGGATCGAACCGCTGATTCCCTGGCTCATGGCCTTCGCCGCCGGGGCCATGATCTTCCTGGTCGTGCAGGAACTCCTACCCGAATCCCTCGAAAAGATCGGCCCGCAAAAAGCCGCCTGGGCGTTCATCATCGGCTTCGGCGGCATGATGCTGATCCAAACGTTGCTGTGACCAACAGTGGATTGGCGCTCGGTTTTGACAGGATGGACAGGATCCGAGGCACGGATTGACAGGATTCGGAAAAAAGCAATCAATTCAAAGTTCAAGACAAAACTTCTGTACCTCATTTGTCTTGATCACGTCAATCCTGCATTTTTATCCTGTTAATCCTGTCAAAACCCAGCCTTCAAAACGCTCCGCCCGTTTATTACTCGTGAAGCGACGCATCGACGTCGTGTTCCGCGGCGATCGGTTCGAGGGGGGTCTTGATGTTCGGCGAGCCGTGGCGATAGGGCGTCGTGTCCGCGACGGGGGCGACGTATTTCACCCCGTTGGCCAACACCCGGCGGACGTCTTGGTGGTAATAAATCGGAAAAGTTTCGTGGCCCGGGCGGAAGTAAAAGATTTTCCCCGCGCCGCGTTTCCAGACGCAGCCGCTGCGGAACACCTCGCCGCCCTCGAACCAGCTGACGAAGACCAGCTCGTCGGGATCGGGGATATCGAAGTGCTCGCCATACATCTCGGTGTGCTCTAGCTCGATGTAATCCTTGGTCAGACCCGCGGTGATGGGGTGGCCGGGGCTGACGTTCCACAGCCGTTCTTTTTCGGCCGCCTCGCGCCACTTGAGGTGGCACTGGGTCCCCATCAGCAGTTTGAACGGTTTGGCGTAATGGCCCGAGTGCAGGACCACCAGACCCATGCCCTCGCGCACCCGTTGGGCAACTTTCTCAGCCCAGCCGTCTTTCACCTCGCCGTGGGCACAGTGGCCCCACCATGTCATGACATCGGTGTTGGCCAACAGCTCATCGCTGAGGCCGTGGTCCTCGTCCTGGTCCAGCGTGAGGGTCGTGACCTCGACCGCTTGGCCGAGGTGTTGCTGGATCGCGTCCTTCATGACGGCGTGCATGCCCTGGGGATAGAGGTCCACGCATTGCTGATTATGGTTCTTGTGGGCGGGATTGTCGTGACGGTATTCGTGCCAGACGACGACGCGGAGTGGTTTGGGGTTGGCCATGGATGCCTCGTTGAGGTTGAATCGGGAACGTGAGAATCCGAAGGTTTGTAGCAAGCGGTGGGACCCGCGGCAAACCCCGGCCGCGCTACGACCGCAAAAAGCAAGGCGACAAACCAATGTAGGCGAGAGGGCTAAACCCGTTGGTCAGGGAGAGGGCGGACGCACGTTCTATACTGAGGGGATGACACGCACGCTACGTCGGGCCGGGCTGGGGTTGATCTTGCTCACGCTGCTGGTGGGGCAGGCGGCGCCGAGCCTCGACGACGCCTCGGGTCTGGACCAGACCCCGTTAAGCGAAGATGCCCCGGCGAGCGACCCGGGCCCCGCCCCCCCCGCCCCCCCCGCCACGAGTGCATCTGCCCCCGCCGCTTCTACCCCATCGACGGCCCCCCGGCCCCGCCTCTCCACCCTGCCCGGCGGCGCGAACGTCGCCGTGATTCCCGTCGACGGGATGATCTATGATTTCACCTACCAGAGCCTCGAGCGCCGTGTCGAGCGGGCCCTGGACCGCGGCGCGTCGGTGATTGTGCTGGAGATCAACACCAACGGCGGGGTGCTCACCGCCGCGCTGGACATCGCCAAATTCCTCAAAGACCCCACCCGGGTCCCCGTCCCGACCGTCGCCTGGGTCAACGACAAGGCCTACTCCGCGGGCATCATGATCGCCGCGGCCTGCGACGAAATTGTCATGCACCCCTCCTCGGCCACCGGCGACTGCGCCCCCATCGCCCCGGGTCAAAACCTCAGCCCCACCGAACGCGCCAAAGCCTACTCGCCCGTCGCCACCGAATTCCGCAACTCCGCGCGGGCTCACGGCTACAGCTTCGCCACTTTCGACGCCATGTGCCGACTCGGCATCGACCTCTACCTCATCGAACACCCCGACACCGGCCAACGCCTCGTGGTCAACCAGGCCGACTACGCCGCCATGGTCCGCGGAAACAACGCCGCCCTCGCGGGACTGCCCATCGACTCGGCCGCGGGATCGGCCCCGGGCGCCGGGAGCGGCGGCGGCGGCGGCGGCGGGGTCTTTCAGTTGCCCGGCGGGGTCGGCAGCACGCCCACCGGCGGACCCGCGGAAAACATCGGACTCGCCGAAGCCACCGAAGCCCGGCCGACTGACCTGGGCCGATGGAACGCGGTCACGACTTTACCCAGCGGACAAAACGCGCCCGAAGGACGGTTCCACAACGGGAGCGCCCTGCTGTTTACCCCCGACGCGACCCTGGCGCAGGACATCGGCCTCTCCCGCTCACAGGTCGCCAACGACGCGGACCTGGCCCGCTACCTCAGCGCCGCCAGCCTCACCCGCATCGACCAGACCTGGTCGGAAAATTTCGCCGCATTTCTCACCGGCTTCTGGGTCCGCGCGATCCTGATCGTGCTGCTGGCGGTCGGGGCCTACCTCGAACTGCAGGCCCCGGGCCTGGGCATCCCCGCGGTGGTGGCGATCCTCGCGCTGCTGGGCCTCTTCGGCGCGCCGATGATCATCGGGCTGGCGGACATCTGGCACGTCCTGTTGTTCGCCGCGGGCCTGGCGCTGCTGATCATCGAGGTGCTCACCGCCGCGACGTTCGGGGCCCTGGGCATCGTCGGCATCATCCTCATGCTCGCATCGCTGATCCTCGCGGTCGTCCCGACCAGCGGCGGGGTCATGCCCGCCGCCGGAACCATGGACGTCGCCACCACCGCGCTGCTCAGCACGCTCGTCGCCTTCGTCGCTAGTGCCGTGGGTATCGGCCTGCTGATCAACTACCTCGGCAGCATCCCGGGGCTTAACCGACTGGTCCTGGCCGACGATCCGCCGTCGCCCCACGCTGCCGGCCTCGCCCGCGATGGCTCGGCCTTGCACGTGGCGGGCGATGCCGTGCTCGGCGCAGGCGCGATCCGTGTCGGCCAAACCGGCACCGTCATCAGCACCCTCCGCCCCGCGGGCGAAGCCGAGATCGACGGCCAGACCGTCGATGTCGTCAGCGTCGGACCCATGATCGACCCCGGCACCCCCGTCCGCGTCCTCGAAGTCAACCGCTTCAGCATCCTCGTCGAAGAAGTCCAAAACCCCGATTCGTCAACTTGATCCCCCCCGAACGCAGCCGCAACAACTTTGCCCGGATGCACCATCTGCTCGCGCTGCTTTCTTCCGTGACTCCGTGTCTTTGTGTTCTCCGTGATCGTATCGGCTTTTTGCGCGACCGACCCCGACGCTCGGGCAAGGCCCTTACCCCGCCAACGAACCCATCGGGTCCCACGGCGGCAGCACGATCGGCTCGGTGTTCTGCGCCTCGACGACCTCCGCGGGCAGCAGGTCCTTATGCACCGCAACCTCGAACATGTGCTCGTCAAACCACGAGTCGTTCATCGTGTAAAAGCCTTTGACCCCGTTTTCATCGCCCCACGAGTTTTCGACCCGCCAGCGGCGGGCGGTCCCCGGCGATTCTTCGTCTACGTCCACCCCCGTGAACATCATCGCGTGGGTCATCAGGGTCTGGTGGTATTGCAGACGCTCCGCCTTGCCGTGGGTGAAGTCCACGCCGTACACCCCGGCGTAGTCAAATAGTTTGGCGTCCCACAGCCCCAGCTCACGGTGCATCATCTTGCCCACGTCGCAGCCCATCCACACCGGCTCGCCCCGCTCGACGATGCTCCGCCGGGCGGCCCGCTTCATCACGTCCATGTCCACGTTCACGTAGCGGACCCCGCCGTCGTAATCCCCGCCCAACACGTTGCCCAGGTGAGCCACCGTAAAGCTGCGGCCCGCGGGCGAACTCTCCCGCGGATCGTTCACCAGACAGACGTAGTCGTCCAGATCGATCGTGCAGTACTTGGCCGCAAATTCCTGGGGCGTCAGCGTGCCGTCGTGGTGATACTGCTTGTCCTTGTCATTCCACCGCCAGTCGAATTCGGTCGGCGGCGTGCCGAGGTGGATCGCCAGAACGCGGTACACCTCGCCCACGATTTTCTCCCGGGCCGCTCGCAGCGCCCCGGCGTCCGCCCCGTCGGCGGCCTGCTGCCGAAGCGACGCGGCCCCTTCACGCAACAGGGTTTTGAGATTGGCGTTCATCCGCGGGGTGTTGGATGAGCTTTCGGATTCGGGCATCGCCGACTTGGGCACCAGGCCGTACTTCTTCACCAGATTGACGAACATGTTCCACTGCCCGCCGTCGTCGATCGGCCGATCCAGCAGGTACGCCACCACCCGGTCGTCCAGTTCCCGATCCGCGGTCTGCACGATCTGCTCCAGAAAATAATTGGCCCGCTCCAGCTTGTCCCAGAAAAACGTGTAGTTCTGGCTGAACTCAAATTCCTTGAGATTCATCGCTTTCATGGCCCCCACCCGCAACAGATTCAGCCCGGCAAACATCCAGCAACGCCCCGACTTCTTTTGGCTGGTCACCGCCCAGTCGTCCAGCACGTGGCTGAATGTGTGATCCGTCGAAGTGAGGACCCGGCGATCCAGCGCCACCTCATCCAACGCGGTCCGCGTTACCGCGTTCTGCATCCGCTGGTATACCGGCTCACAGTCAAACGCCTTCCGCCAGGCCTCAAGCAGGTCCGGCGATAGTTCAGACAAGGCACCATCGGTCATGTCGGAAGATGTATGAGTAGCGGCAGCAAGTTCGGGCATACCCGATTGTAGAATAATCAGAAGCGACAAGACGGTTGCGACGCTTTCACCATTAAAAAAAGGCGGAAGCCGCGAGGGGCTTCCGCCAACGGAGCAATACTCCGTGAAGGTGTGCAGTTTAGTTATTGTCTAGAAGTATCTGCTTTGGCAGTATCCCGCAGATTACGTACTTGGTCGTGACGAGTTTTCACTTGGCGCAAATGCCGCTCCAAAAACTGATTTAGATCCGGAGTATTGGTTTCTTTCACCGTTTCACGGTATAGCTCCAAGATTTTGTCTTCACCACGTTCTGCCTCAGCAAGTACGTCGTAGTCCGAGTGATCACTCACCTTGTCACGCACATTGATCCACCATTGGTGTGCTTTACCCAAAAGTGACCTATCGGTTTCGGGATCTTCTCCTTCCGATCTGACCAAACCTTTTAATTCACTGGCTTGGCGTGAACGTTCTTGTGCCGTCTCATCAAAAAGACGTTGATAATCCGGATTGTTGAGCAGATCGCGGGTTTCACGAAAGCCTGCTTCACTATCGAGATTAATTTGAATCAGATCATTCAGATGACCGACATTTTCTTTGGTCAAGTTTGTTTCAAGAGTTGTGGTATTCATTTTAGTATTCCTTTCAAGTCCAATTACGGACTTATTATTAATTCTTTTTAGTACATAACCGAAATTCATTTACGCTCGGCGTCGACCTTATGAGGACACCGACCACGGTAGTAAAAAACATATTTACGGCTGATTAGGTTACGGAAGCTGATTTACCGTTAACCAAATGCATGATGAGGGTTGCGAGAAACAGCAGCACAAAAAGCCCGCCGATGACCATGGCAATGGTCGTTGCTCCACCCGCAATGCCGGAGAAGCCCAAGGCCGCTGCGATCAGTGCGATAATCAAAAAAGTAATGGCCCAAGTAAGCATAATACACCTTCCAAACAAGAATCTTTATTCATTTGGCGAAACGCCAAACACCCGATTTCCAAAAGAGTGGGTTACTCTAAGGGCTATATAGCCCAATCAATAATAGACATCGAAAAATTAGAAGTCAAGCAACAGTCATAACTTAAGTCGATCATTATTAGCCGTAAACCGTATAAATGCTTGCTGCGCAAGAATTAAACCGGAACTACTTGTCATCTCATTTTGAGAAAAAGGTTCTTTAAACCACGCTTGTAGCTCGTTATAACATGGGTTACGGAAGCGATTCGGGCGTATTGGATAAGACTGGTATGACGTGATCGCGTTGACTGCTATGGCAAAACACGGCGACCGAAGATCGCCGTGCAGGCCAGTAGAGCAGTGGTGGTTTGTCTTGACCCGAGTCTTTGACAGGCCGGAACACCTGGGGGTCAGGAGGATCGGAGCTGCCGGGGGGCGGTCGAAGCCTGGGCGTCGATGCCGGAGGCGTCCAGGGCGGGGGTCGAAACCGCGGGGCCGGCCGGGGCGGTCACCGGGGCCGATCCGCCGCTGTTCTGGCTGATGAGGTAGGCCATGTAACCGCCCAGCACCAGCGCCCCGGTCGCCAGGGCGAGGCAGAGCAGGACCATTGCGGTGTTGAGTTTTTGGCTGCGCTGAAACATGTCGCGCATCTGCTCGTTGTCGATGCGTGCTTGGCTGACGACGGCTCCCATGGAATCGCGGGTCGCGGTACTTTCCGCGGTGACCTGATCGAGGGTGCTGTTGAGGCTGCCGACGGTGTCGGTGAGTTGATGGCGGGTCTGCTTTTCCTCCGCCATGTGGTCGCTGATCTGGCCGAGGGCTTTTTCCTGGGAGGCCGCGGCGGAAGCGAGGCCGGTGACGGCGCCGGTCAGGTGGTTGGAGGTTTCGTTTTGCCGATCGAGGTTGCTCTGGATCGATTCGAGCAGGCGGGTCTGGGTTTCCGCAGTCTCCGGCATGGAACGGAGGGCCCGGGGCAATTCCCGCATGACCTCGAGCATCTGTTCACTGCGGTCGGCCTGCTGTTCCAGGTGGCTGCGGACCGACTTCATCGTGTCGAGCACCTCGCCGTAGCCCTGCTTGAGCTGGGCGAGGGTGACCTGTTGGTTGCTCGGCCCCGGGGCGTTGGGGTCTTCCACCCGCGCCACCTCCACCTGCACCGGTTTCTTGCCCTTGCGGGACCAGGAAAACAACTGGCCGAGTTTGGATTTGGACTTGGACGACGGATCGGTTTGGACGCGGGGGGGGTTCTCAGTTTGCGGCACGTTACGAATCTCCCGACAGGGTGTGAAAGCGGATGGCCGGCGGGCAAAGGGACTAGGACAAGGCGCCGACGGCCCGATTGTAGCGGTCACGCGTGAAAGAGGGATTGTTTTATCGGACAGCGGTTTGGCGGACACGCGAACGGGGACCGGTGCCGTGTCTTTGCCGCGGCCTGACACGGCCCACTCGGACTGATCGGGAAAACCACCTCTGAATCGGGTACTTCATCTGACCGCACACATCGCGCCGAACGACGATGTGAGACACCCCGACCCGGCACCCGACAAATCGACTATTCAAAAACCCGCGTCGGAGGACGCGGGCTTAGTAAAAGCTGTTCTATAGATTCTGTTTATTATTCGACCGCGGGCGGGGCGGAGGGGGGCGAGGCGTGGGCCTCGTTGGCCTCGGCGTCGTCCGCCAGGGCGTAGCTGGGGCCGTCGTCATCGAAGAACAGGGCGAACTGGCCGGCCTTGTCGGCGTCCAGCGGGCGGAAGCCCGCGGCGAGCATGGCGCGGTTGATCTCGGGGTTGGCCATGAACTGGCGCCAGACGAAGCCGCTGCGGTGGTTTTCGATCATGAGCATGGTGATGCCCACGTCGATGCCGATCACGTCGTTGGCGACCCAACCGGTGTGGGGGTTAAACGCGTCGGCCAGGCCGTACCGTTTCCAGAGTTTTTCGCCGTAGGCGTCGTACATGTACCGCACCGCGGCGATGCACTCGTCGGGCTTGAACGGGATCGACCCCGCGGCGGCGCAGGGGACGACCGTGCCGTCGATGTGGGGCGAGGGGTCGGGGCCGCCCCAGGCGGTGTAGCCCGTGGCCGAGTCGCTGGAGGTCACGCCCCAGAGCATGTCGCTGTAGAGCGGGAAGCGGTCGGTGAGCTTGCTGAACATCGCGCGGTGGGCGCGGGTGGCAAAGATCGAGTTGGTCCAGTAGTCGGCGTAGTCGTCACGCTTGTTGCGGAAGTCGATCCAGGCGTGGCTGAACTGGTGGACGAACAGGGGGGGGAAGGACATGAACCGGTCGCCGTTGTGCTCGTAGACCGGGCCGCGGGTCCAAGCGTGCCAGGTCTGGCGGGGCAGGGGGTGGGTGTTGGAGCCCAGGCCAAGCATCTGAAGGACCAGGTGCTCGGAGAAGTGGTCCCAGCGAAAGCTGATGAATCCCTCTTCAGGGGTCCATCCCATGCTGAGGGTCTTGCCGTCGCCCATCATCCAGGGCCAGTTGACGCGGTCGTAGAGCGCGGTGGCGAGCTGGGGGATACGGGGGTGGTCGGCGTAGTATTGCCGTGCGGTGAGCACGCCGGCGAGCAACAGGGCGGTGTCGATCGAGGAGAGTTCGCAGTCCCAGACCCGCTGGCCGGTGGCCATATCGACGAAGTGGTAAAAGAAACCTTCTTTGTGCTCGGCTTTTTCCAGGAGGAAGCGGAGGGTGAGGTCGACGCGCTGGGCGGCAGACTCGGACTCGACCCAGCCGCGCTCGTCGGCGATGCAGATCGCGGTGAGGCCGAAGCCGATCGACGCGATGCTGCCCACCGCCTCTTCCTGGGTGTGGACAAGGGTTTGGCCGTCCGCGGGGGCGCGGTCGGCGGTGATGCCGGTGGCGGGGTGAGACTGTTCCCAAAAGAAGTCGAAGCAGCGACGCTGCCACTCGTCCAGGAAAGCGCGGTCATCGACAAAGGTGGGCATGTCGTTTTGCATCTGGGCCGCGGCCGGGGCCGGGGCGTGCACCACGGTCAGGCCCACGGCCGCCAGGAGACACGCCGCCACGCCGCGTGCAGGGAAGATTGGGTTCCAATTCAACATGAGGGCACTCTCCGTTCATCCCCCCGGGCAACTCGACCGCGGAATCAGCCCGGCAAAAGTCCGGGTTTCGGAGCCCGCAAGGCTCCGGGTCGCTTCTATCATCGACCGTTCGGGCCTCGGCGCTTCACTCGATTATACGCCCCCCGGCCCACGGGCGTTCGGTCTGGCCCGGACGGCAACGGTCGCTAAGCTACCGCCAGGGCAGGATCTAGGGTAATGCACCATGATCTGAAGGGCGAATTCCCCGGATAAAATTAACGTGTGGCTCTGTCGAAGCCCCGCGCAGGTTAAATAGGGGGCGGGCGGCGAGGGTGGGGGCGGGCGGCGAGGGGGGGGCTGGAGAATGCAGGCGAATGGCTATCGGACCGCGGGCGACGGATTCTGCGGGTCAGCGGCGGTTGGCGGGGGCCGTCATCCCGTCGCCCAGGTTCATCAGCGGCAGGGGGGCCGGGCTATCGCCGTTGAGGAAATACACCTTGGCGGCGGGGTCTTTGCTGATGGCCTTGAGGGCTTCGAGCGATTGGAGCTGGATATAGGCGGGGTTTTCGGAAATCGCCCGGTTGATGGCCTCGATTTCGTAAGCCTGGGCGTCGGCGATGGTTTTGCGGCGGGCGGCCTCTTCCTCGGCCGCCTGGCGGTCGGCCTTGGCCTTGACCACCTGCTGCTGCTGCTCGGTTTCGTAGCGGATCAGCTCCGCCTTCTGCCGCTCGGCCTGCTGCTCGGTTTCTTTTTTCTGCTGAATCTGCGCCACCAGCCGGGCGGGCAGCTGGATGTCGCGGATCAGCACGTCGTTGACCTCGATGCCCTTGGACTGCAAAAAAGACTCAAGCTCCAGCTGCAGCGAGGTTTGCAGCTTCTGCTGCGTCTCTTCGAGGAAGAAATCCTCCGCCCGGACGATGCTCTTGCCCTGCTCGCGGAGGACGCTGCGGACCTTGGGAATCAGGTGGACGTTGACTGCCTGCTCGGCGGTGCCGGTCTGGGTATAGATGTCCGGCGCCATCGACGCGATGATGCGGTACTGCACCGAGATGTCCACCTCGGTGGTCAACTGGTCCTGGCTGGGCACGCCGGCCTGCTCCATGTGCGTCTTCTGCCGGGCGTCGAAGCTGGTCCAGCCCAGCAGCGGGTTGACGATGTGAAAGCCCGGTTCGTATGGCTCTGCCTGCACGCTGCCGAACAGCGTCGCCACCCCGACGTGCCCCGCTTCGATCACTTTCACGCAGCGCGAGGCCGCCCAGGCCAACACCAGAAGGACAACCAGGACGGGGATGAGCTTGGCCAGGGGGTTTTGCATGGGAGTCAGGGGTCGGGGGTCAGGGGTCGGGGGTCAGGGGTCGGGGGTCAGGGATCGGGAATGGCGGGGGGGACATGATGGTAGCCGTTGGGAGCGAGCGGAGGCCGGGGGGGGCTGCGGGGGATCGGCCCGCGTTGGCTTGGCTTGTGAAGCTTGTATGAAATTTTGGGGCGGGGTCCGTTCGGCGGGGGCGGCGGCACTACCGTTTCGCTCACGACCCGCTCCTCTCTCGAAAGGATTCACCTATGAAAGCTGTTTGTTGGCATGGCCGAAACGACATGCGCGTCGATACCGTCGACGACCCTACCCTCGAAGACGCCGGGGACGTGATCATCCGCATCACGGCGTCGGGCATCTGCGGCTCGGACCTGCACCTGATGACCGAGGCCGCCCCGGCCCTCGAAGCGGGCGACATCATCGGCCACGAACCCATGGGCATCGTCGAAGAGGTCGGCTCGTCGGTCACGAAACTCAAAAAAGGCGACCGCGTGGTCATCCCCTTCACCATGGCCTGCGGCAGCTGCTTCTTCTGCAACCACCAGTACTACAGCTGCTGCGACAACACCAACCGCAACGCGGAGATGGCCAGCAAACAGTTGGGCCACACCCCCTCGGGGATGTTCGGGTACACCCACCTGCTGGGCGGCTACGCCGGCGGCCAGGCCGAATATCTCCGCGTGCCCTTTGCCGACACGACCCACATCAAGGTCCACGAAGGGCTGACCGACGAGCAGGCGGTGTTTCTATCGGACATCTTCCCGACCGGGTACATGGCCGCGGAGCACTGCGATATCCAGCCCGGCGAGACCGTGGCGGTCTGGGGCTGTGGGCCCGTCGCGCAGTTTGCGATCCAGTCCGCCTGGATGCTCGGCGCCGCCCGGGTGATCGCCATCGACAAGGTGCCCGAACGCCTCGAGATGGCGCGGACCCACGGCCGCGCCGAGACGATCAACTTTGAGGAAACCGACGTCTACGAGAAGCTGCAAGAGATGACCGACGGCCGCGGCCCGGACTGCTGCATCGACGCGGTGGGCGCCGAGAACCACGCCGCGGGCAAGATCAGCCGGGTGGTCGATGACGCCAAGACCGCCCTGCACCTGGGCAGCGATCGACCCCACGTGCTCAACGAAATCATTAAGTGCTGCCGCAAGGCCGGCAAGGTCTCCGTCCCCGGGGTCTACTTCGGCCCGGTCACCCTCAACTGGGGCCCGGCGATGAACAAGGGCCTGCAGTTCAAGACCGGCCAAACCCATATGCAACGCTACCTCGAACCGCTGATGCAGAAAATCGTCGACGGCGATATCGACCCGTCCTTCGTCATCACCCACCGCGAACCGATCGAAAACGCCCCCGCGGCTTACGATAAGTTCCGGGATAAGGAAGACGGCTGCATCAAGGTCGTGCTCGTGCCGGGCATGAGCGGCTGAGGCCGAAGCCTCACCTTTAAAATTGATCCCCACAAAAAAAAGCCCACCCTTATCCGGGGTGGGCTTTGGTGTATCTATTTATAGATGTCCAGATCAGGATGTCGTGGTGATTACTTCAGCTTCTCCCGCAGGTAATAGTCCGCGGGCTGGAGCGGGGTCAACTCGAAGTCGTCGAGCGGGATGCCCATCAGGGAATCGTCCGCCAGGTGGTCTTTGCGGACGTTGATGGGACGGTCGATCAGCAGGTCCGGTTTTTCCGGGTCGGCGACAAACAGGCGGACCTGCAGGGTGGACTTGTCGTACTTGCTGGCTTCGCCGCGCCAGAAGACCCATTTGGTTTCGCGCTTCCACTGCTTGACGGGCATGCGGACCGCGACGACCTCGGCGTCGGGCTGCTGGACTTTCCAGCCGTCGATCGCCATGGCGATCACCTCGTCGCGGTCGTCGCCGGCGTAGTTGTCGGCGGGCGGCTGATTGGTTTGAATGATGAGGCCTTCCAGCGACCGGGCACTTTCGTTGAGACGGGATTGCGTGGCGTCGTACTCTTGCTGCAGCGCCTGGGTTTCCTCGGTTTCGCCGATCGCGACGAGCAGGGCCAATTTGTCCTGGGCCCAGCCCATGATTTGCGGGATGCCGCCGGTGAAATAGCCGGGCTTCTCCTCGGCGACCGCCATCTCTGCGGTGTCGACGGCGTCTTGGAGGTGTTCCCGGATCTCGCCGGGCAAGCGGAGACGGGTCTGCTCGGCCTCGGCGTCGAACTTCTGGAACGCGCCCAGCGCCGCGTTGCCGTAGTTTTCGATCTGTTGACCCTGCGGGGTGTTCTGCTCGATCATCGCCCGGTATTTCTGGGCGATCCGCACCAGCTCGGCCTGGGCCTCCTGCCGCTGACCCGACAGCTCCGCCATGCGCGGCGTGTCGTTGAGATAAACGGTGCTGTTGCGGTAAGCGTTATTGGTGTCGCCCAGCCATTTCAGGTCCTGGGGAAACTCCGGGAAATTGGCGGGATCGATCTGGGCGGTCAGTTTCTGATTGAGCGGAACGAAGAATTGCTCGGCCCCGTCCAGGGCTTGCCGCGCCGCCGCCAGACGCTCCTTGGCCTCGGGCACGCCCTGCCCGTCGGCGGGGATGGGGGCCAACCCTTTTTCGACGTAGCCCGCTTTGGTCCGGGCGTCGCTAATCGTGTTGACCGCCTGGGCGGTCTTGCGCTGGCTGAGCTGGGTCTGATCGGTGATGCCCACGTACTCGGCGTGGAGCTGCACCAGCGCGTTGACGTAGCCTTCGACTTCGCGGAGCGTGGACAAGGCCGTCTTGAGGTTGTCGGCGTGGGGGTAGCCCAGCTTCGTGCCGCCAGCGGATTCAGGGTTGGCCGCCGGGGCGTTGCCGCCGTTCATGATCGCCGCCAGCTTTTGGTAGAGCGCCACGGCGTTGCCGTAGCGCGTCAGGGCTTCCGCGACGCCCGCGCCATCGGCGGGAAGCGTACGCAGCAGCTGACCCGCCGGGGCCAAATCCTCGTAGGCTTGTTTGAGTCGCGAGGTCGCGAGCTTCCCGGCGGACCCCGCGGGGGGGCTGGTCCGCTGGCCGATGCTGGCGTCGACCGATTGCAGATTCGACTCAGCCCGCTGGACAAAACTGTTGACCTTGGTCACGTCCGCGGCGGTGTCCGCCCCGGCCACGGGGGCGATCACCAAACCCAGCAACGCCAGCAGCAGCAGGCCCGGGGCACGTTGATATAAAAGTGGTAGCAAAATTTCTCTCTCCAAAAAGTGGTCGATACGGACAAATCAAGATGAACCGAAGCTGAACGTAATCACCGAGTGTAGAGCATGGGCGGTGAATCGCGAACGTATTTTACGCTGCGGACTGCTTTCGCGAAACGCTGGCCCCTCAATTTCCCGCCACGCCCTGGGCGATCGATCGCGCCAGCGCGAGATAATCCTTGGCCCCATTGGAGTCCGGGGCGTAGGCGTGCACGGACTGACCGAAGCTCGGCGCCTCGGCGAGCTTGATGTTCCGCCGGACCGGGGGCTGAAACACCCGCCCGTTGGCCCAGGGCTGATCCGTGCCGCGGGCGGCTTCGAAGAAGCCTTTGAGCTCGCTGATCACTTCGTTGGCCAGGAGGGTGTTGCCCTCGTGCATGCAGAGCACGACGCCGGCGACAGTCAGTTGGGGGTTGATGCCCTGGCGGACCATGCCGATGGTTTCAAACAGCTTGGTCATGCCTTGCAGCGCGAGGAAGTGGGCCTGCATGGGCACGACGATCTGCTGGGCCAGGGTCAGCGCGTTGATGGTCAGCAACCCGAGGCTGGGCGGGCAGTCGATAAGGACGTAGTCGAATTCTTTGATCAGGTCCTGGCATTTGTTGCGGAGGATCGTTTGGGCCAGGCCGGTGGCGACGAGCTCGGTCAGTTCGGATTCGACGCCCGCGAGGTTGGTCTCCGCCGGCAGCACCGCGAGGCGTTTGTCGTCCCGCGCGGTGTAACGCACGACCTCCATCGCGGTGGTGTCGGGGTCGGTCATCAGGTCGTAGTTGGATTTTTCCACGTCGTCGGGTTCGACGCCCAGCGACAACGTGAGGTGGGCCTGCGGGTCCAGGTCGATGCACAGGACGTTGAGTCCGAGGTTGGCCAGGGCCGCGCCGACGTTGACCGCGGTGGTCGTTTTGCCCACGCCGCCCTTCTGGTTCATCAGCGCCAACACACGGGGGGCACCGGGTTTAAGCAGGGAGGGCAGAGGCGGCAGGGGCGCAACGGGTTTGACGGGGGGGGGCGCGGGAGGAGGGGGGGGCGGGGGGTCGGTGGTTTCGGGCACGGCCGGGGCGTGGGTCGCCGCGTGCGGGGCGACGGGCATCAGCGCCGCGGCGGCGCGCTGCCCCGCGACGATCAGCGACGGGCCGTCGAGGTGCAGTTGATCGGGGTAATGCAGGTCATCGACGTTGATCCACGTCGCCCGCTCGTCGCGGTCGGCCCGGGCCACGAGGGCTTGGCGGATCGCCTCATAATGCGGCTGCTGGGCATTGTGCGGATGCACGCGGAACAGCACCTTAGCAAAATCCTTGCCGTCGTTAAGGTCGTCCGCCACCCGCTCCAACAAGGCGTCGAGGGCGTCGGCGTACCCCGCGGGGTCCAGGTCCGGCCGCGTGTCGCGCTCGCCCTGATACCAGACGAACCCCGCCAGGCGTACGTCGTATCCCGCTTCAACCAGCGCTTCGATCGCTTGCGTCGCGTCGCGCAGCATCAGATTAGTCAGCGTGGTGGGGTCGTCGCGATCGGCGGGCTTCCACTCGTGGGGTAGGCTCGACCCGCTCAGGTCGGACTTGATGATCGCCACCCGCCGATCGGGCGTGGCGGAGGCCAAGGCATCACCCAGCGACAGCTCCAGCCCGAAGCTCTCGGGCGGCGACCCGGCCCCAATCTGCAGCGGCGACCAGCGGCGCACGCGGGGCCGGTCCCGCCGCTCGTGGCCCGGCGGGTTTAAGGGGGCAAAGTACAACTGCACGGTGGGATGGGGCGTTTGCCATCCCTCGGGCAGGTCGGCGATCTCGCCGTGGCCGGACATGTTGGATTGGCCGGCGAGTAGATAAAGGTCAAGGGCATCGGGCATCGTCGCGGCATTGTAAAGCTGCCACCCGCCCCATGTGCGTCACGGTTTTCACCCGGCCGCCCCGCCCTCACGCGGGACGCGGCAAGTTCAACATCGCCTCGGCCGCGCGGCGACCCGCCACCACCGCCGACGCCCCGTCGAGATGCAACGCATCGGGATACACCAGATCGTCCACCTCGATCCATGCCGCCGATGCGTCGGCCTCCGCCTGCTCCACGAGTTGATGGCGGATCGACTCGTAATGCGGCCGGGTGATCTCGTGGGGGTGCACGCGGAACCAGACCTTGCGGAAATCCTCGCCGTCGTTGAGCAAGTCCGCGATGCGTTGCCGCAGCGTGTCGAACGCCGCGGTGTACCTGGCGGGCTCCCTGACTTCGGGGTCCATGTCCGACTCGCCCTGGTACCACACGAACCCCGCCAGCCGTGGGGCCAACCCCTGCTCGCGCAGTTGTCGCAGCGCGTCCTCGGCGGCCGCCAACATGCGGTTGGCCAAGGCCGTGGGGTCCTGCCGATCGTCCGGCCGCCAGTCCCGCAGCAGACCCGTGCCGCCCTTGTCGGACTTGATGATCGCCACGGGCCGCGCGGGCGTGGCCGCCGCCATCGCGTAGCCGAACGACAGCTCCAGGCCGAACCCGCCCTCGATCTGCCCGGAATTCAAAGTTAGCGGCGTCCAGCGTCCCACGTGGTCCCGGGCGTGACGCTCGGCGTCGGGACGCGGCTCGTCGAGAGGCGCAAAGAAAATCTTCACGCTCGGATGCGGCCCGGCCAGGTCCTCGGGCACGTCGGCGGGCAGCCCGTAGCCACTCATGTTGGACTGGCCGGCGAGCAGGTAAACGTCGATCGGACGGGTCATCAAACGGGCCTCAGAAAACTTAAAAGTTCAGAGCTCGGCCGCCCCACGGCGAGCCCCTCTCATTCGCCGGCCGACGCACCATCCGATGACTCGGCCGACGCCCCGCCCCGGGCGATTCGGCCCGCGACCGCCTCCATAATGTCCGGCTCGTTCTTGCTAAACGTCAGCGTGCGGTACGGATACGGGATCTCGATGCCCGCGTCGTCCAGGGCTTTCTTGATCGCTTCGACCGCTTCGTTGCGGCTGCGGCGTTCTTCGATGGGCTTGTTGCCGGTGTACCACAGCACGTCGAAGTCGATCGAGCTGGCGCCAAACGCCGTGGCCAACACTTCGGGCGACGGCGTGGCGTTGACCGTTTCGCAGGACTTGATGGCGTCGAGGATGACTTGTCGGCCTTTCGCCACGTCCTCGCCGTAGGCGATCCCGACCGCCAGCTCGACCCGGCGGGTCGGGCGGTTGGTGTAGATCGTGACCTTGTTTTGGAAGATCGTGCTGTTGGGCACCAGCACCAGGTCGCCGTCGGTCTGCCGGATCAGCGTCATGCGGATCTCCACGTCTTCGACCCGGCCCGAGACGCCGTCGACCTCGATAAAGTCGCCGTTCTCAAACGGGAACCGCCACAGAATCAAAATGCCCGCAAAGAAGTTGGCGAAAATATCCTGAAACGCAAAACCGACGGCGATCGACGCCAGACCCGCCGTGGCCACGAGGTTGGAAAAGCCGAAGCCCGGAAAGATGATGCCCGCCGCGATCATGAACGCGATGAACCACACCCCGGTGCGGACAAAAATGCGAAACAGGTCCCGCAGGCTTGCCTTGATCCGGGCCTTCTTAAACACGTTGTTCGCCAGCTTGTCGATCAGCCGCACGCCGAACGCGGTGGCGATCAGCACGGCGACCGCAATCATCAGCTGCGGCAGCATCGCGATGAAGCTATCCACCAGCCCGCCGATCGCGTCGGTCAACGTGTGCACCGCCCCGTCCACCGAGTCGTACCCGGTTTCGGGTACGACATCGTCCAGCGCCTCGCCCACGGCCCCCTTGGCCTTGGGTTTATCCGGCAAATCGTCGGTCACCACATTGATCCCGTCCACGACGGCCGGGTCGATCTCGATGGTGGGATTGGTCGGCGGGGCGGGTTCGGACGCCTCCTGCCCAAGAGCCAACCCCGGGGCCAGCACCCCATTCAGCAGCAAGACCGCAACGACAGCGTAAAGTTTCATCGACCGCAGCATAATCGCGCCGGCCGGAATTTTCAGCCACCGGGCAAGCTTACGTTTTAAAAAAACACGCTTCAGCGCACTTTGCCAAATCCTTACAAATCCTTGAGATTCCTTTTCGCTGCCAACGATATCGGTGGTCGCGAAAATTCGTCGGCTAACTTTTTGAAGCGCGCGACAAGCTGGCTCGGGGGGCGACGCAGGGGTCGACCCGATCACGTCGGCGTGGCCCGGGGGTGGTTGGTCAGCTGGCGCAGGGCGGGGAGGACCAGGCCCTGCATACGGGCGATGGCGGCTTGCCAGTCGGCAACCGCGCCGCGGAAGCGTTTTTCGCCCGCGGGGGTCAGGGCGTACCACTTGCGTGGTCGGCCGGTGTCCTGCTCCCACGTCGCGGCGATCAGCCCGCGGGCCTCCAGGTCGTGAAGAAGCGGGTACAGGCTGCTGGCCTGGATGGCCTGACCCGACGCGGCGTGCACCCGCTTCTGGATCGAATAGCCGTACTGCTTGCCGTCCGCCAAGACCGCGAGCACCAGCACCTCCACGCTGCCGCGGAACAAGTCCCGGCGGGATTTTACGTGGGTCGGGTCGGTCACGACCACAAATATATCGAAACAATATATATCTGCAAGCGATACGTGAAGGTTTGAGGGCCACCGGGCGGGGCGGTATAGTCTCCGCCCCCCGGAGATTGCCGCTTGGCGACCTCCGCTCGTACGGACAGCCCCGGCTCGATCGCCGAACGGTCCATTGTTCTAAGTTTATTTGCTCACTCGCTTTCAGGATTACCCCATGGCCACCGGCACCGTCTCCCAAGTCATCGGCTCGACCTTCGACGCCCAGTTCCCCGAATCCCAGCTGCCCGAGATCTACAACGCCATCAAGATCACCGGCAGCCATCACGGCATCGACATCAACCTCGTCGGCGAAGTGCAGCAGCACCTCGGCGGCGGCCAGGTCCGTGCCGTGGCTCTGGGCACCACCGACGGGCTCATGCGAGGCATGGACTGCGTCGATACCGGCGGCCCGGTCTCCGTGCCCGTCGGCGAGGGCGTGCTGGGCCGGGTATTCAACCTGCTGGGCGAACCCATCGACGAAAAGGGCCCGGTCAACACCGGCAAAACCATGCCCATCCACCGCGAGCCGCCCGCCTTCACCGCGCTCAACCCCAAAACCGAAATCCTCGAGACCGGCATCAAGGTCGTCGACCTGCTCTGCCCGTTCGTCCGCGGCGGCAAGATCGGGCTGTTCGGCGGGGCGGGCGTCGGCAAGACCGTCATCATTCAGGAAATGATCGCCCGGGTGGCCCGTGAGTTCGGCGGCTACTCGGTCTTCTGCGGCGTCGGCGAACGGACCCGCGAAGGCAACGACCTCTGGGGCGAAATGGCCGAGGCCCAGTTCACCGACTCCGAAGGCAACACCGGCCACGTGCTGGACAAGGTCGCGATGGTCTTCGGCCAGATGAACGAACCCCCCGGCGCCCGCCTCCGCGTCGCCCTCTCGGGCCTGACCATGGCCGAGGAATTCCGCGACGCCTCGGGCAAGGAAACCCTCATCTTTGTCGACAACGTCTTCCGCTTCACCCAGGCAGGCTCAGAAGTCTCCGCGCTGCTGGGCCGGATGCCCTCCGCGGTGGGCTATCAGCCGACCTTGTCCACGGAGATGGGCGAACTTCAGGAACGCATCACCTCCACCGACAAGGGCGCGATCACCTCGGTGCAGGCGATCTACGTCCCCGCGGACGACCTGACCGACCCCGCGCCCGCCACCGCCTTCGCCCACCTCGACGCCTTCGTCGTCCTGGCCCGGGGTATCGCGGAGAAGGGCATCTTCCCCGCGGTCGATCCCCTGGCGTCGACCTCCACGATCCTCGACCCCGCCAACCTCGGCGAGGAGCACTACGGCGTCGCCCGCCAGGTGCAGACCATCCTCCAGCGCTACAAGTCGCTGCAGGACATCATCGCCATCCTCGGCGTCGACGAACTCTCCGAAGAAGACAAGCTCACCGTCAGCCGTGCCCGGAAGATCGAACGCTTCCTCAGTCAGCCGTTCTTCGTCGCCGAGGTGTTCACCGGCTTTCCGGGCATCTACACCTCGCTCAAAGAAACCATCGACAGCTTTCAGCGGCTCTGCAACGGCGAAGGCGACGACATCCCCGAGTCGGCCTTCATGTACGTCGGCACCCTCGACGACGCCAAAGCCAAAGCCCAAAAAATGGCCGCCGCCGCGGGGTAAATCCGATCTCACGCCGCCTGACACAGAAACCCACCCTCCCGCGGGGTGGGCTTTTCGTGTTGGGTCATGACCTCACAGACGGGTAGATCGGATCCACGCTCGCAATTTTTTTTGATTGAGGCAGTTGACCACGTCCTGCTTCCTGGCCCCCGCGCGGCGGGCGGTGAGGACGCCGAAGCGGAGGTTGTCGAGGTTGGATTCCTGGTGGGCGTCGGTGTTGATCGAGAGCTTGCCGCCGTGGTCGTGGACCCAGGTGTGGGCGTGGGTGTCGCGGAGGTCCAGGCGGTAGGGGCTGGCGTTGATTTCCAGCGCGATGCCGCGCACCGCGGCGGCTTTGAACAGAGCGTCCATGTCGGGCGAGAGGCCTTCGCGGCGGTTGACCAGTCGGCCGGTGGGGTGGCCGATGAGGGTGACGTAAGGGTTGTCGATGGCCTTGAGCAGTCGCTTCGTGGCCTTGTCGGGGTCTTGGGTCAGCGCGGCATGGGGCGAAGCGACGACGATGTCCAATTCGGCCAAGAGTTCGTCGGGGTAATCCAGTCGGCCGTCGCTGAGGATATCGACTTCACTGCCGGCCAAAACCGTGATTTGACCCTTTAGTTTCTGGGCGACTTCGCGGACGGCTTCGATATGTTGGATGAGCCGTTCGTTGCTCAAGCCGTTGGCCTGGACCTGCCCCTTGGAGTGGTCGGTGATGGCCACGGTGTGGAATCCGCGGGCCAAGGCAGCGCGGGCGTTTTCTTCGATCGACCACGTGCCGTCGGAGGCGGTGGTGTGGGAATGCAGCTCGGCGCGGATGTCGGAGAGTTCTAATAATTGCGGCAGCCCGTCGGCGGCGGCGGGGTCGGCGTGGGAGCGCTGGGCCCGCGTGATTTCCCCGCGGTCTTCGCGTAGTTCGGGGGGTATCCACGTAAGGTCCAGCGCGGCATAAACTTCCTCTTCGGTCTGGGCCGCGACCGCCGGGCCGTCCTTGTTGTCGCGGGTCAGGGCGTATTCGTTGAGCGACAGGCCGCGGTCCAGGGCACGTTCGCGGAGTTTGATATTGTGGGCTTTGCTGCCGGTGAAGTACATCAGCGTCGCGCCGAAGTGCGCGGGATCGACGACGCGGAGATCGACCTGCATCCCCCCGGCCTCTTGGGTGGTGCGAATCGACGCCTTGGTGTCGCCGTGGACCAGGATGTCATCGACCAGGGGGTGTTTGACGAAAGCGTCGAGCACGGCGGTGCGGTTGGCGTCGCCGCCGGGGGTGGTCACCAGCAGGTCGAGGTCGCCGATGGTTTCCTTGCCGCGGCGGAGGCTGCCGGCGGTTTCGATGCGGTCGATCTTCAGCGTGTCGTCGGCCCGGAGGTCTTGGATCAGGGTTTGGGCCAGGGCGTAGGCGTGGCCGATGCGGCGGCGTTGCCCGGCGGTCTCGGCGAACTTGAGGTTTTTTTGCAGGTTCTCGATTTTCTTTTTGCCAAAACCCTTGAGTTCCGCCAACTCGCCGGTATCGAGCTTGGCCTTGAGGTCGGCCAGGGACGTCACGTCGGCTTCGTGCCACAGCTGGGCGACGGTCTTGGGGCCCAGGCCCGGCACGTCCATGACCTGCATGAGCCCGGGGGGCACGGCGGCAAGCAGGGCCTGGTGGTCGGCGATCTCGCCGGCGTCCAGGTACTGGGCGATGCGGTCGGCGGTGCCCTGGCCGATGCCCTCGAGCTTGGGCAGCAGCTGGGGGTCGATGGTGGCGACATCCTTGGTCAGGTCTTCGAGGATGCGGCTGACTTTGGTGAAGGCGTTGACCTTGAAACGGTTGCCGCCGGTGATTTCGGTGAGGTCCGCCATCTGGCTGAAGATCGCGGCGAGCTGGTGATTAGTGGATGGCATGGGGGCTAAGGGGCTAAGGGGCTAAGGGGCTAAGGGGCTAAGCATCGTATCGGGGGGGGAGTTGCGGGAGCAGGGGGGGAGGGGGGGCGGGGAGGGGGGGCGGGAGTTATCCTGCACGTCTCGATTCCATTCTTACAGGGTTTCATTATGTTGCTGCAGGTTTTTAGCGCGGGCGGATGGCGGTGGGTCGGGGTGGGGTGCGTGGCGGCCTTGCTGGGGGGCTGCGCGTTGGCGGGCGGGGACACGGTCAATCAGCCGGAGCTGCGGTCGGTCGAAGTTGAGACGATGCCCGAGCCGGATCCGAGAGCGCCGCGGATTGACCAGATGGAGGTCAAGGCGTTGCGCAGCGACGGGTCGTCGACCACCCAGTATTCGGTGATGCTGCGGGGCACGATCGCTCGGCCCGCGGGGCTGGACACCGCCTTCGGCCCCACCGGCTGGTCGGTCCTGGAAGTGCTGGACGCCAGGGGGCAGCCGATGACGTTTGCCACCGAGGGCTATGCGCAGCCCAACGGCCTCAACGAAGAGCCGACCATCGAGCTGTACCGGCGGATCGGGGTATCGCTGGGGCGGCAGGGCGGCGACCGGCTGGGGTTTAACATTCAGCTGCGGGACCTGCGGTATCTGACGCCGAAGTTTTCTCGGCTGGCGCTGCGGGCCTACGCGTTGGTCCCCGAGTCCGAGTCGTGGGTGGAGGTCGCGGTGCCCACGCGGGAGGAGAGCGCGACGGTGGCGGAGGCCTGGACGCTGAGCGTGCAGCCAACGGTGTCGGACATGCAGGAGGTGGTGCTGCAGGCGATCGAGGCGGACCCCGGCGTGTGGCCGGTGGAGGTCGATCTGCTGGACGCCGAGGGGAAGGTGCTGAGCAACGGATTCCGTCGTGGCGTGGAGACGCTGGGCGTGACGCTGGCGACGCGGTGGAAGTTCAATCAGCCCGACGTGGTGGGCGAAGGCCGAACGCTGCGGATCCGCCTGGCGCGGGGGCTGGGGATCAAGCAGCTGGATGCCGAGCTGGGCAACGTGCAGTTGATCCGGGTCACCCGGCCGACGGGGCCTTGAAAACCACGGCATGGGGCGTGACCAGTCGGGTCGAAGCCCGGCGGGTGGCGGGCGGCGTTGTCTCGCGCCACCCGTCTCCCTAGACTTGGCCCATGCAAGCCCCCCCCCAAGCGCCGCGGTCGGATGTCGAGTCGGTTTCCATTGAGCAAGGTCAGCAAGTTGGTTCGCGGATTGACCCGTTGGACACCTTTGCGCGTCGGCACCACGGCCAGACCGACGCCGATCAGCGAGCCATGCTCGAGGCGGTGGATGCCGCCTCCCTCGATGAGCTGATCGACCGCACGATCCCGGCGGACATCCGGCTCCACGGGCCATTGACCCTGGCGGGGCTGGACCCGGACCACCCGCTGGGCGAAACCGCGGCGCTGGCCAAGCTCCGGGGCTACGCCGAGCGGAATCGGCCGATGGTCAGCCTGATCGGGATGGGGTACCACGGCACGGTCACGCCGCCGGTGATCCTGCGCAACGTCCTGGAAAATCCGCGGTGGTACACGCCCTACACGCCGTATCAGGCCGAGATCGCGCAGGGCCGACTCGAGGCGTTGCTGAATTTTCAGACGATGGTGAGCGATCTCGTGGGGCTGCCGCTGGCCGGGGCGTCGTTGCTGGACGAAGCGACCGCCGCCGCGGAGGCGATGGCGATGTGCTTCAACGTGGCGCGGCAGAAGAAGACCAGGTTTCTCGTGGCCGAGGATTGCCACCCCCAAACCCTCGCGGTGGTGCAGACCCGGGCGTCGGGCCTGGGCATCGACGTGGTCACGGTCCGCCGGTCGAACGCTGACGGTTCCGAAAATGACGTCACCCCGCCGTCGGATCGCTTCGAGACGTCGAACTTCGAGCTTAAAGCTTCGGACTTTGAAGGCGTCTGCGGCATCCTGTTGCAATACCCCGCGACCGACGGGCGGGTCGAGGACTACGCCGCGGTGGCGGCGTTGGCCCACGGGCACGACGCCCTGGTCGTGGCGGCGACGGACCTGCTGGCGTGTTGCCTGCTGACGCCGCCGGGGGAGTGGGGCGCCGATATCGCGGTCGGCTCCAGCCAGCGCTTCGGCGTGCCGATGGGCTACGGCGGACCCCACGCCGCGTTCCTCGCCACGCAGGAAAAATTCGCCCGCAAGATGCCCGGCCGACTCATCGGCGTCTCCAAAGACGCCGCCGGCCGACCCGCCTACCGCATGGCGATCCAGACCCGCGAGCAGCACATCAAACGCGACAAGGCCACCTCCAACATCTGCACCTCGCAGGTGCTGCTGGCGATCACCGCCGGGTTTTACGCGGTGTACCACGGCCCCGACGGCCTGCGCGACATCGCCGACCGGGTCCACCAACTCACCCGCGCCGCGGCGGCGGGACTGCGGGCGCTGGGCTACGACGTCCCCCACCACGCCTGCTTCGACACGATCACCGTCAAGTTCCGCTCCGCGGACGCCCTGCTCGACGCCGCCGCGGACAGAGGTATCAACCTCCGCAAACTCGACCACACCACCGTCGCGCTCAGCTTTGACCAGACCGTCACCGCCGCGGACCTCCGCCGCCTCTTTGCCGCCTTCGCCTTCGGCTCGGGCAAAGACCAGACCCTTTCTTCCATCGAACACCTGGCGGACGACAGCGCTTCAAGTTTCAAACCCCGCACTTCGAGCTATCTCCAACACCCCGTGTTCCACCGCTACCGCACCGAGCACGAGCTGCTGCGGTACACCACCCGCCTGATCTCGATGGACTACGGCCTGGCGGACGGCATGATCCCGCTGGGTTCCTGCACCATGAAGCTCAACGCCGCCGCCGAGATGATCCCCATCACCTGGCGGGGCTTTGCAGACCTGCACCCGTTTTGCCCCGCGGATCAGGCGGTGGGCTACCGCCAGCTGTTTGCCGATCTCGAGTCCTGGCTGGCGGAGATCACCGGGTTTGCCGCCGTGTCGCTGCAGCCCAACGCCGGGTCCCAGGGCGAGTACGCCGGGCTGATGGCCATCCGCAGCTACCACCACGCCCGCGGCGACACCCAGCGCACCAAGTGCCTCATCCCCACCTCCGCCCACGGCACGAACCCCGCCTCCGCGGTCATCGCCGGCATGGACGTGGTTTCCATCGCCTGCCAGGCCAACGGCGACATCGACCTCGACGACCTAACCGACAAAGCCCAGCAACACGCCGACCAGCTCGCCGCCCTGATGATCACCTACCCCTCGACCCACGGCGTGTTCGAGGCCGCCGTCCGCCAAGCCTGCGCGATCGTCCACAACCGCGGCGGACAGGTCTACCTCGACGGCGCGAACATGAACGCCCAGGTCGGCCTCACCGCGCCGGGCACCGCGGCCTCCGCCGGCGGAGGCATCGGCGCCGACGTCTGCCACCTCAACCTCCACAAAACCTTCTGCATCCCCCACGGCGGCGGCGGCCCGGGCATGGGACCCATCGGCGTCGCCCAGCACTTGGTCCCCCATCTGCCGACCCATCCGTTTGATCCGGCAAAGTCAGAACGGCCAAGCGCAGGAACACCAACCTCAAACCTCCAACCGCAAACTTCGCCCTACACCATCTCCGCCGCGCCCTACGGCAGCCCGATGATCCTGCCCATCACCTGGATGTACATCGCCATGATGGGACCCCGCGGCCTCACCGCCGCCACCCGCGCCGCGATCCTCAACGCCAACTACATGGCCGCGCGCCTGCGCGAACATTTCGACATCCTCTACACCGGGCCGCGCGGCAACGTCGCCCACGAGTTCATCCTCGACTGCCGACCCTTCGACAAGTCCGCGGGCATCACCATCGACGACATCGCCAAACGCCTCATGGACTACGGCTTCCACGCCCCGACCATGTCCTGGCCCGTTGCCGGCACGCTCATGATCGAGCCCACCGAATCCGAATCCCGGGCCGAGCTCGACCGCTTCTGCGACGCCATGATCTCGATCCGCCACGAAATCGCCGAGGTCCAGGCCGGCACCTGGCCCCGCGACGACAACCCCCTGAAACACGCCCCCCACCCCGCCGCCCGCCTGGCACGCGACGACTGGCCCCACCCCTACCCCCGCCAGCTCGCCGCCTATCCCATGGACCAGCAGCAGCAACCCGGTCAAAAATACTGGCCCCCCGTCGCCCGCATCGATAACCCCTACGGCGACCGCAACCTCACCTGCACCTGCCCGCCGATGGAGAGTTACGAAAACGTTGAGGGATAATTTTCGTTTTCCCTTTTCTTGCTTTTCATAGTTTGAACCGAGATAATTCGACTTATGGTGCAGCACACGATTAACATCCCTGACGATACCGATGAGCAAGTCCATTCGGTTTTAGCCGGTCGGTCCCTAGACGATTTTGCCGCCGAAGCCTTGCAGCGACACGCCCGACGTGAGCGGGCCGTTCAGCGGTTGCTTGAAGAAGTCGAAGCAGGACGCCGCTCAGGAATCTATCCCGGAACACTCGATGACCTTACTGCGGACATGACGGACGCCATCGCACGGGTCGAAGCCGGAAAATGAACGTCCGTCTAGTCATCAATCGTCGGGCGGCCTCCGACGTTATCGGTATTGCGGAATACATTGCTCGCGATAACTTTGAAGCGGCCGAAGGCTTTCGTGAATCCTTTCGATCAACGATTGATGATCTGCTCATTTGGCCAAAGAGCAACCCACGACTAGATCATGACACCTTGGTCAATCTAGAACTGAGACGTGCGATTGTTCGGAAGTATCCGAATTATTTGATTATTTATAGTTATCGTGAAAAAGTATTGACCGTTGAGCGAGTGTTTCATGCAGCCCAAGATTGGCTGAGCGAGCTATACGATTCCGATCTTTAAAAATGCCTAAGCCGCGGCATTTTGCAGCAGCTCGGTGCCGAAGTTGAACTCCGCCACCGCCTGGCCGCCGCATTCGGCAACGAACAGCGTCAGGGGCATCTCCGCGAGGTTGACCGTTTCGCCGTCGCTGACTTCTTCCGCCGCCTGATTGATGGTCGACAGGTCGGGGATGGTCTTGACCACCGGGCGGCAGGGGTTGGTCACGTTGTGGTCGATGCAGACCGCGGATCGGCCGTCGCTGAGTTTGAGCTGGGCCCCCGGGGCGTAGGGCGGGACGACTTCCAGCAGCACCCGCAGCACTTCAGGATCGAAACGCTGCCGCATCGTGCTGCCCAGCATCGCCGAGAGCACCGCGACCGTGGGCTGCTCGGGCAGGTTCAACGGCCGACGCAGCCGATCAAATTGGTCCGCCACCGCGACGATCCGGGCGTAGACGTGGATGCCGTGGCCCGCCTTGGCGGGAAACTCTGCCCCCGCAAAGCCCGAGCCGTCGAACCGCTGGTGGTGGTGCAGCAGGATCGTCGCGGCCGACGGATCGATCTGTCCCCGGACCACCTTAAAGCCCAGCGCCGGGTGTTCCCGGTAGGCCGGGTCGCTGTCGTCAGCCTCCAGCTCGTAACGCTCGCGCACCTCCGGGTCCAGCTGCGTGATCCCGTAATCGTGCAGCATCGCCCCTACGCCCAGGCTCACGATTTCCTTGGCCTTCGCGGGGTTGATGTGCTTGCGCTCTTTAATGATGTAGCCTTCCAGCTTCATCCCCATCAGCACCGAAAGGTAAGTCACCGTCGAGGCGTGCCGCATCAGGTGGTCGTCAGAATCCGACAGCTCGCCGATGAACACCGACGTCTTGGGGTTGGTCGCGACGTGATCGATCATGCCCCGGATCGAATCGGTGTAAGTGTTGTAATCCAGCTTCGCGGAGGTCTGACCCTGGGCCACCTGGAACGTGTCGGCGATCTTGGTCACCACCTCCTGCTGAACCTGCAGCGACGCCCGATTCACGTACTTCTCCACGCCCGCCAAGCTCGGGTACGCCACCCACAACGTGCGGACCCCCATCTCGCCCACCCGCTGGATCGCGGCGTCGGTCAGCTCGTACCCCGCCTTGAGCAGCGTCCGCGTCACCACCTTCGGGTTCTGCACCGGCAACGCCAGCTTCATCCCCGGCTTGGCCTGCATCAGATCCACACGCAGCACAATCAACTCCTGCCCTCGGCCACATCATTCGCATCAAACCCAAACTCCCCGGAAACCATCGACCACACACCCCCCACAACCTCACCCCCTCACCCCACCTCGAACCCGCCCTTGCCTCCCCCTTATTTCGACTCACCCCGGGTCCGGCTTGATGCGACCTCGTCTTATCGGCGGTGGATAAATGGTTTACACAACCCCGCGGCCGCGCATCCGATAACCCTTCCCCGGCTTAACGCAGCGGATTCATCCCCGCCGCTGAGCGCTGTTGATTCAGCCACGCCAGCGCCCGCGGCTCGTGCCGCAGCAGCTTCAACAGCTGCGAGCCCGATACCCCCAGCCCCGCCGCGGCGGCGGGCAGGTCAAACCCGATGGCCGTCAACCGGTCCAATGCCTCCGCCAGCAGGGCCGGGAAATCGGCGTGCCCCGGGTTGAGCGCCAGCCTTCCGCCCTTGACCCGCGCCCGCCACCTTTCGCTCGGCTGGGCATCGGCCGACAGGTCAGTGCGGACCTCCAACGCCAGATTGACCCGCAGGCGGAACGTCGCGGCCTTGAGGTTGTCGGTCTGCCGCCGACGCTCGGACGCCTGCCCGCTGACGCCGGTGGGCCGATGAGTCAGCACGATGGCGGTCTCGACCTTGTTGCGGTGCTGCCCGCCGGGGCCCGAGCCCCGGCCACGCCGCGTCTCACACGCCGCCAACAAGGTGTCGATAGCCAGAGAGGCCGGGTGCGGGGGGGACTGCATGGACGTATCGTAAGCCCCCACCGTCTTGCCGCCGCCGTTTCCCGATCCGTGGGCCGTCACCATGTCTATCCCCCCCTCATCCTCCCCGCCGCCCCCGCCCCCTCTGATACCCGCCGCGCTCGATGAGTGGATCCGGTCCAACCCCTGGCACCCGCGGATCGTGCCGTTTTTCTGCTGGATCATCTTTATGACGATCGCGGCCTTCGCGATCCCCGAATCGCTGGGCTGGCTGAAGCCAATGGTCTACGCCGTCCAGTGTTTCGCAACGCTGTGGCTGCTGTGGGTCTACCGCCGCCTGCTGCCCGAGCTCACGCTGCGGTTCCACTGGCTGGCGATCCCCACGGGGGTCTTTCTCTTGGTCGCCTGGGTCGTGCTGGGATACGCGATGTGCGGCGAGTTGGGTTGGCGGTGGGAGCAACTGACTGCCGGGCAGTGGCAGGAGTCCCTGGGCCCTTACCCCTACGCCCAGCGCGGCGAAGAACCCAACTACTTCGGCCCCGAGCTCAACGCCGACGGCCAGGTCGAACCCCACGCCATCCAACAGCAAATCGCCGATTCCCCCGTCGTCGGCTGGACCGCGCTGATCCTTCGGCTGCTGGGCATGTCGCTGATCGTGCCCCTATTTGAAGAACTCTTTATCCGCTCCGCCATGCTGCGGGGCCTGCAAAACCGCCGACCCACCTTCGCCGGCCTGCTGCAATTCGCCACCGACCTGCCGGTCATCGGCGACGCCCTGGGCCGACGACCCGCGGGCCAACGCGCCAACGCCATGCCCCCCCAGCTCACCGACCAGCTCCTGCATACCCCCGTGGGCATGATCAGCGTCTTCGCCGTGGCCGCCTCCACCTTCGTGTTCATGCTCAGCCACGGCCTGCGCGACTGGCCCGGCTGCATCGCCTGCGGCCTCGTCTGGTGTTGGCTGGTCTGGATCACCAACAAACCCCGCCCCCGCCCCCGGAAATCAGGCACCGGCGATGACCCGACCCCCGAGACCTGGGACTCCGTCCGCATCCACCCCGACCTCACCCCGCCGCCGCTGCCCAACGACTCGATGCACAACCGCGGCCGCCTGGGCCTGGGCCCCGTCGCCTGGTCCCACGGCATCACCAACGCCCTGCTCTGGGCCTACACCGTCGGCTTCCACGACTGGCGCTTCCTCTAAAGCTCCCCGTCAACCACGGCTTAAAATATCCTCTGGTTGCCCGTGTTTCGCCTCATGCCCCCGCGTATACCGGACGGATCGCTCAACCGACCAGCTTGACGATGCCGCATTATCCTAAATGGAAAATGCAAACAAACCTCACCTCCGGGCACTAAGCGCGGCTTGCGCTCAGGCGGCCGCCCGCCGCCGGCGGGTCATCACGCCCAGGCTCACGATCAGCATAAATCCGACCAAGCCTGGCTCGGGCACGACCTGAGCGGTCAGTGTCAGGGTCAACCGTCCCTGCTGCACACCCGCCAGCAGCAGTGCGTCGCCCACGTCCAGGCCCCACACCGCGGTATAGGTCCCCGCGGCGACCGACGCGTCGATCATCGCCGCCTGCCGCAGGCTCCCGCCCGCTGCGATATCCGGCCCCGCCTGGTCGCCGTCGATCAAGCTCAGCACCGCGGTGTCCCCCGAGATCGCTGACCACGTGCCCACCGCGAGCGCGGAGGTAAAGCCCGCCGTCCCGTCAAGGTTGAAGATCGAAAAGCCCCGTTCCGCGTCGTCGCCGGCCGCGCCAAATTCCACGTCACCAAAGTCCAGCGACCGGCGGTCCTCCGCGGTGTCGCCGCTAAAGCTCGCCGTCGCGTGGTCAAATACGGTGTAGCGGAGATCGACCACGTCGTCGGCATCGCGGGCCCCGCGACCCGTGCCGCCCTGGTCCGTCACGTCGAGGTTGTCGATGGTCAGTTGCCCGTCAAACGCCCCTGCCGACGACGAATCGGCGTCCAGGCCCACCCGCAGCGTCGCCGCGTCGGTCCCGAGACTGCTGAAGGCCTGCGCGAGCTCCGGCAGTGCCCCGGTGACGGCTCCGCCCCCCGTCACCGAATAATACGTCCCGTCGTTGCCGCTCTTGTTGAGCGTAATCTCGCGGATCTCCGGCCCCGCGCCGCCCACGAATACCCGCCCCAGGTCTACCTCCAGCGTCGAGCCCCCGTCTGCCGACGTCACCCCGCCCGCCACGCTGATCCGACTGTCGTTGCGCCGGTCTACGAACACCGACCACGCCAGCTGCGGCCGATCGATGAACGGGTTGCGGTTGCCTTGATAGTCATCAAAGATCACGTCGTTGCGCCGCCGCTCAAACCGGTCGGGCGCCGCTTCGTAATGCCACTGGATCAGCCGGTCGAGATTGCCCAGCGTCGCGCCGCCCAGCGCGGGGTTGCCGTTGACCAGCCGCAGGTTTTGGGTGTTGCTGTCCGAGCCGTCGTAGCGGACGTCCATGTAGAACATCTGCCGGGCGATCATGCCCGCGTCCTCGTTGCCGGGATACCACACGTCCCCGCCGTCACTGAGGCGACCCGTGTTGCCGCCGTTGGCCCCGAACGCCCCGCCGAAGTTCAGGTTGCCCCGGCGGGAGTTTAGCTGCGGGTCCGACGGCCGCAGCTGGTGCAGGTCCGAATTGTCCGGCCCGCTGCTGTCCACCCCCCGGCTCCGCGGCCAGGTGTGCTCGCGGTCCCAGCTCCGCCCGCTGTCCCACCCCGGCGGGCTCCCGTTGATCCGCGACACGTCCAGCGACTCCCGGCTATAGACCAGCAGCATCCGCCGACCGTCGTCCGGGTCCTCGTCGGTCACCTGCAACGCCGACCGCGCCGCGTTGTAGCTCTGCACCCGGTGGTTGTCGATGATGTTGTGCAGCTGATTCTGCAGCGTCACCCCCGTCCCCGTCGCCGAATCGTAATATCCCGTCGGGGCGTCGAAAGGGTCGGCGGAAGCGGTTACCCCCACCAAAACTGCAGAGACAAACCTACAACAACTATTAAGCGAAAGCCTTATCATCTTCTCTCCGATGAAAAAAGTCCCGACGACCGGTTGGGCCGACGGAATTAGTATTTGTTTTGCAACGATCGAAATCGCTCACGATCGGTGATCTGGGAAATCACATTATGTAGGTACACGGTGTTGATATTCAGCCGACACTTAATACGCTCCCCAAACCACGTCGCCGTTGTTCGATGAGTAGTCGGGATTGGAAAACGTCCCGGTAAAAATGTTGTTGCCGTCGGCATCCACCGCAGTTTCTTGCAGCAGGCCAGCGTTATCACTTTGCACGTGTCCGTCGAGAAATGCAGTGTTTACCGTTCCCGAATCCTCCACAGACGACACAACGTTTCCGGCTCCGTCTACTCTTGTCCCGTCGTTACCCCCGTGGCGGTCAAAATCCAAACTTCGAAACGATCCGCGCTGAAAGTCATTTCTAAATGCTTCAACCATGTACGCGGTACTGGATGCCATGGGAACGATGTCGGCGTTGAGATGATTGAGATCGTTGTAGTCCGCCGAATTGGTAGAGTGCCAAGTATTGTTGGCCCGGCGCTGGAAACTGGTGCCATCTAAAACATCGTTCCACGCGTAGTGAAACGCTTCGTTATCGAAAGTCGGGCTGCCGTGCCCTTCTCGTGAGAAGCGTGAGGGGCAGAACCAGATGTTGTTGTCACCGTAGTCTGAATCGGCCGCCAAGATCGTCCCGTCAAAGACTTCGCTATAGGGCAGGAGGTCGATCTGCGGCGGCAGGGCGTTGTACCAGTACGACTTGTGATCCTCGCCGTTGGCATCGGCACCAAAGCCTTCATCGGGCAGGCGGAAATCGGTATCGTTGAGGTAGGTCATCAGGGCCAGGCCCCACTGCTTTTGGTTGCTCATGCAAGCGGTGTTGCGGCCCGCGTCGCGGGCAGCGCCCAGCACCGGCAGGAGGATGCCGATGAGCAGGGCGATGATCGAGATGACCACCAGGAGTTCGATGAGGGTGAAGGCGGAGCGGGAGCGGCGGGCAGACGCGTTGAGGGGGGAAGGAGACTGGGGCGACAGGGGGGGGCAAGAATTCATGGCACGTGGTCCTTGGGGACAGGGGGGAGGCAAGGTGGAGGGAGAAGGGGGGAGGGGGGGGCGTGTACCAGATTTTTCGGCGACCTCGGCGTCGGCGTCGGCTTCCGGGATGCACCAGGCAGAGCGATTTATCGTGGAACCGATTTTTTCGGGGGGGGAAACAAACCGCCGGCCGCGGGTGGGCGGCCGGGCGTGAAGGGGAAGGATCAACTCAGGCGCGGCGGCGGCGGGCGAGCAGGGTCAGGCCGCCGAGGGCGACCAGACCCGCGGTCGCGGGTTCGGGAACCGCGACGACCGAGCCGTCGGGCAGGGTGATCGTGGCGTTGGGGTTGTCGGTGGTGACGCTGATGTTCAGGTCATCGAGGAAGAAATTGTAGGTTCCTGCGCCGCCGTTGCCGGCCTGCGAGGCGGACTGGGCGAAGAGGGTCGCGCGGAGGACCACGCCGTCGCGGTCGTCCTGGTCGCCGTCGTCGATGACGATCGGGGTGGAGGTGGTGCCGTCACGCAGGTCGTAGGTGTCCCAGCCCGAGGCGGGGAAGTCGTCGAATTCTTGGCGGGGGCTGGCGAAACCGGCGAAGCTGTTGATGTCGCCGCCGACGGTGTAGGTCGCGCTGGGGAGGATGGAGGGCGATCGGCCGTTGGTGGGGTCGAAGGCCTGGAAGCTGTAGGTCACGGTGTCGCCGTCGTCGAGGCCGTCAACGAAGGCCAGGAACGGGGAGGGGTTGGTGCTGCTGGTGTCGAGTTCGGTGACCTGGAGCATGCGGTTGCCCTCGATGGGGGTCACGGTGTAGACCGATTGGGGCACGGTATCGGTGCCGTAGTCGATCTCGCTGCCGGCGGCGACGTTAATCGCGGTGGTCGAGCCGGTGGGGAAGGCGCCGAGGGTGGTGGACGTGCCGTCTTCCCAGCCGAAGGAGGCGGTAAAGGTCGCGGCGGACGCGGCGGAGCCGGCGGTGAGGCAGGCGGCGGTGAGCAGGGCGGTGGTGGTGGTACGGATCATGGGGGTCTTCTCTCCTGAGGGATGAGGCGAACACGCGGAGCGTGGAAAGTCGGGCGGCCCTCGGCGAGGGCGACAGGGTCCGACACGGTGAGGCAAGCAAACGGCACGCCGTTGGGCGTGCCGTCTGTGGAAAGGCGTGGGAAGCGATCAGGCGTGGCGGCGACGACGGCCGAGCATCGCGAGGCCGCCGAGGGCAACCAACGCGAGGCTGGCAGGTTCGGGGATAATCGTTTGGCCGGGGTTGAACTGGCCCGCAGAGGGGGCGAGGGTGGCGAAGGTGAAGTCGCTGAACTCGTCGCCGATGCCGGTCAGCGAGACCGACAGGTTGGGGGAGTTGTTGTCTTCGGCCACGCCGACGTCGGTGAACGTCTGGCCGTCGGCGGTCATGGCGCCTTCGTAGCTCAGGGCCTGGACGAAGCTGCTGCCGTTGAGCAGCGCGATGCCGTCGGGCGAGCCGTTTTGCAGCCCGTTCGCAGCGAGGATGCCGCTGGTGTAGACCGTGAAGCCGTTGCTGGTTTCGCCGGCGGTGAAGGTGGAGATCGTGCCGTACAGGGTGCTGTTCGAGCCGTTGTAGAGCGCGATCGAGAAGTCGGCGATGTTCTCGCCGGGGGCGAGAACGATCTCGACAAACTCGGCGTTATCATTGCCGGGCTGGTCGTAATCGAACTCGTTGATAAAGGCCGCCGAGGCGACGGGAGAAAGCATCGCGGTAGCGAGGCCGGCGGTGAGCAGGGTCGAGACTCTGGTACGCATGTTCATATCGATTCCTCCGAGCCGTATCGGCTCAAGTTCGGGGTGCCGCCTGCGACATTACGGGCGACGTGTTTCAAGGCTCTAGGTTCGCCTCGACCCGCGAGGTGGGGATGAGGAGTTTGTACAAATTTCGTGATTTTGGGAGTTGTGGATCCGTCACGTTCCGTGCGGTCGGGGGTACCGGGTCGTTGGGGTATCCCGAGGCACAGAAGGAACGCTAGGCGTGGGCGGGCGGACCGGGGTGTGTGGGTTGCGCGGCTGCTTTGGGGAGTGGGCAAAGCCGCACGAATATAGACTTGGCGACGGGCGCGTCTACCCCTCCGACGTGGTTTTTCCACATTTTTACAGAGAATTAGCGTGATGCTCACAACACTGATGAATTGTTAGGCAGCGGGCGAACGTAAGTCGAGTGACGCGGAGAAAACGCGCAGGCGGGCTGATCGCGCCGCCGCTCGTGCTTAGCTCCCGGTGGGATGGGTGGCATGGCCTGCCGCTCAGGGCAGGCCATAGGCCGTGGCCGATGCAGAGCCGTCGATCACGCCACCTCTACCAGGGCAACCATGTTTACTTGGGCGGCGTGATGCGGAGGGTCAGAGGGTCGTCGGCGTCGTCGTCTTCCCGGTGGTCGACAGTGACCGTGGAGCCGTCGGGGACTTCCCCGGCGATGATGGCTCGGCCCAGGCGGGTCTCGAGGTCGCGTTGGAGGTAGCGACGCAGCGGCCGGGCGCCGTAGATCGGGTCGTGGCCCGCCTCGGCGAGGTGGGTCGCGGCGGCGTCGGTGATCGTCAACGTGATCCGCCGGTCCGCGAGACGACGCTGCAGGTCGGCGGCCAGCAGCGTGACGATCTGCCGGATCTCGCCCAGGCCCAGCGGGGTGAACATGACGATCTCGTCGACGCGGTTGAGAAACTCGGGGCGGAAGTGGGCCCGGACGCTGGCCATGACCTGGTTCTTGGTGGATCGGACAAGCCGCCCGCGGATGTGGACTCGCCCATCAAGATGGAATCGTCGAGCATGAACTGGCTGCCGAGGTTGGAGGTCATGATGATGACGGTGTTTTTGAAATTGACCGTCCGGCCCTGGCTGTCGGTGAGCTGGCCGTCGTCGAGGACCTGCAGCAGCGCGTTGAACACGTCGGCGTGGGCTTTTTCGACTTCGTCAAAGAGGACCACGGCGTAGGGCTTGCGGCGGACCGCCTCGGTGAGTTGGCCGCCCTCGTCGTAGCCGACGTAACCCGGCGGGGCGCCGATGAGGCGGGAGACGCTGTGCTTTTCCATGTACTCGGACATGTCCAGGCGGACGAGGTTGTCTTCGCTATCGAAGAGCGCTTCGGCCAGGGCTTTGGAGAGTTCGGTCTTGCCCACGCCGGTGGGCCCGAGGAACAGGAAGCTGCCGATGGGCCGCTTGGGGTCCTTGATGCCGGCGCGGGCGCGGAGCACCGCGTCGGCGACGAGTTGGACGGCTTCGTCCTGGCCGATGACGCGCTCGTGCAGGGTGTCGGCGAGTTTGAGGAGTTTTTCGCGTTCGCCTTCGACGAGGCGGGCGACGGGGATGCGGTCCAGCGGGCGACGATCTGGGCGATCTCGTCGTCGGTCACCGCGTCGCGGAAGAGGGGCGAGGCCGCATCCCCCCCCGAGCCGGACTACTTCCGTGAGCCGGCTACTTCCGTGAGCCGGGCCGTCCCCGGCCCGGACCTTATGCTCCTCCCCCCCGCTGCCCGGATCTGCCCGGGGCGGATACGCCCGTGCGCGACGCATCCGAGGACGCCCCGGCCCGCTGTTCCTCCGCCACGAGTTGCTTCTCCAGTTCCGGCAGCTTGCCGTACTTCAGCTCGGCGGCTTTCTGCAGGTCGTAGGCGTTCTCGGCCTGCTCGATCTCCAGCTTGGTCTGCTCGATCTGTTCGCGCAGGTGGCGGACCTTGTCGAGGTTGCCCCGCTCGTTTTCCCACCGCGTCCGCATCGCGTCGGCGTCGGTCGCGCAGGTCCGCAAGCTCCTTTTGGAGAACGCGCAGGCGCGAACGGCTGGCGTCGTCGGTCTCCTTTTTCAACGCCGCCTCTTCGATTTCCAGCTGCATCACCCGGCGGGTCAGGTCATCCAACTCCGCGGGCATCGAGTCCATCTCCGTGCGGATCATCGCGCACGCTTCGTCCACCAGGTCGATCGCCTTGTCGGGCAAAAAGCGGTCGGTGATGTAGCGGTGGCTCAGCACGGCGGCATTCGACCAGCGCGTTGTCCTGAATCTTCACGCCGTGAAAAACCTCGAACCGCTCGCGCAATCCACGCAAAATACTGATCGTGTCTTCGACCGTCGGCTGATCGACCAGCACCGGCTGGAAGCGACGCTCGAGGGCGGCGTCCTTCTCGATGTACTGGCGGTACTCATTGAGCGTGGTCGCGCCGATGCAGTGCAGCTCGCCGCGGGCGAGCATGGGTTTGAGCAGATTGCCCGCGTCCATGGCCCCGTCGGCCTTGCCGGCGCCGACGATGGTGTGCAATTCGTCGATGAAGAGGATGACCCGACCTTCGGCCTGCTTGACTTCATTAAGCACGGCCTTGAGCCGTTCTTCAAACTCGCCGCGGAATTTCGCGCCGGCGATCAGGCTGCCCATGTCCAGGGCGAAGACGGTCTTGTTCTTGAGGCCTTCGGGCACATCGCCGCGGACGATGCGTTGGGCGAGTCCCTCGGCGATGGCGGTCTTGCCGACGCCCGGCTCGCCGATGAGCACGGGGTTGTTCTTCGTCTTGCGGGAGAGGATGCGGATGGTGCGGCGGATCTCTTCGTCGCGGCCGATGACCGGGTCCATCTTGCCCGAGCGCGGACTTCGACCAGGTCCCGGCCGTACTTGGCCAGCGACTCGTAGGTCGCTTCGGGGTTGGCGGACTGGACGCGCTGGTTGCCGCGGATCTCGGTCGAGCGCCGCGGAAGGTGTCCAGCGAGATGCCCAGGTCTTTGAAGATTTTGGCCGCGGGGGAGTTGCCGCTTGTCCAGCAAGGCGAGGATCAGGTGCTCGACGCTGACGTACTCGTCTTTGAGCCGGCTGACGCCTGTTTCTCGGCGGCGACGAGGAGTTGCTGCAGAGGCTGGGTGACGGCGATCTGGCCTTGGGAGACCGGTCGAGGCGCTGCCGCCGGTGACCGACGGGCGGCCGGCAAGCTGACGGTGGAGTTCGCCGGCGACGACGTCGGCGGGACGCTGGAGCTTGTCCAGCAGCCGGGGGATGAGGCCGTCGGGCTGCTCGACCAGCGCGAGGGTGAGGTGCTCGACATCGACAGCCTGATGACCGCGCTTCGACGGCGAGGTTTTGGGCCTGCTGCAGGGCTTCCTGCGTTTTTTGCGTGAATTTATTAGGGTCCATAAGTTTTTGCCCTTTCTGAGTTTTTAAGGCAAGCGCTGCGCGGCGGGCGGCAGGGGCGCTGCCCCTGCACCCCGAAAGACCGCCGGCGGGCGTGCCCCCCCCGATGGGGACGGGGGGCGGGGGGGGTTAGGTGGAATCGATTTCGAGTTCGCGGAGTTTTTCGTAGAGCTCGCGCTGGTTCTCGGGCAGGGGGTCGGGGACCCGGAGCATGACCCGGGCCAGGAGGTCGGCATCACCCAGGCCCTTGCCCTTGAGGCGGAGGCGGCGGCCCGAGGGGGTGGCGGGGGGGATGGTGAGGGTGAGGGTGCCGTCGAGGGTGGGCACGTCCGCCTTGCCGCCCAGCAAAGCCAGGGCGGGGGTGATGAATCACGTCGGTGGCGAGGGTGCCCTGCTTGTTTTCGATTTGAAGCGGGGGTCGGGGGCGACGTTGATTTCGAGGATCAGGTGTTCGCCCTTGAGGCGGATTTTAGCAGCCGGGCTTGACGCCGGCGGGGAGTTTCACGTCGATTTTTTTCGTGCCGCCGGTGGGCGAGGCGGGGTCGGTGAGGTGGACCTGACGGGTGCCGCCGTGGTAGGCCTCGTGGAGCGAAACGGTGATCTCGGCTTCCTGATCGCGGGGCGGGGCGGCGGCGTCCCCGCCCCGCCCGCGCCGCCGAACGGGTTGCCCCCGCCCCCGCCGCCGCCACCCGCGCCGCGGCCGAACATTTCGCGGAAGAAGTCGGACATGTCCTGTCCTTCAAACTCAAATCCCCCCGGGCCGCCGCGGGCCCGGCCCCGCCCGCCGTATCCGGGAGGGGGGCGGAAGTCCTGGCCGGCCTTGTAATTCTCGCCGTACTGGTCGTAGAGTTTGCGTTTCTCGGGGTCTTTCAAGACTTCGTAAGCCTCGCCGATCTGCGAAAACTTCTCGGAGGCATCCGCGTCTTGATTCCGATCGGGGTGAAACTTCTGCGCCAGCTTGCGGTAGGCGCGTTTGATCTCGTCCGCGGAGGCGTTCCGCTGGAGGCCGAGGGTTTGGTAATAGTCTTGAAATTTAACAGCCATACCCTTGACTTTACGCAATCGACTTGCCACACGCACCCCTCACCATGGCCCGGCAGGGGAGTTTGCTCCTCCCATTGAGCGTCAAAATGGCAGCCTCAAGCCGCAGGAGCACACCGATCAAACAACTCGGGGTTTTCCCTTTTTTCCGGCTCATCGCGTGATTAGGGGTTGACCCTTGATCGTCCGGTTGCTAAGTTCGGGCTTAACGCCGGTCGCGGCGATGCCCGGAGGAGACGCCGGAGCAAGAAGTTTTGTACATCCCTGGAGGAGAAAGTCATGAAAGCTTTGGTTCAAACGGTCTGCGCCGCGTCGTTGACGCTGGCTTGTGGTTCGGCGGCGATTGCGCAGCCGGTGGTCGATATCGTCGTGTCTGCCGACGCCCGGATCCAGACCAGCGGGGTGCTAGGTTCTTCGGTCCAAAGCGAGTCGGCGGTCAACATCAATACCTCCATGTCGGGTCCGAATAACATTTCCAACGGGGTCTTCGAGTTCGACCTCTCCTCGCTGGCATTCGACGCGGTCATCACCGAGGCCACGCTGCTACTGCGGACCGACATTCAGATCACCAACCTTGGCGGTAATCCGGCCCCCTTGAGTCTGTTCGGCTTTACGGGCGACGGCACGGTGACCGTCGCCGACAACGTCGGCGGTACGCTCATCGGCAGCCGCGGTGACCTGGTCGGCACGGCCAACAACACCGACTTCGCCATCGATCTCACCGCCGGCGTCGCGAGCCTCAATGCCGTTTTGGCCGACGCCAACAGCGACGACTTCTTCACCATCCGCAGCGAGACCATTAGCTTTGCGTCTTTCATCGTCGATGCGTTGGAGTCCACCGACGCCGACGCGGTACCCGCGACGCTGCGGCTGACGCTGGTCCCCGAGCCAACCACCGCCGGGCTCCTGGGCCTGGGCGGGTTGGCACTGCTTGCACGCCGGCGCCGCCAGGGCTGAGGCTTTCGGTCCGATTCGTCCATTGATCCGCTTCGCCATCTGACACCCCCGGAAGCCCACGGCGAATCGCCGTGGGCTTTTTTTCGTGTCCCCAAGTTCGGTCTTTCAGCGACGCCCGCGGCGGGTTTTGCCCGACTGGTTGGCTTGCCAGTATTCGCCGCTGTAGGGGTCCAGGGCGGTGAGCCAGCCGTTGCCGCAGGCCCAGGTGTCGATGCACACCGCGTGGCCCTGGTCGTTGATGTGGCCCGACTTTTGGGACGTATGGCCGCAGACCATGGTTTTGCCCGAGAGGTGGGGCTCGGGGACCGGGTGCAGCGGGGGGGTGTGGAATTTTTCCCAAAGCAGGACGTGCTCGGGTTGTTCGCTCAGGGGCAGGTCGGGATCGACGTTGCCGTGAACAAAAAAGTGCGTGTCGGTCTCGTGAAACAGGACGGTGGCCTGGAGAAACGCCCAGTGGGCGTCGGGGATCTCGCCCAGCGATTTCTGTTTAAGCGGCAGGTTATACCCTTCGAGGGTCTCCCGGCCCCCGCAGGTCAGCCACACGTCAAAACGGTGTTGCGACCCGCGGGCTTCGAGCATGAGCACGTCATGATTGCCCCGCAGCGCCACCAACTGCCCGGCCGCCTGTCGATCGATGAGCCAATTCAGCACCTGCGGCACCTGCGGACCTTTATCCACCACGTCGCCCAGGGTGAGGATCAGGTCGTCGGGGGCGAAGCCCGCGTAGGCCTGGAGGGTGGTCAGCGCGGTGTGGCAGCCGTGGATATCGCCGAGCGCGAGGGTTCGCATGGGGGTAAGCGTAACGCAAAGAGGGCGATGGGTTTTGGCATTGTGAGGGATGTGAATCGCGCGGGTAACCAGGCCGTCGGACTGATTCGTCGCCGCAAGCGGACTTGCCCGTGGAACGGAGAAGGGAGGGGAGAGAGGGGGGGAGGGGGGGGTTAGGCCGAGAGGGGGGTGCAGAAGAGGGTTTTCTGATCGCCGAGGGTGACTTCGCGCAGCAGGTGGAGCTTGATCAGGTCGCCGAGCTGGGCGACGAGGCCGACCGCCTGGTCCGCCCGGTCGGTGAACAGGTGCAGCTGGGGATCGGTGTTGAGGTCGAAGTGCCGGGTGCGTTCGGTGAGCTGGAGCAGTTGGAGGTGCTGCCGGGCCCAGTCGCGGACCGCCACGAGGTTGACGATGGCCTCGCGGGGGGTGGGCAGGTCATCGTGGGCCGAGTCGTGGCGGTGCAGCAGGTGGAGTCGGCCGGCGGCATCCACCGCCAGCTGGGTGTCGGGCTGACGGGGGCAGCGGGCTTCGAGCGGGAGGCCGCCGGGGATCGACGCGGTGGTGCGGGGGTCGGTGTCGATCAACTCGAACAGGTCGGGGGAGTCCCCCGGTGCAGGTCCGCGGTGAAACGGGGAGAAGAGGACGGGCCGTGCGTCGCGTGCTTGGCGGCGCGATCTTCGATCGGCCGGGAAAGGGGCGGGAGCTTGCCCCCCGCCGCCGGACGGAAAGGTTGGTGCATCGCCGCCCCCGCACTTGCGCGACGGGAGGAACCGGAAGCCTCGGCCTCCAGCGACGCCCGGACTTCCACCGATTCTTCCGCGACCGCCGCGGTTTGCGCCGCGGCCTCGGGGGGCTGCAACTCCATCAGCCATTCGCGGAGACCATCCCAGGCGGCGGCGTCCACGGAAAACCGGCCGAGGGTGCGGCAGTGCGCCGGCGTCACCTGCGCTGCTGATGGCCCAGCAGATCAAACGGCGCGTGAAACCCCTGGCCCACCGCGGCGCGGAGCTTGGTCAGCGCGTTCTGCCCCGCCGAGTGGTCGCTGCCCACGACCATCAGCCCGACGTGGGCCCGCGCCACCCGCTCGTCGGCGTCCAGCAGCTGCTTGAGCAGGCGATACCCCGCCACGATCGCGGCGTCGTCGGCCCCGCTGAGCAGGGTCCAATAGTCCAGGTCCAACAGCTGCGGCACCGACGCCGCGGTGGCGTCGAGATGCAGCAACACCGTGCGGACCGGGGCGTGGGCCAGGCGGCAGAGGTGGTCGAGGACCTCGACCAGGGGCCGGCCGCGGAAGCCGCCGGGCGGGATGCGCAGCCGAGGCCCGGCGTCGCGCCCCGGGCGTGCTGGCGGCGGTGGATCTGCCGGGGATCGCCGTCGGTGGCTTCCGCCGGCGGGCGGGAGGTGGGTTCGATGAGTTCGAGGTCCGCGGTGTCGCCCGCCAGGTGGACGATGGCGACGGTGCCGTCCTGCTGAGCCAGCCGCTGCCCGTACTGGGTCAGCCAAGGCCCCGCCATGCCCGGCAGGTTGCCCAGCAACACCGCCTCCGCCACCGCGCGGGTCGGGCCGTCGGTCTCGGCAATCAGGTGACCCGCAGGCGTGTCGTGGGCAGACGAGGGGGGCGGGGATGAGGGGGGGGCCGCGTCCGACATTTCAGATCGGCACTGGGCATCGGCATCCCGGTCCGATCCGCCCGCCAAGCGGAGCGCGGGCGCGTCCGCCGCGACGGAGGAGGGCACGGCGGGAGAAGGGGGAGAGGGGGGGGAGGGGGAGACTTCGAGGTTTTGTTGGACCCACTCGGCGAGTTCCTGGAGTTCCGCCGCCGCCGCCAGCGAGTCGGCGGGCCAATCCTCGGACCCGGCCGTCGCCGCCGCCTCGGAAAGGGGGGCCAACGGCGGGCCGTGGAGTGGCCCCGGGGCGGCGCCAGGGGGCGTGGAGGAGAGGAGGGGGACGGGGGGGTGTTCGCGACCTTTGGCCGAAGCTTGATGGGGGCGGGTCCGGTCAGGTGATCGTCGGCCGGGGCGTCGGGGTCGATGGCATCCGAGCCCGGGGCGGGAGAAGTTTCCGCGGAGGTCGGGTCCTGCGCGACGGGCGGGGCCGGGGTGACGGGGGCAGAGGGGGTGACGGGGGGGGCGGGGGGGTGGCCGGGGTCGGTGAGGAAGAGGTCCGCGAGGGAGTCGAGGGTGCGTGACGCGGGCGGGGAGCCCGCCGACTCGCGGGGACGGGGGGAGGATGGCGGGTGCTGATCGTCCATGACAGTGGGGGGCCGCGTCCGTGCGGCAAGGGGAAAGGGGGCGAGGGGGGGCGAGGGGGGGGGGTTAGACGTTGGCGGGAAGGGGCGAGGTTCCGGGCCGGGTGACGATGGTGGGGGCCGCGGCGGCGATGGGTTTGACCGTGGAGACCGGGGCGGAGTTCGCGGAGCCGGAGGAGGCGGAGTTCGCGAGGGGGGAGGGTTTGATTTCGATGAGGTTGTTGAGTTCGCCGAAGGGGTTGGCCTCGACGGTGGCGTTGAAGGGGTCCTGAACCCATTGGCCGTTTTTGACCAGCCGGTAGCGGTATCGGCCGGCGGGGATCTGGACGCAGGCCCGCCAGACGCCGAGGTTTTCGTCGCGGATCATGGGGGTCTGCGCGGGGTTCCAGTTGTTGAAATCCCCGGCGATGGCCAGCTTGTCCCCGTTCCCCACCGCGTCGGCGGGCTGGACGAACAACGTGCCGCGGGAGGTGAGGCGGACGCCGTAGAGCTGGGCGAGTTGTTCGCTGCGGGGGGCGTCGGGGCCCGGGATCGCGGGGGGCGTGGGGATCGGGACGAGGGTGGCCGGGCCGTTGTTGGTTTTCTCCGCCGGGGTCGCGGCCGGGGGGGCGGCGGCGGCGGGATGAGGGGGGGTGGTGATGGAGGCGGGCACGATGACGGGTTGGGGCACCTGGGGGGAGCGGTCGGGGAGGCGGTCGGGGAGGCGGTCGGGGAGGCGAGAGGGGAGGCGAGAGGGGGGGCGAGAGGGGGGGGGGCCGGTTTGAAGGGATCGTTGAGGTTGGCGGGGCGGTTGGAGAGAGCGCGGGCACGTTCGACCAGCTCGGCGGCCCGGCTGAGGGCGGGGTTGCCGCTGGCGGACCGGCCGACGGGGGCCGGGGCGTGGGGGGCCGCGGGGTGGAGGGGCGAGAGGGCGGCGGCGGGGCGGGCGGTGCGGTCGGCGGGGGATTGGCGTTCGGGCCCCGGGCCCGTCGGCAGCGCGGCCCCGGTGGACAGGCCGGGGGTGGGAACGGGGGGGGTGGAGTCCGTCATCGTGTCCGCGGTGGCATGGGCGGAAGCTTGAGCGTCGGCCGAGGCGGGGGCTTCGTTTTCCAACGGCAGCGCGGGGGTCGGGGCGGCGGGGGGGTTGGCCGCCAACCAGTCGGCGAGTTGCTCGAAGTCCTGCATCCCGCGGGAGGCCGCATCGTATTCGGTGATGGGCTGGCCGAAGCTGGCGGCTTCTTTGAGCTTGCTGTTGAAGTTGATGACCATCGGCAGGACGCGCTGGCCGAAGTGCTTTTTGAGTTCCGCCAGGATTTCGCGGGCCAGCTTGGTCCGCACGTCGTACATCGTCGGCAGCACGCGGAAGCGCACCCGCTGCCCCACCCGGCGGGCGAGCATCTCGATGGTTTGTTCCTGGCGGACGCCGCCCTGCATCGCGAAGTAGCCGGTCTCCACGGGGATCAGGACTTCGTCGGCGGTGCGCAGCGCGTTGAACGTCAGCAGCCCGATGCTGGGGGGGCAGTCGATGATGCAGAAGTCGTAGCGGTCGGCCGCGGTCGAGAGGACCTGCGCGAGTCGGCGGTCCTTGTCTGAAGCGGTGGCGAGCTGCTGCTCCATCATCGCCAGCGCCATCGACGACGGGGCCAGGTCCAGGCCGCGGCTGATCTGCCAGGTGATGTCGGAGACCGACAACGTGCCGTCCAGGCCGTGCTCCAACAGGTCCGCCATCGATTGTTCGATCTGGCTTTCGGGGACCGCCAGGCCCAAGGCGCAGTGCGACTGGGGGTCCATGTCCACCAGCAGCGTGCGGTGGCCACGCAGGGCAAGCACCGCCGCGAGGTTGATCGACGTCGTGGTTTTGCCACAGCCGCCTTTTTGGTTAATGATCGCGATGGTGCGCACGGGGGGAACCTTCCGTCCTTGAAAGGTAAGGGGAGAGGGGGACACCGGGTTTATCGGGACGACCGCGGGCCGAGCTTGAATGACGGGGCCCGCAGCGACCCGACGCGGCTTTACAATGAAGACTCATGCCCGCCGACCCGCCCCGCCAACCCGCGTCTCTGCCCCCGCGTCCGCTGGTGCTCGCCAGCCGATCGCCCCGGCGGGCGCTGCTGCTGCGTGAGTCGGGGTTTGACTTCATCACCGTCGATCCGCCCTACGCCGACCCCGCGGATCCGAACCGCCACCAGCGCCGGTCGTCCGCCTCGGCCTCGGCGTTGACCGGGTCAGAGCTGGCGATCCACCTGGCGCAGGCCAAGGCGGAGAGCGTGGAGGTCTCGGCCTTGCCGGCGGGAGCCGTGCTGCTGAGCGCCGATACGTTGGGCGTTGACCACGCCGGCGGGTTGCTGGGCACACCCGAAACCGCGGAGGCGGCGGCGGCGATGTTGGGGCGTTTGGTTGGCCGTCGCCACCGCATCGTGACCGGCGTGGCGCTGCGGGTGGTCGAGGACGGGGCCGCGCGGGAGCATGCGGCGTATGCTGAAACGGCGACGGTGCAGATCGCGGAGATGAAGGATGGTCAACTGCTGGACTATGTGTCCACCGGGGCCTGGCGGGGCAAGGCCGGGGGCTACAACCTGGCCGAGCGGTTGGCCGCAGGTTGGCGGATCCGGGTCGCGGGCGATCCGGGCACGGTGATGGGTTTGCCGATGCGGCGGTTGAAGGCGGAGCTGCTCGAACTGGGCGTCGCGGGCGGGCCGTTGCTTGCGGGACCCGTTGCTCGAGAAAGCGTGGGCCGTTGACGTGTCCGAGCCCCGCCGCCTCAATCAATGGCTGCCCAGCCACGACCGTATCCACCGGATCATGAGCGGGGAGGCCCGCGACCTCGCCGCCGCCGCCCTGCGCGGCCTGACCCTGCCCGCCACGCTGCCCTACCGCGCCGCGGTCACCGGCCGCAACGCCCTCTACGCCGCCGGCATCCTGCCCACCCGCGACCTGGGCCGGCCCACCGTCAGCGTCGGCAACCTCACCGCCGGCGGCACCGGCAAGACGCCCATGGTCATCGCCTTGGCCCGCCTGCTTCAGGCCACCGGGCATCGGCCCGCGGTGCTGCTGCGCGGCTACGAGCCCGGGGGCTACGAAAACAAAAAAGGCAGCGACGAAGCCGCCGAACTCCGCGGCAGCCTCGGCGGCGACATCCCCGTCATGCCCGACGCCAACCGCGTCGCCGGCGCCGCCCGCGTGCTCCAGGAACACCCCCGGACCACCGTCTTCCTCCTCGACGACGCGTTTCAACACCGCCGCGCCCGCCGCGACCTGAACCTCGTGCTCGTCGATTCGCTCCGGCCCTTCGGCTTTGACCACCTCCTGCCCCGCGGCCTGCTCCGCGAACCCCGCTCCGCCCTCCGCCGCGCCGACGCCGTGATCCTCACCCGCACCGACCGCGCCACCCCCCCCCAGCTTCAAGCACTCGACGACACGATCCAAAAAATCACCGGCCGGCCACCCCTGGCCCACGCCGTTCACGACTGGACCGCCCTGCACCTGTCCTTCAAACCCTACCCCCTGGACCGCCTGGCGAACCGCGCGGTCCTCGGCGTCGCGGGCATCGGCAACCCCCGCGACTTCGCCGACCGCCTCCGCGAAGTCGCCGGCTCGTGCGTCGGCGTGCTGACCTACGACGACCACTTCCGCTACAGCCGCGACGAACTCGAAGGCATCTTCAGCGTCGCCCTCGAACGGCAGGCCGACGCCGTGGTCACCACCGAAAAGGACTACGTCAAATGGCGCACCTTCGCCTCGGGCGTCAAGGCCCGCCTCCCGGTCTACCGCCCCATCGTCGCCATGAAATTCACCCGCGGCCGGGATCAACTCCAGTCGCTCCTGGACCAAAAAATCCCCGCCCCGCTCCCCCCCGCGGACGCCTGATCGACAGTTGACCGTGGCCCAAAATCACCGATGCCCCGTGTGACGGTTCCCTCACTTCCACCCCCCACCCCCCACCACCATGCCCCCCCCCTCTCCTCTCTCTTCCTCTACCCCCCATCCCGATCCCGCCGCCCTCATCGCGCTGCTGGACCGCTGGGAACCCGCCCGCATCGTCGTCGCCGGCGATTTCATGCTCGACCGCTACGCCTACGGCAACGCCTCCCGCCTCTCCCCCGACGCCCCCGTCCCCGTGCTCCAGGTCGAACGCACCGAGTCTCTGCCCGGCGGGGCCGCCAACGTCTGCCGCGACCTCGCCGCCCTCCGCTGCCACGTCGCCTGCCTGGGCATCATCGGCCACGACGAGCCGGGCCAAACCCTTTCTCAATCCCTCTCGGACGCCGGCATCGACACCGCGGGCCTCGTGGTCCATCCCTCCAAGCCCACCACCGTCAAGCAAAACCTCGTGGGCCTCGCCCAGCACCGCCACCCCCAAAAAATGTTCCGCCTCGACGTCGAAGACCTCACCCCCCTGGACGATGCCGCCGTCCAGCAACTCCTCGACCAGGCCGACACCCTGCTCGACGGCGCGGCCGTGCTCTGCCTCGAAGATTACAACAAGGGTGTGCTGACCCCCGCGGTGTGCCAGGGCCTGATCGCATTGGCCCAGAAAAAAAACATCCCCGTCTTTGTCGATCCCGCCGCCGTCGCCGACTACGCCAAGTACCGCGGTGCGACCTGCCTCACCCCCAACCGCACCGAGGCCCAGCTCGCCACCGGCCAGACCGATCCCCGGGCCATGGCCACCCAGCTCAAAGCTCAGCTGGGCCTGACCCACGTCGTGCTGACTCTCGATAAGTCGGGCGCGCTCTTACTCGACGACGCCGACACGTTTCACGAGGTGCCCACCGTCGCGCGCTCGGTCTACGACGTCACCGGCGCGGGGGACATGGTCTTGGCCACGCTTGCTGCCGCGCGGGCCAACGCCGCGTCCTGGCCCGACGCCGTGGCGCTGGCCAACGTCGCCGCGGGACTGGAAGTCGAGAAGGCCGGCGTCGTGCCCATCCCCCTCGACGAAATCCTCCTGTCCCTGCTTCAGCTCCACCACGCCGCCCTCGGCAAGGTCCGCACCGCCGACGCCCTGGTCCGCGAACTCTGCGCCCACCGCAAGCAAGGCAAGACCCTGGTCTTCACCAACGGCTGTTTCGATATCCTCCACGCCGGCCACGTCTCCTACCTCCGCGCCGCCGCCCGCCTGGGCGACCTGCTGATCGTCGGCCTCAACACCGACGCCTCCATCACCCGCCTCAAAGGCCCCGCCCGCCCGGTCAACCACCAGGACGACCGCATCACCGTCCTCAGCGAACTCCAATCCATCGACTACATCGTCACCTTCGACGAAGACACCCCGCTCCAGCTCATCCAGGCCATCCGCCCCGACGTCCTGGCCAAGGGTGCCGACTACTCCCGCGACCAGGTCGTCGGCCACGAAATCGTGGAAGCCCACGGCGGCCGCGTCGAACTCATCGAACTCGCCGAAGGCCGATCCACCACCAACCTGATCCACAAACTCGCGGGTCGATAAACTTCCGAATTTCCAAGAAACAAAAAGGCAAGTTTGGAACCGCGGATGGACGCGGATGGACGCGGATGGACGCGGATATTGAGACCGGGTGGTTGTCTCATCTTTATGTTCACTGAGCGCGATATATATAATTAAAAGTGCTATTTTGGCGATTTTAGATGTCTACCAACTGTAGTTGAACTTAAGTATCTGGATTTTGAGCTTGTCTTTATCCGCGTTGATCCGCGTCCATCCGCGGTTCCAAACTTGCCTATCCACCATCACCGAGTGGTATCCCACCACGCCACCACCGGGTGCCGCGGCGCGACGAGCCGGACCCGCTCGACCATAGCGGCCGCGCGGTCGCGGTTGCCGGCCTTGGCGTACCACCGCGCCGCCTGCGCGGGGTAGTACGCCTCGCCCGGCCGATCGTCGGCCGCCATCTCGTACTGCAACCCCGCCAGCGCGACCTGGCCGTTGGCTTCCAGGTACCCCGCCATCGCCTCCAGCACCTCGGGCCGCAGCCGGCCCTCCTCGGGCATCAAATCGTCCAACACCCGCACCGCCTCCATCGGCTCGTCCCGCTGCGCGTACAGCCGCGCCAGCTTTTGCACGTACACCACCTCCTGCTCACGGCCCTTGGGGTCGTTGCGCACCTGCGCCGCGCCCGCTCCATCTGATCGATCGCCCGCACCAGGTCGTCGCCCCGCGCTTCCGCGTCGTCCGACGCCAGCGCCCGCCCGGCAAAGACATCCGACAGCGCCGCGTGGGCCGCGTGCATCGTCATCTCCATTTCCAGGGCGGTGAGCAGCACGTCCCGCGCCTCGTTCCACCGCTGGGCCTCGATCAGCACGTCCGCCAACGGCAGCAGCAACGCCGGCTCTTGCGGGGCCGCCTTCACCGCCAGCCGGTGGTGGGTCTCGGCCAACCCCGCCTCGCCGATCAGCTGCGCCGCGGTCCCCGCCAAGTTCTGCAGCTGCGCATCGTCCGGGCCCAGTTCCAGCGCCGCGGCGAACTCCGCGTAGGCCCGATCGGTTTGCTCCTGCCGGGCGTAAATCTGCCCCAGCAGCGTCCGCCCCGCCCGAAGCCGCGGCCGCTGGGCGACGATGGATTTAACCTCCGGCAGCAACGGCGACACGTCCCGCTTGTTCTCGATCGCCGCGCTGAACCGCTCGCCCAGCAGCTCCAACCGCTCCGCCGCCTCCGCCTCACTGATCAGCACCGACCCCGGCCGCGTCGCGGAATAGACCCCCCAACCCAGCAAACCCACCGCCACCCCCGCCGCCAGGATCAGAAGCATCTTCTTCATCGCGCCAGTGTAAGGCGCGGGCAGGGGTCGGGGGTCAGTTGTCAGGGTGCAGGGGACAGGGGACAGGGGACAGGGGACAGGGGACAGGGGGCAGGGGTTAGTTAGATTTCGCCTGGTACTCGGGCCGGGTGAAACGTGGCGAAGGTTTTAGCAAGGCCGGCATCCCGCCAAGAGACAATCTGTCTCTGTCAATCCGCTCGACGCCTAAACTCTCGTGCCGCCCCACGCCAATCTAAAATCCCTGATCCCTGATCCCTGACCCCTGAACCCTGAACCCGACCCCTGCCCGCCATGCTCGATCTGACCCGCACCGTCCGCTTTTGCCTCAACGGTTCGGCGGACGAGCCGACGCCACGTGACAACACTTTTTCTGCCTGGCCCCCGCCCCGGGGCCTGGCGCGGTACTACGAGTTGCACGTGACCTGCCGGGGCGAGGCCGACCCCGACACCGGCTACTTCATCAATATCAAGCACATCGACACCGCCGTCCGCGACCACGCCCTGCGCCGCCTGCGTGCCGCGATTGCCGACGAAGCCGACGCCGCGGACGTGCCCCTGGGTCAACTGCTCCGCGACCTGCTGGCGGACCTCCAGCCCCCCCTCAAGCACCGGGTGACTTGCCTCACGCTGCAGCTCACGCCCTACCTCAGTTATGCCGTCCAACGCGCTTCCGACCCCTCGGCCGACGGCCTCCCCCCAAACCCACCTCTCCCCATGCCCCAACACGTCCTGATCAAACAACATTACGAATTCTCCGCCGCCCACCGCCTCCACGTCCCGGGCCACAGCGACGAGCAGAACCGCCTGACCTTCGGCAAGTGCAACAACCCCGCGGGCCACGGCCACAACTACCGCGTCCAGGTCGTCGCCCGCTGCCCGATCGACCCCGCCGGCCACACCACCGACGTGTCCGCCCTCGATGCCGTGGTCGATCGCGCCCTGATCGACCCCCTGGACCACAAGCACCTCAACGTCGATGTCCCCCGATTTGCCGACCACAACCCGTCGGTCGAACACATCGCCGCCGTCGCCTGGGACATGCTGGCCGACCCGCTGGCGGAGGCCCTGCCCGGCAGCCACCTGGACGAACTCACCGTCTGGGAAACCACCAAGACCGCCTGCACCTACCGCGGCCCCAAACCGGCAAACGTTTGATCTCCGCTGCTCCCCGCGACCGATCCGTATCGAAGCGACCACGGAGAGTAAGAGACACGGAGTCACGGAGAAAGGCAAAAGGCCTTTGACAGGATGCACAGGATAAAACGGCAGGATCGACAGGATTCGGAAAAAGACATTGATACTGATCTAAGACGATGAAGGCAGGTAACGAAAGTCAGCATCAGATGTATTCCGAACCCTGTTGATCCGGTTTCCATCCTGTCATCCTGTCAAATTTGCCTTGCCTGCCTTGCTCCGTGTTTCCTACCCTCCGTGATCGCCTCCGCTGCCCCCCCGCAAAGTAAACTAATCCCGTGCTTTTGCCGCTCCCCCTCCTGCTGGCCACCTCCTACTCCGATGCGCAGCTGCGTAGCTTGCGCAATGGCTTCGGCACGCTCGCCTTTGTCGGGGCGGTGTTTCTCGCGCTGGCGCTGGTGGTGTTCTGCATCGCGATCGCGCGACGACTCGCCCGCCGCCGGGCACGGCTCAACGACACCCGGCAACCCGAACCCGCCACCGAGCCCCTGGACATCTGGTCCGAATCCGCCCGCCGCGTCACCGCCGAACCCGCCGACGACGATGATGACGCCGACGCCGAGTCCCCCCAAACCGGGCCGGAGGATGAAGACGACCCGCCGACGGGCTGGACGCCGGAGGACGAGCTTGATGAGGAGGAAGATGAAGACGACGACGCCCCGCCTTGGCGGTGACCGCGGCGAAACCTTGCCCTCCCCGCCTCGCCCTCTATCTATAACGTTAGCTCCCACCCCTTCTATCAATGCGCGTGGCCATGCCCGTGGCCGTGGCTATGCCCACCCCCACCGCCGCCCTTGAACTCCACGACCTCAGCTTCTTCCGCCGTCTTCAGGCTGCACCGACCGGTCCCCGCGCAGCTGGCGCACTCCGCGACCTTGCCTTGGATCTGATCCAGGCAGTAGCCCACGCTCGTCGCGATCACCTGCTTCATCATCGGATTGAGCCCGATCGGGGCGGTGACCACAAACTCGACGCCCGGGTGCCGCAGCGCCGCCTCTCGCGTGATGTTGGGGATGTCCTGGTGCCAGTGCTTGCCCGGCGACAAAAAATACGGCACCACCGCGACCTTCGTCGCCCCCCGCTCAACACACTTGTCGAACGCCGTCTCGATCGACGGCTCGGCCAGCTCCATGTGCGCCGGCTCGACGATGTCGTACCCGCTGTCGGGGGCGAACTGCCGCACGAACACTTCCAACATCTCGTTGCTTGCCGCCCGCCGCGAGCCGTGGTCAACGATCACGATGCCCGTGGTGGCGAGGTTTAGTTCCGTAGCGCTATCATTCATGGCCGTAGTTTAGCCCCCGCCCCCCCCGCGGGTCCGCCCCCCCCCCTGCTCCGGTTTCGCCCCCGCTTCCTGCTTGATGACTTGACCCCGAACCCCGTACCCCGCACCCTGCACCCCGCTCCGCTCCGCTCCGCCTGCCTCATGACGCCACGCGGTTCTGTCCGAAAGACTCCATCATGAAATCGATTTTTCCCCTACTGATCGTCGTTGGTTTTCTTACCCTCACCGGCTGCGCCTCCACGGCCTATGACAAGCACGACGGCGCCCGCAACACCCTCGAATCTGCCGACCGCCTGGGCACCGCGGTCCAGACCAGCAAAAATCAAGTCGGCACCACCCTCACCGCCCTTGAGCGGTTGCCCCAGTCCGGCACCAACCTGGCGGGCGATTTCAAGGACCTGACCAAACAAATCCGCCGAATGAATGAAAGCGCCGACGACGTCGCCGAGCAGCGCGCCGCGACCAAACGCCAGTTCGCCAAATACCAGGAACACTGGTACGGCGACATCCTCGAAATGGAAAACCAGAACCTCCGCCGCGCTGCCCAGGAACGCCTCGTCGCGGTCCGCGAAGACTTCAACGCCCTGGACCCCGCGTTCCAAAATTTGCAGAACGCCTACAGCCCGTTCCTCCAACACCTCGACGACATCCGCACCTACCTCGCCAACGACACCACCACCCCGGCGGTGAATAAAATGGTCCCGGTCTTCGAACAGGCCCGCCAATCCGCCGCCGACCTCCGCACCGCGATGGACCAGCTGCTGATCCAACTCAAAACCTTCGACGAAGCCCTCCGCCCCGCCACCAGCGGCCAAGTCGACGGCCCGGCGTCGTGATTCGCTATTTGCGCGGGTTCGTGGGGAGAAGGCAAGCGAGGCGACCACGGGGGGTAGGAAACACGGAGCAAGGCAGGCAAGGCAAATTTGACAGGATGACAGGATGGAAACCGGATCAACAGGGTTCGGAATACATCTGATGCTGACTTTCGTTACCTGCCTTCATCGTCTTAGATCAGTATCAATGTCTTTTTCCGAATCCTGTCGATCCTGCCTTTCTTCCTGTCATCCTGTCAAAGGCCTTTTGCCTTTCTCCCGTGACTCCGTGTCTCCTAGCCTCCGTGGTCGACTTAACGATCCACAGCGGAACAACAATAGCCAACGGCCGTCGTTCGGGTCGGTTCCACCCCCTTCCCCCCCTCCCACCACCCTCGCCCCGTGCAGGTCATGCCCGCGCTCCGGGCACGGCAGCGGCGGTCCTTTGGCGTAAGATGTTTCGCCCGCCCCCCCCTTTCTCTCCCGCGTCTCGTTTCCCGGAGCTTTTGCCATGACCCTTAGATTAGCCAACCTCGCCGGCGACGGCATCGGGCCCGAAGTCGTCGAGCAGGCTTTCGATGTCCTCGATGCCGTGGCCCCCAGTGTCAAGCTCGACGTGGCCCGGACGGACTTCCCCTTTTCCGCGGCCCACTACCTCGACACCGGCCACGTGCTGACCGACGAGGACATCGCCACGCTCCGCGGCTTCGACGCGATCATGCTCGGGGCCGTGGGCGGCCAACCCAATGACCCCCGCCTCGCGGGCGGCGTGATCGAAAAGGGCATCCTGCTGAAGCTGCGTTTCGACCTGGATCAGTACATCAACCTGCGTCCCGTGAAGCTGTACCCCGGCATCGACACGCCGCTGAAAAACAAGACCGCCGACGACATCGACTTCGTCTGCGTCCGCGAAAACACCGAAGACCTCTACTGCGGCCTGGGCGGGATCATGCGCAAGGGCACGCCCCACGAGGTCGCCAACCAGACCATGGTCGCCACCCGCCACGGCGTGGAGCGCTGCGTCCGTTACGCCTTTGACACCGCCAAGAATCGCAAAAATCAGGGCTACGCCGGCCACCTCACGCTGGTGCACAAAACCAACGTGCTCAACTTCGCCGGCGAGACCTGGCTGAGGACGTTCCACGAGGTGGCGGAGGAGTTTCCCGAGATCGAAACGCATTACCACCACGTCGATGCGTGCTGCATGTACATGGTCAGCAGCCCGGAGATCTACGACGTGATCGTGGTGCCCAATATGTTTGGCGACATCATCACCGACCTGGGCGCGGCGATCGCGGGGGGCATGGGCATCGCCAGTTCGGGCAATCTCGATCCGACGGGGAAGGCCCCGAGCATGTTCGAGCCGGTGCACGGCAGCGCCCCGACATCGCCGGTCAGAACAAGGCCAACCCCATCGCCGCCATCGATTCGATGGGATTGCTGCTGCGCGAGGTCGGCCGGATCAAGGGCCACGCCGCCGCGGTGCAGGCGGGGCAAAAGATCGGCCAGGCGGTACAGGCGGTGACCCCGAAGTTTGCCGGCAAGTCCCTGGACCGCTCGGGATATTCGACCACCGACATCGGCCAGATGGTGATCGACGCCTTGTAAGTTTCGGGTCTTCGGCGGGGCATTGACGCAATCAATTTAATTAACCAAAATCACCGAGAACGATCATGAACATGCTTGCTTGGCCATGGCGGTCACTCCTCATCGCGTTACCGTTGTTGGCCTGCGGTTCCGCGCGGGGGGAATCTGTCGAGGTGTTGCCGGCGACGTTGGTGGTTTACAAGACCACCCCGCAGGCCGAGCTGCATCTCGAATACTTCTTCCCGGCGGATCACACGCCCGAAGCCCACGCGCCCGCGGTCTTGTTTTTCTTCGGCGGCGGATGGATGGGCGGCAACCGTAACCATCTTAAAAGCCAGGCGCAGCACCTCGCGGACCGCGGGATCGTCGGCATCACCGCGGACTACCGCACGAAAAACGGCCACGGCACCACGCCGTTTGAATGCGTCAAAGACGCGGTCGCCGCGATGCGGTACGCCCGCGCCCACGCCCCGGCCTACGGCATCGACCCCGATCGATTGGGGGCCGGCGGCGGCTCGGCGGGCGGGCACCTGGCGATGGCACTGGCGACCCTGACCGCCGACTGGATCGACGACCAACCCCCCGCCTCCGACACGCTGGCGGACATCAGCCAGCGTCCCGACGCGCTGGTGCTGTTCAATCCCGTCTACGACAACTCGCCCGAAGGCTACGGCCAGAACCGACTCGGCGACCGGTGGCGCGAGTTCTCCCCCGTTCACAACCTCCACGCCGAGATGCCGCCCACCCTGGTCCTGCTGGGCACGAAGGACAAACTCATCCCCGTCGAAACCGCCGAGAAAGTCCGCGACGAGATGACCGCCCTCGGCGTCCGCAGCGACCTGATCCTCTACCCCGATCAGCCCCACGGCTTTTTCAATCCCCGACCCGAGTCGATGGAAATGCACCACGCCACCGTGCAAGCGATGGACGACTTCCTGGTGTCACTGGGTTGGCTGCCCCCCGCCGCCGATTGATCGCCCCCCCCCACCCCCTCACCCCCTCGTCACCCCCCCGTGACCGTGACCACCAGTCGGCGGGTGTGCGGAGCCGTGCGGTGTTCCCACAAGAACAACCCCTGCCACGTGCCCAGCCGCAGCCGACCCTCGGCAAACGGGATCGTCTCGCTGCTGCGCGTCAGCGCCATCTTGATGTGCGACGGCATGTCGTCGGCCCCCTCCGCGGTGTGCGTGAAATACGGCTCGTCCTCCGGCACCAACCGCTCTAGATAAGCCTCTAAATCCTGCCGCGCCGACGGGTCCGCGTTTTCCATCAGCACCAGCGAGCAGGACGTGTGCTGACAAAAGACGTGCACCAATCCGCGGGTCAAACCCGATACGCGCAGCACCTCGCGGACCGGTGAGGTGATCTCGGTCGTGCCCTGGCCGCGGGTCGAGATGTCCAGGTCCTCCTGATGCATGGGGCCAATGGTACCTCCGCGCACGCGGGGTGGGATCGAGGTCGGGGGGTCAGCGGAGTGATGAATTAAACCGCAAGGGGCTTACCGCCGGTGGTCGGGCGCAACCCGAAGTCCCGCCCGCTGTCCGCCGTCGTCGTAGCAATCACTGCCCGGTTTAATACTCCGAGAGGCGGACCGTTTATGCTTGACTCATGGAAGTAAGCGACCCCACCCCCGTGCCGCCCGCCGAGTTTGACTGGCGTCGTTACGCCAGTGCGACGCTGGCGGGCCTCACGCCGATCATCCCGCTGCCCCTGGTCGATGACGTGGTGGAGAGCCTGCTGGCGCGGCGGGTGCCCGCGGCGGTGGCCGACACCCACGGCCGGGCGCTGGAGCCGGCGGTCGCGGCGGCGTTCTATCCTTCGCGGTCCTGGAGCCAGCGGCTGCGGGGCTGCCTGCTGACGCCGGTGTGGTTCGTGATCAAGCTGCCGCTGAAGCTGTTCAAGAAGGTGCTGATCTTTTTGACGGTGCGGGCGGTGGCCAACAAGCTCGCGGAGCATTGGTCCCGGGCGTACCTGATCGACGTGGCCCTGCGGCGGGGCGACCTGGACGATCCGGCGGCGGCGCAACGGGCGGCGGCGACGATCCGCCGGCTGGTGAAACAGGCTGACGAACCGCTGGTCGAGGCGGGCCGACAGGTCTTTGGGCAGGTGCGAAAACTGCCGCTGCGGAGCCTGCTCCGCCGGGCGGAGTCCGATCCCGAGGCGGCGACCGGGCACGCCACCGCCGAGCGGGCGGAGCAGGAAGTCCGCGGCCGGTGGAACCAGATCGCCGCCTCGCTGGAGGCCCGGGGCCGGGCGTACGTCACGGCCATGTCGGCCCCGCCGTCGCCGTCGGCGATAACGGCCGCTCCCAAGGCATTCGCCTGAGACGTTAAGATCGCGTCGATGAACAAGCGTGGCCAGACCATACAAATCTACTGCCCGGCCGGGGAACCCCGGGGCGTGCGGATCGCCGAGATCACTACCCGCATCGTGCAGGCCGCCGTCGTGCCACGTTCCAAGCTGGATCAGGCGCTGCCGCGAGATGAGTTCACCGGCGTGGGCGTCTACTTCCTGTTCGGCGAGTCCGACGACGGCGAACCGATGGTGTACATCGGCGAGGCAGACAATTGCGCGAGCCGACTTAAACAACACCACCAGGATCCAAAAAAAGATTTTTGGAATCTTGCCGTCGTGATCGGTTCCCGCACCGGCAGCCTCACCAAAGCCCACGCCCGCTTGCTGGAGTTCCTCTCGATCCGGGAAGCCAACGAGGCCGGCCGCTACCAACTCGCCAACGGCAACGCGGGCTCGCAGCCACCTATCCCCGAGTGGATGCAGGCGGACGTGATGGAAGTATTTGAGACGGCGGGAACGCTGCTGAGCACTGTCGGCTTCGCAGTTTTCGAAGCCAAGGTTTCTAAAAAAGTATCAACCGATACGACGAATGATAAAGCTTCACGAAGATTTTATTGCACAGACCGGGGTATCAATGCTCAAGCGGTATATACCGAAGACGGTTTGACAGTACTGAAAGGCTCGACCGGCCGGCTTGATGCTGTTCCCTCTTTTAGCGGAAACCACTCCCAGCCGAAGCGAAGAGCACGCCTGATAGAAGAGGGCTTACTTATTGAAAAAAATGGGATCCTCGTGTTAACCCGTGACGAATCCTTCAGTAGCCCGAGTGCGGCTGCAAATGTATTAATGGGCGGTACTGGTAATGGTTGGCTAGCTTGGAAGGATGCCAATGGTCGAACACTGCATGAGCGTTTCCGGGCAGGGGCGGATGATAACAACGGGTGACGACTGAGTGTGCATGAGCGAGACAAAACAGACGGACTGGCTGCAGATCAGTAAAAGTTAGCGATTCAAGTCTGCGACAGGGGCTGGAGTCGAGACATCGGGTGCCGAGGTTTCTTCCGCGGGTCGTTGCACCTTGCCCAGGACCTCGGGCAAGTCGATGCCCGCCTGTTCGGCGAGTTCGTGGATGGGGGGGAGTGATCCGATGAGGCCCTTGAGGAAGTTGCCCGTTGAACCCGTCGTCCCGTCGCCGCCGGCGCCTTGGCCGCTGTCCCACACGGTGATCTTGTCGATCTTGAGGTTCTGGATGGCTTTGACCTGCTCGGCGACGAGTTCGGGGAGTTTTTCGATAATCAGCAGGGCCGGGGCGATGTCCTTGCGGTCGCCGCAGCTGTCGATCGAGCGCTTTGTACCCCGCGGCCTTGGCGTCGAGGACTTTGCGCAGGCCTTCGGCCTCGGCGTTGTATTTCGCCAGCGTGCCGTCGGCGTTGCCCTGCGCGATCCGGCGGATGCGTTCGGCCTCGGCCTCGGCTTCGATCTTGACCTGCTGCTGCTCGATCATCTGCTTGGCGATGACGTCTTTTTCCATCCGCGCCAGTTCTTCTTCCTTCTCTGCGACGAGAACGTCGCGGCTGGCGTTAGCCAGGGCCACGTCCCCGCGGCGGCGGGAGTCGGCGCGGGCCTCGGCGAGGGTCGCTTCGTAGGCGGCGATGTCGGCTTTAGACTTGTTTTCCCCTTCGATCGATTGGGCTTCGTAGCTGGCGACCTTGATGCGCTGGTCCGCCTCCGCCTGCTTCTTGCCCTGGATCGCCAGGGCGTTTTGCTGGGCGATGGCGATCTCTTGTTCGCGCTGCGAGCCGGCCTCGCCGGCGATGCCTTCGGCCTCGAGCGCGGCGGTGCGGATGCGCTGGTCGCGTTCCGCCTGCTTCTGGCCGATGTTGGACTCGGCGACCTGCGCCGAGACCTGCACCTCGCGCTGGTTGTCCGCCGCCGCGGTGCCGATGGCCCCTTCACGCGGCGCTTGGGCGGTGTCGATCTTCGCTTGGTTGATCGCCTCGGCCGCGGCTTTTTTACCCAGAGCTTCGATGTAGCCGCTTTCATCGGTGATGTCGCGGATGTTCACGTTGATCATGTAGAGGCCGACTTTGGACAATTCAAAGTTGACGTTCTTGTTGACCAGGTCCAGGAATTTCTCGCGGTCCTGGTTGATCTCTTCGATGGTGAGCATCGCGATGACCAAGCGCATCTGGCCGAGGATAATGTCGCGTGCCTGGGCGGCGATCTCCTGTTCACGCAAGCCCAACAACCGCTCGGCGGCGTTGTTCATCACGTCCGGCTCGGTGCTGATCGCCACGGTGAAGGTCGAGGGCACGCCGACGCGGATGTTCTTCTTCGACAGTGCGCTGGCGAGTTCGATGTCGATGGTCATGGGCTCGAGCGAGAGGAACGCCCAGTCCTGGATCACCGGCCAGACGAACGCGCCGCCGCCGTGGATAGCTTTGGCGGCGCGCTCACCGCCGACCTTGCCGTAGATCACGAGGATGCGGTTGGACGGGCAGCGCTTGTAGCGTTTGACCACCGCGATGAACGCCGCGAAGGCGATCAGCAGCAGGATGCCCACGAGGATCAGCAGCCCCAGCCCGCCGCCGGCGCTGTCGTCGTTAAGGGGGTTGAACTGGGCGAGGGAGAGACCGAGGAGGTGGATCATGGGAAAATCGCTTAATCAGGAGTGGGGGGTGTGATGCAAACGCCAAGACGCGGAGACGCCAAGACGCGGAGAAAAACATAAGAAGTTGAAACCGCGGATGGACGCGGATGCAAGGCAGGGGAGTTGTGAAAGTTGATTTGAGCGAATTGCTAAAAACCAGGTTGTGGTCGGCGGTCTGTGGCTGAAGTTGTTTGTTTGATAGGGCTGCTTGATTTCTTGGCGTCTTGGCGTCTTGGCGTCATGGCGTCATGGCGTCATGGCGTTCAATCATTAGTTTGGTTTAGCTAACGGGTTCGACCAAGAGGCTGCCGTCGTCGCGGGTGGCGATGACCTTGACGTCAGCGAAGGCGGCGATGGCGGGGCCGGCGGACGTGGCGTTGACGATCATGGATCGGCCCGAGACGCTGACGCGGACTTGGCCGCTGCCCTCGCCCTGGGCAGGGATGGTCATGTAGCATTGGCCCGTGCGGCCCACGGCGGTTTCGTGGTCGTAGGTCACGTCCTGGGTCAGCTTTTGCCCGGCAAACATCAGGCTGGCGGCGAGCACCATGCAGACCATCCCGAAGGCCGCGGCCGCCATCGACGAGGGCACCGGGTCCAGCCCCCACTCGACCCGCGCGATCAGCCCCATCCACCCGGCACCCATAAAAAACGCGGTGACCGAGAGAACCGAGATCAGCGGAAACCCGCCGTGGTCCAGGTCCTCGACGTCGAAGTCCGTATCGCCAAACCCCAGCACCAGCGAGATCACCAGCCGCAACAGAAACACGGTCGTGCCCAGCAGCGCCAACCCGGCGTACACCACCGCGTCGATCCCGAACTCGAGCCGCAGATCCTGCCAGTCGATCAGTAATTCGAGAAACTTAAGCAAAGGTGAAACCCCTTTCTGGAACCGACGCAGGATACCAGCGGGGGCTTTCGCAGGTTTGCGAGGGGGAGGGTGGGGCTTTCCCACTTCAGGGGAGTCGGGCCAGGGTGCGGGGTTTGGAAGAAAGGCTTCGACAGGATGAACAAGATTTAAGGCCGGATTGACAGGATCCGGAGATAGGGGTGGCGAATCAAACGTCCCCTCGCAAGCGCTATCAATAGCATTGACCGGATTGCCTTGATCTTGTTGATCCGCAAAATCCTGTTGATCCTGTCAAAGAAGGATTGATGGCTTCACGGGCAGTGCTCGCCATATTCTACCGAGTGAGCCGCGGCCGCGGAAGGGTTAGGACTCGGCGTGGTAGCGTCGGCCTTTCCAGGTGTTGCCGCGGGTGTGGTACTGCATCATGCTGGCGAGGATGATGAGGAGGTAGGCGGCGCTGCCCAGGGGGGTGGTCCAGGCGTAGCGGGCGGGCAGGTCCATGAGTTTGCGTACGGCGTTGAGGGCGCGGGCCTGGGCGAGCAGCGCGACGACGGAGAAGAGCAGGGCGGTGGCGGGCATCCACCCGCCGGGGGCCAGGATGAGCCAGACCAGCGCGGTGATGAAGTAGACCGGCGGCAGCACGTTGGTGATCAGCAGGATTCCGCAGGCGGGCAGCGCCAGCCACCAGCGGTGCATCAGCCCGGCGTAGGCGTTTTTGGTCAGGCCTTCCCACAGGTCCGCCGGGCCGTCGTACATCCGGCACCACTGCAGGTCGCCCGCCAGCGCGACGCGGTGCCGGGCGCCCGCGGCTTTCAGGGCCATGCCGAGTTTCAGGTCCTCGACCATCTCGCCCTTGACCGCGGTGTGGCCGCCGATCTGGTCGTAGTAACGGCGCTTGACCAGGATGAACGCCCCGCCGGTGAGCGTCCGCGGCGAGTCGGGGTTCACCACCGCGTCGTAGGGCAGCATCAATCCCAGCGCCAGGATCAGCTGCAGCTGCACGATTGCCTCGGCGGCGCTGCCGAACCGCAGCGTCGGCGCGACGCCCAGCAACTCCGCGTCGTGCTCCGCGCAGTAGGCCATCGCCCGCCGCAGCAGCAGCGGGTGCCAGTGGATGTCCGCGTCGGTGAAACACAGCCAATCGAAGGCCGATGCACGGTCTTCGAGGCCCGCAGATAAATCGGGCGAGTCCTCCGACGATGTTTTGCTGATCCGCTTGCCTTCAAGCTCGCACCCCGCACTTTCCGCTTCGAGCTTCACCAAGGCCTCGTACCCCTGTTGAATCGCCCAGCACTTGCCCATCCACCCCGGCGGGGGGGGCTGCTCGTTGCGCACCACCGTCAGGTTGTCGTACCGCTGGGCCATCGCCTGGGTGATCCGCGGCGTCGCGTCGCCGCTCGCATCATCGATAAACACCACCCGATGCCGGGGATAGTCCTGCTCGCACAGCTCGGGCAACACCGTGGGCAGATGCTCCGCCTCGTCCCGCCCCGGCGTCAAAATCGCCACCCCCGGCCAGCCCCCCCTCCCCGCCCCCCCCCCCGCCCTCGGCCCCCCGTCGCCTGCTTCTTCCGGCCCGTCCGCGAACCCTTCGCCGGGCTGAGCCAACGTGTGACGCAGCAACTTCGCGTACCGCGGGATATTCAACCAGGCCCACACCGCCGCACTCAACGCGGCGGCGGACCACACAAACCAGGCAACGAAAGGAATCACGGGGCAACCACCGCCAACTTCTATTAAACAACCACTCACGCCACCCCCACGTCGGGGGCCCAAGAGTGTAGCCCTCCCCCCCCTCACCCCCCTCCCCGCCCCTCACCCCCCAACCCCGCTTCCCACAAAAATACTTGCGTTGTCCCCGCGCCTTCAGTTTCGCGAATGAGCCACGTCAACGATCAAGGTCCCCCGCGCCGCTCTCGCGGGACGGGGGTTGACAAAGTGGGCAACCCTGTCGAGGAGAAACGGCCGCACCGATCACTGCGGGGGGAGGAGAAGGGGCGAGGGGGGCGAGGGGGGCGAGGGGGGAGGGGGCGGTTCAGACCATTCCGTAAATCACTTCTTCCAGCGCCGCGATTTTGCATTCCTGGCCGTCGAGTTCCCAAGCGTTGAGGTCGCCGATGGAGATCATGCCCACCAGCTGGTCGGCGGCATCCATCACCGGCAGGTGGCGGACCCGGCGCTCGAGAAACAGCTTGCGGGCGGTGGCCAGCTTCGTGTGGGTCCGGCAAGTCACGACCGTCCGGGTCATCACCTCCGCCACCAGCACCGTGGCGGGATCACGCCGCTCCACCACGATCCGACGCATCACGTCCCGCTCGGTAAAGATCCCCGCCACCCGCCCACCCTCGATCACGATGAGCGCCCCGATCTGGTGCTGATTCATCAGCTGCGACGCTTCCAACACCGTGGCCTGCGGATCGATCGTCCGCACCGCCGCCTTCTTCTTACACACAATGGCTTGAACCTCGGGCATGAGCCAACCCTTTCGAGAGAGATGAAATAGATCGCAGAGACAAAAAAGAAATGAACCCCGGAACATTAGCCCCGGAAGTTAAACCCCCGGAGCTTTCATCTTACGCACGACATGCCAACACACCAAGAACAATCCGCCGGGCAGGGGGATGGCGGAGGGTGGCGGGGGGGGGGGGGGGTCGCAACCGTTGCCGGGCCGTGGGCGGCAGTTTGCCTTCGGGGTGCAGGGGCAACGCCCTTGCCGCCCGCCGCGGAGGCGCTTGCCTTCAAAACCACAACCACAACTACAACTCAACCTCGACCTACTTTTACCCTTTGAACAGTGTCCCCTGGTCGGGCCGCTCGGGCTCGGGGCCGGTCGTCTTGACTTCGATCATTTCTTCCAGCAGGTCGTCGATGTTGGCGATCTTCATGTAGACGCTGGCAAAGCGGACGTAGGCGACGTGGTCCAGGCGTTTGAGTTTTTCCACGCACAGCCGGCCGATGTCGGTCGATTCGACTTCCTTGGCCCCGCGGCGGAACAGCTCGGCCTCGATCTCGTCGACCACGGTGGACAGCTGGTCCGCGGTCACGGGCCGTTTGTAGGTCGATTTCTGCAACCCGCCCATCAGCTTTTCGCGGTCGAAAGGCACGCGGTTGCCGTCGCGTTTGATCACCGTCAGCCGGGTGTTGGTTTCGACGTGTTCGTAGGTGGTGAAGCGTTTGCCGCATTGCTTGCACTCCCGCCGACGACGGATCGAGCCGCCGTGCTCGACCTCGCGGGAGTCGATGACCTTGTCGTCGTTGGCTTGGCAGAAGGGGCATCGCATGAAAGGGGGGGATTCGAAGTTAGAAGTGCGAACGGCAAAAGTTTTGACCTGCCCACGGCGGCGGCGGGTGGCTCGATCCGCGTCTGCTCTAGGTTAACCGAGTTCTGATAGCCTGCGGCGGCGGCCCCGGCCCACGCCTTGATTTCAAACCGCACCCCGATGGCCTCATCCTCCAAACTTCGCACCGCGTAGTCACAACTTCGCACTTTCCCCTTCAACCCTGCACCATCATGAAAATCGCTTTCCTCGGCGACCTCGTCGGCACGCCCGGCCGGCAGGCCCTGACCCAGCAAATTCCCGTCCTCCGCGAGACCCACGGCGTCGATCTGATCCTCGCCAATGCCGAGAACGTCGCCAACGGCTCGGGCATCACCCCCGAGCAGTACAAGAAGCTCCGCGACGCGGGCGTGGACGGCATGACCCTGGGTGACCACGCCTTCCGTAAGCAGCAGATCAAACACACGCTCAACGAGACGGACCGGCTGATCCGCCCGATCAACGTGCCCGGCCGGGCCTGGGGCAAGGGGTACATGCGGCTGCCCAACCCCGTGGACGAGAGTGGACCCGACCTGGTGGTCTGCACGATCATGGGCCGACTGTTTATGAATTCGGTGCAGGCCGACGACCCCTTCGCCGCCGATCGGATCGCCTGCTCGACGACCTGCGGAAGCAGCCGCCCGCGGTGGTGATCCTGGAGATCCACTGCGAGGCGACCAGCGAGAAAGTCGCCTTCGGTTGGCACGCCAACGGCCGGGTCGCCGCCGTCGTGGGCAGCCACACCCACGTCCCCACCGCCGACGCCCGCATCCTCCCGGCCCCCGGCAGCGAGCTGTCGATCCCCAACCACCCCGACACCCTCCGCGGAAAGGGGGGCACCGCCTACGTCACCGACCTGGGCATGACCGGGCCGCAGGACTCGGTCTTGGGCCGACGCGCCGACCGCGTGGTGCACCACATGTCCACCGGCCTGCCCGCGGCCTTCGACGTGAGCGAGGCCAATCCCCAGGTCCACGGGGTGATCATCGACATCGACCCGGGCTCCCGCCTGGCCACCAAGATCGAGCGGATCACCCTCGCCGCCGACCCCCGCCGACCCCCGTTTGCCAGCGGAGTCTGAACGCGGGACGGCCGGGGTAGGAGAGACTGCGAGATGAGGCGCGGGGAACCGTGGAATGAGTTCGAGGTGAAAAGGTGTCGGGACGGGGGGCGAAGGGGGGGTGAGGGGGGGGCGGAGGGAGGGTCAATACGCCTGGGCGGTGGCGCGGTCCAGCTCGTCGAGCATGGTGTTGACCTGCGGCGTGAAGCCGTCTTCGTTGTTCATGCGGTTTTCGACGACCTCGATGGAGTGCATGACGGTGGTGTGGTCCCGGCCGCCGAAGTAGCCGCCGATCTCCTCGAGGCTGAACCGGGTGCGTTTGCGCCAGCCACATGCAGACCTGGCGGGGTTCGACGATGGACTTGTGCCGGCGGCGGGACTGGAGGTCGATGAGTTTCACGTCGTAGTAGCGGGTGACCACGTCCACGATGTGCTGGAGGGTGGCGCGGTTGGCTTGGGCGGGCATGGCCGGCTCGCCCAGGGCTTCCCGCGCCAGAGCCATATCGACTTCGCGCTCCATAAGCTGGGCGTAGCCCTGGAGGTTGACGATCGCGCCTTCGAGTTCCCGGGCGTTGGAATCGACCTTGCGGGCCACCAGATCGATGACTTCGGCCGGGACCTTGAAACCGCGCAGCGCGGCCTTGGCCTGCAGGATCGCGACGCGGGTTTCATAGCCCGGCTTGCTGACGTGGGCCACCAGGCCCCAGTTGAACCGCGAAACCAGGCGTTCTTCGAGGTTCGGGATCTCCGACGGGGCCGCGTCGGAGCTCAGCACGATCTGCCGGTTGGACTGATACAGCTCGTTAAAGGTGTGGAAAAACTCTTCCTGCGAGCGTTCACGGTTGGCCAAGAAGTGGATGTCGTCGATCACCAGCAGATCGACATCGCGGTAATGATGTCGGAACTGGCTCATCTTGCCCGCCTTGACGCAGGCGATGAACTGATTCATGAACGCGTCGCAGGAGACGTACAGGATCCGGGTCGCGGGCTGCCGGGTGAGGATCGACTGGCAGATGGACTGGAGCAGGTGGGTCTTGCCCAGGCCCACCCCGCCGTGGATGAACAGCGGGTTGTAGGTCGTGCCGGGCTGATTGGCGACCGCCACGGCCGCCGCGCCGGCGAGCTGGTTGTTGGGCCCGGTGATGAAGTTATCGAAGCTGTAATCGGGGCTGAGCACCATCGAATCGGCATCCACGTCGCCGACCGAGTCGGGCAGCGCTTCGCGGGCAGATAACGAAGCGGTGGTCCGGGAAGGGGCGGCGGGCGCGGCGGCGGGCGCGGGCAGGACGACCCGGTGCTCGGGGTGCGCCGACGAGAGGCTACGGGGTGAGTCCCCGGATTCGGCCACCCCGGACTCCCCGCGGGCCGCCTCGTCGGGATCACCGTCGGGGGTGGGGCGGGCATCCACGGCCACATCGGCCGGGGCGGGCGTCGGCGGCAGCAGGGCTTCCAGGGCGGCGGGGTCGGGCTCGGCGGTCTCCGCCGACGGGGCCGGGGTGAGTTCGCAAACAAAGCGAACCGCGACCAGCTGCTGGGTCACCGCCTGGGCGGCCTCGGTAAAAGGTTCGAGACAACGCTTCTGCAGATAATTCTGCTGGATGGCGGTCGCGGTGAGGATTTCGAGCACCCCGCCGTCGAGCCGACCGGGTTCGAGGTCTTCGGAAAACCACTGGCGACAGATGGGGGCGTAGCGCTGCTTGAGGGTGTCCAGCAGCTGGTCCCAGAGCTTGGGGTCAAAGCGTTTCATGGAGCCCCGGGGTCGTTTGGTCGAGCCAACGCGGCGGAGGGCAGGGGAGAGTGTCTGGGTCATGGAATAGCCTTCGCGGAGAGTCCGCTTTAGGTAAATACCCGTGTTGTCCACAAGCCACCGCCGGAGCCACGGCTGTTGTCAAGTCGGTCGGAGACGCCGCGGCGCGACGTGCGGACCCAACGTACTGCGCGGCGGCCTGCCGTGTCAATGCCCAATTCCCATCAAACGCTTTTCCGTTGTTTCTACCGCGAAAAACATAGTTCACCCATTTTGAAGATCATAAAAACGACTTAGGGTGATCCCCATTCACATGCTATCCTAACGTTAACCCGACCATTTTCAAGCGGTTATTACGGATCGTCGATGATGACTTTTCCACATGTTTTCCGCATCCGTTTGGCCGGGCGGTGAACAACTATCCACCGCTTTCCCGCAGAAGGCCTGAAACCGCAGGAATCGCAGTTTGGGCGGATGGGGAAAGGTAGACAAGTTTTTTCTGGGCGCGACGGCGAGGTGGGTTTATTTGCGGTCGCGGTCCGCCCGGAGGCGCTCGGCGACGGCGCGGAGGTCGGCCGCAGAATCGGTCTCGTCCATGATCTCCTGTCCCAAAATCGTTTCGACGCAATCTTCGAGACTCACCACGCCCGAGGTCCCGCCGAATTCATCGACCACCCGCAGCAGGTGGTGCCGGGACTGGATCAGTGTTTTGAATGTCGCCAGGACGTGGGCCGTAAGGGGCACCTGGTCCAGGGGTTTGACCATGTCGCGGAGGGTCTGGTCGAGGTGGCCTTCGTGCTTGGCGTGCAGCAGGTCCGCCCGGGTGATGTAGCCGATGACGTGGTCTTTGTCCTGCTCGATCAGGGGCATGCGGGTGTAGGGAAACTCTTCGTAGCGATCCAGGACGCTGCGCACCGTTTCGTCGGCCGGGAGGACGAAGACCACGGGCCGGGGGGTCATGATGGTGCTCACCGGGGTCTGGCGGAGGCTGAGGATGTTGCGGATGACCATGATCTCGTCGGGGGCGATGACCCCGGCGGTGTGGGCCAATTCGGCGGTCATGGCGACCTCGTCGCGGGTCAGGACAGCGCTGTGCGAGCTGCCCAGCTTGTTGGAGATCCACTGCAGCGGCAGCAGCAGCAGCCAGGTGCACCAGATCATCACGCGGATGGCGTAAGCGGTGAAGGGGGCGAACGGCTTGGCTTTCGCGGCGCCCAGCGACTTGGGAATGATCTCGCTGAAGACCAGGATCAACAGGGTGACGACGATGCTGCCGATGGCGACCGAGCCGCTGCCCCAGATTTTTAGCACCTGGGCCCCGACGCCCGCGGCGCCGAAGGTGTGGGCGATGGTGTTGAGCGTCAGGATCGCCGCGAGGGGCCGGTCGATGTTGGACTTCATCTGCTTGAGCGTCTTGCCGCCGCGGCGGTTCTCGCGGGCCATGACTTCGACGTGGGACATCGGCACCGACAGCAACCCCGCCTCGAGCAGCGAGCAGAGAAACGACACCCCGATCGCCAAGGCGAGATACAGCCCCAGCAGCGTCAGGTTGGCGGCGGTGACGCCTTCCCCCACCTGGGGAGCACCGGGAGCGGAGGCGACGGCAGCAAGCAGGTTCATGCGGTCAGTTTAGGGGACGGCGATTCGTGACGCATGACGTTGGATGATGCCTGTTTGGGGGCGGGGACGGCACGCCGGGCCGGGTCGTCGCGACGACGATCAATCGGCGACACGATCGAGGGCCAGTTCGTGGGCCTGGTGGTAGAGCCGGCCGAGGTTGTGCCAGTCAAAGTGTTCACTGAAGGATTCGACGCGGTTGCGGAGGTTGATGCGTTCGCGGCGGGAGAGCTGGCAGAAGTGGAACATCTGCTCGCACAAGTCGTGGGCGCTGCCGTGGAAGTCGCGTTGTCGGCGGTTGAGGATGCCGATGCCCCGGTCCGCGTGGTTGGGCATGTTTTGCTGGAGGTAGCTGCCGAATCCCGAGAGGTCCGAGGTGATCGCGGGCACGCCCAGGGCGATCGATTCGAGCGGGGTGTAGCCCCAGGGTTCGTAGTAGCTGGGGAACACGCCCAGGTGCGTGCCGCGGACAAACTGCTCGTATTCCATGCCGAACAGCGGGTTGGTCGCGGTGATGAAGTCGGGGTGGAACACGACTTTGACCCGGTCGCTGGGGGCGTTGAGCAGGTAGCAGCGGCGCAGCTGATTGAGCACGTCGTCCGCGGCGTCGTCGATCATGTCGTGGGTCACGATCGGCGGGAGGCCTTCCCGCTTCCACGACTGGATCGACCGCCGCAGCCGCAGCCGCCAATAGTCATCCACCAGCGTGTTGAGGTCGGGGATGTGCCCCGCGGTGGCGTCGTAAAACAGCCGCCGGCCGATCTGTTCTTTAATCGCGTCGGTGGCGTCCTGAAACTCCTGGAGCATGGCGTTGCTCTGGAGTTCTTCGACGTTGATCGAGTGCACCGGCGCTTTGGTAATGATGAAAAACACCACGGTGATCGGGGTCTCTGCCTCCTGGAGCCGGTGGTTGAGCTGGGCGAGCGCTTCGATGGTCACGTCCATGCCTTTGTTGCGGTATTCGTACCGGCCGGAGGTGAACATGTAGAGGGTGTTTTCCAGGTCGAAGGTGTAACTCGGAAAGAAGTGGCCGATGGTGAATTCGTGGATCTGTTCTTTGTGCTGCTGGTGGAGGTTCTGGAATTCGTGGATCGCGCTGAAGCGTTCGATGTTCAGGCCGTTGGGTAGCAGGATGTCGGGGACCCGGCCCAGCAGGTGTTTGCATTCTTCGCCGGTGACGTCGGAGACGGTGGAAAAGACGTGGCTGCCGTGGGCCGCGGCGCGTTCGAGGCCGTGCTGGGCTTCGATGTTGAAGTGCTTGGCTTCTTCCGCGGCGTTGAAGAACGAGAGGTGGTCGTAGAACACCGGGTTCTGCATCGCGAGGTAGCGGCCCAGGAGGGTGGCGTGGGTCGTGAAGACGATCGACCCGGGCCATTTTTCCTGGCGGAGCATGGGGATCGCGGCGCCCGCCATCCATTCGTGAAAGTGCGCGACGATGCGGCGGCGGCGGGATTCCCGTTTGGCCAAAAGCGACAGCAACATCCGCGTCGCCTCGCCGAAGGCCACCACGTCATCGACCAGCGGGTCGTGGTTGGGTGTCGGGATGCCGTGGTCCGACCACAGGCGGAACTTGGTGTCGTTGAGGTACGACTTGGTCTTGTCCAGACGCAGCAGCACGATGTGGGGTCGGCCCGAGACCAGCCATCGGCCGTACTCCACCCCGTAGCCCATCTCCTGCATCTCCTTGACCGCCGTGCCCATCACCCCCACCAGCGGCGCGGGTTCAAACTCGATGGGCGCGCTCTTTTCGTTATAAGGCCCGATCAGGCAGTACCGCCCGCCCCACCGACTCATCATCGACGGCACCTTGCTACGCAGCACCGTATAAATCCCGCCCACCTGATTGCAGGCTTCCCAGGCAATCTCCAGCAGCAACGGATCGGCGCGGCGGCCACGGCGGGCGCTCTTCTTCGTCTCGCCTTCCTCGGCAGATTTTGATCGGCCGGAATGAATCGGGGCAGAGGAAGGAGACGGGGGGGCGGCATCGTTCATGGCAAAAGGAGCTTTCTCCGCGGCATCGGGGCGGAACATTCAGGCCGGGCCACCCCGCACGACGAGCGTCGGCCGAGGCGGCAATTCACCGGCTAGGATGCCCATCTTACCGTAGCGCTCCCCGGTCGATCCGATGCCCGACTTCCACCCCCTCATCCTGCAACTGCAAACCGCCCCGCTGGCCGAGTTGATCGAGGCGTTCGCGGATCGTTCCGCGGCGCTGCGGCAGTTTTTGCCCCAGGAGCGGCCGTGGGGTCAGGAACAATGGATGCCGCTCCACATCGCCGCCGCCGCACGTCCTAGAGTCGGCCGCGAGGCCGCGGGGGAAGCGAAGCAGGAGACGGAAGTGGCGGGAGACGGGGGGGACGGGGGAGAGGGGGGGGAGGGGGGGGACGGGGGGCGGGTGGAGGTGGTGGACTGGTTGTTGAGCCAGGGCGTTCGGCCCGATTGTCGGACGCGGTTCATCACGCCGCTGCACGCCCGGCAAACCCCGCTGCACCTCGCCGCCCAGGCGGGTCATGTCGCGGTGGTCCAGCGTTTGTTCGAGGCCTCCGCCGAGGTGGAGGTCCACGACGCCCAGCGGCGCAGCCCGCTCTGGTTGGCGGCCCGTCACCGCCGCGCCCGGGTCGTCGAGTTGCTGTGTCGCCGCGGCGCGGACCTCGAATCCCGCGACGCCCAGGGGCGGACGCCGTTGCACGCCGCGCTGCTGCCGCTCGATGAAGCCGCGGCGGGGTCCATCCATTGGATCAGCCCGCCGCCCCATCTCAAGGAAGGGGGAATTAGGGATGCGGGCGAGGGGGAGGTGAGCGATGGAGGGGGGGGCGATGGAGGGGGGAACGATGGAGGGGGGGACGAGCAAGAGGGGGGGGCCGCGTTGATGCTGCTGGAAGCCGGGGCCGATCCGAATGCGACGTGTCCCAAGGACCCCGAGGGGTTCACCCCCCTGCACCGGTGCGTGATGCGAGGCCGTGTGGCGTCGCCGGTGGCCCACCGCCTGTTAGCACTTGGCGCGAATACCGACCTTGCCGATCCACGTCACGGACGGACCGTGCGGGACCTGGCCGAGCACTTAAAGGTGCTGAGCACGCTGCCGTGGCTGGCTTAGGACTCCGCCGATCGTTTCAGGCGTAGGCCGGTTCCTGGCCGGGCTTCCACTTGATGTTGCAGCCCATGCTCGGCACCTGGCGGTCGGTCGGCTGGTTGCCCGCCAACACCGCGTCGAGGGCGGCCCGCAGGTCCTTGCCGTCGGCCGCGCCGTTACGATCGTCGTAGTTTCCGCTGCTGATCCGGTGGGGCCGACTGTCGTCCAGCTGCCCGCGATACACCAGCTTGTGCTCGCGATCGAACAGAAAAAAGTCCGGGGTGCACGCCGCCGAATACGCCCGGGCCACCGCCTGATCCTCGTCGAGCAAGTAAGGAAACGGATAGCCCCGCGCCGCTTTTTCCTCTTTCATTTTCCCCGGCCCGTCCTCGGGATACGCCTCGATATCGTTCGACTGAATCGCCACCACCCCCACCCGCCCGTCATAGTCCCGCCCCAGCCGCGCCAACTCCGGCGCGACGTGTTTCACGTACGGACAATGGTTGCAAATAAACATCACCAGCAACGGCCCCCGAAAGTTTTGCAAGGTAAAGACCTTTCCGTCGGCATCCGGCAAGGAAAAATCCGGGGCCACGGTGCCGAGTTCCAACATCGTCGAGGGGGTAAGGGCCATTAATTTTCCTTGGAAGTATGGTTACCTATAACTTCGGTAATCAGATCACAGGCACGTTTCATCAAGGGGGCGCGTTCGTCGAGATGCTGCTGCAACGACTTTAGCATCGCCTCAAGATCGATGGGAGCATTCTTCCAGCTTGCGACACGGATATTGGTCATCGTCGTCCACTGTTTCGTAATCTTACCGCTGGACTTTAATTTGAGTTGGCTACCTTGTTCTCTCAGTGCGACAACAACTGCTTGTCGCAATCCTTGATTATCGTGAGGCCCGATATTGCTGAACCAGCGGCACTCGTCAGTCCACCACTCAAGGTACATATTCAGCCAGGGAGCAGGCTTTCCGTTTTGAAAACGCGACATAATAAGGATGCTCGGGTGAAACTTGGTTCAAGGTGAAATTGATCGACGCTTTGCCTTGACGCAGCACCTGCCAATCTTGGCTGTTTTGCAGCAGTTCCAATACTTCCGCATAGCCGAAAGGTGTGTCGGCGACGCGGTCTCGGATCAAGTCGATGGCCTGCCGGTGGTTCTTGTAGATTTCCTGGCACAGTTCGGTAATTTTCGCGTCGTCCATCATGCGGCTCCCGACGAGTCGTAGGTAATGATCCAGAAACGCCAATACGTCGTCGCCCATCTGCGAGTGGTTAATTTCACGGCAACGACTCAAGGAACGGTGTAGATCAGCGTAGGTGTAGATCGTCCAGTTGCTGTCGGTCGGTTCGTCTCCGTCACGCGTCAGAAAGACGTATTGCGGTTTGGCATAGTGGCTCAGCTCGCTGCTCTCGGCGACCGTTTGGCGGTAGCGGGCGAGTTGATCCGAATGTTCCTGGCTGTTGATCTTGTTTTCGATCGCGATCACGAAGCTTGGCTCGTCGCAGGTAATCAGCAGGTCGATGTTCCGCCACTCGCGGCGGACCTCGACGCCGCGGAGTTAGGCCCCGTCGAGGTAGACCGGGCTGAAGAGGCGTTGCTCGCCGGGAGGGGTCTGGCGGAGCAGGTCCATGAGGAAAGCGCGGAGGAACAGGCCGCCCTGGCCGTGGGACTCAGCGGGGTCCAGGAGCCAGGCCAAGAAGTTGCTGTGCTTGATTTCCTGGTTGACGATGCCCAGCGCGTCGAAGATGTTGAACCGGCCGATGCGGGTTTCCAGTTCCCGCAGCGCGTCGTTTTCGACCACGAATTCTTCCAGCAAGTGCAGCGCCTCACCCGGAGCGAGGTCGGCATCCACCGGATCGTCGCGGATAGGGCTCGGGAAGGACATGCTAGGATCATCATAACCCGCAGAGGGATGGGGGCGGTTTTCGGGTGAGGACCTGACGACGGGCCGAGACCCTGCTCCAGCGGAAGCACCACCGTTCTCGGAGAATCCATCAGCCAGCGGCCATTCATCGGTCAACGCGCTACAGGAGGTTTGTCTTGTCGATCTGGGACCCGATGTTTGGGATTTTGGTGTTGCTGGCGCTGGCGATGACGCTGGGGTCGGTGGCGGAACGGCTCAAGCAGTCGGCGATCGTGGGGTTCATGCTCGCGGGGCTGTTGCTGGGGCCCAACGTCTTCAAAGTCCTCGAAAAAGAAGTCATCACCGCGATCGCGGATATCGGGGTGACGCTGCTGATGTTCACCATCGGGCTGGAGTTTTCCTGGTCCCGCCTCCGCCGGCTGGGGATGACCGCGCTGCTGACCGGGGTGGTGCAGATCACGCTGACCATGGCGGTGATCGCGGGGGTGGCGATGCTCTTCGGGATGGGGTTTAAGACCGGCCTGGCGCTGGGGGCGGTGGCGTCGCTCAGCAGCACGGGCGTGGTCATGCCCGCCCTCGCCCGGCGGTCGGAGGTCGACTCGGTCCACGGGCGGTTTGCGCTGGGGATCCTGCTGGTGCAGGACATCGCGGTGATCCCGCTGGTGCTGGTCGTCGCGGCGTTAGGGGGGTCCGGGACGGTGGGGCAGGTCATGCTGCAGACCGCGGGGCAGTTCGGGGTAGTCGCGGCGTTCGTGGCGTTCTGCGTGCTGTTTACCCAGTACATCGTGCCGCGGGTGGTGAGCTTTAACGCGCCGACGGGCAACCGGGAGGTGACGGTGCTGTTTGCGATCGTGCTGTCGCTGGGCGCGGCGTGGGGGGCGAACTGGCTGGGGCTGTCGCCGGCGCTCGGGGCGTTTATCGCGGCGATTTTCCTGGGCGAGTCGGTGATCGCGTCCCGGCTGCGTGGGGACGTCGGGCCGCTCAAGACCATTTTTGTCACGCTGTTTTTCGCGAGCATCGGGATGCTGGGCGATCCGGTGTGGATCATGCAAAACGGCGGGCTGGTGGCGATCGGGCTGGGGATGTTGCTGCTGATCAAGCCGACGGTGATCTGGATCACGGGTCGGCTGTTTCGCTTGGCCCACCGCCACGCGATCGCCACGGGGGTCTGCATGGGGCAGGTCGGGGTGTTTAGTTTCGTACTCGCCCGGCTGGCGCAGGAAGCGGAGGTGTTCACCGCCGAGCTGTTCTCGCTGGTGGTGAGCATCACGATCCTGACGCTGTTTTTGACCCCGTACCTGGTGAGTTTCGCCACCACCGCCGGGGCCAAGGGCGAGCTGTTGCTGCGGCGGTGGGGTTTGGCAAAGCTGGGCCACGCGGGGGACGCGGTGGTGGGCCGGGACCTGGTGAGCCACATCGTGGTGGTGGGTTTCGGCCCCGCGGGCCGGGCGGTGGCCAACCGGATGTACCAGTCCGGCTCGACGGTGGTGGTGGTCGATCTGAACCCCACGTCCATCAGGGCGGCGCGGGACGCGGGGATGCGGGCGGTGGTGGGCGACGCCTCGGCCCCGGAACTGCTCAAGCACGTGAGCGTGGACACCGCCGAGGCACTGGTCATCACCCTGCCCGACCACCGGCTGACGATGGCGATCATCGTCGAGGCCCGGGAGATGTCGCCCAAGCTCACGATCATCGCCCGCAGCCGATACCACCGCTACGTCGAACTGCTGGGCGCCACCGGCGCGACCGTGGTGGTCGACGAAGAGGCCCACGTCGGCGACAAACTCAGCGAATCCCTGCGGGTGAACGTCCGCACCGACAGCGAACGCGATCACGAAGTGATCAAAGAAGAATCGCCCAAACTCCCGGCCGCCGACCCGCCGCCGGTGGCGGCATGAAACATGAAATCACCGCCAGAGCGCGGCCCGTTAGTTCAGGTTCGAGATACGTAAGCAAAGTTCTACCGGAAGCTGAAGCTGCCGAAAAAGCTACGCGGACAGCGGAATTCACCTTCTTGGTAACGAGACACTAGAAGTGGATCATCCGGTCGTCGGTGCCCAGGGCGGCTTCGTGGGTGGCTTCGGACATGGTGGGGTGGGCGTGCATGGTGTGGATGAGTTCGTCGGCGGTGGCTTCCATGTGGATCGCCAGGCCGATCTCGGCGATGAGTTCGGTGACGCCCTCGCCGATCATGTGGGCGCCGAGGATTTCGCCGTGCGGCTTGCCGGTGATGAGTTTGACGAAGCCGGTGGTGTCGCCCAAGGCCTGGGCTTTGCCTGAAGCCTGGAAGGGGAAGGTCGCGGTGTTGAACTCGACGCCGTCGTCTTCGCAGCGTTGCTGGGTGATGCCGATGGAGGCGATCTGGGGGTGGCAGTAGGTGCAGCCGGGGATCGCGTCGTAATCGACTTTGCCGACGTGGTGCTCGGTGGGCAGGTCGTTCTGGAACATGCGTTCGACGGCGATGATGGCCTCTTCGGAGGCGACGTGGGCGAGCCAGGGCGGGCCGATGACGTCGCCCACGGCAAAGATGCCGTTGACGGTGGTTTGATACTTCGGGGTGTCGTCGCGGTAGTCGGTCTTGATGTGGTCTTTGTATAATTCGAGGCCGAGCGAACTATTGAACAAGCCGTCGAAACGGCCACGGACGCCGATGGCGACCAGGACTTTGTCGGCTTCGAGGGTCTGGGTCGAGGACTTCCCGTCGGAGTCGGCCTTGTCGCGCTGGGCGGCGGGGGCGCTGTAGGATTTTTTGGCGGGGTGGGCGGGATCGGGGTCGGCGTCGGCGCGTTCCACGACGGCTTTGATGCCGTCCGGGGTGACTTCGATGGACTTGGTCTTGTGGCCGGTGAGGAACTTGATGCCCTGTTTTTTGAGGGCTTTTTCGGCGGCGGCGGAGACGTCCTGGTCTTCGACCGGGAGGATGCGGTCGAGCATCTCGACGACGGTGACCTCGGTGCCGAAGGCGTTGTAGAAGTAGGCGAATTCGATGCCGATGGCGCCGCTGCCGACGATCAGGAGTTTGTCGGGGCGGTTCGGGAGGGACATGGCCTCGCGGGAGCGGATGACTTTGTCGCCGTCGAAGGGCGTGCCGGGCAGGGGCCGGGGCGCGGCACCGGTGGCGATGAGGATGTGGGCGGCGGTGAGCGTTTCGCGGGGCTTGCCCTTGAACTTGATGTCCGCGGGTTGGTCCCGGTCCTTCGGCGGGTCGGCGGGGTTGAAGGCCGGGTCGACATCGGAATGGTCGTAGACCTCGACGGTGCCGGCTTTCGGGATAAAGGCGTGGCCTTTGACGTGCGTGACTTTGTTTTTCTTGAAGAGGCCGCCGACGCCGCTGGTTGAGTTGCCCGAGCGACGCGAGATCGGCCGACGACTCTTGTCCCAGTCGTAGGAGAGGTTGTCGGCCTTGATGCCGAAGGTCTCGCCGTGGTCGTCGAGCTGTTGGTAGAGCTCGGCGGAGGCGATGAGGGCTTTGGTGGGGATGCAGCCCCAGTTGAGGCAGACGCCGCCGAGCGCGTCGCGTTCGACGCAGGCGACGGACTTGCCGAGCTGGGCGGCGCGGATGGCGGCGACGTAGCCGGCGGGGCCGCCGCCGATGACGATGAGGTCGAAGTGAGAAGATTTGGAAGTGTTCTGGTTGGTTTTATTGTTGGCCATGGGAGGGATTGTAGCGAGGTAGAATTTCGATTCTTCGGGCGGGGGGTGGATGAGACGTTTTCAAGACAAGCGCCTGCGCGGCGGACGGCGGGGCTATGCCCCTGCACCCCGGCACCGGGCAACCGGCAACTGCCGAGATCGAGGTTAATGGAGATTCATTGGAGATAGGTAGAGTTGAACGCATGAATGATCCAACGCATCAAACTCGGGCAGACGCACGGCGTTGGCCGGTGGGGGTGGTTCAGGCCTGGTGGTTGCTGGCGGCCGTGGTGGGGTTGTGGTTGTTTTGGCAGACCTCGGCGGTGTGGCTGGCAGCGTTTTTGGCGGTGACGTTGACGGTGACGCTGGTGGGACTTTCCGAGCAATTGGCCCGGCGGTGGCCGCTGGGGTATGGGTGGTCGTTGGCGACGGTCGTGCTGGGGCTGACGGCGGCGTGCGTAGGGCTGGGGTTGTGGGTCGGCCCGGCGTTGGTAGGACAGTTCGATGAACTGAGTCAGCGGGTGCCCGAGGCGGTGGAAGGCGGTCGGCAGTGGATGGAGCAACGGCCCTGGGGCCAGTCGATCCTGAATCAGCTGGAGCAAGCGAAGTCGAGCTACGGCGGGCAGGCGGTGATGGACCGGGTGGGCGGGCTGCTGTCCTCGTTCACCACGGCCGCGGCGGGCGGTCTTGCTGTCCTGGCGATCGCGCTGTTTTTAGCCATCGACCCGGGGCTCTACGCCAAGGGCGCCCGGCGGCTGGTGGCCCAACGTCACGATGATCGCGCCCGCGCGGTGATGGATCAGGTTGCCACGGCCCTGCGGTGGTGGGTGCTGGGCCGGCTGCTGTCGATGGGGGTGGTGGGGGTCTTCACCGGCGTGGGACTGTGGCTGATCGGCGTGCCGCTGCCTTGGGTTCTGGGGTTCTTAGCGGGGCTGCTGTCGTTCGTGCCGAACCTGGGATCGCTGACGGCGATGGGCCTAGGCATGCTGCTGGCCAGCACGGTCAGCGGGGAACTGGTGCTCTGGACCCTGGGCGTGTTCGTGGGTGTGCAACTCATCGAGAGCAACGCGATCACCCCGATGATCCAGCAGTACGTGGTGTCGGTGCCCCCGGCCATGCTGCTGACTTTTCAGCTGGTGATGGGTTTGCTTTTCGGCGTGCTGGGGCTGATCGTCTCCACCCCGCTGCTGGTGGCGGTGATGGTCACGGTGCAAATGCTGTGGGTACGCGGCCACCTGGGACGAGAGGTGAAGGTGCTGGGGCAAGGGACGGGCTGAGAAAAGAAAGAGGGATAAGCCGGCGTCAGGCGAAGATGATGGTCTTGTTGTTGTCGCGGAGGACGCGGTCTTCGAGGTGGTACCGCAGGCCACGGGTGAGCACCAGGCGTTCGACGTCACGGCCCCGGCGGGTGAGCTCGGCGGGGTCGTGGGCGTGGGTGACGCGGACCACGTCCTGCTCGATGATGGGGCCGGCGTCCAGGTCCGCGGTGACGTAGTGGCAGGTCGCGCCGATGAGCTTGACTCCGCGGGCGTGGGCCTGGTGGTACGGACGGGCCCCGATGAAACTGGGCAAGAAGCTGTGGTGGATGTTAATCATCCGCCCGGCATACTGCTCACACAAGGTCGGGGGCATGATCTGCATGTAGCGGGCCAGGACAATCGTCTCCGCGTCGGCCTTCCGGCAGAGCTGCTGAATCCGGGCGAACGCGGGGGCCTTATTGTCGGGATCGACCGGGACATGGTGGTAGGCTGCGCCGTGGTATTCGCACAGCCCGCGCAGGTCGTCGTGATTGGAAATCACCCCGGCCAAGTGAAACTTCAGGTCCCCGGTGGCGTGGCGGTGCAGCAGGTCCGCGAGGCAATGCGAATGCTTGGAGCACATCAAAACCACGCGGTGGGGCTGGGCGGGATCGCGGATCTGCCAGTCCATATCGAAACGTTCGGCCAGCGGTGTGAACCGGCGGCGGAGCTCGTGCACGTCGAAGGGCACCGAGCTCACGCGGATTTCCTGCCGCATAAAAAAACGCCCGGTATCGGGGTCCGCATGTTGCGCGGCTTCGACGATCCATCCCTGAAACGAAGCGGTCAGCGTGGAGACCGCCGCGACCAGGCCAACGGTATCGGGACAGGAGAACGTGAGGATGTATCGGGGCTCGGCGGGCATGGCAAAAGTTTAGGGTTGTCGGCCAAGAAGCGAGCGGTGAAAAGGTCAGGGCAATACCGCCGGCGGCGAAAGGCCCCCCGAGATCCGCGGGATCACGCGGTGCTGCGGCCTTGGTGGGTGTAGGTTTGACCTCGGCCCTGGCGCTTGGCCTGATAGAGGTATTGGTCGGCCAGGTCCATCAATGTCTGGCCGTCGGGGCAGCCTTCGATCATCATGGAAGCCACGCCGACGGACAGATTCGCCGTCACAGAAGGCCCCAACAGCTGCGGCGGAGCGCTCACGGAAACGCCGACGGACCCGCGCGGTGAGCTGCTCGGCCCGATTCAAGTCGGCCCCGGGCATGAACAAGGTAAACTCGTCGCCGCCCAGCCGGATCGCCAAATCATCCTCGCGGCAAGCGTTTTGTAAGAGACCCGCCAACAACTTCAGCAGCTCGTCACCCGTCGCGTGGCCGAGGGTGTCGTTGACCGGTTTGAAATTATCCAAATCAATCATCACGCACACCAGATCGGTGTCCGACGCGACGCTGGCCTCGATGAGCCGGGGCAGCTGGTCGTCGAGAAACCGGCGGTTGCCCAGGTCGGTGAGCGGATCGCGCATGGCGATCTTTTCGAGGCTTTGGACCGCCTGCTGGGTGGCGCGGGTCACGCGGTCGTCCAGCGTGCGGCGGAGCTGGCCCGCGTCATGCTGATCGCGGATGCGGTAGATCACCAGCTCGCGGACCGCGGCCGCCATGCGACCAATCTCGTCGGTGCGATCGGTGGGCAAATCCCGCAACGCAGTGTGACGCTGACTCAACGCCAATCCGTCGAGCTGATCGGCAAACCGCAGGTACGGCGCCGCGATACCGCGGCACGTCAGCCTCACCCCGAGACCCGCCAGCACCGCCAGCACCACCAGCGAGCCGTAAAAACCCCACGCGGTGGTGGTATCGACTCGGCCGAGAGCAAAACCGACCGCCAACGTGAGCAGGACCGTGATCGTGAGTTGGCCGTGCAACGCCGACCGTTGCCGGGTGGTTGCGAGGCGTTCGGTCAGGGCCCGGCGACATTGGTCTGCGGTTTCAACCATACGCCTTTCATCGGCGGGCCGGCGGACGCAGTTTGGTGCCGTCCCGGATGGGGGGTGGGGTTATGAGGATTAGGTCAGATCGTGAAACAGGGGGAGCAATGCAAAGTGGAGAACCACCTATTCGCTTTGTTCCGGGATCAATGAAGCCATCCAAACGGGCTGACGCGAAAGCGGGGGAAGGGTGGGGGATAAGCTGACCGATCGCGCCGAGACGCGCCGTGGCAGTGGCCCTCGGCCGTGCGCTTTGCAACGTCACGTCTCGATCAGCGTCCCCTGACGGCGCGAACCTCAGCGCATCCGGGCGAACTCTGACGTAGGCGTCAACTTAGACCCACCACACTAAGTCACTAAATAGATACAACACAATGGATAAGGTGATGTCGTCTCGGGTTATCCACTTCGCGCCAGCGCTATCTGCTAGAGAAGAGAGAAGTATTTCTATTCACTCTTCGCAAACCTTCGCGCCCGACGGTCAGCTTTCGGCTCTCGGGGATACCGTCGGCTTGAGGCAATCGATCGCCGTCGCGGCCGTGACCCGGTACGTGGCGTCAAGGGGGTCGCTGAGCCGTTAGCGGTGGCGATGGGTTCACCCCGTAAGGCTCGGTGGCGGAGAGCTTAGAGGGCGTGTCAGGGCGTCGGAGGGGGGCCGTCGCTTGGCAGTGGGCACAAGCGGTGGTGGTGCGGCCGGCGACGGTGAGGCGGTCCAGGGGGCGTCGGCAGGTGGGGCAGGGTTGGCCGAAACGGCCGTAGGCTTTGAACTGGGCTTGGAACCCGCCGGCCCGGCCCCGGGCGTCCACGTAATCGCGGAGGGTCGAACCGCCGGCGTCGATCGCTCGGCCCAGGATGCGCCGCATGGCCCGGACCAGGCGTTCGCCGTCGGCCCGATCCACGGTGTGGGCGGGACGCTGGGGGTGCAGGCCGACGGCAAACAGCAGCTCATCGACGTAGATATTGCCCAGCCCCGCGACGAGGTGTTGGTCCAGCAGCGCGGCCTTGAGCTCTCGGGTCGTGCGGGTCAGCGCGGCGTGGAGTTGCGTGGGCGTGATGACCAGGGCGTCGGGACCCAGGCGGCCCCAGCGCGCGCGGCGGAGGTCCTGCTGGCTACGAAACAGCCAGACGCCGCCGAACCGCCGGGGGTCGCGGAAATGGAGGGTGAGCTGGTCGGGCAGTGTCCATGCGAGGTGGACGTGGGGATCAATCGGGAGGGGGGGATCGGTGGGAGCGGAGGCAAAAGTGAGACCATCGCCCGATCGAGGAGGAAGGGGGGGTGAGGGGACGATGCGGAGTTGGCCGGTCATGCCGAGGTGGACGCAGACGATGGCGTCGGTTTCGAGGTGGAGGGCGAGCTGCTTGCCGTGGCGGAGGATTGCGACGACCCGGCGGTGGGCCAATCGCGGGGCCAGGCCGTCGGGATCGCGGAGCACGTCGGCGCGGTGGAGGGTGAGGGTGCCCAGGGGACGGCCTATCACGGCCGCAGCGACGGTGCGGCGAACGGTCTCGACTTCCGGCAATTCGGGCATGAGGCAGTTTAGTCAGTCGTCTTGATTGGGGTCAGACGCATTCCTCATCTGATTAACGGGATGCTGACCCAGAAATAACCGGGGTCTCACCCTATGCCAATCGTCGGCTTGCGCCGCGGTTTTAGGCTACCGCCCGTGGGCTGACGGAGCGGTTTCGCGTGCCCGGATCAACGATGAAATCTCGGAGGAAACGATAATGATATGTATCGAATTATTCATGAAGGTGAAGCCCCGGAAACTGGCATCGATGGCGCGACCTGGTGGGCGGCACGCTGCTCGCGGGGCCGGCGTCGGCAGAACTGCTGGCGTACGAAGGCTTCGACTACCCGCGTCAGCAGTGGTTTGACGGCAGCGTCGCGCCCGAAACGATTCAGGGCATCGGCGGGCTCAACGGCGGCAGCGGCTTCAGCGAGGCCTGGGACGATCAGAGCAACGTCTTGGTGGACGATCAAGGCCGGGTGCGTGATCGGTGAGCGGCGGCATCGCCGACGTCAGCGATCCCGGAGACTTTGCCGATTACGATTTAGCGTGCGGCCGCAGCCCGCTGGGCTACCGCGACGCGCGGGGCCAGACCCTGACGACGGTCGGCAATCAGTACCGCGGGGCCTTTGGCAACTTCAACCGCGAGTTCCGCACGCTGGACCTCCCGGCGTCGTTGGGCGCGACCGGCACGACCGCATGGTTCAGCTTCTTGGCCCAGTCCTCCAACGGCGAGAGCAGCCGCTACAGCCGCGTCGGGCTGACCGACGGCAAGGGCAACGACGGCGTCTTCTTCGGCAAAATCAACGGCACGCCCGACGACTGGGGCGTGCAGGTCCCCACCGTCCGCAGCAACATCGACTCGGAAAACCCCGTCATGTTCCTCGCGCGGATCGACTTCCGCGACGCCGCCCTCCTGCAGGCCGACCAGGTCAGCGTCTGGCTGAACCCCGACCTGACCGACGAGCCGACGGGCAGCCCCGACATCTTCCTGGAAAGCGACATCGACCTGGTGCTCAACACGTTGCAGATCCACAGCCGCTACTCGACGGACTACGACGAACTGCGCCTGGGCACCACCTTTGCCGACGTGACACCGTCGATCCCCGAGCCCGCCAGTGTCTTGCTGCTCGCGGCGGGCGGGGCGGGCCTGCTCGGCCGGCGGCGAAACGTGCGCGGCTGATTCAACCCGTTGACAAAACGATCAATCAAGATCGGGTGTCTCGACCCGGCATCCGGTCTTCTTAAAAACCAAGAAACGATAGAAACATGACACCGAAAGTATCAAAAGCCGTGGCTCATCTCGTTCCGCGTTTACGCTGATCGAGCTGCTGGTGGTGATTTCGATCATCAGCCTGCTGATGGGTATCCTCTTGCCGGTGCTGGGCGTCGGCCCGCGAGTCGGCCCAGCGGACGGCGTGCAACTCGCAGGTGCATCAGCTCCTGGTCGCCCAGTTCGCCTACGCCGCCGACGAAGACGGCCGGCTCTTTAGCCCGTCTGCCCCGCCCCCGCCCCGTCGGGACCTGCCGCTGGCGACCGAGATCTTGAGCTTCTTTATCCACGGCCCGCACGCGATCTGCTGGACCTCTACGTCAGCGATCGCCGGCTGCTGCATTGCAGCGGCTTCCGCAACAACACCACCGCCTTTACCTCCGACCAAATCGAGGGCCTCGATCAATTACCCCCGCACAGCAGCTACGGCTACCCCGCGACACCTTCTTCACCGGCTACCAGTGGAATACCGTGAGCCTACGTCGCCGATGAGGATCGGCCCGACACCATCGACGACCTGGATAACACCAAGACCGTGATCGCGGATCTGGTGCTCAACCTTTCGAGCCTGGCGGTGGCCTCGCCCTGGGAAGTGCAACTCTACCGCGGCCACGTCAACCAGAGCCTCATCCCCGCGGGGGCCAACGTGGGCCGACTCGACGGCAGCGCCCGTTGGAAAATCCTGCCGGACTTTTACGCCACTCCGCCGCGCCTTCGACGGTCTCCGCGGACTGGGACGACGTCGACGGCGAGGCGTTTCTCAAGCCGCACTTCCACACCGGCGACGGCGATCAACTCCCGCCACCCGCAGCCTGCGTCCCGGTCGGCCGTGGTTCCATTAAACCCCCCCTCTTTTTGTCCCCGTGTAAAATACGAGACCCTTTCCATGATGTGTTCTAGTTTTACTCAAGGGGTTTTCAACCACCGACCAAATCGGGGTGACGCTGCCGCTGCTGGCGGCGTGTCTGCTGCCGTCGGGTGTCGCGGCGCAGGCGACAGTTGAGCTGATGCCGACGCGGCACGTGGTCCGCGAGATGCAGCCGGGGCTGACCTACGAGCGTTACGATCTTGCCCGGCTGTTCGGGGACCCGCAGATCGTCAATGTGCTGCGGGTGGAGGCCGACAGCCCGGCGGTGCGGCTGCAGCTGACCGCCGCGGACGTGTGGGAGCAAACCCGCCAGCCGATCCCGGACCTGGCGGCGAAGGTCGGCGCGTTGGCGGCGATCAACGGGGGTTTCGCCCCGGGGCGTAAGCATCCGGAGGTGGGCTACGGGATAATGAAATTTGGCGGGCAGGTCTGGCCGTTTGTCAACGACATGGCGTTTCACGAAACCGTCGAGGGCCACGGCCGCAACGCGGTCGGGATCGACGCCCGGGGTGGCTGGCACTTCCGGGCCCGTGGGGATCGACCCGACGCGGCCGACTGCCGCTGGGACGCGGACTGGCCCGAAGTCGTCGACGCCATGGCGGGCGGCAGCCGACTGGTCATCGACGGGCAGGTCAATCCGCTGGTCACCTCGACGGGGCGACGGCGAATATCTCAACTACGAGACGGTCCGACACCTCACGTTCAAGCGTCACCCGCGGACGCTTATCGGGGTGACCGCGAGCGGACCGCGGTGCTGGTGACGGTCAACGGCCGGTTCCCCGAGCATGCCGTGGGCATGACCCTCGCCGAGGCCGCGGAGTTGATGATCGGCCTGGGCTGCACCGACGCGATGGAACTCGACGGCGGCGGCTCGACGACGATGTGGCTCGCCGACGGGCCGGGCAACGGCGTGATGAATTATCCGACCGACAACAAAACCTTCGATCACGAGGGCCTGCGTCCGCTACGGCTGGCGGTCTTGGTGATGCCGCGACGACCCCGCGGCCTTGGGGCCCGGCGCCGCGGCCGACGTTGGCGGTGGCCTGGTCCCCGCGATTTCCGGCGTCGATCACCTGGCTTTCACGGTGGATCAGCCCTACCCGATTGCCGGTCAGGCGTTGCGGATCGATACCCGGGCGGAGGGGATCGCCTTTGTCACCACCCCGGCGGTGTCGGCCATCACCCCGCCGCCGCCGACTCCGGGCGGGGCGAAGGGCGGGGGGAAGAGGGGGGGGAGCCGGACGAGACGTTGTCGCAGACCGCCTCAGCATTTCTCGATGAATTTGACGTGGAGATGGCGGTCAACGCCTCAACGTTCACGCCCGTGGTGCAGGAACCGGGCCTGGGCAGGACGTCTTCGGACTAAGCATGGACCGCGGTCGACGGGTGTCGGAGGCGGCGGGTGACTTCCCGGCGTTTGCCGTGACCCGCGACGGTCGGCCGTTCTTGATCGACGCGGGGCGGGACGACCCGGAGGCGTACCTCGCGGTGGCGGGCTATCTACCCGCATTCTCCGCGAAGGGCCGGGTGATTGAGGATACGCCGGCGCTGCGTCGGCCGGCGCGGGGCCACCACCCACGTACGGCTCTGGGTCTGGACGCCCAGCGGCGGCTACCTCTACGTGTTGGTGATCGACGGGCGACAGCCGGGCCATAGCGATGGCGTGCGGGCTGACACGCTGGCGCACCTGCTGGCGTGAACTCGGGGCGACCGACGGATTGAACATGGACGGCGGCGGTTCGTCGGCGCTGATCGTGGCGGACGAGCGGCGGGTCGGCCGGTGACGCTCAACCGTCCGATCCACGGCGGCATACCGGGAACCCAGCGGGCCAACGGCAACCACTTGGGCATCCACGCGCTGCCGCTGGCAGGTAGCGCGTGATTAAATGGGGTGAAGGATTCTTAAGTCTGAATCCCACCCTGCCGCGGGGTGGGATTCACAGATTGAAGGGCGAATCGGAAATCTGGTTAAATTAGAAATCGAAGCGTAGCGCGAGGCGGACCGCGTCGGTCTGCTGGTCGTCGGAGGTCTCGCCGAAGTAGCTCAGGTCCAGGGAGGTGTCGTCGTTGATCAGCGCGGTGAGGCCGGCGGTGTAGTAGATGCTGTCTTCGTCACGGCCCGCGGCGGCGAGGGTGAAGCCGTTGCCTCCGCCGACGAAGCGGGCGTTGAGGTCATCGGTGGTGTCGAGGAATTCGTGGGCATAGCCGACTTCGGCCCGGGGCATGACGCGCAGATCGCCGACCCGGCAGAGCTTGGCCAGGCGGACGCCGAAGGTGCCGCGCAGAGAGTCGAATTCGGAGTCTTCGACCGATAGGGCCCCGCCGCCGCCGGACTCGGTATATGCGTCGGTCCAGGTGTAGACGTACTGGGCCGAGACGCGGGGGGTGAGCTTCCAGCCTTCGAGCTTGTCGTCGAGATCGACGGTGTAGCCCAGGCCGAGGTAAGCGGCGATGTCCTGGCCGTCGTAGTCGGCGGCGAAGCGGTCGCCGGTGGCGAGGTTGTCGCGGGTCAGGTCGTTGTCGTGCAGCGCGTAGGTCAGCGATGCGTCGAGGGCCCAGGGGCCGTCGGCGAAGCTGGCGTAAGGCCCGACGCGGAAGGTGTCGGACTCGGTGCTCCCGTTGCTGTCGCCCAGGCGGTTGTCGAAGTCGATGTCGCTGTTGGCGTAGCTGAAGCTCACCCCGGCGAGCCAGGCGTCGTCGATGCGGTAGTCCAGTCCGATCTGGCCGGCGTAGGTGAACGCGTCGGTGCCCAGGGTGTCTTCGCTGGCGTCGATCTGGTCGAACACGGCGTAGACCGCGCCGAAGCCGCCCCAAGGCGAATCGTCGGATCGACCGTCGAGCGACGGCGCGGCGGTGGGGGTCGCGACACGGTCGGGATCGTTCGGATCGGTGTCGGCCTGGGCGAAGTACGCGGCGAGGGTGTAGGGGTCGGTCGCCGCGGCGGAGGCGAGCTGCGTGCTGCCGACGGTCCGGCCCGGCGCGGTGCGCTGGGAGAGCTGGGGCAGGCCCAGGCGCTTGCCGTGGAGGTAGTCCGACAGGCCGGTTTGGAAACGCTGGGTGGTGCGGATCTGGGTGGCGCGGGTGGCGGCGACGTTGCGGGGGGTAGAGGCGACCAGGGCCCGCTCGGCATTGGTGATTGAGAGGTTGCCGACGCGGTTGATGAAGCCGTCGAGGTCGGTCGCAGGCAGGGTTTCGTTATCCAGCGTTCGGCCGACGGTTCGGCCGGTGGGGCTGAGCGCGTTGTCTTCGAGGTCCGCCTGATTGGCGATGAGCACGAGGCCGGTGGCGCTGCTGCGCAGTTCGCGGGTGAAGTTAAACCCGGCGAAGTTGTCGGTGATCGTCGCGCCGTTGTCGGTGATGCTGGCGGCCGAGAGGACCGCCCATTCGTCGCCGTCGTCGATGAGGTTGCCGTCGTCCACGACGTTGACCTGGATGGTCGTGCCGGCGTTAAACAAGACGCTGCCGGTGACATTGACCACGTCGCGGCTGCCGTCGCCGTCGATGTCGGCGCGGAACACGCCGTCGTCCAGCACGCTCAGTGAGTTGGCGGTGACGGTGGCGATGTCGTTGCCCGCCCCGGGGCTGAAGTTGCCGCCGCGGACAAACAGGTCGTTGTAGCTACCGGTGCCACGCAAGTTCCCGCCGGTGAGGTTGGTCGTGCCGTTGATCGAGCCGTTGTTGGTCAGCGTGCCCTGGGTTACGGCGAAGTCCAGACTGTTGGCGCCGACGACGGTCCAGGTGGAGTCGCCGTCCTTGCGGAGGGCGCCGAAGCTGCGGTACTGGGCGGCGGCGCCGATGTTGTTGAGGTTAAACGTTGCGCTGCCCGAATCCCCGCCCAGGACGATGGTGTCAAAGCCGCCGGTGTCGATCACGTTGCCGGTGATGCTGTAGCCCGGCTCGAGGACGAGGGTGTCGTCGCCGGTGCCGAAGTAGAGGGCTTCGCCGGTGGGGTTGGAGACGCTCAGGGTGCCGCTGATGGTGAAGAAGCTGTCGGTGGTCGCGTTGCGACCGTCCAGGCCGACATTGGTCGCGGTGATTGTGCCGTCGAGATCGACCACCGAGCCGAAATCCAGGAGCACGCCGGTGGAGGTGCCGCTGTTGAGGATCGCCCCGGGGCGGACGTCGAGGGTGATCGGACCTTCGTCGGCAATGATCTGGCCGGTGTCGGGGTTGGGCGCGGTGGTGTCGATCACCACGCTGTCGCCGGACCCGGGGTCGAAGTCGCTGACCGCGCCCAGCGCCCGCGGGGTCGCCGTCGCAGCCACCACCAAGGTAAGGGTGGAGATAGGGAAACGAAAGGTCGAGAAACGAGATGCGGGATCGGGATGGTTCATGGCCCGCATCATAAAGTCCTATCGCGATTCGCACCGGATCAAGTCGGGGCAAATTGATAAAAAAAATGTTCGCATTGCCCACACAGAATTGCCGTCCGCCGCCGCCACCACCGAGGTCGGATCGGCGGTGCTTATACTGTCGGCCATGAGCGACGCGCCCCCCCGACCGCCGACGACCATCGGCCCCCCCTGGCGTCGATCGACCCCGAGACGCTGATCAAAGAAGTTCAGGACGCCTCCGCGGCCTTGTCCCAGCAGATCGGCCGGGCGGTGGTGGGCCAGCAGGACGTCATCGAGCAGGTCTTCCTCGCGCTGTTCACCCGTGGCCACGCGCTGCTGGTGGGCGTGCCCGGGCTCGCCAAGACCCTGCTGGTCTCGACGATCGCCAAGAGCCTGAGCCTGGAATTCAACCGCATCCAGTTCACCCCCGACCTCATGCCCAGCGACATCACCGGGACCGAGGTGATCGAGGAAAACCGCAGCACCGGGCAACGCGAGCTGCGGTTCGTCCGCGGGCCGGTGTTTGCCAACTTGATCCTGGCCGACGAAATCAACCGCACGCCGCCCAAGACCCAGGCCGCCTTGCTGGAAGCGATGCAGGAGCAGCACGTCACCGCCGGGGGCGTGCGCCACGAGTTGCCCGACCCCTTCTTCGTGCTCGCCACCCAAAACCCCATCGAGCAGGAAGGGACCTACCCCCTGCCCGAGGCCCAGCTGGACCGGTTCATGTTCATGATCCGGGTGGGCTACCCCACCCAAGCCGAGGAAATGGAAGTGATTCGACGGACCACCAGCGGCCAGCGTGCAACCGTCCAGGCGGTGCTGAGTGCCGAGCGGGTCCAACAGATCCAGGCGATGGTGCGCGACGTCCCGGTGGCCGACCACGTGATCGATTACGCCCTCCGCCTGGTGCGCGCCACCCGCCGCCCCGACGCGGGCGCGTCCGACGAACGCCCCGAATTCATGCGCAACTACCTCCGCTGGGGCGCGGGCCCCCGCGCCAGCCAGTACCTGATCCTGGGCGCCAAGGCCAAGGCCGTCCTCGCCGGCCGAACCCACGTCCAGCCCGCCGACGTCGCCGCCGTCGCCCCCCCGGTGCTGCGCCACCGCCTGCTGACCAACTTCAACGCCGAAGCCGACGGGGTGAGCACGGATGACTTGATTCAAAGACTGCTGACCCACATCAAAGTCGAAGGCCCCGCAGACCCGCAGGCGGCGGCGGTGCTGCGTTAGCTCATTGACGAGACCGATTTCAGCCGAATTCGACTATCCCTAAAATTTTGATTAGAAACCGTTTTTCGCTTCTCCACATACTAATTTGGGACGGTAGTTCTAAAATGATCGCGACTCTTGAACTCAGACTTACTATGTAAGTGATCTTGATAAATCGGCGTCAAAATGTTTTGGTCAATCCATTCGATCGCTGGCACACAGACCGCGTCACCGAATCCGTACATTGCCTGAGTCGGCGGAACGGTGATGGCGTAGTCCGCTGCACCCTGCAATCGCGCGTATTCCCGGCCATTCATCCAACGCATTCGCACTCGACCCAATTCGATCACCACCACAATTTGTTTCGCACTGCCGCCCTTCGGTGTACGCAGGCAGCCAGCCATATCAAAACGGACTTCGCAGCGGGTTTTGCCTCGGCGGGTACGACGGAATGCGGTACCGATCATGGTTTGTTGACCAGCCATAGCCTCTTCGACTCGACGACGCGAAGGTGATTCCATGGTGTCCAGATGGTGTAGGGTTGTGCTGGGATCCCACCATGCCTGCTCATCGTCCAGATCGATGAAATCCTTGAGATCATAAGTCTGTGGCGTGGGCAGAGCGAAATCGAGGGTGACCCAACCGGTAGGGAGATCGATGCGATCGTAAAGGGTCAGCAGAGGTTGAGGCCGCAGAATGGCGGTTCGTTGGATCGACTGGTTCCACGCCTGGTCAAAGTTAAAGCCCACGGGCCGGCGGTGTAGGAGCGGCGACACCAGTGATTCGTGATATCCAAATACAAACGTACGGGGTCGGCTTTGTGGCACGAACCATTTTGCGTCCAGTACAAAAGCATCGATCCAATAGCCCAGTTCGGACATTACCGTGACCGCGGTCGCAAAATCATCGCCTTGATGGGAGGTCAAAAAACCCACCACATTTTCCAGCATCACGACCTTCGGTCGCTGATTGCCAAGCCGCTTTAGAACCTCGACAAAACCGAAATACGTGGATGAATGTTGGCCGCCCAGCCCCCTACAATGGCCCGCCAGCGACAAGTCCGTGCAAGGAAGGGAAGCGGTCGCCAAAAACGGCGTATCCACTATGGAATCGAGCACCCGGTCCGTGGCCCACACGTCTTCCAAATGAAACGGCGTTCCAAGGCCAAACTCGGCTTCATACATCTGCTGCTTTTTTGCGCTCAATATCGTTGGCGTATACGCAACGCCAGTCTCCCACGGCCAGACCGCGATGAACCAAGCCGATCCCGGCAAAAAATTCGGCGAACGACTTTGACATGCACTAATGATAACCCGACCGGACGGGTACTCAAAGTCCGTGGACGTGAAGTACCCAGCCCCGACAATTGTCGGATGAGCCGCCCGAATATAAAAATTTCGTTCGGCCGTCGCGTTCGCGAGTTGCGTGCCCAGAGAGGATGGAGTCAAGAGCAACTTGCCGCTCAAGTCGGGTTGGACCGCAGCTACGTCGGCAGCGTCGAGCGGGGCCAACGCAATGTTAGCCTCGAAAACATCGCCAAGTTTGCCACAACCTTCGAGATCAACTTGGCCGTGCTCATGGATTTTGATGATGGCTAAGTCAGCAGCTCAACAATTCAAAGAAACCGCACTCAAACAGTTACCGCGTAGCACCGGCGTCTACGCCCTCTGTGATTTGGATAATATCCCGATCTACATAGGTAAATCGACCGACGCGATCAATGCTCGTGTACGAAGGCACCTGACCAGCGCCCGAAGTGATGTGATTGCGAATCGGCAAATTGACGTATGGGAAATAGCCTACGTCTGGGCTTGGCCGTTAGGGGAAAAAAAACTGATCGATTGTCTGGAGTCGCACTTATTCCATGAATGCAACCAGCGGTCGCCGCTGGTCAACGGCTCGATTCTTGCCGTCCAAGATCCCTTGGACTTTCCGGTTCCGTAATGTGCCCAGATTCAAGTGATGGATACGAGCGAAATTGAAGCCCGCCGTGATCCGGTTCTGCGCTTCCCACGGCAAATTCAGCACTTCGGGGCGTTAATGGATTACATCCTCAACACGCAGGACAAACCGCATCTGCGGCGCCCCTTGCAAGTGTATTTTGACCGGTTGGGTAAATATCACGCTGCGTTTCTAGATATTGAAAACTAGTCTGCAAAACAGTTGGCTACTCTATGGGCCGTGCAAAGCCCCTCACCCCCATCCACCCCCAACTACCTCGACCCGCAGACGCTGGCGGCGATTAAGACCATCGAGCTGCGGGCGCGGCTCATGATCGAGGGGCTGATGTCCGGGCAGCACCGCTCGCCGCAGCAGGGGATCTCCGTCGAGTTTGCCCAGCATCGGCCCTACTCCGCCGGCGACGACACCCGCTTCCTGGACTGGAAAATCTACGGCAAGACCGACAAGCTCTACCTCAAACAATATCAGCAGGAAACCAACCTCGACCTCGTCGTGCTGCTGGACTGCTCGGGGTCGATGGGCTACACCTCCCTGAACCGCCCTCGCCAAGGGTGGACCCACGACTGGAGCAAATGGAACCACGGCAGCTGCGTCGCGGCGGCGATGGCCAACATCGCGCTGCGGCAACAAGACCGCGTCAGCCTGACGCTGTTTGCCGACCGGGTCATCAACGGGTCACGGCTCAGCAACGCCCAGAACCACTGGAAGACGATCGCCCAGCTGCTGCAGCGCGCAAACTGGTGGGCAAAACCCACGACGGCCCCGCGGCGCTGGGCCCGGACAAAGACCCTGAAAAACACGCGGCTAAGGAAGCCAGAGATCACAAGGGTGGGGATGACGAAAGGGGGATAGAAGAAGGCGGGGGGAACGAGGGCGGGGGGAATGAGGGCGGGGGGAATGAGTGGGGGGTGGGTCAGGTGATTAATCAGACCCTGGCGGGGTTGACCCGGCGATCGCTGATCGTGCTCATCAGCGATCTGTTCGACGACCCCGAGCAACTGGAAACCGCGTTGGCGCGGGTGCACCACCGCCGTCACGACCTGATCGTGTTGCAGGTGATGGACCCCGCGGAGCTGGACTTCGGGTTCCGGGATTTGAGTGAGTTTGCCGGGCTGGAGGGCGAAGGTCGGCTGCCGGTGGACCCGCGGGCATTGCGGTCGGCGTACCTGGAGGTGGTCGGCGACCACCTGCGTCGGGTGGAACGCGGGGCCCGGAAGTTTAATTTCGATTACGCGCGGCTGCGGACCGATGAGGCGCTGGGTCCGCCGTTAAGCCATTTTCTGGCCAAGCGGGCGGCGCTGATCGGCAAGTCGTAAGCGTTTAGCTGTGAGCGTGGAAGGGGGGGTAGGATTGGACGCCAAGACGCCAAGACGCCAAGACGCCAAGACGCCAAGACGCCAAGACGCCAAGTAAGGCAAGAGGCGTAAGCGGAAGGAACCGCAGATGAACGCGGATGGACGCGGATTAATAGTAAGCTCGATTTTTTGGGAACTTGAGTTTTTTCTGATGGTTGGGCTATGGACGATTACGTTGAGTATTCAATTGGGCAGTGCCCGGACACTTGATGCGATTTCACAAAATCAGCTTGGATCAGTTGAAACATCCTTGAACAGATGGAAACGAAGCCAAGTGTTTGCGGTCTACCTAAAGTGAGTTGACTACGACATCTTCGGGGTAATTTTTGATCATTAACTTAGTTTTTGGGTTGTGCCCAGCGCGTCGGAGTATGGTTACTCGTGAAGCAGCCTAATCCGCGTCCCTCCGCGTCCCTCCGCGGTTCAAATTGCCTTGTGACTATTGAATGATTCCAGTGCTGGCTCAACTTGCGGGGTGGTTTACGTTGCCGTGGTTGGCGGTGGCGGGGGTGGTGTGCGTGGGGTTGCCGGTGGCGGTGCATTTGTGGTCGCGGTCGCGGCGGCGGCGGGCGGACTGGGGGGCCATGCGGTTTTTGCAGTTGGCCTACCGCAAGCAGCGTCGGCGGTTGCAGATGGAGCGGTGGGTGTTGTTGGCGGCGCGGTGTTTACTGGTGGTGTTGGCGGGGTTGGCGCTGGCGGGGCCGTTGGTGGGCGGGGGCGTGGTGGACTGGATCAGCGGGGGCCGCGGGGCCATGGGGGCAGCCGGGGCAGCCGGGGGAGGCGGGGGGGGAGGGGGGGAGAGGGGGGGGCGGGTGGTGCACGTGGTGCTGGACGACGCGCTGGGGAGCCGGGGCGAGTGGGTGGGCGGGGGCGGGGAGATGTCGCGGTGGGAACGTCGGCGGGGTCTCGCCTCGGCGGTGATCGCGTCCGCTCGGACGGCGGGAGACGACGTCGTGGTCTGGCGAACTTCCCGGGGCGCAGACGTGCGGGCAGCGGGGGGGGCGGATACAGCGAATCAGCCCGCGGCGGAGCGGTGGAGCGTGGAAGACGGCGATCGGGCGGAAGCGGGGTACGGTGCCTCACGGCTGGTCGAAACACTGACGGCAGTACGCAGCGCGGTCGAGTCCGGCTCTTCAAGGGTTGGGTCCGAGAGGGGGGGCGGGGTCCGAGAGGGGGGTCAGAGGGCGGAGGGGGGGGTGGTGGTGGTGATCGGGGGATTTGAGCGGGGGGTGGCGGCCTTGGGGGAGGCGGTGCCGGCGGCGTTGGCAGGGTGGGGCGAGTTGGTGCAACTGGTGGTGAGCCCGGCGGAAGTCGGGGGGGGGAACGTGCAGATCGAATCGATCGGGGTGGCTCACGACGGCGGGCAGCGGCCGGGCCAGGTCGGCGTGGACGTGACGCTGCGTCGGTGGGGCGGGCTGGAGCGGGAGGCGGCCGGCCGACTGGTGGTGGGGGAAGCGGGCGGCGGGGGAAGTTTTGCGGGGGCCAGGCAGGGGGATGAGGGGGCGGTGGTGCGGGAGGCGCGGTTTGGGGTCGGGCGGGAGCGGGTGGTGGTGAACGTAGAATTGCCCGTGGTGATGTCGGGTGACGGCGGCGGCGGGGTGGGGGCGGCTGATCGGCGGGTGGTGGTGGAAGCGCGGCTGGAGATGGGCGTGGGCGTGGCCGACGCGGTGGCGGAGGACAACGTGCGGTGGGCGGTGGCGGGGGTGCGGAATCGGCTGGAGGTGGGCGTGGTGGGGATGCGGGGGGCGGGGAATGCAGAGCGAGAGGGCGGGTCGGGGCCGGAGTGGGGGGCCGAGGCTTTTATTCAGGCGGTGCTGAGCACGGGCGGGACGCGGGTGGCGCGGACTTGGTCGTCGGGTGAAGCGCTGAATCGTGGAGAGCAGCAGCAGAACGGAGGCGGGGAGGCGGGGCCGGCGGAGAGTGATGGGGAGGCAGGGGGGTTGGATGGGGTCGTGGTGTTGCGGCCCGACGAGGTGGGGGTGCGGGGTTGGGAGCGGTTGGGGGATTTTGCCCGGGGCGGCGGCGTGGTGTGGGTCTTCGCGCCCGGCGGTAGGCCGGGCGAGGCGACCCCGAACGAGGCGGGGGGCGAGGCAGGCGGCACGAGAGGGGGGGAAGCGGAGTGGTTTGGGTGGATGCGTTCGGCGATGGAGGTGAGCTGGATGAGCGGGCCGGGGGCGGAGGCCTACCGCGACAAATCAGAAGCGGGGGTGGCGGGCGGCGGCGGATGGCGGGTGGACGTGGGGGGGCGGGTGCCGGGTTCGATGTCGATGTTGTTGGCCGACTGGGAAGCGTTGTGGGGTCCGGTCCGGGCGACGCGGCGGTGGCCGGTGGGAAACGTGGAAGCGGAGCAGGCGTGGGTGCGGTGGGCCGGCGACGGCCGAGCGGGGGCGGTGGAATCATCCGGTGACCCGGCACCGCAAGCTGCGCCGGTGGCCGAAGCGGTTGCGGATGCTGAAGACCGTGGGCCGGGGGTTGTGGGCGACGGCGGGGTGCTGCTGGCCTCGGCCCGGGTGGGGGCGGGCCGACTGGTGTGGATGGGGCTTTCGGTGGATCCGAGCTGGACCAACCTGGGGACCAAGCCGGTGTTCCCGGCGGTGATGCACGACGTGCTGCGCCGCGCCGTGAAGGAAAGCGGGTCGCGCACAGCGGAGTCGTGGGCGTGATCGACGGCCCCGGGCGGGACGGCAAGACCGTGGACGGCGCGCGGGCGGGACGGGAGCAAGGGCATGCGGGTGAGGCGGTGGTGGTGGGCGACCGTGCGGTGCTGGGCAAGGATTGGGCGGGGGTGTCGGCGTTGCGGGTGGTGTCGGGTGTTGGTGAAGCGAGTGAAGGCAAAGGGGGGGAGGGGGGCGAAGGGGTCGAGCGGAGGACGTGGCCGACGGAGGTGGAGGTCCGGGGCGGCTTTCAATCGAGCGGAGCGTTGGGCAACGGCGGCGGCAGGACCGAGGGGGCAACGGCACCGTGGTTGGCCGCCCGGGGGGGTGTGGGGGTGACCGATCGGTTGTGGTGGCCGGGGTTGTACACCGTCGAGCGCGCCGGCGGGTGGGAGACCACCGGGGACCACCAGGGGGATCGACGGTTGGCGGTGAACGTGCCGGCGGACGCAGGGGATGTGCGGGCGTGGGACGCGGGGCGGGTGGCGTCGTGGTGGGACGCGGTCGGGCCGTGGGAATTGTTGGATCCCGAGGAACCGGGCGCGGTGCTGACGCGCGAAGGTCGGCCGGCGGTGGACGTGGGCTGGTGGCTGTTGTGGGCACTATTGGGACTTTTGCTGTTGGAGATGCTGCTGGGGCGGTGGTTCAGCCACGCAAGACCAAGCGGGCCATCGGCGGGAGCGGGAAACACCGTAATACGTGGACAAGGGCTACGGGATCGAATCCGTCGGATGCGGGGGGGGCGGGGGATGCGGGGCGGGGGGGCGGAGCGGGCGGTGGGAGGGGGTGGGTTGAGTGTTGGATTGCTGATGAGCTTGGTGGCGACAGAGGCGGCCGCGGCGTCCGGAGCCGAGGGGGGGGGCGAGGGGGGGGCGGTTCGCGTGGGGATCACGGCGGGGGCGAGTTGGTGGGACCGGTTCTTAGGACTAGACGCGGTGGCGTGGGAGGAAGTGACCGGGTGGGGGTGGCGGTATCCGTTGCCCGCCTGGGGCTGGGGCCTGGTCGTCGTGGGGGCGGGATTGCTGGTGTGGTGGGGGTATCGCCGGCTGCTGGGGCCACGCTGGGCCCGGGCGGCATTGGGCGGGGTGCGGGGGCTGTTGATCTTGGGAGTGGTGGTGTTGTTGGCAGGGCCGGAGGTGGTGCGGACCGACGAAGTGGTGGAAGAAGACGTGCTGGTGGTGCTGGTGGACCGCAGCGCCTCGATGGGGGTGGCGGATTTAGCGGCACAGGCGAACGGGCAAGGGGAAGACGCGCAGGTTGAAAACGCGGGGACGGGGGGGGAAGGGGGGGCGGTGAGTCGGGATGAGGTGCTGCGGGCGGCGCTGGCGCGGGAGGGTGAAGCGGTGTTTGGCCAGGCGGGGCTGGGGAAGGGTCGGCAGGTGTTGTGGTTGGGTTTTGGCGACGAGGTGTTTGATTTGAAAGAGGCCGACGGCATCCGGGAAGGGTCGGCGGCAGAGGGGGGGGGGAGAGGCGATCGAGGAGGCGGGAAGGGTGGAAACCGGGGGGGGGGCGGTGCCGGAGTTGGGGCGGGCCGACCGGGGGGGGACCCGGCTGCGATGGGCGATCGAGGAGGCGGTGCGTCGGGCCTCGGGCGTGGGCGGGATCGGAATCGGCGGGATCGGCGGGGCGGGGGGGACGGCGGCGGCGGACCGCGGGGGCGAGGCCATGCGTGGCGGCACCGTGTCGGGCGTCGAGGGGGCACCGTCGTCGGGCGGGGGGATCGGCCGCGGGGGTCGGCCGGTGAGCGGGGTGGTGGTGATGAGCGACGGCCGGAGTCCGGAATCGACCGGCGGGTCGTGGGTCGAGGGCTTGGCCCGGTCGGGGTTGAAGGTACACGTGGTGCCGACGGGGGCCGCGGCGTTGCCGTTGGATTATTTTCTGGCCCGGGTGGAAGCGCCCGAGGCGGGGTTCGTGGGCGACGTGGTGCCGGTGACGGTGGTCGTGGAAAAGGTGGGTGGCGAGGACCAAGCGATCGAGGAGCAAGGCGGGAAGGTGGTGGTGCGGCTGGTGGATACCCCGACGGGAGAGGTGCTGGACGAGCGGGATGTGGCGGGCGAGCAGCTGGGCCAGCCCGTGCGGTTGGAGGGGCGGTCAGAAGCCACGGGGTCGCGGGACTGGCGGGTGGAAGTCGAGGCGGTCGGGACCGGCGGGACCCAGGGGGCAGAGTCATCCCGAGCGACGGCGGGAGAAGCGGCGGAGCCGGACGCGGAGGCCGCACCCGACCGCGAGCCACGGGGCCCGCGGGGCGAATTGAACGTGGCCAATAACGTGGCGGGGGTGGTGGTGGAGATGATCGATCGGCCGATCCGGGTGCTGTACGTCGAGGGGGCGCCGCGGTGGGAGTACCGGTATTTGAAGAACATGCTGATCCGGGAAGCGTCGATCGATTCGAGCGTGTGGTTGTTGAGTGCCGACCGGGGGTTTGCGCAGGAGGGGGACACGCCGATCACGCGGTTGCCGGCAACGCCGGAGGAGTGGCGGCGGTACGACGTGGTGATCGTGGGGGACGTGCCGGCAGAAATATTTGGCCCCGAGCAGCGGCAGCAGTTGCATGATCTCGTGGCCCAGCGGGGGGCGGGGGTGATGTGGTTGGGCGGGCCCGGGGCAATGCCCGCGGGGTACGGGGGGACGATGTTGGCGGACCTGCTGCCGATGCGGGAGGTGGAAGCGGTGTCGGTCGTGCCCGCCGCGACCTTGCGGGTGCGGCCCACGGAAGTCGCCGAGGGGCTGAGCGTGCTGCGTTTGGCGGGCACGGCCCAGGGCCGGGACCGGCGGGCCGAGGGGGCGAGGTCCGCGGACGGCGTGCCCGCGCCGTGGGGGGAGTTGGCGGGGCTGCGGTGGGTGCAGGACGTGGGGGCGATGAAGCCTTCGGTGGAAGTGCTGGCGGTGGGGGAAGCGAGTACAACGGTGGCAGCGGGGCAACCAGAGGGGTCGGGAGAGAGGGGCGGGGTGCCGGTGGTGATGCGGCTGCGGTTCGGGGCGGGGCAGTCGGTGTACGTGGCAACCGACGAAACGTGGCGGTGGCGTTACGGACGGGGCGAAGTGTATTTTGAACGATTCTGGGTGTCGTTGGTGCGGATGCTGGGCCGGGGGGCGGCCACGCGGGGCGACGAAGCGGTGCGGCTGACGGTATCGAACCGCCGGGTGCCGGCGGAAGGGTCGGTGGTGGTGGAACTCACGGTCGAGGACCAGACGCTCTTGGCCCGCGAGCTGACGTCGGTGCGGGTCGAGGTGCGGGAATCAGAAGAAGAGAAGGAGAACGCAGTCGAGGGTCCGAATGAGTCCGATGAGGCCAATGGCTTCAATGAATCCAATGGGGCCGATGGGTCCAATGGGTCAAGAGCAGCGGACGTGAAAAGCATCGGCGGCGGGGGGCAAAGCGTAGGGGAACTGGTGTTGCGAGCGGTGCGTGACGAGGGGCCGGGGGACGGGGACGGGGCCGGCGGGGCGTTGGTCTACCGGGGGTTGTGGCGCGCGGCGGGGTGGGCGGGGTTGGCCTGGGCCGCGGAGGCCGGGTGAGGTTGACGGTGGTCGAGCCGGCGATGGCGGACCTGGGGTTGAGTGTGGAGATAGACGTGCTGGCCACGGACGACGAGATGCGGGAGCTGGCGGCGGACGTGCCGCGGCTGACGGCGTTGGCCCGGGCAACGGGCGGGCAGGTGATCCCGCCGGCGGACCTGCGGCGGTTGCTTGAACCGGGCGTGGTGGAAAACCTGTCGCGCCAGACCGCCAACGACGTGTCGGAGCCCGTGGGCCGGTCGGGCTGGGTGCTGGGGCTGATCGTGGGCTTGCTGGGGGTGGAATGGGTGGGGCGGAAGCTGGTGCGGCTGGTCTGATTAGGAGTGGTATAAAGATCGGGCCGCCGATGCATCGGAGCCCGCGGCCGGGTTGATTTTGAAAAACGGGCAACCCGCTGTCGGGTGGACCGCACACCGGCGTGGGGGGGAGCGGCGACGTGCTGCCGTGGTAATCCCTGAACCAACTCAAGGTTGAGAAAAGTCGGAATGTAAGGATTGGGCCCTGCCCTGGTCGGGCGCGGCCGCGAAGTTCAAATCAAGGTGGTCGGCGAGGCGGGCTAAAGTTTGATCATGCAAGAATTGGCCCAACAACTCGAAGCGGTGCGACGACGGGGGCGGGAATTGTTGATCTTGCAGCGGCTGGCGGAAGCCGCCGCGGTGGGCGCCGCGGTGGGGGTGGGGCTGGGGGTGTTGGATTTCGGTCTGCGGTTGCCCGGGTGGCTACGGGGTTTGGTGATGGCGGGCCTGGTAGGGTGGGGGCTGTGGTGGTTGGCGGGTCGGTTGGTGGCGGCGTGGCGGTTCGGGCCGAGCGTGGCGGCGTTGGCGTTGCGGGTCGAACGGCTGGAGCCGCGGCTGGCGGGGGTGCTGGCCAGCGCGTTGGAGTTTGCGCTGCATCCGCAGAAGTACGCGCCGCCGGCGGTGACCGCGGGGTCCGCGGCGCTGGCGCGAGTCAGCGTGGCGGCGGCGCAGCGCGCGCTCGCGGCGGTGCCGACGACGCGATTGATCGACTACGGGCCGACGGGTCGGCGGGGAGCGTGGCTGGCGGCGGCAATGCTCGTGGTCGCGGGGCTGGTGTGGTGGGCACCGGTGAGCAGCGGGATCGCGGCCTCACGCTGGTTGATGCCCTGGGGCGACACGGCGTGGCCCCGGTGGACCGCCATCGAGGCCGCGGCGCTGCCCGGCGGCGACGGCGGAGTGGTGGCGGCGGACGCCGCCGTGGAGTTTTCCGCGGCGGTCACCCGCGGGTATCGCCCGGGCATGCGGGTGTGGCTGCACGTCCGGGAAACCGGCGAACCCGACGCACCGCTCCAGCAAACCACCGTGAACCAAGCCGCGCCGGGCCGGGCGTGGTTGATGACCGAGCAGACGGGGGCCCGAGCAGCCGCGGCGGAGGCGACGGGCGTCGGACGGTTTAAGTTGCAATGGCGGGCGGACACCGAACTGGTTCGGCGGGCGGAAGCCATGGCGACCTCGGCCCGGCCCGCTCGCGATGGCGACGGTGACGGGGCGTTGGCGTTGGAATACTGGTTCGAGGCGGGCGACGACCGGACCCCGGCCCGGCCGCTGCGGCTGGCGGCCCGGCCCGCGCTGCGGTCCGCCACTGTCGCCTTCGAGCCGCCGAGCTACGCCGCAGGCCGGATCGCGCCCCTCCGGATCAGCCTGAACCAGTCGGCAAATCCGACCGCCGCGGCGCTCGAAGGCTCGAGAGTGACGTTGACTTTGGGCCTCAGTAAACCGCTGCCCGCCACCTCGCGGGCGGCGGCAGTTCTCGTGCCGGGCTTGGCGGACGCGGCGGATTTAGAAATAACGGTGTTGAGCGAAGGCGGGGCGGGCGATGAAGAATCGGAGGGGAACGCAATGGGAGTGAGCGGGGGAGAGGGGAGCGGGGGGCGAGGGGGGAAGAGGGGGGGTACGAGGGCGGGGTGCGGGTGAGTTTCACGTTGGATCGGACACGGGTGACGGGCGTGGAGCTGGTGGACGGGTGGGGGCTGACGGATCTGGACGAACGTGTGCTGCGGCTGGAGGCGACCGAGGACCGTCGGCCGACCGCCACGCTGATCGAGCCGACGGCCGACCAATCAGTCTTGGCCACCGCGGTGTTGCCGGTGCAGGCCCGGGCGACCGACGACGTGGCGGTGCAGCGGCTGACCGTGGAAGTCCAACACCCCACCCGGGACAGCTCCCCACCAACGAGCGACGAAACGGGATCGGACCCGGCCGCGACGCAAAGCGGGGCCGACGCGACGCCCGTCGGGATCGACGCGGCCCTCACGCGGCAGACGTTGGCCCAGCGCACCGGACGGCAGGCGACGCTGGAAGCGCAAGTCGATCTGGACCTCGCGAGGTTGCCGCTGCGGGTGGGCGACACGGTGACGGTCCTGGCCTATTCCGAAGACGGCTACGTCCTCGGAGAACGCACCCACCCCCCGACCGAGGCGACGCCCCGGCGGCTGACAATCATCGACCAGGCCACCCTGATCCAGCAGGTACGCAGCGAGTTGGCGGGGGTCCGTCAGCAGGCGGTCCGTCTCGAACTGCGGCAGGATCAACTTCAGCGGCGGGCGGCGGATCGCCCCGGCCCCCGCGCCGCCGAGCAGGCCCGGATGACCCAGCGACTCGAAGGCCAAACCCAGCAGCTCCGCCGATTGCAACAACGACTCGCACTCAATCGGCTGGCCGAGCCCGTGCTCGACGAGCTAATCCAGCAGGCCGACGACTTGGTGGAAGCCGCCACGCAAAGCAGCGCCGCGGCACGCGAGGCTTTGCAGCGCCAAGCCGATACCCCGCAAGCCGAAGCACAAATATCCCCGAGCCCCGAAGCCCAGGCCTCGGCGGACCGCGCTGCCGCGGAGCAGCAACAGGTCCGAGAAAAACTGGAGGCTCTGGCCCGCTTGCTGGACCAGGGTCAGGACACCCTGGGGCTGAAACTGGAACTCACCCGGCTGCGCACCGAGCAGGAAGCGCTGGCCCGCGACACCCGCGAATTGATGCCGCGCACCCTCGGCCGACCGCTCGAGGACCTGCCCGCCGACACCCAAGAGACGCTGCGCGAACTGGCCCAGCGCCAGGAAACCTTGCGTCAGCAGGCCCGCGACGCGGTGGCGAACCTGCAAAACGCCGCCGAGGCGCTTGCCCGCCAGGACGATTCGGAACCCAACGCCGACGCCAACCGCGCCGCGGCCCAGGCGATGGCAGAGGCCGCGGAGATCGCCCAGCGGCAAGGCCTGGACCCGCAGATGCAGCAGGCCCAGGAAGGGCTGGACCAGAACCAGTTGTCGCAGGCCGGCGGCGCGCAATCCCAAACCCTCGACACGCTGGAGCAGATGATGCAACAGCTCGGCGAACAGGACCAGCTGCGGCAGGAGTTGCTGCGCCGTCGGTTGCTGGCGCTGGCCGAACGTCTGCAAAAGCTGATCGAAGGTCAGACGCTGGCCAACGCCTCCTGGGCCGATCTGAACGACGCGGGCCTGATCGAGGCGGCCGGCGAGCAGTCGCGGCTCTGGGTGTTGACCATCGCGGCGCAGACCGAAGCCGAGGCGGACGAAAAAACGGTGGACGTGGCCCCGATCATCGGGCAAGCGGTCGAAGCGCAGGCGGCGGCCTTGATGGCGTTGCGGGCCGCCGGGTCGGCGGGGGCCGACGCGGGGGGCCGGGTGGCGCTGCAGCGGCTAGAAGCGGCCCTGGAAAAAGTGCGGGCGTTGCAGGACGAAAACCAGCGTGACGAAACGTCCCAGCAGCGCGCCGAGCTGCGGGCGGATTACCTCGCGTTGGCCGAGCAACAAATCGACCTGCGGCAGCGGACCCAGGATCTGCTCGCCCCGGAGAACGCCGCTCCACCGCCGGGTGAGGCCGACCCGGTCAACCCCGCCGACCCGCTCCGCTGAGCCGCCGGGACCGCGCGACCCTGCGGGGGCTGGGCTTAGAGCAGCAGACGCTGCGTGAGGCCGCGGAGACCCTGGGCGAGCAGGTCGCCGAGACGATCGTATTCGAGCGGACCCACGCGATGATCGACACCGCCGCGGCCCGCGCCGCCGAATCGATGAGCCGCGGGGAGGACGACGGCCGGGCACTGCCGAGCCAGCAAAGCGTCGCCACCTTGTTGGAATCCATGGCTGCGGCGCTGGACGACGCGGGCCGACCGCGTGAATTCGCCCAACAGACATCCGCCGGGGGCGGCGGGGGCGGGGGCGGGCAACCCCCGCCGCTGGTGCCGCCCGCCGCCGAACTCAAACTCCTGCGGGGCATCCAACAGGCGGTCTACGATGAAACGCGGGACTTGGCAGAGGGCCAGCGGATTCCCAACCCCGCCCGCCGTGCTCAGCGCCTGGGCGAATTGGCCGCCGAGCAACGCGAACTCTCCGACACCGGCCGACGTCTGATCGAAAGCCTGACCCCCCCGTCCCCCCCCTCTTCCATGGTCGTGCCTGACCCACCCGGAACCGAATCTCCTTGAGACAGATCCCCGCTCCCCGATCACTGACCCCCGGTTTGAAGACTGTTCCCTCCGTCGAACGATAAATGCCATCGCGACCGATAAACATAAGAACCCAGGCTTCCCATGCAACATCCGCTTCTCCTATTTCGATCTCGGCAACGCCCGCTCTGGCGGCAGGGTGGGACTGAGTCTGGGGATCGGGTGGGTCTGCCTCACGGGGGCACATGGTCAGGATCAACCGACGCTGGACGAGTTGCTGGACCTCGCCCCCGCGGCAACGGCCGAGAACGGGACCAAGACGGATCGTGAAGGTGGAACCGAGGTAAAGGCCGAGGGGGAGGCTGAGGGGGCCGAGGGTGGTGGTGGGGCGATGACCGAGGCGGTACGGCAACGGTTGAACAATGAGCAGGCCGCCGACGCCTTCGCCGCCGCGGTGGCGGACATGGACGTGGTCGCCCGGCGGCTGGACGGCGACCTCGATCCGGGCCTGGACACCCAGCGACTCCAGGAGAGCATCCTCGCCCGGTTGGACCAGATCATCGCCGCCGCCGAGTCGCAGCCGTCCTCCTCCTCCGGGTCTTCCGGCGGCTCCGGCCAGGCCGGGTCGTCTTCCAACCAAGACAGCCAGGGCGACAACGCCGGCCAACAACCCGGCGCAACGCAGGGGGGGCAGGGACCACCCGGACCGGGCCAAACCCCGGGCGGGGCCGAGGCGTCCAACGGCGGCGGCGATAACGCCGGCGAGCTTCTCCCCCGGCCAAGTCGGGCCCGATCGATCCCGGACAAGGCGCGATCGACGAGCTGCGCCGCGAATGGGGCAGCCTCCCCCCCGCCTCCGCGACGAACTGACCAACGGATTGGACGAACCTTACAGCCCCGTCTACCGCGAACTCACCGAGCAGTATTACCGGCGGCTGGCGGAAGAAGTCGGAATAATTGATGAACTATCTCGAACCCCCTCCGTTTTTGCGATTTTCTCAAACGACCCGGATCAACGGTCTTCGCTTATCAATCCTATCTGCAGCGATGGCCGTCGCATTATCGCTAACGCTTTCGGTTCACGGGCAAATCGGACGCGGCACCGAGCAGATCGACTTCGTCGAGATCACCGATGCGGCACGGCAAAGTATCGATGCGGGGTTGGTGCAATTGGCGGCGATGCAGTCGCCCGACGGTAGTTTCGGGGCCGACCGTTACGGCAGCCACGTGGGGATCAGCTCGATCGCGGGGTTGGCGTTCATGGCCGACGGGCACCTGCCGGGGCGGGGCGGGTACGGGGACAACGTGCAGGCGGCACTCAACTTTGTATTGGCCCACGCCACCGAATCGGGGCTGTTGGCGGCCGACACGTCCCACGGGCCGATGTACGGCCACGGCTACGGAACACTTTTCCTCGGCGAGGTCTACGGCATGACCGGCAACCCCCGGGTCCGCGACGTGCTGCTCAAAGCCGTCCGGCTGATCGTCGATACGCAGAACCACGAGGGCGGCTGGCGCTACCACCCCCAGCCTTACGACGCGGACATCTCGGTGACCATCACGCAGATCATGGCCCTGCGGTCGGCACGCAACGCCGGCGTCGCCGTGCCGAAAGAGACGATCGATCGGGCAATTACCTACGTCCGCCAATGTCAGAATCCCGAGGACGGCGGATTCCGGTACATGCTCAGCTCGGGGGGGTCGGCGTACCCGAGATCGGCCGCGGGGGTGGCGAGTCTGCAGTACGCCGGGGTGTACGACGATGCCGCGGTGGCGGAGGGGCTGGAGTATCTCACCCGGGCGGGCCAGGGGCTGGGCGCCCGGGCGGGCGGGCATTATTTTTACGGCCACTACTACGCCGCTCAGGCGATGTTCCTCGCCGGGGGCGACCACTGGGCGGGCTGGTTCCCCGCGATGCGTGACGAGTTGGTCTCCCGCCAACAGAGCAACGGCAGCTGGGTCTCGAACCACGGCGAAGCCTACGGCACGGGGATGAGCCTGCTGATCCTGCAGATCCCCAACCGCTTACTCCCGATTTATCAGCGGTAGTGAATTTTAAGATTTCTGCAACCCTGAGATATGACCCTTGCGAACTATGAATTGCCACCGCCGTGATCGATTATCAAAACCACTTGGCCGATGCCGGCTGGCCCGGCGCGGGTGGCGCCTGCGGGGCGGTCGGGGCGATCATGGCCTGCGGGTGGTGGGCGGGACCGGCGGGGGCCTTGACGCCCGCCACGCTCACCTCGCCGGAGCTTGAATCCCGTGACATCGTGCTCAACAGCGTGATCGATGGGCAGCTCAGCTACTTCGATCAGGATCGGCGGCTGGTCCAACGGTCCGCGGGAGACTTCGTCGAGCTGACGTTTGCCTCCCCTCCGCGGGACATGGCCGCGGTGCGGGAAGCACGCGAAGCCGCGTCGGCGGGTGATCGGAATTTTTTCGAACATATTTGGATCGAACTGACCGACGGGCAGCGTTTTTGGGGAACATGGAGCGGGGCTTCGGCGGACGGCGAAACCTTGCAGATTCAGCACGAACAGCTCGGTATGCTGGCGGTCCACCTCGACGATGTGCGTATGCTGACGCGGTGGGCGCCGGGGGTCGGCGTGCTGGGGCGCTCCCAGGAAGCCTCCGGCGGGGTGGACAAACTGGTGACGGGCAACGGCGATCTGATCCAAGGGTTTTTGCTGCGGGCCGGGCCGGAGCAGATCGAATTTTTAGCCGACGGATCGTCGCGGGAGCTGCGGTTGCCGCTGGCCGACGTCAGCGGGCTGATGCTGTCCAACCCCCGGACGGCGGAGACTCCCGAGGCGGGCGTGGACCTGGTGAAGCTGGACGACGGCAGTCAGGTGCGGGTGACGGGCTTGGCGATCCGGGGAGAGCGGGCGGCGATGACCCCGGTGTTGAGCAGCTCGGAGGGGTCGGTCGATTTGCCATTGTCCCGGATGAGGCGGGTGCAGTTCGGGGCGTCGGATCGGCGGCTCGTGGCGCTGGAGGACCTGGAGTGGACGGTCACGGCGGGGGGCAGCGTGTTCGGGCTTTCGGTCCCGCCCCGGGTCGAACGGGAGGGGGGGCGCTACGGACATGACCGGGTGGGGTGGCGGCTGCACGCGCCGGTGACGCTGGAGTTTGAGCTGCCCGCGGGGGCGGTTCGTTTCGTGGCGGCGGCCTCGCTGGATTTGCCGTCGGACCTGGAAGCGGGGGCGGGGCAATGGGCGGACGTGGTGCTCTGGATCGATGAGGACACGCCGAATCAAGAAGTACGCGGCGGAGCAGGATCGACCGACGATCCCCGCCGGGCCCGGTTGCTGGTGAGTCAGCCGACCGCGGCGCTGAACGTGCCACTCAAGCCGGGGCAGGCTTCGTTGACCCTCCGGCTGGATCCGGCCACCAATGGGCCGATCCTGGACCGGGTCGCGTTGCGGGAGGCGTGGGTGCTGGTGCGCGACGGCGAGTGACCGCGTCGGCGAGGAATATCATCGCCCCCCGGCGGTTGCGATTTAGCGGTCACTCACGTTTGTTTCGCAGGGCTGGGGTACACTCGCGGGGCGTTGCCGGTTGGCGATCGCGGTGGTTCATTGACCAGAGAAACAGAAGCCGTCATGTCTAAACCTTCCGAAAAAGCCGCCCCGCCCGCCCCCCCCTCCCCCGCTTCCACGCCGTCGCGCACGAGTGAATCGAAAACCGCGGCACGGTCATCGAGCACCGAGGCGAGCACGCCGCCGCTGCCCCAGCCGGTGCCGCCCAAAGACGTCGATGCCCCGCCGGTGGAGGGCGAGTTTTTTAACCGCGAAAAGAGCTGGCTGGAGTTCAACCGCCGGGTGCTGCACGAAGCCCTCGACGAGCGCACGCCGCTGCTGGAGCGGGTGGGATTCCTGGCGATTTTCAGCTCGAACCTCGATGAGTACTACCAAAAGCGTGTCGGCGGGTTCAAGCGGCAGATCGAAGTGGGCATCCTGACCCGGTCGCCCGACGGCAACACGCCCGAGCAGCAGCTGGACCTGATCCGCCGAACGGTGATCCCGATGCTCGAGGAGCAGGCGGACTGTTTCCTCGAAACGGTCAGGCCAGCGCTGGCCCAGAAAAACATCCACCTGCTGACCTGGGACCAGCTCAACGAGGCGGAGCAGGACGCGGCCAATGATTATTTCGTCAAAAACCTGTTCCCCGTGGTCACCCCGTTGTCGGTGGACCCGGGCCACCCGTTCCCGTTTATTTCTAATCTTTCGACATCGCTGGGGGTCATGCTCCAGCACCCCGGCGAGCATCCCCAGGCCCACGCCGGCAGCAAGCGGGGCAACGCCGCCAGCGCCCCGATCCACGATCCCTCGGTCCCCGATGAAGCGGGCGACGGCATCGCGGGTCGCCTGCAGTTTGCCCGCGTCAAGATCCCGCAGGTCCTGCCCGCGTGGCTGCGCCTGCCCGACGAGGCCACCGGCGACCCCGCCGCGTTCCGCTTTGTCAGCACCGAGCAGATCATCCGGCAAAACCTCCAGCGCCTCTTCGAAGGCATGATCATCAAACACATCGAGCCGTTCCGCATCACCCGCAACGCCGACATCGAGCGCGACGAGGACGACACCGAGGACCTGCTCGAACTCATCGAGCAAGAGCTGCAGGACCGCCGCTTTGCCAAGGTCATCCGCTTGGAAACCGATGACATCCCCTTCCACCCGCTCAACCATTTCCTGATGCAGGAACTGGGCCTGCGCGACCAGGACGTCTACCACATGCCCGCCGAGCTGGACTACACCAACCTGTGGACGATCCACGGCGGGGTCAATCGGCCGGACCTGAAATACGAACCCTGGACCCCGATCATCCCCGCCCGCCTGCGCGAACCCGACGGCAACATCTTCAACATCATCCGCAACGGCGACATCCTGGTGCACCACCCCTACGAATCCTTCAGCGCCAGCGTCGAACGATTCATCCGACGGGCCGCGACCGACCCAGAGTGATCGCCATCAAGCTCACGCTGTACCGCACCGCCAAGGATTCGCCGTTCATCCCCGACCTGATCCGCGCCGCGGAGGCCGGCAAGCAGGTCGTCGTCCTGGTCGAACTCAAGGCCCGTTTTGACGAAGAGCGCAACGTCCAGCTGGCCCAGCAACTCGAGAAAGCACGGCATCCACGTCGTCTACGGCGTCGTGGGCTTTCAAGACCCACACCAAGACCTCGCTGGTCGTCCGCCGGAAGACCACGGCGTGCGCACCTACGCCCACATCGGCACGGGCAACTACAACTCCAAGACGGCGAACCTCTACACCGACCTGGGTCTGTTCACCTGCGACCCGCGGATCACCAACGACCTGGTCGAGCTGTTCCACTTCCTCACCGGCCGATCGCTCAAACGCGAATTCAAGCACCTGCTGATCGCGCCGACCAACATGCGGTCCCGGTTTGAAGCGATGATCGACCGCGAGATCGCCAACGCCGAGGTCTGGGAAAAAAACGGCGGCAAAGCCAAGCCTTCGGTTTCGTTGAAAGATCACCTGGCCTCGGGCGGCCCGCACATCATCGCCAAGATGAACAGCCTCGAAGACCGACAACTCTGCCGCAAGCTTTACGAAGCGTCCAACGCCGGCGTGCGGATTCAGCTCATCGTCCGGGGGTTCTGCACGCTGCGTCCGGGCATCCCCGGGCTCAGCGAAAACATCACGGTCATGTCCGCGATCGGCCGATTCCTCGAGCACTCGCGGATCTACTATTTCCGCAACCACCGCTTCCCCGAGCAGGACTCCGACGCGCCGGACAAGTCAAACAAGTCGGACCAGTCAACCCACGCCGGCGAGCAAATGACCAAAAGCGGCGGGGGCCCGGAGTATTACATCGGCTCGGCGGACTGGATGTACCGCAACCTCAACAACCGCGTCGAGTGCATCACCCCCGTCTTCGACCCCTCGCTGCAGACCAAGCTCAAAACCATCCTCGACACCCTGATGCAGGACCAGCGCCAGGTCTGGGACCTCGACGCCGAAGGTGAGTACACCCAGCGCACGCCGCCGAAGGTCAAGAAAAAAGACCCGAGCCTCGCGGCGTCCCCCGCGGTCGTCGGCACCCACCAACACCTCATGGACCTGACCCGCCTCGAACTCGCCGACGGGTAAATTGTTGCGTTCAAATCTGCTGCCGCCCATTACACTGGTGCGTGACCTGCCCGCGCGACTCATTCTGCAACGCTTTGCGACGACGATCCTCGCCCCCCACGGAAAGTCCATCATGACCTGCTCTCGCTTGCCGCACTCGACCCTCGCATGGTCTGCTGTCGGTGCCACCCTGGGGACCGCGTCCCTCGTGGCCACGGCCCAGCCCTCGTTTGAGCGGGTCGCCACCGGCCTCGACAACCCGCTGCTGGTCGCCTCCACCGCCGCCCGGGCCAACGAACTGTTCGTCGTCGAAAAAGGTGGCACCGTCCGCAGCTTTGACCTGACGACCAGCACGCTCAGCGCCACGCCGTTCCTCTCGATCCCCGATACCGACGCCGCCGGCGAGGGGGGACTGCTGGGCCTGGCGTTCCACCCGGACTTCGCGACCAACGGCAAGCTGTACACCTATGTCACCGTCGATAACGGCGGGATCAACGTGGGCGGCGCGACCTCGCCCTTCAGCACCCGAATCCGGCAGTACACCGTCACCAATCCGCTGACCGACTCCGCGGTCGCCAGCGGGCCGACCGAAGTCCTGAGCTTCGCCCAACCCCAAAGCAATCACAACGGCGGCTGGATCGGATTCAAGCCCGGCGACTCGGCGGCGAACCTCTACATCGCCAGCGGCGACGGCGGCAACAGCAACGACGCGGGCAACGGCCACACCCCCGGCACGGGCAACGCCCAGGACCTCACCGACAACCTGCTGGGCAAAATCCTCCGCATCAATGTCGACGGCGACGATTTCACCACCGACTCCGATCGCAATTACGCCATCCCCACCACCAACCCCTTTGCCTCCGCCGTGGGCGACGACGAAATCTTTTCCTACGGCCTGCGCAACCCCTACCGCGCCAACTTCGACCGCCTCACCGGCGATCTCTACCTCGGCGACGTGGGCCAGGGCGCCCGCGAAGAAATCGACCTCATCCTCACCGACTCGACCGGCGGGGAAAACTTCGGTTGGCGCCTCCGCGAAGGCGATGTCCAGACCCCCGGCGTGGGCGGACCCCTCCCCGCGGACTACGTCGCGCCGATCTACGACTACCGCCGCGGCGACGCCAGCGGTTTCGACGACTTCGAAGGCCGCTCGGTCACCGGCGGCGTCCTCTATCGCGGACCCGTCGCACAACTCCAAGGCATGTACGTCTTCGGCGACTTCGCCAGCGAACAGATCTGGGCGTTCGATCCGGCCGACCCCGACGGGACCATCGTCCGCCTCGACGACGCTTACGCCATCGACGCCGGCACAATCAACAACATCACCGCCTTCGGCGAAGACGCCGCGGGCAACCTCTACGTCGTAGACTTTGGCACCTTCGGCCAGGCCAACTCCGGCGAACTCTTCCGCCTCGTCCCCGAACCCACCGCCGCCCTGCTGCTGACCACCGCCGGCCTACTGCTGCTCGCCCGGCGACGCCATGCTTAAGACTCGACGTCGGTTGGACTAGTCGCTAACGCCACCAGTCCGGGTGGGCTCACCTAGGTCTGCCCCTGCCAATCGCCGTCGGGATCGTCGTCGCGGGCAGCGGCGTAGGCGGCGTGGATTTTTTCGACCACTTCTTCCCGGAGGGGGTTTTTGTTGACCGCGGCGAGGTTGGACTCCGCGTTGACTTGGCTGGTGGTGCCGCAGATCGCGGAGTGCACGCCCTCGTGGGCGAGGGTGAATTTGAGCGCGATCTCGGGCCACTCGATTTCGGGGTGGCCGTGGTAGCCCAGCGCGAGGGGCGTAACGCCCATCCGCCCGAAGCGGCGGTGGTATTCCGAGGCGTATTTCTTGTACATGCCGCGCTGGGTGGAGGGGTCTTTCCAGGCAGCGTTGGCGATGGGGCGTTTGGCGATCACGCCGACGTCGTGGGTTTTGCAGGCCTGCACCACCGTGGCGAGGTTGGCCTGGTCGCAGAGGTTCAGGGAGGTTTCGACCACCGCGATGTCGGACAGAGACGCGGCGTAAGCCCCCGCCTGGTTGTCGCCGGAATAGCCGGCGAAGCGGATCTTGCCCGCCTCGCGAGCCTTCACCAGGGCGGCCAGCACTTCGCCCTGTTCGAGTTTTTCCTGAGGGCAGGAGTGCAGCAGGCAGATATCGAGGTGGTCGGTTTTGAGGCGGCTCAGCGAACGGTCGATGGTCGCGGCGATCGCACCGGGGTGCCAGGGGTCGTTGTCGAACCGGGCGTCCTGCACGCCGCCCATGCCGCATTTGGACACGAGCACGAAGTCGTCACGGCGGTGGCCGACGGTTTGGCCGATGGCTTCTTCAGAACCGCGGTAGGCCGCGGCGGTGTCCAGGAGGTTGACCCCGTGGTCCAGGAGGAAATTGATGACGTGGCCGACCTGCTGAACCTCGGTCTCGAGAAAGCCGATCGGCGCGGCACCGTAACCCAGTTCGCTCACGGAGAGCTCGGTTTTGCCGAGAGTGTTTTGTCGCATGGCGGTAGTTTAGACGATGTTCATATGCGCGGATCGACCACCACTCGGATTGAACGGAAAATCCACAAAAAGTCGGTGAACGCGGCAAACTCGCCCACCCATCGCCCGGGCGTCGATGTCCATCGTTAACTAAAAACCGACACCTTGATCCAATCCTCCCGTCGCCCGCCGGCGGAGCACCTTGGATGACGGAGCAACGTCCGCACTACTCGACCGCGGGCATCTCCAGATGTTCGGGGGCGGTGTCGAAGTCCGCGTCGGCCATCGTGCCCTCGTGGCCGAAGACCGCTTCGTCGCCGTCGTAGTGATGGGTGATTTCCTGGCCGGGGTGGATATCGACGATCGCCGCCACGGTCAGGTCGTCGTAATATACCGCGTTGGGTGATTTTGCGTGATTGATGAACTTCAGATCGTTCTCGACGCGGAACCCCTCGGTGTCACTCAACCACAGCACGTAAGGTCCGTCCTCATGGGTGAGATGCCCCGTGAGGTCGCCCAGGACGGTGTCGGCGGGGATGAATTGCGTGGCGAACAGGCCGTGGCCGTGGATACCGCTGGGGCGAACTTCGTACATAAGATTGAACCACCCAAAATGCATAGAACAACATCGCGATTGATATAGCTGCTCGTCAACTGACCCGACGAAACTTCATCAAACCCGCTTGCCCGATCTAGTTCACTTCGGTCATCTCCATGATCAGCGAAGCGTACCACGTCATGTTGAGGCCCAGCTTTTCGTCCTGCTCCGGATCGCGGTTGGAAACATCCAGCGAAGCAGAGTGGACGCCCAGTAGTTTCCAGGCGGTGTTCTCGGTGGCCATGTCGAAGATTTTGGCGACCACCGGCGAGCCGCTGGAGCCACGGTGCAGCCGGGCGTCGGTGATGAAGTAGCGGTCGCCCTTGAACGGCAACGGGTACACACTCGCGATCGTCGCCCGGCGGATCAGAGGCAGCCGGTGCAGCGTGTCCTCAAACCCCAAAGGAAAACCGACGACAATGACCTCCTGGCCCAGCGGCAGGCTTCCCGACTCATCGAGCAGGTTGTCGGGGCCGAAGGTATCGACGTGCCAATTGGCGATCACCAACGGGTCGTTGATCGGCAGGGCCACCACGTCGGCATCGGGGCCCAGGGTCGGGTGTTCGCGCCACAAGGGATTGCCCTGGGGGTCGAGCACCTCCAGCCAGAGCTCGCCGTGGGCGGTCAGGTCATTCGGGTCGGTGTGGACCTGGACCTGGAGCTTGTCGGGGTAGAGTTTGTTGATCTCGTCGCTCACCACGTGGCGGTTGGTGATGAGGTAGAGGTAACCTTCACGGAGGAAAAAGAAGCCGGTGGCGTTGCCGATCTGCTTGCCGTCGCGGTGGGTCAGCAGCTTGGCGACACGGACCAGCCGGGAATCGATGGTGGGGGCGGAGGCTTGGGGGTCGGCGGGGCGGGTGGAGTGAGCGTTCATCGCCTAAGGATACGAAAAACTTTTGTAATAAAGTCAATCGATTGTCGTCGAATCTATCAATAAAAAAATTAAAGGCCGTAGACGACAAGCTTTTTGATCGGCTTGTGGGCGGGACGCCCATCCCACGGTGGACACCTCTCCCACACGCCTGGGCTTGGCAAAATGCCACCACAACCCAAATCGAGCCTGCGAGATTTAGTTGGAGGCGGCAGTGCCGGTATCCAGCCGACGGTGATCGCGTTCGTCGATCAGGGCTTCGAGGAACTGATCGGCGAGGACTTGCGCCGCGGTCGCCGTCGCTGGCGATGGCGGACGCTGACGGTGCCCGCGTCGGCGTCCTTTCCGCCGACCACCAGCATGTAGGGGACCTTGTCGTCCTGGGCGACCTTGATCTTGCCGTTGACCCGGCTGGCGGAGGTGTCGATCGTGGCGCGAAAGCCGGCGTCTTTGAGTCTAGCCAGGACGGCCTGGCCGTAGGCGTTGAACTTGTCGCTGATCGGCAGCACGCGGACCTGCTCGGGGCTGAGCCACAAGCGGGAACGCGCCGTTGAAGTGTTCGATCAGGCAGCCGATGAAGCGTTCCATGCTGCCGAAGGGCGCGCGGTGGATCATGATCGGCGTTTTCTCGGTGTTGTCTGCGCGTGTGTACTCAGGCTCGAACCGCTGCGGAAGTTGATAATCCACCTGCACCGTGCCGAGCTGCCATTCTCGGCCGATGACGTCCTTGACGACGAAGTCGATCTTCGGGCCGTAGAACGCCGCCTCGCCGGATTCCTTGGTGAAACGGCACGTCGAGCGATCTCGGCGGCGGCGACACAGGCCGCCTCGGCGGCGTCCCAGTCGCGGGCCTCGCCGACGAATTTGCTGATGTCGGGGTCGCGCAGACCGACCCGGACCGCGATAGTCGTCCATGCCCAAGGTTGCGAAAACGATCTTGACCAGCTCGATGCAACCCAATACTTCGTACGCCAGTTGCTCGGGGGTGACAAAGAGGTGGGCGTCGTCCTGTGTGAAGCCGCGGACGCGGGTCATGCCGCCGAGTTCGCCGGACTGTTCCCAGCGGTAGACCGTGCCGAACTCCGCGAGACGGACCGGCAGGTCGCGGTAGCTGTGCTTGTCGCTGGCGAAGATGCGGATGTGGTGCGGGCAGTTCATCGGCTTGAGCATGTAGCCCTCGATGTCGCCGCTGTTCATCGACGCACTGAGGTCGGCGCAGGTGCAGCCGTCGTCGGCGAGCTTTTTGATCAGTTCTCGTTCGATCAGGGGCGGGTACTGCGAGTCGGCGTAGTAGGGGAAGTGGCCGGAGGTGCGGTAGAGGTCCAGCTTGCCGATGTGGGGGGTGAAGACCTGGCTGTAGCCTTGGCGTTCGAGGTGTTCGCTGATGAACTTTTGCAATTGGTCGCGGACCACGGCACCCTTGGGTTTCCAGAGCACGAGGCCCTGTCCGACCATCTCGTCGATCTCGAAGAGCCCGAGCGCCCGGCCGATGACGCGGTGGTCGCGGGCCTTGGCCTGTTCGAGGTTGTCGAGGTGTGCCTCGAGGTCCGCGGCGCTGAAGAACGCGGTGCCGTAGACGCGTTGGAAGCGGTCGGAGTTGACGTCGCCGTGCCAGTTGGAGCTGGCGACGGACATAATCTTGAACGCTGCCGGGCAGGATGCGGGAGGTGTTGTCGACGTGCGGGCCTTGGCAGAGGTCTTCCCAGTTTCGACGGTGGGGGCGGTCAGCAGCGGTTCGGCGCTCCAGGGATCGATCCCTCGGCTGGATCTGCCGGTGACGTACCACGACAGGGCGGTCGCACCGCGGGCGGTGGCTTTGCCGGCGTTGTCGATTTTGTATTTGTTGCCCTCGTCGTAGAGCTTGGACATGCCGGTGTCGATATCTAATTCATATCGAGAAAACGCACGATTTTCCGAAACGATCTTTTGCATCTCCGCTTGGATAGTGGGGAAATCGTCGGAGCTGATGGGCGTGTCGAGCTTCATGTCGTAGTAGAAGCCGGTGTCCAGGGGCGGGCCGTAGGCGAGCTGGACGCCGGGGTAGAGGCGCTCGATGGCCTCGGCCATGACGTGGGCGGTGGAGTGGCGCAGGAGGTAGAGCGCGTCTTTTTCGTGCTGCTCGTCGCGCCATTTGCTGCGGCCTTTTTTATCCAGGCGGGGGGCGGTGATCAGGGCCAGGGCGCAGTCGCCGGGCAGGGGGCGGTGGACGTCGTAGAGTTCGCCGTCGACGCGGGCCCCGATCGCGGCCTCGGCGAGGCCTTCGCCGATGGACCGCGCCACGTCGTGAGCGGTGGTGCGGGGGTCGTCGAAGTTTTTCTGCGTGCCGTCGGGGAGGGTGATGTGCAGGGGCATGGCGATTCTCAAAAGCAGGATGGGGTTGCCGACCCTCCCCCGCGGACCACGGCCGCGGGCGGGCCCGGCCAGCGGGAGGCGTGGGGCAAGCGAGGGGTGAGTATATCGGCGGGCCTGCCGCGTCACTGGACCACGCGGTGTGTGTCACCGCTTTAGCGCTGGGTTGTGAGACAGATTGACTCGCGACGTCGTGGTTCGGCAAGCCAACGGAGGGTTTGGACGAAACGGTCGGGTCGGCCCGGCGGAACACCGTAAAGCATGTCGGCACCGAGTTGGTGGACCGCAAAGACGCGGCCGGCCCCCGAGGTTCCCGCGAGGATCGCCGGGACGTGGCCGGGGAGCTGGATGGTGACCGGCTGGGTCGATTGGATCGGCTGATCGCGGACGGCGATGACGGTGGTGTCGGGGACGGGCTTGAAGACCAGGCCGCAGGAGGTGAGGGTGATCGGATCCCCGGGGCGGAGCCACGGCACCGCGGGGTGGGCCGAGGTGATGCGTCCCGGTACCGGCAGGTTGTGTCGGTCATCGGAGCCGACCCCCGAGCAGTAGTGTTCCAGCGGCGGCTGGGCCAGACAGAAAGCGCAGAGGTCCGGGTCGCTGAAGGCGTCCTGCGGCGCGACGCAATGGCCCTCGTGGTAGTGGCCGACGCCGCTGCGGACCGCGGCGTTGATCGTCCGGATCAGCTCGGGGCGGTGGATGACGCGGTGGCCGGTGATGATCACGTCGAGGGTTTCCAGACCCGGGCGGTCGGTGATGTCGATCAGCCCGGCGGTGAGTTCAAAGTCGCGGAGGCCGACCTCGATGATGCCTTGATCCGAGGTGTTGGGGTCCACTAAGCCCACGGTCTCGATGGCGGGATGGTCAAAGCGTTTGGCGGGCACGGCCTGGTGATCGATATACGACGCGAAGCCCCAGGCATTGCGGATCATGTGGTAGGCGTATCCGAGGTGGACACCCACCCGCAGCGGCCGGGTCCAGCCGGGAAAGTTCTGGGTCGCCCGGCGTTGCCAATAGGGGTGGTGACGCAGCCCCGTGTCGCGGTGGTACTCCAGCAGCGTTTCGTCGGGTTGGTCCGCCAAAAGCTGAGACAACGCAAGATCGTCCTTGCCGAGCAGGCCCATCTCGGTAAACACGACGGCCAGCTGATCCAGGGCCGCGGCGATACGCCGACTCGCGGTGGGTAAGCTGACGTCCATTCGGCTGGCGACGATGCGCAGCGGCTGCCCTTGGATCAGTCGTTGGGTGAGCAGCGTCCGGGCGTGAGCGTCGATCTCCAGCAACGCCTCGGGCAATCGCGTGCGGAGCAGGTGGCGACGAAGGCGGAGCCGGGCCTGATGGTGGGCGTCGGGTTGCAGCGTCTGCCATCGCTGGCGGCGTCGCGACTGATTGCGCTGTTGACGCAGACGATCGAGGCAGGTGGTGCGTGCGGCGGTGGTGAGCCAGCCCACGAGTCGGCCGTGGATCTGCCCCCGACGGGTCAACAGTTTGAGGAAGGTTTCCTGAGCCGCGTCCTGAGCCTCGTGTTCATCGCGCAGCGTGGTCCGGCAGATGGACATGACCAGCGGCCAATGGGCCGCGACGAGCCGGTCAAACGTGCCGGGGTCACCGTCGCGAAGAAACTTTGCTTCCAGGTCCAACGAATTCAAAACAATCCTTCTGCAAAACTCAACCCCCGGATCTCCCGGACCTCCCGCGGGTCGCCCCCGGATTTTCCCCCGGATGCTCCGTGAAAACTCCCGCACACTTTAGTAGACGTCGCCGAGGCAACGTGTTTTCACAAATCGAAAATTTTATGACGCCGGCCTTACTCGATCACGCCGACACTCTTTTTATGCATTGATTCCTGTAAAAACACCGCGTCGGCGTCGTCGTATGTGATATGAAACCCCACCCCGAATCGCAGACTACCGCCCGCCTAACTTCGCAAACCTGGCGTCAGCCCGAGGTGAACCTGATCGTGACTTTGCGGGATAGCGTCCGCGGATCGATTCTGTGGTGCGTGTCGGCGTGGTTGTGGGCGATCGCGTTGTTTGCCTTCTTTTTTCTGCCCTGCATGTTTGAGGTGATTCATAGCCCGGCCGAAACGTGGTTCGAGGCGTGGTGCCACTGGTTACAAATGCGCCGGCCGGGCCGGGGCTATCGAACGTGGGTGATCGCGGGGGCGGGCGTGGGAATCGTGCTGGCGGCGGTGGGCCGATGGCGGGCGGAGGTGGAACCCCAGCGGGGGCAGACGGGGTTGCTGTGGGCGGCGGTCGTGGTATTCGGATTGCTGGGCGGCGGGGTCGGGGTGGAGCCGCTGGCTTTCGATGCGAATCACAACTTGACCGGTGTCTTTGGCCCGCCGTCCCAGAGATCACTGAATCGCCACGCCCCCGCCCCTGCGGAAATCGACGACCGGACCGACCGCCACGCGGCAAACGCCGCCCATGTCGCCACCGCACGGACCGACTGGTCACCCGCGCAAGGGTTGAGGATTGACCAATAAATCGATCGAATCGGGGATCGCCATCGAGGGCTGGATCCTCAGGCCAATAGGGTTCGGGTCAAAGCCCGTCGATCGCCGCCACGGGCCGGGTGTCCGCATGATCCGCGGGTCAAAAAAGTGCACATTCGGCCTGTTTGCAAGGCTTTCGGGTGATCCTGCGGAGGGTTATTTTCGCTATACTATCGGCGTCCGTGGCGAAAATGAAACCCCTTAGGGCCGACCGGCCCGACCGCTGCTGAGAGTTCCCCGCCGCCTGATCGCAGGCAGGAGTCGTGTACCATGTCGATCGCCCAGATGCCCCATGTCTCGCTGTCCCACTCGGCGATGGACGTGCTGAACCAGGCCAAGTCCGTCACCTTTTTCAGCACCGTCGAAGAACTCGTCGCCGCGGCGGTTCCTGAAGACCAGACCGACGAGCGCGGGTACTACACCGTGGGTTACGACGTGGACGGCGAATTTGTCCCGGAGGTCAAGGTCTGCCGAGTGACCAACGGCGTGGCGGCGAACTACCTCGAACCCTATATGCGTCGCCGTGACGCCAAGTGCATGGTGCATCGCCGACGACAAGGCCACCGACAAGCCGACGTTCCAGGGCCGCTTCGGCAAGGACTTTGAAGAAACCCGGCAGGACACCTTCGACTGGCTCAAGACCCAGGACCTGGCGTGTTTCTTCTTCAACGCCGGCCGCACCGGCGGGCCTGCCCGCCCTCGTGATCTGCCCCGCCAACGCCGGGTTCTTCGGCCTGGGCCTGGGCATGCTCCAGGGCATCGTCCCCATCGAAGAAATCGAAAAACAGGGCGACAGACTACAACCACACCGCGATCATCTACATCGCCCCGCCGTTCCGTCACACCCACTTCGACGGCCAGCAGGTCGTCGTGCACAACCGCCGCGACGGTCTGCACGAACTCTACAGCTACAACCTCTACCCCGGCCCGTCGGCGAAAAAAGGCGTCTACGGCATGCTTCTGACGCTGGGCGAGAAAAACGACTGGACCACCGCCCACTGCTCCACCGTCCAGGTCATCACCCCCTACGACAACACCGTCACCATCATGCACGAAGGCGCATCGGGCGGCGGCAAGTCCGAGATGCTCGAGCAGATGCACCGCCAGGCCGACGGACGACTGCTGCTGGGCACCAACACCGTCACCGGCGAAAAACGCCACGTCGCCCTGCCGCACGGCTGCGAACTCCGGCCCGTCACCGACGACATGGCCCTCTGCCACCCCAGATCTCCAGCACCCCGAGTCCAACCAGAAAAAACTCACCGTCACCGACGCCGAGTCCGCCTGGTTCCTCCGGGTCAACCACATCACCGACTACGGGACGGACCCGCACCTCGAAAAAATCACCGTCCAGCCCAAAGACCCGCTGCTGTTTCTCAACATCGACGCGACCCCCGGCAGCACCGCGCTGATCTGGAACCACATCGAAGACGAGCCCGGCGTGCCCTGCCCCAACCCCCGCGTGGTCTTCCCGCGCGAGAACTACCCCGGCATCGTCAACGATCCGGTCACGGTGGATATCCGCAGCTTCGGCGTCCGCTGCCCGCCCTGCACCCGGGACCATCCGACCTACGGCATCATGGGCGTGTTCCACCTGCTGCCGCCCAGCCTCGCCTGGCTGTGGCGACTCGTTGCCCCCCGCGGCCACGGCAACCCGTCGATCGTCGATGAGGGCGGCATGACCTCCGAAGGCGTCGGCAGCTACTGGCCCTTCGCCACCGGCCGCCGCGTGGACCAGGCCAACATCCTGCTGCACCAGGTCCTCGGCACGCCCGACACCATGTTCGCGCTGATCCCCAACCAGCACATCGGCTGCTGGGAAACCGGCTTCGCCCCGCAGTGGGTCGCCCGCGAATACCTCTCCCGCCGGGGCGCCAACCCCTTCACCGCCGAGAAAGTCCTCGACTCACGCTGCCCCCTGCTGGGCAAAACCCCCCGGACCATCCAGGTCGAAGGCCAAACCGTCGGCCACTGGTTCCTCCAGGTCGAGTCCCAACCCGAAGTCGGCGAGACCGGCTACGACAAAGGTGCCAAAATCCTCACCGACTTCTTCCACGAACAAATCCGCAAGTTCCAAGGCGACGACCTGGATAAAAAAGGCCAAGAAATTATCCAGGCCTGCCTCGACGGCGCGACCGTCAGCGACTACGAAAAACTATCGGTGGTTTAAGACCGATCCCTATGATTTAAGACCAAACTTTTATCCCCCCGGATCGTTCAATCCGGGGGGTTGGGTCATGATGTAAAAAACGTCGCCCTTCGAGATTAAAGGGCTGGCGATGGCGGGCTATTCAACGGTCACCCGCAGCGCCCCGGGTTCGAGGGTGAACACCAGCGGGGTCTCCGCGTTGGGTTCGCCGTCGACGCTGAAACCCATGGCGGGGTCGCAGGTGAGTTCCAGTTTTCGGGTTTCGCGGACCTCGATGCAGTCGCTGTTGAGATGCTGGTGCATCATGTACCGCGTGCCGGTCGCCAGGCGCTCGTAAAACGTGTTGGCGGTCACGGTCATGACGTGGAAGCGGCGGTCATCGGGTTCCGCGTCGTCGAGCATTTGTCGGCCGCCGCCGACGAACCGGCCGTTGCAGATCAGGATCGCCGAGCAGCTTTGCCGGCGGGCGGTATCGTGATCGTCAAACCGCATGTCGGCCTCGAATACCGGCGATTCGGCCATCTTGCTCGTGGCCACCCGCAAGTAGGCGAAGACGCCCCAGCGCGACTTGGTGTCGTGGTCCACCGCGTCGGCGACTTGCCGGCCGAAGCCGCCGCTGGCGACGTTGATCATCCATCGCGGGTCGGGGGTCGAGTCTTCGACGCGGACCAGGTCCATCGCTCGGGCCGGGCCCTCGACAAACCGCCGCCAGGTGGCGTCGGGGTCCGCGGGCAGTTCCAGGCTGCGGGCAAAGTCGTTGCCGGTGCCCGCGGGGTGCAGGGTCAGGATCGGGCGGTCCTCGGCGGTGAACCCCTTTTCAAAATCGCCGCCGTCCACGTCGCGGCCCCGCCGCAGCCCGTTGATCACCTCCGACAACGTGCCGTCCCCGCCCACCGCCAGGACCCGGCCCGCGCCTGCCTGCACCGCCTCGGCGGCAAACCGCCGGGCGTCGCCCGCCTCCTGCGTCACCCGCACCTGGGCGTGGCCCGTCGCGTCTGCCCGCCGTCGCCAGTCGTCGGGCCCGAACCCCTGGTCGCCCGGCTTGCCGCCACCCGATACCGGGTTCACAATGATCACGTCCGAACGATTCATACCTGATTTTAGGTCGGCCGCATGAATCTATCGTGACCCCCCCTCGCCCCCCCCTGCCCCCTCTCCCCCTCGCCCTACTGCCGTCGTCACGTCAACCCGTTCGACTGCCGCCCATGACCGACCTCACCACCGACTCCCCGACCCCGCGATCGCCGCTGCCCGCCCCGGCTCGCCACGCCATCGTCGTGGGCTTCGGCCCCGTGGGCCGCATCGTCACCGAGGGCCTCGAGGGCGCGGGCTTTGCCGTCACCGTTATGGAACTCAACCCCCGCACGATCGCCACCCAGCGCGAACTGGGCCGAACGATCCTGTTGGGCGATGCCACCGATGCCGATGACCTCCGCCGCGCCGGGATCGACCGCGCCGCCACCCTGGTGCTCACCATGCCCGACGAGGACCAAGCGCTTGCCGCCTGCCGCGCCGCGCACGCCATCCGCCCGGAGGTGTTCATCGGCGCCCGAACCAACTTCGTGAGCAAGGGCCTGCTGGCCATGCAACACGGCGCCGACCACGTGGTGATCGAAGAACTCGTGACCGCCACCGCCATGCGCGACGCGGTCACTGCCCAGTTTGAATGAACCGGGGGTCGCCCGGGCCGAACGTCGCCCACCACCCGCGCCCCGCCCCAAGCCCGCGCCCCGATCCATAAACGTCACCGATATAACAAGCCGCGTTAATATTCCCTGGCACGCTTAGTCGCCGGCGCTCGGCAACGCGTCGGCCTCGAAAATCTCGTCGAAGAACACCTGCATGTGGGCCCAAGACTGTTCGTCAGCCCGGCGATCATACTTGGCCCCTTCCATCTCGCCGGTGGCGCCGGGGTCGGTGAACGAATGGACCGCGCCGCTGTAGATCACGGTGGTGGTGGGCACTTCGGCGGACTGCAACGCCCCGATCACGCCCAGGAGTTTGTCGAGACTGTAGAACGGGTCGGCCTGGCCGTGGCAGATCAGCACCTTGCCGTTGATCGCGTCGGCGTCGTCGCTTTCGGGCCTCGGGTCCATCAGGCTGCCGTGAAAGCTCACGATGCCCGCGAGTTTTTCACCGTGATACGCCAGCTCCAGCGCGGTGGTGCCGCCGAAGCAGTACCCGATGGCGGCGAGCCTATTCGGGTCCACGTCCGGCTGCTGCCGCAGGACCTCCAGCCCCGCCGCCGCCCGCTGACGGAACGACGCGCGGTCCTGATAAAACTGCCCCGCGAGTTTCTGGGCTTGGCCGGGGTCGTCGGTGAACACGCCCTGGCCGTACATGTCCAGGACCACCGCGGTGTAGCCCATTTCCGCCAGCATCCGGGCGCGACGCTGGGCGTATTCGCCCTGTCCCCACCAGGCGTGACACACCAGCACGCCGGGCCGTGGACCATCGATCCCGGTGTCGGTCGCCACGTAAGCCTCCAGTTGCGTGTCCCCGTCGCGGTATTCCACCGTCTCGGTGACCACCTCGGCCCCGGCGTGCAGCGAGGCGCCAGCCATCACCGCGACGCCCAACACCCCGCGAAGCATTCGGGTCACACGGGGCAAAGTTTGCATGTTCATGTTGATTTTCCTTGGGTCGGAGCAAGAGGTAGCGCGTGAGCGGAAGAAAAAATCTTCGGCCCATCCTTTCGATCATATCCTGCTTGCCTTACATTAAATCAAACGGATCGTCACTCTCTCTGGGGCTCCCCGATGAAATCTTTGCCGTCCGCCGTATTTTCCTCCGTCCGATTCCCCTTTTTGCGTGGCCGTTGCGGGACGCTGTCGCTGGCTCTGCTGCTGGCGGTGGTGGTCGCGCTGCCCGCCGCCGCCGACTCGCGTTACGCGATCGGCGATGCCGTGGACTTCTCGGCGACGACCGCCGACGACGAGGCGTTCAGCCTCGAGGACCTGCGCGGCCGACTGGTGGTCGTCGAATTCTGGGCCACCTGGTGCGGGCCCTGCATCAAGATGATCCCGCACCTCAAGCAGATGCACCAGGAATACCGCAACCAGGGCGTGACGATGATCAGCGTCAGCACCGATCGCAACGCCAGTGCCGCCCGCCGGATGATCCGGCAAAAAGGCATGAAATGGACCATGGTCCTCAACGCCGAGCAGCGCGAGTCGCTCTCGGCCAAATTTTTCTCGGGCAGCTTCGGCATCCCCCATGCCTTCCTCATCAGCCCCGACGGCAACCTGCTGTGGAACGGCCACCCCGCGCGCCTCGAAGATCAGATCATCGACGCCCTGGAAAACCATCCGCCCCACGACGATAAAGCCGACGAAGACGCCGCGGACTATGCCGAAGTTTTAGAATCGGGCAACGGCTCGGTGATCGCCCGCGAAGCCCGCAAACTGCTGCAGGACGACGCGCCGAATTTTGAGCTGCTGCTCACCCTCGCTGCGGCGATCCCCGCGGACCAGCTGAAGGATTCCAAGGTCCGCTACTACGGCCGATCCGCCGAGCGCGTGATCCGCCGCTTTGACGACGACCAGGCCGCCGCCCTGGCGGAGCAACGCGCCGCGGCCCCCGAGGCCGCCGCCGCCCTGGACCTTTGGCTGGGCGTCGAACCTGAATCCGAGGACGCCGCCCGGGCCGACGACGATACGCAGGCCGCCGGCGAGTGAGTTCACGCTGATACCGTTGACCGACGGGTCGGGACGCTCTAACTCTAAGCGCCGCTTAGGATGGTTTCGTTCATGCCCGGGGCCAGCAGGTCGGAGTGGCCGGTGAGGTACTGGTCGATGCGGCGGGCGGCGCCGCGTCCCTCGGCGATGGCCCAGACGATCAGCGACGCGCCGCGGCGCATGTCGCCGGCGACAAACACGCCGTCGACGTTGGTCGCGAAGTCGCCGTAGTCTGCCTGAACCGTGCGGTTCCATGGGTCGGTCTGTACGCCGAACTTTTCGACCAGCGCCGGGGTGTCGTGGCCGGTGAAACCCACCGCCATCAGCACCAGGTCCGCGGGCTGCTGCTGGATTTTGCCGGTGTGGGTGGAGGTCCACTGCCCGTCGTTTTTCTGCCAGTCCAGGCGTTCGATTTCGATCGCGCCGACTCGGCCGGGGGCGTCGGGGTGTTCGATGAACGCGCGGGGCAGGATGCCGTATTCCCGGGGGTCGCGGTCGAATTTCGCGGCGCCTTCGGAGTGGCCGTAATCGACGTAGAAGGTTCCCGTGGGTCCGGGCCAGGGGTGCTGTTCGTCGCGTTCGTCGGGTTCGCGTTGCCGACGGGTGATGTTGGTGATGGACTTGCAGTCTTGGCGGATGGCGGTGCCGATGCAGTCCGTACCGGTGTCGCCGCCGCCGATGACCACGACGTGTTTGCCTTTGGCGTCGATGAATTGGCCGTCGCTGAATTGTGAATCCAGCAGGCTCTTGGTCGCGGGGTGGAGGTATTCCATGGCCACGTGGACGCCGGCGAGCTCCCGGCCCGGCAGCTTGGTCAGGTCCCGGGGCTTGAGCGCACCGCAGGCGAGCAGCACGGCGTCGAAGTCGCGCCGCAGGTCCGCGGGGTCAATGACCCGGGCGTCGCCGGCCATGCCGTGGGCCGACCGGCCGCCGCCGACGTTGCAGTTGGTCTCGAAGATCACGCCTTCTTCCGCCAGCAGGTCGACGCGGCGCTGAACGATCTGTTTGTCGAGTTTCATGTTCGGCACGCCGTACATCAGCAGGCCACCGATCCGGTCGTCGCGCTCGAAGACGGTCACGCGGTGGCCGGCTTTGTTGAGCTGGTCGGCGGCGGCGAGGCCCGCGGGGCCGCTGCCGACGACGGCGACGGTCCGGCCGCTGCGCGACTCGTCACTCGGGCGGTGGGCCTTGACCCAGCCTTCGTCAAACGCGCGGTCGATGATGGCGCACTCGATGCTCTTGATGGTGACCGCGGGTTCGTTGATGCCCAGCACGCAGGCGGATTCGCAGGGGGCCGGGCAGATGCGGCCGGTCCACTCGGGAAAGTTGTTGGTGCGGATCAGCCGTTCGTACGCCTCCTGCCACCGGTCGTGATAGACCAGGTCGTTCCACTCGGGGATCAAGTTGTCGATCGGGCAACCCGTGTCGGCATGGCAAAACGGCACGCCGCAGTCCATGCAGCGCGCGCCTTGCTCCTGCAGCACGTGCACGTCGTGGCGCTCGTAGATTTCAAAGAAATCATTGAGCCGCACGAGCGGATCACGCGCGGGCATCGGGTTGCGAGAATATTCTTGGAAGCCGGTGGGTTTACCCATTCGAATCAATACCTTGTGGAACCGCGGAACGAGGCAAGTTGTAACCGCAGATGGACGCGGATGGACGCAGATTTCAGAGTTGGTGGACGAGGCGTTTAAGTTGGAGTTTGGCGTTGCCGAAGTTGAAAATCAACCCGATCTTAAAGCCGGTGGCTTTGAGATAGTTGATCGTTTGGGCGACGTGTACCGGGTCGATAGCTTTGCAGGATTTAAGTTCAAGCACCACCCGCTCGTCGACAAGTACATCGAGAACATAATTTCCTACCTCGATGCCCTCATAAAAAATCTCAACGGGCTTCTGCTGTTCAACTACCAATCCGTTCTTTTTGAGTTCGTAAACCAACGCATTCTCGTACGGCTTCTCGAGAAAGCCGGGACCCAAAATTGTACTGACCCGCATCGCCGCACCGATAATCCGTTCCGTGAGCTGATTGATGTCTGGATATCCGCGTCCATCGGCGTCCATCTGCGGTTCCACATTGCTTTTTTCGCTGTCCATTCGCGGTTCCATGATGTCGGTCTGAGTCAGCTTAACCATGGCCGACCTCGGACTCGGTTTCGAGGGCTTGGGCTTGCTGGGCCAGGAGGACGCGGCGGTAGTCGATAGGCATGACCTTGACGAACTTAGACTGGTGGTGGTCCCAGTCTTCGAGGATGCGGCGGGCCACGGGGCTGTCGGTGTACTGGGCGTGGGCGGTGATCAGGTCGATGAGTTCGGCGATGTCGGCCTGTTCTTCGAGTCCTTCGAGGTCGACCATGCCGAGGTTGCAGTGGAGGCTGAACACGTCGTCGGGGTCGTGGACGTAGGCGACGCCGCCGGACATGCCCGCGGCGAAGTTGCGGCCGGTGGGTCCGAGGACGACGACGCGGCCGCCGGTCATGTATTCGCAGGCGTGGTCGCCGACGCCTTCGACCACGGCGCGGGCGCCGGAGTTGCGGACGCAGAAGCGCTCGGCGGCGAGGCCGCGGAAGTAGGCTTCGCCGTCGGTTGCGCCGTAGAGCGCGACGTTGCCCAGGATCACGTTTTCCTCGGCGGCAAAGGGGGATTCGGCGGGGGGCCGGAGGATGATCTTGCCGCCCGACAAGCCTTTGCCGACGTAGTCGTTGGCGTCGCCGACGAGCTTGATGGTGATGCCCGGCGCCAGCCAGGCGCCGAGGGATTGCCCGGCGTTGCCGGTGAGGTTGAGGGTGATGGTGTCGGCGGGCAGGCCCATGCGGCCGTGACGCTTGCTGATCTCGTAGGAGAGCATGACCCCGACGGTGCGGTCGAGGTTGACCACCGGCTGGTCGATCTGCACCGGGGTGCGGTCTTCGAGGGCGGGTAAGGCTTTTTGGATCAGGACGTTGTCCAGGTGCAGGTGGACATCGTGTTCCTGGGGGATGAGTTTGCGGACGCCGGCTTCGGGGTAGGGCTTGGCCGCGGGGGTCAGGATCGGGGTGAGGTCCAGGCCGTCGGCTTTCCAGTGGTGGATCGCGTCGCGGGTCTTGAGCAGATCGACGCGGCCGATGAGCTCATCGACGGTGGCCACGCCGATCCGGGCCATGTAGCGGCGGGCTTCTTCGGCGACGAGGAAGAGGTAGTTGATGACGTGCTCGGGCGTGCCGTTGAACTTGGCGCGGAGGTCTTTGTCCTGGGTGCAGACGCCGACGGGGCAGGTGTTGAGGTGGCACTTGCGCATCATGATGCAGCCGATGGTGATCAGCGGCGCGGTGGAGAAGCCGAATTCTTCCGCCCCGAGGCAGGCGGCGATGACGACGTCCCGGCCGGTTTTGAACCCGCCGTCGGTTTCGAGGGTGACGCGGCTGCGCAGGTCGTTGAGCACGAGGGTCTGGTGGGCCTCGGCGAGGCCGAGCTCCCAGGGCAGGCCGGCGTGCTTGATGGAAGTCAGGGGCGACGCGCCGGTCCCGCCGTCGTGCCCGGAGATGAGGATATGGTCGGCCTTGGCTTTGGCCACGCCCGCGGCGACGGTGCCGACGCCGACTTCCGCCACCAGCTTGACCGAGACCTTGGCGGTGGGGTTGGAACGCTTAAGGTCGTAGATCAGCTGCGACAGGTCTTCGATGGAGTAGATGTCGTGGTGGGGGGGCGGAGAGATGAGCCCGACGCCGGGGGTCGAGTGGCGGATGCTGGCGATGTAGGGGTCGACTTTGAACCCCGGCAGCTGACCGCCTTCGCCGGGCTTGGCGCCCTGGGCGATCTTGATCTGGAGTATGTCGGCGTTGGCCAGGTAATAGGACGTGACGCCGAAACGTCCCGAGGCGATTTGTTTGATCGCCGAGCGTTTGGTCTTGGGGCTGCCGTCGTCGTACTGGGCCAGGGAAAAGCGGGAGGGGTCCTCGCCGCCTTCGCCGGAGTTGGAGTATCCGCCGATGCGGTTCATGGCGAGGGCGAGGGTCTCGTGGGCTTCGCGGGAGAGCGAGCCGAGGGACATCGCGCCGGTGCGGAAGCGTTTGACGATGTCCTTGGCGGGCTCGACGGCGTCGAGGGGAAGGGGTCGAGGGGTTGAGGGGCTGAGGGGTTGAGTGTCGGATTCCGAGGGCTTATCACTCGGCCCCTTGGCCCCTTGGCCCCCTGGCCCCATTGGCGCATCGCCGACAAACCCCAGCAGGCCGCGCAAGGTGCAACGTTGGCGGGCGTCGTCGTTGCACATCGCGGCGTACTGGTCGTAGGCGCCCTGGCTGTTGGTACGGGCGGCGATCTGGAGGTTGGCGATGGACTTGGGGCTGAAGGCGTGGGCTTCGCCGTCGGGCCGCCAGTGGTACTCGCCGGGGTTGGGCAGGCGGGCGGCGGCGGTGGCGGCGGCCGAGCGGGGCCGGGCGGGGAAGCCGATCTCGTGGCGGCGTCGGCCTTCCTGGGCCAGGACGTTCCAGCCCACGCCCTGGAGGCGGGAGGCGGTGCCGGTGAAGCTGCGGGCGATCACCTCGTCGCGGAGCCCGACGCACTCGAAGATCTGGGCGCCTTTGTAGGACGCGAGGGTGGAGATGCCCATCTTGGACATGACTTTCTGGATGCCGTTGCCCACGGATTTGAGGTAGGTCGCGACGATGTCCGGGTCCGCGAGCTCTTCGTCGAGGACCGCCTGGTCGCGGAGCGAGTAGAGGGCCTGGTAGGCGAGGTAGGGGTTGACCGCGTCGCAGCCGTAGCCGAACAGCGTGCAGAAGTGGTGGATCTCGCGGGCTTCGCCGGACTCCAGGATCAGGCCGATGCGGGTGCGGGACTCGGTGCGGACCAGGTGGTGGTGGACGGTGCCGACCGCCAGGAGCGAGGGCAGCGCGATGCGGCCGGGCCCCGCGGCGCGGTCGCTGAGCACGAGCAGTTCGTAGCCGTCGCGGATCGCGGCGGTGGCCTGTTCGCAAAGCCGGTCGAGGGCGGCCTGCAGGCGCGGCGCCTTCCGCGGCGTCGGCGGTGCCGTTGAGTCCCGTTAGGTCGGGCTTGTCGTAGGTGATGTCGAGGGTGCGGGTGCGCCAGCCTTTGGACGCCGCGCTGCCGTCCAGGCCCCGGAGGGTGGCGAGGTCCGCGTCGGTGAGGATGGGTTGCTCCAGGTGCAGACGCCGGCACTGCGACGCGGTGGATTCCAGCAGGTTGCCCTCGGGGCCGATGCGGGTTTCCAGCGACATGATCAGCGTTTCGCGCAGCGGATCGATGGGGGGGTTGGTGACCTGGGCAAAGAGCTGTTTGAAGTAGTCGTAGAGCAGCCGCGGCTGATCGGAGAGCACCGCGAGGGCGGCATCGTTGCCCATCGAGCCCAGGGCCTCTTTGGATTTGCTGCCGGCGTTGACCATGGGCAGCAGGACCATGTGCAGGTGCTCCAGGGTGTAGCCGAAGGACTGGAGCAGGCGGAGGCGCTGGTCGGGATCAAACGAGGCCGACACGGCCGGGGCATCCGCGAAATCCGCGAGCGCCAGGCGGTGTTCGGTAAGCCAGTCGCCGTAGGGCCGGGCGGTGGCGAGAGCTTCTTTGACTTCGTCGTCGGCGACGATGCGGCCCTGCTCGAAGTCCACCAGGAACATCTTGCCGGGCTGGAGCCGGCCTTTGCGGACCACGTGCTGGGGCGGGACGTCCACCACGCCGACTTCGCTGGCCATGATCACGCGGTCGTCGTCGGTGACGTAGTAGCGCGAGGGGCGCAGGCCGTTGCGGTCCAGGGTCGCGCCGATGACCTTGCCGTCGGTGAACCCGACGCTGGCGGGGCCGTCCCACGGCTCGATCAGGTTGCTGTGGTATTCGTAAAACGCGCGTTTGTGAGGCCCCATCGATTCGTGATTTTCCCAGGCTTCGGGGATCATCATCATGACCACCTCGGGCAGGGACCGCCCGGTCATGTAGAGCATCTCCAAGACGTTGTCCATGCTGCCCGAGTCCGACGCGTCGGGGTTGACGATGGGCATGAGGTCGGCGAGTTCGCGGTCCTCGAAGGCGGCGGACTGCATGAGGCCCTGTCGTGCGCGGACCCAGTTTTTGTTGCCCTTGACGGTGTTGATCTCGCCGTTGTGGGCCATCATGCGGCAGGGCTGGGCGCGGTCCCAGCTGGGGAACGTGTTGGTCGAGAAGCGGGAGTGGACCATCGCCAGGTGGCTGACGTAGGCGGGGTCGCGCAGGTCGGGGTAGAAGGCCGACACCTGCCCGGAGGTGAGCTGACCTTTGTAGACCATGACCCGGGCCGAGAGCGAGCAGATGTAGAAGCTGCCGGCGCGGGTGATCAGGTCGTCGGGGCCGGTGCGGGCCTGGGCGAGGTTGATCACGCGGTTGCGGACGAGGTAGAGCGTTCGCTCGAACGCATCGGCGTCCAGGCGATCGGGTCGGGCGACGAAGAGCTGCTTGATCGCGGGCATAGACGCCCGGGCCGAGGGCCCCACGTCGGCAAAGTCCGGCTCGATGGGCACGTCGCGCCAGCCGATCAGCGGCAGGCCCGCGCGGTCCAGAAGCTGCTCGAATGTATCGATACAGAAACGCTGGGCCGCGTCATCGACGGGCAGGAAGATGTTGCCTGCGGCGTAATCGCCCAGCCCCGGAAGCTTGAGCGACGCATCGGTGGCGGCGACCTGGAGGAGAAAGTCGTGGGGCAGCGCGGTGAGGATGCCCGCGCCGTCGCCGGTGTTTTTCTCGCAGCCGCAGGCCCCGCGGTGGTCCATGCGGTGGAGCATTTCCAGTGTGTCCGCCACGATCTGGTGGGAGGCCTGCCCCTTGAGGTGGGCGATGAAACCGATGCCGCAGGAGTCTTTCTCGTAGGCCGGGTCGTACAGCCCCTGCGGGGCGGGCAGGCCCCGGGCGGGGGGTCGGCCCGGCGGAAGCGAGGCTACGCGGGAAGCCGATGTGGTGGTGGTGGGGGGGGGGTGGGGGGTCATGGCGAGGTTCCCACGGCGGGTTGCCGGGCGGGGGCTGGAAGAGGTGAACCGGTGGATGCGGGATTCGGCCGCCGGGCGGGGGCGGATTCGTCCGCGGGCGGGTCCGGGGTCGGCGGTGAGCCATGGTCATCGGCCCGGGCGTGGGCCAACAGAAACTCGATAAACGTGGCGACCGGCGGCGAGATCGGCATGGCGGCCGACCACCCCCCGCGACGCGCGGCGGAGTCGGCGGCGGGCGACCCCTCGTCGATCCGCAGCGGCGACGGGCTCGCGCTGCGGCGGTGGTAGATCAGGCCCATCGGCCTCACGAGCCGGGGGGTCAGCTCGATCACGCAGAGGGTGCCGGCCTCGGCCTCGGCCTGGACGGTGCGACGGGGCAGTATCGCAAACTGACCCGTCGCGGCGACGGCGTTCTTGAGCGTGTCGAGATTGTCAAAGCGGTGGGTCACCAACGGCGGGCGGCCGAAAGCTTTGAAGTAGTCCGCGGTCCCGCGCGCCACGGGCAGGGGCGTGTCGAACCCGATCATCGGGTGGTCGCACAGCGTCGCCGCCTCGACGCGGCGGTGCCGCGCCAGCGGGTGGCCCGGCGGGCAGACCACCGCCATCTCTTCGTCGCGCAGCGGGATGACGCCGATCTTTTTGAACCGTTCGGGATAGCTGAGGATGCCCACGTCCGCCCGGCCGGTGACAACCGACTCGTGGACCGCGTCGGGTTTTTGGTAGTCGATCTGCACCGCGATGCCCGGGTGCTGCTGGGCAAAGCGTTCGCCGATCTGCCGCAGCAGGTCGATGCCCGACGAGTAGATCGCCGAGACGCGGACCCGGCCGGTGGGCTCAGCCGCCGCCACCATCACCGTTCGTTCGAGTTTGTCGTAGCGTTGCAAGACGTCGCGGACCCCGACGAGAAACACCCGCCCCGCGTCGGTCAGCGTCAACGGCCGAACCGAGCGATCCAGCAGCATAACGCCCAGTTTTTTTTCCAGCTGCCCGATCCGCTGGCTGGCGGCGGACTGGGTGATGCCGTGCTGCCGCGCGGCTTCGGAGAAGCTGCGACACCGGGCGACATCGTGATAGAGCCGGAGGGTCTGCATGGTTGGGTACAACGGTGGCTAGTATTAGCTGATTTAATACTTTACGTCGGGCCGATTATTGTAGTTAATGCTGTGGCGTTTGGCTAGTCCCTCACGTCCAGCCCCGCCCCGAGGCCAGGCGGTACACTGCCGAGTCGGTCATCGCCCGTGGAGAGCCCCCCGGAGTCCCCCCTTTGTTTCGTCGCTTTTTCAACCCGATTTCCGCCGGTGACCGAGGGTCGCGGAGGTTACCGCGGGCCGTGTCTTGCGGGCTGCTGCTGTGGGCCGGGTCGGCGGCGGGGCAACTCGAGAATGACATTCGGCAACTATTAGCCGGGGCGTCGCTGGGTAACACCCAGAGCGCGGTCATGGTCACCGATCTGCGTACGGGCCGGGCGCTGGTCGAGCTCAACGCCGACGCCGCGATGGTGCCCGCTTCCAACATGAAGCTGCTGACCACCGCCGCGGCGCTCACCCGCCTGGGCCCGGACTTCCGGTTCCGCACCCGGCTGCTCTTGGTCACGCCCGCCTCCGCCGACCCGTCGCCGACCCCCGAGGCGGTCGGCCCAGAAACGCCGCCGGCCACGGACCCCGGGTCCACCCCGAATCCCCCCTCCGCCGCGTCGCCCCCGTCGCTGCTGATCCGCGGGGGGGGGGACCCGGCCTTCGGCGACCCGGCGCTGCTCGCCCAGGCGGGCCTCTACCTCGAAGACCTCATCGACCTCTGGGTCCAGGCAGTCGTCGACACCGGACAGACCCGCTTTGAAAAGCTGCTGATCGACGACCGGGTCTTCGACCTCGAAATGGTCCATCCCGATTGGCCCGTCAGCCAACTGCACCGTTACAGCTACGCCCAGGTCGCGGGCATCAATTTTTACGAAAACCTGCTCGCGGTCCTGCCGGTGCCCGCCGACAACGACGGCCAGGCCCCCGTCGTGCAGACCGAGCCGTGGTTCCCCGGGCTCCGCACGACCAACCGCGCCACCACCGGCCGCGTCGACGACTTCGACATTCAACGGCCCGCGCTGACCAACCGCTTCCTCTTCATCGGCAGCGTACGAAACCGGCGGTCCGAGCCGTACCGCGTCACGGTGCACGACCCCCCGATCTTTTTCGCCGACTTTTTCCGTTACAAACTGAAGGACGCCGGCGTCGCGGTGGGACGGGTCGAACGCCTGGGGCCGCAGGACCGCGTCGAAGACCTGGACACCCGGGTGCTCCACGAAGTCAACACCACGCTGGCGGGGATCATCGACCGGACCAACCGCGATTCGCAGAACCTCTTTGCCGAGGCGCTGCTCAAACGCATGGGCCACGAACTGACCGGCAGCCCGGGCAGCTTCGCCAACGGGGCGTCGGCGGTGCGGTTGTACCTGCGTGACCGGCTGGCGGACCGGGTGGGGTTGTCCGCGGTGCAGGTCGCCGACGGGTCGGGCCTCTCGCCGCAGAATCGTCTGACCGCGCGGGTGATCACCGAGCTGCTGACGCAGATGCAGGCCGACCCCGTCCTCGGGCCCATCTACGCCGCGTCCCTTGCCCAGGCAGGACAAAACGGCACGCTTCGCAACCGCCTTCGCGATCTCTCCAGCCAGGTCTACGGCAAGTCGGGCTACCTCGGTGCCTCCGCCAACTACGCCTCGGCCCTCTCGGGTTATCTCGTCCGCCCCGACGGGAGGCCCTACGCCTTCAGCATGATCTTCAACGGCTTCCGCACGCCCATCGACGGCGCCCGCATCCGTGCGGTGCAAGATCAGATCCTCACCACCCTCGACACCGCGGTGAACGCCCCGGCCGAGCGGTGAGGTCTAGGCCGCCAAAAATACTCAGCCGCCCCAGTCTTCGTGGATGATCTTGTCGTCGCGGGCACCCAGGTCCAGGAGGTCTCGCCGCAGCTCTTGGCCCATGCCCGGCGGGCCGCAGAGGTAGAAGTGCTGCGAATTGAAAGCCGAGCAGTGGCCCTGCAGAAAAGCTTTGTTAATCAGGCCGCGGTGGGCAAACGGGGCGTCTTCCTGCGAGAGGACGTGGACGATCTGGTCGGGGCTCAGCAGGGCTTCGAGTTCGGTCTTGAGGAAGATGTCATCCGCGGTTTCGTTGGCGAAAAACAGGCGGTTGTGGCCGATCTTGTTCTCGGCAAAGAGGTGGCGGAAGATCGCCAGGAAGGGGGTGACCCCCTGCGCCGCCGGCGATGAAGGTGCCTTCGCCCTGGTACGAGATCCCCCCGGCCGCGTCGTCCATCAGCAGATATTGCCCGGGCTCGACCTGGTCCATCCGGTCCGTCACGCCGTCGCGCTGCGGATAGGTCTTGATGACAAACTCGAGGCTGGGGGCCGAGGGGAGGCTGGCAAAGGTGAAGGGCCGGTCTTCGTCGCGGTAGCCCTCGAGGTCCAGGGCGACGTGGGTCGCCTGGCCGGGGATGAAGGTATAACCGTCGGGTTTTTCGAGGGTCCATCGGTTCACGTCGTGGCTCACGGCGTGTTTGTCGAGGATTTTCGACTCTGTGCTTGGGGTTGAATTTAGGCATGGTTTGTTTATGGAGTCGATTCGATGGGGGGTGTGATTTTTGACAGGATTACAGGAAGATAGGCACGGATGAACAGGATACGGAAAGCAGTAATTTTAAAGATTTGAATCTAGGTTTTTTACTTTCAGATCCTGTTGATCTTGTCTTCGTTAAATCCTGTCATCCTGTCAAAATTGCTGTCGCAAGCCGTAGAGGTGGATCAATCCTTGGTCGGGTCGTGGCCCCAGTTTTTGAGGGAGTAGCACCAGTCGGTGTCGGCGATGTCGCCGTCGGGGCGTTGGGCGGTGTGGCGGCTGACGTAGTTCACGACCTTTTTCATGTGGCGGTATTGGTGGTGGGTAAGGTCGTCTTTGAGGGTACGTTTGATCTGGACGATGCCGCGGCCCGACTCGTGGCCGACGGATTCGCCCCGGTCGTTTTCTTTGCGGCCGACGGACTTGGATTCGTCGGTTTCGAGCCAGTCTTCGAGTTCCTGGGGCGCCATGTTTACGGCGTCTTTGAAGTCTTGATAGGTTTGCTCGTAGTCGGATTCTTCGATGTCGGGGAGGTCTAGGGCCATGTGACACCCTAGGCCGATGGCCCGGGACGGGGGTTGAGAGCGCTGCGGGTTTAGGTGAAATTCATCGTGGGGTGGGGGTCAATGCTTGCGGGTCAGGCGGTAGAGTCCGAAGGCGACGGCGATGCAGAAGCCCAAGAGCGCGATGGCGGAGAGGTAGGACGCGTCGCCGTTGAGGCGGTCGGCGAGGACGATGATCGCGGCACCCATGATGATCGCGGCGATGACCAACGCCCACGCGATGGATTTGCTGGCGCGGTCCAGTTCGTCAAGCAGGCCGTCGAGGTTGCGGTGTTCCAGGTTCAGGGTGCTGCGGTTCTGGCGGACCATGCGCAGCAGGTCGGTGAGCTGGTGGGGCAGGGTGTCGAGCAGGTCGGCGTAGGCCACGGCGTTGTTGCGGACCCGTCGGCGCAGGGCTCTGAGGCCAAAGCGTTGTTTGACCAGCCGGGTGACGTAGGGCCGGACGTGGCCCACGAGGTCGAACTCGGGCGCAAGGTCCTGGGCGACGCCCTCGATGGTGGTCAGCGCTTTGATGAGGTAGACGATGTCCGCGGGGCAGCGGAGGCGGTGCTGGCGGAGGACTTCGAAGAATTCGTTGAGCAGCTTGCCCATGCGGAGGCTGCCCAGGTCCCCGCCGCGGAAGTGGTCGATGAACTGCCAGACGTCGGCGCGGAACTCGCGATCGTCGGTGATCGACGGGTCGGCGTCGGCGAGGCGGACGGCGGTGCGGACGACGCGTTCGAGTTCGCCCTCGATCGCGCCGTGGGTGATCTGGGCGAGCTGCTCTGCCGATCGGGGGTCGATGCTGCCGGTCATGCCGCAGTCGATGAAGGTGATTTCCGCGGTGTCGGGGTTGACAAAGAGGTTGCCGGGGTGGGGGTCGGCGTGGAAGAAGCCCATCGACAGGCATTGACGGAACACGGCGTCGGCGGCGTGGGCCACCAGGGCGTGGCGCGGGTCGCGGGTGAGGGTGGCGGGTTCGAGGTTCGCCAGAAGGGTCTTGCCCTGGATGTGTTCCAAGGTCAGCACGCGGCGGGTGGTGAGGGCGGGGTAGATGCGGGGGAAGTTGATGGCCGGGAGGTCGGCGAAGTCCTCCGCCAGGCGGCGGGTGGATTCCATCTCGATGCGCAGGTCGGTTTCGCGTTCGAGTTGCCGGTCGAACTCGTCGATGACCGCGGCGGCGTCAAAGCCCAGGTGCTTGAGGTGATTGCCCGCGAGGCCGACGAGCCAGTGCATGAGTTGGAGGTCGGCGGCGAGGGTGGCGTCGATGTTGGGCCGAAGGATTTTGAGGACCACGGGGGTGCCGTCGTTGAGGACCGCGGCGTGGACCTGGGCCATGGACGCGGCGGCGAGGGGGACGGGGTCGATGGATTTAAAATCGGAATCAACGCGCTGGCCCAGCTGTTGGCGTAGCGCGCGCGGACGTGTTTTTTGGGGTCTTCGCCGTCCCACGGGGCGGGGGGGACGTTGGCCTGGAGTTTTTTGAGTTCGCGGAGGAAGTCGGGGGGGATCAGGTCGGGGCGGGTAGAGAGGACCTGGCCGGCCTTGATGAACGTCGGGCCGAGCTCTTCGACCAGGAGGCGGAGGCGGACGGGGCGGGGCTTGTGGTGGTGCTGGGGGTCGGGCGCAGGCCCGCGGGCAGGAACTTGGCGAGGCCGGTCTTGACCACCAGCTCGCCGAAGCCGAAGCGGATCAGCAGCGCCACCAGTTCGCCGCCGCGTTTGGCGGCAAACAGCGACGCGGTGCCGGGGAGAGGGGGCAGGGGCATCGCGTGACAGTTTAGAAGCTCCGCCGATAGCCCGCCTCAGTATCCCGATAGCCCGCCCCACCTTCCCCAAAGCCTTGACCGCCGCGTCCCGCCGCGTCCCTCCGCGGTTCCAAACTTGCCTTGGTCCCCCGCCATCGATCCTCAAATTTACCCGCGAGTTTTAATCCGGCGGATTCGTAGCCCACCGGTCTGCCCGGTAGGATGCCGCACATGCCAAATAGCTCGCCGCCGTTGTTGCAGACCAAGATCCTCGCGACGGTCGGCCCGGCGTGTGCCGACCCCGAAATCCTGATCCGCATGATCGAAGAGGGCGCCCGCCTGTTCCGGGTCAACTGCTCCCACGGGGACCTGGTCGATCTTCAAAAGTCCGTCGATGCCATCCGTGAAGCCGCCCGCCGGACCAACTTTCCCCATCGGCATCCTCGGCGACCTGTCGGGCCCCAAGATCCGCGTGACGCAGGTCCAGGGCGACGCGCTGGAGCTCAGCAAGGGCGACCACGTCGAGTTCCCGATGACCGACGCCCCCGCCCGCCGCGACCCCGCCACGGGCGTCGTGACCGTCGGCACGACCTACCCCCAGATGGTAGAAGACGCCGACGCCGGGCAGCGGCTGCTCATCAACGACGGCGCCATCCGCCTGCTGATCACCGACAAGGTCAAGCCCACCGACGCGGACGCCGGCAACCGTCGGCCGAGCGATCCCCGGCTGATCTGCCGCGTGACCGAAGGGGGCCTGCTCACCGCCAAAAAGGGCGTGAACCTGCCCGACACGATCGTGAGGCCCCGGCGTTGACTGACTGGGACGAGGAGTGCGCGGCGTGGGCGGTGGAGGCGGGGCTGGACTTTCTGGCGTTGTCGTTTGTCCGCAAGGCCGAGGATGTGCGGCAGCTCAAGACGCTGTTGAAATCGCTGGGCCGCGACAACGACCGGCCCCACAGCGGGTCGCGGCTGCCGATCGTCGCCAAGCTTGAGAAGCCCCAGGCCATCGATGAGCTCGACGCGATCCTGGCGGAGACCGACGCGGTGATGGTGGCGCGGGGGGACCTGGGGGTGGAGATGGATTTGGCGGAGGTGCCGATCATTCAGAAGCGGATCATCGCGCGGGCCCACGAATTCGGGAAGCCGGTGATCGTCGCGACGCAGATGCTCGAGAGCATGATCAGCAGCTACATGCCCACGCGGGCGGAAGTCTCGGACGTGGCCAACGCGATCCTCGACGGGACCGACGCGATCATGCTCAGCGGAGAGACGGCGGTGGGGTCCCACCCGATCCAGGCGGTGCACATGATGGCGCGGACCGCCGGCAGGCCGAGGCGTACGCCATCGAGCGGCGAGCCCTGACCGGTCACACCGGACGGACCCCGGCGCAGGGCGAGGCGTCGCGGTACCAGACCGCCGCGCTGGCCCACGGGGTGGCGACGGTGGTCGCGGACCTGCAGCCGCGGTACGTGGTGATGTGGTCGGAGCTGGGCGGCGGGCGCAGTCACCTCTCGCAGAACCGCCTGCCGGTGCCGGTGCTGGCGGCGAGTTCGCGACGAGTCGGCGCTGCGGCAGATGTCGCTGCTTTTCGGGGTGCATCCGTTGGTGCTGCCGCGGCCCGCGGATTCGACGCGCGTTTTTGCAGAGCATCGACGAGCTGCTGGTCGAGCGGGGCTGGGCCGAGCCGGGCGACGCGCTGGTGGTGGTCAAGGGCGAGCCGCTGGGCATCCCGGGGGTGACCAACGAGATCCGCATCCACTACGTCGGCGACGTGGTGCGGGTGACCTGGCACGCGAAGGACGAGTGACTCGCGGCGTAAGATTTCAAGGTCGGAATGCAAGGGGGAACTTTCCTGGCCCCCCGTGATTATTAGACTGTGGCCATGTCTGCCAACTCTTCATCTGCGGCCGAGCCGACGTCCCGCCCCAACATCCTGCTGATCACCTCCGACCAACACCGCGCCGACACGCTCGGGTGTGCCGGGCATCCTTGTGTCGACACGCCGCACCTCGACGCGCTGGCGTACGCGGGGGTGCGGTTTGATAACTGCTACGTCGATTGCCCGGTCTGCATCCCCGCACGCACGACGCTGATCACCGGCCGACGCGCCCACGAAAACGGCAAGGCCGAGTACGCCGGCCAATGGCGACTTGGACCGCGATCGGCGGGACTACCTGGGCGCACTGCTGACCGACGCGGGCTACCAGACCGAGCTGATCGGCAAGACCCATTGGCACACCGAGCCCGCGTTCCGCGCCGGGTTCGAGCACGTCACCTGGCTGGCGGGGCTCAAGCGGCAGCAGCTCATCGAGACCGGCCGGGCGGGCACGCAGACCGGCATCGGCTTTAACGAAATCCACCCGACCCGCTCGACGTTCCCCCCGCACCTGCACTCCACCGACTGGTGCGTGGATCGGGCCAACGACTTCCTGGCGACCCGCGACCGCGACCAGCCGTTTGCCCTTTGGCTGTCGGTGGTCGACCCCCACCCGCCGCTGTCGATCCACGAACCCTACTACTCGATGTACGACGACGCGGCGATCCCCGACGCGGTCATCCCGTCCTACATCGGCAGCGACCTCGAACCCCTGGACCTCTACATCCAGCGTCACAGCTGGAACAAGGGCCCGATGTCGCCGGCGCAAGTCCGCCGGGCCCGCGCGGTGTACTACGGCATGGTCGCCAACCTCGACCACCAGCTGGGCCGACTCATCGGGCAGCTGCAGGTGCTCGGGGACTGGGACAACACGCTGGTGATCTACACCTCCGACCACGGCGAAGCGCTGGGCGACCTGGGGGCCGCGGGCAAGCGCAGCTTCTTTGAAAACTCGGCGAAGGTCCCGCTGATCGTGCGGCCGCCTAAGACCTGGAACGCCCCGCCGGGCCGGGTGGCGCAGGACCTGGTGGAGTGGTGCGACCTGCTGCCGACGTTGACCGACGTCGCCGGGGCGCGGACGCCCGCCGACGTCACCGGCCGATCGCTGACCGACCGGCTCTGCGGCAGCGTTGCGGACACCAAGCAAGCCGCCGCGGAAGCCGGGCACGTCATGCACGGCCAGATCATGAACGCCCACATGCTCCACGACGGCCGACACAAATACCTCTACTGGACCAGCGACGGCCGCGAGATGCTCTTCGATACCCAGGACGACCCCCACGACCTGCACCCGATCACCGACGCCAACCAACTCCAGAACTGGCGACAAAAACTCGTCGATCACCTGGACGAAGAAGGCCACGAAGACCTGGTCGAGGGCCAACTGCGAAACCGGAAGTTGCCCCGGCCCACGGTGGCGGAGTGCCGGGCGATGGACGTCGCGGGGTTGGCGGGGGGGATGTACCTCAATCAGATCACCCAGGCGGTGTTGCCGATCCATTGATCGGAGCGGGATGGTTTTTTTACTGGGATGGGTGTTATTACTGGGATGGGTGTTATTAGTGGAATAGGTGTTATTACTGGGATGGGTGTTATTAGTGGAATAGGTGTTATTAGTGGAATGAGTGTTATTAGTGGGATGGGCGTCCCGCCCGTCGTCAGCCCGCAGGGCTGATTGCGTTTGAATTTGGGCTGCGCCGAACGACGGGCGAGACGCCCATCCCCCCCAAGCCCATCCCCCCTAAGCCCCCCTCATTACGGTCAATCTTTACCGAGGGGCGTTGATTGAATCCGCACCTTCTACAATCCAACCATGACCACGCTTGCCCCGCCCCCTGCTGCCGCCGCCCCGCCGCCCCGTGCGGAGTTTGAGGCCGCGTTGCGGGCGGCGGTGCGGGGGCAGGTGGCCTTCGACGAGGTGACGAGGGGGATCTACGCGACCGATGCGAGTCATTACCAGGTGACCCCGGCCTGCGTGTTCGTGCCGCGGGACGAGGCCGACTGCGTGGCGGGGCTACGGGTTGCCCACGCCCACCGCGTGGCGGTAACCGCCCGCGGCGCCGCCACCGCGTTGTCGGGCCAGACCTTCGGCCCGGGGATGGTCGTGGACGTGTCCAAGCACCTGGATCAGGTCGTCGAGGTGCACGCGGACCAAGACCCCGCGACCGGCAAAGCGATCGGCGGCTGGGCACGGGTGCAGCCCGGCGTCGTGCGGGACCGGCTCAACCAGCGGCTCGCGGCGGACGGCCTGCAGTTTGCCCCCGACCCCGCCACGGGCAGCCGGGCAACGGTCGGCGGGATGCTGGGCAACAACTCCTCGGGCACCCGCTCGATCGTCTACGGCAAGACCAGCGACCACACCCTCGCCAGCCGTTTCGCCCTGATCGACGGCACCGTGATCGAAGCGGCGGCGGTCGATGACGCGACCTGGCAGCGCCGCGCCGCGGGGCAGGACGTGGCCAGCCCCCGCGAGGCCCAGCTCTACCGCGGGGTCCGCGACGTGGTGCTGCGCCACCAGGACGCGATCAAGGCGCGGTATCCCCGGGTGATGCGGCGGGTCGCCGGCTACAACCTCGACGCGTTCGTCGATGGGGCGGGCTACGTCGGACCCATCGGCGATTACGACCACACCCACGGCCCGGGCCAGACCCGCCGGTGGAACCTCACCCAGCTGATCGTCGGCAGCGAGGGCACGCTGGGGTTTCTGCTGGAATGCACGATCCGGCTGATCCCGCTGCCCGCGGCGACGACGGTGTGCGTGGTGCATTTCGACGACGACCTCGAAGCGCTGCGCACGGTGCCGACGATCAACGCCCAGGGGCCTTCGGCCGTCGAGCTGCTGGACCGCCGGGTGCTGCGCGAAGCCAGGATCAACCCCACCACCCAGGCGATGGCCCACTGGATCCAGGGCGACCCCGGCGCGGTGCTGCAGGTCGAGCTGACCGGCGACTCGGCGGAGCACGCGGCGCAACGCGCCCACGACTTTGCCGAGTCGATGAAGACCCAGGGCGTGGGCTATGCCCACCCGGTCATGCTCGAAGCGACTTCGCAGCGCGACGTGTGGGAAACCCGCAAGCTCGGCCTCGGGCTGATCTCCAACGTCCGCGGGCCGGTGAAGGGCCAGGCGTTTGTCGAAGACGCCTGCGTGCCCGTCGAGCACCTGGCGGATTACATCGGCAAGCTGCAGGACAAGTGCCGGGAGCTCGACCTGGACTACACCTCCTACGCCCACGCCTCGGTCGGGGTGATCCACTTCCGCCCGTCGGTGGACCTGCACCGACCCGACCACCGTGACGAAGATGCGGCAGGTCGCCGAATTTGCTTACCAGGAAACCAAAAAGCTCGGCGGGGCGTTCTCCGGCGAGCACGGCGACGGCATCGTCCGCGGCATGTTCCTCCCCGACTTCTTCGGCTCCGAGGTCTACGGGGCGTTCCGCGAAATCAAGCAACTCTTCGACCCGCACCACCTGATGAACCCGGGCAACATCATCGACAGCCCGCCGATGACCGACGCAGGACTGCTGCGCTACGGCGACCGCTACCGCATCGCCGAGGTGCCCGCGCTGTTTCACTACCGCGATCAAGCCCCCCGGATCAGCCGACCCACGGCTTCCGCGGCGCGGTCGAGCAGTGCAACGGCGTCGGGGCGTGCCGCAAACTCGGCAGCGGGACGATGTGCCCGTCGTACATGGCCACGCGCGACGAGCAGGACACCACCCGCGGCCGAGCCAACGCCCTGCGGCTGGCGATGTCGGGGCAGCTGGGCGAGCACGCCGACGACGTGACCGCGGCGCTGGCGTCCGACGGAGTGCACGAGGTGCTGGAGCTCTGCCTCTCCTGCAAAGCCTGCAAAAATGAATGCCCCAACGCGGTGGACATGAGCCGGCTCAAGGCCGACGCGCTGCAGATCCGCCACGACCAAAATGGCGTGCCCCTGGGTTACAAACTCATCGGGCGGATGCCCGACATCGCGCCGTGGATGAAGGGGCCCGCGGCGTGGGCGGGGCGGCAGCTGGACCGCTTCGGGCCCTACCGGGTGGTGTTCGAGAAGCTCACGGGGATCGATCGGCGCCGGCCGCTGCCGGGGTTCGCCGGTCGGCATCTGCCGGCCCTGCTGCGGGCGCGGCGACAGCGACAGGTCGCCGCCGCCCGGCGGCAAAGCACCATCGAAAACCAACACCAGGGGGTGCAGGCGGGGGGACAGGCGGGGCATGAGGCGGAGCATGAGGGGGGCAAGAGGGGGGCGGGGCAAGGTGGTGTTGTTCAACGACACCTACACGCAGACGATGGAGCCGCGGCTGGGCGTGGCGGCGGTGGAACTGCTGGAAGGCTGCGGGTTCGAGGTGGTGCTGGCCAACGCGGGCTGCTGCCAACGGCCGCGGCTGTCCAAGGGCCTGGTCCGCGAAGCCAAGTCGCGGGGCACCCAAACCCTCGAGCGGCTGGACGAATACGCCCGCCTGGGCTGGCCGATCGTGTGCCTCGAGCCGTCGTGCGCCTCGGCACTGCGCGACGACCTGCCGGACCTGATCGATGATGTGGAACTCGGCCGGCGGGTCGCGGGCCAGGTCCACATGATCGACGGGTTCCTGGCCCAGCGGGGGGTGAAGCTCACCAGCGATCACCCGGAGATCCTGCTGCACGGCCACTGCCATCAGAAAGCACTCTTCGGCACGGCAAAGATCAAGGCGATGTTCGAGGCGATGCCCGGCACGACCTGCACCGAGGTCGACTCGGGCTGCTGCGGCATGGCGGGCAGCTTCGGGTACGAGCACCACGACCTCTCGGCGAAGATCGGTGAGGACCGCCTGTTCCCCGCGGTGCGCGAAGCCACCGCGGCGGGGCAGACGGTGGTGGCCTGCGGGATCTCGTGTCGTCATCAATTACACGATTTTCTGAAAGTGCAGGCGAAGCATTGGGTGGAGGTCGTCCGCCCGGCAGAACCGATCGACGAGTCCCCACGGCCATGAATCCCTCACGCGAGGTGTGTCGTTTTTGATCGCGTCTTGATTGTGGATTGGAGTGCGCGGTCCTCGCCATCGCCGCGGAAGCCCAGCGCGGACGCGATCTGGCTGGGCGAGGTGCCAGTGCAAGGACGCGGGGCGAGTCGCCGGCACGCGGCGGCGACCTACCACCGCACGCGGTCCGCGGCGTGGGCGGACATGACCCGACGTCTGCGGCAGGCCCTCGCCCAGGAAGAATCGGTGTTGCTGGGGGTGGATTTTGCGTTGGGCTACCCCGCGGGGTTTGCGGCGGCGGCGGGGCTGGAGGCGCGGGTGACGGACCCGACCGCGGTGTCGCCGGCGCCGTGGCGGGGCATTTGGGAAGCGTTGCGGGGGGCCATCGACGACCGCGCGGACAATGGCAACAACCGCTTTGAGATCGCGGCGGAGCTGAATCAGCGCTGCGGCGTGCGCGGGCCGTTCTGGGGGGCCCCGCCGACGCGGGCAGGGCCGTACCTGACCACGACCCGGCCCCCCCTGCCGCGCGGCGTGGCGACGGCGGGGGGGCTGCCGCGGCGGCGGCTGGTGGAACAGCGGGTGCCGTCGGCCCACGAGGTGTGGAAGCTCTACACCACCGGCAGCGTGGGCAGCCAGTCGCTGCTGGGCATCGCGGGCCTCGCCAGGTTGCGGGAGACCGCGGACCTGCGGGATCGGCTGCGGGTCTGGCCGTTTGAATTGACGTTCGGGCCCAGCGGAGAAGCGGCCGCGGGTGATCTGCCGGGGGGCACTCCGCCGGGACCGTCGGTCGTGATCGCGGAGGTGTATCCGAGTCTGGTCAACCGCGAGGCGGCGGCGGTACGGCGGCAGCGCCGGGGGTGACGGTGAAGGATCAGGCGCAGGTGATCGCAATGGCCGAGCACCTGGCGGCGGCGGACCGAAGGGGTGATTTCCCGGCCGCGCTGGCGTTGCCCGCGGACCTCACCACCGACCAGCGGCAGCGTTGCCTAGATGAGGAAGGTTGGATTTTGGGGGTGAGGTAAGCGGGGGAATCCGGCACGGACCGGATGCGACAAACGCGGGATGCTCCGCACGGAAATAACGGGGTTTCGGCAGGCCCCACGGCGCTTTGAAACCGATACTTGCGCCAGGCCACCCCGGCCCGCGGCGGCCGGCGTTGCCGATCAGCCCCCTGCGATCCGGGAGCGCAAGAGCCCCCGGGTCGGCGGTGGGGCCGGCGGTGGGGTCTGATATACTCTTCGGTCCCCCGTTTGCCGCCCCCCCGTCCGGACCGGTTTTTCGCTGTCCCCGCAGCATTTTCTGCCGCCTTTTGGATTTGAAACTATGGCGACCAGCTTCGGCGCCCTGTGCACCGACTTCTACATCAACCACAAGCTCACGCTCAAGATGGACCTGCCCTCGGAGCGCGAGACGATCCTGCACTTCTTTGACCGGATGCGCAAGAGCCTGCCCGCCATGAACCGCTTCAAGCGGTACGACGGCGAGCTCGCCCTCGAGTCGGCACGCAAAGACGCCCGCTACAACTGGATCGCGCTGCGACGCAACTCCATCCGCACCGGCCAGGTCAACCCCGAGTCCATGGAAGCCGCGGTGGCCTACCACAAGCTCGTCCTCGAACTCGCGCCTTACCACCTGACCATCAGCCCCCTGGACGTGGACTACGTCGAGCTGATGTACGGCTTCGACCTCGAATGCCGACAGAACCACGACGCGGTGGTCTTCGACGCGCTGTACCGCGACACGCCGCTGGGCAACCTCCTGCCCGAAGAGGATCAGCGCGTGCTGGACGTCCAGCCCGTATTCGGCCATTCGCTCAACGAGTCGGGCGACCTGCAGGCATATTACGAAGTCAAGACCCGGCCCAAGTCCCGCCGCGGCTCGTCCAAACGCTACTCCGGCGAACCCATCAGCCTCTTCCTCACCCTGCGGAAATACGGCCCGGTCGGCGACCTCGCGGACCTGCCCGCCACCATCGACGAACTCAACGGCCACGCCGAAACCCTCGCGGTCGAAAAACTCATCCCCGACCTGCTCACCCCCATCTCCCAACACATCGGCAGCAGCGCGTAGCGGAACCTCGGCCCCCGGCCGCGACGCGTCACATGCGGCGACGCGATGCGGTAGGTTGTCGCCATGCGCGTAGTACAGCTCAGTGATTTGCATCTGGGGCCGGTGGACCACGAGATCAACGCGGCCATGAATCGGCGGGCGTGGGACAACGCCCGGCAGGTCGCGGCCCGGCTCAACGCTCGGGCCGACGCGGAATCGTTGGTGATCGTCATCACCGGGGATCTGACGGACAACGGCCACCGTTTTCCGGCGGAATACGGGCCCGCGGGAGAGTGGCTGGCGACTTTGCCGGGGACGGTGCGGGTGGTGCCGGGCAATCACGACGTGGGCAACTTCGCGACCGCGCCGATGCCCTCCAACAATCGGGAACTGATCTGCGCGACGAACCTCGAGCAGTGGCGGGAGACGTGGGGCGACGACCACTGGGCGCACGCGGCGGACGGGCATCGCCTGGTGGGGATCAACTCGATGCTGCTGGGTTCGGGCCTGGACGCCGAGGCGGCGCAGTGGTCGTGGCTGGAGGCGCAGCTGGACGAGGCCGACGGGGCGGGCGAGGGGGTCTGGGTGTTTCAACACGCGCCGCTGTTTCTGCGTCGGCCCGACGAAGTGCGGGAAGCGCGGGAGGAATACTGGTGCCCGGCCGCGCCGCCGCGGGACCGGATGCTGGCGCGTGCTGAATCGCCCCTGCGTGCGGGGGCTAAGCCACGGGCACGTCCATCGCCGGCGGGAAGAGGTTCGCGCCGGGGCGGGGACCCATGAGTTGTTGTGGCGGTCCTGCCCGGCGGTGTCGGGGACGCATTCGGACGCGGACTATTTCGTGGCCGAGCCGGGCGTGGTGGACACCCACGCGCTGCCGACGTGGGACCTGGACGGGGACCGGGTGGTCACGGGCTGGGAGGACGTGGGGGTCGCGATTCGGCCGGCGCTGGGTGGGGTAGCCGGCCCACAAAGGGTCCGCGGGAAGTTAAAATGACATGGTATTTTTACGGTCAGTTCCGGGGGCCGACGAAGGGACGGCGGGCATGAAAGTCATGGTGTTGGCGGGCGGGCCGGATCGGGAGCGGGAGGTCTCGCTGCGGTCGGGGGCGGAGGTGGCGCGGGGCGCTGCGGGCGGCGGGTCACGAGGTGGTGGCGGGGGACTTGGGGCCGGGGGACACCGCGGCGTTGGATCAGTTTGCGGGGGACGTGGTGTTTCCGGTGTTTCACGGCAAGTGGGGCGAGGGCGGGCCGGCGCAGGCGTTGTTGGAAGCCAGCGGACGGGCTTTTGTGGGTTGCCGGGCGGACGCGGCGCGGTTGTGTTTTGACAAGTGGGCGACCAAGGCGGTGGTGCGGGAGGGGGGTTGGCCGACGCCGGAGGCGGAGTTGACGGCGGTGACGGATCGGCCACGCCTGGGGCCGCCGGCGGTGATCAAGCCCAACGACGAGGGGTCGAGCATCGACCTGCGGATCTGCCGGGACCAGGCGGCGCTGGACGCGGGATGGGCGGAGCTGGCGGGCAGCGGTCGCCACGAGGCGTTGCTGGTCGAGCGGCTGGTGGAGGGGCGGGAGATGACGGTGGGGGTGATCGTGGACGAGGCGGGGGTGGCGACGGTGCTGCCGAGCATCGAGATCGTGCCGGCGACGGCGTTTTACGATTACCAGGCGAAATACGAGCGCGACGACACGCGCTATGTGTTCGGCGGGGTGTCGGCGGCGGTGGAAGCGGAGCTGGGGGCGTTGGCGACAGGGGTATTCGGGGCGCTGGGGTGTCGGCATCTGGCGCGGGTGGATTTGTTTTTGGACCCGGCGGGTCGGCCGTGGGTGATCGAGGTCAACACGCTGCCGGGGTTCACGGATCATTCCCTGCTGCCGATGGCGGCGGGGCAAGCGGGGCTGGCGATGCCGGCGCTGGTGGATCGGCTGGTGCGGGCGGCGGCGGGAGAGGCGTAAAGCCAGCGAGAGGGTAAGGGAAGGGGAAAAGCGGAATAAAAAAACGCCCATGCCGGGGGGGCGTGGGCATCGTTTTGGATCGAGTGAAGAGAGAGCAGAGAGGCGGGGAGGGGGTCAGGCGGTTTTGCGTCGGCGGGCGGTGAGGTAGCTCAGCAGGAGCAGGCCGCCGCCGAGGGCGGAGGGTGAGGGCACGGCCGAGGGCATCGCGAGGGGGTTGCCGTCGGGGTCGCCGAGGGTGGTGCGGGAGGCGCTGACCGTCGCGAGGTCGATGGGGGCCAGCAGGCTGGAGCCGGTGTCGGGGTAGAGCACCGAGCCGCGGGCGAAGCCGAAGCTCTCGGGGTCGGCGGCGAGGTCGAAGCCCGCGGCGGCGGTGCTGCTGAAGAAGGTGGGGTTCAGGCCATCTTCGATGAAGGTGAGGTCGGCGAGGATGCCGTCGGGGCCGACGATCAGGAGCTGGAGCTCGGTCTGGCTGGGCAGGACCCCGCGGACGAAGCCGGTGTAGACCGCCGAGGCCCGGGCGTCGGGGTTGGTGGTGGAGCTGAAGGTCTGGCGGGTGCCGTCGTCATCCAGCAGGTCGAGGGACCAGCGGTCGGCGAAGAAGCCGGTGGAATCGATGCCCTGCAGCTCGAAACTGCTGCGGACGGGGGTGTCGAAGCTCAGCTGCAGGTCGAAGCCCGCGTCGAGGAGATCGAATTCGCCGGCGGCATCGAGGTCGATCGTATCCGCCACGGCCGAGCCGGCCACGACCATCAGGATCACGGCGGCCATCCGGCGGGGCAGGCGAAGTTGCGTGAGTAGTGACATCATGAGGAAGACCTATCAGCGGAAAGGGGCTGGCGTTTCGTGGGAGCTTCGGTCCACGCCGGGTGGCGAGCGGGGCTGCCGCGGGGCGGGGGGGATTGGGGTTGGGCGAGCCATGTTTCAAGCTACGTCGAAGAGCAAATCGGTCAAGAAGATTCGGAGCCATGAGAATTTTGGGGAAGAACCTAGTTCAACGGGGGAAAACGCGGGGCGGCGGGGACTGGCCGTGAGAACCGGGTATGGTCGATAGGCAATGGGCATCCGCGGCGGACGCGGCGGGTGGTTTGAACCAGGCAGACTCAGCAGAAGGACACGCCGACGATGGGATGGTTTCTCGGGAATCAACACGGAAGCAAGGGGAAGGCCCGGGTCAAGGGCGGCGCGAAGCACAAGGCGGCGGGGGGCGGGAAAGCGGATCGGCCGTGGGACCCCCGGCGGACGCTGGCGGGGCTGAAATGGCTGGGCGTGGCGGTGCTGTCGGTGGCGGCGGTGGCCGGGTGGACCGCGGGCGAGCGGGTGCTGGGCCACTACGCCGCGGAGGCGCGGGGCACGGCGGTGACCGCGGCGAGCGTGGAACTCGTCGACGCCCCGGCGTGGCTGGACCCGGGGTTGGCCCAGCAACTGAAGCTGCAGGTGGCGGACCAGCTGGGGGCCAATCCGCTGGACGGCCAGGGGCTGACCCAGGCGGTAGAACAACTCGACGCCAGCGCGTGGGTGGAAGCGGTGCATCAGGTTCGGCGGGCGCCGCAGGGCCGGGTGAAGGTGGACGCGACCTACCGCCGGCCCGCGGCGGTGGTCGCGGGGCAGCGGGGGTATCACGTCGTGGACGCCGCGGGGGTGTGGCTGGACGGGCCGATCGACCGCGGGGCGTCGCGGTGGGGCGGGCTGCCGCTGATCACGGGGGTGAACGCCGCCGCCGCCGGCCGAGGGCTACGGACATCTGTGGAAAGGCGCGGACATCCCCGCGGCGATGGCGCTGCAGCGGCTGCTCGCCGGCGAGGTGTACGCCGATCAGATCACCGCCTACGACGTGTCGCACCGAGACTTAAAAGACCGCCTCTGGCTGGTGCTTTACACCGACGGCCCGGCGATCATCTGGGGCCTGCCGCCGGGCGAAGAGCGGAGCGTGGAACCCGAAGCGCCCATCAAGCTCGCCGCCCTGCGGGACTGGGCGTACAAACACCACGGGCGAATCAACGTGCGCGGCGAAGCCTCGACCGTCTGGGTCTACACCGGCACGGCGCAGATCGACGCCCGGCCGGGGGTGAGCAGCGCGCGGCGGTGAGGGGGGCGGGGGGTCAAGAGGCTGAGGGGCTAAGGGGTCAAGGGGCTGAGTGGCTGAGAAAGGCGAGATTAAGCTGGCCGCAGTGGGTGTTGATGGCGTGGGGTTTTCGTATCTTTGATTGAATGCCTACGAAAACCGTGACGCTCGGGCTGGGTCTGGCCTGGGAAAATTGATAGAAAGCTGCGAAGTCTGCGGCAACATGGTCTTGCCGCTCGTCCCTCTCTCCTATCGCCACCCGCCGAAAACTCACGAACCCGCGTCGGCGAGCTCGGCCTCGAAATCGTCAAACTTTTGCGCGACCGTGTCGAGCAGGGTGGTGACCTGATTCCAGGTGTCCTGCGTGGCGGCGGTGCCCTGCTCGGCGTAGGCCTGGAGGGCGAGTTCGAGCTGGCTCACGTCCGATCGCACCGCGTCGAGGCGACGCGAGAAGTCGGCCTCCTGCGCGGCGGGCAGGTCGGTGAGCTGGGTCGCCAGGGCGTCGGCCCGGGTCCGGTAGAGGTTGACCAGCTTGCGGGCGGTGTTTTCCAGCTGCTCCTGAGCGCGTTCCACCGCGTCGGTGCGGACGGTGAGGTTTTCCTGAATCTTTTCCTGGGCGGCCTCGACCTGCTCCAGCCCGGCTTCGAGTTGTTCGACCGGGTCGGTGTCGTCGTCGCCGCAGCCCACCAACAGGGTCGCGGCGGCCAGGGTCAGGGCGGCAAGGGGCAGGGGGCGGGCGGCCAGGTTCATGGGAGCTCCAGGGTTAAAGGTCAGGATCACGCATGGTAGTCGTGCGCGGCGTGATCGGGCGCGGGGGTAGACTACCGGCTTGAAGGAATCGCGCCCCGAGAATGACCTGTGGAAAGCCCCGGCCGACCCCCCCCCCGCCGACTTGGCCAGCCCCTCCCCGGCCCCCCCGCCGGCGACGGCGGCAGAAGACAGCCCCCCTCCGGCGGAGGCGACGGCGATTGATCGCCCGGCATCGGGTTCCGCCGCGGCGGAGTTCGGCACGCGGGGGCTGATCCTGGGGTGGTGCCTGTGGTTGCTGGGGGCGTGGGTGGGGTTGTGGGTGCTGGGGGGGTGGACGGTGCCGGCGTGCGGGCGATGGTGTTTGCGGGGATGCTGGGGTTCATGGGCGTGTGGCCCGCGGTACGGCTGAGTCAGGTCACCTCCGCCGGGGCCGTGGCGAAACGCAAAGCTCGCGGGACCCGCCCGGGGGGGGCGGGGGGACCGGGGGGGGCGGCAGGGCCGGGGGTGTCGATGGGCGATTGGCTGAAGGTCAGTGGGGCGACGTGGCGTGATTGGTTGGCGTTGAATCTCGTGTTTCAGGCGGTGATCTGGCCGCTGCGGTTGGCTTCGGGCTGGGAGGTGTCGCAGACCGCGTGGTTGGCGGCGGCGGTCGCGGGGTGGTCGCTGATGACGGGGTTGTTGATCGCCTGGGGCCGGGGCAGCAACGCGGCGAGTCGGCGCACGGGGGCCATGGTGATCTGCGTGGGGGTGGTCGTCGCCGAGCCGCTGCTGTGGTGGTTGGCGTGGCGGATGGGGGTGCTGGGCGGGGTGGGCGAGCGGTCGATGCGGCTTAGCCCGTTGCAAGCCTTGTGGCAGTTCACCGCGACGGACCTCAACGGCCGTACGTTGCAAAGCGTCATCCAGCGCCAGGGCGTCCAGGTCATCGCCGTGGCCGCCGCGGCCGTCGTGGGATGGCTGGTGCTGGTCGGCCTGCTGGGGTTGATGCGGCGGGCCGACCGCCGGTCTCTATAGATATCGATAGATCAATCAATAGACCAACCCGCTGCCGCCGTCGCAACCGGGGGGGGCAGGGGGGGCATGGGGGGGTGGGGGAGGTGATTTGGTAAACTGCGGCATGGCCGTCGCGCGGCGGGTGTCGCCGCGCATCGGCTGGTTTGCAAGAAGGAATCTGCCATGGAATTCGTAACCCAAGAAGAAAAAGACAAGCTTCAACTCAAGCTGCAGGAGCTCATCGACCGCCGCGGCCTGAGTCACCGAGCGGATCGCCGAGGCCCGGGCCCACGGCGACCTCAAGGAAAACGCCGAGTACCACGCCGCCCGCGACGACCAGGGCATGGACGAAGCCGAGATCCGCCGGCTGACCAAGCGCCTCGAAACCGCCCAGGTCGCCGACGACGTCGAGCTGCCCGACGACATGGTGTTCCTGGGCAGCATCGTCAAGCTCAAGGACCTGGACACCGACGACGAAGACCTCTACAAACTCGTGGGCGAGGCGACGGGCAACTTCGACGCCGACGAAATCGAAGTCACCGTGAGCAGCCCGCTGGGCGACGCCCTGCTCAAATCCCGCGTCGGCGAAACGGTCAAGGCCGACCTGCCCCGCGGGCCCAAGCGGTTTCGAGATTGTCGAGCTGCTGTAACGCAGGGCCCTCGCCACGGCCAACCGCCCGGCCGACCGTCGGACTCGCCGGGGCACCGCGGCGGGATGGGCGAGTGGGCGAGTGAAATCGAGGCTGGCGGCGGAACCCCGGTAAAGCGAATGAATCAGAGCGAATCCCCTCTGTGTCCGGAGCTCACCATGACCCGCCCCTGCCCCTGACGCGTTTCCCGCCGTCGCCACGCTGCGCCGCGGCGGGCCTGCTGCTCGCTGCCCCGGCCCACGCCCAGGTCGCGCGCCAGCCAGGGCGGCGGCCGGGCGTTGGACGCCAACCCCGGGGTCAACTCGGCGGCAACAACCGCCTGGAAAACCAGGTCGACTACGCCGCCCGCAACGACCTGATCACCGGCAACGTCGCGGGCGGCTTCGGCTTCCAGGGTGCGTCGACTACACCGCCCCCGGCGCGTTTCAGGGCACCCTCGGCAGCGACAGCGCTCTTCAGCTTCCGGGCCGAGAGCCTCGCCGTTCCGCCCTCGCGTCGCCTGCCCACCGACGGCACCCCGCCGCAACGGCGGCGACGTCGTGGTCTTCAACAACTTCACCACCGTCCCCGCCGGCCGACCAACTCAACACCGCCACCCGCTTCGCCCCCCAGGGCGGCGTCTTCCGGGTCAACCGCGACGTGACCGACGCCAACCCCTACCAGGTCACCCTCGACGCCAGCCCCGGCGTCGCGTTGCAGTCCCGCCGACGGCAGCGGCGTCCTCGGCGCCGTGCCCGGCGACAACGCCGTACCCCCCGTCACCGCCGGCCTCAACGGCTGCCGGGCGACGGCCCCGACGCCGCGACCCCCTCCGCGGCGCCGCCCCGACGCGGCCTGGCCGACCCCCGCCCCGACGCCACCCTGCCCCCACCCGGCCGCGACACCTCCGCCCCCGACGCGCAGTCCAACTACCGCGCCCACGCCCGCTTCGGCGACCCCCGCGGCAACGACGTGCTGTTCCAGGGTCCCGCCGACAACCAGGCCCTCCGCGAACGCCACGACTTTGCCGACGCCTCGGGCCGGGTCAAACCCGCCCTCGCCCTCGGCCAGCTCTCCAGCAACCTCGCCACCGCCAACCCCACCACCCTCAACCAGCGCATCGCCCAAATCCGAAAACACGATCTTCGGCACCGCGCTCCACTCGCCCCGGACGCCCGACGCCTCCGTGGGCATCGATGACCGGCAGTGCCACCGAACCCCGCGGACCCCGCCACACCCCGGCCGCAACCCCAACGCCGCAGCGCGACGACGCCTCCGATCGGGCCGCGGCCGACAACGCCTACACCCGCCTGCTCGACGAATCCGCGACCAGGCCAACGAGTCCGTCGCCGACCGCCCGGCCGCCGACGCCGACCTTCGCCCCGACTGGATGCAGGCGATGGATGAACCCGACGACATCCCGGGTCCGCCAGGCAGAAGAAACCGGCAGCAGACTCTCGCTCGCATCCGCACCGAGCTCCTCGCGGCCGCGACCGCCGCGACGCCAACGACCGACCGCCGAGGCCGACGCCGCTCAGGTCACCGTCGGCCAGAAGGAAGCCCGCGACGAAGCCAACGCCTCGCTCGAAGCGTTGATGGACGACCTGTCCTACAACGTCCGCCTCGAAACGCTGGTCGCCCAGCGCGAATGCCGGCGTCAACGAGCTGTTCGCTCGAGGCCGAGGAGCAGATGGCGGCGGGCAAATTCCTCAACGCCGAGCGGACCTACCGCCAGCTACGCTTCGACGCCCCGACAACCCCCTGGGTCAAGCCGGCCTGATCCACGCCCAGCTCGGCGCGGGCATGATCCGCTCCGCGGCGTTCAACCTCCGGTCCCTGTTTGAAGAACACCCCGAGCTGATCGCCACCCGCTACGGCATGAACCTGCTGCCGCCCGCCGACCGCCTCGAATGGCTGCAAAAAGAGCTGCAACGCATGATCGACAGCGAGAGCCTCCAGCCTCGAGCCCGGCCTCATGCTGGCCTACCTGGGCCACCAGGTCGAGTCCCGCCAACTCGTCCGCTACGGCCTGGCGATCGCCGAAGAAGCCGCCGTCCAAGACCGCCTCGCTCCCCGTGCTCCGCCGCATCTGGCTCGACGGCACCCCGCCCCCACCCCGGAAGCCGCCCCGGAAGCCGCCCCGGAAACCACCCCGGAAATCACCGGCGAGTAAGGGCCCGCCACCGATCTCTGGAATCCAGGGGATGACCTCCCCGGTCGTCATCCCCGGCCATGATGGCCATGATGGCCTTAGTGGCTTTAGTGGCTTTAGTGGCTTTAGTGGGATGAGTGGTCTTAGTGGGATGGGCGTCCCGCCCGTCGTTGGTCGCAGGCCGAATAGGCCTTTGGTGATCACTCCCTTGACCTGTAACTTGTCGCTGCGGGACAGCGACGGCGGAATGCCGATCCCACCGATTCCTCTCCTGCTCACAATTTTCTTGCCGCCGATACCGAGTCGGGTTCGCCGCGTCAAGCGGGGTACACTGGACCGCGACTCATGACTCCCCGCCCAGCCCGCATCCGCCCCTCCGCCGGCCCCTCGCCGCGCACCCTCCGCTGGGCCTTCCCTCACGGCGGCCTCCCGCCGGTCGTCGACGATTCCGAAAGCCGGTCGGTCCTCCCGCGGGGCCTCGCGCCCTCGGCCCCGCGGCTGGTCGCTCACCGACTTTGTCGACCTCGGCACGCTCCAAGAAATCCAGGACGCCTTCGCCTCGGTCACCCGGCTGACCACCACCATCCTCGATGCCCAGGGCGAGCCGGTCACCGCTGCCCACCGATGCCGCCAAACGCCACCAGTCGGACCTCGATCTTTGAGCAGCTGATCGATGTCCAGGAGTCTGCCGACGCCCTGATCCGACGGGGCGGCGACGCAGACGCCGGGCGGAGAGCGGGGGGCGAGGGCCCGACGTTGCCGGGCCGGTTCACCGCCCCCATCGCCGTCGAGGGCCAGACCCTCGGCTCGATCGTCATCGAGCCGGCGGGCGATCGACGACGACGACGCCGCCGAGCGGCGCGGGGAACTGGACACGCTCGCCGGCCGCGCTGAAGCTCGACGACGTGCAGCGGGCCGAGCTCCGCGACGCCGCGGAGCTGGCCTTCGGCACCAACCGCGGCGCCGCGATCCAGTTCCTCTACCTCATGGCCAACGCCATCGCCCGCCTCTGCTTCGAGCAGTACCACGCCCAGCAGCGCCTCGAAGAACTCAGCGTCCTCTACCGCCTCTCGACCCTGCTCGCCGGCCAGAGCGACCTGCAAAAGGTCCTCGACACCGCCGCGCGAATCCGTCGCCGACCTGATGAAAGTCAAGGCCGTCGGTCATCCGCCTGATCAAAGACACCCCCGAGGGCCCCGAACTCGATCGCCGCGCCAGCACCGGCCTCTCCGACGACTACATCGACAAGGCCCGCCTGCTCGATCAACCGCTCGGAAATGCTGGCCGCCGCCCTCCGCGGCGAAACGATCATGGTCGAAGACATGGCCACCGACCCGCGGGTCTACTACCCCGAGCAGGCCCGACGACGAAGGCCTGCGCCTCGATGCTTTGCGTCGGGCATCATCTATCAGAATCAGCCCATCGGCACGCTGCAGCTGTTCACCGCCGAGACCCGCCGGTTCACCGAGTCTGGAGATCGACCTGCTGCGCGCCATCGCCCAGCTGCTGGCCACCGCGATCGAGAAAACCCGCCTCGACGCCGCCCGACGCGACAACCAGAACATGCTCCGCCAGCTCCACCTGGCCGCCGACGTGCAACGCCGGATGCTGCCCCGACGCATGCCCGAGCTCGCACGGCTACGACATCGCCGCCCGCTACGTGCCGATCGTTCGAACTCTCCGGCGACTTCTACGACTTCATCCATCTCGACCACGTCACTGGGCATCGGCATCGGCGACGTGGTGGGCAAGGGCGTCGCCGCGTCCCTGCTCATGGCCGGCGTCCGCGCTTCGCTGCGCGCCTTCGCCCAGGACGTCTACGACCTGGACGAAGTCATCGCCCGGGTCAACCAGACCCTCTGCCGCGACACCCTCGAGTCCGAGTTCGCCACCCTGTGGTACGGCACGCTCGACCACCAGACCCGACCGACTGACCTACTGCAACGCCGGCCACGAACCGCCGCTCGCTCCTGCGCGACGGCAAGCTCCACCCCCTCGACATCGGCGGCATGATCGTCGGCGTCGACCGCGACCAGTACTACGAGAAAGGCATCTGGGACTTCCGCGCCCGGCGACATGCTCCTGCTCTACACCGACGGCCTGCCCGACGCCATGAACCCCGCGGCCAACGCTTCGGCCGCGAACGCGTCGAACCGCTCCTGCTCGAACTCGCCGACCGCTCGGCCAACGACGCCCTCAACCACCTCCTCTGGACCGTCCGTCAACACACCGGCCCCCGTCGCGCCACCGACGACACCACCCTGATCCTCATCAAAGCCCAGTAAGCCGCCCCAGTTCATTCGCTCCGCCCTCCGGATGGTGGGTGCAGGTGTCCCCGGCTAGATTCTCGGCCTCAATCACCTTCTGGCTTCGGTGGCTTTGGTGGGATGGGCGTCCCGCCCGTCGTTCGGCCGCAGGCCGATTGGGCCATGGTTCGAACTCTCCTTGATCTTCGACTTGTCCCTGCGGGACAACGACAGGCGGGACGCCCATCCCACTCAAGGCAATCAATCCACCATCCGCCTGCTTTGGGTCTTCTGCGGGACGTCATGCTCGCAACATTGGTAAAAGCCCACTCTGGGGGGGTGGGCTTTCGTGGTTTGAATTGTAGCATTCTATCGGCGGAAGCCGATCACCCGTCCATCGCATCCTTGTTGATCGAGCCCTCCGCGAGCTTGGTCAGCAGCTCATCGGTGCTGCCTTCTTCGTCCAGCGTTTTCTGCAAGGTCTGGGCGATCTCGTTTTTGCCGACCATCCGGGCAAATGCCCGGGCGCAGCCATAGCCCGCGATCTCGTAATGCTCCATCCGCTGGGAGGACGAGATCAGCCCGGCGTCCTTGACGTCGGCCGGGGCGTCCTCGTCGATCATGTCCTGGCCCTCTTTGATCAGGCCTTCCATGCCCTTGCAGTGGTGGCCGCCGGGCTTGTAATCCAGTCCCTTGAAGATGGTTTCGAGGCGATCGCGGTGGGTCTTGGTGGCTTTGAGGTGGTCCTTGAAGGCGGCCTTGAGCTGGGGATCGTTCGCGGCCTCCGCCATTTTGGGCAGCGCCTCGATCATCTGGGTCTCGGCGCTGTACAGGTCCTTCATCTCGTGAACCAGCAAGCTGTGGAGGTCTTTGATTTTCATGGGGAGGCTCCTTGTTAAGGGTGAATCGAATATCGAGTCGTGGGTTGCGACTCCATGCCACATCATGACATCCAGCGGTGAATCTACGATAAAGCCTGGGTTGGGTGATTCTTGGCGGCATGTGTGAAATTGCCACGCCGCCGGGTCGTATTTAGAACACGACGCGGAAGGCCGCGGGGTTGCCGGGCGGGCCGAACTCGCCGGTGCCGAGCGACCGGGTGGATTCGATGTGGGTGATGTGCCCCCTTAAGGCCGCCTGCACGGCATCGACGAAGCCCTCGACGTCGCGGGCCTCGCCCTCGGCCACGAGTTTGACCCGGCCGTCGTTCAGGTTGCGCACCTGCCCCGCCACGGCGTGGCCCCGCGCAGGGTCGCGGTGGTGTGGCGAAACCCCACCCCCTGCACCCGTCCCGAATAATGGATCGTCTCGCGGATCATGCGGAAGCTTAGCCCCGTCGGAGGCCCGGCCCGCAGGGTGACTCCGCGGAGCGCGGCGGGCCGGTTCGGGTGACGGGGTGACGGGGGGACGGGGGGTCGGGGCGTCCCGCGGGCAGTTCAGCGTGGTACAGGTGGGTCTACCGTCCGGGTTGGAGTTCGTGGCGGTCGAAGGCGTAGACCTTGCCGTCGTCGGTGCCGATGATCAGGTCGAGCCGGCCGTCGCCGTTGAGGTCGGTGGGCCAGACGGCGGCGACGTGTTTGCCGAGTTGGATGGGCTGGCCTTGGAGGGTGAGCAGCACGGGCCGAGCGAAGCGGGGCTGGTCGTGGGTGCCGACGTTTTCGAAGAGCGTGGGCGTGGCCATGCTGAGGTCCGCCCAGTCGGGGTCGAGGTAGCGATTGTTGCCGCCGTGGCCGCCGTAGACAATGTCCCAGTCCCCGTCGTCGTCCCAGTCCACGACGGCGGGTTTGCCGCGGCCCCAGAAGCCGCCGGGGCCGCTGACGCGCATGGTGTCGCCGTCGTCGTACTTCAATTTGGTCTCGTTTTTCAGGATCCGGGGCTGGTCGGCGTCGAAGCGGGCGAGGGCGAAGTCGCCGTCCCAGTCCTGGATGAGCAGGTGTTTTCACCGTCGGGTGCATGGGGGATGACCGCGGGGCGTTGGCGCCAGGCGACGTGCCAGACCTGCCCGTCGGCGGTGTGCAGGGCCTTGGGCGGGGCAAGTTTCAGATCGCCCAGGCCCCGGCGAACATGAGTTGGTGGCCGGTCTCGCCGAAGAGCAGGTCGAGCGTGCCGTCGCCGTCCCAGTCGGTCGCCAGCGGATTGACGTACGCCCAGCGGGATTCGTCGAGGCCCTGGATCGAGGCGTCGACGTCGGGGAGGTATTTGAACCGCTGGCCGTCGACGGTGAAACGCCGGGCCTGGCCATACACCATCGGGTCACTCGTGCCGGGCCAGACGAAGAACTATCCGCCGGCGTCGCCGATCAGCAGGTCGAGAAAGGCGTCGCCGTCGACATCCAGACGTTGGGGCACGATGAGGGTCTGCATGCGGACCGCGCCGCCGCGGCCCAGGACCTTGGCTTCGCGGTATTGGCCGACCGCCGGGCCGTGAAACACCGCGAGCGAGCCGGGGTTGCCGGTCACTAAAAGTTCGTCGTTGCCGTCGCCGTCGAGGTCCGCGACGCTCATGTGGTGGGGCATGTACACCGCGTCGACGACCGCGTCGTCGGCGAGAAACGGCACCGCCCGCCCGCAGCGGATCACGTCGCCCTCCAGCTCGAAGGGCACCGCGAGCAGCTGCTCGAGACTGCCGTAGAGCACGAGGTACCGCTGGCCGTCGATGGTCATCGCCGCGCCGCGGGCGTGGCCCGGGCCTTTCCAGATCAGGGGGAAGTCTTCCCGGCCCTGGTAGACCGGCAGCGGGGCGCTGAAGACCAGCTGCCCCGCGTCGTTGCGGCCGCCGCGGGCCCAGAAAAACTCCGCCCGGCGGTTGTCCGCCAGGTAGTCGCCGTTGACCGCGTAGCTGCGGCCGGGCCCGGCGTAGCGCGTCACCCGGTGCTGCCAGAAGTTCACCCCGTCGGGGTACTCCTTGTCTTCGAGTTTGAGAAACAGCAGGTCATCCATACCGTCGCCGTCGAAGTCCACGGCGTGGCAGGCGACGGGTTTATCCGGCGTTTCGGGCGGTACCGCCGAGAAGGGGAAGCCGTCGAAGGTCACGCGGTAGGGCGGGCCGAACTCGGGCTGAGCGGGGGAGCCCTGGTTCGGAAACACAACGAGTTCGTCGCGGCCCAGGCGGGCGGAGCCCGCTTCGCTGATGAGGTCGAAGTTGCCGTCGGGGCGGTGGACGGTCCAGTAGGGTCCGCCGGCGAGTTGCTGGGCCCAGGGCGTGTCGCGCACGTCCCGCAGGGTTTGATAGATCAGCCGGTTGTTTCCGGGTTCCCAGGTCGGATCGGTCAGCAGCGTGATCTGCGGGTTAAAGCCGAAGCTGCCATCAGCACGCCGCCGGTCAGGGCGTGGTCCCCGGCCCAGGGCAGCCACTCGGCCTGGGCGGCGTTGCCCTCGGCCAGCTCCACCAGCACGTCGTCGCCGACGCGGAGTTGGCGGTCGAGGTAAGCCTGCGGCAGCGACGGGGGCCGCCACCCCTCGGGCTCGGGCACGACGCGGTCCTGCTCGGGGGCGGCGTCGATCTGCGGGGGTTGGCCGTCACGCAGGGCGCAGGATTTGCGGGGCGGTCAGCACGACGGGGTAGACCACCACCTCGTCGAGGTCGCCCACCAGCCGCCGCTTGCCCATGCCCCCCACCGCGGCGGTCGAGGCCTTGGCGTAAGCGGGGCTGAGGCGTTTGGTGCCCGCGGGTTGGCCGTCGATATAGAGCGTCAACTCGCGGCTGTCGAAGCTGGCGGCGACGTGGACCCACCGGCCGGTGGGCAGCGGATCATCGGCCTGCAGGTTGCCGTATTTCCCGGGGCTGCGCTCCGATCACCGCATCCAGCCGACCCTGCCGGACCCGGAGGTTGATGACCGGCAATTCCCCGTCGGCCGCCGACAGGCACACCAGCGTCGGCGGGGCGGCGGGGCCGAAGCCGTTGTCGTTCTGCCCCGGCGGCCAGTCGCCCGCCCGGACCCAGGCGGCAAGGGTGAACGACGGGCCCAGCGGCGGGTCAAGCGTAAACTCCAGCGGCAGACTTTTCGCGCTGAATCGGCCGAACGCCCCGCGCCCTCAATCCCCCCGTCCTCCCCGTCCCCCTTGCTCTCGTGGCGGACCGGGGCGTCGCCGCCTACCTGATCGAAGTCCACGTGCAGCGCTTGGCCGTAGGCCGGGGCACCCAGCAGGAGAGCGGCCGCCAGCAGCACCCGCCGCGTCGCGCTCGGCGAGAGGCCACCGTATTCACCGGAGGCGTCGGTCGCGCTGCGCACGTAGGCCGAGCCGGCCGGGCGAGGGGTGGCGGGGTCGTCCGCGGCAGTGTCGTTGAAAGATTCCAGGTCATGTCTAAAGACCCCGGCAGTAAGAAAGATTCTCCGCGTCGGTGGCCACCTCCAGGCGGCAGGCGGTGGTGATCGGCAGGCCGCGGGAGCGGAGGAAGTGCATGCGTTTCGGATAGCCCCGGGGCACCCCCGCGTCGACGCGCGCCAGCCACGCATCCAGCGCCGGGTCGGCCGGGTCGCGGCGGGCGTCGCGGCAGGCGGCGGCGAGCAGTTCGGGGGCGAAATTGCACGCCACCCCGGAGAAGCCCGCGCCACCGTGGACCGTGGCGTGGCGGAGGGTGGGGCGGTGGGCTTAAAAATCGCAGTGGGGTGCCCGCGACGGCGCGGAGCTTGGCGGTGATCGCGTCGGGGTCGCAGGAGGTGTCTTTGTGGAAGGTCACCCGGCGGGTCTGACCCAGCCAGCCCATCGTCGCCGCCGACAGGATCCGGTGGTGGGGCCAGGGGCATTCGTAGATGCCCAGCGCGACGCCGGGGGTCAGCTCCATCAGCTGCCCCATCGCCTCGCGCAGGCGGTCTCGTCGGCCTCGGCGGGGACCAGGGTGCCCGCCGCCAGGACCACCGACACCACGCCGGTGGCCGCCACCCGCCGCACCAGCTGGGCGATCACCGGGACCGAGGCGTCGGTGACCGCGCCCGCGACCACCGGCACCCGGCCGGCGGCGTGCTGGACGGCGACCCGCGCAGCTCCACGATCTCGTCGTGGGTAAGGTGCTGGATTTCGCTGGAGAGGCAGGACGCAAACAGCCCCGCCGAGCCGTGAGCGAGATAAAAATCGATCAACGCCCGGTAGCCCGGCCAGTCGATCGCCAGCTCCTCGGTGAAGGGCGTGAGCATCACCGGCCAGGCGCCGGCGGGCAGGAGGTCAAAGTCGTCAGCCATAAAAAATCATCCAATCAACCGCCCGGCAAACCAAAAATGCCGCCGGCGGAAAGGGACAGGGGGGGGACAGGAGGGCAAATCGCAACGGCCCCGGTGAGGGCCGCCGCGGGGGGGTTAGGGGGGGGTTATTTCTGACGACGGGCGAACATCAGCACGCCGCCGAGGCTCAGCAGACGCGAGGCTGCCGGGCTCGGGGATGGCGTTGAAGCGTTCGGCGATTTCCGACGCCGTCAGCACGCGGTCGTAGATCGCGAGTTCGTCGAGGTTGCCGCCGAAGTTGTTGTTGGGCGAGGCGCCGATGGAGATCGGGTTGGTGTTGCCGGCGATGGTGCCGACGTCCAGGGTGCTGCTGCCGAAGCTGGCGCTGGCGGTGGATTCGAGCACACCGTCCACGTAGATGCGGATCTCATCGGCGGCATAGTCGTAGACCCCCGCGATGTAGCGCTGGCCCGAAAACAGCGAGCTGTCGCCCGAGTTGTTGTTGGAGTTGTTGACGCCGCCGTTGTTGAAATTGTCGGAGTTCTGGCTGCGGCCGCCGAAGCTGACGCCGCCGCCGTTGATTTGGACGGCGACGAAGGCGGAGTTGCCGTTGGTGGGCACGAAGAGGACGTTGCCGTTGGAGGTCACGCTGTCGAAGTCCACGAGGAAATCGACGGTCACGCCGGTGGCGCACGTCGAGGTCCGCGAGCAGGGAGCCCGGGGCGTTGGCGTCGGCGAGCTGGATGTAGTTGACCGCGGGGCCGGGGTTGGTGTCCGTGCCGCCGGCGTCGGAGAAGTAGGAATCGATGCCGAAGCCGCCCGTGGCGTAGCCGGCGGCGGGGCCGACGAGGGTGCCGTCGTTGCTGCCGCTGCCCGCGTCGTTGGCGTTGTTTTCGAATTGGAAATAGGACACGGGATTGTCCGCGAGCACCGAGTCGGTGTACGGCAGGCCTGGGTGGTGCCGGCCAGCGCAGGGCGCCGCAGGCGGTCAGGGAAAGAGCACGTTGCATGGAAGCCTCCAAAAAAAGTGAGAAAGAATCACGAAGCGGTCCGGGCCGCGGGACACACGTCCGCGGCGGCGGGGCCGTAGAAAATCAGGGGACGATGAGTTCGCGCGGACCATGAGGTCCATGGGCAGTTCGTCGTCGTCGTGGTCGATGCGGTGCAGCAGGTGGGCGACGGCGAACGGCCGATAATTTCGCCGTGGAGATCGATTGAGGCGGGGGTGGGGTGCAGGGCGGCGAGGACGGGCTGGTGGTGGCCGGCGACGACGACCTGGAGGTCGCGGCCGGGTTCGACGCCGCGCTGGCGGAGGGCGGCGTAGATCATCCCGGTAGTCAGGCCGTTGAGGATGAACAGGCCGTCGGGCGGGTGGGGGGCGTCGAGGAGTTGGTCGGCCATGTCGGCGGCGGTGCGGCGGAGCGTGTCCCAGCCGTCGGGGTCGTCGTCGCGGGGCAGGTCGTCGAGGCCGGTGATGAGGCGAGTGTCGAAGCCGGCCTGCTGGGCGGCGAAGGCGAAGTAGCGGCGGCGGACCTCATTGGCCGAGCCGGCGGTGGCGATATCCATGCACGCCAGGCGGCGGCAACCCCGGTCGATGAGGTAGTCGGCGGCGAGTTCGCCGACGTGTTCGTTGCCCGCCAGCGCGACGGTGTCGCGGCGGGCGCCGCGCTGGGAGGTGAGCCAGACGGTGGGGATTTTCCGGAGCGAGCGGAGGGGCGAATCGTCGGGCACGTCGCCGGCGATGAGCAAGCCGTCGATCTGTCCGTCGCGGACCGGGGCGGGCAGGCGGTCCCAGTCGGCGACGCCGTCGGGCGCGGGGCCGGTGAGGTCGCAGGTGATCAGGGACATGCCCCGCTCGGTCAGCCCGCGGGCCACCGCCTTGAGCGTCGCGGCAAAGTCGTGGGAGTAGGTCGCCAACAGGTCGCGGTTCAATAGCACCACCGCGACGGTGCGGGTCCTGGCGGCGGTGGACGAAGACGCCCGCTGGGCCCGGGCCGCAGTGCCCCCGCGGCTCCCGGCACGGACGGTTTTGCGCAGGGGTTGATAGTTGAGCTTGGCCACCGCTCGGCGGACCTGCGCCGATTTGGCGGCATTTACCGAAGCGCTGCCCGAAAGCACGCGCGAAACGGTGGCGACCGAAACGCCGGCGTGCTTGGATACGTCAAGAAGGGTGGGTTGGTCGGGCATGGCGGGACGTGACGAAAAAAGTAGTCAACCGATCAGGGCTTGCGGTGAAGCCAAGGGGGGCAGGTGCGAGGGAGACGATAAGGGGGGTTGGTGGTGGTGATGGTGGGCGTTAGTCGTGGGGCATCATGTAGCTTTGATTGTTGAAGCCGCCGGGCTGCTCGACGAAGGTGACCTTGTCGCCGTCGCCTTTGTAGCGGGCGGCGCTGCCGTCGGTTTTGACGAATTGGCCGCCGACTTCGTTTTGGGCGGCGTTGGCTACGGCATTGGGGACGTTGTAATAAGAAGAGTGGAAACTGCCCGGAGCGTCGTTGAAGCGGAGTTGTGCGTTGTCGATCGAGCCCAGGTGGTTGGCGTGCAGGGGTTGGCCCGCGGCGGTGCCTTGGATGCGGGTGCGGTCGCCGGCGAGGACGCTGTAGATTCGGCCTTCGATTTCCCAAATCTGGTCGGTGCTGGTCCAGACTTCACCCAGTTGGGCGGCGGTGTTGCCGGGGTCCGACGCGACGGGGAACGGCCCGGCCACACTCGGGCCGTTGCTCCAGGCCCCGGGGGTGAGCATGTAGTCCATGTAGATGCGGTCGCTGGGGCTGTTTTCGGGGACGTTGGAATAGTCGATTTCGAGTTCCTGGACCATGGGGCAGTTAAAGCCGGCCATGCCTTCCATGTAGTAGGTCCACAGGGGCCGGGCGTCGAAGCCGCCGCCGCCGGGCAGGGTGCTGCCGAAGTTGAGTTTGACGATTTCGGTCAGTGCGTTGCCGGGGTTACAGACTTCCAGGACGTGCAGGGGCAGCCGGCCTTCGTCGGCCTGGTAGGAATGGGCGGCGATGCCGATCTGCTTGAGATTCGAGAGGCATTTGACCTCGCGGGCCGTGACCCGGGCACTCGCCAGGGCGGGCAGGAGGATGCCCACGAGCAGGGCGATGATGGAGATGACCACCAGCAGTTCGATGAGGGTGAAGGCGAAGCGACGGGAGGCGGGCCGCGGGGGCCGGGCGACGGAGGAAGGGGGGTGGAGCATCGGATGTCCAGAAATGAGGGGAAAGATTCGCGTTTGTAATTTACAGAAACAGATCGTTGATTGAGCGTACCATTGATTGATCGGGGATTCAAGAAGATCTGCGCTGAATGCTAAATATTGTCGAAATTTGTGAAGGTTATCGCTTGACAAGGGCGTGCAGGCGAGGCACACTTGCGTCGGACCGGGTTCTGTAAATTACAAGTTTTCTTTCCTGAGGATCTTATCCAGAGTGGTTTTGGGGGCATGTGACGGGGGCGTGAGGGGGGGCGGTTCTTGATTCCGTTGGTCGATCTCACCTGTGATTACGGGCACGGCTGACTTCTTTATTTTGGATCTTGTCTATTGGAACATCTCCGCGTCATCGACCTGGCCACGATCCTTGTCTACCTGGCGGGGGTGGCGGGGATCGGGCTGTACTGCGCCCGCAAGAACGACAGCACCGAGGAGTATTTCTTGGGCAAGCAGGGGCTTTTCGGGGTTCGTGATCGCGCTGTCGATGGTGGGCACGTCGCTGAGCTCGATCACATTTCTGGCGTTGCCCGCCGGGGCGTACGCGCTGGACTGGCGGCTGATCGTTTGCAACTGGATGATGCCGCATCGCGGCGGTGCTGGCGATCGCGGTGTTCGTGCCGTTCTTCCGGGCGGCGAAGGTGGTGACGGCCTACGAGTTTCTGGAGGGTCGCTTCGGCAAGTGGGCGCGGCTGTACGCGGCGTGCAGCTTCATCATCTTGCAGTCTGATCCGGGTGGGGTCGGTGCTATTTCTCGTGTCGATTCCCGTGTCGCTGATGCTGGGCGTCAACGTGATCTGGGTGGTGGTGATCCTGGGCGTCTTTCTGATGGCCTACACCGACGTTGGGCGGGTTCGACGCGGTGATCTGGACCGACGTGATCCAGGTGGTGGTGCTGGTCGGCGGGGGGATCTTCGTCTTCATCGTGCGTTGTGGTGGAAGATGCCCGGGGGGCTGACCTGCCGGCGCTGGTCGCGAGGCCTACGACGCGGGGAAATTCAGCCTCGGCGACTGGGACCTCGACTTCACCCGGCGGACCATCATCACGCTGATGGTGCTCGGGTTCATCGGCTGGACCGGGGCCTACTGCACCGACCAGACGGTGGTCCAGCGGATCGTCTCGGCCCGCAGCGACCACGACGCCCGCAAGGCGATCTGGATGACCGTGGCGATGAGCGTGCCGACGTGGACGTTTTTCTACCTGATCGGCACGACCGATCTGGGCGCTTCTATCAGCTCAGCCCCGACCCCGCCGTCGCGGCGATGGAAGCGGCGACCAGATGGATCTTCCCGCACTTCATCTGACCCAGCTGCCGGTGGGCGTGTCGGGGCTGATCATCGCGGCGATCCTGGCGGCGGCGATGTCGCTCGCTGGACTCGTCGATCAACTCGGTCTCGACCACGTTCATCAACGACGTCTACCGCCGACACCTGCGACCCGGCGCGACCGACCGGCAGTACCTGGCCGTCGCAAAGACCGTGTCGCTGGTCACCGGCGTCTGCATGATCGCCGGGGGCCTGATCTACGTCTGGCTGCCCAAGGAATCGCATGCTGGACGTGACCAAGATCATCGCCTCGATCTTCGGCGGCTGCAAGCTGGGACTGTTCCTGCTGGGCTTCTTCACCACCCGCGTCTCGGAGCAGCGGGCATCCTCTGGCGCTGATCCCCGCGATCCTGGTCAACATCTACCTCGGGCTTAACGCCATCGGCATGCTGCCCGAGAGCGCTGAGCACCGACCTGCACAACTACTGGATCAACCTCACGGTCAACGTCGTTTTCATGGTCCTTCGCCTTCGGGCTGAGTTTCGCTGGCGATCCGCGGGCTTGCGTCGGACACCGCCGCGGCCACTGCGGGGCATCGACCGTGCCCTCGGACGACAAAACGATGTCCAACGATGTCACAGCCAACAATCCCGTTCCACGTAGGCAGGTCTCTTGAGCTTCGATCCGTCGCACCATGCCACCACCGATCCCCCGCCTCCCAACGTCCTCTTCGTCGTCACCCACGACATCTCGCCCGCGGCTGGGGTGCTACGGCGACCCGCACGCGGTCACGCCGCACCTCGATGCCTTGCGCCCAGCAGGGCCACCCGGTTCGACCAGCACTACTGCCAGTGGCCGCTGTGCGGACCCTCGCGGGCGAGCCTGTTCAGCGGGCTTCGGCCCGCAGCATACCCAGCGGCACAACAACCGCGCCGTTCTGGGACGACGCTGCGGCAGCGCCAGCCCGAAGGCTACGCCACGATGGGCGAGGCGTTCAAGAACGCGGGCTACCGCAGCGAACACGTCTGGCACGTGCTGCACGCCTACGAAACCGACCCGCCGTCGTGGTCCGCGCCGGCGTGGTTCCCGCCCAACCCCCCGGCCCCGGCGGGGCTCGAGGCGATCGGGGCCGAGGAGATGCGGTACTGGCAGACCGAGGCGTCCTTCGACCTGATCCGCCAGCGGCTGGCCGAGGCCGACGCAAACGGCATCCCCGAAAATCAGTTCCACCGCCGCGCCCGCGGCCCGGCGGTCGAGGCCGCCGACGTGCCCGACGACGCGTACCCCGACGGCCGGGCCACCGACCGGGCGGTGGAGCTGATCGGCGAGCTGGCGAGCGGCGACGCGCCGTTCTTCCTGGCGGTGGGCTACGAGGCGGGCCACCTGCCGTGGACCGCGCCGCAGCGCGATTTCGACGCTCTACGACCGGGAGCAGTTCGACCTGCCTCAACCGACGCGTGCCCCCCGATCGGCAGCCCCGATTTCGCGCTCGGCCGACAACGAGCCGGCCCAGTACTACACGACCGAACGACTACGACCAGCCCTGGACCGCCAACCCCGAGCAGGCCCGCGAAATGATGCACGGCCACTACGCCTCGATCACCTTCCTGGACCGGCAAATCGGCCGACTGCTCGACGCCCTGCAAGCACGCAGGGCATGCACGACGACACCCTCGTGATCTTCACCAGCGACCACGGCTTCCACGTGGGCGAGCACGGCTACTACGGCAAGCACACGGTGCTGGGACGAGCTCGATGCACTGCCCGCTGATCATCCGTCACCCGGGCAAGTCGCCCGCCGGCGCAGGTCATCGACGGCCGTCACCGAACACGTCGACATGCTTCCCACGGCTCTGCGCCCTGGCGGGCGTCGCCGAGCCGCCCGGGCCTCGACGGCCGAACGCTGATCGGAGCCCGACGGCATCGATCGACGATCCCCCCCGACCACGCCGCGCGTCAGCTACCGCCGACGCCTGCCCGGGCGACGGCCTCTGCGCGGTACCACGACGCCCTTCGCTGCGGACCGCGCCGTCACCGGCTCACGCATCTACCGCGACGAACGGGCAGGAGATCGGCAGCGAACTCTTCGACTACGCCGACGATCCGGACGAGACGCCGAACCATGCGGGACGCCCGCGGAGTCCGCGAAGTGCGGCGCTGGCCGAGCGACTCGATCGCGCGACCGCGCGAGTTGGCCCGCGTCTCCTGACCGCCGACGCGACCCAACCAATCGCTATCTATTCCCGCTTGCCTATTGCAAGCCGATCCTTCTACCGACTGAATCCTCTATGAAATTTTCCCGTCATCGACCTGCTCCCCGAACATGGACCCTCCGCCTCGATGATGCCCCCGGCGGACCCGATTGCTGCCCGAAGGCATTGGCCGACCGGGACCATCCCCGCCACCGTGCCGGGCTGCGTCCACACCGACCTGCTCGCCGCGGGCCTGATCCCCGATCCGTACCTGCGGCCAAAACGAGCTGGAGACGCACTGGATCGGCCGCTGCGACTGGACCTACCGCACCACGCTTCGAGCTCTCCGACGATGGCTGGCCTCACGACCGGTTCGACGTTGGTCTTTGACGGGCTCGACACCATCGCCACGGTCTCACCTCAACGGTCAAGCCCATCGGCGACGGCTGACGAACATGCACCGTCCGACACCGCTTCGACATCGAAGCGCGGCCCGAGCCGGGGAGCAACACGACTGGACGATCCGCTTTGCCGCACCGCGGCACGCTACGCCGAGCAGATGGAGCAGGAGTTCGGTCCACGGCCGCATGTCGGCGCGGGGTCCAACGAGCACCTGCCGCACCAGATGATGCGGAAGATGGCGTGCAACTTCGGCTGGGACTGGGGGCCGCAGCTATTGACCTGCGGGCGTGTGGCGGCCGGCGCGGATCGAGGCGTGGTCCGACCGCCCGGCTCGGCGACCTGCGTCCGCTCATCACCCGCGCCGACGAGAAATCGCGCCAGCTGATCGATCTGCGTCGATGTCGAAACCGAGCATCGCCGCGGCGCCTCGCGGCAGGCGATCTCGTCAGTCACGCTGACCGATCCCGCGGCCAGGTGGTCGCGAGAAGCCAGAAGCGGCCGGCGTCCGAGACGGCCGTCACGCTTCAAGGTCGATCGCCCGACGTTGTGGTGGCCCCGCGGCTACGGCGACCAGCCGCTCTACACCCTTACGGTCGAACTGCTCGACCCGAGATGGCCAAGCCCTCGATACCCGCACCCACGCATCGGCCTCCGCACCGCCGAACTCTGTACCGATGCTGACCCCGACCCCGCAGCCCGTCGAATCGGCCTCGGCCAAGGCGAAACCTTCCACCTGAAAATCAACGGCAAGCGCATCTTCTGCAAGGGCGCCAACTGGATCCCCGACGACTGCTTCCCCCACCGCGTCACCCCGCGAGCGCTACCGCCAACGCATCGACCAGGCCGCCGACGCCAACATGAACATGCTCCGCGTCTGGGGCGGCGGGCTCTACGAAGACCACGCCTTCTACGAACACTGCGACGCGATCGGCATGCTCGTCTGGCAGGACTTTCTGATGGCCTGCGCCTGCTACCCCGAGGAGGAGCCCTTCTGGTCCTGGCTCGAAGCCGAGGCCCGCGACAACGTCGCCCGCCTCGTCCGCCACCCATCGCTGGTGCTCTGGAACGGCTGCAACGAAAACATCTGGGGCACCTTCGACTGGGCCGCAGCCGTGGCAGCGACATCCGCGAGCGAGGGCGAGCGCACCTGGGGCCTGAACTACTACCTCGACCTGTTCCCCGGAGTCGTCGGCGAGATCGCCCCGACCACGCCCTACTGGCCCGGCAGCCCCTACTCGGGCTCGATGGACCGCCACCCCAACGCCAACGAGTTCGGCAACCGCCACATCTGGGACGTGTGGAACGGCAACGGCGACTACCGCAACTACCTGGGCCACTTCCCCCGCTTCGCCAGCGAGTTCGGCTATCCAGGGCCCGCCGACCTGGCCCGACCCTCACCCGCGCCGTGCCGCCGACGAACGGCACTGGCTCTCCGACACCGATGCACCTGCACAACAAACAAAAGACAGGGCCAGCAACGCGCCCTCGATCGCATCGCCGACGACTTCGACGGTCTGACGATCGCCGAACACCCGACCGTTTCGACGACCGTGGTTACCTCGCCATCGGTCTCAGCAGTGCCGGGCGCTGACGCTGGGCTGCGAGTGGTTCCGGGCGCTGTCGCCGTGGTGCAGCGGCGTGCTGTACTGGCAGCTCAACGACTGCTGGCCGGTCACCAGCTGGTCCGCCATCGACGGCGACGGCCGACCCAAAGCCCTGCTCCACGCCACCCGCGCGTTTCTTCCGCGAACGACTGATCACCGTCAAACCCGCCGCCGTCGAGCCACGCGACCACACCGCCGGCACGCCCAACAAACCCGAGGCCAACGACCTGCGCAAGGCCGACACCGCGGGCGCCATGGCGGTCTACCTCCACAACGACCACGCCGACACCTGGGCCGACACCCTCATCGTCCGCCGCTTCCACGTCGACGGCCGAGAACTCGCACAACTCACCCAGGACTTCACCGTCGAACCCCGCGAAACCTACAAGTGGGAACTGCCCGCGGACTGGACCGGCCCGGCAGGCGAACTGATCGTCGCCCAGACCGCCGCCCTCGACACCGACCAACCCGCATCGGCGCAGAACTTCGCCCACGGCGGACGCGGCTGGTACTTCTTCGGCCGAGACTTCGACATCCCCTACGCCGACCCCAGCTTCACCACCACGCTCACCCGCGACGGCGACACGCTCCGGCTCACCGTCACCCCCGAGGCCGTGGTCCGCGACCTCTGCCTGCTGGCGGATCACCTCCGCCCCGACGCGGCCGTCGACGATGCCCCCCTGCACCTGCTGCCCGGCGAGTCCCACACCTTCGTCATCCACCCCGCCCCCCCCTACCTCCCCTCCCCCCCGCACACTCCCCCTTCCTCCGCTACCTCCCCCCTCACTTCCTCTTCTGGTTCCGCCGATCCCGCAACCTCCCTCGGCCAGCTCACCGAACCACAACTCACCGACCCCGCCATCCTCCGCTGCGTCAACACCCTGGCCCACGCCTTCACCCCCCCCACCCCCACCCCCGCGTAAACGCTTCATCACCGACCGCTCGCATCCGGCCGACCCGGCGAAGCGTTCGCAAATGCACGCTCCCCCGCGGGATGGCCGGTCCGCAGTGAGTCATACGCTCCCCCGTGAGATGTGCAGTTCCTTGATGGGATGGGCGTCCCCCATGGGATGGCCGGTTCTTCGGTGCCTCGGTGGAATGGGCGTCCTCTTAGTGGGATAGACGTTCCCTTGGTGGGATAGGCGTCCTCTTAGTGGGATGGGCGTCCCGCCCGTCGTTCGGCCGCAGGCCGAATAGCCCTTGGATACCAACGACTCATCAACCCAAACTTGCCCCTGCGGGACAACGACGGGCGAGACGCCCATCCCACCCAAGACAGCAAGACTCCCGCCCCCATTCCGTGGCCAACCCCAAGCGGCAGATCACGCCACCCCGACGGCAAACTACCCTTGCATAATAAGAAAGAGCCTGCGGCAAAAATGTCGCAGGCTCGCTGAAGTTTATTTACTCTACGAGTATCAAAGGTTAAAATGGCCACCTGTTTAATAGGGTGGCCGTTTCTATTCGTTCTAATTTTCTGCGATTGCGGGCTCAGTCTTGACAATGTGAGTCTATCGTCGTTGAGTCAATCCTCATCCCACTTATTGTTGTCGGTGTTGGCATAGGCACCGCGGACGCCGCCGTAACCGCCGAGGTTTTCGGGGTCCCAAGGACCGCCGGGAGCCGCGCGTTCGACTGTATCAACCGTCATCGCGGACGAGTGTCCGTCGAGCCAAGAGATGTTGATGCTGGTGTTTTTGTGTCGGGCGTGTGGGCCGCCGAAAGTGGTGGGGATGCCGCCCATCGTATAACTGCCGCGTTGACTACCGGTGGTGGCTTGGCTTTCGAACCAAGTATCACTCGCGAAGATGGTTTCGGATGGATTGGCAATCTGTGACAAGCGAGCACTGACTTTTGCACCGTCGACGGCAGGACCGGGGATATAAGCCAGTCGTCCGGCGACCGTGTACCAGTTAACTCCGTAGTCGATATGTCGCCAATTTTGGTTGCTTGCATCCGCCAGCATTTGCTGCAGCGTGATCGGATCGTTCGGGTCGTAGCTGAAGGTCGGGTCGGGTTCGAAGATCGGGCACTGAAACATTTCGACGGTGCCACCGTAGCCGCCGATCGTCAGGTTGCCGGTCCAGTACGCCGTTCTGCCGCTGCCGTCATCTGCGGTGTTTTCACCACTCGAAGTGGCTCGCACCGAGTAGTTTTTATTATCCGTGGCGTAAGCGAGGGCGGCAATACCGGTCTGCCGGGTATTACTCAGGCACGCGATATCGCGGGCCGAATCTGCGGGCGCTGCCTAACGCCGGCAACAGGATGCCGATGAGCAGGGCAATGATGGAGATGACCACCAAAAGCTCGATGAGGGTGAAGGCCGACCGGCGGGAGCGGGTTTGGCTCGGGACGGTTGGGGGTAAGGCTGCGGTGTGAAGGGGGGTCTTGGCGAGGATGGGCATGGGTTGGCTCCGGGGGGGGGCGTCGGGGGCGTGGGGGGAGACACGCGGCAAAAAGGAGGGGCCGACGGCGGGACGGGACGACGGGGCAAAGGGCGACGGGGCGAGGGACATGCGGGGTTCCGAGCGAGGTTAAATTCGGGTGTTAAAGGGAGGGTGCGCGGGGGGCAGGCCGGGGGGCAGACGGGGGGCGACGGGGGGCGACGGGGGGGTATCCCAGGGGTGGGCAGAGGGGCGGACGGGTGGCGGCGCGTGCGAGCCTGATTATATAATCAACCCGGATAATTACAATACCTAAATAATCGAGACGTCCTACGGGGGAGATGGAGGGGGCGGGCGGAACGGGAGAGATCAAGCGGGCGGCAAGCGGGGGGCATGAGGGGGGGAAGGTGGGGCAAGCGTCGGGATCGGGGGGGGCAAGGTCGACGAAGGGGGCGGAAGAAAAGGGGGTAAAACGGGGTGATTTTTAGCGGGCGGCGACGGATTGGCGGATGATGAGTTCGGGCCGGAGGGTGCGGCACCGAGGCGTCGCGGGGGGTGGAGACGGTCTGGAGGTGTTGGATGGCTTCGACCAGGGCGTTGACGCTGGCGTGGCCGAGCTCGACGAGGGGTTGCTGGACGCAGGTGAGGGGCGGGGCGAGGTAGGCCGCGGAGGCGGGGTTGCCCACGGCCACGACCGAGAGGTCGGCGGGCAGGGATCGGCCCAGGGTGGCGGCGGCTTCGTAAACGTCGAGGCTGAAGTGGTAGCCCGCGGCGATCAGCGCGGTGGGCCGGTCGTCCGCGGGGCGGTCCAGGAGTTGGAGCAGCTGCATCTTTTCGTTGGGATCGACATGCCACCCGCGGACACGGAGCACGCGGGACTCGGGCAGCTCCAGCCGCCGGTCGGCGCACACCGCCCGGACCTGCTCCCACAGCTCGCGGTGGCCCGCGGTGCTGCGCTCCGAACCGAGGAATCCCAAGCGGGAATGGCCCATGGCCACCAGGTGATCGACGACGGTTTCCGCCAGGGCGCGGTGGTCCACGGCGATGCTGCTGACCCCGAGCCCGGGGTCGGCCGGACCCACGATCAGCCGCGCGGCGGGGGGGCAACGCCGCGAGGCAGGCCGCCAAATCGTCCTCGGGCGGGTCCAGCAACAGGAAGCCGTCGCTGCGCTCGGTCACCGCGGTGCCGTAGTGGCTGACGGTGAGCTCGACTTCGCCCTGGGCGGTGGAGCGGTGGGCGGAGGCCTGGCGCATGCCTTCGAGGAGTCGGCTGTGGTGTTCGTCAACCAGCGAAACGTCGCGGTGGATGACCACCGACAGGCGGAGTCGGCGGGCGGCACGGTGGGAGCGATCGACGACGATGGTGCCCTTGCCCCGGGAGCGGTCGAGAAAGCCCTCGCCCACGAGTTCGCGGAGGGCGCGGTGGGCGGTAACCAGGGAGACCGACATCTGCTGGCTGAGGTCTTTGGTGCTGGGCAACCGCTGGTCGGGGGTGAAATGACCCTCGTCGATGGCGCGGATCAGGGCGTGTTTGACCGTGGCGTAGAGGGGTTGGCCCGGCTGGGCGCCGATGGGCCGGAGCGGGCCGAGGGTGGGGTCGGCGCGGTCGTTATCGACCGCGGCGGGTGCGGCGACGGGGGGGGTGGTCGCCGAGGGAGAGCGGGGCGGGCGGGCGGGGCGGCGGGGGGTTTTGGTCGGCGACTTGGGCAAGCGGACACTTCCGGAGGGATGGGTCGCCGGGGCGGACGGGCAAGGAAGCGGGTCGGGCCGGCGGGAGTTGAGACGGGGCAAAGCGGGTGACGGGGGATGAGAGGGGAGGCGTGCTAATGTTCGTCGCTGGGGGCGAGATTATCAAGAGGTTTTTCGGACCGCCGGGGGTGGATCAAGGGGGAAATCGCTTAAATTCGCCGGGTCGGCAGGCCGGCGGAAAGCGGGTTGCGGGGCGGTTATCAGGGACGCAAAATTTGGAGACTCAGTGACTTACGGGCCGCGGGGCCGAGGGTCGGGGTTAGCATGTGGGGGGGAAAGGGGGGCGTTGACTTTGTCGAATTAAATTATAGCATTAGGGCTGGTTCGGCCGCGGGCTGACCGCTGCGTGCGCAGGACCCGACCACGACGAAAGAGCCGATGATGACCGACGCCCGGAATATTGACGGGCTGCGGCGGCGGGTGCGGGGTCTTTTTCTCGGCGGATTTGAGGGCGGGCAACTGACCGAATCGATGGGGCACGCGCTGCGCGAGGGGCTCCGGGGGGTGGTGTTGTTTAGTCGAAATGTGGAGTCGCCCCAGCAGGTCGCGGCGCTGAGCGGGGCGGTCCACGCGGCGCGGGCGCGGGATCGCTGGTGGGCATCGATCAGGAGGGCGGGCGGGTGGCGCGGCTGCGGGAAGGCTTCTGGGTTCCGCCGGCGATGCGGGAATTGGGGCGGGCGGGGTCGTGCAACTGGTCGAAGCGGTGGGCGGGGTGATGGGGCGACAGCTGCGGATTTGCGGGGTGAATTTGAATTTTGCGCCGGTGCTGGACGTGGATACGAACCCGGATAATCCGGTGATCGGCAGCCGGTCGTTCGGCACGGATCCGCAGGTGGTGGGGCAGCTGGGGCGGGCGTTGGCGGCGGGTTTGCAGGGGCAGGGGGTGGCGGCGTGCGGGAAGCATTTTCCCGGGCACGGGGACACGGAGGTGGACAGCCATCTGGCGTTGCCGCGGCTGCGGCACGACCGTGCGCGGCTGGAGCGGGTGGAGCTGCGGCCGTTCCGCGCGGCGATCGCCGACGCAAGCCACGTCGCGGAAAACGTCGATAAAACAACGGAAAACGGTGGGGAGGCCCGGGTCCGCAACGGGGGGCGGCTCGCGTCGGTGATGACGGCGCACGTGGTGTTTGAGGCGTTGGGCGAGACCCGGCCCGCGACGATGAGCCGGGCGGTGGTGAGCGGTCTGCTCCGCGCCGAGCTGGGGTTTGACGGGGTGGTGATCAGCGACGATCTGGAGATGAAGGCCATCGCGGACCACTACGCGATCGGTGAGGTGGCGGTGTCGGCGATCGACGCGGGGGTGGACCTGCTGCTGTGTTGTCACCGGCTGGAATTGATCGATCAAGCGGTGGAGGCGGTGATCGACGCGGTGGGGGACGGTCGGCTGGACGCGGCGCGGGTGGAGGCGGCGTCGCGGCGGGTGGAAGCGATGGCCAACCGTTACGCGGTGGACCCCGCGCAGATCGGCCGGGGGTGGCCGGCGGTCCGCGCGGCAGAGGCGGACATCGCGTTGCAAGTCGCCGCGGCGATCGGCGGCGGCGCGGCGGGTGACGGGTCGGCCACCGCGGCGGTCCCCGCCCAGGAACAACGTGACCCAACGGATTTTCTCGGCCGCGTGGGGGGAAAGGTTTAACATGCGACACCCCGGGTCGGATCCACTTGTGCAACTAGGAGTCGCCGCGATGAACCGTGTGATCGAGCAGCGCTTCGGGCTTAGCGGCCCGGGCGAGAAAAACTTGCGGGCGGAGTCAGAGCCCGAACGGCGGGGGCCGCGCGGCGATGCCACCGAGCCTGCGCGGCAGGGCGGCGGCCTCCGCGGATCAGCGGATGCGGCCGCGAATGTTGCAGGAATACCGGAGAACGAAAGCGATTCTATAGAAGGCTCGGGCGGAGTAAGTGACCACGGCGCAGCGGTGGGGGTCGAGGGCGAGGGCGCGAGGTGCGGGGGGGGCGGCGAGCGGCGGGGTGTCGGTGAGCCGCGAGCAGTCGCCGGGGGTCGCGGGCGGGGTCGGCGCGGGCGGGCCGTTCGTGGCGATGCTGCTGCGTGAGCCTTACAAGTCGTCGAGCTATTACGTCTGCGAACTGGTGCGGGGCGCGACGGCGTATCTCGAGTCGGTGGGGGTGTCGTTGTCGATCATCAGCACGCCGCCGGCGAATTGGCCGGCGGGTTACGGGCAGCGGTGCGCCGGGGTGCTGGTGATCCCGACACAGGTCGGCGAGGCGGACATCGCGGAGCTGGAGGCGATGGGTTGCCGTTACGTCACGATCGCCGAGTCGAGCTTGCCGGGGCCGACGATCGGGCTGGAGATGGAGGCGGCGGCGCAGGAGCTGACCCAGTTGCTGCTGGACTGCGGGCACCGGCGGTTCGCGCTGGTCAGCGGCCACGAGCACCACACCGACGCGACCAAGCGGCGGGCGATTTTGCGGACGCTGTCGGCCGCAGGGATCCAGGCCGCGGACGTGCCGGACCTGCAGACGAATTACGACCCCGCGGCCGCCGAGCGGGCGGCCGAGCAGCTGCTGGCACGCTCACCGCGGCCCACGGCGATCATCGGCTTCAACGACGACCTGGCGGTCCACGTGTTGGCGACCGCCCAGCAGGCGGGCATCGCGGTGCCCGAGCAGATGAGCGTGGCGGGGTTCAACGACGGGCCGTCCGCGGCGTTGTTGTACCCGCGCTTGACGACGGTCCGGCTGCCGATCGCCGAGGCGGGCGAGGCCGCGGCGCGGTCGGTGTGGCAGGCCCGCGAGTCGGGCGGCGTGCCGGAATCTTTGTCCCTGGGATCGACGCTGGTGATTCGAGACAGCATTGGGGTTGCACCATGAAACCATTGAGTTCGCCTACTTCTTCCAACCGATCCGGAAAGCCCGACCCCGCGCCGGGCGAGGCCTCCCCCGGCTCCCCCGGCTCTCCTTCCGGTCGCTACCGTCCACCCCGGCGGCGAAGGCGGAGCATTTTCTCCAGCACGAGCGGGCTTTTCGTCTGGGCATGTTGCCCACCGAGCAGCCCCACCCCGCCACCGTCGGCCTGGCGGAGACGCTGACCCAAAACACCGCGGCGGGGTTGGCGATGCTCCTGGGCGTGGACCGCGACGTGGCCCCGGTCGCCGAGCGGGTGCTGGGCAGCGCGGCGTATGCCTCCCTGACCGCGTCGCTGACCCGGGCGTTGACCGCGGGGGGACGGGTGTATTTTACCGGTTGCGGGGCGACGGGCCGGCTGGCGATCCTGCTGGAAGCCTCGTGGCGTCGGCACTGGATGGGCGTCGCCCAGCGGGCGGATTCCGCCGACCGTAAGCAGGAATTCGACCAGGTGGCGGACCAGGTGCGCAGCGTGATGGCGGGGGGCGACTTTGCGCTGATCCGGTCGGTCGAGGGGTTCGAGGACTTCGATGCTTTTGGCCGCCACCAGCTGCGGGAGGCCGGCGTCGCCGCCGGCGACGTGGTGGTCGCGATGACCGAGGGCGGCGAAACGTCGTTCGTCATCGGCACCGCCTGGCAAGCCCTGGAGGCCGACGCGGAAAGCTACTTGGTCTTCAATAACCCCGCCGACGTCTTGACCCAGCACGTCGAGCGCAGCCGGCGGGTGATCCAGGACCCGCGGATCACCAAGCTGGACCTGACCACCGGGCCGATGGCGGTCGCCGGATCGACGCGGATGCAGGCGACCACGATCGAGCTGCTGGTGCTGGGCACGGCCCTGGAAGCCGCGGCGTCGGCGGTCGGTCGATCGCGTGGCGTGGCGGGTGAAGAAGCGGACCCGGCGGGGGCCCAGCCGGTGGCGGCGGACGCCGCGGCGGAACGTTTTACCCAGTTATTGCAGGAGATCGGCGATCCCGACAATCTGTCGGTCATGGCGGCATTGACCGAGCGGGAGGCGGCGTTGTACCGCGCCGGCGGGCTGGTGACGTACTTTGCCGACGCTTATTTGCTGGACATTATGACGGACACGACCGAGCGGTCGCCGACGTTTTCGCTGCCCCCGTTTCGGCCCGAGGGCGACACGCGCTCGGCGCGGTCGTGGTCGTTTGTCAAAGACCCGCGGCACGTGACACCCCAGGCGTGGGCCAACATGCTGGGGCGGCCGCCGTGGGGCCTGGACTGGGATCAGGAGAAGTACGCGGCGATGAACGCGCCGGAAGCGGTGAAGAACGTGCCGCCGGATTTGAGCCGTTCGCGGATTTTGCAAGTTTAAGATCGGAAACGAGTCCGACGCGTCGCGCTCCGCGGGGGTCGAGTCGTTGGCGGTCAGCCTGCTGGTGGGCCAGGAGGTCGCGACGCACGGCCCCGCGGAGAGCGCGTTTGCCCGGGGTGTGGCGGGTCACCTCGACGGGTTCGACGCGCACGCGGTGCTGGCGATCGGCGGCGGTGGGTCGGCGTTGGGAACGGCCGAATCCCCCGACGGCGACGAGCGGTTCGCGGTGCGGTGCGACCTGCCCGCCACGCCGTTGTCGCTGTGGTCCCACCTCGCGGCGAAGCTGGTGCTCAACACGGTTTCCACCGCCAGCATGGGCTTATTGGGCCGGTTGACCAGCAACTGGATGATCTACGTCAACACCAGCAACAAGAAGCTGATCGACCGCGGGGTGCGGCTGATTGCCGACCAGACCGCGGTGGACTACGACCGGGCGTGTCACGAATTGTTCGTCACGCTAGGCCAGCCCGACGCGGAGCATCTGGTGGATGGCCGGGCGTCGTCGCCGGTGGCCGTCACGATCGAGCGGATCCGGGCGGGCGGGGGTTGATCCCACTTTTCGCCGTGGACCATGGAGTCGGTTCCGGGGGAGAGAAACGGGGCAGGGGCACGCCACAGTAACTTCAGACAAAGGCCATCATGAATTATCGAATCGCGGATCGGATCGCAGCCACGGGAATGCTCGTTGGGGCAGGGTTAACTCTGGGGTTGATCGGTTGCGAGACGCCGCCGTCGACCCAGACGGTGGAGGTGGAGATGATCGCGGGGCCGGCCTCGCTGGCGACGGCGGAACGGGCGTTGGCGGGGCGGGTGGACTGGGAGGTGTTTCCGGAGCTGATGGTGCCGGTGCACCCGGCCCAGAAGTACCTCAAGGACTGGGCGATCGTGATCGATCCGGGGCACGGCGGGCACGCGGACGAGGTGGGGTACAAGCGCGGGCCCACCGGGGTCCGGGAGGCGGAAATCAATTGGCGGGTATCGGTGCTGCTGCAGAAGATGCTGGAGGATGCGGGGGTCCAGGTCGTGCTCACCCGGACCGGCGACGACGCGATTTCCTTGCAAGATCGGGCGGAAATCGCCAACACGCTGGTGCGCAAGCGCGACGGGGTCACGGGGGCGGACCTGTTTCTGAGCGTGCACCACAACCTCTCGCCCAAGGCGACGACCAACTGGACCAGCATGTGGTTCCACGACGATCCGAACCACGCGGAAGTCGGCATCGACGCGGGGCGGTACATCGCTCACCGTGTGGGGAAGCGCTGCGGACCCAGGTCGGGCTGACGAGCCCGCTGATGACCGATCGGCAGATGTACGACGGGGGATTCGGGATTCTGCGGTTCAGCGAAGTGCCGGCGATTCTGGCGGAGTTGTCGTTTTATTCGCACCCCGAAGAAGAGCAGCGTCTGCGCGACGCGATCTATAACTTGCGGTGCGCTTACGCGATCTATACGGGATTGGTGGAATACGCCTACGGCGGTCGGCCGACGCAGGAAGCGATGAGCGTGCAGTCCACCCCCGATCGTCTCGACGGCGGGCAGACGCTGCGGGCGACGCTGATCGACGGCATGCCCGAGGGCTGGTGGGGCGGGGACCGCACGCGGATCCTGAAAGACAGCATCGCGGTGACGCTGGACGGGCAGGACGTGGCGATTACGTTTGATCCCGCGACCCGGACCCTGACCTCGGATTTGCCGGGGCCGGCGCTGGACCCGTCGGCGGAGCACGTGTTGAAGGTGCGTCACACCAACTTTTTCAAGCACGCGAACTGGCCGCAACGCTACCGGTTGGTCCATCACGACACCGACGGCTGGCAGCTGACGCCGCTGCCGGCCCAGCGGCTGGAGACGGAAGCGAAAGCGGGCGGGTCCTGAGGTGGGGGGGGGCGGGGCGGGGGGCGGAGGTGGGGGCGGTGTCATACCCCCAGGAGGGCGGGGCGGGAGACGGGGTCTCGGGGTTTGGGGTCTGCCAGGAGGTAGCCCAGGACGAAGGCGAAGAGGCCGCCGATGGGGGCGTACCAGGGCCAGGCGATGGGGACCTGGAGGGGATGGCCGGCGTCGAGGTCCTGGAGGGCGGGTTGGCGGGCGTCGCTGGCGCGGCGGGGTTGGCCGGCGGGGTCGAGCAGGGGCTGATGGGTGATGGGGTGGGTGAGCAGGACGGGGTCGGCGGCGGGGTCGAGGACGCGCTGGCCGTCGGCGTCGACGACGTCGGGGTAGTGCATGACCACCTGGCCGTCGGCGTCGTACTGGTGGAAGTAGCCGCGCCAGGTGATGAGCATGACCAGCGCGCAGCCCGCGAGCAGCCAGGGGGTGCGGGCGAGCCGCGGGGAACGCCGGGCGGGGTCGGTGACCAGGGCCCGCCAGACCCAGGTCAGCAGCGCGAGGCCGACGCCGATGCCGCAGGCCCAGACGCCCAGTCGTCGTGGAAGCGGCAGGCGAAGACGGCGAGGACGCCGAGGGGCGCCGCCCAGACCAGGCCCCGGCCGTTGACGCGGACCGGCAGCCAAGCGAGCAGGAACGCGGCGAACAGGCCGCCGACGATATAGCTGGCCAGCGCGAGGGCGAGGTCGAGGATGGGCACGCCGGTGGCGTCTTTGAAGGCGTCGACGACGAAGGCGGCGAGGCAGAGGGCGATGCCCCAGAAGACGATCCACAGGCGGGAGACGGTGACGACGCGTCGGCCCTCGGCGGGGTCGTGGTCCAGGAGGGCTTGTTCGTCGGCGTCGCTGCCGCTGCCGGGGGCGGGGGTGAGGCCGAGTTTTTTGAGTCGGCCAGGGACGTAGATCGCGGAGACCGAGGTCTGGGCGAGGGCGGCGAGGATGGAGGTGAGGCTGGAGATGGCGGCGGCGAAGATGCCGGCGATGACCAGGCCGGTGACGCCCACGGGCATCTGCTGGAGGATGAAGGCGGGGAAGATTTTGTCGTTTTCCTCGGCGACGCGGACGGCGAACTGCCCGGCGAGGCGTTCGGGGAAGGTGGAGTAGAACACGAACAGGCCCACGCCCACCAGGAGCATGAGGGTGGTGACCAGCTCGGCGGTGTAGCTGGAGAGCATGGCGTACTGGGCGTGTCGGCGGTTTTTGCAGCAGAAGATGCGCTGGGCCAGGAGCTGGTCGGTGCCGTAGATCCCGATGTTGCCCACGACCACGGCAAAGCCCGCGGCGGCAAGGGTGTAGGGCGTGGTGAGGCTGAAGGCCTGGTCGATGTTGAAGATTTTGAACTTCTCCGCGGCGCTGCCGACCTCGACGAACTGGCTCCAGCCGCCGGGGAGCTCGGCGAGGATGACCCAGAGGGCCGCGACGCCGCCGGTGACGAAGACCAGGAACAGCAGGGCGTCGGTCCAGACGACGGTGGCGATGCCCCCGAGCATGGTCCAGGCCACCGCGATGAGCCCGATGAGAATGATCGCGGTCGCCAGGGGGCTGAGGCCCGACCACGACTGGACCCAGGCGAGTTGTTCGGCCATGACCAGGGTCAGCACGAGGGCGGTGAGGTAGACCCGCGCGGACTGGGCGAGCAGGCCGCCGAGGGTGAACAGCGCGGTGGTGACGCCCTTGGCGCCGCCGCCGAGCTTGTCGCCCATGTAATCATAGGGGCTGTAGATGCGTTTTTCGTAGTAGGCGGGCACAAGGATAAAACTGATGAAAAGCCGGGAGAGCAGCCCGGCGATGATGCCCAGCTGGAGGTAGGTCATGTCGCCGGCGAAGGCGACCGCGGGCACGCCGACGAAGGTCACCGCGGAGATGGTGGTGGCGATCAGCGAGGCGGACACGGCGTACCACGGCAGCTTGTCGCCGCCGCGGAAGAAGTCCTTCATGTCTTTTTGCTTGCCCGCGAGGACGACACCCAGGACCGAGACCAACGCGATGTAGCCGATCAGCACCACCCAGTCCAGGGCGTAGAAGTGGCTGGACGGGGCGGCGGATTCGGCGTCGGCCAGCAGGAGGGGCAGGGTCATGGGCGGCCGGGGGCGATGTGAAATGAGGGCGGAGGCTGGCGGGCGCGGCGGTCGAGAAAGAAGCTACCCGAAACCGAAGGTTCACGGTTGGGCGGTGACCAGCTCGACGCGGAGAGGTGAGGTGCTCTTGCCCAGGCGATCGAACGTGCGGACCCAGACGACGACGGGTGGACTCGTCAGATTCTCTTGGACATCATTCCGCGGGGCGGGCATCATCTGCTCGTCACGATCGGAAGCGTCGTCGTCGTCGTCATCGTCATCGGCGGATGCGGGCACCGGCGGGGCGGGAAACTTGAAAGGGGTTTCCTGCGCGGGGTAGACGTGGGTGCGCCAGGTCTCGCCGTCGGCGAGGGGGTACTGCACAGTGACCCACCGCGCGGCACGGAGGGCCGCGGAGGGGAGCTCGAGTTCGTACTGGTCGTCGACCAGCCGGGCGCGGGCGATGCGAATGGGCCGGAGGCGGTCGGGCGACTTGAGCCAGGGCATGGCCGGCGGGAGGGCGGGGGTGGCGTAGACCGCTTGGGGCAACGAGTCGCGGAGGCCCGCCCGATTTTCCATGAAAGCCTTCATGGAGAAATGTACGTGGCCGGGCTTCTGCTCGGGCAGGAGGATGCGGGACCAGCGGACCTGATAGCCGATCTCCTGGCCATCAAATTCCCGCGATGAGCCGTCTGCGGTGCGGGAGGTATAGAGGCCCGGGTAAAGGTGGCGGTCCTGGGGGGTTTGATCGATCCACCAGTTGAGTAGGCCGATGAACGACTGGTCGGGGTTCTCGATATTCCAATAAAGCTGCGGGGTGAAATAATCGCACCAGCCCTCTTCGAGCCAGAGCTTGGCGTCGGCGTAGATCGCTTCGTACTGGTCCATGCCCTTGACGTGGTCGGGGTGGCCGGGGCGCCAGATGCCGAAGGGGCTGATGCCGAACTTCACGTAAGGCTTGGTTTTTTTGATGGTCCGGTACATCTCCTGGACCATGCGGTTGACGTTTTCGCGTCGCCAGTCGCTGCGGTCCAGCTTGCCGCCGGTTTTTTGGTAGGCGGCGTAGGTGGCGTCGTCGGGGAACTCGAGCTTTTTGCCGTCTTTGGTTTGGGGGTAGGGGTAGAAGTAGTCGTCGATGTGCAGGCCGTCGAGGTCGTAGCGGCGGACCAGGTCCTGGACGACGCGGAGCGTGTGCCGCAGCGTGTCGGGGTGGCCGGGGTCCATCCACCGCATCGTGCCGTATTGCGGTACGGCGTCGGACATGTTTTCGGCTTACGTGCTGCGGGTCGATGTCCCCTTCGTAGGAAGGGTGCGACGCCCGCAGGGGGTTGATCCAGGCGTGCAATTCCAAGCCGCGCAGGTGGGCCTGGTCGATGGCAAACTTCAGCGGGTCGTAGGGGGGATCGGGGGCCTGGCCCTGGGTGCCGGTGAGGTAGGACGACCACGGCTCGAACTTCGAATCGTAGAGGGCATCCGCCATCGTCCGCACCTGAAAGACCACGGCGTTGAGCTTCATCGCCCGCACCTCATCGAGGATCGCGATCAGCTCGTCCTGCTGCTGCTGCGTGGTGAGGCCCGGCTCGGAGGGCCAGTCGATGTTGGCGACCGTGGCGATCCAGACCGCGCGGAACTCTCGATCCACCTCGGGGGAATGGGCCGGTCGCCGTCGGCGGCGCGGCGGCCGTCCTTGCCCGGCCCGGCAGTGGCAGTGCAACCCACCAGGGTCAGGGTCAGCAGAGCAATAAGGAAGCAGTGTCGGATCATGAGTTTCCACGAAAGACGTGACGAATAATGGAGATGCCAAAAACCGAAACTTCCCCCCCCCCCCCAAAGAAACCAACCCTGAAAGGCGGAGATCACGCCCCCCGACGACGCCGCATCAGCCCCGCGGTCAACAGCAACGCCAGCAGCGACGAAGGCTCGGGCACCGGCACCACGCCGACGGTGTCGTAGAACACGTCATCGAGGTAGACCGTCGCGTCGCCCAGGCCCCGGAAGAGGATCGAGTCGAGGGTGAACCGGCTGGCGAGCACGCCGTCGCCCGCCACGCCGAAGGCCGAGCTGAACGTCGCGTCGTCCAGCTGCCACTCGTAGGTGTGCCACTGCCCGTCGGCCATGACATCCAGGAACGTCGATTGCTCGGTGGTCGTGTTCAGCACACTGTTATCAAAATCGTCGATCGCCAGCGCCACCTGCAGCGACGGGTCGATCAGCGTGGGTTCGACCAGCAGTGAAAAGCCCACCGTACCCATCGTGGGCAGGATCAGGTTGCCCGTCGGGTCGGCGACGGGGTTGATCAGCGAGCCGGAGGTGAGGTTGGTCAGGCGTTGGGTGTTGGCGGCGCTGGAGAGGTGGCGGACGAAGAAGCCGTCGGCGGTGCCGTCGCTCAGGTCGCCGACCACGTCGTAGTCGAACTGCAGACGCTGGCTGCCGCTGCCGGAGTTGGCCTGGGCGTTGGACTGACCCACGGACGTGTTGGCCCCGAGGTTGCGCGACTGGCCGGCAAAGTCCAAGTCCCGGACGAAGGTCTCGTTGTTGCGTTCGAAGCCCGCCAGCGTCTTGACGCCGAAGGGCGTCTGGGTGGGCAGCTGATCGACCAGGCCCAGCTGGATGTCGCCGCCGTAGTAGAACTTGAGGATGTCCAGGTAGTGGATGTTCTGGTCTGAGAGTACGTCCGCGCCGTTCTGGCTCATCGCCCCGCGGTTGGGGTAGTTGGGGTTGGTCAGCGAGCCGCGGAAGCCCAGCGACGATCCCTGGTTGTTGGGTCCCGCCAGGTTATTAGCGCGGGTGTAGGTGACGAAGCGTTCGGTGTTGGTCGGATCCGAATCGCTGCCGGTCGCGATGCCGGTGCTGGAGGAAGGTCGGGCCCCGGCCACGTAAAAGGCGGCGGTGGTGATCCCGTTAAAGCTGAGGAATTCGCCTTCGGTCTCGCGGACCGCCTGTTCCCAGCGTCCGCCGGGGTTGCCCTGGACCCCGCCGAGGCTGTAGACCTGGTCCGCCTGGCTGTTGCGGATGAAGTTCGAGCCGGTCTCGACCTTGTAATAGGTAAAGGTCCGGGCGGCGACCGCCTGGGCTTTGAGGGCCTCGAAGCTGGCGGCCCCGTTTTCGCGGAGCACGACGTTGGGCAGGTAATTGTTTTCAAAATCGACGTTGAAAAAACCGCCGCTGCCGTTGTCATCGCGGACGGTGATGGATCCCACCGCCTCGAGGGCCGTGGCGGTGGACGCGACGGTAGCCAACCCGAGCGCGAGAAGCAGGGCCGTGGTCGGCCGACAGAGTGTGGGGGGTCGCATCATTTTGAAATCCATCCTCCAAATTCAAACATTAACTGCCGACGTGACCCTAGAAAGTAACACGACGAATCCGGGGTGACAACTACGAATTATATAATCAACCGATTATTTTACGTTTCGCAGGGATTTGTCACTTGACACTCCCGGTTTTTTGTTTAACCTGCGGGGGTTAGGCCTGTGCTGATTGCATAATCTCTGCTTGGCATCTCTGCCATCGTTACCCCCCTTGGAGGACCCTGGAAATGAAAACGTTTTGCTTGTCTACCCTCGCCGTTGCCGCTGCTGGCAGTTTATTGACCGCTTCGGTCGCCACCGCGGCCCCGGTCGTGATCGAAGACTTTGCCGACGCCGCGGGTGACCCCAGCTTCGGCATTTTCGGCTTCGCCCCCAATGGCTCGGGCCAAAGTCAAGGCCTGTTGGGCACGTCCACCTCGGCAGTCAGTTCCGCCGAGTGGGAATTCACCCCCGACGATGACGACGCCTACGTCAACATCCTCTCGATCGACGACGACCCCGCCAGCTCCGGCGGCACCAACTTCGGCGTGCCCACCGCGTGGACCATCCGCCACTTTGCCAACGGCAGCCCCCGCAATCTGACCCCCGCCGCCGGCGGCACCGGCTTCGTCGGCTTCTACGCCCGCACCACCGACGAAGACATCTCCATCCGCATCGCCCTCGACGAGAACGGCGGCTCGGGCGGCACCGAATCCAGCAACCTCATCGACATCGACAGCAACGGGCAGTGGAACCTCTACCAGGTCAGCCTTGCCGACGCTTCGCAGTGGAACGCCACCTTCGGCGGCAACGGAGAGCTCGACGGCACCGACTACCTCATCGACTCACTGCTGATCTACAACACCGGAGCCAACGACGGCGAAACCTCCGTCCTCGAACTCGCCTACCTCAGCTACGACTCGGCCGGCCCGCTGGTGAATCTCGTGCCCGAGCCCGCCTCGCTCATGGTCGCCTTCGCCGGTGGAGCCCTGCTGCTCGGCCGTCGTCGCCAAGCCTAAGCCATCCGACGGCCAAGCTCTGATCTCGACATTGCGAGCCCCGACCCTTCTTGGGTCGGGGCTTTTTAATTGGGCATCACCCGGCAGCATCCCCCGCCCCCTCCATAAACGTTCGATTCAGGAGTTTTTCGTGAAGTCAGGAAACCGTTGGTTTGTGCCGGTCGCGGGGTTGGCGCTTCAGTTGGTGCTCCTCGGGTGCGTCGCTTCCGACTCGGACGTGGATCGGCCCCGGCCCCGGACACTGGCACCCGTCCCGCCGCCTCCCGAAGCGAGCGTCCGTGCGGGCGGTGACGCAGGGGGTTCCGTTGCGGAAGGGGCGACGAGTGATGGACCCGCCCCGGGCTTCGCCGACGAAAAGCCATCGGCGTCGCCGGTCCGTTTGGTGACCTTCACCCCGCCGATGCGGGACGCGGTCATCGGGCAGCATCCGTACCTGGAGCCGATGCTGGCTGCCGCCGAGGATTGGCTGGGCACGCCTTACGAGTGGGGCGGGTCCCGGCGGGGCGAGGGGGTCGATTGTTCGTATTTCACCTGGCTTTTGGCGCGGCTGCGGGATGCAATACGACCGCTACCAGGCGACGCGGGGGCTGGCGAAAGTTCAGGAGAGCAACGGGCTGGTCCGCGTGGCATCGTGGGCCGACGCCCGGCCCGGGGACCTGCTGGTCTACGGCTACTTCGACCACCCCGAAACGCAGAAGGGCTGGCACGGCCACGTGGTGATCCTCATCGATCCCGCCGGCGACCTCACCGGCCAGCGCGGCCTCGTGCTCGGCGCCCACGGCGGACAGGTCCGCCAGGTCGCCTACGTCGTGGCCCAGGGCTTCGACCAGCAGTATTTCCGCGAATCCCGCTCCGAACTCCGCGCGGTGCTCCGCCCCGTGGAATTCCACTAAGGGGCCTGCCGCATCCGTTCGCGGGGCGGCCCGCCCGCCCCAGCGACGCATGGCCACGGGGCCTTGCGGACCCACGGCAGGCAAGACGCCCGCCCCACGGTGAGGACAAAATTCCCCGCGATCCACCCCGGCCATCGATTCCCACACTCTGAATCCGCGTCCCTCCGCGCCCCTCCGCGTCAATCCGGGGTTACAACCTGCCTTGCCCCCCCCCGCTTTTTTCCCAAGTCCACCCCAAGCTGACCTTCCGCTAATCCCCGCCGTCCCCCGCCGCCGCCAGCGCAGCGCAGTCCTGCAGCCGTTCGCCGAGCCCTGCGGGCACGATTCGGCAGGCGGCCGCCACCGCGGGCAGCACTTCTGCGGCAAAAGCCGTCCGCACCTCGTCCAGCCACGCGTCGCCCAGGCGGGTCGCCAGGCTGCCCAACACGATCGCCTGGGGCGTCAAGAGGTCGCCCAACAGCGCGGCCGACCTGCCGGTCATGGTCGCGTGACGCCGCAGCACTGCCCGGGCATCCTCGTCGCCCGCGGCCGCCCACGCGCTCAACTCCGGCCCCTCCGGCCCCCCCCTCCCCCCTCCCCCCCTCCCCCCCTCCCCCCATTCCCCCCGTTTCCCCCGCCCCTTGGTCCTTCCCCTGTGTGCCGCCCCATCGACCGGGCACTGTCGCGGCGGCGAGTCCCGGGAAGCCGCCGCCGGCGCACCACGCTTCGACGCAGCCCTGCTTCCCGAAGGCGGTGGGCCCGTCGTCGGTCAGCCGCAGGTGGCCGAACTCCGGAGACAGGCCGCCAGCGCCTTCCCACACCCGCCCGCCCAATACCAGACCCGCCCCCATCCCCGTTCCGCAGGTCAAAAAAGCCAGCGTCACCGGCGACGCCAGCTCCCTGCCCACCCCCCACCGCGCCTCCGCCCACGCGCACGCCGCCGCGTCGTGCATCACCCCCACCGGCAACCCCAACGCTTCCTTTAACTGGTCTCCGAGCGGGACCTCGTCCCAGCCCGGCAGGTTTGGAGGGTTGTGAATCACCCCCCGTCGCCCATCCATCGGCCCGCCGATCGAGACCCCCACCCGCGTGATCCCGGGGTATGCCGCCAAGGCCCGGCGGGCCGCGGCAACCAGGTCCTCGATCATCGGCCCCGGCCCCCGCTCGGCCCGCGAAGGCCACTGCTCCCGTGCCACCACCTCCCCGCCATCTCCCCCCTGACCCCCCTCACCCACCACCGCCGCGCACTTGGCCCCCCCCACATCCAGCCCCAACCGCCACGCCCGATGGTCTGCCCCCCCGAGGTCATTCTGATCGATCTGCCGCATACGGTTCACTTTGAGGAAGGGGGGCAGTCATACTTACCCGCATCGTGTCACCCAACGGGCAGGTTTGCCCGGCATATCAAGTTAGCCCGGCCAAGGCATACTACATCGTACACCACGGTTACAGCCCAGGCGACACAAGATTTCTGATATAACACAAGAACATGATCGTTCAGCAGCATGTCTGTTTCGCATCCGAACTTTCCCCGGGTGAGAAAGACTGTGTTGTGGGTGGTTCGAGGCAAATCATAGGTTGAAAAATGGCGTAATTTCAGTATAAACCATTGAATGGCAATCACTAAGATTGCGGCATAGAAACTCATTCAGGGCTCGCGGCCGAATAATATTTCCGTTCTGTTGTAATACAGATGAGAGGTGTTATACTTCACCGATGGCTTCACAGACCTTGCATATCGATCACTCCGGCAATGATTCGCTCAAAAGCCAGATTCACGATCGCCTCCTCGAGCAAATCGAGGACGGCAGTCTCGAACACAATACCCGATTGCCATCGATGCGGCGGCTCAGCGAGGAAACGGGCGTGAGCATCGGCATCATCCGCCAGGCCATCGGCTCGCTCACTCATTCGGGTCACCTGCGGGTCGATGCCCGCCGGGGGGTTTACGTCTCTCGGCCGCATCTGCGGGTCGCGGACTTGGCGTTGGTGTTGCCTACGGTGCAATCGCACTTTGTGCCAGCGTTGATGGACGGCGTGCTGGGCGGGCTCCGGGGCACGCAGTACCGCATGGTGGTCGAGTCGGCCCACAGCAGCTTCCGCGAAGAGGTTCGGCTGCTCGAACGGCTGGACCGTGCGTTTTTGGCGGGCGTGTTGGTTTCTCCGCCGCCGTTTGTCGATGATGCCCAGGTGATCCGGGACCTGGTGGATCGCGGGTTGCCGTGCGTGCAGTTGATGGTTTCGGTCGATGAGCAGGCGTCGCCGTCGGTGACGGTGGACGATTACGAAATGGGTCGTCTGGCGGTCGAGCTGCTGCTGGAGCAGGGCCACCGCAAGATTGCGATTTTGGGCACCAATGCCGAGGGGTCGTCGGCCGAGACGCTGCGGGCGGGTCTGGACGCCGGTTTGGCGGCGGGGGGCTTGTCGTTGGCGACGATCCCCTTGGTCCGGGGTGATGCCGAGCAGCTTGACCCGGACCATCCTTTTGAAGCCAGCGAAGAGTCGGCCCGCTATCTGCTAAATAAATACCCCGACACCACCGCGATCATCGGCACCACGCCCAACCGCGCGATCGGGGCCTGCCGCGTCGCGGTCAGCGAAGGTCGCTCGGTGCCCGAGGACTTCTCGATCGTCGGCGTCGGTGGCGACACCGCCATCGCCGCCCTCACCGGCCCGGGCATCACCACCATCGACCGACCCGCCCGCGCGATCGGCCAACGCGCGGCGCTCATGCTCCGTCAGATGATCGACGGCCGACACCTCGCCCAGGCCAACATCCAACTTCAACCCGTGGTCTACCGTCGTCAAAGCGTAGCCTCGCCCCGGGCAACCCCCCGCGGCGTCTAATCTCGTTTTCGTTTTTTATTGCCGTTCACTTTCTTTTCTGTTTCATCGGAGGATTTCCATCATGTTTAAGACTCGTCACTTTTTCGCAGCCGGACTCACCCTTGCCCTCGGCACCACGCTCAGCGCGGCCCCGGTCACCTTTGAACTCAACGACACCGGCATCGGCGACGGCAGCATCACCGGTGTCGGCACCACCACCGTCACCGGCATCAAAACTCCCACCGGTGCCCCGGCCACCGACGCCCTCACCCTCACCCTCGGGGCGACCGTCACCGGTGGCGTCACCCTCGACTCCATCAACGAAGGCGGCGGCGGCGGACAGAGTGGCCTGGGTATCAACGTGACCGGTGGCAACTCCAGCAACTCCGGCAACGAAGCTCAGGACGTCAGCACCAACACCCCGCCCAACCCCATCAACGAGACCTTCACGCTCTCGTTCAAAGATGACCTGGGCAACGATGTCGCGGTCGAGTTCATCTCCGCCGAGATTTCCCGCCTTTCGGGCGCGGCCGAATCGGTCATTGTTCAACTCGACGGGACGCTCATCGCCACGATTCTCGGCACCAGCAGCGGCGGTAGCGATGGCGGTTTTAGTACCGCCTTTACCGGCAGCCCTGTTCTTGCCGCGGGCGACGTCGCCACGTTCGCTCCCGGAGCCAATACCTCTTTCCGTCTCCGTTCGGTGACCGTCGCCGAAATCATCCCCGAGCCCGCCTCCCTCGTGCTCGCGGGTGCTGGCCTGGCCCTGATCGCCGGCCGTCGTCGTCGCGTCGCCTAATCCCACCCTCAAAACCTACGGCCGGACGGGTTAAACCCCGCCCGGACCTTTCTTCATCCCCCCCCTCCAACTCCAATCGATCTGACCCACTTCGCCGCCTCGACTCTTTTTGCTTCCCTTGGCACGATTTCTATTGCTGACGCCGTGCGACTTCTTCGCCCCGTTCATTTTAAGGTTTTGCCATGCTCTTCCTGCCTCTGACCCCTTCCGCACGCCGCTCCGCCGCCGCGTTCACGCTCATCGAACTGCTGGTGGTGATCTCCATTATCGCTTTGCTCATCGGCCTGCTCCTGCCGGCGCTCAGCGGCGCCCGCGACTCCGCCCGGCTGGTCAAGTGCCTGGCCAACCAAAAGCAGATCGGTCTGGGACTGACCGTCTACGCTTCGGACTTCAACGACCTGATCCCGCCTCCGCAGCGCGGGCCCGAGCCGGAGTTTTGGAATAACCCACAGTTTCGCTGGCACTTCGACTACCTCATGCCCGAAATGGATCAGGGCGACGAAACGTTGCCCAACCTCAACCTTCGCCTCAACGGCACCGTTTTTGAATGCCCCGGAGCCGACGACAACGGCAACTGGCAAGCCCGTGGGTACGCCGGCAACCGCCAGCTGCTCTTCGAATTGTTGACTCCTCAAGCCCCACCCTCCGCGAGTGCCGCCAATTTCGCCCGCAACAGCTTCAAGAACATCCTCTGGATCGTCAAGCCTTCCGAAGCGATGTATGCCATCGACAACGACAACGCCCTGGTGGCGTTCAATACCAACACCGCTTCAGCCCAGTATCAAAACATCATCGATGCCAGCCAGCGTCACGCTGAGCGGGTCAACGGCATCTTCGCCGACGGCCACGCCGAGAGCCTCGACCCCCTCGACACCGATTCCTTACCGCACACCGGCAACCTCAACCGCAACAACGCGGCATTTAATCCCCAGGCCATGGCCTTTTGGCAAGGCCTGTAAAACCGCTTGGACCTCGATCCATATCGGCTCTTTACCCCCCTTCGATTCCAGGTGATCTTTCTCTATGAAACTTTTTTCCCGTCGTGCATTGCCCTCTGTGTGGCGTGGCTGTCTGTCCTTGTCGCTGCTGTGTTTGCCCGCGGGCTTCGCCTCGGCGCAGGGTTTTGATGATAATTTTCAAGCGCAAGACGATCTGAAAGCCGTGCTTAAAGACTACGCCGTCGGTAAGTGGGCCAGCCAGGGCACCGCGTCGGGCAGCGCCGACTTCGACAGTCAAAAAAATCAACTCACCCTCACCGCGTCCGCCCTTGACGGCGACAAAGAGTTGCCCGCGTTCACGCTCGTGACCATGATGCGCTCCAAAGAAGTCCTGCGTCTGGGCCCGAATCCCGACGTCGAGCTTCAAGCGGTCGTTGAAAAATACGACTCCGCGCCCTTCGGCGATAAACCCGTCGCCATGCTGGTGCTGGGTTTGACCACCCCCCGCGGCGGCGGGTCCGTGACCGCCCAGTTCGGTGTGATCGGCCGACCCAATGCCAAGAAAGTCGGCTACGCGGCACTGATCGAAGTGCAGGACGACGACGGCAAGAACAACATCGTCGAAATCACCGGCGATGACCTAGGCCACCCCGGCGGCAAGACGCTGGCGCTGCAGATCAAGGGCGACCAGGTGGACTTGCTGCTGGACGGCCAATCCATCGTCGACGGACCGGTCGCGCTGGGGGTTGATCTCAAGACCAGCTCGTTGGCCACCGACGGCATGGTGCCCACGGTGCAGGTCCGCAAGAACTTCGGCAAGCAGGCCCGCTCGGCGACGATCTCGCGCCTCAGCCTCAAGAACGCGACGGATCCCGACAGCGTGCAGGCCCTCCTGCCGGTGATGACCATCAAGCTCGACCGCCCCGACACCGGCGGCCAGGCGCTGAAAGCCCAACAGGCCCCGAGCCGTCCGTATCGGCCGGACTTTGTGGGTTACAACGGGAATCTGAGTTCGTTCAATCAGCCTTGGAACGACCAGGCCCTGATCGACGCCACCCGCTTCATGCAGGCCGGCACGGTCCGCTACCCCGCGGGCTCGATCGGCAACGTCTGGGACTGGGACCTGGGCTGGGTCCTCCAGGACATCGACTACAGCAAGACCATCAAGTGGGTCAACAACATCCGTCTGATGGACAAACGCTACACCCTCGAAAACCTGGCCAAGGGTTCTAAGGAAACCGGCTTCGCCCCGGTGTTCATGCTCAACATGATCCACCACACCCTCGATGAGCACGTGGGCCACCTCAAGAAGATGGAATCGCTGGGCATCGAAGTCAAGTACGTCGAGTTGGGCAACGAGTACTACTTCGGGCGAGGGGCGGACGCCTACATGAACGACAAATGGCCCACCGCCGCGGACTACGGCCGGGACGCCAACCGCTGGACCGCCCGCCTCAAGTCCGAGTTCCCCGGCGTCGAGATCGCCGCTTGCGGTTCGGGCGGCGGTCCGAAGTCCAGTTCCGATCGTCGTCAGACTTGGAACGATGTGATGCTGCCGGTATTGGACCCGGCGGTGGACGCGATCACCATCCACAAATACGTCGGCCACGGCCTCGACGGCCTGCTCGAAGGCAACGACATGGAAAACTTCGGCAGCCGCTACCCCGGCCGCATCGCCCCGAAAAACATCCAGCAAGCGGTCACCGAAAAACTAAAGACCGCCGAAGGCCTGGCGTTCATGTTGACTCGCCCCGATTACGCCTGGCACGAAATGCAGCAACGCACCCTCGTCCCGGACATGCCCATCTGGCTCACCGAATTCAACATCGACGATCAGGTCGGCTCGGTCCGCAACACCTGGTCCCACGCGTTGTTCATCGTCGCCTACATGGACGTCTTCCTGACCGACGAGCGCGTTAAGTTGGTCCACTTCCACAACCTCTACGGCGGCGATCTCTACCCCGCGCTGTGGTCTGAGAACGGCCTGCCGAAAGAAGTGCTCACCGCTGGCAAGAGCCCCAAGATCAGTGAATTCGACCTCACCGCCGGCGGCATGGGCATGCAGGTGTTTTCCATGGCTTCCCAGGGATCCGAGACCGCCCGGCGGATCAGCTTCGCCGACGCCCCGACCGTCACGGTCGACCTGGACAACGGCGAAGGGGCCAAGACCTACGACCTGATTTACGGCTGGCAGTTCGACCACGGCCTGCTACTCATGAACGGCACGGACACCCAAACCAGTGTCACCCTGCCCGACAATATCGGTCGCCAAATGAACCTGATGATCTTCAGCGCCGACGTGACGGACATCGTCGCGGGCCTCGATTCGGTCCAGCAGGAATCGAGGACGGTCTCGGCGGGACAAAACGTCACCCTGCCGCCACACGCCATCGCGGTGGCGACCCCGGAGAAGTGAATCGATAACTTCACCGCGGAGTTAATCCATTTTTCCAAAAAACTAAAAAACGGGCACCACCAATCGCGGTGCCCGTTTTCTATCATGTTCAACGTGTCTTGAGGCAGCGCAGACTTCCGCCTACCGCAAGGGCGACGCCGTGCATTCTCGCGGGGGGGGGGACGCCGGGGTACGCCGTGAGGGGTGGTAGCCGAAGTGTCGGTTTTCGTGCCGGGCGTGGTCCGCGTCAATTGGGTTCGTCGGCGAGTCCGTGGGTGGCGGCCAGGACGGCCGAGCCGTAGGCGGGCAGTTGCAGTTTGATGGTTTTGCCCCGGGGTTGATGGAAGGTCAGGGGCGGGGTGAGCGACAGGCCGGGCCGGGCGTCGGCCGCCGCGGAGCTGTGGGTGAGGGCCACGTTTTCGGGGTCGAGGAAATCGATCAGCGACGACACGCCCTCGGCCACGTCGAACTCGATCTCGCGGGACGTGGCCGAGCGATTCAGCACGACGTAAGCGTGTTCTTCGCCCAGCCAGCGTTCGTAGACCACCACGCCCGCGGGGTCGTCGGTCATGACATTGCGGAACAGTCCGCGGCGCAGGACCGGCAGGGTGTGGCGGATCGCGATGAGTTTTTGGTAATGGTCAAACAGGGGCTGGCGGAACTCGATCTCGGGGTCCTGGTAGGGCATGAGGTCCGGCCAGGTCATCGGCATGCGGTCCGAGGGGTCGTCGGGGCTCCACATGCCCGCTTCGGTGCCGTAGTAGATCATGGGTGCCCCGAGGTAGGTCATTTGAAAGACGACGGCTTGTTGGAGGCGTTGCCATTCGGTGTCGTGGGGTTTGCGGGGGTTGTAGTTCGGGCCGGTGTCCTGGAGGCGGTTTTGGCCGTCGTAGCTGCGGTCGGGGTTGACGATCATCGAGGCGAAGCGGTCGGTGTCGTGGCTGTCGAAGAGGTTTTGCTGGACCAGTGAAACCTGGAGGGGGTAGGCGTAGGCGATCTCGCGAAGGCGATCGGCGAAGGCGGAGGGGGGCAGGGTGTCGGGGGAGTCGGCGAAGAAGTGCTGGGCGGTTTTGGCGAACTCGTAGTTCATGACCGCGTCGAATTGGTCGCCCTCCAGCCAGGGGTGGGCGAAGTGCCAGATTTCGCCGGTGATGTAGGCGTCGGGTTTGGTGTCTTTGACGACTTGTCGCCAGTCGCGCCAGAAGGGGTGGGGGATGTCCTGGGGGACGTCGAGGCGCCAGCCGTCGATGCCGCGGGAGGGGTCGCCGTCGGGCGCGAGCCAGCGGCGGGTGATGTCGAAGATGTGTTGGCGGGGGCCGGCGGCGAGTCCGAGCTGGTCGTCTTTGGCGAAGACCGGCAGGTGGCCGTTGTCCTGGTCCCAGGCTTTCCACTGGATGCCGCCGGGTTGGCCGTGGACGGTCATCGGGTCGTCCATCGGTCGCCAGTGCTGGGGGTTGCCCCAGTCGGTGATGACGAACCATTCGGCGTAGCGGCTGTTTTTGCCGTGGGTCAGGACATCTTGAAAGAAGGGGTGGGAGCGGCCGACGTGGTTGAACACGCCGTCGATGATGACGCGGAAGCCCTCGCGGTGGGCCTGGTCGAGGAAGTCCAGGAAGACGCGGTCCGAGTCGGACCACTGCCAGGTGGCGGGGTCGTCGGTTTCGCCGGGGACCTGCTGGGTGGGCGTGTTGCTTTTGGTGCCGAAGTTGTCGTCGATGTGGCGGAAGTCCGAGGCGTCGTACTTGTGCATCGAGTCGGCTTCGAAGAGGGGGTTGAAGTACAGGGCGTTGACGCCGAGGGTGCGGAGGTAGGGGAGTTGTTGTTGCACGCCCTGGAGGTCGCCGCCGAAGCGTCGTTTCCAGACGTTGCCGTCGCCGACGTAGAAGTTGTCGGAGCCGGGGGATTCGCCGTGCTGGGGGTGGGTATCCCACCAGTCGGCGGTCCAGGGCAGGAGGTTTTCGTAGTCGAAATCCCCGGGGTCGTTGGCGGGGTCGCCGTTGCGGAAGCGTTCGGCGAAGATCTGGTACCACACCGCGTCCTTGGCCCAGTCGGGGGTCTCGAAGCTGGCGGAGTCGGGGACGGGGAAGCCGTCGTGGATCGCGAGGGTGTCGGTAAAGCCCTGCGGGCTGAGGAAGAGGGCGTCGGTGCCGTCGATGATTTCGATGACGTAGCGGCTAACTTGCTTCGACGGCACGAGGCCGACGAAGGTGTCGAGGCCCAAGTCGCTGCGGCCCAGGGCCAGTTCGTGGGTCGAGGCCGAGTCGTCGTCGAGGTGGACGATGACCCGCTGCACGTCGTCGGCCTGGACCTGCACGCTGAGCATGACCATGTCGTCGCTGATCACGCTGAGGTGGGCGGGGTCGCGGGGGTCGTGGGTGATGGCGTCGGGGGCGACGTGGTCGGGTCGGGGCGCGGGCAGTCGGCGGGCGTCAAACCCTACGAGCACGGCGGAGTTCATGCCGCCGTGGCCGTCGGATTCTTCGAGGCGGGGGTCGGAAAATTGGGGGTCGGCGATCCAGCGCTCCCCGTCGATGACGAACTTGTAGAGCTGCACGCCTTCGGGCAATTCGACGGTGGCGGTCCAGAGGCCTTGGGCGGTGAGCTGCATGGGCCGGGCGGTTTTGTTCCAGCCGTTGAACCCGCCGGCGACGGCGACGCTCTGGGGTTGATCGTCCCAGCCGGAGGTGTCGAGGCGGAAGGTGTGGGGCAGCGCGGCGGCGGGGAGGGCGAGGGTGACGGCGATCAGCGCGAGCAGAACGAAAGTCGTGGGGGGTCGTAACGACATGAAGACCTCGGAGAAGAGAGAGAGCGTGGGAGGGTGACGGGGCGGACGAGCCGCGCGGCGGCGTGGAACCAGACGCTATGGGCGGTGGCCGACCCACATGGAGTAGGGGGGCAGCTCGACGCTGCGGCGGACCTGGTCGAGGGTGCGGGTGCCCGCGGCGTGGTGGTTGACGACGGTGTTCCATTGGCCGCGGGGGAGGGGCACGTCCAGGGCGTGGGGCTCGCCGTTGTAGATGACGGCGATATGGGGCCAGGGGTCGTTGACCGCGGCGCCGTCGAGCTGATAGCCGATCACCCCGGCGGGGGTGTCGAAGAAGCGGAGGTTAGCCCGGACCTGGTCGGCGGTGCGGAGGCGGAAGGCGGGGTGGCTACGGCGGAGCTGGATGAGGCCGCGGAAGTAGTCGTGGACCTCGGCGAATTCGGCTTTGCGGGCCCAGTCGAACTGGTTGACCGCGTCGCCGGCGTTGTAGGAGTTGTGGTTGCCGCCCTTGGTGCGGGCAAAGTCCGCGCCGCCGTGGAGGAAGGCGATGCCCTGGCTGGTGAGGACGATGCCGTGGGCGAGTTTGTGCATGGCCCGCTTCGTGGCGTCGTCGGCGTGGGGGTGGGTGTGCAGGAGCTTGTCCCAGAAGGTGCGGTTGTCGTGGGCCGAGACGTAGCCGACGGATTCGGTGGGGGCGTCGGCGAATTCGTCGAGGGCGCCGGCGAGGTTGCGACGGACCGCGTCCAGGTCGCCGCCGGGCCCGGTGGCGAAGCCCGTGGCGTCGCCGTCCAGGTCGCCGCGGACCGCGTTGCGCAGGCGGTCGTTGAACACCGCCATCCCCAGGCCACGCTGGGCTCCGGGGGGGAAGTAGGTGGGCCCGCCGCCGGTCCAAGGCTCGCCGTAGAGCGTCAGGTCGGGGCGGACCCGGCGGAGTTCCCGGGTGATCTCCGCCACGGTTTCGGGGTGGTGCGTGCCCAGCAGGTCGAAACGGAAGCCGTCGACTTTGTATTCGGTGGCCCAGTAGATCAGCGAATCGACGATGTACCGGCGGACCATCGCGCGTTCGTCGGCGATGGAGTTGCCCGTGCCCGCGTCGTTGCGCATCGAGCCGTCGTCGGTGGTGCGGAAGTAGTACCGCGGGGCGGTCGTCTCGAAGGGCGAGGGGTGGGCGGTGATGCTGGTGTGGTTGTAGACCACGTCCAGGATGACGCGCAGGTCGTGTTCGTGGAGGGTCTGGATGGTCTGCTTGAGCTCGCGGATCGTGGCGGCGGGGTCGTCGGGGGTGGTGCTATAGTCCGATTCGGGGACGTTGAAGAGCGTGGTCCAGTAGCCCCAGTTGTAGTCGCTGCGGGCGTTGCTGAAATCGTGGATCGGCAGGAGGTGCACCGCGGTGACGCCCAGGTCTTTGAGGTGCGCCAGGCTGGTGGTGACCCCGGAAGCGTCGTCGGGGGACCCGTGGACCAGGCCCGGGTATTTGCCCCGTGAAGCGGCGGGCACCGACTTGTCGGCCACCGAAAAATCGCGGACGTGGACTTCGTAGATGATCTCGTCGACCATCGAGGCCAGCGTCGGCGGAGCGTGATCGCGGAAACCCTCGGGGTCGGTGCGGTCCAGGTCGATGACCATCGAGCGCAGGCTGTCGGCCGAGGCGGCGTAGGCATGGATATCGGGGACGGCGGTGGCCTGCTGGTGGTGGGTAAAGCGCAGCTGGTAGTAGGTGCCGTGCAGATCGCCGGCGAGGGTGGTTTCCCACAGGCCACGCTCGGTTCGTGAAAGCGGCGCGGTATGCCGCGGCGAATCCGCAGTAGCAGAAGCGTACAGCAACACGTCGACCGCCTCGGCGGTGGGTGCCCAGGTGCGGAACGTCGTGGCGGCCGAGGCGTAGTCCGGTCCCAGTTCGGCGTCCCCCGGCCGCAGCGCCGGATCATCCAGCACGTCCCGGGGTTCGACGCGGGCCTCACTCCCGCCGGGCAGGGTAAGCGTGAGGGGCTGGTGGAGTTGATCCAGCGCGAGAGGCCGGGCCAACTGCAGGTCGAAGGTCCGGCTCACGCCGCCCGCCATCTCAACGGGGGCCACGCGCTGGATCTCGATCGCCTCGCCGGCGTGTCGCAACGCCAGGTCACGGCGAGACAACTCCCGGGGCCGCACCGCGTGGCTGAAGGTGACACGGACCCGGTCGGGCTCGTCGAGGAAGCCCGCCCGCAGTTTGAGCTGAAAGTCCAGCGTCGCGGGGTCGGTGTAGACCGCCGGGTCGCCGGAAACCAGCCAAACCTCGGCGATCCCGCGGTCGTCCACCGCCACCGCGCGGTCGTGGCCGATGTCTTTGTTTTCCCATTCGCCCTGGCGCACGATGAAATTGACCCGCTCGGGGCGGTCGGACATGTCGAGGACGGCAAATCGGCCGAACGCGTCTTCGCCGTCAAACGCCACCGGCTGACCGTCGTGCCCGTCGCGCCAGGTCCAGAGGTTCCACCGGGCGTAGTCGCGGTCGGCGCGGTGGTAATGAACGATCAACACCGCGCCGCCCTCCGGCGCGGCGCGATCCAGCGGAACCACCGCTTCGAGGTCCGGGGCCCCGGCCACCGCCAGACCCTGGGCCACCCCCGGCCCGGTCAGGCTCCCTCCGCCCGCCAGCACGACAACCCACCACAGCAAGCATCGGCCCGCACACCAACGACCAAGGCGACCAGCGCAGGACTGAGCGAGGGGGGCGGGGGGGGCAGGGGGGGCAGGCGGGATGAGGGGGGGGGGTCATGGCGGATTACCGGCAGAGGGTGAACCGACGCCGCCCGAGCGGCGGCGTCGTAGAAACAAGGAAACAAGAATCAGGAAACGTCCGCCCGCGGCCGAGATGTCGAAGCCCGCAGCACCAGGTGCGTCGGCAAGACCTCGGCAATCTCGGTGCGCTGGCCGCGGATGCGTTCGACCAGCCGTTCACAGGCCATCGCCCCCGCGTCGTACAGCGGGACGTGGACGGTCGACAGCGTCGGGCTGAGGTACGCCGCGTAGGCGATGTCGTCGCAGCCGATGACCGAAATGGCGTCGGGCACTTTTTTATCGATGGAGTTGAGGTAGTTGATCACGCCCAGGGCCATTTTGTCGTTGCCCGCAAAGATCGCCGTCAGGTCGGGGTGGCGGTCCAGCAGGCGCTGGGCGGCGGTAAACCCGTGCTCTTCGGTGAAGTGGCCGTCTTCCTGCCAGGTGTCGTCGAGGGGGATGCCCGCATCGTTGATCTGGCGGGCGTAGACCTCCTGCACGAGTCGGGCGGTGGCGACGTCGGGCGAGCCGTGGACCAGCGCGATCCGCTCGTGGCCCAGCTGCAGCAGATACCGCATGACCTGCTCGGCCCCGGAGGTGTAATCGCAGACCACGTGCGGCAGCGACCGATCCGGAAACACCGAATTGACCGCGACCATCGGGTAATCCAGCTCGATGAAATCCTGCAGAAAACCGTGGCGGTCGTTAAAGCCCAGGCAGAACACCCCGTCGACAAAGCGGCGTTCGAAGAGTTCGAGGTGTCGGCGGTCGCGGATAAATTCGGGCTTGGCGGTTTCGAGCATGACCTTGTGGCCCAGCCGATTGGCACGGTCGCAGATGCCGCTGATGAGTTCGCCGAAGTAGGGGTCCGCCATGGCGTGGCGGAGGGTGGGGAGCATGACCGCGAGGGTCCGGGTGTGTTTGGACGACAGGCTTTGGGCGATGCGGTTGGGTTGGTAGCCGGTCTCCTGGATGACGCGGTTGACCTTGGCGCGGGTGGCGGCGGTGATTTTGGGGTTGTCGTTGAGCACCATCGAGACGGTGGCGACGGAGACCTCGGCGAGGCGGGCGATTTCGCGGATACCGACTTTTTTGCGTTTCATCTTCCGCAGGGTACCGGGAACCACCGCCGCGGCGGGGGGGCCGGACCCTCCGGGCGAAGACACCGCCGGCAAGGTGGTCACGGAGGGGGAGGGGCCGAGCGGGTGGCCCAGCGGGGGGGCAAGGGGGGGGCCGGGGGGGGGGCAAGAGGGGGGGGGGGTGGAGGGGTGGAGGGGGGGGGCAGACATGGGAAGAAGCTCGGCGACGTGATGCGAGGCGGAAATCAGAGAAACGGGAAACTTGCGACCCGGGCCTTGACGGGCCGGTGAAACAGTATACTATTGTGGTGAACACTCACAACCCCTCACGACTCAGATCCTTGTTTTGCCCAGATTCACCGCCGCGAGAAAAGAAAATTTTTGCGATTGACGCGCCCCCGGCCGATTACTTAGGGTATTATTTCCTGGCTCCACGTCTTGTGTTTCCTGTTTCAAGTTTGGCTCATACGCGTCTTTATCGTGCAAAAACCGGTTGATTCTGACCTCCCTGCCCCTTGGCCTGCCCCCCGCCGGCATACCCGAACGACCCGGGTTAACCGTTTAACTTCACATCTTTATCTCCCTTGTCTGGAGTCCGCCATGTCCTTTGCCGCTTGCCCAGTTCCCCTCCCCGCCCCCTCTTATCGCTGCCGTCCGGTTCGCTCGGCATTCACGTTGATCGAACTGCTGGTGGTCATCTCCATCATCGCCCTGCTCATCGGCATCCTCCTGCCGGCCCTGGGCTCGGCCCGGAACATGGCGCGGACTTCCAAATGCTTGGCCAACAGCCGGAGCATGGGGCAGGCGGCCTACATCTTCGCCGCCGACTACAAGGACACGATTCCGATCTCCAGTTCGGACACGCTTTTCCCCGGCGGCAACATTCCGTCGGAACTGCGGGGCCGCGTGGCCAGCTACACCGGTTCGACGACCCGAATTAAGGACTGGGCCAGCGCTTTGGTGCCCTACATGGGCGGCGGTGAAGCCAACGCGTTCGACCAGGCCGACCCGAGTGTGACCGAAGCTTTCCGCTGCCCCTCGGACCCTTACGAAGAAGGCCACTACCTGGGCAACAACATCAGCAGCGGTCTGACGGACTACGCTCCGATCTCCTACGGCGTCAACGCCGACGTGACGACCTGGGACAACAACCCCGGGGCCGCCGGCGCCGACTGGGGTTACGGCCAGTTCATCATCCCCACCGACAACGACGGCAACGCGAAGGACCCGATCCCCGGCAAGCTGCTGGCGATGGTCGCCCCTTCGTCCACCATGTTTTTCGCCGACGGCGGCACGCGGGAAAGCAGCGGCGGCGACGTGATCAACCGCGGCGACGTGCTCATGTACAGCTCCAGCAGCTACATGTCGCCCGGCGAGCCCGGGACGCTTGAGGCGGTCTACGAAGCCGGCTCGGCGGGGGCCAACTGGGCCCGCGTGAAGCTGCCGATCAAGGACAACGCCGAAGCGGCCGACCGCCACGACAACTCGATGAACGTCGCGTTTGCCGACGGCCACGCCTCGGCGGTCTCGCCCGACTCGTTCACCGACGTCAACCTTTCACCTTACCGCGACTGATCGGTCGCCCCCTTCCACGGGGCCCGGCACGATGCCGGTCCCTTTTTTTCGTATCCGTTTCTTTATCCCATTTCACTGGAGGTTTTAGATGAATCGTATGTTTCTGGTTTTAGGTGCGGCCGCGGCCGTTTCGACCGGCCAGTTGGCCACCGCGCAGGATGGTCAGAACATCCCCACCTCGGGGCTGACTTTGCAGGCATTGCAAGACACGCCCACGGGTTTCGGTAACGCCACCGGCGGCGGGCAGGACTCGGCCGGCGGCTCGGAACTCAACGCCCTCTTCGGCGATATCGATAACACCACCGGCGTGCTGAACCTCGGCATCACCGGCAACCTCGAAGGCAACTTCAACAAGCTCTGGGTGTTTTTTGATACCGCCGCGGGCGGCGAAAATGTCCTCGCCGCCGACAACGCCGACGGCGGCTTCGGCGAGATCAACAACCTCGCGGGACTCACGTTCAGCAACAACGCCACCATGGATTACGTCCTGCGCTTCGAAATCGGCAGCGGGTTCTACGGCGTGAACCTCGGCGACCTCAACAACAACTCCGCGACCACCGTCGCCACGGGCGCTGGCCCCGGCGACCTGCCCCTCTCGGCGGTCGGCAGCGGCGGCATCTCTTTGGGTTGGGATAACTCCAACATCCTCGGTGTCGACGACATCACGGCCGTGGGTGCCGCGACCGCGACCACCGGCATCGAACTCTCCATCGACCTGCTCTCGGCCTTCGGCCCCACGCAGGGCGATATCCAGGTCACCGCGTTTGTCACCAGCGGCGACGCTTCGTTCCTGTCCAACCAGGTCCTGCCCGGCATCGGCGGCGGCGGCAACCCCGGGGCGCCCAGCGGCTTCACCGTCGGTACCGTCACCATCCCCGGCGTCGCGGTCCCCGAGCCCGCCAGCCTGGTGCTGATCGGCCTGGGTGGCTTGGCCATGCTCGGCCGGCGTCGCGCCTGATCGACTCGGTCATGTCCGGTCGTTCACGGACCGAACACCCTCGCAATTTTTGGAGTCGGCCGGTGACCGCCGGCCGATTCCTTTGACCGACTTTCAAGTCTCATGCGACGCCGCCCGCCCCGCTTCCCCAGCTTTCGGGGTGTCGGTTCTTCTCGATCCCATTGAGTGTTTTTGTCATGCGTCACGCTATGTTTCTATCGTCCATGGGTGGGTTGAAGCCGGCGATCGCCGCGATCGCGATCGGCGTAACTTGGGTGGCTGGCTCCTCGGCGGCGGTGGCGCAGGACGCCTGCGCCCGCGCCGTTCCTGCAATGGTTTGACGGGTCGTTTGAGACGATGAACCGCCGGTCGGCGGACGTGTTCATGGCGGGGTACGGCGCGGTGTGGGTCCCCCCGCCGGGCCGGGCGGACTCGGGCAACCAGTCGGTGGGCTACGACGTGTACGACCGTTTTGACCTGGGGCGATGGGACAACAAGACGCTCTACGGCACGGAGACCGGCCTCCGCCGGATCGCCGACGTGCTGCACCGCCAGGACAACCGGCTGCACATGGACACGGTGATCAACCACAACGGTTTTTCCGATCAGAACACGCCGGGGTTTATCGAGTCCGGCGGTTACCCGGGTTTCTTCTTGCAAAACCCCGACGGCGGGACCGACCCCTTCGGCGTGCCGGGGACCGACGGCGACTTCCACTCGCCGTTTGCCACCGGCGACCTGGAGGGCCGACTGGCGGGGCTGATCGACATCGACCACACCACCGATTTTCGCTTCATCCGCAACCCCGTGCCGGGCTTCGAGAATCCGGTGTTCGGCCAGCACGGCGGCAACGTGCCCGCGGGCACCACCGAACGCTTCGGCCGACTCGCCAACGTCGCGACCGAAACCAACCGCCGGTTCTACACCGACCGCGACGGCCCGTCGATCTCGGTGTTCAACCCCGCGACCGGCGAAGCGGACATCCGCATCTACGAGTTCAACACGGCCGACCCCACCGCCGGCGATCCGGTCGGCGAAAACGCGACGGCCTACCTGATGCGCTACATGCGCTACATGATCCAGGACGTGGGCATCGACGGCCTGCGCATCGACGCCGCCAAACACGTCGACGACTTTGTCTTCGACTACGTCGATCAGGCGGTCTACCGCGCCAACAACCGCAAACTCCTCGACGGCTCGACGGATCACGTCTTTAGTTATTCCGAAGTCTTCGAGGGCGACCGCGATCGCCTGCAGAGCTACGCCAAGAAAAACATCGACCCCAACGACCCGGGCCGCATCGGCGGCAACCGCGACTCGCTGGACTTCGCGTTCCACTTTGCCCAGAAAGCCAACCTCACCGGCAACGGGTTTCAGAACGACTGGCGCAACCTCGTGGGCGCCGACATGGACCCCTACGACGACGGTCAGTACAACGGCTCGTCGGGCGTGAAATTTGTCGCCAGCCATGACGAAAACGGGCCGGACCTGTCTAACGTTGCCCACGCCCAGATGCTGATGCTGCCCGGCAACAGCGTGGTATATTTCAACGGCAAAGAGTTCGGCGACGGCCGAGACTTTCCCAAAGACGGCCGGGGCGATGCGCTGGGCGGGGTCTACGGCGACACGATCACCACCCTCGTCGACGCTCGCAACACCCACGGCCGCGGCGATTACCGCCAGCGCCTGCTGGAAAAAGAAAACTACGCTTTCGAGCGCTCCGACAGCGCCCTGGTCCTGCTGAGCAATCGCACGGACGAGGGCTTTGACGAGCGGCGGGTCGAAGTGGATTTTGACTTCGGCACCACGCTCGTCGAGCTGACGGGCAACGCCGCCCGCCGGGGCGATATCGCGGAGCTGGTCACGGTCGATAACGATTTCTTCGGCGGCCCGGGCCGGGCGACGGTCCGATTTGCAAGAAACGAAAACGGCCGGGACGAGGGCTATCTGATCTACGGCCTGGCGACGCCCGATTCCCAGGACGGCATCCAACTCGACCAGGCCAGCGGCAGCGTCAACGTGTTGGCGGGCAGCACGCCGACGGCCAACAACTTCGCCAACGGCACCACCCGCCTCACCGACCTGCACGTGATCACCGACGACGTGTTTACCCTGAGCCTCGAAACCCAGGCCCGTACGCTCAACGGCACCCGGCTGGAGAACGGGCAGATGGTCCAGCGCTCGATCCGCGACCGCGACGCCGACGGGGACAACGCCCTGTTCCGCATCGACGCCGGGCTCAACCTCAACGGCATCAACCCCAACGCCACCCTCACCGGCGTGGACTTCGATACCCCCGGGACGGTGGCCTACGGATTCGAGCAATTCGTCACCACCAACGACGCGGGCTTTTTCAACGCCGATGGCAACGGGTTGTTTGCCCAGACCATCGACACCACCGGCCTCGCGGAGGGCGAGCACTACCTCACCGTCCGCGCTTTCCGCCACCGCGACGACGGCGGGCCGGAAATCTACCAGGATTTCAAGAAAGTCATCTACGTCGATCGGCTGGACCCCCTCGCCGCGGTGTCCGAGCTCAAGGCGGTGAATCAGCCCGGGTCCGGCGACCGCGACGTCGTGTTCGAGTCGGTGGACTTCACCGCCAACAGCATGCACGTCTTCACCGACTTCGGGGCCGCGGTCACCGATAGCGATCTGCTGGGCCGGGCCCGGGCAGGCGAAGGCGTGACCCAGCAGGTCGACGTCAATCTGTTTAAGCAGTACATGGACGCCCTGGGCACGGGCAACCACGTGTTCAGCGTGGTGACCTTTGAGGCCACGGGCAACTCGAACGTGCAGCGTTTTGCGGGCCAGTCGATCGTCGACGGCCCGGGCGCAGGCTTTGGCGACCTGAACTTCGACGGGGTGTACCAAGTCACCGACCTGGCGAACACCCCCGACGCGTTCGAGGCGATTTACTATTCGCGTGACCAACGCTTCAACGCCGCGGCGGATCTCGACGGCGACGGCCGGGTGGGCTGGAGCGACCTGCTGGGCCTGCAAAACGCCCTCACCGCGGGCGGGGCTTCGCAGGCCGTCCTCAATGAATACGACGACCTGCTGCTGCGCCGGGGCAACGTCAACCAGGCCTTCGGCAGCGACAGCTTCGACATCGACGCCCTGGTGCAACGCACCGGCAGCGACGACTGGCTGGCGGACATCGACGGCTCGGGCCTGGTCGATCAGACCGACAAAGACCTGCTGATCGAAGTGATCTTCGGCACCTTCTACGGCGACGCCAACCTCGACGGGCAAGTCAACGAAACCGACCGCGACATCCTCGCGGACGCCTACATCTCCAGCACCGGCCAACGCTGGGGCACCGGCGATTTCACCGGCGACGGGGCCAGCGACCTCGACGATGTCTACGTCTTGGCGGACCACTGGTACGCCCACGATCCTTCCGCCACCAACCTGACGCGACAGGACGTGATCGACTTCTTCCTCGTGCCCGAGTCCACCAGCCTGATGTTGCTCGGCCTGGCCGGCCTCGCGCTGACCGGTCGCCGCCGGCTTGCCGCGTGAATCCCCCTTGCAGCAGATAAGATGGGGGCTCCGCCGTCGGCCCCGCGCGGCGCTGGCTCATCTCTTTACCGTCTTGTCCCCCGTCCGAGGTTCTGTCTGATGAATAACGTCCTGCCGACCGCTTCGCAACGCCCGTTTGCCCATCGGGTGGTGATGCTGGCGATCACGACCCTCATGACTATCGGCTGCCGGTCCACGAACCCGGTGGCCCCCCCGGCCCCATCGCCCCCCCTGGTTTTTCCCGACCAGATCACCCTACGCAACGGCAGCATCCAGCTGGGCGTGTCCGCCGCGGTCGGGCGGGTCGTGGCGTTTGGCCCCCTGAACGGGCCGAACCTGATCTGGATCGCCGACGAGTCCGCCGTGGATCAGCCGGTCCCGGGTCATGCCGTGCCCGGCCAGCAATACATCAACTACGGCGGCGACAAGCTCTGGCTCGCTCCCCAGCCCCTTTGGGCCCGCGCCACGGGCAACGTGGAGTGGCCGCCCGACGGCGTGATCGACGGCGAGGCCTGGAACGTCACCCAGCAGACCCCGCGCTCCCTCACGATCGAGAGTCGCGAGAGCCCACACTACGGCGTGGTCGTACAGCGGACCTTCGAGCTTCACCCCACCCTGCCCCGGGTCACCACCACCAACACCGTCCGCCGTATCAAACCCAACCCGTTCCCCGTGCAGGCGTGGACCGTCACCCAGGTGATCCATCCCCCGCAGGTCCTCATGGACATCGCCACCCCCCGGCCCATCGATCGGCCCCGCGTGCAGATGCTCACCGAAACCACCGCCGACAAAGTCAAAGGCCGAGTCGAGCTGATCGACGACCAGAGCGCCGCGGTCTGGCAGATCCGCGGTGATGCCCACGCCAAGCTCGGCACCTTCGGCCGCTGGATCGCCGGGGTCTACGACGACTACGCCTTCCTCCAAACCACCGACTTCGACCCCGACGGCGCCTACCCCGAACTCTCGTCGATCCAGGCCTACTACGCCGACAGCTACGTCGAACTCGAAGTCGTCGGCCCGCTGATCCAGCTCGCCCCAGGCGAATCACTGTCCAATCAAGTCATCTGGGAACTTATCCCGCGTGACGCCGACCAGACCCTGGACGCCTTGATCGACCAGTTGCAATCCCGCTAGCCCACTCGTGCGATAGTTCAGCGACTTGCATTTTTTATATATCGCGCGGGCCGTAAGTATCCGATTCGTGTTTTAGATTTAATGCGTCAGCAGTTCGGTTGCGTAAGAACGGGTCGGGTGGGGCCTGTCGCGGTTTGTGCGGTTTCGCGTGGTAAGATTAGCTGGCGCTGGGGATGTGCATGAAAAAACCGCCGCGGGGATGTGGCGGTGGCGGAAGCTCCTTGTCCGCGACCGCGAAGTTTTGAAGGGGTGGGGTTGCGCGAAGGGGCTAAATGCAACCCATGAAAGTTGTCATTTCGCAGGACGGTCGCGCTGGCAATGCGCGGCGATGTTTAACAACCTCGACTTTTCACTGCATCCCTGCGGCGGCGGGCCGGTCGAGGTTGAAGCGGCTCTGCGGCCGGGTATCCTGCCGTCCCCGGCGCTGTTCAAAAACCCTGTCACCCCACACAGCACGTCGCCAAGGGGGATCTGCTCACCCGCACGGATGCGGCCACCCCCACGGTAGCGTCCATGCCCCGATTCTCCATCCCCTGTTTCATTGCTTGGCCAACGCCCGCCACCGCGACCTGGTGGCGCAGGTTGAGTACCTCCGTGCAGAGAAACAAGTGCTGCGGTCGAGACTGCCCAAGCGTGTCACGGTCACGCCCCCGGAACGGAAGAAGCTGGTGAAGCTGGGTAAGCGGGTAGGCCCGACGGTCAAGCATCTGATTAGGGTTGTCAGCCACCGCACGTGTGAACGATTAGAATCTTTCATACAAAGTGCATTAAGATTTTAAAAGAGGGGTTACGCCTTGGATAGGGGGCACCGTCGCTCGCATGATTTTCAATAGCAGTGCTCTCGTGATTGGATAGCATGAACAACGCCATCCGCTCGGGGACTGCTTTTGCCATACGAGCATTTGGGAAATAATTGCTAATTGCTGTATTCTTCACGATTCTTATGTGATGCGAACCGATTTCCCCACCTCATCTCTCGGATTTCCCAGCATGTCTATTTTCGCTGATGCAGCTTTTGCGATAGGCGTTGATTTTGGTTCGAATTCGGCGCGAGCGTTGATCGTGGATTGTGCCGATGGCCGCGAGGTCGCGTCCCACGTGATCCCTTACCCTTCGGGTGACGCGGGCATCTTGCTCGACCCGACAGACCCCAACCTTGCCCGGCAACACCCCGGGGATTACGTCGCTGGGTTTGAGCAAAGCATCCGCGGCGCGCTCGATGCGGCGAAACATGATGCCGCATTCGACGTGTCGAAAGTGGTCGGTTTAGGGATCGACACCACCGGCTCAACGCCGATCCCGGTCGATGCCCAAGGCACGCCGCTGGGCATGAAGCCGGAGTTTAAGGATGTGATTGCCGCGCAAGCGTGGCTTTGGAAAGACCACACGGGTTACGCCGAGGCGGCCGAGATCACCGCGTTGGCCGAGGCGCGTGGCGAGCCGTACTTGGCCAAGTGCGGCGGGGCGTATTCTTCCGAATGGTTCTGGTCGAAGATTCTGCGTTGCAAGCGGGTCGCACCGGACGTGTTCGCTGCGGCGAACAGCTGGGTCGAGATGGCCGACTGGATCCCGGGCTACGCCTGCGGGAATCTCCAGCCCAATCAGATCGTGCGCGGCATCTGCGCGGCCGGCCACAAGGCGATGTTCCACGACGACTGGGGCGGTTTGCCCAGCAAAGCATTCTTGGCCGCCCTCGATCCGGACCTGGCGGCGCTGCGGGACCGGCTGTACGACACGGCGGTGCCGTCGAGCGAGCCGGCGGGCAAGTTGGCGGCCGACGTCGCGGAACGCTGCGGCTTGCCCCCGGAAGTGGCGGGGATTCCGGTCGCGGCGGGCGCGTTTGATGCCCACCACGGCGCGGTCGGCGCGGGCGTGACCCCGGGCACGCTGGTGAAGATCATGGGTACGAGTACCTGCGACATCACGGTTTGGCCGGTGGACGAAGGCCAACCGCTCGCGGACATCCCGGGGTTGTGCGGCATCGTGCCCGGCTCGGTCGTCGCGGGGCAGTACGGCCTCGAAGCCGGGCAGTCGGCGGTGGGCGATCTGTTTAACTGGGTCGCCAAACACCTCGCCCCGTCAAAATACACCGCCCCCGGAAATGACCTCGGAAACGCTTCAGAACATACCCCGGGAAGCGGACCCCGCGACACCCACGTTGCGCTAACCAATGAAGCGGTGAAGATGCTTCCGGGGGCCAGCGGCTTGTTATACCTGGATTGGAACAACGGCAACCGGACCGTGCTGGTTAACCCACGCCTCACCGGGCTGATGCTCGGCCAAACACTGCACACCACCGCAGCGGAAATCTATCGTGCCGTGGTGGAGGCCACCGCGTTCGGGCGCTGACCATCGTCAAGCGTTTTGAGAAGTATGGCGTCAAGATCGAGCGGGTCGTGAACTGCGGGGGCATCGCGGAGAAGAGTGATTTTGTGATGCAGATTTACGCCGACGTTTTGAACCGCCCGATGCAGGTCAGCCGATCGGGGCAAACCTGTGCGCTGGGCGCGGCGATCTTCGGGTCGATCGTGGCGGGCGTTTATGCCGACGCGGATGCGGCGGTCGCGGCGATGACCGGGATCAAAGACAAGATGTACACGCCGAATCCCGAGGCGGTCGCGGTGTATGCCCAGTTGTTTGAACTGTACGGCCAACTCCACGACGCGTTCGGCGGCGTGACCGAGTCTGCTCGCTTGGGCGAGGTGATGCCGACGCTGCTGGACCTGCGCGACCGGGTTCGGCAAGGGGGCGCGTGATGCGGCTCACGACGCTGCGCGAAGAAGTCTGCCGGGCGAACCAGCGGCTGGTGGCCGAGGGATTGGTCACGCTGACGTGGGGCAACGTTTCGGGCTTTGATGCCGACAGCGGGCTGGTGGCGATTAAGCCCAGCGGCGTGGCCTACGGCGACCTGACTCCCGAATCCATCGTGTTGGTCGATCTCGAAGGCCAAGTCGTTGAAGGCGGCCTGCGGCCCTCATCGGACACGCCGACGCACGTGCTGCTTTATCAATATTTCCGGGGGCGGGGTGCGGGCGTGGCGGGCGTGACGCACACCCACAGCCCCAAAGCCACCGCGTTTGCGCAGGCCCGCCGGGCGATTCAATGCCTGGGCACCACGCACGCCGACCACTTCCACGGCCCGGTCCCCGTGACCCGCCCGCTCACCGCCGAGGAAGTGGAAACCGCCTACGAAGCGAACACCGGCCGGGTCATTATCGAAACATTCGCCGCCCCCGGAATTGCCCCCGGAATTGCCCCCGGAACTGTCCCCGAAAATCAACTCGACCCCGCCGCGATGCCGGGCGTGTTGGTTGCGGGCCATGCGCCGTTTGCGTGGGGGGCGTCGGCCAACCATTCGGTGGACAACGCGGTGGCCCTCGAGGCGGTGGCCGCGATGAACCTCGACACCGCATTGCTGCTCGGCGGCCAAAGGCCCCCGCAGCTCGAAGCTTACGTGCTCGGAAAACATCACCGCCGCAAGCACGGCCCGGATGCGTACTACGGCCAACCCAAGTAACAACCCGCAGGGCAGGCATACCGGCCCTAAACATCAAGCCTCGTCCCTCACCCCTCGAGCCACTCCCCCATGATTGATCTTTCCGCCTACGAAGTCTGGTTCATTACCGGCAGCCAACACCTCTACGGCGAAGAAACGCTTCGCCAGGTGGCCGCCAACGCCCAAGAGGTCGCGGCCCACCTCAACGACTCGAACAAGCCCGCGGTGAAGGTCGTGTTCAAGCCGGTGCTGACCGGGCCCGAAGCGATCACGGCAGTGATACGTGAGGCCAACGCATCGCCGTACTGCGTGGGTTTGATCGCGTGGATGCACACGTTCTCGCCCGCCAAGATGTGGATCAACGGGCTCACCGAATTGCAAAAACCCCTGGCCCACTTGCACACGCAGTTCCACCGCGACATCCCGTGGGACGCGATCGACATGGACTACATGAACCTGCACCAGTCGGCCCACGGCGGCCGCGAGTTCGGGTTCATCTGCACCCGTTTAGGCATACCACGCAAAGTCATCGTCGGCCACTGGCAGGACGAAGAAGTTCACGACCGCCTCGACGCGTGGGCGCGGGCCGCGTGCGCCCGGGCTGACCAAAAGACTTTGAAGATCGCACGATTGGGCGACAACATGCGGCAGGTCTCCGTGACCGAGGGCGATAAGGTCGAAGCGCAAAAAGTCTTCGGCTACGAAGTCCACGGCTACGGCCTGGGCGATCTCGCCGAACACAAAAAACAAATTACCGACGCGCACATCGACCATCTTTGTGGCGAATATGAACAGCAATACACCATGGCGGCCGACCTGCAAAAAGGCGGTGAACGCCACGCGTCGGTCCGCGACGCGGCCCGTATCGAGTTGGCCCTGCGCAGCTTCCTCCAGGAAGTCGGCGCCTACGCCTACACCGATACCTTCGAGAATCTCCACGGCCTCAAGCAGCTTCCCGGAATTGCGACCCAGCGGCTGATGGCGGATGGCTACGGCTTCGGGGCCGAGGGCGACTGGAAAACCGCAGCGCTACTCCGCGCGATGAAGGTGATGAGCGTGGGCCTGACGGGCGGCACCTCGTTCATGGAAGATTACACTTACCACTTCCATCCCGAGGGCATGCAGGTGCTCGGCTCGCACATGCTCGAGATCTGTCCCAGCATCGCGACTCGCGGAACCAAGCCCAGCCTCGAAGTGCATCCGCTGGGCATCGGCGGCAAAGACGACCCCGCCCGCTTGGTGTTTAACGCCCCGGCCGGCGACGCGATCAACGCCTCAATCATCGACTTGGGCGACCGCTTCCGCTTGATCCTCAATGAAGTCCAGGCGGTCACTCCCGCTCAAAACCTGCCGAGGCTGCCGGTGGCCCGCGCGTTGTGGAATCCGATGCCCGACCTCAAGACCGCCGCCGCCGCGTGGATCTACGCCGGGGCGCCCACCACACCGGCTACAGCCTCGCACTCACCGTCGAACCCCTCGAAGACTTCGCCGAGATGCTCAAATTGGAAACCTTGGTGATCGATCGCGACACGACGCTCCGGACTTTAAAGAATGGGTTTAGGAAGTTTAGCGGCCATTAAAGTCTCACCGGCGTGCTGTTGGTGCCGCCGGACCTTATCCGCTACATCGACGCGTTGATGTGCTGCGTTAACCTAAGCCCGCGCGACGAAGCGAGGCTTGATCGTCAGTTGAGACCGCCCCGATAGCGACGAATCCCGCGTGATCAAACGCCGCAAAGAACGCTAAAGCCTCGTGACCTGGCCGCGTGAAACCCTAAGCCAAGAACTTGGCAGCACAAATGCGCTGCTTAAGTGGTGGCGTTTGGTACCGCCTGATTTGCCTGAACTAATTGAGTCATGACGCGAAGGTTTGGGATGAGACGAGCCACCCCAATCCTGCTGACCGAATCTCAAGGCGATGAACCCGAACGGCTCCGGCGTGGCCAACGTGTGTCAGTTTGGCTAGGGGTAGGAAAGAGATCCATCAGGTCGCCTTGTTTCGGTCCAATCGACCACACCGTAGGATGGCGGGTATTGCTGGGCCGCATCGAGATCCATCTCGATGCCAAGGCCGGGTGAACTGTTGGCGTACAGCTCCGTAAGTGCAACCGTCCAAGCCGAGACTTTCATGAAAGATGAATATGCGCTCTGCGCCGCAAAACAAAGCTCATCGATCTCTCTTTTGATTTAACAGGTGTAAATCGCAGTGTCACATCGTTCAGAGAAAAAGCGATGCCTCAACGTGAAAACGCTCGGTCAGCTTGCGGAGGTGGTCGGCGGTTAGTTTCCGCTCGCCTTTGAGAATCTTGGATCCCATGCTCGCGTGAACGTTGAGTAAGTTGGCGAGGTCGGTTCCGCTCATGCCATTCGCATTGAGGAGGTGCTTGAGCGAATCCAAGCCCGAGATGTCGCCGGTGTCGATGGCGTGATGCTCCGACTCGTACACGCCCACGAGCTGCGTGAGGGTTTCGAGGTAGAGGCCCTGTCCTTTGGTCAGTTTCGGGATCGCCATGATCCGGTCGATCATCTCGATCGCGTTATCGAGCTGAATATCGTCGGCGATGGCTTGGGGCGGCATCAGCCGTACCAACTCGTCAAAGCGGCCGGGGAGCTTGTCTTGGTGATTGCGTGTCTTGCCCATGGTGTTACTCTTTCCACTTGCCTTTGTCATACTCGGGGTGCGTCAGCACGTCGCGGACGTTGATCAATTGGTAGTCGTATCGGATGCGGGCGACCAACCGGTACTTGTTGCCGCCGATGTTGAACACGGTCAGCGTTTCGCCCCGTCGATTGGCCACGCCGTCCGCCTGGGGCAGGTCGGTCCGCACGTCCTGGAGGCTCGACCATGTCGCGTGCGTCGCCAGCTTGTACCACTGACGGAGCGGGGCCTCGGCGTCGGCATGCCGCTCCCAGAACTCGCGTAGCGGCTTGAGGCTGATCACTCTCACCTAGACATTTTGTCTTCCCATCGGCAGTTTGTCAAGATCGGTTTAGACATTTTGTCTAAAATGGGGTTGGCGGCTCGAATCGGCGATGTGGAAGTCCCGCCTGCAGCCTCCCAGACGCACGCCGCCACCTTCCGCCGATCTCAACATTTCACCCTTCCAACAGCCTCAAGGGGTTGCTGTTGATCTCGCCGAGGATTTGGGCGTGCCGGGAGGCTGCCGAAAGGAAGGTGCCTCATGCCGGATATTGATCCTCTCGATCAGCTCCGGGCGCTCCTGATCTCGACTCCGTGCTCTGGAGGAGGAACGGCATCGATGCGTTGTTGATATTGAAGGCGTGGTCGGTCGGCTTGCGGACAGCCTCGGCAAGTCCCGGACGGGCAGGAGTCGTTCATCGCTTGCGGTGCTTCACGACACCTTCGAGGTCCGTTGGGGTGATTGCATTTGCCGCTTCGGTCCCACGACTCCCTTCCGCCTTGTCGAACGGCTCGCTCGCCGGCCCAATATCTACGTGACCTACGAGCAGTTGATCGAAGACGTATGGGATGGTCAACCCCGCTCCGAAACCGCGATCCGCTCGGCCGTGCGCGAGCTACGTCGCGGCTTACGCGAAGCGGGGATGCACGCGGTGGCAGACACCATCCACGGGCAGGGACGCTGTTATGGTCTCATGCTCGACCGCCTGCGTGAAGCCTAAAAATGAAATCCCACAGATTTCCCACAGCTTTGCCCGCGCCAAAGCACAGTCTCAATTCATACTACCTGCCGCGACACAAGGAACGTCATGGCAGATCAATCCGAATCAGAAAATCAGGCTACTCCAGCACGGCGGGCGGCGCAGTACATCCGCATGTCCACCGAGCACCAGCAGTACTCCACGGAGAATCAGGCCAATGCTGTCCGCGACTATGCGGAGCGTCGCGGCTGCGAGATCGTCCGCACCTATGCAGACTCAGGGAAAAGCGGTCTGAGGATCGAGGGCAGAGACCAGCTCCGTCAGCTCATCACCGACGTTGAACGGGGCGAGACAGACTTCCAATCGATCCTGGTCTACGACATCAGCCGATGGGGCCGGTTTCAAGACGCCGACGAGAGCGCATACTACGAGTACGTCTGCAAGCGAGCGGGCATTGATGTTCAGTACTGCGCTGAGCAGTTCGACAACGACGGCAGCACACAGGCGACGATCTTCAAGAGCGTAAAGCGGGCGATGGCGGGCGAATACAGCCGCGAGCTATCAGTCAAAGTCTTTCAGGGCCAGTGCAACTTGATCGAGAAGGGGTTTCGGCAAGGCGGAACCGCAGGCTACGGCCTGCGTCGGATGCTCGTCGATCAAGCCGGCCAGCCCAAGGGCGTGCTTGGCCGAGGCGAGCACAAAAGTCTACAAACCGATCGCGTCGTCTTGGTGCCGGGGCCGGACGACGAGCAAGACATCGTAAAACGAATCTACCGTCTGTTCATCCACGAAGACCACACCGAGCGGCAGATTGCTGACCTTCTGAATCGCGAGCAGGTCCCGTCAGAATCGGGGCGTTCGTGGACCCGCAGCATGGTCCACCAGATCATCACAAACGAGAAATACATCGGCCATAACGTCTACAACCGCGTTTCATTCAAGCTCAAGAAAAAGCGCGTCCAGAACGCCCCGGAAATGTGGATTCGAGCCGAAAACGCATTCGATGCGGTTGTTGAACCCCAGGTCTTTTTCACCGCCCAAAGCATCATCCTGGAGCGGAACCGCCGTTTCACGGACGACGAGATGCTGTCACGCCTCAAAGCACTGATGGATCGACACCAGCGTATCTCCGGCATCTTGATCGACGAAGCCGAAGACATGCCGTCGAGTGCGGCTTATCGCAACCGTTTCGGAACATTGATCCGGGCCTACCGATTGGTCGGCTATACCCCTGAACGGGACTATGAATACGTCAAGATCAAACAGCAACTCCGCAGGATGCACCCCGAGATCGTCAACGACACCGTATCGGAGATCGAAAAGATCGTCGGAGAAGTCGAGCGCGACGAGGAATCGGACTTGCTGCTAATCAATGACGAATTCACCGCATCGATTGTTCTGTCGCGTTGCCGCCAGACCGGGGCGGGTTCGATGCGGTGGCTGGTTCATCTTAATTAGAGTCTTCGTCCCGACATCACGGTGGTGGTGCGGATGTGCCCTGCGAATGATTCGGTGACCGACTACTACTTGCTGCCCTGGATCGATCTATGCGGCTCGCGGCTCTCGCTGAGTTCGGGCAACGGGGCGTCGCTGGACACCTATCGATTCGACGACCTGTCGTACTTCTGGGCGTTGGCACGCCGATGCCGGATCGAGGTGGCCGCTTGACGAGCAACGGGCAATATGCGGTGGAGATTATCCCGATCGATCAGATCAACGTGGTCAATCCTCGCGCGCGGGCTAAGCCCAAGTTCCAGCAGATCGTGAAGAGCATCAAGCGGTTGGGGTTGAAGAAGCCGATCCGCGTGGCCCGGCGTAAGTCGCATGAAGGCCAGCTGGTCTACGACCTGGTCTTCGGACAAGGCCGCCTCGAAGCTTTCGTAGCGCTGGGGGCGACCGAGATTCCCGCCATCGTGGTGGAGGCGACACGGGAAGAAGTGTTGCTGATGAGCTTGGTGGAGAACCTGGCCCGTCGAACCTACACCTCAGTAGAGCTGGTCAAGCAAGTCGGTTCCTTGAAGGAGCGTGGCTACACCTACGCCCAGATCGCCCGGAAAACCGATTTGGATCAGACCTACGTGCGTGGGTTGGTGCGGCTCATACAAAAGGGTGAAGAAAAGCTCATCCAAGCGGTCGAGAAGAGTCAGGTCCCCATCAGCGTGGCCGTCACGATCGCCACCGCCGACGACGAAGAGGTCCAACGCTTCCTACGTGAATCGTATGAGGACAAATCCTTGCGGGGCAAAGAACTCCTGACCGCGAGGAAGCTCATCGAGAAGCGCAGGAGCAGCGGCATGGGCATCTATCACCGAGCCGTCAACTCCCACTCGGGCGATGATGAATCGCGTTCGATCATGCGCCAGTACCGACACGAGACAAGCAAACAGCGGGCATTGATCAAGAAGGCCAAGCTGTGCGAAACCCGGCTGCTATTCGTAGTCTCGGTGCTACGGCAGCTGCTGCAGGATGAAGACCTGGTCAACCTGCTGCGCGCCGAAAAGCTCGAAACCCTCCCCGCGTACCTGGCCGAGAAGATCAAGACCCAGGAGGTGGAGGATGGCTGAGGTCAACATCGCGTTTGAGTCCAAGGGTTTGACCTTGTCGCTTTCACAACTGCTTCCAACGCGGATCGTCCACGATCGTATGCGGGAGCTGCCCAAATACCAACGTATCCTGTCGTCGATCCAGGTGCTGGGCCTCCCTATGCGCAACCTATAAACCGCCAAATGTTCGAACCAAAAGATATCTTTTTCGCGGCGAGCTTTGGCGTACCCATAGCGACATCGCGCATGACGTAAGGCGTTTCGAATGCTTGATTTAAACCTGTTAACTACTTATTGCGGCCGCTCTGACGGCCCCTGAAAAGCGCGCACTTTTGAAGGGGTGGGGTTGAGCTAAGGGGCCTATCTGCAACCCATAAAGTTGTCACTTCGCAGGCCGATCGCGCTAGAGATAAGCGGCACTGGTTAACAACATCGGTTTTTCACCGCATCCCAGCGGCGGCGCGGCGGTCAGGGTTGAAGTGGCTCCGCGGCCGGGTATCCTGCCGTCCCCGGCGCTGTTCAAAAACTCCGTCACCCCTCATGGCAGCCGGGCAGAGGGTTTTTTGTTTCCCGCACGGATGCGGCCACCCCCTACGGTACCGTCCATGCCGCGCTTCTTCCATCCCCTTTTTCATTGCTTCGCCAACGCCCGCCACCGCAACATGGTAGCGCAGGTCCAGTACCTCCGTGCAGAGAACCGAGTGCTGCGGTCGAAACTGCCCAAGCGAGTCACGGTCACGCCCCCCGAACGGAAGAAGCTGGTGAAGCTGGGTAAGCGGGTAGGCCCGGCGCTCAAGCATCTGATCACGGTTGTGAGCCACCGCACGTTCCAGCGTTGGACGGCGGAGGCGAAGAAGCCGAAGGGATTGACCCGCGCTAAGCCCAAGCGTGTTCCGGGCCGACCCCGCACCCCGGAAGAGGTTCGGCAGTTGGTCGTGCGCATCGCCCGGGAGAGCGGCTGGGGCTACACCCGCATCCTCGGTGAGCTCAAGAAGCTGGGTATCCATAACGTGGGCAAGACCACGATCCGCAACATCCTCAAAGACGCCGGCTTCGCCCCGGGGCCCGGCCGGTCCGAGGGCAGCTGGAACGACTACCTGACCCGACACGCTAAGACGCTGTGGGCGTGCGACTTCGTGAGTAAAAAGGTGTGGACGCTGGGCGGCCTCATCGACTGCTACATCCTGGTGTTCATCCACCTGAGTAGCCGCAAAGTCGTCACATCCAGCAGCACGTTCCACCCGATGCCGCGTGGGTGGCTCAGCAGGCACGCACACTGATCATGGACGCGGAAGCAGGCGGCGAACCGATCGGCCAACTGATCCACGACTACGACACCAAGTTCACCGCGCAGTTCAGCGCGATCCTGAAGCAGAGCGGGATCGACACCAAGCCGGTGGGTCCGATGAAGCCGAACCTCAACGCATATGCAGAGCGTTTCATCCAGACCCTCAAGCACGAGTGCCTGGATCACTTCGTGGTGCTGGGCCAGCGGCACTTGGATCACCTGCAGCACGAGTTCGTCGAGCACTACAACACCGAACGTGTGCACATGCAGATCGGTCAGCCGCCGAACGGGATGCCCCCGCCCCCGGAATCGGTGGGGCGGGCGGGGCTTCCGGGGGAGTTCACGCGGGGCAGCGAGGTGGTGTGCGAGGAGCGGCTGGGTGGGTTGCGGCGGAGTTATCGCCGGGCGGCGTAAGACATAACAAAGGTCAGCCGCTGTTCCTCATTGAGTCAGAACACAACTTCTGGTTATAACCCTGCAGCGTTCAATCAGAAGGCTAAATACCACATGCTTTCATAAACTCGGTAAATTGCTGTTCTTTGGTAGACCACTGGTCCCACCAAGCGTCCGTTTCTGTCGGATCATTGATAAGCCACGGCTTGCCAAAACGATGCCAGTTACAATCGGAACATACTATTGGCGGCATCTTGAGATCTCCTAGAGCTTTGAGTGTGCCGTCAATGGTCGGGACGATACCCACAGCATCGAATATGTCATTTCCAGCCGCGACGATCTCCGTAAGGCGTTTCGAGAAAGGGCCGTCCATAGCTGTGGTGGATATTACGTCCAATTCTTGGCGTGCAGTTAGCTCAAGTTCATCCACGGGCGGCAAACCTGCAGCTTGCACGGCCGCATCCACCCAAAGTCGCGGATTGTCGGTGTATTCATTGATGGCATGAAACGCAATTGCAAGATAGGCATACCCTCGATCTCGCCCCTTGATGGCGGCAATGTTACGTTCCCCCCACATCTCAAAATCTTTTGGAACTGATAAACGATCGAAAACATCGTCGGAGATATTTAGACATACAGAAGCAAGTGCACTGGCCAGTGGATAAGCCTCATTTGCCGCGCTGAGAGCCAAGCGGTTTGCGATCAAATGGGCTGCCGTAGAGTACTTGCCCAGAGCGGGCGTGTAGAGAGATTGTCGCCATAATGATTCTATTTGAGTTTCCTCAACTTGACGCTCTCCATGGGCAAGTTGAGAGGCGAACAAATTATGGATCGCCAACTCAAAATGCATGGCCGAGGACTCCAGCAATGATGTGGCTGAGAATGGCACACGACATGCTGATTCCCCGGTTGACCAGCGATAACTTGTGAAGAAAATGGGCGACGTCTTATCTAAGTGTCCTGCAAGATCAAAACGCATTCCGCAGGTATGTTGGTACAGCCATTGATCGACTGCGTGAGTGGGACGTGAAGTGTGCTCCACAGTCGAAAAGTATTCAGCGAAGTAATCGCGGTCCTGCAAGCGTCTGTAATCGACAATTCTGTAGAAATCATTTGGATCATTTGCGTGACGTGCGTGAATCGCGTCGAACAATCCGACGAGGCGCTTCCGACCCCAAACAGTGGCGGCGTGATCAATCCAGTGCCGTAATTCGTGAAATAGGAGCGGCAGAACAGCGACACAGTCCTTGGGATCGCGTCCAGACAGTGCCTGTTGAAGACGAGTGCTATCGATCTCACTTAGCTCTATAAACTGTGCGGCAGGGTGGTAGTACGCAAGCGTCTTCGTTGCGGGGAATATTTTCCATGGGTTGTGAGGAGAGAAGTTAGCCTTATTCATATACCAATTCCATTTCCTGTTATTTCAGTCCATCGATGCGATCTCCGCTCGTGGGAAGCTCAACGTCCAAATTTCCGCGGACCTAATTTGATCGACGGAACTCGTCACTTACTGATTCGCAAACTACGATCGTACACTCGCTGTTCGCCACGTGGGAACCGGCATTAATTGTCTTGAGTCCACAAGAGATATAATGGGAAGTTAGTCTAGCCATATATCCCCTGTGCCGAGCTTTAGATGGATTTGTACTGGATGATACGATGTAAGACAATGATTTCATGAGCACGTGGCCAAGATTCTGGTGCCCGATCGATGGCTCGTACAGCCTTGGTGATAAAGGCTTCCTCGTTGATCCGGCGGGAGAGCATTCCCGCATATATCAGCCGGATGCGGTGTCTTTCGCTTCCATCGCACACCTGCCGGCCCTCGCGCTGCTGGGGGAGCCAGGCATCGGCAAATCCACGGCCATCCAGTCAGTCGTAGCAGCGTTGAAGTCGGAATGCGCCACCACAGGCGAAGGTTTCCTGCCAATCGATCTGTGCGAGTTTGGCAGTGAAGATCGTCTCGAACGGCGTATCGTGGAGTCTGACCAGTTCCAGCGGTGGTCAAACGAATATGGAATCCTTCATCTGGTACTCGACAGCCTCGACGAATGCCGAATACGCATCCCCAATGTCGCAGCACTGCTCCTTGGCCTTTTCCGCGCCAACCAGACGGCCTTGCCCCGGCTGCGTCTCCGCATCGCATGTCGTACTGCAGATTGGCCATCGCAGCTCACGGCGGGATTGCGCGAACTGTGGGGATCAGATGGCTTCGCGGTTTATGAACTGCTCCCACTGCGCCGACAGGATGTAGCTGACGCTGCGAGAAGTGCGGGGATCGACGAGGAAGAGTTCATCACTGCTGTTCATACAGCGGATGCGCAGCCCCTCGCAATCAAACCCATCACGTTGCGCTTTCTGATCGATCTGTTCAAGAGTGGCAAAGGTCTTCCTGCCACGCAGACAGCCCTTTACGAGTCGGGGTGTCGCCGACTTTGTACCGAAAGCAGTGTTAGTCGGAAAGACGCTGGACATCTGGGATCGCTCGATCCCGACCAACGGCTCGCGGTTGCATCGCGGGTTGCTGCCCTTATGACGTTGTGTCGAAAGACGATGATTGCTATCGACTCGCCTAGTGCAGTGCAATCACAGGATGTCATGTCGCTCGCCGCAGCAACGGGTGGCATCGAGCCTACCAAAGGCAACCGTCTGGCAGTCACGGAGGCGGAACTTCGAGAAGTTTTGGCAACCGGGTTGTTCTCCGGGCGAGGAACTGGCCTGCTGGGATTCGCCCACCAGACATACGCGGAGTACCTGGCAGCCAGATATCTGGCGACGCATAGCCTCGATCTGACCCAGATTTCCAGTTTGGTCTGCCATCCAGGCGACATCACTCGGCCAGTCGTTCCTCAACTTGAAGAACTTGCAGGCTGGCTCGCAAGCATGAGCCGACAAGTATTTCAGCAGTTCATGGCGACTGATCCAGTCGTTCTTCTGCGTAGTGACGCAGCAACAGCCGACAATGCAGATCGAGCTGCTCTGATCGAAGCGGTCCTCCAGAAGCTAGACGATGTCGAAGTAGACGATAGAGAGTGGTCCCTACGCGAGCGTTGCGCCCGCTTCATGCACCCCGGACTTGCAGCTCAGCTTCAGCCCTACATTGTGGACAAGACCAAGGACGTCGTGGCGCGTCGGGCCGCGATCGATATTGCAGAGGCCGGCGAGTTGAGTGACTTGCAGGATACGCTTGTGGCGGTTGCTCTCGATACCACCGACATGCATCACATCCGTGAACAAGCGGCCCACGCAATCGCAGAGATTGGCGATGATGCACATCGTCGACAGCTTCTCCCGCTCGTGACAGCCGACGAAGCGGAAGACCCCGATGACCAGTTGCGCGGGTGTGCGATGAGTGCGCTGTGGTCCAGACGCCTTATCGCACTGGATAATCTCCTTGCTGCTATTCAATCTCCCCGGCGGCAGAGCTTCATGGGCAGCTATGACCTCTTCTTGGGGCAGGATTTCGTTACGCATCTGACACCAGATGAAATTCCATGTTTACTCGACTGGTGCAATCTCCACCAAGACGACCCGGACAATTCCAGCGTCGGCCTCCGCCGCCTATCCGACAGCGTGGTGTCGTTGGCCGTCGAGCGCCTGGATGACGCACCTACACGAGTGGCGTTGGCGAAGTATGCGCTCGCAAAACTGGAAGAGCGGGATAGCGTCTACTCAAGCCTCGCTGATGTCGCTGACACTAAGAAGCTGCGGGACGATAAGGATCGAAAACGTAAGCTCGTAAATGAGATTATCCAGCAGATGGATAGCGTGGAGAAGGACGCAGCGTTCCTCGTGTGGTCTCCATCGGCGCTTGTAAAAAACGACGACCTGCGGTGGCTGCTTGACCAGGCAATCGGCGCGTCAGATTCCCAGTTGGCCCAGCGTTATGCTCACTTGGCACGCTATGTGTTCAGCATCCAGGCCGCAGCAGATATCGAATGCATCATTGACGCGGCTGGGCGTTCGCCTGCGATTTACTCAGTATTCGAGCCGTTTCTCTGTCCAATTGAAGTAGGGTCTGAGAAGGCGGACGATCTCCGGCAGAAACATCAGACCCACCAGGAAATGATGTCTCGCCGTAGGGAGCCCGAGCTGGTTGACCCTCCAATGGCTGAGCATGTAAAGACATGGCTCGGGCGATGTGAATCAGGCGAGGTCGATGCATGGTGGCAACTCAATCACTGCATGTTATTTGACAAGTCGGGCCAAGCTGGGGGGAGAAATGATGTTGAGGATGATCTGCGAGAGTTGCCGGGATGGAAGGACGCCAGTCCAGACACACGTCACCGTATTGTGGAGGCTGCAAAAGCTGCTCTGCGTGACTGCGAGCCCAACAACTCGACTTGGCTGGGAACAAACACGTTGCATCGACCCGCATGCGCCGGCTATCGCGCGCTTGTTCTTCTTGCACATGAAGAACCGGAAGCACTTGAAGGCCTAACAGCCGAGATCTGGACCAAATGGGCTGCCAGCGTCCTCGGGTTTCCCGTGTCTGTCAGCATAGTAGGCAATGAACAGCCCGCTTTGGATTTAACGGCAATGGCCTATGCAAATGCACCCGAAGCCACCATCGATGCGTTGATTGCAATTATTGATAAGGAGAATGGCCGGGATGAGCATGGACATCTGTCCATTCTGCGCAAGATGCAGAACTGTTGGGGTGATCATCTGTGCTGTGCAATGCTGGAGAAGGCAAAGGATGCAAATCTGAAGCCGAGCTGCGTTGGTGCTCTCCTGAAGGAATTCCTTGAACGTGGATGTGCGGAAGCAAGAGCCTTTGCACAGTCATTCGTCACGGTGCCGGTTCCGACCGAGGAGAAGGAACGTCTGCTCGCGCGAGAGGCAGTAATCGCGCTTCTCGAGCATGCAGAGGACGTGGGATGGCCCGTCGTGTGGCCAGCGTGTACCGCTGATCAAGAGTTTGGCCGGTCTATTATCGAGGCCATTGCGCAATGGGACCGACGCAACGGCGGTCTGGCAAGTCGACTTCCCGAAGACGAACTAGCAGCACTCTATATTTGGCTCGCGCATGAGTATCCGCATTCAGAAGACCCGGATCATGACGGAGCACACTTTGTTGGTGGCGTGAGGCCGTTGGCCATTTTCGCGGAGGTGTACTGAGAGTATTGGAAGAGCGCGGCACAGCCGAAGCCGTGGCGGCCATTCAGAAGATTGCCGAGGAATTGCCGAGCCTTGATTGGCTCAAGTACACCTTGGTGTCAGCAAGGGACCGCATGCTGCGCCAAAGCTGGGTGCCACTACAACCAGAACATGTCCTGGAGATCTGCGCGACGCGAGCGTCACGATTGGTAAGGACGGCCTCGGAGTTGCAGGATGTGTTGGTTGAAGTGTTTGTAGAAATTGATGATGAGCTTCAGGGCGAGACGCCAGCCGCGCCGGAAATCTGGAACCTTCCCACGAGCAAGGCTGACAATACACCTACTCGGCCAAAGGATGAGAATCGATTGTCGGATTGGCTGAAGCTTCGACTTGAAGCCAAGCTCAAGGGACGTGGCATCGTCTCATTGCGAGAAGTGGAGATCAGAAGAGGAGAGGGTAGTGGCGACACCAGGAGTCCCGGCGAACGCACTGATATTCATGTGACCGGCCTTATTCCGGGGCCAACCGAGGGAACCTTCGATACCGTGCGAGTCATCGTCGAGGTGAAAGGCTGCTGGCATGCCGAAGTCCGGACAGCAATGGAAACCCAACTCGTAAATCGCTATCTCGCCGACAATGCTTGCCAGCACGGGATTTATCTGGTCGGATGGTACCTCTGTGATCAATGGGGTGACACAGATCGGAGAAAGGCGGCCACACCGGCCTGGACGATCGATCAGGCAAGACAGAACTTAGAGCAACAAGCCACCAGTCTCTCCGCGGACGAACGCCGCGTTCGGGCTGTCGTGTTGAATGCAGCTCTTCGTTGAGCCAGCCTCTTTATATAGTTGCTTGACTAATCTGTACATATGCCTCCGTATCGAACGCCGGGCAGCTGAACATAGTGACGCCTCTCGGACCTTCCGCAGGATAACCCGCGGTTTGTCGTCGCTCTTTCAACCATAATGGGCTCGGCGATGGCAATTTGGACACAGAGCTTTGCTGTTCTCAATCGTGTCCTGTCCTCCGTCCGCGAGAGGCACCACGTGGTGGACCTCGAGGTGTGGTTGGCCGTTTGATTTTTTCAGAAAGGGCGCGGGAGACTTGCACTGCTCGCAGAAACCGTCAGCGCGATAAAGCACCTCAGCAACGACATCGGGATTTCTCGTAAGCCATCTCACCTCAACCAGTTTAGTCTCCGGCGTTTTCGAAGCTTTCTTCAGCCGTTCAAGGCGGGCAGCATGACTATCTTTGAGTGCTGACTCAATGTCTTTTCGAAGGGTAGATTCCAAGTCTTCGAGCGTCTGCGATGTACTCGAGGGAAATTCTGCGCGGAACGCTGTGATGATTCTGCGGAAGCCCGGTCGCTTGGTATTGAAGTGAGATTCGTAATACTCGACGTGCTTCTGTGCCGATGTAGCTGCCCTACCTGCTGCTTCGATGCCCCGTCGAGCTTTGATCTGATCCAAGAAGTAGGTTAATGCAGATTCACTTAGCGATCGCTTGAAGGCTTCAGCCTGCATCATCCGCCGGAAAATGGCGATGAGGTCTCCGGCTGACCCATGATTGAGTCCATGATCGTCAGCGAGCACCTTCCTTGCCTCTGTGGCGGTGACTTTGCCGTCGTACACCTGTGCGGCCCAATCGAATGCTGCCATGAAGTGCTTTGATTCGATCTTTCCCATAGTCTTCATTGTGCTGACATCTCATTCACTTGTCGACTTCCACGCTCCCGGCCAATCGCTTTCTTCGGCGGCTATAGCTTTCCGATAATTCCAAATAGATGCAAAAAAACGCCCGGCCGGCCGTGAGGCCGAGCCGAGCGCTTCCGGACTAGAGCTGTTCTCTTATTACAACTTCTGCATAGCCTCTTGAATCAGCTGAATTCAAATTTCCACCGCAAAATCGCCGGCCCGCTGTAGATCTGGCCCCCGGTGACCGCGTGGGCGATGGTCTCGGTGTCGGGCGGCACGATGAAGTCGCCGGACTCGATCGGGCGGAAGACCGGTGGCCACAGCGTTTTGTGCAAGGAATAGTCGCGCCCCGCGTAGGTGTAGTTGGGCGTGCCGCCCTTCGCGTCGGTGACGGTCGAGAGCTTGACGAACGAGTTCTCCGGCGTCGCAGACGGCAAACTAAGCATCTGCGGGCGGAAGCCCCCGGAACCGGACCCCCAACCCGTCTGCCCCTCACCCTGCACGATGCCGTAGAAGTCTAGGTCGTACTCGGGTGCGTCGGCGAAACAATGGATGGTCTGGCTATCAATGTTGGACTGGCGAGATGACGCCCACACCGACCATTGCGGGTTGTAGTAGTCGTAGTAAGACAACGCCGCAAACGCGAGCACGTTGCCTCCACCCTCCCTATGCGCAACCCATAAACCGCCGAATGTTCGAACCAAAAGATATCTTTTTTGCGGCTGGTTTTGGCGGACCAACAGCGATGTCGCACATGACGTAAGACTTGCCAAATGCTTGGCTTAACCCTGTTAACCACTTTTCGCAGCCGCTCTGACGGCCCCTGAAAAGCGCGCACTTTTGGAGCGGTGGGGTTGCGCGAAGGGCCTATCTGCAACCCATGAAAGTTGTCACTTCGCAGGCGGGTTGCGCTGAGGATACGCGGCGCTGTTTAACAACACCGGCTTTTCACTGCATCCCTGCGGCGGCGGGGCGGTCGGGGTTGAAGTGGCCCCACGCCCGTGTATCCTGCCGTCCCCGGCGCTGTTCAAAAACTCTGTCATCCCTCATGGCAGCCGGGCAGAGGGGTTTTTGTTTCCCGCACGGACGCGGCCCACCCCCACGGTACCGTCCATGCCGCGCTTCTTCCATCCCCTTCTTCACTGCTTCGCCAACGCCCGCCACCGCGACCTGGTGGCGCAGGTCGAGTACCTCAAGGCGGAGAACCGGGTGCTGCGGTCGAAGCTGCCGAAGCGGGTCACGGTCACGCCTAATGGGCGCAGCAAGCTGGTGAAGCTCGGCGGCAAGGTCGGCCCGGCGCTCAAGCACCTGATCTCCGTTGTCAGCCCCCGCACGTTCCAGCGGTGTGCGGCGGAAGCGAAGAAGCCGAAGGAATCAACCCGTGCCAAGCCCAAGCGTCCTCCCGGCCGGCCCCGCATACCGGAAGAGTTGCAGCAGCTGGTGTTGTGTATGGCCCGGGAAACAGGCTGGGGCTACATGCATATCCCCGCAGCGCATCCTAATGTATCGACTTGGCTAAGCTTACGTCCGCCACGAGCTGCTTGAGCTTACGGTTAAAAGTATGGCTTCACTGTCGTCTTGGATCAACCGGCGGTCACAATCGACTTGAGAATCGATTGCCGATAGGCTCGGGGGGTCATGCCAACCCTCCGGTGAAATAGTGTCGAGAAGTACTGCTGGTTGTCGTAACCAAGGTCTGCGGCAACTCGCTTGACGGTCGCCTGCGTATTCGCAAAGCTGCTCTTGGCCAGTTCGATTTTCATGTCGATGAAATAATTGATCGGCGACTTGCTGAAATGCTGCGTGAACAAACGGTTGATCGTCGCCTGACTCACGTGGGTAGCTTTCGACAAGTCTTCAACGGTTATCGTGGTATGGACACGGTGCTCCATAAGGTTAATCGCCTGCCGGACCGTAATTGGGACGTTATTGCGTGCGGCCATCTGTCCAAGTTCCACCACGACGTTGTACGCGATCGGCGATACCACTTGCATAAAGCCCGGCCGGCAGTCCAGTAGAGTTTCATAGGCATTGCGGTGTTGTTCGAGCAACCAGTCAACATTCGCCACGCGGAACGTATCGACCTCGTTCAGACGCGTGAGATTAATGAGTGAAGGCAGCAGCGGGCCGGTGATCTGGAGGACTGATTTCCGGCCGAACTCGCCGGAGTTGAGCTTCATCGTAGAGGTGCAGCCAGGCCGGACCAGGAAGAGATGGCCGGCGGGTACAACGTGTTCCCGGCCATCCTGGGCGAATAAAAACTCACCCTCCGTGACAAGCTCAATCGCCAGCAGCCGCGCATTGTGACGTCGGCGCAGGCATCCGCGACACCAAAGGTCATCGCCAGCCCCGATGACCTGTAACGGCCAACCGGTGTGATGCGGAAACGGCTTCCAGTGAGCAAACTGGTGATGGGGGTAGCCGTTCACATTGATGGCTTCGACCAGCGAACCTTCGTGGTCGTAGCTGTGTTGGGTACGGTTGGCAGGCATAATGGATGACTCGAGGTGCATTTCCGACCATGAACACACGACATGGCCAAGAGAAGCCTGACAATATACACAACAGTACACGATTGCATCTCTGATTTACTGCGGGACGCAATGAGCGTAATGCAAATTATTGGATCTTTGCCGGGGAAGAAATAAGCCATAGATTACAGAGATAGGCGAATAATTTCAGGTTTACGCAACGTTTGGCGATTGAATAGCGAACAATCTCGCTTCAGATTTGGTTGGAGAGTGCGATTGGAAAGTGTATTTTGTATGTATGTCATTGCTCTCCTCTTCTGTCTCTTCCGCTCTGCCCTCGACCAAACAGCACGGCCAGTGGTCGGGCGGGCAACTCCTGACCTTTTCCGGACTCGTCGGCCCCACGGACTTTCGGCACGGCCTAGTCGCTCGTACTGGGCAGGAGTCCGGGAGCCTCATCCTCTGCTTACCTCATACCGGCAAGATCGATCTGTGCAATTGCGAGAACGCCTCCATTGAAGTCGGTGGAGATTTTTTCATTGTGTATTGCGAGAGCGGCCGACGCGAAGGCGTTTTCGTGGATGCTCACCACTTGTTGATCCATGGGATATGCAACGTTGAAGGCGATGGGTACGAAGTCAGGAACCTTGATGGTTTCACGCTGATTGGCGTGGCCGAATACTTCGATGAGAGGCTCACCGATCCGGCATCGTGTCGCAAGGCCATGAGTGTCGTGTGGGATCGTGCCGACTGGCTACGGGGGTTGGGCCTGCCCAAGATTGAGGGAGACGAATCGGCGGCACTCGAAAAGGCGGCACTGATGATGCGTAGCCAGATCATGGCCCCGGAGGGCCGGATCAAGCGGCGGTGGTCGACTCCCGACCGTTGGCCACACAGCCGGATGTGGTTATGGGACAGTGTGTTCCACGCGATCGGCTGGCGACACTTCGACCTGCCCTTGGCACAAGAAATTCTGGAGGCAGTCTTCGACGTGCAAAAGCCAAACGGCTTTGTGCCCCATATGGCCAGCCCCTTCGAGGCCTCGGACATCACCCAACCGCCGGTCCTTGCGTACGGGATACTCAAACTGGTCGAGAGCGGAGCCCCCTTATCTTGGGTAGAGCGTTTGCTTCCACGACTGATGTCCTACTTGGCTTGGAACGAAACAAACCGCGATACCGATGGCAACGGCCTACTGGAGTGGTACATCGAGGCGAATGAGCATTGTCGCAGCGGCGAAAGTGGGATGGATAATTCGCCACGGTTTGACGGAGCAATCCAGCTGGACGCGGTGGACCTCAACGCATTCATGGCCAATGAGTATAAGTCGCTCGCGGAACTGATGGGCCGACTCGGCAGAGATGAACAAAAGGCCGAACTCCTGGCCAAATGTGCCCGGTACAACCGCTTGATCAATCAGCTGCTTTGGAACGACGCGACCGGCTTCTACCACGATTACGACCCCGAAGCCAGCCAGCAAACGCCGGTGTTGACTGCGCGCAGGATTTCTTCCGCTGCTTTCCGGGGCGGCGTCGAAAGAACAGGCCGATCGTCTGGTCGCACACTTGGCCAACCCCGAAACCTTCGGCACCGCGTTTCCCGTGGCGTCCGTAGCCAAGTCTTCCCGGAACGGTCATGACAAAGATATGTGGCGTGGCCCCACGTGGATCAACATGAACTGGCTGATCGCGGAGGGGCTCGAGCAGTACGGCTACCAGGTCGAAGCCAGGGATCTGCGAGACCGGACCCGCGCCGTGCTCACCAAGTACCACGCCAGCCACGGCACGTTCTTTGAGTTCTACGATGAAGACGACACTATCGCTCCACCCAAACTGCCCCGCAAAGGCAAAAACGCCCCGGAGGTCAGCCCCTATCACCAAGTGATCTACGAGTTCGGGTGGTCGGCGAGTTTGTTTATCGATCTGGTTTATCGCGGTGCTGTTGCAGATTAATGTTTCAAAATCTACGGTATATTTACTGCGATTCAATGTGTGTAAGGTTCTTTCTTTTCTTTACGGAGGCTGCGACTATGTCAAATAAGTATCATATATTTTCTTCCCGGATTGCAATAGCTTCAGCGGCAACGGTGTCGGTGATCGCGCTTAGCATCGGCAATTCGGCTGATGCCAGTCTGGCGACAGTAACCACTGTTTTGTCCGAAACATTCGACGATGCAAATACGAATGCAGGCTGGACGCAGACGGCGTTGCAAAACAAAGATCGCCGTGACCGATTCATTCATTGGAGCAACGGGGGTACGGTGACAAATCCCGGCACGTCGGGCAACGCGGTTACGGTCGCCGCAGCCGCCAACGCCCCAGCGTTTTCGCCGACCTTCACGCCGGGCCTTGACGGATCGTATAAAGTTTCGTTTGATTACTTTCTGGGCAGTTCAGGCGAGTTCTCCACTAACTGGACAACCGTTCGACTTGTAAACGATGCCGCGCCAAACGGCCCTTCATGGGGTTTACTGTTGGGTGCAACGAATTCCACGCAATCTCATCCGGACATTATTCGGCTTTTAAGGAACGATGGCACCGGGGAGACAGAGATTGCTTCTGGTTTGTTTGATTTTGGACTGGTAAATAACAATGGTGTCAGCGGGCTTTACAACATCAGCCTTGAAGTCGATTCGACGCTTGATACCGTCGAGGTTTTCACCTCAATCAACGGTGCCGGGAGAACTCAGCTTTTCAACGCGACGGATGCGAGCGACCTTGTAGGCCTGAATCAAGTGAGATTGACCAGTGCAATCGCTAACGCGACTGGAACCGACCTTAATTCGCAATTCTTCGACAACTTCGTCGTCCAATCCAACGTCCCCGAACCCGCTTCTTTTGCCCTGCTCGCCCTCGGCGGATTGGCGATGCTCGGTCGGCGTCGTTCCGCCTGAAGGTCGGACTTGGAAGTACCAAACATTTTCTCCCTGCCCTTTAAACGGGGCCGGGAGGATTGGCCTCGGCCACGATTCACTTAACCTCTTCTCAGGTCTACTTTGCATCAATTTAAGCCACATCTTGTTCAGTCAAACCGACTCTCGGCGATCTCAATTGTCGCACTATTGTTAGTGACCACGTTCTGTCCCCTTGCAGTGGGTCAACTGAGCACCGTCTACGAAGAAGACTGGTCCAGTGGTGACGCGGCGGGCTGGGTCGGCGGCGAAGTCGTCAGTCAGGATCGACGCAACCGGCCCATCCATTTCTCGGGCAAGGTTAAAGCTGCGCACGGCTACGCCTCCACCACAGAGGATGCTCTGTCGCCCAAATTTACTCCTAGTACTGACGGCTCGTTCCGCCTGACGCTTGTGCTTTTCGTCAACAACGTTAATGCCTTCGGCACCAACTTTGGCTGGGTCGACGTGCTTAACAGCGATACCGGAGACTACTGGCGTCTGTCGCTCCGCAATCTTAAAGACGACGTCAATCACCTCACAATCCGTCGCAACGGCAACCCGGCGGGCGACCCGGGTAAGTTTGAATCCGATTTCGACTGGACCAAGGGCGAGCGTGATGGCGTGGGCGACCTGATGAAGGTGGTATTCGAACGCGACGACGCGACCAATATCCTCAATGTCTACGCCACGCCGAAAATCGACGACGAGGTCGGGCCCCAAGACCTCCTGATTTCTCTGGGCAACGGCACCGACATCGCCGGACTCAATCAATTGCGCATCCACGACGCACTCAACGACCACAACCGTCGCGTGTACGTCCGAATCAAGTACGAGAGTGTTGTCGGCTCCGACGAACCCATCTGAATTTCTATCGAGCATCCGACACACACTGTGTCATATGAAAGGACCGCTATGCATCGCAAATCATCTCATGGATTCACCCTGATCGAGCTACTCGTCGTCATCAGCATCATCGCGCTTTTGATCAGCATCCTCTTGCCAGCCCTAGGTTCCGCGCGAGAGTCAGCTCGGTCGGTCAAATGCCTGGCTAACCTCAAATCGATGGGCCTGGGCCTGCAGATGTATTCCGACATTTACGACGGACAAATGCCATATGTCGGGACGGGGTCTATCGGTACGATTTGGAGCATCGTGATGTTCCAGGACGCGAAGATCTTCGATAAGGACCGCGAGGTCATCCTCCAGTGTCCGTCAAACCAGGTAATCAAATTCAACACCGTCAGCCCGCGGCCTTCCCCCGATGGCGTGGGTTACGGCTGGAACCGGTACATCGCCTGCCGCGACTTTTATGGCAATCCCGCCCCTGCGGGTAGATTGCGCGGCATCCCCCGCAGACTCGAAAGTTTTACGACGCCAACCCAGATATTTTCCTGGGGTGATCTGAACTTTGAAGACGAGAACAATCCCGCCACCCCCCATATCGTCAAGAGCTTCGACGCGAGCGTGCGGCATAGCGGGTCGACAAACATGAGCTTCCTCGATGGCCACGCAGCGTCTGAGAAACTCGGCTGGCAGCAGAACTGGAAGTTCTGGTACGACACCAATATTGTAGAGCCATGGACGATCGATACCTCGACCGACCCACGGCTGTAAGTTAAAGGCCTGGTCGTTTCGGACAGATATTGATGCCTCCACAATTGTAGACCCTTGACACGTTTGGTGTCTCTAGCCTCGGTTATTCCACGTCTGATTCGCGAGGCTTACCATGCATCATTCGCCCCGATTCGAATCGCTCGAACCACGGCTGCTCATGTCAGCAACAGCTTCACCCGGCGTTGAAACCGTGGGTGGCTACGATATCTTTGGCAGTGGGAATAGTCCGACGGTGATGTCGGCCCGACAGCGCGAGACGCTTGGCCGGGGCATGCACGCGGTGTACAACGGGAATGGGGCTTTGGTCAGTTGGCGACTTCTAAGCACCGACTCACTCGACGTGGGGTTTAACCTGTATCGGAAAGTCAACGGGCAAACGGTGCGTCTGAACGCAGCACCGATCCGCCAGAGCACCAATTTCTTCGACGACACGGTTCCTGGCAACACGCAGGCGTCGTACTGGGTTCGGCCCCTCGTTGGCGGAGCCGAGGCTTCGGCATCTCCTGCGTTCAACCTCAACACCAACCAGGCCCGGCTTTACACGTCCATCCCGACCGGGGGTGCGACCATCGAGCGTGTGGGTGTCGGCGATCTCAACGGCGACGGTGAATACGACTATGTAATCCGGACTCCCGCGGGCAGCCTGGACCCCGCACCAAACCTCTGGCACGCCAGCGCGAATACCTACAAGCTCAAGGCGTTTACACACGACGGCCAACCTTTGTGGACGTGGAATCTGGGGCGAAATATCGAACAGGGCATTTGGTACTCGCCCGTCACGGTGTATGACTTCAACGGCGACGGCTTTGCGGACGTCGCCGCAAAGGATTCACGCGGATACGACACGCGAGGCCAAGGCGGAACGCCGGGCCGGGTAGAGACCGGGCCAGAGTACCTGACCATCCGTGACGGCAAGACCGGCCGGTATTACTCCACCGCCTGGCCCGACCGCAACGGGTTCGCAGATTACAACAGCGCTTCACGGAATCAGTTGGTCGTGGCTTACCTCGACGGCGTGCACCCGTCGCTTGTCGCGGTACGGGGGACGTATGACCTCATCAAAGTCGTCGAGTTCAAGTACACCGGCAGCGGCATCCTCGTCGGAAAACAGTGGAAGAGCACGCAGGAAGCCAACACCGACTGGGAGGGTGAGGGTAATCACAGCACACATGCCGCGGACGTGGACAACGACGGAAAAGATGAGATCGTGCTGAGTGCCGCGGTGCTCGACGACGACCTGACGGGTCTATGGCTGTCCGGCAACGAGGACGCGGACCATGTATATGTCGGCGACTTGGACCCCACCCGCGCCGGCTTGGAACTCTATGCCGGTTACGAGTACGGCCAATCCGCCACCGATGGCGACGGCATCGCGATGTGGGATGCTGCAACCGGCTCCATTCTGTGGAAGCTTGGCGCAAAGACAACCCATGTCCACTCCGAAGGCCTCGTCTCGGACATCAGCGCCGATCACGCGGGGGCCGAAGCGTACAGCGTTGACCGCGATGCGCAGCCGACGAGCCAGTATTACCTGCACGACGCCAAAGGTAATGCGCTCAACCTCAACGCATTCTACGATAAGCAGCTTGAATACGGTGCTGTTTACTGGGATGACGATCCGCAGCGAGAGATCGTGGTGAATAGCCGGATCTATGATTTCGCCGAAGGCACGGCTTTTAATTCGAACGCGTTCCAAGCCCAGATCGAAGGCGAGCAAATCGGCTGGGCCGATGTTTTCGGAGATTCGCGCGAAGAAATCATCACGCAGGTCGGTACCGAGCTTCGGGTCTACTCGACCGACGTGCTTTCCACGCACCGCCGGGTGTCGCTGATGGAGGATCCGCTCTACCGCACCGACGTGGCTTCACAAGGGATGGGCTACGCGCAGGTCCCGACCAGCAGCTACTGGATGGCGGGAACGCGTGCCGTGCACGATGCGGCGCAGAGACCCTATTCAGGCACCGCAGTCGCGGTAGGCACGGGCATCTCGCGCATCGAGGCGGAGCATTACGACTGGGGCGGCGAGGGCGTGGCGTACCACGACACGACCGCAGGCAGCACCCGCAACCACTTCCGTGCGGATAATGATGTCGATGCCTTTATCACGACAGATCCGCAAGGCGGAGGCTATGAGATTGGCTGGGCCAGTGCAGGCGAATACCTCGAGTACACTGTCAATGTTCAGCAGGCGGGTGACTACATCCTCCGGATGCGCACCGCACGCGGCAGCGCCGGAAGTACACAAGCCTCCGTTTCATTCGGCGGGGTCGATAAAACAGGTCAAATGGACATTGCTTCCACTGGATCATGGACCAACTGGAGTCAGGTCGAAAAAACGGTAAGCCTCGGAGCTGGTATCCAAGTGATGCGAGTTGATTTCCACGGCGGCTTCGACGTGAACTGGTTTGAGTTGGAGTCCACGCAGGTGGCGGGTGGTCAGACGGGGCAGAGTGCTTATGGCGGGTCCGCCGTAAATATCGGGGCTGGCACGACCCGCATTGAAGCGGAACACTTCGACATCGGCGGGCAGGGCGTCGCTTATCTCGACAACGCCACAGGTCCACGGCCCGGCCAAACATTCCGCAGCCAGGAACGGGTCGGGATCGAATCCACGGCCGACACTGGCGGCGGATACAATGTGGGTTGGATCGAGAGCGGGGAGCGACTCGAATACACCGTCCGTGTCGATCATCCAGGAAACTATCAGCTTCGCCTACGCGTCGCCCGGAGCAACAACGCCGCCGGCACCGCCCGGATCGGCAACGTTTCGTTCGGCGGTGTGACCAAGGCTACGAATCTCACCGTCCCGTCAACCGGCGGCTGGCAGAGTTGGCAGACGATCATCACCAATGTCTCACTCTCGGCCGGGTTGCAGGTCGTCAAGTTGCAAGTGGATCAGGGCGGATTCAACTTCAACTGGTTTGAGTTGACCAAGCTTTCATCAAATCCGAGTGCTTAACCCATAAACGGGGCGGGTCGAAATTGATGTCAATCCGCCATCTTGATGATCGAACGAAAGAAACGAAATGAATGCAATGCATCGCGGCCTCGTCGTAACCAGCCTGGGACTCCTGGCAATGGGCTCCGCAAGCCAAGTCAGGGCAAACCCAATCGAAAACAAAGAATCGATGTCTGACGTGTATTGGGTGGAAGGCCTCGACCCAGACGCAAATGGGCTGTACGACGATTCGGAACGGGTCGCCCTGCTCCGGGCTTTAGCGCGGATCTCGCCCGCGTTTCAATTTGACTTAGATCAAGACACTGAACAGGGTATCTCCTGGGCGGCCCAGTCCGCTGGACAACACCCTCTATCGATGGTGATCAAGGCCGACGCAGTTGAGTCAAGCCTGGAAAAGGTACCTTGGTCCCCAGAAATTTTTCCGGAATGGATTACGGCCGCCATCTTTCAAGAAGATGTCGAGGCAGGGCAAGTCTCCGCAATCACTTCCCGAGGCACGATCCCAATTGACGCGAAGCAGGACGAACACGAGCTTCGCCCGACCAGCCCCGGCAATAGGGCGGGTATCGAGTTCGCCGCCAATTCCGGCCAGCATCTGCAATTGACAGGTGAGCGTTACGCACAGTGGAACTACCGCTGGTGTGTTTTAACGTTCCGCATCGACGGGCGGGGTGGACGCTCTGATCGCACCGTTCTGCTCGACGTAAATCGCGGTGACAAAGCGATGCAGTCGTCACCCAAGATATGGTTTGATCGTCGCAGCGGTTTGAACTTGCAGTATGTAGGGCAGAATGCGGAGGGATTGGATCAACGCATCATGTCGAGCCGTGAGGTGATCGCGGACGGGAAGACGTGGAACGTTCTGGTCTGCGGAACACGTTATGGCCAGATGTATGCTTCGCTCAATGGCCGAACGCTCAGCACCGATTCACGTCAGCCTGATCGCTTTGCCGGGCCGTTGCTTGGCAATGGAACATCTACCGTATTGGGTGAGGTAGATAAAGGCAACCAAGAATGGGCGATGGATGCGCTTATTTTTGGGTTGACCGAGCCGTCGGAGGCGATGGTTCAGAAATTGAGTGGGTGGGCATCACATCGTTTAGGTGTGCAGAAAAACCTGCCCGCGGACCACCCTTACCGTTTGCAACGCCCCGCGCTTGACCGCGAGGACTTCCCGGACCGATACGTCCACGACGATACAACCTGGACCGCGTGGGGCCAGTCGCTTACCTTGGCAAACACCGGTGTGAACAGCGGTGGCGAGCGCGTCGAGCCAATTGGATTTGAGCGTGTTTTTTACGATGATTTTCGAGTGGATCGGATTTCGGAAAGCTTCAGTGGTGCCGGGGATTTGTGGATGGCTCCAGGTTTCAATACTGCGGTAGGCATTGATGCGGTTCTGGGATCACCAAAGTCTGATCCCTCGGTTTATCTGCATAGCCCGAAGCAAGACAAGCAGCTGCTCGCATTGGAAAAGAAGAACGGCCGTTGGCTCGGCAGCGCGTTCTACAGCATCAACGACATGGGGCACGGCTATACGTGGAAAGGTCCAAAAATCTTCCGGGTTCGCTGCATGTTGCCTGAGCTGAAAGAGGATGACATTGCAGGCCAGTTCCCTGCCTTCTGGTCGTACGACACCGAGTTTCTCTTCTGGCGGACGTCGAACCGGATCGAGCTCGACTGGTTCGAGTTTGAGGGACATGCTACCGACTGGATCAACGGCATTCCGTCGCACATTCACTACGCCCACCTCAAGACTCCCTACCCGATGAAGGCTGAGCGATATAAGAGTTACAAGGCATATGGCCAGCACATGACCGAAGCTATCACGCGCATCCCCGGCGGTCTGACGCCGTGGGATGGCAAGTTCCATACCTGGGAATTTGTCGTGGACACGGATGTAACTTACGCCAACGTTTCAATCTACGACAGTAAAGGCAATGAACACTGGGTCGAACTTTTTCGTTGTCCGACGCCCGCAATCTATCTGCAGAACCTTGATTTACAGCTTGATTATGCCCTGAAAGCGAAAGAACACGGCGAACCCGGCAGCGGGAAACGTCAAGATTTTATTATTGACTGGATTGAAGTCCTGCAAAAGAGTGGTCAAGTATCGAGCGTGCCCCAGCCCTTTACCGCCAGACCAGAATTGACCGGGTCTAATAAGATGGGTCGTGAAGTTACATGTGTGCCAAATCTCAAAGGTTCTCAAGATCTACGTTACTATTGGTTTGCCGACGGATATCCTCTGACGTGGGGTGTAAGTAATGTTTATCGTGTCGGCCGTGAGGGGGCTGGGAAGGAAATCCGGTGCATGGTTAAAGCGGTCGGAGTGCTCGACCAGCCTGAAGCGTGGAGCGGTACTCTCCGCTAGTTGCAGCCCAATAATTTCAACGCTCGTTCCTTGCTTATTACGTGATTGACCTTATCTAACTCGCCTTGTGCTATTTGACGCTTACTCGGGTTTAACTTTATTCGCTTTGCGATCACAGATTCTGGAATTTTATGCCATCCGCTCGAAAAAGATACGCCATTGTCGGAACGGGTTCACGTTCATCGATGTTCAGCAGGGCTCTGCTGGAAACTTTCCGGGACCAGCACGAACTAGTGGCCTTGTGCGACCCGAATGCGTCGCGGATGGCTTATTGGAATAGCAATTTCAATGAGCACTTTAACGCGAGCCCACTTCCTACGTATCATCCTGACCGCTACCTTGCCATGCTTGATGAGCAGAAGGTTGACGCAGTCATTGTCACCAGTATCGACCGCACGCACCACCAGTATCTTTGCGCCGCGATGGAGGCGGGCCGAGACGCGATCAGCGAAAAGCCGATGACCGTGAACGCGGAGTTTTGCCAGCAAGTGATCGACACGCAGAAGCGTACCGGACGGAACTTAACCGTTACGTTCAACTACCGTTACGCCCCGCGCAATTCAAAGGTCAAAGAACTTCTGCTCGACGGCGCGATCGGCAACGTACAGTCTGTACATTTCGAATGGCTTCTCGATACAAAGCACGGAGCGGATTACTTCCGTCGCTGGCACCGTGAAAAGGAGAACTCGGGCGGTCTCATGGTGCACAAGTCGACTCACCACTTCGACCTGGTCAACTGGTGGCTTGGCGCGTCGCCCACGTCGGTTTACGCTCGTGGGGGCCTGAGGTTCTATGGGCGGGCCAACGCAGAAGCGCGGGGTATCACCGAGTATTACGATCGCGCCCACGGCAGCGATGCTGCGAAGACCGACCCGTTCGCGCTGCACTTGGCCGACGACCCGAGTCTCAAAGGGATGTACCTCGAAGTTGAAAAGGACGACGGCTACTTCCGCGACCGTTCGGTGTTTGCCGAGGGCATAAATATCGAAGATGACGTGTCGGTGCTGGTTGGCTACGACAGCGGCGCGACCATGTCGTACCACCTCACCGCGTACTCACCGTGGGAGGGGTACCGGGTCGCTTTCAATGGTGACGCTGGTCGACTCGAACTGCTCTGCGTGGAGACGCCCTACGTCTCCGGGCAAGAGGGCGACCACAACTTCGCGCGTAACGTGCAAGGCGCTTCGGCCATAGAGATCAACGAACCTGCCAAACTCACGCTGCAGAACCACTGGGAAAAACCGCGTCAAATCGAACTTCCCCAGAGCAACGCCGGCGGTCACGGGGGCGGCGATGCCCGCATGCTTGAAGATATCTTCGCTCCCACCGGGCACGATCCGCTCGGCCGGTCCGCGTCCCATATCGACGGCGCCCGCTCAATCCTGACTGGTATCGCCGCCAACGAATCACTCCGTAGCGGCAAGGCCATCGATGTCACGAAACTGGTTCGCTGGTAACCCTGATTTGCGTTGCCGAAACCTCAGTGATCGCCAAGTTTCTCTCTAAACAAACGAACGCTTAAGACGCTTAAGACGCTTGAAAGTCAACCTATCGGTTGGCCAGCCCTCGCTTCAGGATATGCCGCAAGCCTGAAACCCGCCTGATCGAAAAGGCTACGCTCGAAGGCAGACACGACTCCCGCAACGACCGGAGAAGTTTAAAACGTGATCAAGGATGGAGTACAATTTTGCGATTAACCACTTTAATGCAGTTTCGCCCAAGCGCAGTCTCATTACTGGTCAGCATTTTTCTGATCGCGACCTGGGTCCCTTTATCTCGAAGCCAGTACGATGACGACGTGGCCCGGTTTAATGCCCAGGATCTACTCGATCCTCCCGAACATGGCGCGGTCTTGTTTGTCGGTAGTTCGCAGATTCGCCGATGGGAAGCGTTGTCGGAGCAGTTTCGGGATTGCCGGCTGCTACAGCGCGGTATCGGTGGCGCTCATTTGGACCATATCATTCATCACGTCGACGACCTCGTATTAAAGCATCACCCGCGCGTGATCGTGGTATGGGCGGGCACCAACGATCTTGCTGGAGGAGACGACGGCCAGACTGTGAGTCAGGATTTTCAACGTTTTGTCATTCTGGTATTTAACGCGCAGCCTGACGTCGAGATCCTCTACCTGGGCATCATGCCGACGCCGGGTCGCGAAGGTAATCGGCCCCAAGAAGACATAGCCAACGGTTTGATTCAACGGATGGCACAAGACCATCCGAAAGTGCACTACATCGATCTACCACTGGCTTTCGAGAAATTCAGTCCATATTCGGACTCAGATTTCACCTCGCTATTTGTTGATCCCATTCATCTTAACCCCGAGGGGTATAAGTTCTGGGCCAGCGTCATTCGAAATGAATTGGAGACAGTCGTTGCACCGGACAAGGTGTTCACTCTCAACCCTCAAACACCCAAAGCCGGCTCAGCCATCCTCTTTGATTTTGGCCCTTCGAATGAATTGGACGGTCTCGCCACGATCAGCCCCGACGTTCATGGTAACCACTGGAACAACTGGCATGCCGCTGAAGGTGATAAACCGATCAACGCCGGTGAGCACATTGCTGATCTGGTTGATACCGCCGGGTCCCCGACGGGAGTCCGACTGACCATCACCGGGGGATTTCGCGCCAATGGTATGAGGCATGGCGGACTGAAAGCACCCGATCGTAAACAACTTGGTGATCTTGCGGTAGAGACTGCGACCGTTGACTTTTTCTATAGCTCGGCCGACGGATTACCCGGCGGTGGAAATGATAACGACGGGGGCGGTTTTGTGCTCGATGGCTTCAACCCAGAGCGAACCTACATTTTAGATTTTTTAGGTTCCAGTGACGGTCCCGAGGCCAGCGTGACCCGCTATACCGTTCGCGGAGCAGGTGTTCAGACAGTGCTCGGACAAACTTCGAGCCGTCGAATCAGTGCGGACGGTAAAAATAACGGTAACGACAGCCAGATTTTTTCGCTCAAGGCGGTTAAGCCTAACGAGTTTGGGCAGATTTTTGTCGACCTCACGCTCGTCTCCGGTAAATTTACATATCTAAATGCGATGCGTATTTTGGTAGAAGCGAAGTGAGCTCGGTCGTCTGTGTGACCTAGTGGTCCCCGCCTGATGTTCAAGAACTTCTGACGGCTTGGCGCGTAGGGTTGGTATGAGACAAGCCACCTCCATCGTGCTGACGGATGAGCAACGCGAAGAACTCCAACGCCTCAGCCGGGGGCGGCGTGTATCGGTGCGGTTAGCGCAACGAGCGTCGATTGTGCTGCTGGAGGCTGAAGGCCTGGAGAACAAGGCCATCGGCGAGCGGCTGGGCATCACGCGGCAGACCGCCGGGCGCTGGCGTGATCGTTATGCGAACCACGGTTTGTCGGGGATCGAAAAGGACGCCCCGCGGCCGGGCCGCAAGCGGCGGATCAGTGACGCGCAGCGGGCCGCCGTGGTGCGTAAGACGCTCCAGGACAAGCCCGAAGGCCAGACGGCACTGGAGCCGATCGACGATGGCGGCGGCGACGGGTTTGAGCGAATCGACCATCGGCCGCATCTGGAAAGAGCACGGCCTCAACCCTCGCCGGACTGCATATCGTGGCCTTCATCATCCTCATGCTCGCACAGCTCGTGCGATTGCAAGGAAGTGCATAACAGGCTCTAAAGATCGAGCTGACGAGGTAGTCGCTGATTGGTCGTGAAGTCAGGCGAGGTGGCGATCCACACGAATGTTGGGCGTGTACAACCAGCGGACTTATACGCATCTCACAATATTGTGACGCGCGTATGGCGCTTGTTCGGTTGGCCGACGTAAACACCAGTAGATCGCTGAGCATCCGCTCCATGGCCGCGGCGCTCGACGCGATCGACGACACCATCTCCGCTGACTCGGGGTCGATCAGGTTGTCCATCGACAGCATCTGGGTCGACATCGACATCGACATCGACACCGCCGCCAGCGGGCTGCGCAGGTCATGGCCCAGCATGGCCAGGAACATCTGCCGCGTCCGGTCCGCCCGCTCCGTGTAGCTGTTGACCGCCTCAGCCAGCGACTGGTCAATCGACTCGTTAAACCGCGTCAGGTCGATAAGGTCACACAGGTCCGGATCGGGCATGCTCTCGCGCCACAGCCGCAGCACACTCGCCCGCAGCGCCCGGTACTCCGCCACCACCGTCTGCAGGTCAAACCCCGATGCCACCCGCTCCACCGCGTGCCGGATCGACGCCCGGGTCATCTGCAAGTTCGCCGCCCCCGCGTTGCCCTCACCCTTGGACTTGCTGCACTGCTCCAGACCGGTTTGCGCAGACTCCATGTCCGCCGCGGTCGCCAGCAGGAGCTCCTCTGCATGGTCGCGCAGCGCGGTCGGCGTCATCTTCGCGCCGGGCAGAAACCCCCGCGCAAAGCTCTCCCACTCCATGAGGATCGGCTCGGGGTTCGCCAGAATAAAATCAGCCAGCCGCATGATGTCCGCCCTGTCTTTCCGGGTGTCGGCGGCGCGAGATACCTTCGACGCCGCACCACGAGAACCACGCAAACCCCCGTATCTCTTGAATCACCCCCGCGCCATCGGAACCGCACAGTCTACCGTAAATCGCCTCCCCCATATTCACCCCGCCGCGCGCGGCAAACACGTCGCCACCCTCCATGCAGCGGGTCAGGCCGGATTGATCCGGCCTCACGTCCCCCGGCGGCATCGCCACAATCAGCCTCAACTCCCCCAAGCACGTTGCGGCTCGAAGACTCACCGCACCCTACTCGCTCCTTGCTTCGCTCCGCGTCCTCATTGTTAAGATTGGCACCCACACCAAAGGGCCCGGCCGTGCCGCCACGCCATCCGCCAAGGGGGTCAGACCTTTGACCCCTACACCCTTCCGAGAGGTTGCGATGAATTACCGAGGTTTCAACTGCTATTCTGTTTCAGCGATCTTGCTAATGTCGATGGGTATGATCAACGCCGTGGCTACCGTACACAGCCAAGAGTCCACGCCACAAGAACCAATGTCGCCAGAACCCGCCTCACAACAGCAGGCGGCGACGGGGCTGACCTCCGCGTCTGCGTTTGTAGCGCATGTCCAGGCCGACATCTCGCTGAAGTATCTTCTGACGCTCCCCCAAAGCTACGAACGCTCCGCAAAGACTCAGGATGACGCCAAGGGCGAAACCAAAGTCTGGCCGCTCGTGATTTTCCTGCACGGCGGTGGGGAACGTGGCGACGATCTGGAGAAAATTAAGAAGTGGGGGATACCCAAGCTCGTCGCAGAAGAAACGCTCCCCCCACAGCTACAAGGCGCGATCCTCGTCAGCCCGCAGTGCCCGACCGATCAAGCCTGGGCCAACGATCTCATGGGCGAAGCACTCGACCAGCTGTTGGCCGACCTCCAGAATCGATACGCGGTGGACGCCACTCGCATCTACCTGACCGGTCCCAGCATGGGCGGCTTTGGTACCTGGGCGTGGGCGGGCCGTCACCCCGAGACCTTCGCCGCCATCATCCCGATCTGCGGCGGCGGTGAATACTTCAGCGCCCGCGATATCGCCAGGGCACAGCTCCCACTGTGGTGCTTCCACGGCGACAACGACGACATCGTCCCACTCGAAGCATCGCTGAGCATGATGCGATACATCCGCCAGCTCGGCCACACCGGCGACAAGGCACGCCTCAGCGTCCTGCCCAACACCCCGCACAACAGTTGGAGTCAGGCCTACGCTCAGCCCGAATTGTGGGAGTGGCTCTTCGCCCAGCAACGCACCGCGGAAGCACCCGCCCGCAAGCCGTAACAGCCCGGCCGACAACTCCACCTCTCCGCCAACGCCGTTTCAATCCGGCACGGCGGGTGGCTTCTATGAGCAAGTCGTTGTCAAGCGGGGGGACGGGTTGTTTGAAAGCGGGTTGAGCCGAGCTTCTATTCGGCCTCGATCTTTGTCGGGCCAGCAGGCGTGTTAAAAGGTCCGCCTCATTCTGGGGCACGGCGTACTCTTGCGAGTCGCCAAGCCACCGCGGCGAGGTCGGGCCGTGTGCAACCCGTTCCTCCCGATCGACATCCTTCCGGGGCGAGCGGGAACCCGTCGTCAGGCGGCGGCTTTCACCGTCGCTTGGGCTTCAATCTCTCGCCACGCCTCGTTGTGTTTGAGCATCTGCAGCATGATCTTCACCAAGTGGTGAGCGGTGGCGACCAACGCGATCTTGCGTCGATCCTTGCGGCCACGACACACCCGCTCGAAGAACGCTCGCAGCCGGGGGCTGTGTTGGATGCCGCGCCACGCCGCTTCGACCAGCAGCCACCGCGCGGTACCCGGGCCTTGCTTGGTGATGTGGCCGAACCTCGCTTTGCCCGCACTTTCATCTTGGATGGGCACCAGGCCGAAGTACGAGCCAACCGCGTTGCTCTTCTTGAACCGATTCGGGTCGTCGATGTAAGCCACCATCGCCTCGGCGGTGCGTGGGCCGACCCCCGGAATCGTCATCAACAAAGCCACTTTCGGACACTCGGCGGCGATGCGGTCCAACTCGACTTCGACGCGTTTGACCATCGCGTCGCACGACTGGACTTCCATCAAGAGCTGGTCACGCTGAATCGCTTTGGACACGCTGGGCAACTCGACCCCGCCCAGCCAGAACCGCCCGGCGATCGTCCAAAGCCCCCGGCCCCCGGAAGCGCCTGACGGCTGAACGATTCCGTGGGTCCGCAAGAGCGCCCGCAGCGCGTTCTTGGCGCGGGTGCGTTTGGCGACCGTGGATCGTCGGTGTTCGATGAGCCTGCGCCACTGCCGCACGTCCACCGGCGGGACCCAGACCTCGGGCACGGCGTCGAGTTGTAGCAGCCTGGCCAGTGTCTTGGCATCGTTTTTGTCGTTCTTGGTTTTGCTGCGGAAGATCGCCGCGAGTTTGCCGGGGTGGGCCACGACCACCCGCTGGGCGTGGGGCATCAGGTTGATCGCGTCGTACCATCGGCCGTAGCCGGTGGTCGCCTCGAAGACGAGTTGGAACGATTCGTTGAGCTTGGCCAGCACCTCGACCATCTTGTGCGGCCGGCCTTTGACCGTGCGGACCTCGCGGCATCGGCCGGTGGGTTCGTAGAGGGCCAGGGTGCTGGTCCGTGAGTGGAGGTCTAATCCTATACTGATCATCGCAAGTCTCCTTGTGTGAAGACTGAGACGGCCACGACCTTTGCCGCCGATCTCGTAATCATCCCCGCAAGGAGACTTGCTTCATAGCTTCTGGGGTCAAACGTAGCGAAGCCCCCAGTGGGTTGAGCGCTGCGATGACAACACAATCGTTCATCGTCTGGGGGCTCGCAAAGCCTCGTCCTCCCTATGCGCAACCCATGCTCCACCCCGATTTCCTTCACCCCGCTGAACGCCTAGCCGATGGTCCTCATACCGTCACGGGTTGAGACCGACGCGAGCGCCCTGAGCACGATCTCCTCCGCCCATCGCGGTGTAGCCCCGCAATCGCGACAGTTGCTGTACACACGTGACTCCCGCAGCGCCTCCGCCCACCGCGTCAGCGGCGCGAGCTCTGTGGATGTCTCGCTATACGCCCAGTGCCGCGCCACACACCGCACCCACGCCACGTCACGCTCCTCGTCGGTAACCTCCTCGCATTCCAACGTGAACTCACTGGTCAATATGGGCAGCAGGACCGCTACGTCGGGGAATCGTTCGGCCTCGATGCGCACGGTAAAGCGAGGGTGTGGGGTTTCACGCCAGACCCGGTGCGCGTGGTCGAGCCTGGCGATCCGCGTGGTGAGTCGGCTAGGCATGGGTAGTCGCCTCCGTGCTCAAGGCGAGCCGGGCTTCCAGCGCCGCCAGCCTTCGTTGCAGGTCGCGGAGGCGGGCCGAGTCGCCATCGAGTGCTTCATCCACGGTTAGTGCGTCCCAAGAGCGACCTCGCATGGTGTCGACGACGGACTTGGGGGCGATGTGGTCGAGGTAGCGTGCGGTGGTGGCAAACTGGCGTGTCCGAGCTGCTTGGCGATGACGCTTATATCGACGTTCTCGAAGCGGAGCTCGGCGGCGTGGGTGTGGCGCAGGGCGTGGGCGTGGACGAGGCGGTCGATATGCGCTTCGGCGGTGAGTCGGGCAGAAGTCGGCGAACTTGAGCAGATCCTTCCGGGAGTAATAGACTTACCGTTTACTTGCCTGCAACTCCGACAACTTGAACTTTCGTCGCGGCTTGCTCGCCTCGATACGCTCCACGCCCAGCTTGATCCCCTCCATCGACGCCGCCGCGGCGCAGCCCACGAGGCAGTCGAACCAGTGGTTGTCGGGACGCGAGGGACGGACGTTCCACTCCTGCACCACCCGGCCGTGCCCCTCGGTCCGCACCCACGTCTCCGCGCCGGCGATGTGGTCCGCAAAAAGTCGGTGATGGTTAGAGCCTTCGCCGAACAGCGTCATCGCCCCGCGATCTCCCGGGGCCACGGATATCAGTACCGTCACCGGAGAAGAAATAGTAGTATTTACCTTGGCCTCAGTTCCTGCTTATCGTAAAGTTAAGCGATAAGTATCGAGTCCCTCGGGCAACGGCGGCATGCTGTGGGAAGTAGTCCTTACATGTCACCTATGCCGTTGCCACTTGAATCGCGCACCTGATCATGTCGTGAGACGCGGTAGTACCAGATGTGGAATCGCGGGGGGAGGGGGGTGTTCACGCCGACTGCAGACGCTGGGCGAATTGCCTGATGCTCACCCGCTTGCCGCCGGGCAGCTTCGCAGTCAATTCAAGTTCACCCTCGAGCGCCTCGATGATCCGTCGCAGTGTGCTGATCTGCATGTCGTCTTGCGATTCGAGCTTCGAGAGGCTCGGTTGGGTGATGCCCAGTCGTTCAGCGAGGTCGACTTGGGTGAGCCCTTCCTGCTTACGGATTTCCGCCAGCAGCAGGTCGGCCATCATCTCGCGCCATCGCTTCGGAGCGCTTCTGCCGCTCGGGGGACATCTGATCACGCAGCTCTTTAAACTTCCGGGCCATCAGATCAATCCTTCCTCGGCGAGTTGCCGCAAATGGGCGTCGTACAGGTCATCGGCCACCGGCAGCATCCGGTCATAGAACCGATCATCCCCCGTCTTGTCGCCGCCGATCAACAGGATCGCGGAACGGCGGGGGTCGAACGCAAAGAACGTCCGAAGAGGCCGTCCTTGGCACTGGGTGCGAAGCTCCTTCATGTGGTGGTGCCGAGAACCGTTGACGGTATCGGCGTGCGGACGGGGCAACTGCGGCCCCAGCCGTTCCAGCAGCTTGACGCTAGCGTCCAGAGCATCTTGCTCCAGATCACTCAGGGTCTTCCACCAAGCCTCGAACTCGTCCGTGAACTCGACTTCCCACACATCCTCAGTATAGATCATCGGCTATATAGGTCAAGGGCTATAAAGGAAATGCACGCATATATTGGCAAACGCGTGCGGTTTTATCCACGCGTCAGGTATTTTCTCGCGTGGGAATCCGCTTGCCGCAGTGCCGACAGACCCGCACCCGCAGTACGTAGCCCGGTTTCTGGCGGGTGTACCAGACCGGTAGGTGGCGGCATCAGCACGACGGGCAGGCCACGCCGAGGCCTCCGGCCGGGGGCTGAGGCCGGCTCGTCGCGGTCTTGGAAACTTCCGGGGGGCGGGGGTGTCTGGTTTATAGTTTGAACCCACGCCGTTCGGGGAGTGTGTGAACGCGACGCTTTCGTGGCTCGATGATCCGTTCGACGCCCAGCTTCGCCCCGCCCATCGACGCGGCCACGGCGCAGCCCACCAGGCAGTCCAGCCAGTGGTTGTCGGGCTTGCTCGGGCGGACCGACCACTCCTGCACCACTCGGCCGTGCCCTTGGGTGCGTGTCCAAGATTCCGATCCCGCAATGTGGTCGGCGAAGAGTCTGTGATGGACACCCTTCGTCTTCGTTCCACCAAACAACGTCAGCGACCCGTGATCTCCCGGGGCCACCGCCAGCCGGGCGTGCACGAAACTCTTCCAGTAGTTCGTGTCGATCTGCACGTGCCGGAACTCGCTGGTCTTCGAGACGTTGGGCACATACCAGTGGTGCCCGTGCCGCTCGCCCGGTCGACGCCGGTACGTTGCCATCGGCCTATTGCCCGCGCGAATGCCAACGCCCTTCGAAGGCATGCCAACCCCCGACCCCGGCAGCTTGTGACAGACGTTCGAGATCACGCCCGGCAGGTAGCCCGAGTCGATCAGCAAGCGTTCGATCCTGATCGCCCCCCGTCCTTCGCCCTCGCCCTGTGGGTAGTCCATCGTGAGCAGCGTCATCGCCAACTGCTCCAGCCCCGCCTGCACCGCGCCCTCCACGCCCGCCCCCGGAAGGTGGTCGCTCATGGTGCGTCTTGGCGTCGCGGAGCGAGAACAACGACCGCTTCTGGTCGGGGTAGGTGCCGTAGTCGATGACGTAGCCCGTGAAGTCTTCCGTCCACCCGCACACCGCGTAGAACAGCAGCTTGTCATGCACATCAATAAACGCCGTCACCCGCGTACATTCAATGGGCACCTGATTCCGGGGTCGGCCGTTGATGCGCTGGGCGACCTGGTCGGGGGTGAGCACGTCCTCGTCGGTCTGCTCGGCGACGGGTTCGTTCTGGTACTCGGCGAAGAACGCGGCCTCGTCGCGCAGCTTGAGGTTCATCGCGTGCTGCAGCGCGCTGACCTCGTCGTGGTTGAACCGCTGCGGCCAGGCTGCGGATGATCCCTCGTCCATCGCATCGCGGTGCTGCTCGTAGTAGTCGGTGGCCTCCGAGCCGTCCCGGCCCTCGCGCAGCGACTCGGCGCGAAGCTGGGCGTACTGGTCCCAATGCTTCTCGGCCTCGGTCGATTCGGGGAATTTGTAGATCAGCTTGGTGCATTCGCCCTGCCATTCGGGGTTCTTCGACCGGTCGAGTACCTGGTCCGCCAGGTCGTCGTGGTAGATCTTGGTGCAGGTCATGAACCCGGCCATCTTCACGCCCGGACCCCCGAGGCCCAGCACGTCGCCGTTGAGGATGGAGAGGCGGTGCCGCGTCTGCGCCGGGGAGTTGGCCGACTGCCGCGTCTGCGGGTCGTCGAGGATCACCAGCGACGGCCGGATGATGCTGCCGTCCATCCTCGTGTGCTGCTGCCCCCGGATGTTGGAATCCAAGCCGGCCACCGTAATGATCCCACCCGACGAGGGCGACCCCGGAAGCGTGGGCATGACTAGTCGGTCTGCCGACCAGGTGATGTAGGTCGGCTTGCCTTCACAGAGCTGACCGATCTGACGACGGGCGTTATTCTCCAGCTTACGGATCGGGTAGATGGCTTCGGGGAAGTCGGCCAGCAGCAGGTCGTTGGCCAGCATCTCTCGCTTGATCGCGTCGAGCATGCTCTTGGCCTGGTCCTCGGCGCTGCCGATCAGGCACACGTAGGGGCGGTAGCCATACAGGATTGCCCACAGCCCGGAGATGCGGGCCAAACTCGTCTTGCCCGATCCGCGAGGCATGGCGAACGCGAACAACCCGCCGTCGATCACCGCCCGCTCGATCTTGGCGATCACCCGCAAATGGTCGTCGCTCCATTCCAGATAGAACGCCCCCGGAAAATACGTCTCGCAGAAACACCGGAAGTTTTCGGCGCAGCGAGCGCGACGTGCCTCATCTTCCACGGCAGGGATCGCGCCGATGTCGCGGCCAGCGCGAGTCGAGCGCACGGTTGCGTTCGGCCTCGCGGGCTTTGCGTTCTTCGTAACTGATCGTCTCGGGTGCGGGCTTGTCGCGCTCCCTCGCCAGCCACAACACATACTTCGCCAGGTTCACCTTCCGCGAATTTCCGGGGGCGGTGATGCGAAGGCCCGCTTCGTTCATCTGGCGGTGGACCTTCGCGGCGTTCACGACGGTGCCGGCCGGTGTGCTGTTGAGCAGCCGGACCAGTTCGGTTGGGGATAGAGCACGTAGATCCATCGCCATTATTCACCGCCCCCGGAAAGGGCCTCAGGTTGGCCCGTGTCGGCGCTTCCGGGGCTATTGAGCCACGCGGCGTAGTGGACCAAGTTGATCGACCCGTTGGCGTTCGTGGGCGCACCCGCCGCGACGTGGCGGCATAGGTGATCCGTAGGGAGGCCCAGCATCCGGGCGAGTTGTTCCTGGGGCACGGCCGTGGGATTCAGCGGGGCTTCCGGGGTGTCATGGGAGGGTGACTCTAAGGACATGCCTTGCCTCCGTAAATAACTGTGAATACTGGCATTATCGCCTTGATGTTATTCCCGGGGGCATGGCTCAATGTGGCTGTTCCCCACACCTCTTACCGAGACCTTGCCATGCCCCTTCCCACGAACACCCCGCACCGCGACGACCTGATCGCCGCCGCCCGCGAACTCCTCGACGCCAACGCCTCGGTGGACGAGACGCCTGTGGCTTACCGCCGGATGCGGGATGGCTGGAAGCGCCTCGAGCGCGCGACGCGTCAGGCCGAGGAACGCCACAACGAGATCACCAGCAGCGCCAGCGAAACCATCCAACGCATCGCCCGCGATGAACTGAATCTTGAAACGCTCGACGAACGCAAGATGGACAGCCTCGATTTCAAAGAGCAGGCGGTCTGGAGTATCCGAAAGGCACTGCTCGACGCCTACGCCGCCGGACACGAGGCAGGAAAGAAGAGCAGAGCCAAACCCTGAAACGAACACAAGCCCGGCCACGTTGGTCGGGCTTTTTTCTTGAACCCTCCAACCAGGAGACGCATCGTGAAACAGGAACAGATCGAAATCGGAAACGTCTACGCCGCCAAGATCACCGACAAGGTGGTGCCCGTGCGGATCGACGCGGTTTGCCTCAGCCTCAGTACCGGCAAGCCCGGAGGCTGGGACGCGACGAACCTCAAGACCAACCGCAAGGTCCGAATCAAAAGCGCCGCGAAGCTGCGGAAGCAGATCGTGATGCCGGACGCGGGGGTGGACGCTGTCAAGCCCGCGGCCCAGCAGCCCGCGAAGAAGAAGCTGACCGCCGCCGAGCGCCGGGCCCGCGTCGCGGCGAGCAACGCCAAGCCCAAGGTGGATAAGGCCCCGGCCAAGCCCATCACGAAGAAGGCGGACGCCCCGAAGGAGAAGCGGTTGAGCCTCATCGACGCTGCCGTCCAGGTGCTCGGCACATCCACCGAGGCGATGAACTGCAAGCAGATGGTCGACCAGATCACCGAGCAAGGACTCTGGTCGCCCGGCACGGGCAAGACGCCCCACGCCACGCTCTACAGCGCCATCCTCCGCGAGCTGCAGAAGAAGGGAGCTTCCGGGGGTGCCCGCTTCACCAAGGTCGAACGCGGCCAATTCACCCTCGCCAAGAAGGGAGCGTGAACCATGCCCCCCCGGAATCAAACCCGCCACCGCAACCGTGATGTCACCTTCGACGTGGTCGATGACCACCTCGAGATGAAGGTCACCTTCCCCGACGCCCCGGATGCCCGGGGGCGGGGGCGGGACTACCTCCACCGCTGCACCCGCGACATCTTCCGCGAGGTCGCGTTCACCATCGAAGAGCACGCTGCGGGCGGCATGACGCTCGAAGACCTCGTCGCCGCGATGGACGCCCCGTACACCCAGGTCAACCTCGCGCTCGCCTTCATAAAAGAACGCGGCTGCATCGAGGTCCGACGCCGACGCTCTTACCCCGCCTCGGGTCAGCTCTACGAAGACGCGATGATCGAGTTCATGTTCTTGGCACAACTGCCGTACTGAACGCATCACGCTTCCACCCCCTCTACCTCGGCCCCCGGAAGTTCGGCCGGGGTTTTCTCCGGCAACTTCGATTTCAGGGACGACCAGGTCGCGCCATCATTTTCACGCACCGGTTCCTTGCCGGAGAACTTGAAAAAACGTTCGCAAATGACATCTGCGTAAGCCTGATCCAGTTCCATCAGGAACGCCCGACGTCCGGTCTGCTCGCAGCCCATCAGTGTGCTGCCCGACCCGCCGAACAGGTCGAGCACGTTCTGCCCCGGCAACGACGAGTATTCGATTGAGCGCTTCGCCAACTCGACTGGTTTCTCAGTAAGGTGGACCATCGACTGCGGGTTGACCTTCTTCACGTGCCAGAGATCGGTTGCGTTGTTGGGTCCGTGAAACTTGTGACCAGCGCCTTCCTTCCAGCCGTAAAAGGCGATCTCGAACGCGCCCATGAAATCTTTACGCGTCAGGACCGGGTGCTGCTTGTCCCACACGATCCCCTGACTGAAGTACAACCCGGCCCGCTTGAGCGGCGCGGGGTAGTTGCCGAGGTTGGCGTAGCCGCCCCAAATGTAGAACGACCCGCCGGGCACCAGCACCCGCGACGCGTTGCCGAACCAAGCATCCAACATCTCGTCGAATGCCTCGTCGGTGACGAAGTCGTTGGCCAGCGGCCGGTCCTTGGCCCGCATCTGTTTGTGCGTGGCCTTTGACTTCTCGGGATGGCGTGCAAGGTCCAGCTTCTGGTGATGGCCCCCCGAACCCTTGGCTTTGGCGAACGACGAGTTGCCCGCGGCGATCGCGTTGTTGCTGCGCGGCTCGACCTTGACGTTGTACGGCGGGTCGGTGTTCACGAGGTGGATGACTTGGCCGTCGAGCAAGCGATCCAGGTCCTCGGGCTTCGAGGAATCACCACACAGCAACCGGTGCTTCCCCAAGACCCACACGTCGCCGGGCTGTGTGATCGGATCGTCGGGCGGTTCGGGCACGTCGTCCTCATCGGTCAGACCTTCGCCCGTCGCGTCGCCCGCCGCGAGGATTCGGTCGAGTTCATCGGCGGCGAAGCCCAGCAACCCGAGCTCGAAGTTCATGCCCTGTAGGTCGGCCAATTCAAGCGGCAGCAACTCCATATCCCACTCAGCCAATGTCGCCGTCTGGTTGTCGGCGATGCGGTACGCCCTGATCTGCTCGGGCGAGAGGTCAGTCGCTACGTGCACCGGCACCTTGGCCAGGCCCAGCTGCTTCGCCGCCTTCCACCGCGTGTGCCCGACCACGATCACGTGCTCGGCGTCCACGACGATCGGCTGGCGGAAGCCGAACTCTTTGATCGACTTCGCCAATGCCTCCACGGCGGGATCATTGATGCGGGGGTTGCGGTCGTAGGGCTTGACGTTGTCGATCGGGGTGAGGGTGATTTTCATGGTTCGTGTTCCTTGTGCCGCCGGGCAATTCCGGGGGCGGGGTTGATCTCGTTGCGTTCCGGCCCACGCTGGGCTGGACATACGGATACGAGGCAGATAGGCGGGATTTCAGGGCATGGGAGTTTGTTTTTCACCTGCAACCAATTCAATCAAATAGGGCTACCGTTCCCCGTGCCCTATCCGCGTTTTTAAGGCCACGGAAGTACCTAATAGCACTAGACTTACGGATTTTGCCTGCCAGCTTGGCACCCCCACATTGGCCACACGCTGGGCCGTGTCGCGTCGGTGATCGAGTAGTTCCGTTGGGCGAGGGGCGTCGTCAGGGCCCACGGGTGGCGACGTCGGGCCAAGTACCGGGGTGTACCGCGATGTACCGGGGTATCCGGGGTATTTGTTTTCACACGTTCCGCACGTGCGCGTGTGCGCGCGCCTGCGCGTACGCGCATAATCTCGGGTACCGCGGTACACCCCGGTACATCGCGGTACTAAAGCCTTCATGAGCCACCTCCGGACAGCGTCAGCCCTTCGTAGAATCGACCCGTCAACTGATTGCGGCGTGTGCGAACGCCCGGGGCGGCGGCGAGCAGGTCGCGGCTGAATGTGGACTTGGTGGAGATGACCTGGCGGCCTTCTTCTTCGCACCACCTGCGGTAGACGGCGTAGACGTCGTTGATGTCGCCGCGGTAGCCCGAGCCGAGCATGCACTTCTCTCGGACGAACGCGCCGACAGGAGACGACAGGTCATCAAGCTCTTGGATCGCTTCTTCGACCGACGACGGCTGCACGAAGTGACCGCGCTCGCGGAGTCGCTTCCAGCCTTCGATGGCCCAGTTGAGGATGCCGGGAATCTCTCGGAGCAATTTCTCTTGGAGTTTGGGGTCTTCGTGACCGAAGAACGAGCGGTTCATCTGCAAGATCATGAAGCGGCTGGCCAGCGCGCCGCTGGAGTCGTTGAATCGGGGCAGCTCGTTGGTCATGAATGTGAACCGCGTCGGCAGCTTCATCGTGACGGCTGTCTTGTGCTTGCGGTCGATGGTGAGCGCGTCCTCGCCGGAGATACACAGCAGCCGTTCAACGACCGTCTGGACACCGTCGCCCGAGAACCGCGCGTCGGAGACCACACCCACTGATTTACCGATCAAGGTCTGCAATCCGAAGGTGCCAGCGAGGCCGCCGGTGGTCGGCGCACCCACGTTGCCCTCACCCACAAGCTGCCGTAGCACGCGGCCGATGGTGCCCTTGCCCGAGCTTTTGGGCCCGACGATCAAAAGCATTTTTTGTTGGCTGGTGTCGCTGACCAAGCAGTATCCGAACCATTCCTGGAGCAGCTGGATCGATTCCTCGTCGTCCTCGAAGACTTGGCCGAGGAAGCGGAACCACTCCTCGGGCATGGTGGCCTCGGGATCGGGGTCGTAGTCCACGGCGTTGATGTTGAAGAAGTCGGGCGTGGCCGCGAAACGCCGGCCCGTTGGCAGATGCAAGAGACAACTGCGGCACGGCAGCAGCTCGTCCGCCGGAGCCAGCGGCTTGCCCGACAGCCACGAGGGCGTCGCAATCGTGGCGTCGAGATAGACGTGGTTGCAGACCGTCTCGAACGCCTGCTTCACGGTGCCGGGGTTGGCGTCGAACGGCGTCAAGACCATCTCCTCGGTCTTGCGATCTTTGACGTATTTGAGCGCTTCGTGAAGCCAGGGTTGGAGGCGGCTTCGCACCGCCGCGTCCTCGATCTCTACAAAGCGGCCGTCCCGCCAGGCCATCAACATGCCGGCGTAATGGTGGAGGGTCCGAGCATCGGGGTGATGATGAAACTCGCGTTGAAACGCCTGCGCGGTGGGGAGGGTGCGCTGCGACGAGAGCACGAGCTTGCCGCTTTTGGGGTCGCGTTCGCCCAGGGCAACGAGGCCATCATCATCGTTGGCCGGGGCGTTGGTCTTCTCGCCGAAGACTGATTTGCAGCCGTTGATCGCCATGGACAACGTCGTGTCGCGGTAGTCCTGGCGGTCCCACTTCTCGCGGTAGAGCCCGGACCCCCGGAATAGGCGGTCCATGCGGTCCGCGTCCCTGCCGCACCAGAAGGCGAGGTGATTGCAGAGGGCCAAGTCGGCGGCGCTGTGATCGTCGCCGTGAGCGGAGAGGTCGCCGTCCCACAGCGCACGGATCGCGTCGCCGTGCTTGGAGTGGAACATCAACGTCAGGAGCTTCTCGTCGTCGACATCGACCGGCTGCGGCTCGCGGCTTTTCGTGTTTGCTTTAGGCTTCTGCGGCCACAGCCGTTTACAGAGGCTGTCGAGTGCGGTCTGGCCGTCGGTGATCTCGGCAGGCGTCCCCGGCAGGCGGTCACCGGTGATCGTGAAGAACCGCTCCTTGTCATAGATCTCGATCGCCCCAAACCCTTTGATTTTCGTCACCTTGCAGCGAGCCCCGTCAGGCTTCTTGCCGCGAATGATCAGCTTCACGCCATTCTTACTGGGGGACACCTCGGCGTACGTCGTGAAGTCGTTGATGATGTCCTGGGCCTCGGGCACGACCTCGCCATCGACGATGCAGTCGTCCAGATCGATGCCGCAGTTAGCGTCGTCGGCACTGAACACGAAACCCACGCCCGCAATCTTTGGTAACCGGGCAACAGCCTCAACGGCATGCTCGACGCTGCTCCACGTTTCAGGGGCGGTGGAGTCTGCAGCGTTGCCGTTGTCTGAGCGGACGGGAACTTTGGTCTGCTTCCCTCCGCGGGTGACGTACGCGCCAGCACACCCATTGGTCACGGTTTCTGATCTCGACCGGAGCGGCATCGACTTGGGGATTCAGGGGGTTTGATGAGACACCCATCAGTTCACCTCCCTGTCGCCGCCGAAGTAGTCTTCGAGGCCTTCGGCCACAAACACCGCCCGGATTCGTTTGATCGCAGTCTCGGATTTTCGCCGTGTCAAACCGACCTTGCGTGCAGCGGCCAGCGGCGGGGCGTGCATCATCGCCCGGGCGAAGTCGCGGTCAGCCGGGTCCAACTTCTCGATGGCGAGGTTGAAATCCATTGAGACCACCCACCGCTCATGGTCGGCTTCTGTGGTCGAGGGATGGATTTCTAAATCTGCGAACGATCCGGCCTCACGGCGCGGGTCACGCTTCTGTCGAGTACGGTCGCGGACGTGGGTCGCGGTCGCCGCCTTGACCAGGCGGTCTGCGTAAGTGTTGGGTTGACTGAGTTGGGGGCTGTAGCGACGCCAGCCCTGGGTAATGCGCATCCGTATGTGCTGCTCGATGTCGGGCAAGTCAGACACACTCAGGCGGTACGCTTTAATCACGCGGTTTGCGGCCTGTCGGATGAGGGGTTCGGGGAAGTATGGTTCGTCAACATGGGCAGCAATCATGGCCAGTCCTGGGTACGAAAAAGCCCCAAGGGACCGGACTGGCGGGGGTTCCCAAGGGGCGGGGTATGAGTTCGGATGCCAGGCCGGTTACCCGGGACTGGCGAAATTTTGCTGGGCCTCCGTCGATACCGGTGTCTATGCAGGACAAACCGGCCTCAATAAGGCGGCCCACCCTTCATATTCCCTGTTACATGGCGGAAACGTACGTTCTACGCGCATAAAAAAACCTGCAAAAAAAAGCAGGTTTGCTTATTTTGTCCAGCAAAATTTTGATGATCGCTATTCAGAGTCGTCGAAGTCCTGCACGGAAAATTTCACCACCCAGCCACCGGCATCTTCCTCATACGGGAGCGGGTCGGCTTCAATACCAAAAAATTTCCGAAGATCTCGTGAAAGTTGGTCTCGATGTGATCTGCGATTCTTGTGGGCCCCGTCCGACCTCCAACTGAATACACCGTCTTTCAAAAGTGCCAATGCCTGAAGAAATTCCCAGGGCTTCGTGGGCTTAGAGTTCTTCTGGCTCGCCATCCCCATGCCTTCGCAGGTGTAGATCACGCAGCGGTCCTTGACTTTGATTCGGACGGTTTCGCGGCCGTGATCGACGAAGCGCATCTTGACGTCCGCCCACGTTGACCCCGGGGGCGTGTGATATGTGGCGGGCACCGGTGTGTCGGGAGGTAGTACATGCTGGCGCACCTGTCGCAGCGCATCGCCCCAAACCGGGGTGAAACCGAACCCGTCCGATTTAGCATCAAACAGTACATCGTCCCAGAACAAGCATGTGATGTCGTGCCGCCGGGCTCGCTCCCCCAACTCCACGCTGAACGTGCGCCGGGTCGGGATGAGAATGATGGCGGACGTTAGTTCGCGTGCCGCCACCCCGTCGAGCACTGCATGAAGGTGTTGCTCGTCCTGTGGCTTGACCAGAAGCAACGGGATGCGGACGCCCTCGATCGGAACATCGACGCCTATCTGCCAAACGCTGGTTTGATTAGCCAACTCCTCGAATTGGGGAGTGATCCCCAGGACGTTCGCGAGCGTGGCGGACAGCCTGCACACGTCCAGACGCCACGCCGCGGTCTGCGATTTGGTAACCGGGACGGCCGGGGCTTCGACCGCCTCGGCAACCGCAGTGAGCGACCCGTCCCGATGAGTCACCACGCGGTATCGCCCGTGATGTACGAGATCGCGTTGGGTTTTGAGGACCACGATCTCCACCGGGCGGCCGTCGTCCACCAGCACCGGCCGCAGCAGGTGCATGGAGCCATCAAACTGCTCTTTCCACTCACCAAAGGACGCCGCGAAAGACGTCTGCTGCTCGAAAGCTGACCAGAAACAGTGGATCGGGGTAGGAACCATCTGTATACGCGGGTTAATCAAGCCGTTTGCCTTGAGCCACGGCTCTACGAAGGCCGCATCGCCTTCGTGGTCGTAGGACGCACGGTTGGGGAACATCAGTCGCACCTTGCGGGGCTTACTGTTACGCGTCCGCTGGAAGGTGATTGTGGCCGACAGCAACTTCGCGTTCCAAGGGATAGACGTGCCGAACTCGTCGAACGCCATAAATAGGTTTACTGCTGCGTGGTTTTCCCTGTAGCTCAACGGACCCCCGCGACGCCAACGGATCTCCGTGAGTTCCGCGACCGCGATATCGTCACTGCTGGCGCAGGCCAGCGTGTCTTGGCCACGCTCGCGCAATACATTGAGGTTGAATTTTGCCGGCGTCGTCGCAGCCACCAGCGCGTGCTTTTCCCCGAGGTAGTGGCGGCCTATGGCCTCGATCACCGCCTTGGTGACGGTCTTTCCTTTGGCGCGGATACAAGCCTCGCCGTCCTTGCGATGGTAGAAGAGCACCGCGTGTTCGACGGGGCGGTAACCGAAGGCCTTGGTTTCACCGTTTTCGATCTTCAGCGCCCGCTGGTATGCGGTCCCAAAGTTGACGACGAACACCACATCATCACCGCGATCAAAACTGAACACCTCGACCGCGTTGCCCTTCTGCAGAGTACGCAGCGGATCCTTCAAAGCGAGTGCGATCTTGTCCTCGAGAGCGGGAGTCAGCTTGGGCGGCCTTGGTAATTCTGTCAGGCCCACGTAGTAGTATTCCAGGCCGGTCTGCTTCACCAGCAGTTGCTCGGCGTGGATGCGCTCGACGGCCTTGGGGTTCTCCAACCAGAGCGTGATGGCGATATCGATCGTCGACCAATCTTGGATGGCGGTGCCTAGCGCGACGCTGCGATACTTGTTGAGTTGTTCCGCCAAGTTGTCGTGGTACTGCCGGTCAGACACATCGTCGAGGTAATACAGCGCATCGATCAGATCATCAGGGATGTCTGCCGGCGGCTCACAGAACACCCGAATGAGCCGCCGATACAGGTCATTGCCTGGATCCAGCGCTATATCGTGTCGCGCGAAGAATTCGGAGTACTGCTTTAGGAATCGGGTGAGTAGAGGTGGATCGATCTCCCCCAGAAAACCCGGGTCACAGAAACGCTGCAGACGATATCGACTCATGTCAAAAAATCCTTTTCATCCATTCAGAGGGTTCCGATCCGCCGAACATATCAAGCGCGACTTCGAGCGGCAAAGTAAATTGATGGCGTTTTTGCATGTTTTCACATCTCTGCGGATTTCGTGTGTTCAGTTCTTACTTTTGGGACGGGCGTCACCACATGGCGGCGGGGAATATGACTTATAGCCCCGCCCCGTTAACCCCATGGTTGAAACATGGCCACACCAAGCCCGCGCGATCCCCGCAAACTCACCCCCGCCCAGCGCCAGGACGAACTCGTCGACCTGCTGGCCCGCGGGGTCGTCCGCCTGCACCAGCGGCATCTTGTGCACACCCAACCCCCTGCGGAAAACCGCCTTGATCTTTCCGCCACGATGCCGCTCAGTGTGGCCAAGTCCACCACCGTGGTTGACCGACCGAGACGAACCTGATCCGGAGATGCAGACTGATGCCGACAATCAAACCCCCTGACCTCGACCTCGAACTCAATGCTCTCGAAGGCATGAAGCCCAAACAGCTGCGACAGAAATACCACGAGGTGTGGGGCGAACCCACCCGCAGCGGGAATAAGCGTTTCATGATCAAACGCATCGCCTGGAAACTGCAGGCCAACGCCGAGGGCGACCTGCCCGAGCGTGCCCGCCAGAAAGCACTGGCCATCGCCCGCGACAGCGACCTCCGCACCACAGCGCCCCGCCCCCGCCCCCGGAATAGCCCCCGGAACGATAGCGACGCAACAGCGACCACTCGTACCGCCCGACTAACGACCAGCCGAATACCAGCAACGGGGACGCAACTCACCAAGGTGTACAAGGGCAAAACCGTCGTGGTGACCGTGCTCGAGGACGGCTTCGCCCACAACGGCGTCCGCTACCGTTCGCTCAGCGCCGCGGCCAAGGCCATCACCGGCAACCACGTCTCAGGCAACGCCTTCTTCGGGATTACCAAAAAACGCAACGCGAAGGGGGGTGACGCATGACCGTCCGCTGTGCCATCTACACCCGCAAGTCCACCGAAGAAGGGCTGCAACAAGACTTCAACACGCTCGACGCCCAGCGCGAGAGCGCAGAAGCCTACATCGCCAGCCAGAATGCCAACGACTGGGTTGCGCTGCCCACCCGGTACGACGACGGCGGGTTCTCCGGGGCCAATATCGATCGGCCCGCCTTCCAACAACTCATGGCCGACGTAGCTTCCGGCCACATTGACTGCATCGTGATCTACAAGATCGACCGCCTCAGCCGATCGCTGACGGACTTCGCCAGGGTGATGGAAACGCTCGAGAGCCACAACGTCACCCTGATCTCGGTCACCCAGCACTTCAACACCACCAGCTCGATGGGGCGGCTGACGCTCAACATCCTGCTGTCGTTCGCCCAGTTCGAGCGGGAGATGATCTCCGAGCGGACCAAGGACAAGATCGGGGCGATGCGTCGTCGGGGCAAACACTGGGGCGGACACCCGACCCTCGGCTATGACGTGCAACGACCCCCGGAAAGCCCCGGCGGGGCGAGGCTGGTCGTCAACCCCGACGAGGCAGCCCGGGTCCGGGGGATGTTTGACCTCTATCTTGAGCACAAGGCGATGATGCCCGTGGTCGAGGAAGTCGCCCGACGCGGTTGGCGCAAAAAAGCGTGGACGACCAAAGCGGGCAAGGCGATGGGTAACGGGGTCATCGACAAGCCCACGCTCTGGCGCATCCTGACCAACGTGATCTACCTCGGCAAAGTCACCTACGCGGGCGAAGTGTACGAGGGCGAGCACGACGCGATCGTCACCCCGGAAGTTTGGGATCAGGTGCAGAAGCTGCTCGTGCGTAATGGTCGCGGCGGGGGGCACGCGCCCGGTAGCACGCGGCGCGACGACGCCCTGTTCCGGGGGCTGCTCCGGGGCTTGATTGTTTGCAAAGCCTGCGGGTCGGCCATGACGCCGACCTACACGGTCAAGCAAACCAAAAACGCCGGGCGCAAGCGATATCGCTATTACGTCTGCGGCAAAGGGATCAAGCGTGGCCGCAACAAATGCGAATGCCCCTCGCTGCCGGCCGCCGAGATCGAGGGGTTCGTCGTCGAGGAGATCGCAAGACTGGGTCGGGACGCATCAGTGCGCGACAAGGTTCTGGACGAAGCGCAGAAACGGTTACACGCCGCTGCCCCCGGGGGCTCCGGGGGTTCCGGGGGCTCCGGGAATTCCGGGGGCGGGGGGAGGCAGCTCAACCGGCGTGCCGCGACCCAGATGCTCGGGAACTTCGACGCGGTGTGGCAAGTGCTGTCCCCGGCCGAACAATTCCGGATGATTCAGCTTCTGGTGGAACACGTCGCCTTCGATCACACCCACTCGCGCGTGGCGATCACGTTCCGACCCAATGGCATCGCAGAGTTGTCGGGCACTGAGGCGTCGCCAACCGACGAACCACAAACCATTCAGGAAGACGCCGCATGAGCATGACCATCGAACGTCGCTTTAGTTTTACCGTGACCGATCACGGCCGGAAGCGAATGGCTCGGCCGGATGCGCGCCCGCTGCCGACAGTGCCGCCGCCGTCGGGCCCACAGGGCCGCGTGCCCCGTATCACCCGCCTCATGGCTTTGGCGATCAAGTTCGACGGGTACCTCCGCGACGGCTTGGTCCACGACTACGCCGAGCTCGCCCGGTTGGGGCACGTCAGCCGGGCGCGGGTGACGCAGATCATGGACCTGAATCTGCTGGCCCCGGACATTCAGCAAGATCTGCTCAATCTGCCCCGAACATCCAAGGGGCGCGATCCGATCCGCGAGCGACACGTGCGCCCCATTGCTGCCGAGTCCGACTGGCGGCGGCAGCGGGATCGGTGGAAGCATTCCTCTGTGGCACCAGCGCTATAACAAAACGACTAAGGAAGCGGCGGCAAGGCAAGCTCTACTAGAAACCCGTTGTGCCGGGTCTTCGCCTCGCGGATGTCATTCTCCGCCGCGACGAGGTCCCGATGGACTTTGTCCAGGTCGATCTGCTTCTCCGGCTCCGCGGTGCTGACGTAGCGGGAGATGTTGAGGTTGTAGTCGTTCTCTTCGATCTCCTCCATCGACACCCGCCGCGCGTACCGCTCCTCTTCCCCCCGGAATTGGTAGGTGTCCACAATCTTTTGAATGTGGTCGGCGTTGAGGACGTTCTGCCGCTTACCCTTGTCGTATTCCTCGGCCGCGTTGATGATTAGGACATCATCGGGCTTCTTGCACTTCTTGAGGATGAGGATGCACACCGGGATGCCGGTCGAATAGAACTGGTTCACGGGCAGGCCGATCACCGTGTCGATGTGGCCGTCCCTGAGAAGCTTCTCACGGATGGCCTTTTCCTTGCCGCCACGGAACAGCAAGCCGTGGGGGAAGATGATCCTCATGACCCCGTCGCCCTTGAGGTAGTGGAAGCCGTGGAGCAGGAAGGCGAAGTCGGCCGCGCTTTCAGGAGCGACGCCGTGGTTCTTAAACCGCATGTCCTCGGACATTTCCGACCCCGAACTGTTCGAGCTTCCGGGGTTCCTGCGGCAGCTGAACAAGGGGTTGGCGACGACGGCGTCGAAGGTCGGCTTCTTGGCCGGGTTCTGGTCGCGGACCAGGTCCCGGTCGTTGGTGAGCGTGTCGCCGTGCCATAGGTTAAGGATACCAACGGATCAGCGTCATCCGTGCTTACAACACGACTGAATCGGATTACAACCCCAGAATCCTCACCCACATCCGATCCCGGCCCGGCCTTAACCGCCTAGCCTCGATCCGTGGGACCGTTACGCGATGCCACTCATTCATGCAATATTAGAACTGTCCCCTTATCGGGGTTCAAGCATCCTTCTTTTCTAGTTCATCAGACTCTGGCTTGTCGGGCCACAAACTACGAGCAAAATCATGATTGAGGGCAGCCCGACCAAGAAACGCGGCAAATGACGCCTGAACAGCCTCAGCGTATGGCGAACGTATGCGTGCAATGCGCTGAGCGGGAAGCTATAGGCAGCATCCGCAAACTCGCCACATAGATCATGATCATCATCGAAGTACGTGCAAGGCCCCATCGCATCTGGATCGTGCCCCCGTCCAAGCCTCGTTTCGATTATCTGGAAACGCTTCTTCCAACCAGGCAGTAAGTGTATCGGTGCTCTCTGACCTAACCGCCAATTGACCCGTCCTTCCCGGTCAAATACGGCCAACTCCAGCACCCGCAGGTTTACCGAGATGGCACGGCGGAAGTTGACCTGCCAAGACTCGCCGTGAGCACCGACGCCGCCGATGACAAAGTTGCTTTCGCGCTTCGTGTCATCAGGCTTTCCTTCTTCAATGAGAACAAGGTCGGCTTCATCACGTCGCCGCTTACCGAAATCTGCTCCCTCTTTGCCACGTATCACGAGATCGCACGGTTGGGCAAGCAGCACATATCGACTCTGGTTTTGGGTGTGCTGAAATACGTCCCCACAACGCAAGGGTGAGTGCAGAGCATTTATGTAACTACCCTCATCAAGCACCTCAGCGACTCGCCACGCGTGAAGCCGTGGCTCAGATGCGACTGCTCGTTGCCTTCGTGCCCAATGGTTTGAGTAAACGAACATTCCGAATGCGTTGAAGTCTATCAAATGCTCCCCTGTTTTCAGCAAGAGCTTGTTGCGACGCAAGGCGTTGGCTGACTGCGAGAATGCGTTCAACCACGTCAAATTCCGATGCTCCCTCACTCAAAGAGTTCTCAAAAATAGCTGCGTCGATCGACTCGACTGAGAATCGCGCCATCTCTTGTACAGCCTTGACCACTGCGTCATTCATCACGGCACTTGTGTCTTGCGCAACTTCGCAGCAGAATCGGCACAGTAGAGCCGTCCAAAATGATCGAGCAAAATGAGGTGTAACATCCGAGACGCCTTCGCCGAGTCCTCGTTTGGACATTACTCCGAACTGGTGGGCAGCCAGGGACGCTGTTTTCCCGTCAATCTCAGTTCTTAAATCATCAACACCCTCAGGGGCCACCTTATGCGTGAACATTATGCAATGAGCACTCGGCACACGCGCAACGATGTCTGCGATAATGGCGTCGCCGACATCGTCTCCCAGGCCCTCGTTGACGAACTCCCGATCTACGAGGAATAGGGTTGTCTCATCTGCGGTCTGCAATATGCTATCCCGCTCATTCTTCCAAGTGCGGTACGCACACGCCTGCACATTGCTGAGCCCGTCGCGAAGGCCGATGACTTGCGCAGGACTGAGGTCCTCCTTTGGATCAGAATGCAAGCCACTGCCATTGGCTTGTTTGGTGAGACTCTCGAGCAACCCCGGCAGCTTGTCAGATATGGAATCCAGAGCCATCTCAATCTGTTTGTTGCGCACGGCATCAGGCGACGTCACCAGTAACGCCTGCTAAAGCATTATGTCGCGGCGACTGGTCGTTATCGTACAGAATCTTTAACTTAGCCTGAATAGCAACACGAAGCGCTTCTTCAGGAGCTTCCGCGAACAGGTCGTCTATCCACACAACGTGTGTGATACCTGCGGCATGCTGGAGTTCTGCTAATGCGGCCATCTCGTAATCACTCCGCAATCACGCCACTTAGATCGACAACAAACTTATACCGGCGTCCCGCATCATTCCGATCATCAGCAAGGAAAATTGAGCATCCCTCCTCTTCGAGCAGCTGCCGGGTTATAAACAGTCCTAGACCATGTCCTTCAGATGGTGGTTTATCTGTCGTAAATATCTCAAAACACGCATCCTCCATTCCTTTTCGTACTCCAGGCCCTGTATCCCAAAAGGTTATCCGCGGGCTGTCAATGACTAGATGAATGCAAAGGGGATGACTGTCTTCCTGAATCTTCATGCTACGAAGCCAGTACTCGCTATTGCGGGTCAAGTTGTCAATGACCTGCGTCAGTCGCCCCTTGTTCATCCGCACGACAAAATCACCATCGCCATTGCACTCCACGGCCGTGTTAATGCCAAATCGTTCGAAGCGATCGCTACGAAGGTCAAAGAAGTCCGACATGAACTCAGAGAGTGCCATCTCGTGCTTACTTTCTCTGAACGTACGAAGCATGGGGTCGATAAACGACAGCTTCTTGCCAACCATCACGGCGTGAGCGCGAACAGATTCAAGGTCGCCTGTGATTTGTGGGTCATGAACCCCCTGATTGCGTAGTCGCTTACTGATTCCCTGCACACGTGCGCCAATCTCATCGACCGTCGGATGAACTTCATGTGCCAGGGACTGAGCAACTAGGCCAATCCCAACAGTTTCATATACTTCGCTGATCTGCGTCTCTAGCTGCTCGAAGCGATCAACGATAACGTCGATGTAGCCATGTTTGCCAGCGAACTGGGACAACACGTCCTGTACCTGAGCACTCTCCGATTCCACTTGCTGAAGAAGATCGTCGATCGTGGCAAGTGCAGCTGTGAACTTATGACGCAAGTCTTCGGGCATCGTCTTTGCCTTCATCGCTTGGTTTAAACCGGCCCGCGCTGTCTTGAGATCAGCCCGTCGGTTCGCAGCATCTTTCTTTACTTTCTCACCAATTTGCGCAGAGACATTCATGAGCTGAGTCAGTTCAACGGCGCTCTGCTTCGCTGTCGTAGTCTCGGGTAGACGAGCCTCGCTTTTCAGCTTGATGGACCGGAATTCATTGAATGCCCGCCGCATCTCCTCCAGAACATTGTTGGCAAAGTCACGAGACTTCTCAGCCACGCCCAGAACCCTGACCACGCGTCATTATCCACGAAGCCTTCGCGATCGGACTTCTCAATTAGATTCGGGTTGTCCTGGCTGGATATCGCAAAGTAGCCGATCGCGTTGCCAGGCCTTAGTCCATACCAGCTTCCCCCGCTCGTCCATTGTTCCCCAAGGTTCAACCAATCTTTACCCAATCTAATGCGGAAATTATCCCTGTAGACATAGACACCGGATAAGTCCTTTACGAACTGGGTGTAGTCTCTAGCCCTTGTCGCGACATCCTGCATCTCACTTCCTGCGCCACGCAACAAGAACATGAATATCTCGCCAAGGAAGGGTCCGGGATCGGCACGTTCAGTTCCTTGTGAGACATTCGATGCAATATCCGAGAGGGAGTAGGCATCACTGAACTCAACAAACCATTTTTTCGATCGCGGCTTTTTCGGCGAATATCGGGCAAGCCGCTTGTGCGTTAATAAAAACTGAAGAAGTTCCTCGCCTGCGTCAGGTTGAACATGTTGCGCATAGAATTCGGCATCATTGCCTCTGAACACTGGCAACTTGACCGCGCTTCCTAGAGACAGTTCTCCTTGGTCCCAGACGTAATCGAACTTGCCAAGTGCCGTATCAAAGAATTTCGCGGGGAAACTGACAAGGTTGACGTCATGGTCGTCAACTGTCAAGGCAATCGTGAAGTCCTTAAAACTTCTGAAGGGCGAAATGAAGGTTGAAAGTTTCATCTCAAGTCGTTTGAGCTGTAGCTCGCCGGTCCAGTAGGCGACATCCCGTAATCCGCTGATCTCAATGGTCGTGCCCGTCGATCCGCTCGGAGGAAGCTCCTCAATATCTACAGGAACGGTGCGCAATGGCCGCCCCGACTCGCAGTCATTCCAGAAAATGGTGACTTTATGCCCGTTCTCCGTCGGCGAATGAAATGTCTTAATCACAAGGCGATCACCGAGGCGCATAGTGCCGAGACGTCCGAGTCCCTTGTCACCAAGTGGAGTTCGTTTAAATTTGTCTGTAACTTCCCCTTTCGCCTTCATCGCGCGCTTCGGCGAAATGCTCACCGTCAACCAACCGCGCTGGATATCAGCGGGAGACATCCCGGTGCCGTTATCAGTGATGGTAATCTGCCCGACTAGTTCGACTGTTGTGAAAGTCGTCTCTTTTGACGCAGCGCTTACAGCGGCCTCATCAGCGGAAGCACCACTTTTTGTTGTATCGCTGCCTGCGAAGACGGGACGCTGCACAGAATCGACAGTCTTTGTTTCGACCACTACATTGCACCACTCACCATCGGCATCGTAGGAATTCTTAACCAGTTCCAGTAACGCCTGCTCAGAGTCCGTAATTAGTTCATCACCGAGTTGGTGGACAACGTGGGCATCGATATCAAGATGGGGGTCGATCAACTGTGTGCCTTCCGCATAACCAGTATGGTTTCGCTGGACATTGTGTCCGCGATATTGTTCTTTGGGGCCATCCGCTTAGACGATATTCGGCGCGTCAGCTTGCACAACAGTGCGGCATCGTGGGCCTGGAGCAGTTCCGAGAGTATGCGATCAAGAGGGACACGTTTGCCGCCGACCTTGCGGTTCCCCAACGTCCAGATCATCAATCCACCAGGGCGTAGGCCGTTAAGGATTGGATCAAGGCATCCATCCAGGTCGCGGAAGAAGGCCGTTACACGAAGTGCGCGGTCACGTGGTTGTTCGTCAAGACTCTTGAGGTAGTTCCTAAAGGAAGGCGAGCGGTCCTTGATGTGATCCGCATCTTCCTTCTTCACTCGCTTGCTTCCGCCCAGGCTGCGGGTGTCGATTTCATGTGTCGATGCTAGGCAATCTTCGTCTATATCCCTGTCGATGTCATGCAGGTCCACCCATTGCAGTGGTAGATATGAGTACTGGCCATACGGTACTGTCGTTGCGTTGTCTCCGTAAGGCGGTGAGGTGACGACAATGTCTAAATCTGCCTTGCCCGTCACCTTGCGCACGTCAGCCAGCGACACCGCGATTTCTCTCTGGTAGCGACCGCGAACAAGCTGGCCGGATTCAGACAGTTTCGAGGCCTGCTCTGCGTAGTGCTTGATGTTCCGCGCCAACGCCTTCTTGAAGGCTTCCACTGGGTCACAGGAACGGCCGTCAATGTCATCCTGTGTTCGGATGTGGAGCTTGAATGTTGAAGTGCGGGAGTTCCCTGTGGCTCGTGCTGTTTCCGCTTGCGCAACCCAGAAGAACCGCCGTGCCCACGGCGTGTCTTCCTCGCGGATCGCCCGGCGGATCTTCGACAACGCGATTTGAACGTCTCGGCCAAACCACTTGTCTCGGTTCGGGAAATCTGCCTCGACTGCCCACCGGCGGTCTTCGTCGATACGGGCAATGAGTTCCTTGACTTTGTCCTTGAGGGAATCGATGAAGAACGGGCCGCTCTTGACCCGGCAGAGCAGAATCGCCAGAGGGTTGATGTCTGTGCCTGAGAACGCCAGTCCGCGCATCATGCTCTCGGTCATGATTGTTCCTGCGCCAGAGAACGGGTCCCCAACCCGCTCGATGTCGGGATGCACGGAACATGCCTGCTTCAGAATCGACTCGACGACCTGCGGCACCATCATCGCCGGGTATTGGAACATGCCGTGGCCATACTCACGGCGCGAGTTCCCTTTGAAGGACCAGTAGTCCTTATCTGCAGCAGTCAGCGACTCGAGTCGCCGCCGTAGGAAGGCATCGTGATGTTCCTGCACTGCAATCATTTACCGGGTCTCCATACAAGTCATGATAACGCCACCCCTTTGGCGAGGGGGAGTATCCCGTAGGGGCGTATGGCGCATCATGAGCATCTGCTGGGTTGAGTGGAAGGATGATACTGGCCGGACACTCGATCAGGTCTACCGGCAAGAGTAGCGGTGGGTTGCGCCGAAGGGGTAAGCGCAACCGGCTCGTTAACCACTGGCCTGTCCGGAATAGAGAGTTTGAGAGTTCGCGGTATGCTCTCGGCGAAAACGGGCGGTGGAGGGGGCGCAGATCGTAAAACGTGAGATTTTGAGACTCTCGCTTTGGTCTTGGTGCTTGTCGTAAACTCACTGGAATACGGGGCTTGCGGGGCCGATCGGCCCGGGGCGTCTCTGTTTACCCCTGGGGGGTGCAGATTCGCGTGATATGGGAAGCTCCCCGAGCTGGACTCGAACCAGCGACAAGGCGATTAACAGTCGCCTGCTCTACCAACTGAGCTATCGGGGAAACGGAATGAGTGTTATAGGGTAGCGATCTTTAGCGAAGGGGCAAGTGACAATTAACTGGGCAAATGATTCAGTAGTTGGCTTCGACTGAAATGCCAGGAGGGGGTGGGGGGGAGGTTGCCGCCGACCGATCGTGGGCACCTCGAAAATCGACGTTATCTGCCCTGGAGATGAAGGGCAGGTGGGAGCCTGTCTTAGGCTCATCCCGGTTTTTCCAGCAGAAGGGTGTGGCGATGGTGGAGAAGGGGGGTCAGTCTTGGAGGATCACCACGTCGCGGGGGTCGAGGTGGATTTGGAGGTCGCGGGGGGCGTCGTCGGTGGCGAAGCGGGGGTTGAGTTCGAAGGCTTTGAGCTGCGACGCCTGGCTGATGGTGAGGCGATGCTGGGCCATTTCCCCGAGGTACATCGTGTCGGTGCGGACCGCGGGGAAAATATTGGGTTGATCGGCCGGGGTGGGGGGCGGGGGGGTGGCGGAGGCGGAGGGGGGGGCAGGGGGGAGGAGGATGCGGAGGGTTTCGGGGCGGATCGAGCAGGTGACCTGATCGCCCACGGCCGGGGCGGGGGCCGGGTAGGTGGTGGAGGTCAGCGGGCCCAGGGGCGTATCGAGGGTGACCGGGGCGTCGGGGGTCGCGGGGTCGGGCGCGGCGGTGACGGTGGCGGAGACGAAGTTGGTTTCGCCGAGGAAGTCGGCGACAAAGGCGTGGCCGGGGCGTTCGTAGAGCTGGCGGGGCGGGCCGACCTGCATGACGTTGCCCGCCTGGAGGACCGCGATGCCGTCGGCCATGGAGAGGGCTTCCTTTTGGTCATGGGTGACGTAGACGCCGGTGATGTTGGAGGCTTTGCAGATGTCGCGGATCGAGCGGCGCATCTCGAGGCGGAGCTTGGCGTCGAGGTTTGACAGCGGTTCGTCCAGCAGGAGGACGGTGGGCTTGATGACCAGGGCGCGGGCGAGGGCGACGCGTTGTTGTTGTCCGCCGGAGAGCTGGTTGATTTTGCGGTCCGCCTGGACGGTGAGCTGGACCGAGTCGAGGGCCTGGTCGACGCGGCGGTTGGTTTCGGCCTTGGAGACTTTGCGGACCTCGAGGCCGAAGGCGACGTTTTGGCGGACCGACATGTGGGGCCAGAGGGCGTAGCCTTGGAAGACCATGCCGGTGTTGCGTTGGTTGGGCGGGAGGTGGGTGACGTCCTCGTCGCCGAAGCGGATGCTGCCGGCGGTGGGATCGGTGAACCCGGCGATCATGCGCAGGAGCGTGGTCTTGCCGCAGCCCGACGGGCCGAGGAGGAAGAAGAGTTGACCCGCGGCGATGTCGAGGTCGATGTTGTTGACCGCGACGGTGGGGCCGAAGGTCTTGCGGAGGCCGCGAATGGTGATGGGGGTCATGACGATAGGTTAAGCGGCGGCGGCGGCGGGGTCATGTGTGAGGGTTGGGTGAGGCAGGCGCCACTCACGAATTTTTGAAGCTCGAGGTTGAGGAATGGGTCGGAGCGTGGGTCAGGTCGCGGGTGAGAGTCTGGGGGAGATCAGCGCGGCCTGGTGTCCGACGCCCGGTCCTTCGCGGCGGTAGCTGTAGAAACGGGTGGGATCGTCGTAGGTGCAGCCGGAGAATACGTCGAGGTGGGCGGGGTCGAGGCCGGCGGTCTGGAGTTGTTGGATCGCGACGGTGCGGGGGTCGAGGCGGGGTCGGGGGCCGAGGGTGTCGTCGACCGCCTGAGGGTGGGCGGAGCGGAAGCGGTCGGCGACGTCGGGTCCGACTTCATAATTACGCCCGGCGATGCAGGGCCCGACCGCGGCGCGGAGACCCCGGGCGGGATCGGTCATGCGGAGGCCGGCGGTATCGATCAGGCAACGCACCGCCTCGGCGATGACGGTGGGCCCGGTGGTGGGGTCCAGGCCACGCCAGCCGGCATGAACCGCGGCCACGGCGTGGCCGTCACGGGTCGAAAGAAGCAGGGGCACACAGTCGGCGGTGCGGACCGCGGCGAGGGTGCGGGGTTGGTCGGCGACCACGGCGTCGGCCTCACGGAGACGCAGGGCGGGACGACTCACCGCGTGGCCGTGAATCTGCCGGGACAGATTGACGCGGACCGGTCGGTCGTCGGGATACCAGCGGGTCTCCGTGAGCATCGACTGGAGATCACGCTTATTGCGGATGTTCCAGGGCCGCACCGTGAAGCCGTGCAATACACCAAGGTCTTGGAGAATCGAGGACTGCCAGAGGGTGAGCGCGGGGGTGAGGGCGGTGGGGGCAAACACGGGGGAAGTGTAACGGCGTGGACCACGCGGGCCGCGCGACTATTTTTCGTAAAGGTTGAGAACAGGAGCGCAAGGCCGAAATTCGGTAACGGAGGGGAGGGGAGGGGAGGGGAGGAGGGGGGGGTTTAGAGTTCGGAACGGAGGGGGCGGGTGAGTTTTTCTCGGAGGCGTTGGAGCAGGGATCGAGACGACCAAGTGTCGGCGTCGGGTTGGTGGGCCCGGGTCAGGTCGTGGGCGAAGTGCTGGTCGAGGGTGCGAGCCAGGGGCGGGTCCAACACGGTGAGGCAGACTTCGTCGTCTTTCTGGGTCGAGCGCTGGTTGAAGTTGCGCATGCCCAGGAGGCTGAGGGTGGAGTCGACGGTGATGATCTTGGCGTGGATCATGGTGGGCTGGTAGACGTGTAGGCGGACGCCGGCGTCGAGCAAAGGTTGGTAGGCGTCTTCGCCCGCCAGCCGGCAGAGGCGCTCGTCGGTGTGAGGCCCGGGCATGAGCAGGTGGACCTCCACGCCCCGGCCCGCGGCATCGACCAGCAAATCGACGATCTGGGGATGGGGCACAAAGTACGCGGTGGTGATGTGCAGCTGCTTTTGGGCGCTGCGGATCGCCAGACGCTGAAGCAGGTGGGCGTCGGACCACTTGATGCTGGCGGTGGAGCGGACGGTCTGGACCAGGCCTCCGGTGGCGTCGTCGGGGTCTGCCGTGCTGTGCCGCCCCTCGTCATGCGGGGTAAAGGCGTCGTCGGGCAGGGGCTGGTCGGCTTCGAGCCAGTTACCCAGGAAAGCGGAGCGGAGGCCGACCACGGCGGGCCCGGTGAATCGAAAGTGCGTGTCGCGCCATTCATCGGGATTGCGGGCGTCGCCTTCCCATTCCTGCGCGATGCCCACGCCGCCGGTGAAGGCGGTCTGCCGATCGACGACCATCACTTTGCGGTGCGTGCGGTGGTCGTTTTTCCAGAGTTTGAGCCGCGCCAAGGGACGAAACCAGACGACGGTCGCGCCGGCGTCCCGCATGCGTTCAATGAGTTGATGATCCATCGTTTTGCTGCCGAAGGCGTCGAGCAGAACGCGGACCCGCACGCCCCGCCGGGCGGCACGAGAAAACGCCTCGGCAAACTGCTCCGCGACGTCGCCGGTCCAGTACACAAACGTAAGGAACTCGACGCTCTCCCGGGCTTGATCGATCGCGCTGAGCATCGCGGGAAAAATCTCCCGGCCATTCACCAGCGCCTTGATCCGGTTGCCCGACGTAAACGGTATGCCGAGGTTGTCGGCAAACACACGGCGCAGTTCGGGGATTCGGTCAGACATAGAGGGAGGCCTCGGAAGGTGGCCCACTCTAAAGTCTAGGGGTGAGAGCGTCGTAAAGAAAATGCCGGGAGACGAAACCACCACGCCTTGCTCATTGCCCGGATGAAAAATGTCTTCGGTGGGATGGGCGTCCGCCCGTTGTCGCAGCGCAGCCGTGATACATAAATCACCCGCGCGCTGAGCTTGACGAAACGCGGGACGTCCATCCCACTACGAGACGATTAGAAACATTTTTCGTACACAATTCAAATAAAACCCAGGTCAGGGATGAAAAGCTTGCGTGACGCGAGACCCGCCCCGCCGCGGAACAATGTCACCAGGGCCCAAAGTTGTCTCACCACGCTTCGTCGGCGGGCCACTTGGCGTGCCAATCCTCAAACGAGGTCAGGTCGCCGGGCTCGGGGCTGCGGGCAACAAAGCCGCGCTCCAGGGCGGCGGGCAGGGCGGTGGCGGCGGGGGCGAACCGCATGTCCATCGACCACCGCATCACTTGGGTGAGGTTGGGCGTCGCCCCGTGGGGCGTTAGATCGGTGAAGCAGAGCAGGTCCCCGGGCTCCATGGCGATGGGTTGGCGGGGCAGGTCCTTGGAGTCTTTGCGGCGGATACCGATGAAGCCGGTGCCCGACGATTCGTCGGGGTCAAACAGATGGCCGCTGTCGTAGCCCGGCGACACTTCGAGGCAGCTGCGGTTTTCATCCACCGCGTGCAGCGGGAACCACGCAGACATCACGCCGGTGCGGGCCTGGTCGGGGAAATACTGCGCGTCTTGGTGCAAGGGCGTGTCGGTATGCCGGGCGCCGGGGCATTTGGGCCGCATGTTCCAGACGCCGTGGCTCACGAGGTGGTCGGTTTTCATGAGGGCCGCGGCCGCGTCGAGCAGGGCGGGATGGCGGAGCAGATCGAACGTGCGCCGGGCGTCGAGCCGGACCAGCTCCGCCCGTGGGCTGCGGTGATAGTCGGGTTGGCCCGCCTCCAGCCAGAGCACGTTGAACCGCTTGTCGAACGGAAGGTCCGCACGGAGGTCCTCGATGAGACCCGCGGCCTTCCACTCCTCCGCACGAACATCGACCCACTGTGCAAAGAGATTTTGCACCGACTCGAGCAGCGACGGCGGAAGCACGCCCCGCAAAAGAACGTAACCCTGTTGACGGTAATGCTCGAGGTCCGGGACAGTGACGGCGGCGAGAGTCGCAGACATGGGGGAAGCTCCGATGAAAAAAGATACTGGGCAGGTAGGGGGCTGAACGCGAAGCTCAAGATACGAGATCGCGATGTTTGGGCAATGGGTAGAGATCACCATTTGTGGTATATTTTCACCATTCAAAACCCAAGCGAAGAATGGACGGATGGGCGAGATGGATTTAAGTCAAGGACCCCGGATCGTGGCGGCGGGGTGGGCGACGCACGGCGATCGGCCCGTGGAGCGGTATCGGTTTGAGGGCGTGTGGTCGTTGCACCACTATCAGTACGCATTGCGGCTGGAACTGGCGGGGGTGGAGCATCGTGTTCCGCGCGGGTCGGTGAGTCTGGTTCGGCCGGGGGTGGGGATGACTTTCCGGTTCCCCCGCGCGGGCTGCCGACACCGGTACTGCCTGTTTCAGCGGGCGGATGACCGGGGGGGGCGTGATCGACAGGGCCGGGCACCGGAGCCCAGCGAACGGATATTTTGGGGAGGCGAGGCGTTGGGGGTGGGATGGAACGCGATGTTTGACCGGGTGGTGGAGTGGGCGGGCGAGGAGCGGAGCGGGGAGCCAGGCAACAGGGTGGGGCGAGCGCAAGCGGCGCTGTGGGAGATGCTGTGGCGGTTGGTGGAGTCAGAAATAGAAACCCGAGACCGGCCCCGCGCGGGTGAGGCAGGGGAGCAAGGGACCGCGGAACGAGTGGCATGGAACATCCGGACTCGGCTACGGGAACCGCTGCGCGTGGCGGATTTAGCGGAAGAAGCGGGGCTGTCCCACAATCAGCTCACGCGGGTCTTTCGCAAGCGGTACGCGACGACGGTGGTGGGCTACTTGCAGGCGCAGCGGATGCAGGCCGCGGTGCGGATGTTGGAGGAGACCCGGCTGCCGATGAAGGTCATCGCGGTGGAGGTGGGGCTGAGCGACGCCCAGCGATTCAACAAAGCGGTGCGGGCGGCCACGGGGCGAAGCCCGACGCAGGTGCGATCCCGAAAAGGGCGGGCTCGGTGACCAACCGGCATGAGGTCGACGATGCGATAAAAACAATCAGATTCAGGATGACGCTTCTGTTTTCGCATTTTGTGTATCTTCGCGCAACGTCCGGGCGATATTGAGTTCCGCCAGGCGGAGGGTTGCGTGGTCGAGATCGTGGAGGGCTTGCTGGAAGGCGTCGGCGTCGTTATTGGCATCGGGGGTGTCGATGAATTGCTGGACGTTATGCATGTGCCGTTCTATCTGTTGGCGGTAGTCGGGTTCAAGAGAGAGTGATGGTTTGGCAGAGCCGGAAGACGGCGTTGCATTTGATGCTTTAGCCCTTTGTCCCCGGGGCGTCTGGTCATTTTCTTGAAAGCGGTCGAGCTGCTTGCGGATGTTGCGGAGGTCGAGGTTGGCGTTGAGGCGGAGGTCGATGAGGCGGTGGGCCTGCATGTCGGCGCGGGCGTGGGTGAAGGAGTCTTTTTCGATTTGCGTGATTTCGTCGGACGTGAGGCCGTGATGGGGGACGACCTGGACGCGGGCGCGTCGTCCCGAGCGTTCTTCGAGGGCCTGGACCGAGAGGATGCCGTTGGCGTCGATGAGGAAGGTGACGAGGATTTTGGGCAGGCCCGCGGGCATGGGGGGCAGGCCGGTGAGGTCGAAGGTGGCGAGGGAGCGGCAGTCTTCGACGAGTTCGCGTTCGCCCTGGAGGACATGGATTTTGACGTTGTTTTGGCCGTCGACGTAGGTGGAGAAGCGTTCGGTGGCGCGGGCGGGGATGGTGGCGTTGGCGGTGATGAGCTTGGCGACGGCGCCGCCCATGGTTTCGATGCCCAGCGACAGGGGGATGACGTCCAGCAGGAGCGTGTCGCGTTTGATGCCCGCCAGAATCGCGGCCTGGACCGAAGCGCCCAGGGCAACGACTTCATCGGGATTGAGGGCGGTGTATGGCTCGGCGTCAAAAAACGCGGCGACCTTTTCGCGGACCAGGGGGACGCGGGTGCTGCCGCCGACGAGGATGACCTGGTCGAGGTCAGCGGGGGTGAGGCCGGCATTGTTCAACGCGCGTTTGCAGGCCGTAAGGGTGCGGTCGATCAGAGGGGTGACGAGGTCGTCGAAGGTCGCGCGGGTGAGCGTGAGTGAAAACTTTTGGGAGGCGGAGTGGGGCTTAGAGTCTGATGAATCGGTTAAATTGGTTTCGGGCGCGGCGGGAGGAAGGTCGAGCTGGACTTCGACGGCGTCTTGGGTGGAGAGCTGGATCTTGGCGTGCTCGGCGGCGTGGCGGAGGGCTTGTTGAAACCCGGGGGAGTCCGAAATCGTGGCTTTGTTTGTTTCGGTATTCGATTGGATTTGGGTGATGAAGTATTGAATGAGCTGTTGATCGAGGTCGTCGCCGCCGAGGTGGGTGTCGCCGTCGGTGGCGAGGACCTGATCAAGGGTGCCGCCGCCGGGTTGCTCGGGGGAGGGCGGGGCGGATTGGAGGCGGAGCAGCGAGACGTCGAAGGTGCCCCCGCCCAGGTCGTAGATGGCGACGGTTTGGACGGAGGGGGCCGCGGGGTCGCGGGATTCAGGGGCCGAGGGTTCGGCATCGGTGCTGCAGGCGGCAGGGTTGAGCTTGGTGTTGAGGGAGACGGACTTTGTGGGGGGGGACCCAAGCTCGGCGAGGGTGGGCTGGGGCGATGGGTTGGATTTTATTCCAAGGAGTTTCTGGGCTTCTTGGCCGTTTGGAGACTTCCGCAAGCCCAGGCCGTAGGCCAGGGCGGCGGCGGTGGGTTCGTTGACCAGGCGCAGGACTTGGAGCCCGGCGAGTCGGCAGGCGTCGCGGGTGGCCTGACGCTGGGCGTCGTCGAAATAAGCAGGCACGGTGATCACCGCGCGGGTCACCGGGGTCCCCAGGGCGGTGTCCGCCCAGCGTTTGAGTTCGCGCAGCAGCACCGCGGCGACTTCCTGCGGCGTCACGGTCAAAGAAGGATCGGGACCCAGCTCGATGCGCGCGGTGTCGTGGGGACCTTCGATGATGCGGTAGGCAAGGTGGGGCAGGTCGTCGGCCAAGTCGGCGGCCGAGCGCCCCAGCAGACGCTTGGTGCTGTGAAGGGTGGTGGTGGGATGCTGGAGGGCGTGATCGCGGGCGGCCTGACCCAGGGCGGCCACGGTGTAGGCCGACGACCCGGGCGTTGCGTCATCCGATGGCGGGCGATCGGCCGCATCCGCCGTCGACGACGGCAGCAAGCGGACGACGGACGGCAGGGACCGGTGGCCTTCGGGCGAGGCGAGGATCACCGGGCCCGCCTCGGTGCAGTGGGCCACGAGAGAATTGGTGGTGCCCAGGTCGATGCCGACGATGGGATCCGTCGCGGGGGCTGGCTTGGCGGAGTGGGCTGGCTTGGCGGAGGGGGGGGAAGAAGCGGTCATGGGGGGCTCGATTTCGTGAGCGAGTGAAACAAGGGGGCCAGGTGAAGGGACGGCTTTTATAAAAAGCCGGTCAACCCCGGAAACTTGCCGGGCCAAAAACGATTTGGCAGAGTGTAGGACTTATGTACGAGATCACGATCGAACGGACCTTCAGTGCCGCCCACGCCCTGCGCTTACCCGACCACACCTTCGAAGCCCTTCACGGCCACGACTGGCGGGTGGCGGTCACGGTGGTATCGGATCGGCTAGACCCGATGGACACGGTGATGGATTTTCACGAGTTGGAACGGCTCCTAGAGGCGGTCATCGGGACGTGGCGGAACGGCAATTTGAACGAGAAGTCGCCGTTTAAAGAACGGGGCGAGTTGGTGGTGAATCCCAGTGCCGAGCGGGTGGCGGAGATGGTGTGCGCTCAGATCAGTGCGGCGTTGGCAGGTCAAGATGGCGTGCCGAGCGGCGTACGGGTGCGGCAGGTCGCGGTGGGCGAGGCGCCGGGGTGTACGGCTCTATTTAATCCGCCGGCCGGGCGACATCGAGAAGATTGAACCTGTGAATCCGTCGATGAATCGACCGAGGTGCATCAGGGGAGTTGTAGGTGAGCCCCGTTCCAGGCGAAGGTGAGCCTGCGGGGTTGAGGTCCATGCCTCTTGCGGCGGCGGTAGTTGCTTATGATGAGAAGGCCGATGTCGGCCTTGGAGGTTGGGTAAGTTGCAGTGGGTCAGGGGTCGGCGGGATCGCGGCGACGATCGGGTGCGGCATGTTGATTGGGTGCGGCGACGATGCGGCGCAAGCCCCGTCGCCGCCGACCGTCGAGGTGGCCACGCCCGAGCGTCGGGCGGTGACCTCGTATTATCACTACACCGGCAACCTTGAATCGGTCAACAGCGTGGAGGTGCGGGCGCGGGTGTCGGGGGTGCTGGAGGCGATGCTGTTTGAGGTCAGTTCGCCGGTCGAGGCCGGGGACAAGTTGTTTAACATCGAGCCGGTGCCGTACGACATCGGGATCCAGTCTGCCCAGGCGGCGGTCAACTCGGCCCAGGCGGCGGTCGAGTTGGCGACCATTGGGCGGGATCAGATTCAGGAGGCGTTGAAGCCCGGGCGGCCAACCAGCGGGAGTTGCAAAAGGTCCGGACCGCACTGCTGACTGCCGAAGCCGAGCGGATGTCGGCCGAGGCGCAGCTGCGGGAACGCGCAACTGCAACGTCGATACGCCGATGTCGTCGCCCCGATCGACGGAAGGGTGGGCCGGAACCTGGTCGATGTGGGCAGCCTGGTGGGTGTGGGCGAGCCGACCTTGCTGACCACGGTGGTGCAGTTAGATCCGATCTACGTCTATGTCGATGTCAGCGAGCGGATCGTGCAGGATTATCTGCACCGCGATAAGAACGGGCAGGTCAACGGCGAGCAGGCTCCCGATCGTCAGCATCGACGTGACCTTCGAGCTTGGCACGGACCCGGACCTGGCGGCGATTTACACCCAGAACCGCGTGGCCATCGCCGAGCCTCGTCTGCCGCCGGAAGTCACCCGGCAGGGCATCAAGACGCGTAAGCGATCGACGAGCTTTGTCCAGATCGTGTCGGTGTATGCCCAACACGACGCGGCGGGGCATCCGATCAATCCCGCGTTCGACGAGTTGTTCCTGGGTAACTTTGTCGAGATTTATATCAAGGACCGCCTGACGCGCGTGCCGGGGGTAGGCGAGGTGTTTGTGTTTGGCGGCAAGCATTACGCCATGCACATCTGGCTGGATCCCGAAAAGCTTGCCGCCCGCGATCTCACCACCGTCGACCTGCTCAACGCGCTGCGTGAGCAGAACGTCCAAGTCTCCGGTGGCAAGATCGGTCAAGAACCCGCGACCACCGAAAGCGGCTTCGAATACACCGTGACCACCCTCGGCCGACTCGACTCGGTCCAGCAGTTCGAGGCCATCGTGGTCAAAGTCGGCGAAAACCAGCGCGTCGTCCGCGTCAAAGACGTCGCCGGGTCGAACTCAGCAGCCCGGACTACGCCTAGTCGGCGGAGGTCGATGGCCAACCCGCCGCGGCGCTGGGCATCTACCAGTAGCCCGGCTCCAACGCGGTGGCGGTGGCGGTGGCGGAGGGCATTAAAGAAGCCATGGCCGAACTCGAGGCCGACTTCCTGCCGCGCCTCGCCCAGCAGGTGACCTTTGACTTCACCACCTTCATCACCGCGTCCATCCGAGAAATAATCACCACCCTGTTTATGGCGATGGGTCTGGTCTTCCTGGTGACCTATCTGTTTATGCAGAATTTCCGGGCGACGCTGATTTCGACCATCACCATCCCCGTCGCGCTGTTGGCCACGTTTGCCGTGCTCCTGGCCGCCGGGTTCACGTTGAACATGCTGACGCTCTTCGGCCTTATCCTGGCGATCGGCATCGTCGTGGACGACGCCATCACCGTGGTCGAAAACATGTCCCGCAATATCAACGACAAAGGGCTTGAACCCAAAGAAGCCGCGCGGCAGACGATGGGCGAAATCACCGGCGCAATCATCGCCACAACCCTCGTGGTCTTGGCCGTGTTCATCCCCACGGCACTGCTGGGGGGGATGACCGGGGTGCTTTAGCGGCAGTTCGCGATCACCACCTCGGTCGCTACGGTCTTCTCCACCGTCAACGCCCTGACCCTCAGTCCCGCGCTCTGCGGAATGCTGCGGCGTCGTCAGACCCAGGTCCGGTTCCCGCTGTTTGTGTGGCTCAACGCGTTGCTCGACACCATCCGCGGCGGCTACCTCTGGCTGGTGACCAAATCCGTGCGGCTGGCGGTCATCGTGCTCGTGCTCTTCGGCGGACTCGTGGCGACCACCGGTTTGCTCTACAAAAAGACGTCCACCGGCTTCATCCCGTCCGATGACATGGGCTACTTCATGGTCAACATACAACTCCCCGATGCGGCCAAGCTTGCTCGCACCCGTGCCGTCCTGGACCAGGTCGAAACGCTGGCGCTCCAGATGCCCGGGGTGGCGCACGTCGTCAGCGTCAACGGCTTTTCGATCCTCAGCAGCGCCCAATCCGGTAACGGCGGGTTTGCCCTGGTCATTCTCGAAAAGTGGGGCGAGCACCCCCGGGCGATCAGATTCTCAACGGGTTGGCGGCCCAGTTTGCACAGATTCCCGAAGCCATCATTTTTCCGTTTGCTCCGCCGGCGATCCCCGGACTGGGGACGTCCGGCGGTTTTGAGTTCCAATTGCAAGACCGCAGCCATGCGGGCGTCGGGGCGGTGCAGGATGCGGGCGACGCACCGGTCCGGTCCGGGCAGGCCGACCCGCAGTTGGCCCAGTTGTACAACGGATTTCGCGCCCGGGTGCCGCAGCTGTTTATCGATATTGACCGGATCAAAGGGAAAAGCTCGGCGTGCCGCTGGGCGTGGTCTTCGACACCCTGTCCACCAGTCTGGGCGTGGCTACGCCAACGACATCTACGCCCAGATCGGCCTGGTGCTACTGATTGCCCTGGTGGCCGAGAACGCCATCCTCATCGTCGAGTTTGCGGTCCAGCAGCGCGGCGAAGGCAAGTCCGTCCGCGAGGCCGCGATCGAGGCCGCCCGGCTGCGTTTCCGCCCGATCCTGATGACCGCGTTTTCGTTCATCCTCGGCACATTGCCCCTGCTGATCGCCTCCGGGGCGGGGGCCCAGTCCCGCCGGGTGCTGGGCACGAACGTCGTCGCGGGCATGACCCTCGCCACCGTGGTGGGCATCGTCCTGGTCCCGGTCTTCTACTTTGTGATCCAAAGCCTGGTCGAAAAAGTCAGGCCCGCCAAACCCGCCACAATGACCCCCGAAAACGTCGGCGAAACCCCATCGGCGTAAGCGTTTGCCAAAAAAAGGCCCGGCCGGAACCGAAGTCCCAGGCCGAGCCCTTCCGGGGGCAAGTCATGCGTCGTAAATCTCGCCGAATCCTATAAGATTCTGGTAAACGCTTATGCAAGAGTATAGCCGGGGCAAGCTTTAAATCAAATTCGTAGTTAATGTGGATTTTAGGTGGACACAGATTTACGCTAAGCTAACAAATGTCTTATGGTTTAGGCCTGCCTTCGCAGGGCACGCGGATCGATGCCTAGGCGGGCCAATTCGGGCTGAACTTCCTGCCAAAACCGCTTGGCGTCCGTGCCGTAGCCCGCGGTGGGGGCCACGCTGGGCAACCATCGGCCGAAGGTGCGATTGAACCGGCCCATCCACAGTTCCCGGTTGTATTTGGCCAGCATCGATGCCAACGCCACCGGCAGATGACCCGTCTCCGCCCGCGTCTCAAACCGCACCGTCATCGCCCGCCCCCCCCCACGCCCCCCCTCACCCCACCCCTCAGGCCCCCCCTTAGGCCCAACTTCTCCCGCCCCTTCTTGCGTGCCCCCTCCACCACGGCCCCGCGGTTGGCTTGGTGCCATAGGTTCGCTCGTTGCCGAATTCTTCGGACGAGGCGAGAGGGGGTGAGAGGGGGAGGCATGATCCAACTGATAGCTTGACCGCTCGGTGGTCTCGAGGTTTACGCTCACCCGTGTTTCGGGGAAGGTCATCGCCAGCAGGTCGCGGTACCGCATCCGTCCCGACTGTCGATCCACGACGACCACGGGGTGATTGTTGCCGTGGTGTTCCCAAATGTGCCGGAGGTGGCCGGCGATGAACGTGAAGTTGACCGCGGCCTTGGACCGGGTCGTCGCCACCATCCGATTGAAGCGATCCTCCAGCACCACCGCGCACCGCAAGTCCGCCACCTCGACGCCGATCCGCCCGGCGGTCTGGCGCAGCATCCCGCGGGCGATCGCCAATTCCCCCGCGTCCGCCCGGGCCGGAAGGGTCTCCCACGGCCCGGCCTCCGATACCGAATACCAGGGCACCGCGGCCAAGTCCCGGTGCGAACGCTCGCCGAGCACCTCCGTCCATCCCGCGAGGTCCATGATGTTTGCGGAAGTGTCCGCCCGCGGCGAGGCGGACGCCAGGCCGTCCCACAGCCCCGCGAACGCCAGGCAGCCCGTTTCGAGATGGCCGATCCCCGCGGCCTTGGTTTTGAGTTTTTTGGAGTCCGCCACCACCACCCGGCCCTTCCGCCCGGTCAGCGTCGGACTCACCGCCCGGTTGAGCCGGGCCCACAAATCCGGCAACCCCGCCCCCGCAGTCTTTTCCGCTCTCGTCCCCCCCCTTGCCCCCTCTCTGACCTGCCCGCCGTCCCCCGGCCCGTCGGCGTTGGGGATGCGAAACACGCTGCAGCCCACCGTCATCGGCCCAAAAAACGGCCCGTAACCCGCTTCGTCAATCCCCGCGTAGATCAACATAACCTGCGCTCCGGTAAAGACTCAAAACAATTTAGCGCAGAAATCCGGCGAATTCGGCCTATACTTGTAGAGATACATCCTAACCCAAGGAACCGGAGAAACCCATGACCGCTTCAACCCCCGCCGACCCCTCACGTCAACAAAATTGCCCCGCGGCAGTCCCCGGCCGCGATTCCCCCACCCGCAGCACTCCCTCCCGCGCGGGGTGGATGGCGCGGCTGGGCGTGGCCCTGTTGGTGGTGGGCGTTTTGCCCATCTCTGCCGCGGCGGGCACTTCCCGGTCGGTGGACCCCGGGCCGTCGTCCGGATCCGGCCCCCGCACCGCTCCCGACCGCGTGCATTCTTCCAACTCAGAGGCCCGCGCGACGACCGATACCGTCGTCCTGACGCAGCGTCCGCTGCGAACCTTCCGCGGCGAAACCGTCCGCGTCGGCCAATTCGCCGAGCCGGATCAGAGCATCGGCGTGGTGCGGCCCCTGCGGGTGGGCTCGGGCTATTCGATCTACAACAACGACGCCGATCGGTTCCGCACCGGCGTCGTGCGTGCCCGGCGTTATGACCAGACCGGGCAGCTATCTCCCGACGGCCTCACGCCCGGCCGCTTTACGACGGGGCGGGTGATCCTGCAGTCTTATCCCGGCGTCAACCGCTACCCCGAAAAGTCCATCGGTATCGTCCGGGCCTACCGCTACCCCACGACGCCCCAGCGCAACTTGCCGACCACCGTCACCGGCGACCCCGGTCCCGTGGTCTCGCCGTCGTCGATCGACCCGATGCCCGACGTTCGTCCGCGCTTCATCCGGGTCACTGCCGTGGCGGACGTCGAGGTGCCCGCCGCCGTGGCGGACGACGCGTGGGCCTTGCTCAACGCGGGGTATTACCGTGAAGCCCGGCAGCGGTTCAATGCACTCGACGCCGAGTCCGCCGATGAATCTGCCCCGGATGCCGATGCCCGGGAAGTTAACGCCCGCACCGGACGTGGCCTGGCCGCCGCCCTCGCCGGCGACCTCGCCGCCGCCGCCGACCTGCTGCCCGATACGCCCCGTCTGCCCGACGGCTTCGCGTTATCGTCCGCCACCCAGCGCCGGCTGGCCCAGACGGCGGAGTACCTCTTGGCGGACGAGCCCGAATTCCAAACCCGGCTACGAACGCTACTCCCGCCCGCTATCCCTTGACTGCCGCGGTCGCCATCGCCTCATCATTATTAACCTGACCCCGACGCCATCGCTTCACGCACCGCCGCCCACACCGTTTCCGTCGAAAGTTCGGAAATCAGCGTGTCGTCGTCTTTCTGATCGCGGTAGTTCAAGGTCTGCCCGATCGCCGACGGGGCTTGCAGCACCCGGTGTCGGCCGTGACGGATCAGCGCGGCGACGCGTTGGGCGTCGGGGGTGGGGGGCAACGGCAAGGCCGGGGCCTGGCCGGGCGGAGGATCGAAGAAGTTCGGGGTCGGCGGACCCACCAACCTCGGATCGGTGGGTCCAAAGAGACTGAGGGTGGGCACGCCCAGACCCACCGCCAAATGCAGCGGGGCCGAGTCGTTGCAAATCAGCAGCCGAGCGTGGCGAATCAGCGCCATGAGTTGACCCACCCGCGTCGTAGGCATCACGGTCCGCTCTCGTTGCGGGGTACCCAGGGCCGCCAACCCCGCCTCGACCCCCGCCCGCTCCGACGGCGCGGCGAGCACCACCACCCGATCCACGCCCGGCTCGTCAAGCAATCGCCGCGTGACCTGGATATACCGATTCAGCGGCCAGCACTTACAACCCCACTGCGCGGTCGGCGCGACGCAAATGTATCGTCCCGGTTCCAGCATTTGCGTTGCCGACCACGTGTCAAACCACGTCATATCCTCCGCCGCCAGCGCTAACGACATATCCGGCACCCGGGGCACATCCAGCGTGGTCACCAATTGGATCATCCGATCAATCGCGTGTTGCGATTCATCCACGCGGGCCTTCATCGTGTAGCCCAGCCAACCCATTTCCCGGGCATTGGCATAGCCCAGCCGCACACGGGCCCGGGTGGCCCAGGTAAACAACCCCGACCGCGCCAGGCCCTGCAGGTCGATCACCCAGTCGTATTGCGCCCGCCGCAGTTGCCGCAACAGCCCGGCCCCTTTTATTGCCCCGCCCGCGCGGTCAAACTCGACCACCCCGTCCAGGGCCGGGTGACTCCGCACCGCGTCGGCGAACCGCCGGTCCACCAGCCAGTCGATCCGCGCCGCCGGGCAGGACCGCCGCAGCATCACCAGGCAAGGCACGGTCCGCGCCACGTCGCCCAACGCCGACGGGCGGATGATCAGCACCCTTGACGGGCTTCGGGGATCGGGGCTTGGAGATCGGGTCATGGACATTAGCGTAACCACGGCAGCAAAGCGTTTAAGTTATTGTGGTGTTTCCGGCAGGGCCTCGCTCCGCCGCGTTCGGCCCGACTCTTATTCTTATTGCCCCGGCCCCCTCTCCAGCTTCCGGTTTCTGATCCCCGAACCCCGATCCCCCACCTGCCCATGCCCACCGCCATCATCTCCGACATCCACGGCAACGTCGATGCCCTCCGCGTGGTCTTCGACGACATCGAGCAGCGCGGCATCGACACGGTCGTCTGCCTGGGCGACATCATCGGCTACGGGCCCAACCCGCTGGACTGCATCGACCTGGTGATGGAAAAATGCGCGTTCGCCATGATGGGCAACCACGACTTCGCGGTCCTCTACGAACCCACCAGTTTTAATACCTCCGCCGAGCAGGCGTCGTTCTGGACCCGCAAGCAATTTGAGGCTGAGCCCGACCCCGCCGCCCGCCGTCGGCGGTTTGAATACCTGGGCAACCTGCTGATCCGCCGGTGGTACGACGGGGCGTTGTGGGTCCACGCCTCGCCGCGTCGGCCGATCAACGAATACATCTTTCCCGACGACGTGATCGCCGCGCCCAACAAGATGGCCGCCATCTTCGACCGCATCGAGACCCGCGCCTTCTGCGGCCACACCCACGTCACCGGCGTGTTTACCGACGAACCGGATTTCTACCCCCCCGGCGACCTGGGCGAGCACTACACCTTTCGCGACGACGAAAAGTGCATCATCAACCCCGGCAGCGTCGGCCAACCCCGCGACAAAGACCCTCGCTCCAGTTACGCCATCCTCCACGACGACCGGGTCGAATTCGTCCGCTTGGACTACGACATCCAGGCGGTGATCGACAAAATCACCGCCATCCCCGACCTCTCGGATTTCCTCGGCCAACGCCTGCTCGAAGGGCGCTAGTCTTGGATCAGCGGAAAGGCCATTTGTAACCGCGGATGGACGCGGATGAACGCAGATAAAAAACTATCGCACCCGCTCATTCTATCGATCAATGAGGTGGCCCAGCCTGCTCAAAAGTAAAGGTCTATCAACCCGCTTGCCTTGCATCCGCGTCCATCCGCGTCCATCCGCGGTTACAACTGGCCTTGCCCCCCCTAATCCCCCGTTCCGGAGTTTGCACATGTCCACCAAGCCCACCCGCCCCGGATTCTCGCTGATCGAGTTGCTGGTCGTCATCCTGCTCATCGGCATCCTCCTGCCCGCCCTCGGCGCGGCACGGCGGACCGCCCGGCAGATGCAGAACAATACCCAACTCCGCGGCATCCACCAGGGCATGGTGATTTTTGCGCAGGCCAATAAAGTCGGCGGCCAGGACGGCTACTTCCCCGGCCTCGGACCCGAAGGCGAACTCGTGGCCGCCGCACCCGCCGCCCGGCTGGACCTGATGCTCGAAGGCAATTATTTCACCCCCGATTACATCGTCAACCCCGCCGACGTGCGGATGATCGTGGCCGAGCGGGGGCAAAAGCTCACCCCGCAAAACTACTCTTACGCCATGCTCCCGATCGGTGATGAAAAAGCCGACGCCGGCCGCCGCGCCGAATGGAAAGAAACCCTCAACACCTCCGCCCTGATCCTCAGCGACCGTAACACCGGCCCCGCGGGTGACCTCGACCGGGTCTCCAGCGTCTGGACAGAAGAAGCCGGCGGCGACTGGCGCGGCGGCGTGGTCCGCAACGACAATTCCACGTCCTTCGAAACCGACCCGACCTTCCAGCAAACCAAGTACGGCAACTTCCCCGCCAACGAAATGGATCACCTCTTCGCCAGCGAAACCGACCGGGGTCACGACGCGCGGATGATCCACCAGCCCCTGCCCGACGGCGGGTTGGCCCAGGCCCCGTAAATCCTATCCACGTGCACCGCGGCGCTTTTCAAGCGTTCTCGTAGGTGGGAAGGTGGTGCAGAAACGGTGCGACCTCGAATCGGTCGGCTTTAGAACCGCGCGTCCTGTTTCTTAAACGATTCGATCGCTTCGTCGATGTCGTCAAAGATGTGGAACACGTCGTCCAGCTTGGTGACTTTGAATAAGAACGACACGTTTTCTTCGCAGTGCGCCAGCGCGATGCGGCCGCGCATCGGCTCAACCTCGCGGAGCAGTTCGACCAGCGAGCCGATGCACGCCGACGCGAGAAACTCGACATTTTTCAGATCAAAAACGAAGTTCACCGCGTTGTTGTAACGCATGCGCTCGCAGCAGTCCGCCACGATCTCGTTGAGCTCGGTGTGCGAGGCTTCGGGTCCCGCGACGTGCACGGTGACGTTGGCGCCGGTTTGTTCAAGTTCGGATTGGTGGCTTGACATGAGGGTCCTTGCGTCAGGGCAGCGGCGGATCGACGGCGGAGCGGGTGAACGGGTCTCCCGATAGTTATCGGCTTTCCGGGCTGCGTTATTGGGGCAAACCAGGAAATAAGCGTTCGGATCGATCGCCGAATCGCTACAACCCGGACGGGTTAACGCCGACCCCGGGTCATGTCGTTTTGCGAGAGTAAGGGTGGCGGTGAGTTGCGGTGGCGTTGCCGTCCAAGGGGCCGGCTTTAGCCGACGTCCGACGGCGTACCCTCGACCAGCTCGAAGAGCGAATCCAGCCGGGCGAGGCGCATGAGAAACGCGACGTTTTCCTGACAATTTAGCAGCACGATCCGGCCGCCTTGCTTCTGCACGTCTTGATGAAACATCAGCAACAATGCCAGGCAGGCGGAAGGCAAAAATTCGACCGCCTCGAAACAGAATAGAAACTCGCGGGCCCCCTGGTCGCTGAGCTTTTGCCGCAGGCCCTGGATCAATTCGCGCAGGTCTTCAGTCGCGATCTCCGCGACGGTCATTTCGATGACGACCCGAGAGTCGTCCTGCTGAACCTCGGCGATTGAACTGTCCATAAGCAATGATTCAATCGGGTCAGATAGGAGTGCCGACCGTCGGCTGCGGACCCACTCTTTGTACCATCGGCGGGCGGTCCGGGGCAAGCCGTCGCTCGCCGATGGGGTCACCCGAAGATGTCCCGCCGGGGGATGGGTTCCATCCCCAGTTTTGGTGTAGCCAACAGGCCCTCAGGGATTTGAACCCCGACTAACTGGATCAGAACCAGTCGTGCTACCGTTACACCAAGGGCCTTAGGTGCGGCGGGAAAGAGTAGGGTCAACCGCGGAATTAGTCAAAGCACGCGGTTGTGGGGCGGCCCCGGGGGGTGGCCGTGGCCTCCGGTCACGCTCGGGTTCTGATTGGGTCGGCGAGACCGCAAGCTCAAGGGTTTGGCTGGGCGTGTTTGATGGCGTGGATGGCGGCGGCGGGGTCGTCGGCGCCGAAGACGGCGCTGCCGGCGACGAGGGTGTCGATGCCCGCGGCGATCACGTCGGCGGCGTTGTCGGGGCCCACGCCGCCGTCGATCTCGAAGCGGGTGTCGCCGACTTTGGGAAGCAGGGGGGCCAGCTTGCGGATTTTTTTGAGCACGCCGGGGAGGAAAGACTGGCCGCCGAAACCCGGGTGCACGGACATGGCCAGGAACAGGTCCACGTCGCCCACCAGGTGCTGGACCGACGCCGCGGTGGTGGGGGGGTTGAAGCTCACGCCCACGCTGCAGCCCGCGGCGCGGACCTGCTGGATCAGGTCGTACTCGTGGTGCTGCTTGCGGCCCGCGGTGGCCTCGATGTGGAAGGTCAGGTGGTCGGCCCCGGCGTCGGCAAAAGGTGCAACGTACTGCTCGGGGTGGGCCACCATCAGGTGCACGTCGAAGAACACGTCGGGGAAACGGCGGCGGAGCGACTTCATGACCGGCGGGCCCATGGAGAGGTTGGGCACGAAGTGGCCGTCCATGATATCGACGTGGATGCCGTCGGCCCCGGCGTCCAGGGCCAGCGCGACCTGCTCGCCCAGACGGGTGAAGTCGGCGGCCAGGATCGAGGGCATCACAAGCGGGGCGGCGGGTTTGTCGGTGAATTTGAGCATGGTGGACCTATGATAAACCCCGAGCCGGGCGAGACGCAGGCTCGCACGGCATTTCACCGGCGTCTTGGCACTTTCGATTACTCAAACCGGCGGGAATGGCCCAACTGATGATGAAACTCTTTTTCTCGATAAAACGTCGGCAGACCCCGCCCGGGAGACCGGGATGCCGGATCGCGGTGGGCCTGGGTTGCCTCTTGGGGCTGAGCCTGGGCAGCGCCCGGGCGGCGGAGCGTTACGCCATTGACGTGGTGCTGGACTGGAAGATGCAGACGCTGGACCAAGAGCAGCGGCCGGCCTACACCGCGGACACCGGGGCGACGCTCCGCCTGGTGGGCACGGTCACGATCGGCCCAGTCCCGGGCGATGGCCCCGAGGATACGGCACCCGGCGAGGGGGGCGGAAACGACGTGGTGCGGGGCCGTGAAGATCTGCCGCGCGACGCCGGGGGCCGGGTGGTGTCGGCGCTGGAAGTGGGGGCGGCGGATGATGTCGAGCCCGTCGGGGAGGCGGTGACGTTTCACTGGTCGCGGATGGAGTACGTCGAGCAGCCGCTGCGGGGTTCGAGTGCGGCCGCCCGAGAGTGGGTCATCACCGATTTTGACGAGACTTCGGTGCGCGAGGGTTTGGCGCGGGCGATCACGGACTGGCGGCCGCTGCTGAGCCTGCCGCAGACCGCGGCGTATGAAACCGAGACGCTGGGTTGGCTGTTGGCCTACGCCCACGGACGCACGGTGCGGCTGAATCTAGATGCGGGGATGTGGGACGCCGCGAGCGGTCCTTTTGTGAATCTTCAAACCCCCGGCGCGTCGGGCCGTGGGGCCGACGGCCAGGACGGGGCCGAGGCGGACGCGGCGGCCGGCGACGCGGATCTGAAGGGGGCAAAGTTGATCGCCCAGTGGGTGCGCGATGCCGCGCCCCGTGGCCCGGCGAAGACGGTTTTCAGCTGTACCTGGGATCGGTGGTGCCCGCCGAGGTGGGCGAGGACTGGGAAGCGGGGACGCTGGACCCGCGGCGTGAGGGGTTCGAGCAGCAGGCGCCGCCGCGCTGGCGGCCGGGCTACGGCCGCTACGAGCGCGACTTTCCGCTCTACCGCGACGCCCGGTGGGAGCAGGAGCTGACCCCGCGCATCCTCGGGCCTTACGCGGGCAGCGTCACGCTACAACAGGCCGGCCCGGGGCGGGGCCTGCGGACCGTGACCCGGCGGGGCGTGAGCGATCTGGAACTGGAGCGCTCCCGCGTTATCGGTGGGAACGCCAACTTGGAGGGAGGGGGGGAAAGGGGGCAAGGGGGGGCACCGGGGGGCGCGGTGTTCCTGCCCTTTGCCGATCGGATGGGGGGGTTGGTGCAGGTGCAGCTGCGGGGGCTGGCGCAGCTTGCGCGACGGCCGATGTCGCGGGCCGAGCATTTATCGACCGATATTTTCCGGGCCCGGCCGGAGGTCCTCGCGGTGCTGGGCGGCGAGTCGTACGTGAGTCGGCCGTTCCGCAAACGGCTGCTGGAACACCCCGCCCCCACGCCTGCAGGCTCGGGGCTGGCGTGGATGGGCTGGCTGCCGGTGGACGGCGCGGTGGTGCGCAACCGGCGGGACGTGCCGGAATTTCTGACCGACCCCACGCCCCGGCTGGAAATCAACCTGCCCGATGATTTCGACGTGCTGATCGACGACCGCTACCCCGAATCTTATTTCGAAGAGCGGGCGCTGGACTACGCGCGGGGGCGGGCGGCGCTCAAGCGGCAGGCGGGGCAGGAAGGCGATATCCGGCTGCTCTCCGACGCCCGGCGGGGCAAGTTAGACTGGCCCCGGGAATCCGACGCCCGGCTGTTGTTGGCCCAGCGGCTGCGCGAGGCCGAGGCCCGTCAGTGGCTGATCGCCAACAGCGACAACCCGTATTTCCCCGATTACCGGCCGTCGGACGTGGCCCGGCTGAACCTCGAAAACCTGTGGATCATCGAAAACCACGGCATCAAACACCAGGCCGGCCCCGTGCCCGAAGCCCTCAACGCAAAGTTGAAACTCGCCCAGGCCGCCGCCGACGAGCCTGCCGACCCGCGATCCGCCCGCGGGGCATTCCGCGGGGGCTACCGCATCCAGAGCCTTGTGCCCAGTGCCGAAGCGGTGCGGTTCAATGCGTCGGCGGGCGTGCCGATCGCCGTGCCCCCGTACCTGGAAGTCAGCCCGCGGTCGCGGGTCCGCCTCGAAACCCAGTGGGTCGGGTGGGCCTGGGATGCAGCTCCCTAGCGGCATGGCGGCGGAGATCAGGGTTGCCGGGTGAAGATTTGTTCACCGCCGCTGCCCGAGACGCGTAACTGGTCGGGGCCGATTTGCACCGCGGCGTCCGGGCCGTCTTCGATCTCCAGCGTGAGCTGGCCGTCGGCATCGAGTCGCCAGGACCCGCGGTATTTTTCGCGGTTTGCGAGACGCCCCGCCGACGCGGTCCCTTCGGGGTTCAGGGTGAGGACCAAGGACCCCGCCGTCCACCGTCCCGTCGGTCCGGGGTCGGCGGTCGGCGAGCTGGCACACCCCGGCAGCGCCAGGCCACCGGCCAAGACCAGCATCAGAAGCGTTTTCATGGGTTGATTTCAGAACGCCACGTCGAGCGCCAGCCGCAGGTAGGGCGCGTCTTCGAGATCGCGGACGTGCTCGTCGTTGCGGACGTCGAAGCCGCGGGTGAATTCCTGGCCGAAGGCCCAGCCGCCGGCAAAAGTCCAACTCCAGCCGTCGGCGGGGTCGAGGGTGAAGCCGGCTTCCAGTCGGTTTTGGGTAAAGAACAGTCGGCGGTTTTCGTCGTCGCCGTTGAGGTGATATCCGCGGGTGGTCGCGGAGTAGCCGGCAAAGGCGGACCACTGCTCGTCGAGTTGGTAAGACACCGTCGCCCGGCCGCCGAGGGGCACGGCATACTGGAGGTCGATGGTCCAGCGGTCGTCGGGCTGCCAAAACAGCGTGGAGAACGGCAGGCCCAGCGAATAGCGCAGTGTCCGCGAGCCGAAGTAGGTGTACTGAAAGCCCGGCAGCGGCAGGTCCGGGAAGATCGCCCGGCTGCCGTCATAGTCCAGCACCAGCGTCAGCGCGGAGGTCTGATCCAGGCGTTTGGAGGCGACGATGCTGCCCAGGCCGTACCACGCGTCCTCGTCGCCGAAGGGCGAGTTGCCCGAGACCCCGACGCCGACCGAGGCGTTGATCCGCCATTCGGGCACGATGTCGCCGAGGTTGAACCCCACCGCGGCCGCGCCGGTGATCAACCGCTCGGGCAGCCGCGGATCGCGGGTGTCCAGGTCGATGTGGTCGTACAGCCAGCCGACGCTGGTGGGTGTTTCGTCCTGGTTATCAAAGCGGACTCGGCCGAAGGACGACGCCCGCCGCAGGTCGGTGTCGAAGGAGGTGCCGTCGGACTGGCTGTCGAGGCCGAAGAACGAACTGGTCGACGACACCGACCGGCCCGGTTGCCAGGGCACGGCAATCAGCGCGCTGCCCACCTGCGCCAGCGCGGGCACGGCCGACCCCAGGCCAAAGGTCAGACCCACGATCCCCCAGCCCCAAGACGACAGACGGCAATACTTCATGGCCCCATGGTAATCCGCCGGGCCGCCGGAGAGAACCGCCGGGGCGGGCGGGTGGTGAAATACTTTGAGTGGGGCGGGCTTCCAGCCCGCCGTTCGGGCATCGCCCGAAGGGGCGAGGGTTTCAGCCCTTCGGGCCGAGGATGGGCAAGATGCCCGCCCCACTTGAAAGCAAAATATTCCGCGACCGGAGGACGGGCGGCTAATTTTTTGCGCGGCCGATTGAAAAGACTGCGGGAGGGGGCGGATCATTCTTGGCGGCCCGCTTGATCAGCGGTACGCTAGTTTGTCCGGCGTGGGCTGGATTTTGCCTCGGTTGCTTCCGCTGACCACGATCTTTTTGCGAAAACCACAGGTACCGCTATGAACCTTGCCCCTACTTTCCCTTCTTCGCCGGGTCATTTGCCACACCCGCCCACCCCCGGGCTGGCGGGCGGATCGCGGCGCGCCCGCGACCTCCGCCTCCGCGTCGCGATGCTGGCGGCATTGGTCGCGGCGGTGGGCGTCGGCGGCGCTTCGGCCCAATCGGGCAACCCCTTCGACGACGCCGGCGGTAACGGGCGCGGCGGGACGGAACGGGCAGGCAATCAGCGGGGGGGCAACGAGGGGGGGGGCGGGGGGAATCCGTTCGACACCGCGGCGGGTCGGTCCACGCCCCCCGCGGGGCCGGCCGCCGCGTTGGCCAATACCCCGCAGGTCACCACGTTTAAGCAATACCACTTCACCGATGCGGGCAACAATAACATGGTCGCCATGACCATCCTCGCGCCCAACGACTGGGAAAAAGAGGGCGAGCTGACCCGCTTGTCCAATCAGTACTACAACTCGCCGCTGGCGCTGGACGTGAAGTTCACCGCCCCCGACGGGCGGTCGGCGCGGTTCCTGCCCAGCTTCAGCTTCGAGTTTTCCAGCCCGCAGGAAAATCAGAAGTATAAAAAATTCAGCCCCACCGCTAACGGCAACCTGTTCTACCCGCTGCCCCAGTCTCCGGGCGCTGGATCGCCGACCTGGCCCAGCAGTTCCCCGCCCCGGGCGTCACCAACCTCCGCGTCGTCAAGGAAGAGATGATCCCCGACATCACCCAGCAGCTGCGGCAGCAAGCGGCCCCGGTCTATCAAATGGTCCAGCAGATGAACCAGCAGGATCAGCAGATGCAGGCCCAGTACGGCACGGGCTACAGCTTTCAGACCCAGTTCGACACCCAGGCGACCAAGATCCAGGTGACTTACGAGGAAAACGGCCAACGGTACGACGAAACCATCCTGATGAGTTGGCAAGTCTTTGTGAACTATCTGAACGGCCAGATATCCGGGGGCCATTGGAGTGTCAACGAAATGCGGGCCGCCGGCGGACCCGCCGGCTACGACCACCTCAATGACCCGCAAATCATGGCGATCTTTCAGTCCGCCCAGCCCAACCCCCAGTGGGTCGCCAAGATGCAGCAGTACTGGCAGGAACTCGCCCGCATCCGCAACAAGGGTCAGCAAGACCGTAACGACAGCTGCGCAAACACAACGCCAAGATGCAGGAGATCCGCGGCGAAACCTCGGCGATCATCAACAAAGGCTGGCACGACCGCCAGGCCATCAGCGACCGCAGCCACGAAAAATTCGTCGATACCATCACCGATGTCACCGCCTACAACACCTCTGCCGGCGAGCAGGTCAAGCTGCCCAGCTTCTGGAAAGACGCCTACTCCGACGGCAACGGCAACTTCATCATGAGCAACGATCCCAGCTTCAACGCCGTGAACAACCCCAACCTCAACGGCAACTGGCAGCAGCTCCAGCAAGCCCCGTGATTCCCCACATTTCGAATCATCGATCACCCCACGAAAAAGCCCACCCGCATGCAGGGTGGGCTTTTTTTTTAATGTTCCAACTCGAAGGTAAGTCCGGCAAGTGGTTTACTTTTCGTCCAGCAGCTCAACGCTGGCGAAGCTCTTGCCTTCCATCATCTCCAGCGAGCGCCCCCGCCGGTCGAGACGTGGCTGACCTGATCCGCCAGGCCCAGCTGCTCGATGGCGGCGGCGCTGTCGCCGCCGCCGATGATCGTCGTCGCGTCGTGGCGAGCGGTGGCGTCCACGATGGCGTGGGCGACGGCCTTGGTCCCCGCATCAAACGGCGGCATCTCGAAGACGCCCATCGGGCCGTTCCAAATCACGGTCTTGGCGTTATGGACGATCTCGGCGTAACGCTGGGCGGTATCGGGGCCGATGTCCAACCCTTCAAAACCGTCGGGGATCTGCCCGGCCGCGACGACTTGCTTGTGGCAGTCGCCCGAAAAATCGTCGCCGGCGTGGGTGTCGATCGGCAGCACCAGCTTGTCACCGCCCTTATCGATCAGCGATTTGGCGAGGTCGACCTTGTCGGGCTCCACCAGCGAGCCGCCGACCTTGCCGCCCTGGGCGAGGCTGAAGGTGTACGCCATCGCGCCGCCGATGAGCACCTGATCGCAGAGACCCAGCAGGTTGTCGATCACGTTGATCTTGTCGCTGACCTTCGCGCCGCCCAGGATCGCAACGAACGGCCGCGCCGGATTCGCCAGCGTATCGCTGAGATACTTGATTTCCTTCTCGACCAGGAAGCCGACGACCGCGGGCTTGCCCTGATCTTTCATCTTCTTAGGCACGGCGTACATCGACGCCTCGGTGCGGTGGCAGGTGCCGAAAGCGTTGTTGCAGTACACGTCACCGAAGTCCGCGAGGGCCGCCACGTAAGCGTCGTCGTCGCCCTGCTTTTCGCCGGCGTTGAAACGGACGTTCTCGAGACACACCACTTCGCCCGCGGAGAGCGCGCCGACACGTGCCTTGGCGGCCTCGCCGGCGGTGTCATCGGCCAGCGCCACGGGCTGACCCAGCAGCTCGCCGAGCTTATCCGCCGCGGGCTTGAGGCTGAACCTCTTGTCCGGCGTCCCCTTGGGCCGCCCCAGGTGAGACATCAGCACGACACTTCCGCCGGCGTCCAGAACGTGCTGAATGGTGGGCAACGCCATCCGGATCCGCCGGTCGTCGGTGACCGCGTGGTCGTCGCCCAGCGGGACGTTGAAGTCGCAGCGCATCAGCACTTTTTTTCCGGAGAGATCGAGGTCGGCGATGGTTTTCTTGGCCATGGGTTTCACTTTCGGTTGAAGGTCAGGCGGTAGGATAACCCGTCGGGGCAACCCCCGTGGCGGCCTTGCGAAAGGAGCTCACCATGTTCGTTTTCTTTTCTAACAAGACCGGTTGCCTGCCGTCGCTGATCATTTCTCTCGCGGGATCCGCGGTACTGCTGCTGATCATGTACGCCTGCAGCGGACGCTAAACCCCGTCAGCCATCCGCCGGATGCAGTTGTCCGTAGGGTCGCTTGGGCAGGTCCAGCCCCGCGGTCGCGAAGTCCCGGCCCTTGCCCTGCCGCAAAAAATCGTGCGGAAAACCCAGCTCGATCGGCGCCAGCTGATCGATCTGTTTCAGTTCGTCCGGCGAGAGGTCGAAGCCCAGGCTGCCGATCGACGATGTGAGCTGGTCGGCGGTGCGCGGCCCGATGATGACCGACGGCACGTACGGCCGGGCGAGCAACCAGTTCATCGCCACCTGGGCGACGGTCTTGTCGTGGGCGTTGGCGATGTTCTGCAAACCCTCGATCAACTCGACCCGCGCCTGGGTCCATTTCATCTCGCGCGAGCCCACGCCTTGCTTCTCGCCCTTTTCGATCTGCTCCAGATCCTCTCGGCCGTATTTGCCGCTGAGCACGCCGCCCTTCAGCGGCGACCAGGGCAGCAGCCCCAGCCCCAGGTCGGTGCACATCGGCGCGAGGTCGCGCTCGACGTCGCGTGTCAGCAATGAGTATTCGACCTGCGTCGCGATGGGCCGGGTCAGGGCGTGACATTGGGCAAAGGTGTGCAATTCGGCGATCTTCCACGCCGGCGTGTCGCTGATCGCGACGTAATGAATCTTGCCCGCCCGCACCAGATCGTCAAAGGCCCGGATCAGCTCATCGGTCGGCGTGGTGAAGTCCCAGATGTGCAGCCAGTAAAGATCGATCGCCTCGACCTGCAGACGCTTGAGCGATGCCTCGACCGCGGTGACCATCGACTTGCGGTGGTTGCCCGCGGCGTTGGGGTCGCCCTCGCGGCGTTGCAGGGTGTACTTGGTCGCCAGGACAAAGTGGTCGCGTTGGCCGTGGTCCTGGAGGAATTCGCCGACGTAGGTTTCGCTTTCGCCGTCGGTGTAGAGGTCGGCGGTATCGAGGAAGTTGCCCCCCGCCTCGGCGTACTGATGGAAGATCGCGTGGCTGTCCTGCTTGTTGGCCCCGCTGCCCCAGGCCTGGCCGAAGTTCATGGTGCCCAGGCAGAGCGGGCTCACCCGCAGCCCCGAATTCCCCAGCAATTGGTAATCGGTCAGGGCGGCGGGCACGGCAACGGTGGGCATCGTCATGGTCGGGTCCGGGGGTTAATGACGGGGGTGCAGGGGACAACCCATCGTAGGCAACCGCCGCCGGGACCGGCGGCCCCCCGCCTATCGATCCGCCGTCACGGTGGCGATGACCTGGGCGTCGCGCACGCCGCGGAAGATTTCGGGCGAGAGTTCGACGGCCGGGTCGCCGTGGAGCACCGTCACGTCGCCGGTGGTTTCGACGATGACCGCCCGGACGTGGTCGAGGCGCAGCACGTTGGCCTCACGCAGCTTGCTCGCCAGGTCGTCGCGGGTCACCCCGCAGCGCGCGAGGTTGTCCTCGAGGATTTCACCTTCTTTCATCACCAGCACCGGCTCGTTGTCCAGCAATTTGCTGAACGGCGGAAAGACCACCCTTAGCTTCGCCAAGCCCCACTGCACCCCGAAGAGCACCGCCAGCACCGTCACGCCCACCGGCACCGGCACGCTCGGCGACATGGCGGTGCTCGCCAGCACCGACCCCACCGCGATCGTCATCGCAAAATCAAACCCCGACATCTTCGCAAAACTGCGGACCCCCGCCAGCCGTGTCGAAACGATCACCAAGAAATAAATGATCACGGCACTGAGAAAAGCCCCGCCCAGGGCCGAGGCAGACGTGACAAACCAATCGGAAAACGCGGCGAGGATCATGTCGCGATCTTACCGCCATCCACGGGCCGCGACCCTCAGCGAGCGGCCGTTTTATCCCGCCTTTAACAAGCCGCGACCGTAAGGCCGCGGGCACTTCCGGGGAGCGGACGGGTAGTACTTGGAGCAAGACGCTCTGGATTTCAGGGCCCGCTCCCTCACGGTCGCGGCTCGTGGGAGGCATCTGTGGCAAAATGCCGGCATGGACCACCCCCCCAACCCGCCGTTGGTCGGCATCGTGATGGGCAGCAACTCGGATTGGCCGACGATGAAGTTGGCCGCGGAGATGCTCGACCGCTTCGGCGTTCGCTACGAAGCCAAGGTCACCTCCGCCCACCGGACCCCGGAGCTGATGTTCGACTACGCCGCGACCGCGGAAGCGCGGGGCCTGGAGGTGGTCATCGCCGGCGCGGGCGGCGCGGCCCACCTGCCGGGCATGATCGCCAGCCGCACGGTGCTGCCCGTGCTGGGCGTGCCGATCCAAAGCAAAACCCTGAGCGGGATGGACAGCCTGCTCTCGATCGTGCAGATGCCCGCCGGCATCCCCGTCGGCACCCTCGCCATCGGCGACAGCGGCGCGAAAAACGCGGCCCTGCTGGCGGTGTCGATCCTCGCCAACAGCCGGCCGGACCTGCGGGAGAAGCTGCATCAATTCCGCAACGAGCAGCGCGATGCCGCGGCAGCGATGGAGCTGAATTGACGAGCCGCGACCGTGAGGCAGCGGGCCTTCAAAACCAGTGCGCCTCACCCCAAGTACCCGATGCTCGCTACCCGGAAGTGCCCGCTCCCTGACGGTCGCGGCTCGTTGAAGGCACGGTCGCGCGGGCTATCCGTCTTCCCGATCCGCACGTTTTTGCAGCCGTTCCAGATCGTCGGCCAAGTGTTTGAGTTGTCGCTGAATCAGCGCCATCTCGTCGCCGACGCTGATCCTGCCGGTCTCGGCGATGTGTTGTTGGCGTTTGTTGTGCTCGGCCTCGGCCTGGGCTTCATCCATGCTCTGAATGATCACGCCGATGAAGAGGTTGAGCATGATCATCGTGCCCAGCATGACAAAGCTGACGAAGTAGATCACGCCGACCACCGGCCGGGCGGTCGAGACGTACTCAAAGCGGCCGCGGTCCTGCTCGCTGAACGGATAATTTTCGCTGCCGAACATCTGAATGTACATGATGTCGGTCCAGTCTTCGAGCGTCACGATGCGAAACAGGCTGAGGATCGACATTTCGAGATTGCGAAAATGCACCGGGTCGTTGTCGCGGAACAGGAACACGCCGATGACCGCGTAGACGTAGAACATGACCCCCAGCAGCAGGCCGACGTAGCACATCGACGGCAGGCTCTTGAGCAGCGAACCCACCAGCAGTTGCAGCTTCGGCACCGCGGAGATCAGCCGCAGGGCGCGTAGCACCCGCGCCAGCCGCAGCACCTGGGCGTAGTGCGCATCCACCGGCAGGAAGCAGACGACCACGATGAGGAAGTCAAAGACGTTCCACGGGTCGCGGAAATAGCGGGTCCAGTGTCGGCCATGGGACGCGATTTTCAGAGCGGCTTCCACGGCGAACAGCCAGATGATGATCCGGTCGAGGGTGTGCAGCAGCTCGCCGTGGCGCCATGATCGCGGGGTAGGTTTCCAGACCCACCAGCAGCGCCGCCGCCACGATCAGCCCGAGGATCGAACGCTGGAACCCCTTGGATTCCACAAATTGACGAAGCTTCGACACCACACGGGAAATGATAGTGAAACCCGCCCCCCCTCACCCCCCCTCACCCCCCCTCACCCCGCTCCACCCCCCTCACCCCGCTTCATCGCGATTCCATCCACGTTCGGTCCGCCAACGGCTGCCGATATACCCGCCCGTCGGGAGTCAGCACCGCCGGTAGGCCGCCGACCAGACCCGCCGCCCGGGCTTGCCCCCAGGCCTCGACGTTACGCTGCAAAAAGGCTTCCCCCGCGGGGTCGACGAGCGCTTGGTTGAGTTCGCCCAGATCCACCTGCGAAATCGCATAAGACCGCGCCTCGGCAACGCTCCGGGGCCAGCCTTCGGCAAACATCCAGTCGTGAAACGCCGCAAACCGCGCCGGGTCGGCCCGGTGTACCGCCCACGCCAACCGGGCCAACCCACAACTTTCGGCATAAAAATCCCGCCTGCCCCCCGCGGCCATATAGCCATTGCACCCGTGACCCAGCGGCACGGGCAATAAGATGCTCGGCCCCGTGTCGGCGTCGTCCGTGGCCCGATGCAACTCCCGGCAACGATGGCAGGCGTAATCGAACATCTTGACGTACGCCGGGCTTTGAGCGTCAGCGTTCCCCGGGCTGCCGGTCCAAATTTCGTCGGCGAGGTTGAGGTTCAGCCGCCCGTCGAGCAGCGAAAGCGTGGCGGCTTCCGCGGAGGCCGTTGAAACCACGACATCTTCTGTCGGCGGGGGGGTGGGGGCCGTCCCCTGGACCGCGATGAGTATCAGCACCAAAGCCGAACCGATGAGGGTGCCCAGCAGGTTGTCGCGTTTTTGCGCGGCGATGAGCAAGGCTCCCGCAAGGACGGCCCCCGTGAGGTGCGCCGCCATGCACCACCGGCAGATGTCCTGCAGCACCGCCAGTTGGAGCCAGGTGAACCAGAGGCCGCCGCCGAGCAGGACGGCGGCGGCGGCCGCCAAGACGACGCCGCCCAACCGGCGTCGGACCAGCAGGGTGGCCAGGATCAGCCCGTAGGTGCCCAGCGCCAGCCAGGCGACGGGCACGCCGAAAACCGTCGCCCATCGGGTGACCCCGAGGCTGCCGCAACCCCCGCCCGCGCCCGGGCCGCCGCAGCCGGGCAGGATTGAGGTGTCCCCTCGCCAGGCATCTACCAGCAAGAAGACGCTGAGCACGATGCCGAGGCTGGCGGTGACCGCCGCCACAATGAACAGGCGTGGCCGGGCCGCCCGCGGGCTGTCCGAAGCCCGACTTTCGGGTGCCGGTGGAACAGGGTCGGGCGCAGCATCCATGTCCTGCAGTCTAATGATGAACCTGCCGTACTCCAACGATCCCCCCCTCCCCCCCCTCCCCCCCCTCACTCCGATCCAACGAGCCGCGCCCGTCAGGAAGCGGGCACTCCTATGCACGGCGGCTCACCCCAAGTACCTCACACGCGCGATCCGGCAGTGCCCGCTCCCTCATGGTCGCGGCTCGTTGAAGGCAAACTGACGCGGGCGGCAGGGTTGGACTAAAATCGCCTTCCCCTAAATTTCTCCTTCCCGCGTTCAACTCGTGAGACCTCGTCATGGCCGGCCACAGCAAATGGGCAAACATCCGTCACCGCAAGGGCCGTCAGGACGCCAAGCGGTCCAAGATCTGGAGCAAGTGCAGCCGGGCGATCATCGTCGCGGCCAAGAACGGCGGCGGCGACCCGGATATGAACCTCGCCCTGCGCTACGCCATCGACGAGGCCAAAGCCGCCAACATGCCCAAAGACACGATTCAGAAAGCGATCGACAAGGGCAGCGGCGACGGCGAAGGCAACCAGTACGAAGAGCTGCGCTACGAGGGCTACGGCCCCGCGGGGGTCGCGGTCATGCTCGACCTGCTGACGGACAACCGCAACCGCACCGCCGGCGAAATCCGCCACCTCTTCGAAAAATACAACGGCAACCTCGGCGCGACCGGCTGCGTGGGCTATATGTTCGAGCCCAAGGGTGAGATCTATCTCGAAAAATCCAAAGCCACCGAAGAGCAGCTTTTTGAACTGGCGCTCGAGGCCGGGGCTGAGGACGTGCGCGACGAGGGCGAGGCGTGGTACATCGTCACCGGGCCTGGTGAATACCGGGCGGTCCGCGACGCGCTGGAAGCCGCGGGGCTGGAGCCCGACTCCGCCGAGCTGTCGATGGTCCCCGACAACACCGTCGCGGTCGAAGGCCACGACATCGAAAAAGTGATGAACTTCGTCGATGCCATCGAGGACCACGACGACGTGCAGAAGCTCCATGCGAATTACGAGATGGCGGGCGACGCGGGGTCCGATTAATGAAAACGGTGGCGGTGGTCGTTTCTGAGCCGCCGATGTGGTCCCGACGTTTTGTGACCCGCACCGCCGGATCAGGTCGGGCCGCCCGCGGTCAGAATAAATCTTTTCTTAAGCAGATACGCCTCCACCTCGTTTCTACACTGACCCATGGCTGGTTCAGAATCTTTCGACCTGTTGGTTCTCGGCGGCGGCGTGGCGGCAGAGCATTGTGTTTCGGTTGGCGAAAGCGGGGCGGTCGGTGGCGGTGGTCGAGGCCGGGCCGTGGGGCGGGACGTGTGCGACGCGGGGCTGCAGCGCGAAAAAGCCGTACGTCAACGCCGCGATGCGGGTGCGGGATGCCCGGCAGATGCAGGGCCACGGCCTCGACGGTGAGCTGCGGCTGGACTGGCGGGCGCTGCTGGAATTCAAGCGAAAGTTCACCGAGCCGCCGAAAAGCGACAGCCCGCGAGAGATGCGCGACGCGGGGATCGCGACCTTCGACGGGGCCGCCCGGTTTGTCGATCCACACACGGTCGAGGTCGGCGGGCAGCGGCTGCGGGGTGAGCAGATCGTGATTGCGGCGGGGCGCGAGCCGCGGCCGCTGGACATCCCCGGGGCCGAGCACACGATCGATTCCGACGGGTTTCTCGAACTGCCGTATCTGCCCCGGCGGGTCGTGTTCGTCGGCGGGGGCTATATCTCGATGGAGTTTGCCGGGGTGGCGGCCACCGCGGGGGTCGAGGTGACGGTCTTGGAATCCGGCGTGTATCCGCTCAAACCTTTCGACCAAGACGCGGTGCGGACGGTGCTCGCGTCGTTCGAGGATTTAGGCATCAAGGTGCTCACCCGGCGGAAAGTCGCGGCCGTCGAGCGAGCCGAGGACGGCAGCTACCGCGTGAGCTGCGGGGACGATCAAGCGCCGGTGGCCTGCGACCTGGTGGTCAACGCCACGGGCCGACGCCCCGCGGTGGGCGGGATGAACCTCGACGGCGTCGGGATCCCCCACGGCCGGCAGGGGATCGCGGTCAACGACTATCTGCAGGTCCGAGGCTTTGACCACCTGTGGGCGGCGGGTGACATCGCCGACAACGGCCGGGCACCGCTGACCCCGACCGCCTCGGAAGACGGCCGGGTCGTCGCCCACAACCTCGTCCACGGCCCGCAGCGCACCCAGATCAACAGCCCCGTCGCCAGCGTCGGGTTCACCCTCCCGCCCATCGCCTCGGTCGGCGACACCGAAGCCCAGGCCCGCGAAACCTACGACGACGTCGAAGTCCTGGCGGGCGACATGTCCACCATGCAGCACTACCGCCAGCAGGGCGAACGCTTTGCCACCTACAAATTGGTCTTCTGCGACCGGCAGATCCTGCGCGGAGCCCACCTCGTCGGGCCCGACTGCGGCGAGGTGATCAACCTCTTTGCCATGGCGATCAACACCGGCTGCGACAAGGACACGCTCTGCAACGCGACGCTGGGCTACCCCACGCTGGCGTTCAACCTGTTCAGCAAGTTCCGCAAACAAGTGCAGGGCACGGACTGAAAATCCGCTAAGAAATGTTGCGGAACGGATACTCCCGTCAGCGGGTCCAGCCGACGCCGGGGATGTAATCCACCGGGACTTCCGGGCCGTGGTAGAGCGGGTACAGGGTCGAGAATGTCTGGATGCGTTCTGCCAGTGGATTGCTGACCGCCAGCGGATCGATCCGGCGATCGTAATCGGCATAAAAGGTCTCTCGGACCGGGCCCCCGGGGTGCAGCGTGGGCAGGCTGAAAGCGGTGGGGTCCCGGCCCGGCAGGTAGAGCGTCTCCCACCGCCCCGCACGGTCGTCGTACCAGCGGTTGCCCTCGACCACATGGTTAAAAAACCGCCAGTCGGTGTCCATCGTGGTGTGGCGGTGTCGCAGGGCCCCGGGGAAAAGCCGGTCCCACAGCGCCACGCCCGAAGCGTCTTCCACGCGGATGCGCAGCGACCGGCCGCGGGGAAATTCGACGTAGTAGTTCTTGAGCAACCGCCCCGCGCCGGGGTTCAGCGTCGCGGCGGACTGCTGCAGGTCCTCCCGCGGCTCGACGGGAAAGTAGTCCGCCAGCGTCGCGGAGAGCCGGCCGTCGTCGCCGTCGAAAAAAAGTTGGCCCAGCTGCTCGGTGCGGACGTTGAGCGATTCGTTGGGCAGGGTGAGCGGGTCGTCGCCGTTGCCGTCCACCGCCGTGGCCTGGGGGCCGGGCGCAGGGCCGAGCCGCGGTACACCTCGTAGCGATCCGCCAGCATGGTTCGTTGATACCGCTGCATCGACAGGCCGAAGTACACCACCAGCGACAGCATGAAAAACAGGATCGGCAGCACCAGCAGCGCCTCGACCATCACCGCCCCCCGACGCCGACCCGCGCCCCGGCCCGCCCACGAACCGCCCGGCCGCGGAGCCGCGACGCCACGAAACTCAGAGGAAGGGGCAGAGGTCATCTAATGCTCCAGCATCACGTCCGCCAGGGGGCGGACCGCTTCGAGATAATCGACCACGGTGGTCACGTCGTCCGCGTCCAGCCAGTCCATCGCGCTCACGTCCGGCGGCTCGATGAGGCTGTCCATCCAGCCGCCCAGGTCGTCGATCGGCACGAGCTGGGCCTGCCACATCTGCGTCCATAAATCCCAGGAATGGTTGTTGAACACTTCCGCCTGCGCCAGGCCCACCAGCTTCTGATCGACCCGGCCCTCGTCGAACGCCGCGGACCAAAACGCGGCGTCTTTGGGTTGGTGGGAGATGCCGAGAAACGTGAGCGACTCCCGCCGACTCTCGTCGCTGGGCAGCACCTGCGTCACATCGAAATTCACCGGCCCCGGCAACGCCGCCCGCTCGGCGGGCGTGAAATTGTACGGGTCGCGGATATCGACTTCCTGCCCGACGTTGACCGCGAGAAAAACGTAGTAGCGGATCGTGCGCCGACGAACGCTCACGCCGTTGAGGTCGCGGTCCGACTCGACGCGCTGGTCCCGCCAGATGTGGTTGGCAATCTTGTCGTCGGTGGGACGGAGTACGTCGGCGCCCACCCGGCGGACCAGGCCCCAGCTTTCGAGGATCGGCGTGGCGAGGGTTTGGCCGAGGTATTCGTTACGAGAAAAATCGAAGACCAGAAACATGCCGTAGGCCAGATCGATGGTCGCGTCGGTTTGAATCGAGAGGGCGTCGTCGTAGTTGGTGATCCACCGCGGCCGGAGCACACGCCGCTGCGACGCGGCCCCCGGGAACAGATAGTTCATCTTGTTGTCGGAGATGAACCGGACCCGCCGGGCCCAGAGGCTCGGGACCAGCGGGTGGCGTTCCTGTTCCCGGGCCGAGGAGAGGGCCTCTTGGTAGTTGCCCACCACGCCGCGGACCGCGCCGAGTTCCACTGCCTGCGACTGCATGTCTTGATAAGCACCGCTGACCGAATAGCTGACGATCTCGCGCTCGACCACCTCGGTGTTGGGCGGCTGGGGGATCCACCCGCGCTGGCTGAAGTCACGCTCGATGTCGATGTCCAGGTTGCGGGTGGTGGCGTTGGACCGGCGGTTCCACATGCCGAAGACTGTGTCGTAAGGCCCGCGGTTGGTCACCTTGTTGTCCTGCCTGGAGGGCAGCAGACCATCGACAATCGGATCGCGGAAATCCTCGAACGGGTCGATCGCCCAGGGGATGTCCGGCAGCCAGGGCAGCAGCAGGCCGCCGGTGGATTTGCCGCCCTCGCGCTGGCTGATCTGGGCCCCGCGGAAGGCGCTGTGCTGGGCCTGCAACGGCAGCTCGCTCATGGTGGCCTGGCTGACCGCGGCCAGGGATTCGAGGGCCTGCCAGATTTCGCCCCGCTGATTGTCCGCGTCGCGGTAGTGGGTCATGCGGGCGATGTCGTAATCCCCGCCGTTGAACAATTCATCAAGGGGCTGGAGGTAGTCGATGTGGCGTTGGAACGTGCGCCCCGCTTCCTGCAGCGGGCCGACGAGCCACTCGTCCGCGCCCGACGCCGCGCAGCAGCTGGTTTTCGACGCCGTTGGCAAAATTGATCTGATCCGTCAGGGTGAACCGCACCGCCTGGGGCATCGCATCCAGCACCGCCGCCAGCGAGATCAGCCGGGCGGACTCGACGTTGTTCATCGCGACGGTGTTGAAGCTGCGGGCAACCCAGCTGGCGCCCGACATCGCGGCGGAGTCCGCGGCGTTCTGCGTTTCGACCCGCGCCGCGACGTGTCGGCCCACGTTGAAAACAAAAAAGACCAGGCAGGCCAGCAGCACCAACGCCAACAACGCGATCACCATGATCGCGCCGCGCTGCCGGGGCGACGCTGGAAGCATCGCGCCGCGACCGCGTGGCTCATGGGGAATCGCACCCCACCAATGTGACCGGGGAGAGGGGGGGGTCATGGCTGACGCTCCAGGACACGGCCCTGCTCGTCGATCGGCGGCGGCGGGAGGTTGCGGTCGTAGCCCTCGAGACTAAAGGTGCAGGTGGCGTAGACGTTGGTGTAGGCGGTGATGCCGCCGAGGGTTTCGTGCTCGCCGTCGGCAAAGATCAGCGAGGCGAAAGGGATCGAGAGGTGGATGCGGTGCGACACGCCCAGGCTGACGGGGTCCTTCGGGCCGTAGGTGATCGAGTCCGAGGCCGAGCGGGAGAGATCGACCGCGTCGCCGTCGCCGGTGGAGGTGTTGAGCATGAGCAGTTGGGTGTGTTGCCGGGCGTAAGCGAGCCGGTCGGCCGCCAGGCGACCGACCCAGTTGGGCGCGGTCTGGTCGTAGTGGTCGTAGAGGCGATTGAGTCCGTCGGTGAAGCCGCTGAAGGTGCCCGCCCCGGTGGAGCCTCGGCCGGCGATGGGCGTGAGGGCGAAAGCCGCGGCGTTGCGGGCGGCGACGAAAGCGGCATCACCCTCGCGGAGTTCGCCGCCGCCGCCGATTTGACCCGAGGGGATGTTGACGATCGCCGAGCGGGTCGCGGCAAAGGCGGCGTAGTGGATAAAGAAGTTGGCGGAGAACAGGAGGACGGTCTGCAGGAGGATGAGGCAGATCAGCAGGGCCGGGCCGAAGACGAGGACGAACTCGACGGTCGAGGTGCCCGAATCCTGGTGCAGCCGCGCTCCGAGGCGGCGGGGCAGCGAGCGGGGCTGACCAGTCGCCAAGGAAGCGGCAGACGGCGCGTGAGCCGGGCGTCGCAGCCGCAGCAGCACCGGGTCATCGTGGCCAGCAGCACGCAGCCCGCCAGCAAAATCAGGGCGTAACCCCACGACGCGCCGTCGGCGATCGCCGACGACGTCCAGCTCGGGGTCTCTCGCCACAAATTGTTTGCCAACTGCCACATCATCGGGGGGCCATCATGTTACCGCGCCCGCGGGGCGGGTCAGCTTTTGAGTTGATCCAGCGGGACCACTTCCCCGCGGATCAGGCGGCCGCCGGCGGCGACCTGGACCGCGGTGCCGGGGCGGTGCTTGCCCCACCGCACGACCGCCAGGCCCAGCGGCGTTTGGCCACGCAGAGGCGAAGCGGTCGAACTGGTGATCCCGCCGATGACCTTCTGCTTTTCGTCAACGTCCAGCACCTGCGCCCCCGCGGGGGGGATCGTCGCCTGGTCGCCGGCGGCCGCCGACTCGGGCAACTCAAACCGCAATCCCACCAGCAGCTTCTTGGGGTGGCCCAGCGATTTCATCCGGGCGACGACTTCCTGACCCAGATAACAGCCCTTGACGAAGCTCACCGCCCCGTCGATCCCCGTGGGGCCGGGCACTTCCGCGGGCAACGAATCCCGCCCGAAGTCCACGTGCGGCCACGGCACGCCCTCCTCGATCCGCACCGTGTTAAACGCCGACCACCCCACCGGCCGACCCCGCATCGATTCCCGCCGCCGCCGGGCAAACGCCTCGTCCGGCTCGACGCCGATCTCGTACCCCGACCGCGCCAGCAACGCCGCGTAGACCTCCACCGCGTGCTCACGGGGCACCGCCAGCCGCACCCCCAGCACCGCACCCAGGTCCCAGCGATACGCCGACGTGTGGGCGACCGCCCCCTCGTTGAGCGGCAGGTCAAAGACGCCGTGCAGCGCCGGGAGGCCCGACGCGCCCGCCAGCGCCGCGACCCGTGGCGCGTCTTCCGCCGCGACCACCGCGCTCAGCAGCCGCACCGCCGCGGGCCCCAGCAGCCACATCAGCGTCCGCTTCTCGGTCCAGTCCTGCACCGTCACGTCTTCGGTAAACAGCCGGGCCTCGATCAGGTCCCTGACCCACGGCAAGTCGAAGACGTCCATCTCCAACCAAGTCGATTCGTCGCCGTGGTGCACGATCATATCCGCAGCGATCCGGCCCTTGTCATCCAGCTGAAACGCCCGGACCGATTGCCCCCCCTCCAGCTTGTTGATCTCCTGCGTGCACAGCCGGTGCAGATAATCCTTCACGTCCGCCCCCGTCAGCTGCAGGATCGCCCGCTGGGGCAAGTGCATGATCCCGACCCGCTGCCGCAGCGCCGCGTATTCGACCTCGAAGGCGTCGAAGCTCTCCGCCAGCTCGAGCTGCGTCCCGTCGGGCAGCGCCGGGCCGTAGGCCAGCATCGCGGCGTCGAGGGTCTGGTACAGCTCCGCCCAGCGAGCCGGCGACGGCGGGTGAGGGGGAGGGGCAGGGGGGGTAGAGGGGGAGGGGGGGAGGAGGGGGGGGAGGGGGGGAGTGCCATAGCCAATAGTTTAGAGGGCGATCCCCTGCGGCGAAGCCACGATTCAGTTTCATCCCCCGACAGCTCCCACAGACCGGCAACCCCCACAAACCCGTCGTCCAGGCCTCGGCCGGGTGCCGTGGTCTGACGAGTCTTCGAGCAAGGCCACGCCCCAAGGTGCTCTGATCGTGGCCTCCGCCAAGCCTCCGACCCCGGCACCCGGCCATTAGTTGTGTGACCTTGCCCCGGACAATCGTTTCCAAGCAAAACGCTAAAACTTCATAACTCGTCTTACCAGAATCAAATAGGCTTGACACCCCCAGCCCCACGCAAGAAACTAGTTACAAGATTTTGTAACTAATAACTGTTATGCCGCCTAACGCAAAACAACTTACGTACGCCGAGCTTGTTGCTGCACGCAAGTCGTGCGATGCCTGCCCCAGTCTCACGAATCCTTCTCAAGCGTATGGTGGCAAGCTCGACAGCAATCGCATCGGGCCGTACACCCGTTGGCAAGGCAATCTGAACTCGCCGGTTATCGTCGTCGGACAAGACTTTGCCGATGTCGATTCATTCGCAAAACTTGATGGCTGGCCCGGTGAAGTCGGAACGGTGCCGACCAACAAGCACCTCGTCGAACTCACAGCAGCCGCTGGGCTTCCGATTCAGGCTCCAAAACGGCATGAGCCGGATGACAGGCTTTTCTTCACTAACGCCATCCTTTGCCTGAAGCATGGAAACATGGGATCGAAGGTGTTGGAAAAGTGTTCCCGCAACTGTGGACAGAACTTTCTCTGTAAGACGATCAAATTGGTTAAACCGCGAGCCGTAGTCACGCTTGGAGGGCTGGCGCTCAACGCAACTCTTCAGTCCTTCGGTATTCCTCGCTGGAATGGACGGTTGGATCAACTGATTGATTCGGATCAAACTTACGATTTACCGTGCGATGCAGTCTTGTTTCCGATGTATCATCCGAGTCGTCGCGTTCTGAACAATTACCGATCCCTTGACCAACAGAAATCTGATTGGGCAAGATTCGGGCGATGGCTGGCGGCGGCATAACCAGGCGTTGCAGTTGACCGGCGACGCCCGTGATGGATAATGAATGGTCGGTGGTACGCCCCCTTCCGCGGGCGGCCGGCAACTGAACGCTTCTTCTTTAGGGAGCATGGGTTTCCTTCTTATTATTCCGATAGTCTTCATTTGCGGTGTGATCGCTGCCATTGCCGCTGCGTTTACCATGATGGCGGTTTGCAGTTGGAAGCTTTCTCTAACCCCTATGCTGATGTATCCTGTGTGCTTCGCTTGGTGGTTTGTACTTTTGCTATGCGGGTCTTTCCAGTTGTTCGCGTAGCCCGCTGCCGGCTCCCTAACTAACCGCTGCAATTGACGAGCAACGCCCGCGACTGAATGATTCCATCGAGCCGTCCGTTTCCCCCGCGGGCGGCTCGCAACTGAGCGGGGAGACGTTAGGGGCTCCCGAGTATCAAGCGCTTCTACCTCCTTTTCGTTATTCCCTTCACGCTAACCGCTTGCAATCTGCCATGGCCCCATCTTGAACCGCGTACCTATTCCGGAGTCGCCTTTAACACTGCTACAGGGACACCGGCACAATCTGCTGTGGTTCGCGCTAAGCGTCCATCAAGAAGAGGCATCACGTTTATGGTCGCATCGGAGACGATCGGTGAAGCAGTAACTAACAGCGACGGTGAATTCACTCTTGTCACTGAATCTGGCTATGCAACCTTTTTAGAAGCGAACACTGCGGATGGCCGATTGGACAGGATCGTCTGGCTAAACAACAAAGGTTCATTAACTTCCATCCGATTGCCCCTCGAACCTCATTTGCACTCTGTAATTACTAAGGCTGGCGTCTGCCCTGATGAATTGCCACATTATATCGATGATGCAATCAATAAGCTCGTGACTTACATCGCATCGAATCCAGAGACACCGCTTCTGTCTCTCGAAACCTACCGCCACAACGGTGTACTAAGCAGACGAGAATTTTTAGCGTTTGAGATGAATCCTCATCTGTTCATACAACCTCACCCTGGTGTAGTGTATGGTTGGGCCGATAGCGTCTTCGTATTTCCCAGCTTGAGCCAGCCTCTGGAGTTGCAGACGAATCCACTGCTACAGAGCCCCTAACCAGGCGTTGCAGTTGACCGGCGACGCCCGCGGCTCCCGTTAGAATCCGGTATCACGCCCCCTCCCGCGGGCGGCTGGCCACTGAACGCTTCTTCGTTAGGTCGCGAAAGCTTCTATGAATGTCGAGCCATTAGGTCGAGAACGCACTACCAAGACTTCTCTTACGGTTTGCGGGCTTCATATCGTGGTTGGCCTGCCCTTCACCGTCTTGCTGGGCTACTACGCCATCACCGTTAACAGCATCGGGATATGGATCGTAACTTCCATCCCCGTAGGTTTGACATGCCTTGGAATCTTCGCGATGTTGACGCGTCACAAAGAGGCGGGCTAGCCAGCGGCTGCAGTTCACCGGCCGATCACTGGCTGGAAGCCTGGGCCGGTGGTGATGCGGGGTGCGTTACCGGGTGGCGAGCAGGACGGCGAACATGAAGACCCAGATGACGTCGAGGAAGTGCCAATACATGGCGACGGTTTTGACGGGTTTGTAGTGTTCGTGGTCGTAGCGGCCCTGGCCGGCCTTGTAGGTGATCACGCCCAGGGGGATGATCCCGCCGACCACGTGCAGGGCGTGGAGCAGGATGAGGAAGAAGATCAGCCCGAGGATGGTGTTGCTCGCGTCGGCGTTGAAGTGGTTCGCCAGCAGGCTGCCCATGGCGGGGATCTGGATGAGGCAGAAGAGGATCGACAGGCCGAGGGTGGCGATGAGCATCGCGCGGAACTTGGCCTGGCGCTCACGGCGGATGTTTTGCAACGCCAGGTGCATCGTGACGCTGGAGGCGAGGATCACCAGCGTCGAAATCCACAGGCCCCAGGGCATCTGGATCTCGCCCAGCGGCGGGGCGGTCGGACTGACCACGACCTCGGTCGTGCCGGGCCGCAGCACCTCGCGGGTCTTGCTGATGCGGACGATGACGTAGCCCAGCATCGTCGAGAGGAACAGCACCGCGAGGGCGGCAAGGAACAGCCACATGCCCAATTCGTCGGTGCCGCGCGGCACGCGGTGGGTCCGCGGCGCGGGTCTGGACGACGGCCGGTTCGGGGGGGCGGGCGGATAAGCGGTGGGGTCGGCGGTGTCGTTCACGGGGATTACTGTAGGCGCGAAAGACAAGGGTGGAACCGCAGATGGACGCGGATGGACGCGGATAAAAACATGATGACGGCACCCGCACCGAGCGCGTCAATTGATCATCGGATGCGTGGTCGAGCAAGATCAACTGCCCAAAGAACCCGGAAAGCCTCTCTGCCCGTCGCCAAATCTCCCGCGGTCTGATCTCAGTTATGCGTCTGCGAGTAACACTTCAAGGTGATACTTCAGCCATACGCGTGCCTTGATCCGCGTCCATCTGCGTCCATCCGCGGTTACAAAATGTCTTGTCGCAGCTCACTGTCCTGCGGACTGGCGGATCGACGCGGCTTCCTGGTACGTTGCGTATTGGCCCGAGTCCATCAGCAGGAAGGTGATGAACAGGGTGACGAACAGGAGCGAGACCACGAGGATGAACCCGTTGAGCGGGGCGTCCCAGCGCAGGTGCATGAAGTAGAGGCCGACGAAGGCGGCCTTGACCAGCGCGATGCCCATGGCCACCATCAGGTTCATGTTGTAGCCGAAGTCGAAATTGGTGATCGCGACGGTCAGGAACGTGAGCACCATCAGGATGCCGAAGACCACCGCCAACAGCCACAGCGGGACCGCGTGGGGATGGTGGCCGCCGTGATCGTCGCTGGTTTCGTTGTGGGTGGTGGCGTGGGACATGGGGGGGGAGGGTCCGGGGTCCAGAAGTCAGGGTTCAGGTCAGTAAAGATCAGTTGAGTATCGAGACGAGGGGTGTTGCCGGGATGGCTTCCTGAACCCCGATCCCGGAACCCTGGACCCGACAAATTAGTGGATCAAATACAGCAGCGGGAAGAGGAAAATCCAGATGAGGTCGACCAGGTGCCAGTAGAGGCCCACGAGGTCGACGGGGGTGTAGTACTCGGGGCCGAAGGCGGGTCCGCCGATCGGCCCAAGCGGGAGAAGTGCAGCAGCGCCACGCCCCCGGCGATGAGGAAAGACAACGCGATCGAGGCGATCAGCCAGATGGGGAACCCGACGAGGGTGCCCAGGAAGATGAGGTAGAGGGCGAAGACGGCGGAGGCGACCGGGCCGACGAGGGCTTTGACCGTCGGGCTGCCGGCGAGGTAAGTGATCCAGCCGATCAGGCGCCATGCCCACCAGCACGTGGATGCCGTGGAGGCCGGTCATCATGTAATAAATCTGAAAGAAGATGTGGGTTCGGCTGGTTTCGAGCGCGTCGAGTTCGTTGAGTTTGGGGTAATGGCTGCCGTGGTGGGACGCCTGGATCGCTCCGGGGCCGGTGATGAACGATTCGCCGATGCTCAGGCGGGGGTGGGGGTTGTGGATCAGGTCGGTGACCAGGCCTCCGACGGCGGTGCCGGGGCGGGCGACGGTGGAGACATCGATGACCTGCGTGACGCGGGCCTCGGCGGCGGGAGGGGGTGAGGCCGCGGAGTGATTGGTGTCGGCGGTCGCCGCGGCGGACTGGGGCTTGGCGTGGGCGGAGTCGCTGTCGATCTGGGCGTCGGGGGGGGCGTGTGGCCCTGGGCGCTAAGGTGCGAGGACTCGTCGGCGTGGTCGGGGCCGCCGGGGAGGGTGGTGGAGGCTTCGGTGCCCGGGGCGTCGTGTTTGTCCTCGCCGTGGTGGCCGCCGACGTTGTGGCCGGCTTTCTTTTCGATATATTCCGCCGAGCGTTTGGCGCGGTCATCGTCAGTGATGTTCCAGTTCTGCTGATAGAACGCATTGCCCCCGCCGACCCAGAGCTTGTGGTCCCACTTGCCCTTGTACTCGATGGTCTTGATGGTCATGAACCCCATGCCGCCCAGCAGCGTGAAGCACAGCAGCACGACCAGCAGGCCCTTCTGCCCGAGCTGCGCCGCGCGGACGCCCCAGGCCATGGTGAACGACGAAGCGAGCAGCACGGCCGTGTTGACCGCGCCCCAGAACGTGTCCAGCGCCTTGTGGGCAAACAGGAACACGTCGGGGTTGTTGGCCCGGTAGACCGCGTAGGCGCAGAACAGGCCGCCGAACATCAGGATTTCGGTCGCGAGAAACACCCACATCCCCAGCTTGGAGGACTCCATCTGCTGCTCAGGAGTCTCGAAATGGTGGGCCAGGTACGCGGGGTGGTCGCCGTGGCCGTGTCCCGCGTGATCGTCGTGACCCGCCGCTTCGGCCGCGTCGTGGGCGGGGTTGTCTCCCGTGACCCGGTCGGGCTGGTGATCGCTCCCCGGGCCGTCGGGACGGTCCGCGGGGCTTTGGTCATCGGGGGAACCGGGGGGGGGGCTGGTGGGGTCGCTCATGGCAAGCTAATCGAAAAGGGCGGAAGCGGATGGCGTGAAGCGGGAGTTTAAAGCAAGTGCGGCGGGAGTGCCTTAGCGGACCCATGCCCATCGGCGGTTGGGTCCCCCGTCCCCCAGTGAAACCTAAAAAAGCTCCGCGTCGATCAAGACGCGGAGCCGGCAGTATTTTTCCCGCGATCAGTGCGGCGCGGGTTCGACGTAGCCTTCTTTGCGGACGTAGCCGTCGATGGATTCGTCGTATTCCCAGCCGTCGTAGTCGTAGGGTTCGACCCCGACGGGGTCGTAGGTGAAGTTTTCGTGCGGCGGGGGCGAGGGGGTGTGCCACTCGAGGGTGTTGCCGCCCCAGGGGTTGGCGGGTGCCAGCCGGGCGGGGGTGTCCCACTTGCCCAAGCCCAGCGTCAGGATGCGTCCGGTCGTCTTGCCCGCGGCCGTGCCCGCCATCAGCGAGTGCATCCAGTTAAACAGCACGATAAACAAGCCGACGGTCAACAAATACGAACCCAGCGTCGAGAGCAGGTGATAAATGAAATACTTCTCGTCGTAGTCCGCATACCGGCGGGGCATGCCCTGGCTGCCGGCGATGAACTGAATGAAGAACGTCGCGTTAAAACCGGCAAAGACCAGGATCGCGCCAGCCGGCCCCACCACTCGTCGTACATCTTGCCGAACATCTTGGGCCACCAGTGGTACATCCCCGCGAGGAACGCAAAGAGTGTCGAGCCCACCATGACGTAGTGGAAGTGGGCGACGACGAAGTAGGTGTCGTGGTAGTGGATGTCGGTCGACAGGGCCGCGAGGGGCAGCCCGGTGAGTCCGCCGATGGTGAACAGCCAGATGAAACCCAGGGCATAGAGCATCGGCGAGTCGAGGCGGATGCTCGCTCCGTAAAGCGTGGCGAGATAGTTAAAGACCTTGATCGCCGAGGGGATCGCGACGGACATGGTCAGCAGGCTAAAGACGCTGTTGAGCAGCGGCGACTGGCCGGAGGTGAACATGTGGTGACCCCACACGATGAAGCCGAACAACGCGATCGCTAGCGACGAGGCCGCGATGAACTTGTACCCAAAGATGTGCTTACGGCTGTGCACGGTGATGATCTCCGAGATCACCCCCAACGCCGGCAGGATCATGATGTAGACCGCCGGGTGGCTATAGAACCAGAAGAAGTGCTGGTACAGCACCGGGTCGCCGCCCATGTTGGGGTCGAACACGCCGATGCCCAGCGTCCGCTCGGCAAACAGCAGCAGCACCGTGATCGCCAGCACCGGCGTCGCCAGGATCTGAATGATCGCCGTGGCGTACAACGCCCACAGCACCAGCGGCAGCCGCGCCCAGCCCATGTTCCGCGGCCGAAGCATATGGATCGTGGCGATGAAGTTCACGCCGGTCAGAATCGACGAAAACCCGAGGATAAATACGCCCAGGGTCCCCAGGATCACGCCGCTGTTGGTCGTGGTGGAATACGGGGTGTAAAACGTCCAGCCGGTGTCCAAACCCTTGGGGAAGAACCAGGGCATCTGGTCTTCGGGGATGCCCAGCAGCGTGCCGATGACCCCGCCCGCGAGGATCCACAGGAAGAAGATCGACCCGCCGATCCAGCAGTACAGGCTCAGCAGGTTGAGCTTGGGAAACGCCACGTCCTTGGCCCCGAGCATGATCGGCAACACAAAGTTGCCCAGGATCGCCGGGATCGCGGGGATGATGAACATGAACACCATCACCGCCCCGTGGACCGTGAACAGCTGGTTGTACAGCCGCCAGTTGGAGTTGCGGATCGCTTCGTTTTCGCCCGCCCAGAACATGAGCGTCGCCCCGGGGGCAATCAGCTCGGTCCGCAGGGCGATGGCAAAGATGCCGCCGATGAAAAACGCCGCGAGCACGCCGACCATGTACATCAGGCCGATGCGTTTGTGATCGATCGTCAGGGCCCAGGAGAGGAAACCTTTGCCGTGGTTGATGTAATTGTCGCCGTGCTTTTCCGCCTTGGCGGTTTTAGGCAGCGGGGTCGTGCTGTGGGGGATGACGGACATGGGGCTTCCTTACAAAACAAGGCGAAGGGGGGGGGCGACGAGGCGTGGTTGTCGAGTCGGTGACCCCCGGACTCGACGGTTTAGTTAGGTGAAAACACCGATCGAACAAAAATTACTCAGAAGTCGTGGGCGGGTCGCCGTCGGCGGGGGGGTGGCCGTCCGGGACCATTTTCGATTCGGGCACCGCCCGGTCATCGCCGTCACCGATGCCCGGGGCAGGATTGGCAATGTCCGCGGGATCGACCGGGGCCTCATCGCCGGACGCTTGCGGGTCGGCACCTTCTTCGCCGCCCGCAAAATCTTCGAGTTCAACCTTGCCATCGTAGCCCTCGGGGAAGGCCTCGAGGGTTTCACCCTGGTGCTCGTCCGACAGCGACTTCATGTATTCAATCAAAGCCCGCACGTCGCCGACTTTCAGCACGCCTTCGCCGTAGGCGGACATGTTCCCGGCCGCATAGCCCTGGGCTTTCTTGCGGTTGGGATAGCGGATCGACTCGGTGAGATATTCCGCGTCCGCGATGACCGTCATCTGGTCGGTGTCCGAGAGTGCGAGCTGACGCTGGCTGCCGTAGAGGTTTTTCCACGTCGGCCCGGTGTTTTGCGAGCCGTCGACCGAGTGGCACTGCACGCAGCCCCCGCGGCCCAGGTAAAGCGCCTCGCCGTACTCGACGGGCGGCAAGCCTTCGGGGTTAAACTTTTTGAGTTCTTCGAGTTGGCGGTCCCAGTCGCTGGGGTGCACGACGATGGCGTGGGCGTTCATCTGCGAGTGGCCCTGCCCGCAGTATTCGGTGCAGTGCAGGCGGAATTTGACCTGCGGCTCCTCGGCGGAGACCAGCGTCGCGTCGGCTTCAAACCACATCTGATTGAATCGGCCCGGCACCACGTCCTTCTTGGCCCGCATTGCCGGAACGAACAGGCTGTGCAGCACGTCGATCGATTCCAGCGTCAGCTTCACCGGGCGATCCGCGGGGATATACAGATCGCCGCTGACCCCGCCGTTGGGGTAATAAAAGTTCCAGCCCCATTTCTTGGCCTCGGCCCGGATCTCGTAGGCGTTGCCCGCGGTGGGCGGGGTGGCCATGTCCATAAACCCCTTGAAACCCACGGCAAAGATGATCAGCACGATCACCAGCGGCGGCAGGGTCCAGCCGATCTCGATGGGCGTGGAGTGGTGGGCGCCGTGGGCGACGTGGTTCTTGTTGGTCTGGCGGTACTTGATGCAGAACCAGACCATCAGCCCCGCGATCAGGCAGGCAAAAAAGTAGCACACCACGAGGATGAACCCGTTGAGCGCATCGACATTGGTCGTAAAGCCGCCGGCGTCCTCGGGCATCCAGGGCTTACTGAACCAGGCGAAAAAGTCGGCGATGGAGGCGAGCGTGAGCATCAGGAATCAGCCTTCGGTGGAGGGCGAGGAAGAGTGAGGGGAAGTCCGGGCGTCGTCGTCGACCGCCGATTCGGGGATCAGGTGGGCCCGGCGGCGGCGTTCAAAGAAGAATAGGCCGCCGATCACCGTGATCATCGTCAATAGGGTGACCGCCCCCGCGAATTTCATGAGCGCCAGGGCGTCGGCGGTGTACGTGCCGCGGGTGTCGTCGTAGTGGTAACACAGCTGCAGGATCATATCGAAAAGCGAGCCCTGCTTGCCCTGAGAGGCTTCGACCACCGCCATGCGGAAGTCCCGCTCGGGGTAGACGTGGCCGGGCAGGTAACGGGTGATGACGCCCTGGGGCGACACGAACGCGATGACCGCGCCGTGGGCAAAGTCGTTGGTCTGCTGCACCCGGGCGTAGCCGAAGCCCACCTCGTGGGCCAGCGCCGCGACGTCTTTCTCTCGGCCCACCAGAAAGTGCCAGCCTTGCTTCGCCGCCGCCGCGAGGTCCGGATTCGCCGGGGCCCGCGGCGGGTCGCCCAGCTCCAAACCTTCGACCACCAGCGCCCGCTGCTCGGCGGCCGCCACGGGGGTGTCGTCAGGATTGATACTGATCGTCAGCAGCTCGTACTCCCGACCCGGCATCCAGCCGCTGGCGTCGTACAGCGAACGGGCGGCATCGGAGATCCCGCTCTGGACCATGGGGCAAAGCATCGGGCAGTCGTAGTAGGCAAATTCGATGATCACCGGACGCTGGCCGGTAAAATAATCGCCCAGCTTCACCGGCGTGCCCGCCTGATTGACCAGCGGGGTGGTGAGGTCCAGGGTGTTGCCCAGCTTCTGCACGACCTCGACCTGCGCGACTTCTTCGGGCAGCGGCATCGATCCACCCGTCAGGTCCGAAGGCCCGACGCGGGACTGCCCCCCGGCGGTGAGCGCCACCGCCCCCCACACCACCCCCACCGACAGCCCGGCCGCCCGTCTGAACCCACCGCGCCCGCCCCCCCGGGAGGGCGGGGGGCAGAAGCCGGGGGGCGAATTGCGGCGGGCGGTGCTCATGGTCTCGGGTCGGCTCGGGTCAGTTCAGTCTAAGGGATTCGCCTCATTGGCCAAAAAAGATTCAAACCAAGCCAACAAGTCGGGATATGAGGCAAGTGCGGGAGGGGGGCGAAAACAACCTTCGGCCAGCAAATTGCGTGAGGCGCCGAATGTCCCGTCCATGGCAAAGGGTTTAAGAGCAAGAGGGGGGGGAGGGGGGGTTAATAGCGATCGACGATTTGTTGCATGGCCTGGTCGATGGGCATGAGCCGGGCGGTGCCGGTGGTTTCGCCGTCTTCGTTGGTCAGGTCGCGGGTGCCGGTGGCCTGGAGCTGCTCGCGGTACTGCTTCTGCATGCGGGCGAGTTCGAGGTTGTCTTGCCGCGAGCCGGTCTGGTCATAGGTCTGGGCGGCCCCGCGGGAATACTGCTCCTCGATCTGCTGGTTCTGGAAGTAAAAGAAGCCGGCCTGGGCGGCATAAACGATCGCCACCAGCAGCAGCGTGGCCACCGTGGTGACCACAAAGATGACTTTGACATTGAGTTCGCGAGTGGTAGGAACGGCCATGGGTTATCGAGGGGTTGGGGGTCAGGAGTCGGGGGTTCAGGGGTCAGTAGTCAGGGTTCAGGAATTGGGGGTCGGGCCGGGATGAGCCTTCGTTCGCTTGGGTATTGGTGGTTTCCATGAAAGATCCGTTTTTCAAGCCTGACCCCAGTACCCGGTACCCGGCACCCTGACCCCGATCAATGATGGATCGGTGCCCACGCCGAGGTATCCAGGCCCACGGATTCATGCATCCGCGGGTCCTGGTGGGCGGTGAGGCTGTGGTCCTTGGCGCGGCGCAGGGCCTCGGCGAGCATGACGCCGACGCAGAACACCACGCAGCCGATCTCCGGCAACCCGAAATACAAATCCGGGCTCGACAGGCGGGGCATGACAAACCAGTAGATATCGACGTAGCACAGCACCAGCATCCAGCAGGCCATGGACATCAACGCCGTGCGGTTGCGCTTCACGTGCTTGGACAGCAGGATCGCGAAGGGCAGCAGCAGGTGGGCAAAAAGCATCGTCCAGGCGACCACGGTCCACGGGCCGCCGAAGGTCGGCGGGGCCTCGTCCAGCACCGTGCCCGACACCGAGGTGACGCCCATGATCTCCCAAAAGTAGGTCGTCTCGGGCAGCGAGGCGTACCAGATCAGCATGAACTGGCTGAAGCCGACGTAGCCCCAGAAAAACACGAAGGCAAACAGCAGCTTGCCCAGGTCGTGGAAGTGGTCGGTGGTGATCGCGGGGAAGTAGCCCGCCCGCTGGCCGAGCATGAGGATGACGATGATGGCGCAGATCCCCGCGGTGAAGCAGCCGGCGAAGAAGTACACGCCGTACATCGTCGAGTACCACACCGGGTCCAGCGCCAGGATCAGGTCGTAAGACGCCAGGGTGACGGTCACCGCGAACGCGGCAATCGACAGCGGGGCCCACCACTCGCGCTGGTGGGTGTGCTGCAGGTCCGCGTCGGCGTCCTGCCGGACGCTGCGGTTCCAGAAGAACCAGCCGATCAGCGACCAGACCGCGACGTAAAACAGCCAGCGGAGGGTCCAGAAGCCGCCGGTGTACCACGACGCTTTCTTGGCGGTGAAGTAGGGCACCGCGTGGTTGTGGGCGGGCCAATGCTCCGCGGTGTGAACCCAGGCGTGGTGGTCGCCGTGCGCGGCGTGAGCGTCTCCGTGGGCGTCGTGACCCGGGGCGTGGTCCGCGGCATGGTCGGCAGACTCCGGGCCGTCGTGGTTCGGGTCGGTGGCGACGACCTTGGCGTTGGGTTCCGTGGGGTGGTCGGCAGCGTGCGGGGCGTCGGGGGTCGGGGCGGCGACGAAGAACGTCGGGCCTTGGTTGACGCGGACGTGCGGGTCGTCGTGGTCCGTTTCGGGGTGGGCCTGGTCGCCGTGCTCGTCGTATTCGCTGTCGGTCGCCGGGGCGTGGTAGAGCATTTCGTAGCCCACGTCGTGGATCGATTCGCCCGTTTCGTTGGACCCGGTCCAGGGGTACAGCGAGCCGTTGCCGAAGAGGGTGAGCACGATCAACGGGATCGCCAGCACGCCGAGGGTGGGCATGCTTGCGGCGATGGTTTCGGGCACCCGGCGGAAGGCGACGCACCAGCCGGCGCGAAACACCGTGGTGATGATGACGAAAAACAGGCAGCCCAGGACGATGGACAGGGCAAAGGCGTAGGCGATGAGGTAGGCAAACCCCAGCCGATCCCAGCCGCCGCCGGTGAAAGGCAGGGCCACGAAGATCACCGCCACGATCAGGCCCACCAGGCTGGCGACCATCAGCGTGGTCCAGACGGGCCAGACCTTATCGCCCAAAACGGCTTTGTCGATGTCAGTGAGTTGTTTCGGGGCAGCGTGGGACACCGTGGGGGGCTCCGTGAAGCAGGAGGTCGGGGATCAGGGATCAGGGACCGGGGATGAAAAAGACAAGGATCAGGGATTGACGGTGGCGGGGTTCGCGGCGGCCTCCGCGGTCCGGACGGGGCCGGCTCCCGCGGCGTCCATGGCCTGCCGGGCGGCGTCGGCGTTTTGAGAGAGTTGCAACGCTCGGACGTAGGCGACGATCGACCAGCGGTCATCGACCGGGACCGCGTGGCCGTAGCCGGCCATTTTGTTCTTGCCGTGGACGATGACGTTGTACAGCTGGCCGTTGGGGTACAGCTCGGCGCCGTAGGTCAGCCGGCCGTCGGCGTCGAGTTGATGCAGGCTTTTGGACGCCGCCCAGACCGTGCCCCAGGACAGCTCGGCGTCGCCGTTTTGCAGGTAGATGGCGCGTTGGTTGATCGGGCCGTTGCCGTGGCCGGAGATGCCGTGGCAGGGGCGCAGAAGGTCTCGAATTTCAGCTTGCCGTTCTGCAGCATCAGCAGGTCGGCATCGAGGTCCTCCGGCAGGCCGGCGATGTACTGCGGCACGTATTCCTCGCCGTCCTGGGCGATGGTGTAGCCCAGCTGCCGGGTCATGTTGGACACGAGTTCGCCGCGGGCGATGGTGCCCATCACGGGCTGACGCATCGCCCGGCCGTCGCGGAAGATCGGCGAGGCGGCCTGGGCCTTGAGCTTGGCCTGGTTGTCCATGTCTTGAAACAGGTGGATCCGCGGCTTCTTGCTCTTGGTCTGCGTCGATTTGGCGAGCATCGTCAACGGCACCCACGACAACGTGGTCAGCAGGATCACCACGGTAATCAGCACCATGGGCAGACGTTTAGGAAGAAAAAGGCGGAGGTCAAGCATGGTGGTCGGTCGTCAGTAATCAGTAATCGGACATCGGTAATCAGGAGTCAGGGATCAGTAATCGGGATTGAGAATGGGGGGGGCGTGGTGGGGGGCAGGGTTTTTCTGACTACCGATCCCCGGTCCCCGACCACCGATTCCCTATCTCCGATCTACTCGTTGACTAGCTCGGTGGACAGGGCGCGGTGTTCTTTGAGGAAAGCGGTGGTCTGGTCCACATCGAAGTGTCGGTCCTGGGATTCGATGGCCAGGAAGAAGCGGTCCTGGGTCGCCCGGCGGAAATTCTTGGAGTTAAACAGCGGGTGGTAGAGCAGGGGCAGCTTGTTGAGCAGAAACATCGCGAAGACCGCGGTATAGGCGGCGAACATGATGGTAAGCTCGAAGATCAGGCGGGATAAACGCGGCGAAGCTGTTGAGGGGCTTGCCGGAGATCAAATATTCGTAGCCCGCGAAGTTGGTCGGGCAGCCAATCGGGCTTGGGCATCCAGTCGGTCATGGTGTAGGTCGTGAGCACGACGCCCGTGAGCATGCCCAGCAGCCCCATGATCAGCACGATCCAGGGCAGGATCGTGGGCTTGACGCCCAGCGCATCGTCGATGCCGTGGATCGGGAACGGCGAGTGGACGTCCATCCGGCGGTAGCCCGCGTCGTAGGCGGCCTGGGTGGCGTGCATCACGTCGACGGTGTTGTCGAACTCGGCGATGACGCCGTAAACTTTCACGTCCTCCGCCGCGGCGGGAGCGTGGGCGTGGGTGTCGTCTTGATCCAAGGGACTGGTGCGGGGGGCGTCGATGACGGTCATGGGCGGAGCCCTTGGGGGGCAGGTAGCGGGGAGGTCGGCCGAAAGTGAAACGCCAAAACGATTAACGCCAAGGTGCCAAGGCACCAGGCGCAGAAAGGCATGCTGCGGCAGGTGGCCGAGGAGTTGTGAATGGTGGATGAATGGCGTGGCGGTCATGGGATTGCTGCTTGAGGGCTAAATTTTTATTCTGCATCGATTTACGAAGCGGCGGCAGTCAGGTACTGCCGTAATTTCCTGTCTTTTTCTTCTTGGCGTCTTGGCACCTCTGCGTCTTGGCGTAGTTGCCTTGAGTATGAATGGGGTTTAGTTCATTTCTTCATGTTCGACCGACTGGCTCATGTCGCCGTGGGTGCCGGTGGCGGGGCCGCCGTGGTGGTGGGCGTGGGCGGCGGGCATCACGGTTTTGACCTCGGCGATGGCGACGATGGGCAGGAACTTGAGGAACAGCAGGAAGTTGGTGAAGAACAGCCCGAAGCTGCCGACGAACATCCAGATATCGACCCACGTCGGCCGGAACTGCGCCCAGCTCGAGGGCAGGAAGTCACGGCTCAGCGAGGTCATGACGATCACGAACCGCTCGAACCACATCCCGGCGTTGACGCTCATCGCCGCGATGAGGATCGTCCAGATGTTGCGGCGGGCCCAGCGGAACCACAGGATCTGCGGGATCACGCAGTTGAGCAGCCATCATCGACAGGAAGCCGACCTGTACGTTGCCGAAAGGCCGGTTGAGGAAGACAAACTGCTCGAAGTGGTGGCCGGAGTACCAGGCGATGAAGAATTCGAGGGAGTAGGCGTAGGTCACGATGCAGCCGGTGGCGAGCATGACCTTGCAGCAGTTGTCGATGTGGCGGTCGGTGATGATGTCTTTGAGGTCGAACCAGATGCGGCAGGGCACCGCGAGGGTCAGCACCATCGCGAAGCCGCCGTAGATCGCCCCGGCCACGAAGTAGGGCGGGAACACGGTCGTGTGCCAGCCCGGAAGCTGGGCCACCGCAAAGTCGAAGGACACCACCGAGTGGACCGACAAGCACCAGCGGGGTGCAGAGGGCCGCGAGCAGGATGTAGGCCCGCTCGAAGCGGTGCCAGTGGCGGGAGCTGCCGTTCCACCCGAGGCTGGCGATGCCGTAGGCGATCTGCCCGATGCGGTCCTTGCAGCGGTCGCGGAGCGTCGCGAGGTCCGGCACCATGCCGGTGTACCAAAACAGCAGCGACACCGACGCGTAGGTCGAAACCGCGAAGACGTCCCACAGCAGCGGCGAGCGGAACTGCGGCCACATCGCCATCTGGTTGGGGTACGGAAACAGCCAGTACGCCAGCCAGGGCCGGCCGACGTGGATGCCCGGGAAGATGCCGGCGCACACCACCGCGAAGATGGTCATCGCTTCGGCAAAGCGGTTGATCGAGGTCCGCCAGTTTTGCCGGAACAGGAACAGGACCGCGGAGATCAGCGTGCCCGCGTGGCCGATGCCGACCCAGAACACGAAGTTGACGATGGGAAAGCCCCACGCCACGGGCTGGTTGTTGCCCCAGACCCCGACGCCGGTGGCGAAGAGGTAGCCGATGAGCCCGAAGAACAGGCCGGCAAAGGACGCGGAAATCAGGAAGCAAATCCACCAGATGAGGTGGGGGCGACGCTCGGTGCGGTAGACCACGGCGTCGGTGACGCCCATGAAGTCCTTGCCGCCCAAGACGAGCGGTGCGCGTCGCCGGGGGTCGTCGTGGGTGTTGTCCACGCGCTGATTGATCCGGGTGCCGGGGGAGAGTGTTGCCATGTCGTCTGCGTGCGGGGGAGTGAGTGAGGGGTTGATGGCGGGTCGAATCCGTAAAGCGGGTCGCTCACGCGGGACGGGCGATCACTTGCCGACGGGGTTGCGGACCAGCCCCATGTGTTTGGTGCGGGGTCGGCTGTTGAGTTCTTCGAGGAGTTTGTAGGCCCGCGGGCTTTTGCGGGCGTGTTGTTTCTGGGACACCCGGGAGGCCGGGTCGTTGAGGTTGCCGAAGGTGATGGCTTCGGTCGGGCAGGCGGCTTCGCAGGCGGTGGTGACCGCGCCGTCTTCGACGTAGGGATAGTCTTCGATCTGCTTGAGGGCCGCGGTTTTGGCGGGGCCTTCGGGCAGGGCCGAGACTTCGACTTTGCGCTGCCCAGCGGGCCTTGGCCTCGATGCGGGCGCGGCTGATGCGCTGGGTGCAGTAGGTGCACTTTTCCATCACGCCGCGCATCCGCACGGTCACGTCGGGGTTAAACACCATCCGGCGGACCTGGTCGATCACGTCGGTCTGCTGCTGGTCGGGCATCTTCAGCCAGGGCTTGTTGGCGATGCCGCCGGGCTTGCGGTTGGTGCGGAAGCTGTCGGTTTCGAGCTTGGCGTGGTAGTCGAAGTAGTTGAACCGCCGGACTTTATAGGGGCAGTTGTTGGAGCAGTACCGCGTGCCGATGCAGCGGTTGTAGACCATCGTGTTGAGGCCTTCGGTGTCGTGAACCGTCGCGGCGACGGGGCAGACCTGCTCGCAGGGGGCGTTTTCGCAATGGATACAGGTCACCGGCATGTGCACGGCGTCGATCTTGTCGCTGGTCGTGGCCGAGGGATCGCCGCGGAAATAGCTGTCGATCCGCAGCCACTGCATCTCGCGGGACATCATCGACCTGGTCTTTGCCGACGATCGGGATGTTGTTTTCCGATTGGCAGGCGACCACGCAGCTGCTGCAGCCGATGCAGGTGGTCATGTCGATGGTCATGCCCCACGCGTGCTTGTCGTTGAACTGGGTCACCGGCTCCCAGCCCTCCGCCACCTCGTCGGGATACTGCTCTTTCAGGTCCGCCGCCCGCTGGGCAAATTGCTCGGCCAGGGGGGCGTCGTAGAGCTGGAGCGTGATGTCGCCGTGGGCGTCGTCGTTGGCAAACGACTTGGCGTAGGGATCGCTGATCGCGGATTTCAGGAAACGGGAGTATTCATCGAAGCTGGTTTGCTTGATGAGGATGCCCTCGTCGCCAGGTTTTTTGCCGGTGCGTTTGTCCAGCGCGCTGCGGGCGGTCCAGTCGGTGCCCTGGTGCTTGAGGCTGCCGTCCTCGAACATGTTGCTGACGTCAATGAGGTGGTGGATCTCGGTGGTCGCCAGGGCGTGGGTCTCGCCGGTCTTGCGGACCTGGGCGGAGCTGGCGTAGCCGGGGCTGTTCGAGGAGCGGAGGGCGTAGGCGTTAAAGCCCACGTCATCGCCGATGCGGCCTGCGGCGGATCGGCCCTGGCCGAGGGTGAGCACGACGGTGCCGGGCGCCTGGCCGGGGGTGATGAAGACGGCGGTCTTGAGCTTGCGGTCCTCGACGGTGATCTTCGATCACGTCGCCGTTGGCGAGCTTCCATTCCGCGGCGTCGGCGACGCTGACCCAGGCGGGGTTGTCCCAGGTCATCTTGGTGATGGGTTCGGGCAGTTCCTGCAGCCAGCCGTTGTTGGCGTACCGACCGTCGTAGACCTTCGGGTCGGCGCGGAAGACCACCTGCAGGGTGTCGTAGCTCGCGGAGATGCCGGTGGGCCGGGCGGGGTTGGCGGTGACGTTCTGGAAGGAGAACGCGGAGTCGGCGATCAGTCCGTCGTGGACCGCCTTGGACCACGCCGTTTCCGGGCCGGGGTTGAGCAGGGCGTTGCCCCAGGTGCCCGCCTCGGTGTCGTATTTTGGAGCTTTCAGAGCCGCGGTCCACGCCTGGCGAATCAGGTGATAGCCGCCGTCGATCACGGATTCGCCCGCCAGGGTTGCGAGCACTTCCAGGCTGGACTTGCCGTTGAACAGCGGCAGGATGATGGGCTGCTGGAGGCAGATCGTGCCGTCCCACGCCCGGCCGTCGCCCCAGGCTTCGAGGTAGTGCGCCCGGTTGAGGTGCCAGGTGCAGGACCGCGAGGTTTCGTTGTCGTAGTCCGCGAGGTGGGAGGACATCGGCACCTTGGTCAGGGCCGAGGCGAAGTCCAGGTCCGCGGGGGCGTCGAAGACCGGGTTGCCGCCGAGCATCAGCAGGGCATCGACGTTGCCGGCGTTCATGCGACGGGTCAGGTCACGCATCCCCTCGGCGGACATGCCGTCTTCCGCGGCGGGCTCGGGGGTGAAGCGGACGGTCTGGCCGTGGGCTCCGAGCTCTTGATTGATCGCCCACGCCAAGGCGTGGACCGGGGCGGGCTGCCCGGGGCCGACGGTGATCAGCGACTTGCCCCGGTGGGATTTCAGGTCCTTGGCGAGCTTGTCGACGAACTTCTGTTCCTGCGCCCGCAGGGTGGGCGTGGCGTCGAAGTTCGCGAGGCCCAGCGCTGTCGCCAGCGCTTCGAGCAGGGCGGCGACCACGGCCGGCTTGACCTGCAAATGCTCGTCGGCATTGCTCAAAGTCGTGCTGAACGCCGGGCCCACCGCATAGACCCGGCTCATCCGCGGGTTGCCGGCATCGTCGCAGGACCGCCGCAGCTTCGCCCAGTCCCGGGCGTGCTTGGTGGCAGCGGGGTGGTCGGTCAGCAGGTCGCTGTCAAAACAGGCGAGGATCTCGGCTTTCGACAGGTCGTACTGCGGACGCAGCGGTTGGCCGAAGGCGCGCATGGTGCCTTCGATTTCCGCGTCGCGGTGCAGCGGTTCCCAGGTGGTCCAGGTGCTGCCGGGGAACTGCGCGAGAAACGCTTGCTTGACCGCGGCAAAGGTCGGGCCCGAGTCGGCTTCGCTGAGCACCGCGACCTTCTTGCCGTCGAGCTGCGCGGCGGCAAAAAAGTCGTCGTAGGTCTTGCGGGAGGCTTGGCCCTGGTCGTCGCGCAGGACCACCGACCGGCTGCGGTCGGGGTCGTACATGTCCAGGATGCTGGCGAGGGTGTAGACGTCGGCCGCGCCGAGCTTGAGGTTGCCCCGGCCGTCGTCATAGCGGGCGGGGTCGCCGGAGATCGGGTGCAGCGGGCTGCCGGCGACGTTGATGGGTCGGCCGTCGAAGCTGGTGACAAACAGGCCGTGGGCCACGCCGCCGCGCTGGAGGCTGGAGGCGTAGGTTTCGGGTACGCCCGGGAGGGTGCCCTCGGGCCGGGCGTTGTGGGCGACGATTTTTTCCTGCGGCCAGCGGCGGCAACCGGTCAGCGTGAGGCCCGCCAGGGCCATGGACGCCCCGGCGAGTTTCATGAACTTGCGGCGCGACATGCCCAGCAGTTCGTCGGGGTCGTAGTCGGGGAATTCCTGGGAAAGCTTTTCCCGCAGGGCCGGGCTGTCGGCGTATTCCTGCAGGCTGCGCCAATAGGTGCGGCCCTGGAGTTCGTCGGCGGGTTGGGTCGGGAGTGGGGCACTGGACATGGTGGATCAGGGATCGGGGATCAGGGGTCGGTGATCGGGGACGGCGGGGTGCAGGGGGGCGGCATGAGCCGTCGGATGAGGGTTGAGGCTTCGATTGATCGCCCGGCAGGGTCAGCGGTGGCAGGTCGAGCAGGCCTGCATGAACGCGGTGTCGTGGATGGCGAGCTCTTCGTGGATGCGTTTGCCCACGATCAGCTGGGCGGCGGCTTCGTCGTCGGCGTCGAGCTCGCCCTTGGCGACCATGGCCATAACCTGGGCGTCGTCGAGCGGCGACCAGGCGAGGTTGGTCACTTCGCTGGGCGGACGCAGGTGTTTCTCGGGTTCGCGGTGGCATTCGAGACACCAGCCCATGGACAGGTTCTCGGCCTGATAGACGCCATGCTCACCCATGCGATCGACCCGGCCGTGACAGCTGACGCAGCTGATGCCTTTGGTCACGTGGGCCTGATGGTTGAAGTAGGCGTAATCTGCGAGGTCGTGGACCTTGACCCATTCGATGGGCATGCCCGCGTTGGGGTTGGGCTGGTTGGGTTGGTCTTCGCTGCCCGCGTCGGCGACGGGCTTGCCGGTGGTGGCGTCGAGGTAGGGGTAGTAGGCCCGGTGCAGCGGCGCGAGTTTGGGGCTGCCGGTCTTGACCGCGTGGTGGCAGGTCATGCAGGTTTCCAGCGGCGGGATGGCGGCGAAGCCGGCGTGGTTGACCGAGGTGTGGCAGTACGTGCAGTCCAGCCCCAGCTGGCCGACGTGAAGTTCGTGGCTGTAGGGCACGGGTTGGACGGGCTGATAGCCCAGGTTCAGCGTGTTGGGATTGAGGCCCAGCCCGACGATGGCCGGGACGTAGGCCGCGCCGCCCAGCGCCCCGAAAATCAGCACGGGCAACAAATAGTTGGCCCAGCGGGGGAAGACGTAGCGGGCGGCGGGATCAGCGGAGGCGGGAGTGTTTTCGCTCACGGAGTGGGGGCCTGACCAGGATCGAGGAAAAAAGCGGGGCAATGTCCGAAGCGTGACGGGGCGTTCCCCGGCAGGGCGAAGCGCATCCTGTGGACGCCCAAGCATATGCACCATCGGCCAGTGACGGAAAAAAGATTCAACGCCCAACGATTGAAGCTCGCGACCACGCCGCAATCCCATCGAAGCCGGGTCGGCCGACCCGTATCCCGTTGATCTCATCCGTCCGCGGCTTCGTGGGCCGACGCACAGACTAACCAACTTTCCGGGCCGTGACAAAGCCTCATTTCGTGTCCGGAAATAAACGAAAACCTCTGAAAATTGAGATTAAATCGCAACGTACGGTTTAGTCCGCAAACGCCGGGCTGATCGACGGCCGGGCCAGCACCAACAGCATCAACATGAACACGCCCGGCCAGATCCCCGGCGTCGCGGTCCCCGCCACCACGCACGCCCCCAGCGACAGCAACACCCCCGCGGTCAGGACCGCCCAGACCGACGTCATCCCCCGCAGGGCCGACTCGATCCGGATGCCACCGCCGTCGCTTACCTCGGAGCCCGCGGAACTTTTCGCCGCGGTCGCCGGATCGTCCGGCAAGGTTTCGTCGCCGGTGCTCAGCGCCAACGACGGCCCCCAGCCGCCGCGGAAACACGCGCCGTACACCCCCAGCGTCGCGGGCACCGCGAGGATCAACCATAAAATCGGCACCATCAACCACGCCCCGCCGTCCCCCGGGCCCGCCAACGCCAGCCGCTCGGCCTGCGGCAGCAAAACCAATGTCGCCGCCACGCACAGCAACAGCAGCAGGCCCCAGGTCCACCAAGCTTGCCGCCGTACCTTCTGCCGGGAAACCGGGTCGTTGTGCGTCATCGTGCGTCGTTTCGTCAGAAGGGCGGGAGGAGGAAGAAAAGAGGGGGCGGCAAGTCGCCAGGGGGTGGCAGCTCAGCAACGGATCAGTTTCGGTGAGCTACAGATTAGCCTTGGCCTGCAGGGTTGTCATTTACACGAATGTTTCGCAAACAAAAACGATCGTTCCCTCCTCGTCCTCACGGCATCGGGATTTTCCCTAGGGTATTTTCGAAGAATGCCCGATGGTGGCCGCCGGCGATTTAAAGGTATGCTTTGGGTGTCGAGACGATTTGGTCTCGACCATCATATTGCCCCCGGAAGGCGGTGAGCTGGGCTTCGGCCCGCTCGCCGCTTTTTTTTACGACATGGGCTAGACCCGGGGTATGATCCATATGAGTTACAATGATTCCGTGAACACCCGGCGATCTATCACGACGATTCCACCACGCGTCCTCCGACGACACCGGGTCGGCGGACTGAAGCAATGGAGTGTGCTGGCGTTGACCGCGATGCTGTGGCCGGGCTGCACCAACCCTAATCGGGTGGACGACCCGTACCGCGACACACGTTCGCCGCAGATTCTGCGGGATCGGGGCGAGGTCGTGCCCGAGCCCGAATCGGTGCCGCCGCCGCCCCGCCCTGCGCCCCCCGGGGAGTTTGGTGCTTCGGATCGCGGCGACGCGGGCCCCAGCGGGCCGTTGTCCGCGGCGTTGACGCCCGCCCGCCGACCTCGGCAGGCCGCGGCGCCGCCCGCGTCGATCCTCCGCCCGCCGGCCCCCGCCGACCTCGCTGCCGACGCCGTGCCGCCCCCCGCCGCCGCCCAACCCGCCGAGGCCATGGTCGGCCAGATCGCCGGGCAACCCATCTACGCCCACCGCGTGCTCGAAGGCATGGAAGCCCAGCTCGACAGCCTGGGCCGGCGGGTCTCCGAATCCGAATTCCGCGACCAAGCCCTCTCGCTCATCGGCCAGCAGGTCGCCGGCCTGGTCAGCAGCGCCCTGATCGAAGACGCCGCGGAACGCCACTCTTCCCCGCAGCAACGCCAGGGCCTGGACTTCTACATCCGCTACATCCGCGAAGAACTCCTCCGCCGTCACGGCCAGGGTTCACTCGCCCTCGCCGAACGCAACCTCCTCGAAGAGACCGGCCGAACCCTGCAGCAAACCCTCCGCGACCGCCGCACCCAGGTCATGATCACCGCGTTCTTCGACCGCAAACTCAAACCGCTGATCAACGTCTCGCGGCGAGACATCGAACGCTACTACCGCGACAACTTCGACACCTTCAACCCGCCGACCAAACGCAACGTGCAGCTCATCTTCGCGGGCAACGACCAGGACGCCGGCTTTTTCAAAGAGCAACTAACCCAGGGCCAAACCTTCGAAGCCCTGGCCGCCGACCCCCGCAACGCCTACGGCAACAAAGCGACCCCGCTGCTGATCGAATCCAACGAATCACTCATGTTCGGCGACAACATCGACCCGGCGGTCATGGGCCTGTCCCAAGATCAATGGGTCGGGCCGATCGCCAACCGCGGCCAGCAGTGGTTTATCTATCTCAAAGAACTGGATCAGCCCGCGGGCGGAGCCTTTTCGACGCTCAGGTCGATATCGAGCGCGAACTGCGGGCACGGCAAGAATTCACCCTGCAGCAGCAACTCGAGCAGCGGCTGATGAAAGAATCCACCTTCACCGATATCCAGCAAATGTCCGAAGCGGTCCTGGAAATCGCGGTCGCCCGGTACACGCGGACGGCGTCCGCAAGACGCTAGCCAAGGAGGTCGGGGGAACGGTCCGAGGGAAGCGATTTAAGGCCGTGAATTATGTCCACACCTTAGATTCGCGCCGATGGTCAAAATCATCAAAACGATCATCTAACAGGTAAATAATCATCAAAATATCACTTTAGAATTAGCCCTTTCGTCTCGCAAGCCTGCAAATACCTGGGGAATCGGCGGCCCGGACCTGCCTCTCGTCCATGATTAAAATTCTGCAGAATTTGCGAGACCTGCCGGGCCGCCTGGCGCGGCACCTTGGGGATCGCCTGCGGCCGTTGGAGGGTGAGCACCGCCGGCGGGGCCGGGCGGGCGAGCGGGTGGCCGAGCGGTACTTGCGGGACCGGGGCTACCGGGTGTGGGCGCGGAACCTGCGGAATCGCCACGGCGAACTGGACCTGCTCGTCGAGTCGCCGGAGGGCGCGGTGGTGGTCGTGGAAGTGAAAACCGGGCTGGCCCCCGAGCCCGGGGCCGCAGCGTATCGTCCCGAGTGGCGGGTCAACGCCGCCAAGCGACGGAAGATCACGGCGCTGGCGACGCAGTTGGCGCGGCGGAAGAAGCTGGAACATCGGCCGTGGCGGTTCGACGTGGTGGGCGTGGAGTTTGCCCGCGGCCCGACGCCCGCCCCGGGGCAACCCGTCGAGCCAACGGTGCGGCACTACATCGGCGCGTTCGACGCGGGGTTTTAGAAAATGAGTTTTGAAGTCTGAAAGGTGAGGGATTCCGGTGCGATGGGCGTCCCGCCCGTCGTCAGGCCGCAGGCCTGAGGTGGTGCCAATTTCACGGCTGCGCCGCGACGACGGGCGGGACGCCCATCCCACCCAAGATCATTCAATTTACCGGGTAAGGCCGTTCGGGTTTTTTAGTGATCCTCGATAACCGCCCATCGCCCACCGCTACCCCCCGGCCCGATTCAGCACTTGGCGGAACACGTCGAGGGGGGGTTCGAGGCCGGTCCAGCCCTGGAATTGCCGCCCCCTGGCGGACGAACATCTCCCGGCCCCCGAGCGTGCCGCAGCCCGCCGCCGCGGCCTCCCGCAGCAACCGCGTCTCCGCCGGGGTGTACACCGTATCGAACACCAACGGCCCCCCCCTCCCCCCCCCCTCACCGACCCCCCCCTCATCGCCCCCCCCCTCATCAACCACCTCTTGCCCGGCGTTGGACGAGTCGGCGGCGAAGTCCACCGGCGTGGCGTCCACGTGCGGGTGCATCCCCAGCGAGGTGGTGTTGATCACCAGGTCATAGGCGTAAGGGTCGACCTCGGCCAGGGGTCGGGCAACGGCCCCGAATTCCTCGGCCAACCCTTGGGCCCGGGAGAGGGTGCGGTTCGCCACGGTGACCCGGGACCCGTAGTGGGCAAAGCCCGCGACCGCGGCGCGGGCGGCCCCGCCCGCGCCAGCACCACCACGCGTTTGCCGCGCAGCCCCTCGCGGTCGGTCTGCCAACGGTCCGCGACCGCGTCGAGCAGGGCGGCGTAGTCGGTGTTGCCCGCGTGCAGCCGGCCGTCGTCGCCGACGGTCAGGGTGTTGGCGGCGCCGATGCGCTGGGCGAGGGGTTCGATTTCCCCGCCCTGTTCTTGGACGAGTCGCAAGAGGTTTTGCTTATGGGGGATCGTGACCGACGCGCCGCGGAAGTGCAGCGGGGCGTAGTCCAGGAAGCTGAGGAGGGTGGCTTTGAAGTGTTCGTATTCGGGGGGGATGGGCAGGGGCAGGTAGACGCCGTCGTAGCCGGTGGCGTCGAAGCCGGCGTTGTGGAAGGCCGGGGAGAGGGAGTGGCCCACGGGGTGGCCGATGACGCCGTAGACGCGGGTGTCGGGGCGGATCGCGTCCCAGCGGTAGAGGTGTTTGAGGTCGCGGATCGTCGGCTGGCCGGGCGCGGTGGCCATGCCCGGGCCGCCGGCCATCGAGGGCGGATCGAGGGCGGCGAAGGTCAGCAGCGCCCCGAATTTCTTGGCCAGCACGCGGGACGCCAGGCCCGCCTCGCCCATGCACAGCGCGATCGTGGGCTTGAGCTTGCGCCGCAAGATCTCGAAAGCTTCCAGGTTGTCCCGCAACGAACGGCGCCCGCCAGGCGACTTTGATCACCCGGCAGGCGGGGGCGTCGGCCATCGCCATGATCCGGCGGTCCAGGTCCGGCGGCATCGTGTCGAAATCGTGGGCCGACAGGATCAGCCCCGTGGTGACTTCCGCCCGGGGTTGGCCGGGGTGATCGACGACCAGCCCGATCTTTTGCCGAAGGTTGGCGGAGCTCTGGTAGGCCTGCAACTCGAGGTCGAGGTAGGCGGGGGTGATGCCCCGGATGCCCAGGCCGGCGTGTTCGAGGAGGCTGATGCGGTCGGTTTCGTCCCCGTCGAAATCCCCGCCTTCCCACGCGGGTCGGCAGGTGACGAGGCAGGGCAACGGCGAGCGGGCGATGAGTTGCTGCACCGCCTGGGGATCGAGAAAGGTATCGATGCGGTACTCAATCAGGTCGGCCCCGTGCTCGGCCGCCCGGGCGGCGGCGGCCAGGGTGGCTTCGAGATCGGTCACATACAGCGGGACGGTGAGGTGGGTCATGGTGGGGGTAATTTAGGACAACACCCCGGCCGGCGGGCAAGTTTCCGCTGACCACACGCTTCCGCGTGGCCGGGTGGGCAGCTCTCCCTTCAACCGGTCAGGAAAGTAAGGGGGTGGAGAGGGGAGAGTGGAGAGGGGAGAGGGGGGGGAGGGGGGGGAATGGGTGGAGGGGCGCGACCCTGGGGGGGGGTTGGTGCGTAGTGCAGGGTGAGGTCTTTGTTTATGACGAGTTTGCACCATCCATGGGCGGGCGTATTCGGAGCGGGTCATGCCGTACAATCCCGCGTGATGTCGGGTTCTGAGCACACATTGACGCCGTTGTCGGAGCTGACCGACGAGCAGCTGGTCGGGGCGTACCGCCAGGGTCGGGCCGAGGCGTTCGAAGCGTTGGTGGGGCGGTATCAGCCGGAGCTGCTGCATTTTCTGATCCGGTTTGCGGGCGGCCGGGCGGCGGGAGAGGACCTGTTTCAGGAAGCGTTTTTGCAGGTGCACATCTCCGCGGATTCGTTTGACGTGAGCAAGCGGTTCAAGCCTTGGCTGTTCACGATCGCGGCGAACAAGGCCCGGGACTACCTGCGGAAAAACAAGCGGCAGCGGACCGTGCCCCTGTCGGCGCTGATCGATAAAAAGCAGACCGACGGGCCGTCGTTCATCGACCTGATGCAGGCGGACCTGCCGATGCCCGAGGACCTGGTGCAAGACGGCGAAACCGCGGAACTGGTGGCCGCGGTCGTGCAGACCCTGCCGGACCACCTGCGGGAAGTGCTGCTGCTGGCGTACTTCAATCAGTTTGCCTACAAGGAAATCGCCGAGATGTTGAGCATCCCGCTGGGCACGGTCAAGAGTCGGCTGCACGCGGCGGTGGGCACGTTCGCCCAGCTGTGGAAAGCCAAGTACGGCCCGACGGGCGAAGCAGCCAGCGAAAGTTAGCGAGGTCATCGCCTCCCAGAACGGCGCAACTGTGCCGCAGGTTTGGCAAAGTGGGGAAGGGGGAGGGGGATGCCTGGGGAGGGGGGGGTGGGGAATTTGGGGCCGAGCCGGGCTTTTGCCGAACTTAATGACGTCGCGGATCGTTTTAGAAGTGAAACCGAGTTGAAACTGTGATGGCCCACGAAGCTGAACCTTATTTTGAACAACGCCCCGAGACGGAAGCGGGCCTGAGCCCGGCGGATGCCGCCTGGGTGGACACGCAGCTGGCGGACGGAGCCGAGGCCCGGTCGGCGTTGTCGGCCGAGGCGGACGCGAGCGCCGGCGGAGCGGCCCGGGTGCTGGACATTTTGTCTCGCGATGCGGGGGCGGCGCGATTGCCGGACGCGGACCTGGTCGCGGCGACGTTGGCGCGGGTGCGGCGCAGGCGGAGGCCGAGCGGGCTGGGTTGACGGCGGTCACGACGCTGGGCGACGACGACGCGGCGGCGGTGGACGCGGTGCTGGCCGGCGGCGGCGGCCGGGGTCCGGTGCCCGCGGGGCTGGGGCGACGGGCGGAAAAAGTCCGGCAGATTTTCGGACTTCTCGAACAGGCCCGCGCCGTGTCGCCGGCGGAATTCGCCGATGAGCAGGTCGCCGCTTCTGCGGCGGCAGGCGGTTCGGCGAGCGGTACGAAGCATCTGGTGGCCCGAACCCTCGAAGCGGTGGCGGCGCAGCGGCAGCGGGAACGGTTTGCCCAGCAGGTGGCGATGTTCGCCGAGCCCCGGCGGACGCTGGGCGTGGGTTGGCGGCAACTCGCCTCGTCCGCGGCGGTGCTGATCCTGGGGGTCTCGCTGCTGTTTCCCGCCCTCGACGGGCAGCGGCAGCGCGCTCAGCAGATGGCGTGCATGGGGAACCTGGGCATCGCGGGACAGCAGATGAACGCCTACGCGGTGGACCACGCGGGGATGTTGCCCCGCGGGCCGGTGGGCAATTCCTGGATCAAGGCCGGTCAGCCCGACGCCATCGACGCGGCGGGGCGGTACCAATCCAACTCCGCCCACCTGTACCTGCTGATCCGCGAAGCCTACGTGGCCCCCGAACGGCTGGCGTGCGCATCCAACTCTTACGCCACCACCGGCATGCCCGGCTCGGGTCAACGCGACTGGGCGACCCCCGCCGCGATCAGCTACAGCTACCAAAACCAGCACACGCCCCAAGCCATCCGCATCCAGCACAGCCGACCACAGCTGGCGGTCCTGGCTGACAAAAATCCGTTGTTCATCGTCCGTGACGGCCGACTGGTCTTCGATCCCCAGGCCCCCCGCGACGCCCGGACCACGCTCCACGGAGCCCGGGGACAAAACATCCTCACCCTCGATGGCCGGGTGCTGTGGAATCAGGCCCCCACCGTAGGCGAAGACAATGTCTGGCAGATCGCGGGCCACCAAGGCACGTACGACGGCACCGAAGCCCCCGCGGATGCCCAGCGCGACAGCTTCCTGGTCCCGTGACGATCGAGATTCACCACCACCCTTCCGCCAAGGCTTGGCAATTAATGCCCTTGCCTTAGGCGTGGGGAGGGGAAAAGTTAATCCAATCCCACCATGCGGTGGGCGTCATCGAGGGAGGTGACGCCTTCGAGGACGCGTTGGATGGCGTGGGCCTGGAGGGTTTTGAAGCCGGTGTCGTTGAGGGCTTTTTTGAGATCGACGAGGTTGGGCTTGCTGAGGATCACGTCGCGCAGCGCGTCGCCGGCGGCGAGGAGCTCGAACAGGCCCACCCGGCCGGCGTAGCCGGTGCTGAAGCAGGCGTCGCAGCCGACGGGTTCGTAGATTTGCACCGCCGCGTCGGCGGGCTTGCCCAGTCGCTTGAGCGCGGCCTCGTCGGCGACGACCGCCGATTTGCAGGAACCACAGAGTCGCCGGACCAGGCGCTGGGCAAGGACCACTTCCATGGTGGAGGCGATGAGGTAAGGCTCGACGCCCAGGTCCAGGAGGCGGAGGACGGTGGAGACGGTGTCGTTGGCGTGGATGGTCGAGAGCACGAGGTGGCCGGTGGTGGCGGCCTGCATGGCGGTGACGGCGGTGTCCTGGTCGCGGATTTCGCCGAGGACGATCACGTCGGGGTCCTGGCGGAGGCAGGTACGCAGCAGGTTGCCGAAGGTGTGGCCCTCGGCGGTGTCCACGGGGATCTGCGTCACGCCCGAGACCTCGTACTCGATAGGGTCTTCGATGGTGATGACGTTGCGCACGCCCGAGTCGATCTGGCGGAGCACGGCGTAGAGGGTGGTGGTCTTGCCGCTTCCAGTGGGGCCGCAGACAAACATTGTGCCGGTGGACTGCTCGGCGGTGGAACGGAGCTTGGCTTCGATGTCGGCGGGCATGTCCAGGTCGCTGAGCATCTGCGGAGACTGGGCGGGGTCCAGCACGCGGATGACCATCTTCTGGCCGTACATCGCGGGGGCAAAGCTGACGCGGTAATCGATGGTGCGACCCGGGGCCGAGAGGGAGAAGTGGCCTTCCTGGATGATGGACTTTCGGGAGATGTCGATGTCGCAGAGGATTTTGATGAGCGACAGCAATTTTTTGGATTGATCCGCGGTGAGGTGGCAGATCTCCAGCATGGCCCCGTCGACGCGGACGCGGACGAGGGTGTCGTGGTTTTTGGGTTCGAGGTGGATGTCGCTGGCGTTGCAGCGGATGGCGCCGAGGGTCAGGAGCTGAAGGTGGGCGAGGGATTCGGTGGCGTCGGTAAGTTCGCGGCCGGCTTCGTGGACGACCTGGCCCCGGGCGTTGAGCAGGGAGAGGGACTCGATGCCGAAGCCCGGGTCCTGTCCGATGCGGCCGAGGGTGCCGATGCTGCCGGTGCCCGCCATCTTATTTTTATTCTGGCCCGCCCGGAGGTCGTCGCCGCCGAGCATGGTGCGGGCGGTTTGCGCGGGGGCGGGGGTGTCGCCGTCGTCGCCGACGAGTTCGATGGCCTGGGGTTGGTCGGCATCATCGACGAGCGTGGCAACGTCGTAGATCGGTTCGTCGTCGGGGTCCGGCTCATCGTCGTCGTCAAACAGCGGCTTGCCCGAGGCGGTACCGGTGTCGGACTGGCTGGGGTGTCGGCCCGCGGGGGTGGCGGCGGCGGACTCGGGGGTTAGGAAAAATCGCACGAAGCTATTGCCGAGTTGAAAGACTCCCTGATCGACGAGTTTGACGACCTCGACATCTTTGCCGCTGACCTTCGTGCCGTTGCGGGACTTGAGGTCGTGCAACAGGTAGTTGCCTTTGTACTTGACGATTTCGCAGTGCTGCCGGCTGATGAGGTGATCGTTGTCGATGACCGCGTCGCAGCCGGGGGTTCGGCCGAAGACAAAGCGGACGCCGTCGAAGGCGAGGCGTTCACTGGAGAGCGGGTGGATGAGTTCGACGATGGGCATGGGTGAGCAATTTAGTGGCGGAGGACCAAGGGTGCCAGCGAGTAAGCCCCCGGCCCGCCCCGTCGGAAATTGGAGAAGTAAAACGACCCGGAAGGAGTGAAGGGCAGTTCAGGCCAAAGAACGGATTTTCAATCGGCAAAGATGATCTGAACTTGAAGCTCGAACCCCGGCAGGACGTCGCCGCCGTCGAGGGTCGCCTCGGCGGGGTAGGTGCGGGCGGTGCCGTCGGGGTGGTGGATGGTGACGGTGCGGGTCTTGGGATCGACAATCCAGACGGCGCGGGTGCCGTGAGCCAGCCACCAGCGGGTTTTCTCCGCCACGTCACTGGCGCGATCGTGGGGGCTATTAACCTCGACGGCGAGGTCAGGGGGGATCGGAATAAAGGTGGGGGTATTGGCGGCCGCCGCGCGGTTTGCCGCGATAAAGGCGATGTCCGGGGCACGAACAGAATCGGGATTGCGTTCTAGCACGAAGCCGGTTTCAGCCAAAGTCAGGATGCCAAGCCGATGGGCTTCAACATAGCGGTCCAGGCAGCGAAGCAGCTGCATTCCGTATTTACTGTGTGAACCACCGGCAGGAGACATCATTTTCAATTCTCCGGAAATCAATTCGCAGCGACCCAGTTCGTGGCTGCGGTCCAGCAACTCGTCGGCGGTCATCAGATTCGTGGACGGGGCGGCGGTCATGGTGCTTCATTATATCGGTCACCCCGGCGGCGTCCCCTAGAATCCGGCGATGGACGTGACCTACCTCGACAACAACGCAACGACCCGCCCGACGCCCGCGGTGGCGGCGGCGGTGGCGGAGGCGACCGAATCGCTGTGGGCCAATCCGTCGAGCGTGCACCGCTTCGGGCAGCAGGTTCGGCAACGGCTGGAGCTGGCGCGGGCCGACACGGCCCGGCTGATCGGCGCCCGGCCGCGGGAGCTGGTCTTTACCTCCGGCGGGACCGAATCGATCGACCTGGCGTTGCGGGGGCTCGTGGAATCGCGGCAACGCGCGGGGGCCGAGCGGGTCACGCTATTCCACACCCCCGCCGAGCACGCGGCGGTGCAGGAACTCGGCGACTCTCTCCGCGACGACGACGGCCGCGGGACGCGGGTACAGCGGCTGAAGCTCCGAGACGACGGCCGGCTCGACGTCGAGGAGTTACGCGCGGCCCTGACCGAATTGCGCGGCGAGGCGGTGGTGAGTGTCATGTGGGCCAACAACGAAACGGGCGTCATCTCACCGATGGCGGCGGTCGCCGAAGCGGTGGCCGAGGCAAGGCAAGCGGGCCACACGGTCTGGCTGCACACCGACGCGACGCAGGCAGTGGGCAAGTTGCCGGTGGACGTGACCACGGCGGGGGTGGACCTCTTGAGTTTTGCGGCCCACAAATTCCACGGGCCCAAGGGGGTGGGCGGGCTGTGGCTGCGCCGGGGGGTGCGGCTGCGGTCCCAGCAGCACGGCGGCCCGCAGGAGATGGAGCGGCGGGGGGGCACGGAAAACGTGCCGGGCATCCTGGGCCTCGGGGTGGCGGCGACCGAAGCGGCGGAATTCGTGCACGACACCGAGCGGATCGCGGCGCTGCGGGCGCTGCGCGATCGGTTAGAATCGCAAGTGCAGGCGGGAATGAAGGCGGCGGGGTTGGCCCAGCGCCTGGGGCCGATGATCAACGGCGGGGGCGGCACCCAAGAGGACTACGACACCAGAGGGGGGGAGGGCGGGCGGTTGTGGAACACCAGCAATCTGGGGTTTCGGGGGTTGGAGGCCGAGGCGATCCTGCTGGGATTGAGCGAGCGGGGGGTGTGCGCGTCGGCGGGGGCGGCGTGCAGCAGCGGCAGCCTCGATCCGTCGCCGGTGCTGCGGGCGATGGGCATCGAGGAACCCGTGGCCCACGGCTCGATCCGGATGAGTCTGAGCCGGTTTACGACCTCGGCGGAAATCGACCACGCCGCGGAAGTCCTGGTTGCCGTGGCGGGGCGGCTGGCGAAGGTGCTGCCGCTATAGCCCAGCGGCTCCAGCCCAGGAGGCTGGCGGTCCGAAGAAAGTGTTATAAGCGGGTGCTGCCGCACTGCCGCACGTCGAGTTGATCGCCGGTCGGTAAAAATGATGATTGATTCACAAAAATCCGCCGATCTTGCTTTACCCCGGTGAGCGGGGGCGTCACAATGCCTGGCGGTTGTTTCCTACGCTTCTGCGAGATGTGGTCCGATGCAATTGATGACGTGGATGATCGGGCGATTGGGGAGCCGGTTTTCGTTTCAATTCGAGCCCTACCACCGCCGGGTGATGCACTCGGCGTTGGGTCGTTTCATGGATCGGCCCCTGGACCTGGCGGTGGGGCTGGTCGAGCCCGACGGGCGGCAGAGGGTCCTGCCCTTCACCACCGACAACGACGACGCGCAGGTGGATCAGTTTGCCAACTGCGAGCAGTTTGATCGGCACAACTCGATCACGTTTCGCGGGTACAGCGAGCGGTTTGGCCTGCGGTTTGAGATGAACGTGCACAGCGTGTTTTATCCGCAGAACGAGCGGCTCTGCCTGATGCCGGCGTTCTACCTGGAGATGCGGGTGAATCCGCTGCGGCGGTTTCGGTTGATGAAGCCCGTGGGCCCGAGTCCGGGGCAGGTGGAGATGTTTATCCGGCTGCGGCGGGAGCAGACGCAGATCACGACGCAGGACAACGCGATCCATCTGGCGTACGACACGCCGCTGCGGCCGATCGATCCGTGGGCGTCGCGGGAAGAGATCGCCGAGGCGACCTACGGCCAGGGCGAGCCGCAGACCGCCCGGGCCGAGGAGCGGGTCGTGTCGCTGAACCCGGGGTGCACGCCGTCGGTGGACGGCAACGGGTTGCGGTTGGTGTTGCCGGTGACCGCGTCGGGTTCGGGGATCAAGTGGCGGCTGGTGTGGGCGGCCCACGTCGCCGACCCGGTGCTGCGGGTGCGGGAGGGCCGGCCCACCGGCCACGATACGGCGTCCGAAGGCCACCGCGTGCGGGACTCAAGGTTTCGCTACACCACGCTCTGGCCGGACGTGGACGCGGTGGCGAAGGAAGCGGTGGATCGGCGGGACGAACGGCTGGCGCTTTCCCGACGCTTTGAAAAAGTCCTGGAGCAAGCACCCCTCGACGCGTCGCAACGGCACCTGACCAATCAGACGTTCCAGAATTTTCGTGGGCAATACGTTCTGGTGCACCACGGTGCCCCCGGCCCCGGCGGCCCCGGGGGGAACACTGGCGGGGCCGGGGGAATGGTTCAGCGTGTGGGACGGCTCGCCGCTGTACCACTCTTCGATCGACGTGGAATACAACAACGCGCTGTGCTACCTCGCGTTCTGGCCCCGGCTGCTGAAACTGCAGATGCGCCAATGGCTGGATCGGCTCAGCGCCCACGCGCCGTCGGGCGGCAGCATCGCGCCCCACGACCTGGGCCGGGGACTGAGACGCCACCGGCGACGCCTATAGCCACGCCCTGCCGGTCGAAGAAAACGCCAACCTGCTGCTGCTCATCGAGACCTACGCCCGCTGGACCGGCGACCGCACGTTCATCGCGTCCCACGAGCAAGCCATCGAGAGCCTGGTGCGTTACCTCATCTGGGCCGACCGCGACGCCTCGGGCTTCCCCACCGAGGGCGTGGCCAACGCCATGGTCGATGCGCTGCCCGCGCTGCGCTACGGCCGCAAGCAGACCTACCTCGCGGTCAAGCGGGTCGCCGCGCTGCGCGCCGCCGCGGGGATGTTTCGCCGCCACGACCGCCCCGACCTCGCCCGGCAATGCGAGCGGCTCGTCGAAGTCGATACCCGCCAGATCGAGCAGGTGGCCTGGTTGGGCGATCACTACGCCGTGACCGCCGACCGCTCGGCCATGGAACTGCTGGACCCGGTGACCGACCAGCCCCTGCCCTACGACACCCTCCCGGGCTGGGACGCTTACTCGATCTACACCGGCAACGGCCTGCTGCTGCCCGAGATGATCGGCCAACCGCTCGCTGCTGGATCGCGAACGCCTCACCGCCGACGTCCGCCGCGCCAACCGCGAATGCCAGGGACGCTACGGCGACGGTCACTCGTCACTGGAAACCAACAACACCTGCACCTCCCAAAACATCTGGCGCGACCTGCTGGCGCGCTACCTCCACCTCGGCGGCGAGTCCTCGGCCCAGCAATACTGGGACATGCAGGTCATGTCCAACACCCACGCCCAGTCATTGGGCTTCACCGACACCTACATCCAAAACCGCCTGCACAACACCTCCCGCGGCGTCGCGAGCCTCGGCTACTACCTCGCCAGCCCACGGCTGGTCATCGACCGCCTCGCGCCGGGCAACACCCGCACCTATATCACCGTCAACCCCGACCGCCACACCCCCAGCCGCTGGCCCCTGCTGCCCCTGGCGGACTGGCAGGCGGGCAAGATCCCCGTCTGCGTGGTCCACGACGACGGCCGCTGCACCATCGAAGCCCCCACCGACCCGGTCACCGTCGTCGGCGCCGCCGATGACCCCGGCCAAACCCTCTCGGGTCTCGAACTCATCGGCTGAATTTAAGTCTTAAAAAGCTCGCGAAACCCACGTTTTTCAAAACACGGACGCTTCGGCCAGCCGCCAAGACCTTCAACCCCGCGCTTCATCCCACACGGCCAGAAACGCCGACGCCACGTCTTCATCCGTCACCGTCATCACCGCCTGCGTCCCGTCGTGGTCCACCAGCCGCAGCCGCACGACCTCTGTCGCCAGCAAAAGCTCCGCCTCCCCGCCCGCTTTCGAGCCGCGACTCATCGCCCGCACGATGGCGATCAGCCAACCCAGCGGCCCGGCCAGGACCAGAGCGATCGCCAGCAACCCCGTGCCCACCGTCACCGGTGGTTGGACCGCCCGCTGGACCACCGCCGGCTCGACGTCCCAGTCTGCCTCCAATAAATCCACCTCCCGCCGGGCCGTGGTCCAGCCCATCCACTTGCGACCCACGACGCACCGCCGGCGATCCGCGTCGATCCGTACCGTAAAACTGCGGTCCAGCCGCAACGCCTTAAACAAACCAATCAGCAACAGCCCCGGGATCAGTCCGCCCAAGAGCATGATGACCACTTCACCCAACCCTGTCGCCCCCCGGCCTCCACTCGCCCCCGGCCCCGACGACGACGTCGGCCCCAACGCGTGGTAGACCCCCACCCCCAGGATCAATGTCAACAGCACCACGTGCCCCATCAAAAGCACCGCCGCCACGGCCGCCGCCACCCGCCGGGTCCAGTGCCGGTCCCGCAGGATCGCTCCGTTCATCTTCCGTTGCAGATAAAGCCGCCGCAGCGGCTTCTTCCCCACGGGCCACACGATCGGCCTGCGCTGCGACATCATCACGCTCCGTTCCTATCGAATCCGCGTCACAAGTGTAAGACCCCGCCGCGCGGTCCGCGCCGCCGCCATCCTCGCTTACTGCACCCGCAAAATACTTACCCACCCTCCCGCGTTTGATCCTAGATCGCTACGTCATCTTCTACCGCCGGGCCGGTCTCAGGATCCTGCCCGGCAAACAGCGCCAGCCCCAGAGTCAACGGCCCCATTCGACCGGCGAACATCAGCGCCACGATCACCAGCTTGCCCAAGTTCGACAAATCGCCGGTCAATCCCCGCGACAAACCCACCGTCCCCAAGGCCGAGAGCACCTCAAACACCAGGTCTTCAAACGCCATCCCGACCTGATGGGCTTCGGTCAGCAGCAGCAACATGCCGCCAAGAAATGCGGTGAGTACATAGAAACCCAGCGCGGCAAACGCGGTGTATAACCGTCGCCGGGGCACGATCGCACCCCAGAAGGTGACTTCTTCCCGACCGCGCAGCACCGACCGCATGGTTGCCCATAGCGCCGAAACGCTGGTGGTTTTAAGACCGCCGCCGGTGCCCGAAGGGCTGGCTCCCACCAGCATGAGCAGGAACATCAGCAGCACCGACGACCAGGCCATCCCGCCGATGGGGTGGGTGTTAAACCCCACGGTGGTCATCGCCGACATGGTTTGGAACCATGACGCCAACAGGCGTTCGCTCTGCGACAGTTCTTGAAGGCTTGCGTCGGTGACAAACAACGTCAGCGTGCCGATGACCAGAAGCCAAAAGGTGAAATGTAGAATAATCTTACTGGTCAGTGTGATCCTGCGCTTGGCTCCGGTGAGCATATAGAAGAAGTCGCTAAGTACGAGGAATCCGATCGCGCCGCCAACGCTGAGTGCCGAGATAATCAGGTTGATCCAGACGTTGTTGCGAAAGCCTTCCAGGCCATCGGGAAACACTGAGAAGCCGGCGGTGCAAAAGGCCGACACACTGTGGAAGACCGCCGTCCACGCGACATACCCCAGCCCGGCTCCAGACGCCCCGACCTCCCCGGCCGCGCCCAGTTCGGCCACCCCCGCAGCCCGGAACGCGAAGAACAACGCCACCGCCCCCGCCGCCTCGACCAACAGCGTAAACAGCACCACATTGCGGATAAATTTGGAAACCTCAAAATCATCGGGCAGCACAAAAGTTGATCGCGTTAGCCCCTCACGGAACCGCGAGATGCGGTGGGTACCCGCCAGGATGACAAATGAGCCGAGCGTCATGTACCCGATCCCGCCGACCTGCATCAGGCACAGCACCACAAACTCGCCGAAAAAATTGTAGGCCAGCGGCGTATTGACCGTGATCAGTCCGGTTGTGCTCATCGCCGAAGTCGCGACGAATAAGTTGTCAATTGGCGCAACCGTTTCGTCCTGCCAGGCAAATGGCAGCGACAGCAGGATCCAGCCGATCAGAACGTAAGACAGATACCCCATCAGCATCAGCTTGACCGGGCGGATCCGACGCAACGCCGCGAGGAATCGCGGCAGGGAAGTAGACATCTAGTTTCTTCTCAAAGTGAACGTCAACCCGTGAAAAGACAACCGCGGGCGGAATCATAGCGATTGCACGGTGGCTGCCAACCCCCCCGTTTAACTTTCATCACGGCGAAAAACTTTCATCGAATAACGCAGCCGATACTGGCCGGGTGGGACCTTGTAGGGCTCCAGCGTATCGGGGCCGCAGCTCGCGGTGCCCAGGCCGCGGTGGGCCGCGTCGAGGCAGACCGTCACCTCGTCGCGTGGTGTCATGTCGTAGGTGTGATACGCCTTAGTCAAATCCTGCGGCGTGAAACGGCTCGCACTGAACAGCAGCGGCCGGTCGGCGGATTCGGCATCGACCCGCAGCGAAACGCCTTGGGCCAATAATTCAAACCAGCGCACGTCGGTCTTCAGCCCGTGTTCCTGCGGCAGGATGTACGGCACATATTGCTCGGCCACCGTCGAGCGATACCACCCCATCGCCGCCGCGGTCTTGCGGTCGGGATACGACTCCTGCGGCCCCCGGCCGTGCCAGGCTAACCGCTCAAACCCGTCGGCCAGGCTCAACAGGACCCCGACCCGCGGCAGGTCCGGCAGCCGCCGATCCAGATCAAACGCGTGGTCGAATTGCAGACTCCCGTCACGGCCCACACGGATCGTCTGGTCGTGAGTGAGTTGATAGGTTTGCTTGTCTTTGCCGCGGCAAGTCCAAACGTGTTTGAGCGACACGCTCGCCGACCCGTCGCGGTGCTGTTGCAGGCTCGGCGGCTCGGCCCGCGTCCTCTTGAGTTGGTCCAAGCCGGCGTTGCACCACCGGCCCAGCGGCTTCCAGTCGGCCGACCACTGCTCGGCCTTGCCCTTGACCCCGTCGTTGCTGATCGGGCCACGCCATAGGTTCATCGTCGGCCCGGCGGTTATCACCGACGTTTGCCCGACCGAAATCCCCTGCATCACGCCGCGTTTCAGATCAAACGCGATCCTCAAGTCACGGTCGGGCACCCGCAGCGTGAGCTGCCGGGGGTTCTGCTGGACTTCGAGGTCGCGCAGGGCCGCGACACGGCGGGGGGCTTCGGTAACTGCTCGTGAATCGTGGGCAAAGCGAACTGCTCCCAGGCCACGACGTGGCCTCGGTCGCACCACGCGGTCTTGGCCCGGCTGCGGAGTTGCACGGTCAGCCACGCCTCACCCGCGGGGCGGTCCCGTTTGCCATCGGTCAACGCCAGCGTCGTCGCGGTTTGCGGCGACACCTGGCCCAATTCCAGTTCCCCGCCCGCCACGCGCTGGCCCTGGACTTCGATCCACCACCGGGCTTCGAGCCAGTCCAGGTTGGTGAAGTATTGCTTGTTGGTGAGGTTGATTTTCAGGCGCGGGCCGCCGATCCATTGGAGGCCGACGGGCTGCATGAGTTTGGCGCACTCGTGGCAGCGCGGGTGGGGTCGGCGGTCGGGCCAGACCAGGCCGTCGGTGACAAATTCCGCATCGTGGATCGCCTCGCCGAAGTCGCCGCCGTAGGCCCAGTAGTCCTGGCCGTCGTCGGTAGTCTGCTTGAGGCCGTGATCGACCCATTCCCAGATAAAGCCGCCCTGCAGGCCGTCGTATTTCTCGAAGGCTTCCCAGTATTCCTTGAAACAGCCGTTGGAATTTCCCATCGCGTGCTGATATTCGCATGGGATATAAGGCCGGTCATCGTCGTGGCGGATCGACCAGTCGATCATGTCCTGCACCTCGGGATACATCGGGCAGACGATGTCGGTGGCACGCCGGCCCACGGGATACTTCGCCGGAGCTTGCTGCTTCCAGCCCTCGCGGACCGCGCCTTCGTAATGCAGCGGGCGCGACGGATCGTACTGCCGGATCCAGTCCGCCATCGCGTCGTGGTTCTCACCGTAACCCGTCTCGTTGCCCAGCGACCAGAGGATGACGCAGGCGTGATTCTTGGCCCGCCGGACCATGTTTTGTCCCCGCTCGACAAAGGCCCTTGTCCACCGCGGGTCGCGGCAGAGGGTGTGGTAGTTGTCGTGGGCCTCGACATTGGCTTCGTCCACGACGTATAGGCCGTACTCATCGCAGAGCGCGTACCACCGCGGATCGTTGGGATAGTGGGCGTTGCGCACCGCGTTGAAGTTGTGTTGCTTCATCAGCCGGATGTCGCGAATCATGCTCTGCCGGGTCAGGACCTTGCCGGTGGTTTCGTCGTGCTCGTGGCGGTTGACCCCGCGGATCATCACCGGTTGGCCGTTGATTTTCAGTTGCCGGTCGGCCACCTCGATCCGGCGGAATCCGACACGGCAGGCGGTGACTTCGATCGGCCGCGTCACCCGCCCCCCGCCGGGCCCGACCCGGTGCAGCGCCACCACCACGGTGTACAACGCCGGGGACTCGGCAGACCAGGGTTGCACACCCTCGAGCTCTACCGCCAGCGACGCCACGTTGCCATGGGCAGCAAAATCCACCGACACGTCGCCGACCAGGTCGAGCCCGTGGACCTCTTGCCCGTCGGGGTCCAGCAGCGAGGCGATCACCCGGTGGGTCGCCGCGGGCGGCGCGATCATGCCCAGGGTCACGTCCACCTCCAGCCGGCCGGTGGTGTTGCCCGCGTGCAGGATCGGTCGGGCAAACACGTCGGCGATCCGTGCGTCGGCGGTGCTGGTCAGCTTCACTTCCCGGAACACGCCGCCCAGCCACCACTGATCCTGATCCTCGATATACGACGCGTCCGACCAGCGGATGACCACCAGCGTGATCGTGTTATCGCCCGACCGCAGGTGCGGGGTCAGATCGAATTCGCTGGGCAGCCGGCTGTCTTTGCTCATGCCCACAAACCGGCCGTTGGTCCAGACGTTCAGCACGCTCTCGGCCGCGCCGACGTACAGCGTCGTCTGCCGATCCGACCACCCGTCGGGCAACGTGAACGATCGGCGGTAGACCCCCGTGGGATTCTCCTTGGGTACCCGCGGCGGGTCGTTGTCAAAAGGCATCTGGACATTGGTATAGATCGGCTTGCTGTGGCCGTGCTGTGTCCAGTGGCTGGGCAGGGGCAGCGTGTCCCACTGATCCGGGGTCGATCCATCGCCGATGACCGACTCGGGCACCGCTTCGGGCCGGTCGTACAACTTAAACCGCCACTCCCCATCGAGCGACATCACCCAGGGGCTTCGCGCGGGATCCAAAGATTTTGCCTGCGCCACCGTAGCGTACGGGGTCAAGGGCGATCGGCCCGGCCGCCGGTTGATGTGCGTCAGTTCGGGCAGTTCCCAGTGCCGAGGATGTTGATCAAACAGATGAGACAAAATATGAACCTATCGAAAAACTGACTGAGCAAACGAATCAAACTTGGCGAGTGGCAATAAAGTAACGGGTGGGGCTGACCTTAAGTATTCATTAGTTAAGCATGGGTGCCGTGGTCTGAAGGTCGGCGAAGGCCACGTTGTCTCTCGCTCACCGGGTACGGGTCGCCACGCTTCATAGAATCACGGCACCCTTCCATTGCGGTGACGCTGAAGCTGACGGCAAGCCCGGGGCCCCGGCTCATTCATCGATCCCCAGATCCGCTTTGGTGAATAACGCCTCGAAAGCGAAGCCCGCGGCTTCGATGGCTTCGCGGGCGCCTTCCTGGCGGTCGATGACCACGACGATCTTGGCGACATCGACATTCATCTGGTCGCGCAGCAGCTTCGCGGCTTCGATGGACTGGCCGCCGGTGGTGGCGATGTCTTCGGTGATCAGCACGCGGTCGCCGGGTTCGAGTTTGCCTTCGAATTGTTTGGACGTGCCGTAGTCTTTTTTCGCGTTGCGGATCAGCACCATCGGCAGGCCCGTCGCCAGCGCCGCGGCGGTGACCAGCGGGACTCCGCCCAGCTCCGGTCCCGCGAGTCGGTCGATGCCCTTTGGGTCGCGGCGGATCACTTGGGCAAACTGCTCGCCCAGTTGTCGGAGGATGTTGGGTTGGGTGGCGAAGAGGTACTTGTCGAGGTAGTACTTGCTTTGGCGTCCGGAGCGGAGCGTGAAGTCGCCGTGGAGCAGCGCGACCTCGGCGAGTTGTTGGGCGAGTTGCGGGTGGGTCATGGGGCTTATGGTAACGACCCGTTAAACTGCTTCGCGATGACCCGGATGCTGCGTGACAAAGTGATTCTGATTTCCGGCGCCAGCTCGGGGATCGGCCGGGCGACGGCGCTGGCGTGCGCCTGGGCGGGGATGCACGTGTCGATCGCAGCCCGGCGGGTGGATCGGCTTCAAGAGGTCGCCCGCCGGGTGTCGGACCTCAACCGCCGCTGCCATTATTTCAGCTGCAACGTCGCCAACCCCGACGACGTGAAGCGCTGGGTCGAGGACGCCCACCGGACCTTCGGCCGGATCGACGCGGTGTTTGCCAACGCCGGCTACGGCCACGCCGGCCCGGCGCTGGACATGCCCCTCTCTGCCCAGCGTGCCATCTTCGACGTCAACTATTTCGGCACGGTGCACCTGCTGCGCGAAGCGCTGCCTTACCTCGCGACCACGCCCGAGGGGTTGAAGCATCTGCTGGTGTGTTCGTCGTGTCTGAGCGAGCTGGGGCCGCCCGAGTCGGGGGTCTACGCCGCGACCAAGGCCGCGCAGGATTGCCTGGCCCAGTCGTTGCGGGCCGAGCTGCGCGCGACGGTTTTTCGGTGACATCGGTGCATCCGGTAGGCACGAAGACCGAGTTTTTCGAGCGTGCCCAGCGCGAGTCCAAGTCGGGTCACAAGCTCGACGCGGGCCCGGCGTGGCTGATGCAGCGTCCCGAAAAAGTCGCGGACCGGGTCGTGAAAGCGCTGCGCAAACCGATCGCCGAGGTTTGGCCGATGCGTAGCTTTCGCTTCGTGGCGGCGCTCGCCACCGCGTTCCCCGGCCTCACCGCGTGGGCCTTGCGCAAAGGCTACGACAAGCAGCGCCCGCCCCAGCAATCTCCGTCCCTGCCTTCAGATGCCCCCCTCGAGAAGCCGTCATGACCGCCGCCGCCGCCGACCTGTTTAAGACCAATCTCCGTGACATGGCCCAGCTCAGTGAGGCGATGACCGGGCTGACCCAGGAGGTGACCCGGGCGGCCGCGCTGTTGGAAAAAGCGTTGGTGGGGGGCCGTAAGCTGCTCTGTTGCGGCAACGGCGGCAGTGCCTGCGACGCCGCCCACTTTGCCGCCGAGATCACCGGCCGATTCAAACTCGAACGCCGCGGCTTCCCCGCGGTCGATCTCACCGCCGACCACGCCCTGCTCACCGCGCTGATCAACGATTTTCCGCCCGAAGACGTGTTTGCCCGGCAGGTGGTGGCACACGGGGTCGACGGCGACGTGCTGTGCGTGTTTAGCTCGTCGGGCAATTCCGAAAACATCCGGCGGGCGCTGGTGACGGCAAAGGGGCAGGGGCTGCAGGCCGTGGCGTTTCTGGGCAAGGGCGGGGGCATCTGCCGGGGCATCGCCGAGGTGGATTTCGTGGTGCCCCACGACACGACCGCCCGGGTTCAGGAGATGCACCTGCTGCTGTACCACACCCTTTGCGAAGCGATCGACCCTGTCCTCGCCGGGCGGTGAAGCGGCGGCGGCGGCGCCAAACTTTTTCAGACCCTTCGTCGGCCCCACGGCAGGAGTCCGACCCCGAGCCCGGCCGCCAACAGGCCGGCGAGCAGCCCCCACGGCAACGCGTGGACCAGCGACGGCCGGGCGATGAGCAAACCCAGCGCCACCGCCATCAGCCCGTACCGAGCCGCCGCCCAGCGTCGTGCCGCGCGCGGGACCCGCCGGCGGTCAGTGCTTCGATCAGCATCACCGCGCCCAGGGCGACGCCCACCGCCAGGATCATCTCCGCCGCCCGGCGATCCATGACCGCGCCCAGCGCGGCGTGCTGCTGCCGATTGACGGCGGCCCGCCGGTCGAGGTCTTCGCTCACCGCGGTCCCGCTCACGCCCGGCACGCTCTGCCAGGCCGTCGCCGCGGCCCGCGTCGCCTGGACCCCTTCGAGCCACTGTCCCCGGGCGACGCTGCCCCCGAACAATCCCGCGTACCCCCCCGGCCACAACTGCCCCAATCCCGCGGGCCCCGCCAACACCCCCAGCAACATGCCCGCCGCCAACACATAGACGCCCCACAGGCCGACGCCTCGGTCGGCCCGGCGGGGGGGTTCGGGCGGCGGCTTCACGGCTTGGGTCTCGCTCATGGACGTACTTTACCGACCGCCACCGCGGCACCCCTGGATCTGCCCCGGGCGACGGCGCGGAGCCGTTCCCGCCCGCCGCGGAGGCGCTGCGTTGATCCGCCGTTGCCGTGGCCTCCGCATCCGGTCGCTACCATGCTTTGCCATGGCCACCGAACGCCTCGTCACCGCCGCCTCGACCGATCTCCACGAGGAATCCTTTAACCTTTCGCTGCGCCCCGAACTGCTCGACGAATACGTGGGCCAGCCCACCCTCATCGAAAAACTCCGCATCACCCTGCAGGCGGTCAAGCAGCGCGGCGAGCCGATGGAGCACGTCCTGCTCCACGGCCCGCCGGGACTGGGCAAGACCACCCTCGCCCACATCATCGCCCGGGAGATGGGCACCCACGTCACCGTCACCGCGGGCCCCGCCCTGACCAAGGGCGGCGACCTGGTGGGCACCCTCACCAAACTCCAGCGCGGCGACGTGCTGTTTATCGACGAGATCCACCGCCTGCCCGCGGCGGTCGAAGAGTTCATCTATCCCGCGATGGAAGACTTCAAGATCGACTTCACCATCGACACCGGCATGCACGCCAAGACGATCCCGATCACGCTCAAACCCTTCACGCTGATCGGCGCGACCACGCGGGCGGGACTGCTCAGCGGCCCGATGCGCTCGCGTTTTGGCATCACGCACAACCTGGAATTTTATAACGACGCGGATTTGTTGAGCATCCTGCAGCGCAGCGCGGGGTTGCTGGGATTGCAGACTTCCAGGAGTAGGGGGAGGGCGGGTGGGGGGGATAAGCCGGAAGGGGCTTTAGAGACGATCGCGGCACGCTCGCGCGGCACGCCGCGGATCGCCAACCGTTTGCTCCGCCGGGTCCGGGACTATGCGCAGGTCAAGGGCGACGGCCGGCTGACCTGCGACCTGGTCGACGTGGCGCTGAAACTTGAAGGCGTCGATCACCTGGGCCTCGACGAGATCGATCGGAAGTATTTAACAGTGATCGGCACGACCTACGAGGGCGGACCCGTGGGGCTCGAGGCGGTGGCGGCGACGCTGGGGGAGGACTCGGGCACGCTCGAATCGATGGTCGAGCCGTACTTGTTGCAGACGGGTTTTCTGGCCCGCACACGCAAGGGCCGGAGGCTGACGAAGGCGGGGGCCGACCACATCGGTGTGCGTTTTCGTCCGCCCGAAGATGCCGCGGACGCTGATTTGTTTGGCTGACTTGTTTAACTGATGCCGACTTCACTTTTATACATAGAGAGCTTGACCATGACACGAATGATTGCCGCCTGCCTTGCCGTTGGGTTGTGGGCTCCGGGGTTGATTGCCGAGGATTCCGTTCCCGTGGCGCCCTCGATCCCCACGTCGCCGACCGACTCGGCGGCGCCGCCGCCGCCGCCCCTGACCGACCAGTCCACCGACGCCAATTTCCTGGCACAGAAACTCGCGGACCGATATGGCTTTCAAGCTTGGCCCGAGATCCAGATCATCACCTTCACTTTTAACGTTCAGCTCCCCGGCCGCGACCAGCTCATCGCCCGGTCGTGGGAATGGGACGTCGAAGCCGGCCTGGTGACCCGGATGCTCGACGGCGAGATCCACCGCATCAATCTCCGCGATCTGACCGCCACCGCCCCCGACACCCCGCCGACCACCGTCCTGGATACGCAGGTCCACAGCCAGTTCGTCAACGATGCCTACTGGTTGCTCTTCCCGTTTCAGCTGATCTGGTCCAACCCGCAGGTGACCGTCTCCGAGCAGCCCCAGCTCATGCCGATGACCAATGATACGGCCTACCGCTACACCGCCCAGTGGCCCGCGGAAGGGGGGTACACCCCCGGCGACGCCTACGACCTGTACGTCGATGCCGACACCGGCCTGATCCAGCAGTGGGCCTTCCGCAAGGGCGGAACCTACGACAACCCCCGGCCCGCGACGTGGGACGACCACCAGCAGCTGGGCCCGATCGTGGTCTGCCTCGACCACCACGGCCCGAAAGACGACGCCGACAACCAGGCCGAAACCTTCCGCCTCTGGTTCACCGACGTCACCGCCACCCTCCACGGCGGCACCCTCGTCCGCCCCGAACCGCTCCACCAACCCTGACCCGCGGGTCACGGCTGGAGGGGAATTCAACAGGAACCGATCATGGTGCAGAGCGTCTTTTTAGCGGCCGTGGCGTCGATCCTGATCGGCGGCTCGCTGGTTGCGGAGGACGTGGGAACCTACGGCCCGATGCGGCAGGCGGGCACCTTTGCCGATCCGCGGCTTGATGAATCTTCGGGCGTGGCCGCCTCGCGTTTGCACCCCGGGCAGTTTTGGACCCACAACGATTCGGGGGACGTGGCGCGGCTCTTGCGTTTTGACGCCGACGGTCAAACCACGGCCGTGGTCAACCTCCCGCTGTCCAAGCCCACCGACTGGGAAGACCTCGCGAGTTTCGTCTGGAAAGATCGGCCGTTGCTGCTGATCGGCGACGTGGGCGACAACGGGGCCCGGCGTGATTTCGTCACGCTCTGGTTGTTGGCGGAGCAAGACTGGTCGGCGGCCATCAACCGGCCCCACGCCCGGCCGATCCGGCTGGACCTGCGCTACGCCGACGGCCCCCGCGACTGCGAATCGGTGGCGGTGGACCCGGTCCGCGGGGAGGTGATGCTGATCACCAAGATCGACCCTCGCCGGGATTTCATGGATCAGTCGGCGGTGTATTTGTTCGACCTTGCCGACGCGCTGCAACGTGTCCGTGAAGCGGACGCCGCGGCGTCGCCAAGCGAACCGCTTGAGCCCTTGACCGTCGAGCGTGTCGCCACCTTGCCGCTGAAGATCGCCACGGGGGCCGACGTGTCTCCCGACGGCCTGCGCTGCGTGGTGAACACCTACGGCCACGCCTTCGTTTTCACCCGCCGGCCCGACGAGGCCTGGCCCGCGGCCTTTGCCCGCCCGCCCCGGACGGTCACCCTCGGCCCCCGCGGTCAGTCCGAAGCCATCGCGTTTGCCCACGACGGGCAGGGCTTAATACTGACCACCGAGGGGAAACACAAGCCGTTCTGGACGGTGGAAATGGAACCGCCCGGCGTGGCGGGTGAGTCGCCGTGAGGGCGGGAGATTGACGCTCGATTTTTACGTGGAGGCGACGTAGGACACCACGATGTAGCCGACGTACATCGCCACCAACGGGACGCCCATCCACCGGTCGAAGCCGCCGGTGCGGACGGCCTTGAAGATGCACGCCCGCATGAACAGCAGCATGATGAGCATGGTCGGGATCATGATGGTGAGGATCGTGTTGCCGCCGGGCACGATCTGGCCCAGGGCATCGGTCTCGATTAGCGGCAGGGGCGCGGCCAACGACGACACGCCGATCACGAACAACACGTTCAGGATGTCCGCGCCGATGACGTTGCCCACCAAGAGTTCGGGGTGGCCCTTGCGTATGGCGGTGATGCCGGTGACCAGTTCCGGGAGGCTGGTGCCCAGCGCCACGATGGTCGAGGCGATGACCGCGTCGGGGATTTGCCAGCGTTCCGCCACGGTGGTGACCGAGCTAACCAGCAGATCGCCGGCGACGATGACCATGAGCAGGCCGCCGATCCCCATGCCGATGAGCAAGCCCAGGCCGTGGACCTGATGCGGCGGGGCCCCGGGGGTGTTTTCGCCCGACGGCAGGGCGGGCGCATCGACCGCCGCCACCGCGTCGGGGGTGACGCCGCCGACCGGGTGCTGGCGGGCCCATTGAACCGAGATCGCCAGGTAGCCCACCAGCAGGGCGGTGAAGACGATCCCCGCCCAGCGTTCGATCGTCGCGTCCGTGCCCTGGGTGGCCCAAAGGAAGTAGCAGAGCGCCGCGAGCATCACGGCACTGCCGAACTGGACCCAGCCCTGGCGGGAGAGGACAAATTTGTCGGCCGGCAGCCGGGTGAGCAGGCAGCCCATGCCGAAGATCAGCCCCGTGTCGGCGATGATCGACCCCACGCCGTTGCCGATCGCCAGCCCCGCGTCGCCGGAAAACGCCGCGAGCACCGACACCGCCGCCTCCGGCGAGGTCGTGCCCAGCGACACGATCGTCGCGCCGATCACCACCTCCGGCATCCCCAGCCGCTTGGCCAGCCCCGCGGCACCCTCCACCAGATAGTCCGCCCCCTTGATCACCACCACCATCGCGCCCACGCAAAACAGCACCAACAGCCACGTTTCCCGGGCGTCCAGCCACCCTGTCATCCCCGCGGGCATCAGCGAAGCAATCGTCCAGCATTCGGTCAGGTTCATCATGGCCAGAATCATATCAACGCCATCGTTTCCCGCCCCCCTGGTTTGCTCCGCCGTCCAGAAGGATCCCACAGTCTGCTAAACCCGACCCTTCATACCGCGCTGCTTACGCCCCTTGCCCGGCTCTGCCCACGCCGCGCTCCCGCATCCGCGCCACCTGCTCGGGCGTGCACAATAGGTCCACGCGTAGCGCCCACCGCCGCCGCCCCGCCGCGTCGCCCACCTGGTGGGCGGCCTCCGCCAACATCGCGCAGAACGCGCCGCACTGGGGGCCGGGCATCAACTCCGACAACGCCGCCTTCCGCTCCGCGTCCTCCAGCACCGCGGTCGGGTAGCCGGCCATCAGCTCGTACCGCGTCCGCAACGCCATCCGCTGCAACGCCTCGGTCAGCCCCAGCGGCGTCCGCGCCAACTCCACCAACGCCCACCACACCGCCCCCAACTCCCCGGTCTCCAGCCGCGCCTCCACCAGCAACAACAACAACTGCCCCCGACTGCCCCCCCTCATTTCCCCCCTCATCCCCCCCTTCATTCCCCGCTTCACTTCCCCGTCGGCGTTCTCGTCCTCCGCGAGTTTCCCGGGGTTCAAACGGGGGGTTCGGACCATGCCCGGGCCCGGGCGAGGGTGGGTCAATAGCGTTTGCGCGATCGCCGCCGACTCCACAAAACGCTCCTGGCGATGCCGAAGTAACGCCAACCGGTGCACCAGCGTCAACCGCACCCACCCCGGCAGCGCCGGCGCTTGAGCAGTCCCGCGAGGGCGGACTCCGCCTCGTCGGGTCGAACCTCGATGAGGGCTGACACCCCCGGCAAGGCCCGCATCACCCCCGCGCCCACGCTGTTGAGCAAGATCCACCCCGCCAACAAACCCACCGCCGCCAACACCGCCAACACCGCCCCCCCTCCGCCGCCCCCCCCTCCCCCGCCCCCGCCCGTTCCCGCGGTCAGCAGGAGGTAGAACCCCAGAAACAGACCCACCCCCGCCAGCGCGCGGAGCAGCCCGTCAAACCCCAATGCCCAATTCAGACGATCGACATCGAACACTCCGGCCGACTCGGTGGGGTCGGATCCGTTTTCAACTTCACTCCCCTGGCCCGCATCTGCCGGGTCGTCCGGGTCGTCTGGGTCGGGCTCATGCCCCGGGCGTGGGTCGTCGGGATTACCCATCGACGTGGGGGGGCGGAGGGGGGAAGGGGGGGTAGGGGTATCCGAAGGGATCGCCGATTCGTTGGCCGAGGGCGTATCGGTGGAGTCGGCGGAGTGTTGAGGTTTTTCGCTCATGGTTCGTCCTCCGTCTGGAAAAATTCCATCGTGGCCAATTCGGGGAACCGCTGGCGGAGGGCGTGGGGCGAGAGCAACGCGGTTGCCCGCTCCCACCATAGGTGGGCCAGTGATGAAGACTCGCTGGCGGAGTCGTGAGGGGCGGGTGGGGCGGTTCGGGGGCTTTGTTGGTAGCAGTAGGCCAGCAGGGCGTAGCCGTAGCCCGCCTGGATGCCCCAGGGTTGGAGGGCGGGGATCAGCCCGTCGGACTCGGCGATGGCGTCGTCGTAACGGGCGGTTTTGACCGCTTGAAACAGGAGGGCAAAGCGGTAGGCGGCGGCCGCGGGCGAGCCGGGCATCGCCTCGACGGGTCCGCGCAGCCGCCGCAGGGTTTCGTCGGCGTCCGCTAGCCGATCTTCGAACAACGAGGAGATCGCCCGAAAGATTTTGAGATAAACCGCCCCCGGATGATCGCCCGGCAGGTCCGCCAGCAGCCGGTCGTAGGCCACCAACGCCGCCTCGTGCGCACCGACTTCGTCCAGCGTCTGGGTGAGCACCATGACCGCGCGGTGCTGCAGCAACGGGTGGGGACGCAGCTCTTCGATCAGCCGCCAGAGCATGCGCAGGGCCGGGCGGTGATGCCGCAGGGCCATCAATTCCTGGGCACGGCCCACACGCTGCTCTAAAGCGCGCACCTGCCGCATCCGCCGGCCCCCGTACACGATCAACGCCCCGAAACCGATCCACGGCAGCAGCCACGCCGCCGCCCCGCCCGCCGCGAACGCCAACACCACCAACGCCCCGAACCCCAGCCAGGGCCCGCGCCGCCGCCACGGCGACACCCGCGTCACGCCGTTGGCCTCCAAATGCTCCGCCAGCGCTTCGCCCGACGGCACCCGCCAGCCGCCCGACGCCACCTCCGGCGACGCGGCCTGCTCATGATTTTCGCTGGTCACGCTCGTCATCTAAAACCTTCGGTCAGAAACATCATCCACCCGGCCCCGGGAACCGACCGCGGGCACGGCCGATGGCCCCCCCGGCCCCCCCCACGATCCCGCCGATCCCCCCGCACCCGACGGCCTCACTGAGGCACGATCCGTTCCAGGTCCGCCCGCAGGGCCGCGATGCCCTCGGCCGTCAGCCCGTCGTAGAACCCGCGGATCTGCCCGTCGCGATCGACCAGCGCCACCCGCCCGCTGTGTCCGATGGGCCCGGCGGGGTTGCCCGGGGTGTCATCGACCGACAGCTTGAAACCCTGCTGGGAGATTTTCCAGATCTCCTCGCGCGGGCCGCGGAGGAAGGACCAGCGCCGCGGGTCGGCGCCGATGGCGTCGGCGTACTCGGCGAGCACTTCCACCGTGTCCCGCTGCGGGTCCAGTGAGAAGGTCACGATCCGCACCGACTCGCCCCACGGCTCGTCGCTCAGCTGGGCGTAGAGGTCCTGCATGTTGGCCGAGAGCATCGGACAGATGCCCGGGCAACTCGTGAAGAAGAAATCCGCCAACCACACCTGCCCCGCGAGGTCGCGGTCCGTCAAGGTCTGCCCCCGCTGATCGGTCAGCGTGAATGCGGGCGCCGCCCAGTAGGTGTCGAGCTGCGACGCGGGCGCGGCGTCGGGTCCGCCGCGGCCGCTGCCGGTGAACTGCGGCAACGCCAGGCCCAACACCAAACACACCAGCGCCGCCACCGAGAGCAGTTTGATCCAGATCGAGAGGGTTTTCATGTTTAGGCTTTCGCTTTCCGCGCCGCCACCCGCGTGGCCAATCCGAGTCCCGCTAGCGCCAGCATTAGCGTCAGCCCCGCGGTCACCGCCCACGGCAGGCCGATGCCCGTTGCCCGGTCACCCATCAGCGCTTCGCTGAAGGCCGCGTAACCATAGGTCAGCGGGTTGGCGTACATCACCCACTTCAGCAGGCCCGCGGTCGCCAGGGGGAACACCGCCCCGCACAAGAACCACATGGGAAACTGCACCAGGTTCATCACCGCGTGGTAGCCGGCGGTGGAATCCATCGGCCAGGCAAACATCAACCCCAGGGCCGTGAGCCCCACCGCCATCACGAACATCACGGCGGTCGCCGCGATCAAGGCCCCGACCCCGGGCCACGCAAAGAACACGCACCAGATCGGCAGCAACGCCAAGCCCTGCAAGGTGGCGATCACCGCGCCGCCCAGGACCTTGCCCAGCACGATCGACCACCGCCGGGCCGGCGACGCGAGCACCCCCTGCAAAAAACCGTTGTTGCGGTCGTCGATCACCGTGATGGTCGAAAAAATCGACGTGAACAACACCACCATCACCATCATCCCCGGGAAGAAAAACTCTAAATACCCCACCCCCCCCTCAAGCCCCCCCTCGCCCCCCCCCTCAATCCCCCCCTCGACCCCATTGTCTGTACCCGGGGCGGCGACCCCCGTCCCCGTCCCGCTCCCCGTGCCGGGGTCTACCTCGAAGGCTTCGTTGAGCCCAAAGCCCAGCAACAGCCAGAAGACCACCGGCGTCGCCACCGCGCCCACCACCCGGTTGCGCTGACGAAAAAACCGCACCACCTCCCGCCAGGCGATCGCCCCCACCGCGGGCCAGGTCACATCCCGTCCCCGCCTCGCCCCCCCCCCCATTCCCCCTCCAATTTCCCTCTCTACCCCACTCCCAATCCCCGTTCCCGTCCCGTCCCTGGTTGCTCCGGAAGTTTCTTGAGACGCATCCCCGCTTGCCAAGTCAGGTGCTGTGGCGATTCCTGGCGTGGCGGGTCCTGTGGCCGTATGGCGGGGGCCGTCGTGGATGGGGTTCGCCTGGGTCATCGCCTCATTCTAGAGTCCCGCCAAAACCCCCGCCTACGCCCCGCCACGTTGCTGGCCGTTGCTACCCCGAATCCGCGGGGAGGGTCGAGCCCCGAGGTAGCAGTTCAGCCTGCGTCCAAGGGGACGGTTCGCCCGCCCCACGGTGGTCGACAGGTTGCAGAGTGAACCGTTGACGGCCGCAAATTTGAACCGTCCGCTAACGAGAGCTTGATAGACTTCAGCCCATGCCGCTTTATCCCTGAAACCTTGCTATTGACTCTATGCCATGACCGATATTTTTTCGCTCGCGGATCGCTTGCTTTCTTATCGTCCGCAGCCCTGGTGCTTGTTGCGGCTGGCGTGGTTGTTGGTTGCGGCAACGGCGGTATGGGCCGCGCTGCCGGGAGCGGCGGCAGCCGAGGTGCGGGAGTACCGGGTGAACCAGCGGGTGGAGTTTCGGGACCGGATGGGCTGGTCGGCCGGGCGGATCGAGCGGGCGGCTCCGCCGCTGTACCTGCTCTCAGCCGAGCGGGGCGTGGGCACCCAGCCGTTCCATTGGCAGTGGGTCCCAGGCGATCAACTGCGTGAACCGGGCGCGGCCGACGAGGGGCCGGGCGTCTGGGATCTGTTTACCCACCGCCGGGCGAATGATTCGGTGGGGGATTCGCAGGCCGAGGCGTTAGAGAAATATGAACAACATCGGACGCGGCGGGGGGCGACTTCGGCCCCCCGCACCGGATCTCCCACCGCTCCAAATTCCGCGACGTCCCCGGAAGACCAACCCGCGGCGGATGCCTTTGCGGCCCCGCCTTTGGATCACCCGGTCACCGAGGTGGACCGGTCAACGGTGCGGATCGTGGAACCGGCGGCGCGAGCGGAAGCACAAATCGAGGGCGGAGCCGAGGGGCAGGCTGATTCGGTGGTCGACCCGGTGCCGCTCGCTCCGCGTGGCCGTGACACGCCCCAGCGGGTGCAGCTGGCTCCGGGCACGGGCGGATTTTTCGAGAAGCCGCTGCTGCTGGCTGCCGAGGGGCGCTGGGCCTTGGTGGTGTTGGTAGATGCTCCGCCAGGCAAACCTCCAACATTGACCGTGCAGAAGCTGAACCTGCGGCAGCTGCGTGCCGCAGGGTCGGTGACCTTCGACAACGCCTCGCTGCCCCGGCGGCTGAGCCCCGACGGCCGGCGGGTGGCGGCAGTGTCACATGGCTTCCACTCGGGCAGCCGCAACCGGCTGGACCTCTGGGACTGGCCCGGCGGCGAGCCGCGTCACGCGGTGAGCTTCGTGCCCTTTGACGCCGAGCAGGATTTCTTCTCCGACATCGAGCAGCTGGAATGGATCGACGAGCGGACGCTGGTGCTGAGTAATCGCAGCGGGGCGGTGATGGCCTTCGACCACACGGCCCGAGCGGTCTGGCGCTACGAGGGTGAGGGGGGGATATGGGCGATGAGTCCGGGGCGTCGGCTGGTCGCCGTCGCCGCCGGGCCGCGGGTGCTGCTGTTGGATAGCCGCACCGGCCGGCGGGAGTGGACGCTCGAGGGGCTGGACTTCGCGCCGCGGCTGCTGCAATTCGCCGCCGACGGCCGCACCCTGGTCGCCCTGGGCCGCGAGCGGTTCCGCGGATGGGATTTGACGTCCCGGCAGGCGCATCCGAGTGTAGCCCTGCCGCTGGACCCCGTCGGGGCGGGCGGCGGCGGCGGGGTGGCGGCGCTCGACGAGGGGTTGCTGTGGGTCGGCGGCCAACTGGTGGAAGTCGCCACGGGTCGCCGGCTGTGGCTTCACCAACTCGAGAACCTGCCCACGGGGCTGCGGGAGCCGGTCGGCGACCGGCTTATGGTGGTCGCGGCCGAACCCGCGGCCCGGCCCGGCCGCCGCAACGACGCCCCGGGCTTCACCTTCCACGCCTGGCCGCTGATCGGCCATGCGGACCGCGAGCTGGCACGTGTCCGCGCCACCCCGCCGCCCACCACGCTGCTCGAGCCCGGTCAGCTCATCGCCTTGGACCTCGACGGCCTCGACGCCACCGCCGAACAGCGGCAGCAGATCGAAGCCGCCCTCACCCGACAGCTCACCGCCCGCGGACTCTGACTGGACCCCGGCTCCCCGCTGCGCCTCGTGGGCGAGAACTCCAGCCAAACCCAGCAACAAGTTTACGAAACCCTCGGCAGCGCCCCCTGGGACCGCACACAAACCACCGTCAACACTACGTCCAAAACCACCCGGCTCAGCCTCCAGATTCAGGACACCCTCGCCTGGCAGTGGCAAACCACCCAGTCGCCCAGCGGCTGGGTCAACGTGCAGGAGGGCCAGTCGATCCAGCAGGCCGTCGACGCCACCCTCGGCGACAGCGGGGCCACCCTGTTTGCAAGCTTCACCCTGCCCGACCTTGTGCCCGACCCCCGCCAGCCCCCCGCGGGTCGCAGCTCACTCGAATCACTACGCTGAACCCTCGTGATCTACCTGTCGGCTGCCTGCTGAACACGCACAGTACGGGAGATAAAATTATTAAATTTTACCTCATTGGCGAATCCGCCGGGCGGTGCCCTGCGTATAGATCTGTACGTCTTACTTCCCGCGACCAACGCTCACAGCGTGTCGAGCCGTTTCCCGTCGCCGGTCCAATATAGAAAGCTTGCTTATGAAACGCCCCGCCTTCCTCGCCCTTGCCGCCGCCCTGACCTTTGGCTTTGGCCTCTCCGCCGCCGCCTGTGCGTCTTGCGGCTGTTCCACCGACATGGGATCGAAACAAGCCAAAGCCTCCGGCGATATCGTTGAAACCGCCGTCGCCGCTGGTCAATTCAACACCCTCGTCGCCGCGGTCAAAGCCGCGGGCCTCGTCGAAACCCTGCAGGGTGAAGGCCCCTTCACCGTGATGGCGCCGACCGATGAAGCCTTTGCCAAGCTGCCCGCGGGCACCGTGGAATCGCTGCTCAAGCCAGAGAACAAAGACAAGCTCGTCAAGATCCTGACCTTCCACGTGATCCCCGCTGATGTGAAGGCTGCCCAGGCGCTCGAAGCCGGTGAAGCCGACTCCATCGAAGGTGGCACCCTGACCTTTGCCGTCGACGGCGAACAGGCTCAGGTCAACGGCGTGAACATCATCAAGACCGACATCGCCACGACCAACGGCACCATCCACGTCATCGACGAAGTCCTGATGCCCGAAATGTAAATCGAGATTTGTGACCTACCCGGATCCTCGGCCCCATACGGGCCGGGGGTCTTTTTTTTTGCCGTCCTGTCTACTTCCCGGATTGTCAGGGCGGCTAATGTCGAGGGTTGGGGTGTGGGTTGGCCGAGAGCTGACGTCACTTCCGCATGGCTTACTACGGAATCCGCTAAGCTCGTTTTGACCATGATGCCGCCGCCGCCGTCCGATTCTGCCGTTGATCCTGCTTCCGTCGCCCCGGGCGATCGGGAGTCGATGGCGAAGACCTCGACTCCTTCCGAGGCGGTTGCGTTGCCGTTGCCGCTGCTGCCGCGTGTCGCGGCGGGCGAGGCCGAGGCGGTTCGTGGTTGCTTGGATCGCTATTCCGGACTGGTCTGGTCGCTGGCTTCGCGGATGCTGGGCCGGGGGGTGGACGTTGAAGATTTGGTGCAGGATATTTTTGTCGAGCTTTGGCAGAAGGCCGACCGTTACGACCCGGAGAAGGGCAAGGAAGTGACGTTCGTGGCGGTGCTGACGCGGCGGCGGGTGATCGACCGCCTGCGTCGCCGCGGCGTTCGGCCCGACTCGACGAGTCGTTCGCTGGAGGCGGCCCCGCCGCCCGCCGCGCCCGACAATCCTGCCGCTCCTGCTGAGCTGGCCGACGAGATGCAACGCATCGACGCGGCGATGGCGCAGCTCAAGCCCGACCAGCAGCGGGTGCTGCGGCTGACGGTGTGCGACGGCCTGACCCACGACGCGGCGGCCCAGAAGCTCGCGCTGCCGCTGGGTACGGTCAAGACCCACGCCCGCCGCGGACTCCTGCGTTTGCGTGAAATGCTCGTGGAATCGTCTGCCAGCGCTCCGGTCCCGAAGGGGGGTGACGCGTGAGCGACTCCCGGCCTCCCCAACCCCCCCGTCCCCCCCAACCCCCGCGATCCTCGGGCCCGCATGAATCCACCCCGCCCTCGGGCTCGAATACAGACCTGTCGCCTGACGCGACCTTTGCGCATTATCAGCAACTCTTGGCCGACTCACTCACCGGCTCGCCCCTGACCCCCGAAGACACCGCCCTGATGCAGTCCCTTGCGGAACAACATCCCGATTGGTTGGACGATGACGCGTTGATGCAAACCGCGGCGCTGCTCACGCTCAGCGACACGTCCGCGGCCGCGGTGCCCGCTTCGCTGCGGGCCAAGCTCGATGCCGCGGCGCAGGCCTGGACGCCCGGCGTGGTCACGCACTCGGCAGCCGACGACCAAGCTTCGGGCAGCGCGTCGCGTCCTGCCGCCGCCGCGACCAACGCGGCCCGTCCGCCGACCCGGTCTCCGGTGCTGGCTTTTATCGGCGGCACGCTGGCGGGCGCGGTGGCGGCCGCGCTGGGCATGGCCTTGCTGCTCAACGCGCCGGGGGGTGACGGCCCCGCGACTGATTTCGACACCCCCGACCGCACGGCTTTGTCTGCGCCCGATGCACGTTTTGCCCAATTCAAAGAAGTGGCCGATGACGCGGTGACCTACGCCTGGGCGCCATCCGCGGGGGACGAAAACTTCGGTGACGTGCTGGGTTGGGTGGTCTGGAGCCCCGCCCGGCAGGCGGGTTATATGGTCTTCGAGAACCTGCCTGCCCAGGACCCGACCCAAGCCCAGTATCAGCTGTGGATCGTCGATCCGACCCGCGACGCGATCCCCGTCGACGGCGGGGTCTTCGACGTCCAGCCACATCTGGCGCAAGACGGCCGGGCTTATGTCCCGGTCGATGCCAAGCTGCGCATCGAGCAGCCCGCCGCGTTTGCGGTCACCCTCGAGCAGCCCGGCGGGGTGGTCAAGTCCGCGGGGCCGCTGCTGGTGGTTGCGCCGACTTCCTAAGCCTCCCGCCCGTCGTCGGCCGATACACCAGTCTGTTCGCGGTCGCCTGCCCGCCTGGCCGGACACGCGGTTGATCTCTGGTGGCCGTCCTCAACTCCGCCCGCCCCCCTGGGCTACAATCAAAATCCTTCCGCCCCTTTGACGATTCCCCCGCCGGCCCGCCGGCCCATGCCCCGCAAGGACCCCCCGCAATGAGCACCCTCGTCCCCATGGTTATCGAGAAGTCAGGCCGCGGCGAACGCGCCTACGACATCTACTCCCGCCTCCTCAAAGACCGCATCATCTTCCTGGGGGGTCCCGTGACCGACGACTCGGCCAACCTGCTGATCGCCCAGCTGCTTTTCCTGTCCAACGATGATTCGGAAAGCGACATCCACTTTTACATCAACTCGCCCGGGGGCAGCGTCTCGGCGGGCCTGGGGGTCTACGACACGATGCAGTTCATTCGGCCCAAGGTCGCGACCTACTGCATCGGCATGGCGGCGTCGATGGGGGCGCTGGTTGCTGGCGGCCGGGGCCGATGGCAAGCGGAACATCCTGCCCAACAGCCGGGTGATGCTGCACCAGCCCCTCATGGGCGGCGTCATGCAGGGTCAGGCCACTGACCTGGGCATCCAGGCCAAGGAAATGCTCAAAACTCGCGAACGCATGTACAAAATCATGTCCCACCACACCGGCAAGGATACGGAAACCATTGCCGAGGACTGCGAGCGCGACAAATGGCTCGACGCCGAGGAATCCGTGCAGTACGGGGTCGTAGACAGCGTCCTCCAGCATCTGCCCGAGTCCACCACTGCCCGCGACGATGACTAAACCCCGATTGGGCGGTAAACCCGTGTTTTTGAACCTCCGCCGATTTTTCTGCTCCGTGAACGCTGCCCCCCCGGGGGGGCAGGTGGGGTCGGGTCGTGAAGGGGGGCTTGGTCAAGGGGGGGTGCTTGGTCGGGGGCAAGTGGTCCGAATCTTGTCGCTCGGCTCGCTGATGCTGCTGCCCGCCTGCACCGTGAGCGTGGGCGGCGACGGCCGTTCCGTGGCGGAGCACAACGACGACCTGCGTCGTTCCAACCAGGAACTCCGCGCTCAGGTCGAGGACACCCAGGCCCAGATCATTCGCCTGCAGCAAGAGCTCAAGTCTCACCGACTCGACGCTCAGCGTGGCGAGGACGGGGTGACCCCGCCCATGCCCGACGCCGTGGTCCCCGTGCTCGTCGGCCTCGAATTTGCCCGCTATTCCGGCCCGGTCGATACCGACCGCGACGGCATCGACGACACGCTCCGCCTGTACCTGCGCCCGTTCGATCAGAAAAACCGTTTCCGCGTCGTGGCGGGGCGGGTCAACGCCCAGCTCCTGAGTTTGATACCCGACCAGCCCCCGCGGGTTCTGCTGGACCGCACCATCACGCCCCCGCAGCTCGACGACGCCTACCGCACCGGCTTCACCGGGGATTACTACCACGTCGATGTGCCGCTGGACGACGCCCTGTTCGACATCCTCGGCGACGCCGACCGGCTCACCGCTTTGGTGACCCTGACCCCCGCCGGGGCGGGCCTCCCCGTGAGCACCCAGGCCGTCTTCCCGCTCCAGCGCTAGATCACGCTGCTTTGGATCACGGGGGCAGACTACCCAAGGTTTGTTGGGTTGCGCCGCCGATGGGGGTTTTTACCGGTGCTGCTTAAGTCGCGCAGCGCCTGTGCCGATAGCGCTGCAATAGACCTCTGCCCTCTCCCCCTTGCGTTCCGCGCCCCAACGAGCAACCGGTCATGCCCCTGCCCCCCCCTCAATCCCCCCCCCGCAACTTTTTGCATTTCATTGCCCCCGGTCCCCTTCGGCGTCCCCGCGGATTTACGCTCGTCGAAATCCTCATCGTCGTGGTCATCCTTGGCATCCTCGCGTCCATCGTCGTGCCCCAGTTCACCGACGCCACCGACCGCTCCAAATCCGTTACCACCGCCTCGATCGTCCGCACCGTCCAGGCCAAGGTTTTTGAAAATTACGCCACCCAGGGCGAATTCGCCGCGACCATCAGCGACGCGTGGTTCGTCGAAGGTTCGCTGCCCACCAACCCCCTGGCGCCGGATCAACGCGACCCCACGGTCTTCTACGACGCGGCCGCCACTTCGGCCATGAGCCACCCGGCCACCAAGACCGTCGCCGCCACCGGGGCCTTCTGGTACAACCCCACCAACGGCTCCTTCCGCGCCCTGGTCCCCGCCCAGTCCACCGCCGCCCTCACCCTTCAGCTCTACAACACCGCCAACTCCACCGATGTCGCCGCCCTCGGCGACACCTCCAACTAAACTCCCCCCACGGGCCCGCCCCACAACTCAACGCCCCCCGCAGCCCACGGAGATTCTCCCGTGGGTTCTATGTCATTTACAAGTCCCAACCCCTCAGCCTCTCAACCCCTCAACCCCTCAACCCCTCAGCCCCTTCCCCTTCACACCCTTCGCCGCCGCAGCCAACGGACCTCCGGCGACCCCGCCGCCACCGCGCCCAGCACATACACCCCGACCCCGACCCCCACCGACAACGCCAACACCCCCAGGCAACCCAGCTTCCCCAGCTCCAGCGTGTCGAAGGGCCACAACGCCGCCGCCACCCCCAACCCCATCACCCCGCTCAGCCCCACCGTTCGGCCCAAGCTCCCCCACACCCCCCGCGGCACCCCCGCCCACCCCTCACCTCCCGCCGCTCGCGGCATCCCGGTACCCGCGGCGACATCCTCCTCCAGTCGCCCTCGCAACAACCAAATCAACACCCCCGCCTGCAGCACCGCGCTGCCGGCGGTGGACCACGCCAACCCCGCCACGCCCAGCGGCCAAATCAACGTCAGATTCAACACCACGTTCAACCCCACCATCCCCGCGCTGATCTTCAACGGCGTCATCGCGTCCTCCAACGCATAAAACGCCTTGGTCGTCACGTGCGTCAGCGAGTACGCCCACACCGCCGACGCATAGGCCGCCAGCACCGCCGCCGCCCGCAGCGCGTCCTCCGCGGTGAACGCGTTCCACTCAAAAAACACCCGCGTCAACGGCACCCGCACCAGGATCAACCCCACACTCGCCGGCACCCCGATAAACAACGTCAGCCGCACCCCCCGCCAAAAAATCGCCTCAAATTCCCCCCCCCTCATTTCCCCCCTCACTTCCCCCCTCGTTCCCCCCCGCGCCCCTCCGCTCATTACCCCCTCGGCTCCCTTTCGCTCGGCGCCTCCCCCGCCCCCGGTCGCCGCGGCCGCCAACGCCGGGAAAATCGCCGTGGCGATCGCGATGCCGAAGACCCCCAACGGGAACTGGTACAGCCGCTGGGCCAACGTCAACGTCGTCACCGCCCCCGCCTCCATCGGATAAGGCAACGTCCATCCCCATACCGAAAAACTCGCCCCCCCCTCAGCCCCCCCCTCAGCCCCCCCCTCGCCCCCCACCGCGCCCTCCATCCCCCCCCCCATCTCCCCGCCCGGGGCCGCCAACCCGTACGCGATCAACCCGTCCATCAGCGTGTTGATCTGAAACACCCCCAGCCCGATCACCATCGGCAGCATCACCCACAGCATCGCCCGCAGGTGCGCCCCGGTCCCCGCAAAGCTCAACCCCAGCGGGGCGGTGCGCACCACCGCCAGCGTCATCCAGGCCAACTGAATCAGCCCCGCGAGCAGCACCGATCCCGCCACCAGATACACCGTGGGCCATTCGCCGCCGTAGACCGACGCCGCGCCCACCGCTACGGCGATCATCACCAAGTTCAGCACCACCGGGGCCGCCGCGGCGGGCCCGAACCGCCGGTGCACCTGCAGCACCGCCCCCAAAAACGCCACCCCGCACACCATCGGCATGTAAGGCAGCATCACCATCGTCAACCGCAGCGCCAGCCCGGTCTTCGAGGTGGCGTCAAAAAGCGAACCCTCCCCTAACCCGTCCCGGTCCACCGCCGACAACCACCACCCCAGGCCCAGCTCGCCCACCACCACGATCCCCGCGAGCAGCGACGCCACCGCCACCACGCACAGCGACGCAAACCGCCGGGCCAACGCGGGGTCTGTTTTCAACAGCCGGGTGTACCGCGGGATGAACGCCGCGGTCAGCGCCCCCTCGCCGAACAGCCGGCGAAACAGGTTGGGCACGATAAACCCCACCAAAAACGCGTCCAGCACCACCGATGCCCCGAATACCCCCGCCAGCACCGCGTCCCGCACCAACCCCGTCATCCGCGAGACCAACGTCAATCCACTGACCAACGCCGCATGCCCCACAAACCCCCCGCCCCCCCCCCTCATTCCCCCCCTCATCCCCCCCCTCATCCCCCCCCCTCATCCCCCCCCCCTCATCCCCCCCCTCATCCCCCCGCCCCCTTCTCCATGGTCGCCCCCTCCTCCGAGCCTTGCACCCCATAATTGGACCGCTCCCCACGCCACCCCCGCCCCCACCACCAACCCCACCGCGTCGGCCAACAAGTCCCACCCCGACCGCGTCCGCCCGAACCACGGCTGGGTCACCTCCTCGACCACCCCGTAAACCAGCCCCACCCCGACCGCCGCCAGCGCATTGAACCGCCACGATCGCTCGCGCCACCACCGCGACCAGGTCAGCAGTGCGGCGAGTCCCGCGAACGCCAGGCCGTGCATGAGCTTGTCGAACGGCAACCCCGCGACCCCCGGCAGGTCGTCGGTCGATATCTGCGGGCTGTGGGTTGCCGCCACCAAAATCAACCAGTACCCCCCCAGCAGCCACCGGACCCCCCGGGTCAAGCCGCCGGCCGCCGTCGGGGAGAGGCGGGGGGGCGTCCCCTTGTTTCCCGCGTCGATCTTGGGTGTCATCGCTTCGCCCCGACCCGCGGTTGGGGTGGCCCCTGGGCCCCGGGTTCAACCCCGCCCCCCCCGCCCCCGCCGCGTCCTTCGCTCAGGTGCATCCCTTTGCCCATCATCATCGCTCCGCCGATCACCGCGTAGGCCAGCAGGTATCCCCGCCAGGCCATGAGCATCGCGACGATCTGGTTCATCGTGATCCCGTCGTTCTCTCCCCGGATCAGCAGCTCCGCCGCGGCGACTTCCATGATCCCCAGGCCGAGGTAGCTCAGGGGCAACGCCCCGACGATGAACACCACCGGCAACGCCGTGACCAGCATGACCAGCGGCGTCTCCACGCCGATCGCGTACCCCGCCATCGCGGTGGCGATCGACATCGCCAAGTGCACCGGGATGCTCAGCCCCACCGCCGCGCCCAGCACGCCCAGGTGGTGGCGATACCCGGTGACCGCGGCGTCGAGTTTTTGCACCGCCGAGACCTTCGTCAGCAGATTCAGCCCCATCAGCCGGCGGGTCACCGGCCACAGATACGCCCCGCCGCCCAGCCCCACCGCCGCCAACGCCGCCCACGCCAGGATCGCGATCTTCCGCCCCGTCGGATCAAACCACATCAACGGCCCCATCACCGCCGCCAACACGATCAGCCCCATCAGCCCGCCGATGCGGTCCAGCGCCACGCTGACCAACGCGATCGCGGTCGACCCCGGCGACTTGAGCCCTTTCACCGCGCCGTAGGCCTTCACCACGTCCCCGCCGTTGGAACCCACCGGCACGCAGAAATTAAAAAACAACCCGATCATCACCAGCCGCTGCACGCTCCAGTACGACACATTCAGCCCCCGGCAACGCATCAGCAGATACCACCGATACCCCTGCAGCGGAAACACCAGCCCGACGATCAGCAGCCCGCCCGCCAACCAAAGCAGGTTGGCTTCGCGCACCAGGGTGGTCATGCCCTCGCGCAGCTCCAGCTGCGTGTCGCCGTTGGGCTGGACCACCTCCACCATGGCGTCCTGCCACTGCACCGAATACACGATGTAGCCCAACCCCGCGAGGGGCATCCCGATCCGCAGCAGCGTCATCACGTGCTTCCGCCACAAAGGTGCCCCGCGGCCGCCCAGCTCCGCCCCCAGATGGTCCTGCGCCTCGGCCAACGAAGGCTCGACCAACCCCCCCCCCTCATGCCCCCCCCCATTTTCTTCCGGATATTGACGCGCATCTCCACGCTCGCCCGACTCGTCGTGGGAGGTCAGCGACAACCGCAGCGCGTCGGGGTGGGCTGCTCCCGGATCCGAATGAGCCGACGATGGCGACGAACCGACCGCGGGGGTCTCGGGGATGTCCGGAGTCTTTGGGGAAGGGGCGTCCGGGGTGGTAGGGGGGGAGGGGGGAGAGGGGGGAGAGGGGGGAGAGGGGGGGGGCGGCGGGGGGGAGGAGTCAGGCATGGGGGGTCGCCACGGGTCGGATGCCGTGCGCAGCAGCGTACCGCATCTATCGGATGCCGGTCACGGAATACTTTGCTTTCAAGTGGGGCGGGCATCTTTGGTGGGATGGGCGCTCTTGGTGGGATGGGCGTCCCGCCCGTCGTTCCGCCGAAGGCGGAAGCCCCCCCCCCCGCCTTCCCCCCCCGCCGCCCACGGAAGCAAAAGGCTCTCGGCCGACGACGGCCGACGACGGCCATCCCACTAATCAGGCTCAATCCAACCCTGCCCTTCCACGGCCACGGCCACGGCGACACCCACTATCACTCAACACCCCCCCCCAAAAAAAAAAAGACCGACGCGTCGCCTTTCGGCGACCCGTCGGCCGGTCTCTCTCCCGCCCCTCTAACGGTTAAACCGTCATGGATTACCCCCCGGATGTCCCCCCAGAAGCTCCCCGGAAGTGCCCCCGGAAACTTCCCCGGATTTTCCGGCAAGACCTCCCGGGGGGCAGCGTCTTAGAGCGCGTCGTTGTCCGATTCGCCGGTGCGGATGCGGATGACTTTGGTCAGTTCGGTGACGAACAGCTTGCCGTCGCCGACGTTGCCCGTGCGGGCGGCGGTGGTGATGGCTTCGAGGGCCTTGTCCAGGTCCTCGGATTTGACCGCGACCTTGAGGGCGACCTTGGGCACGAAGCCCACGTCCATTCGGCCGCCGCGGTAGCGCTCGGTGTGGCCTTTTTGTTTACCGAAGCCCTTGCATTCCTGGGCGGTCATGCCCAGAACGCCGATTTGGGCGAGCTTGATTTTGATGCCGTCGATCGACGACGGCTTAACGATGGCCTCAATCATATGCATGACGAGTTCTCCTGAGTGGGGTGATAAGGGCGGGTCCGACGGACCGGCCGGGGATGCGAGACAAGGCGAAACAATCGGCCCCCGCCCGCCGACGCCGGATCGTATCCGGGGTCGGCGGGGAGCGGGAGGCCAAGGGGTTTAGATTTCCCGAGCGTGGTAGCTCTTGATGTAGGTCTGCTGGAAGTCGGGGTAAGCCGACATATCGTGCTCGCCCAGGTCCAGGCCTTCGATTTCTTCTTCTTCGCTGACACGGATGCCCATGACGGCCTTGAGGATGCCAAAGAGGATCAGGGCCGCGACAAAGGCGAAGCCGAAGCCAGCCAGGGCGCCGATGGCCTGCACGCCGAAGTTGCCGAAGTTGCCTTCGAATGCTCCGGAGAATGCCACCGCGAGGGTGCCGTAGATTCCGCAGACGCCGTGGACCGAGATGGCACCGACCGGGTCGTCGATCTTGATTTTGTCAAAGAACAGGACCGAGAAGTAGACCAACACACCCGGGACCATGCCACAGATGATGAAGGCACCGACCCACGAGGGGATGTCGGGGCCCGCGGTGACGCCGACGAGGCCGGCGAGGATGCCGTTGAGCGCCATGGACAGGTCCGGCTTGCCGCCGGAGATCCAACTCATGATCGCCGCGGCGATGCCGCCGCCACACGCCGCCATGGCGGTGGTGACCAACACGTAGGAGACGCCTTCGGGGTCGGCCGACAATTCCGAGCCGCCGTTAAAGCCGAACCAACCGAACCACAGCAGGAACACGCCGATGGCGACCAGCGGCATGCTGTGACCGGGGATGGGTTGCACCGTGCCGTCGGCCGCGTACTTGCCCAAACGAGGGCCCAGCAGCAGGGCACCCGCGAGGGCCCCCGCACCGCCGACGCCGTGGACCAAGGTCGAGCCGGCGAAGTCGGCAAAGCCCATGTCATCGAGCCAGCCCGCGCCCCACTCCCACGAACCGACGATCGGATAGATCACGCCGGCAAAAACGATGCAGAACAACAGGAAGGGCAGCAGCTTGACCCGGCCGGCGACCGCCCCCGAGACGATGGTGCAGCAGGTGGCCGCGAACATCGCCTGGAAGAAGAAGTCGGTCCAGACGGTGTAGCCCGCGTTGTAGGTCGGGCTGACGTTGGCGGCCGTCCCGGTGCCGTAGCCTTCGCCGCCGATGCCGAAGCCAAACGCGAAGAAGTCAGGGATGATCCAGCTGTCGCCGGGGTACATGATCAGCCAGCCGCAGACGCCGTACATCACGATGCCGATCATCACGATCATCACGTTTTTGAACAGGATGTTGACCGTGTTTTTGGCGCGGGTCAGCCCCGATTCAACGCAGGCAAAACCCAGGTGCATGATGAACACCAGGCAGCCGGCGATCATGATCCACAAGTTATTGGTTTTGAAGTCGTTGAGGTTTTGCAGCACGGCCGCGGGGTTGCCGTCGTCGTCCTCACCCGCTTCATAATAATAAGTTTCGCCAAGGTACGCGGGGATCTCGGCGTTGAGCCGGGTGACCTCCGCATCGACCTCGGCGGCCGTCATCACTTCCTGTGCCCACGCCCCGGGGGACACGAGCAGGCCACCCGCCATGACGGCGAGTAGCAAAATCCAGCGACCTCTCAACAATGTCATCTTTTCACTCCTGTGAAGGTGAAAGCCCATCAAGGGCTAAAAATTCTCCGAAGCCTCCGCCACAGACGCGGAGACCCCGAAACCGTTAGTTGCGGGGCATCCTAATCAACGATTGCCCGAAATGCAATCACAAATTTTTTACGATGCTCATTTTCTAGGCGAAGTTATTAATATTTGCAGGTTTTCGGGGAACTTGGTGGGAAACTTGGAGCCGGACGGGTGACTATGTGAATGGCGTACCCGTGAGCCGAGGTCTGCCGCGACATGAACCTGATTCGAATACCGTAATAGCAGGTGAATGGAATTCAAAAAAAGCGGACACCCCACAAGGGTGTCCGCTTATCAACCCCCGCGAACGCCGCGGGAGTGGCCTGCTTTAAGCTAAGGTCGGTCCGATTCGTCATCGGCGACAGGTGTATCTACACAAACGGCGTGCCACCGTGGCCGTGCGGCTTTGATTTCAGTCCCTCAGCTACTCAAAATCCGGTTGAACGAGAGTTAAATTTAATAAATATCAATGGTTGGGCTTTATCCACAACTCTTTGAATAATTAGATTCTGACACGGGGTCAGCCCGGGACCGGTTGAAATCTAGGCACCTAACAGGCCCGTGCTGAGGGGGGAGGCAGCGTATCAATCAGTTCAATCCGGGCTACTTCTAAAACAGGGGATGTGGAACCATTTTGAGGGGGGGGGGTTGAGGGGGGGATGGGGGGGCGGGGTGAAAGCGTTAAGATGATGAGGCTTCAACGGCGACGACGGAAGGCGGGGGCGGTCGCCCAGGGAACACGCCCGGGTTCTTCGGGTTTCGCAGTCTATTCAGAGGTGTTACACATGTTCCGATGGTGCTCGGCTAACGCAGCGGTTCAACAAGTACAGAGGAATCCGATTGACCCCGAGACGGGCACGCCGGGGCCAGCGCGGAGGTGGGCGGGGGCGGCGCTGGGCTTGGCGATCTTGGCGGGCGGGGGCGCCTCTGTTAATGCGCAGCGGAGCGGGGGGGGGGCAGTCGGGGAGGGCGGGGGGGAGCCGTCATCCGCGGTGGCGGAAGCGTCGTTGTGGTGGGAGGGGATGTTAGGCAGCGACCGGGTGCTGGACGGCCCGGTCGATGGGCCGGTGTGGCAGGTTGAGACCGGGCCGGGGCGGCGGCTGTTGCAGCTGCCCATCCGTTTCCAATCGGGGTCGGAGCCGAGGGAGTTTGATCGGGCGCCGATCGAGCCGTCGGGCGGGCGGTTTGTGGGGTGGTTGCTTCCGGGCGGCACCGGCGCGGCCGCGTCGGCGGGGGTGACGCGGCCGACGGGTCCGACCGATGAACAGCTGCGTGATCTGGCGGGGTTGTTGGACACTTTGAATCGGCCCGATGCGGACATTCTGAATTCATGGTCGGCCGTCACGCCCCCCCCTCCCCCCCCTCCCCCCCTCCCCCCGCCTCCCCCGCCTCTCCCACGACGGGGGGTTCCACGGTGCCCGACGAAGCGCCGCGGCTGACCCGCGCGGTCACGGTGTTGCCCGAGGGCCGTATCCGCTGGGAATTGGACCGGTCGATCAACGGGGCCACGGTGAAAGCGGGCGATTCGCTGTTTTCGTTGTACCTCGACCCTCAGCGATTGCGGGAACTCGAGCCGTCGCAACCCGAGCGGCTGACGCGCACCGCGGACGAATCTTCCCGCGACTTCACTTTCCGCGAGCGCGCCAGACCGTGGAGTACCGCACCGCCTTGACGGCGTACCGCGACCTGCGGACGGCGGTGCGGGACCTGCCCGACGAGTTCTCGATGCCGTTGCCGGAGGTGGTCTGGGCGGTGTACGAGGTCAACGCGTTCGGGGGCGACTGGGTCATCCGCGACACGCCGGCGGGCGACTGGAAGATGGAGTTTGCGGCGTTCGAGGCGTTGCAAAAACTGGCGGGGGGCAGCGGTGCCCGCAGCGGCGAACCGGGCGTGTGGAGCGATGACGAGCGCGCGACGCTGGCGTTGCTGACCCGGGCGGCGGGCGATCCCCACCCCTGGACCCAGCGGATGTTGGCCACCGCGTTGGCGGCTTCGGGCTATGTCGGCCGGGTGGTGGAGGGCGGTCCGGGGTATGCGTTGCTTGATCGGATGCTGCGCAGTGAGGATGAACTGGCGCGGTACCGGATGATCTTCACGTTGGCGGCACAGCGGCCGGCGACCGCGGGTGCGACGGCGTTGCTGACGGCGGCGGCGGAGCGGACCCCCGAGCCGGCAATCCGCTACGCGGCCCTGCGGGGGCAGTTGATCGCCCGGTGGAATCAGGACGACCCGGCCGCGGCGCGGGCGTCGGTGATCCAACTCGCCAACGACACGCTGGCGGACGCCTCGGCGATTGCGGCGGACCGGGTGGTGCAGGTGTTGGCGGGAACGATGCCGCCGGCGCCGGAAAATCAAACGGGTCTGATTGAGGGGGTGGGGTTTGCGGGGCTGTCCGATGCACGGCTGGACCAGGCGATCATCGGGGTATTGGCGGAGGCGGCCACGTCTCCGGCCCTGGCGGGGGGGTGGATCGATCAGCAGCTGTTGGGGTCCAGCGACCCGGCGGTGACCCGGCGGACGCTGACGTTGCTGGGCTGGGCGGACACGCCGGCGCCGGCGGTGGGGGCGTTGACCCGGGGGCTGCGGGGGTTGGTGTTTGGGCAAGTTGAAGAAGCCGAGGCCTCGCCGTCGCCGATCGTGATGACCGCCGCGGTGCCGATCGGCTCGGCCAACCACGCGATTTTCCGGATGTTGAACGCGGGGGATCCTGAGCGCCGGGCGTTGGGGTGGGCGGCCCTGCGTCATTTCGCCCTGCCCACCGGTCCGGCGGGAAGCGGGGCGGGGACGGGGCCGGGGGCGACTGACCGGGGGCAGGACCCGCTGTCGATGATCGTCTCCGCGGGGCTGGGGCAGACGCCGACGCCCACGGAGTTGGTGCCGTTTTTGGATCAGCAGGACGAGTCGGTCGCGGTGGCGGGTCCGCTGCTGGAGGTCATCGAGCGGGGCGACGAGGCGGCGGCGGGGCAGGCGGCGCGGGCGCTGCGGGGCTCGGGCCGGGACGTGGAGGCGTTGCTGGCGGGGCCGGGTCCCGCCGAGCGTGCGGCGTTGGTCGGCCGGGTGTATGAACGGCTGACCGGCGAGACGCAGCCGGTGGCGGGGTTGGCCGCCAGCTCGAGTTTGGGCGATAAGCTGACCCGGTGGTTTGCCCAGCGGTGGACCGACGACGGGTTGCCCACGCCCGCGGCCTGGGGGCGGGAGGCGGGTTCGCGGGAGGCGTTGTTGGCGGCGGCCGCCGAGCCGGACGAGGCCGCGGGCGGCGGCGCGTTCGCGGCGCTGACCGCGCTGGCGGGCGGGGACCGCGAGATGCAGCTGAAGATGATCGACCGTTTTAAGCAGCAGCGGGTGACGCTGGGCCGGGAAGACCTGGCGGCGGAATGGGCCGACGCGGCGCAGGATGTGTACCTGCTGCGATTGGCCGACGCGGCGGGGGAATACGCGTTGTCGATGGGCGTCTACGCCGACGGCCCGGCCGCGATGGCCGAGGCTCAGGGGGTGAGTACGGCCCAGGAGCGTCAGGACGCGGAGGTGACATTTCTCGCGCTCGCGCAGCTGGTGGCCGACGGACGCAGCGTGCGGTTTGTCAACCGCGTCCCGGAGCTCACGGTGCCCGATGACAAGCTGGCGCTGCGGATTCTCGAGCCGCGGGAGCTCGAGGACCTGGGGTTGTCGGCGTTGTCGGACTTGCCGTTGGAAGGCGTCGAAGAGCCGTTGGACCTGCTGCCGACCAGCCCCGGGGTGTGGCGGGGGATGCTGGTACTGCCCGACGGGCGGGGGTTTGAACTGGTAATGACGCGCAAGTGATCTGCCCCCCCGGGGGGGAGTGGAGCGGGCGGGTAACGCGTGCCGCCGTTACGCCGAGTCGCGGATCCCCGCGGCCTGGGCGTGGGGATCGAAGGTGTCCGCCAGATCCCGGGCGCGTTCGATGATCTGCTGAGAAACCTCGGGCATGGGGTAATGCTGCCGGAGGAACGTCCGCAGCTGGGCGGATTCGGCCACGCGGAAATACACGACGTGGTTCAGCCGATTGGTGGCGAAGGTCACCGCCCGGGCCAGGCGGTTGCGAGAGGCGGCGACCAACAGTTCGCCGGTGGGTTCAAAGCCGATGGGCACGATCTCGAACTGCCAGGCCTGGCGTCGGCTGATAAGCTTGAGCGCCTCGGCATCGAACTTCTGGTTCGACAGGTCGATCGTGCCGGTGAAGCGGTGGTACTGTTCGATCCAGGCGGCCTCGATCGACTGCAACGTCACGTCGAACATCTGCTCGGCCAGGACGCCGAAGGGCAGGCGGTGGGACTTCTGGGCCTGCACGATTTCGAAGACCTGCTGCTCGGTGAGCACGCCGTTTTCGATGAGGATTTGGCCGATGCGGATGGGGTGTTGACTCACGGGGAAACTCCTGCGTCGAAACGAGCGGGGATGAAAAACGGGATCAACCGGGTAAAACCCGCGGCAGTCTTCACCGCCCGGGATCGGGCCGCGGGCCACCACGACCCACCAGCCCATCGACCGGCCCGGGCCGGGGCATAAGCTCGCCGCCGGTTGCGCCGCGTTTTGCCCGCCTCCCGCAACCACGGCGCGCTACAGACAGAACAGCCCGCACCTGGGCGGTGCGGGATCACACGGGAACCACGAAAAGTTCGAGAGCGGCTAAAGCATCCGCCCGGGGCGGAGGGCGCTGGGGGGGACGGGTTGCTCGAAAGCGGCCGAAAAAACAAGCCCGCGGCAAGTGGCCGCGGGCTGGTGATGGACGATCCGCAAAGGGGGCAGACCGACGGTGAGGTTGGCGGAGGGGAAGGGGGGGGAAGGTTAGCGGGGGGCGAGGACGTCGATCTGGGTGGGGCGGATGAGATTGAGCTTGGTGGTGGGGTCGTAGACCGCCTGGCCGACGATGCCCACGAGTTGTCCCATGTAGCGAACGGTATCGGTCTGGTCGGTCGGCTCGAGGTAGGCCACGGTGCGTCGGCCGGTGGGGTCCATCAGGCGTAGGAGCTTGGGTTGGTTGACGCCGGTGTGGACGGTGGAGGCGATGAGGATGCCGATGGCGTCGTACTCCCCGACAAAGGCGGGGCCCGTGGTCGCGGGGGGGGTAGGGGGGGCGGGGGGAGGACTTGATGCGGTGTCGGTATCGTTGGTCGAGTCTGGGGCAGGGTCATCCGCGGGCGGGGTCACGGCACCGGCGAGCCTTTCGGTATCGGCCGACACCACGGTGGTGGCCGAAGCGTCGGGGTTGGGGCTGGCCATCGTCACCGCGTCGTCGTCGGCGGGCGTCGGCGGGGCGGGGGTGGCCCGGGGATTCGCCAGGGCGGTGGATGCCGCGGCGTCGAGAGGGGGATCGACTTTGCCCAGAGCCCGGTCGCGGTTGCGCTGCAGCTCGGTCAGACGGTTGCGGATGATCGCCAGGTCGTTGTCCGACAGGTCATCGATTTGCGCGGCGTCGGCGTAGCCCCGGACCATCTTGGCGATGGGCTGCTGATCGACGGGAAGGGTGAAGTAGGGAAGGATCGCGATTTCCACGGCCCGGAGCATGTCGTTGTCCGCGCGGGTGGCGACGGGCACTTCGGGCCGGGCCACACGCACCGACGGGTCGTTGAGCAAAGCTTCGGACGATGGCATGAGGCTGGTCACCGCGTCGTCGGAGGCGCGGGGCGGCGGGACCCGGGCTCTCGAAATCCACCGCGGTGGTCGCGGGCTCGGGAGTCGCGGTGGTTGCGGTGGCGGGATTGCGGGTCGCGGCCGGCGCGGGGGTGTTTCTTTCCGTCGGCGCAGTTCGGGTCGCCTCGGCGGGCCGAGGCGTCGCGGAACGGTCGGTCGCGGCGGGGATGGTGTCGTTCGTGCGGGCCGAGGGGGTTTCCCCGGGATCGATAGTCTGGGGAGGTGCGGTTGAACCGGCCGGGATGCGGGGGGAGAAGGCCGTGTCGGTCGCAGGGTCGGTCGCGGGCGGGGCGGCCTCGGCCTCGTCATTTTCTGTGGAGGCGGGCGGCGAGGCCTGGGCATCGGCGGGCTGGGCGGGGGGGTCGGCCCGTGGCGGCTCGGCCACCACGCGCTCGATGGATTTCTGCGGCAGGTACACCGATGCCCCCGCGGGCGGACGGATTTTATAAGCGTTGCTGACGGTCTCGAGGATCTCGACGGTGTCGCCGGCGTCGAGCTTCAGCAAGGGGCGGTAGCTGTCGGCCGGGCCCTTGGTGATGTGGGCGGCGTAGATGGTGGTCTTGTTGGTGTTGACCACGCCCCGGGTGCCGTCGTTTTTCGCGTCCACGTTCTTGCGCTCGACGAAACAGGCGACGCCTTCGGGCGGCAGGATGCGGTACCAGCCGAAGATCTCATCCTGGACCATGACCCGGTCGCCGCGGCGGAGCTCGCCGACTTCGTAGTAGGCCCGGCCCGCTCCGGAGCGAACCGGCACGCGGTTTTCGACCACCTTGGCTTCGTAGGCGGTGGTGTCCTGCGCGATCGCCCTTGCTGGCGCTGGCCAGTCCGGGCAGGCCGACGCACAAAGCGAGCGTCAGGGCAGGCACGCGGAGTCGGGGCAGCGGGCGGTGAAGAAGGTCCCGGAAAATGGAGAAGGAGGGGCGGACGGGGGGGGCGGGGAGTGACATGATGATCTCCGATCGTGGGAAGCCGACGCGGTCGCGGCCAAAGTTTGGCCGACCGCGGGCGACGGGGGGCACGGCTCCGCCGCGGTGCCGTCGCTCGAGGGTTCGTGAACACTATACCTTGCCCCGCGGCGTCTCTGCAGATCGGCCGCGGCTTATCGGAGCGGCCGCCACGGCGAACCTCGCTGAAGTCTGGCCGTATCATCGGTCGATGGTCAACGGTGAAAGCCAAGTCATGAAACTGCGGCGGTCTCTGCGTGTCATCCTGATGTTGTCGGTGGTCACCGGGCTGGCGTGGTGGGTGACGCCCGCCCCCCTCGACGCGCAGGTCTCGCGGCAAAACGTGCGCGAAGCGCATTGGTTACGGCGAGGCGCGCGAGCGCCTGGGACGCGATATGCCCACCGGCGCGGGCGTCGCGTTCGCCCACGTCGAAGGCAGCCCCAATGCTTATCGGCCCAACCTCACCGGCCCGAACTTCGACGCGGTGGCGTTCGCCCTGCGGTCGGGCCCCAGTCAGCCCTCGGCCCACGCCACCGCCACCGCCCGGGTGATCTACGGCAGCCGCGGCCTCGCCCCCGGCGTCGAGGTGGTCCACGTCATGACCACCGAAGATTTCCTCGGGGCGAATTTCCTTAACGCTTCGACCACCGGCCCGCCGTTGGCCGACGAACAGACGCCGTTCCCCCCGCGCGTCTATACCCACTCCTGGGTCGCCGAGCCGCCGGCGAACCAGGCGGCCATGGTGCTCCGCCGCGCCGATTATCAGATCGACACCCGCGACGTGATCATGTGCGTCGGGGTCAACAACGGCCGAGACAAGCCGGTGCCCGCGCTGCTGGGCAGCGCCTACAACGTCATCGCCGTGGGCACGACCAACGGCAACAGCTCCGGGGGCTACACCCGCCACGAAGTGCCCGGCCGCAGCAAGCCCGACCTGGTCGCGCCCAACGGCATGACCAGCTTCACCACCCCCGTCGTCGCCGCCTGTGCCGGCCTGCTGCTCGAGCAGGCGGATCGCCTGGTCGCCCAGGGCCACCCGACCGCCGTCCGCTCGGAGACCATCAAGGCGGCGCTGCTGGGCGGGGCGGTCAAGTCAGAAGGATGGGCCGTGGCGGAGGGACGGGTGCTAGACGAACACCTCGGCGCCGGCGAGGTCAACCTCGACCGAGCGCTGCGCATCCTCGACGGCCCGCCGCTCCCGCCCGATCAGCCGATCAAACGACTCACCGGCTGGAGCTTTGTGGAACTGCCGGGCCTCGCCGAAGACGGCCGTTCCGCGGGCTCGGTCAGCTACACGCTCGACCTGCCGGTCGACGTGGGGCCCACGACGTTCACCGCCGTGTGGAACCGCCGCATCGACGGCCGGATCGCCCAGGCACTCAACCGCCAAACCCAGCAGCGCTTTGCCGTCTGGCTCGACGCCCCCCGCCTGGCGAACATCGACCTCCGTCTCTGGCCAAGCGATGAAGCTGAAGCTGAAGCCGGAGCGGAAACCGAGACCGTATCCGAAGCCGGAGCGGGCGACCGCGCTGCGTCCCCCCTCGCCGCCAGCACCAGCCTCATCGACAACGTCGAACTTATCCACCTCCCCGCACTCGACGCCGGCCGCTATCGCGTCGAACTCTACCGCGACCCCCAACTCGACCCCCTCGCCGAACCGTGGGACGTCGCCCTCACCTGGACCATCGACCCCACCCCCCCCGCCCCCCCCACCCACACCCCGACCACCCAGTCGCCTGATGCAACCACGGATCAAGCCTCCGACGACGCGACCGAAGGCGAATAGACCGCCGCCGCGGTGGCAAAAAACTACTTGCTTCAGGGCACGCGGCGACTCGTTTCATCCCGCCCGGCCGTCCGCCTCCCGGTCGGCGGTCGCCTCGGCAAACGCCACGACAAACAGGACCGCCGCCGCCACGCACAACCCCGCCGCGTACAGGAACACCGTCTCCAGCGACGCCGCGTCGCCCACCCACCCCGCCAGCAGGTTGCCCAGGATCCGGCCCACGCCGTACACCGCCATCGCGTACAGCCCCTGGATCGAATTGCGATACCCCGTCTCCGCCCGGCGGTCCAGAAAGATCGGCGGCGCGACGTGGATCACCAGTACCGTCATCCCGTGCAGCAGCTGCGTCCCCACCGCCACCACCACCGTCGGCGACAGCCCCAGCAACACGAACCGCGCCGCCATCGCCCCGGCACCCAGCACCAGCAACCACCGCATCCCCACCTTCCGCAACAGCCACCCGCACCCCAGCATGAACCCCACCTCCACCAGCACCCCGAGGTTCGAGATCAGCCCGATCCACTGCGCCTCGATCCCCACCGACTGGGTCAGATACACCGGATAAAACCCGTAGTACGCCGCGGCCGAGAGCTGCAACAAAAACGTCGCCAAACAAAACACCCGCACCCCCGGCGACCCCAACGCCCGCACCGCCGCCAACGTCGGCAACTTCCCCCCCCCCTTCACCTTTCCCTTTCCCTTCATCTTTCTTAGACACGGGGCACTTGCGTGCCCGTGCCCGCCGCCCCCTCGTTCTCGACGCCATCCCCATCCCCCTCAACTTCCCCCGCGCGCTTCTGCCGTGGCAATGTAAAACTGTTGATCAGCCCCACCCCCGCGCACGCCGCGGCGCACCACACCGCCGTGCCCGTGTCGAACCCATTGCGCAGCAGCAGGTACAACCCCAGCGACGGCACGATGAAACCAAAGGTCCCCCACACCCGCACCTTGTGGTAGGCCGGCACCGTCTGCCCCGCCGCCTCCATCTCGCTGCGCCGGTGAAAATACATCCCGTCCTGCAGCGACGTGACGGGCGCAAAGGCCAACGCAAAACACCCGTGGGCGATCAGCAACCCCCAGAACCCGCCCACCCCCGCCAGCCACGCCAGCGACAGCCCCGTCAGCCCGAACAACACCCCCAGCAGCGTCCGACTCTGCACCCGCGTGTCGGCCAGCAGCGTCGTGAGCACCGGACTCACGATGATCCCCAGCCCCGTCAGGCTCAGCACCCACCCTATCTCCGACATCGACAGCCCCCGCCCCGCGAGGAACACCGACAGGTAGGGCATCACGCTGCCCATCACGGTAAAGGCCCAAAAATATTGTCGCTTCACGGATCGCACGGCCGGGATCATACCCGCCCCCACAGGTCCACCACGAACACCCTTTGAAACCGCGGATGCACCCAGATGCACCCAGATCAAAAAACCCGCTTTACCCCTGCCCCCCGCCTCCCTGATCAACTCCCGCCCAAAGCGATCGCCTTCATCCGCGTCCATCCGCGTCCATCCGCGGTTACCAAACCGCCTCCCGCTTTTCCCTGCATGATCTTTGTTCCTGCCACCCGCCTCCGTTATCCTCCCGCCATGAGATACGCACTGATCATCGCCGGCGGCTCGGGCACCCGACTCTGGCCCATGTCCACCCAGGCCCTGCCCAAACAACTCATCCCCTTCATCGACGACGGCACCGGCGACCCGGGGACCGGCGGCCGCTCGCTCCTGCAGATCGCCATGGAACGCCTCGGCGACCTCCTGCCCCCCGAGCAGATCTACATCTGCGCCGGCGAATCCACCAAGCAGGTCATGCTCGATAAACTCCCGGGCCTCACCGAGGACCGCTTCATCAGCGAACCCCTGGGCCGCGACACCCTCAACGCCGTGGGCCTGGGCTGCAGCGTCCTCCAACATAAAGACCCCGACGCCACCGTCGCCATCTTCACCGCCGACCACATCATCGAGCCCGTCGCCGACCTCCTCACAATCGTCGAGCAGGGCTTCGAGCTCGCCGAACGCGACGACGCCACCCTCGTGACCTTCGGCATCGCCCCCACCCACGCCGCCACCGGCTACGGCTACCTCCAATTGGGCCAGAAGCTCGACCACCCTTCTGAGGCCCAGGCCTACGTCGTCGATCAGTTCAAAGAAAAACCCGCCGCCGACGTCGCCGAGACCTACCACGCCGCCGGCCCCGAAAAGTACCTCTGGAACTCGGGCATGTTCGTCTGGAAAGCATCGACGGTGATGGAATGTATCCGCCGCTACGCCCCCGATAACCACGATAAACTCGACGAGCTCGGCCGCACCTGGAACGACGACGACCGCCAACTCAAGCTCGGCGAGATCTACCCCACCCTCAAAAAAGTCAGCGTCGATTACGCCGTCATGGAACCCGCGTCCAAAGACGACACCATGACCGTCGCCGCCGTGCCCATGCCCCTCCAATGGCTGGACGTCGGCAGCTGGCCCAGCTTCGCCGACACCCTCGAACCCGACGCCGACGGCAACGCCACCTCCGGCGCCAAATCGGTCCACCTCCACAGCAAAAACATCCTCGCCGCCTCCGACGACCCCACCCACCTCATCACCACCCTCGGCTGCGAAGACCTCATCGTCATCCACACCGACAAAGCCACCCTCGTCTGCCACAAAGATCAGGCCCAGCACATCAAACAACTCCACGCCCAGGTCGGCGAGCAGATCGGAGATGAATATCTATAGTTCCTTGTCGCTGGTTTTTGCCGGGATGACAGGATAAAGCAGGGTTTTACAAGTTAAGCCAACCGGCATTTAGGCTTGATTGTTCTATAGGACGATTATCAATGGATGAAGCCATCATTCGTAAATCTGTTTTCTTTAAATGACTTTTCCGAATCCCGTCCATCCCTGCCTTTCATCCTGTAATCCTGTCAAAACACAATTCCCCAACCGCCCATGCGTTATCTAGCGATCGACCTCGGCGACAAGCGGACCGGCCTGGCGGTGGGGGACGACGAAACGATGATCGTGTCGCCGTTGGATACGATCGTCACCGCCGGGGCGGAGGAACGGTTGCGGCAGATCGGGCGGCACCTACGCGAGCAGATGCCCGATGCGATTGTGTTGGGCATTCCGTTCAACATGGACGGCAGTGCCGGCAAGCCCGCGGCCCGGGCGCGGGCGATCGGCCAACAGTTGGCCACGCGGTTCGAGCTCCAGGTGATCGAGATGGACGAGCGGCAGACGTCGATCGCCGCGGACGAGCAGATGGCCCGCACGGGCTTGACCCACGGGCAAAAAAAAGCCCGCCGTGATGCCCTCGCCGCCGCCGCGATTTTGCGCAATTATTTAGAAGCAAACTGATCGCCGAAAGATTGCCCGGGCGGCGTCTGTTTGTTTCCAGTGATCGAAAGAGTTGAAGCGGGGAGCCTCGGTGTCAGGCGAGGAAGAGCCCGTAGAGCAGGAGCCCCGCGCCGGGGCCCGCGACCGCCAGCGCCGCCCAACCCACCGCCTGCTGCCAATCCTCGGGGAGTTTGGACAAGGGCGAATTCACCAGCGCGCAGCCTCGCAACGTCCCGCCCAGGGTGGCGACCCACGCCGCCCGCAGCACGTTCGCGTTGAGGGTGATGCTCCAGCCCTCGTTTTTCGGGAGCGTGAATTGAGGGGAGGCGGTGGCGGGGGGGGGGGTGAATGTCGGGGTCGCCGGGGCGGCGGGGGCGGGCGGTTGGCCGTCGGCGTCCTCCGGGGAAGGGGGGTCTGCGTTGAGCATCGCGTCCAGCGATTCGAAGCCGCCGTCGTCGGTTTCGTCGGGGTCCGGATCGTCCGCGGCGGGGTCGCTGGACAGCGCGGGCGCTTCGGAAAGCGCGGGCACCGGGGCTTCGAACAACCCGTCCAGGTCCATGTCCAGGTCCAGGTCTTCGTCCGCCGACGTTTCGCGCTGCTCCGACGAGGCCGTCGCCGGGTCGGCGTCGCCGTCCTGGGTCAACATCTGATCGACCGATTCAAAGTCGCCGCCCAGCTCGTCGTCTTCCTCCGCGGATCCACTCGAGGGTGTCTGTCGGTCAGCGGCAACTTCAGCTTCGTGGGCCGGGGCCGGGTCGTCGTCCGGGTCGTCGGCCTCGGGGTCCGCGGCGGGCGGAACGGCGGTCTTGGACGGGTCCATCAGGGCGACCACGTCCTCGAACTCGCCGTCGAGCGCCGTCTCGGCGTGTTCCGCCAGCAGGCTGTCGATCTGCTCGATCATCGGCGACGAGGCATCCGGGGCATCCGGGACATCCGGGGGCGACGCGGCCGGCGGTTGGTCGGGCGCCGTGTCGCCCGATGGTGGGTCGGTGGGATCGGCCGCGACGGCGACGGCGTCGGCATCATCGACAAGGGGAAGGTCGGCGTCGGGAGTCTGCGGCGGGGCGGCGGGGGGCGAAGCGGGAGCTGGCGGGGCCTGGGCATCCTCCAGCAATTCCTGCGCGCTCGGATCGTCGGCTTCCGTGGCGGACTCATCGAGCATCGACTGGAGTTGCGAGACCAACGCGTCGGCTTCGTCTTCTTCCTCCGCACTGGCGGGCCGGGGTTCATCGGAGGCTGAAGGGTCAGCCTCGGCCGCGGCGGCCTGAACTTCCTCGACGACTTGCTCCACCGTCGTGAACGAGTCTTCATCGAAATCCAGGTCCAACTCGTCGTCCATCTCGTCCGCAGGATCCGCCGTGGTTGACGTGGAAGCCGAGGGTGATGCGGCCTTCGATTCCTCTATATCCCTGGCCTGGGCCGCGCGGGCAGGCGCTTCGGTGGCTTGCAGCAGGCCATCCAATTGCGACGCCAGGTCCGTGGCCTGATCGACTTGATCCAGCGCAGCCTGGTCCGCGACGGGCGCGAGGTGCGCCGCATCGGCGGAGGCGGCGGAGGCGGCGGGGGGGGCGGGGGGGGCGGGGTACGCGGTCGGTTTTCGGCGGGCGGTGTCCTGACGCCGGTCACCCTCGGCCGAGCGGCGTTGGTCCGCCGAGGCCCGTCGATCGGTTTCCACCGGATCCGTCGGCGGTGCCGGGGACTCGCCCTGGGCCGCGGGGGGAGCGGGGGGGGCGGGTTCGTCGGGTTTCGTCGGTTTCGTCGGGTCGTCGATCGCGTCGGACGAGCCGACCTGGGCCATGAGCGCATCGAGCTGCGCCGCCAGGTCGAGGCTGTCGGCGGCCACCGCGGGGGCTTCAGATTGGGACGAGGCGGCGTCAGACATAGGGATCACGGTGATCGGGCGGGGTCGGCGAAACGCGGGCCGGTCCCCCTCGGAAGGGCTCGGCGATGCCCCGCGAGCGCGGCTTGGCCCGGGAACTCAGGGTTTCTATCGTCCGCCGGGCGGGAGGAATCCACTTCAAACCCGAATCAACGCAAGTGTTAGTGTGTGATGCCCTGCGGCGGCAACGGCGGCCGGGGGGCGGCGACGCCCCGGAGATCGTGCGGTTTTTGGTCGTCAGCGGCCTCGACTCATCAAGGCACCCCTTCGGATTTTCCCCATGCTGCCCCGGTTTTTCTGCGAATCGTTGCCCGCTTCCCCCGACGAAAGTTCGGGCGGTGACGCGCGGGCAACCTGTCCGCTGGGTCCGGAGGAATCCCGCCACGCCCGCAAGGTGCTGCGGTTATCGGTCGGCCAGCGGGTCGAGCTTTTTGATGGCCGCGGCCAGTTGGCGACCGCGGCGATCGCGGCGATCGAGCGTGAGGTCGTGACCTGCCGGGTGCTGGAGGTGCAGCGGGTGCCGCCGACGCGGCCGTGGCTGACGGTGGCCTCGGCGGTGCCCAAGGGGCCGCGGGCGGCGGAGATGGTCAACCAGCTGGGCCAGGTGGGGGTCGACGAGTGGGTCCCGCTGCGCTGCGCCGGTCGGTGGTCGATCCGGTGGGGGCGACCTCGGCGAAAAGCGGCGGCGGGGCGAAGGGACGATACGAACGCGCCGCGCTGGCCTCCGCCAAGCAGTCGGGCCGACCGACGCTGATGCAGATCGGCGGCGGGCGGACGCTGGCGTCGCTTTTGGAAGACGCGGTGGACCTGCGGCTGCTGCTTCACCCCGAAGACGAGGTCGTGGTCGAGGGGGCCGACGAGAGGGATATCCGGGCGGAAATGACCCGGCAGATCCGGGCGGCCCCGCGAGTGCAGTTGTTGATCGGGCCGGAAGGGGGGTGGACCGACGACGAGGTGCGGGCCTGCGTCGAGGCGGGAGGGCGGCGGTGGCGGATCGCCGAGTCGGTGCTGCGGATCGAAACCGCGGCGGTCACGGCCGCGGTGCTGCTGCGGTATCTCGCCCCGCCCGTGTCACGTTGAATCCCGCGGTCAACGCAATACCCAGCGGGGGCATCTGAAGGACGGCGGCCCGCGACGCGGCCCGATGCGGTTTAGCGCGGCATCGGGGTTTGGTCGTCTTCCTCGTAGAGGTCGATGACTTCGGTGACCGGATCGACGCCGGGGAAGGTGCTGGTGAAGGTGATGGTGCGGGTAACCCGGGCGGGCCGGGGCGAGGCCTGCTGGACGATGAGGTTTTCGGGTTCGGGCCAGAGGTAGATCGAGGCGTAGTGGTCGAACGCCGCGGCGCCCCCGATCGAGCTCGCCGAGATGATCAGGACCAGGCTGGCGGGGAAGAGCAGGGTTTTGCCGTAACGTTGCCACATGAGAAGTTGCCTCTTTCGGTTGACGAATCGACGGATAGGAAGGGGGGAAAAGCTTGGCCCCGGTGGGTTGCGCCGAGGCTTAGGCCTGCGGGATGCTGGATCACTTCTCATAATGAACGATTTATCGGGCCTCGACGCCAACGAATCGGTCCGAGAATTTTCGGAGTGACTCGCCCCCGCCGGGCCGGTGTTTTATGCTGACTCCATGCCCCCCTCCCCCCCCTCCCCCCCCTCTCCCTCTACGCCCCCTGCCGCCGCGGATACTTCCGCCTCTCCCGCGCCGGTCGCGGCGGGTGGCGGCGGCGGCGGGCGTGGGGGTGGGGGGGGCGAGCCGACGCCGGACTTTAGGGAACGCGGGGCGGGGGGGGCGGCGTCCGAGACCCGGCTGTACATGCAGCTGCTGGCCTTCACCGGCTGCCGCGACCTGGAGGCACTGGTCGGCCACACCCGCCAACACGCCCAGACCCCGGCGGTGGTCTACGAAAACCTCAACGACCCCCAAGGCGTCGCGCTGCTCACCTTTTCCCCCGATCCCGCGGCGTTCCTGGACTATTCCCGGCCGCTCGTGCTCAACGGGCCGCTGGGCAAGCTTACCCCGCAGCCGCACCTGACCATGATCGGCCGAGCGTACAGCCTCGGCTACGAACGCGACCTCGAGGACACGCTGATCCATCGGCCCACCCGCCACGCCCTGGACCCCGCCAAACCCTGGGCGGTGTGGTATCCCCTGCGCCGCCGGGGCAGCTTCGAGCAGCTGCCCGCCGAACAGCAAAAAGACATCCTCAAAGAGCACGGCACCATCGGCATGGCCTACGGCGGCACCGGGCAACTCGCCGACATCCGCCTGGCGTGCCACGGCCTGGACGCGGCGGACAACGACTTTGTCATCGGCCTCGTGGGCCAGTCGCTCACCCCCTTGTCCAAGCTCGTCCAGCGCATGCGGCAAACCGACCAGACCTCGCAGTACCTCGAAAAGCTCGGGCCGTTCTTCGTCGGCCGGGCGGCTTACCAAACCCCCCACGACGCGTCGATTTTCAAACCCTCCAGCCAGTAGCCGCCGATGTCGTCGATGACGCCGACTTGGAATACCCCGATGCGCAAAGGGTTCATCGTGTGAGCCGTGACCTTCTGGTCAGCCCGACGAGTTTGAGTCAGGCACTCCCCACGCCCCGCCCAATCATGATGCGGGGATTAACCAACGGCCCGTGGATTTGTTTTAGAATCCGCGAATAGCTGCGCCATCCGCGGTGCCCCTGGCCTTGTCCCCCGTAAGGAAAATTTTGATGAACCTGCAAGCACGCCACGACGCCGCCCGCCAAACCCTCGAGTCGTGCGGGCAGTCGCATGTGCTCGGCTATTTCGCCGAGTTGACCGATCAGGAGAAGGATTCGCTGCTGAGCCAGATCGAGGGCGTGGATTGGCCGGAGGTGGCGCGGCTGATCGAAACCCACGTCAAGCAGAAGCCGGAGTTCGAGCTGCCCGACCACATCGAGCCCGCCCCGTGGTATCCCTACACGCCGACCGCGGAGTTGACCAGCCGGTACGACCGCGCCACGACGCTGGGTGAAGAACTGGTGCAGCAGGGCAAGGTCGCGGCGTTCACCGTCGCGGGCGGCCAGGGTTCACGCCTGGGCTGGGACGGGCCCAAGGGCACGTTCCCCGGCACGCCGATCCGCGGGCTTACCCTGTTTGCCTGCTTTGCCGAATACCTGCAAAAGATCAAGGGTAAGTACGGCGTCGCGGTGCCGTGGTACGTCATGACCAGCCCGATCAACGACGCGGCGACCAAGGCTTATTTTAAGCAGCAAAACCACTTCGGCCTCGATCCCGCGGACAACATGATCTTCCCCCAGGCCATGATGCCCGCCATCGATAGCCAGACCCACCGAGTGTTGCTGGAAAGCAAGTCCAGCCTCGCGCTGTCGCCCAACGGCCACGGCGGCTCGCTCAAGGCGCTCTACACCAGCGGCGCGATCGCCGACATGAAACGCCGCGGCGTCGAGCAGATCAGCTATACCCAGGTCGATAACCCGATCGTCCGCATGATCGACCCCCGCTTCATCGGGCTCCACGCCCTGGACGAGGCGCAGATGTCTTCCAAGATGCTGCCCAAGTCCTTCGCTAAGGAAAAGCTCGGCAACTTCTGCCTGGTCAACGGCAAAGTCACCGTGATCGAATACTCCAACCTCCCCGATGAACTGGCAGAACAGACGGTCTCCGACGGCCCGGCCAAGGGCGAACTCCGCTTCCGCGCGGGCAGCATCGCGCTTCACTGCATCCGCGTCGATTTCGTCGAATCGATCAACACCTCAGCCCAGGGCTTCAGCCTCCCGTTTAACCGGGCGGAGAAAAAAGTGGCTTACTACGACGAGGCTAAAGACCAAACCGTCACCCCGACCTCGCCCAACGCGGTAAAGCTGGAAACGTTTGTTTTCGACGCGCTGCCGCAGTGCGACCATTCGATCGTCTACGAAACCGACCGGGTCGATGAGTTTGCCCCGATCAAGAACGCCGACGTTGAGGGCCAGGTCGAAACCGACAGCCCCGCGTCGAGCAAGCAGATTCAGACCGAACGGGCGGCACGCTGGCTCGAAGCGCAACGGCGTGAAGGTGCAGCGTGACGGCGAAGGCCTGGGCAGCGTGGCGGGCGTGATCGAAATCAAGCAGACCACCGCGATCTATCCGCAGGACCTGGCGGACGTGGAGTTGCCCGCGGAGGTGAAGGCCGGGGACGAGGTGCTGCTCTAAGCGTAGCGACCGGTTACCCCGCGTCGAGTTGATGGAGTGGGTCAACCTTCGGTGGCGGGCCGCGGCACCTCGCCGGCTAAATCATGGGTTACGGGTTTGATCATTTTCGGTCGAGTCCGATTTTTCGTCGGGCGAAGTTGTTTGGTCTGCTTCGTCCGCCTGGTTTCCGCTGACGTCGTCGGCCAACTGCGATGCTTTTTGTTGGGGCGAGGAGTGGGGGCTGTCCTGGGCCTCGCTGCTTTTTTCACCCGCCAGCCAGATCACCACGACCGCCGCGGCGACCGCCAGGACCCAGATGAGGATCGCCACACCCACCGCTTTCTTCGCGTGATCGGTGTCGTAGAACCGCCCGGGCCGAACGCCGCGGATCAGGAACGTGCCGACCCCCGCGAGGTTCAGGCAGGCGATGTTGACCGCCACCAGCAGCCCGGCGGTCTCGAGCCAGCGCCAACTGACCCCCGCCCAGCAGCAACCCAAAGGCGACCATCGGCGGCAGCAGCGCGACCGCGACCATGACCCCGATCAGGTTCGCCGAGACCCCGGAGGTGACCGCCAGCGCCCCGGCGGTGCCCGCCGCGAGCGCCAAAGCGATATCCGAATACTCGGTCGTGGTCCGCAGCGCGATCTCCTTCACCGACGGGTCAAACTCCACAAAATACCCCACCGCAAACGAGAACCCCAGGCAGATCACCACCCCCACCAGATTGGCCCCCAGCGAACGGAGAATCATGGTGATGTCGCCCAGCGTCGTGCCCAGCGCCAACGACATGTTGGGCAGCAGCAGCGGCGCGATCACCATCGCACCGATGACCACCGCGGTGTTGTCCCGCACCAGGCCGATCGCCGCGATCACCGACGAAAGCAGCACCATCAGCATGTAAACCTGCGACACGTGCGTGCCCGGCAGCAAGTCGTCGAGCAACTCGTCTCGGCTGATGCGGTTGCGCGAACGCGACTTGGTCACCTCCTGCTCGCCGTCCGAGTCCTCCTCCGGCTTGTCTTTTTTCTCTTCCTCTTCCTTTTCTTCCGGCCGCGGGAGCAGCGCCGCCAAGGCGATCACCTCGGCGTAATAATCCTTGTCCTCACCGAAGCGGTCCGCGAGTTTTTCGAGGATCGGCTCGGTCGAATCGTCACGGCAGAGCACCTCGATGCAGCGTCGTCGGTCTTCGCCTTCCTGCCGAATGCGCAGGTCCACGATCTCCAGGCCGTCGAAGAACTCTCCGAAGTCGGTCTGATTGCCCTGGGGCAAGGTGATATCGATACGTCGATAAGCCATAGGGTCTCATGAAATTCAGGGGAGGGGGGGCAGCGCCAGGCCCATGTTCGCCGCGCAGCGCGACGGCGGCAGGTCCGAACCATAGGCCGCGGCGGCGGGCAGCATATCGCATTCTCGGCCATATCTACTCGCGGTGATCGACGACGGTTGGCCGAGAGGGGGGGGCCGAGAGGGGGGGCGTCGCCATCTTCGGTATGATCCTTTGATGCAATGGTGGGTTTTGGGATTGTTGTTTATCGGGGGCGTGTGGGGCTGCGACCCGTCGAGCGGGGCACAGAGGCCGCCGGACGTGGCGTCGCCTCTGGGCGGTGAGGGAGAAGTCGGGCGTAGGGACATGATGATGCGGGGGATCGTGGTGAGCTGCCGGCGCAACGGGCCGGGCGAGTGGGACGGGCCGGACATGCGGCCGCTGCTGGAGCACCTGGCGCCGCTGGGGGTCAACGCGATCCAGGTCCACCCCTACGCCGCGGTATCGCAGGAAGGCTCGGTTTTTTACCGCCCCGAGCGTACCGCTTCCGCCAGCACCCAGCCGCTGCTCTGGGCGGGCCAAGCGGGGATGGCCAGTTTTCTCAAACCACACCTGGCCTACTGGGGCAGCGGCTTCAGTTGGCGGGGTGAGATCACCTTCGACACCCCGGCCCAGTGGGACCGCTTCTTTGCCGAGTACCGGGAATTTATTCTGCACCAGGCGGCGTGCCGCCCAGCGGGGCGGGGCCACCGTCTTCGCGGTGGGCACCGAGCTGGACCGGACGCTGCACCGCGAAGCCCAGTGGCGGGAGATCATTGCGGCGGTGCGGACGGTCTACGACGGCAAACTGACCTACGCGGTGAACTGGAGCGATTACGAAGCGGTGACGTTTTGGGACGCCCTGGACCTGATCGGCATCCAGGCCTACTACCCGCTGACCGCCGCGGTGCCGCCCCGCGACGAGGAGTTGATCGCGGGATGGGATCGGTTGATCCAGACATTCCGCGGCTACGCCGAGCAACACGGCAAGCCGGTGCTCCTGGCGGAACTGGGCTACGCCGTCTCGACCGCGGCCGCGGCGGAGCCCTGGTCCGATGTCCGGGTTGGCGACCCGGCGCAGGGCCGAGCGCTCAAGCTCCGCTGCATGGAGATCGGGCTCGCGGCGCTGGCGGATCAGCCGTTCATCGCGGGGGTGTACCTTTGGAAATGGTTCCCCGACAACCGCGCAAAACCACGAATTCACGCTGCAATACGACGCGATGCGGGCGGTCATCCGCGGAGCGTGGGGCAAAACCCAGCCCCCCATCCGCTGAAACCGCCGATTCGCCGACATTGGGCCGATCCGATCCATAAAAAAAACGCCTGCCGGGGAGGTAAGCCGGCAGGCGCGGAGGAGAAATGACAACTTTAATACGCTCCGCGGCAGGCGGGGTTCACCTCACGGTTCATTTTTCTGCGATTTTTTTGAAAATCAAAAGCCGTTCGCATCTATAACGGGCTCGCCCCCCCCCCCCCGCCCCCCTCCCGCCCTCGCCCCCGCGCGGGTGCAGCAAAAAACCCGCGTCTACGGGCTTTGCCAAGTGCTTGTAATCACCGAAGTTTCGGGAACCGATCAGGCGTTGATCGCGGTGATCTGGACCTTCAGGTAGTTCTGACGGTGGCCCTTCATCCGTTTGTAGGTCTTGCGACGCTTGAACTTAACGACGCTGACCTTATCGCCCCGGCCTTCTTCGAGGATGTCGGCGGTGACGCTGGCGCCTTCGACCAGGGGTTGGCCGATGGTCGCGGTGCCCGCGGGGTCGCCCAGCATCATCACGCGATTGAACGTCACGCTCGCGGCGTCCTCCGCCAATTCACGAACGTCGACCTTGATCACGTCGCCCTGGGCGACCTTGATCTGCGTGCCCGAATCTTCAATCACTGCGTACATGGTAAATTCCGATGCCAGGGGGAAAAAGGGGGGTTAGGATAAATCAACGGGGCCGGGAACCGGGGGCCGGTGATCCGGTGATCCGGGGGGCCAGGCGTCCGGGGGCCGACGCCCCGCACCTGCCCGCGAATCCGAGCCGCGCAACTTAGCAAAATCTCGCCCCTCCCTCAACCCCCCCCAAAAAATCCCCCTTCGATGGCCTCCCCTCTGAATGCCATCCAATAGCGAAGCCCCTTTTTTTTCGCGGCTTATCCCGGCGGGGTGGGCCTCTACCTGCCGCGTGAGGGTTTGCGTCCCCGCGGGTTGAGTCGGTAGCTCCACCGGGCGGCCCGGCCCACGATGCGGGTGGGCATGAGCAGGCCTTGCCGAACGTTGGAATACAGCGAGGTGGTAACGTACCGCATGGCTTCGCGGGTCCCGGTAGCGCGGGGTTCGATCAGCGTCGTCGCCCAGACCAGTGCCGCGGCCCGCAGCGCCATCGACAGGATGAACAGCACGCCGTGATAGCTGACCACCATCACCGCGCCCCCCGCCCCGGCTTCCAGGCCCACCCACGCCAGCCACGGCCAATCCAGCACCAGTTCCCAGTGAAACGTCGGCAACGCCGCCGCCACCGCCGAGCCGATCAACCCCGACAACATCCCCCCGACCCCCACCACGATCGAGTTGATCGCCACGTAGGCGCTGCCCCCGCGTTGGCCCTTCCGCGTCTCGGCCAGGTCCAGCATGAAATTAAAGTTCGCGATCTCGATCCCCGGTAACACCAGCGGCGAGATCATCGTCAGCAGATACCCCGGCCACAACAGCTCCGGCGTCACGAACAGCCAGCCCAGCGGCCCGACCACGAACAAGCTCCCCGCGATCAGCATCACCGGTTTTTTGCCCAGCTTGTCCACCACCCGCCCCCAAAACGGATACGCCAGCGAACGCACCATCAACGGCACCGCGATCAGCATCAGGTTCGCCATCAGAAACGACACCTTCGCCTGGTCCAGCACGAACAGCCAGACGTATTGCCCCAAAAATCCCAGGCCCAGGATCAGCGTGAAGTTGTAGATCAGGTACCGCCGAAAGTTGCGGTCCTGCAGCGGGGTGCGGAGCATTTTGATCCACTGCGTGTCGCGGCTGCCCCGACTGGGCAGGGGGTCTTTGACCCAGAAAAACACCGCGATGTCGATCACGCCCAGCACCCCCGCCAGCCCGATCAGCAGGCTGGTGGCGATCAGCAGCTGGCCCCCGGCCGACCCCGCCGCGGCCTGCACCGCTTCGGTGTGACGCAGCCACGCCCCCACCCCCAGCGTCGCGACCAGCGACAGCGGCAGGGTCAGCAGCGTCCGCAGCGCGGTGTACCGCCCCCGGATCCGCCGCGGCACCAGGTCGCTGAACCACGACATGAACGCCGGCCCGCCGAGGTGCGACGTGATCCAGGACACCCCCACCAACACCAGCATCAGCACCCACCGCGCCGCCCCCCACTCCGCGGGCACGACCCACGGCAGCAACGCAATGACGATCCACAACACCCGACTCAGCCCCAGGGTCAAGATAAACCAAGGCTTGCGCCGGCCAAACCGCTCCTGCACCCAGCTCGCGGGCAACTGAAACAGCGTCCCCAAAAACGGCAACGCCCCCAGCACCCCGAACCCCGCGTCGGGCAACCCCAGCTCGCGGGAAAACTGCGTCATCGCCGCGCCGCTGATCGTCCACATCCACAGCGAGCCGAACACCCACGCCATCACCACCAGCCCCAGTTGACGACGCAACGCCACCGTCCGCGGCGAGCGCGGCACGATCTTGTCGGGACTCGGCCCGCCCCCCGCATCGGGGGCCGTCAGGTTGGAGGGGGGGGCAAAATAAAACAAGGGTCACATCAAATAACCCCGCCGTGAGGTGGCCGAGCGCGCGACAGGTTACCCCCACCTCGGCAGAACACAACCCCCAAACCCAAAATATCAGGAAAAACGTGCAGCCGTCACCGGCAAAGGTACGGCTAAAGCAGACAAAGCGGGTGCCGCGGGTTCGTCGGGACAGGCGGGGGAGATAAGGCAGGTTGGTAACCGCAGATAGACGCGGATGGACGCGGATTAAAAGCAGGCCGCGATCGGCGGTGTGGTACTATCAAGGTTGAGCAACGCGTTCGGAATCCAAAATTCCCATTTCTTACTACGGATCATTTTCTGATTTTGATCGATGTCTGACCGGTTTCGGCCGACTCATTGGCTAGCTCACCCCCACCTGCCTTGATCCGCGTCCATCCGCGTCCATCCGCGGTTACAACCTGCCTTCCGCCTTACCTCCGTGTCTCTGGGTATCTCCCCATTTCTTCCGCGGTGAAAACCTCAAACCGCCGATTGTTGCTCCCACGCCACATCCGTGGCCGCCGATGAGGTGCCGCCGCCACATCCGAGCATCGCCCCACCTTTACGGCTTGACCGTGTTTATTACCTAAGTCTATTTCATAAATAGACTTGTAAAAAATCTGCAAGTTCGCCTCGCCTCGCCGAGGGTGCTGGGGTATCTATTCACTCGTCGCCCGGAGGCGAACCAACCCACCCCCGGCCGCCGGTTAGAAAAGCCGGCCCCCCCCGTCGGGATCAACCCTTTTTTTGGAGAAAGCCCGGTCATTCAAACCCCGCCTCGTCGGACCCCCGGAGGATACGGCCCGACACCGCAACCGCGAGATGACCCCCCTCATGATCAGGACAACTGCCGTGAAGGTTCACGCGAGCACCACGCCACGGATCGAGCCGCCGACGCTCTTCTGTTTCGCCCGCTCCCGTGCCCCGGTTTAGGAAGACGTGAAGCCACGTCGACCCGCTCGGGAAACTCCACGGCCGCCCCGCCGGCCCCCTCCCCCTCCCCCCGCGGGGGGGGAGGGGGGCCACACCCGGCCCGGCAAACCATTTTCCTTGCCCCTGATCGAGTGCGGCCCGACGTGTTTACACGCCGGGTCGTGCTTTTTTCATGGCCTCTTGCCTCCGTCATGCCTCCGTCATGGCCGCGTTTCACTTTGGGACGACCCACCGGCAACCTCCGACTTCCACCGCGCCCGACGCCAGGTCCATCCCCGCCAGTTGTCGGTCTGCCGGGCCAGCCGTTGGGCCAGTCCCGCCTCCACCGCGACCGCCCGGACGTGCAGCTCGTCGAGCGCGGGTCGATCCGCGGTTTGCCGAATCAGTTCACGCAGGGCGGGCAACGCCGCGGGCCCCAGTTGCTGAAGGTACCCCACGTCCACCCCGCCCATCACCTCCGCGCGATGCCCGGCCCCCGCCCGCGTGGCGACGGGCACGGCAACCGCCTCGACCACGGTTCCGGCAGTTGACCTTTCCGTGAGCAACGGCAAAACAGGGCTCGATGTTTGGGTTGCCCCGTCGGTCCGGTGCTGGACGTTGAACCACGCGATGCGGCCGTCAACATCGATAAAACAAACGAAAAACAAAACCGTCAGCGCGCTGACCGCGATCCGCCGCATCAGCCAGGCGTTGTCGCGGTTCGCCAGGATGCGCCACACCAGCCAGCCGAAGCCGATCGCCACCAGCAGCATCCACAGCCCGGCCGCGACCCGCCACCGCGTCAGGCTGTAGGCGCCGACGTACAGCTGCAGCCGCCACATCGCGGCCCCCATCAGCAATATATTTGCGCGATCCAAAGCTGGACCAGTCCCCGGGCCCAGCGGCTCCGCTGCGCGGCCCCCCCGGGCCGGAACGACACCAACACGAAGACCCCCGCCAGCAACGCGGTGAACACCAACGGGTACGCCCCGCGGTGGGCGTATTCGGCATAACTCATCGCGTCCGGCAGCGCGCGCCCCCCACCAGATACCGCAGGTCCAGCAATGTCTGAACCGCGAATACCGCGTTAAACAGCAGCAGGCAACGCACGATCAGCGCCGTCCGCGGGCGACCGCTCGGCCCAACGAAAATCAAATTTTTCGCGGGATCCGCGGGATTGAGAGAATCCACAGAGGCGATCGGCCGCGGGCGACCCAGCCCCCACCGCTCCGCGAATCGACGCCACCGACGCGACGGGGCCGGCCGGACCCGGGTCCGCAGCAGCGCCCACACCGATGCCCCCACCACGAGCCAGAGCCCCACCCGGCCCCAGGTCAGCCAGTGGTGGGCAGAGGTCAGGCCCGTTTCGACCCACCGCCACGCCCGGCCCAGCTCCCGCGACACCACCGGATTCGCCCACGCAAACAGCAACACGAACACCCCGCTGAACACCACCGGCAACAGCCACGGCAACACCCCCAACCCCCCACGACGCTTGATAATCCGCGCTGCACCGCCCGATCCCTCCGCAAGAAGCAGGCCGGCCTGCTCTCGGCGACTATGTCGCCGACGGTGCCGCCCGGCGCTCGCCACGTCGCGGGAAATCTGAATGAGCCCGCCACCCAAAAACATCGACCACCGCCGCCCCCACACCACCAGGCGGGGCGTCCACCCCTGCCGATCAATCACCGCCAGGCTGACCAAAGCCAGCCCCGTCATGAGCAACGCCAGCGTCGTGGGCTGCATCACCAACGCCATCAGCAAAACCAGCGTCGCCAACCCCACCCCCCGGCCCGGCCAACCCCGCAAAACCTGACCCCCGCCACGCAACATCATTGCGCTCAACACGCCGCCCCCAAACAACGCCGCGGTCCACCCCATGGTGTGATCGTAAAACAACCCATCCGCCGTGGCGATCAATCCGAGCGTGAGCAAACCCAGCGTGGCGGGAGTGCGGAAGATCGACGACGCGGAACCACGGGCAAAAAACGGATCGGGCATGAGCGGAGCCTGCAAAACGAAATGAATTGGCGATACGACAACTGCCAGCAGTACGCCCCGCGTGGGCCGCGTGTTTCCTGGACTCCGAAAAATAAAACGGCCCCGGATATTTCATCCGGGGCCGAAGGCGGGGCACGATGCGATCCGTAGATGACCCGTTCACATTTGGCCGGGCGTGCGGCGGGAGACGTTGAATTTTTCCAGTTCGCGCTCGTCGGCGTTGTCGTTCAGACCCCAGTAGGGCAGACGCTCGATGCCGCGGAGTACTAGTTCGTAGCCGTCGCTGCGGGTCACTTTGATGATTTGTCGATCTTCACCTTCCGCGGCATTCACAAAGAATTGGTAGCTCCGCCCGTCCACCTCGGCGGTCATGACGTCGCAGGTATACGTCCCGGCTTCGGGGGTCTGCACTTCCACGGAATCGGCGGTGCGGGTCAGCGTGCCGTCGATCCAGGCGGGCTCGACGTGACCCAGGCGCTGGACCGCGAGGGAGCGGAAGATCGGGACTTCGACTGACTGCCCGGGCTCGAGCGCGGGGCCGGCGAGGCCGCGGGCCCAGAGCATCAGGGCGTCTTCCGCGATCCCGCCCCGGGGGTGGTCCATCCGGTGGTTGTTGCGGTCCGCTTCGCTTTCAAAATAGCTGTGCCAAGTGGTTTCCACGCCCGCCTGCCCGCGGCGGGGTTTGCTAAACAGCGACTGCTGATACACGTGGCCGCACCATTCCTGCGACGAAAAGCTGACCTTCGTCGGCGAGCCCGCGGGCAGGCCGTTGGCGGGCTCCGTAGCGACAAACACGCTGGTCATCAGGTTGTAGTCGTACACCCCGGTTTGAAAATCCTCCGCCAGATTCAGCTTCACCACCCCGTAGGTGTCCTGCCCCACCGCGTAGGCCTTCACGCGCTTCTCGGGGTCAAACGGCTCGGTCACCGTGATCGCCACCGCCGTGCCGGTCCGCAGCTCGCCGTACCGCGGATAGGTCAAATCGTAAGCCGCCATCTCCGCCCGCCCGTCGTGCCACACTTCCGAAAACGCCGCGTCGTAGGCCGGCGAAGTCCACGGGCTGGGCCCGTCGCTTTTTGCCGCCTCCGCCGCGTTGTCGCAGCCCGGCAGCAAGGCCCCGGTCAGCAGCAACACCGCCAGGGTCGAGAAAGAGCAAAGAGTTGGTTTCATGAGATAGGGCCGGTTCATCAGATTGAAAAGCATGTCCAACTATATGCCGCGACCCCGCGCCGCAGCGGACACCCGCCGCCCGCGGATTCCCCGAGCGGTGCCCGGGTCGCCGGCCGAACCTGCCCGCCCCTTGCCAACTGCGAAATGTCCTAGCTGCCGAAGATCAGGCAATAGCCGATGTAAAAGATGATCAGGTCGGCGTAGACGTGGCTGACGTAGGCGGCGTAAATGTTGCGGTAGCGAAGATAGATCAGCGACCAGGTGAAGCCGCCCATAAACACGCCCAGCGACGCCAGAATGGTGACGTTCCAGTCGAAATACACCCGCAACGCCACCACGTGGTGGGCGGTAAACAGCAGCCCGCAGAGCACCACGGCCGCGAGGTTGGTCGCGGAAAAGAGGCGATGGGTCTCGCCCCCCGCGGGGCGGGGCAACACGTCCCGCAGCCGTTCAAAGATAAACCAGCGCCAGAAATATTCTTCGAGCAGCGAGTTGATGGTGCACCAGTACAGCGCGGCCGCCAGATACAGCCACAGGTTGTCCAGGCCCATCTGCCGCACCTTGGCCTGCATCAGCGAGGTATCGATCCAGTGTCGGCCCACCAGGAAATACGCCGCCGCGATCACGACAAAGATGATTGCCCCGGTCACATGCGCCGCCAACATCCCCGAGTCCCGGAAGCCGCGACCGCGACCGTGACTTTCGGGGCCGAGGGGGGGGCCGAGGGGGGGGGAGAGGCCGCGCCAACGTGGCAGCCGGGGTCGCTGCTTTTCGTAAAAAATCAGCCACGCCAGCGGCGCAAGCATCAGCAGCACCTTCGCCAACCCGAACCCGACCTTCGCTACGGTGCTGTCGGGAAACCACACCATCGCCGCCGTCGTCCCGATCAACTGAATCGGGGCGATCAGCAATAAAGCCAGCAATGCGGTTCGGCGACGGTTCATCACAAAGTTCTACACCCGGGAAAATTTAGACGCCAAGACGCCAAGACGCCAAGACGCCAAGACGCCAAGACGCCAAGACGCCAAGACAAGGGCAGTTTTGACGTCGATTGTGCCGATAATGCAGATTGAACAACAAGCATCTTACTTATCGCCATTTCGACTACTTCTCCGTGCTTCCGTGTCTTCTGCGGATAAGCGAAGCACTGCTTTTACTTTCTTGCTTAATGTCTTTCTTGGCGTCTTGGCGTCTTGGCGTCTTCGCGTCTTGGCGTTAACTCTTCAATCCGCCAACTGCTCGGCCAAAAACGCGTGGACCTGCCCGAGGTTGACCCGTTCCTGCTCCTGCGTGTCGCGGTGGCGGACGGTGACGCAGTCGTCGTTCGCGGTCTCGCCGTCGACGGTGAAGCAGAAGGGCGTGCCGATTTCGTCCATGCGGGCGTAGCGTTTGCCGATGGACTGCTTCGCGTCGTACTCGCAGGCGTAGTGTTCGCGGAGGCGGAGGTAGAGCGACAGCGCCTTTTCGGGCATGCCGTCTTTGTTGACCAGCGGGAAGATGCCGGCCTTGACCGGGGCAAACTTGGGTTTGAATTTCATGAACATCTTCGACGGCCGAGACTCGTCGGGCGTGAACGCCTCGCATAACATCACCAGCACCGCGCGGGTCAGGCCCGAGGCGGGTTCGATGACGTGCGGGATATATTTCGACACCGCCGCAACTTCCTCTTTCGACTTGCCCTCGGCCTTGGCGGCGAGTTGCCGTTCCTGGTCGAAGTATTCCATCTTGGTCTTGGAATGCGTCTGGTGGGCGGTGAGGTCGAAGTCCCCGCGGTGGGCCACGCCCTCCAGCTCGCCGAAGCCCGGCGCGGTGAAGGGGTAGATGTATTCGACGTCGACGCAGGCGTTGGAATAGTGGGCCAATTCGTCGTCGTCGTGATCGCGGAACCGCAGGTTCGCCGGGTCCACGCCCAGCGACTCCCACCACTCCATCCGCTTCTGTTTCCAGAACTCGTACCACTTGCCCGATTCGTCGGGAGCGCAGAACCACTCCATCTCCATCTGCTCGAATTCCCGGCTCCGAAAGATAAAGTTGCGCGGCGTCACTTCGTTGCGAAACGACTTACCGATCTGCGCAATCCCAAACGGCATCTTGACCCGCATCGTATCGACGACGTTCTTATAGTTCAGAAAAATGCCTTGCGCCGTTTCGGGACGCAGGTAGACCTTGTTTTCATCACTTTGAATAGCGCCCGCATTTGATTCGAACATGAGGTTGAATGCCCGGGGCGGGGTCAATTCTCCGCCGCAGTGGGGACAGGCGGCAACGAAGTCTTCCGCGGTGTCGTGGTCCGCCACGCGCTGCGTCGCTTCCGTGATCGCCTCAATGTGCGTCGGCGATTCTTTCAGCGCATCGGCAAGGCCCGGAGCGAGTTTTCGCCCCGCTTTGCTGGTGGACCATTCCGCGGCATCAGCGTCGGACGCGATCAATGTGGCGACCCACGACGCTTCATTGAGCATGGACAAGACATGATCCGCACGCAAAAGCTTTTTGCACTGCTTGCAAGTGCTCATCGGGTCATTGAACCCGCCGACGTGTCCCGACGCTTCCCAGGTTTTAGGGTTTTGGATGATGGAGCTGTCGAGGCCCACGATGGTGACGGGGTCGCCGTCGGGGCCGATGGGGGGGCAGTCGACCATGTGTTTCCACCAGTGGTCGCGGAGGTTGTTTTTGAGGGCGGTGCCCAGGGGGCCGTAGTCCCAGAAGCCGTTGATCCCGCCGTAGATCTCGCTGGCGGGGTAGACGAAGCCGCGGCGTTTGCAGAGCGCGACGATGTCCTCCATCGATTTCTCGGACGGCGAAACGCGGGGGGCAGATGAGCTAACGGGGGTGTCGGACATGTTGGGCTGCTGGGGAGTAAAGGATGAATGCGGGTCAACGGGGCAGTTTAACCGCGTTGCCTGATCACGGCAGACCCACGGATGGGGGGCAGGAAATCGGCCGGCCGGCGCCACGGCCCAACGGCATCGGTGGCTTCCCGCAAACCCCGCGGATTCTCATCGATGGCAAATACCCTCGCCAACCCAAAGTGGCGCATGGATTCGCGGCCAACGGTTTCGCCCGCTTTGAAAACGACGCGGAAAAAAGCAAACGCGGGCAGGGGGAAGGAATGAGGGGAGGCAAAGCGGGGGGGGGTCAGACGGGACGGGCGGGGCCAGCGTGGTCGAGGTTGTCCTGGTTGTAGAGCTGGTGGGCGTCGGCGGGGGTGTGGCCCAGGCGGTGGGACAGCAGCAGCCGGGCGTCGTGGAGGGCTTGGCGGAGGATGCCGTGTTTGAGGAATCGGCGGGGGCTGGTGGTCAGGGGCGACGGGCTGAGGCGGAGTCGGCCGATGGTTTTGAGACGCCGGCAAAGCTCGACGTCTTCCATCAACGGCAACTGGGGGACCCCGCCGATCCGTGCGAGCGCGGCGGGGCGGACGAACAGGCCCTGGTCGCCGAAGTAGATGTGGGTGAGGCGGTAGCGGGTGCGATTGCAGAAGATGACGAAGCGCAGGAGCCGGCGTTGGAGGTGGGTCGGGCGGTGGGGCCGGAGGTTGAACCGCTGGGTAAACGCGCCGCCCACGACCGCGGGGTTGGCGAGGACGCGGGTGATCGCGGCCCGGCCGTCGGGCGGGGCCGACGAGTCGGCGTGGAGCATCCACAGCACGTCGAGGTCGGGGTGTTGCTGCAGGGCGCGATCGATGCCCGCCTGCAATGCCGCGGCCCGGGAGCTGATCTGCGGCCCGACCACCACGTCCGCCCCCGCCGCCCGCGCCAACGCCACGGTGTCGTCGGCCGAGTGGCAGTCGGCGACCACCACGGCGACGGGCGCCTGGGCAAAAGCCGAAGTGATCGCCCCGGCGATCGTCGCGGATTCGTTAAGCGTCGGAATGATAATGGCGATCCGCATCACCGCCATGTTACGCGGAGGACGGCAAGGGGGAACGCAAAGGAAAGAAGGGGGGGAAAGGGGGGGAGGGGGGAAGTTTTAATAATGGGATACATTGCTTTAGTTTTAGAGTGGGGCGGGCTTTCAGCCCGCCGTTCGGGCGTAGCCCGAAGTGGCGGTTTCAGCCCTTCGGGCCGCTGGCGGGCAAGATGCCCGCCCCACTTTTGAGAAAAGTATCCCACGACCGGAAATCCGCCCCACTTGAAGGATCCCACTACCGAAGTTTTTGCCACAGGAACCATAGACCGCAGTGGCGTAAAGCGCGTCGCCGGATCGATCGCCCTCGCGCCGCGGCTTGATGCAAAAGTCAGGGAAGGGCTTTTCAATCCGTGATCCCGATCTGAATACCTGCGGTCGTAATCTGCACTGATCCGTATTGCCGTTGACGGAAACGTTTTTTCCGCGTCTGTCTCACGCTTGCGATTCAAAGTCGTTTTATTCTTGCGGCCCGGCGTTGACCGGGAGGTTGATAGTCCAGTCGTAGCCTTTGAAATCCAGCCGGTTGTTCGCGGCGGCCCGGACGGCGGCGGCCTTGCGGGGATCGTCGTCATCTAGGTGGCGTTCGAGCATCGCCTGCAGGCCGCCGGTGGGGCGGAAGTCGTCGCGGTACCAGCTGAAAATCCGCGAGAGGCGGACGTTGCCTTCGTCGTCCACTTGCAGGCCGTCGTCGGACGGATCGGTGAGCCAGGCGTGCATCTGGTCGTCGAGCTGCGCGTCGAGCCGGCCGCCGACGTAGGGCTCGTCCCGGAGCGGGGGGCAGTCGATCGCGCCGCAGACCAGCGCGGCGTGGATGCGCGGCTCGTCGTAGCGGACCCGCATCAGGCGCTGTTCGAGGTAGTCCAGCGACATGGTACGTTGGTCGATTTTCCACTGGTTGAGGGTGAACCAGGTCAGCCAGGAAACGCCGTCGTCCGCGTCGGCGGTCCGGCCGCCGTTGTCCAGCCACAGGCGGATCATGATCGCGTTGTAGGCGTTGAGGTAGTAGGCGATCTCGTCGTCTTCGGTGGGAAACAGCTCGGGCGTGGACTCGGGCCCGTAGCGGGCGACGACGTCGAGGTAGCGCGACAGTTGGCCGTCCAAGTCGTCGTAGGTCTCCGGCAGGTCGGTGATCGCGGCGTAGTCCACCATGCCGCGGTCCACCGATGCGGTCAGCACCCGGGCGTAGGGCGAAACGTCGTAGGTCTCGAGCTGAACCCCCGGCGGCAAGTCGGGCGCGGCGGCGCAGCCCAGCGGCACGCCCAGAGCCAGCACCGCCAGGAGCAGCAACGGCAAGACGGCGGGCAGAGGGGCCCGGCCAAAGTGAAACAGCGGTCGAAGAAAGCCAATGACGCGGAAGTCAGTCATTATTAAAAGGTTCGGGGTTTGAAGCATGGGGCGCGGAATGTCCCGGGCGCAAGCCGAGGGGGGCAACATATGAGTCCTACAGGATAGGCAGGTTCGGCGGAGACCCGCCGAGCTTGGGTAGCGATTCAAAGGACTGCCGGGGGGGATTAGTCGAATGCGTAGTGCGCGACGGCGGCGAGCTGGTTGTCGGAATAGCTGGGAACGGCGGGCAGCAACGGCTCGGCATCGGTCGAGACATCCAGGCCGCGGTCGTTCTGTCGGAGATTGGTTTCGAGCAGCCGCAGGTAAGGTCCCAGCTGCTGCTGAGTGTGGCGGCAAGCGTCGTAAAGCACCGTCGATCGCGGGTCGTCGTGACTCAGCAATGTGCGGAGGGCGGCCGACACCAGGACGTGCAGGTCGTTGCAACTGCGGAGCAGGTGGTAGGGCACGTCGTTGCCTTCGGTGAGGCCGAGGGTTTTGACTTCGACCCCCGCGGGGCTGGTGAGGGCGGCATGGAGATCGCGGAGCAGGAGGTTGAACACGTCGAGATAGCCGTGCATCGACGATCGGCCGATTTCGGCGGTGCCCAGCAAGCGGTAGAGCACATTGCCCACGGGCAGGGCCGCGCGGGCGGACTTGCTCAACGCGATGCGGAGTTCGGGGGCGGGGCCGGGCGTGGCGAGGGGGTATACCGGAGATGGGCTGAATGGAGCGGCAAGCTCAGCGGGGGCGGGCGGGCCAGCGGCGGGTGGTGGCGTGGAATGTAGGGAAGCGGCGGGAAGTGTCGGGGGGTGAGGAGGGGCGGTGGCGAAGTCGGGGTCGCCGAGGAGGAGTTCGCCGGGGTGGAGGTTGAGGGTGTGGGCGATCCGGAGGCCGACTTCGCGGGAGAGCAGGACCTTGCCGCGCTCGTAACTGTAGATGGCGTGGTGAGTAATATCGCTGCCCGCGGTGCGGTCGTTGACGCGCTGGGCCAGGTCCACGGCCGTGAGTCCCGCCGCGGCGCGGGCTTTTTTCAGCGCGAGGCCACGCTGTTCCCGGGTTTGGGCGGGCGGGCTCAGATGGGCGTCATCAGTCATCAGGTCGTTCCGGTCGATGTCAGGAATCAATCCGATATAGATCGGCTCTTCACGGTATGATACATCATCCCGAGAGAATTTCGACGGCTGGTTGAGGTCTGATAACCACGCAGGGGGCAATAATCAAAAATATTTCTGATATTCATCAGTTTTGGGTTGACAGGTGACGGCAGGTTGATAAATTAGTGACAGGTCGCAAGGATGTGACCTGATCCATGGCAACTTACTCGGCACGGACGCCGAGGTCACCATGGGATTTTTGATCGGCAAGGATGCTCGATCAAACAACGCCGACCGCGGGAGCAAGGAAGCTCCTGCGAATCGGCGTTTTTTTATGCGCCTAACCTACGCACAAATCACTTATAGGTAAAGCTTTAGAGCGGTCACGGTCACGGTCACTTTTGATCGAGGTCGTCGACCGCGGGGCCCCACGCCCGACGGGTGCTTATTCAGATTGAGGAATTAGGGAGGGGGGGGAGGGGGGGCGGGTGCCGACGAAGAGGGACCAGGCGCCGGCTTCGTCGTCGTCGCCTTGCTGGACAAACTCTGCCTCGAGCTGCACTGCGGCGAGCATAGCCAACCAGTCGGCCCGGTCGAAAAGCCCGCAGGTGTGGCGATCTTCGATCAGCTGTACCGCCCGGGCGGGTTGCGTGTAGGCCGCGGGTCGGACCAGATACACCAGAATCATCTCGAACGTGTGGTCGGCAGGGTCGGGGTCGTGGACGTAGCTGAGGTAAGTCACTTCGCCATCAAAGGATGCAGCGTCAGTCGTGACCGCTTCATCGGGGGGCGGGTCGGGGGTATTTTCATCTGAGAGGGGGGGAGCGAGGTCGGTCACCGCGGTGTCCTGAGCGGTTTCGCCGTCGATGAAAGTTTCGTGGGTATAGGTGGGAGCGATCAGCGCGAGGCCGCCGGGGCGGAGGTGGGCGTGGGCGGTGACCAGCGCGGCGGTCACGTCATCGGGGGTGAGCAGGTAATCGACGGCATCGTGGATGAGGACGACGTCAAAAGTTTGGTCGAGGCGGAGGTCGCGCATATCGGCGACGTGGGTGGGCAGGCCGGGGATCAGCCGGCGGGCGTGGGCGAGCATCGGCTCGGCGAGATCGACCGCGACACAATCGTGTCGGCCCGCGCCGCGCTGGTCGAGGTGGACCAAGGTGTGGCCTCCGCCGGCGCCGAGTTCGAGGATCCGATGGGGCCCGGGGCCGAGCCGACGGGCGATCAGCTCCTCCAACAGCTCCGCCTCGGCAAGGTACTGTTCCGGGGGCGAAAGCAGGGGCCAAAGCCAGGCAAGGTCGGTGTAAAGTCGCGGAAGCGGCGCACTCATTTTCGCGGGGCTGGAAGCCCCCTTCTCGCCCGCCGAGGGTGAAGGTTCGGGCGATTTCAAATCGCCGGCCCGGCGAGGTGTTCGCCCAGACCCAGGCCGCTCAGCCAGGCGCGTTCGATGTTCGCGGGGCTGCCCTGGGTGCAGGCGTCGCCGCAGAACGAGAGCCGGCCGTCGGCGCTGGCGAGCCACCGCTCGGCCAGCGGACCTTCGATGTGGCCCATCAACCAGCGGTGCGCAGGCGGCGTAGGTCGGCGTCGGCAACGATTGGCCCAGGGCTTGCTCCATCGCTGCGGTCAGCGCCGCCACCACCGCGGCGTTTTCATCATCGACGTGCGTTTGCGACCAATCGGTCGTGGCGTGCAGGACCCAGCAGTCGCCGGTTTTGGCGGGGTCGGGCCGGCCTGGTTTGGCAGAATTGTGGGTGATACTCGACAGCGGACTCTCACTGACAAAGGCCGAGGCAAACGGATCGGGAAGCTCGATTGAATCTTCAAACGCGAGCATCACCGTCCAGGTCGGCCGCGACTGCACGGTGGCGAGGTGGTCGTCGAGGTCCGCATCGTGGGGGCCCAACAACGGTCGGGCCTGGGGCGGCGGGACGGCCACGACCACCCGGTCAAACGGGCCCAAGATTTGATCGTCGGTATCCACCGCCCGCCAGCCTTCGTCGGTGTGCTGAAGCCGGGCGATCCGCCGTTCAAAGTGCGGGCCGTCGATCCCGTCCAAGGCCTCGCTGAGTTTTTCGACCAACGAACCCATGCCCGGCAAGCCGACGTACCGCTTGGCTTGCCGCACCGTGTCGGTCAGAGTTTGCCCGGGGGTGAGGTCCACGAATCGACCGTCCCATCGCGTGGCCCAGCCCGCGTCGCACCACGCCCGGACCTGCCGTTGAAACGTCAGGCTGCGGGCGGTCAGAAACTGCGCCCCCTGGTCGAACGTCGGCCCGCTCCCCGACACGCGGGTGGTCAGCCGCCCGCCCGGACGCCGCCCCTTGTCGACCAGCGTGACGCGGTGCCCCGCCTCGGCCAGCACCCTGGCGCAGGTCAGCCCCGCGATGCCGCCGCCAACCACCAACGTCGCACCAGGGGGGGAAGTACTCATAACTCTGAGGATAACATCAACGCCCGCGGCGACAATCCCCGCCGGATCACGGCGGATTGCTGCCGAATCGATTCACTTTACAGCGGAGCTACCCGCCGATCCATAGACGTGACAGATTCAGCGGCACGTCGATAAAAGGGGGGGCCGCCAAGTCATCTTCCGCCCCGGCATCGCCCACCAATTCGTACACCGCCTCGCCCAGTTCGTAAGCCAGGGCGGTGCGGCGAACCGGGTCGATCACCCAATAAAAACGGATCCCCGCCGCCGCGTATTCCTCTCGCTTGATGCGGTGATCCAGTTCGACGCTGGCGGGGCTCACCACTTCGATCGCCAGGTCCGGCACCCCGCGAAGCCGTTCCGGGCCGATCAGGTGTTGCCGGGCTTCGCTGAAATACAGCAGGTCCGGCCGTCGTACCGTGGCGTCATCGATGGGGGTGTCCAAGTCCATCAGCACCTTGCCGGGATATCGGACCGCCGCCTCCGCCCGCAGATAAAAGCAAAGCTCGGTAATCGCAAAAGCGTGTGCGGTGGTCGGGCTCGGCGACATCTCGATCTCCCCATCGACCAGTTCAAAACGGATCCCCGGCGGGTCCTCGCCCATCTGAAAATACTGCTCAACGGTCAGCTTGGATAATTGCACGGCAGGCATGCTTTCATCTTACCCTTCACAAAATCAAAATCGAGCAAAATCAGCCCGTCACGCGGTTGAGGTATTCGCGGGACTCGGTGTTGATGCGGACAACTTCGCCTTCCTTGATGAACGGCGGGACGCGAACTTTCAGGCCCGTTTCGGTAACGGCTTCTTTCAGGACGTTGGTCGCGGTGGCGTTCTTAATGCCCGGCTCGGTCTCGGTGATTTGCAGTTCCACCGCCATCGGCAGCTCGATGGTGATGCAGCTGCCGTCGAGAAACAACCCCTTGATCGATTCGTTGGGTTTGATGAACAGCAGGGTGTCGCCGAGGATGTCCTCGGGAATGGTGAATTGCTCGAAGCTTTCGCCGTCCATGAAGATGGCCCCGGTGCCGTCGGAATAGAGGTATTCGACGTCGCGTTTGTCGAGGTTCGTGCCTTCGACTTCGTCGGCGGTGCGGAAGCGTTTCTCGGTGACGTTGCCGTGCTTGATGGACTTGAGCTTGGTCTGCACAAATGCGCCGCCCTTGCCGGGCTTGACGTTTTCGGTTTTGGTCACAAGGTAGGCGGTGCCGTCGAGGTTCAGGACCTGGCCGGGTTTGATTTCGTTGGCTTTCATAATCTAGGGACCGGGGTTTGGGGATCGAGGTCAGGGGTCAGGGTTCGGGGGTCAGGATAAGCAGAAGACGTGAGACAGAAAATAGCTTTTGGATGGCGGAGTAACCATTCTAACGTAACTGGACAACGTACACGGTCAGCGAACCTCCCGGTCGTGGGAATACTTTGCTTTAAAGTGGGGCGGGCATCTTGCCCGCCCTCGTCCCGAAGGGCTGAAACCTCAGCCCCTTCGGGCTACGCCCGAACGGCGGGCTGGAAGCCCGCCCCACTTTAAAGCAAAGTATCCCACGACCAACCTCCCCGCGCCATAAAATCTGATCCCCGCACCCCGCACCCCGCACCCCGCACCCCGCACCCCGCACCCGCACCCCGCACCCTGCCCTTTACTTCGTGATTTCGCGGAGGGCGACGGTGGCGTAGGTGCCGCGGCGGAGGGTGAAGGACAGGCGGAGGTACGGGCCGTGCTCGTCGACGCCGCCGGAAAGTTCGGGGTCGATGAGTTTTTCTCTCAGGGGTCGGCGGGTGCCGTCGGTGCTGAGGTGACGCTGGTCTGCGAAATCGTCGGGCGACAGGCCCGCGTCGGCGAGCGCGGCGAGTTCGTCGTCGAGGACGGGGGCTGCGGGTTGGGTCATGCCGTGGCCCCAGAGCGGGCCGGAGGGGGAGACCTCCAGGCTTTTGACGCGGCCCGCGTCGGCGTTTTCGGTGGCGGCGGTGTCGGCGTCCACGGCAAAGCAGGACCGGTTGTCGTGCTTCCACGCGAGATCGCCCGGCAAGAGTTGCCGCAGCGTGCCGGCCCGCAGTCGGCGGTCCAGCGCGGCATTGAAGACCGCCGACTGGGCGGCGGAGACCAGGAAATCGCGCTGCGTCCGGTCCACGGCATGGGCCGCCTGCTCCGGGGTCTTGCCCTGGCGCAGGGCGTCGAGGGCCTGGCGCTCGGCGCGGAGCGAACCGGGGATCTTGTCCAGCGCGAGCGTGATGTCGCCGGCGTCGTAAGCCGCCCGGCCCGCGCGGATGTCCTCGTGTTCGTCGTCGCGGGGCCCGCCGATCAGCTCATCGAGGAAGGGCTGGTACTGGCGGTGCAGCAGCCGCCGGCCGAGCAGGTGGGAGTTCTGCCGGTAGCCGAAGCGTTGCTCGCCGAGGTAATTCGGAAAGCCGGCGTGGGTCAAACGATCGAGAATGGGCTTGGCGCGCAGCACGGCCGTGGGCTCCACGTCGCGGACGTAGATGACAAAACGGTTCCCGCCGTGGTGCCCCCGGCGAAGCTTATTGGTGTGGCGATCGACCCAAAGCACGTGGGCGTAGGGGTAGTGGGAAAAGCGTTCGAGGCCCTCGGCGTCGTCGGCGTTGGTCGTGCCGGGCCGCCAGACGGAGATGAGTTGGCGGGTGATGGCGTGCTTGTCTTTCAAACCGGCGTAGCTCACGTCCCGACGCTTGACGCGGAAAGCCTTGGCGACCCGGCGGGCGAGGTCGAGGGTGGTCGCGCCCTTCTTCTCGATGTAGAGGTAGAGGTGTTCGCCCTCGCCGGCGGGCTCGTAGAGGGGCTGCTCCTCGACGAGAAAATCCTCGGGCCGCTGCTTGAGCGTTCCGCCGGTCCCGGGCAGATCGGGGGTGAGGTAGGTGAGCGGAGGGGGGGGCGGGGCGGGGGCGTTTGGCATGGGAGGCACAACGCCAAGACGCCGAGACGCCAAGACGCCAAGAAAGGCAAGTTATTGCTTTGGGGTGTTGACTATACGGTGAAGTCCATCTTTCAGGATGGCTTCGTGGAAGTTGATCAGGAGACCAAGGTGGCAGCCGGTGGCGGCAAGATAGGCTTTGGTTTGCGCGTGGTGCTTGGGATGAAGCTGCTCGACGGCTTTGAGTTCGAGAACAAGTTGTTGATCGACCCAGATGTCCAGTTGACCTTGTCCGACCAGTCGTTCGCGGTAAAACACATTGACCTTGGCTTGCCGCAGGAACCGAATTTTTTGTTCGGTCAATTCGATCGCCAAGGCTTCCTCGTAGACATATTCGGGAAACCCGGGCCCTAATTCACGATGAACCGCGATAGCTGCGCCGATAACCCGGTGCGTCAGCTGATCAAGGCTTTGGCTCGGTTCTTCTTGGCGTCTTGGCGACTTGGCGACTTGGCGTTTGTTGTCTTGCATCGCTCAATCCTCCGGCGCGTCTTTGACCATCTCGCGGAAGGCGGCGTTGAGCTTTTGGGTCGTTGGGCCGGGCTTGCCTTCGGAGGGGCTGCCGGGGGCGCCGATGGGTCGGCCGTCGAGGTTGACCACGGCGATCACTTCGGCGCCGGTGCCGGTCAGAAACATTTCGTCGGCGGTGTACAGATCGTGGCGGCGTGAGGTTTTCCTGCCGGGTCTCGAAGCCCGCGTCGTGGGCCAGGTCCAGCACGAGGTTGCGGGTCACGCCCTCGAGGCAGCCGGCGCTGAGGGGGGGGTGATGACACGCGTGCCCTTGCCGGTGTGTTTCACGATGAAGAGGTTGTCGGCGGTGGCCTCGGCGACAAAGCCCTGGTCGTTGTACATCACCGCTTCGAGCACGCCGGCGTCGAGGGCCTCGGTCTTGGCCATGATGTTGTTGAGGTAGTTCAGGCTCTTGATCCGCGGGCTCAGGGCCTGGGGACTGGTGCGGACAAACGAGCTGCTGATGAGTTTCAGACCGGTGTCGTAAAACTCCTGGGGGTAGAGCTTCAGCGGCGCCACGATGATGAACACGCACGGCCGGGGACAGGGCACGGGGTCGATGCCCAGCGTCCCGGGCCCGCGGGTGGCGACGAGGCGGATGTAGCCCGACGCCATGTCGTTGACCCGGATCGTTTCTTTGACCGCGTCGAAAAGTTCGTCGAGGGCGTAGGGCAGCTTCAGCCGGATCGACTTGGCGGACTCGGCGAATCGGCGGAGGTGGGTCTGTAGCTTGAGAACCCGCTGGTCGTAGACGCGGATGCCCTCGAACACCCCGTCGCCGTAGAGCAGGCCGTGGTCGAAGACGGACACGGAGGCTTGGGCGGCGGGGGTCAGCCGGCCGTCCACCCAGACCTGCCGGTCGGCGTAAGCGGCGATGGGATCGGCGGCAGCGGCGGTGTGGTCAGATCGGGGGGGGGCGGTGGGGGACAAGGCAAGACTCCGGCGGGTGGTCGTGCAGTATACGGCGGGCTCCACTCAAACGATAAGCCCACGCCGGGGGGCGTGGGCTCGATTCGATAACTCAGGATCGCGAGGCGCGGGGGTCACTCGGCCGCGGCACGGCCGGGACTTTCCTCGCTGTCCGGATCGCTCAGGGCTGTCTCATCGTCGGACATCAGCGGGCGGGGCGGGAGGTTCTGCCGCCAGAACTCCGCGACCCGGATGATGAGGTTGCTGAACTCGGTGTAGTCATCGGTCTTGGCGAGAAACGCGCTGACCCCGGCATCGAACGCGGCGCTGATGTTGTCGGCGGTGGCGACGCCCGAGAGCATCACAACGGGGACCGCGCAGAGCAGGGGGTCGTCCTGGATGGCTTCGATGAGTTCGATGCCGTCCATCTCGCCGATGCCCAGGTTCAGGTCGGAGATGATGAGGTTCGGGGCGTCGCCGGTGTCGCGGGTTTCGCGGAGGATGTTCTCGGCATCGGTGGCGTTGTCGGCATGGATGGCGGTGGAATTGCCCGCGCGTTTGAGGCCCATCTCGATGAGGTGGGCGTGGGCGGGATCGTCTTCGATGATGAGCACGCGGAGCTCGGCCTTGGGTTGCAGCGCGGGGCGAACGTTTTCGGGAGCGCCGGCCTCTTCACGCCAGATGAGCGTGCCCTTGGGCACGTCCAGGCCGAGGCGGACGCGGCGGGAGCCGGGGATGTTGGTGACTTTGATGCGGATGTCACTGCCGATGCGCAGGGTGCTGCCGATGGTGCGTTCGATTACGAGCATGATCGTATAATCTCCAAAATGTCTTAAACTTTCCTTAAGCCGGACGCGACTTGGTTTAAGCTCGATTGATGGGAAAGGTGAGGATGACGGTGGTGCCCTGGCCGACTGCTGACTCGAGGCCGATGGTGCCTTCGACACGGCTCATGAGTCGGCGGGCGACGGTGAGGCCGATGCCGCTGCCGGGCCGTTCGCTGTCGATGTTAGCACGGGCGAAAAGGCCGAAGACTTTGCCTTGCAATTTTTCCGGGATGCCCGGTCCGTTGTCCTTCACGGTGATGCGGATGAGCCCGGGGCCCGACTCGCAAGTGAGGTGGACTTTGGGTTGGTCACATCGGCTGCCGTGGATCAGGGCGTTTTTCAGGATGTTGGCTAGGGCTTCGCTGACCTGGAATTCGCTGATGAATTGCTCATCACCGCCGCGGCATTCGGAGGTGACCTGGACGCCGTACTTTTGCGCGAGGTCGGAGTGATAGTCGATGAGTCCGTCGATGAGTTTGCCGACCGAGACGCGTTGGGGCAGGACGGGGGTTTCTTCGACCACGACCAGGTCCGCCAGGCGATCGACCAGGCGTTTCATGCGGTCTGACGACTGGATGGCCAGGTTCAGACTGCGCCGGTCGTCGTCGGAGAAGGCTCCGGAAGATTCGTTGGCCAGCAGTTTGAGCATGCCCGAGATGCTGAGGCTGGGTTGACGCAGCTCGTGGGTCAGCGTCGCCAGCAGGTCACGCAGCTCACTCTCGCGGTCGTCGGAGAGGGCTTCGCGGTGTTCGATTTCTTCGCCGAGGCTGAACTGTTTGTAGGCTTTCGCGCCCAATGCTTCTTCGACCTGGGCGATGGTGCTGGCAAACTGCTGCTCGACCTCGCGCAGCGCGGTAACGTCGGACTGCACGCCGACGAAGTAGACCACCTGGTCCGCGGCGTCACGGATGGGGTTGAGCGAAAGGCGGTTCCAGAATTCGCCGCCGTCCTTGCGGTAGTTGCGGAGGGTGACGATCGCGGGTCGGCCGGTTTCGATGGCGCGACGCAGGTACGACACGCCGATGGGATCGGTGTCTTTGCCCTGGAGGAATCGGCAGTTGCGGCCGAGGACTTCGTGGCGTTTGTAACCGGTCAGTGTTTCGAAGCCGGTGTTCATCGCCACGATGGGCATGTCTTTTTGCCGGGCATCGGAGATGACCACCCCTTGGGGGCCAAAGTGTTCGCCCAGACGACGCTCGGAGAACAACTTAAGCAACTGATCGTGATCGATATTGACCCCCGCTGGCGTGTCGCTCACCAACGATCCCGTGAGCTGCCTGAGGGTCGCGGACGGATTGATCGTGGAGGGTGAATGTTTCATGGCGTTGCAATCTTTGCCCAGCGGGACAACAGTCATTGTTGCGAGATCAGTTTAGGGACGTAGCGCAGAATGTAGGCTTAAAAAATACCAAATAAATGAAAAAATCGCACCCCTGAAGGTGCGATTTCAATAACGTATAAACCTCGATTAAATCAAGGGCGACTTAGATAGCAAAGCGTACGAATTGGGTGATCTTGGCTCCGTCGGGCAGGTAGTCTTTGACCGGCTTCTTGGCGTCCATTTCCTTGATGTAGGTTTGGCCCAGGAGGGTGTGGTCGCTGACCCACTTGTTCATCTTGCCGCCGGCGATTTTCTCGGCGATTTCCGGGGGTTTGCCGGTGGCGGCGGCTTCTTCGACAAAGACTTTTTTGGCGGCCTCAACGGTGGCGGGGTCCAGGTCGTCCTGGTCGATCGCCAGCGGCGCGGGGCAGACGGGGGGGACGGCCGCGGTGACGTGCATGCACAACCCGCGGAGCAGATCGTCGGAGATGTTGCCCGACGCCGCGACCACGGCCGCGGATTTGCGGTTGGTGTGGACGTAGCTGGCGATGTTGTCGCCGGTGACGCGGACGGCTTCACCCAGCGCGATGTTTTCCTTGATCGTCAGCCGCAGGTCCTGGATGATGGATTTCATCGCGTCGTTGGGTTCGACTTTGCCATCGGTGTCGAGCTTGGCGGCTTCGTCGGCGATCTGTTGCAGCTTTTCGAGGAAGTTTTCGTTGCGGGCCGAGAAGTCGGTTTCGGTCATGACTTTGATCAAGGCGATGCTGTTGCCCGACCGGGCGACGGCGATCGCGCCTTCGCCGGCCTCGGCCTCGCGGGTGTCCATCTTGCCGCCGGCGCGTTCGCGCAGGAGGTCGACGGCTTGATCGACGATGCCCGAGGCATCGGTCAGGGCTTTTTTACATTCCATCATGCCCATGCCGGTGAGTTGGCGGAGGGCGTTTACGTCTTTGGCGGTGATCACGGGAGAAACTCCGGGGTTGCGGGGTTTGGATTAAAAAAGAAACGGGGACTCATGGGGATGGGTCAGGCCCACGGGGGGGCCGTGGGCTTTGCCGGTGGGTGGGGGGTGGCCGTGGAGGCCGGGGCGGACCCGGACGGGGTTAGCGGTTGGCGGGTTCGGGCTTGCCGGAGCTGGCCAGGTTCTCGATCCCGGTGTCGCCGCCGGCGCCGGGGTCGGCCTTGGCTTCGGGGGCGGGGTCGGCCGCGGGGGTCTCGTCGGCCGGCGGGGTGTCGGTCGAGGCGTCATCGCTGGCCGGGGCCGAGGCGTCGGCGGAGAACTGCGAGCGGCTGCTGCGGCGTTTGGGCTTTTGGCCCCCGTCGCCGGCGGGGTCGATGCCCTCGGCCGAGGCGGTACGGGATTGCTTGCCTTCCTGCACCGCCCGGCAGAGCTGATCCACCACGACCTCGATCGCCCGCATGGCGTCGTCGTTGCCGGGGATCGGGATGTCGGCGTAGTCCGGGTCGCTATCGGTGTCGATCAGGCAGACGGTGGGGATGCCCAGTTTGCGGGCTTCCTTGACGGCGTTGGTCTCGGCGCTCACATCGATGATGACCATGACTCCGGGGAGTTTGGTCATGTTGCGGATGCCTTCGAGGTTGCGGAGGATTTTGGATTTTTCGCGGTTGAGCTGCGACTCCATTTTTTTGGAGTAGCTTTTCATCTCGCCCGACTCTTCGATGCGTTCGAGCTCTTCGAGCCGTTTGAGGCGGGCACGGATGGTGGAGAAGTTGGTGAGCGTGCCGCCGAGCCAGCGTTCTGTGCAGTAGTGCATCCCGCACTCTTTGACGTGCTTTTCGATGATGTTGCGGGCCTGGCGTTTGGTGCCCACGAAGAGGACGTCCTTGCCGCTGGCGACGGTCTTGGTGATGTACTTGCGCCAGGAGCAGGCCCTTGATGGTCTGCTTGACGTCGATGATGTGGATTTTGTTGCGCTTGCCGAAGATGTAGGGTTCCATCTTCGGGTTCCAATGGGTGGAACGGTGGCCGAAGTGGATGCCGGCTTCGATGAGGTCGTTGACGAGAGAGGCCATGGTGAAACTCCTGCGTGGGGGGCTTGCGAAATCGAGCCGTCCCGGGGGTCAAATGCCGTGTCGGTTCGGTTCCGGGCCACAAGGCCCGGGGGTGAACCTTCACGAGGGAAGGGTTCAGCGGCGGGCGTAATGGATCAACCGGGGGGCCGGCGGATCGTCGGGGAGAGAGGGTCGGGCGTCCTGCCCTGCCTCGCGCCCGGGGGCACGTCGCTGAGAAAAAAAGAAGTCCCGAACCGTGAGCCTTTCTCCCGCCGTGGAGCTGCACGTCCTGGACCAACCGTTCGCGGTCGTGTGACCGTGAATCTGCCATTGTACGCGCCCGCGGGTCGAGGGCAAGGCGCGGGGGCGGGGGCCGGGCCTGGGTCGTGAATCGGGACCATTCAAGCGGACCGGGGACACCGACCGGCTGCTATCGTGGAGCGATGAGTCGGCAACGCGGCAGGCGAATACGGCGACGCCGGCGGGTGGTTCTCGGCTTGGCGGGCGTGGCTCTGGGGCTGGGCATGGTGGCCGAGGGGGTGGCACGCTGGGGGTTGGGCCTAGGCGATCCACCGCTGATGCTCGCCGACGCGCGGATGGAATACCGTGCCCGGCCGGGAGACTACCAACGCTTGGGCAACCGCATGTCCTTCAACGCGGTGTCCATGCGGTCAGACCCGGTGCCCCCGGCAAGGGATGAAACCGCGGGCACGCCCCATGTGCTGCGCGTGCTGTTTCTGGGCGACAGCGTGATCCACGGCGGGTCGCAGACGGATCAGGACGAACTGGCCACCTCGATCCTGCAACGAAAACTCACCGCCGCGCTGGGTCGGCCGGTGTGGGTGGGCAATGCGAGTGCCGGGTCGTGGGGGCCGGGCAACTGGTTGGCGTATACCCAGACCTTCGGCTGGTTCGACGCGGACGCGGTGGTGGTGGTCGCGTCGGGACATGACGCCGGGGACGCGATGACGTTTGATCGGGAAGTGGGAGTGGACCCCCAGCTGCCGGGCGCCGACCCTGGACGGCCACGGGCGAAGCGATCACGCGGTATCTGCCGCAGTATCTGCCCGTCTGGCTGGGCGGGGAAGCATTGATCGATCCGCCGACGGAGGATGAGAGGTTCTGGGAATCCCCGACGGTGCGGGGCGTCGCGGCGGCGTGGACCGCGCTGCTGCACAACGCGGTCGGAACAAGCGGGGGGGGAGGGGGGAAGGGGGGGGAGTCGGTGTTGAGGGCCGGCGGGTGCTGGTGGTGTGGCATTACGAACGCGCGGAATTAACGCAAGCCGATGAACCCGCGGGGCTGGAGCGACTGCGGCGGGGGGCCGAGGCGTGGCCGGTGGACACGATCTCGCTGCGGGAGCGATGGCGGGTTGCGGTGGTCGATTCGGAGTCGGACGCGATGCAACCCGATGACGCAAACGTGAAGAGTGGCGGGGCTCACGGTCCGTACCGGGATTCAATCCATCTCAATGCGGCGGGGCAGCGTTCGCTGGCGGAGGCGGTGGAGCCGTGGTTGTTGCGGGTGCTCCGCGATCGGCCGGCGGCAGAGCCGTGAGGGGTGTTTGAATTTGCGGTCACCGTTACGCATTGAATCGTTGACAAACTTTGCTCTCACCGTCTCCAGGCCGATGATGAGTGGGCACCCGGCACTAATTGCGTTGGGCCGCGTCGCGGGGCAGGGTGGCGGGCAGGGGCGGGGGGGGGGCGTTGCCGTCATCGCGGTGCAACCGCGGATCGCTGACCGGCGACGCGGGGTCGGGGGAGGGGGCGGCGGGGGGGTGGGCAGGGGGGATGGTTGTGTGCTGGTGGGCGTGGAGTTGTTCGATGGCCAGGCAGTGGGCGCCGTATTTGAAGGCGGTGACCATGATGAAGCCGTAGACCACGCAGAAGATCGCCAGGGAGTAGCGCCACTGGAGTTCGAAGCCGATCATCGCGACGCCCACGGCTCCGAAGATCAGGGCGGCGGCGTACATGACCAGTACCGATTGTCGGACGCTGAGCCCCGCCCGGCGGAGCAAGTGGTGGAGGTGCTGGTTGTCGGGGGCCATGATCGGCTGGCCGCGGAGCTTGCGGCGGACGATCGCCAGGGAGGTGTCGGTGATGGGGACCGCGAAGACGATGAGCGCGGCGGTGACGAGTTTGAGCGACCATCCCCCGGCGTCGCCGAACAGGAGGATCGCGGTGACCGAGAGGAAGCCCAGCAGCAGCGAGCCGGCGTCGCCCATGAAGATGGTGGCGGGGTTGAAGTTGTAGGGCAGGAACCCCAGGATCGCGCCGAGGGTCGCGAGGCAGAGCACGATGCGTTTGCAGTTATCGACGGCAATCAGGGGTTCATCGCCCATGAGCAGGGCGATGAGGAGAAAGCCGACCATGGCGATGGCGATCACGCCGGCGGCGAGGCCGTCGAGGCCGTCGATGAGGTTGACCGCGTTGCATCCGCCCAGCACGAAGGCGGCCACGAGGAAGGTCGCGAGGAAGTAGACGACCGAATCGGGTGGCGAGAGGTAGACGAGGTTGAGCACCGAGGAGGTGAAGTCGATGCCGATCTGGTCCCAGGTCAGCACGGCGGCGGCGAAGAGTTGGCCGCCGACTTTGACCCGGGCGCGCATGCCGTACACGTCGTCGTGCAGGCCGGTGTAGGTGATGATCGCGGCGCCCAGGAAGATGGAGAGGGGGAAGCTTTGGAAGGGGACCGAGGGGTCGCCGAGGGTGTCGGTGACGTAGGCGGCGAGGCCGGCGCCGGTGCCCGGGGCGATGAGGTAGCTTGAGCAGACGCCCGCCAGCCAGCCGACGAAGATGGCGACGCCGCCGAGGTACGCCACGGGCAGGGCGTGGTTTTTCCGCTTGAGGTCGGGCCAATCGACGATGCCGTTGGCGACCGCAAGCTTGCGCATCAGCGGCGTGACGGCGATGGCGACGAAAAACGCGACGAAGAACACGCCCATGTACGGACCCAAGAGGGTGCCCAGCTCGCTGGACTGGGCCAGACCCCGCGGCGCGGTGGTCGGCAGCGGGATGGACGCGAAGCCGATCATCATGCCGCAGGTCCTTGGATCGAAGGCGCGGGGTCGGCGGCGCGGCCCAGGGCGACCAGCTCGGCCAGGGTCTGGCTCAGCGGGATCTGCGGGCGCAAAGCCGATCACGTCGCGCAGCTGGGTCATGTCCGGCAGGCGGTGGGACGGGTCTTCGAACCCTTCGCCGTAGACCGTTTCGTAAGCCACGAACGCCTTGCCGATCGCCGGGGCGTCGGGATCGCTTCGGCCGACGGTTTGGATGACCTGGTCGGCGAGCTGCTCGATGGTGATCGGGTGCGTCGAGCCGACGTTGAACACCCGGCCGTGGGCGTCGGGCTGGTCGATCAGCTCCGCCAACGCCCGGACGACATCGCGGACGTCGCAGAAGGCGCGGGTCTGCTGCCCGTCGCCGTAGATCGTCAGGTCGCGGCCGTGGAGGGCGTGGTCGATAAAGCGGGGGACGACCATGCCGTATCGGCCGATCTGCCGGGGGCCGATGGTGTTGAACAGGCGGACCACGACGGACTTGAGCCCGCGGCGGCGGGCGAGGTCCAGCGCCAGGTGCTCGTCGAGGGCTTTGGTCAGGCCGTAGGCCCAGCGGGAGGCGGTCGTCGGGCCGTAGACCAGTTCCATGTCTTCGCGCAGCGGCAGGACTGGGCACTTGCCGTAGACCTCGCTGGAGGAAGTGATGAGCACCGCGGCCCCGGCGTCGGCGGCGGCGCGGAGGACGGCGTCGGTCTCGTCGATGTTGTTGCGGATCATCGCGCCGGGGTCATCGACCACCAGCTTGACCCCGACCGCGGCGGCCAGGTGGAACACGCGGGTGACGTGGGCCATGACGTGGGGGTCGGTGATCAGGTCGGCGGCGCGGCCTTCGAGCAGGCGGAGGCGCTCGCCGTGGGATTCGAGCAGGGGGGCGAGGTTTTCGCGGCGACCGGTGGAAAAATCATCGATCACGGTGACGTGCTGGCCGGCGGCGAGCAGCCGCTGGGCCAGGTGAGAGCCGATGAAGCCGGCCCCGCCGGTGAGGATGGTTCTGGATTCAGCCATGGGTCGGAGGGGCGCTCCGGGGGGACGAAGCATCGCGGGGGTCAATAAGGGTATCGGGTAAATAGGAGTGCTCAATCAAGGCCGCTTACCCGTACCGCGGGGGACGGCAGGGTCGGGGGGGGAAGCGACACCGGCGGGGCCGATGAACCGGGAAGACGCCTGCGGGGACGGGCGCGAGGCCGGGGCCGGAAAGTTGGTCCCGCGTTTCGGGCCGCGTGGTGATGCGGAACCTGACGGCCCGCGGGGCGGTGCGAAGCGGGGGGTGGGGGGTGTGAGGGGGTGTGGGGGGTGTGGGGGGGTGGGGTTTAGAGTTCGTCGATTTCGAGGGGTTCGAGTTCGCGGCCTTTGACTTTAGTGGATGCCGCGGGTTGGCGATGGGTTTTGGCTTTGCCGTTGCGTTTGCGGTCGAGGCTGCCCTGGTCGTCGCGGTAGCGGTAGAAGTCTTCGTAGGATTTGCGGAAATAGCCGCCGGCGGAGGACTTGACGCCGTTGAGGATGACCCCCAGGACGTCGGCGCGCTGGCCGTCGAGCTGGCTGAGCATCCGTCCGAGCATGCCGCGTTTGTCGCTGCCGGCGTTGACGACGATGGCGATGGCGTCCACGTGTTTGGAAAGTAGCTGGCTGTCGGAGGTCAGCAGGGCGGGGGGCGCGTCGATGAGGATCTGGTCGTAGGTGGTTTCGAGCTGGCCCAGCAGCCCGCGGAAGGCGGCGCCTTCGAGCAGTTCGGGGGGCGAGTCGGTGGCCCGGCCGGTGGGCATCAGGCTGAGAGACATCTCGGGGTGATCGACGATGACGTCGGCGAGTTCGGCCTGGTCTTTGAGCACGTCCACCAGGCCCAGTTCGTTGTCGGCGTCGATCAGGCGGTGCTGCGCGGGGCGGCGGAAGTTGGCGTCGACGATGAGGACCGATCGGCCGTTGTACGCCAGGCTGGCGGCGAGGTTGTGGATGACCGTGGAGGTGCCGGCCTCGGGCTGGGCGGACACGCAGACGAGGGTCTTGTAGCCGCGGCGGTCCATCTTGGAGAGGACGGCGGTGCGGACCTGGCGGTAGCTTTCCGCCAATAGGCCGGTGGGCGCGAGTTCGACGGTGCGTTCGGCGACGCTGCCGCCGGAGGGGTCTTCGCTGGCGTGGGGGACCTGGCCCAGCAGCTGGGCGTCGGGGATGAGCTTGAGGTCCTGGGGGCTGCGGACCCGTTGGTCGAGCATTTCACGCAGCAGGACGAGGCCGGCGACCAGGCCGGTGACCAGCAGGGTGACGATGGCGATAATAGGCAGCTGCGGGAAGGTGAGGTTGGCCAAGCTGGGGGCGACCTGGGTTTTGACCCGGACGTAGTCGTCGCGCTGGCTGAGGGTGCGGAGGGTGTCGAGGGCGGTGTCGGCGCGCTGCTTTTTGCTCATCGCGATTTCGAGGTCCAGCTCGAGGCGGGAGTATTCGTTGAGCTTTTGGGTCAGGTCCTGGAGCTTGTTGGAGGTCTCGCCGATGAGCGGCTTGAGCGCGGCGATCTGGCCGGTGAGGCCTTCGACGGCGGTGGCGGCCTGCTGCATCTGGAGGGCACGCATTTCGCCGAGTTCCTCCGCGATCGCGCGGTCCAGTTCATACTCGACGGTGTCGCGGCGGAAGTCCAGCTGCTTGATCTGGGGGTGGCGTTCCTGCATGCCGCCGGCCATGAGTTGACGCCGGCTTTCGTCGAGCCGGCGGAGTTCTTCCTGCCGCGCGGCCACTTTGGACAGGGTCTTGAGGTAGGCGTTTTCCTCGTCGGTCATGTCCGAGCCCGCGGTCAGGGATTGCAGCGACTCGTAACTGCCGCGGGACGCGTCGAGGGCGAGAGACAATTCGAGCTGTTCGCGGAGCAGACGGTTGAACACGGTCTGTTCTTCGGAGGCCGCGACGTTGAGGGTCTTGATGTCGTTGTCGTCGATGAAGCGTTCCATCTGGCGTCGGATGGAGTTGATGTCGTCGCTGGAGCGGCCTTCTTCTTTGAGGAACAAGGTGCGGAGCGCGCCGCCGGCTTCGTTGAGGTTCAGGCGTTTGCGGTTGAGATAGGTTTCCAGCAGTTCGCTGAGCAGGACCCGGGCGTCGTCGGGGTTGGGCGCGGTGATGGCGACGTTGACCAGGGCCGAGCCGCGGATCACGTTGATCGCGAGCATGCTTTCCTGCATCTGTTCACGGGCGGCGTTGGCGTTGGGCTGATTTTGAAACCAGGCGGTGGCCTTGGCGTTGGGGCGTTGGAGGGTGTCGCGGATGATGTCGTCGGAACTGATGTAGTTCGACTCGGTCTTCATGTAGGTGACGATGCTCTCGCTGGGGCCGGCGAGGGTGGAGTCGCCGCTGCCCATGGACCAGGCGTCGTTGGGCCCGCCGCCGAAGACCAGCTGGGCATTGGAGGTGTACTCGGGCGAGGTCTTGCGGAGGAAAAAATACAGCCCGGCCCCGGCGATCAGCCCGATGATGAAAGAGACGATCAGCAGCTTGTAGTGGCGCTGCAGCAAGCGGACGGGGTCGATGGGCTTGAACCGGCCCGAGGGGGGCGGCCCGGCCATGCCGGTGGCGGGTCCGATGGGGGGGATGGTCGACAGGGGGTTGGCGGTCATGTTGACTTCCTCCGAGGAGCGAGGGGAGCGAGGGGATCGGGGGGGAGAGGGGGGACCCGGGTTTGTTACGACACCCGGGCGGGGAAAGGTCGTCAGCCCGCTTCGGAAAGGGGGCCGACGGGTTTAACCAAGCCACTCATTCGCCGATTTTCCGCAGAAGGTCCTGGGCCAGGTCGAGGTACTCCTGGTCGCCGGCGGTTTGTGCGAGTTGGCGGGACTGGGTAAGCAACGAGCGGGCGCGATCGGTCTCGTCGCGTTCATAATACAGTCGGCCGAGGTGGTAGGTGTTGGCCGGCAGGCGGCGGGCTTCGACGCTTTCGTTGAGGATTCGGCGGGCGTCTTCGAGGCGATCGACCTGGTAATAGGTCCAGCCCAGGGTGTCGAGGATCTCGGCACTGCCGGGGGCCAGATCACGGGCCCGCTCGGCCAGGGGGACGGCGGCCTGCGGGTCATCGAGGTGGCTGGAAAGGATGTACGCCAGGTTGTTGAGGACTTCGAGGTTGTCCGGATCGACTTCTAAAAGTCGGCGGTAGGCTTGCTGGGCGCCACGGTAGTCGGCGGTCTGGAGCATCGTGATGGCCTGCATTTTTTCGATCTGGATGCGGGTCTCGTCGTCGGCCGAGGCGGCGTCGGGCCGCAGGGCGTCGAGGCGGGCGGCGGCGGCGAGGTAGTCGCGGGCCGAGAGGTCCAGGCTCGCCAGGGCCATGGGGACCCACAGGCGGTTTTCGGGGTGCTGAACCTGCTGGGCCAAAGCGACCCCGGATTCAGAACCCAGGGCAGTGACCATTTGGCGGACCACCTGGCCGACCTCGCTCGCCGTGGCGGAGTGCTCGAGGGCAAGGGTGAAGACGCGGCGGGCGGCGTCCGCCTGGCCGGCGGCCACAAGGGCCCGGCCCCGGATCGCCTGGAGCACGGCGTTTTCGCTCAGCAAGGTGGGGTGTTCGTCCAGCAGTGCCACGGCCGCGGTGCCGCGCTCCTGGTCGAGGTAGATCAGCACCAGCTGGCCCAGCGACTGGGCGTTCGGGCTGACCTGCATGACTTCTTCGAGAGCTTGGGCAGCGACCTCGGTTTGGCCGCGGCTGCTGGCAAGCTGAGCCCGGCTCATCAGCCAGGTGGGGTTGCCGGGTTCGAGTTCCAGGCCCTGGTCGATCAGGTCCGCGGCGTCTTCGGGACGCTGGGTTTGGAAATAGATCTGCACGAGTTGGAGACGGGCCTGGTTGTTGCCCGGCGCCACCTCCAGCAGGCGGCGGAGGGTGCGGGCGGCTTCTTCGGCCCGGTCCATCCGCAGCTGCAGGTTGGCCTGGAGGCTCATCGCCTGCACGAGGTTGGCGTTGAGCTGCAACGCCTGCTCGGTGTCGCGCAGCGCCTGGTTAAACGTCGCGGGATCGTTGGCCAGCAATGCGGCACGCTGGAAATAGGTCAGCGCGTTTTGGTTGTCGCGGCCCAGCGAGGCGTTGATGAATTCCAACGCCTGGTCGGCGTTGCCCTGCTGGGAGGCGAGCACGCCCCGCAGCGCTTGGCCGGTGGCAGAGGGGTCCAGTTGGTTCAGGACCGCTTCCGCCTCGTCAGTCTGCTGCTGCCGCAGCAAAGCTTCCGCCAGCCGAAGGCCCAGCCGTTGCCGGGCGTCGGCGTCCGCGGCCTGCTCGAAGAGGTCGCGGTAGACCTCGGTCGCCTGCGCCGTCTGATTAAAGTTAAACAGGATGTCGGCGTACTCACGGGCGGCGGGTCGGCCCGAATTCGCGGTTTCCTGGGCAACCGCCGCGCGGTAGGACTCCAGTCCCGCGGCGACCTGGTTGTCGCTAATCAGGTAGCGCGCCATCAGGAGGTAATCCGCGGTGACCGCGTCCTGGCCGAGCTGGTCGAGGTGGTCCTGGATCATCTGCTGGCCCGCCGTGCTGTCGTCCGCGGCCCGGGTGACCGCGGCGCGGGTGGCCACGAGTTGGCGGCGTAGGTCCGCGTCCAGGGAAACCTGCTCGTCGGCTTCGATCGCGTCGAGGGTGTCGCGGGCCTGACGGTGGTTGTCGTTTTGAGAGAACAGGCCGGCGAGGGCGAGGCGGTTGGTGACGTTGGCAGGGTTGTTAGCGGCCATTTCCTGACGCACGGCGATGACGCGGTCGGGGTTGCCGTGACGGGCTTCATAGCCGAGGTAGCGGTTCAGCAGGCCGGCGTCATTCGGGGCGTAACGCAGCGCGGTGGACAGCGATTCGAGAGCGCGGTGGCGCTGGCCCAGGGCGTCCTGCGCCGAAGCCAGGGCGTTGAGGGTGCGGGCGTTGTCGGGGCGTTGGTTCAGCGAAGTGGTGTAGGCGTTGACCGCGGCCTCGGCATCGCCCAGGCGGAGATGAATGTCGCCCATTTGACGCCAGCCTTCGTCGAAGATCGGGCGGAGCTTGAGGCCCTGCTCATAAGAGGCGATCGCCTGGCGGGGTTTGTCCTCGGCCAGCGCGAGTTTGCCGCGGAGGAAGTGGCCGTCGGCGAGGTCGAGGTTCCGCTTGCCCGCCTCGGCGACCAGGCGGCGGGCTTCCTCGAATTTCTCGTCCAGCAGCGCAAAGTCCAGCGACATCAGCAGGACCTGATCGCTGTCGGGTTCGAGCTCGCGGGCTTTCTCGAAGGCCCGACGGGCGTCGTCGGTTCGTCCAAACTGGAGGTACACCCGCGCGTCACGCATTGCGGTCTGCAGGGGCGTGGCGGATTCCGAAGCGGTGCTCTGGAGCATCTCGGTGAGCGTGGCGGGCGCGGCCTCGGACCCGGTGATCTGGTCGCGGAGCACGCCCAGCAGGCGGGGGCAGCGCCCGCGTCCGCGGCGCGGTCCAGCAGGTCGAGCTTTTGCTGAGGGTCGTCGAGCGTGCGGAGCGCTTGCTGAACGAGGCTGAGGTCCGCGGGGTTGGCCTGCACTTGTTGCAGCAGGAGTTGACGGCTTTGGTCCTCCTGGCCGGCGGCTTCGTAGTAGGTGGCGAGTCGGCGGGCGATGGCGGGGTCCGACTCGGCGAGGCCGGTGGAGATCAGCGTTTCGATGGCGCGCTCGGGTTGGTCCTGTTCGGCGTACCAACGCGCCAGCAGCTGCTTGGCAGTGCTGTCGTCGGGCTGGGTCTGGAGCACGAGATCAATCTGCACGCGGGCGGGGTCATAGCGTCGGCTGCGGATGAGCATTTCCGCGAGTTGCAGGCGGATGTTGATGCGGATGTCCTGCCGCGGCGAGTTTTCGACGACTTCGAGGACTTGTTCGAGGCGGTCGGCGGCGGCGCCCCACTGCTTCTCTTCCTGCCGGGCCCGGGCAGAGAGGAGGTAGGCTTCGATGAGCGACGAGAAGTTGCCGGTGTTTTCCATCAGGCTGGCGGCCTGGTCGATGGCCTGCATGGCGCGGGTGTTTTCGCCGCGGAGCATGGCGATCTTGCCGCGGAGCATCAGCACCCGCGAGTCTTTGTCCACCACACGCTCCAGGGCATCGACGGCGGTGTCGGCGTCGGCGAGGATGGCCTTGCGCTCGGCGGGGTCCTCGGCGGCTTCGGCACGGATCAGCTCGATGTTGGCGACCTCGTAGACCGCCTGCTGCCGCAGCGATTCGTCACGCAGCGTGGAGACGAAATCGCCGCGAACCTCGTGGTCCCGCGCCAGACGGAATTGGTCGAGCGCTTCGTCGAGTTCGAGCTGGAGCTTCAGCACGTTGGCGAGCATGAGGCGGTAGAGCAGGATGTCGGGGCGGCGCTCCGCGGCGGTGCTCAGCAGGGCTTCGGTCCGCTGCAGGCCGCGGGTGATATTGGGACGGTCCGGCAGCGGCGTGCGGTCCACGCGGGGCAGCATCTCCGCGACCCGCTGAACATTCAGCGCGTCGTCGGGCTGACGTTTGAGGCTGGCCTCGAGGTCTTCGAGTACCGGGCGGGCCTGGGCGAGCATGGCCTCCGAGGCCTGCTGCATCTGCTCGGCGGCGGCGGAGTTGCCGCCGACGGCGGCTTGACGATAGAGGTCCGCCAGGCCGAGGATCAGGTCGAGGAATTCGAGTTTGACCCGCGGGTCATCGGGAGCGGCCTCCAGGGCACCCTGGGCGTAGTCCTGCACCTGTTGCCGAGCTTGTTGGGCCTGGGCGGACTGGGGATCGACTTGTTGGCTGCGGCGCGCGTCGTAGAGGTGCCACCGACCCAGGTAATGCATCACGTCGGTGTCGTCGGGGCGAACCGCCAGGACGCCTTCCAGTGTCTCGCGGATCGCCTGCTGTTCGCCGCGGTCCATGTCGTCGGACAGGCGCATCGCCCGGGTGATGCCGTTGAATTTCAGGGCGATCGGGTTGGTCGGGTCGGTCTCGAGACGGGTGCTGGTGAGCGTGCGCAGGTCGTTGTAAAACCCGGGGGTGCTGAGCTGCTGGCTCCAGCCGAACAACATCTCGTAGAAGGTTTCGAGCTGCTCGTCGTCCTCGCGCATCTCGGTGGTGCGCCGGGTGAGTTGGTAGGTCTTCTGGAGGATGTCCTGCGCTTCCTGGGTGTTGCGCACGGTCATCTGCGTGTAGGCGTCGAGGTACTTGATCAGTACATCGACGTTGGTGTCGTCGCGGTTCCAGGCCCGGCCGTAGGACTGCGCGGCGAGGCGGAACTCTTGGCCGCGTTGTTCGTAGGCCTCGGTGAGTTCTTCGCGTTCCAGGGCGGGGTCGATGGCGACCGCCCGGGCTTTGATCATGTGGGCGTTACCCAGGGCTTCGAGCTCGGCGGAGCTTTTGCGGACGACGGTGAGGTAGAACACCGCGACGCCGCCGACCAACAGGGCGAGGACGGCGACGAGGATGGTGACGAATTTGGTGTTGACTTTGCCGGCCATGAAAACCGTGCTCCCTTGGATGAATCGAGGCCGGCGGAGGCCGGCGGGGGGGGTGGGTCGAAGTGAGGCGGGGTGCCTCGGAAACCAGACGATCTGCCGCGGACAGTGCGGCCAGACGAGATGGAGGTTAGGGGTGGGGGACAGATTAGGGGGTGGGGGATTTCTTGTGGGGGTACTCGCCGTTTTGCACTTGTTCCCAGTCGGGCAGGGCGGCCATGATTTCGGGGAGGAAGGTGTCGAGCAGTTCGACGGTGCGGGCCTCGACGCGGGCGGGGTCGGTTTCGCCGTGGATCATGACTTCGATTTTGCAGTAGTAGCTGTGGGTGTCGCGGATGTCGAAGCCCTGGAGGCGGACGTCGTTGGGCGAGGCGAGGTACTTGCCGTTGGCGGCGAAGAAGTAGATGACGTGTTGGTCGGTGTCGGTGGTCTGGGACGGGCCGAAGGTGAAGCGGACGGCGTCGATGTCGCGCTGGGGGATGGTGACCTGCGTGCCGTAGGTGCCGGGGGGGTTGTCGGGGTTGTCGAGGGTGGCGTAGGCGGTGTAGCCCGGGCCGGCATCGGCCGCGCGGGGGGCGATGCGGTCGGTGTCGAGGGTGAGGACGGCGGGGTGCAGGCCCTTGTGGTCCACCCCGTTGGCGACGAAGCAGCGGTCCGGAACGTGGGGGACGGTATCGACCAGTCCGGTGTAGTAGGCGATGTGCAGACGGACGTAGCTGCCCGGTTGGCCGTCGGGGATATCCAGGTCGCGGTAAGTCCGGCTGAGGTAGTCCTCGGTGCCGAGCTCGTCGACGATTTCGGGGGGCAGGTACTGGTCCTGCTCGAAGACGTAGTGGTCTTTTTCGAGCGGCAGGTCGGTCAGGAGGTGACGGAGGGGCACGGCGTCTTTGTGGATGACGATGCGCTGCCAGGCGATGACCGCGTCCTGGCCGGCGGCGGCGACCGCGAGGACGCCGCAGGTCAGCGCGGCGGCGTAGGCGAGGGCGGCGGGGCTGCGGTGGCCGGCAAACCGCAAACGACGGGGCGCGGGCGGAGCCGTTTCATTCGGGACGGGAGATGAGGCCGGGGTGCGGGGGGTGAGCGCGACGGCGGCGAGCAGCAGGGTCAGCAGCAGCCCGAGGCCGACGGCCACGAGGATCAACGAGACGGTGGGGGAGAGGGCTTCGATCAGCGGCCGGCCCGAGAAGGCGTTGATGGCCATGGCGTAAGACAACCCGCTGGTCAACGCCAGGCCCGCGCCGATCAGGCCGCCCCGGACGATCACCGCCGGGCGGACCGCGGCCGCCTTGCGGGCCGCGGGAGAAGGGACCCACGCCGCCCGCGAGAGGGGTCGGCCGGCGGCGGGCGTCCGCGCCTCGTCGTCCGGCTCGTCGCGGATCACCACCCGGTCCAGGATCCACCCCAGCAGCAGGAACAGGCCCGCCGCGGGGATGAGCATGAGCATGCCCACAAACAGGTGGAAGTCGCCGTGGGCGTACTCGTCGTTGATGGTGGTGATCACCCCCAGGGCGGTGACCCGGCCGATGTTGACCGCCACCGCGATCGGCACCGCCAGGCTGACCATGATCAGCCGCTGCCACCACGTGCGGTCAAACAAAAACGCCAGAGCCACCCCCAACGCGATGAACGCCATCAGCATCCGCAGCCCGGCGCACGCCTCGGCGACGTTCATCGGCTTCTCCACCCACAGCCCCGCGTCCATAAACCCCATCGTGATCGTGTTGCCCGTCCGCACCACGGTGAAACTCATGAACGACGCCAGGGTTTCCAGAATAAACGTGGCGCCCACCGACGCCACATCCTGCAGCTTCTCCGCGATCCGGCTCCAGATCGCGTCAGAAATCTTCACCGCCAGCGCCAGATACAGAACCGGAAACCACAGCACCCGCATCGCCGATGGCCCCAGCAAAAACAGCACGGTAAAAAACACCGTCCAGACCAGGCTGTAGCCCCGAAACATGTCGTTACGCCCCGGGAAGATCCAGAACAAATAACTGTACAACCCCACCACGATCAACGGCAACGCCCACCAGCACAAGCGCTTGGGCAACGCCCGCAAGCGGTCTTTATGCAGAAAGATGTAGTAGACCGAGATCAGCGGCACGATGATGACGTGCGACCAGTTGGGGTCTTTGCTGAATTGGTAGGTGGCGTAAAAAAAATCCCAGTGCATCCAGACAAATAACGCGGTGACCAGGCCGACCCAGATCCAGCCGGTCCGGCTGATGAGCGGCGGGGCGGGGGCGGGCCGGGCGAGGTTCGGGATCGAGGGGCTGCTGGTTGACATGAGCAAAAAGATCGGGGTTCCGGAAATGTACCGAGTAGTGAGGCAAGGCGGCAAAGCAGCGGGGGGGGGGGAGGGGGTGGAAGGAAAAGGTGCCTCGGGAACGGTGGTGGGGCCAGTAAATCTTGAATGCCCGGCCCCGACTAGGTTGGATTGCACAGGATTCAGCGGTTCTGAATCAAAAAGATATCGCCAATAGCGACGCGGGCGATCACGAGAGAGAAGCACCACGGCCGCAAGTCTGACAGTCTGAATCCTCCATCGAGTTTAACGGATGCACCGCGGGAGCAAAGGGTCTATACGACGGAAGGCCGGAGAAAGTTCGTGAATAGTCGGTAAAAAATAGCCCGCCCCCGGGTGGGGGCGGGCAGGGTAAACCGGGTAAAGATCAGCCGTTTCTCGCGGGAGATGCAGGCGGCGAAGCGGCAGGGGTGGCTTAGAAACGGTTGTTGTCGTCGCCGAACACGTCGCGGGAGAAGTTGCGGTCCAGCACGAAGCCGAAGCCGTAGGTGAAGCGGAAGCCGTTGCGGATGACCGCGAGGGGCACCGCCAGGCCCGAGGAGCCGATGTTGACCAGGTCGTCGGGGCGGAGGAACACGTCGGGCTCGTTGCCGTGGAAGATCGCGGCCAGGTCGAGGCGGACGGTGACTTCCTGGTTGTTGGCGGTGCGTCGGACCAGATCGACGCGGGACGCGTTGGCCACGCCGGTGAGTCCGCCGGCGGAGGCGATGAGCTGCTTGAGGGTCAGGTCTTGGAGGCCGGGCACGGTGTAGGCCCCGGGGCGGTTGGTTTGTCCCATGACGTAGACAAACCCGGCGGACTGATTGGGGATGCGGATGATATCGCCGGGGCGGATGACGACGTTGTAGCGCATGTCGCCGTTGATGAGCTTGTCGTAGGGCACTTCGATGATGCGCTGGGCGACCATAGCCGAAAGCTCGGCATTGTCGGGGTCGACGAAGCCGCTGCGGCCCGAGCCGCCGTCTTTCCCGCGGACGGGTTCAAATTTGCCGTCGATGTAGACAAAGCGGGGCGACTCGCCGGACTCCAGACCCGCTTCGACCCCCGCGGGGGCGGGTTCGCGATTGGTCCCGCGATTGGTCGGCGGGGCGGGGTTGTCCTGGGTCAGGGAATCGATCAGGTCGCCGCCGTCGGTCGCCGCGGGGGCGGGGGCGGACTGGGCCCCGGGGTTTTCGCCCGCGGCGGCAGAAGTCAGCGGGGTCTGGCGGAAGATGAGGATCCGCTTGATGCGGTTGCTCACGCCGCCGGCTTGGGCGATGGCTTCGAGCAGCCGGAAGTCGGGCTGCGGGATCAGGTACGGCCCGAAGCGGGTGCTGCCTTCTTCGGGGGCGCCGATGATGGTGTAGAGGTTTTGCCGGGACTGCTGGACGACGACGCTGACCGTCGCGTCCTGCATGATGCCCTTGTTTTCGAGGATATCGATGATTTCTTCTTCGAGTTGGCTGGGGCTGAGGCCCGAGGCTTTGACCTGGCCGACGATGGGCAGCCGGATTTGGCCGGTGTTGTCGATAGCGCGGTTCTCGGTGGAGGTCACGCCGGTGCTGATGAGCTCGAAAATGGAGACGGTGATGAAGTCGCCGGGGCCGATCACGTATTCCTGGGTGTCGGGCACCAGGTCTTCGGGGCGGACGTCGGTGAAGGTCACCGTTTCGTCGGTGAAGTTACCCGCCAGGTCGAGGGTCTCGAGGATGGGCATGGTCACCGGGGTGCGTTCCCATCGGCCCACGAGGGTGGGGTCGAGGAAGCCGTCCGCTTCGCAGCCGATCAGGCCCAGACCCATCCCCGCGGCGGCGAGGCCCAGGCCTGTGCGTTGGATCAATTTCACGATTGGATTAAATTCACTCACCGGCGACGGCTCCTGATTGGCGGAACCCGCGGGTCGATTTACGGGACACGCGGGGTGGGTAGTATCGGGCAGGAAAGGCAGAAATAATAAACTTCACCGCGGGCCTCCAGCGGTCGGGCCCGGGGTGGCGGGCAGTCTAACGCATCGCGTGGGCAGTCGCATCTTCTTCAAGCGGTCGGCAACGGGGGCGACCCGCCGCGGGCGTCCGCCACGACGGACGCGACCAACCTGCCCGACCACGCCGCGGGGATGTGTCGTATATTTGGTGCTGAAGGAACATTCCCCCCTTCCTCCATCGGAATCACTCATGGCCCCACCCTTTGAACACGTAACTTTCGTCGGCGACGGCGCGATGGCCACGGTCATGGCGCTGCTGCTGGATTCACGCGACGTCAAAGTCACCGTCTGGGGCCCGCACGCCGAGAACGTGGCGGAGGTGATCCAGATCCGTGAAAACCGCCGGTACCTGCCCGGGCACCGCCTGCCCGAGCGGATTCGGCTGACCGCCAACGACCAGACCGCGTTCCGCGACGCGGACCTGGTCGTCTCGGCGATCCCCACGCAATTCATGCGTCCCGTCTGGGAACGGCTCCAGCCGCACCTGCCCGCGGGCCTGCCCGTCGCGTCGGTGGCCAAGGGCATCGAAAAGCAAACCATCCTCCGCCCGACGCAGATCATCGCCGACGTCGTGGGCGAGGGCCACGGCCTCGCCTCGCTGTCGGGCCCGTCCGTGGCCGACGAACTGGCGCCGCTGCCTGCCCGCCACCGTGGCGGCGGCGTCGCAGGACGAACAACTCGCCCAGCGGCTGCAAGCGACCTTCACCACCGAATGGTTCCGCGTCTACACCAACCCCGACCTCGTGGGCGTCGAACTGGCGGGGGCACTGAAAAACGTCATCGCCTTGGCGGCGGGCATCCTCGACGGCCTGCAGGCGGGCAACAACGCCAAGTCCGCCCTCCTCTCCCGCGGCCTCGCGGAAATCACCCGCCTCGGCACCGCCATGGGCGCCCAGCAAGAAACCTTTTTCGGCCTCACCGGCGTGGGCGACCTCGCCACCACCTGCTTCAGCCCCACCGGACGCAACCGCTCCGCCGGCGAACTGCTGGGCAAAGGCGAAAAACTCGAAGCCGTCCTCCAGCAGATCCCCGGCGTCGTCGAAGGCGTCCCCACCACCCGTGCCGTGGTCACCCTCGCCCAGCAACACGACGTCGAAATGCCCATCACCCAGGCCGTCCACCAGGTCCTCTTCGAAGGACTCGACCCCCTCGACGCCATCAGCAACCTCATGTCCCGCGAACCCAAAACCGAACGCGTGGGGTAGGTCGGAGGCGCTGGGCGGTAGAGATTAGGCGTCCGTAAATAGTCCGCGGCTCATCTTGGCGGCTTGCCGCTTAGCGTCGCTCACCTCTTCGATCAGGATTCGCCCCTCAAAGTTTTCTGCTTCCGGGGGTGGGACACGCGTCCGCCACCTCAACGCCATCTCACCGGGACCCACCACAAACTCAGCAGCACCAGCAGCCCAAACGCCGAGTACGCCACTACGAACACCCACGCCGGGGCCGACATAAACAGCAACTGCCCCAGCCAGTGGGCGATGAACGTCTCGTTGTAAGCCGCCTGACCCGCCGCCCGCCGCAGCCCCATTTCCCACGTGGTAAGCGGACACACCACGCCCGCCCACGCCTGGCCGACGATCACCCCGATGGTCGCCAGGTGCGCTGCGCGAAAGAACCGGCCGTGCACCCACCGCCACCCCAGGACGCCCCCCAACAGCGTCAAGACCAGCCCCAGAATCACGAACAGCACGATCCCCACGTGTACCACCAGCATCGCGTCCGCCGCCCACCGATACCATGCCGCTCGGTCCATGCTTCGATTTTAAGCCATACCGCGGTGGGCTCCAAAATTCGACGCGAGTGGCTTCAGCTCACTCATTGGTAGTGGGATACTTTCCGCTTAAGTGGGGCGGGCATCTTGCCCGCCATCGGTCCGAAAAGCTGAAACCCTTAGCCTCGTCGGCGAGGCCCAACCACGGGCCAAAAGCCCGCCCACTCAAAAGATCCCACGACCCACTCATTTGCCACCCGCGACGGATGAAACATCGTTCCCTCGCTTTTTGGCCGAGGTTTCGCTTTTCGGGGCGATAGACATCCAGCCCGTGGTTTCGCCGAAGGCGGAAAAGGGTTTGCGCAACAACCCGAGTTCCTGCCTCCGTTCTTTCTGAAGTCCGCGACATTCTGTCCCCCCACGCGGCACTTAGCCGACATATCTCGGTAGATGTCGCGCCCGCTTTTCATCTTGGTATTGGTCTACGCCTTCGTGCTCTGCTTTCTGCAGGGCTGTGCCGCGCTGCCGCCGCTCTCGACCCTCGGCCCGACGCTCGAAGCCGCCGTCCCCCTCCGCCACGGCGAAAAAGTCGCCCACGTCGAGCCCTTTGCCGTCATCCGCCCCCTCGAATTCGCCCTGACCTACATCGAAATCGACCCCGCCACCCACCACCAACGCGGCGCCTGGCTCAGCGTCAACCAGGGGCCATGGACCACCGCCGCGGCGCTGCGCCGCGGCGACTGGGTCGACGTCGCCTTCACCCGCACCCCCGACGGCGCGGCCACCAGCAGCAGCCTCCGCTACCAATTCTTCGGCCGCACCACCCGCGGCTGGGTCCGCCTCGTCGAAGTCCGCGACTACCACGACGGCTACCCGCCCGCCCGCCGTTCGCTCCGCGTGGACCCCTACGAAATCCACCGCCAGGCCACCGCCACCCCCTAACCCCCCCCCTTTCTTCCCCCCACACTTCGTCCCTTGCCACCGGGTCTCCACCCCCCAGGTATCCGGTTTGGCTGATTTTGCAGGCTCCCTCTGCACGGTGTCAGCGGGCCGCGGTCGGGTGCGCGACGCTCCGCAAATGGCCGTTCAGCGTAGTCCCGGCGCATTTGTAGCGGGTGCCGCCCTTCGCCACTCGGGGCGGGGTGGGTCTTTGTCTACGCACCCTCGTACCCACTCCCCCATCCACCCCCCCGCGGGGCCAAACCCCGTCGCAACGTATCGACTGCGCGGGTTATGCGGTCTCCCACGAGTCAACTCGCCCCCGCTGACCCGTCACGGCCCAAACCATCGCCGCCCGCGTTCCGATCAGATTTAGGTCCTGCCTGATTTTTTTTTTCTCACGACGCCCATACCCAATCTGCCATGCACATTGTCCTGCCGCCCCTGCCCCCTCGGCCCGCCCCCCGCCCCGCCCTGACCCCGCGGACGCAGACCCTCGACGAGGGCCTCGAACAACACCGCACCGACACCACCCGTCTGTGGATCTCCGACCGCCAGTGGATGGGCATCCTGCAAACCATCGAACTAGGCTCCTCGGACACCAACACCAACACCGACACCGACACCGACACCGACACCACGGCTTCAAAAATCTCGGCTCCGACCACCCCCTCCGACACGTTTACCCCCGATTTCGCCGGCGGTGCGAGCCCCGCCACCGGCGACCGCTCCCACGCCCGCCACGCCCTGAGCTTCCGGTGCGTCCTCCGCCTCGCACCCGCCGACCAGCCCGAGGCCGACCACGGCACCTACCTCGTGCACAGCCGTAACCTCTCCGACGGCGGCCTGGGTTTCGTTCACGACGCGCCGCTCCAGCCCGAAACCCGCTGCACCGTCGCCCTCCAGCCCGCCTCCGGCAAGGGCGTCATCCTCGCCGCCCGCGTCGCCTGGTGCCACGCCATCGACCGCCTCGCCGAGGACGCCCTCCGCTACGACATCGGCGTCCAGTTCGACCGCCCCCTCGACACCACCCCCTTCACCCCCGCCGCCTAATCCTCCCCCACAGCCCCCGGGGCGTGTCCACCTCAGAGCCCCCGACCGCTCATCCCCTCCCACCGTTTCTAGAAAACTCAATCGCGAAACGGCGGCAACTCCGGCGGCGCCACCCGCCGATGCGGTTCCTCCAACGACTCCAAAAACGCCACCAAATCCTCCAGGTCCTGATCGGACAGATCCAACTCGTGCAGCAACGGCGACTTCACCGGAAACAACGGATCGTCCTCCATCCCCCGCCGACGGCGGATCTCCGGCATCCCGCCGTTGTACGCCCGCACCGTCACCAGCAACGACTCAAACAACCCGTGGTGCATGTACGGCCCGGTCCGTGACACATGACGCAGCGGCGGCGTCTTGAATTTGCCCACGTCCTCGGGATCCTTCGTGATCAGGTATTGACCCAGGTCCTGATCGGGTCGGCCGTAGAGCGACAGCCCGGTGTTGTGCAACTTATGATCCGAAAACGTCGGGCCGTGGTGGCAGTTCATGCACAACGCCTCGGTCCGAAACAGGTGTAGGCCCCGCAGCGCCGAATCCGACAACGCGTCGGGCCGACCCTTGAGGAACCGGTCGAACGCGCTGCGTCCGCCGTTGACCGTGCGCACGAAGGTGGCCACCGACTGGGTCACCGTGTCGATCGTGACCTGGTCCTCGCCGAAGATGTCCTGCACCTGCTGGCGATACTCCGGCACGGCGTTGAGTTTGACCGCCACCTCATCGCCCACGCCGTGCATCTCGTCGGCGTTCTCGATCACCTTGAGCGTCAGGTCTTCCAAAGAATCCGCCCGCCCGTCCCAAAACAGGATCTTTTCGTGGCCCGTGTTCATGGCCGTGGGCGCGTTGCGGGCCAAAACCAACCGCTCCCGCCCAAACGACACCGTCCGCCCGTCGGCCCACCCCAGGTCCGGGTCGTGGCAAGACGCACACGCCATCTGATTGGTCGCCGACAACCGCGGATCGAAAAACAGCTGCCGCCCCAAGTCCTCCTTCGCCTGCGTCCAGGGATTATCCCCCGGAAATGCCACCTCCGGCAACAACCCCAACTCCACCACCTCCCCCGCCACCGCCTCATCCACCACCACCGCCGGCCACCCCGCCGGGTCGCCGGTATACAACTCGCGTAATTGGTCAATGAATGTTCCCGAAGTTTGACCAATGGACGCGGTGTTTTCTGCAAGCATGACCGAGGCAGTTGCTATAGATTCGGCATTTTCAGGCGATGCGTGGCTAGCTGAATCGGCAGACACCAGGGGAGGAAGCGATAGCCAAAGACCGGCAATCGCAAAGACCAAGGCCCCAGTGTAGAGCCATCGGGCTAGAAAATTTTTGCGATAGGTTTTGCTTCGACAAACCCAATCCATCAACATCAAGGCACTCCGGGGGCGGGAGCGATGTTAACGGTACCGCGTAAGGCTGCAGACCCATCCATATATGACATGTTGGTTGCTTTTACGCCGTTGAGAATCTCCGAAGCGTGGGGAAACTCGAAATTAGGAAAGGTGGTGAATGGCGCTGCTCCCGCGGTGATTCGTCGGAATCCAGGCCAGCTGGGATTGTCGGCGTTCGCGTCGATCAATGCTTGACTGACGGAGGGGGAGGCGGGCACGTTGACATTATCCCAAGCGTAGGGTGCTCTTGCCGGACGCGAGCTATATTCGATTTCCTCGTAGGGAACGCGGGCAATGTCAGCTTGTGGATTGCCTCCGGTGCCCGGTTGATTGCCGGTGCGGACCTGGTAAGTGTTACCGTAAGCCTGCATAGCCGGGATTGCGGCAGGGCAAAGCCACATGCCTCCGGAACCAGACATGTATTCACCTTTTTCGAGGGCGCCGGGCACCCCCATGGCATTAATGACGCCGTTATTTAGTCCCGTCTGATGGGTGGAGTTGGGAAATGCCTGACCCGCAGCAATATTATAGAAGTTGTAGCCCACCTGCACTCCGTGGGGCAGATAGCCTTTGTGGTCAGCCGCGTAGGTGGCCCCAGCCTGGAAGATGCTGCGAACATTAGCCAGGCACCGACTCTGGCGGCCTTGATCCCGGGCGTTGCCCAGTACCGGCAGGAGGATGCCAATCAGAAGAGCAATGATGGAAATCACCACCAGCAGCTCGATCAATGTAAAAGCATACCGACGAGGCCGGCAGCCAAGGGATGATGTTTTGCAACAGGAAAAGCAGTCCAAGAGAGACCTTTCGGGAGAGCGTCGAGGAAGCAGGCCGAGACGCAGGATTAGAGATTATAGAAGACGAGCCGCTCGTCAGACCCGCAGTAAGTAGTTTAATCATTTAATCTTGAAATTGCTAGATGTAATTGGGGAACAATTAGACTATGATGTGTGGGTCCCTACCGAAAATATTCGATCGAGGAGTGAGAACCGACATGTTAAGCATTGTTAAATTTGATTTTATCTGTACGAGTGGGTTGTCCCTGTGCTGCGGAGCCGCGCTGATGATGGTTGGTGCGGTGCCGCTGGTACAGGCACAAAGTTTCAACGATCCGGCCGACCCTGCGGACGTGGGCACGCCTATCAAGCTCATCGGCGAAGGATTCGTATTTCCGGAAGCGCCCGTTGACAGCATCGGCAGCGGAATAACCCTGTCCCCCGACGGGCAAGTGGTGGGGCGGGTTCGCACTTCCTTCCTGGATTTTACAACGTTCGAGCAGGTCCAGACCGATCGTTTCTTCGGCGGCGATCCCTCAGCGCCCGGCGTGCTTCTCATTGAAAGCGGTACCACGCCCACTTCTTCGTCATTGGGTTCAGCCCGTCTTAACAACTCGGGTCAGCTGGGCTACAGCGCCCGTGTAAATACCGGAGCTCAATTCGATCCGGACGGTATTTTCCTTGACAATCTGCTTCTGGCTCAAGAAGGCCAGGCAGTTCCCGCCTCCGCCGGCGTTGCCACCACCGGCCTGACTTTCGACACCGGGACCAATGGCCTGCAATTTCTCGATATTGCATTTGATGGGGACGTTTCTTATCTCGGCGAATACGACACGGCCCTTCCCGGGGTCGTGAATGCACCAGGTTCCTCGCTCAACGGACAGCCGGGGACACTCGTTAACCAAGCACTGTTCCAATATGACGCCGCCACCGGCAACACTTCTACCCTCGTCCAGACCGGGGATGTGATTGTCGATCCCAATGGCGCGTCTTACGTTGTCGGGTCGGCCGAAGTTGAAACCAGTTCCAGCGGCATCGATCTCGAACGCATCGGTACTGCTCGAGTTTCTAATAACGGCAACAACTACGCCGCAACCTTTGACGTTAACCCGCTATCCAATATTCCGGGTGTTGATGGTCTTACCTATGCCCTTGCGGTCAACGACTCTTTCGTAACGCTTACCGATGGCACGACCATCCGCGAAGATGAAGTTGCCCCAACTGCCATTGGCGGCAACGGCAGTTCCACCACCATCCGTTCGATCGGCAGCTTCGAGGTCAACGATAATGCCGATTATGCCGTTGCGCTACGCTTGGGCACTCCCGGACTCAATATCGGCGAAGATCCCGATACCCTCAGCGTCTTGATTCTCAACGGCGAACGCGTTTTTGATAACGCCCCTGACATCACCGAAACCATCGAAAACGTCAATCTCAATAACGATGGCGACGTGGCTTTCACGTTGGCTGAAGCAATCTATCTCAACGGCGTTGCGGTCCTCGAACCCGGAGACACGCTTTCCGACGGTACTTTGTTTGACATTTCCGGCGGCCTTGCCCTTTCGGATCGAACCGATGATATCGTGACGCTCGCGTTTCGCGGACGTACCGGTGCAGGTCAAGGGCAAACTGCTTTCTATACTTTCGATGTTCAACTCCCCGCAATCCCCGAGCCCGGCACCGCGGTCTTTTTGGCTGCCACTGGATTGGGTCTTATGCTACGTCGTCGTGATTAAATGATCTTTCACCCATCGATTTACCGGTCGTAAGAGAGATAAAGTTTTTTCGTCAACAGAAATATGTTTTTACCGAATGCCCTTTTCTGCTTTTTGGGCAAATCTCAATTGGAGGATTTTATGAAGTGTTACCCCCTTGCCTCGATCCGTCACCTTGCCGTCGCCGGCACCGTCAGCACAATGACCCTTTCGGCTTCGGCTCAGTACCGTACCATTGCTACCCTCGATCAACTCGATGACGGCGGTTTCCCCGCGACCAACCTCAGCGGTGGCGTTGTCGCTGAGGGCAGCACAGTTTTCGCCATCATCAATAACTTCGGCACCAGCACCCCTCGAATCGTCAGCTTCGACGATGCCAATCCGGGTGACGGCCCCACGACCGTCGTGACGACCACCCAATACCAGGCGGCCAATCCAGGTGACAGCGGCATTTCCTCAGCCAACTACCTCGGGCTTATCGACGGAAATCTAATTTACACCGATATCGGCACTGATGCCTTGTTCGCTAGTGATGTCATTACTGGGATCACCACTCAACGCATTACTAATGCTTCGCTTGAAACGCAGGTCGGCGGCAACGCACGCTTCGGTACTCTCGCAACCGGCGGACCCGGCGATATTCTGTTTTATGATAATTTCAGCGACGGAATCTACTCCGCTACTGGCGGGATCGTCACTCAGCAACTTAGCGACGTGCAGTTGACGGCCGCTATCGGCGACGATACGCCTAGCGGCTTGACCGTGCTGGGCAACACCGCCATCGTAGGCGACAACAATACTGACGCAGTTTACAGCATCGACCTGACCTCCAAAGCCGGCACTCAGATCTTGTCCACCGCGGACATCACGGCTGTCACCGGCGAGACGGCGGCGGGTTTTCTGACTTTCGTGACCATTGGAAGCGAAGTTTTCTTCTATGACATCGTGAGTGACAGCATCCTCAGCTTTGATTCAGCTAGTCCGAGCTCTTCGTTGGCTGTGGCACTCAGCGACGCACAATTGGCTGCTGGCCCGGCCAACACTTCGGTTATCACCGGTCTTTTTGACTTCGATGGCCAACTAGGTTTCTACGTTGATGGTGCGGGTGATGCGGTGAAGGGTATTTACGCCGTCCCCGAACCTACCTCGCTGGCGTTGCTGGGCTTGGGTGGGTTGGCGTTGCTGCGTCGTCGGACGGCCTAAACTTGGGATACGCTTCATCTCTTGTGAAGTGAAAACTTGACTGACTACGAACGCCCCGCCACACTTGGTGGGGCGTTTTTTTGCTAAGGGGTATGGACATGCTTAAATTCTTTTCGTCGAGGTCTGGTCGGTTCGCGATGAGCAGGGGCGTGGTGGTGTTGGCCGGGTTGTGGGGAGGGGTACTGGGAGGGGGGGTACTGGGGGGGGTGGGTTGCCAAGCGACCGGGCCCGGGGGCGAGTCGGTGTCCGGTGAATCCGCGGTTTCTTCACCCGCCCGGGCGGTGCCGTATCTCGTGGGGCCGGAGGCGTTGGCCGGGTGGCTTGACGTGACCGAAGAGCGCCAAACGACCCATCCATCCGCGACCCGGCCTACCCGGCCGACCGCCTCTACCTCCCGGACGTCCCAGATTTCCCCCCGTGTCACGTCGGGCACGCTGGTGGTGCACGTCGGCCACGGGCGGCGGGGGTACGAGCGGGCCCATGTTCCCGGGGCGGTGTATCTCGACTTTGACGAGATTTATGTGAACCGGGAGTTGGCGATGGAGATGCCAGACCCAGCGGTGATCGCGCGGTTGGTCCGTCGTCTGGGGATCGATTCGGCCGAGCGGGTGGTGCTGGTGGGCGACGCGTCGGGGGTGTTTCCCGCCCGGTTTTTTGTGACGTTGGCCCACTTCGGCTTCGGCGATCGGGTCACGATGCTGGACGGACATATGAAGGGGTGGCAGGAGCGGGGGCTGCCCACCGCGAGCGCAGCGTCAGAGCTCACCGCCGCGGAAGCGTTGCGGCCTCCCGAGCCGTCGGCCCATTCGGGTAATGACACCAAGCCGGTGATTCGGCCCGGGGTGTTGGTGTCGCGTGGGGAAGTGGAGGCGGCGTTGATTGATGCGCGGACGCCGCCGGTGCCCGGGGCGGCGGCCGGGGTGGTTCCGGGTTCAGAGTTGCAACCTCCCGCTACGAGTCCGCGGACCGTGGTGCTGGACGTACGGCCGCACGCGCAGTTTACCGGTGACAAACGTGGCCCGGGGGTGGAGGTCAACGGCCGGATCCAGGGGGCGGTCAACTCGCCGTGGATGACATGGTTCACCGGGCACAGCCCGCCGTGGCTGCGGGCCGAGGACGAACTGCGGGACTTACTGGGCGAGGCGGGGATCACGCCCGGCACGCGGGTCGTGATCTACGACACCTCGGGCATCCACGGGTCGATGGCGTGGGTGGTCCTGCGCCACCTCGGCTACGAGGCGTCGCTTTACGACGGCGGATTCGAGCAGTGGTCGCAGGACTGGTAGTCAGCTTCACCACCCGCTGAGCAATCGGCGAGGTCGATACCGCAAGCGGCCGGTCATTTGACTGGCGTATCGGTCGATAACCAAACGCGGACCCAGGGGCGGGTCAGTAATCCGTTTGACGGATGGGGCGGGCGTTGCCTTTCAAACGGGGCGGGCGTCTTGTCTGCTGGGGGTTTGCCGGGGGTCCGCTATGGGCGGGCGGGCCACCTGGCACACCCGTCGAAGTGAGTCGTCGCGGGCAGGGATGCCCGCCCAACTCCACTTCTACCCCGGACCCGCGACCCGGAAGGGGCCGGTTGACGAATCCACCGGGTGACGTCTGGAGTCATCGCTGCGCGGAGCGTTTAGTTTTGAAATCTCGGGGGCTTTGGTCTGGGTGGAGGATTTGTAGCGGTGGGGCAAAGTCTGGGTGAGTTATCGGAAATGCGCGGAAAGGCGGGTGGGGGGGTTATCTCGTGGTCCGAGCCGGTCGATATCCACTGCGTAAGCCCGATTTCGGGGCGGTCGGCCTCGGTGGAGGTCGGGTTGCCGTGGAACCCTGGGCTTGCCGGGCGACTTGCCGAACGGTGGGCCGCTTGAATCCCTTTGTCCTCCCCTTTGCGAGACGCAGCCCATGGAACTTAGCACGATCTTAAAGACCGCCCTGGACCTGGGCAGCTCCGACATCCACCTGGTATCCGGCCACGCGCCGATGGCCCGGGTCCACACCACGATGACCCCGCTGGACTACCCCGTGATCACGCCGGAAGGCGCGATGCGGATGCTCAAGGCCATGGCGACCGAAGACCAGATGCGCGTCTTCGACAAGATCAAGGACAGCGACTTTTCTTACGAGATCCCCGGGCTGGGCCGATTCCGCGTCAACGCCCACAGCCAGCGCGGCACCGTGGGCATCGCGCTGCGGGCGATCAAGACCGAGATCCCCCCGTTGGCGGACCTGAACCTGCCCGACGTGATCAGCCGTTTGACTTACCTGCCCCGCGGCCTGGTGCTGGTCACCGGCGATACGGGTTCGGGCAAGTCCACCACCCTCGCGGCGATGATCGACGCGATGAACAAGCGTTACCACAAGCACATCATCACCCTCGAGGACCCGGTCGAATACCGCATGCTCAGCGACAAGTGCTGTATCGAGCAGCGTGAGCTGGGCATGGACACGCCGTCGTTTGCTTCGGGTCTGCGACACGTGCTGCGGCAGGACCCCGACATCATCCTGGTCGGCGAGATGCGGGACCTCGAAACCACCGCCGCCGCGATCACCGCCGCGGAGACCGGCCACCTGGTGTTCAGCACGCTGCACACCGTCAACGCGTCGCACACCGTGGAGCGGATCATCGACATGTACCCCGCGGATCAGCAGAACCAGATCCGCTCGATGCTGGCCAACACGCTGCAGGCGGTGGTCAGCCAGACGCTGTTTCGCCGTATCGACAAGAAGGGCATGGTGCCCGCGGTCGAAACGATGTTGTGTACCCCCGCGGTCCGCAACCTGATCCGCGAAAACCGTGCGTTCGAGATCCCCAACGTGATCGAAACAAACCGGCAACTGGGCATGAACAGCCTCGACAACGCGATCGCCGAGTTGTTTTTCAACGGCATGATCAGCCGCGAAGACGCCATCGCGCAGGCCGCTTATCCCGAAAAACTGGAACGCGCCCTGGTGGCGTGAGTCGCTTGCGTTCGTCGCCGTCGAGCTTGACTCGACGCCCCCCCCGAGCCGCCGCGTCGGTTTCTGTGCACCGCCGCCCGAATTAAAGAGACAGCATCATGCCCAACTATCGATACCAGATGCGCACCAGCGGCGGCGAAGTCACCGTCGGCACCCTCGCGGCGGACAACGCCATGACCGCGGCGCAGATGCTCCGCAACCAGGGCAACACCGTGCTTCAGCTCACGCCCTTCACCGGCGGCAACAGCAAAACCTGGCAAGAACGCCTCAAAGACCTCAACTACACCTCCGGGCCCTCGGCCCGCGACGTGCTGAACTTCACCAGCCAACTCGCGGTCATGATCCGGGCGGGCATCTCGCTCCGCGCCGCCCTCGAAGGCATTGCCGAGCAGTGCGAAAACGCCAAGTTCAAAACGATCCTCTACCAGATCAAACAAGACGTCGAGTCCGGCAAGCCGTTCTCCGAAGCGTTGAGCAAGTATCCCAAACAGTTCGGCCCGCTCTACATCAACATGACCCGCGCTTCGGAAATGTCCGGCTCGTTTAGCCAGATGCTCGACCGGATCGCGGCGTACCTCGGCCAGCAGATCGAGACGCGCTCGATGGTGGTCGGGGCGATGATCTACCCCGCGGTGATCGGCACGCTGGCGGTCGGCGTGACGGTCTTCCTGTTGACCTTCGTGTTGCCGCGCTTCGCCGCGGTGTTCGAGGGCAAAGAAGCCGCGATGCCCGGGCCGACCATCTTCCTGATGGCGTTGTCGCAGTTCATGGTCGTGTGGTGGTGGGCGGTGCTACTGGGCTTCATCGTCCTGGGCCTCGGGGTGTTTTTTGTTGCCAAGACCGACGCGGGGGGCTGGTGGTTTGATCAGCTCAAACTCAAGTTTCCGATCTTCGAGAAGATGTTTAACGCGTTGTACATCAGCCGATCGCTGCACACGATGGGCGAGCTGGTCAACGCCGGCGTGCCGATGCTCGACACCCTGGCGATCACCGGCGAGATCAGCGGCAACCGCATGTTCCGCCGGATGTGGCGGCAGGTGTATACCTCGGTGAAACAAGGTAAAAAGATCGCCAGCCCGCTGTACAAAGGCAACCTGCTGCCCAAGGCCGTGATCCAGATGATCGCCGCGGGTGAAGAGTCCGGCAAGCTTGGCGAGGTCCTGGACGAAGTCTCGGTCTACTACGCCAAACGTCTGAAAGAAACCATCAAAACCGTGACCAGCATGATCGAGCCGATCATGATCATCATCATGGGCAGCGTCGTCGGGTTTATCGCGATGGCGATCATCTTGCCGATCTTTAAGCTTTCGACATTGGTGAAGTAATCGGGAGTCGGCGATCAGGAATCAGGTTCCGTGCCGGTTTGTATAGGTCACTTAGTGCAATGGTAGATGAGACTTTGCCGAGTTTGTTGTTTGCAAGGCGGTTGCGCTTGATTCCGGACAGTATGAATCGTAAGTCTTCTAACACCTCGACCATCGCTATGAATCATCAAGCCGCCAAACCCGACGCCCGGCTCGCGACCCCCGACCCCCGGGCGGCGGGCTTTACCCTCATCGAGGCGGCCTTGACGATGGTGATCGTGGGCGTCGGCGTCCTGGCCATGGTGTCCGCCCAGCAGGCGTACCACATGAAAAACGACTGGGCCAACCGCACGGGCACCGCCCAGATGCTGGCCAACGAAATCCGGGAGATGACCCTCAGCCTGCCCCAGCACGACCCGATCAGCGGCAACGCGAACCTCGGCGTCGAGACCAACGAGATCGTCAGCGGCAGCGCCGACCCTCAGAAAGACGTGATCAACTACGACGACCTCGATGACTTTGCGGGCATGATCGACGGGGCCGGCGAAGGCAGCGGCGTGACGTTCAACCCGCCGATCAACGGCCTGCGGGCCGAGGTGGCCGACCTGGATCGCTGGCGTCAGCAAGTCGAAGTGACCAAAGTGCTGCCCGACGACATCAACACCAGCCTGGGCCTGCTGGGCCTGACCGACCTGATGCGGGTCACCGTGACGGTCGGCTATCGGCCGGGCTCGGCCACGGAGTTCGACAACATCACGTCCATGACCTGGGTCGTCACCCGCTAGACCGGTTGGCCCCGCATGCCCGACCGGTCTGCTGAACCCGCTCTGCTACTCGGAGGCCCGCGAAAGTTTTAACCCTATGACCCTGCCTTTCCCCCCTCGCCGATCGCTGCTCTCCACGCCGACCGCTCCCGCTGCGGGACGTGCGTGGCGTCGTCATGCCCGCCACCGCGGGATCACCGCGGTGCTGTCGATGATGTTTCTGCTGATCTTCGGCAGCCTCGCCGCCGCCATGGCGATCGTGTCCCAGGGCAATCTGCAGACCGCCGACTCGCATCTTAAAATCAACCGTTCACTCGCGGCCGCCGAGACCGGCATGAACCTGCTGGCCTACCGCCTGGAACAGGTGACGCAGGGCGACCTGAGCAACCCCGCTAAATTCCCCGGGATCAAGACCACCGCGGGCCTGATCCACGACGGCACCGTCGACAACCCGCAGGGCAACGCTTACGGCCTGTGGCAAGACATCGCCGAAGGCATGGCCGACGCGCTGGTCACCGACAATCATTACGTCGACGACACGCTCACCCCGTACGTCGATGAAGACACGCTGGGCACTGACGCGATGGGCCGCAAAATCCGGATGCTCGTGATCCCCTCGATCAAGCTCGACGACGGCAGCGGTGTCGCATTCTCCGCGACGATGATGCCCCATCCGCTGCCGCTCAGCGAGCAACCCTCGAGCCTGGGTTACGACGACCCTTTTTACAGTCGGCTGCCCTACGGCGATTCCTATGGCGACGCGGTGAGCGAACTGAAAAAAGACGAGGCCGGCATCCCCTGGGTCGTCGGTGAAACTCAGCCCCTCGACGGCCGATTCATCCGCATCAAAGTCACCGGCTACGACGGCAAGCCCGGCAACCGGGTCTACCGCTCGATCTCCATGGACTTCCGCCTCGACAAGACCATCCCCTACGCCGTGCTCTCCCGCAGCCGCGTCATGATCGGCCGCAACGTGCAGATCAAGGGCAACATCGGCTCGCTGTTCACCGAAACCGACTCCAAAAACGGCCACCCCATTCAGGTCCAGTCCGACTTCCTGGGACTCAAGGCCGAACTCGATGACATCCTCAGCCCGCCCAATTCATCCAACCCCTCGGGCGGCGCGTTTCACAATGAAGTCGTGCTCAACGATATCGACGGCGACAACCGCCTGAACATCTACAACGAAACCGAAACCAAAGACCTCGCCAGCGCACCCGCCAGCTACGACAAAGATGGCGACGGTTTTATCTCTGATTTCGATTACTTCCTCGCGGCATTCGACGAAGCGGGCAGCGGCAATTCAGACAGCCGGGTGAGCCGGATCGAATTCATCGACGAAGTGGATGCGGTTAATAAAACCACCGCCGAGCAGTTGTTTGAGCTGATGGACCGCGCGGGCAATACCCGTAGGCGGGGGTACGGCGACGACTTCATCGATCGCGACGACCTGTACGCCAAAATCCGCGGATCGATCTCCCTGGCGGCCACCGTCGAGGAGTGGAACGACGGCGTGAGCAACTGGGGCGACGACGGTTCGGGCAGCCCGCCCGCCTCCGCCGACTACCTCTACAAAGATTACTTGCAGGGCCTAGTGAAACCCAACTTCGGCGAGGCCGCGCTGACCACCGCCGACCCCCGACTCAACGCCCACGATTTCACCCAGGACAGCTTCGACACCAGCGCCTTTTCTGCCAAGGCCACCACCGTGCTCGCCCTCGACGACAGCGTCGGCACGGACAACGGCGGGGCCACCGGCAGCTTCGACGCCCCGGGGGTCAACCCACGCGAAGCGGTGCCGTACGGCGCGACCTACCCCTACGACTATTACGATCGGCCCGTTTACCGCAACAAGGTGTTCAGCAATATCAAGATCCCCAAAGGCACCAACGCGCTGTTCGAAAACTGCCGATTTCAAGGCGTGACCTTTGTCGAAGTCGAAGAATACAACGACGATCACAACTTCAACTACGTCGGGATGCAAGAGTCCGACGGCACGCAGAAGCACCCCGACTACGCCGCCATCATCAACGGCAGCAACAAGGGCGACACCAAACCCTTCGGCAACAACCTCCGCTTTAACGACTGCACGTTCGAAGGCCCGCTGGTCAGCGGCACCGCCACCGGCAAGCAGCCCAAACAATTTACCCACGTCCGCAACAAAGTGACCTTCACCGGCAGAACCGACTTCGACTTTGACAAAGTGACCGACGACGAAGAACGGGCGTGGTACCAGCGTAGCTCGCTGTTGCTGCCGCACATGTCGGTGGAGATGGGCTCATTTACCGACGGTTCGAGTTCGAGTGAAGTGCTCGAACTCTCCGGAGCCGTGGTGGCGGGGCTGATCGACATGCGGGGCCAGATCCGGATCAACGGCACGCTGATCACGACGTTCTTGCCCGAAAGGGGGGTGGCCCCGGTCAAAGGGGATACCGCGCCGCAGTTCAACACCACCCTGGGTTATTTCAATCAAGCCAGCGGCGATCTCGAAGCCGGCGACCCGCCCGGGGCGCTGGGCAAAGTCGTGGTCACCTACGACCCCACCCTCGCGCTGCCCGACGGCATCCTCGGCCCGATCGCACTCAAACCGCTGGAAGCCACTTACCTCGAAGGCGGAAAATAATGCTTAAGCCCCCCACCCCTCGTCGAGCAAGACGCTCGGCCCGCGGACTATCGCTGGTCGAGATGCTCGTGGCCTTGGCGATCAGCTCGATGCTGCTGACCGCCACCGCGGTGGCGGTCGATATCTCGTTTAAGAGTTACGCCATTGCTGCCGAGTCGGCTTCGACCCAGACCGCGACGCGGATGGTGGTCAACCGACTGCTGACGATGATCCGCACCAGCACCGCGCACGGCCCGATCAGCACCGTCGATGTCGTCGCGGGGGAGACCGTGACATCCGCCGGCGGTCGATTGCTCGAAAGCTCGTACCTCGAACTGATCCCGCCCAACGCTCCGGCGGGGCGGCTCTATCGGCTGACCTACGACGCGCCAGCGCAGCGTTTGATGCTGGCAGAAATCGATTTTTCGGGCGCTTCTGAAGTCGTGCTCAGCTATCAGCCGGTCATCGGCGGCGTCTCGCGCTGCAAGTTTCAGATGCTGCCGCGGCGGGACAACAACGACGACATCGTGTTGGAGCGGGCCAGCATCGACCTGATCGTGGAGGCCGACGACGACGCCACGATGGACCTGGAGATGGGCAATATCCCGCCGGTGCGGGTCATCGCCTCGACCAAGCCGCGGCGGGTCGTGGACTAAGCCGGGCACCCTGATCGTTATAACCCGCCGCGGTGGGTAAGTTTTCTTTCCTAAGCCAAAGACGCGGTGGAAACTATCAAGGATGGATACGTCACTTTACATGTTCAACCCGGCGGCAACGAGATCCGGCCGCGGGTGAGCCACGACCAACGTCGGCCGTAAATCTACTTCTCAGTCCCACAACCGAGGCGGAACCCGAACCATGAAACATCACTTGCCCCTGAAATCTCTGACCGCCATGCTACTGCTCGGTACGGGCGTCACCGCCGCGATCGCCAACGAGTTTCAACCCGCCGAAGATTCGACGCCCGACTCGATCGTGCTCGACGGCACCGTCCGCGACTTCAGGATGACTCATCCGGACTTCGAGACGTACCCCGGCACGTACAACAAAGTGGCGGAGTACCTTGACGAGGCTTCCGGCCTACCGAAGTTGGACATGACTTACTACAACGCCACCAAGGGATCAAACAAACAATCGGTCTACTCCGCAGAGTCTTTCGGGCAATGGTTCCGTGATGTCGACGGCATCAACCTCAACATCCCTTATGCCATCACGCTTAAGAAAGACTCCGCCCGCCCGGGGGTGTACTGGTTTGCACGTGAAAAACAGATGGCCGCTCCGTACAACTATTTCTTCCCGATCGACAGTCAAGGTTACGGCCTGACCAAAAAGCCCGCAGACAAACCCTTTAAATACTACAAGGGCGGAACGACGGCCAACCACAACTTTCACTTCACCTACATGATCGACACGCTGTTTACCTATACGACACCTAGCTCAAGAGACTTGGACGGTGACGGCGCCTTCGGCGAAAACTTTGTTTCAGAAGCCGACACGGGTGACGCCATGTTCTTTAAATTCACCGGGGACGACGACGTGTGGGTCTTTATCAACGGCAAACTTGCGGTCGATCTTGGCGGCGTGCATAGTCAGAAGTCGGCTTCAGTCAACGTCGATGACATTGCCGAGGATTTCGGGCTGGAGGCCGGTCATACCTATAGCCTGAAGTTGTTTTTTGCCGAACGCTGCACCACCGAATCGAACTTCCGTGTCGAAACGACGATGCTACTTTCGACCGAGACCAGCCCGCTGTACGACTGAGCTAGGTTTTAGGAAACTAATAAAAAAAAGCCCACGAATATCATTCGTGGGCTTTTGTTTGTTGTGCAGGTTTTCAAAACCTCAGACTTCCCTGAGCACGATACTATCGTTTTGGCCGCCGAAGCCGAAGCTGTTGGACAGGACGGCCCTGACCCCGCCGGGGGTGTCCGAAAGATCGCGGGCTTGATTCGGGATGTAGTCCAGATCGAGCTCGGGGGCGGGGGTTTTGAGGTTGGCGGTGGGCGGCAGCTTGTTGTCGCGCAGGGCGAGCACGGCGGTGATGGCCTGCACGACGCCGGCGGCGGCGATGAGGTGCCCCATCATGGACTTGATCGAGCTCACCGGCGGCACCCCCCGGAAGTCGCCGTCGGCGTCGTCGCGTTCAAAGACGGCCTTGATGGCGCGGGTTTCGATGGAATCGTTTTCTTTGGTGGAGGTGCCGTGGGCGGCGATCCAGTCGATCTCTTGAGGCTGCAGGTCGGCACCTTTGAGGGCTTGACGCATGGCGGCGGCGGCGCCCCGGCCCTCGGGGTGGATGTCGGTGATGCGGTAAGCGTCGGCGGTGCTGCCGTAGCCGGCTACCTCGGCGAGGACGGTGGCGCCGCGGGCTTGCGCGTGGGCTCGAGGGTTTCGAGGATGATGATGCCCGCGCCTTCGCCCATGACGAATCCGTCGCGGTCGGCGGAGAAGGGCCGGGACGCGGTGGTGGGGTCGTCGTTGCGGTTGGACAGGGCGGTGAGGCGGTTAAAGCCGGTCATGCCCAAGGGGTGGATCATGGTGTGGCAGCCGCCGGTGATCATGACGTCTGCGTCGCCGCGCATGAGGATTTCGCGGGCTTCGCCGATGGCCTGGGTGGAGGCGGCGCAGGCGGTCAGGCAGTTGTAGGCCGGTCCCTGCGCGTTGAACTCCATCGCCAGGTGGGCCAGGGGCATGTTGGGTTCCTGCTCGATTTCGCGGACCGCGTCCATCACCGCCGTGGCGGTCGCCGCCCAGGCTCGTCCGTCGATGGTGCGTTTCTCGGCGTTCCAGCCCGCGAGGTTGGCTTTGATGTAGTTATCGAAATCCAGCGTGCCTTCGCCGGCCCCGAGGTAGAGGCCCAGCCGCTGGGGGTCGAGCTTCTTGCCATATTCGATGAGCCCCGACTGCTTCCAAGCCTGCGCAGCGGCGCCGAGGGCGAAGCTGGTGTTGAGCCCGATGCCTTCGTGCAGCGACGGATCGCAGACGTACTGCCGCCAGTCGTAGTCTTTGACCTCGGCGGAGAAGGTGGTGGGAAACGTGCGGGCATCGAAGTGGGTTGTCCGATCGACGCCGGACGCGGCGGCGAGCAGGGCGTGCCAGACGGTGTCGAGGTCGTGGCCCAGGGGCGTGACCCAACCCATGCCGGTGATGACGATGCGGGGCTTGTTCATGGGGTTACCAGATCGTGTGGATGCCGGGATAGCTGTGGATGGTTCGGTCGGCGGTGATCAAATCGAGATTGAGTGTTCGGGCTGTGGCAACGATGAGGCGGTCTGCGGGATCGGGATGGTCCCAATCCATAGCCTCAGTTCCCCCGGCCATGGTGGCGGCAACTACGCTGAGCGGGATGAACTGTACGGAAAGCTGGCTGCGCGTCCGCTCAATCCATTCTTGCGTAGAGATGCCTAGATTGAGTCGACTCTTATGGCACAGGAGGCTGATTTCCCAACAACTCAACACGCTGATTCCGATATTTGGGTCCTGGGCCAGTGCTTTGGTTGCCGCGGACGAAAGTTTATCCGGAGCGCCTATCAGCCAGATCCAGATGTGGGTATCGATGAGATTCACCGATTGGATTCCCAATCTTCGGGGTCTGCGGCGGGCGCGAGGATATCGCCGTAGCTGATGACCGTATCGCGCATCGACTCGAAATGGGCATTTCTAGCCTCGACCTGCGTTTGCACATCGAGAACTAGGTTCGGTGCGGATTCCAAGTCAAGTAGTCGCTCGACGATCAGTTGTTCTTCCTGCTGAATTTCTTTCAGGCGGGCCAATAAGATTTGGCGAGTTTCCGCATTTAAGCTGACCATGAATTCCTCCAGACGCACCGAGAAGGATGCTTATGAAACTATAGTCGCTTGAGCACCATTGCCGTATTTTGTCCGCCCAGGCCGGTGGCGAAGACGAGGGCGACATCGAGTTTTTTAGCCCGGGTGGCGGTGAAGCCCGGCAGGGGGGTGGGGCGGTTCTGGAGGGGGGGGAGTTGTTGCTGCTGCAGGATTTTGGCGGCCAGGGCAAGGTCGAAGCCGCCCGAGCCGGCGCCGAGGTTGCCCACCGACGCCTTGAGACCCAACACGGGAACCTGGTCGAGGCGGTCACCCAGAAGGGTACGCAGGGCCGCGGCTTCGGCGGCATCCCATTCCGGGTGACCCAGGCCGAAGGGGATGACGAAATCGATGGCATCGACGGTGAGTTGTGCGTCGCGCAGCGCGGCACGGACGGCGGCGACGATACCCCGGCCATCGGCGTTGGGCGTGCGGTTGCGGGTTTCGGGATGGACCGTCTGCGAGGCGGCGAAGCCCAGGACCTCGGCGTACGCGGGTTGGTCCGAGGGGCGGGCGTCGAAGGTTTCGGCGGCTTCGAGGGTGACGATGCCGCCGCCCTCGCCCACGGTGGTGCCGGCGGCGGATTGGTCAAACGGCCGAACCGCGTCGCCGGGCACCGCGATGTCGCCGCGGAGCAGCCGCCCGGTCATGACCTGCCGGAGATACGCCATGGGGTTGAGCTTGCTTTCGGCGCCGCCGCAGAAACACAGGTCGGCCTGGCCGCGCTGGATGACGCGCAAGGATTCGCCGACGCTCAGGCCGCCGGAGGCTTCGCCGCAGGTGATGGTGTTGCTGGGCCCCCGCGCGTCGTGGATGATCGTGACGTGACAGGCGAGCATGTTGGGTAGATATTTCAGCAGCCACAGCGGCGTGAGCTGCTGCATGCCTTCTTGGCCCCAGTGGCCGAGGTCAAACTGCTGCTGCGCGTCGGCAGACGTCGCCAGCGCCGCGGTGAGTTCGTCGAGATCCGCGGCGATCAGGCCGGCACCGATGTGACAACCCACCCGCTCGGCGGGGTAAGTCGGCGTGCCGTCGGGATCGACCCCGGGGGTGATGAGCCCGGCATCACGGGCGGCGAAATCCGCGGCCGCCACCGCCAACTCGATATCGCGGGCCATGACCTTGGTCGCCTTGCGGTAGCTCTTGGGGACGTAGTCGCGGACCTTAAAATCCTCGGCCACTTCCGCGGCAACCGGGCAGCCGATGGTCGAGGCGTCGAAGGCCCGCACCGGCGCGACCGCCGAGGTGCCTTCGAGCAGCGCCGCCCAGTTTTTTTCGATGCCCAGGCCCAGCCCGGTGACGGGGCCGACCCCGGTGATGTAGACGCGTCGGTTCATAAGGCTCGCAGTTTAACGCCGCTTTCCGGCTGCGCCCGGCCAACCCCCCGAAATCTCGATTCCGGCGCCACCCGATGATCGGCGGGCACTGGGCTATGATTTGAGCATGCTCACCCACCGGATCATCCCCTGTCTCGACGTGAAAGCCGGCCGAGTGGTCAAGGGGGTCAACTTCGTCGATCTGCGGGACGCGGGGGACCCGGTGGAGATCGCCCGGGGCTATGACCGCGCCGGGGCCGACGAACTGGTGTTTCTCGATATCACCGCCAGCCACGAGCAGCGTGAAATCACCTACGACATGGTCCGCCGCGTCGCGGAGCAATGCTTTATGCCCTTCACCGTGGGGGGGGGATTCGGACGATCGAGGACGTGACCGCGCTGGTGCGCGCTGGCGCCGAGAAAGTAAGCATCAACACCGCCGCGGTGCTGGACCCCGATATCGTCCGGCAGACCGCGCGGCGATTCGGTGGCTGCGCGACGGTGGTCAATATCGATCCCAAACGGGTCGATGCGGCAGATTTCGAGCGCCGCACCGGTCAAAGCCCCCGGCACGTCAACGACGACGGGCAGGTCTTCGAAGTCCACACCCACGGCGGGCGTCAGCCGACGGGGCTGGAGGCGCTGAGTTATGCTGAAAAAGTCGTCGAACTGGGGGCCGGCGAGATCATCCTCACCAGCATGGATGCCGACGGGACCAAGGCGGGTTATGACCTGGAAATCACCCGGCTCATCGGTGCCGCGATCGACGTGCCGCTGGTGGCCTCGGGGGGCTGTGGCAACCCGCAGCACATGATCGAGGTGCTTCAGCAGACCCGGGCGGACGCGGTGCTGGCGGCCAGTATCTTCCACTACGGGGAGTACAGCATCGCCCAAACCAAAACCGCCCTCGCCGACGCGGGCCTGCCGATGCGTTTGCTCGATCCTGTCGCGTCTTGAGGCCGTGGCGATCGACGAACTTCGTCCGATGGCGGGGGGTGGGGGCCGGCAGATGTCGCGGAGTGTTTTTCGGAGTGGTCGTCCACTCGTCTCGCGTCGGATAACCCTCGTCTCAACCGACGCTTCTCCTTGACGCATCCCCGGGTAGCGGCGAGCATAGGCGTGATCCGTTTCCATCCGCACCCGAGAGGTCAGCCCCTTGAGCAAATCCGACAGCATGCACGACTCGGTGGTCGTCGGCGATCCGCTGGCCATCACCCAGACCCTCGCCGACACCCCGTTGGCGAAGTTCTTCAAAGCCGCCGTGAAATTCGAGTCTTCGGACCTGATCATGCGCGGCGGCCAGGCCCCCAAACTCCGCCTGCGTGGCGAGCTTAAATCCCTCGACACCCGCCCGCCGACGATCGAAGAATTTAATCAGTGGATCCACGACGGACTCACCCCCGAGCAGATCAAGCAGTACGCCGACAAGGGATCGCTGGACATCGGTTGCAACTTCGATGTGGACGGCGACTCCCACCGCTTCCGGGTCAACATCTTTCTGACCCGCGGCCGCAGCGCCATCGCCGCCCGCCGGGTGAGCAACGAAATCCTCGACTTTGAGCAGCTGCACCTGCCCGAAGTGATGAACCGCATCGTCGAGGTGCGTCAGGGCCTGGTCCTGCTTTGCGGCGTCACCGGCTCGGGCAAGTCGACCACCATCGCGGCCATGCTCGACTGGATCAACAAGAACCGCGCCTGCCACATCCTCACCATCGAGGACCCCATCGAATACCTTTTTGAAGACAAGAAGGCGATGATCAATCAGCGGGAGATCGGCCTGGACGTGCCGGACTTCCCCACCGCCCTCCGCGGCATGGTCCGCGAGAACCCCGACGTCGTGCTGATCGGCGAGATGCGCGATAAGGAAACCTTCGAGGCCGCGCTCCAAGCCTCCGAGACCGGCCACCTGGTCTTCGGCACCATCCACGCTTCGTCCGCGTCACAGGCTTTCAACCGCATCTACGACCTCTTCGAGCACGAGGAACGCGAAGCGATCCGCAACATCCTGGCGTACCAGATGCAGGCGTTTGTCTACCAAAAACTGCTGCCGACGATCCGCGAAGACATGGCCCGGGTCCCGGCGGTCGAAGTCCTGCTCGCCAGCCCGCCGACCCGCAAGCTGATCCTCGAAGGTCGCGAGAACGAACTCGAAAAAGTTATCAAAGACGGCCGGGAAGAAGGCATGCGCACCTACGTCGACAGCCTCGTCGAACTGGTCGAAACCAACTATGTCCACCCCAAGGTTGCCGCCGCCAACGCCCCGAGCCCCGAAGAAATCCGCATGCGGCTCAAGGGCATCAGTACGGGATAGAACGACCCCGGGCGGAGGGGTCCCAGCGGTTTAACGCTCTTGTCTCTCCATCCCGTCGCTTGATTTGACCCGTTTTACCGATCGAAGAACCCCACTTAAAATCATATGTCTCCAACTCTCGCTCAATCCGTGTTTCTGATGAGTTTCGTCAAGCCGATCCTGGTGTTGATTGCGGTGGGATTGTGGGCGTGGGCGGTGGCGTTCTTGGATAAGGACGCCGGGTTCTTTTATCTCAAGCGTGAAAGGTTCAATCTGATTCAGATCGCCGCGGCGGTGCTGGGTTTCGGATCGATGTTGTTCCTGCCGTACTTTTGGCTGGGTTATCCGCTGGGTCTGGTTTTGCTGGCGGGCGGGATCGTGGGTTACGTGTATTACCGCAACCCGCAGGTCCCCGACCCCGAACGCTGGACGTGGTCGCTGGATTCGTTCCGCCAGCGCCGCGCCGCGGCCGCCGAGGCCAAGCAGCAAAACAACGCGACGCTCACCATGACCGGGGCCGACGGGCAGGCGGTGCATATCCCCGCGCCCGGCGACCCGGACCTGCCCCAGTATCTGGAGTTCGACAAGCTTTTGGCCTTCGGCCTGCCCCGCAACGCCAATCAGATCGACCTCTCGGTCGATACCAGCCAGGCCAAGTACCGCACGCACATCGACGGCGTCCGCTATCCCACCGAAGCCCCCGACCCCGCCGAGGCGGTCAAGCTGATCGATTACATCAAAAAAGTCGCCGGACTCGACCTCCAGGACCGCCGCCGCAAGCAAGACGCCAACCTCGAAATCCGCGTCGAGAACTGGGGTGCCCACAAGCTGCACATTGTCTCCGCCGGCTCGACCAAAGGCCTGCAGATGCAGATCCAGATCGATCCCGCCAAGTCCAGCAACATCCCCCTGGAGCACTTGGGCTTTGTCCCCAACCAGCTTGAACCGCTGCGACAACTGCTCCAGCAGCCGGGCAAAACCGTCCTCGTCGCGTCGGCCCCGCAGCAGGGTAAGACCACCACGATCTACAGCCTGCTGCACACCCACGACCCCTACACCACCAGCGTCGTGACCCTCGAAGAAGAAGTGCTGGCCGAACTCGAAGGTGTGGACCACACCATCATCACTCGCGGCAAGCCCGCCGGCGAGTTCAACGAAACACTGTCCAACCTTATTCGTTCGGGCCCGAACGTGGTGATGGTGTCCAAACTGGCCGACGACAAGACCGCGATCATCCTTGCTGAATCCGCCGACGAAATCCGCAATTACGTGCCTATCGATCAGCCCGACGCGATCACCGCGCTGCGGCAATGGGTTCAGCTCGTCGGCGATGCGGCGCAAGTGAGCAAGACCCTCGGCGGGGTCATGGCCCAGCGCTTGCTGCGGCGCCTGTGCCACACCTGCCGCGTCGCCTATAGCCCCGATCCCGCGGCGTTGCAGAAGCTCAATCTCCCGGCCGACCGCGTCGGTGAGCTCTACCGCAACTCCGGCAAGGTCATGGCCAAGGACAAAGAAATCATCTGCCCCGACTGTCACGGCCTGGGCTACCGCGGCCGCATCGCCATCTTCGAGCTCATGATCATCGACGAGCAGGCCGCCAAATTTATCGCCGCCGGCGAACTCGACAGCCTCCGGCTCTATCTGCGAAAACAGAAAATGCTCTACCTCCAGGAATCCGCGCTCGCCAAGGTCGTCGACGGCTTCACCGATATTAAAGAAGTCACCCGCGTGATGAGTGGGAAATAAGAATCATGATTATCAATCTCCTCGTCATCGCGTTTGTCCTGGGTATGGCCGTCATGTGGTCGACCTACGGATTGTTTTCGTCGCTGCTGCACCTGCTGGTGGTGATCGTCGCCGGGACGCTGGCGTTCGCCTTCTGGGAACTCGCGGTTTACAAGCTGCTGCTGGGCGTGGTGCCGGGCTATGCGTGGTGCTTCGGTTTGCTGGGGGTGTTTATTCTGATGTTGATTGTGCTGCGGCAGGCACTGGACTATTACGTCCGCGGCAACATGAAATTCCCGGGCCTCGCGGATCAAATTCTCGGCGGGGTTTTCGGCGCGATGAGCGGCGTGCTGACCACCGGCATCGGCATCATCGGGTTGGGGTTCCTGCCGCTGCCCGTCGATCTGGCGGGCTACCAGCCCTACGAAGTCGACAGCACCGGGCAGGTCACCGCCAAAGCCGATGGCCAACTCTGGCTGCCCGTGGATAAGTGGACGCAGAACTTTTATAACCGGCTTTCCGCCGGGGCTTTCTCCCCGTGGTCGGGGACGTCGCTAGCGGGCTGGCTGCCCGAAGTCAGCCGACAGGCGGCCGTGCATCGGCTCGGCAAGTTCTACGACGAAAACCAGTCGCTGGTCGTGAATCCCGATACCGTCACCGCCGAGAAACTCGTGATTTTTAATGGTGAAGTGCTGCCCGGCGTCGGCGGCGACGTCAACGACTTCATCAACGGCAAGCGGGCCGCCGCGGGCGGCAATTCACAACTCGTCCTCGTCAGTAACCGCTGGGTCAAAGAAGATGGCAAGGCCGGCTATAACGCCGGAGATGGGCTGCTCCGCGTCCCGCCCACCCAGGTCCGCCTCCACGTCCTGGATCAAAACGGCCAGGGCCAACTCATCGCCCCGATCGGTTTTTCCAAAGCCGCGGGCAACGGCAACATGGAATTCTTCCCCATCGTTGACAACCGCCTCTACGCCTCTTCGCTGGTGCCCGAGCAGACCCTTGCCTGGGTCTTCGCCCTGCCCGGCCGAGCCCAGCCCAACTTCTTGCTGCTGCGCAACACGCGGGTCTACCTGCCCGAACCCGAGCCGACCCTCGAGCCGCTTGAGGTGGCCCTGGCCGTCGGCAGAATGCACGACCCCGAAGCCGAGGCCGCCGCGATCGCCGCGGGGCCCGTCGGTCCCATGGACATCACCACTGACCCCCAGGGCTACGCCACCCACAAGGCCGTACGCGTCGAAATCTCCAACGCGTTGCCTTCGATCGTTTCTAAAAACAAGGCCCAGAGCTTTGACTACAACGACGACGGGGTCATCAACAGCGGCCAGGGGATCCTGGGCAAGGGGGCCGGCGGCCGCGGCAACAGCGTCACCAGCGTCTTCGTAAGCGAAAGCCTCCGCCCCGTGCGCGTTGAGATGGCTGCCCACGTCCCGGATGCCGGCGGCGTGGCGGTGGGCAATCAGCAACCGATCGCCCTCGTGGCGGGCGGGTTCGACTACCAACCGTTCGCTTACGTCCTCCAGCGCAGCGACGGCACTCAGCGGGCCCACGTCCTGCAAAACGGCTCGTTCCAGTTTAATACCGATCTGCCGCTCAACGAGATGAGTCCGAGCGACACGCTCTACGTCTACTGGGCCATCCGCCCCGGGGCAACCATCCAGTCCTACCGCATCGGACCCGCCGAGCAGGCGATCGGCTACACCGTCAGGTAAGCCCTCTCGGCCACGCCCCTTGATGAACGACTACCTCGACCAGCGCGTCACCGTCATGGGGTTGGGCCGGTTTGGCGGCGGCCTGGGCGTGACCCGGTTCCTGGCCCAGCGGGGCGCAAAGGTCTTGGTCACCGACCGGCTTGCCGCCGATCAACTCGCCGAATCCGTCAAGGGATTGCAGGACCTCATCGACGCCGGCTCGGTCACGCTCCGCCTCGGCGAGCATGTCGATCAGGACTTCACCCGGGCCGATCTGCTCGTGGTCAACCCCGCGGTGCCGCCGGGCAATCAACACGTCGCCGCGGCTCAAAGTGCCGGCGTGCCGATCACCAGCGAAATCCGACTCCTGGTGAAGCATCTGCCCAACCGATCCCGCACGATCGGCATCACCGGGTCCGCGGGCAAATCCACCACCACCGCGATGATCACTCACGTGCTGCGTGACCTCCTCAGCCAAATTCAGCCCACGCCCCGGCGCGGTCCATCGACTCGGCCCGCCACACCATCAATCGATAAGTCTCAAACCCGTCCCGGCGTGTGGATGGGCGGCAACATCGGCGGCTCGTTGCTGCCTCGCCTACCACAGATCCGCGAAGACGACTGGGTGGTGCTCGAATTGTCGAGTTTTATGCTCGAAGGTCTGCGGCAGGACCGCTGGTCGCCCCATATTGCGCTGCTGGCCAATCTCAGCCCCAACCACCTGGACTGGCACGGATCGATGCAGGCTTACGTCAGAGCCAAGTTCGGCCTAGTCGAATTCCAACAACCCCGGGATTTCGCATTATTCGACGAAAGCGTCGTCGAACGGCTGACCGAGTTTGGACTTATCCCCGCGGGCAAACGACACTGGCCGGGCGGGCCCCGACGCGGCCACCGTTGCCGGGTTACGCCGCTGTCCGAAGAAGTCCGGTACGACTTGAATCTGCCGGGCGATCACAACCAGGGCAACGCCGCCTTCGCCGCCTACGCGGTCGAGGTCGCGCTGACCGGCTCGCTGCCTCCCACCGTTCCCGAAACCCCCGAGGTTCAAACTCACCGTAGACTCATCCGCCGCATCGCCGAGTCGATAAAAACTTTCCCCGGCCTGCCGCATCGACTTGAATACCTCGGCCGATTCGCTGGCTTTCGCTGCTACAACGATTCAAAAAGCACCACCCCCGAAGCCGCCGCCCTGGCGATCGAGAGTTTTCCCGACGCGCCGATCCATCTCATCCTCGGCGGCTACGACAAGGGATCGGATTATGCCTCCCTCGCGCAACTCGCAGCCCGACGCTGCACCGCGGTTTACACCATCGGCGCGGTCGGCGACCGACTGGCAGATTTAGTCGGACAGGAATGGCATCAGAATGGCCTATCCCCCTCCCCCACGTCGGAAGACTCCGGTCAAGACATGGTTGCCGATCCCCGCGGATCGGCCTGCCTCCATCGCTGCGCGACACTTGATGTTGCCGTGGCCCGGGCGTTTGAGACGGCGACCGCGGCGGGAAAAAGCGTGCCCGTGTTGGTGCTTTCCCCCGGCTGCGCTTCCTGGGATCAGTACGACAATTATGAAGCACGCGGCCAGCACTTCGCACGGTTGGTCGAAGCCAATGCCTGAAGGCCTATTTATATCTCAGCCCGCGCGATGCCCCAGTTGTAATCAGATATGAATCGCGCAGTCCGGTGACGTTGAGGGCCGCTTCCTTGACCGCTTCGTTGAGCGTCGGGTGGGCGTGGCAGGCCCGGGCGATGTCTTCGCTGCTGGCGCCGAAGGTCATCGCAATTGCGCACTCGGCAATCAGATCGCCCGCCGACTGCCCGATGATATGCACGCCCAGGACCCGATCCGTTTCCTTGTCGGCCAGCACCTTGACCATCCCCTGGACTTGGTCGATCGCCCGCGCCCGGCCGTTGGCCAGGAACGGGAATTTGCCTGCGGCGTACTCGACCCCGTCGGCTTTGAGTTCTTCTTCCGTTCGGCCCACGCTGGCGATCTCGGGGTGGGTATAGACCACGCCCGGAACGGTGTTGTAATCCATATGGCCGTGGCCGGTGGCGATCATCTCGACGCACGCGATCCCCTCTTCCTCCGCCTTATGCGCCAGCATCGCGCCCGGCACGCAGTCGCCGACGGCGTAGATGCCCGGCACGTTGGTTTCAAAGGTTTCGCTGATTTCGATCTGTCCGCGCGGGTTGATCTTCACGCCGATCTTGTCCAGACCCAAGCCCTCGACGTTCGGCTTGCGACCCACGGCCATCAGCACGCGGTCGGCCTTGACGGCGGCTTTGCCCTCCCGCTCGATGGTCACGCCGGCTTTGGTGGTTTTGACGCCGGTGACTTTGCTGCCCAGTTCAAACTTAATGCCCTGCTTCTTAAAGATTTTCAGGGCTTCTTTCGCCAGTTCATCATCCATGCCCGGCAGGATGCGGTCGAGGTATTCGATCACGGTCACGTCGCTGCCCAGCCGCCGCCAGACGCTGCCGAGTTCGAGGCCGATAACCCCCGCTCCGATCACCGCCAATTTTTTGGGCACCTTGTCGTAGCGGATCGCTTCGGTCGAAGTGTCGATTTTATCTTGGGTGAGATCCACGCCCGGCAGGCTGGCGGGCACCGACCCGGTGGCGATCAGCACATGCTCGGCGGTGATCTGATCGTCGCCGACCTGGACACTCTTGTCATCGTTGAAGGTGGCGTGGCCGTGATAGCTTTTGATTTTATTCTTTTTAAAGAGGCCCGCGATGCCGCCGGTCAGGGCCTGCACGACGCCGTCCTTGCGGGCCATCATTTTCTTGAGGTCGAGTTTGACTTCGCCCACGGTGATGCCGTGGTCGCCCATGTGCGAGGTCGCCTCTTCGTACATTTCCGAGGACTGGAGCAGCGCTTTGGAGGGGATGCACCCGACGCGGAGGCAGGTGCCGCCGAGGGCGGGCTTGTCCGACACCTGCCCCTTATCGACGCAAGCCACGTCGAGGCCTAGTTGGGCGGCACGGATGGCGGCGACGTAACCGGCGGGGCCGGCACCGATAACGAGCAGATCGTGGGTGTGTTCGGGCATGGACGCATTCTAGCCGAAGGGGATAGAGGGTTATGGTTTGTCACCTCACGATTATGCGGAGCCGGTCTGCATGACACTCCCGCCGCGCAGGGTGTATCAATGCGTTTCCCGATGCACGCACGAGACTTGACCATGACGCGGACGGGTTGCGACTACGATAGACCGGTGGTGCTCCCGTCAGGTATCGCCTCAGTTTTGATGCTGAATTACTGATTGTCGTCGATGGCAGGTTCAACCTTTTAGCTTCCTCTCCCCGTTTATTTGAAAGCCGCCGATGTCCCTCGCGATTGCGCCCAAAAACATTAAGGTTTACACCAGTATCCTCGGCCTGATCTGGAAGCACGGCAACCGTGAAGCGCTCGATGCGATCGGATTGGGCAAACTCGCGGGCAAAGGCCACGACGACGCCCAGGCCGATGCTGAAAGCTTGGCGGAAGACCTGGAAAAGCTAGGGCCGACATACATCAAGATCGGACAGTTACTCTCGACCCAATTGAGCCTGCTGCCGCCGACGTATATGGAGGCGATGGCGCGGTTGCAGGATGACATCGAACCCATCCCGTTTCCCGAGTTGCTGCCCATCCTGGAAGCGGGGCTGGGTTCGCCGGTCATGTCGATCTTTAGGGAGATCGACACCGTCCCGCTAGGCTCGGCTTCGTTGGGGCAGGTCCACCGCGGGGTGCTGCTCGACGGGCACGAAGTGGCGATCAAAATCCAACGGCCCGGCGCGCCCGAGCAAATCGAGAAAGATTTCGACGGGTTGCACCACGTCGCCAAGACTCTCGACGGCCTGACCGAGCAGCGCTACAACCTCGAGGTCATGATCCAGCACACCCGAAAGCAACTCGAAGCTGAGCTGGATTACCGCAAGGAAGCCAGCAACCTCCGGCACATGGGTCGGCTGATGAGCGACGAAGATCGGATCGTGGTCCCCCAGCCGATCCGGGGTCTGGATAGCGAAAAAGTGCTGGTCATGGATTATTTGGCGGGCGAAAAACTAACCGAGCTCACGCCGCGACGAATCGATCATTTGGACGGCAGTTATCTTGCGGAAAAGATTTTTAAGAAGTATCTCGATCATATTTTGGTCGAAGGCTTCTATCACGCCGACCCGCATCCCGGCAACGTGCTGATCGACGATAAAGACCGGTTGTTGCTGCTGGACCTGGGCATGGTGGGTCGATTGGCGCCGCGGTTCCGGGAACGGTTGACGCAGTTGGTGCTGGCGATTGTGGACGGCCGGGGTGAAGACGTGGCGGAAACCGCGATCCAGATGGGCGACCCCCAGCCGGGCTATGACCGCGACGCCTTTGCCCGGGACATCGCCGAACTGGTGCTGAATTTTTACAGCGAGTCGATCGACGGGATGAACCTCGGCGACGTGGTGCTCCAGATCGCCAAGACCTGCGGCGAGCACCACGTCGAAATCCCGCCCCAGTTGTCGACCATCGGCCGCACGCTGCTGCACCTTGACAAACTCGGCGAAACGCTGGACCCCGGATTCAACCCCGCCTCCGCGGTCAGGTCCCACACGGTGCCGATCCTGTGGCAAGACTTTTGGCAAGCGCTCAACCCCAATATGCTGTTCGGCGAAACTTTCGAGATCAAACGACTCGCCCAACTCTTGCCCCACCGCCTCAACACGATCCTCGACCTGCTGGCCCGCGAGGACCGAGGCTTTAAGATCGACGCCATCGACGAGGATCGGCTGGTCCACGGCGTCGAAAAAATCGCCAACCGCATCACCTACGGCCTCATTATCGCCGCAATGTTTATCGGCGGGGCCATGGTCGCCGGCATCGAGGACATGCCCCTGGAATTTTTCGGCCTTTCCATCTTATCCTGGCTCATGTTCGCCGCCGGCAGCATCGGCGTCGCGCTGGTCCTGGGCGGCATGGCGATCTTCAACCACAAACAAGACAAACCTTAGCATGCCGTCAGTGATTTTGATTAAATAACACCATCAAATCATGCATACTGATCTGCATGAGAACGACGTTGAATATAGATAAAGATCTGCTGGCCGAGGCCTCCCGGCTGACGGGCATTGATGAAATAACCTCGCTGATCCACCACAGCCTCAGGTCATTGATCGCACGGGAAGCGGCGAGGCGTCTCGCGGCCTTGGGGGGCACGGAGAAGGATTTGAAACCCATCCCCCGTCGTCGATCCAAGGCTACTAAAGGTGCGGCTTGATCCTCGTGGATACCTCGATCTGGATCGATCATCTCTGGGGACGGGCAACGAGCTTGCCTGAATTGCTACGGGCCGAAGACGTCATGTGCCATCCACTCATCCGCGGCGAGGTCGCCTGCGGAACCATGAAACAGCGAACCCTGATCCTCACAAGTATGGCCAACTTCCAGAAGTCGAGGTCGCCGATCATGCAGAAGTCCTCTACATGATTGAAGATCATCGACTGCACGGCCGCAGCCTCGGCTTTATTGATCTGCACCTGCTCGCCTCGGCCCGGCTCTCACACGCCCCCCTGCTGACCCGCGACAAGCGACTGGCTGCGGCGGCGAAAGAACTTGGTGTTGCGGCAAAGTCGTAGCCACCGGCACATGCAAAGAACCGATTCAAAGTCACCGGATCAACCTCTTGCCGGGATGGCATGGTCTGCCGCTCGGGGCAGGCCATGGCCGAACAACTGGCGACACCCGTGGCCCGCTCAAAGTCGCAGACCACGCCACCCGCCGTTTACCGCTAAGCGATGCCCGTTTGCACTCACCGCCCAAAGCGGCGATGAGTGGCACTCGGCTGCCGGTTTTTTATGGTGATGGCACCTACACCGAAGCAACCAGAAAACATAAACAACGACGCCATTAAAACCGCGCCCGCAGGATTGCCGAGCAAGAGAGCGGCTACTGCGTGCAACCATGCACTGGTGATCCAAACTGCTAGGTAAGCGAGCCTCTGAGGCCAATGAATTTGTTGTCGCAGGTATCGATACAGCGGATAAAAAAGATACCTTGCCGGTGGATAGCGCTTGCGATGGAGTAACGCCATCCTGGATTCAGACCTCCATCAGCATCCGCGCGGGATCTTGGAGGGTGTCGCAGATTCTTTTGAGGGCGGTGACGGCTTCTCTTCCGTCGACGATGCGGTGGTCGTAGGTGAGGGCGAGGTACATCATCGGGCGGATTTCGATGCGTTCTTTCGGGGTGCCGGGGTCGACGGCGATGGGGCGGCGGATGATGCCGTGCATGCCCAGGACGCCGGACTGGGGGGCGTTGACGATGGGGGTGGACAGGAGGCTGCCGTAGATGCCGCCGTTGGTGATGGTGAAGGTGCCGCCGGTCATTTCCGAGAGCTGGAGTTTGTTATTTTTGGCTTTGCCGGCATACTCGCCGATCTTCTTTTCGATATCGGCAAAGGACATGGACTCGGCGTTGCGGAGGATGGGGACCACGAGGCCCTTGCCGCCGCCGATGGCGATGCCCACGTCGTAGTAGTTTTTGTAGACGATGTCGTCGCCGCGGACCTCGGCATTGATCGCGGGGTTGTGCTTGAGCGCGTCGATGGAAGCCTTGACGAAGAAGGACATGAAGCCGAGCTTGACGTCGTGGATTTTGAGGAACTGGTCTTTGTATTGATTGCGCAGGTCCATGACCGCGGTCATATCGACTTCGTTGAAGGTGGTCAGCAGGGCGGCGTTCTGCTGGGCCGAGACGAGGTTGGCGGCGATGGACTTGCGCAGGCGGGTCATCGGGACGACTTCTTCGTCACGCGCCCCCCCTCACTGGTCGCAGAAGTATTGGATATCTTATGGGTGTCGGACCCGGGCACTGAAGTGTCCCGTGCCTCTTTGTGCGGGGTGGAATTGTTAGAGGGGCCGTTTTTAAGGTGGTTCTGGACGTCTTCTTTGAGGAGGCGGCCGCCGGGGCCGGTGGCGGGGATGGTGGTGGGGTCGAGGTTGTTTTCGCTGATGAGTCTTTGGGCGGCGGGCATGATGACCAGTTCGCTGGAGCGGGCGGGGGCGGCATCACGGGTGCCCGACGAATCGTCGGCGTCGGCGTGTTCGGGGCCGGACTTGGAAGGGGTGCCGGGACCCGTGGAGGGGGGGGCTTTGTCGGATTGGACGGGGGCGTCGGAGGCGGCGGGCTGGGGATCGCCGGTGGGTTGCTGGTCTTTAGATGGAGAGGTTGACGCGTTTCCCGAGCCGCCGGCTTCGAAGGTGCCGATGACGTCGCCGACTTTGGCGGGGGTCCCCTGGGGGTGGGTGATTTTGAGGATCGTGCCCGCCTCGGGGGCGGGGAGTTCGAGGGTGACCTTGTCGGTTTCGATTTCGACGAGGGGGTCGTCTTTGGCGACGGCGTCGCCTTCGGATTTGAGCCACTGGCCGATTTCAACTTCGGTGATGGATTCGCCGACTTCGGGGACGATGAGATCGGTAGGCATGGTGGGGGTCTTGGGTAGGGGTTGCGGGGGAATGGGCGGGGGGCGGGTGGGGGGCGGGAGCACGGAAATGCCCTCGCTTGAGGGGAGTTAATTATCCTCGTCAAAGGCTTGCTGCAGGAGTTTTTCTTGTTCGAGGGCGTGGGCGGCTTTGGAACCGGTGGCGGGACTGGCGGAGGGGGGACGGGACACGCGGGTCATTTTCCAGCGGTGCAGGAGTTGGTAGCCGTAGCCGCCCTTGAGGAAATGCCACGCGCCCATGTTGGCGGGTTCTTCCTGAACCCAGGTGACGGCCATGTCGTCGCCGTAGGGCTTGAGGGCGGCGGTAAGCTCATCCACGGGGAAGGGGTAGAGCTGTTCGAGGCGGAGGATGGCGACGTCGTGGTTGCGTTCGAGTTTTTCCCGGCGTTCGACCAGGTCGTAGTAGACCTTGCCGGTGCAGAGAAGGACTTTTTTAGTTTGACCTGGGGCGGGGATGGGGTCGGGGATGACGCGCTGGAACTTGCCGGGGGGGGTGGGTTGGGCGGAGTCCGCGGGCACCGAAGCGCCTCCGCCCGCGGGGCCGAGGTCTTCAAAGGTTGAGACGCACTTGGGATGGCGGAGGAGGGACTTGGGCGTCATCACGATCAGGGGCTTGCGCCACTTGCGGACGACCTGGCGGCGCAGGAGGTGGAACATCTGCGCGGGGGTGGTGGGGTAGGCGACCTGGATGTTGTCTTCGGCACACTGGTTGAGGAAGCGTTCGAGGCGGGCCGAGGAGTGTTCGGGGCCCTGTCCTTCCATGCCGTGCGGGAGGAGCATGACCAGTCCCGAGAGGCGTTTCCACTTGTCTTCGGCCGAGCTGATGAACTGGTCGATGATGACCTGGGCGCAGTTGACGAAATCGCCGAACTGGGCTTCCCAGCGGTGAGGCCGCAAGGGTAGTCCAGCGAGTAGCCGTATTCGTAACCCAGGACGCCGGCCTCGGACAGGGGCGAGTTGTAGATATCGACCTCGGCCTGATCGTCGCTGAGGTGTTTGAGGGGCATGTGCTCGTTGCCGTTTTTCACGTCGTGGAGGACGGCGTGTCGGTGGGAGAACGTGCCGCGCTGGGCGTCCTGGCCGGTGAGGCGGACGCGATGACCTTGCACCGCGAGGCTGGCGAAAGCGAGGGCTTCGCCGGCGGCCCAGTCCAGGGGTCGGGTGCCGTCGGCGATTTCGCCTTTGAGGCGGAGCAGGCGTTTGAGTTTGGGGTGGAGATTAAAGTTGTCGGGGAGCGTGATTTTCTGCCGCATCAGCGCGACGAGCCGATCTTTGGCGACGCCGGTATCGGGGTCGTCGGCGTTTTTTTCGAGGCCGCCGATATAGCCTTTCCACAGTCCCGAGGGGGTTTCGCTGGGACGTTCAAAGTCGTCGGAGCGGGCGGCGGTGAGTTCGCGTTCGAGCAGTTCGGTGCGGCGGGTGGCGATGCGTTGGGCGTCGTCGTCGGAGATGCCGCCGGACTTTTTGAGCCGATCGAGGTAGGCCTCCCGGACGGTTTTGCGTTGGTCGATTTTTTGGTACATCAGCGGCTGGGTGTAGCTGGGTTCGTCGCCTTCGTTGTGGCCGCGCCGGCGGTAGCAGTACATGTCGATGACCACGTCGCGCTTGAATTCTTTGCGGAAGTCCATGGCCAGGCTGACGACCTGGGCGACGGCGTCGGGGTCCTCGCCGTTGACGTGGAAGATCGGACACTGAAGCATTTTGGCCACGTCGGTGCAGTAGCGCATCGAGCGGGCGTCGGCGGGGCTGGTGGTGAAGCCGATCTGGTTGTTGACGATGACGTGGACGGTGCCGCCGGTGGCGTAGCCGTCGAGTTGGGAGAGGTTGAGGGTTTCCTGGACGACGCCTTCGCCGGCGAAGGCGGCGTCGCCGTGGATCAGCAGCGCCATGCCGATGTCGCCGCGGGTGGGGTTGTCGCTGCGGTCTTGTTTGGCCCGGAGTCGGCCGAGGGCGACGGGGTTGACGTATTCGAGGTGCGACGGGTTGAAGCAGAGCGAGAGGTGGATGTTTTTGCCGCCGCGGGTGCGCCAGTCGCCGGAGTAACCCATGTGGTATTTGACGTCGCCGCCGCCCATATGGCGCTCGGGGTCGAGGTCTTCGAACTCGCGGAAGATCCGCTGGGGACTCTTGTTCATGATGTTGGACAAGCACGTTGAGTCGGCCGCGGTGGGCCATGCCGATGACGATTTCCTTGATGCCGTGGTCGCCGGCACGTTCAAACGCCAGGTCCAGCAGCGGGATCAACGATTCGCCGCCTTCGAGGCTGAAGGACTTGGCCCCGATGAATTTGCGTTGGATAAATTCTTCGAAGATCACCGCATCGGTAAGGCGGGTGAGGATGCGGATTTTTTCTTTGCGTTTGAGCTTGACGGTGTTCTCGGTCGATTCCATGCGGCGTTGAAGCCATTGACGGATATCGAGGTTGTCGATGTGCATGAACTGGGCCGCCACGGAACCGCAGTAGGTGTGGCGTAGTCTGTTCGATGATTTCGCGGAGGGTGCGGACGTGGTCGCCGGGCACGGTGGAGGTGAAGGCGAAGGGCCGGTCGTAGTCGGCTTCGGTGAAGCCGTAGTAGGCCGGCTGAAGCTCGTCGGGGACTTCGACCAGGTCCGCCAGGGGGTTGAGGTGGGCGGTGATGTGGCCGCGGACGCGGAAGTTGCGGACGAGCATGTCCACCCGGTGCTGCATCGAACCGCTGCCCCCGCCGCTGCCCCCCCCCGAACTGCCCCCCGCGACGTGTCCGGACGAACCATTTTGCGCAGGACCACCGGACGTGGCGGGGGGGTGGGCGGCGTGGGGCACCGGGACGACGGCGGCGTGGCCGGGGTGATGACCGTTGTGATTGGCCGAGGAGTGGAAGAGGCTGCGGGGTTTGAGCGTGGTGCCGACGGGGGGTCCTTCGTCCATTCCCCACTGCTGGAAGACCTGGTGCCAGGACACGTCCACGCTCGCGGGGTCTTGGAGGAAGGCGTTGTAGAGCTCTTCGACGTAAGCGAGGTTAGTGCTGCCCGGAGACGGGGGGGAAGCCGGGGGGGAAGACGGGTCGGACTGAGGCATTGGAACCTTTCACCGCATCGCGAAAACGGTGGCGGGCCGAACGGGCAGGGCCGTCCGGGGCGCGGTTCGCGGGGTTGCGTGGCCGGGCCGAGGCGACAGTGGGCAGACTTTCCGGGGCCACGCGTTATGGTAGTTCTGCCGGGTTGTAGCATAGCACCAACCGACGACGAAACCACCCCGCGCTTCGGCGGTGGGGGACCGCGTCGAACCCCGATGAGCTTCCGCGATGTTTGACGCCTACACGACGCTGCAGATTCTCCAAATCGCCGGGCTGGGGCTGGTGGCGGGAACCCTGGGCGGGATGCTGGGGGTGGGGGGCAGTGTGGTAATGATTCCGGGGTTGGTGTGGGTGCTGGGTCGACCCTTGGGAGTCGAGCAGCACATCTACCAAGCGTCGGCGATGATCGCCAACGTCGCGGTGTCGCTGCCCGCGGCACTGCGGCACCGCCGGGCGGGAGCAATGGTGCCGGGGGTGCTGAAATGGATGCTGCCCGCGGCGCTGGTCTGCGTGGTGCTGGGGGTGTGGTTGAGCAACCTGCCGATCTTCGCCGGGGCCCAGGGCGGGGTGTGGCTGGGTCGGGTGTTGGCGGTGTTCCTGGTTTACGTGGTCTACTTAAATGTCCGCAAACTTTGGGTCGGAGGCGGGGGGGGCGGCGGAGGCGGGGGGAGCACTGATGCGAGCAGGGCGGCGGATTCGGCCGAGGACCAGAGCCCGACAATCGATCCGCGGCGGGCCGCCCGCGGAGGCCTGACGGTGGGCACGATCATGGGGACGACCGCGGGACTGATGGGCGTGGGGGGCGGGGCGTTGGCGGTGCCGTTGCAGCAGACGTTGCTGAATCTGCCGCTGCGGCGGTGCATCGCCAACAGCTCGGCGGTGATCTGCGTGAGCGCGGCGATCGGTGCCCTTTATAAAGACGCGACCCTGGCCGACCGGGTCGGGCCCGGGGTCGCTGCCGCCATCGAGGCCGCCGGCCAACCGCCCATCACTTGGCAGACCGGCCTGGCGATCGGGTTGCTGCTGGCGCCCACCGCCTGGGCCGGCGGACGGATCGGCGCATCGCTGACCCATGTGCTGCCGCTGCGGGTGATCCGGACGGCTTTCATCGGGTTGATGGTCGTGGCGGCCTGGAAGATGGCCGCCCTGCCATCCTGACGGCAAGGCGCGGCCGACCAAACATGCAAACGGCGGATTAATCCCTGCCCAGGAAAAGATTTAACGAATTTTCGCGGCCGCCGACCCTCGGCACCCGGCGTGCGTATAAAATGGAGTGAACCTTGGGGTTCGCCGTGCGGCTCGTTTGTTCCACCTTTTGCCCCATATATGCCATGACAAGATTTATCAATACCACCAAAACCGCGATCCTGATGGGCCTGATGTTCGGGCTCGTGCTGGCGGCGGGCTATGTGTTCGGCCGGGGGCCGGGCCTCATGATCGCGTTCGTGCTGGGCGGAGTGATGAACATCGTCGCGTTCTTCTTCTCCGACAAGATCGCCATCAAGTCGATGCGGGGTAAGGAAGTCGACGAGCAGACCGCCCCGGACCTGATCGAGATGGTCGCCCGGCTGGCGCGGAACGCCGACTTGCCGATGCCTAAGGTTTACATCTGTCCCCAGCAAGCGCCCAACGCGTTTGCCACGGGTCGCAGCCCGAAAAAGGCCGCGGTGGCGGTGACCGAAGGCGCCATGCGGCTGCTAGATTACGACGAACTCGAAGGCGTGATGGCCCACGAATTGGCCCACGTCAAGAACCGCGACACGCTCACCAGCACCGTCGCGGCGACGATTGCCGGGGCGATCTCGATGCTCGGCTACATCTTCATGTTCGGCGGCCGGGACCGCGACGTGAACCCGCTGATCGCCATCGGCTTCATCATCCTGGCCCCCATCGCGGCGGGCATCATCCAGATGGCGATCAGTCGCAGCCGGGAATTCGTCGCCGACCACGACGGTGCGGAAATCGCCGGCTCGCCCCACGGCCTGATCTCCGCGCTCGCAAAAACTCGAAGCCACCGCCCAGCGGATCCCGCTCAATAACAAAAACCCCGCGCAGAACCAGATGTTCATCGTCCCGCCGATGAACATGGCCTCGGGCGGCGGCATCGGCGGCGGCCTGTCCAACTTGTTCCGCACGCACCCCGCCACCGAAATGCGCATCGCCAAGCTGCGCGAGATGGGCTGATCTGCTTGGACCTCGTGCCGTGGGCAACCGGGCACACCCATCCTCAAATAAACCACAAAAGCCCACGGATCAAAAATCCGTGGGCTTTTGAGTTGGATGAGATGGAAGTCGGGGTCAGGCGGGGGTGGCCGCCGAGGCGGCGGCGAGTTCGGGCAGGGTCAGGTTCATACCGAACTTGCCGGTTTCAAAGAGGTGGATCTTACTGGGGTCAAGGTACAGCTTGACCTGCTCGCCCTCTTTGAGAGGCTCGGCTTTGACGCGGGCGGTGCAGCGGTCGCCGGGGGCGGCTTCGGTGATGGGGGTGCTTGATTCACTGTCGATCTGGCCGTTGGACAGGAAAACGTCCATCGTGTTGCCCAGCGGTTCGGTGACGTCGACGGTCATGTTGACGGTTTGGGCTTCGTCATTGGCGAATTCGTTGGGGCGGAGGAACATGCCTTCGGGCCGCATGCCCATCACCACGTCACTGCCGACCTTGCCCGCCACCAATTCGGCGTGGTGTCCGGTGAGGCGGATGTTGATGCCGTGCGGAGAGCGGAAGTGGGTTTCCCCGTTTTCACCAACAAGTTGGCCGTCGAAAAAGTTCATCGGCGGGGTGCCGAGGAACGCGGCGACAAAGCGGTTGACCGGGCGGTCGTAGACGGTGATCGGGGTGTCGCACTGCTGGATCAGGCCTTCGGACATGACGCAGACCCGGTCGCCGAGGGTCATGGCCTCTTCCTGGTCGTGGGTCACATAGATGGTGGTCGTGGTCAGTCGTTTGTGGAGGCGTTTGATCTCGGCACGGGTTTCGACGCGGAGCTTGGCGTCGAGATTCGACAGCGGCTCGTCGAAGAGGAAGACCGACGGGTCACGGACGATGGCTCGACCCAGTGCAACGCGCTGACGTTGACCGCCCGAGAGGGCTTTGGGTTTGCGGTCCAAGAGCTCGGTGATGCCGAGGATCTTGGCGGCTTCGCGGACACGCTGGTCGATCTCGACCTTGGGCGTTTTGCGGAGTTTGAGGCCGAACGCCATGTTTTTGTACACCGTCATGTGCGGGTACAGGGCGTAGTTCTGAAAGACCATCGCGATATCGCGGTCCTTGGGCGGGACATCGTTGACCACACGGTCGCCGATGGAGACGGTGCCGTCGGAGATTTCTTCGAGACCGGCAACCATGCGGAGGCTGGTAGATTTGCCGCAGCCCGACGGGCCGACGAGGACCATGAATTCGCCGTCACCGATATGAAGATTAATGCCTTTGACCGCGGTCACATTGCCGGGATAGACCTTTACCACGTCGCGGATATGTACTTCAGCCAAAGGAAAACCTTCCGGGAGGGGGTGAATCAAGAACGCCGAGTCTAGCACGGCCCTCGTAGTTTCACCAGCGGAAAAGTTGGTTGTTAGGGAGTCGCACGCTCCGTTATGCGGCGGCGGGGTGGAGGATCGATTCGACGAGGACCAGCAGGTGGCGGGCGCTGAAGGGTTTGGACTCGAGGTGGACGATGTTGGTCAACGCTCTTTGATCTTCCGACACGGTATGGCCGCGACCGGTGAGCATGATGACGGGGGTTTGGGCCGTTCCGGGGTGCTGGCAGAGGCCGAGGCTGAACTGCAGACCGTCGGTACCGGGCATGTTCAGGTCGGTGATGCAGAGAGCCGGCGACTCGCGCAGGGCGAGTTCGAGGGCCTGGGCTCCGTTGCGGGCGACGACGACCCGGTAGCCGGCCTTGGAGAGCTTGGTTTCCAGGATGTAGACGATGTGCGATTCATCATCGGCAATCAGGATGGTGGGCGGGGAAGTCGCGTCGGGCATAAGGAATAGTCCTAGTGACCTATCGGCAAGCTTTCAGGGGCGCTGAAGGGCCCGAATTTCTTTGCGGAAATTAGTCATCCACTTCTCGGCGGTAGCTGCCGGCGGTGACCGGCAAGGAGTCGCTGAGAAGTTGGCGGACCGAGACGTCATCGACATGCAGCGCGCCCGACCCGCTGACACGGCCGCCGAAGAGGTAGAGCGTTGAAGGGGTGCCGCCGGAAAAATCGGTGGTGAGGGTGTGGGTCACGCGCGTCCATTCGCTGCTGACGGTGGCGGTGGTCTGGTTGAGCGTCGGCAGTAGTCCGGACTGCTGAAGCAGTCCGAGGCGGACAGTCGCGTCGGCGTCATTGGTTCGCATCCAGGCGGTGAGGCGGTAGGTGGTGTCGTGGTCGAGCTTGCCGTCGAGGTGCTGCCGCCAGTTGGCGGTGTTAAGCAGCGAGGAAGAGAGCACAAGGTTCAGTGCGCCGGCGTGCGGCCGGTCGCCGTTGGCGTTGACCGTGGCGAGAAACGTATCGACGCCGAAACCGACGGTGCCTTGTTCGAGGTCGGCGTTGGTGATCAACTCGGGTCCTAGCAGAGGCTCGCCGGCGAGTTGAATGCTAGCGAGACGAACGGCCTGGCCGCAGGCCGCCCGGACCACGAGACGGGCGGGATCGGATTCGTCATCCGCCAGATCGGCGTCGTTGTCGGGTCCCTCGTCCAGGAGCTTGTAGTGCACGGTGATCCGGGGGTCCCAGATTTCCACGGCCGACCATTGATCGTGCGGGCGTCCGGCACGCCAATCGGCGTCGGTCGAGAGGCGGGCGTGGATCAATTGCAACCCGGTGTCGGCAGCAAGTTGGCCCTGCGCCGCGTCGAGACGCAGCTGCACCCCGCGGTGTTGGACCCGCACCGCCAGCAGCGAAGACAGGCCGATGACCCCGACGATCGCAGTGACGCCCAGGACCAGGACCAGGACCGAGCCGCGTTGGCGGGCGGCGGGTCGCGGAGTCGTTGTTGAACAACCGAGCCAACTCATGGCCGGGCCTCGCTCATCTGGTCGTGCGTAGGCCAGTCGGCGGTCTGCCAGGCGGTGAGGTGCGTCAGCTGCCGCTCGCCCAGGCTCACGGTGACCACCATGCGTTTCACCCCCGTGTCACTATTCGAAATCGTGGCGGGCGAGTCCAACCGCACATAATCCACTTCGACCGATCGGGTGAATCTTTCCAGCCCCGGCAGGACATTGCCCTGATCGTCGGTGGGCGGGGACTCGGTGTAGCCGTCGAAGTCGTCGCTGTCGTCGAGGTTGATGCGGAGGGCAATCGATTCGCCAGCCGCGACGCCGAAGCCGGTCGTGCCGTCGGGGTCGTGGTAAGGCTGGGCGAGGATTTGGGTCATCAGGTCCTGAGCAAGCACGGACGCGAGTTCGCGGTCGGCATAGCGGGACTGGGTCAGCCGGGAAGCGCCGACCATGTTCATGGCCACCACCAGAAGCCCGCCGACCAACACGGTGGCGATGGCGGTCTCGACGAGGGTGAAGCCCGCAGCGTGACGGCGGTTTCCAAATGAACGGGACCAAAGGGGGCACGGCGGCATTTATGGATTCCCTCCGCTGACGTACGCCCCGGGGGTGGAGGTGGTCTGCCCCGCCACGGTCAGGCGGATGTGTTCCAGCCGAAGGCCATCTTCGACCCCTTTGGGCTTGAGCATGAACTTGTTGGCTTTGTTGTCGTGGTCCGGGCCGTAAGCAAAACTCAACGGTGCCTGCCCGTCGAGGCTGAGCGCCAACACATCGCGTTCGGGATCGACCGTCAGCTTAACCGCGACCGTCTGCCCCGCGGGGAAGCGGGCGGTGTGCAGGATCACGTCTTCGTGGTCGGCGTTGTGGTATTCGAGCGACAGGTCCTGCGTCGGGCCGTCGCGGACCAGATGCAGCTTGACGTTGGATCCGATGCCGCCGCTGCGGTCGAACCGCAGCTCCAGCTCTCCGCCGTCGTTGTCGTCGGTCGTGTCCTGCAGCCAGAGCTCGAGGATGAAGGTCTGATTCAAGGCTTCGCCCAGCTGCTCTTGAAACAGCTCGGTCTGCATCTGCCAGCCGCCGTCGACAAACTCATCGGCATGCGTGTCGTTTTCCAGTTCCCAGTCCGCCAGGCCGTCGGCGTCGAGGTCCAGCGTCGAGGGGTCGACCGCGAGGTCGGCTTCCAAATAGTGTGCGGCAGCCACGGGCCGATTCGGCAAGCTGATCGTGAGCGTCTGCTGGAGGTGGGCTGCCCGGGGGTGGGTCAGGTGGACCGTCACACTCGCCAGGCACGGCTGCATCAGGGTCCAGTCGTCGCCGGTGATCGGGTAGGTGCCGTAGACGTAGTGATTCACCGCGCCTTCGGGCGAGGGGGTGGTATAGCTGGTGGTAGCGCTATCACGGTAGTGGACATTGGCGGGCGTCCCGTTGGCGTCCCATAAGATTCGGCCGGCTTTGCCTTTCCCGATGTCCGCCACGGTGATCGTGGCGGTCTGGCCCGCCGCGAGCTCCGGCACGCCGGCGAACTCGATCTCCGCCCAGTCGAAATTCTCATCGAGCACGTCCTCCTCGTCGATCTCCACCGCGGCGAGCGTCGCGCCCGGCTGGTTGCCCGCGGCCGCGGCAAAACGGACCTCGGCGGTGCCATTTTTTTTGCCTTCATTGTCGGTACGCAGCAGCACCCGCGACAGCTTCCAAGACTCGGCCCCCGCCGGCAGGGCCGGGGTGAAACGAAAACCGATCTCTTTTTCATCCTCGATCTGATACTCGTCGCCGCTGTCGGGGTCGTCGAAGCTCGAGAGCAGTACCTCGTCGGATCGCGATACGGCCCCGGGGTATACCGTCGCGACGTCGGTCAGGTTGAACGTCAGATCGAAGTCTTGCACTTCCGCCAGCACGGTCCGGGCAGACTGCCCCGCGACGGTGCGGGTCAGCGGGTCGCCGGGCGTGCCCGACCACGCCCAGGTGATGACCTCGGGTCGGCCGTCGGCGTTGCGGTCCGGCAGGTTGAGCGTGACCGAGTGTGCTTGGCGTTGGTGGAGGTGAGTCGCGCAGCGCAGGTCGTCGCGGAGCTGCTGCAGCGCGGCGGAGGCCTCGAGGCTGGCGGCCGCGGGGTTGGTCTGGTGCGGCAGGACGCGGGTGGCGAGGACCACCGCCGAGCTCATCCCGACGGTGAGCACGGAGATCACCGCCAGGCTGACAACCATCTCCACCAACGAAAAGCCGGTACGCACGCTATGGAATTCAGAATGAGAGGGAGGGGGGGTCATGGCGTAGTCACCTCCCCGGCGGCGGTGAGGCTGAGGGTGCGGGAGTGTCGGCCGTGGACCAGGCGGAGGCTGCCGGCGGAATCGGGTTGGCCGTAGCCGTCGAAGATCAGGGTGTCATTACCCCCAAAGTCTGCCGCGTCGAGTTCGCAGAAATAGGGGTCTTCGTCGAGGCGGGTGCGGTAGGCTTCGCCGGGGTCGTCGAGGCGAGGGGCCTCGAGGATGTCGAGCACGTTCAGGTCGATTTGGAACCGCAGGGTCACCGGGGCGCTGGTCGCCCGGGCGCGTTCCCGCGCGTAGGCGATATCGATGTTGACGCGTTGGGCCGCGGCGTTGAGCCGGGCCAGCGCCAAAGAGTTGGCGTAGCGGGGGACGCCGATGGCGGCGACCATCCCGATGATGAGGGTGCACAGGACCAACTCGACCAGGGAGAAGCCGAGGCGGGAAGCGTGGGGGGGGCGAGGGGGGCGGTGAGAATAGGCGGGGGCGTGGCGCATCGGCGGGAGGCGTTCGTGACGGCGGCTTGGCGGGTTACTGAAAATCGCCGGGCGAAGATCAGCGCGGTACCTGGATCGAGCGGTAACGCAAACGGCGACACGGCCGGTGAGCCGTGTCGCCGGGGCAGGCGTGTGAGGTAGAGGGGAGCAGGAGGGGGGGGGGAGGGGGGGGAGGGGGGGGCGATCAGCGGCCGAAGTGGTCGAGTTCGTTGGCCCAGATCCGGCCGGTGGAGGGGTCGTAGAGCCAGCCGACATCCTCGGTGGAATTTTCTGCGGTGGGCACCCCATCCTGCGCGGCAACCAAGGCGTTGCCGGCCTTGTCGCCGTCTTTAAGGGCGGGCACGGCATGGAGGTACGGGCCGTAGGGATGGGTCGAAGTTTTGGTGATGCTGGTGGCGCCGGCGAGGTTGCTGTACTGGGTGAGCTGGGCGGTGAAGGTCGCGGCGGCGGGGAAGTTGCCGCTGTGTTCCGCGGCGTACATCTCGATGGCGTTGCGGAGCACCGCCAGGTCGCCGGCGAGGGCAGAGTCGGTGGCGCCCTTGGCCCCGCGGCTAAAGCGGGGGATCGCGATCGCGGCCAGCAGGCCCACGATCACCACGACGATGACCAGTTCAACAAGGCTAAAGCCGGAGGCGGTACGTTTGTGTTTCATCTGGATACTCCGAGATTTTGGTGGATGCTCATGGACGACCCGATTCCGCAGTGGAGTGAGACGGCCCATCATTGATTTCGACAAAACGGGGCGGCGACTTAAGGCGCGTGGCGGTGAATAACTTTAAAAGGACATTGCCTCGTGGGCGGCTTAACGCCGGTCGAGGGTGACGCGGAAACGGACGCCGTAACCCGCCCAGACCACCGAACGGTCGTCGATGCGTTCGAGGGTGACGCCGTCGCGGACTTGGCCGACGCGGAGGGCTTGGCCGTCGATCATCGCGCGGGCCTGGCCGGCTTCGCTGTAGATCGCGTGCAGGGGGTGGCGGCGAGCAAAAGCGCGGGGGTCGAACTCGCGGACCGTCGCATCGGGCGCCCCCTCGGATCGGGCCTGGGTCCGCCAGAAATCCGAGGCGACAAACGCGTCGGGCGTCTCGGCGGGCAGCCGCTCGTCAAGATGATCCAGACGCTGGGCCAGAGACGTGGTGGGCGGCGCCAAGAGCGAGGCGGGTGCCACGACGCGGTCGGCGACCTGCGATGAGGTCACGGCGGGGGTCGGCGGCGCGGCCGGCGCGGGGGATGCCGCCGCCGCCGCGGTCTGCGGGCCGCCGCTGACCGACCCGCCGAGTAACACCCGGTCGGCGAAGACCCCGGCTGCCGCAACGGCGGCCACGATGCAGAGGATTTTGCGTTGCTGATTCATGAGAAAGTTCATCCAAGCAGTCAATTCAAGCGGGCCGAAAGCAAACTAAAACCCGCGAATCCTCGGCCGTCCGCGTTATCGGTCATCCGCCACCGGTCAGGCAAAGCTGCCCCCAAGCCCCGATTATCGATCACCGATCACCGATCGCCGGTGCCGTCTCGATCGCGGCGGGCAGTTCGGTAAACCAGTGCATCTCGTAGCGGGCGGTGGGCCGAGGCAGGGTGTCGCGCAGCCGGCTGTCGAGTTGCAACGCGACCACCGCCACGCTGGGCACGTCATCGTGCAGGGCTTTGAGAAAAGTCAGGTGTTGGGCAAACGCGGCGGCGGCTTCGAGACGCAGCGGGACGCGGTCGAAGTATTCGCCGGGCAGGGCGGGCGAGGGTTGGAGGTGGACCACGTCCAGGCCGTGCTCGCGGGCCAGGTCGATGAGCCGGGCGATCTGGCGGTTGAGGTGGCTGCGCTGGCCCAGGTGTTGGGGCTGGGCGGCAAGGATCAGTCGGCGGGATTCGAGGGTTCTGTTCAGGCCCGCGGCATGTTCGGTCAGTCGCTGATGGTCGGCGCGTTGCGTCGCCAATACCTCGGCGTCGAGGTCCGCCTGAAGGTCCTGCGCCTGCGCGGGGCGGAGGACCCAGCCGTAGGCCAGGACCGTCAGCAGCGTCGCGACGGTGAGGCCGCCGACCAGGACGGCCCAGACGGGTTGTTTTTCGAGCAGCGGCAGCATCAGCGGGGGGCTCCGGGGTTGCCGGGCAGGGTGGCAACACCCCCCGGCGGGGACGAGGTCGATTGCCCGGGGGCAAGGGTGCAGCGGAGGGTGAACGCCGTCGCGAGGCGGTCGCGGAATGGCTCACGGCGGGACGTCTCGATATGAACCCGGGCGAAAAGGTTTTGCTCTTCGAGACTCAATGCGAACGACGACACGGTGCGGGGGTCGGCCGCGAGGCCGCCGACGCGGACGCTCACGCCGCCGGCCAGGCTTTGATCCACCGGGATGATCTGAAATTGATTCAGCACAATCTGCGGGCCCGCGGCCTGGGCGACCAGGCGCAGCAGCGCGCTCCAGTCGGGCTGCTCGCTGAGCACCCGCGCCCTTTGATGCGTTGTTCAAGTGCGACAAGGTCGAGTTGTTGTTGATCGACCAGGGTTTGCACCAGCGTGAGCTGTTGCTGACCGACGGCGAGCTGGGCGGCGGCCTCGGCCCCGCGCGGTGCGTGGATCAGGAGATAACCCACCGTGCCCACCAGCAGCAACACGAGGTAGCCCGCCGTGAGGCGGAGGCAACGGCGGACACCGCGGACGCGGTGACGCTGATCGCGGATCGACGCGGGGATGAGATTTAAGCCGCTGCCCATGCGGCCTCCTCGGGGTGCAGGGTCAGGCCCAGCGCCACGGCGAGCGTGGCGTCCGGGGCGTGATGGGTCAGGGCGGGCGGCTGAATCACCGCGGCATCCAGACGGAGTTGTTGACACACTTCGTAGCCCAGCAGGGGGATGTCGCCGCTGTCGCCGACCAGAGCAAAGCGTTGGATGGGCAAGTCGGTAAAAAGCCGGCTGGCGTAGTCCAGCGCGGGATGGGCTTCGCGGACCAGCGCCGCGGCGTAGGCGGTGAGCGCGGTGCAAATCTTTAGGCCGTAGGTCGAGTCGCGGTCGGTCAGGCCCAGCTCGCGGAGGCCGTACGCTGCGGTATCGGGCGCCAGGCCCCGGTCCACCAGCGGCCGCAGGGCGTCGCGGAACCCGGCGTCGATCAGCGGCCGTTGGTAAATCACGCTGCCGGCAAGCAGCAAAATTAACTGGGCCGAGTCGTGCTCGGTGTCGATCACCGCGGTGAGGCAACGGGTCGGACCAGCCTCGATATCAATCACCCGGCTGAGCGCGAACGCCCGGCTGTCCAGGGCGTTGACGTGCAGGCCCGCGGCGTCGAAGTGCTTCAGCAGGTTTTGCGACGCGGCGTGGGTGCAGCCGGTGACGCAGACCGCGGTCTGCCGACGTTGGCCGGTGACCGGCGGCAGCCACGCCGCGAGTTCATAACCGCCGGGTGGGAGCTGGTGCGTGCGTTCGACGTCCTGCGCCGCCGCCCGCAGGGGGTCGCTGGTTTTGTCGTGGGTCACTTCGAGCAGGCCCGAGATCGTGTCGCGGTGGGGCAGAGATAACACCAACGGCCGCGGTGCGAACCGCCGACGGCCGAGCGTCGCGGCGAGTCGTCGGGCATCCGACGCGGTAAACGGTTGGCCCGGGTCGGCACGGGGCAGGTCCACCCGGTCGTGCAATGCCCAGCCTTGGGCGACGCGTCGCAACTGCACCGCCCGGATAAACCCGGCAGAAAGCTCGACACCGATCGGGCTGAACCGCGTGCGGGGGCCAAAGGGAAAAGGGCGGGGGAAGAGGGGGGGCATGGTCTAGTTGGCCTCCCCCGCCATGGCGGTCAGGTCAAACAGAGGCAGGAACATGCTCACCGCCAACAGCCCGACGAGGCTGCCCAGCACAATCAGAATCAACGGCTCGAGGGTCTTGGTCAGCGAGCGCACGATCACGTCGTTTTCTTCTTCCATAAAATCCGCCACCGTAATCAGCGACGGGGCAATCCGGCCCGAGGCTTCCCCGCTGCGAAAGGCCTCGTAAACCGACGGATTGATCAGCGACTCGTCATCGAAAGCGCTGCTGACGGGTTCGCCCCGGCCCACCGCGTCTTCCGCCCGGGTGATGAGGTCTTGGTAATGCCGATTGCCCGCCGCGTTTTTCACCAGCGCGAGCACCTGCAGCAGTGGCAAATGACTGTCCATCAAAACGCCCAGCAGGCGGACGATGCGGGCGGTCACGAACGACTGGGTAAGCTTGCCCACCACCGGAATACGCAACGCCAGGGTATGGAGCTTGAGCTGCCCCGCCTCGGTGCGCAGGTAATAAAACAGGCCGACGCTGACCCCGGCAAAACACATCAGCAGCGCCCACCAATAAGACCGCAGCACGTGGCTGGCCAACAACGTGGCCTGCGTCGTCGGCGGCACCGGCACGTTCAGCGAGTCAAAGAGCAGCGCGAAGCGCGGCACCACCATCGTCAGCGTGATGCAAAGCACGGTGAGCACGACCACCAGCAGAATCGCGGGGTAGAGCAGGGCACCAAGGATGCCGCTGCGCAGCTGCAGGTCTTTTTGGTTGAGTTTGACCAGCCGGTCGAGCATGGCGGGCAGCTTGCCCGCGGTTTCGCCGGCCTCGATGAGGCTGCGGAACACGCGGTCGAAGAGGTGGGGGTAGGCCGCCATGGCGGTAGAGAGGTTGGTGCCTTCTTCGACTTGCTTGCGCAGGCCGGTGATGGCCTGGTGCCAGAGCGGGTCTTTGGTTTGGCGTTCGATGCCTTCGAGGGTGGACACGACGGGGGTGCCCGAGGAGAGCAGGACCTGCATCTGGCGGGCCACGAAAAGCAGCTGACGCTGACGCCGAAAACGCTGGCTCAGCGTCAAGCGGGGGCCGGCTTTGGCTTTGGCCTTCGCCTTGAGCGGCGCGGTGGGCGCGGCGGTGGTGATGGTCGTCGGGAGGCTGCTCATCAGGCGGACCTCCGCAGGTCGGCGTCACGGCGATCGGCTTCCCCATTGCCGGCGGATGTCGACGAGGAACGGCGGTTGGCGGCTTCGTTGCCCGGGGCCGAGGGGTCGTCGTTGTGCGTTACCCGGAGGACTTCTTCGAGGCTGCACAATCCCGCCAGGGCGTTCTCGACGCCCTCGTTGCGGAGCGTGCGGCCGCCGTCTTCTTGCCAGGCTTCGCGGATTTCGTGAGACGCCGCCCCGCGGTGGATAAAGCGGCGCAGCGCCGCGGTGACGTGCATGACTTCATAAAAGCCCAGTCGGCCGAGCATGCCCGAGTTGTGGCATTTGCTGCAGCCCGTGCCGCGGACAAACGGCCGGCCGGTCTTGTCGGGGATTTCCGCGTCGGCGAGGGCTTCCTGGGTGGGGTAATACTTGGTCTTGCAGTGCGGGCAGACCGTACTGCGCCAACCGCTGAGCGACCACGCCGTTGAGCGCGCCGCTGAGCAGGTAAGGTTCGATGCCCATGTCCAGCAGGCGGGCGACTGCGCCGGGGGCGTCGTTGGTATGCAGGGTGGCGAGCACGAGGTGACCGGTAAGCGCGGCCTGCACCGCGACGCGGGCGGTCTCCTGGTCACGAATTTCACCGACCATGATCACGTCCGGGTCTTGACGCAGAATGCTGCGCAGCGCCCGGGGGAAGCCCATGCCGATGGCGTCGTTGACCTGGATCTGGTTGATGAGGTCTAGTTGATATTCCACGGGGTCTTCGACGGTGACGATATTACGCTCGGGGCTGCGCAGCAGGTCCAGGCCCGAGTAGAGCGTGGTGGTCTTGCCGCTGCCGGTGGGCCCGGTGACCAGGACCAGGCCGTGGGGCTGGTGCAGCATGTCTTTGAAGAGGTTCAGCGAATCGGTGCGGAAGCCCAGGTCTTCCATGCGGACACTGAGGTTGCGCTTGTCCAAGACGCGGACGACGAGTTTTTCGCCCAGCAGGGTCGGCATCGACGAGACGCGGAGGTCGATCTCCCGGCCGTCGGCAACGAGGCGAACGCGGCCTTCCTGGGGCAGGCGTTTCTCGGCGATGTCCATCTTGCCGATGACTTTGACGCGGCTGACAATAGCGTTGTGCATGCCCTGGGGCGGCTGCATCAAGTCGCGGAGCACGCCGTCGATGCGGTAGCGGATGCGGGTGGACTTGCGATCGGGCTCGATGTGCAGGTCGCTGGCGCCGTCCTTGATCGCGGTGAGCATCGCGACGTTGACGAGGTTGACGATGGGGCTGCCCTCGACCATGCGGTCCAGGCTGGCGTCGCTGTCATCGTCGACCGTCTCGCGTTCGACGACTTCGACATCGGTTTCCGCCAATGAAGTGAGAAACGCATCGACATCCACGTCTTCGCCGGCGTAGCGTTTGATGAACTCGAAGATTTCGGTTTCGAGCGCCAGCACCGGCCGGACCCGGCAGCCGCTGAGTTGACGCAGGCGGTCGATGGTGGGCAGTGACTGGGGCTCGGCCATCGCGACGGTGAGGGTGTCGCGGACTTTGAACAGCGGCAGGACGCGGAGGCGCTCGGCTTCGTCTTGGCCGATGAGCTTGAGCAGCTGGGGGTCGATCACGCCGTGGCGGAGCTGAACCCCGCGGATGCCCAGGGTCTCGGCGAGGGTGTGCACGAGTTGACCGGAATTGATCAGCCCGGCCTCGACCATGATCTCGCCGAGCATCTTGCCGGAGGATTTCTGTTTGCCCAGCGCCTGCTCGAGTTGTTCCTGGGTCACCGCGCCGGCGCGCAGCAACAAGTCTCCGATCCGCGCGGGGCGGGGGGCGAGGTCGGCGAGACCGCGTCGGGTTGGTGCGGGGCGGGGGGGGTCAGAGGAAGCTCCTCACGGCGGTGTTAATGTCCTGATAGTGGTCGAATTGACCGTGAAGCTCGGTGATTTCGAAAACCGTGCGGAGGGTTTCGTTCGCGCCGCTGAGGCGGAGCGTCTGGCCGGTACGCTGCAACTGGCTTGCGGCGTCGGCAAGGATTTCGAGACCGAGGCTATCGACGTAGGGCACTTCCGAAACATCGACGACCAGCCGGCCCATGCTCTGCAGCAGGACAGACTCGAGCGCGCTGGCCGAACTCCTCGGCATCTTCCTGGATCACGGGTCCGCGGGGTTCGAGGACGGTGACGGCTCCGACTTTTTGGGTATCGATGCGCATGGCAGGGCCGGGGATCAGATGGTCGCGTGGTCGTGCAGCGGCAGCAGGAGGGTGAAGGTGCTGCCCTGGTTGAAGGTGGATTTGACGGTGATATCGCCCCCGTGGAGGCGGATGACTTCACGTGCCAGCGCGAGGCCCAGGCCGCTGCCGGCGATATCGCGGAGGCGGTCGTCGTCGGCGCGGTAAAACTTTTCGAAGACTTTGCCCAGGTCACTCTCGGCGATGCCGATGCCGGTGTCGGTCACGGCAAAGGTCAGTGCCCGCTCGTCGTGATCGACCTGCACGCGGACGCTGCCGCCGGCGGTGGTGTACTTGATGGCGTTGCCCAGGAGGTTGTGCAGGGCCAGGGCGACCTTGTCACGATCACCCTGAAGGACCGGCATTTTGGGGGGCAGGTCGAAGCCGAGGGTGATGTCTTTTTTCTTGGCTTGGGCGGCGTATTCGGCTTCGAGGTTTTCGACGAGCTGTTCGATACGCAGGTCGTCGCGGCCGATCTTCATCGACCCCGCCTCGATCTGAGAAACCGACAAAACCTCTTCGACCACACGGCCCAGGCGGAGCACTTCGGAGTTGATCACGTTGAGACATTCGGCGCGATCGGCGGTTTCGTCGTCGTCGAGATCGATCGCGCGTTCGAGGTAGAGCGCGATGTTGGTCAGCGGGGTGCGCAGCTCGTGGGTCGCCTGGGCGACGAAAAGGTTGCGCGACTGGTCGGCGGTGCGTTGCTGGGTCACGTCTTCAAAAACGATCAGGGCGTTATCGCCCCCGCTGGTGCCCAGGGGGCGGATGGTCGCGCGGATGATGGCGGACTGGTCCTCACTGGCCTCGTAGTTCAGTTCCACCGCGCCGCCGCGGGCGTCGGTGCCCGCCAGGACCCGGTCCAGCACCGCCAGGAAATTGTGGTCGCCAACGATCTGGTTCAGTGGAGCCAGGAGCAGACGCTCGTGGCTGCGGCAGAGCAGTCGGCAGGCGGCGCCGTTGGCCGAGGCCACGATGCGGTTGGTGCCGACGATGACCACGCCGTGGGGCAGGGCATCGAGGGTGGAGTCGGTTTGGCCCTGGCCCGAAGTGGCGGAGGCGTCGTGAATCAGCCGGTCTTCCAGGTCCGTGAGGCGGGCGTGGTGTTGCTGCTGGATCAGCTCGTTCCATTGGCGGCTGGGGGCGGCGGTATTGTTGGTAATCAGCAGCGCGGCGGGATCGGGTTCCTGACGGGCCCATTGATCCAGGGCCTGGCCCACGAGGGTCAGCGCGTTAAAGGTTTTGAGCACCTTGCCCAGGGCAACAGCCTGCAGCAGCAGACCCACGAAGCTGACACCGCCGGCAATCAGAAACGGCCAGGCGTAGCCCGAATCGCTCACGTCCGGCCAGAGCACGACACACGCCGCGGCAAAGCCCAGCGTCGGCATGAAGCAGGCCGTCGCCGACAAACGAAACAGCGCCTGCGCGACGTGGCCTCGGCCTGCGTCTCCTGCGGATCGGCAAAACCGGCGGATGCATGGGATGGGGGGGACGGGTTGTGTCCCATAACAACGGACCTCCTGATCGATACCACTAGGGATATCGGCAGGATGGGTCCGCGGCTCAACGACGTGTCGAAATCACGCGAAAACTTAGTAGTTTTTTCTCAGCAGGCGATCTGCGCACAACGTTATCGGAAGCCCCCCTTTTTTTTGGGAAGCCCGAAGCTTTGCGTCACCGCGTGAGATGACGCGCGGCGTTCTGGGCTTTGACGCAGAGCTCGGCGGCCTTGAGGGCGTGGTCTTGGGTCATGGCGTTTTCGGTGCCGTCGAGGCAGTCGCGGATGAGTTGGCCGAAGAATTTGAAACCGACTTTCCCTCGGACGTCGATGCGTTTTTCGCTTTCGCCATCGACGAGGATGAGCTGGTCGCCGCCGTTGTCGGTGGTGACATCGAGGTTTTTGCGCAGTTCCATCGTGCCTTCGGTGCCGAGGATGAAGGTTCGGCCGTCGCCCCACGAGCGCATCCCGCCGGGGTTGAACCAGTCGACCCGAAAGTAAAGCGTCGTGCCGTTGTCGCCGACCATGTGGCAATCGCCGAAGTCTTCCAGCTCGGGCTTATCGGCATTGGCGTAGTTGGCGATGTGGGCCGAGGAGATGGTGGCGTCTTTGCATCCGGCGAAGGAAAGATACTGTTCGATCTGATGGCTGCCGATGTCGCAGAGGATGCCGCCGTATTGCTCGTGGTTAAAAAACCAGTCGGGGCGTTGGTCTTTGTTGAGCTGGTGGGGGCCGAAGCCTTCCACATGAAGGACGCGACCGATCGCTCCGTCGTCGATCAGCTTCTGGGCGTGCATCGCGCACTCGACGTGCAGGCGCTCGGAGTAATAGACCATGTACTTCTTGCCGGTCTTCATAATCGCGGCACGAACGTCTTCGAGTTGAGCGAGGGTGGTGAGCGGGGTCTTGTCGGTGAAGTAATGCTTGCCGGCTTCCAGGCAGCGGATGCCCAAAGCCGCCCGCTCATTGGGGATCGCGGCCGCGGCGACCAGATGAATGTCCGGGTCGTCGAGGATCGTTTGCAGGTCGGTGACGTGGGTGGCGTTGCGTTCCTGGGCGAACGCTTTGGCTTTGGCGAAGTCGTTTTTGTCGTAGACGTATTTGAGGGTGGCGCCGGCTTCGGTCAGGCCGTTGATTTGGCCGTTGATGTGGCCGTGATCCATCGCGGCGACGGCGATATTGAATTCACCAGGCTTGACCACGGGGTCGGGTTTGCCGGTGGGGGCGTAATTCATGCCGTCTCTGCTGGTCATGGCGGTTCTCGGTGAAGGCTCTTTAGGTGCGGGGAAAAGACCGGATTCGTCAGGCGATAACTTAGCAAGTTAGCCCCGAGATAGACGGGCCGCGCCGAGAACTCTACAGTGATGCGATGTCCACCCCTCCGAAAATACTGGCGTTCGCGGGCAGCCTGCGGCAGGGTTCGTTCAATAAACGACTGGTCAGTTGCGCTGCCGCCGCCGCGGAGCGTGAAGGGGCGGAAGTCACGGTGATCGACTTGGCGGACTACCCGCTGCCGCTCTTTGATGAAGACCTCGAGGCCCGGGGTGTGCCTGAGAATGCGACCAAGCTCAAGGCGATGATGATGGAGACCGACGGGTTTTTGATCGCGTCGCCGGAGTACAATTCGTCGCTGTCGGGGGCGTTGAAAAACATGATCGACTGGGCGTCGCGGCCCGCGGAGGGCGAGGCGCCCCTCGCGGCGTTTGCCGAGAAAACCGCGGTGATCATGTCGGCCTCCCCCGGCGGCCTGGGGGGACTCCGGGGCCTGGTCCACCTGCGGGCGATCCTGGGCAACATCCAAGTCATCGTGTTGCCCCAGCAGCACGCACTGCCGGCCGCGCACCAGGCGTTCGATGAGCAAGGCCGGTTGACCGACGCAAAAACCCGGGAGAAGATCGACTTCCTCGGCGCGTCGCTCGCTAAGTTTTTGCGCAAACATTTGGCCTAACTTACTCACGGTCTTTTTTTGTCCTCGCCCTTTCCCGAGATGTTCCATGGCCGACGCACTTTCCGATTCACAGATTCAAGACGCATTGCAAGACCTGCCGGGGTGGCAATCCGCGGACGACGCCCTGACGAAGTCTTTCGAGTTTTCTGATTTTCCCGAAGCGATGAGCTTCATGGTACGGGTCGGTTTCGCCGCTGAGAGTCAGGGCCATCACCCGAAATTCACCAACGTCTACAACAACGTCACCGTCGCGCTCTCGACCCACGACGCGGGGGGAAAGGTCACCGGGAAAGACGTGGACCTGGCCCAGCGGGTGGAAGCAATCAACTGGATTCCCAAAAAGTAGGAGTGTCACCGCCGAGGGGCGGGGGGCGGGGGGCGGGGGGGGCGTGGGATGGCGAGGGGGAATGAGGGTAGGGGAGGTGTGCGGTTTTCGGGTCGTCGCTATCATCGGCGGCATGAAGCTACTGGAAAAACTATCACTGACCCCCGGGGTCTCGGGGCGGGAACACCGGATTCGACAGGTCATCCTCGATGAACTCGACGGGTTGGTCGACGACGTGAGCATCGACCCGATGGGTTCGATCATCGCGGTGCGCCACCCTCGCAGAGGTGGCAAGGTGGTGAAAAATATCGATGCTAAGGGTAAGGGCGGTGCCGGAGAGGAAGGCCGGGGCGGGGCCACGCGGGTGATGGTCGCCGCCCACATGGACCAGATCGGCTTTCTCGTGCGGCACGTCGGCGACGACGGTTTCTTGAGGGTGCAGAACGTCGGCGGCTTCGACGTGCGGAACCTCTTTGCGCGGTTGGTCAATGTGGAGACCGCCGACGGCGACCTGCCGGGTGTGCTGAATCCCGGCGGGAAACCGGTGCACTTGGCATCGGACGAAGAGCGTAAGAAAATCCCCGAGGTCAGCGACCTGCTGATCGACCTGGGCCTGCCGAAGGAAACCGTACAGCAGCGCGTCAAGGTCGGCGATATGGTCACGCTGCGGGCACCGTTCGAGACCATCGGCCAGACCGTCGTCGGCCAGTGCCTCGACAACCGGGTGGCGTGCTGGATCGCGCGACGGCGCTGCACCGCTTGAAAAAGAGAAAAAAGACCACGCAGCCGAGTTGCACATCGTCTTCACGGTGCAGGAAGAGGTCGGTCTGCGGGCGCGATCACGTCGTCGTACACCGTTCGGCCGGACATCGGCATCGGACTCGACACCACGCTGTGCGTCGATACACCCGGCGTGCCCGACGATCAGCGGACCACCCAGCAGGGCAGCGGCGTGGCCCTGACGGTCATGGACGGCGCGTCGATCGGCGACGTGGGGCTACTCGAAGATTTTGAACGGCTGGCGGAGAAACACGAGATCAAGGCTCAGCGCTCGCTCCTGGCTCGAGGCGGCACCGACACCGCAGGCATCCAAAAAGCGGCCCGCGGCACCCGCGCCTTCACCCTCTCCGTGCCCACCCGTTACATCCACACCGTCTGCGAAATGGTGCATCTCGACGATCTCCATGCCACGCGCGACCTGCTGACCGAGTTCTTGGCGGACGTCAAATAGCCTCGGGGATCGGTCCCGCGGACCTTGACGTTTCATGATCGGCAAGGGTCGGCCGACCTCGGGACACGGCATAGCAATTTTTTCGCGCCCCCGTTCCCACCGATAAACGTCCGCCCAGCGCAAAATAATGTGAGAATTTCGGGGGGCGGAAGTGACGGGAGCGGGGGCGGCGGGTAAACTCTCGCCACGCCTCGGGGCGTAGCTCAGCTTGGTAGAGCGTCCGGTTTGGGACCGGAAGGCCGCAGGTTCAAATCCTGTCGCCCCGATCTTTTTTCAGAAAGAAACCCTTCGATGAGTACATCGAAGGGTTTTTTATGGCCATCTCAAGACTTACGCCATCGAGCGTGTCGTGGGCCCGCGTCCACAGCACTGGGTCCAAAGCGCAGACGGCCATCACGAAGCTGAGCAAGGTCAGCGGCAGTTGGGGGAGCGTGCCTCGGGTGAGGCCGATGATCCATTGCTCGGTGGAAGGTGCGACATATACCTGCTGGACTCGCCCACGCCGAGGGCCGCACCCGGACCGGTTTCGACCCCCTCGCCGCCGCCTTCAACTTCCCCACCACCCAAGGAAAAATCGACACCACACACCACCCACCACCCACCGCCGCACCCACGTCCCCGGCATTTATGTCGCCGGCGACTGCCGCCGTGGCGTGTCCCTGATCGTCGGGGCGATCCGCGAAGGCCGCGACGCCGCCCAGGCCATCCACCACGACCTTCAATGCATTAAAAACGCGGCGTCATGAGATCCATCGCCACACCCGCCCCGACCTAACCATCCACCCGCGTTGAGGCGTTGCCGCAACGGCAGCCGAAGCGGCGTAAAGCGACAGGAGCTGCTCAGCGGACGCAGCGGAGGGGGATATATTCAGAAATCGAATGGAAGTTCACCGCCGAAAGGGGGGGAAACGAGGTCAGCTCAATCGTGGGGTCGTTGCCGGTTTTTTCCTGCGGCGGTCGCGTCGGACTTTCGGGCAGGCCGTGGTTGTAACGGGCGGCAAGGGTGGTCCAGGTGGTGGAGGGACCCCAGGCGTCGCCTTGGGATTCGAGGAGGGAAGCGGGGATCAGCAGGTCCGCCACCCAGCCCGGCGCGGCGACGGCCCCGGGGGTCGGGGCGACGATGTGGCTCAAGTGATCGCAAGCAATAAACGGATCGATCTCGGTGCGGTCGGCCCGGGGCCAAAACATCGCGGTCCGGTAGCCGTTGGGGGTGGCGTAGCATTCCCAATAGTGCGTGCCGCCGGGGGGTTTGAGAAACCACTCGACGGTATCGCCGAGGTCGTAGTGGTGCTGATTATCGCGGGAGGCAGTGGTCCTGACCTCTCGATCAATCATTTCCATCCGCAGCAACAGACCCGCGTCGCACCAGGCAAACCGGGCAACGGCGGGTTCGATCTGGTGCTTCCTCCCCGTTGCGATCTTCGGCAGGAAGCGGCCGGGTCAGCGGATGGGCCGGGACGTGGGCCCAGAGTTCGGCGGGCACGGGTCGGTCGCATCGGCCGCGGTGGGCGGCGGAGGTTGCCGCCAGCGGGTGCTGGGGCAGATACCTCGCCTCGACGGCGGGTGGGCAAATGAGCATAGACATACCGGCAGGATAAGACAATGATTATTCGTCGCCCACGCACGACCAATGACGAAGCGTGGCAAGCCCCATTTGCAGGCCATTTCTCACTAAAAACTAACCGTCAAGGCAATCGCGGACATATTGAGCCAGCCGTTCCACGCCCGTTGCCTCGCCCAGCCCCAGGCGTTCGGCCTCCGCGATCGCCCGATCCCCGTCCCATCGCTGGTGTTGCGCCAACGCGATCAACACCATCGCCCCGGCACGCTGACCCCGCTTGCAATGCACCGCCACGGGCCCCGCCTCGCGGGCGGCGGCGAGCAACGTCTCGAAGGCCGTGGCCAGCCGGTCGTCCGCCGACTTCATCGAAACCGGAAGGTGGACGTAATCCATCCCCCGCCGCTCCACGATTTCCCCCTCCGTCGCAATCCTCAAGCCGCTGGGCGGCTGGGCTTCGGCAAATTCCCCGGCATGCCGCAGGTTGATCACCGTCCGCACCCCCGCTTCCGCCCACGCCAGAAGCTGCTGCTCGTCGGGTTGACCCGATACCGCCAGGCCGTGATCCGCAAGGTTGATGGTTGCCATGCCCAAAAACTACCACATCGCTGGCCATCGCTTCGCAGACCGTTCTAGGAAATGACCGATGATGCGTTAAACTGTTTGCCGCCTGCTCCCGCCTGCTCCCGCCTGATTCCGGAGAATGATTATGCCCCGTCACGCCCCCCGCCGTCTAACCTCCTTCGGTTCTTCTGCCCTCGGCTTCACCCTGATCGAGTTGCTCGTGGTCATCGGCATCATCGCGCTGCTCATCGGCATCCTTTTGCCGGTCCTCAGCAACGCCCGGCAAGAGGCCGTCTCGATCTCCTGCGGCTCCAGCCTCCGACAAATGGGCATCGGATTGGCGACCTACGGCCACGACTACCGCGAACGCGGCCCCTACGCCGGCGCGATCATCGACTGGGACCAACTCGATCCCGACACCCGCAACGCCCCGTGGATGCAGCAGCTCAACGTCTACATCGAAAACAAAGAGTTCTTCTCGGGCTGCGGCGCCTACCCCGCCGACGCCGGGCCCTACCACTATTTTCTCAGCACCCGTGCCGAAGCCGAGTTCAACCGCAGCCGCGGGGCCACCGCCGTGCAGGACGTGCGTGGCTCGGTCGAAGGCCGGATGATCCGCTACCCCTCCGCCTTCCTCGCCATCGGCGACAACCAACTCCGCACCTTTGCCGCCACCGACGCCGACAAAGACAACTACTCCTTCCAGAGCATCTTCGGCACGGGGCCCAGCTTCTGGGAGCCCCACCACCGCGGCGCCATGAACCTGCTCTTCGCCGACAGCCACGTCGAAAACGCCACCGCGTTCGACCCCGACCGCATGACCTTCCGCTATGACACGATGGCGGCGTTCTAAAACAAGTCGCGCTTCACGCCCCCTCGAAGATCAATAACATCCCCGCTCCCGCCGCCGCCGAGTGACTCGCCCCGGCCTAATGAAATTACCCTTCGTAGCCGTTCCCGCGCTTGATTCAAGCACGATCAGATAAGAATTGCCTGGCCACGCCCTGCCCGGGGCGTGGCTTATTTATGGAACCCCGGTTCGCAGCAGGCCGGGTTGTGATTACCAATGGACCGATCCCCGATCCCCGATCCCCGATCCCCGATCCCCGATCACCAACTTCTTTCAAGCCATATCTCGATCACCCGTGTGCTTGTCGATCGGGTGTAACCCAAGCCGCGATGACCGACGCCGCGCTCGAGTCGTGCGGGCGGCGGGCCCGGATGCAGTGCATCCCGCTCTTGGGGTTGTGGACCGTGCTCTCCTCGATCACCAAACCCGCGTCGGTGAACGCGGCCTCCAGTTCGACCACCTTGATCCGGTAGACCCGTGGGGCCTGGCCCAGCGCCTGCGCCACCCGCAACACCGGCCGCCACAGCGGACTCCAGTCCCCCAGGCAAGGCGTCTCGTTAAGCACATACCCCCCCGGCCGAAGCAACGCGTGCATCCGCACAACCATCGCTCGCCAGTCGTTTGCCAAGTGAAACACGCTGTAACAGGTAATCACGTCAAATGACCCCGCCCCCAACAATTCGTCTCCCGGATCCATCACCGCAAACCTCGCCCCCCCTTCAATCCCCCCTTCAGTCCCTCCCTCACTCCCCCCTTCAGCCCACCCCTCAACTTCCCCCTCAGCCGCCCCCGTTCCCGCCAGCCCCCGGTTCGTCAATTTCGCCTGCGCCAATTCCACCATCGGCCGCGACGTATCGATGCCCAGGATCGACCCGCACCGTGCCGCCAAGTCCAGCGTGATCTCCCCCGTCGCACACCCCACGTCCAGCACCCGCGACGTCGGCGTCATCACCGCCCCCGCCCGCGCCAACCGCGCCGCATAATTTGCCCCCTTCCCCGGCAACTTCCCGTCAAAACCCGCCGCCCGACGGCCCCAAAATGTTTCAGACGTTTGCAAATTGCCTCTGCCGGTTAAAGAAACCTGCGCAACCCCGATCACCCTCTCACCCGCTACCTCTCAATATTTTCCCCCCTCCACCGGGTTTGCCGCTCTCGGGCCGCACGGCAGGAGGTCACGCCTTGCCCGATTTCTTCGTGGCTTTCTCCGCCTTGCGGGCCTTTTTGTCCTTGGCCGTGAGCTTGGGCTTGTTGCTGCCCGACTGCTTCTTGTTGTTCTGATCCTTATTCGCCATCGCCAGCCTGCTTTCGGTAAGTGGGATTGATATCAAGCCATCCGGATTCCACGTTCGGCGATGGCCCCAATTATTCTACCCCAAGCACCCCAATTGCTAAACAAAATACATATCATTCTCGCACCCGGGCCGAACGCGGGTGCCCCGGCCGCGCCCGGCCGGGCAAGCACCAGCACGCTTGCCCAATCTACGCCAGTCGTTGATCCCATCGCATCAATTGACAAACCCGCGTCTGGCCTCCCGTGATACCACCCGGCGCTCGACCACGGCCAATCGACGTCCCGCGTCACCAACCCCCGCTTTACCGGATTCGCATGGATGTAGCAAAGTTTCTCAACAAACTCTTCATGACTTTCAATGTTGCGGTCGTATCCGCCGCCGGGCTGCCAAAATCGTTTGACGCCCTAAGCGTCCGTCACCCGCATTATTACCGCTGCCTCAAGTTCAACCCACCGCTGCAACAACCGGTGCGAGAACGGCCCCTTGAGTTGCCGTAGGATCTGCGTCACCGTCGAGTCAGGTAAGTTCGGCCGGAGCAATAAATGCACGTGCTCAGGCATCACCACATAGCCGAACAATTGAAACTGCGTTGCGCTCCGTGCCCGATCTAATTGCTCCACAAACGCGTCCTTAATGGCATCGTTATTGAACAACGGCAATTGTCGGTAACAGGAAAATGTCAAGAACCGACAGTTGCCCGGCACCTCATACCGCCGCCGCGTCTTCCGCTTGGCCATCCGCATAGTCTACAAAATAAAGCAACCGCCGGGTACCGGGTGTCGGGTGCGGGTGCCACGGCCGCGTGCGGCCGTGCGAGCGACTGCACGCACAATAACTTCTCCGACACGTCACGGCCGCACGCGACCGTGCCACCCGCCCCGAGTGAATGGGTGCCACGGCCACGCGTCGGCCGTGCGTCGGCCGTGCGAGCGACGAGAAGCAAACCCCAAGCTCAGCAATCTCTCCGACCCGCACGGCCGCACGCGACCGTGCCACCCGCCCCGGGTGGATGGGTGCCGCGGCCGCGCGTCGGCCGTGCGAGCGACGGGAAGTAAACCCCAAGCTCAGCAATCTCTCCGACTCACATGGCCGCACGCGACCGTGCCACCCGCCCCAAAAATCAGGCATAACAGGGTCGCTTATTAATTGTTATTAGAGCATACGAATCATCACGCCCTACTCGTTCAGCTTCATGCAAAGCAGCTTGGATGATGATGTTCACGTGACCCAATATCGTAAATATTAGCATGGCAGCAAAAGTATCAATACTTGATACCCATAAATGCAGCGAAAGAATTCTGGAAACAGATTTTCGTGTTTTAATGACTGAATCTTGCATTTCGACAGAAGGTAGAGCGGAGCTCAACAGTTCCGTATCCTCTGACTTCCAGTGCATAAAGCCGTAATACAACCAAACCCAACCGTTAATACGATCAAGGTCTCTTAAGACGCCATTAATAACGAGACGGGTTTCTCGATAAGCTGAATCTTCGAATTTATTTTGCATTGCTGCGGCATCAAACAATTCAGCGCGTACAGCAAATAGTCGCTGCCTTGTCATCTCAGTAACTGCTCTTCGCCAAAAACGAAGAGCGAATAGTAATACTAAAACAACTAGTATTCCAACAGCTAAAGTTGCGAATTCATCGTAGGTCATTGCGTCGGTCCTATTCGTTTAGGCTGGCCATCTACTGCAAGTCCGCTAGATGTTCGGCTCAAATCGATTAGCTGTTCTAGCTCTTTCTCTCTCTGCCCTTTTCTCTTCACGTACTGACGAAACGTATGAAACCAAACCAAGTGTCCTAATCCTAGAATTATTATCACCGACCATTTCAGTAGATCGCTTTCCCCAAGATTGATTAATGCTCTTACGGCAAGGCTTGTATCTTTACCGGCAAAATGTTCACCACCAAGAACAAAGAAGAAATAGCCAAGTGCAACGATAGCCATAGGCCACGAGGTGATCTTGTCTAAGAAGAAAAAGGGCAGCGCACATAGTTGATCCCTACGCCTTGATGAGGCTTCTCTGAGGACAAGCTCACGCTCCCGAACACCCGGCTTCTTCTGGCTATTCGACATTTTTTTCCATCGCAGTTACCAAATCATAGCGCGAATCGCCATATCTCGCAAAGTGACGATGCAAAGCAGAGTGCTCCAGCAGCATTAGAGTTTATAATTGCAAGCAGAAAAGGCGTTTATGCTCTTTATCTCCTGCGCGTAACAAAGCCCATGCCTTGCGGCATGGGCTTTGGGTACTCGCTGAAAAATAGTTATCAGTAATCCATATCGTCCATGCCGCCGCCGGCGGGGGCTTTTTTCTTTTCTTTGATTTCGGTGATGACGGCGTCGGTGGTCAGGAGGAGGCCGGAGATGCTCGCGGCGTTTTGAAGGGCGGTGCGTTCGACTTTGGTGGGGACGATGATGCCCATGTCCACCAGGTCGCCGTACTCGGCGGTGAGGGCGTTGAAGCCGAAGTTTTTGCCTTTGCCGTCTTCGACTTCTTTGGCGACGACGCTGCCGTCGTGGCCGGCGTTTTTGGCGATCTGCTTGATCGGGGCGCTCACCGCCCGCCAGACGATATCGACACCGAGCTTTTCGTCGCCGATGAGGCCTTCGAGAGTTTTGAGGGACTTGCGGGCACGGATGATGGCGCTGCCGCCGCCGGGGAGGACGCCTTCTTCGACGGCCGCACGGCAGGCGTGCATGGCGTCTTCGACGCGGGCCTTCTTTTCCTTCATTTCGGACTCGGTCGCGGCCCCGACGTTGATCTGGGCGACGCCGCCGGCGAGCTTGGCGAGGCGCTCCTGGAGCTTTTCGCGGTCGTAGTCGCTGGTGGTGGAATCGATCTGACGGCGGATGTTGGCGATGCGGCCCTGGATGTCAGCGGACTTGCCGCCGCCCTCGATCAGGGTGGTGTTGTCCTTGTCCAGGACGGCCTTCTTGATGTGGCCCAGGTCGGTAAGCTCGAGTTTTTCGAGGTCGATGCCGAGCTCTTCCATGATCGCGCGGCCGCCGGTGACGGTGGCGATGTCTTCGAGCATGGCCTTGCGGCGATCGCCGAAGCCGGGGGCTTTGACCGCCGCGACGTTGAGCACGCCGCGGAGTTTGTTGACCACCAGGGTCGACAGGGCTTCGCCGTCGATGTCTTCGGCGATGATCAGGACGGGTTTGCCGGACTCGGCGATCTTGCCGAGAATCGGGATCAGGTCTTTGGCGGAGCTGATTTTCTTTTCGTGGATCAGGACATAGGCGTCTTCGAGGACGGCTTCCATCCGGCCGGTGTCGGTCACGAAGTGGGGGCTGAGGTAGCCTTTGTCGAATTGCATGCCCTCGACGAGTTCGACGGTGGTTTCGAGGGACTTGCCCTCTTCGACGGTGATGACGCCGTCCTTGCCGACCTTGTCCATCGCCTGGGCGATGATGTCGCCGACGTTGGTGTCGTGGTTGGCGGCGCAGGTGCCGACCTGAGCGACCTGCTCGGATGAGCTGATCTTTTTGGAGTCTTTCTGCAACTGCTTGACGATGGCGTCGACCGCCTTGTCGATGCCGCGTTTTACTTGGTTGGCGTTGGCGCCCGCGGTGATATTCTTGAGGCCTTCGGCGAAGATGGCTTCGGCGTAAATGGTCGCGGTGGTGGTGCCGTCGCCGGCATCCTTGGAGGACTTGGCGGAGACTTCCTTGACCATCTGGGCGCCGATGTTTTCGATCGGGTCTTCGACTTCGATTTCCTTAGCGACGGTGACGCCGTCCTTGGTGACGGTGGGGCTGCCGAAGGATTTTTCGAGGATGACCACACGGCCCGAGGGGCCGAGGGTGGTCTTGACGGCACGGGAGAGTTTCTGCACGCCGCGGAGGATGGCGGCGCGGGCTTCGTTATCAAATTGAATATTTTTAGGAGGCATATCGGGGTCCGGGTTACGGGGTTCAGGAATCAGGGGGGGGAGGTGGCCCACAAATTGAATCCGTGGGCTTTATTTGTTTTTGGCCGAGGGTTTAGCCGACGATGGCGAGGACTTCGTCTTCGGACATGACGATGTAGTCTTGGTTGTCGACTTTGATTTCGGTGCCGCCCCATTTGCCGAGGATGATGGTGTCGCCTTCTTTGACCTGGAAGGGGACGGTCTTGCCGTCGTCGGTGGTCTTGCCGGTGCCGACGCGGACGACTTTGGCTTGCTGGGGTTTTTCTTTAGCGCCTTCGGGCAGGAAGATGCCGGAGGCGGTTTTTTCTTCGGCTTCGAGTCGTTTGACGATGATTTTGTCGCCGAGGGGTTTGATGTTCATGGGTGAAATCTCCTGTAGGGGGTTAAAAAATAATTGAAACGGTACGGAATGCGGGGGGAGGGGGAGGTGAGCACGCAGGCGATATGTGCCAAAATGGTTTATTGGGGCGGGGCGCTCGGGGCGGGCCATTGACCGTGGTGATGGCGATCCAAGAGGCGCTGGATGGCGGTGAGCAGGGGGTGGAGGTTGGCGGGGCGGTTGACGACGGAAAACGCGCCGAGGCGGAGGGCTTCGTTGAGCAGGCGTACCGCTTGTTGGCGGGTCGCTCGGCTGTTGACGACGATGACGGGGGGGCGATCGGGGCGGCGTTGGAGGACCTGCAAAAGCCAGAGGCCGCCGTCGCTGCCGGCGTGAACGGTCGCGGAATCGTTGGCCTCCACGGGGGTGGCGAGGTCAGTCACCACCGCGTGGAAGGTCTGCCGCTCAGCCAGGACCAGAGCCTCCCGGGCCGAGCCCGCGAGCTGGGCGTGGATACCCAGCGGCTCGACGAGGCGGGGCAGTTGCCGAGTCCAGTGTTCGAGGGGCCGACGTCGGTCCTCGGTCAGCAGCACGTTAAACCGATGGCCCGCGGCGGGGCCGGGCGTCGGCTGGAGGCCGACATCGGGGTCGGCCGGCTCGGGGAACGAACTGGAGGGGCGGGCATTGACCATGGGTCTGACCTACGGTGATGCAAAGCCCGTGCCGTGACCGCCAGGCGGAATACTCGGTAAATTATTACGAGAAAACAATTTATGAGCTTGACGGACCAGGCCTTGGATACCCGAGGCTGCCGCGCGGCTGAGTTATCACGGCGGGTTGGTGCCGTTATGGCATGAAAGTGGGATTGCGCACGAGGGTCGAGGATCGTCATAAGGGTGTGGGCGTAGCGACGCATGGTGCGACGACCTCACCGTGGGTTCTGGGGTAACGGAGGTTTAGAGGATCGAGCGGCAACGGATCATTTTGGAGTTGTTAGACCGCGACGGCCGGTCGTTGCACGCGTTGCTGTGGCGGCTGACGGGATCGACCGAGGCGGCGGAGGATTTGTTGCAGGAGTTGGTGGTGCGGCTGGCGGGGGCCGCGGGGCTGGACCACGCGGATCGGCCGGGGTCGTATGCCCGTCAGGTGGCGACGAACCTGGCGTTGGACTGGCGGCGGGGCGAAAAGCGGCGGGCGAAACTGCATCGGGGGGCCGGGGACTCGCGACGCAGGGTCGAGCCGGCCGAGGCGGGGCCGGCGGAGCGCCTGCTGGCGCGCGAGCGGGTGGAGGAGATGTTGGACGCCATGGCCGAGCTTCGGCCGCAGGACCGAGAGGTGCTCAGGATGCGATATCTCGACGAGATGGATTACGACGCGATGGGCCAACGGCTGGGCAAGACCGGCCACCAGAGCCGGGGGCTGTGTGCCGGCGCGATGCGGCGGCTGCGGGCGAAGATGAACCCGCGGGCGGTGGAAACGGGTCCCTTGGCCATTGATCCCGCAGGAGGTGAAGCATGAAAGAGTCGCGGCCTGACAAAAAGCACGAGCGGGAGGAAGCGGGGCTCGTGGCGTGTTTTGCGCAACTGCGGGCGGCGGCGCCGGACGCCGACGCGGCGGCGGCGGCGGTGGCGGCGGCGCGGGCCCGGGTGGAGGCCGAGTTTGCGAAAGCGGCGGGGGCAGCGGTCGAGGGGGGAGCGGGGGGGCGTGGTCCGAAACGTGAACGGGTAAAAGGTCTGAATCCTCTTATTTGGAGAATTGCGATGCCGGCAGGACTGTTGGTGGCGGCGGCGGTGGGATTGATGTTCGTGCTGTCGACCGCGACGACGCAGGTCGCCAGCGCGGCGGAGGTGCTGGCCCGGGCGGAGGCGGCGCGGGATGCCTACGACGGGTGGTACACACTCGAGGTCCATGATCCCGAGACGGGTGATTGGCAGATGGAACAGCGGGTCAACCCCGCGGCGGGCCGGTCGCTGGTGCGGCTGGCGGCGGACCCGGCGGTTTATACGCGGGGAATTCTCGAAAGCGACTGGTTGTACATTGATCGGCAAGCACCGCTGACCGTGTGGTATACCGCCGAGCAGCGCAGGGCTCAGATCACCGGGTGGGCCTCGGATCAATATCTGGGGACGGACCTGCCGCTGAGTGTGGAGGACATGCGCCTCTGGCCAGAGCTGGAAGAGCGGTACGACTTCACCACGCGGAAGCGACCGGGCGGCGGCGTCGAGCTGGTGATGGACAAGCGTCCGCTCTCGGCGGCGGAGGCGACCGCGGCCGCGCAGGCCAGCTTGCGTACCGACGGGGGCGATGGCTATCCGCAGCAGATCGTTGCGGAATTCGCCGCCGACACGGGGCTGCTCCAGTTCATTTCAGTCCAGGAAAATCCGGCGGATGCGGTAGTGCCTTATGCCCGTCTGCTTTACGACGCGGCGGCCATCGAAGACTGGCGGGAGCTACTGGACGAATCGGTGACGGTCGACGACCGGCGGCCCGACGACGCGGCATCCGCATTGCTGGAGCGGCTGGACGATCTCTGGGCCCGTGGGCCGGGCTTTGCCACGGCGGTGGTGACCTCGCGTGGCGGTGACCCGGTCACCGGGCAGCTGACCCGGGAAGGGCAGATCACCTTGTACGCCGAGCGTGACCTGCCGGACGCAAGAGCGTGGGTGAAGTTTTCGTGGCGGGGGGTGACGGTCGCGGACTATCCGCAGTGGCCGGAGGTCGATTTTGCCGCTGTGCAAGCGTTGCTAAGCGAGCGGTCGCCGGACTCGGCGGTGGTCTACGACGGCCGGCGGGGCTGGTGGCGGTGGGATCGGCAGGCGACCGAGGGCAGGGCGCTGGAGGGCGGGGGCTGGCACACCGCGGCGGAAGCATCGACGCCAGGATTCGTATTGCGGTCGCGGCTGGTGGGAGAGCTGTGGCCGAGCCGGGCGGACGTGATGATGTCCGTCAGCCCGCATCCCACACGTCCGACGGTCCGCCCGTGGCCGGGGCAGGACGGTTTGATCGCGCTCGAGTCGGTGACGGAGGGGCAGTGGGCCGGGGCCCCAGCGGGGAAGACCGCGCCGATGCAGCGGATGGAGGCGGTGTTTTATGAGAACCTGGGCCTGCTGCCGGCCAGACGGGTGGAAGAGCGGTTCAACGCCCAGGGTGAAATCAGCTACCGCACGACCACGCTGTTCGGTTCCACCTCTCTCGCGATGTACCGCGAGCCGGTGCGGGTGCCGTTGAACTGGCGGCAAACGGTGACGACGGACCCCCACGAAATGCGGGAGCCCTACGCGAACTATTACCACCTGATCCCGTTGCCGGGGGTGACGCTGGGGGCAGAGTGGTTCGGGGATCCGAGGGTGAGGGGGGAGTGAGGTGGGAGTGAGGGGGGGGGTGAAGGGGGGGGTGGTTCGTCTACATCACACAGAAGCCCGCGGATTGGATCCGCGGGCTTCTGTATTGGTGAGGCGTTTATTTATTCTTCGACTCGACGGGGTTAGAGCAGGACCGTAGTGGGGGCAAAGGTTTGGTCGGGGGCGGTGAATTCGAAGAAGGCGGCGCTGATGGATTCGTCGATTTGGTTGAGTTGTTGCTGGGACTGATCGATGTATTCGTGCAGGCCGGTGTTGATGATCTGCTGGATATCGCCGAACTCGAGGTGGCTGCGGAGCAGGCCGACGCGGCGTTGGAGGTCGAGGCTGGTGGGGTTGCCGCGTTGGATGATCTGGTCGAGGGCGCCCTGGGTTTGGATCAGGCAGTGGGCCATGGCGCGGGGGAATTGCTGGTCGAGCAGGAGGAACTCGGCGACGCAGCGGGGGGTGATGACGCCGTGGACCTGGCGGTACATTTCGAGGGCGCCGACCGAGCGAAGCAGGGCCGCCCACTGGACCACGTCGAGGGCGCCGCCGACGTCGCTGGGGTCGGGCAGCAGCAGGTAGTACTTGACGTCGAGGACGCGGGAGGTTTTGTCGGCGCGTTCGATCATCCGGCCGAGCTTGGAAAACTCGAAGCCGTCGTTGTGGCTCATGGTGGCGTCGGTGACCGCGGCGAAGGTCAGGCCGGCGTTGCGGACGGCACGGTAGAAATCGACGGGTCGGTCCTGGGCGATGGCGTCCTCGCCGGTTTTCTTGACGGTGATGTGCAGGGTGTTGATGGATTGCCACATCTCAGAGGTGATCACGTCGCGGATGGTCCGGGCGTTGTCGCGGGCCGAGGCGACGCAGCTGGCGATGGAGTTGGGGTTGCGGTGGTCCAGGGTTAGAAACTGCATCACGTTCTGACGCGAGGTCTGATCGTAGAGTTCGTGGAAAGCCTCGGCGTCGCCGGTGACGGCGATGAGCGCCTCCCACAGCGTGTCGTCAGAGGTGAACTGGTCCAGGGACAATTGCAGATTGACATCGATAAAACGGGCGACGTTTTCGGCCCGTTCGATGTAACGGCTCATCCAGTAGATCGAATTGGCAACGCGGGAAAGGAGCACGGGGAGTTTCCGGGGAGGGCAATGAGGAAGCGAGGCGAAAGCAACGAAGCGAAGCAATGACGAAGTTGATCAATGGATCAAAGCAAGTGCGGCAAAATCAACGCGGGACCAGGTCAAGGGTTTCTCAATTTGGTTTCATAAGACCAAACCTTAATCACCTCAGCCTTGGGACTGCGATGAGGAGGGGCCGTTGAGGGATTGCGACTGGATTTGTTCGTTGTCGTCGGCGCTGCCTTCGTCGGCCAAAACCCACGTGTCTTTGGTGCCGCCGCCCTGGGAGGAGTTGACCACGAGTGAGCCTTTTTTAAGTGCCACCCGGGTGAGTCCGCCGGGCAGGACGTAGATGTCTTTGCCGTAGAGGATGTAGGGGCGCAGATCGACGTGCCGGCCTTCGAGGGCCTCGCCCACCACGGTGGGCACGCGGGAGAGCGAGAGCGTGGGCTGGGCGATGTAGCCGCGGGGATCGTTGGCGATCAGTTCGCCGGTGGCGTCGCGCTCCGCCTGGCTGGCGTGGGGGCCGACCATGATGCCCTTGCCACCGGCTTCGTTCGCGGGTTTGACCACCAGCTTGTCGAGGTTTTCCAGAACGTACTTGCGGTCTTTATCGCGAGCACAAAGAAAAGTTTCGACGTTGTGCAGGATCGGCTCCTGCTTGAGGTAATACCGGATCATGTCCGGGACGAAGGTGTAGATGACTTTGTTGTCGGCAATGCCCGCCCCCGGGGCATTGGCCAGGGCAACACGGCCCGCGCGGTAGACCTCCATGATGCCCTCGACGCCCAACGCAGACTCGGGATTAAAGCAGGCGGGGTCGAGAAAATCGTCGTCGATGCGGCGGTAGATCACGTCCACGCGCTGCAGGCCGTGGGTCGTCTTCATCTGCACAAAGCCTTCGTGGACCACGAGGTCGCTGCCTTCGACCAGCGGCACGCCCATCTGCTGGGCAAGGTACGAATGCTCGAAGTAGGCGGAGTTGTAGATGCCCGGGGTCATGACGACGATGCGGGGCCGATCGATGCCCTGGGGCGCGAGGTGCGAAAGCGTGTCCAGCAGTCGCTCGCCGTAGTCGTCGACCGCCCGGATCGGGAGGCTGCCGAAGACGCGGGGGAAGGTCTGCTTGAGCACGCGTCGGTTTTCCAAGACATAAGACACGCCCGACGGGCAGCGGAGGTTGTCCTCGAGCACGAAGAATTCGTCGCTGTCGGTGCGGACCAGGTCGATGCCGGAGATGTGGCACCAGACGCCCTGGGGCGGGCGGAGGCCGACACATTTGGAAAAGGTTTCGTCATCGAGATCGACGAACTCGCGGGGGATCGTGCCGTCGTTGAGGATGTCCTGCGGGCCGTAGACGTCGGTGAGGAAATGGTTGAGGGCGGTGATGCGTTGCTTCAGGCCTTCTTCGACGCGGTCCCAGATGCGGCCTTCGAGGATGCGGGGCACGACGTCGAAGGGGATGATGCGTTCGGTGGCGGCGTCTTCGTGGTAGACATTGAAGGTGGTGCCGGACTCGAACATCGCCGACTCGGCGGCTTTTTGCCGGCGTTGAAGTTCGCCCTCGTCCAGTTGCAGGAGGCGGTTGAGCAGAGGGACGGCCGACGCACGGGGTTGACCCGATGCCTGGATCAGCTCGTCGTAGAAGTCGCGGGTGTCGTAGCCGGTGAGGTCTATAGGCATTGCGGATCGGTGGGGAAGGGGGGCGGGGCGGGGCGGTTGCCGGAAACCAGGTCGAGGGCCTCACGCAGCAACCGGACTGCCGTAAAACGTGGCAGAGTTGCAGACATGCGCGGCTGACCGGGAGCTTGCCCACGAGGTGCCGGAAGTCCCCAACAGGGCGGCAGCACATCGTGAATTGGTACAAAAGAGTGTAACGGTTCTTAAAATTCGTGCGAAATCACGGCCGCCACCACCCGATCGACGAGTTGCCGCAGGATGTCCCGGGGCGTGGCGGGGATAGGCATGAGCACGATCACATTGCCCAGCGGACGGATAATGATGCCCTCCGCGCGGAGGCGGTCGCACAGGGCGTGGCCCTGGGGTTGGCTGAAGTCAAAAGGTTCGGACGCGGCGGGAACTGATCGAGTGGAGAGGGTGGAGAGGGGGGAGGGGGGGGGCAGGGGGGGCGGGGGGGTGCGGGGGTTGGGCCCGAGTTCGATGCCGACCATGACGCCGCGCTGGCGGACATCGCGGACGTGGGGACAATCCCGAAGCGGGGCAAGTCCTCGATGAATCAGATCCGCGCTTTGTTTGATGTGTGTGAGCAGGTCCGGCGAGCCATCGGTGGGGCGGTCAAACAAGTCCAGGCCCGCGAGGGCGGCGGCGCACGCCAGGGGGTTGCCGGTGTAGGTGTGGCCGTGGTAGAGGGTCTTGCGTTCGTCGGGTTCGCCGGTGAAAGCGTCGAAGACCGCGTCGGTGGTCATCGTGACCGCCAGCGGCAGGTAGCCCGCCGAGAGCCCCTTGGCCAGGCAGAGGATGTCCGGGCCTTTGGCCTCGCCCGCCAGTTCATGTTCGCAGGCCAGCATCTTTCCGGTGCGACCCAGGCCCACCGCCACCTCGTCGGCAATCAGCAGCACGTCGTATCGCCGGGCGAGCGCGGCCACCCGCCGCAGAAACCCCCGCGGCTGACACACCATCCCCGCGGCGCCCTGCATGATCGGCTCGATCACGATCGCCGCGGTGCGGTCCGCCTGGGTTTGCAACCGCGCTTCGAGTTCAGACAGACAATAATCCGCCAACCGCTCGGCCAGCGACGGGTCTTCACTGGGCCAAACATTCCCCGGCGGATCGTCGCACGACCGGCCCAGCCGCGGCAGGTCCGCCGGCGGCCGGCCGGCATCGGGCGCGGGGAACCAGTCCACCGGAAACACCATGCTGGCAAACGCGCGGTGAAACAGGTCGCTGTAGCCCACCGACATCGTGCCCACCGTGTCGCCGTGGTACGCCCCCGCCAACCCGATGAAGCGCGTCTTGCCCGGTTGTCCCCGATGGTGCCAAAACCCCACCGCCATCTTGAAGGCGACTTCCAGCGCGGTCGCCCCGGCGTCGGAATAGAACACCTTGCGCAGTGGGTTCTTCGCCGCAGGCAGCTTTACCCCCGCCAACTCCACCAGCCGCGCCGCGAGTTCAATGCTCGGCGGCGACGCCAGGCCCAGCAGCGTGGTGTGTGCGACCTTGTCGAGTTGATCGCGGATGGCCTGATCCACGTGCGGCACGCGGTGGCCGTGGACGTTGCACCACAGCGACGAGACGCCGTCGATATAGCGGCGACCCTCGGTGTCGAAAAGGTACGGGCCCTCGCCACGTTCGATGATCAGCGGCGTCTTTTCCTGCCACTGCCGCATGGGGGTAAACGGATGCCAGACATGATCGTGGTCCAGTTGAACCAGGCGGGCGGTTTCGTCACCGCCCGTGCGACGGCGCGGTGTTTCAGCGTGAGAGGGAATCGTCGAAGAAGTCATGCCGCCCATGCTCGCAAACCCGGGGCCGAGTGTCACGCCCAGGCCTCTTTGAATCGAGATCAGGCGAACACGCGCATCCAACGATGAGCGACTCTCGCGCGATGTTTTCATGGACCACTTGATCGACGCATGCGCGTGGTGCGGACTGCGGGTCGCGCGGCGTTCACGGTTATAGTGCCGAAATGATCTACGGATTCAACTTTTTTTCTCAGCCGGTGTTTTATGTTTTGTTGGTCGTCGGTTGCCTGGCGATGATGCCGCGGGCGCGCTATACCGCCGGGCGGATGAGTCGGTCTGCGCACCGTGGACGGCCGGCCGCCTCAACCGACGTTGCTGCAGCGCATTTGCTTATTTTTGCCGGGTATTTGCGTGTTCGTCTGCCTGGCGGGGCTGGGTTATGTGTACGGCGCGGTGGCGTTGCTGCTGATGTTTCTCGGGGTTTATGTCGCGATGATCTTCTGGTTCAAGTCCTCCGAAACGTTGCCTTGACGCCCGTTGAATTAACGCTGGGCCCGTCAAAGCTCCGATGAAAACCGCGTTCCGCGCGATTTTTAGTTGACGTTAAATCAACGCGCTCGTTACATTAACCCTCACGCTCCGCAGGATGTCTTGAAAGGACCCCACGCTATGGCAAAGAAAGCCGCGAAGAAGAAGGCGACCAAGAAAAAGGCCGCCAAGAAAAAGGCTACGAAAAAGTCGACGACCAAGAAGGCCGTGACTAAGAAGGCCGCCACCAAAAAGGCGACGACCAAGAAGGCCACGACCAAGAAGGCCGCCAAGAAGAAGGCCGCCCCCCGCAAGAAGGTCGCCAAAAAAGCGACCAAGAAAAAGAAGTAAGCCTCGCTGACTCGGTTGGCCCTTCGTAGCGGCCGACCTTTGCCGGGACCCGATGCGACCTTCTCCTACCCGGTCGATCGGCCCCTCTCTCCACCTATCACGCCACGATGCCTCGGAGCCAAAGACAGAGGGCGGCCTATCTCAAGGTCGCCCTCTTGTTCTTTTCTATGGCGTGACCCTCGCTACTCCGCGGGTCTTTCCACAAGGCCACCGATTCCACCGCTCTCCTCTCACGCAGATGCAAAATCAGTCGCTCGCCGGCCGCGAGGGCTCGTCGTCGTGATCCACTAGATCTCCCTGATCCCCCTTCTTTTCCTGTCCGTCGCGTGGGTCCTGACCCCCGCGGGTTTCTTGCTCTTCCAAACCCTCGGGTTCGTCATCCTCGAGCTGTTCCGCTTGCTCCCGGCCGCTTTCGATCTGCTGCAGCAGCACGTCCGCGGCGTCACGGCGAAAGACCTTGCCGGCGTAGGCTTGCCGAATGCTGTCGAACCCCTCGAGTTGGGTCTCGCGGCTGGCGCCACCGGTCAACAGCGGCCGCAGGTGCTCGATCACGGGTTCGGGGCTGCCGTCGTGGGGGACGAATTCCGGCACGATGCGCTCCAACTCCATCGCTTGGCCGATGACGTTGGGCAGGGCAAAAGTCCGTGCGCTGATCAGGTAGCGACCCAGCAGCTTCCAGGCGGTCAAGCTGCCGTTGTAGATCACGACCATCGGCGTGTTGCGCGACGCGGCTTCCAGCGTCGCGGTGCCCGAGACCACGACGGCGGCGTCGGCCCAGTCCAGCACCTCCGACGCCTCGCCGAGGACCACCTGCATCCCCCGCGGGGGCCGACCCCCGGGGCATAGAAGCTTCAACTGATCCGCCCGGGCGCGGTCGGCGGCGGCGATCACCACCGCCAAGTCCGGCAGCCGGTGGCGCAGCTGATCGAAGACCTTGAGCATCGTCGGCCAGTTCATCCGCACTTCCTTTTCGCGTGATCCGGGCAGCAACGCCAGCTTGGTCTGACCCGGCCGCATCGGTTGGCCATCGATCGCCCGCACCCCCCCCGCCGCCCCCCCCCCCGCGCCGCCCCCCCCCGATTCCCCGGATGTTTCCGCTTCCCCCTCTGCCGCCACCGCGGTTTGGGTCGGGGGATCGAACAGCGGATGGCCGACGAAGGTGGACGCCACGCCCCGGCTGCCGAACCACTCGGGCTCGAAGGGTAGCAGGCACATCACGTGATCCGTCAGCCGCCGCAGCCGACGGATCCGCCACGTCGCCCACGCCCAGATCTGCGGCCCGACCAGGTGCACGATCCGCGCGTCGGGTTGAACCTTGCGCACCGCGGCACACAGCGACCAGTTGGCGGCGGGGCTGTCGGTGGGCACGTGCGCCGCGATCGGGTTTTCTTTCAGCCAGGCGGCCAGCACCTGCTTGCGGCGCAGCAGCTCTTTCGCTTCGCCGACCATCCCCACCCCGACGCCCATCTTGGCGTGCTGGGTGGTCTGCTCGATCAGTTCGGCCCCGGCGGCCTGCATCTTCGGGCCGCCGAAGGCAAACACCCGCCGGCCCGGCTGACGCCGGCGGACCTCTTCGATCAGCCGCGCCGCCAACACGTCGCCGCTGGGTTCAAACACCGTAAACAAAATTGGCAATCCGTCGTCCATAGCCGACTACTTTACGCGATTGCCCCGGCTTGCCCGTCGCGGCGGGGCAAGGCGTCGATCGCTCGGCCCGGCCCGCATTTGCCGATACTCTTAAGCCCCCCCTCACCCCCCCCTCACCCCCCACTCATCCGCCCCCCATCCCCCCTCATGCTCTGAGGGATCGCGACACCTACCCCCGCTCGGCCACAACCCTGTCCCCTGGTCCGCTCGCTCAACCTCGAATTGTCCGGAATCCGCTCATGCCCGACGACCGCCTGCCCCCCGCTGCCGACCGCGACGAATCGGCCCCGCCGACCGCCTCCGATCTGGGGGATCGGCTGGACAAAGCCCGCGAGGAACTGCTCGAACTCTCCACCCGCAACCGGCTGTTGAGCACGCCGCGCCACCGGGCGCGTTCCCGAGTGCTGGAGATCGTGGGCGAGGACGCCGAGGCGCTGTTTGCCGCGCTGGTCGAACGGGGGCAAGCCCTCACGTTTGCCTTTGCCGAGGAATCAACGGGTAACGCAGCCGAGGGTGAGCGGGGGGCACCGGAAAACGACGCTGAGGGGGATGGTGTCGGTGACACCAAAGCTTCCGCCGACCTCGACCCGCCCGCCCCCGGTAATATCCCCGCCCCCGGAGATGCCCCCGCCCCCGGAAACACCCCCGGAAACACCCCCGGAAACATCCCCGGCACCGCCCCCGGCGTCGGCATCGCGATCGAACCCGGATCCCCCGGCGACACCTTCCATCAGCACAACCCCCCCCACCCGGAATACGCCCCCCCGGACGACATGTCCTCCCCGTCCAGCCCAATCGTGCCTACCGATTCCGAATCGAAGAGCCAGGTCGATACTGAACTCAAACCCGAACCCATCGCGTCCGTCGACGACGGTGAGATTCGAGACGACGCGGAAACCGCGGGGCCGATCGAGCCGGCCATGACGCTGAGGCCGACGGACCAAAAGCTTCAGACGCTTTTGCCGGCCGACGACTTGCAGAAACGGCTGCTGCGGACGTTTTATGACGCCCGCAGCTCGCAGCAGGAGCAGGGGGTCAACACGCTTTATTTGGCGATCGGTTTTTTGCGTTGGTACGAAGATGCCGAGGCGGACAAACCTCGCGACGTGCCGCTGCTGCTGATCCCCTGCACGCTGGATCGGCAAATCGCCTCGCCGCGTTGGATTTTGACAAGTTGGGAAGTGAAGTCGTTGAGATATTGCGGGGAAGAGCCAAATGAAATTCTTAGACAAAGCAAATGCGGCCAGCGCTCCTGAGTCGCGTAATCCTGCCAAGGTGAATCTAGCTGCAAAAGTTGCACGGCGCGATCGCAGATGGTGGATGCTGCAATGCCGCATTCAAAATGTATCGGCATCCGAACTCATACAGCAGCTTTTCATAGAGCGTTTTGGTCACGCACCTGACGGCTTTGAGGAGTTTGCTGATGATCCAAAAGATTGGGAATGAAATTAGTAAGTTGGTAAAACCATAAATTAGTAAGTTGGTAAGTTAGTAATCAGAGACACTCCGATTACATCGTCTACTGATGGTAGTAGATTGGTAAGTTAGTAAAGCGATAAGTTAGTAAGTTAGTAAATTGGTGATCAAAGTATTTCTGAGTTTATCGTCCTACTAATGAAGCGATCACCACAAAAATCAGGCCATAATCCAACACTCTGCCGTGATCGCTTCATTAGTAGGCTCGCCTCTGAAAAGAGTGCAGTCTGGCTCAGTATGAGTATCTATCGAGCCATTGCAAAAGTGCTTCACCCTATAAAGTACCTATGTCTTTATGCTCCCTCCCGCAGCCGCGTCCCTTCGCCGTGTCAGGATCTAGAATGAAGTGAGACTATGCCTGTGAGAGCACTCTGACTATGGTTAGTGCAGCACCTTTAATTAAACAGCCCATTCCACAGCCCATTGGCGAGCGCCGAGTTGTTCTGCGTTCAGTTGACTGGCAGGGCTATCTAGCTATCAGGCGATCGCTTAGTTCTGCTCGCAATACACGCCTGACTTACTCGCAAGGAACCTTAGAAATCACCATGCCGCTCGAAATACATGAATTTTCGACTTGGCTGATTGGTCGATTTATATACATCCTGGTTGCTGAGCTGGGAATGGATATCAAAACCATAGGGTCTACCACGCTGGATCGCCCCACCCTAGACCGTTCAGCAGAGCCAGATGCCGCTTACTACATTCAGAATCAACCTCTCGTAGCTGGGCGCACCGTTGATCTAGAAAACGATCCGCCGCCCGATCTCGTTGTAGAAGTAGACATAACCCATACAGACATCGACAAGCTTCAGCTTTACGCTGCTATGGGAATCCCTGAATTTTGGCGCTACAACGGCGAGACCTGGCGCATCTATGCTCTAAGGGATTCTGAATACGCAGAAGTAGAGATGAGCCCTACTTTTCCAATTGTGCCGAAAACAAAGCTCTATGAGTTCTTGGCAGATGCTCGCCTCAGCGAAATTAAAGCTGACCAAACCTTGCGCCAGTGGGTGCGTCTCTCATCGAGAGACAATCTACCGTCTAACCCATAGGTCAAGGAAACCGAGTCGAAGGCTTCATAGGAAAACATGACCAGGACATTAACGAGTCGTGTTGCCTCAAAGCGAACTATCCCTTTTTGAGGGATAGTGCAAAAAACCAATATCTAGCGACACGCACCAGCTTTAGAGTCGTATAAATTGTCGTTTATCCTACGACAGCCGTGCGATCGCGAAAACCACTCCTTATCTCTGAGCGATCACCGTTCTGTAAGGGTGCAGCGGGTCGAGATCGCAATCTCGGGCGGCTCTCTAACCCCAAATAATTACATTTATTTAGAGTTGACTAAAAGTACGACTATAAACCCATAGGCCAGTGATGGCGATGGATTAAAGGGCTTGAGAGGCATACGCTATGTACACAACCACATACAAAAATTCATTCTGTGGACATCAGCGCTGAACTACAGTTTCAGCCAAGCAAACACTTCGCCCACTGTTAGGTTTACGGCTGCTGCAAAGGTCGGGGTAGGCAGGCGCTCTGCTGAATCTTCAAATACATCGACTGACTTCCCTGAGCCGTAGGTGAATATTAAGGACTCTGCTGGGTCTATAATCCACCCTGTTTCAGTTCCGTGATCAAGGCAGTGGATAACGTTGCGAGTCACTCGTGTTTGATTCTGGCTGGGCGAGAGTATCTCGATTGTCCAATCCGGTGCTTTGCTAAATGTATTGGCCACCTGGCCGTCGCGATCTCGCGGAATTTGCTCTGAGCGAAACACTGCAATATCTGGAATGATTGAACGGCCTCCAAAAGTGCACCGGAGTTCTGGGAATGCTTGGGCGATGCCCGTGGGCCGAAAGGCTAAGGTCAAGGCAAAGCTCAGTTCCCGTTGAATAATGCTGTGCTTTCCTTGAGGCATTGGCTTCTGAATGATTTTGCCGTTGATATATTCACTGGCAGGTTCTGTTTCAGGTAACGCCAGAAACTTGTCTAGAGACAATGGTTTTGTAGGGGTCTGTACCATGCTGCTACCCGCTATGCTTGGCTAAATGGCTTACCTAGACTGATTGATTCAGCCTCATTCTAAGCGATCTCATCTTTGGGAAGCTGCCTCGCTCATTGCAGAGCGAGGCAGCTTCCCAGTCAAAGCCCAAATAATTGTGGCCCGTTAGAGTCAACTAAACATCAGACTACGACCTCACAGCGGAATTCTGTTCAACAAGACGCTACCTACGCCATATCAATTCTTTTTGATGAAGATGTCTGACTAGCTATAAAGCTATGGAATATATAGGGGACACGACGTTCGCAACTACAGCATAATAAAAGCAGCGCCGCCTTCCAGACCTCTATGACTAATAAGAAAGAAGCTCTCAACTACGCTAAGCACTTCGGATGGACTGAAGCCGATGCAAAACGCGCATTCGTCGATATCGATCTGAATGCTGTGGACGAGTTAGCTTTGTTAACGGCTATGGTCAATTTCGCAGGGCCAACACTCCTAGAACGCCAGCGGCTGCAAGGTGCTCAGCGGGGGTTGGTGACGAAGAAAGAGAACTACATCAAGCAGATTGAGCTTGAGTTCTCTGAAAAGGTCAGCGACTACGAAGAACAGCTATCTGCTGAACGCAGCGTGTTTGTAACAATGATTGCCAAAGTCTACGGCGTTGCAAACCGCTTTGGGTTCAAAGATTCTTGGGTAGAAATGCTGCTTGAACAGTATGACGAGTACCAGGAGAGGGCATAGCTTTCATGAAATCGGTAACGCCTACTCTCACACGAAAGCAGCTACGAGGCTATGGAGCATCACGTTATCTGGCGAGAAGACTAACCGCATCGCTACAGCCAGTCGCGAAGTCTGGTAACGCATATGTCTATGTAGTAGATCGGGCAATCGCTGCAATCCGCGAGTACAAGTCAAGAGCACGCATTCAGCTCACAACAAAGAAGGTGCTAGAACAGATTCTGACACAGCTGCTAGCTCAGTTGGATAACGTCGTTCCTTTGGTCGCTAACGGTACTACGACTGAGGTAAGCGAGGTTGCACGACAGCTACTCAATCAGATGCGTCGTACGGACAAGGCACTCTCAGATATGAAAGCAACTGTCGCCTCAGTAGGCAAGCGGACGAGTTAGGAAAATGCCAACCTTCGAGACATTAGTTAGAGATCTGCTAATCACCACTAAGCGGGTTGACCAAAGCCTGCTTCAGCTACAAGAACGCGCTGCGCAGATTCAGAAGAAGTACGGCACGCGAGTAGAGTTTGAGCGTTGGAAGCAAACGCTGGGGGGTAGAAAGTGGAAACGGCAGCAGCATGAGTTGCAAGGGGGTCGCTGTATGAACTGTCAGAAGCCAATACCGCTGAAAGGATCGCATATTGACCACATCAAACCGCTGTCGCGCTACCCCAGGCTAGCGATCGCAACAGATAACCTGCGCATTCTGTGTGTGGACTGTAACCTCAGCAAGGGCAGCAAGCACAGCTAGCTGATGTAGAGAGTTGATAAAGTGTCTTTCGGGTCGTACGCATGTCAGGCAGACGACCGATAAGCTCATCTACAGCTCTAAGTTATTCACAACTCGACATTATGACAACATGGAAAGTCTTCGCGCTCACAGCAGTATTTGCGGTGGGTTCATCGGCTACTGCTTTTGCAAAACCGACGCAGGCAAGTCCAATACAGCTAGCACAGGAAAGTTCCTGCTATGACTATGTTGGCAACAGTGCCTCAGGACAGGAGGTCACTGTGAATTTGTGCTCCGTCTCCCTAGTTGGCGATCGCCAAGTTGATTTCACTTACTATTTAGGCGATGAGCCGATTGCTAGCCGAGCTGACTGCACCAAAGGCTCGTGGATGACCTTTCCAGAGCGACAGACTCATCTGCCTCAGTCACGAGCTACTCAGTCGATGATCAGCAGCGTGTGTCGTGGTTTAGCAGAAATGGCAGTTGTTTTCTCACCACCGTCTAATGTCAGGGCGACTCCAAACGGGGTCATCCTATGTACGCTTGAAGCCACAGGTAATCTTAGTGTCTTTGGCTCAACTGGTAACTGGTATTACACCAATGCCTGTGGGCCTTTCGGAGTGATTCACTCCAGTCAAATTAGGCTCTAGATTAACGGCCTAAAAATAGGTAGGCGATCTTGCCCTGCCAGCGTGATCGCACTGCTCATTTTTTAGGGAAAATAATTCAACTTATATTGAGTAGAAGCACATCTATTTCGTGATCGCAGAATAGAGCACAGACTCTGTGATCACAAATCATGACAGAGGTGAAGCACTTATAGTCTCTATCAAACCGTGTCTTCTTGATGGTAAGAGCGTGATAGCAAAGTGCCGCATCTAAAACTTCTGCCTATTTCAAGTACCCGGTGAAAACCTAAAAACACTCGGTAAATCTGCATTTGGCCCAGTTAGAGAAAAGCACTCGAAAACTTGAAGATAGCTTTCGGCAATCCTGCACTGCGCACCCTGAAGAAAGCTGGCCTTTTGAGAAGCATTTGTGACAAGGTAACGGTTACTACCTTGCGGCACAACTTCCAGAGTTGCTAGCAACTGCCCTTTACCTAAGTCGCATCCTAAGCCTCCACAGCGTGCTAGTTGTCCCAATGGCGCAGCATTGTATGTGTTATATATACTCAGCTTATTGCCCGATAGTGATAGGTAAACAGCACTAGAGTAGAGTTCTCTATTATCGTCTGATCTAAGCCAAGCGAAACTGGTAAAGCCAGAGCTATCAACCCAACCTGCCTCTAACGTTCTAGCTTGAGCGAGTGGCACGCCCTGCGCTGTAGCGTCTGAAACACCACACAATAGAAGAACAGCACTCAGCGCGGTGATAATATTTTTTTTCATAGCAATACTTGTGTAGTTTTCTGGTCGCAAGCGGTATGAACAACCGCTCTGATTAGCTGAGAAGTAGGCATTGAACCGACTGAAGGCTCTTTATAGTGATGGCTAGATCCTCTAGCAAAAATAGGCAATCTTAGCGGCATCGACTATAAGGCCCGCCGATCACGTTCACCTCATGAGTTCAGCCGACATAGTTGCTTCTGCCTACCTCGAAATTAATTAGATACCATTCCCCGTACTGAGCTAAAGGGTAAGCAGTATAATTGACTCCGTATCCTGAATTGGCAAGTAGCTCAGCGCTACTGTTTGGGGATAGGCGAATGTTCGCATTTTCATCTAATGTCACGTTGCCTGAACAGTATTGACCAAATCTATCCCGTCCGGTCATAGGGCTGTAAGCTGGATTCTCTAGCTGCCAAAATGCATTAGCAGGAAAGGCAGAAAATATACTTCCAATCGCTACTGCCGTAGCAAATAAGTATTTCAAAGCAGGTTCTCTCTTGAGATTGGTTAACACCAATCTCTGCAAAGAAAAGAGTTAAACATCAGAGAGCTTTCTATAATCTTGTCTGTATCTCAATACAAGCTACAAGCAATATAGCCTAAAGTTCATAATCACTGCTGGTGTTCTACCTAACCGTTTTGTATCAAAGCCGTTGTGGGCATTATTTTTGCAAAAATGCTCATGGCTATGCACCAAAAACGAAGGTTTTTGATAAGTAAATATGTACTATCTAGGTCTCGTCGGCAGTGGCCTCCGATTTTCAATCCTCATTACAACCTACCTATACTCAAGCTAGTACAGTGTCAAAATGAAAAATTTGGGTCTGATACAAAGTATTTAACTTAATGCGTAGTAGCTAGTCTGCTAAGATTCGACCGTTCTTACTTACAGTATGCGTCAACGTGCAACTTCTCAATCAGTCTGGTTCATTGCCTGAGATAAAAGTAGTAAGATATGCTTTTTTTGATGGAGACAATATAGGCAACGCGATAGAGAACTTGCTCAGAAAAGGAAGAGTAAAAGAGGCAACGCATCTATCGGAAAGTATAAAGCTGGCAATCTTTAAAATTGAGCTGTTCGTCAAGTCAACTAATAATTCAGAGCTGGTGATATCTGGAGGCGACGACGTATTAATAAGTTACGACCCTGTTGAGAACGAAACAGCTTTTCTAGAAGAGATTATAAGCATATTTAATAGCTTCACCGGACTGTCTATGAGCTGTGGAGTTGGCAATAGCGTTAATCAAGCACTTGTTAATCTAGCAAGTGTCAAACAGGGAACTAAAGGGGAAATATTACGAAGGCCCGAAGGCATAGAATACGAAAATAACCTAGCGAAACAGACCAAGCTATATATTTTCACTAAGTCCAACCGCCCAGATCCTTATATAAACGTAATTGCCCACTGCGCTACAGAGTACAAATATCTCGATCAGATTACTCTAGTTGGAATAACAGAAGACAGAGGTCAGATACTCTCTATAGAAAGTGATTTAGAAAGCATAAAAAACAGTATCTCTACTCGCTTAGAGGAGCTAAGTGAAGGAAAATATCCCAAGGAAGTTGAGGGTCAGCAGACTCTTTTAGATATTCAGATGAAACCTGCTGCTCGGCAAAGATACGCTGCATTGAAAGGACTTACTATTAAATTGAAGGTTCTAGATTATAGAATTCTAGAAAAGGAGCTATCTAGCTTGATGTCCTCTTCTACTCCATTTGAATACATATTTGACGTAACAGCAGTTTCTAAAGGCTATTTAGTTGATGTGTATACTCTCTTGAGATTCAAGAACGTCAGCGCCATACATACATTTGAGATTATTAAAGAGAAACTCTACTACGACGAAAGGGATCTGATTCACAATTTGAATTATGGTAGAAGCTACGAATTTCCTTGCCTGTCAGGATCGCTACACACAGAAAGAAAAATAGTCATAAGCGAAGACTCACTCACCTCTGACAGTGAACTTAATAGACTTCAATCTGATCTTCAAGTTCTAGAGTGTGAGCAGGATAAGCTCGAAAATAAAGTTGCTACTGATTTCGCAAAGTTTTGGTCACTGTCGTATTTTGCTGTTCTGTTGCTGCTAATTGCTCTGAGCTACTGGAAAATAAGGCAGTCAGGAGGCTGGGATTGGCTCGAACCTACACTCTATATTGTCACTTCTGCATGGTTCTTATTCAACTTTCTATTACAAATAGTTTTTGGAGGAACAGCTCCTTCTTTTGATCCTAAAAGCTTGTTCTTTTCTCTAAGAGAAGCAAAGAAGAAGAAACTTCAGGAAGATAGATCTCCAGCTAGAAGAAGGTAGGAAGATAGAGCCACAGGCACTTTAGCAGTGAATCTACTAGCAAGCGGCAACAAAAAAGCTGGGATTGGGACACAATTGACGCGAAGGTTTCTAACATACCAGAGGCACCTCTCTATGCCTCAAAACCTAGACCTTTTGAGACATATGCAATAGTGTGTCTCAATCCATGTCTCATTAGCTCTTTATCATAGACTCTAAGGCATAATGAGAAATTTAAGGAGCCACTATGTCGGTCGTTGGCTATGCCAGAGTTAGTTCAGTTGGGCAAAGTCTAGATGTGCAGCTCGATAAGCTGAAGGACTGCGACAAGATTTTCAAGGAAAAGCGAACGGGTACATCTAATAAACGACTTCGACTGAAGGCTTGCCTCGAATATGTCAGAGAAGGCGACACGCTAGTTGTGACTCGATTAGACCGACTGGCTCGCTCTACGTTGCACCTTTGTCAGTTAGCTGAGCAGTTGCAGGAAAAGCAGGTAAATCTGAAGGTAATCGACCAAAGCATTGATACAGGTGATGCGACTGGCCGATTGCTTTTTAACATGCTCGGTGCGATTGCGCAGTTCGAGACCGAGATCCGTGCTGAACGCCAAATGGACGGCATTCGCAACGCTAAAGCCAACGGCGTTCATCTAGGCAGAAGAAAACATTTGAAGGACGAAGAACAGGTAGAACTCCAACTGAAACGGCAAGATGGCGTTCTGATCAAGACGCTCATGGAAGACTACAACCTCTCGAAGGCTAGCGTTTATCGTTACTTGGATGGGATAACGGTTACGTAACCACTGCCGCGTCGCTCGCGTCTATGTCTACCAGTGCTATCTGTAGACGCTTACCTAAAACAGTGGCAGCTCGCTCCAGTGTCTTCAGCGTGACTGACATGTTGTCAGGGTCTAGCAGATTATCGAGTGATGTACGGCCCTTGAGTATTATCAGAGTTGACCTATGCACCGCCCCGGAGAAGTTACCAGGGCGGTGCATAGGTTATTAATGCAGCGTGATCGCTACTTCTCCGCTAAGCATGAGGCATGGACGCAGATGCGCTGGAGATAACATCGTATGACGTCGTGAGCCCGCTTGAGGTTTTAAGCAGTGAACTTCCGGTGGATTAGCGAGTAGATCGCTACAACCCGCTTATCGATCACTCTCAATTAATTGGGTTGGTTGGGAAGGTCGGCAACCCATTCTCTAAAATGGGAGACTGGTATAAATCGACAGGCACGATGTAGTAATTAATAACTCCGATCACAGCCGTCACTGCAGCAGTTGTTAGGAGAAGAAGACAGTAACTTGCTATGTGCGTTTTCCAATTAATAAGAGGATTTTTTCGTATATAGCGATATGCAATGAATAAGTAAAAAGCAGCCAGCCCGACGCCTGCCTCTAGTCCCGTAGTCCCGTACCTATTAACAACTAATCCATCTTGAATATCAGTGTGAAAAGTAAAGTTAAAGATCAAGAAGTTGAGAAATAAATAGAGTAATGAAAGGATGACTGACACGACAGGATACCCCTTCCCCCAACGCACGACATAGTAGAAGCCAAGCGTCACAGGAAAGGTTATAGCCAACCAAGTACAAGCTGACAACATAGAGCCAATGGAAAATTCCCCAATGACGGCTGATGCGTAGCAATTAGCTACGATGATTTCAGCTAACAGTATGTAGTCAATCACCTTTGCTACTGGCATTCTTGTGTCAGTCATAGTTACACTCCTTATGTGCTAGGCAATACCGTTACTGTTCTCAAAAAATGCTGTAGGGTTAGCCTCAAAATTGGCGGCAGTGTCAATAGGACTTGATCCATCTCTAGTAAACACCCTAGCTACAATGTTATTAAAAGCGCCACCAGGGTTGATGTCACCAAGCGACCCACCAGGAACAAGACCTTCAATCGCAGATATTAATGGTCCCGAAAGTCCTCTAGTATCAATAACCTCTGTAAATCCATCCGCATTACCGACAAAGAGTAAATCTTTTTCGATATCAACACCAAGACCCACTCTAATCTTGTCTATTCCTGGCTCAAAGTCACCAATACTAGCAGCTCTGACTTTGTTAAAATAGCCGTTGTCCTGATAAATCAAGTCAAATTTGTCTGCGCCATCGCCCCCAAACAAGATATCGTCCCGTATAGGTCTACGATTCACAGCGTCACCAAAATCTTGACCAAACTCAAATTTACCTAAGCCGGTAAGTATGTCGTCTCCACTTCCCCCACTAATATAATCGGCTCCTGAACCACCGATGATCCGATCTCTACCGGCATTACCGACAAGGTAGTCTATACCACCCTCACCAAGAATTCGATCATCTCCGCCGCCACCGTCTACGGCATCTGTGTCTGCACCTGTTGTGATTACATTATGGGGCTTTTTGCATTACCCCCCGAAAAGGTACATTCCACAATGAGATAGCCAAGACTCATTTTGAATGCTTGTCACATTTTGCTGAGACAGAGTATGACGTATACCCTGCGTCAGCAGAATAATCAGCGATACAGCGTCTACTTTTCCTAGCGTTACTATCTAATTTTAGCAGCCTAGTTTAGGCTACTCTCTTTGATTGCGTCTAATAGTTTTTTGATGGTCAATAGGTTGATTTAAACCGCATTCTCTTATCTACTTTCGACGATTTACGATTAGGCTAAAAGCCAGATTTTACAGGTGTTTTGAGGGAAGCATTTGTCAGAAAGGAGAATTTATTTACGCTGACAATGAGTGATACGCATTGAGGCAAAAAGCTATCTACAAAACCTTTACAGCCTTGCGATTATAGAACTTTGCTATGCCAAACTAAGCGTAAAAAGTGGGCGAAAGTATCAGTAGATAGTACTCAGGTTTTATTGACACTTCAAGAATAGTCATTTGGCGATCGCCTTGAGGAATGACGTATGGGCGTAGGCAGCAGCAAGCCGCGCTCGCTGACCTAGATTAAGCCCGAGCGGGTTACTGGCTAAGACGGAAAGCCTTGTGTCACCCAATCAGGTGAAGCCTAAAATTGCTGCTATCAAAGGCTTTACACCGTAACAGGCACACTCTTATTCAATACGAGTCTTAAACGTCTTGATGTGGAATGTACCTTTTCGGGGGTTAATGCAAAAAGCCCCAGAATGTGCCTTACCGCCTTCGGCTTAACCCGAACTAACGTTGGTTAGTTCCGAAATGCAAAAACTGTGATGATCCAGCCGCCAGTCACAAATAAGGTGAAACCTACGGCTATCGCAATGCCAAACGATATGCTGGGCCTGGCTTGCCTTTTGAAATATCGATATAGAGGCGCGGCATATGCAAACTGAATCAGTCCCATGGCTAGTATGATCCCAATGACAAGGCCCAGCCCAGCGTATGAATCGTTTGGCCATAGTGCCGTGATTAGCGAATCACCCAATATCATCAGCAGAGCGTAAGCAATGCCTAGGTAAACAGCATGGCCACCAAAGAGCAAAAGAATGCCTAAAAGAGTATCTAGGATTTTGCGGGCGCTCATGACTGTATGAACCTCGTGACTGCTCTGAAGCTTAACCATTGCGGAGTTCCGCCTAGGCATAGAAGCCGAGAAATTTTGACAGATAAGCTCATCATTTCAGACTCTATCAATGAGTTTTCCAGGGATACGAGCGTCGCTAAGTCTAAATACGATTTTCCAATGAGCATAAATATTTAGGGATAAAGCCGTTGCCAGCAAAGCGTTTCAGCCTTATTTATCAAAATTTCTCTATGTCTATACATAGGCCTTGTTCTCTAAAATCTTCGACGGTTCTCAACAAATGACTAAAGGCCAGCGTAGGCCCGGACAATTGCATTATCTATCTCAGATTTTAGCTCAGGCCCAAGCAGCTTAGCAGCTAATTGCTGAGAGGCTTCAAGCCCTGCTTGGCGGACTTGCTCATCTTTTATGTTGTTATAGTTCCAAATCATGTGACGAAGCACCTTCATAATTTGGACTTGCTCAATGCCGCCAAGAACGTTGAAGCGCGGATCGTCTGGAAGAAATTGATCTTCAGGCGTGCCTATGAGTTGCCTTGCGTCGTCCAAAAGCCGCTGCGCTGTCGCATCATCTCCCCGACGAATGGCAGCGGCCGCAAGCGTGTTGAGCTGAGCTGAAAAGCCCCCTTCAGCAAACCTGATGGTTTTGAAAAAGGCTTCGAGCATCTGTAGCCTTTCTTTAGCGATCGCATCATCATCAGTCGCAATATAGCCTTCTACGATTGCTGTAATGCCCAAGTAGCCTGGAGTCACATCAGAGATAGTTATGCCGTAAGAGGCTAGCTCTTGTAGTTTGGGCACAGCGTCAAACATGATTTGGAGAACAGCTTCCTGTTCAGGAATATCATCAATTTCTCCATAGGCCTGAACAAGTGGCCCCAGATATAGCAGTGCGCTTGCAAGAAGGTCTGTCTCTGCAAGCGCTTTAAATCGTTCTTTAAGGGGTGCTAGGCTCTCTTGTGCTTTTGCGGCGTTGCCGAGCCTACTGTATGAGATCGCAATAGCGCTAGAAGAAGTCAAGCTATATTCCATCCTTCTAAGCGACGCGATAAGTTCCTCTTCTTCAGATAGTTCCATAGCTTCAAATAGTCGCGTTGAGTCAGCAATCTGTACAAGTTCTGCTAACGCCTGTTCAGCGACCGGCGCATTGCCCAGATATCCGTAGCCATAAGCAACTTTGCCAATGTCGAAAAAGATCTTACCGTCATCTTCACGATGATTGCGTATACTTTCCATCGCTTCGGCTAGGAGCTTCTGAGCTGCATCTGTATTGTTTTGTTGGTTGTAAGCGACTGAATATGCGATAAGAGCATCTAGGCTAGAGGGTGCCTGAGCATCCAAAAGCCTAGAAAGCCCTCTGTTGGCTGTCGCTTCGTTCTCTAGCCGCCCATAGGCTTCTATTAGCTGTGTTGGAACGGATGGGGCTCTTTTCTCCCAAAGCGGGCTATCAGCTTCTTCAATCAGCTCGACTAGGCTTGTAAGACCTGCTTCAGCAATATCTCCAGGAGATATCAGACTATAGGCTTCGGCGATGTCGCCGATGGCATATGGGTTTGACGATGCATGGCTTAGTGCGATCGCTTGTTCTAACAGCCGCTGAGCTGCTACAGTGTCACCAATTTTAGTGTAGAAGGAAGCAATCTCGGCAACTGTACTGGGATAGGAATAAAACGTATCAGCGTTTTCAGTTGCAATTTGCTCTGCTTGCGCTAGCGTTTTTAGGGCTTTGGGTTGCTCTCCTAGTTCGCCATACGCGATCGCTACTCTACTCAGTAACTTAAGCTTCCTACGAATATCACGACTCTCATCATCACTATCGACCGTGATCGTCAAAATAGCATCGTCTAATCTTTCGATTGTTTCTGCTGTTGCGGCTGGCGAAAGGGTGTTAGGCGGAAACGTCGGCGGATTATAAACTGCTGGATTCGTGGGAATAGGAAGCGGTGTTAGAGAGTCCTCTACGGAAGGACTTTGACCTCGCGCAGGTAGCTGAAATGAAATTATCAACAATAGACAGCCCGATGCTAGCTTAGTCAGTGTTCCTGAAGCGACAGCGGAGCTGATTAAAGTAGACGAAATGTTGGCCAGGCAGCTAGCCGCGATTCGGTGAGACTTTGACACAGGCTGTTTTCGGAGCAGTTTACAGGGACTTTTCATACGTTTGCAAAGTGACTACGGTCAATCTCTCATGCCAGATGCTGCTTATTCATCTCGTTTCCAAAATTGAAACTACTCTTTGCTAGGGCACTACTCCGCCTCATGTGACGCGCAGAAAACCGAATAACATCACCACATTCAGTCCTGAAGAAGAAGCCTCACTACAGAAATATCCTCGCAAGGAAGTGCATGTTTGAACCTGCTAAGCCACTAGCTCAACCAACTGAATAGATTGATGACCATGAATAGCAGATCTATGAGCACTAGTAGATAGTAGAGTACCGTCAATGGTAAGAAAATTAGGCCAACGATACCTAGCCAAATAGAGACAGGTTGCTTGATAGGTGCGTTTTGAGGATCTAGCAAGCGATTGAGTAGATAGTTGACTTTGCTGTAGTAAACTCTGCCTACTATCGGAGTGCTTTGGGCAAATATCTTGGTGTTGCTAGAAAGATCTACAGCCCCTGAGAAGTAGGAGTGATTAAAGATGCGATGGTCTCTTTTTTTAGCGCAGAGCTGTTGTGCATCGGTATTGATGCTGTCTGATATGTACACGACCAGTAGCCGATGTCGTCCGAAGCCGCTGATGAACCATCTCTGTGGGTTAAGTTCTTTGTCCAAGGCTTCAAACTGTCTGCGATCGCGCTCCATCATCTGAGTTGAGAGTACCACGACCCGTTTTGCAAAAACCGTATAGTCCACTGAGCGAAAGAAGTAATCCCAATAAAACAAGCGGCCTTTCGCTGTAACGAGCGTTCCAGGATCTATCTTTAGAATCTCGAATTCCAGCCGTTTTAACTCATCTTGCTGCTCTATGAGCAAACGATCATCGGGATGCGTCATAGAGGCTGTACCAGCAGAATTGCTCAGTCAACTTTAACGGTTCGTGTGAACAGTCAGTAATATCTTTTGCGGATGCAGCATTGCGCCTTGTAGAGTTTTAAAGCATCGGGTTGTAGATCTAGATTTTGGTCAGTCATCGAAACTCAGTCGTAGCCTATCCTCACTGCCTCAAAACTCGTAAAGCGTCTTTACTTGTGACACTTTGATTGTGATACAAGTTTTGAATCACATATAAGGTGCCTTAGGCCGCTATTTTGAGGTTTTGTCCGATATGTCCCCAAAACGGTTGGATACTGTTGTCCAATCGAGCTTTTTTCTCTGCTAGGCCACTTCTAAGGCTTTGAATCAAGAGGTTCTCGTTTTAGCAGTCGGTACGCCGTCAAGCCAGTTAACCAGACGGTCGATGTTGATAGCAGTGCCTATTAACACGTTTTGTAAGTGTGTTTTGGCTAGACCTCGATAGCGAGAGCGCCTCATGCCAAATCCTCGTACACCTTGGGAAAGCGTTCCCTCAATGCCTGCTCTGCGCTTGTAGCGCTCTTTGCCTTCTACGCTGCTGTGGACTGCTCTCGCCTGCTCTAGCGCTTCGTAGTGTGCTTTCGGTAGAAAGCTCAAACTGCGCTGCGGACTACGAGTACAGCGCTCCTTCGCATCACACCAAGCGCAGTCCTGACGGCTGAACCTAACTTGAACATAAGCTCTGTTGCCCAGTTTGACTCTTGGCTTCCAGCTCTTCGAGACGTTTCCTTCTGGGCAAGTGACGGTTTCCGTTGACCAGTCAATTTTGAATCGGGCTTCATCATAGCCATCTTCTATCTTCGACTGCCAGCTAGCATTCTTACGGGTCGGGCCAACTAGCTCAATCTGTTGTTCTTGCGCATTCACGAGATGCTCTGCACTGACATAGGCAGAATCAACAAAGTGCTCTGAGGGGAGTAAGTCTTTGCCAGCTAGTGCTTCGTGGATAACTTGTGTCCGCTGCGCTTCATGGACAGACGCATCGGTTGTCTCGATGTGTGTAATTAGATGGCACTGCTCATCGTCGCAAGTCTCGCTGACGTTGACCGCATAGCCTACCCAGTTCACCCCGTGCCGCGACCGGAAACGAGCGTCCACGTCATAGGGCGACTCGATACCGGCGTTAGTACGGGGGAGTTCCTTTTTTGACTTCCACCGAACCCGAGGCGCATCGGGCGTATCTGGTGCATCGGCTTTGTACTCATAGTGCCGCTCTAGTACTACCTTGAGCGCTTCTATCTTCGGTAGGCGCTGCCATCCAGCGATGTCTGACGCTTCTAAGCGCTCTAGTAGATAGTAAGCATCTTCGCCAACCTGTTGGCCATAGGCATCTTGCTTTGTCTTTGACGAGGGTAGGCGATAGGTTTCTACTCTGCGTTCGTAGCGCGCATACCATTCGTCTGGCGCGTTGGCGCAGCCTGCCGTAGGCAATCGCCGATAGCCATTCTGGTGCGACACTCGCCAGTTCGTTCAGCACCGCCCGCATCGTCTCACCGACCAGCTCTAGACGGTTGAGCTTGCGAATCGAAGCGAGTACTCTCGTCGCATCTGTTCGCTGCTGACCACGCTTCTTGAGTAGTCCTTTCTCTTTGCACCGAAGCAGTAGCTGGTCTAGCAGCAGCTGTTCTTGGCCGTTGTCTATCAGTCGCTTGCGGAACTCGCTTAGAACGCTGTGAGTGAAGCCTTCATCGGTCAGCTCTAGTCCGAGTAGGTACTTCCAATCAATACGAGCGCGCATCGCTTCAGCGGCTTGGCGGTCTGACAAGTTCTCTCGAAACTGAAGGATGGTAACCAGTGCGGTTCGCCACGGCTGTAGAGATTGCTGACCGACCGTAGCAAACAGCTCCTCAAAGTCGCTGTCCTCGAACACACTGCCGAGTTCGTCGCGCAAAGTCAGGTAAGGGTTGCCTTTGGAAAATGCGGCTTTTGCAACTAGAGCAGTTTGCTCAGGAACCGAGCCAATCGGTAGCGGATACATGCACATCGTTTGTCTTCTCCAGCTAGAAGGACTAACTCCTACATTATCGCTCTATCGATTTACTGGATTGGACAACAGTATCCGGTTGTTTTTGACACAAATGGTAGGAGTTAAGATAGGAA